>JASBTZ010000001.1 GCA_030148165.1 Bacteroidota bacterium
GGTCGAGAACCAACAAATATAGGGAGAACAAGATGATTTCCGATGTCCGATGTCCGATTTTTGATGTGATTTTTTTTAATTAGAGAGAAGATTTAGGAATCCTGGTTTCCAGTTCAACGTCCAATCACCATGAACTAATCACTAATCACCAAGAACTAATCGTCTAAAATCTATTGCTCAATTAAACAAATCTCCGTACTTTTGCCGCCCGCTTGATTTTCAGGCGGATTAACTTTAATACTAACTAGTTTTATACACCATGCAAAATAGGTATGAGACTGTTTTCATTTTAACTCCCGTTTTGTCTGAAGAACAGGCAAAGGAAGCAGTGCAGAAATTCGAAAAAGACATTGCCTCTTTAGGTGGTAAAGTTAAGCACTCTGAGAGCTGGGGCCTTAAAAAGCTTGCTTATCCTATCCAGAAGAAATCAACAGGATTTTATTTCATGTTGGAGTTTGAAGCGGAAGGACCAAGCATCGCTGAGATGGAACTTGCTTATAAGAGAGACGAACGAATTATGCGCTTCCTAACTATCAAGATGGACAAGGATCACCTTGCTTTTGCTGAAAAGAGAAGAGCAAAAATGGGGTCTGTTAAACAAGTAGAAACGGAAGAAGCTTAATTTACTAACACATTTAAACAAGAGAACAATGGCTCAAAATGATATCAGATACTTGAATCCAATTAACATTGAGATCAAGAAAAACAAATACTGTCGCTTCAAGAAGAGCGGCATCAAGTATGTAGATTACAAAGACGCTGATTTCCTAATTAAACTTGTTAATGAACAAGGAAAGATTCTTCCAAGAAGAATTACAGGTACATCAGCGAAGTATCAAAGGAAAGTTAACAAAGCGATTAAAAGAGCACGTCACCTGGCAATCTTGCCTTACGTTGGTGATATGCTTAAGTAAGATCGTATAACAGGAAATATTTAAGACAATGGAAGTAATTTTAAAGAAAAACGTAGACAATCTGGGATACGCGAATGATTTAGTTACAGTAAAACCTGGATACGGTCGTAACTTTTTAATCCCGCAGGGATACGCAATTCTAGCTACTGCTTCGGCTAAGAAAGCTCACGAAGAAGTGTTGAGACAAAAATCTCACAAAGAATCTAAGATTCTGGCAGAAGCTGAAGAACTAGGTAAAAAACTTGAAGCAACTGAGATCAAGATCATTACTAAAGCTGGTGAAAAAGGAAAGATATTTGGATCTGTTAATACAGTTCAGCTTTCTGAAGCACTTAAAGCAGAAGGACTTGATATCGATCGTAAATCGATCAAAATCAAAGATGAACCGATCAAAGAAGTTGGAACTTACGAAGCAACTGCAAACTTGCATAAGGATGTAAAAACAACATTCTCGTTTGAAGTTATTGGTGAGTAATTGAAATTAACCAAGTTAAAAGCCTTCCTGTTTTGCATGGAAGGCTTTTTTTATACTTTTAAGTTATGCGATTTTATCTGTTGATATTACTGGGGTTTCTGCTTGGGTGTTCATCGTCGAAGAGCAGTCCGGAAAATGGCGAAGAAATCGTTTCGTCTGAAGCCCCACTTGCTCCCATTGAAATTAAATACGCATCACATTTCAAAATAGATACGGCAGGCAATCATTATCTACTCCAGATTTATGACCCAAATGATGGCAAGCTCGAAAAGGAGATAGTCATCAAACAAGGTCATGATTACAAATTCATTTCGCTAAGTGCAACGACAAATGGTATGGCCTCAATCCTCAGTCAGCAATCATCGATTGTAGGTGTAAGCAACCATGTAGAACTTTATGATCCCACATTGATCGAGCTATACGAGAATAACGAGATTCAGGAATATGGCGATAAAAGTTCCTACTCAATCGAAAAAATCGTTAACAGTGAGGCGAATCTCATAATCGACAGTGGCTTTGGTCAGGAATTTCCTGGTGAAGCAAAACTAAAAAAGTTAGGTGTCGAAGTTATCCCTCTTTATGATTGGAGAGAAACACATCCATTAGGCAAAGCTGAATGGATCAAGGTTATCGGAATCATAACAGGTAAGACGAATGAGGCCATTTCGTTCTTTCAAAACGTTGAAAAAAGGTATAACGAACAAATTTATCGTAAACATGATGATCAGAGTGTTAGTGTTCTTTCCGGAAACCTGGTAGGAGATATTTGGTACGCACCGACTGGTGAAAGTTACATGGGGAAGCTCATCAAGGATGCTGGCGGTAAATATGTGTATCAAAGCTCAACCGGATCGGGAAGCGTTTCTCTCACGATGGAACAGGTCCTTAGGGATAATAAGCAAACAGATATATGGATCAATCCCGGATTCTCCGAGAAAAATAAAATATTGAGTATTAATCCACACGCTAAACACTTGCCTTGTTTCAAACAAGTGTATTGCTATTCTGCAAACATGAATAAGTACTGGGAGCGAAGTGCCGCTGAGCCTCATCTGGTTCTTGAAGATCTCATTCAAATCTTTCACAGCAACAACCTCAGCGAGTCCGAACTTAACTTTTACACGGAAGTAGATTAATGCTGACAGAGCGTAAACATACCCTCATTCTTATAATTCTGCTGGTCAGTTTACCGGTGTTCGCGCTATTGCATCTGAATTCCGGCCAGATCGACCTGGGAATCGGTACCATGATCGATAGTATGTTCAGTTTCAATAATGAAAATATGAATGAGGTGATCGCAAGAGAAATTCGTATACCTCGTATGCTCACAGCACTATTGGTTGGTGGAAGTCTTTCCATCGGAGGTTTGCTCATGCAAACACTGTTCAGAAACCCCTTAGCCGGTCCATATGTTCTCGGAATTAATTCAGGTTCCAGTTTATTTGTTGCATTCACTATCATGACCGGGGTGACCTTTTTTCAAAGTGATCTTGGCATGATCATCAATGCACTGATAGGAGCCTTTCTGTTCGGTTTGCTTATTCTGTTTTTTGCCGGCATGGTTCGAAATCAGATCTCACTTTTACTAGTCGGAATTATGCTCGGAAGCTTCACGTCTGCATTTATCTCCATTCTTGAAACGATGAGTCACGCAGAAGAATTAAAGGTCTATATGCTTTGGAGTCTGGGTTCACTACAGAAAGTCGAATTTCACCAATTGGGGATTATCAGTTTGATTGTTTTCTTAGGCTTAATCGGCGCCTTACTGATCTCTAAACAGCTTAACTTGCTTGTTCTTGGTGAACGAGAAGCAAAATCACTCGGTCTTAACATCAAACGCATTCGTTACCTTATAATAGGAATCACCGCACTGTTAACAGGAGTAATAACCGCGTTTTGCGGACCAATTGCCTTTGTCGGTCTTGCAGTACCTAATATGGTTCGCATACTTTTTAAAACACAGCATCATATAGTGTTGATAACGGCCTCCTTCCTGTTAGGAGCTATTTTCGTGATGAGCGTTGATGCTATTTTACAGTTGCTGGAATCGTGGATGGTTATCCCGATTAATGCCATTACCTCCATCATAGGAGCACCAATCGTTGTAATAATTGTATTCAGAAGGTTAAGATGATAGAGATCGACAAATTACATATCGGATATCATTCTACTATACTTGAGGTCAATCGGCTCGACCTGAAAAATGGACAGCTCTACATTCTGATTGGAAGAAACGGTTCAGGGAAGTCCACTTTCCTGAAAAGCCTTGGCGGTGAGATACCTTATCTAAGTGGATCAGCACGAATTGAAAAGAAAGAGATAAGCACGATCAGCCAAAGTGAAATTCCCTTTTTACTTAGTACCGTTCGATCTTCCTTTAATCATATCGATTACATGAGTGTATACAATTACGTTGCTATGGGAAGAAGTCCCTACACGAATGCGTTTGGAAAATTAAGAGAGGAAGACAAATCAGCAATTGAAAAAGCGATTACTTCTGTTGGAATAATACATCTTAAAGATCGATTTACCTCCGAGTTAAGTGACGGTGAACGTCAACTTGCTTCTATTGCTAAAGCCATCGCACAAGGGACGAACGTAATTCTTCTGGATGAGCCGACTGCCTATCTCGACTATTTGAATCGAATGAATATTCTTAATGTATTGAAAAACATTGCGCAGGATCAAAACAAGTGCATTGTGATGTCATCTCACGATATAGACATCGCTATTGAATCAAATTGTGAGTTTCTTGTGGTTACCAAAAATCAAAAGATTGAATTATTTAAAGAGCTGTCAAAAGAAGGGATCTTAGAACTCGCTTTCACCTCCTAGGATATCCTCGAGGTGGTCTTTAGCTGTAACACCGAAGGAATCGTTGCTCCAAACTTTTACAGTTTCCCCATCTCCATAAGCGAATGCCGGATATTGTTGATTGGCTAATTCCGGTAAATATGAATGACTACTTGAAATTATATTTAATTCGCCTCCAGCCTCTTCTTTATACCAATCCAGGTATTGCGGATCATCCGTTAGCACGATAAAATCAATCGTTTCGACCCCGGTTCTTTCTTTCATCCGGATCAGATCATCTATTGATTGATAACAAAATGGACAACCGGGAATAGCTATAACTGTCAATCTTTTCGGTTCAATTGATCCCTGAATAAACTTGTGACTCTCCCAATGATTGCTAAAATCACCTTCGTAAATTGGATAGATCATGAAATAGAGCAGGAATGGGATTGGAATAAGTAGCGATGAAAGTATCTGATAAATTTTCTTTTCAAATCGTCTTCTTACAAATCGAAATATAAATACACCTAATAGGATGAAAAATAAATACGGAAGAATTTTACTCCACGTCCATGATAAGCCAAAGTTTAAAAACAAAGAATCCATAAATACAGACCGTAAAAATAAAAAAAGGAGAAGTTAGACTTCTCCTTTTAAAATGATAATGATCAATTACTGGATTTCACATTCGGTTGTGTAACCTCCACCAGATGAATCTCCTTCATTACATTCTGCTTCAGCATTTTTCTTTGTGTCTGTGATTGTAGTTGAACCAGAAACTGAAGTTCCGTTTCCAGTAATTGTACAAGTACATGTGTAATCTTTCTTGCAAGATGCCAATGCCATCATTCCAAATAATCCTAGAATTAGTGCCTTTTTCATAACGTTAGAAAATTTAATTTTTTAAAAAATACACGTAAATATAACATTATAACACTAAGTTCCCACCTGTCTGACCCACTTCATGTAGTTATATTTATTGATTCAAAATAAGGTTTAACATTACCAAAGAGCTTATGAACAAGTAGAAGTAGACATTAGTTTGTCCAAACTTCTAAACTGAATAGCTTCTCCAATATGCTTGGCTTGAATGATTTCAGAAGAATCCAAATCAGCAATAGTACGGGACACTTTCAGTATCCTGTCATAAGCTCTGGCGGAAAGGCCCAGTTTTTCCATTGCGTTTTTAAGGATTTGTTTGCCGCTCGTTTCAAGTACACAGTGTTTGCGTAGTAGTTCGGATGACATCATCGCATTCGAGTGAACCGATGTATTAGCGAATCGACTTGCCTGAATCATTCGCGATTGGACAACCCTTTCACGAATCACCAGACTACCCTCTTGCTCCAGATCCGACGAAAGTTCCTCATACTTGACCGGGGTTACCTCAACATGCAAATCAATTCGATCTAATAAGGGACCAGACACCTTGTTCAGATAGCGCTGCACCAATCCCGGTCCGCATGAACATTCCTTCTCAGGATGGTTGTAATAGCCGCAGGGGCAAGGATTCATGGCTGCTACCAACATAAATCCGGCAGGGAAGTCAACTGTGAATTTCGCCCTCGAAATCGTTACGATTCGATCTTCCATAGGTTGTCGCATTACTTCCAAAACAGATCTTTTGTACTCGGGTAACTCATCCAAAAACAGTACGCCATTATGTGCCAGTGATATCTCTCCGGGCTGAGGAATACCTCCTCCGCCGACAAGTGCAACATCCTTTGCACTATATGAAAAGGAGGTACTCATTAAAAACCTACTCAATTTTATGTTACGGGCGTTCTAAGGGAGTTTTAATAGGTGCGGTGGTGAATTGTTGAAGCAAATGTTTAAAAATACTCAGACTGCATGTAAATACAATTTAAATAATTATGAAATTTGGAAAAATGTTGAAAGTAGAGAAGAAAATGCCGAAAATACCATTCAAAACACCTAGTAACCCAAAGTTTCAATTTATTGACCTCTTTGCGGGAATTGGTGGGTTTCGAATTGCTTTCCAAGCTTTGGGTGGTGAGTGTGTTTTTACTTCTGAAATTGATAAGTACGCACAACACAGCTACAAGGTGAATTTTGGTGATGTACCTCATGGTGATATCACAGTCATTCATGAGAAAGATGTACCAGACCACAATATTATATGTGCTGGGTTCCCTTGTCAAGCTTTTAGTATTGCTGGGAAAAGAGGTGGTTTCGAAGACACACGAGGTACATTGTTTTTTGATGTTGCTCGAATCATAAAGGAGAAACAACCAGACGCAATCTTTTTGGAGAATGTGAAAGGACTGCAAAACCATAAACAGGGTGATACTTTAAAGACCATACTACAAGTACTAAGAGAAGACTTGGGATACTTCGTTCCAGAACCAGAAATTATGAATGCCAAATACTTTGGTGTGCCTCAGAATCGTGAGCGTATTTTTATAGTTGGGTTTCACCCAAGAACTGGTGTTAACGAATTTGAGTATCCAGAACAAAAGAAAGTCACAAAGACCTTCAAGTCAGTTAAGGAAAAGAAAGAAGTATCACCAAAGTACTTTTTGTCTGACGTATATTTAGAAACATTGAGGAATCATAAGGCTCGCCATGAATCCAAAGGGAATGGATTTGGATACCAGGTTATTCAAGATGATGATATAGCGAATGCTATTGTTGTGGGAGGTATGGGAAGAGAAAGAAACCTAGTCTTTGACCCAAATTTAACAGACTTCAAACCAGTTACGAACATTAAGGGCGAGATTAACCGTGAAGGAATTCGTAAAATGACACCAAGAGAATGGGCTAGGCTTCAAGGCTTTCCAGATAAGTTTATAATTGACGTTAGTGATGCACAAGCCTATAAACAATTTGGTAACTCCGTAGCGGTTCCAGCTATTCAAGCCGTTGGAAAATTAATAGTAGATAAGTTATATGTTGACAGGAAATAAAGGAGAATGGAGCGAAGTTTACACCTTACTCAAATTGCTTGGTGAGGGCAAATTACACAAAGGTGATTTACATCTAGAACGTGTTCCAAATTTCTTTTATCCAATTGTCAATATAATTAGGCACGAACTTGACAAAAGAATTGATTTTGTCATTGACAGAGATGCTGTTAATGTGTCATTTGGTGATACCGAACTAACCATTTCAGCCCAACGATTTATCGAAGAGTCGGAATGGATGTTCGAAGAAATAAAAACCAAAAAGGGTGCATTCTCGCTACCAAGAACAGAAAACTTCATCAATTCTGTTGGTTGTTTTAGCATTAAGGCGAAGTCATCAGTAAAGTCAGATATCCAAATTACGATTCATGATATCCGTACCAGTATGCAACATTTGTTAGGGTTCTCAATTAAATCCCAACTTGGTAGCCCATCTACCCTACTCAATGCAAGTGGAGCAACTAATTTTAAATACAAAATATCTGGTGTTACTTTGACGGATGAGCAAATTGAGGAAATAAATGCGATTGGTGGTGGTAGTAAGATTCGCAATAGGATGGAACGCATTCACGAGTTGGGAGGTGAGATATCCTACCACTCCGTAGATAGTCCCAAATTCATGAACAATTTGGTATTAATCGACAGTTTACTTCCCAACATTATGGGAGAAGTTGTGTATTACCATTTCACCACCAACCTTACCAAATTCTCAGATTTGGTTGAACTACTTAGAGAAGAAAATCCGCTCAATTACGATATACAGCACTCCCACAATTTTTATGAGTACAAGCTTAAAAGACTTCTAACCGATTCAGCATTGGGAATGATGCCTTCTAAAGTTTGGACAGGGGAATACGATTCTACGGGAGGTTATTTGGTTGTGAAACATGATGGTGAAATACTTTCTTACCATATCTACGATAAAGGGGAATTCGAAAATTATCTATTTCACAATATCAAAACCGAAAGCCCAAGTTCAACCAAACATGGTTACGGGGTTGTGTACAGAGAAGGTGAAGAACTATTCATTAAACTGAATTTACAATTACGTTTCACTTCATAAGATTCTAGGTATTTATATAATAAACCTAGAACATGAAGAAGGAACAAAAATCAGAGATATTAAAGGTTAGAGTAACTCCAACCGAAAAAAAGGAACTACTTGAATTTTGTCATGATAGAAATATCACCATGTCAAAATTGGTAGTTACTAGGCTGAGAGATACCTTGAAATTGGTGAACAGTTTAAGCTAACTGTTTACTAATTGGAAATTGTTCTTTATACTGGTTCATGTATGTCAACCACCTTACTTGATATACTATACTAGAAACAATTAGAACATAACATTTGGAGAAATGAGTATTTATGGATTTAAAAAAGGAGTGGAGTTTATGGAAAACTGCACACAAACTAACACAAGATTTATCTTGGAATTTAGCTGTTAAGAATCCCGAAGGGGGGTTGTATTACAAATACTGGGATGCCTATAATTGTGATGACATTGATGGGTTTCGTTGTAATAAGAAATGGTGTTACTGGTGTAACATGAAATGGAGCGTAAAAACTGCTACTAACTACTTGGATGAGTTACTAGCTTTTAAAGATGCTCATTTCGTCACTATCACATCAACACCAATAGAATACAATCAACTATCTAAGGAAAAGATAAGAGACTACCAACAGAAGGTTGGTGCTGTAATCAAAGCCGCTAGAAGAAAGATTGAAGGTAAAGGAATTAGAAAATTTGAGATAACATATTCTCGAAACTCAAGCACACCAAAAATAAAGCTTCATTATCACATGATTGTTGATTCACTTGAACTTGGACAAGAAATCATAAATGGTTGGCTCAAGGTCAATCCAGACTGCACGAGAAAGGCACAAGACTTGAGAGAGTTGAAGAATAAAAAGGATGTACAAAACGCATTGTTCTATTGTTGTAAAAGTCCAGTACCGATTTACAAAAACAGTAATTACAACGTATTAGACAAGATATATGACTCCATTGGTGGTGCCAGAATGATTCAGCACTTTGGGTTGACCAAAGCAGAATGTTCGGACGACCGAAAGGAGGAAATAAAACAAGAAGTATATAGTTGGCAAGCTGATTGGTGGAAAGACGAACCTCATCTAAAAAGGAAACCATATCACAAGGACAAAGAAGAGTTTAAAAAGAAATTGGAACTTGTGATGGAAGAGATAGAAACGAGATTTTACCAAGAGGTAGTACCAAAATTGTCTAAAGCTTTCGATAAAGTAGAACTCAAGTTTCCTAATGTATCACTAAAGTCATTCCCTAAATCACCAAATGAAATTGAATCATACTTCAACAAAAAGAAACTGATTGAGAAAGAAGTAAAATTGATATTCAAGCCATATTTGATGCAATCAGCTAACCGTATTGAAATTGAAAAGTGGGAATCATTACAAATGACCTCAGCACTTAGCGTTGAATCATGGACTTGGAAAAATGATAGAACGATTCAATTAAGAGTACCGATAATAGATAAAACTACATAAAGAAGTGGGGTCTCCCCCGCTCATTTCTCCCTCAAAAGCCTGGTTTTACTGGGCTTTTGTTGTTTATTACAGTATTGTTTTTTATATTTGTTACATAACAAGGACATTAGTTCTAGCATTGTAACAAAAATGAAATACGTAGCATATTATAGAGTTTCGACCAAAAAACAAAGTCTTGGATTGGTAGCACAGAAAGAGTGTGTAAAAAGCTTTGTGAAAGATTCTAGTTTGATTCTTGCTGAATTCACAGAAAAGGAATCTGGTTCCAAAAATGATAGACAGGAATTGCAAAAAGCTATCGAAGCATGTCAAAACCTTGAGAACGAATTAGGGGAGCCAGTTAAGCTAATAATCGCAAAACTTGATAGATTAAGCCGTTCGGTTTCATTCATTGCATACTTAATGGAATCAGACGTTAAGTTTGTTGCATGTGACATACCTACTGCAAATGAAATGACATTGCATATATTCGCCAGTATCGCACAATTCGAATTGAAGAGAACACGAGCAAGAATCAAAGAAGCACTTGCTCAGAGTGATAAGGAATTGGGTGCTACTCATAAAGTCAATTTTACAAACGAAGGTCGTTTGAAGGGTGCTAGAGTTAATCAACTAAATGCTCTAAACAACAAGAATAACAGACAAGCAATAGAGTTGATAAAAATGTACAGAAGAGAGAAATTAACTTTTAGAGCAATTGCTGAAAAGCTAAACTCTCTAGGGATGCGAACTAGAAATGGAAAGAAATTCCATGCCACCACCGTAATGAGATTGTCAGACCGCATTCAGACAGTTTAGTTTTACATAGGGGGTGGTGGTAGGACACCTCCCCTACGTTCCCATTTCCATTCACAATCAGTTACAGCCATAACTTTTCTTAGTGACATTCAAGAATTACTGTTGAAAATACCCGCATACGGTGTGGTGTTCAAACATTGGGGATATTTATTTGTATGGAACAAGACAGACACAAAATCCCAGAGAATATCCTTACCGCATTGAAGCGTAATATTGATAAGGTCAAGAATGATACAGAAAAACCAAAAGCATTTAGTCAAGCCGTAAATATGGTTGGGATGGGTGAATTGACGGTATCTCAACTCAAGTCGTTAAAATCGTTTTTTGACAATTATGCACCTTCTGACCAAGAGCAAAAAGAAAAATGGAATTTGCTGACGGGAAATCAACTGAGGGCATGGGTAAACAATACACTAGACTCAATTCGAACAAAAGAAAAGCAATCGAAAAAGATGAAGCGATTCGCTGGATTCGATAATGTATATAAGGATGCTCATTCAAAAGATACTAGTAACACCATTTCAACGACAAGTACAGCACCACCCAAAGTAACAAGCTATAATTCCAATGACATTTTTGAGCAAGAAGTAAGGGAAATTCAAAGACTTATTAGGTTGTTGTCATAATGTGACCACAAATTGTTGATACTAACATGTAAATTATTGGTAAATAAGTCATTTTAAGCCGTTTTAACGGGGGTAAATCTGTATTTCGTTCTCCAGTTGTTGCTAAGAAGCTTAACTTCTTAAATCGTCTTAAAATGTATCCAATTCCCACATTTTAGCCTTCACACACGGTGTGGTGTTCAAATAGCCTCTATCGAACCACTATTTTTCTGTAAACGTGGACACACCTCCAATAACAACAATGCTAGAAAACTAGTATATTTGACTAATGAATGAGGCTGAAAAATATCTATATATCTACGTTCGGGTTAGTACCAAAGACCAGAAGGATAAGAACTATTCTATACCAAGACAAATAGAACAGGGTGAGAAAATTGCGAAAGCAAATGGACTTGAACCAATAGTCTATGAGGAAGAAGGAGCAAGTGCCTCTGAGGAAAACTTCAACAACAGACCTGTACTCTTTGACTTACTGCAAAAAGTGAAACTTGGAGAAGTTAAGAACATGTATGTTATTGATGCTTCCCGTTTATCCAGAAATGCAATCACTAAAGCTGTAATTTCTGAATCATTAAAGAAGCAAGGGGTAAAGCTTTATACATTCTCCAAATCCTTTGACTTTGACAAGGAGGAAGATTTGATGACTTACAGGATTCTTGAAGCTATCGAAGCTTATGAGACTGCAATAAGAAAAATGAGGTTTCAAATTGGTTATATAAGTGGAAATAAGGAAGGTCGCTACTTGAAACCAATGCCACCATACGGCTATGATAAGGACGAGAAAAGCTACTTAGTTGTTAATGAGCATGAGAAGGATATATTCCTACAAATTGTAGAAAAGTATATTGAAGAAGGGCTTGGAACCAACCAGATAGCTGACTGGCTCAATAACGACCTTGAAGAACCAACCAAGTCATCTAAAATCCTTAAAAAGGGATACATCACCTTACATGCAGATAAAGCCAACAGAAGAAGAGACAAAGTAAAAAAAGAGAACATCTGGAACCCAGGCACGATTTTATCAATGCTCAAGAATGAAATCTATTATGGAAAGAGGAAATTTAAGGTTAGTGTTGACAAAGATGGAAATGGAATATACGAATACTACATGATGGAAGAACCGTTTCTTACTAAAGAGCGGTGGGATACTATACAAGCTGTCAGACAGTCCAACGCAATATCGAAAAAGAAAGAAGATAAATATTTCTATCTGTTAAAGGGCTTACTGGAATGTGGGAATTGTGGTGATAGTATGCACGGACGAATCAAAGAAAATCGGAGTGAGTATGTATATAAGTGCAATTCCAAGAGGAACACGGGTAGTACCTGTACAAGTAGGGGAATCAACATTTACAAACTAAACGATATTGTTTGGAATGCCTTTAAAGCTTCCCAGTTTTATCATAAGCATATCAATCAAGGTATAATACATTCCATTGAAGACAAAAGTGCTGCTCAAAAGCGACTGGATAGTTATCAAAAAGAATTGAAAAGTATTGATAAGGAAATTCAAGAAAAAGTGATAACTATCAAGGAACTCATAAAAGATAAAGCCGCTCAAAAATTGAATCGAGACATCTATGAGGAAACACTTGGTGAAGAAAATGCCGAACTGGAAAAATTGAAAGAAGAGAGAGTTATTTGCTTGAAAAATGTAAATGCTGCAAAGAAGAATTTAATGAATGCTAAGGCAGCTAAAAATGAGATAGAACAAGGTATAAAGATGTTTGAAAACGCTGCGGAAGAGTTTGAAGCTTTATACCCATTTGAGACCAAGGAGCAACAGGATAAAATCCGTAGAATCTTAAATGATTCGATAAAAAATATCATTATCACATACAATACCACCAAGAGAAAACACACGGTTGAAGTAGAATTCAATCCGCTTGGAGTTAAGTCTCATTTCCAAGCAGAACGCCCAAATAAGTATATCGAAGTCAAGCCGTATGTAAAAGAAGTGGGACAATACGAGGAGGTGGAGCGAAATAGTTTTGTATTGACTGGTGTGAAACTTGGGAATTTAGATGAAGACATAATAAAAGAATATGGAGTCTCAGACGTGTATGGAGAGGCTTCCAAACGAAGTATAGAACTTCGTAAAAAGAAACAAATACCAATCGTTGGTGATAACTTAAATGCAATATCAATTAACGACTTGGACAAGGAATCAAAACAACATTACTTAGACAACCCAAAGAAGGTTTTTGCAATCGAATTAACGATTGAGGGTGACGTTAATTTCATTGAAATCATAAATGGGAAACCAAAAAAAATTAACTCTAATTTTTTACCTCCTTTTAACACAATGCAACTTCTGAAATCGTATGGTGCGGTTTTCTAAATGGTCGCTGCGTAACGATCATTTCATTGGATTTCACTTTGCCGGCTACACTATGGATCTTGGTTGTTTCCAGGGCCTCATCCATGGTCATCGGAGGTAAAATGGTAGATAGTCGTTTGGCAAGCATGGACTTCCCTGCACCCGGAGGTCCGATGAGGATCACATTGTGTCCTCCTGCAGCAGCTATCTCAAAAGCACGTTTGATCGTATGCTGTCCTTTTACATCTTTAAAGTCAACATCAAAAACGCGCAGGGACTCTTGAAAATGACTGTTAATATCATATTGATACGGAGTTAGCTCTTGTGTATTATTGAAGTGATCGACTACCTCCTGCAAATCTTTTGCTGCCAGGACTTCGATACCATCAACCATAGATGCCTCCCGTGCATTTTCTATTGGCAGAATGATTCTCTCAAATCCTTCTTCACGAGCTTTTAGAACGATAGATAATACTCCTTTAACAGGTTTAAGTGCTCCATCCAACGAAAGTTCTCCCAAGAAGATGTACTTTGAAAAATCGTTGGTCACTAATTGAGCGCTAGATGCGAGTATCCCGATTGCAATGGATAGGTCAAACACTGAGCCTTCCTTGCGAATGTCTGCGGGTGCCATGTTAATTGTGATCTCTTTACCGGGGAATCTAAGGTCATTGTTCTGAAAAGCCGCTTTGATCCGTTGCTGGCTTTCTTTTACTGCAGAATCCGGTAGTCCAACTAAAAAGAAGTTAATGCCTTGTGCGATGTTCACCTCGACAGTGATGGTGGTAGCTGTAATTCCAAGCACAGCAGAGCTGTATGTTTTTACTAACATAGTGGTAGGTTTAAGTAGGTTATTAAAAAAAGAGCCGTCACGCGACCCTTATTTAAGTTAGTAAAAATTTAAATAAAAAAGCCGATCCATCTGGACCGGCTTTCAATATCTTACTTGAGAAGATTAACGTTTGTGCATCCCTTCACTCGAAACGGATAGTTTCTTTCTGCCCTTCTTACGACGTGCAGCCAGAACGCGTCTTCCGTTCTTTGTAGCCATACGACTGCGGAAACCGTGCTTGTTTCTTCTCTTTCTTACCGATGGTTGAAACGTTCTCTTACTCATAACTTTTCTTTATTCCTTGTTTCTAAAATAGGACTGCAAAGATAATAGATTTTTCTTTTTGCCAAAAGCTTTCGTCAAAATTATACATAATTAAAGATTATCATGAATTTGTCGTTAATTTTACGGACTCATAAGCAATTCTATGTCCGAAGAGGAAAAAGCAAAATCAAAGTTCATTACCATCAATAAGGAGAGTGTCCGAAAGGCAAGCAGGATATTTAAATATTTGAAACCTTACCGTTGGACTTTCCTAGTTGGATGGCTCTTTCTGGTTTTGACCAGTTTGACTAGTCTTGCCTTTCCTTTATTAATGGGACAACTGCTGGGTTCCGGAAGTGATCAACCGAGTTCCATGCAGGATGCGCTGCAGCAGATAAATATTGACAATGTCAATTCGATTGTGATCGGTTTATTCATCTTATTCATTGCACAAGCTATTTTCTCCTTTTTACGCGTGGTCATATTTACCAATGTTACCGAGAACGCCTTACGTGATTTGCGGCAAGATGCATTCAGCAAATTGGTTTATATGCCAATGGATTTCTTTAATCAGCACAAAGTGGGGGAATTGACCAGTCGACTATCAGCTGACATCACTAAAATTTCTGATACACTGCGCACCACAATCGCAGAGTTCTTTCGCCAGTTTATTGTCATAATAGGCGGTGTTGCAATGCTTTTCTTCTTTTCATGGAAACTATCCCTGATCATGCTTGCTACCGTACCGGTTATGGCCATTATTGCCGTACTGTTTGGTCGTTTCATTCGTAAATTATCGAAGAAAGCTCAGGATGAATCTGCTGCTTCCAATTCCGTAATTGAAGAGTCTTTAATGGGTATTAGCAACGTGAAGTCTTTTACCAATGAACTTTTCATGCTCGGGAAATACAAGAAGAGTATTGATGAGATCAGAAGACTCAACATTAAAAGTGGCTTGTGGAGAGGAGTTTTCGTATCCTTTATTATTCTCTGTCTGTTTGGAGCTATCGTTTTTATTATCTGGCGAGGTGTTATGATGACTCTAGGTCCGGACCCGGAGCTTGCTCAACAGGATCTGATCACATTTATTCTTTACACCGTTATGATGGGAGCGTCTTTCGGTTCTGTTCCTGATCTCTATGCGACCATTCAGCGTGCGATCGGATCAACAGAACATCTGATGGATATCATGAGTATTGAGAACGAAAAACAACTGTTCACAGGTGAGAAAAAACCTGATATTTCAGGTAGTGTACGCTTTGATCATGTCAGCTTCTTCTATCCCCAGCGAAAAGATATGCAGGTGCTCAAGGATATTGATTTCGATATTCAGAAGAATCAAACAATTGCTCTCGTCGGATCTTCCGGTGCTGGTAAATCAACGATTACTTCACTCCTACTTAATTATTATCCACTTGAAAGTGGATCTATTTTATTCGACGGAGTTGATCAAAGAGAGATCGACATCGAGCACTTAAGGTCCAATATGGCTATTGTACCTCAGGAAGTTATCTTGTTCAGCGGAACTATCAAAGAAAACATTGCTTTTGGTAAGATTGACGCCACGGATGAAGAGATTATTGAGGCTGCGAAACAAGCAAATGCCTGGGATTTCATTGATTCATTCCCGGATAAATTAGAAACACAGGTCGGTGATCGTGGAATTCAATTATCAGGCGGACAGAAACAACGCATCGCTATCGCAAGAGCAATCTTGAATGATCCGGCTATACTGATCCTGGATGAAGCGACGTCTTCCCTGGATTCTGAATCTGAGAAATTAGTCCAGGATGCACTTGAAAAATTAATGACTGGCAGAACGTCTTTCGTGATTGCTCATCGCTTATCGACTGTAAAAAATGCAGACAATATATTCGTGCTGGATCACGGTGAAATCGCAGAGACGGGAAGGCATGATGAGCTGATCCAAAAGGATGGTATTTACAGCAAGCTCGTAAAGCTACAGGCCCTCGCATCTGAATAAATCAAACCATTGTTATTGCAGATTTTCATTAACTTGATACAAATTTAAGTTATGAAAACTTTATCCTGCTCACTACTTTTTTGTACGATCTTCTGGTTTGCCAATGGACAAAATCTGGTTATCGACGGAGGACTGGAAGACACGATTAAATGTCCACAATCTATCGGGCGCTTTTATCATCCTACCAATACAAATGAACAATATACTGCTCAATGGCGTGCAACGACACTGGCCTCACCGGATTATCACAATGAGTGTGGATATACGACATTTCAGCCAAGGAATGGATCAGGTTACGCGGGCATTTTATATTATGATCCTTCTGAATACAGGGAATACATCACAGCGTTATTGAGTCAACCATTGGTGGCAGGCGAGCAATACTATTTAGAATATTATGTTGCTCTAAATGCAGGAAGTACCCAGGCCATTAATGAGATCCAGGTTCACTTTTCGAACGGTGTTCCTTTAGACATGACCTTCCCTCCTCCCGGACCATTGGCATTAGTCCCACATCTGCAGGAATCGTCTCCTGTTACCAATACCGCTTACCAAAAAATTTCCGGCTGTTACACGGCAACGGGAGGCGAATATGCAATCACCTTTGGCAACTTCTACGATAACGCAAATACTACCTTAACAACGGTTTCGGCTTCCGGTTCCGTGAATGCTTATTATTTTATTGACGATGTGAGTCTAATACATTTAGACACCTCTGTTTCAGCTAATGGAGCCACATTAACAGCTGATATGATCGGTGCCACGTATCAATGGATTGATTGTGAAAACAATAATGCAAATATTCCCGGTTCCACCAATCAGAGCTACACTGCTGCGAATTCAGGGAATTATGCAGTCGTTGTGACCATTGGTGATTGCTCGGACACATCATCTTGTTATCCTGTGGACCTAAATTCAGTACAGGAGATCGGACTCAATTCAATAGCTATTTATCCCAACCCGGTTTCTGATGAGCTACATGTTTCCTGGTCGGGTGATGTTCAGCATGTCCAGTTATCAGATTCCAAAGGGAGAATCATTTACTCCATCGAAACAAATGATCTGGTGGAGTTATCGATTGATACAAAACAATTAGACAGCGGCATTTATCAGTTGACTTTCACCAATGAAAGTGGATCACTCAATCGCAAAATTATCAAGAAGTGATTTCGGTTAAGGCGCTACCCACCTCATCATCTCGGCACAGAGAATGGCTCCATAGGTACCCAGTGCATAACCCAAAACAGCGAGTATAGCTCCAACACTAGCTAATGATGGATGAAATGCGGATGCTACAATAGGCGCTGAAGCTGCCCCTCCAACATTTGCTTTTGATCCAACTGCTACAAAGAAGAACGGCGCTTTAATTAGCTTAGCAACCAATAAGAGAATTCCAACGTGGATTAACATCCAGATTATTCCCACTAAAATGAGTTGTGGCTCTTCAATCGCCTTTTCAAGTTCCATCTTCATACCAATCGTGGCTACGAGTATATATATGAACACAGATCCTATTTTAGAAGCACCTGCGCCTTCATAACGTCGCAGCTTTGTCGCAGATAGTATTAAACCTCCCGTGGTAGACAGAACTACAAGCCAAAAGAATGAACTGGCAAAAGGGGAATCCTGACCTATGATTTCCTGCATGCTTTCGGATGTAAGCCAGTCAGACAAGGCCCCACTCAGGTAATGAGATGCTCCGACAATTCCAAAGGTAATGCCGGCTATCACCATGTAATCTGTTAAGGTTGGTATACGACCAATTTGCGCCTGGTAGGAACTAACACGTTCTTTAAGACTTTCAATGGCGGATGAATCTGCTTTTAACCAGCGGTCAAATTTTTCAGCTCGTCCAGCACCCCACAATAGGAAAGCCATCCATAGATTAGCCACAACAATATCTACCGTTACCATTTTGCCGTATAAATCCGGATTATACTGATAGGTCTCGAGCATAGCAGCCTGATTGGCTCCTCCTCCGATCCAACTTCCGGCCAGTGTCGAGAAACCTCTCCATGCAGCATCATAACCTATTCCACCAACAACTTCAGGATCAATTGCGGAATATATGAGTATTGCTAATGGTCCACCGATTATAATTCCGACGGTGGCAGTTAAAAACATAATCAAAGCCTTCGGTCCAAGGTTGATTATTCCTTTAAAATCGATCCCGAGCGTCATTAATATTAAAGCTCCCGGCAGCAAATAGTTCTTTGCCATTGTATAAAGTCCGGAGTATTCCTTAGAGATTAGTCCGAGTGAATCCAGTACCGCAGGAATTAAGTAGCAGAGTAAAAGCGCCGGAACGATCGTATAAAACCGTTTCCAACCTTTTTTATCGATATGTGCCGTGTAAAAGATCAATGCCAATACGATTGCCAATAAGCCAAAGACAATGGTATCTGAAACAAAGGTTGGTCGATCTCTACGATCGATGCTCAACTTCGCGTGATTGCTATTTTTCGAAAGAAAATTAAGCGTATCACCATTAGCGAACATATACCATCTCACCGTAGCAGTAGAATCCATACCCTTTAACATAACCGGACCTACTTCGTGGAAAGTATACCTCGCTTTGAAACGATCGCGTGTCAATACGATAGCAAATGAATCAACCTCAGCTAAAGGTACATCCACAGTGCTTATATCCATCAATACGTCTTCAGCACCTTCGATTATGAGGTCCTCTTCAACGCTCAGGTTCACATAGGTAAATTCTCCAGGATTCAATTGATTGACCCCCGTACTGTCCAGTACCTTTACGGATTGTGCTGTGATCGTAAAAGAGACTAGAAGAAAGAGTAAGGAAAATAGCTTTTTCATAGTGGTTCGTTTAAATAAAAAACAGCACCTGAGTGCTGTTTTTATATAAAATTCTATTCGTTGTTTATCTAACTCCGTGCATTAATTTCTGAATCACCGGACGCAATGCCAATGAAATCAAACCTAATGCGATTGGAATGATCGTCAAAATCCAGAAGAAATAACTTATTCCTTGCTCTTTAGCAATTGCTTCAGAAGATTCTCCGAAGATACCGGCTGTCTTCATACCAATGGCTACGGCCAAATACCAGATTCCGAACATGAATGCGATCATTTTTCCGGGAACCAACTTACTTACGTATGAAAGTCCAACCGGAGAGGTACAAAGTTCACCCATCGTGTGGAAGAAGTACACAAGCACAAGCCAGATCATACTTACAGATGCAGATTGCGCTCCGGGTTCTATTCCTCCTGCTCCAAATGCCACACAAGCCATACCTAGACCCAGTAGGATCATCCCGATGGCATACTTACCGTTTGCAGATGGATTATATTTACTTTCCCACCATTTCGAGAACAGAGGAGCCAATGTAATGATGAATAAGGAGTTCAAGACACCAAACCACGAAGCCGGAACTTCAGTAGCGTCTTTTTGAAACTCGATATACAACATCCATAACGCAATTCCCCAAATAATAAGAAAACTCATTCCAAGCACGATATTGGCAAGACCGTAACTTTTGAATGTTTTCGTGAAAAATTTACCAAGAACCCAAGTAATTATTCCCAGCGGAATAATTGTCATCAATGAGTTAACTATTTTAAATGTCAATGCCGCATTTCCTTCCAGGGTTCGGTTGGTGTAATCACGCGCAAAAGTGGTTAATGAGCTAGGTGCTTGTTCAAATATCGCCCAGAAGAAAATGGTCAGAAAGGCGAAGAAAGAAACCGCGATCATCTTCTCTCTCGTAATTCTTCCGTATTTAGTTAGTCGATAAATCAACATGCCGAGGAACATAGCCAGTGCGAAAAGAATAGTAAACAGTGGTCCATCGATTCCTGCAACACTAAAGTTTAATACATTATAATCATAGATCTTCGATGCAGGATCGTTGAGGATCCATACAAGACCCAAAGTTGCCATAGCACCAATCAAAAACTTCTGAGCCATTGAAAAGCTCAATGAATCCGGTCCGTCATCCTGAATAACAGGAGAATCGATCGTTTCATCCAGGTTTTCGACAGTCTCAGCGTTAGCGTCATCATCTAATAAACTAGCATCTGGTGCCAAATTCTTTTTCGGTTTCAAACCGATGTCACCAAAAATCCCTTGTGATAACCAGAATTGAAGCATTCCAAACAACATGAAAATTCCTGCCAGTCCGAAGCCTATGCTCCATCCTACCATTTCACCAAGATACCCACACAGTAGAATACCGAGGAATGCACCCGCATTCACTCCCATATAGAAAATTGTATAAGCTCCATCTTTCTTTTCCTGGTGTTTATCGTACATGTGCGAAATAATGGAGGTCATGTTCGGTTTAAAGAATCCACTACCGAAAACGAGTAACGTCAAACCAAGATAGATCGACCAGGTAGTTTCCAAAGCCATTGCTCCGTGTCCCAGTGTCATCAATAGAGCACCAACAACAACTGCTTTTCGGTATCCCCAGACATTATCAGCAAAATATCCTCCCATCATTGTGGAGAGGTATACCAATGCTGTATAGGTTCCAAATAAGGCAAAGGCATGTTCTTTTGGCCATCCCCATCCATCATCCATCAATGATGCACTTAAAAACATTACCAGTAGCGCTCGCATCCCGTAATAAGAGAAACGCTCCCACATTTCAGTAAAGAATAACACGAAGAGTGCAGATGGGTGACCTAATACCGTTGATTTAAAAATATCGTTCTGGTCTGACATATTACTTGATTATTTTCCTAGGTTGTTTTCTTATTTAATTCCATGCATTAGTTTTCGAAGCGGGAAGCTTAATATGAATAAGACTAACCCTGCTGAAATTGGTATGTATACAAGGATCATGAAGAAATCTGACATCGTTGATTCGTTTGCCAACTTCTCCATATATCCTGAAAATGCTCCTGCCACCATATTCCCCATAGCGGAAGCAAAGAACCAAATCCCAAACATTAATCCCACCAATCTAACTGGTGACAACTTACTTACATAAGACAATCCTACTGGTGATAATGATAATTCACCCATTGTATGCAACAAGTATGCTAATACCAGAAATATCATACTTGCCTTTTCTACCCCTTGAGAATCTCCTATAAAATCCGCGGAACCAATTACCATTGGTATGAATCCAAGTCCCAATAAAACAAGCCCAATTGCAAATTTTTGAGGACCGTTCGGATTAATTTTTGTCCTAGCCAATTGCGCCCATACAAATGAGAATAAAGGTGCAAGGGTGAATATGAATAATGCGTTCAAACTTTGGAACCATGTTGCAGGAATTTCAACGCTTTCCTTGATATATTGTTCATAGATAACATAGCCCATTAACAAGGTCAGTATCAGAACCGATAAGCCCATAAAACTCATGGCGCCTGCGTACTTTTTACCTAGTTTCATAGCTGTACCCAGGAATAACCAGAATAGTATTACAATGGGTAGAATGAATACCAGTGAACTAATTATTTTGAAAATGACAATCCCACTACCAGCTAGGTCTCTATTAGTATATTCGCTAGCAAAGATGTTCATCGAACTACCTGCCTGTTCAAATGCAGCCCAGAAGAAAATGGAGAAGAACGCTAATACACCCACCACGATTAATCGCTGCGATTCCACTTTCGTGAGTCCCTTTTTCTTAGTTTCCTGAATAGAATCAATAATATCCTGATTATCCTCCAAGTTACCGATGACTTCGCCGTCTTTCGGTTTAGGAGGTAATCCTATTTTTCCAAACATCTTTTGAGATAACTGAAACTGGATCATACCGATTACCATAAAGATTCCCGCAAGACCAAATCCATAGTGCCATCCCATTGTTTCCGCCAGGTAACCGCAGAGAATAGAACCCAGGAAAGCACCTACGTTAATTCCCTGATAAAAGATGGTATATCCTGAATCTTTCTTTTCACTTCCTTCCGGATACAGCTGACCCACAATAGAAGAGATATTCGGTTTGAAAAAACCATTTCCGACAATCAGAAGTCCCAAACCAAGGTAAAATGCCGGCATCGGTTCAAATGCCAAAGCAAAATGACCCAGTGACATTAGAATGGCACCTGTCGTAATTGCTTTCCTGAATCCAAGAATTTTATCGGCGATAATCCCCCCTAGTATCGGTGTGATATAGACCAACATTGTATACAAACCGTAAAGGTTTCCCGCCTCATCAGCTTCCCAACCTAGACCTGGGTTATCAGAATTAATTTCTTCGACTAAATAAAGTACAAGAAGGGCTCTCATCCCGTAGTACGAAAACCTTTCCCACATTTCGGTAAAGAATAAAATAAAGAGTCCAACCGGATGTCCAAATAGCGTTGTGTCTGATGCCACGTTGCCTGTCCCGCTCTGTTGGCTTTCGTCAATTACTTTTTCAGTCATAAGTACAATTAGAAATACGAGTGTGAATGTAACAAAATTTCGTGATACACGAGGGGAATTTCGATGAATTAGCTATTGCTTTAGATAAAACAACTTACATCAACTAAATTCCTTATAAATCTTCGGTGTACAACAGAATTCTGCTACAATGTTCGTATATTTACCGCCACTCTTTTTGTTGACTATGCGAACATTCGTTTTACTTACGCTAACCATCTTGTTTTCAATTGCTTGTTCATCGAATAAAGATCAAATTGAAGCTAACGACGGAACTCATTCATTAAGTGATCCCCATTCTTATGCCAATGCACAAGATGTTAGAACAGAACATGTTCATCTGGATCTGGATATCAATTTCAAAAACAAGATCATTTATGGTGTTGCGAGGCATCAGATTTCTGAGCATTCAGTAGACTCGATTATTTTCGATATAAAAAATCTGGAGATCAAGAAGGTGACAACCGGTAAAGACAACGAACACGAAACCACCTTTACAATCGGTAAAATGGATTCATTGCTTGGTCAACCGCTCTTGGTTAAGATCAACCCGGACACGAAATATGTGAATATTTATTATCAAACAACAAAGGATGCAGAAGCACTGGATTGGCTTCCCCCGGAGTTAACAAGTGGAAAAAAGAACCCTTTCCTATATACGCAAGGGCAGGCCATACTTACGAGATCCTGGATTCCATTACAGGATACACCACAGAATAGAATCACTTATTCAGCTGATATTCAAATTCCAAAGCGACTTATGGCTGTCATGAGTGCGTCGAATCCCAGCGAGCGCAGTGAAGATGGTAAGTACCATTTTGAAATGAATCAAAAGATTCCTTCGTACTTAATTGCATTGGCCGTGGGAGACCTGCAATACACGAAGCTCGGAAACAATTGTGGTGTTTATTCAGAACCGGAATTGGCAGAAGCGTGTAAGTCAGAATTTGAGGATATTTCCGAAATGATGCGAACGGCTGAAGAAATGTATGGTAAGTATCAATGGGATCAGTATGATATTGTTATTCTTCCATATTCGTTTCCTTTCGGTGGAATGGAGAATCCGAGACTAACCTTTGCTAATCCGACTATTCTGGCTGGCGACAAAAGTCTTGTCTCAGTGATAGCACACGAGTTAGCTCATTCCTGGTCAGGAAACCTCGTAACCAATGCAACCTGGAACGACTTCTGGTTAAATGAAGGGTTCACCGTTTATTTCGAGAACCGAATTATGGAAGAGGTCTACAACAAAGAAATTGCAGATATCCTCGCTATTATTGAGTATCAGGATCTGGAAACAGCTTTAGTGGACATCGAAGAAAGTCTTCACCCGGAAGATTCGAGGTTAAAACTGGAATTGAATTATCGAAATCCGGATGAAGGAATGACTGACATCGCTTATGTTAAAGGAGCCTTTTTTCTGAGAACATTGGAAAAAGCAGTAGGACGTGAGCGTTTCGATCAATTTCTCTCAGAATATTTCGAACATTATGCTTTTCAGACAATTAGCACAGAGGAGTTCATTCAATACCTCAATGATGAATTACTGGACAAAGACGGAATCGAATTCAATGTGAATGAATGGATTTATCAACCGGGACTTCCATCAAATTGCGTGACGATTAGTTCGGATAGATTAGATAATATGATTGATTTGGCGAACCAGGTCAATGAAGGAAACGATATTTCTACACAAAAAAACAGAGCAGCTAAGCTAGATGATTTCATTACACAGGAATGGCAAACATTTATTCGAGCATTACGCGATGATCTTCCTGTGGAAGCTATGACGAAGCTGGATGATCAATTTGGATTCAGCACCAAAGGAAATCCTGCCATACAATCAGACTGGTTTATTAAATGTGCTAAAACCGGAACGCTATCATGTCGTGATGAAATGGAAGCGTATCTAATCAAGATAGGCCGCAGATGGTATATTGAATCAATCTATCGTGCCCTGGCTGATTCCGGAAACCCGGAAGCTATTGAATTTGCGAAAAGTACTTTTAGAAAGGCAAAAGATGGTTATCATTTTGTCTCAAGAAGCACGATGCAGGAATTCCTGGATTAATTAAGACTGGATAATTTTTCTTCCAGAACTGCTATCTTACTCAGGGTATCGGTTTCTTTCTTTTTTTCTAGTGCAACAACGTTATCGGGTGCTCCACTTACGAACCGCTCGTTAGATAGCTTTTTCTGTATGCTCGCTAAGAATCCTTTTGCATATTCCAGCTCTTTTTCAACTTTCTCCCGCTCTGCATCCACATCGATCTCTTCGCCAAAAGGAATAAAGTACTCATTCGTTGCAACAATAAATGAATTCGCCTTTTCCACTTTTTCTGAAGTATAATCAAGTTGAGCAAGGTTGCCCATCTTAATAATCACGACATCAAATCGGGAATTCAGATCTTTGTTTTTCTTAACCGCAAGATCGATTTTTACTTTGTTAGCGATGTTGTTGTCTTTGCGAATATTTCGAATATTGGTGATGACATCCTCCGCTATTTTAAATTCATCCAGCAAGTTGCTATCGATATTCCCTAATTCAGGCCAATCAGCAACAATCAGGTCCTCGCCCTCGCCTCTATCTTTTAATAAATGCCAAATTTCTTCGGATACAAATGGGGTAAATGGATGAAGCACCTTGAGGATCGATTCAAAAAATCCTTTTGTGGCTTCCAATGTTTTTTGATCGATCGGATGCTGATATCCGGGTTTAATCATTTCGAGATACCATGAACAAAAGTCATCCCATACCAACTTATATGAAGTCATCAAGGCATCAGATATGCGGAATTTATCGTACATCTCGTTGATCTCTTTCAACTGCTGATTGAATCTCGACTCAAACCATTTTATAGCAATGGCTGAAGATTCCGGTTGTGGAAGATCTTCCTGAACACTCCACGAGTCAACCAATCTATATGCATTCCATATTTTATTTGAGAAGTTCCTTCCTTGTTCGCATTGCGCGCTATCAAAAGGAAGATCGTTCCCGGCTGGAGATGAAATAAGAATCCCAATTCTAACTCCATCTGCACCGTATTTCTTAATCAATTCGATCGGGTCAGGTGAGTTACCCAACTGCTTTGACATCTTTCTACCAAGCTTATCCCGTATAATTCCAGTGAAATATACATTGCTGAATGGTAGCTCATCCATGTATTCATATCCCGCCATGATCATGCGAGCAACCCAGAAAAATATGATATCCGGGCCCGTTACCAAATCATTCGTTGGGTAGTAATATGAAATGTCTTTGTTACCGGGCTCGTTCAGGCCGTTAAAAACAGATATTGGCCAGACCCAACTTGAGAACCAGGTGTCCAACACATCTTCATCCTGACGAATTTCCGATGCTTCAATGGTTCTGCCAGACTTTTCTGATGCTAAATTAATTGCTTCCTGTTCTGTTTTGGCCACCACATAATCATTCTCACCACTGCCGTAATACCACGCCGGAATTCGATGGCCCCACCACAATTGTCGGGAAATACACCAGTCTTTAATGTTTTCCATCCAATGTTTATAAGTATTCTGGAACTTTTCCGGGTGAAACTTGATCTTTCCGTTCGCAACATTGTCCAAAGCGGGTTTCGCCAAATCCTTCATATCTACGAACCACTGTAGGGAGAGTTTAGGTTCGATCACGGCATCGGTACGTTCAGAATAACCAATCTTATTGATGTGGTCTTCTGTTTTAACCAGATAACCTTTCTCATCCAACTCCTTTTCAATCTCCTTGCGGATATCAAAGCGATCTTTCCCTTCGTAGTGAAGCCCATGAGCGTTCATCGTACCGTTGTCATTGAATACGTCGATGGTTTCGAGCTTGTGTTTATTACCTAGCTCATAATCGTTTGTATCGTGTGCGGGTGTAATCTTCAGACATCCGGTTCCAAACTCCATGTCTACGTAGTCATCCAGAATAATCGGAATCTCACGATTAGCAATTGGAACGATTGCTTTTTTGCCGTGAAGATTAAGGTAACGTGCATCATTTGGGTTAATACAGATGGCTGTATCACCCAAAATTGTTTCTGGACGAGTTGTAGCTATCACCAACCAGCTATCGTCAGATTCAGCAATCTTATATCGTATGTAAAAGAGTTTCGAATTAACCTCCTTGTGAATAACTTCTTCATCTGATAAAGCGGTCAATGCAACCGGATCCCAGTTTACCATTCGCTCACCACGATAGATTTTACCTTTTTTATGAAGATCGATAAAGACGTCGACCACAGATTCGTAGTAATCGTCATCCATGGTAAATCTGGTTCTATCCCAATCGCACGATGCTCCAAGTTTTTTGAGTTGTTCCAAAATGATTCCACCGTGTTCATCTTTCCATTCAAAGGCATGACTCAGGAATTCATCTCTGGATAAATCCGATTTTTTAATCCCCTGTTGACGCAGCTTATTTACGACTTTCGCTTCCGTTGCAATCGAAGCGTGATCCATACCTGGGACCCAACACGCGTTTTTCCCCAACATCCGCGCTCTTCTCACTAATACATCCTGAATGGTATTGTTAAGCATGTGGCCCATGTGCAATACACCGGTGACATTCGGAGGAGGAATAACAACAGTATAGGGTTCTCTTTCGTCCGGCTCAGAATGGAAATATCCTTTTTCCATCCAGTGCTGATACCATTTGTCTTCCGCTTGTTGAGGCTCGTATGTCTTAGGGGTTTCCATCAATTACTACAACTTTCCTGCAAAATTAGTAATTACGTGCAGATACAGACCTTATTGATAAAGCATTATTTTTGGTAAAAACCAAATTATGAAATTTCTCAGCTCACTTAGCTTCGTATTATTACTCCTTTGCTTCAACTCCTGCATGAAAGGTGAGAGCGTTGATCTCATTATTCACAACGCACGAATTCACACTATGGACGAACAACTTAATATCGAAGATGCGGTAGCTATCAAGGATGGGTTGATCGTAGAAGTAGGTCCTGAAAGGCAAATTCTAAATAAATACAGCGCCGATGAATATATTGATGCAGCGCAACGGGATGTTTATCCGGGATTCGAAGATGCGCACGCACATTTGCTTGGATTTGCGCGGCGAAAAACGATGGTAGAACTGGCAGGCAGTAAATCGTATGAAGAGATGCTGCTTCGACTGGAAAAATTTGAGGCAAAATATGAACCTGAAGTGTTAGTTGGATTTGGTTGGGATCAGTCCTTATGGGGAATGACGGAGCTTCCAGACAATAAAAAACTTAATGAGCGATTTCCGGATATTCCAGTTTTTATTCGACGTGTTGATGGACACTCTGCACTGGTCAATCAAAAGATGATCGAAGTTTCCAGGCTTATGGAGCAATTGGGAGATCTACCTGCTGGAATAGAAGGCGGGCAGGTCGTATTAAATGATGACGGCTCACCTACAGGAATGTTGGTTGACAATGCTATGGGACTCATGTGGAACGAGCTTCCAGAAATATCAGAAGAAGAGGTCAAGAAGATGATGCTGGAAATCCAACACGATTTGTTTGTCTACGGTATTACCGGAATACATGAAGCTGGAATAGATGATGACGGGCTCAAGCTTCTAGAGGAAATGGTCAGCAACGGTGAATTGGAGTTGAATATTTATGGGATGCTGTACCCTACAAAAAACAACATTTCCTTTGCAAGAAAAAACGGGATTTACACGAATAAGAATCTAATAATTCGAAGCTTCAAGGTTGTCGGTGATGGTGCTTTGGGTTCACGAGGAGCATGTATGAAAGAACCTTACAGTGACAAACCTGGTCACCTGGGATTTCTTACAACGCCAATGGAACGCATACGGGAGATCGCTCGAATTTGTGAAGAAACCGGCTATCAAATGAATACGCATGCGATTGGAGATTCCACCAACAAACTCATCCTAAACATCAATAGGGAGATGTTCGAGCGAAACCCGGATCATCGTTGGAGATTGGAGCATGCACAGGTAGTTGATGTTGAAGACATTCCTTTATTTGGTAAGTCCGCCACATTGCCAAGTGTTCAACCAACTCATGCAATTTCCGATCAAAGATGGGCGGAAGAACGTATTGGTCACGAACGATTAAAAGGTGCGTACGCGTATAAGTCACTTCTTGACCAATATGGGATGGTTGCATTGGGAACAGACTTCCCGATAGAGGACTTAAATCCATTCAGAACTATCCATGCTGCGGTTAATAGAAACACGCTCGAGAATGACCCGCCGGAAGGATTTTTGAAAGACGAAGCATTAAGTTTTGATGAATGCATGCAGGGAATGACCAAATGGGCGGCATTTGCATCCTTTCAGGAAGATCGTCTTGGAACTATTGAAGAAGGAAAAGAAGCAACAATTGTCATTTTTGTGAATCCGGTCAGCGCCAATCCGAACTTCAAACAGAATTTCGCACACAGCACTTTTATAAAAGGAAAAAAGGTCTACTCCGTTGAGTAGACCTTTGTTTTTTCGCCCCGGTTAGAAACCAGATACTAACCAGAGCTCTGCAAGCAACAATCAGAACGATGGGCAGGAAATAGTTCTAAAGGTCGGTGGTTTGTCATTACAATTTAAATTCAAACCTAAGGACACTTCGTGCGAACCTCCTGAAACACCATTGTTCAGTTTTGAAACCGTTACATCATAACTGTAACCTAATCTAAAGCGATCTGTCTTTAAGCCTATCGACAGGATGAAAGCATCTCTGTTACGATACCACGCTCCTGCT
>JASBTZ010000002.1 GCA_030148165.1 Bacteroidota bacterium
TTCAGCTGTAGTAGTTTCAGCTTTTTTACTTCTGTTTTTTCTTGACTCAACAAATGCAATTCCGTGCTTATCTAAAGCTACCGTTAAAAATCGCATCACCTTCTCGTCTCTTTTCAAAGCGATTTCAATATTGTTAATTGCTTCGCCCTCTACTTCGTACTCGAATAAATAATAAAACCCTGTTGATTTTTTTTGAATTGGGTAAGCTAATTTTCTTAATCCCCAATCTTCCTCGTGCATCAACTTAGCACCTGAATCTTTTAAAAACTTTTTAAAGTTTACTACTGTTTCCTTTACCTGATCTGCAGATAAAACGGGAGTTAAAATGAAAACAGTTTCGTAAGAATTCATAAAAATGTTATTAGTTATTAAAAATTAAAATTCCCTGCTTTACAATAAAACAGGGGGGCAAAGATAGAAAATTAATTTAAAAAGCAAGAAAATAGAATGATTCAAATATAAAAATTTGAAATCGGACTTCGTTTTGTCTTCGTTGGTCGAAAACCTTTAAAATTCATGCCCTTGCAGCTAAATTTTGTCTTAACAATTTATTAAATTCGCAAGACTTAAATATTCACATAAAAAACGTCCTTTATACTATGGTATTCGACTTAGATATGATCAAGAAGGTTTATGCAAGTTACCCGGAGCGCATAGCCGCTGCCAGGAATGTTGTTGGTAAACCTCTAACGCTCGCAGAGAAGATTTTATATACACACCTATGGGATGGTAAAGCATCGGAAGCATACGAAAGAGGAAAATCCTACGTTGATTTTGCTCCTGACCGTGTAGCTATGCAAGATGCAACTGCTCAAATGGCATTACTACAATTCATGCAGGCGGGAAAAGACAAAGTCGCGGTACCTTCAACTGCTCACGCTGATCACTTAATTCAGGCTAGAGTAGGTGCAGATAAAGATTTGCAGGAAGGAATTAACAAGAATAACGAAGTGTTCAACTTCTTAAGTTCAGTTTGTGATAAATACGGGATCGGTTTCTGGAAACCAGGAGCTGGTATTATTCATCAGGTTGTTCTTGAGAATTATGCATTCCCGGGAGGAATGATGATCGGTACAGATTCTCATACCGTGAATGCCGGTGGATTGGGAATGGTAGCCATTGGTGTTGGAGGAGCAGACGCGGTAGATGTGATGGCGGGTATGCCGTGGGAACTTAAAATGCCAAAATTGATTGGTGTAAAGCTAACGGGTAAATTGAACGGGTGGACCGCACCTAAAGATGTTATTTTGAAAGTAGCTGGTATCTTGACAGTAAAGGGTGGTACCGGATGCATTGTAGAATATTTCGGAGAAGGAGCAGTTTCTCTTTCTGCTACAGGTAAAGGGACAATTTGTAACATGGGAGCAGAAATTGGAGCAACCACTTCTACTTTCGGTTACGATGATTCAATGAGAAGATACTTAACTGCAACAGGACGTCAGGAAGTAGTAGATGCTGCAGATGCTATTGCCGAACATCTTACAGGTGATCCGGAGGTATATGCAGACCCTGAAGAATATTTTGACCAGGTGATTGAAATCGATCTTTCAACATTGAGTCCACATTTGAACGGACCGTTTACACCGGATCTTGCGACACCTGTTGCAGAAATGAAAGAAAAGGCAGCTGAGAATGATTGGCCGACCGAAATTGAATGGGCTTTGATCGGATCCTGTACGAATTCATCGTATGAAGATCTTACGAGAGCTGCGTCAATTGTAGATGATGCCGTGTCAAAAGGTGTGAAGCCAAAAGCAATATTGGGAATCAATCCTGGTTCTGAGCAAGTGAGGTTCACAGCCGAACGTGACGGCCTTCTTGATACCTTTAATAAATTTGAATCCACTAGAATCTTTACCAACGCCTGCGGACCATGTATTGGTCAGTGGGATCGTGAAGGAGCAGAGAAACAGGAGAAAAACTCAATCGTTCATTCGTTCAACAGAAACTTTGCAAAAAGAGCCGATGGAAATCCAAATACACACGCATTTGTAGCTTCACCGGAAATTGTAGCTGCCATTGCAATTGCTGGTAGACTGGACTTTAATCCGATTACAGATAAATTGATCAATGAAAATGGAGAAGAGGTCATGTTGGATGAACCAACAGGTTTTGAACTTCCTCCTAAAGGATTTGATGTAGAAGATAATGGATATCAGTCACCAGCGGAAGATGGAAGTGGAATCCAGGTCGTTGTAAATCCTGAATCTGAGCGCTTACAATTGTTAACACCATTCCCGGCTTGGGACGGTGGAAATATTACGGGTGCTAAATTATTGATCAAAGCGCAAGGCAAGTGTACGACGGATCACATTTCAATGGCCGGTCCGTGGTTGCGATACCGAGGTCACCTGGATAACATTTCGAATAACTGTTTGATCGGAGCTGTCAACGCTTTCGGTGGGGCAACAAATTCAGTCGTTAATCAATTAACCGGTGAGAAAGGAGAAGTACCCGCTACAGCTCGCGCCTATAAGGCTGCGGGCGTTCCTTCAATTGTTGTTGGAGACCATAACTACGGGGAAGGATCATCGAGAGAACACGCGGCGATGGAGCCAAGACACCTGGGAGTTCGTGCCGTAGTCGTTAAATCATTTGCGCGTATTCATGAGACAAACCTGAAGAAGCAGGGAATGCTTGGACTCACATTTGCGAATGAGAATGATTACGATAAGATTAAAGAGGATGATACATTCAACTTTACGGATTTGAATGAATTTGCTCCGGGAAAACAATTAACGCTTGAAGTAGAACACGCCGATGGATCGAAGGATACAATCATGTTGAATCACACATACAATGAGCAGCAAATAGAATGGTTCAAAGCCGGTTCTGCATTGAATCTTATTCGAGAAGAAAATGCGAAGGTTTAGTTGACCTTTATATAAAGCAATAAAAAAGCGGCATCAAAGCCGCTTTTTTTATGTTATCGTGTAAGATAGAAGCGAGGTATCGATTGTTCATTGGTGATAGTGTGCAATTTCCAACCGTTTTTTAAGATTTGTCCGATTACCATCGAGTTATTCGTCTCTTCTTCGTCTCCGCCACTGATCTTTACAGCTTTTTCATCAACATAAATTTCTTCATATGAGCCATCGCTATAATAAATATCGCAATGACTGGAATGTACTTCCACAATTATGAACGTTATATCTTCGTTCTGCAGTAGTTTTTCAGATTGGGCATAAGACAATGCACTGACTAGCAGCAAGATAGGAGTTAAAAGAATTTTCATTTTTGAATTTGATTTTAGAATTTATGACAAATTACTGATTCTTTTTTAATTAGTTTGACTAAAAAAAGATCCATTTGTTGGCACACTTATTGTCTTCAAGTCGAATTAAATTTTACATTTGTTAACTTAATAATCAAATCTAACATTATGAAAAAAGTATTACTAGTTTGTTTTGGAGCGTTTTTATTAACGTCAAATAACGTTTCAGCACAAGCGGTTGAAGAAGGCAATGTAATCGTTGACCTTTATTATGGATTCCCAAATTGGTACACTTCAATTTTCAGAACTACATATGCTAATTCTGGTTCAGAAGTCAACCTTAAAGTGGGAGGAATTGGTCCATTGGGTGGACGTTTTGAGTATATGGTTGCTGATAAAATCGGTCTAGGTCTGGATATTGGTTACAGCAACTCATCAGTAACTTATGCCGAAGAGACAGTGGAATATGATCCAAACACTGGTCAAAGTTATCCGGTAACTTATGATTATGATTTTAAAACGTCAAGATTAGGGGCATTGGTAACCTTTAACTTCCATTTCGTTGATTCAGATCAATTAGATGCATACGGAGTTGTGGGTGCTGGATATGCTAACAGAACGTTCACATTTGATTCAAATGATCCTAACTATGTTTCGTCTTCTGTAACTGGTATTATTCCAGTTGGTTTCAAATTAGGAGTTGGAATGAGATATTTCTTTACTGACAACATAGGACTTAACCTAGCGTTAGGAGTTGGTCAGGGAGGTCTTATTAATGGAGGACTTTCAGCGAAGTTTTAAATAAGTAGAAACTAATAAAAAGTGATCGTCAATTCGACGATCCCTTTTTTTATTTCCTAGACAGCTACATTATGTTCCCTTAATGCATCATTCAATGATGTCTTGAGGTCTGTACTGGCTTTTCGCTGACCAATTATCAGTGCACAGGGTACGTTGAATTTTCCCGCAGCAAATTCTTTTTCATAAGAACCTGGGATAACAACACTTCGCTCAGGAACGTAACCTCTAATCTCTTTCGGTTCGTTTCCAGTAACGTCGATAATCTTTGTAGATTTTGTTAATACGACGTTAGCACCTAATACTGCCTCCTTGCACACGCGTACGCCTTCAACTACAATACAACGTGATCCAATAAAGGCACCATCTTCAATTATAACCGGAGCAGCTTGCAAGGGTTCCAGGACTCCTCCGATTCCGACTCCACCACTTAAATGGACGTTTTTACCTATCTGAGCACATGAACCTACAGTGGCCCAGGTGTCTACCATCGTTCCTGAATCAACATAGGCTCCTATATTGACATACGAAGGCATCATGATGACACCCGATGCCAGGTAAGCGCCATAGCGGGCAACAGCGTGTGGCACGACGCGAACCCCAAGATCTTTATAGTTGCTTTTGAGCTTCATTTTATCATGAAATTCAAACGGACCTACCTCAATCGTTTCCATTTGACGAATAGGGAAATAAAGTACAACAGCCTTTTTTACCCACTCATTTACCTGCCACTCCCCATTTTCTAATGGATCGGCCACACGCAACACTCCACGATCTATTTCGTCGATTACATGTTCGATTGCAGAAATTGTTTCAGGCTGATTAAGAAGTTCTCGGTTATCCCAGGCTTGTTCAATTATTTCTCTCATCTTAATTTCTTTTGGACAAATGTAATTAACTCCGAATGAAATTTTGTGAAGATGTTAGATTTACACCATATTTGCGTTCATGGGTAAAATTCTTTCAATTGATTTCGGACTGAAACGTTGCGGATTAGCAATTTCAGATGACAACCATAGTTTTGCATTTGGCTTAGATACAGTTAGTTCAGAGCAATTATTGGATGAATTGAAGGGGATTATTCAGAAAGATGCATTGGAAACCATTGTAATTGGCATGCCATCCAGATTGGATACTTCTGATTCTCACATAACAGAAAATGTTAGAATGCTTAAATCTGTTTTGGAAGAAACGTTTTCCGAAATAGAAATTGTGCTTTATGACGAACGTTTTACTTCGAAGATGGCGTCTCAAGCTATGCATGCTGCCGGAGCCTCTAAGAAGCAGAAAAAACAGAAAGAACTTGTCGATAAAGTAAGTGCAACAATACTGCTCCAATCGTATTTGAGTTATAAAGCGCTATAATCTTCGATTTATCGGCACTAGGTTTTTAGTATAAACCACTATTTTTGTGGTCTAAAGAAGAAAAATGATCTTACCAATTGTAGCATACGGAGACCCAATACTTAAAAAGGAAGCAGTAGAGATCGATAAAGACTATCCCGATCTGAAGGAGTTGATCGACGATATGTTCGAGACTATGTACGAAGCTTCCGGAGTTGGATTGGCTGCGCCTCAAATTGGAAAATCAATTCGACTGTTTATTGTTGACGGAAGTCCGTTTGCGGAAGATGATGACGAAGAAGAAGATCCGAAAGCGGAAGGAATGGAAGACTTCAAAAAGGTATTCATCAACCCTATTATTGAAGAAGAAGAAGGAGAAGAGTGGGGTTTCAACGAAGGATGTCTGTCTATTCCAAAGATTCGTGAGGAAGTTTTCAGGAAAGAACGGGTAATTATTTCGTACTATGATGAGAATTGGGAACTGAAAGAGGAGACTTACGAAGGATATGCTGCACGGATCATTCAGCACGAATACGACCATGTTGACGGCATTCTGTTTACAGATCATTTATCACCATTAAAAAAACGTTTGCTTACCAAACGTCTTCAGAATATTTCAAAAGGGGAGATAGAGGTCCCTTATAAAATGAAGTTTCCACTAAAGAAAAAAGGACGCACCTAATGAAATTAATCTATCATACCATCATAATAATACTGATTCTAAGTTCATGCGAGACTGAATCGGTTCCTGCAGTTGAGGATAGTTCTGTAACAAATTCCAAGGATCAGATTGCGCAATTGGAAAAAGAGATTACTCAGTTATCGGCGAAACCAGACGCATCCAAAGAGATTGATCAAAAACGTCTTCAGTTAAACGATAGCTTACTCGCATTCTACAATAATCACCCGGATGACGCTTATGCAGCAGATTGCCTGGAAAAACTCCACATGTCCTTTATTATCCAGCGGGATTATCGATCAGCGATAACCTATGGGGAACTGTTGATAAATAACTACCCTGAGCACCCGAACCGATTGATTTTCATTGAAAGTCTGGCGAACATCTATGACATGGACATTAAGCCACGCAGTAAAGAAAAAGTTAAATATTACCTCGAACTCCTCCTTAAAGATTATCCCGAAATGGATGAAGAGAAAAAGGCTGATATTCAGTATAGGCTGGATAATATCGACCTGTCGATAGAACAGATCATGCATCAGCAATTACAGTAGTTTTAATATGGCTGTTAACGTACTGTTAAAAAACAAGGACTGGCACATTCTTGCATTATATTTGATATTGAATTAGAAACTTAAATAAACATTGATATGAAAAAGGTATTATTTTCTTTATTAGCAATTGCGGTTCTTACTAGCACAAATTTCGCTGTTGCACAGGAAGGTGAAGTTAAAGATGGAGCGAAAATCGAGTTCGAAAAAGAAGTGCACGATTACGGTACTATCGAAAATGGTGCAAATGGTGAGTGTACATTTAAATTCACTAACACAGGTAACGCACCATTGATTATTTCAAATGCAAAAGGATCTTGTGGTTGTACAGTGCCTTCATGGCCGAAAGAACCAATTGCTCCGGGAGCGTCTTCAGAGATTACAGTAAAGTATGACACTAAGCGTCCAGGTGCAATTAATAAGAGCGTTACAATTACATCTAATGCGGTAAATGCACCAACTAAGGTGATCCGAATTAAAGGTAATGTAAAACCAAAACCAACAAGTGGTGTTCCAACTCAATCAGGAGGACCGGAGAATCACTAGTTTGAATGAGGCTATATTTCGCGATCATAATTATAGCATTGAATTCCGCCCTTGGCTTTGGCCAGGAGGCGGAATTTAGTTTTGATAAGGCAGTACATAAATTTCCTAAGACATACGAAGGGGAGCTTTTATCACACGATTTTATTATTTCAAATGATGGCCAGGTACCACTCGTCATCTCCGATTATCATGTCCAATGTCCTTGTACCAAGGTGATCTTACCTGAAGAGCCTATCCTACCGGGTGAGACATTTCCACTTAAAGTCACTTTTGACACAAGCGGAAAGTACTACTTTCAAGACCGCACCATTATCCTTAAAACGAATTCAAAGAGCGGTGAAGAAAAGATTCGCATTAAAGTGAATGTCATTCCCAAGGCAGAGTAAAAACGGTTTATCCACCACTTGTTAATATTTATTTGAAAAAGGTCTGGATTCAAGGCCTTGAATTATCTATCTTTAAATTCGCTCAAAAAGAAGGCTGATGTACATTATTTTCGATACGGAAACTACCGGTTTACCACGTGATTGGAATGCTCCTATTACGGATACGGAAAACTGGCCCCGTGTCGTTCAGCTGGCATGGCAGGTTCATGATGCACAAGGCCGCATGTTACAACATCAGGATTTTCTAATCAAGCCTGATGGATTTAATATTCCTTATGATTCCGAACAAATTCATGGGATTTCGACCGAATTGGCGGAAGCAGAAGGTCATCCCCTGGCGGAAGTACTGACGCTATTTAATGAGGCTCTAGAGCATGCTGACTTTGTTGTTGGACATAATGTTGGTTTTGATATCAGCGTACTAGGATGTGAGTTTTACAGAGAAAAGGCAGAAACATCATTGTTGGACAAGCCTGTACTCGACACCTGTACTGAAACAACAGCGGACTTATGTCAATTACCCGGTGGTCGCGGTGGTCGTTTTAAACTTCCTACTTTATCGGAGCTTTATCATTTTCTGTTTCAGGACCAGTTTGAAGAAGCCCATAATGCCACAGCTGACGTTGAAGCAACGACGCGGTGCTTTATGGAATTAATTCGGAAGGGAGTTTTTACAGCTGAAGAGTTAAAGAAAGAAGATGACTACTTTACAGCATTTCGCGAAACTAATTCAGAGCCAATACAGCTGGCTGGCCTTAGACATGAAAACCTAAAGGAGCTCAGTAAGAAATATAAGAAAGACACGACTCAAACGATTGATGTTGACACCGAAGAGGTCTTAACGGAACTGTCTGAACATTCATTCGCACATCTACATAATCACACGCAGTTTTCAATTCTCCAATCCACCATTGAGGTAAATGATTTAGTTAAAAAGGCAGCAGCTTATAACATGCGTGCAGTAGCCTTAACGGACACCGGAAATATGATGGCTGCTTTTCACTTTGAACAGGCGGTGTCAAAACACAATAAATCGCTACGGAAAGAAAAGGAAGAAGCAGAGCAAAAAGGCGAACCGTTCAGCAAACAGGAACTTATTCCAATAATTGGATGTGAGTTCAATGTTTGTAACGATCATACGGATAAAACACAGAAGGATAATGGATATCAGGTTGTGTTTCTGGCAAAGAATAAAAACGGTTATCGTAATCTGATCAAACTAGCGTCAATTGCTTATACGCAGGGGATGTATTATGTCCCAAGAATCGATAAGAAACTGGTTGAGAAGTACAAAGATGATTTGATCGTTTTAACAGGGAACCTATACGGTGAAGTTCCTAATCTGATATTGAATGTTGGTGAGAAACAGGCAGAAGAAGCACTTCTTTGGTGGAAGGAGCAGTTTGGAGAAGATCTTTATCTCGAGATCATGCGACATGGTCAGGAAAATGAGGATCGTGTTAATGAAGTGCTAATCCAGTTCTCGAAAAATCATGGGGTTAAACTGGTAGCAACAAATAACACCTATTACGTTGATCAGGCTGATGCTGATGCGCATGATGTCTTGTTATGTATAAAGGATAACGAACTTGTAGCTACCCCGAAAGGTAGAGGAAGAGGGTATCGCTACGGTCTGGATAATAACGAATATTACTTCAAGTCACAGGAGGAAATGAAGAAGCTCTTTCTGGATATTCCCGAAGCGATTGAATCGATCGATGAGATTATTGATAAGTGCGAACATTATGCTTTAGCCAGAGATGTTCTGCTCCCCGCCTTTGAGATCCCGGAGGAATTCCTCGATCCAGAGGATGAACAGGATGGAGGCAAGAGAGGAGAAAATAATTATCTGCGGCATTTAACTTATGAAGGGGCGAAAAAACGTTACGGTGAAATAAGCGATGAGATCAAGGAAAGATTGGATTTTGAGTTGGCAACGATTGAACGAACCGGGTATCCGGGGTATTTTTTGATCGTACAGGACTTTTGCAATGCAGCGAGAGATATGGGGGTTTCGGTAGGTCCGGGACGAGGTTCAGCCGCCGGTTCAGCTGTAGCTTATTGCATTGGAATTACGAATATTGATCCGATCGAATATGATCTGCTATTTGAGCGTTTTCTAAATCCGGATCGTGTTTCCATGCCCGATATCGATATTGACTTTGATGACGAAGGTAGAGGAAAGGTCATCGATTGGGTTATCGATAAATATGGATCCAATCAAGTGGCTCAGATTATCACCTACGGTACGATGGCTGCAAAATCATCTATTCGGGATGCTGCTCGTGTAATGGACCTGCCCTTACCAGAAGCAGACCGCCTGGCGAAGCTTGTACCGGATATCTCACTGGCAAAAATCTTCGGTTTAGACGATGAGGAGCTTCGAGCTAAGCTTCGCAACAATGATGACGTTAAACGAGCTGATGAACTAAAAGATATTGCGAAAGGACAAAGCCTTCAAGCAGAGGTCGTAAAGAAGGCGCAACAGCTGGAGGGGTCTGTCCGCAACACAGGAATTCATGCGTGTGGTGTAATTATTACACCGGATGATATCACGAATTTCGTTCCAGTTGCCATTGCCAAGGATTCAGATATGTATTGCACGCAATACGACAACTCCGTAGCAGAATCGGCTGGCTTGTTGAAGATGGATTTCTTAGGTCTCAAAACATTGACGCTGATCAAACATGCTGTAAGAAATGTTCAAGACAGACATGGAGTCCATTTGGAGCCAGATGATTTTCCTAAAGATGACGAAAAGACGTATGAGTTATTCCAGCGAGGAGAGACAGTAGGGATCTTCCAATATGAATCTCCGGGAATGCAGAAATACATGAAGGAGCTCAAACCAACTGTTTTTGCCGATTTGATTGCAATGAACGCGCTGTATCGTCCCGGTCCGATTGAGTACATCCCATCCTTTATTAAAAGAAAGCATGGAGAAGAAGAGATCACCTATGATCTTGACGCATGTGAAGAGTTTCTGGAAGAAACCTATGGGATTACGGTCTATCAGGAGCAGGTAATGCTTTTATCACAGAAATTAGCAGGATTCACGAAAGGTGATGCGGATACGCTACGTAAAGCGATGGGTAAAAAGCTTCGCGATGTGCTGGATAAGATGAAGCCTAGATTCCTGGAAGGAGGTGCTGAAAGAGGTCACGATCAGGAGTCACTTGAAAAGATCTGGAAGGATTGGGAAGCATTTGCCTCTTACGCCTTCAACAAGTCTCACTCAACTTGTTATGCCTGGATTGCTTATCAAACGGCCTATTTAAAAGCAAATTACCCTGCGGAGTATATGGCCTCCGTTCTCAGCAACAATATGAATGATATCAAGCAGGTATCGTTCTTTATGGAGGAATGTCGTCGCATGGGAATCCCTGTGCTTGGCCCCGATGTTAATGAATCGAATTATCATTTCACGGTGAATAAAGAGGGTGCAATTCGTTTTGGCCTTGGTGCAATCAAAGGTTTAGGGTCTGGTCCTGTAGCCGAGTTGATCGGACAGCGAGAACAAGACGGACCTTTCAAGAGTATATTTGACCTGGCCAAGCGCGTTAGTTTGAGAGTGGTCAATAAAAAAGCATTTGAGAGTTTAGCCTACGCGGGTGGATTCGATTCATTCGGAAATGTGCATCGAGCACAATACTTCCATGAGGATAGCACCGGACGGACCTTCTTAGAAAATATTATTCGCTTCGGCTCCAGTTTTCAGGATAGTGAGAACTCTTCTCAGGCGACATTGTTTGGTGGAGATTCTGAGGTTAAACTTCCGGAGCCAATTATTCCCGATTGTGAGGAATGGGGGAACATATATGCCCTTAATAAGGAGAAAGAAGTAATTGGGATATTTATCAGTGGCCACCCATTGGATGACTTCAAAATGGAGATCAACTCCTTCTGTACGGGAACAGTTAGCATGTTAGGTGAAATGCCCAATCATCTGGGAAAGCAATTACTGATAGCAGGAATTGTTTCGGACGCAGAGCATCGTTTTACTAAAAAGGGTGATCAGTTTGGGACTTTGACTCTGGAAGATTATAATGATAGCTATAAGCTATTCCTGTGGCGGGAAAATTATCTGAAATACAGACACTTTTTAACACCAGGTACCTTTGTGGCTATCAGAGGACGCATTGAAATGTCACGTTATCGTAAGGAGCCCGAATTCAATATTCATACAATCGAGTTATTGCAAAAATTAAGGGAGAACAAAGCAAAGTCCTTTCATCTTAAGATCAACTCGAATGCGCTTACACACGTTCTCATCAGTGATCTCAATAAGTTGTTTATTGATTTTCCGGGTAATTGTCAGGTACACTTCACGGTCTACGACCCACTGGATAATCTAGAAGTCCGCATGCCTTCGAAGTCAGTTAAAGTAGAGTTAACGAACGACTTGTTTAAAGAGCTGGAGACATTTAAAGACCTAGAGTTCGAAATCAAATAAATTTCGAAGCTCGGTTAATTCGTTAACCTTTCTTTTGGAACCTGACTGCTGAAATGAGTTGATCAAATTCGTAACCATTCGCTTAATTATATCGGTATTTGAACAAGGAGCGAAATACTCAGACAATTCTTCCTTATTGATTCCTTTCAGAAATGCTTTGATCTCATTCTCATCAAAAATCCCACCTCGTGAAAATGCATTAATATAAAACAGAACACCGAATTCATTAGCGTTTCCCGAAAGCGTTGCGGTGTTGTACTCATCCATATATGCCAGGATGAAATGATTGGGTAGATTGACTCCATGGATTGGCATATCCAGCGAACATGCAAGGACGGAGTACAAAAGGCAAAGACTTAGAGGATTTCCTTTTTTTGTTTCCAATACCGTATTGATATATGAATTGAGTGGAGAGTGAAAATTCTGAGAATTCCCCTTAAACCCAAATTTCCCATAGAATACTTTGTTAAAGATTCGAACTTTCTCATAAGCGGTTTGACCTTCATTCAATTCAAGCCAAATATCCTTTCTGATTAATTGAACTTTATTTTTGATTTCGTCTTCATCCACATTTGGATACTGGTATTGAGCAACAATAATCGCTCCTTCGAGTAGATCCTTATTGGGAGATTCGATCCATTTTTTTAATCTGTTTTTTGCAGAAATGAATTGAATTTCATTGATCAGGTTCTCAATTCTTGTTTGGAACAGCAATCCGTAATCTTCAGCTTCCCAGGAAGATTCAAGAATTGGAATGATCTGAGGACCTTTACTAATAAGTTCATCACGAACATGCTCATAGATTGATTCGTCCGGGTCCTCTATCAATCTGACTAAAGCTAGAACGGAGTTGTCATTTTCCATAGGACCAATTTAATTCAAGATGAGTTCAGTTCTACCTGAGTCACTATTAATTTTTCAATACAAATTGTTAATAGCCAAGTAAAAAGAAATTAAATTGAAACCTTTTGACATTGTTTGCGTTTATACTTTCACGGATCAATTATTAACAATTACAGGTTAAGATGAGAGGGAGTCGTTTCGGCTCCCTTTCTTTTTTATATTTTTGGCATAGTATTCGATTACTTGACCTAATAAATTTAAAATCAATCGTATGAAAACAATTATCACAATTTTTGCAATGACGCTGGGAGTGACCGCGTTTGCACAAAAGACGACTATTAAGCCTCCGACTCAAAGTACACTAGAGCAAGCGGTGCATAAAGACACCGAAGGAGAAGTGTACTATCTAAAATCTGAAGGTTGTCCATTATATCTTCGCGTAAGCGAAGGAGAACAAATGGTTAAATTATTTCCAATAGATCTTCCTGCCAGATTTCAGGTGCACGGAATGAAATTGAAATTTGACTATGTTGATGCAAAGGGAACTTATCCGGAATCATGTAATTTCACAAAAGCAATTTCCGTATCAAATGTGAGTGAAGTTAAGGTGCCAGGAGTGAGAGAATAGAAAAAACCACATACAATATTAAAGGCGGAGTAATACTTCGCCTTTTTAATTCAATAATTCCCGAAGTTGCTTCATGGCTTTCTGGTTGTCTTTACTGTAGAACGCTTTATGAATTTTCTTCTTTTCCTGGGCAGATAAATGCCACGAGAGGGAAATTCGATCACCCTTTCTTTCCATGAGGTTAAATGAAATGACATCAATAGGGAAATCAAAAGCCTCTTCGCTGAGCATGAAGAGTTGGTCCGTGTTATAATCCTGGACCCGCGGAAAGTTCTTGTACATATTGCCAAAAGGCAGTGTGATCTTGTCCATGAACGATACGTTCGAATATGATTCGTCGTCAAATATCTTTTTCGTGTCTCTAACTTGCACTATTATTACTCCGCTCGTATTTTCCAAGATCCAATCTTGCATGACCTTCAAAAATTGAGTCGTAGTTTTTCCACCGTAATTATCACGAATACCGGCATCCATTAGTTGTATTTCAGGTGAAGTTGGCAAGGTCATCATTGGCATTACAAACGGGAAAGTAGCACTTGCGCGCATGACAGATGTAAATCTTAGCTTATTCGTGTTCTGATCATTCAGAAGCAAGTGCAGATCAATGTTTTCAATTGATACCAGGGCACTATCTCTTTCCTGATGGGTTAGGTATGCTGTCGAATTCGGGCTGATAAGCATTCTACGTCCATCATTTATGATAGTAGGTGAAAATATCATTTTAGGAATAAGTGCACTGGATTCGTGTTTCTTATAGTACCCAAGATCGTGATCCAAAACACCGTCCGTATTTTTATTTAACTGCTCTTCAAATGCATAGCCACGATCCATTGTGTAACTGTATCCGTTGTAATAACATTTTTGATATCGAATAAAAATATCATTCGTGGAAGCCTTGAAGGATAGTCTGTTTAACATGTCCTGACTAATTTTATCGCGATAAGCTTTTGAATTCATGGATATTTTTTCCCCAAGTTTGTGGCGTAAAAGCAATTCTCTGTAATAAGCTGCACCGATCATTCCCCCGGAAGCACCAGTAATGATGTGAAGATGATCATTTAGCTTGTTGTTCATAAGTTTATTGGTATTCTGAAGAACTACCATCGTCCATAAAGTACTTCGCAATCCACCACCTGAGGTATTCAGAATTACCAACTTGGGCTTTTCACTTCCCGTAGCGGATTTCCAATTGTCCAGTGTTTGTAATTCATGTGTCATCGACTTCGCATAAATAGTGTCTTCAAAAGTGATCTCTTTTATGCGTTCTAATGAATACTTGCTGTTTTTTTCATAATCCAGGCCATAAGCATAACTGGTGTAATTGAAGAGACTGGTTTTTACACTCAATTGGTCCATTCCGACAAATACCAGAATCAGCAGGGGATATATCCATCCACGAAGCCAGGAGTGTAACGCACTGAATATCATTAAACCAATTGTAAATAGTAAGATGATACTGGTTGCTGCAGGCACCTCCATTAAGTCGTAATCACTAAAGAATCCCAAAACAAAAAACATAGTGATCGTCAATAGCTCATACATGGAAGCATTAATCCTGTTCTTGGCATATACCTTTTCAACCAGTGCTTTATCAAAGTGTTTTGAGCTTCTGCTCGGCATTAGTTTGAAGTTCTTTCCGATATATATATAGCGCTTTTCAGTTTGTTTCCTGAACATGTTGTACCATTTTTCCTGGCGGTGCATGAACGACTGAATTGGTTTGGAGGAATACACTTCATGACTCTTGTTTTTTCTCGATAACGGAAAGAAATAAAAGATCGAAAATATTATGAAGATGGCTATTCCACTTAAAAAGCCAAGTGTGTAAAACAATATGGTATTCCAGTCAGCGAACTCCTGCGCCAGTTGGTAACTCCACATTCGAGAAATATAGATAACCATGAATATCACAGGAATGAGTGAGTTGTTGATACAGAACTTAAAGAAGGGATTTGCGATGGTAGTTAGAAATGGATATCGTGCACCAACTTTAAAATAACTGTATGTGTTAAAGCCCATGATCAATCCACCCAAGGCGAATCCCATCAGCATAAATGACAGAGGCGATACCTCTCCCTGGTACTCTGGAGAAAGAAATAATTGGTATAGTCCGAAATTATATCCGAGATGATCCTGGATGATCAGAATTAGTAAAAGCCAAACGAATAGTGATATGAAGTTGTGTTTGAGATGAGCAAACAGCAAATTGAGTGGAAAAAACGCTCTAACCACCGCTGCAAAACTCCATTCCTGATCATGAATCTTCATACTATATAATATAACGAAAAAGCGGGGTTATTTCGTTTGTTTTGAACAATATTATTCAATTTCATGTTGACTGATCAGATTTATAAAATCATTAGGTGGTGGAGTAGGGCGCATGGAATCTTTATTGACAAATACAAGTGTTGTTTTCGCCGTCGAGATTAGCTTGTCGTTTTCATTCACTATGGTGTAATCGAATGATAAGCGAGTTCCTTCTAATTCCGATATTTTTGTAGTGATTGTTAGCTCATCGTCATATATAGCAGGTGCTTTGTAATAAACCTCAAAATGCAATACAGGTAACATAATACCTCTTTCTTCCAGACTTTTATATGTCATCCCTAACTCACGCATTGCCTCCACACGACCAACTTCAAAATATTGTGCATAGTTTCCGTAATAGCAATATCCCATTTGGTCGGTTTCACCATAGCGAACTCTCAATTTGGTTGAATGTTCAAAATTTATTTTCATGAATGTTACTAAACGATTAGATTGGAATTAAAGTTAGGATTATTTTATTTCTAAATTAATGCAACATATTAGATAAAAAGTATTATTTTATTGAGCACGAGGTTTTTATTATTTTGCATTTAATTCTAAGTTAAAAGATCACTAAAATGTTAAATTTTTAGGAAGTAAAACTTTTTAAAAAGTCAACCCTAAAATGACTTTTTTTTTAACTTTTTTATGTAAATATTTGTTCCCTCGGATTGGTTAACCTAACCAGCAAGAAATTGGGTTAAATTGACCACAAGGTTAGTTTATTATACAAACAAACACAAACTACTAAACATGAGTAAGAACCATGAGGAAATTTGGGCGTCGTGTCTGAAAGTCATAAAAGACAATGTTACACTGCAAGCGTTTAAAACATGGTTCGAACCGATTACACCCGTAAAGGTTGATGAAGGAGTGCTCACTATTCAAGTACCATCTCATTTCTTCTATGAGTGGTTAGAGGAGAACTACATCACCTTGCTGAAAAAAGTAGTTAAGAAGGAACTTGGTACTGAAGGTCGCTTGGAGTATAGTATTGTTATGGAAAATAACTCTACAAACTCAACACCTTACACGGTTAAGCTTCCCGCATTAAATAAGAAAGCATTAAAGAACGAACCTGTTACAATGCCGCTGAATGTGGGCGAAAAGCAGATTCACAATCCCTTTATTATTCCTGGTCTCAAGAAAGTGAACGTTGATTCAAATTTGAATCCGGCGTATGCATTTGAAAACTTTGTAGAAGGTGATTGTAATAGATTGGCCCGTGCTTCGGGTTATGCAGTTGCAAATAAGCCCGGTGGTACTGCCTTTAATCCACTTTTAATTTACGGTGGTGTTGGTCTTGGAAAGACTCACCTGGCACACGCGATTGGTATTTCAATCAAAAACCAATTTCCGAACAAAACGGTTTTGTATGTAGGATCAGAAAAATTTGCGCACCAGTTCATAGATGCGATCCGAAATCAAACGACCAACGATTTTATCCATTTTTATCAAATGATCGATGTATTGATCATTGATGACGTTCAATTTTTCTCAGGAAAAGAAAAGACACAGGATGTATTCTTCCATATTTTCAATCACCTGCACCAGAATGGCAAGCAGATTATTCTGACGAGTGATAAACCACCGGTTGAAATGCAAGGGATGGAGCAACGACTCCTTTCTCGTTTCAAATGGGGTCTGTCAGCAGACTTAAGCGCTCCTGATCTGGAGACGCGTATGGCAATTCTGGAGAAGAAGATGTACGGCAATGGTATAGAACTTCCAAAAGATGTCGTAGAATACCTCGCTTATTCAATCAATACCAATGTCCGTGAGATGGAAGGAGCACTTAATACCTTGCTTGCACAGGCTTCTTTGAACAAGAAGGCTATCACGTTGGAGCTTGCAAAGCAAATGGTTGACAAGTTCGTCAAAAACACTGCTCGTGAAGTATCAATCGAGTACATTCAAAAAGTTGTTTGCGACTACTTCGACCTTCCTCTGGAGATTCTAAAGTCTAAAACAAGAAAGAGAGAAGTGGTGCAGGCCAGACAAATATCCATGTTCTTCTCGAAGAAGATGACAAAATCTTCATTGGCTAATATTGGAGCACATTGTGGAGGTAAAGATCACGCGACGGTACTTCACGCTTGTCGTACGGTAATGAATTTATCCGAAACGGATAAACAGTTCAGAGCTTATTTAGAAGATCTGGAAAAGAAATTGACTATTCAGTAAAGGATTGAAGCCATTGATTTTCTCAATGGCTTTTTTACTGCCTTAATAAGGCATGTATTCAAACACCCCATTCGTTATATGCAGAGTATCGGTAAATCCAGTTCGTGAGAAATCGATATCAAAGTAACCACTCAGAAGTTGGTTGATCGAATCATGGTGACTGATTACATGTGAAGCGTTGCTTATATTCGGATAAGGAATTCCATTATACGTGCAGGAAGTTCCAGAGAGCGTAGGAGTATATGCACCGGGTGAAGGATTACTCCCAAGATTTAGCGTTATGAAAATAGAATCATTACTCATGCTAAGTATGTAATCCGTTCCGTTAAACTGGAGACTTTTATCTGTCACCAGCACGTCACTTCCATTCAGTGTGAAATCTAAAAAGCTTGGTGGTATCGAATTGCACGGAGCGCAGCTACCACCACAGTCAACACCTTGTTCTCCGGGATCCAGAAATCCATTGGTACAAGGATCAACCGGTTCCTCTTTCTTCTTGCACGAAAAAATGGTTAACATTGCAAGAGAGAGGCAGGCTATATAAATCATTCCTTTCACGTCAGAAAGATAGCGAATTTGGAAAAAGATATAAAATACCGAACACTTTCGGGAGTAACTGAAGGATTATATAAAGAGAAAGGGTCGAAGTTCATCGCGTATGCTGCACCATGTTATTCGGAGGAGGAAGCTAAGCAGTTACTCGAAAAATGGCGAAGGGATCATCATAAAGCCCGTCATCTGTGCTACGCTTATCGATTGGGACATACAAAGGAAGTGTATCGTGCGAATGATGACGGTGAACCCAGTAATTCCGCCGGTGCACCCATCTTAGGTCAGATTCAATCTTACGAATTGACAAACGTATTAATCGGAGTGGTTCGTTACTTCGGCGGAACCAAACTGGGTGTTGGAGGCTTAATAAACGCTTACAGGTCTGCTGCAAAAGATGCGATCGAGCATGGAAAAATTGTTGAGCGCAAAGTTCAACAATGGTTAGAGTTGGAATTTGCGTATAGTGATATGAATGACGTGATGAAATTTCTGAAAGATGAAAATCTGGAACCGATTGAGAAGATCTTTGAAGATTCCTGCAAGCTTTTAATTACTGTCCCTATTAATAGAGCAAAGGATATAAGATCACAATTGCTGCAATTGGACACGTTGAATCTGAACGACAAAGGCGTTAAATAAAAAAGCCCTCCCAACAGGGAAGGCTTCTTCAAATAGTTTCTGTTTTACACCATTACCTTCGGTGCTGCGGACTTAATGGCTTCACTTGATTCAGCTTCGTACTGCTCGAAATTTTTCACGAATTTAGCCGCAAGTTTATTCGCTGTGTCATCAAATGCTGCTTTATCTGTCCAGGTATCTTTTGGATTAAGAATTTCATCAGGTACTCCTTCACATGAAGTCGGAATAGCCAATTCGAAAATCGGTTGTGTTTGATATTCCACATTATCCAAATCTCCATTCATAGCAGCTGTGATCATTGCTCTGGTATAAGAAAGCTTCATTCTGCTTCCAACACCATAAGATCCTCCGGACCATCCTGTATTCACTAACCAAACATTGACTCCACCATCATTTAGTTTTTCACCCAACAACTCTGCGTATTTAGCAGGGTGGAGTGGAAGGAATGCAGCTCCAAAGCATGCTGAAAATGTGGTCTGAGGTTCGGTAATTCCCATTTCAGTTCCGGCTACTTTTGCTGTGTAACCTGACATAAAATGATACATAGCTTGCTCAGTAGTCAATTTTGAGATCGGAGGTAAAACACCGAACGCATCACATGTTAAAAAGAATATATTTTTGGGAGCACCTCCGCGAGAAGGTGTTACGATATTGTCAATATGATGAATAGGATAGGAAACGCGTGTGTTTTGCGTAATCGTGCAATCGTGATAATCCGGAGTAGACGTTCCTTCGTGAAAACCAATGTTTTCTAGAATCGCACCGTATTTGATCGCATGATATATCTGTGGTTCTTTTTCTTCTGAAAGATCAATGGTTTTCGCATAACAACCTCCTTCGAAATTAAAGACGCTATCCTTATCCCAACCATGTTCATCATCTCCAATCAATCTTCTATTCGGATCAGATGAAAGGGTAGTCTTTCCGGTTCCAGATAAACCAAAGAATACAGCCGTATCACCATCTTGTCCGATATTTGCTGAACAGTGCATCGAAAGAACATTCTTTTCGTGTGGAAGGATGTAATTCAATACTGAAAAAATTCCCTTCTTAATTTCCCCTGTATATCCTGTTCCGCCAATGATAATCATCTTCTTAGTGAAGTTGATGATGGCAAAATTGTGTTGTCTTGTATGATCTATTTCAGGTACCGCCATGAAGTTTGGCGCACATACGATATGCCAATCCGGTGTAAAATTCTCAATCTCCTCGTCGGAAGGTCGAAGGAACATATTGTATGCAAATTGATTCGACCATGGTAACTCGGTAACTACTCTTAGATTTAATCGATGATTGTCGTCTGCACAGGCATAAGCGTCTCGAACGTAAACATCCCTATCGATCAAATAAGCCTTCATTCTGTTGTACAGTGCATCAAAATGAGCAGGTTCAAATTTCTTGTTAATATCACCCCACCAGACGCTGTTCTCAGTATTTTCATCGCATACGATGAAGCGGTCTTGCGGTGATCTCCCGGTAAATTCTCCTGTTTCAATGGCAATAGCTCCCGAATCAGTTAAAACACCCATTCCATTGATGATGGTGTCTTCCATTAATTCAGAAGGACTCATGTTCCAAAATTGATTACCAAGATTTGTTAGACCGATTGTAGATGCGAGGTCTGAGTTTTGTCCCCTCTTTCCAAATTTATCCATAGTATTCATTTGAGGCCAATTAGCCGTATTGTATATGCAAAGTTAGAGATAATTAAGCAAGATTCAGTATAAATTGATACAAGTTGCTAACAATAAACCAACGATTATTATCCACAATTATTTGATGTTTTAGACAAGATCTCTTAGTGCTTCAATGGCAGATCTGACATTCTTTCGAATATCCAGGATGCTCGCGTCCATCATATAACACGGTGCCGTTACGATTCGGTTTTCTTTGTCAACAGTGATTTCCCGCACAGATTTCATTTCAGTTTTCATCCCAGTTTGCTCAAGGCCACCGGCAAATCCAGCAATATCATACTCAGAAGGTTCCTGATCAGTTCCTATCGTTAACAATGGATGATAATCAGATCCTTCCAGTGCTTTAGCCAGAACAACGGGACTTACGCATAATGCCGCTATTGGTTTGCCAATGTTGATCAGATTGATTAGCATCAATTTAACTTCTGGAAGAATTTCGCCGTCAGGACCGTTAAATGCCCAGGTGGTAAAATTCTTGGCACTTCCGAATCCACCCGGGATTACCAGAGCATCAATATCCGCCGGATCGACCTCCTTGATGTCCTTAATTTTACCTCTAGCGATACGTGCACTTTCTTTTAGCATGTTGCGCGTTTCGTTCATTTCAACTCCCGAGGTGTGGTCTACCACGTGATGCTGATCGCGATCAATAGAAATACAAACAGCTTCCGCTCCGATCTCCTCGATCGCCAATAAGGCCATAACTGCCTCGTGTATTTCGGCGCCATCGTATACGCCACACCCTGATAATAAAACTCCAATCTTCATATTATTCATAGATATAGTTTAATGGATCTTTGTATCCTGATAACAACAAATTGATCTCGCTACCAGCGGTTTGCTGATATGCCAGTGTTTTTATATCAACTTCAATTCGTTGGTTTATAATTGCTTTACATGCATCGCCCTTCGCTTTGTGAACCAGTTTGACCGTTCTCTTAGGTGGTAGGGACTTCATTACAACCGTACTTCCTATGAACTCGAATTCATGTGTTTCACACCCTCCACCATAAGAAACATCCAGGAACAAGGTATTCCCTTTTATTTCTGCAGCGAGGATTTTAATAGGATCTGATTTTCCAGATTCACCCAATTCAGCTGTAATTTGAATAGGTTTCTCCGTTTGAATATTTTCTTCAACTGCCTCTTCAACAGTCTCAACTGATTCTCCGGATTCTTTAGTAGATCCACATGCTGTGAGCAAAAGGACGAACGATAGATAGATTATTCGCATGTTGTTGTTTGTGTATCAAATATAACCAGCAAATCCTGAACCATAAAACAGAATACAAATAAATTATTGACAAGAATGATTACGTACCTTTGCATTATGAAAACCAAAACGCTCAAGAAGAACAAGGTCAACGTAGTTACGCTAGGTTGCTCAAAAAACATCTTCGATTCTGAGGTGATGATGGCGCAGCTGAAGGCTAATAAATTTGAGGTTGAACACGAGTCAATGGTTGACGATTCCGAAATTGTGATTATCAATACATGTGGATTTATTGATAATGCCAAGCAGGAATCCATCGACACGATCATTCGATATGCAGATGCAAAGGCGGAAGGATTGGTGGAGAAAGTCTATGTGACTGGTTGTCTATCTGAGCGCTATAAAGATGATCTGGAAAAAGAAATTCCGGAGGTTGATGCATTTTTCGGAACACGCGATCTTCCACGATTACTTAAAACACTCAAGGCAGACTACAAACACGAGTTGGTGGGTGAGCGACTTTTAACGACACCCTCTCATTTTGCTTATTTCAAGATTGCAGAGGGATGCGACAGACCATGTTCATTTTGCGCGATTCCACTGATGAGAGGTAAGCACGTTTCCACTCCAATGGAAGATTTGGTTCAGCAGGCAAAAGGACTGGTCAGAAACGGTGTTAAAGAGCTTATGCTTATCGCGCAGGATTTGACTTATTACGGACTCGATATCTATAAGAAAAGAGCTTTGGCGGAATTGCTCGAGAAGTTATCTGAGGTTGAAGGGATAGAATGGATTCGTCTACACTATGCGTATCCAAGTGGTTTTCCGATGGATGTGCTCGACGTAATGAAAGAGAAGAATAATATCTGTAACTATCTGGACATTCCACTGCAACATGGTTCCAGCAGGATTCTAAAATCAATGCGTCGTGGAATTGATCGGGAAAAAACAGAAAAATTGATTGAAGAGATCCGTTCTTCTGTTCCGAGCATTGCTATTCGAACGACATTGATCGTTGGGTATCCAGGAGAAACAGATGAAGATTTTCAGGAGATGTACGACTGGGTGCAGCGCTCCCGATTTGACCGTCTGGGTGTCTTTACTTATTCGCACGAGGAGAATACACACGCTCATAGTCTGGAGGATGACGTTCCGGAAGAGGTGAAAAAGGAGAGAGCTGATCGCATAATGGAATTACAGGCCGGCATTAGTTATGAACTCAATCAGGAAAAAATAGGCAATACCTACCGTGTTCTGTTCGATCGGGTAGAAGGAGAGTACTTCATTGGTAGAACAGAGTTTGACTCTCCGGAGGTAGACAATGAAGTTCTCGTGAAAAAGAATGATACCTACCTACGATTAGGAGATTTCGCGAATATCAGAATCACGAGTGCGGATCATTATGATCTATATGGAGAGCTTGTTGATTAGACAGCTTACCTCACATTTATCCCTTTTAAGTCGATTTTAGCTCTTTGATCGTTTCATTCAACTGCGTGCTATAACGATCGACCAGTTCAGGAATTTGATCCAGATTCTTCTCATTTTTAGCATAATCTTCGATAGTCTCCAGGTTCTTACTGAGTTCATGGAGTTCGAAAATTCTCGTAGAAGAAAGTGTCTTGTGTGCATATCCTCCTACTACTGACCAGTTTTCTTCTATTAACGCGTTCTTCATTAAGTTGCACGAAATCTGACTGTCTTTTACGAACGTGTCTATTAGCTGAGACAAGAAGTTATCGTCACAGCCAAGTTGTTCTTTGATTTTATTCTTGTTCATCATAATTAAGGTTTTATAAATTTATTTAACTCCAGGTACAAGGTTTCCCTTTTAACCGGCTTGGATATATAACTATTCATTCCAGCATCGAGACACTTTTGTCTTTCTCCGCTAATAGCATGTGCTGACATGGCAATAATTGGAATTTTCGACTTCTTTCCTGTAAGTTCATTTCTGATTACTGTAGCTGCCGCGTACCCATCCATTTCAGGCATTTGCAGATCCATTAATATGATATCGTAATTATTTGCTTTAAGTTCCTGGATTCCTTCAAGACCATTGTCAGCGGTTGTGACTTTCATCCCTGCGTCCTCTAGAAACTTCACCGCAACCATTTGATTCATGACATTATCCTCGACTAGTAATACAGATTTTCCCGATAATGAATCTTCATTCACCTTTGTAATCTGTTTTTCGGTATCAGCAGTTGAAACTGAAGCAATTGGGAATTCCAGTTCAACAAAGAAAGTCGCTCCTTCACCTACGTCGCTTTCAAGATAAATTTTTCCATTTTGAAGTTCTACCAGACGGTTAACGATAGCAAGACCAAGCCCTGTTCCCATATAAACTCGATCAGATCCTTTGTCCGCTTGTTCAAAATCATTGAAAATTTTATCATGATCTTCTTTAGAGATACCAATTCCTGTATCACTTACAATAAATTTTAGCCTGGCATTGTTTTCCTCTTTTGACAAAAGTTCAACTTTAAATCTAACTTCCCCTTCATCTGTAAACTTGATAGCATTGCTTATAAAATTTGTCAGAATTTGATTAAGTCTTATAGGATCTCCGATAATGTTTTCAGGCACTGTCGGACTAATTTCTTTATGTAATTCCAGTCCTTTTTCTACAGCTTTAAAATGAAAGGTGTTGTAAATCTGATCGAACAGGTCATGCAGGTTGAATTCGATGGATTCAATCATGACTTTGCCTGAGTCGATTTTTGCCATATCGAGAACGTCGTTTACAATTCGTAAGAGGTGTTCACTGGCGAAATCCATCGAGTTGAGGTACTCTCTTTGTTGTTTGTTCAGTCGGGTATCCTCTAACAATTGTATGAAACCCATAATGGCATTCATTGGAGTCCTGATTTCATGACTCATGTTTGCCAGAAATAGTTCTTTAGATTTAGCGGATTCTTCCGCGATCTTTTTTGCTTTGAGAATCTCCTGCTCAGCCTGTTTTTTATCCGTAATATCAGTATCGAGAGCTATCACACTATCTAAGTTTCCTTCGTCATCAAAGACAGGAGTTAATGTTGAAATGGTCCAATATTCATCACCGTTTTTCTTGAAGTTTCGGGATTCGTAAGATATAGAGTTCTTGGTTTTAAGCATCTTTTTAAAGAATTCATTTTCAATGTATAAGCCTGTCATTTCTCCCTTTCTTAAAGGTTCACCACGAGTACCTATAATTTCATTCTTTTTATATCCTGTTATTTTGGTGAACCCCTCGTTTACCCATTGAATGATACCTTCTTTATCAGCAATCATTACGCAATTCTCAGTCTTCGATAAGGCTAAGGATAGTTTCGCAATTTCAGCTTCGGCACGTTTTATTGCTGTTATATCCACTGCGTAAACATTAACGTATTCCTTGTCTGTTATTGGAACGATTGTACACATGAATGTTTGATCGTCAATTTCTAATTCATTCTTTATGGATTTCCCACTTGCATAAACTTCTTCAATAAGGTTCATCCAATCATCTTTCAGATGATTGTTTTTATCCAGGAAACCAATTGTAGTTGTACTTGCCGGGTTGCTATACAGCAATTTGTCATCTTTGATGGAGTATCTGAATATAGGGTTTGGATTCTCCAAAGGGAGGCGAGCAATTGCATCCAACTGATCTTCCATCTCTTTTCTTTGTGTAATGTTTGTGTGGAATCCGACTGAGCCAATAATTTCTCCTTCACTATTATACATAGGCGACCCACTGACCAAGACCCAAATTAAGTCGTTACTTTTTGTTTTTAATTGAATCTCGTATTTACTGGAAATTCCTTGGTGACGTAATTTTTCAATCCGACGCATTTGTTCCTTGGCCTCGTCGTCAGGCAGTAAATCAAATGCAGACATCCCTATTAATTGATCAGCGCTATACCCCAGCATTTGACACATGTGTTCATTGGTAAATTCAATCTCGTGATTTTGATTCACCGCCAATACACCCTCATTCATTGTTTTAACGAGGGTGCTGTATTTTTCTTCGCTTTTCTTTATTTCTGCTTCATATTTCTTTTTCTCCGTTACATCTACAATAGAAGCGAGTACCCAGGTACCTTCGGTCGTTATAATCGGATTAAGACCAATTTCGACATTGAATTCTGCACCATCTTTTTTGCGAGCAAAGAGCTCTCTACCCCTTCCCATCGGACGGGATTCAGGCGATTCACTGAATTTATTTCTATATGTTTTATGGCTTTTTCTGAACCTATCAGGTAACAGGATATCGATGGTTTCACCCATCAACTCATCTCTTTCATAACCAAACATCTCTTCTGTCTGAGAGTTGAGTAAGACGATTTTTCCTTTCTCGTCAATCATTACCATTCCATTCGGCGAGGCTTCAACAGCCAGTTCAAATCGTTTTTGCGAACTAATAAGGGACGTGATATCTTTTTCGATGATCGCATAACCATTGATTGTATCATCATTATTAACCGGTGTCATTGTCAGGCTGATATCAACCCTGTTTCCGTCTCTATTGATTCTGAATGTTTTATGATCTTGTACATTTTCGCCCTTTTTAACCTTCTTTTTTAGTGTGTCAAATTCGATTTTACAATCAACAGGAAGTAAACCGGAAATATGGTTACCAACTATATCCTCTTCATCGTAACCATACAGCAAAGTGGCACCACGGTTCCAGGAGCGAATCATTCCTGAATTATCAACAATGTACATGGCATCATTACTTGATTCAACAATAGACGCAAGAAAGTGCTCTCTATTTTGAGCTTTCTTTTTCAGCCATATTTCTTTTACCAGCTCATCATTTGCTTTCTTTAAGTCGCGGGTTCTTTCATCAACCTTCAATTCAAGGTTTTGATTGAGCATAAAAAGCTTCTCTTCTGCCTCTTTTAGGTGAGTGATATCCTGAACAGTTCCAAATAATTTCCTGGCCTTTCCATCAGCTGAAATAACGGATCCGCGAATTTCGAGCATGCGGATGGAGTTGTCTTCTTTGATGATTCGGATGAATATGTTGAACGGTTGTAGATTTTGAATCGATCTTCGGATAATTCTTTTTGCTACAGAATTATCATGTGGCACAACCTTTTTTGCCAATTCGTTGTAAGGAATAACCCGTGATTTCGAAGGACATTCGAATAGTTTAAGCATTTCATCCGAACAGGTAACGAGCTGTGTGTCAAGATTCCATTCCCAGTTGCCGATTCTGGCTAACCTTTCTACTTCATCCAGTACCAGACTACTTTTTGTGGCTTCACTAACGGCCCGTACCTTCTCATGTTGAAGCTTGCTAATTTCGTCCTGGTACATTTTTACCAGCTTCTCCATCATACCAAGGATAGACGCATCATTCTCGACAGAACGGTCGGGTTTTCTACGATGCATAATGCCATTCTCGAGTATTCCAGACAGCATTTCTTCCAGTTCTTCTAGTTGCTCATCGGTAAGGCGATATGTCTTTCCTTTCTTCTGCATATTGTATGCCGATCCCTTCGTGGATCGATGATCTAAATACTATTGTTAGGCTTCGACTCTGAATTATTTTCTTACGTTCAGTCGAAGGTATAGCGCGTCCAGGTGCGTTCCACTGACAGGAACACTTTTTCCGTCAACAACAATGACATTTTGGTCAATCTGTTGTACCTTTTTTAGGTTTACGATGTAAGATCGATGCACTTGCATGAACTGATCATCGGGGAGTAATGCCAACGCTTCTTTAAATGATAAATTTGCTTTGATTCGTTCATCATTTACTTTTAAGATGACATGATTATTGTCTGCTTTGACAACCGAAACATCATTAAATTGAATGCGTTGTCTTACACCTCCATGCTTAATGAAAAAGAAGTCACTAGGTGGTTCAACATTTCCGGCAAAGTGTTTGCGAATTCGTTCAGAACACTTTTTAAATCGATCAAGTGATACAGGCTTATGTAAATAATCTATTGCATTGTAATCAAATGCATCTGGTCCAAATTCTTTGCTTTTGGACATAAAGACCAATTTGGGGGTTTTAGGAAGTGTTGCAATGAATTCAATGCCATTCATGGAAGGTAAATACATGTCTAAAAAAAGCACATCGACATTATCAAGCGCACCATTATTAATAACGGGCAGCGTATCCGAATACTTGTTTGTTAATTGTAAGTACCTGTCATCCGATATGTACTTTTCCATTACCTGCATAAAAACCTTGTCATCTTCTATAATAGCACACCGAATAATCATAACATTTAAGTTACAAATTATTCAAGCCATATCAAAAGAAATATTAGTCCTAACAACACAGAAATAACGAACCACCAGGCACGCCTACGTTTCACCTTTCGTTGTTTTTGATCATTTTTAATAATCTTCAGAATCGCTTGTTCTATTCGAGATGTAGCAGATTCATTTTTAACAATATACGTGAACGCTCCTTCATCGTAGTAAACGGCCGTTAACAGCACTTCATCCTGACCACTCATGATTATAAACTTGGTGTTCGGATTTACTTTCGCCAGGCTTCTCATTAATTCAAGCCCGGTCATTCCTTCGTCTTTATCTTCGCTTAAATAATGATCAATAATGACTATGTCCGGACGAATTTCTGAACTTAAACACTCTTCAGCTGTTTCAAACGAGTAGATCTCAAGATGTGGCTTGTTCTTGTGATCTGCGTTTGGCAATCTGGAAAGATATTTTTCAAGTAACAGTCGGTTTGGAAAGCTGTCTTCAACTATAAATACCACATAATTAATATTATGTCGTTCACCGGTCTTATCTTTTTGGTGCATGGATAGAACAGCTTCATAATTCATTGTTGAGTACATGGTTTTTGGTTTTAACGTTAATAATTAATTCAGGTTGACTTCAGCTTATGCTTCGTTCTTACTAATGCATTGTTTACATAGATCCCCGATTTTACTGATAAAGTTTTCATCTAAGGCGATGAAATCAGTGGCACCATTGTCGATCAGACGTTTTTGCATAACGGAATCTGCAGAGGAAGAATACATAATCACAGGAACTTGAGGACTCAACTCACGAATCTTTAAAAGCAAGTCGTTACCATTCATCTTTGATACATCACTCGGATTTAGCACGTAATCCGCTAATATTAAATCCGGTTTTCTGAGCTTTAGCGTCATTAAAAGATGATTGGTAGAATTAAAGGTTCTGATGTTAAATCCTTCCAGCGAATCAGTCAGTTTTTTCTGTAAAGATTTCAGATTAAAGATGCTGTCATCTATAATGTATATGTACGGTTTCGTTTTCATGGCTTCAAGTTTTTATTATATAAGGTACGAGATTGATGACCAATTCTTATGTAGGATCGTGTGAATTGAATAATTCGCAGGGTGAATTGCTGATTGATAATGGCGAATCAATATGGGGTAGTCGGTAAAATGTTGTAAATCAGACAGAAATTGATGTTCTATTTATTTCTGGGATGAAAGCTTATGATCGCTTCTTTCAGGAAATTTTGGTCAAGATGAGTGTAAATTTCTGTAGTTGTGATCGATTCATGTCCCAGCATCTCCTGAATGGCTCTTAAGTTAGCTCCTCCCTCCAACATATGGGTTGCAAAAGAGTGACGAAAGGTATGAGGTGATATATTTTTCTTTAACCCAGTTTTTTCTGCCAGGCGCTTGATGATCGTAAAGATCATAACGCGTGTAAGTTTCGCGCCTCGTCTATTGAGAAATACAAATCCTTCGTTACCCGGTTTTATATTCTGATGAACACGATACCCCTCATTGTAGATGTTTATCTCTTTTTCCACCGTACCACTTACCGGTACCAGGCGTTGCTTGTCTCCTTTACCAATGACACGAATGAAGCCTTCGTCAAAGAAAAGATCTTCAAATCTTAGATTAACAAGTTCTGATACGCGCAAACCACAACTATAAAGGGTCTCCAGTATGGCCTTGTTGCGATGCCCCTCATTTGTGCTGAGGTCAATAGCATCAATAAGTGCATCTATCTCTTCAATGCTTAAAACTTCAGGAAGTTTCCTGCCTAATGATGGCATTTCAAGGAGTTCAGCCGGATCCTTATCTATCTCTTTTTCAATAAGTAAATAAGTAAAAAATTGTTTGACACCGCTGATAATTCGCGCCTGAGAACGCGCACTTAATCCCATCTCAAAAAGCTGTTTGATAAACTCCTTCAGATCCTCGTGCCTGATATTCTTCACCTCTTTTTTATTAGAGATGGCAAAATCCTGAAGTTTACGAACGTCATTTAAATAGGCAGTAATCGAGTTCTCGGACAGCCCGCGTTCTATTTTCAGGTATGAAACAAAATCCGTAATATAGCGGTCCCAAGTAGACATGTATGAAGCTTTTGATCATCAATGGACCCAACTTAAATTTGTTAGGAGCACGTGAAGAACAAATATATGGGAATCGATCGTTTTCGGACTACCTTAATGAATTGAAAGAAGAATTTGATTGTCATATCGATTACTTTCAGTCCAACCATGAAGGGGAGATCATTGATGAATTACAGAATTCAGACCATGACGGAATCATATTAAATGCGGGAGGATTCACCCATACCAGTGTAAGTATCCGTGATTGTATCTCAGCCATCAAGGTTCCAGTTGTAGAAGTTCACATAAGTAATGTCGCCGCGCGCGAGGAGTTCAGGCATACTTCCTTGATTTCGCCGGTGGCAGTTGGATGCATTATTGGATTAGGTCTGGAGGGGTATCGACTGGCGATCCATTATTACCTGAATAAACGTTGATTTAAATCAGAGAATTTCTTGACGCGTTTGATGTATGCATTCCAAACGATATTTCCCCTATAAATGCCCACATAATTCATCTTGGTTCTTTTTAACTGAAGGGCTCTTCGCTTCTTTAACATCTTTCGAATGTTTCGATACATATACATGTGTGCTCGAAAGACAGCCCAGAATTGGCCAAATTGAGCTTTTAGCAAGAACATGGTGCCCGCCAAACCATCATGGCATAGCCGATTGAACATTTTTGGGAAGAGTGAGCCTTCATGATTCTTGACAATCATCTCAAGGCTGTTTCTGAAGTTCAGATAAATCTTTCGAGGTGAAGTATATTCCAGCGTTGCTCCCCCCAAATGATAAACGACCGATAGCGGCTCGACCATGATACGATAACCCAATTGTTTGATTCTCCAACACATATCAATTTCTTCCATATGTGCGAAGAAATCTTCGTCCATACCACCAACCTCATGATATACTTCTGCTTCAATCATCATGGCCGCACCTGAAGCCCAAAATACTTCACGGGCATGATCATACTGTCCGGTGTCTGCCTCAACTTTTGAAAAAATTCGACCTCTGCAAAAGGGAAAATAGTTTTTATCTAAAAAGCCGCCACTAGCACCGGCATGCTCAAACGAGTCCGGATTTCGGAGTGATTTTATCTTCGGTTGACAAGCAGCTACTCCTGTTTCCTGCATGACTGAAAGTAGTGGTGTCAACCAGTTCTCCGTTACTTTAACGTCCGAATTAAGTAGTACGTAATACTTAGATCCAATTTTCTCCAGTGCATCATTGTAGCCTTTTGCAAATCCTCCGTTCTCTTCATTCCGAATAATATCCACTTCCGGAAAGTGTTCTTTTAATATTCGAATCGAGTTGTCTGTTGAGGCGTTGTCAGCTACGACAATTCGTGCATCACCGGAGAATTGAATGACACTTGGGAGATATTGCTCGAGCAGATGTGCTCCGTTCCAGTTTAATATAACTACTGCTACGTCATGCATACGGGAGCAAATATAAGTTAATAGCTATTAGTATTGACGATAATAGTCATCGCTATTTCCTCCCCAATGATCCATCACATTTGAATTCGGATCATCGATGGTTCCATTTGTAGCACCTCTTTTAGATAGTTCTCTTGGCCACGCGCTGTTCTTTAACTCACCAACCATGTCGGAATGGAGGAGTTGAAAGGTATTGTTGACAAGGTCAGGATTATAGAAGATAAAGCGTTTGTTACTGAACCTTCCGATCTTATTGTATTGCCAGATCTCATATGGGTATTCAGTCGACGAAACTTCCTTCGTAATGATGTTGGTTGGCGAACCGTATTGTAGATAAACACGACCCCGGTCGGTTTCAAATCCTTCCTGAAAGTTATTGGAATAAATCTTTTCTACCAGTTGAACCTGTTGCTTATACTTGATCCAACCTTCGTATGGGTCATATGGTGCAGTATGCGTCCAGAACACCTGTAGAAATTTACGCGCTTTGTTTTCATTTTTTTCCTTCAGAATATCAATGATTGTTCGTACATCTTCTGCTTTTGATATTGGAATCAAACTTTCGAGATAATAGCCAACACTATCATCAGTGATCGAGGCTTGAAACGAAGGGTCTAATACAATTTCATTCGTGAAGAATGCCATAGGTTCGTCATTGCTCCTTTCAAACTCATAGCTTTGGGTAGATAGTTCAGTCATGTTCTTGTTGATAAGCGTATAGCTCAGTATATATTTACCCGTACGCACTTTTTCGATGGGCACCGAACGTAATATTGGAACAACTTCACTAGCATAGTGTCGTGAGAATACGGTTAACTCCTCGATTTCAGCTCCGGTTTGTGCATCGATCACGCGCTGTTTCAATCCGAAAACACTGTCTTCCAACATGGTTGAGTTATAGATTTCAAGGTATACTGGAATGGTATTTAACTGTTCAGGGTAAAAGGTGGATAGCCGGGGAATGATATCGTAACCGGATTTGTAAAAACTTGAATTTGGATCACCAACATATGCCACTTCAGCCACTTCAATGTCAGATATGCTTATGGCATCGCCCATTTCCTCCACATAGATGCGCTGATTCGCTTTGATAGGATCTGCATCGCTATTCATGTCCTGCAGTAGAATATTGAAATTGTAAGTTCCAGGATCGAGTTTAAACCTCTTTACATCATAAAAGTCCTCAACAATACTGTCTCTCATAAAGGGTGAGGTCAGCCGGTAGGCATCAGAAGCAACAATACTGTCTTTATCTCTGATTTCCATCATGACTGCCACTTCTCCAATGAGACCGTCATCCAGTCCGAGATAATTTAGCGATGTACCTGCAAACTGAAGGTGAAACTCCACATAATTACCTACCCCCGGGGCATAAAACTGTTTGCTATCGAGATAAGCTTTTAGCTTCCTTTCCTGACCAAACGTCATTGAAGTAAGGAAAAGCAGCGCTGTTAGAAGTGCGATTTTTTGCATAGAACTTTTAATTCATCTATAAAGTTACAAAATCCAGACCTTAATTTAAGTCTTTTGTCAACTCATTGAGTATACGGTGATCTATGGCTGATAAAGGGTTGTAATGGCCGTCATTATTCAAATTGAAAAAAATCGAATTAAAGGCTTGCCAATAATTTCTTAATTGCTACTTTTGGCGCGGAGAGTTGGCAGAGTGGTCGAATGCGGCGGTCTTGAAAACCGTTGTACCGCAAGGTACCGGGGGTTCGAATCCCTCACTCTCCGCTGCGAAAACTATCCTTCCAGAAGGGTAGTTTTTTTTATGAAATGAATTCTAAAGCCGCCATACTATTTATCCTGATCACCATCGTGATCGATTCTACCGGTTTGGGCATAATCATCCCTTCTTTACCCTCGCTTGTGGCTGAAGCTGCGGATGTTACGCTTGAAGAATCGTCTGCTTATTACGGATATATCGTGATGTCTTATGCGCTGATGCAGTTCATTTTTTCGCCATTAATAGGAGGATTGAGTGACCGTTATGGTAGAAAACCTGTTTTACTACTCTCGTTGTTTGGACTGGCAGTTGATTACGTATTCATGTATTATGCGCCATCTTTGATCTGGTTAGTTGTGGGGCGCTGTATTTCGGGAGCATTTGGTGCCAGTTTTACGACAGCAGCAGCTTATATCGCGGATGTATCCAGTCCGGAGAATAAAACAAAAAACTTCGGTTATATAGGGGCTGCGTTCGGGATTGGCTTTGTTCTGGGACCGGCAATAGGAGGATTTTTAGCGGATTATGACTTACGATCTCCCTTTATGTTCGCCGCAATCTTATCGGGACTGAACATGCTGTACGGATTATTCGTGTTGAAAGAATCACTTCCGGTTGAAAAGAGAAGGAAATTCAATCTTTTGAGGTCAAACCCTATAGGGGCTGTCTTTCAGATGAGAAAATACAAGAATCTGGCTGGATTGTTCGCGGTGTTCTTTCTGTATTATTTTGCAGCCATGGCGATTCAAACAGGTTGGGTCTATTATACAGAAGGAAAATTTCTTTGGTCAAAGACGGATGTGGGACTGTCTCTCGCGGTAGTAGGAATCTGTATTGCTATTGTTCAAGGTGGATTGACTGGCAGGATTGCTAAAACCTTTGGTAATATCCGAACGGGAATGCTCGGGTTGTTATTGTTTTTCCTTTCCGACCTGGCAATTGCCTTTGCTTCGGAAGGATGGATGCTATATGTTCTAATGATCCCATATGCTTTTACTGGATTGGCCGGTCCTGCTGTTAGGAGTATTATGTCCAATAACACAGCAGATGACGAACAAGGTGAACTTCAGGGATCACTAACGAGCATTATGAGTCTTGCCGAAATAATCGGACCTCCGGTAATGATGTGGGTGTTTGGTATGACAACGATCGGATTGGCCGAACACGAGCGGTTCTACGGTTCACCGTTCTTACTCGGATCATTAGTTGTCCTAATTGCCTTGGTTATTTTCGCATTTTCTACTCGGAAGAAGTAGTTTCCTTCTCGACAAATTCTTTGAACAAATCGAGGTATTTCTGAGACTGTTTTTTGAAGGCGCCAGGCATCAACCACGCCATGAGCTTCATCATGCCTGACATACGGAATTCATTCTCGGTCCAGTATTTAGTTTTACCATCAGGTAACTCTTCAAAATGATTCACGATTTTATTCCATACCTTATTTGCTTCATATGTGCCGGCGAAAGTTTCCGGTAAGTTGCGTTCCAGTATAGTTTCGATCATTTCTATTTCGCGTTTCCCCATTTTATATTTCATTCTATACTTGGAACCCACCTGACCATGTTCACCTTCTATATGTTCCATGGAAATGAATCCTGGCTGCCATTTAGCAAGATTATCCGGGTTGTCGAATAGTTCTACAACCTTTTCGCGGTTAGCATTAATGATTGTTTCGTTATTGTACTTCATTTGTTAGAGTGTTCATTTTTAAAGTGATTGCATAATAGACATTGCCGATATAAACTATCTATAGCGCATTTTGAATTATCTGTTCTACTACAGAAGGATCCAAAAGGGTAGAGGTGTCGCCAAAGTTCGTCCGTTCTCCCTCTGCAATCTTTCTCAGGATTCTTCTCATTATCTTTCCGGAGCGGGTTTTTGGTAGCCCGGAAACAATCTGGATTTTATCGGGACGTGCAATACGACCAATTCCGTCTATCACTGATTCAGATAGCGACGCAATAATCTCTTCCGTACCATTCTTCAGATCATTATCGACCACAACATAGGCATAGATCCCCTGTCCTTTTACATCATGTGGAAATCCTACAACAGCTGACTCAATGGCAAATTCGTTTGTATTGATAGCATCCTCGATCTCAGCTGTGCCAAAACGGTGTCCAGATACATTAATCACGTCGTCCACACGACCGATAATTCGATACATACCATTCTCATCTCTTTTTGCTCCGTCACCTGTAAAATAGTACCCTTCATAATTGCTGAAGTAAGTATTCTTGCAACGCTCATGATCACCGTAGCTTGTTCTCAAAATGCTCGGCCATGGAAACTTCATGCACAGGTAACCTTCCTCATTATTTTCTTTAATCTCTTCTCCTTCACCATTCAGCAATACAGGTTGGATTCCGGGTAATGGATATCCTGCGTAAGTTGCTTTCATGGGTGAAAGATTGCCTAATCCGGAAAGCATAATTCCTCCTGTTTCAGTTTGCCACCATGTATCGACAACGGGACATTTTGACTTACCGATGTGGTCATAATACCATCTCCAAGCTTCTTCATTGATCGGCTCACCGACTGAGCCAATGACTTTTAACGCACTGAGATCATATTTATTGACATAGTCCAGACCAAATCCCATCAAGGCTCGAATGGCAGTAGGTGCGGTATAAAACTGATTGACCTTATACTTTTCACATACTTGCCAAAATCTGCCAGCATCAGGATAAGTAGGTACACCTTCGAATACGATGGAGGTAGCGCCTGACAGCAGTGGACCGTAAACGATATATGAGTGTCCAGTGATCCAGCCTATATCAGCCGTGCACCAAAACACGTCATCATCTTGATATTGAAAGACATTTTGAAAAGAGTAAGCTGTAAACAACATATATCCACCACAAGTGTGCACAACGCCTTTTGGTTTTCCCGTTGAGCCAGAAGTATAAAGTATAAAGAGCAGATCTTCTGAATCCATCGGTTCAGGTTCACATTCATTATCCATGTCTTGAATGAGCTCATTAAAATCATAATCGCGCCCTTCAACCATATTGGGTGAAGAGTCAATACAATTGAGTACGATCACGCTTTCTACAGTATCACAAGACTCCAGTGCTTCATCAACCATTGATTTCAGATCAACCTGTTTTGTTCCTCTGTTAAGCCCATCGGAAGTCAATACCACTTTTGCCTGTGCATCATTGATTCTGTCTGAAAGTGCGGCAGAAGAAAACCCGGCAAAAACAATTGAATGAACGGCGCCAATCCTTGCGCATGCTATAATCGAAATGATGGCTTCCAATCGCATTGGCATATAAAGACATACGCGATCACCTTTCTTAACACCAAGTGATCTTAGAGCGTTAGCTGTTTTACAAACCTCGTGATAAAGCTCTTTATACGTAATGCTTTGATTTGTTCCTTCCGGATCATTCGGTTCCCAGTGAAAGGCAATTTTATCAGGCTGATCAACCAGATACCTGTCCAACATGTTTTCCGTGATATTTAACTTTCCACCTTCAAACCACTTTACACGTGGTTCCTCGAAATTCCAGTCTAATACAGTGTCCCACTTTTTATACCAGACAAATTTCTCGGCTATTGATGACCAAAAAGCTTCAGGGTCAGCAATACTGGCATTATAAGCGTGCTCATATTCTTCGAAAGTCTTAATACGTAAGTCCATAATATTCGTTTGTGAACTAAAAATAACAATTATGAAGCAGAAGGGATGTTGAATGTTTTATGGATAAAGTGTATCTTGATGTATGCTTTCACTGAAGCCACCTATTACGGCCTACTCCTCTTTGGAAGATGTAGGTCGATTCAACATGGTATGGAATGTTAGTCTTATTCTGATACCCGTATTTTTCATGTTATTCGTGATGCATTTGTTATTTGATGATGACAGCTGGATCACTTCGATATTTGCTTGTGTAGTATCAACACTTAATATTTTGGTATTGTATCGAACCCGTCGGTACAAACTAGTAGGTGCGTGGTCTGTTTTTGCATCGATTGTAATTGTTCAGTCATCAGTGTTTATTGTGCATGACACCCATTTGATTTCAGATACCATGTGGTGTTTGCTTAGTGCCTTCTTTACATTTTTCATTTTCGGTGGATGGATAGGTACGTTTGTTTTGATGTTAAACCTGGGCGGCATCACTATTTTTTTAATAAATGGTAGCTCTCATGATATTCTAACGAAAGGAATCTCGGTTGAAGAAGTGGATACCAAAATGGTGGTGAACGTCTTCTATGTTGCCTTAGCGCTAGCGTATGTAATCTATCAGATACTTAAAAATAACAGGGATATTAATTCGAGATACGAGAATCAGATCGAACACAACAAGGTGCTCATGCGTGAAATTCATCATCGCGTTAAAAACAATTTACAAATCATGTCAAGTCTTCTCAAGTTACAGGCTGAAGACACGAGAAGTGAAGTCGTGAAACAAAATTTTTCCGAGGCGATTAATCGAATACGATCAATGGCATTGATTCACGAAAAAATGTATCAGGGCGAAGATCTTACCAAGATTGACATTGAAGCATATCTCGTTTCACTTGCTAAAGAGATTACAGAATCGATCCAAAGTGAATCAAACATTGAATTTACGGTGAGCTCAGATTTACATGATATCGATGTTAACAATGTAGTTTCTGTTTCGCTGATCTTCAATGAATTGATTACCAATTCTGTTAAGCATGGGTTCAAGGATCAACGCAATGGTAGTATTGTGATAAGGATTGAAGTTGAGGGAGAGGACGTCATATTTGATTATCGTGACAACGGCAAATGGATCGCTCCTCAAAAAGAAGATACATTCGGACTAGAGCTTATTTCTTCATTGACAGAACAATTGGAAGGAAGCTTTAGGCGAACCACGAATGACGGAACACAATACACGTTCAATTTTAAAAAGAAGAAATTCGTCAATAACGTATAAAAAAAAGCACCGCCTTTTCGGCAGTGCTTTTTGAAGTGGGAGATATAGGATTCGAACCTATGACCCCCTGCTTGTAAGGCAGGTGCTCTAAACCAACTGAGCTAATCTCCCATTGTGTTTCCTCGTTTGGAACAGGTCTGCAAATATACACTTGATTTTTTTATTCACAAGCGAAAAAAAGAAAAAAAGTTGTCGAGTAAAAAGATACTTCCTAAGATCACGATCAGGTCCCCTTCACGATACTTATTTAAGACAGATTGATATGCACTAAATGGATTTTCGAAGTACTCTGATTCGAAAGAACTTAGTTCGCCAAACCAACTCTTCAGTTGATCTTCCTTTGCACTTCGATCATGTTCAAACGCTGTGAAATAATACGAAGCCTCAGTAGGTAATAACCTTAATGTATCTGTGTGGTCTTTGTCATTGCTGGATCCAAATATGATATGTAAATGCTTGTAATCCAGCTGTTGAATAGCTTCAAGTGTTTTTTGAATTCCTTCTGCGTTATGAGCGGCATCAATAATTACACGAGGGTCTTCACTTACCAATTGTAATCTGCCGCGATAGCCGGTGTTTTTAAAAAGGTTGTTAATTCCTTTCTGCATAACATCTGTGTTATAGCGATGCTTATCCATGACTTCAAGTGTGCAGTGAGCGGTATGAAAGTTCTGTTCCTGGTAAGAGCCCTGAATGAAAGGAAGCTTTACTGTCTTCACTTTGTTGCTTACGGAGCTTATGATCAAATCGGCATTTAATTCCTTACATTTTTTTTGAAAAACGGGTAGGAGAGGGGCAAGTGATTCTCCCAGTACCACAGGCTTATTGCTTTTGATGATGCCAGCTTTTTCTACCGCAATTTTTTCAAGGGTATCACCAAGAAATTGTTGGTGTTCCAGACTAATAGTGGTTATTACTGAAATGAGGGGGTCGATTACGTTTGTTGCGTCGAGTCTTCCTCCCAATCCCGTTTCTATCACACAAATATCGCATTGGTTATTTATGAAATGATCCAGAGCCATCGTAAAACTAATCTCGAAGAAGGAGGGACTGAAGTCCAATTGGAGTGATTTAATCTTTTCAACGAATCGGATTACCTCTTCTTGGGCGATCATTTCTCCATTAATTCGTATGCGCTCTCTAAAATCATGTATGTGTGGAGAGGTGAATAATCCGGTCTTTTGACCCGCTGCTGTTGTACATGAAGCGATTATACAGCATACAGATCCTTTTCCATTACTACCTGCTACATGTACAAAGTTTAATTGAGATAGATCTAGACTTAATTTTGTAATTAAGGTGCTTGTATTTTCAAGTGTTGGCTTATATGCCTTACTTCCTATAGTCTGATAGGACGGGAATTGCTGAAATAACCAGTTTACAGCCTCGCTATAAGCTTTATTGGGCATTTACCTTGACAGTATAGTATACTGAAGCCAGGGGCGCTCCAGGCTGCTTATTATACTTTACCTGCTTCTTAACGGCGATCGCTACCTTATTGATAAGGATCTGATCCGTTGTGGTAGTCTTTCCTTTGATATTCTGAACCTGAACAACATTGCCCTGCGCGTCAATAACCAGCTTGAAGTAGAGAACCTCATCGCTATTGTATTGCAGGTTGTTGATGTTTACGTTATTCAAGCGAACACGACCGCTACCGCCTCCAGTGCTGGGTCCACCTTGTGTACCCGTTCCTGAGTCTGATCCGAGGTTGTCTCCTTCTCCGCCATCATTACCACCTCCGGATCCTCCCGGATCGAATGGGTTATCACTTTGGTTTGTGGTCGACGGTTCATTCTGAGAATTAGGCGATGTTGTGTTGTTTGCCTGACCCGTATGCACTTCCGTGTCAGAATTCTCTTGCGTAATGATTTGCTCTGTTTGAGGTTGAGGGTCTCTAACCGGGTCGTCGTTAGGCTTACCACTTCCAGATCCTCCTTCAATGGTGAATTCTTTGATCTCCGTGACATCCAGCGGTTCAGCCAGTTTAACCGGAATATCTTGAGGAGGTGGATCGGCTCTTTCGAAGGAAGACAATAATAAGTAAATGAACAGCAAGAGCATCACAAGCAACGACGTTGCTATGCCCTTTCGTTTATCTCGTTTATCGACTATTGGTATTGCTGCCATAGTGCTATTATTTATCGTATGCGAGGACAGGATCCCATCCGTTGACCTGTGCTAAAGCCAATACATGAAAGACTGCCTCGTAATCTGCTTTACGATGACCTTCGATCTTTAGTTTCAATTCTCCCGAATTAGCTACCGCCGCTTCTGCCTCTCCGCGAATATCTTCAAAGGCCCTAGGGTTCTCCATATCTCCGCCTGGCATAACGACGTACTGATTATCTTCAGTGACGATTACAGTTGCTGTAGTCGGATTTTTGAGAGGTTTAAGGTCTTCGCTTGTTTTCGGTACATCAACACGCGTATTCTGGTTACTCATCAAACTCATGATAATGAAGAAGATCAGTAGCAGGAACACAAGATCGGTCATGGAAGCCATTCCACCTTCTACCTTAACTTTATTATTTGTTCCTAATGCCATAGTCTATTATTTACCAGGTTCATTGAGTAGATCCATAAATTCTAACGCATCATTTTCCATTTGGTACACCACTCGTCCAATTCTTGCGACTAAGAAGTTGTAGCCAATGTATGCTACAATACCAACAATCAGACCAGCAACGGTTGTAATCATTGCTGTCATGATTCCCGGTGCGATTACATCCAACTCAAGAGATGATTCATTTTGAAGGTCGATGAACACCATTACCATTCCGACCGTAGTCCCTAGGAAACCGATCATCGGAGCAGCTCCTGCCGCTGTTGCTAAAAAGCTCAATCGTTGTTCAAGACGCGAAATTTCTAGTTTTCCCGTATTTTCGATCGATGCTGAAATGCTGTCCAATGATTTACCCAGACGCGCAATACCTTTTTCCAACATTCTTGCTGAAGGTGAATTTGAACGTGAGCAATAATCTTTCGCCATATCGATCTTTCCGTCCATGATATACTCACGTATCTTCGAAAGCAATCCCGCTTCTTCCTTTGCAGCCTTGCGAAGAGCCAGATAACGCTCTACAAATACAAAAATGGTATATCCAAGCATCAGCGCGAGGATTACATTAATAACCAATCCGAATCCCTGACTAGATTCCTGCAGTACGTCCCAAAAAGGCACTTTTTCAACGCCGGTTTCCGTCATTGTGCTATCCCCGATAACAGTCTGTAATAAAAAGTTCAAATTCATGATAATAAAACGATTAGAAGGTTAAAATATTATATTAAAAGGAATGTACCAACTCCTGCTAAATATCCCAATAAAGCCAGCCAGCTTATTTTTTTAAGATACCAGAAGAAAGAGATGTTTTCCATTCCCATTGCCACTACTCCGGCAGCAGAACCAATAATCAACATTGATCCTCCTGTACCTGCCGCGTATGCTATGAAATGCCATATCGAGCTATCCATAGGATCCTGGAACATTCCCATAGATGCTGCGACCAAAGGAACGTTATCAATCACAGCTGATCCGGCACCTAACAATGTCACAAATAGATTAATATTCATTTCTGACTCCAGTATATTGTTACCGAACGTAAAGATCAAACCAAGTGATTCAAGCGCTGCTACTGTCATTAATATCCCAAGGAAGAATAGGATCGAAGGCATTTCAATTTTTGTCAATGCTTTAAATGTAGGACCATGCACATGTCCGTGATCTTCCACCGCCGTCATAGAAAAGCTTCTGTTACTGATAAACTCAGCTACCAGTGATACAATTCCCAATGAAAGCATCATTCCGACATAAGGGGGAAGATGAGTAACAGTCTTAAATACCGGCACCATTACGATCATAGATAGTCCAAGTACCAGCATTAATGTACTGTTTTTACTGATTTTTTCGTTATCATCCTCTTGTTCTAATGTACCTTTAAAAGCAGGTAAAAACGAAGCTAATACGGTAGGGATAATCATACATACCATTGAAGGTACAAGTAAGATTTTAATCAGATTCATCGCACTCACTTTATCGCCCATCCAAAGCATGGTGGTTGTGACATCACCAATTGGAGACCAGGCTCCTCCGGCATTTGCCGCGATAATGATCATACCGGCATACCACATTCGCAAGTTTCTGTCGTGAACAATCTTACGAAGGATTGTGATCAATACAATTGTAGCCGTCAGGTTATCAATAATAGCGGACAAAATAAACCCGAGTATACAGACAATCCATAAAAGTGTCGCCTTACTATTGGTTTTAACGATTCGCTTAATTGTTTGGAAACCATTGAAATGATCCACAATTTCTACAATGGTCATTGCTCCTACGAGGAAGATTAATATCTCACAGGTCTTACCAAAGTGGTGTAACAGTGTTTTTTCCATGGTATGCATCTTGGCCTCGTGACCCATAGCTGCAAAATTTTCCATTATATGACCATTCTCTAGCGTTTGGCCGTCTAGTAATGCTGCATGGTGACTATCAAACCAAGTCATAAAGCCATCCAGTCCAAAAGCAATTCCTGCCCAGGCAAGGGCCATCATGATCAAAGCCGGGATTAGCTTATCAATTTTGAGGTTATGCTCCAATGTAATAGCGAGATAACCTAAAGCAAAAACGGATACAATAAAAATTTCCATAAGTTGATTTTTAGTTCTAGATCAATTGGTTTAAAGCATGCTCAAAAGCTGTTTTAGCAATGCCTGTTTTATTTGGGTTTAGTTGTTTTGTGTTTTCCATAGCTTTTCGGATTATCTCACTCGTGTCGGAGAATATGCCCTCATCCGTTAGCTTTTGAAGATCGTTGCTCATTAAGTATGCAAATACTCTGGCCATTCCGCAATTCGAAATAAAGTCAGGAATTACTGAAAGATTGTTGTCAGCTTTGTCGGCAATAGGACCAAAGAATATTTGAGGATCAGCAAAAGGAACGTTTGCTCCGGCAGAAATCACTTCCATACCTGAATTGATCATCCTGTTCAGCTGATCTTCAGTAATTAATCGGGATGCGGCACATGGAATGAAAACTTCTGCTTTCAAATCCCAGATTCGACTATTCACTTCTTCGAAAGAAAGGGTGTTTTCGGCATTCAGCTGATTACCTTTCTTGTTGACGAAAAGTTCTCTGATATCATCTAGTGAGAAACCATCTTCATTGATCAATCCACCTGCACGGTCAATAATTCCAACGATCTTAGCTCCTTCCTGTGCCAGATAATATGCTCCGGCAGAACCTACATTACCCCAGCCCTGAACAATAACGCGTTTACCTTTTATGTCCCCACCGTAAATAGCGTAATAGTGTTTTACAGATTCGGCAACACCGTAACCTGTGATCATATCGGCAACGACGTACTTATTCTCTTTTCGAGGGGTATAGCGATCATCTTCAATTACTTTAAGAACACCTTGTCGCAATTGCCCTATACGATGTATTTTCTGTGAGTCTCTTGGTTGAAAGTGTCCGTTAAAGACACCTTCCTGCGGATGCCAAACGCCACAATCTTCCGTTATTGGAATTACCTCGTGAATTTCATCCACATTGAGGTCTCCTCCTGTTCCGTAATAGTGTTTCAATAAAGGAGTTACTGCTGCGAACCATCTTCTAAGCACACCTTCTTTTCTCGGATCTGATGGATCAAAATTGATTCCTGATTTCGCTCCTCCGATCGGTGGTCCGGCCACAGTGAATTTAACTTCCATTGTTTTAGCCAACGACTCGACTTCTCTTTTGTCAAGCCCTACTCTCATTCTTGTGCCGCCTCCCGCGGCACCTCCACGCAGTGAGTTGATGACAACCCAGCCTTCTGCTTCCGTCTCGGGATCCTGCCATTCGAAGACGATTTCCGGACGTTTGTTTTCAAATTTATTGAGCAGATCTTTCATCTAATTCCTTGCTTATCTAACTGAGCAAAGTTAACAAAGTATTTAAAGCGTGAAATTGATGAAATAAGAGTTTTACCATGAGTTACGAACATTCTTAATGTGGAAATTATGGCAGGTGTAAGACTCCACCGATGGAGTCATGAGGAGCTCCGGTGACAGATGATAAAATATTAATTGAATTCTCCAGGTATAATGCTCCAAGAAGTCCAAACACGATTGCTTCCTTGTATTCGATAATCTCTTTTGATGGGATAATAATCTTTGATTTACTATTGGCACGTATTCGTTCGATTAGAAAGGTGTTGAATGCCCCCCCTCCTGTAATTAAGGTAGAATCTGAACTGGAATTATCCAATTGCTGTCCAATCTGTTGAGCAATATGCTCCACACAGGTTCTCATTCTATCACTCGGATCTTTAATCGCAGATAACAAAGGAATAAATTCATGATCTAGCCATTCTGTTCCCAATGATTTTGGTGGCGACACATCGTAATAAGGAAGTTGATTCAATTTGGAAAGAATGTCGGTATCAACATGACCCGATGAAGCTATTCTTCCATCTCGATCGAATGATTCGTTCATTTCATTCGCAATTCTATTTAACGGAAGATTGCCTGGGCAGATATCGAATGCTTTCACCTCGCCACGTATGAAGGTTACGTTTGTGAATCCCCCGATATTAATAAAAGTGTCAGCTTGATCACTAAAGATTAGCTTGTCACCAATTGGAACCAGCGGAGCTCCTTGACCTCCCGCAGCAACATCTTTTTGTCGAAAGTCATTAATGACTTTTACGCCGGTCAAATAAGCGAGGGTTTCTCCACAGCCAATCTGCAGCGTAAATCTCTTTTCCGGTTGATGATATACCGTGTGACCGTGTGACGCAATTGCACTCAACTCATTTTTATCAACATGATTATCAGAAATGAATGAATTAACCGCACCAGAATAAAATTCCGCAAGGTCCTTATCGAGTTTTAATAACTCTTCCGGAGAAAGTGATTTTGATTCGTTCATGCGCTTCGCAATTGAAGCCGGATGTTTAAGTGTTTGATATGCAATAAGTTTGTAGGACCAGTCACCCTGCAATCCTTTGTCGTATCTGCAATACGAGATATCCAGTCCATCCAAAGATGTCCCGTCCATTAGCCCGATAATTGCATGTGATTTCATGGTTAATAAAAGTAGGAAATTAAATTAAAGCATTAAATTTGTGTTCGTCCATTTCGGACACATTGCAAGAAAATAAAACCCGGATTATGAATTTCGAATTAACAGAAGAACACTTAGCTGTAAAGGAAGCGGCGAGAGATTTTGCTCAAAATGTTTTAAAACCAGGAGTGATTGAACGTGATAACGAGCAGCGTTTCCCGGCAGAAGAAGTGAAACAACTAGCTGAACTTGGATTTATGGGGATGATGGTAGATCCTAAATACGGAGGATCCGGGATGGATACATTATCCTATGTATTGGCAATGGAAGAAATCTCCAAGGTAGATGCTTCAACTTCGGTATGTATGTCTGTTAATAATTCGTTGGTTTGTTGGGGACTTGAAAAGTTTGGATCGGAAGAACAGAAACAAAAATATCTGGTTCCACTTGCAAAGGGTGAGAAAATTGGGGCCTTTTGTTTGTCAGAACCGGAAGCAGGTTCGGATGCAACTTCGCAACGAACTACCGCAATAGATCAAGGAGATCATTACTTGCTTAACGGAACAAAGAACTGGATAACGAATGGATCGACGGCGTCGATTTATCTCGTAATTGCTCAAACGGATGTGGAAGCGGGCCACCGTGGAATTAACGCTTTTATAGTGGAGCGTGATATGGAAGGATTTATCGTGGGAGCTAAAGAGGATAAGATGGGAATCAGAGGCTCAGATACCCACACCCTGATGTTTAATGATGTAAAAGTTCCTAAAGAGAATAGAATAGGGGAGGATGGCTTTGGTTTTAAATTCGCCATGAAGGTTCTTTCCGGGGGAAGAATTGGAATTGCATCACAGGCATTAGGTATTGCAGCAGGTGCATTAGAACTATCAGCTGCTTATTCCAAGGAACGTAAGGCATTTGGTAAGGAAATTTCAAAACACCAGGCAATCGCCTTTAAGCTGGCCGACATGGCTACTGATATTGAAGCAGCTAGATTGTTAGTTTATCGTGCAGCCTTGGATAAAGACAATGGTCGAAACTATGATCAATCGAGTGCCATGGCTAAATTGTACGCTTCTAAAGTTGCGATGGAGCACACCGTGGAGGCTGTCCAGATTCATGGTGGTTATGGATTCGTGAAGGAGTATCACGTTGAAAGATTGATGCGAGATGCTAAGATCACACAGATATACGAAGGTACCTCTGAGGTACAGAAGATCGTGATTTCAAGGAATATTCTCAAGGATTAAGCTACAGTAGTTCTTCTAGGTCTTCCAGCCCAATGCTTCGCGATCCTTTTAACAGGATAATCTTTCCTGTAATTTCTTGATTGGCGAGAAAGTTCTGTAGGTCTTTGACAGAATCAAAGTGCTGATCTACAGATTCTGAATTCATTCCCTTAAATTCATTCCCAACAAAATATCCGTGAAGTCCTAATTCTGCGGCCTTGTCGACTATTTTTTGATGCTCTTCCTCAGCATGATCACCCAGTTCTTTCATGGCGCCAATAATGACGAATTTATCGAGATCAGAATCATTCATAGCAAAACTTTCCAGAGCAGAGGAGAGGCTTGTTGGATTGGCATTATAACAATCTAGTATAAGTGTGTTTCGAGCTGTTTTCTTTATTTGCGATCGATTGTTGTCAGGAACATAACTGGCTATTGCTGCATTGATTAACTCAGGTTCTACATCAAATAATACACCGAATGAAATTGCTGATAAGAAATTGTAAAAATTGTATTTACCTATCATTTGGGTTGAAACTGGATCCGAAATGTAGTTCTGATGTTTCCATGTGAGGTTCACGAAAGGATCCAGTTTGATTAATTCTCCTGTAACATCTGAACCATCGTGCATGCCGTATGTCACAAGACGAACATTATTAGGAACTATCCTTGTTAAAAGCGAATCATCCAGATTGATGATGATAGTTCCAGAAACCTGAGAAACCGTATCATACAGCTCCCTTTTAGTTTTAATTACCCCTTCGATCGATTTAAATCCTTCCAAATGTGCAGCCCCGATGTTCGTTATGATACCATAATCAGGTTCTGCAATAACACAAAGCTCTTCAATGTCTTTGAATCGATTTGCGCCCATTTCTATAATGGCTATTTGATGTGAAGATTTGAGCTCGAGAAGGGTGAGGGGAACACCAATATGATTATTGAGGTTTCCTTTTGTAGCTAAGACTTCATACTTGGTATCTAACACGGTCCTGATGAGTTCTTTCGTAGTTGTTTTGCCATTACTACCGGTAATCCCTATTATCGGAATATTGAATTGTCTTCGGTGATGATTAGCAAGCTGTTGAAGAAAAAGGACGCTATCATTAACTAATGTCATCGGCTTTTCTTCATCATAGAATTCCTTATTGTCTACAATTACATGTGAAGCACCCTGGTTGATTGCGTCTGTGGCAAATGTATTACCATTAAAATTTTCTCCCTGAATACAAACAAAGAAACAACCATCGTATATTTTCCGGGTATCTATACAGACTCCGGTAGAGTTCAAAAAGGCTTCGTATACTTTCTCATCCATGTTGTAAAAATAAAACTGCCCGCTCAATAGGTGAACGGGCAGTTGATATTTTATTAACGAGTCGTTATTGGTTAACGATTCTTTTTCTTTCTTCCGTAGTTAAATCCGGTAGGGGATCCAACTCTATCCATAGCACATCGGAATCCGATTGCATCCGTTGCCTGATCTTCGTCTAAGTATCTTCTGGTACTTGCTACCAACCAGTATGCGCGATCTTTCCAAGAACCACCTTTATATACTCTTGATTTATCAGAAATCAATGTAGTAGGCCATGAAGTTCTATCACCAGGTTTGATCTGGCTTCCTTCCAGGCTGTATTCTTCGTGATCGTTCTGATACATTACTAGAGAAGGATCTCTCTTAGCAGCATTGATATCTTCTTTATAAGCATCGATCTCTTGTGATCCTCCGTAGAAAATTGAAGACTCGATGTCACCATCCAGGTGAGAGATATAATCAGACTTTCTGTAATTCAATCGGTCGATATTCTCTTCCTGTGTCACATCTCTGTACTTAAGTTTACCTGGTGACTCAATGATGAAATCGTTAAATCCGATTCGAAGCATTGAGATTACTTCAAAAGCATACTCTTCACCGTCAGGCCCTTCGCGGATATCATCAACAAAGATTCCGTCAAATAAATTGTCTTGAATATAAGCTGAAGCCTCGATGTCGTATTTTTCATTCTTGTACTCAATAGCCTGGTCAAGAACTTCATTGATACGTTTCAATAGATCCAATTCGATTGAATCCTTCACCTTTCCATGAGATACGTAAAATGGATCCGGAGCGTAACCACTTCTTGAAGGGTTATTCGAAGCATTGTGCTTGTTGACTCCAACAGGAATAACCGTATCATTTAACGTAGTAAACTCTTTATTCATTGGATCGTGCTCATCTGCAGACACTCTTTGGTAACGAATACGCTCAAATTCATTGAGGTATTCTTTCATACCATGAATATCATACATAACCTGCGCGTTCTTGAGTTCAACGGCACCTTCATTATTAAGAAGTTTTGTTTTGAATACATTTCCTCTAAAAGGGCGGAATTCATCGTAATCTTCACTTGTTAAAGGGCGATAAACATCTAACACCCACTCAGACACGTTACCAGCCATGTGGTAAAGCCCGTAATCATTTGGCCAGTAAGATTCAACCGGAGCTGTTACGTCTGCACCATCATTCAGGTGTCCTGCAACACCCATGTAGTCACCACGACCACGAACGAAGTTAGCACGAATCTGTCCAGTAAATTCAGCCTCATCCTGACGAACCCAATGTCCATCCCAAGGATACCATCTTCTTTCATCGATGTTTTCCGTACCTGGAGTAAGGTTGCCAATTAGTCCTGTCGCAGCAAATTCCCATTCTGCTTCAGTCGGAAGTCTGTAACGTGGTAGAAGAATTCCGTCTTCCATTCGCACGATACGTTCTCCAAGTTTTTTACCATTTACGTTTGAAGGGTTAAGATCCTGAAGATTCTTAACTAATCCTTCTTCGTATTGTCCTGCATAATATGATTCTGTATTAAATGTGTTCTCATCTCTCTGGTCTACATTAAAAGCTAGAATACCTTCACGAATAAGGATATATTCATTCACTCGATCTGTTCTCCACTTACAGAAGTCATTCGCCTGTAACCAGGAAACACCAACAACAGGATAATCTCTGTAAGCTGGGTGCCTTAGGTAATAATCAACATATTTTTCATTGTGACCTAGTGGTGATCTCCAAACCAATGTATCTGGAAGCGCATTTTTGTAAACCATTGGATACGTCTCACTATAAGCACGTGTAATCCAATATAGGTACTCCAGCCAGTGGAAGTTCGTGATCTCAGTTTGATCCATGTAGAAGGAAGAAACTGTTACTCTTGCAGGTCGATTATTCCAATCGAACATGACGTCCTGCTCAGAACGTCCCATTGTAAAGGTACCACCTTCGATAAGAAGAAGGCCAGGACCAGTCTCCTGATCAACAAATGGTACTTTCTGGAAACCTCCATGTTTCGGGTTGTTATAATCCCAACCTGTCACATTCGAAGTGTCACGTGAACACGCAGCAACTAGAAACGCTCCTGCTACGGCAAATGCCATATACCTCGAGATTCGCATAATGTTATTTTTGGTTTTCATATTTTCAATTTCACTTGTAAAACGTTGTTCCGTTTTTTGGTTACACTTTAGAATGATGGACAAGAAATGGTTCTAAAGGTCGGTGGTTTGTCATTACAATTTAAATTCAAACCTAGTGACACTTCGTGCGAACCTCCTGAAACACCATTGTTCAGTTTTGAAACCGTTACATCATAACTGTAACCTAATCTAAAGCGATCTGTCTTTAAGCCTATCGACAGGATGAAAGCATCTCTGTTACGATACCACGCTCCTGCT
>JASBTZ010000007.1 GCA_030148165.1 Bacteroidota bacterium
GATCGTATTCTGGTACTAAAAGAGTGGGGACTTGCTATGTTGACGTGTTCAACGACACTGCACCTACCAAAGCCTTTTTCCACTCTTTTGTTCTTCTTGTTTAACTACTAAAACTAATTGATTGTAAACTTAGGGCACCTATACTCCATCGCAAAAATCTTACTGAAACCAACTGATTATCTCAACTATTCGTATCTTGAGTTTGTGAAGACTATTTTAATCATATCGTGTTTGATTATCACTTCTTTCTTTACATGGTCTCAAAGCGATACAATTCTCTTGTCCTCTAACAAACAATTGTTCACCGTAAACGAGGCGGGAAGCAAGCTCTCTTTTGATACAATGCAGAATCAGGGTTTCAATGTCTTTGTCGATACAAATTCTTTGTCTTATATGGAATACTATAGTAGTAGTTTTCCCTATAGTTATGAAGAATACAGTAGTAAAATCAAAGGACATAAGACAATCCAAACGTATGATATGTACATTTTCTATGACGAACAACACGGACAAATAACGAAGTTGAAAATTCAAGACGGAAGCTTGGTTATGATTCAAGAGGCAAAGGACAGTGTTGGGAATTGGAATCCGATAGAATATTTCAATTATAGCGGTTGTGGCAATAGTTATACTCATAAGAATATCTTACCAGGCACCCATTTAAAATCAAAGATCGCTATTTATTCAGGCGACTTCAGAACGAGTCTTCGGGTAAAAATTCTAATCAACAATACGGTTCAATACAGTAATGAATTCTATGGGAGTATTAACAACAAGCAGTTTATAGAGGCCGATTCAGATTATCCCTTTAAATTCAAATAACCCTATAATAATAAAGCGCCAAATTCATTTTCATCGAATTCAATTATATTTAAAGGTGTTGCGATAGGGTAAACGCAAAACGTCACATTCATTTTTCTCTTCATACTTGTTCTAAGCACAATGAGAGTAGAATGTAACGGGTGCGCCAACTACGAGGCCAAACTACGTACTGTTTCTAGTGTCAATAAGAATCATTTAAAAAACAGTCCGCAGTTTTTCGAAGCATCGTTTGGTTTTCTAATGAATCGCAATTCCAATCGTTGAAACTCCACTGGAAAGGTCAAGGAAAAAGCCAATTTTATTGCTTGCGTGATATTCAGCACCTATGTGGCCGTCGAGGTATAAGGGGCTAGCATGACGATAGACATCTCTATCCCCATAATAATCATCGTCCCAGGTTGAATTAACAATATTGAACCCGATAGATCCTGCGAGATAGAAGTCCCATTTACTTCCTGCTCCCAATAGGTTGTCAAAATAATACGTTCCTTTTACTCCCACAGGAACAACCGTCACATGATACCTGTAATTTTTGTACGGGTAGTTCTTATTCCCCCAATAGTATCTTCTTGAATAGCTATAGAAACTCACAAATGGCGCCAGCGTAAAGTTGCGCGCTACATTAAATTCATAATTAAGATGCAGGACTGGCATTGAACTTCCGACATAACCGTAATAACCGATTCCCACTCCAAAGTTGAGGGTTCTTCCATATTTTTCTCCTGTTTCTTGCGCTATCGAATCAACACTTGACGTGATTAACATGAGTAGTGCAATAAGCTTTATTGTTTTCATAATTTTGTTTTTTAACTGTTTGTAAAATCTATCGCGGGATTAGTCTAAACCAATCTTCCGACGATAAATGGATTGGTATTCGTGTCACAAAGAAAAACTTACGACCCAGGCCGAAAGTTTTTCGCGGCATCAACCCGCTATTATTGTGCGATCAACCTGCCTGTTTGTATGACTCTGTCATTATTCTGAACACTATAGAAATACATTCCGGATGGAATTTCGGATGTTTCGATCACAGAGGACGTTTGAGTCAATGTTGAAATCATGACTTCTGCTCCCATCGTACTCATTATTCTTAACTCGTATGAATTATCTATAGAAATCCCTTGAGCCATGACTGTTATTGATTCACGAAAGGGGTTTGGATAAACAATTAACGGCCCATCGATGTTATTCAAGTCTGATAATCCGACTGATTCACAGTTAGCAGGGACTGTAGTCGGCAAAACATCCATTGCTGTAGTGGATAAGGCTCCTACTGTGGTGAGGGCTCTTCCATTAAGTGTTACTCCCGTTGCAATCGTTCCCAATGCCGCATTATTGCAGATGATGGTGCCAGAAAAAACTGAGTAATCACTGATATCTACCGCGCCTTCAATTTTCCAGTACACATTTTTTGATTGTGCTCCATTCAAAAGAATAACATTAGAATAAGTACTTGTTGACATTGCTCCGTTTATTTTGATAACAAACACGGCATCCGCATTTCCTTGTGCATCCAGATAAAGTGAGTCTGTAAAAGTCGCCGCACCACCCATTAAGTACGTATGAGGTGTAAGGACCAAATTTTTTCCAAATTGCGCCGGATACAACAGCTCTATATCATCTGTCAATAAATTCAGGTAATTGTATGCAACCGTCAAATCACTCGCACACTGCGCAGTTGAACCATCCGGAATAGGATGAATTTCTCCGGAAACTAAAAGTGGATCAAAACCTGAGGCAGAACCATTGTTACTTCCCACATCGCCTGTTATATTAGTCACACCAGAATTTGTCACTGCACCATCTGCTGAAAAGATGGCGTAGCAAGCGGCTGCACCGAGATCCGGTGGCATAGGACCTGTAAGCACGGGGCTTCCACAGCCAATGGGCGTATAACCATTCGTTCCGTCAACAGTAACCGCACCGTTAATCGCAATTGCTCTACCCTCTAAAGTGTCGCCTGTGTTCATTTCTATTGCAGCGTTATTGGCGAAAATCGTTCCTTTCATTGAAGTCCCGGAGGCCATACTCACTAAACCTTCAACTTTCCAAAACACATTGCATGCCTGTGCACCATTTATCAATTCGATTGAAGATCCTGCACCTGTAGAAAAGGCTCCCTGGATTTGAAAAATAAATACGGCATTGGGGTCTCCCTGTGCATCTAAGATCAGGTTTAAACTAAGTGTAGTCGGAGAGCCAATAAAATTTACCCCTCCATAAAGTGTTTGACCGTTCCCAAGCAGGGGCGCTGGATTATTTGTTGGGGTCGCGTTATTCAATTGACCGTATGCAATTAATACGTCAGTGGCACATTGAATACTAGCGGCATCGCCGTCATGCATTACGCCATTGACATTACCAAAACCGGTACTTGAACCATTGTTTGTTCCTACGTTACCTGTAAGATGTGTAATTCCTGAATTACTTACTGCTCCATCCGTTGAAAACAATACAAAATCTGCAGCCGTACCGAGAATTGGGGCTTGTGAAAAAGAAATTGTTGGTATGAAGAAGAGTGCTATTGCTATTATTTTGAGTTTCATTATAATCTGTTTAATTGTGAATGTATTTTCACAGATCAAAGTTCATGCTTTTGTGTGGCCCCCATGTTACACAAGCTGTCCAATATGTTACATAAATCACATGTTGTGAATTGAGCATAACACCTTACTGATTCATTATGTTCTTCTCCATTCGTCATTATGTATCATAGAACACGCCAGCATTAAAACCAGCTAGGGAACTGAAATAGCCCGGTTTCGTCTTACATCAATTAAAATAAGCGTACCTTGTACGTATGTACAAACCACTTAATTCATCAGAAACACTATATGTTCAATTTATGGTAAGTCTGAGATGTAAAATGAAAGTGGAAGAAGAGCTTAATAACATTGGAATCGCCTTTTACAGCGTTGGTCTCGGTGTCATTGAACTTCACAAAAAGATCACAGATTCACAACGTCTTCTTTTAAAGGAAAATCTCTTAAAATCAGGCTTGGTTCTCATGGATGACAAGCGTAGCATTTTGATAGAGCGGATTAAAACCATAATCATTGAAATGATTCATAATTCGGATGAACTACCGAGGGTTAATTTCTCCGACTTTCTCGCGGAAAAATTGCAGCACGATTATACTTACTTGTCCAATATATTCTCTGAAACAAAAGGGATTACTATTCAGCAATTCATCATAATTCACAAAATTGAGAAAATCAAGGAACTGCTCCTTTACGATGAACTAAGCCTATCTGAAATTGCGCATAAAATGCACTACAGCAGTGCGGCACATCTTTCGACACAATTCAAAAAAAATACCGGACTGACGCTCAGTTTTTACAAGGAGCTGAAATTACGCAGAACACAGTACCTGGAAGACCTGTGAAATATGTAAGATTCTTCCGGAGTTTTGTAATAGATTAAGACCCTTGACGGTGTATCTTGCTCTGTTAAATTTTATTGAAAATTATGTCAAAAGATAAGAACACAAAAGCTAAGGGGGATAAGACTCCTCCTGCCATGAATCTCAAAGAGAAGAGAGCGGCAAAAGCAGAGAAGAAAAAGAATAAGAAATCACAACATGATATAGATCTGTGAAAGAAGTAGAAGGCAGGTACAAAGTTGGCACGTGTGTATTTGCAAAAAAGATTCCGGATGAACCCTTAACGATAAGGAAGTATAAAGCCAAAGTATATTATTGTAGGCTTTCCGATGAAACGGATCCAACTGACTTAGTTTATTTTGAACACGAACTGATGTCTCTTCAGGAGAAAAAGGAGTTTGAATAATGTAGACTATTGCTAGTACGGCTTTCATTTACTGTAAAAAGGGAACGTGAGGAAGGTGCCATCATTTCTGAATCATAATTTGTATGCTCTAGGGCTCCACATCTATTTTTATTAACTTAGATGTATCGGCCTGTTAATAAGGGCTGCAAAATGTTAGAAACAATGACAAGAGCATTTCCAATACATAAAAGCATCATGATGTTCGGCATTCTACTGCTCTTCTGTCAGTGTGAATCACAAAATGAAGAAAAGATCATGGACGAAGATTGCAAAGAAGAGTGTTGTTCGAATGAAAGTAGCACCGGAAAATCGGAAACTTCTGAAATAACGTGTCCTAACTGTGGTCATACAGAAACCGAGACCCTTCCAACCGATGTCTGCGTAATAAAATACAATTGCAAAGAATGCGGTACAGAAATGTCTCCTAAAAAAGGAGACTGCTGTGTTTTTTGTACATACGGTACCCATAAGTGTCCGTCTATGCAGGATGAATGACGTTATTAATGCTTCAAAGCATTTTTACTACCTTGTAACTATCAGTGCGATAGCATTATCGCAGAATATATTACATAATGAAGTACATACTTAACACACTACTACTGTTCACGCTGTTTCATAGCGCTGCCCAAAACATTCCCGTCTATGGTCCTGAGATCGACGTAATCGTCACTGGAGTTCCGGTTGGGGCCATGGAACCATTTATTAGCGATGATGGAAACTACATGCTGTTTAATAATGAAATCAGCGACAAAAAAATCTATTACGCCACCAGAGTAAACGACTCAACTTTTAGCTTTCAGGGTGAGTTGCCCGGAGTGAATACCGGTGGTGCACCACCCTATTTGGATGCAGTGCCCGATATGGACACCAACAATTACTTCGTTTGGACCTCCATGCGAGATTTCCCTGCTGTAGTCGAAAACTTACATCACGGCACTTTTAATGCCGGGTCTGTCTCAAATATTGGACGTGTTTACGGGGACTTCTATAATCCGCTTCCCGGTTGGATTGCAATGGATCACGGAATTAGTGCTGATGGTCAGTTCTTGTATTACAACAATGCCTACTTCGATACCTGTCCAGGACCGTGTGAAACAAACATTGGTGTAGCGCAAAAAGTAAATGACTCTACTTTCAACAAGCTAGTGAACTCTGATATGATCCTGGCCAATGTCAACGATACGAATTATGTTAGTTACGCTACCTATATTTCAAAGAACAATCTGGAATTATATTGGACGCGTATCCCAGCCGGAGCCATTACCGGGGCTAGTTTATCAGAGATCTGTGTTGCCGTTCGATCTAATGTCAACGACCCGTTCAGCACACCGACAGTTTTATTCTCATCGCCTGTTATAGAAATCAATGAGGCTGTAAGCCTAAGCGGAGATCAGATGATCATGTACTATCATAAAAAGGTAAACGGAATTTTTGAGCTGAAGATGCGCCATCGGCAATCCGGGCTTGGAATTAGTGAGAGTCAACATGATCAACCAAAGACAGTGGTGCAGATTATTGATTTAATGGGTCGGGAAACTGAATTCAAACCTAATACGCTGCTTATATACATCTACAGTGATGGCACCACACAAAAGGTGTTCAGGGCTGAGTAAATAGGTGTCGAGGAAAAAACAACTATAAGAATGAAACAACTACTCACTATTCTATTAGGACTATTTATTAGTTGGGGTTTCGGACAAACAAACCCAAACCCAAGTCCATCTGTTGACGCATACATTCAAAATGAAATGAATCTGGAAAAATTTCCGGGAGTTGCAACCATTATAGTGAAAGATGGGGAAATCGTTTGGTTAGAATCTTACGGTTTTGCAGATGTCGACAATATGGTTCCTGTTGAGGACACGACCGTTTTTTTACTCGCTTCTATGTCTAAATTGGTTACAGGAACGGCGGCTATGCAGCTAAGCGAAGCGGGATTGTCCAATCTGGACTCTGATATCAATTCTTATCTGCCCTGGCCAATTGAGATTCCCGGTTTTGAAACAGATTCCATTACCATGCGTCAACTGATGACACATACTGGATCAATTGAGGATGGACCTGCCATGGATTTGTACTACGGTTATCCTGATCCTACGATTTCCTTGGAAGAATGTATTCAGCGCTACCTGACGGTTGGTGGCATTGACTATAATCCAACAACTAATTTTTACAATAATGCTCCCGGTACTGCCTTCAACTACTCTAACATGGGTACTGCACTTAGCGGATTCGTGACAGAATCAATTAGCGGAATGCCTTTCGATGATTACTGCGACCAAAATATTTTCGCTCCTCTATGTATGGAGAAAACAGCCTGGCACTTCAGTGATTTTGATTCCAGTCATGTGGCGCGACCATATACCTACTTCAACGGAAATTACGTGGCGTATCCTCATTACGGTTTTGCAGATTATCCCGATGGGCAATTACGAAGCAATGTGGTTGATCTTGGAAATTTCATGATCGCATATTTGAATGGTGGTACGCTTGGATCAAACTCAATACTTAACTCCACATCTATTAATCAAATGCTGTCTGCGCAAGTCCCTTCGCTAGACCCAACCCAAGGCCTGAACTGGTATCAGGAGGAGTTATTCCACAGTGGTGGATCAGCGATGCTTTGGGGCCACAATGGTGGTGAAAACGGTGTTTCAACCGATTTATACATCGACCCCGCGAATAACATTGGTCTATGTGTATTGACCAATGGAGAGGGAGACGCACTTTATATTTGTGATGAATTATATGACTACTCCCTTTCGTTAAATCCAACGACCAGTATTATCCCGAATTGCTCCACAACAGGTACAATAGATGAAGTGGCAGCTGGGCCGAAGGAACTAATTAAAGTCGTGGATATTTTAGGCAGAGAAACACTGGACAAAGCAAATACTTTATTGATCCATGTGTACAGCGATGGCTCCACAAATAGAGTTTTCCGGATGGAGTAATAGACTTCAAATAAGTATTCGATACGCTTCCTATAGTCGATCAGGTAAATTGAGTCGAAAGAAAATATTATTATTGTCTGATCATATGCATTGTTATGGCAAGAGAATTTACCCGTGAGGAAAAATTAATCATTGCGGCCGAAAAAGTAAGACGCAAAGAAGAAGAGGAAAAACGCAAAGAAAAAGAGTACTACGAACGTATTACCAATGGAACACCCTGGCTTTTGTTCAAGTTGGTTGCGGGCTTTTGTACACTGATGATGATTCTCACGACGATTGATGTTTTAGTTGACGGCGAAACTAAAAAGCTCACAGAAAATGAGTGGAAAATTGATCGGCAGTTGTATGCCATCGGATATCAAAGTGTAAAGGTCGAGGGGTATTTGTTCGTTCCACCGTTAAGGAACTGGCTGGGTCACATTGATGATAGTTTCGAAATTACGTACTCTCCTATTTTTCGAACGGGTAAGTGGTTAAGCTATGATCAAGAGGTCGGTGAATCACATGTTATTCGCCAGGAAACAATAAGGGTGCGTTCCATTTTCACCTGGTTTCCGTATTTACAAATCGTCATGTTGATTCCATTATTGACAGTAATATTTAAAGCTCAGAAACCAATGTTCAATTTCGCTCGGGTTGCATCGTTGATACTCATTTTACCAGGAATAATTCTGGTCACCGTTCTCACTTTACTGTAGTGTTCATTTGCCGCCTGAGTTCTAAATTAAGTCCCTAAATTTCAGTCTGGTACGAATTTTGTTAATTTTTTGTTAACGTGGCCTCGGGCTAATTCGTTTAGTATGATTAAAACTACTACACTCGCGCTAACATTAATACTCGTATTCTCTGCAAAAGGACAGGGGTTTCAACAAATAGACGACTTCAAGGAGCTTATCGATACAAGCCACACATTCGTTACAATTACTTACAATTCGACTGGTTTTGTTATGCAACATGCAGATAATTCGCTGACCTTGGTGGAATTGAAGCGTGGTAAAATTATCGCTGAACAAACTCCTAACCCGCAATTTGAAGAAGGTATTTACCGGCCGGAAGGAATGCCGATTAGTTACTATTTTAAATATCAGAATATCCGTGAATCAGCCCTGTTTGACACTGTAAACAAATCATATGTGGGATATACGTATCGTAATCTCACCTATAACAGGTCTTTGGATAGAGTTCAATATCAATATGGTCCAAGCGGCATCCGTTATATTACAGATTCTGAACCATTTCGTCAGAGAGAAATGGAGCAGACCAGAAGTTGGTTAGATCATGATTCCCCGAATCCGGTAGGTCCAACGAGAGAAAAGTATGTGTTTGCGCATTATGAGAATTTTATCTGTTTCGATGAGGCTTATGGCAAAGTCGTGATACTTTCAGGCTCTGGGGAAGTAATTGCTTCAAGCAATGTTCAGGTTACAGAACCAAAGATCTATTCCAGAAAGGGTCAAAGCATTTATTACGATGAAGTACAGAAGGAATTTTTTCTGGTTTACAAAACAAATTACGGATTCAACTGGTATTCTTTATTGCCAGAAACGGGAGAGGCTGAGCTGGTTTTGCAGATTAACCAAATCTGGCCGAATCCAAACTGGAAAGTAGAAAATGGTTTCCTTAGCTTTGAAAAAGAGGTTCTGGGCGAGCAGTTATTTTTCGAAGAAGAGTTTGCCTTATAAAAAACGCTACTTGCTTCAAAAAAAAACTGACTGATCTTGAAATCCCAAATCATCAATTGTATGAATTAGCCCTTGTTTAGCGGGATATGTGTTATTGCATTGTAGGTGTTTTGCTTGGGTTTTTATAATGCATACAGAATAAATTCACTAAATAATGTGAATTAATTTCTCTTGGATTATTCGCTTTTTTTTAGGTTCTTGATTATTCAAACTAGAACCATGCAAACTAAACTCACACTCTCCATCTTGTGTTTAGTTTCCTCTATCGTATACGCCCAAGGTGATTGGCGCGATATGATGGGCGATCCTAACGCAAACTTTTTTGAAATCCAACAATCTTTCTATGATGAATTTGGTGATCAACCCGGCGCCAAAGGTACGGGCTGGAAACAATTCAAACGTTGGGAATATTACCACGAACAACGAGTGGATCCATTTGGAAACTTTCCACCGGAAGGTCATGTTCTGAACGAAATCACCAATTACTATCTCACACACCCCGAGTCAAAGACTTACACAGCCGGAAACGGTAATTGGTCGCTATTAGGACCGATTAATAAACCGACGAATGGTACGGGACAGCCAAATGGAAATGGTCGTCTGTCTTGTATCACTTTTCACCCGAGTGACCCGAATACAATCTTCGTGGGAGCCCCAAGCGGTGGCTTCTGGAAAACGGTAGACAATGGTGTTTCGTGGTCGCCATTTATCACAGGATTAACTCGTCTGGGTGTTTCCAGTATTGTTGTTCATCCTACCAGTCCCAATATTATCTATATTGGAACAGGAGATCGCGACGGCGGTGACTCGCCGGGGCTAGGAGTATGGAGATCGACTGATGGTGGTATCACATGGTCCGCTTACAACACAGGTATGGGCAACAGGACCGTCTATGAGATTCTAATGCACCCGACTAATCCCAATATTTTAATCGCATCCACAAGTGGAAGTAGAATCTATCGTTCGACGGACGGAGGAGCAAACTGGACTTTCACATCGGTTAGCTCTGCCATGAAAGACATTGCTTTCAAACCGGGAGATCCGAATACTGTTTACGCCAGCGGGACAACATTCGAAGTTTCCACTAATAACGGAGCCTCATTTACACAGATCACTTCCGGAGTACCAGGCGGTGTTCAACGGATAGCATTAGCCGTTTCCGCTAATCAGCCGAATTACGTTTATCTATTGGCGGGAAATGGTTCCGGGCTCGTGGGGCTTTATCGCTCAACAGACAGTGGAAACAATTTTAGCACAAGATCCACAACCCCGAACATTCTTGGCTATAGTAGTACGGGTTCTGACGCCAGTAGTCAGGCTTGGTACGATCTTGTATTGGCCGCTGATCCTTCGAACGCTGACGTTTTATTTGCGGCAGGAGTCAACATTTGGAAGAGTACAGATGGTGGCGTCACGTGGACAATCAGTGCTCATTGGACTGGCTCCGGAGCGGATGATGTACATGCCGATCATCATGCTCTGGAATTCTCTCCCTATAATGGCTATCTGTATAATGGAAATGATGGTGGATTCTATTTAACTCCGGATGCAGGTACTACCTGGAATGAGTTTACTGATGGTTTGTATATCTCTCAACTTTATAAGATTGGAGTGTCCCAAATGAGCGAGAATACCGTTATAAATGGATTTCAGGATAATGGTACCGCTATTATTTACGATGGTGTTAGCTGGTCTACCGAAATAGGTGGTGACGGAATGGAATGTATTATTGATCCAACGGATGACAACTATATGTATGGTGCTCTGTACTATGGAGATATAAGAAGATCGACAAATGGTGGTCTAAGCTTCAGTGGTATCTCCGGTCCAATAACTGAAAATGGTGGGTGGGTAACTCCTTATACACTCGACCCGAGTAATCCGAACCGAATGTTTGCCGGCTTTGATAACGTATGGAGAAGCGATAACGTTAAGGCTGGGACGCCAACCTGGACGCAAATTTCATCATTTACCGGCACCAGCAACATGGTAGACGTAGCCGTTGCTCCTTCTAACAGTGACGTTGTTTATGCTTCCAGGTCATATAATGGTGAGCGTTTCTGGAGAAGTACAAATGCAACAGCTGGATCACCTACGTGGACCAATCTTTCAGCCAGTCTACCCGTTAACTCTACCCCAAGGGATATTGAGATTGACGCAGCAGATCCAAATCACCTTTTTATTGCAATTGACTTTGATATCTATGAATCAACCAATGGCGGTGGAAGCTGGACTAATGTTTCCGGTACACTTCCCAATATTTCTTTAAACACCATCATCATTGACGACGATAGTCCGATCGGGGCTATGTATGTTGGAATGGATGTCGGTGTTTATTATAGAGATAACACCATGGGTGATTGGGTACAATATGCGTCGGGCTTACCTAACGTTGAGATCACAGAGCTTGAGATCTATCAGAACGCAACTGAATGTAAAAGTAAGTTAATGGCGTCCAGTTATGGACAAGGATTGTGGATGAGTGATTTAAAAGATCCGGGGAATGTTGCTCCCATTGCTTGTTTTGAAGCTTCAGCTACCGAAGTTTGTATGGGTCAGACAGTTGTTCTTACCAGTAATTCGGCTTACACACCAACTTCCTGGTCGTGGACAATTAGTCCTGCAACATTTACTTATGTGAATGGCACTAATGCGAATTCAGAGAATCCCGAGGTTCAGTTCACAGCAATCGGTACATATTCTGTTTCGCTAACTGCAACGAATGCCAACGGGAATGATATTGAATCGAAACCATCATATATCAATGTAATTGCTTCCACAAACGCATCAACGTTTACGGAAGATTTTGAATCCTTTGCACTTTGTGCAACAACTTCCGATTGCGGGGCAACTGCTTGTGCAATTACCGGTAAATGGAACAACTTGACGAATGGAGTTGATGACAACATCGATTGGCGCGTTGATGAAAACGGAACCCCTTCTGCAGGAACAGGGCCGACCGTGGATTTCAACCCGGGAACGTCCACCGGTAATTATGCATATACCGAAGCTTCGGCTTGTTACGGTAGTACGGCAATTCTTGAAAGCTCTTGCATTTTCCTGGATCAGGATTATACATTCAGTGTTGGCTATTTTATGTCCGGTGCAGACATGGGAAGTTTTCATATTGACCTCAACGATGGAACAGGGTGGACCTACGACTATGTAGCGCCTATCAGCGGTGATCAGGGAGCGACTTGGCAAACAACGTCCCCTATCGATCTGTCTCCGTATACCGGTAGCTCTATTAAACTACGTTTGCGTGGAGTGACCGGTTCGTCATTCACGTCTGACATGGCAATTGATGATATTTTATTCACTCCAAATTCACCTCTCCCGGTGACGCTGTTGTCGTTTAATGCCATTGTTGTTGATGCAGACCGCGTGGAACTCAACTGGAAAACTGCTGCAGAGATCGACTTGAGTCATTACGAAATTCAACGATCAACCAATGGAAATAACTGGATGAATATCCTGGAAGAGGAAGCGTCTGGCAACAGTCAGGTCGTAAATCATTACAAAGTTTTTGATGACGAACCATTAAGAGGTATATCTTATTATCGACTTCTTATGGTTGATCATAGCGGATACACCCAATATTCTGACGTGCGCGTTGTAGATCTCAAGTACTTCGGATACTCGTTGTATCCCAATCCGGGTAAGGTACATGTCGTACTTGAAAAAGCCGGGCTTGTGAATGAAACATTCCATGTGCGTAATATACTCGGTCAGAGAATTCATTGTGACTTGTTCTGGTTGGACGACAATCGTGTTCAGCTCAACACAAGTTCGTTGACTGAAGGGGTGTATTTTATTGATGCACTGAGTGAAAACGGCAAACGTGAAACCATTCGTTTTGTTATTGACAGATAATATTGGTATTTTCTTAGTGTAAATAATTCGTTCGTCATTCGTATTAACCAAAAACCAATGTTATGTTGAAAAAGATTTGTCAAAAATACGAGAACACGCTAGACCAATTGAAAGACCTACCCTTATTAATTATGCGAGGATTTCTCGTATACGGGTTTTATAGTCCGGCCTTATACAAGGTGACTGACTTTGGTGGAACTGCCCGATGGTTTGATCAGCTTGGGATACCATTACCTACGCTCAATGCTTATCTGGCCGGCATTACTGAAATGGCAGGTGTAATTCTATTAACGATTGGCTTAGGCGTAAGATACATTACCATTCCATTGATTATTACGATGATCGTTGCGATCATGACCGTACACATAGACAATGGGTTCAGTGCCGCCAAAAACGGTGTAGAAATTCCGGTCTATTTTATTGTAATGTTGTTGACGTTAATGATATATGGTCCAGGTAAACTAAGCCTTGACCACTTAATCAAAAGTCGCAAAAAATAGATCAAATTAGAGACTTGAATTCTGGATTTTGTTCCAGATAGAGATGCACGTAGGAGCAAGAAGGAATAACCTTATATCCTCTCCTGCGTGCTTCTTTTAACGCGGCCTTTGTGATCGCCGCGGCTATTCCGTTTCCTCTTAATTCCGGGGGTGTGAATGTCCGATACATTAACCAGCGTCCGTCTTTTTCCGAAAAAGAAAGACGCGCTTCCCTTCCGTCAATTGTTATGCTTACGTAGTGCTGATCCTCATTTAGAATAATGTCGTATTCGATACCCGCTAAATTTAATTTTCCCAACACCATATTTCCTTCTGCCATAATTCTCTTCTTGATTCTTCTCTGAACGTAATAATTTACGGAAAATTCAGTAATTTAAGACAACTAACTTATTCACATGAAGTTCCTGTCTCTTCTTTTACTCTTAGGGTTCCTGAGTTCTTGCGGATCGCAAAAAGTAATTCCTTTGAAAAACAAGGTTGAGCAAACTAAAAAGCTACGTGTCTCTGTTGGGATGGATGAAGAATTTATCACCGACAATGACCCCAGCTTTGAAAGCATAAAGGACTTCGTGTCAGGGCAGGAACCACAGTGGGGTCAACCACTTGGAACTTTTCCAACCCCCCAGATTACTGTTGCCTTTCTTGACAGCTCAGACAATTTGTTATTTCCGTTGTGGATCGGACCCAACTGGATAGGAACCAGATATAAAAATGATTCATACTTAAAAAACCTTCCTGAGTCCGAAATTGATTCGCTCAGAATTATGTTGGGTAAATGATTTGCTATGGCTAAGTATACGTATAAAATGAGACCTGCTTATGGTGGAGGGAACATGCTTATCGAATTTGATATATATCCCGACATGGATAAGTTCATGGAGGATCTGGCTGTATTGTTGGGGGGAAATGGATTCTCTCTTGGTGAGGTGAACGACGTTTGGATGAACGACGAGGTTTGGGTAGAACTTAAGTCTCCACAAGGCTCGGTCATGCTAACTAAAGATATTTGGGATATGGTGTTCATCATGACCATCAATGATCAGACACCAGAAGTTATACTGGCGATTAACGATATTCTGGAGGCGAGTAATCAATTCGAGAGCACTCCGTATGATATCGAAGAATATTTATAGTGCTCTACAACCCCTATAAACACTCTGTTTTTAATTTTTGGCACGGCAATTGTTATACTGATCTCAGATAACAATAAAAACTCTAAGCCATGAAAAAAGAAATGAAAAAGAAAACAGCAGTTAACCTAATGTTGAACGCCACACTTGAAGAATACATTCTATACCTAAAAGGACTAGCGTTAACAACTAAATAATAAAAAAGGTCGATGATTTACACCGACCTTTTTTGTTGTATTAAAGTCTCTTTATTTTCTAATCACCCGTATTGTTGGCTGACCGTCTACTTTTAACAGATACAATCCTTTCCTAAGGTCATCCATTTTAATCATGCTTTCCTTCACCTTTCCTTCTCTAATAACTTTTCCTGTACAGTCTATCAATTGATATTCAACACCATCAAGCGTTACATAGATATTGTCCATTGTAGGATTCGGAAATGCCTTGAACACCATCGTTTGTTCTTCTGCGATGCTCAGGTCACAAGCGCCCGTTGTAATTGTTACACCTGGTTCAACCGTACCCGTGTTCAAATTAAGTGATCCTGTTGGAGTGTGAAAGGTAAATGTTCCAACAAATTCTCCCAGATTAGCACTTTGCCCGGCAACGAAATAGTTTCCAGATCCGTCAAGTGAATCACCCGCACAATTACTAAAATCATTTCCTATACACATTGTTCCATGGTTCTCACAATGCGCATTCATTGTCTGTGTGTTACAATTTGAAAAATCGTTAGCCACGTCTGTTTGACCGTCACCGTTCATGTGAAAAAAGCCTTGATTGTTAAAATTATTAGCCACATTCAATGAGCTATGATTGTGGAACGTCGCTGTTTGATCATTAAGTAGATCGTATACATTCATCGTTCCTGTATTCATCAACATTGAGCTTTGATTCCATACACTATCCAATCCGTCCATGAGACCCACATTCGTTATGGCAGTATTTGGTGAAGCCAATAATAAGTGAACCGTAAATGTCCCCATATTTACCAAGGACCCTGTACCATCAGCCCAAAAAGATCTATCTGTGGCGTCTTCGATAAGCGATCCACCCGCGTTAATCGTGATTCTTCCTGCCGTATAATAAATGTTTGAGTTCATTACAACAGCGTGATTAATATATACACTATCTCCTGACATAGGCACTCCGAAAGGGCTCCATGTCGAAGGTGTTAAGAAGTTCCCCGCTTGAGTTGAGGTATAAACCGTTTGGCTAAATCCTAGAGCTGGAATCAATAATGCAATCAGTAGTAGTTTTTTCATAACTCATAATTTTCCATACCAATATACGCAATATCGCCCCTAAAGGTTTGCTACCTGACTGACATTTAATGATTTTAGCATTAATTAAGAAATGATCTCGCCAATATTTGCTTTGATCTTTTCTGATAGCTGATCTGTAGGTAAATCGTTATCGTCCGTTCCGAACGGGTCTTCAATCTCTTCCGCTAAGACCTCCATCGAAACAAGTACGTAGAAGATAAAAGTTGCCAGAAGTGCCGCATAATAACCAAATGAAGTGACGAAGGCTAATGGCATTGTCGTAACATAGATGAAAATGAATTTCTTCAGGAACAGACTGTACGAGAACGGAATCGGTGTGTTGTGAATTCGCTCACAGGCACCCAGACTATCCAGTAAGGCATTCATATTCTTATCGAGAACAATGAACTCTTCTTCGCTTATCTTGCCTGCTGTCTTAAGAGCTTTAACCCTTTTATAAAGCAAGGCGCTGATTCCGTTGGGCACATGATTCAAAGCAGATAAACTCTTCAGCTCCTCCTCAGTTAGCTCCAGCTCTTCCATGATAACATGATCCCTAAGCTGTCCTTTCATTGCGAACACAAAATTTGGAATCATCCGTTTGAAATACTGTCGATCTTCCTCGGAGTCTATCATCGTTGATAGTTTAATGGCCAGGTTTCTGGTGTCGTTTACTAAGGCCCCCCACCTTTGTCTCCCTTCCCACCAACGATCATATGCCGTGTTTGTTCTGAAGACAAGTAAAAGTGAGATCACAAATCCAATCAACGAATACGCCGTTAGAAGCTTCTCAAGGATCTTTATTCCCTCTTCGGGCATATATGTTATCACCAGAAATGCCACAAGTAGGGTGAAAAGGCCTATGTAAATCATTTCCTTCCACAACATGCGTATGGTGTCGCTCTTGTGTATGGCAAATATCATTTTAAACCAATTCTTTGGATTGTACTTAATCATATCTTTTGATTGTTTCTAACATCTCTGACATATCCTCAAACATGTGATCTGCTATTACTAATTTAGGTTCAGGATGGTGCGATTTTTCCGGTATACACACCACTTGCATTCTCGCGGCTTTCGCAGAAATAATTCCATTCAATGAGTCTTCTATTACGAGACATTGGGGTGGTTCCGTATTTAATTCGTTTGCAACAGACAAATAAACAGCCGGGTGAGGCTTGCCGTATACCTCATCTTCCGCTGAATGCGTACACTGGAAAAACGACTCTACTTTTAAAGCGTGTAAAACGGTTTCTATCAATACCGTATATGACGATGTTGCTAATCCAATTTTATATCCCTTTTGCGACAGATACTTCAAAGTCTCCATCACGCCTGGCAGGGGATGTGCATTCTCATTTATCAATTCAACCATGCGTTGAACGATCTTGTGTTCGACATCCTGAGGTGTAAGCTCTTTCCAGCCCCGTTCATTATACCAGTAACGAACAACCTCGTCGATTCTAAGTCCCACCGTGTTCTGAAAGTCCTTTTTCGTAATCATACAGCCAACGCTGTGAAAAACCTCTTCCATGGCGATCTTCCACAAAGGTTCTGAATCGATCAAAACCCCGTCCATGTCAAATATGACTGCTTCAAATTTATTCATTGATAAAATCCCAATGCAGCGAATATAGCTTAGCTTCTCCGAAAATGGAATTTTTTTCGTCGGCAATCAGGAATTCTGCGTCGGAGATTTTTAATAATGACTCGCGCTGACCGATGGTTATAAACTCAAATCGGGCTATCTCTTCAAGAGCTCCTTTCGACCTTTCAAAGACCATAACCTTATCGTAAGTCATCAGGTAGATAAACTTGCCATCTGCATCGGCAGCCGTAATTCCAGAGCTCCACCAACCAGATCTTCCGGAGTTTAGCTTATACTTTCTTGAAATATTATAGTCTCCCGGGGTTTTTGGAATGACATATACCCAGGTGTCTTTATCATCACCATTCGACCTGTTCTTGGTAAATAACCAAAGTGAATCGTCGAAGTGACACATTCCTTCAACGTCATAGAACAATGAATCCGCAGATGGAGGAAATTGTTTCTGCTCATCATACCTGTACTTGATCTTTTCAGCTGACACGACATCCTTCTTTAAAATATCGGCTATCAGAACCCGATAGATGATCAGGTTTTTTCGATTATTCAAGTTGTTTCCGAAATCACCTGCATACACGTACTCATCATCCACTGTCAAATCTTCCCAATCCTCGTTGCTCCCATTTGTAATTAAAACCTTTCTTTGAATGTTTCCTTTTAAATCCATTAAAATAAATTCCGGCTTATTACCACCATCATTGATAGCAATCATCGTGGATTCGTCCAATAATCCGATTCCTGATATTTCAGAAAGACTCTCATCCAGCAATATTTCACTGTGAATTTGCGCATGTAATACGCCGGCCAAGGCCAGGAAGAATATAATCAATGAAAAACGCATGCTATTTTCTAACGCGAACAACATCAATACGATTATCGCTCACTTGTTCAATTTCAAATACCAGACCTTGTATCTCAACTTTTGTGCCTGTTTCGGGAATATTAGCTAAGTGGTGAATAATGAATCCGCCCAGCGTCTCATATTCTTCACCATCCTCTATGCCAAGCTCGTATTTGTCATTTAAGTAATCCACCTCATGGCGTGCCGATAAACGAAACTCTTTATCCGAAAGCTGTTCGTCAAGAAGCTCTTCTATATCATGTTCGTCTTCTATTTCACCAAAGATCTCTTCAATAACATCTTCAATTGTCACGACCCCTGCCGTTCCGCCGTATTCATCGACAACAACTGCGATATTACCCGAACTATCCGTAAAGAGCTCCAATAATTCCATTCCGGATTTCGCTTCCGGCACAAATGATATTGGCAGTAGAATCTGTTTGATGGAATCCGGGTTTTTAAACATCTCAAACGAGTGAACATATCCAATGATGTTATCAATGTTTTCGCGGTAGACCAATATTTTGGAAAAGCCTGTCTCCACAAACTTTTTGTGCAATACCGTGATGTCTTCTTCCAATTCAACAGAAACCACATCGATTCGGGGAACCATACAGTCTCTCGCTTTTACCGAATTGAAATCCAATGCATTTCGAAGAATCTGTATTTCATTTCCGAGTTCTTCCTCCTCGTTAATGCGATCATTCATATCCTGCACGTAATCTTCCAGGTCAACCTTAGAAAATACTTTTTCAGTTCTGTTGTTGTCGACCTTTAACCACCTCAATATAACGTCACTGAAAGCCACGATAATCTTAGTTGGTATCAGCATTAACCCGTAGATGGCCAACATCGGGATCGATGTATAACGTAAAAATCCATTCGGGTTTAACTGAACAATTGCCTTTGGTAAAAATTCTGCTGTAATGAGAACCAGAGCTGTTGATAGTATCGTTTGCAGTAAAAGGACCAGGCCTTCTTCTGTTATTCCCCATCCATGAATAATTGGATCCAGGATCATCGCAGCAAAGAGACCGAAGAAAACCAGTGCTACATTATTTCCCAACAGCAACATTGCCAGAAATTCCTGCTCATTTCGGTAATATAATTCAAGAATTCGGCTATTGAGTGTGCCTTTAGACTTGTCCAGTTCAATCTTAAGTCTATTTGAAGATATATACGCAATCTCTAGTCCTGAGAAAAAGGCTGACAAAGCAAGGGTAATCAGTATACCAATCAGGGGAACTTCCATCTACAAACGTTAGTAGAAATATACAAAAATTGCTGGATCAGAGTACATCATGCCCAATGTCGGATCGGTAAACCGCCTTATCAAACGAGATCTTAGCTAATGACTCATAGGATTTTTTTAGGGCTGATTCCAGATCCTTTCCGTAGGAAGTGGCCGCAAGGACTCTACCTCCTGCCGTCTTAATTACAGGTCCGTCGGCAACGGTTCCTGCGTGAAAGACAATGCTCTCATCCACTTTATTCAGGCCTTCAATCTTCTTGCCCTTTTCATAACTTTCCGGATATCCACCAGACACCATCATCACTGTGGCAGCGCTGCGGTCATCGAACACCACATCTCTTTCCGACAATGTTCCCGTTGCAACTCCCTCGAACAGATCCAGTAGATCAGACTTTAATCTCGGTATAACCACCTCCGTTTCCGGGTCACCCATTCTACAGTTATACTCGATGACGTATGGTTCGTTTTTAACGTTTATCAGACCAAAGAAAATGAAGCCTTTATAAGTAATACCATCCGACTTTAAGCCCTTGATGGTAGGTATGATCACCTGATTCTCTATTTTGTCCAGAAAAGTTGGATTAGCAAATGGCACGGGAGAGATCGCGCCCATTCCACCGGTATTTAATCCGGTGTCTCCTTCTCCAATTCTCTTATAATCTTTCGCTTCAGGTAGTTTCTTATAAGCATCTCCATCCGTAATGACAAAGCAAGACAACTCAATCCCGTCTAAAAATTCTTCAATCACTACACGTGAACTTGCCTCTCCAAACTTCGCATCGCTTAGCATATTTTTTAGCTCCTTTTTAGCCTCTTTTAAGCTATCTAAAATAAGAACTCCCTTGCCGGCAGCTAATCCATCTGCCTTTAATACATACGGGGGCTTAAGGCTTTCCAGGAACGCCTGTCCTTCCTTCAGTGTGTCTTTCGTAAATGTCTGATACTTTGCCGTTGGGATATTGTGTCGTTTCATGAATTCCTTGGCGAAATCTTTGCTTCCTTCAAGTTGAGCGGCTTCTTTATTTGGACCAACAATACCAACGCCCTTCAGGAATTCATCTCCCTCGAAAAAATCTACAATACCATTTACAAGCGGATCTTCCGGTCCTACAACCACCATCCCTATTTCGTTTTCGAGAACGAAGTCTTTAATGGCTTTGAAGTCATTGGGTTGTAGGTCGACGTTTGTTCCTAACTGAGCGGTACCTGCATTACCGGGAGCAATAAAAAGTTTCTCTAAAATTGAGCTTTTAGACATTTTCCATGCGAGTGCATGCTCTCTACCTCCTGATCCGATTAATAATACGCGCATGTTAGTTTTTACAATAATTTAGGATTGATTCAAGCATGGCCCTGCCGTCCTGGTTGCCAAGCTCAGCATCCGATGCGCGTTCCGGGTGTGGCATCATTCCAAAGACATTTCTTCCTTCATTACAAATACCGGCAATGTTATCCAACGAACCATTTGGGTTCACTGCTTCTGAAACCTCCGCATCAGATGAACAATAACGGAAAATCACCTGATCATTCGCTCTTAGCTTGTCCAATGTTTCCTTTGGAGCATAGTACCTTCCTTCTCCATGGGCAATCGGAATTTTATATGATTTCTCCTTGTCCAGACCCTTCGTTATTGGTGTAGTGTCATTGGCTGGTTTCAGATAAATATTCTTGCAAATAAACTTCTGATTATCGTTGTGTAGTAATGCTCCCTCTAGTAATCCGGACTCAGTCAGAATCTGAAACCCATTACATATACCAAGGACATACCCGCCATTTTTTGCGTGTTCAATTACTTTTGCCATGATCGGGGAGTGCATTGCGATTGCACCTGAACGCAGGTAATCTCCATACGAAAACCCACCAGGTAGGACCACGAAATCAACCCCTTTGAGGTCCGCGTCTTTGTGCCATAAACGTTCAACTTTCTGTTCAAGGATTGACTCCAGAACGTAGATCATATCCTGATCGCAATTAGAGCCTGGAAAAGTTACTACACCGAATTTCATTTTGTCATTGTTTTGAGCATACAAAATTACGATTATTCGACGTCTATTGAATGAAAGGAATAAAAAACTTACCCACAGCAAAAATAAGGCACATATAGAAAAAGAAGACTGCTGAAGGCCTCGGTGTTTTAGACCCGAAAGCGAAGGGGAGAATAAACATCAGGGAGATGAACACCATGGCTAAAGCCTGCACTTTGTGGAAAACAAAATACTCCAGGGCGAAAAGGCCGAGCGACAGAAAAATCAACATGATTAGAATTGAATAGAGTTTTCTTAGACGTATTGATCCTATCTGCATTTTCTGAAGTAGCTTTTTGAGGCTCAGCATAAAGAAGGTGAAAACCACCGTAGCCAATACAACCATGTCTAAAAAGAAGCGCTCATCTGACGAACTGCTAAAGCTGTCTGTTGTCAACTCAATTTCAAATACCATATAGTTGACACGGGCATACAGCATTGGCAAAGTAAAGCCTGTAATTGTCAACAAGGATTCCCTGAAATCAAAAGGTCTGAATACCCAAATGATCCAGAATAAAAAGGGAAGCGATAAAATAAACACCGGATAACAAGAGGCGGCCAATCCAAACAGGAATGCAATATTAAATGATAGTTTCCGAGCGTCTTCATTTTGCTGTAACTTAAATATTTGTTGCACCGCTAATACGATGAATACCTGAGCAATTGCAAAACCATCGAGATAATAAAATGAATGAAAAAAACTCATAAAGACCACGTAAATGAGCGACACAATGTAACTATTCCTCTCCAGGAACTGGTTTCTGTTAAATGTAGTATTTAGCAGATTTGCGTTAATAAGTACGATAAGTGGCGCCAGAAGAATGGTTATCCATTCGTATTTAATGGTGTGATTCCCCCAAACACCAAAACTTGTTTCTTCGGGTAGGTGGTGAGGAAAATATAGGTTTAGGATTACGAAGCCAGCTATGATAAATGGCAATAAAATTAAGACCAGAGGCCGATTGTTGTGAAATAATCCTACCATTTACACGAATATACATTTTTTATCATGGCTTTGTTGTGTAGTAATTATGAGAATTTTATATTTATCTTCGCCCTTCTCGAAAATAAATCAGAGACCGTAACCATAAGGATGGCGAACGATAAATACTTTCACAATGGCAAAGGAAAAAACAAGATATTCAGATAGTGAGTTAGCAGAGTTCAAAGAGTTGATACTCGCGAAGCTCAAAGAAGCAAAAGATGACCTCGATCTATTAAAGGGGTCTTTGTCGCACAGCGATGACCATGGAACAGATGATACCGGTAGGTCTTTCAATATGATGGAGGACGGATCCGACACCTTATCTAGAGAAGAAATTGCGCAGCTGGCTGCGCGTCAGGAGAAGTTTATTTCGAACCTTCAGAACGCTTTGGTTCGTATCGAAAACAAAACTTATGGTATCTGCCGCGTAACTGGTAAGTTGATTCAAAAAGAACGATTAAAGCTGGTTCCACACGCAACCTTAAGCATCGAGGCTAAAAACGCACAAAAGTAAGTCGTGAGAAAAAAGGTTCTGATCGTTGCCCTTATTGTCGCAACGATATTGATCATAGATCAGATCATCAAGATCTACGTCAAAACAACTTTTGACCCCTATGAGACACACTCCATTTTTGGAGACTGGTTTATTATGGAGTATATCGAAAACCAGGGGATGGCCTTTGGAACAACTTTCGGATCTTCTATTTGGGGAAAACTTTCACTTAGTGTTTTTCGTATTGTTGCGATCTTGGGGATTATTTATTATTGGTTTAAGCAGTACAAAAAAGGAGCGCGCCTGGAGTTTTTAATCGCCTTGGGTATGATCCTGGCAGGTGCTTCCGGAAACCTGATCGATTCCATGTGCTATGATTATATCTTTCCTGTAGATCAATACATGGATTGCTGGTTAGATTATAACCAGCTTGAAGGCTCAGGAAATTTGGTTGATTGTGGTTACCGGGATGTAGAGGTGCGCCATACCGGTTTCCTTTTTGGCAATGTGGTAGACATGTTCAAGTTTCAGGCACACTGGCCTGATTGGATGCCATTGGTCGGAGGCGGTGAGGTGTTCCCGGCGATCTGGAATGTGGCAGACGCTTCGATTACACTAGGTGTTATCATGGTTCTTATCAGACAGCGTCATTATTTCCCTAGAAAGCAGAAGAAATCAGTGTCTCAACACCAAGAAGCTGCCGAATAATTTCCTTCTTTTGAACCCTTTCTAACATGGCTTGTACTAGGCATCAAAATTACAAGTCATGAAAAAAATTTATTCCATTATTGCACTGATGTTCCTATCGGGATCATTATTTGCACAGTACAACAGAAGTGCCGGATCGAATGCACCGGTAGAATATCGCAAAGTAGAATATTATGATGCTGAGGCCGAAGAAACAAGAGTTCGCGTTGACACTGTTTCTGTTCAAGCCGCCCGAGACAACTACGGTAACGCGTCGAGCAGCGATTACGATTTAGCCGTAGATGGGGCTTTCGAAGGTCAAACAATCGTTGTTCTACATCTCTATACGGGAGAGGGGTTCGATTTTTCAAAACCAAAAGCTGCTCTTGCACAAAAAGGATTCTCTGTCTATCGCTACATTAACTTCCCGCCTTCTGCTGATTCCTTGAAAGCCGCTCTTGATAAAGCTTGTCAACTTTGGGTGGTTAGCGACAGTTACAATAAGCTGAACCAGGAACACGTCGCTGTTATCAAAGATTATTTCGATGCTGGCCACGGAGTTTATATCTGGGGAGACAATCAGCCATATTATGCTGATGCAAACATTTTGGCAAGAGCCCTTGTTGGTACAGAAATGTCAGGTAACGACTATGGTGATCAGGAAATTGGTGTGAAGAACGATACTACCAATTCCGGTGTTTTAAAAAATCACCTATTAACAACGGGGCTTGAGCATATCTATGAAGGAATCACAATTGCTTCTTTACCTCAACATCAATCCATGACGCCATTAATTTGGGGTTCAAATGGTAAGATCGTTGCGTCCGTTTATGAAGCCGGTAACAAACGATTAATCATTGACGGTGGTTTTACTCGACTTTACGTTAAATGGGATACTGCCGGTACAGGACGCTATGTTAAGAATGCGGCTGCCTGGTTAGTAAACTACGAACGATTCGGTGAAGAAGTTTTAAGTGAAACCCTAAAAGAAGGGAACTAGAAACGATACGTTACACCTCCCATTACCTGGAACGAGTGTACGGGTGCATTATACCATCTCATATATCTTTGGGATGGTATATTGTTTAACTGAACAAATGCCGAGAATCGTTTGTTGTATCGGTATTCAATTCCAAGGTTTGCATCTGTTATAAAATTCAGTGTCTTGATGTACTGACCGTTTTCCAGTTCAACATCTTCGCCGTCTTCATAAACCAATGCCTTTCTACCTTGTTCCATATTCAGATCCAGGTTAAATATGAACTTATCTAAAAGATTATACGATCCGCGAAGAATGAATTGTAGTTGTGGTAAGTTCCATGCATAGCTATTATTACGCGCCTCATACGATCTAAATACGCCGATCCCGTCGATTTTCAGTTTCTCATTAAGTTGGTAAGAAATCGACCCATCGATAGTTGTAATGTTCATTGTATCAAAGATCACGGCAAACTGGTTTCCGACAGAATAAGTCGTGTCATTGATAAAGAGCGCCTTATTCTTCACGTTGGCAAAACTGATGCCGGCATTGAAATTAATTCTCTTAGAGAGCGTCCCTTTGATTCCACCATAGAAATCAATACCCGTACTCTCATTGAGCATATTTACATTTGCCATCAAAAACTCATTCTCACCGGTAAGCGATTTGAATGTGTTTTGTTTCAACCCTCCTCTCAATCCCGCATATGGAATGAAAATGTCGTTAAACATGCTGTATTTAAGCTCAGCAATGGGATAGATGTAAGCTCTCGTTTTGTTATGACCGTCGAAAACAATGTCCAGACCAATCTTTGCTTTAAATCGATCATCCTTTAATTGGGTGGTGATTGTTGGTTTAATGTTAACAATGGTATTGTTTAATACGATTCCCGTATCCAGAGCGTTATCCAGACTGTCTCCATCCACCCCATATTTATATCCGTTGTATCGAACGTTAAATTCGGCGGCATAAACCTCATGGCGAAGTTTGTACCATGCTTTCGTACTAACTCCGAAATAGTTTTCCCGTGCTCTCCATTCATCGCGACCCTCAATAATTGGCTTTTTGGAAGTATAGTTATTATAGTCCATGCCTATACCAAAATTCACTTTTGCACTATCCTTGCGGTGTGAAGCAAACGACCCGCTCATCCCAAAATCACTATACCGTTGCGCTATACTATCTTTGCTTAAAAAACTAAGCGTGTCGGATGGATAGGCATAATAATGTAAACCCTGATTATTATAGTGAAGATCGCCAAGCAAGGTGTATTTACGCTCTCTGATCCCACCGTAGATTAACCCTTTCGTTCTATCAAATGTGTTAATTGGAATGTCCGGTATGTTTCCAAGCGAACTCAGGTGTTTTATGTGGGCGCCATAAGCAAATTTTCTTGATCGCTTTGAGTCGAAATAGACCTCTCCGAGCGGCATAAACTCAGTTCCTACACCTGCCTTCACATAGAAGTTATAAAGCTTGGGAAGTTTCTCCGTGGTCTTGATCTTCGCAGGGTTGATTTGGTCAACATCTGTGTCTGTCTCAATTTTAATGGACAATAATGGATATTCTACCATGGGAGTCTGCAGAGATGTATCAATGATCTTAGGAGCGAGACTCATCCGGAACGCCGTTTCAACGGAGCGCTCGCCAGTTGCCTGCACTTCATGGTCAATGCCCCCTTGGGCAAAGATGTTTGCTGTAAAAACTAAAGTCGATATGAGTATAAAAAACCTCATTAATTGTCATTAATTTCAATTTCCGGACCTGTTTCCTCCTCTATTTCTCGCTGCTGATTCTTCAATTGCATCAACTCATTATACAGCTGATTTGCTTCATCCAGTATACCGTCATCTTCGATCGCATAATGATCAATAATAGACTTCAGGTTTTGCTCTGCGCTGAACAGGTCGTCAAGCTGAATCAAAATCCTCGCACGCAGTATCAGCCCTTTTGCCACCCAATAATTATACTTAGGCTTCATCTTTAACAGATCGGCTACCAATTCATCTGCTTCCACCAGGTTGCCTAATTTGAATTCACCCTCAGCTAATGAGTAACAGGCCTCTGACGCCATTTCTTTCGTGGTATTTGTGCGCACCCATTCAAGAGAAACCTCGGCATCATTATAGTGCTCTTGGTAAAAATTCGACATTCCTTTAACATAATTGGCAATGAGGCGTGTTTCCTGATTAATTGAAGAGTTTGCCATTACCTTATCTGCATAAATAGCCGCGTTCTTCCAGTCTTCCGTCTTAAAGTAACTACGCATAAGTCCGAGCTTTGCATTAAACACTACCTCCGGTGTCTGAGAAACCGTTTCAATGCGTTTATAGTACTGGATCACTTCTCCAAACTCTCCGTTGTTGTAGAGATATTGAGCAACGCGTGTGGCCGCTAATTCCGTATATGCTGTGTTCGGCCCTAGTAAGGTTTGTTTATAAAGAATAACTGCCTGATCAATGTTGCCTAATGAGTAATGACAGTCCGCCATGTAATTTTTAACCTCGTTTACGTAACGACCTGTCGGGAATTTCTCGAGATACTTTTCAAACTTCGGTATCGCCTCTGAGTATCGAACCGCTTCTGGTCTTGAGCTGTCACTATAAATCTCAACTCCCGGTAAATAATACAAACGTTCCTGTTCTGACACTGAGAATTCGACACAAGAATATTGCTCAGCAAGAGTCTCGATCTTTTCCGGATGGTTTGTTGCTATATAAAGATCCTTTAAGCCGTCCGCAACTCGCTTACAGACCTTATGATTCTGGCTGTGTTGATCGAGTACTGCAAGATATTTCTGTTCTGATAGCTCGAATTTACCTTGCTTAAAGTAAATGTCGGCAACACTGATTTTTGCATCTACCACAAGGACTGATGACGGGTAATCATCGATCAGTTTTTGATAATGCAACAAAGCTTTGTCATATTGCTCCATAGACTTGTAGCTATCTGCGATCTCTTTGATCGCTGCAAACATATACTTGGAGTCCTTATAGTCATTGATAATGTCATTCAGAGCAGCAATTTTTTCACTTGTTTTTCCATCCATATAACCGTACGTTTTGGCCAGATAGAAAAGTGCCTGATCTTCAAATCCTGCTTTTAAGCCGTATGTCTGCTTGTAATATTTCACGGCCTGCTCATTATCTTTTAAAACAAAAAATGCGTCGGCCACACGAAGCAGGGCATCTGCCTTTTTCTTTTCAAAGGGAGGGTTAGAAAGTGCATACGTTCTAAATTCCTCGATTACTTTCGCAAGCATCTCATGCTTAAGCGGAAGTTTATCCTGCTTGTCATATATGTACGACTTATTCAGGTATGCATAACCAATATTATATCTGGCATCACTCTGAAGAGTCGGTGTCATCGATGTGGGTAACTTCAGGAAGTTTTTATACTCCGTTATCGCCTTGTCAAAATTGTCACTACGATAATGGGCATCTGCAATCCAATATTTAGCTCTTGCCGAAACGACCGGATCAACTGGGTATTTGTCAACCAGGTTAAATGATTGAATGGCCTTAGAGTATTGCGAATTCTGAAATCTTTCTACACCTTGATTAAATGCAACCAGCTGATAGGCTTTTTTGAGGCGAATGTCCTTGTTCGGAATCGTTTCAATCGACTCCAACGCTTTATCATAGTTGTTCGTACTGAGGTATACGTTGACCAGGTATTGGTAGATATCATCTTTTCTGGAGGAGTTAGGATAACGATTTAAGTACCGCTCAAATGCTTCAACAGCTTCATCGTAAGGGTTTATATCCAGTTTATAAGACAATACGGCAAAGTTGTACAGCGCATCCTCTGCTATAATTGGATCTGCCTCAATAAATGCTGCTCCCTCAAATGCCGAGCGCGCCGAAACCTTATTGTCTAGTTTTAACATGCATTCAGCTATATGATAATATGCTGCTTGTCCCAGGCTATCTTCTTCCTTGTTCGCTCTGTCAAGTTCAGGAATGGCTTTGGCATATTCTCCGCTACGATACAATGCGTATCCCAGGCGATAACTTTCTTCCCTTGTCGGGTTAACCGATCTGTTATATCGCTGCAGAAACGGAACTGCTTTCTCATATTGACCCGTTCGATAATAAGAATCTCCGATGATGAGGTCCAAATCCTTTTCGTTTGCCAGTTTATCTTTGCGGTCAATTTTGGAAGCATAATCTGTTACGAGCTCATACTTTCCTTGCAGGTAATAGATCTGAACAATGTAGTACGGCGTAATCTTGCCAAACTTTTCATCATTCTCTAATTTCAAGAAACCGTCCAGAGCTGTTTGATACGCTCCATTCTGATATGCGATATATGAATAATAATATAACGCCGGATTTGCATACTGGGAGGCGCCATCTTTTATTTCATGGAAGGCACTTCGGGCTTCATCGTAGTTCTCCTCATTGAAATTCGCGTAACCCAATTTGAAATAATATTCGTCTCGATCTTCTTCCTCTACATCCTGAACATCGAGTTTATTAAACCAAACAAGGGCATCGTCAAACTTTCGTTTGTAATAATAAAACTTGCCTAATTTGAAGTATATCTTCGTTCGGTATATACTTTCCGGATAATTCTTCAGGAAGTCCAGTAAAAGTTGTACTGCATCATTATTGTACAATTCCAGCGCAGCAGATGCTTCGTAATAGGACGCTTTGATGTACATTGGATCAGTTAAATTACCAAGCTCATCGATAAATACTCTGAATTCTTTACGAGCCGCCGCATATTGTTCTTTCAGATAAAGATCTTCTCCCCTGTAGAAATTCGCGTACCTGCTATTGTACTTATCAGAAGACTGAGCTAAACTCGTCAATGATATAAGAAGGGTAAGTATAAGAAGAATCTTATTCATTCAATACTGCGTTATAAACAAGTAAAAGTATATTACTTGCTTAGGGTTTTGGAGAGGAGTATTAAAAGTTTTAAACGCTTTTCTGTTAAGATTATTTCCCTCGACAGCTCCGATTTTCTAGAGCTTATCACCAACTTTATGCCAAATTAGAACCCGTGGATCCCGTAATTGAAATTAAATCAGGTGAGATCAGGCAAAACAAAGTAGTTGTCCTGAAAGATGTAAACGTCACCATTGGCGAAAATGAATTCGTCTATCTAATTGGAAAAACGGGAAGCGGTAAATCAAGCCTCTTAAAAACGCTCTATGGTGAGCTACGACTGAGTGAGGGAACAGGTCACGTTGATGAATTTGACCTCAACAAACTTCGCAAAAGAGACATTCCAAACTTGCGGCGAAAACTTGGAATTGTTTTCCAGGATTTTCAATTGTTAACGGATCGATCCGTGCTGGACAATTTGATGTTTGTCATGGGCGCATCCGGCTGGAAGGATAAAAAACTCATGCGACAACGGGCGAAAGAGGTACTTCAACTCGTTGGAGTGGAAACAAAGATCAATGTGATGCCTCATGCTTTATCAGGTGGTGAGCAACAGCGAGTTGCTATTGCCCGCGCGCTGCTCAACAGACCATCATTGATCCTGGCAGATGAGCCAACCGGAAATCTCGACCCTGAAACTTCCGAGGAAATAATGCGACTATTGATCGCAATAGCAAAAGAAGAGCGTTCTTCAATTCTTATGGCTACTCACGATATGTCGATGGTTGAAAAATATCCGGGGCGAATTTTACGCGTCGAAGATCAAACGATAAAAGAGATCAACACCATGAATTCTTTTGACCCGATGAATCCAATTGACTAGACTGCCGGCTTAGGAACAAAGCGTACTTCAATAAGCTTCTCCCAGTTTTTTCCAGTCATATAGATCTTTCCGGTGGTGCGATCAATAGCAATTCCGTTCAATTCGTTTCCACTAAAGCCTTTACCTGCTTCAATCAGTTCGCTACAATCAATTTCCTTTAGAACCTTTCCATTAGTAGGATCTATAACCACAACTGTATTCGTTTGCCACACATTTGCGTATATCATGCTGTCGATATACTCCAGTTCATTTAGGTATACAACAGGCTGAACATTATTGTATACATCAATCGTTCTGTTAGTAGTAAAACTTGCCGGATCCCTAAAGGTAATGCGCTCCGTTCCATCCGACATGATCAGCTCTTTGCCGTTATTGCATAATCCCCATCCTTCTCCAGGATAATAAAACTCCCCTCTGGGCACAATATTCTGTCCCAGATCATAGGTAAAACACTTATTGTTCTGCCAGGTGAGTTGATAAATGATATCATCCAAGATCGTTATGCCTTCACCAAAATGTGACGGGTCCAAGCCGTATTTTCGCTGATTATTTATCGTTCCTGTTGTCAGGTCTATCTCCGCAACCATAGATTGACCCAACTGACCTGTTCCTTCAAAAAGATTACCTTGATAAAACTCCAGTCCTTGTGTAAAGCTCGCTGTGTTATGCGGATAAACCCGTATTACTTCTGCTTTATATAGTTCGGGTACGATGTCAGATGTAATACGGAGAAAACGGGTATCCGATTTATTGGATCCATCGATAAACTGACTTACCAGTCTGATTTTTCTGGTTCCAATTCCAAAATCTTCGGTATTAAAGTAATAAGCCATCCTTTTCGGATTACCATCCCAGGAAGCTAGCAGGCTATCACCGTAGAAAAGCTCCGTGTGTTCTATATTCTCCGAATGAGAAGTCATTTTCAGGGTGTCCTTGTCCCCTAGATTCATTTGCAGATTTTCCTGGAAATCAAAGGTCGATGCCTTTTCTTGTTCAGTCTCCGGGTTTGATTTATACAACGAGTAAATCCACAAGACTCCTAAGCACAATAAGATCAATATGACGAAGATCCCTTTCTTTTTCACGACAATATCTTTTTAATCTCTCTTACATTAATGTCTCCATGGGAATCGTGATAAACGAGATTTCCATTCAATAAAACAATCACCTGTGGAGATTCGTGTTTAACTCCTGTCAAAATCGCTAACTCTTCAGATACTGCTCGTTGGCGGAGTACATCGATGTAATATCGTTCCACTTCTGCCATTTCTTCCCAATTATTTTCAAAGCTTTTAATTGCCATGATAGATGTTCCGCAACGCGTGCTGTGTTTAAAGAAAATCTTTGGCGTTTCCTTATTGGCTGCAAGAGCTTTACGTAAATCATCGGTTGACATGAGTTTTATCCAAAAACTATCTGTCTGTTTCTTTTCTTTCAAAAACAATCCCATTACATTCCAGGTGTAAACTGCTTTAAAAAGCGAATATCATTTTCAGAGTACAGACGTAAGTCATTCACTCTATATTTTAGTTGGGCAATTCGCTCAATTCCCATTCCAAAGGCAAAGCCGGAATATGTTTTACTATCTATGCCACTTGATTCCAGCACATTTGGATCAACCATGCCGCATCCTAATATTTCCAGCCAACCTGTATACTTACACACATTGCACCCTTCCGAGTTGCAAATCGTACATGAAACGTCTACCTCAGCGCTGGGCTCGGTAAACGGAAAATAAGATGGTCTTAACCTTATTTGTGTGTTCTCGCCGAACATTTCCTTTGCAAAATACAAGAGTGTTTGCTTCAGATCTGCAAAAGAAACGTCTTTATCGATGTACAAGCCTTCAACCTGATGAAAGAAACAATGTGCTCTAGCAGAGATTGCCTCGTTTCGGTACACCCTTCCTGGCGAAATCGTTCGAATCGGAGGCTTTTCGTTCTCCATAACACGTACCTGAACGGAAGAGGTATGTGTTCTCAATGAAATTTGTTCTTCTACTTTGTCCCCTTTTGCAATGAAAAACGTGTCCTGCATATCTCTCGCGGGATGTTCCGGGGGAAAATTAAGTGCAGAGAAATTATGCCAATCATCTTCTATCTCCGGACCTTCCGAGACAGTATATCCGATTCTATTAAAAATTTCAATAATCTCAGACCTTACTAATGAAAGCGGATGTCTTGATCCAATTGGTATTTGATCTCCCGGACGAGATAGGTCGAGTTGATCATTCTTTCCATTATTACCAGACATTGACTCTTTTGCAGAATCCAGCTTGTCCTGAGCCAATTGACGTAATCCATTCAATAGTTGGCCAAATTCCTTTTTATTCTCCGCAGGAATAGATTTAAGGTCACTGAACAAAGCCTTCACCTTTCCTTTTGAGCCAAGAAATTTGATGCGGTATTCTTCCAGTTTTTCTCCGGAAGTAATCTTAAACTCTTCGAGTTCTTCCCGTATTTTATTTATTTTCTCCTTCATCCGTAATACATCAAACCAACTATCTTTTGTACTAATACGTTATAAAATAGCGTAGGCGTGTAACATTTTTAGGCTTAAATTTGTTTAAGCTAGTTGTAACAAACACGCTTCAGAAGCGTACGAAGTTACTAATTACGCTATAAAGTTATTTTAATATAAGTAAGAATTAAAGTATATTTGAATACTTTGTTAATTCTACGGCACATGATGAAAACTAAGAAAATACTAGGAATAACGGCATTAGTTGCCTTGTCATTGGGTTTCCTTTACTCTTGTAAAAACAAAGAACCGTCCGTTGTGAAGATATTCGTTCGCTCTGCCAGCAACGAATTAGTAAACGGCGCAAAGGTTGTTATAATTGGTGATCCAAGCTCAAACCCTCCTACCTTAAATTATGTTGATACTGTGTTAACCAACGATTCAGGTTTCGCGTATTTCAATGTTCAGCCTTATTATGATGCGGCTGGTGAGGAGAGTGACGTGGCATATTTTGACATTGTAGCCAAAACATCTACAAAAGAAACGTTTGGTACAATCCGTAGTCGCGTGCATACTACGGCGGTTGAGACCGTTTACTTACCGAATTAATAATTTAAAGATGAAATCGAACAAGCTAAAATTAATCGTGTTATTTGCTTTTTTAGCAGTGGCTGTGCTTTATGGCTGCCGTAAGAAAGAAGACACGATAGCAATTATCAAAGTTAGAAACAGTACAAACGAAGCTGTTGTTGGAGCTCAGGTTGTTTTATATGGACAATCAACTACCAATCAGCCTAGTAGTGTGGTTCTTTATGATACAACTTCAACTAATTCAAGCGGAGAAGCAACCTTTAACTTCAACGATGAATATCAGCTTGGACAGGCCGGAGTTGCTGTATTGAACATTAATGTGACTTCGCCACAGGGAAGTGGCCAGGGCATCATAAAAGTAGAAGAAGAAACAACTTCAGTAGAAACAGTTTTTGTACAATAATTCTGTTCACAGACATTAATAACAGAGGCGCCCATGAGGCGCCTTTTTTGTTATTTTAGAACTATGAAAATCCTTTCAGCTCAACAGATTCGTGCTGCCGATAAGTACACAATAGAAAACGAGCCTATCGCATCTATTGACTTGATGGAACGTGCAGCCACACGTTGTTACGAAAAGATCGTTGAATTATTCCCCAATGAACAGAACTATCATGTCATTTGTGGAACGGGTAACAATGGTGGCGACGGACTGGTTATCGCCAGACTGTTACATCAGGCAGGCAAGCAGGTAACTGTTCAAATTGTTCGATTCAGCGCTGGCGAAAGTATAGATTTCAAAACAAACTTCACTCGTGTCAGGGAACTAGGCATAAATTATAAAGAAATCCAGGAGCAAGTTGACTTGGCTCTTCATGGGGGCGTTATTATCGATGCGCTTCTCGGTAGCGGAGTAACACGGTGTGCTGCAGGAATACTGGCTGAAGTTATACACCAATTAAATCAGCACCGCTCGGCTTGCCCCATTATTTCTGTTGATTTTCCTTCGGGACTTTTTGATTCGAACAACACTGCGGTTAATCGATCCTGTGCTGTAGAGGCGCATTATACCATTACTTTTCAAGTTCCAAAACTCGCTTTTCTCCTGGCTGATAATCACAAGAATGTCGGTGAATGGAGCGTGCTAAACATTGGTTTGAACCCTGAATATATTAAAGAACTTAAAACTCCATTTGAAACGGTCGAAAAACCAGACATTAAAAAAATACTGCACGAACGAAGTCCTTTTAGCCATAAAGGAACCTACGGACATGCAGCCCTTGTCGGGGGAAGTATGGGGAAAATGGGTGCCATCATTCTCGCTTCAAAAGCCTGTCTTCGGTCCGGAGTTGGCCTGCTAAGTGTACTCTCCCCAAGCTGTGGTTACGAAATATTACAAACCTCTATACCGGAGGCGATGACGTTGCCCGGCATGGGTTTAGAATACCTTACAGGTGATCCTGATCTAAACAGCTTCGATGCCGTCGGAATAGGCCCTGGAATGGGGACGAATTCAGATTCTGCCAGCTTTTTGTTGTCAGCAATCAAGTCTGTTCAAAAACCGGTCGTTCTGGATGCCGATGCATTAAACATCCTTTCTGTGAATAACGAGATCTGGAAGTATGTTCCTGAAGGCTCCGTTCTTACGCCTCACCCCAAGGAATTCGAACGACTCTTTGGGTCCACTAAAAGTAGTTTTGAGCAATTACAACTCGCGAGGAAAAAAGCAAAAGAACATCGCGTTATCATTGTATTAAAAGGCCGTTACACAGCTACTGTTTGCGGCGATAAGGTAGTATTCAACACAACAGGAAATCCCGGTATGGCTACAGGTGGTTCCGGCGACGTGTTAACCGGAATTATCACTTCACTTTTAGCGCAGGAATACCCTCCTCACGAAGCAGCTAAACTCGGCGTTTATTTGCACGGTTTAGCAGGGGACCTTGCGAGCAATGAGATTTCAGAAGAGGCAATGATGGCTTCGGATCTTATTGACCACCTTGGCGATGCCTTCAAAAGCTTACATCAGGAATAATGAATTTCGCCTTCTTCAACGAGTCCATCTCCCCTCAAACGTAAGAAAAGTTGTATCAATGCTACAACGTCCTTTTCACAGTAGACTTTAATTCGTTCAAGATCTTTTTCCTCATAATAGACTCTTGCCACATCTGCACCGGAGATATCATCCTTCGGTGTTGGAATATTAAATACGTGACATAACAAGGGTAAGGAAGTATATGCCTTAAAGTCTCCAAACTTCCAAAGTTCCATTGTATCAAGGTGATTTATCTCCCAGGGTTTCTTGCCTGCCATGTCTAAAATATCCGGAAGTTTAATTCCGTTAATCAACATCCTGCGGCAGATGTATGGAAAATCAAATTCCTTCGCGTTGTGACCGCAAAGCAGATGATTTTGCGTGTTGTAGTTGTCGTCCAACAGCGTTTTGAATTGCTTTAACAAAGTCTCTTCATCATCATGATAGAAAGACTTTAATCGGATCTGGGAACCGGTTGAAGTTTTGTTATACAATCCAACCGAGATACAAACGATCTTGCCGAACTCTGCAAATATCCCGGCGCGTTCATCATAAATTTCACTAAACTGTTTATCATCCTTTTGATAAAATCTGGTTTTTGCTTCAAACAATTCGCGTGATTTCTCATCCAGTTTTGAAAACTCATAAACTTGTGGTACTGTTTCAATGTCTAGGAACAGCACTTTGTCAAGGCGTACTTTTTCTAACATTTTTTGTGGTTTAAGTAGGTTATTAAATCGAAAGAAATTTTGTTCAAATTATTCCGTTTCCATTCAAGTTAAGTAAAAATTGCAGAATAGGTATAAAAAAAGCAAATTTGTATAAATCCTAGAAATGGCGGAAGAAATCAGAACTATTACAGGCGACAAAGAGACCATTTACAATGGTCTAATTCCGCAAATTCGGTCGCTTGTAGGTGATGAAAAAAATTGGATCGCTAACCTGGCGAATGTAGCAGCCGCGATTTATTCGAACTTTAATTTTTTATGGGTGGGATTTTACCTGGTCGACGGCGAGGAATTAATACTTGGACCATTTCAGGGGCCTGTAGCTTGCACTCGCATACAAAAAGGCAAGGGTGTTTGCGGAACCTCATGGGAAAATGGCGAAACGATTGTTGTTGATAATGTCGATGCCTTCCCCGGTCATATCGCTTGTAGCGCATTGTCTAAAAGTGAGATTGTAGTTCCAATAAAAAAAGAAGGAAAGGTAATTGCTGTGTTGGATATCGATAGTTCGGAACTTAGTCAGTTCGATGGTGTTGATGTGAATAAACTTGAAGAACTTTGCGAATGGCTCGGCACTATATCATAATGATTTCCGCCATTGCTTTGTTTGCGTCCTGCGCGCAGATAGGAACCGTATCAGGCGGAGACACCGACGTCAATGCTCCTTCCCCGTTAAAAAGTACTCCTGAGAATGCCAGCACTAATTTCAGCGGAAATGAAATCTCAATAACATTTGATGAGTATTTCAAGCTTGTGTCTCCTGCACAAAAAATCGTCATGATCCCTCCTCATGCGACAATTAACATAAGTGTTCGTAAAAAGACACTTACGCTAAGCTGGGAGGACACGCTTAATACCAATACAACTTATTCCATCTATCTCAACGGCGCAGTTGCTGATATAACAGAGGGGAATGATTCTATTTACCAATACGTTTTCTCAACCGGGAATGAACTCGACAGCATTTCTTACACATCATTCATTGCGGATGCGCGAACTGGAGATGCGACTCAAGACGTAACCCTAATTTGCTATGATAGTGAAGGTAGGTTAGTGAGTCTGGGCAAAACGCATAGTTTTGGTGAGGTCTCAGTTCGATACCTCAAGCCGGGAACTTATTCATTTATAGCTGTAGAAGACATTAACAACAATCTCGAAATCGACAATGGAGAATCCGTTGGCTTTCCCGACTATCGAAATCTGTCGCTTGATTCTTCTATGACAGACTCCACTCTTATTCGCATGTTTAAACCTAAAGCGGCTCCTCGTCTGCGTTCTGCCAAATTCATATCCCCCGCTTCCGTATTTGTCGGTGCAACAGAAACACTCGAATCCTCAACGATATTTATCGATGGCAATGAGATAAAAGATAATCTCATTCAGCTTTTGGAACGAGATAGCGTGCAGCTATTTCCTGAGTCCATCACTTCCGGACATCACGAGCTTGTGGTGAAATCTGATTTATTTACAGACACTATCAATTTTAGGGTGCCAAGATCAATCGACTCTACTATTCGAATCTCATCACTGAATAATGCAGCGGGTATTGCTCCTTCTGAAGAAGTCTCGTATAAAGCAAGCGACCGTATTCTAAAAATTCAAAAGGACTCTATCCATCTATTCAATGTTTCTGATTCTATATCTATTTCTGATTTCGAGGTGCGTTATGAATATGATCGCCTGTATATTAAATTTGATCGTGATCAAATCCGTGACGTTAAGGTCACGTTTGGAAAGGATGCTGTCACCTGTTCTACCGGAACTTCAAAACCATGGGTTAACGATATCGTGTTGAATGAACTTCGTTCATATGGTCAACTTATGCTCGATCACAGCGCGTATCAGGAACCTATTATCCTGGAATTATTCAGGGGGGGGCAGCTCATTCGTGCAATCAAAGTTGAAAACGTGAAAGAACTAACTACCGTTAGCGAATTACCTCCAGGAGATTATACGATCAACGTTATCGTTGACAGAAACAAGAATGGTCGTTGGGACACTGGTGATCTCGAACAGTTTGTACAGCCCGAAGAAATTGATCGGTATTCCGAAGCCATTACTGTACGTGCTAACTGGGACCTTGAAGTTCCTCTAGAACCAAGAGTAGAATAATGAGTAGTCCACTACGGAAAATTGCCGGGGGCTGGAAAGTCTTCATTGCGATCGCTATTGGATTGGTCGTTTCCGGATGGATTCTATATTCTAATATGAACCAAATTCAATTCATCGATGTTGATGAAGGCACCGGCGAATTCGAATGGATTGATGGAAACGGGAACGGAGTAGTAGATACACATCTCGAAGAAGATTTCAAGCTTTCTGAAACAGGTAACTATCATTTGCAAACAGCAAGTGACAGTCTTAAAAACATTGATTGGTCTTTTCACACTTTTTTCTGGTTACTTGGCGCGATCATATTCACCGCTGGACGGGATTTTTTCTACATGGTGCGCATTCGCATATTGACCAAAAACAAACTCAGCTGGAAATCTGCTTTATACGTTATACTGCTTTGGGAGTTTGCGTCAGCTATTTCTCCCGGTGTCGTAGGAGGGGCTGCAGTAGCAATGTTCATCTTAAATAGAGAGGGAATTCCATTTGGTCGAGCTACTGCAATTGTCATTATTACAGCCTTCATGGATAACCTATTTTATGTAGTTATGATTCCTCTGATCTTTATCTTTGTCTCATATGGCAGCGTGGTGACTTTTGGGGATGAGACTTCCACATTTCTATCCATGTGGTTTTATGGTGGGTTTCTAATTATCCTATCTGTCTGTATTCTGTTGTACCTTACTATTTTCTGGTATCCTAAATTAGCATCGAAGTTCCTATTACTAATCTTTAAGCTTCCCTTTTTGAATCGCTGGAAGGTAATAGCGATCGAATGGGGGAAAGATATTGAGCTAGCATCGAAACAATTCAAAGAAGAAAACCGCGTCTATTGGTTTAAAGTTTTTGGCGCCACAATGGCAAGTTGGTTGTCCCGTTACCTGGTTATCAATGCAATATTAAACGCCTTTCTCGATCTTGGTATAATGGACAATGTCCGGATTTTAGGTAAACAATTTGTTCTCTGGTTATTCATGTTAGTCACTCCAACACCGGGAGGGTCGGGGATGGCGGAATATGCTTTTGGAGAACTGCTGTCAGACCTTGGGATAAGCGCCCTGGTACTGGCTGTAATGGCTCTTATTTGGAGATTGGTGTCTTACTTCCCCTATATCTTTATCGGGGTTATTTTACTTCCTTTTTGGCTTAGAAAAAAGAGGTGATTTATACAACGCAATAACTATCACAATCGCCAAAACAAAGAACTGTTCATCGGGGTGAAACAAGGCTGCAATTGCTAATAGAAGCATCGTGAAGACAACGATCATTACATAGGACATTAATTGTGCAAGGTACAACCCAAACAGCTCTATTTTTAAATAGGCCTTTGTCCGCTTGAATTCCATTTTATATTTCTGATATGCAGCGAATATTACCAGTGGAAGTAGTAAATAGCCTTGTTCAAGACCAAGCTCCTTATAGGTCCAGAATCGAATGAGCTCGGCTTTAAAGTCCATTTGACTATTCATCCAAAACAGCGCAAAGTGAATGGCGCCAAATGCAATGATCATCGAAATAAGGCTTGCAAAAATCCAATAGACCGTGTTTGACCATTGTGCCCTGCCAACCTTAACTATATCGCGGGCTTTAAGAGTCGTTATGCTCTCATCTGCAAGCATGTCCATCATGTAAAACAAAAGAATAAAGTAAAGGTTCCAATCCCAAAGGTAGAACCCCAATAGTGGAATTGCCGATTCAAGTAGGATTTGAATAAGTCTTGCTTTAGCCGGGCTCATGCTGTAAACAGAATGTTTGGAATTATCAGTTTTCTTCCTTCATGTTATAACCCTTCTTCCTCAGTTCATCTGCTGCCTCACGTGACAAAGTGAATTCCGGATCATACTTCAGGGCCTTCGCATAAGATTGCATTGCCCTTGTTATGTTTCCTTTTGTTTCATAGGCCACCCCGAGGTTGTGCCAGGCCTCCACGTATTTTGGATTTGTCTGAAGCGCACTATTGTAAAAATAGATTGCGCTATCGATATTTCGATTTTCAGAAAATTGCATGATATAACCCTGGTGAAATAATCCGCGCGACACATAATACTCATTCGTGTCTGCCGCCATTTTTCGATATAACTCCTGCGCCTCTACTTTCTTTCCAAATTGTTGATTGGCATATGCCAGTGCATAAACAGCATCCATATCGTTAGGTCGAAGCTGATTAGCTGTTGTAAAATACTCTATGCAAACTGCGTTACTGTCAGCCTGATACAAAGATCCCAGCATAATATATGCTTCAAAGAATTCGGGATCCTGTTGTACCGCGGTTTCATAGGAAGACTTGGTTAATTCCGGTTCTCCCAGCCAACGGTAATTCGACCCTTTTAAAACATAAGCGTCTCGATTTTTTGGGTCAATTCTCAGTGCCTCATTGATATATTTGAATGACTCTTCGAAATCCTGTTGCTGGCTATAGGTAGCCGCTAGTCCAACCAGTGCTTCCGTGTTTTTTGGATCTTGTTTAACGATATAATGATAGTGTCTTTGAGAAAGGCTGATATCATTTACAGTCCTGTTAGGGTGGTTGTTAAGTGCTTTAGCATAAAGATGTCGTGCTTCAAGGTTGTTGCTGTCCAATCGAAACGCCTTTGCGCCATCTTGCATCGCCTTGTCATAATTCGCATCAGAAATCATTTTATAGCCATGTTCAACAAGTAATGGTATGCTGTCCGGAAAGGCCAACAACAGACTGTCCAGGTTTCGCTCTCCCAAGTGCACTTGTTTCTCCGGTTCTTCACCGCAAGAGCCAAGGATTAATACAATTATAAAAATCGCCGTGAAAGACAAGTATTTCATGGGGCTAAAGGTATACGTTTTTACGAAATAAGTCCAATCATTCACTCATCGGATCGCCATCTTGACTCAATGAAAGTTAATTCATCTATTTTCTCTAATTTTGTGTCGTGAAGAAGTGGCAGTATATCCTGGTTTTTGTCGTTGTTTTTATCGCTGTGAACTCGGTGTATGGACAAGGGTGTTCGCAGTGTAAGCTGATAGCTGAACAAAGCAGTGATATGTTAAACGAAGACGACTTCGGCAGTAACATTAACTATGGAATTCTTTACTTAATGGCCATACCTTACCTGTTGATCATGTTTCTATTCAGAAACCGTATAATCAATTTCTTTCGGGGGAAAAAGCCTGAATAAGCTACTAGATCCTTCTCGCCTTCGTTTTAAATAAGGCGTCATGGCGATTCGTGAACGAAAGAGAGAATTCAAGTGAACCCCCGCCATATGCTCTTCTCAAATCTGAGATCGTAATATCATAAGAAACTCCAAATTGGAACCCTTTCCAGTCAACCATAACTGAAGGAATAATCGCATCCTTCAAGCGGTGGTAAACTCCAAATCCAAAAAAGGCATCATGTGAAAGACCCGTGATTTTTGTTCCATCTTCAAATCGATACCTCAGCATCGTTCCGAAAATGGTTTCGTAATGGCCTCCCTGTATAAATTGCAACACACTTCCGTCTATCGCCCAAACTGATCCGGGAAAGTCTGCAACTACACCAAGATGTCCTACATACTTTCGATGAAGTCTTTCTCCGCTTACTCCACTAGAATATTTTAATTCCGGACTATTCAGGTGATACCCCGCAGCTCCTATTTGCAGCTTGAAGGTGTTGTTTCTGCTAAAAGTTGATTGCCCTCCATCAAACACATAATAGATACCCGCTGAAGCATCCATATAGCGAAAGGACGTTGCCGAATTCATTTCTCCACTCGCGATCGTTGGATCAAACTCTGAACCCGTCCATTGGCTTCTGAATAGAACACCAGAAAGGTCAGCCTTTCTGGAACCAAATCCTCCCTGAATCCCTGCAGACAAAATGTGTCCTGAACGACCCATTGGCAGAATTCCAGATAAAGTCAATGAACCCGTTTGGTTACCAAATTTCGAATCACCACCTATGTCATTAAAAAACATGAGACCCACTCCGAAATGAGCCCTGTCATTTAGCTGTGATTTACCAATGTTTACATCTGCGGCAACCGAAGTTGTCATGAATTGTGTATTGGCTCCCAGCCATTGATTTCGGTGATTTAATATTACGCGCTCCCACCCATCAAAGACCCCTGCACATGCCGGGTTAACTAACAATGGAGTCTGGGCTGTTTGTCCGAAGTGAAGGTCCTGTGCGTAAGTTACACCGCACAACATCATCATCACATATAGTCCTACTACTCTTCTCATGCTCTTATCTTAATAATGTGATGTTTCCAGATCGAAGTTCCGCAGAACCGTCTTCGTAAAGAATCTCTAACATATAAGCATAAACTCCCGTGTTACATTCCTGTCCGTTAGGAGCCGTTCCATCCCATTCGAAATCTTTCTGATCGCTCTCAAACAATTCAGTCCCCCAGCGGTCGTATATGTGAATCACGATTGATGTTACATCCTTACCAACAATTATCGAGAATACTTCGTTTTCCGGATTACCTTGTCCGTTCGGCGAGAATCCTGTTGGAACATAAACACCTTCCATACATTCTACCCCGTTTGCTTCAGGATCACAAGGGTCAAATGGATTAGATCCATTCGCAATCTCCGTCTCATCATCAATTCCGTCTCCATCACAATCTTCACCTGAAACTATTGGAAGTGTAATAGAGCTTATCAAATATGAGCATGGGTCATTTGGATCTGTACCATTCGACATCTCTGTCAAATCCGTTACACCGTCCCCATCCGTGTCAATCTGACAAAGAGGATCTGAGTCATCCGGGTCACATGGGTTACATGGATCTGATGGTCCAGATGGAACGAGTGGTGTTGATGGATCATCAATTCCAGTTACCTCTTCATAGTCCGTCAATCCATCGTCGTCCGTATCCGGATCGTTTGGATCTAAGCACCCTACTTCTTCATTTGCGAATAATCCGTCTCCATCAGCGTCACAAGCTGGTGAGTTCGGGTCTGGATCACAAGGGTCGCATGGATCAGAAACACCTGTCGGTACAGCCGTTGTAGCAGCATTGTCTACACCGTATAGTTCCTCTCCATCATAGAGTCCATCTCCATCTGTGTCCGGATTATTAGGGTCTAAACATCCTGTTTCATCAACGTTTAATACACCGTCATTATCCAGATCCGGGTTCAGCGCAACGAAGACCGCAATGATGCTGTCTGGAGCCGATATCATAACACCATTTGAATCAACTGTAATTGCCTGGTTCATTGGCCCAACGACATATTCCCAATGATCAAACATATAGCCAAATGCCGGTGTTGCAATTGTTATCGTATTAATTCCTCCAAAGTAACTTGTTGACCAAGGATAACTTGCCGGAGTAATTGAGTTAACCTGTATATCACCCGAGTTTGGTGGATCTACATCAAAGGTAACGTCGAACGGCCCGGTTAAACTATAACAGTCAATCAGACCTTGTTCCAATGCTGCGCATCTGAGATTAATAAAGTCTTTTAAATCCTGGACATTTGAGTTCCATCCGGCGACGGACCCTCCCCATTTAGCTGTATGGGCGGGCATTTCGGGTATTATCTCCGCTAACATACTGTCTAATAAGGAAATCATGTAACTACATGAAAAATGCGTGTTTACCAAGTCAATGTATCGCGTGATGTAATACTGTTCTACATCCGGGTTTTCATTGATTAATTTTTCTAAAATATCTGTGTGCCCTTGTCCTCCCGGGTTCGGCAGGTTTTCAACGTTACAAGGATCTGCATTTGCAGTTGGGTCAGGAATACCCGTATAGTTGATATAGTGGCCAAAAGTAGCGTCCATGTCCCACAACACATATCTCCATTTCAATTTAGAGCCCGCTGTGTCAAGACCATGCCACCATGCTGTGTTCCAGTTCAACCAGTCCTGATTTACCACATAGGAGTTAAACATGAAGTAGTCACAAAGAGACTTCCATTTAAGCTTGTTCTTCACGTAGTCGAACGCAGGCCCCGGTGCCATGTTGTTATTCATTATGTAAGTTACCAGGTTGTCCCAGTCTGATTGTGCTGCACCCGGGGCTGTCGTATATTCCTCCCAAGTACTTCCCCAGGTTTTTAGATAATGCAGGTTAAACTTGTCTTGATCATAATAATAGTCTGTATAGTCATGGTCATCGGCCTTCTCACGTATTTCATACACTCCCCAATATTGTCCATTCAAATAGACCACACATGGTCTCCAGGTACGCTCATCTAAAAGCATGTCTGCTTTAATTGATAGTGTGTGTATAAATGCATCCCGAATATGAGCACCTCCATTTTCAAATGGATAATTATCACTAGCTCCTGCCTTCAATATCAATCGTTGAAAGTCTTCTCTTGATTTTTCAGGAAAGATTTTATGATCAATGTCGTCATTGTATCCAAACTGATCTTTCATAATGAAGTCGAAACCTCTTTGATCGTATGCCCATGAGTCATTACCATGTTTATTGAAGTGTCCAGCCCCTTCATCTATCAAAGTATCGTTCTCAAACATTTCGAAATGTCCAAAGAAGTTGTTTGGTCCCCACCAACCTCCGGAATTACCATTGGCAATTAGGTCATATACGTCGAAACTACAAACTGAAACGATTGGAATGTCGTGATTTACATTTATTAAATACGTATTTGTTGCAATAAAACTGGGCTCTTCTGCTCCGTAAGCAATTGCTCTTAACACCGTTGTACTACTTACTGTAATTGGTCCGGTATATACTGTCGATCCGGAGTTAGGATTGTACCCATTTGTGGTATAGTAAATTGTTGCCGCGGGATCTGAACAAGTGATTGAAACTGTTTGAGTTCCGGGATATACTCCTGACTCAACGCTAAATACCGGTGTCGGCTCATAAAAGTTTTGAGCTCCTGTATTCGCTGCTCCCGGTGTTGGGTTCGTAAAGAGTTTCCAATCGGCTGCACCATTCGTCGATCTACCAACGGAATGGTCTTCTTGTGTCATGTGTACGATCTTAATTGAATCTCTAACAACGCCGGCATTATCTGACAGAATAATCCACTCCCCTTGCGTTTGTTTCAAGTTGAAGTTCGGGTGAAGTTCATTTCCGCTCACGGTGTTTCTCCCGGAACAAATAGCCATCTTATAGCCTCCTGCAGCAATGCTGGTTCCTGCCGGAATTTGCCATTTAAGCATGTTTCCGGATTTATCAGACAGGTACCATCCTGACATATCAACCGCAGATGCGCCCAGGTTGTGTATTTCAACCCAGTCTTCATATTCACCGAAATTGTCGGTCATGATACCCATGTTCGAACATGAATATTCATTAATGATAACTTGTCCTGTAGTAGTGTAGATTGAAGCGCTAAAAGCCAGTGCAATTAAGGCACTCAGCTTAAGATTTTTCATAGCTTTCATAGTCTTATTTAATGTGATCGCAGAAATTAATTTTAACTGCGCTATCAATATTATAAAAAATTGTTAACAATTTGTATCTTTCAGACGCTAAATAAGGGCTTGAGGTTGGTTAGCTATCAAACTTTTTGCGCTATTTATTCGTTTAGATTTTTACTAATAATAAAGTTCAAATGAAACAAACTGTACTATTTATAATGCTTACAGCTTTAACATTCTCGTTTTCAGGCTGTAAAAAAGTTGAGGGGAAAGGTGGAAAAGCTACCATAAAAGGAAAGCTTATGGTGCACGCTTACACGAATCAGGGGGACACATTATTATGGACCGCGCCATTAGGTGATCATCGTGTTTACATTATTTACGGTGATGATAACGAAGAGACTTATCACGATGATGATATAAGGTCTTCTTATGATGGTTCATTCGAATTCGATTATTTGGAAATGGGTTCATATACCATCTTTACTTTTGAAGATTGTGGATACGAAGCCTATCCTACTTTCGAGGAATGTTATGAAAGCCCGATCCTAATTAATACAGAGATCACCGGTAAAAAAGAGGTTGTTGATGTCGGTACCATCAACGTTAAAATGTACATCTAGGTCTTGATAAAAATGAAAAAAGGGATTCTACTTCTAGCTCTCGCTTCTTTACCCGCATGCGTGCTTGCGCAGCATGAATTCGAGTATTGGACTGAGGTCGGGGTGGAAGGAAGAATTGTGAAAAAGCTTGATTGGGCATTGGATTTAAATGTGAGGTTCGATGACAATGGTTTGCAAACTTTTTTTCCACAACCGGGAATAAGCTATAAACTAACAAAGTGGTTTAAGCCCTCTGTTGAGTATCGTTTTTTAATTGAAAAGAACAACGCGGGCAACTTTAAATCAAGCTCTCGTATCAATATTAACGGCTTGTTCGATAAGTCGTTTGATAAAAGACTAAAACTAACCGCACGTTTGCGCTACCAGTTTGTGCCTCAATTGAATGTAACAACTAATGCGTACGATCCGGACTTTGATCAGGCAATTCGTTTAAAGCCAAAAATTGAGTATGATATTAATGATTTCAAGCTCACCCCTGAGTTATCGGCGGAGTTTTTCTATAATCCTACCTATGGACCAGATGGACGGCAGTTTTCAAAGATTCGATATGCAGGGGGCTTCTCTGTAGACACCAATAATCCGCACAGCATCACCTTACTTTATCGCCTTGATTATCTAATAAGGCAGCACGATGAGGACTTAAGCCACATTATTTCACTTAGCTATTCTTACGAATTCTAATTATCACTCACCGAAGCGTCTGTAACACGGAAGCCGACATCCAATACTTCATCTATTTCAGACAACGTTATTCCTTGCTCTATAGTGAAAATATAGGTGCCCTTTTCAGGCATTTTTCTACCTAGAAACTGTAGAGGAGACTCTACAACGCTCCCTGTCTTATTTCCTATCCAATTACCCTTGTCATCAGTAATGGGAATCTGAAATGGTTCCCGAGCAGTAATTCCGGCGGGTGTTTGAGTTTTCATAAACACCCAAAGGTTACGGTATTTATAGTCTGTTGTAGTTCTCAGTGTGAGAGTAAAATTGTATATCTTGGTTGTATCGTCAATTGTGACTTTAAAAGAGGGTTTGTCATCTTGACTCCAGGTCCTGTTTGTAAAGGAATGTGTCTCGTCAAAAACCGGAGAGTCGCCGCACCCTGTCAGAATAATAATCAGCGTCGTTACCAGAAGTACTTTACTTTTTATCATTTTGCTTATTTCCACGGTTATTAGACCTTCTTTTCTTTTGATTTTGTCCTTTGTTCTTGTTGCTGTCGTTTTGTGCTTTTGGTCCGGTTTTTTGATTCCCTTGTTGACGGCTTCCTCTTTTTTTCTTCTTTTTCTTCTTCTTAAAGGTATGTTCAAAACGATTCAGACTATCCTGTCCTACAACATTGGTATAATCCGGTTCGCTTACATGTACCGTTTCAACATAGTCGTTCAGGTCAACGGGCTTTTTACCGTCTTTGTTCATTCGAATAATCTCTCGAACCCGATCCGGTTTAAGAGCAACGAGCCCTCCACCTATACCATCATCTGAAGAATATGCATACCACATTTCCTGCTTGAATACGTCCGTTTTGATATGCGCAGCGGTTCCTTTCTCTGTTCGCAATCGAAGATCCCCTTTTGGAAATGCTTTAAGGGCATCGAGGTACATGTCAAGCTCGTAATTAAGACAGCATTTAAGCTTTCCACACTGGCCCGCAAGCTTTTGTGGGTTGAGTGATAGTTGCTGATATCTCGCCGCAGAAGTTGAAACAGATCTGAAGTCGGTCAACCAGGTAGAACAACACAATTCTCTTCCACATGACCCAACTCCTCCAAGTCTGGCTGCTTCCTGTCTCGCGCCAATCTGGCGCATTTCGATCCGGATTTTAAATTCATCCGCCATATCTTTGATTAGCTGTCGGAAATCAACTCGTCCTTCAGCTGTGTAATAGAATGTGGCTTTTGTCAAATCGGCCTGATATTCAACGTCAGAGATTTTCATTTCCAGGCCAAGGTTTACTGCAAGCGTTCGTGATTTATACATCACTTCCCGCTCGAGCGATCTGGCCTTTATCCAATTATCTATATCTTCCTGTTCGGCAATCCGCTGGATCTTTCCAATCTCCGCAACCTTAAGGTTTGGAGCTTTCTTACGCACCTGTATTCTGGCTAATTCACCTATGACAGAAACCACCCCAACATCTTTTCCGGGCGATCCGTCTACAACAACCGCGTCTCCTACTTGTAAGTTCAGACGGCTGCTGTTTCGGTAAAAACTCTTTCGGCTATTTTTAAACCGAATTTCGACTATATCATATTGGGCCTGTCCTGATGGCAGTGATACATTCGCTAACCAATCAAAGACCTCCAATTTATTACATCCTCCAGAAGCACAGGCGCCATTGTTTTTACATCCACCGGGCACATCGTTCCCACAGCTGGCACAACCCATAATTTAACTTCTTTGGTGTAAAAATACTGATAAATTTTAGTTGGGTTGCCGATGTTTATATAGATTCCTTCACTATGCAAAGTGAATAAATCGCATTACCTGAAAACAGAGGTTTGTGAAAAGGATCTTTCCATTGGCGTTTCGATCAATGTGGTAATGTGCATCGTTAAAAGTTTTCATGAAATCAAAAACGTTGTTGCCACTAATAAAGCGCGAAAAGTTCTCCAGAAACTTTGACTCTTCATTGGAGGTTCGCGTAAGTTGTTCGCCGGTGTAATTCCGAAGCATGCTTTGCCTGAACATGTGAAGGGCGTATTCAAGAAAAATTTTCTGTCTGGCACGGCTAAGGCTGGAAATTTCTGCTGACCAATCCATCATTTCCAGAACGCTTTTCTTATAACAAACGCGCATCAATTGAATAAACATTTGACGGTTCTCGTCTTCATTTTCATGGCTTTCTAAAATTCTCGATGCCGCGATCAAATCTCCATCTACTCTAGAAGCAATGCTCTCTATAGCGTCACGAGCCAGTTCCGTTTTAGTCAAAAGATAACCAGTAGTCTCATCCATCGACACTCTAGGAACTTTTATTAATTGTGTCCTGGACACGATTGTTTGCAATAGTCTTTCCTGATCTTCTGCTACCAACAGAAATACGGTGTCTCCGGGTGGCTCTTCAATGATTTTGAGTAATTTATTTGCACAAAAATGATTCATTTCTTCAGGCATCCAGATAATAATCAACTTGTGACCTCCCTCAAAAGACCTAAGACTTAGCTTTCGAATAATGTCGTCTCCTTCTTCTGTGGCTATGATCGGTCTACGCTCTCTGGAGGGGTCCATTTTTCTGATCCAGTCATTTAAATCAAAATATCGCTTTTCATTGATTATTTCTCTCCAGGGTTCTAATAATGGCGCACTTGTTTTACTCAAAGCTCCGACTGTTGGAAAAGAAAAGTGAAGGTCAGGATGTTGAAGGGCGCTAACTTTTTTACAAGACGGGCATTCTCCACAACTATCTTCATTCGTTCTGTTTTCACAAAACAAATATTGTGCAAAGGCCAGTGCCGTCGGAAGGGTACCATATCCCGGTTTGCCTAATAACAGCTGTGCATGACCCACCTTATCATTTGTTAATTCCTGGATAAGATGATGCTTAAGTTCCTTTTGGCCTATTACGTCTTTAAATTGCACGGATTAAAAGTACAGCAAAAAATGGAATTATTTTTGATTGAATTGCCCTGTATTTCGTGGAATAGTATTATTTTAAATGCACTAAAAACAAAAGAGATGAAGAAGATATACATATTAGCATCTGCTCTATTAGTTTCAATGTCGGGTAATTCGATGAATATTGAGCCGCCGGAAAATGTAATTGAAATAAAGCAGGGCATAACTATTACGGTTACTGTTAAATCTGGCCAGGAAGCGGTACAGGGCGCCCTGATTAAGGTTGTCAGTGACCGAATGACAGTTGGGGCTGGAACAACTGACGCGTCAGGTAATGCTACAATTACCCTTAAATCATATGGCGACCAGTTGGTAACAATTGAGGTTTACCATTCTTTATATCGTTCATATAAACTACGTGACATTAAGCTTGCGGATGGAAAAAGCTATCCTGTTTCTCTGGTTTCTAAATCAACAACTGTGGATGAAATAGAGGCTGAAAAGGAAGAAACAAAAACAGAGATCAACGAAGAGATTAAAGAGGAAGAGCTTTCAAAAGAAGAGGCCTTAAAGCGCGAGCAAGAGTCTATCAAAAGACAAGAAGAACTTCAGAAGCAACGTGAAGAAATAGACAAGTCGCTTGAGGAAGCGAAAAAAGAGTCTGAAGACGCGAAAAAGCAGGCTGAAGAAGCACGTAAGGAAGCTGAAGAAATGAGAGAAAACTCTTCCAGCTTAACAAATGAAAAACAAAAGCAGTTAGAAGAAGATATTAAAGCTCGAGAGGAAGCTGCAAGAAAAAGACAAGAAGAGGCTGAGGCAAGACAAAAAGCCCTTGAGGAAGCTGCGGAAAACAACCAACTGGAAAGAGACAAGGAAGCTGAAAAGCGCGCTCAGAAAGAGTCAGAAAAAGAACAGAAACAACAGGAAAAGGCTATAAAGGAGGCCGAAAAAGAGGCGAAGGAAGAAGAGAAGCAGCTGAAAGATCAAGAGAAACAAGCTGAAGAAGAGCGCAAAGAAGCTGAAGAAAGAGCTAAAGAACAGGAGAAGAAAGAAAAGGAAGAAGAGAAGGCTCAGAAAGAAGCGGAGAAAGAGGCGAAAGAGGCCGAAAAGGAAGCTAAAGAAGCAGAGAAAGAAGTAAAGGAAGCGGAGAAAGAAAAAGAAGAGGCTGAAAAACTAGCTGATAAAGAGGCAAAGTATCAGGAAAAGCTTGACAAGCTAGATAAAGATCAGGAGAAAATAAATGACGAGCGCAAAGAGCTTGAAAAGGAGCAAAAGGACCTTGACAAAAAAGTGAAGAAGGGTAAAAAGCTCGATAAGTTGAAAGAAGATCAGATCAAGCTTGATGAAAAACACGCTAAACTTGATGAAAAACAAGAGAAGCTCGATGAGGAAAGAAAAAAGATCTTAAAGAAGATCAAGAAGCTTGATTAAAATCTAACATAGATACTAAAACAATAGGCGGGTGTAATTCTTATATTACACCCGCTTTTTATATGAATGGAAAAATTTAAGTACAACCTCCTTTTACACCTGATCATTCTTATGTGGGGAATGACAGGTATTCTTGGGAAGGTGATCGAGCTGACAGCCGTTCCTTTAGTTTGGTATCGCGTCTTCATTGCTGCCGTAGCACTAATGGTATTTATGTGGGTTTTAAAGCGCCCTTTTAAGACAAATAGTTCCAAGGACCTCATTCATTTCTGTCTGGTAGGTGTGTTGGTAGGTCTTCATTGGGTGACATTCTATCACTCTATTCATTTATCAACAGCTTCTTTGGGAATTTTATGCCTGTCTACAACAACTATTCATGTTGCCTGGCTCGAACCAATCATAATGAAAAGACCTTTTTCGTGGCTGGAAATGGTATTTAGTTTGACCGTAATAATGGGAATCTATTTCGTCGCTCAGGATTTCGACCATAACGAGCGCATCGCCTTATTTTATGGTTTAGCGTCTGCTCTTTTCGCTGCATCATTTGCTGTGTTTAACGCAAAGTTTGTAACACATACCAAGCCTTCGGTTATCACGCTTTATGAAATGATCGCTGCATTTATCTTCACCTCAATTCTATTGGCGTTCAACGTACAGGGAGGCTTCCGGGTAGAGCTTTTTGCATTAAGCACAGAAGATGTTCTGTGGTTGCTGTTTTTAGGGGTGCTGTGCACCTCCTTTGCTTTTCTTGCTACCATTGAGGTGGTAAAGCACTTAGGTGCTTTTTCTGTGTCTCTGAGCATCAACCTTGAGCCTGTCTACACCATCGTCTTAGCTGCTTTAATTCTAAAGGAACACAAGCACTTGAACACAGACTTTTATATCGGCGCAACTGTAATTGTTTTGGTCGTTCTATTGAATGGCTTTATTAAATCCAAGTACTTCAAACAACTTTATAGTAGGTTTCGTCTAAAGTAATGTGGACGTTCTTAACGCTTCCGCCCGCCTATTTATTTCCTGTGTTCTTAAGTCCCAATTTTTGATTATTATTACATTTGCAATGGATATAAACTATATTACCAGAAACAATTAAATATATGAGCCAGAAAAACTTTATAGTTCCACACGATTTTACTGAAGTAGCAAATATTGCACTGGAACACGCTATCGCCACGGCTAAACCCTTGGACGCTGAAGTATTTGTTTTACATGTTGTGCAAAAGGACAAAGACATTAATGAAGCAGAGGCAAAGCTAAACGAAGTGATTAAAAACTACGGGGAAGGCGTGAAACTAACACCTTCAGTTCGTCTCGGAAACATTTTTGAAGACATTGGAGACTTCGCCGCCGAGCATCATGCGGAGCTTATTTTTATGGGAACCCACGGTACTCATGGTTGGCAACATCTTACAGGAATGAACGCGTTAAAGGTTATCACAAACTCTTCTGTTCCTTTTATAATTGTTCAGGAAAAAACACCTAATGAAACCGGATATGATGATATCGTTGTTCCTCTTGATTTAAATAAAGAAACAAAGCAGAAGTTAGCGGTTGTCGCTAATCTTGCAAAGTATTTTAAGTCGCGTGTGCATGTTATTACACCGGAAGAAACGGATGAGTTCCTGAAGCACCAGGTAAAGGCAAATATTGTTTTTGCTAAGAAGTACTTTGATGAAAGAAACATTGATGTTACCACCAAGGTGGCCCCTCATGGAGGGTTTGATAAAGAAGTAATCAAACATGCTGTTGAGGTAGATGCAGACCTGATTGCTATTATGAACTTAAATAAAAACAGCGTATTTGGTGTTTTAGCTTCTAATCACGAAGAATATATTATCACTAATGAGGCGCAAATACCAACATTGATAATGAATCCGATCGAAGGTTCAATTTCCTTTGCTGCCGATTTTAACGGATAAGAGAAATCTAATTATAACGAAGCCCGCTTGACAGAGTGGGCTTTTTTAATCCTCGTATTGGCCCTTTGCTAAACGATCCTTAACCTCTTTCAGGTTTTTTGCTTTCTTTTTCTCTCGCATTCGAATAGCTGTTTTGGTAAAATACTTATGGCTCGATAGGAAAGACACTTGTATTTCATCCCATTGCTTATCAGATTTAATCTTCCCGTGCTCCTTTAATTCAAGTCGAAGCTTGTCCGCAATTTCGTGAAAATCATCTCTTCCTAAATAATCCAGATCAGCATCACACATGATCTCCTCCAGTTTGTTTTTTGGTGTGTGTGGAATCTTTGTCACCCAGATCAGCTCTTTGATTCGATCAATGTGCTCATCCGTATAACCATATTTCGGAAGTATTTCTTCCGCCAATCTCGCCCCAATGGGTTCGTTATTATCGTATTGTTCAATGAACCCTGCGTCATGGTAAGTCGCCGCAGATTTTAAAAGAAACAACCCTTCGTCGGTTACTCCTTCTAACAGGGCTATTCGCTCCACAGAGCTGACAACGTCTTTTGTATGTGAAATACTATGATAATGCAGGTCTTCAGAAAGGTGTTCCTCCAGAACTCGCATAATGTGTCGCTCGGCTTTATAGTAATTAATCGAACTATAAAGGTGCAAATTGACAATCTCCTGGAAACGTTGATTCGGCACCAGACCTTGCCCTCTTTTTGAGAGCTCGGGCTTTACGCGTTCAACCACGTACATGTCAATTAGTCCTCTACTCTTCGTTTGTGCTTTTCCTTTAAATGTCGTATCAAAATATGGTTCTATATATTGATGGGTGGCCCCTGTGATGGTTACTTTTCCCGGTTCGCCCAGCATCTCCATTCTTTGCGCCTGATTAACAGTAGCCCCCCAAATGTCATAAGCCAAACGCTCACTGCCTATTACCCCGGCAGTTACCTCTCCTGTATTAATTCCAAGTCTTAGTTCCCAATATTCCTGATCATTGGCTATTGCGTCCGTCTTACGCTTTTCCATGTAGTCCTGAATCTGTAATGCAGCAAGACAAGTGTCAATCGGATTTGTCTTATTTCGAACGGGAACTCCGCCGGCACACATGTAAGCATCACCAATAGTTTTAATTTTTTCGAGGTTGTTTTTCACGATTATTTCATCAAACTTGGTGAAGTAAACGTCTAATCGTTTTACTAACTCGGTCGGATTCATTCGCTCCGATATCTTCGTAAAACCAACAAAGTCTGTAAAAAGAACGGACACAGTTCGGTATGCCCTTGCCCTTGCTCTACCGCTCTTTTTAAGCTCTTCAGCTGTTGATTCAGGAATTACGTTTTTTAGTAGTTTTTCAGTTTTGTCTTTCTCAATTTCTAAAAGCCTTTGTTGTTCGATCACTTTGTTTTTCTCTTCTTCGATCTTCTGTTTTTGTGCCTCGATCTTTTCGTTTTGCTTTTGGATTTCTTTAGTTCGATCACGGACCTTTATTTCAAGTTTTATTTGCTCCCTTCTTGCCGCGTCCATTCGCTGTCTGATAACTTTTCGCGTAATCAGGGCTACTACTGCTATCACTATACATATAAACCACCATGAACTCCAGAATGGAGGTGCAATGTTTATTTCTAAGCTTGCCGGGTTTTGACTCCAGCGTCCCTCCCCAATTCTTGCATAAACCAGCAATGTATAACTACCGGGAGAAAGTGAGTTAAAGTGAATTTCATTTAATGATCCTATATTAATTTCGCCTTCATCGGACCCTTCCAAGTGATATTTGTAGTTTATCCTCTCCGGATTACTTAGGTCAGAAGAAAGAAACCGGATTGTAAAACTTCTTTGCTTATAGGATAAGTTGATTTTTTTTGTTTCGAAAATCGGCTTTTTAAGGGGGGACCCTTCTTTGTTTGCTTTAAGCCACCCCCCCTCAAACCTCAGACCGGAAAAAACCACGTTTATATTTCTTTCGTGCTCGATAAGGTGCTTCGGGTTAAAATAGTTATATCCATATATTCCACCGAAATAAAGTTTACCGTCCAGGGCTTTATAATACGCGCCTATATTGAATTCATTGCTCATTAACCCGTCAACTTCCGTATAGTTTTTATAGGACTCGTTGTTGGGGTTAAAAAAGGAAAGCCCTTTGTTCGTGCTCAGCCATAAATTGTGATCATTATCTGATAGCACGCCATAAATTACGTCGTTCGGAAGGCCGTTGGATCGGTTATAGGTTTTTGCTTGTTTTAATTTCTCATTCCACTTTATCAGTCCAGACCCAAAGGTGCCTAGCCAATAGGAGCCGTCTTCATCATGAAATATGGATGTGATATAATCAGAGCTTGCGTTTTTAATCTTGTAGTTATACTCATAGGGTCTGATCTCGGGTTTGCCGCCTCGGACAGCCAGCAGGTTCAAGCCTCCCGTACTGGTTGTGAACCAGATTCGGCCGTTATTATCTTTAAACACCAGCCTACAAATCCCTTTGCTAATCGTTGTGCTAATCTGGTCGGGATCATGTTCAAAAGCTGTAGCCTGATGTGAAACATAATCATATAAAACCGCTCCATCTTTCGTGGCGAGAAAACACTTCGTACCCTTCCAATGAACAATAGAGTAAACCCTGTTGTGTGCCAAGGTTCCCCATTGAGAATTAAAGGCTACCTTATTAAAAGAATACGAATCGTCTCTGATTTTAAGCTCATAAAGTCCGTCCGCACAACCCACCAATGCGTGATCATCGTTGATAAGATAAATACTCAGCAGGGCTGTCTCCCCTTTACTGCTTTCAACTTTCTGTCCTCGATAATATTGTTCGAAAATTCCTGTCCTTTTATTGAGCCTTGAAACAGCATTGTCTGTTCCTATATACATGTATTCACCAGACTTGCTCTCGGCGAAGCTCCAAACACTCGCAGAAGGAATTCCTTTCTCTGAGTTCCCACTAGGCCCAACACCCAAGAATCCTTTGTTTAAAGGGTTAAAGCTTGAAATTCCTCGTTGTGATCCAAGCCATATCGTTCCTGACTGGTCTTTATATATTTTACTTAACTCATTAAATAGCAGTGCGTTTTTTTGAAAAATATCCTCCGTATTGTGCTGTATTGAGCCGTTGTTGTATATGGTGAATAACCCATTTCCGTTTGTAGCAACAAACCAGCCAAGGCCTTCATACCGATATACATCACTTATATTCTGCTGTCCGTATTCATCCCTCAGATTTTTAAATGCTTCCGCGAGCTCTTTTGTTTTTGGATTAAACCTAAAGGCGCCCAGAGTTGTTGAAACAAAGATGTCTCCATCCGTGCTTTTCCTTATTTCGTTAACTCTTAATCGGGAATAGGGCGATTTTACCTCGTCAACATTGGTTCCTTTTATTGTAAAAACACCCTTATTATCTGTTGACACCAAAATGGTTTGGTCGTCCACATAAAGAACGTTGGTTGTTTTTTTCGAAGAAAATACACCAGATAGGCTTTTGAATTTTTCTTTTTTCGTGTCGAATATGAACAACCCTGATTCAGTGCTGGCGACAGCAATTTCCCCTTTTGAGTTTATTGACAGGTCTTCTACCTGAAGAGCCACGCCAGCTTTCAGGTTGTAAGTTTCAAAATTCTCCGTCCTGATGTCGTACTTGGTAAGGCCGTTGTTGGTTCCAAACCACAGGTTTCCGTTGCCATCAATTTGTCCGCATTTGATATAGGTATTATTAAGGCCCTCTGTTTCTTCGGCAAGAAACACCTCAAAGGACCTGCCGTCATATCTGTTTAAGCCGTCTTGGGTGCCGATCCAAATCGCGTTCAGTTCGTCCTGCAAAATACAGGTAACAGAGCTTTGAGACAGCCCGTCACTGATTGTATAGTTCCTGAATCTGTAATCTGATTGTCCTGAGGCGTAAATCGCCAGCCCGACAAAGCAAATATAGATCAGGAATCGGATCATTTCATGAATATACTAATTAAAGACCAAGAAATTATGTCTGGACTATGGTTGAGCGGTATTCGCGGGATCTGGTTGAATAAGAGAGTTTTCCAGATCTCTGTCGAAAAGGTATAAACTTCCTTTGTCTCCGCCGATCAGTTTTAGTTTGTCCAAAATGGTTCGTGCCAGCGCTTCTTCTTCAAGCTGCTCAGACACATACCATTGCATAAAATTGTGTGTCGTATAGTCTTTTTGTTGTAAACAAATGTGAACAACCTCGTTAATACTGTTTGTAACATCCAGCTCGTGTGCTAATAACGATTCAAAAACACTGGTAATCGATTTAAACTCTGTTTGTGGCTTTTTCAGGCCGGGAATTATTGCTTTGCCGCCTCGCTCGTTGATAAACTTTACAAGTTTTAACATGTGAAAGCGTTCCTCATCAGAATGTTTGTACATGAATTGCGCTGTTCCATTTAAGCCCTGAGTTTCTGCCCACGACGCCATTGCCAGATAAAACTGTGAAGAAGTCGCTTCTTTTTCTATCTGCAAATTCAATGCTTTTTCAACCTTTTTATTCATCATAATGATTACTGTTTCTACAAAGTTATCATTTAATTCTTTTGTTACTTTCATCTGATAAATTAAGTGTACTTTCGTATATATGGCAAAGAAAAAGAAACAGGGAAAGAAGCTGAAAAAAAGTCTCGCCCATATTCTTAGAAAAGTCTTTTCTGAACACCCTGAATCATCTTTCACACACAAGCAGGTATGTACTCTTTTAGATATTAAAGAGAAGGGTCATCGAAAACTCACATTCACCGTTCTTGAAGATTTAGTTCGGTCTAACTTTCTCGTATCCCGGGGTCATGGGGTTTATCAGTTAAACGCTTCCTCTGCTTTTATTGAGGGGTTTTTACAGCTCACGACGAGGGGTTCTGGTTTTGTGATTCCGGATAATGAAGATCAAAAAGACATTTTTATTCCTCCACATGCTATTCACCAATCTTTAGACGGAGACCGGGTGCGTGTGCAAATCACTAAAAAAGGGAAAAACCGTAATGAGGGTGAGATTGTCGAAGTAATCGATAGAGAACGAAGTCAGTTTGTAGGGGTTATAGAAGTACATGAAAAGTATGCTTTTTTAATTCCTGACAATTCACGTGTAGGAACGGATGTTTTTATTCCAAAAGAGAAATTAAAAGGCGCAAAAAATAAGGATAAGGTTTTGGTGCAAATCACGAGTTGGCCAAAGTCTGCAGAAAGCCCATATGGTGAAGTTTTGGAGGTTTTGGGTTCTACCAGTACTAACGATATCGAAATGATCAGTATTCTGGTTAATCAGGGCATCGTTTATACCTTCCCTGAAGAGGTAATGTCGGAGGCGGAACAAGTTGAAAACGTGCTTGACCAATCGGAAATAAAAAAGCGAAAAGACCTGCGTTCTATCACCACCTTTACAATTGATCCGGAAGACGCTAAAGACTTTGATGATGCCCTGTCTTTTGAACGCATTGACGACAATAAAATAAGAATCGGCGTCCACATTGCAGATGTTAGTCATTATGTAACAATGGGGTCCGCGATGGACAAAGAAGCGTTGAAGCGTTCGAATTCTGTATACCTGGCTGACCGGGTCGTACCGATGTTGCCGGAACAATTATCAAACATTGCTTGCTCACTGCGACCGAATGAAGATAAATACACTTTTTCGGCTATGTTCGATATGGATGAAAATGGAAAAGTTAGTAATAGATGGTTTGGAAAAACAGTTATCCATTCGGATCGAAGGTTTACCTATGAAGATGCACAAGAAATCATCGAAGGAAAGGATGGTGATTACAAGGCTGAAATTCTTGTGCTCGATAAAATCGCTAAAATTTTGCGAAAAAATCGTCTTGAAAAGGGCGCAATGAATATAGAGTCTGAAGAAGTTCGATTCCGTTTTGATGAAACCGGACACCCCTCAGAGTTGATGATCAAACGATCAAAAGATGCGCATAAGCTCATCGAGGAGTTTATGTTGTTAGCAAATCGCGAAGTTGCTGGTTATATCACTCGTCGCAGTTCGAAACAAAACAATATTCCCTTTGTCTATCGTTGTCACGATGATCCTGATCCTGAAAAATTGGGAATGTTCAACCTCTTTATAAACAAGTTCGGATATAGTGTTGATGTTACTGATCCAAAAAATGTTTCGAAGAACATCAATCGTTTGTTGGGTGAAATTAAAGGGTCGGCGGAGTATTCGATTATTCAAAACATGGCTATCCGATCGATGTCTAAGGCATCTTATGAAACGGACAACATTGGCCATTATGGTTTGTCTTTTGATAATTACACACACTTCACCTCCCCTATTCGTCGATACGCCGACTTATTGGTTCATCGAATCTTATTTAATGAATTAAATCAGTCTGATAAAAGGCTGTATAAAGATGGTTTATCTGATATCTGTAAGAAAATATCTCGTATGGAGCGCAAAGCTATTGAGGCTGAGCGGGAAAGCACTAAATACTTTCAGGCCTTATTTGTTATAGACCAAATCGGACACGAGTTCGGAGGGTTTGTTTCGGGGATTGCTGAGTTCGGAATCTTTGTGAAAATGCAAGAAAATCAATGTGAGGGAATGATACCGCTGAATCAAATTCCGGGTGATCGCTTTTATTTTGACGCCGATAAGTTTGCCGTAATTGGAAGTAAAACAAAAAAAGAATACAATATCGGTGATCAGGTAAGGGTCAGAATTTACGAAGTTTCAACACGTAAGCGACAAATAGACCTGGAGATCCTGGAAGATTAAACCGTCTTTATTTTCTGATTAAGATCGTCGCGATAAGATCCTCCTATCGGAATGACCTTCTCTATCTTTTCTAATGTAAGGTTTGGATATTCAATCGTAGCAATCTTATCTACCCGGACAATGTAAGACCTGTGAACTCTAATAAAATCATCTTGTCCCATTTTGGCTTCTATATCCTTCATGGTAGAGTGAATTGTGTATCTCGCATCTTCCATGTGAATAACAACATAATCCTTTAGTGCTTCGATGTAGAAAATCTCGTTCGTTTTTAATTTAACGAGCTTGCTGTTAGATTTAACGAATATGAAGTCGTTTCCTTCTTTATTCTCAACTAATGAAAATAGAAGATCGCGTTCTTTCATCACCTCTTGTTCTTTGCTATGCTTATAGATCGCCATTTCAATTGTCGTGTGAAGGTCAATTTCTTTGAATGGCTTAAGCACATATCCATACGGCTCGGTTATTTTTGCTTTAGATAACGTTGCTTCGTCTGCGTATGCTGTTAGAAAAATAACCGGTATTGAATAGCGCTCTTTAATTTGTTGTGCTGCTTCTATTCCATTCATGTCTCCCTTCAACATGATGTCCATAAGAACAACATCCGGCGTTTCCGCTCCTGCTAACTCAATAGCCTTCTCACCTGTAGATGATGCCCCTACTACATTATACCCCAGCTTCTTCAAGCTGTGCTGAATGTCTTTTGAAACGATGGATTCGTCTTCTACTACGAGTACGTTAATTTTTGACATTGTGGTTCGGTTTGATATTATCAAATTTAAGTAAATATTTTGTACCCTTTTTACGGTCTACCTTGAGATCGCCATCCAGCTGTTCGGCCAGGGTAATTATTAGTTGTAATCCCAATGTGTCTGAGTTCATTTCTTCAAATGGTTTTGGTAATCCGACTCCATTATCGCTAATCTCCAAAACAACCCGGCTTTTCTGTTGTTTAAGTTTAATGCTGATTTCTCTTCCCGCCGGTTCTATCCATGCATATTTTAGTGCGTTGGTGATTACTTCGTTTACAAATAGTCCACAAGGGATTGCTTGATCTAATTCCAGGTCTACGTCATTTATATCTGCAATTAATTTAACATCGCCTGAAATCCGATAGGAAGCAATCAGGTTTGTTGTTAGGTTGTAAAGATAGTCCCCAAATTTAATACTTGAAAAGTCCTCTGTTTTATAAAGGTTTTCATGGATAATAGCCATCGATCTTACCCTGTTTCTGCTTTCCTGGAGTATTTCCAATGTCTTTTCATCCTGAGCGAAAGATGACTGCAAATTGAGTATGCTGGAAATTACCTGAAGGTTGTTCTTAACCCGATGATGAATCTCTTTCAACAGGACTTCTTTTTCCTTTAACGACTCTTCTATCTCAATGGTCGACTTTTTCTTCTCTGTAATATCATGCGCAACAAGTGAAACTTCTCCTACATTTCCTTCCGTATCGTAAATTGCACTCATGTAGACCTCCATCCAAAACTCGTTTCCTTCTACTGATGTAATGAGCACTTCAAATTGTCTGGATTTCCCGTTTAAAACCCTTATAAACATTAGGTTAAAAAGTCTTAAGAATTTCGGTGACAGGTGTTTTTTTAGTTTTACCGCAAAGTTGTCTCCCTTCTTTAACTGGGTTTTAAATAGCTGGCTGAAATACTGCTCACTATGGAGATTATAAGAAGAAATTTTCTTGTCCACTGTGAGTGTTAAAAGAAAGGTGTTAGACGAACTGTCTAGAATTGCCTTGGTTCTTAAAAATTGTTCCTGTAGTTGTTTTTCAGCTTTTATACGCTCTTTTATCTCGGCTTCAAGGCGGATATTTGTTTCTTCAGCAAACTCCGCTCTCATTTTTTCTTCGGCAAGCTTGTTTTGTTCTGTTAAATCATGAATTACACATTGATAGTACAACTTGTTTTCCAGCATGATTTCAATCAACACAATTTCAGCTTCAATTCGTTCTTCTTTTGCTTTTAAGAGCCAATTGAATTTAATTGATTTTTTATAACTAAGTGATGATTTCAGGTCAAGGTATTCTTTCTTATTCTCGCTGGACTTGTCCCAACTCAAATCAAACAGTTCTAGTTTTCGTAAGTTCTTGCTTTCTTCAACAAACAATTCGAGAGCGCGTCTGTTTGCATCAATAATTCTATCTCCGCTTAATAAAAGAATCGCATCATTAGATTCTTCGAAGATCATTTTGTATTTCTGTTCGCTTTGTTTTAAGGCTTGCGCTGTTTTCTGACTTGAAGTAAGATCAATAACTGATCCCTCGATACTACCCGTAAGTTTATCAAGGTACCAACTAAAAATAAAGGTCTTCATTTCTCCATTATTCAGGTAGAACTGCGTCTGGTAATTTTGAATGTTTTCCGTTTGATTTAGTGTGTCGAGTATTAATTCCCAATCATCATCATACTCAGTTGTAAATAGCGGATCACCTATTTGAAGTGTGTTATCAAGCATCTTAAAGAAAACCTCATTCCCATCAATTATAACTGACCTGTGATCAATTGTGAAGACCCCTGCTCTATTTTTATGATAGAGGTTTCTGTATTTACGCTCACTGATTTCAAGCTCTTCTCGCTTCACGCTTTGCTGTGTAACATCATTCAGGTTAGCTAACCATAGGACTCCATTTTTAAGTGTTATTCTACTGATGTTAAACTCAATATCATACCGTCTATTATACTGATTAAAGGTAATTACCTTTGTGAATCGCATCCCTCTTTTTAGCTCTTTGATTGTTTTGATCTCGGAGTTAGAAAAGAGATCAAAAAAGTCCTTGTTTAAATCACTTTCTTCTTCATCGTTTTGAGTAAAATACCTAAATGCTTCATTGTTATAATCGATTATTTTCCGATTACCGGTCATCGTGAAAAGAATGTATCCCGATCCAGGATTATTCATAATCTTTTTCAGGTACTGGGAGTAATCATTAATTTTCCTTAATACATTATTTCGTGCATACAGCATTAATATGTTACTCAGACCAAATAAAATAAATAAGGCTAAAAGAAAATTAACATCAATGACCGGTTCTTTCATTTTGAAACCGGCATCAACAAATAATAAAGTAACTAATACATGATATAAAATGGCTGGATAGAGCCTTTGAATGATAATGACTGATGCTAGATAATAGATCAGAAAAAGAAAAAGATACTTATAGGTGAAATACGCTAAATACATCTCCTGGAATGCGATAATAGTTATCACGTTCAAGTGAAAGAACAGCATATATAGAAGACTCTGTTTAAAAAAGGGTGTAAATCTGCATATCAGATAATACACAACAAAACCGCCTGTATACGAAAGTGCTAAATAAACAAATGTTTTAGGCGCGTTAAAAAAGTAGAGTATATATGCTAAGCTTGGTGCTATTAAAATCGCACCGATACCGTTAAAAAAACTTATGCGATTAAACCCATCTTCGCCTTCAAATCTTTCGACCTGATCATTTTGATTTGGAAATATATTTGATAACAAAGAAAGCCTCATACTATGTGCAAGCTAAATAATTAAATAAAATCTTTTTATCTAAATAATTTATTCTTTTTATTAGGGCTGTTGATTAGTTGAAAAGATAATACTTTGTTATAGTGATATATCTATTATTAAATATTTAGGGGGATATATCAACAACTTATTAACGAAACAATCCTTTGTAAAACGAAAGATCAAGGACCTTTTAAACAAAAGCACGAAAAGTATAAATGTTTAAAAAAAGACAATGTTAATTATAATTCTGCTGTTTGTAACGAGGGCATAAGTTGTAAAAAATAAGCTTGTTTGATCGTTGTTATTATCAATTATTTTGTTGGGTATACAAGTTTTCTTAATATCCTAGATTTAACTTTGAATAGTTATTCTTACCTATTAACATAAAAACAAATTATTGCGTTAATAACTCAAACATAACTACAGCTGAAAATCAAGGGATTAATAATTTGTGAATTTCTTAATTGTTTGAAAGTTGTAGCTATTGTTAATTAAATTTAGATTTGAATAAACAAACAAAAAACCATGATTATACCCATTGGAGCAGATCACGCCGGATTCGAATTGAAAGAACAAATCATCAGTCACCTTAAGGAATTAGGACATGAGGTGCACGATCATGGTTGTTATTCAAATGAAAGCATCGATTATCCGGATTTTGGGCACCCCGTTGCAGATGAGGTGGAATCGAATGAAGGAATGTTGGGCGTATTGATTTGCGGGTCGGGAAATGGCATTAACATGACGGCCAACAAACACCAAGGCATCCGAAGTGCACTTTGCTGGACAACAGAAATCGCGGAATTAGCTAGAGAGCACAACAATGCAAACATTATTGCGCTACCCGCACGATTCGTCACAAAAGAAGAAGCTATAGCAATGGTTGATGTTTTTATTAATACTCCTTTTGAAGGGGGAAGACATGAGCGGCGTGTTAATAAAATTGCCTGCTCTTAGGAGGTTATTCTTCTAGTAATGATTTAACCAATGAGTCTGTTGACTTTACATATTCCGTGTAATACTCTCCAGTACCCGGACCATTAAATCCAGTGTGAACTCTTCTTACCGTACCATCTTTTCCTATGAAAATGCTCGTAGGAAACGATATTACTTCGTTAAGCATTGAGAAGTGATCTGAGGCCAGTTTTTTACTGGCGACACCACCAACCAACATAGTGTATTTAATATCAAGCTTTTCTTTTAAGCGGATAATGCTCGCGGATTGTTCATCAAACGAGTTTCCCACCTCATAACCGATCGCGATTATTTCTAAGCCCTCATGACCATATTTATTATACAGCTCCTTAAAGTAGATCGTTTCATCCAGGCAATTCGGACACCAGGTTCCCATGATTTGTATAATGGTAACTTTTCCCTCATAATCATGATTAGGAAAAGAAAACGCCTCTCCATCCAGCTGTTTTAATGAGAAGCCAAACTCGCTAAGCTCATCGATATAAGTGAGCTCATCTGGATCCGTGAGCTTAAAAGATTCATTGCGTCGTCCTTGCCATTTAGAACTCCAGTGTTTTCCACTAAAAAACTCTCCGTAAATAGAATCACCCACAACCCTTGACTTAAATAAAAATGCGTGAGAACCATCAAAACAAGACAAATAGACACTATCCCCAACAGCTGTACCTGCTAAAAAACGGTAATCCCCCGTTTCCGTCATAAAAGTCCCAAAGACTTCATTGGTCGCTTGACTGAACACACCAACAGCGGGGTAGCTGCCCTCAGTGCCTGGTTCAAACTCTACCTCCCATCGACCAGAAACCTCAGGAAAATTGTCCTTACTTACTATAGGAAACCGATCATCGGCGCCGTATTTAGCTTCAAAGGGGATATGATAATTGCCGCGTTTATTGTGATTGTACCAATTACCGGTTAGATGTTTTTTACTAATGTTGTGAATAATGATTTCTGAATTAAACAATGGAAAAGCAAGAATAAGTGAGTCTCCCTGATAAACAGGGTCTGACAATCTAATTTGTTCTTCTCCGTTGATAATAGTAAATGCAAACTGTTTTTTTTCCTTGGACACCCGAATACCAAACGGAAGTTGATTTTGATCGTCTAATTGTAAAACCGCTCGCCACTCGCCAGGTTTAATTTTTAAGCACCGTTCGTTTTTTTGAGAAAAAGACGCAATAGTAAGAAGACAAAATAATAGCGCTACCAGTGCTTTCATTCTTGTTTTTTGGTAGAACGAAAATAATGTTTTAGAGTTAAAACAATGATAATGCAACCTTTTTTATCAATTTTATGTCTCATTAATTAAGCGCCGCATGGACGACTCATCTCTTATAGAAAAATGCAGAGCAGGGGATCAACGTGCACAGCGCGAGTTGTTTGAAAAGTATGCACCCAAAATGCTCGGTGTTTGTTTGCGTTATGCAAAGAACAAAGAGCAGGCGGAGGATGTGTTGCAGGAAGGTTTTATAAAGGTTTATACCAAACTTGAGCATTATCAAAGCAAGGGGTCACTAGAAGGGTGGATTCGTCGAATAATGGTTAACACATCGTTAGATCATATTCGTAAGAATGTAAAGTTTCAGGGAGACAGATCTGTTGAAGATGTTGGATTCAAATTGGAGCAGAACACCTTTAATAGTGATCAGTTGTTTGAAGAGGATTTGTTAAAACTAATTAACGCGATGCCGCCGGGATATAAAGTCGTATTTAACATGTTTGCGATAGAAGGGTATTCACACAAAGAAATAGCAGAAGAGCTAGGTGTGTCAGAAAACACTTCAAAATCGCAATACTCACGAGCGAGAGCATACTTAAAAGCAAAACTAGAAGAACTAGGAATTGAACGAGAAGGATAACATAAAAGACTTGTTCTCAGAAAAATTGAGAAACTATGAGGCTAAAGTAGACCCACAATTGTGGGCGAATATTAGTTCTCAAATTGGTGCGCCTGCAAGTGCTGCTGCCGGCGGCACAGGCCTGTCTATATTAACTAAAACTATAATAGGCGCCGCTATTATAGGTGGAGCTGTTTTAACAACTGTTTACGTAATGACTCCCGGCGAAGAAGACACTAAACCTGTGGTTATAGAACATCAAGCTGCTGTGGATAATCAAGATGAGCCTACACAGGGAATCAAAAAGGAAAACACACAGGATGTTGCCTTCACAGATAATTATACTGCTGAAGAACAAAAAGGAACAGACACCGAGACTATTGAGTTCCCACTCGACATATATACCGAGCACTTGGCTTCTGACGATGACCCGCTGAACGAGGTTGATTTTGATGATAGCCTGTTGCCGGATACACCTATGAATAATCAATCCGGCGAGGAGGTTGATAGTGAAGCTTCATCTAGTGAAGAGTCTGCCAATAGCGAAGAGACTGGAAAGGCGGAAGAGACAAATAGCCACAAAGAAGAATCAAACCAAGAAGACCGGGAAGAAGAGCAGGAAACCAGAACTGTAATTACCTTCAAGCTGCCTAATATTTTTAATCCAGGAGGAAGCTTCAACCCTTATTTAACACTTGATGGTGCGAATATCGAAAATGAAGTTTCGCTTGATGAACTGGAAGACCTTCAGGTTGTAGTGCTTGACTCTTATAGTAAAGTGGTGTTTAGATCTTCTGACCCATACCTTAAGTGGGATGGAACAGCCATGAATGGTTCTCCGCTTCCAGAGGGAACATATATAATTTACCTGACAGCGACAACTAAAGACAAGATTCCTGTTAACGGATCGAGTCAACTTTACATTCAGCGCTAGACGGCCACCTACTTAATCAAATTTGTTTCGGGATTATATTTTAACGCAACCAGGTTATTGGTCCAAGCGATAATCAGATGTGCGAAAAACGCTACCCAAATGGTTCCTGTAGAAATAGTAATTAATGAAAGAACAAGCCCAAATGGTATTGCGCCCATTGTTTCGCCAAGTCCTTTTGGTATGTGTGTTCCGGAGTAGAGCGCGATGTTAATTGCGATTGCCGGCCACAAACCGATACTGTCTACAAGGGGAATTAAAAGCACACCGCGAAACAAAAACTCGTAACCAAATAGGTAAAGGAACCAACCAAGTAAACTCTTAAACAGAATTCCTCTGGACCATATTTTTGCTCTTACCTGAGGGTAGTTTATGTGTCTTTTACTTTGTCTTGCGCTTATAAAGCTTGTAGGAATTAACACGACCGATAAGACTAAGATCCAGAACAAGGATTCTCCTGTGGTTTCCGAATTAAAACTTACTCCAAAATCAGCAAGGGAATATTGAGGTAAGAAAATCAAACACGCAATAAAAGGGAGCGCCCCCATCGATAAAAACCCAAAGTACTTTGTAAAGAAAACATGATTCGAAGACGCCTGATCAAAGGGCTTGTTTTTATAAAACAAAGACGCTATCCTTTTTGATTTAGCTGTAAACCAATACAAGCAAAAAGCCAGCAATGTAATGATAATCGGAGCGCTGATAACTGTATCGGATTCATTCCATGAAAAGTCCATTTACTGCTTCCTATATAGTGTTATTAAATTTAATTTTGCGAAAAAAACCCAGGGACTATTCCTCTTTCATTAGATCTTCTAAATCCTGTTCAAACTCGTCCATCGGCCCCAGATCACTCTCAAGTTCCTTTTTCAGATGCTCTATTAAAAGTTCGAATTCGTGATCATAAGCCTCATAGTCCGGACATGTTTTCCATTCCTCTAGCGCTAATTTTTGATCGTCCTTATTGAGCTTGTTCATGGAGTCCGTATAGTTTTCACAGTAGTCACTCCAATCGTACTCATCCTCTTTCAATTGATACCCCGACTCACGATCTTTAATCATAAAATCGACTACTTCAGACACACAATCACAAGCTGTTTTTGGCGCCTCTTCTTTACAGGAAAGAAGAATTACCGCCATAATTAAAAATGAATATCGAACCATTGTTTTGTTTTTTACCACCCTAAAGGAATAGCATTAAAGTTAATTAAAAAAGAAGGGGGTAATTAAAAAACCCTGCTCAATCAAATGAGAACAGGGTTTTTACTTGAGGTCTCGAGCGGATTCGAACCGCTGTACACGGTTTTGCAGACCGTTGCCTAAGCCACTCGGCCACGAGACCGTTAAGGGATGCCAAAAATAAGAAAAAATTAAAAGAACAGCTACTCTTCAATAATAATTGAAACGCTGTCTACATCGCCATTAATGGGAGGAGAAAGCTTAGTGACCTTCACCCAGGCAGAACGAACCAACGGCGCCTCTTTTTTTATTCGGCTAATTATCCGTTGTCCAACAACTTCAATTAGTTTTGCCCGAATGGCCATTTCTTCCTTCACGATTTTATTTATAAGAACATAGTCGACGGTGTCTTCCAATTTATCCGATAAAGAGGCCTTGGAAAAATCAGTGTCCAACCCCACATCAACAATATAGTTGCCTCCGATCTCCGCTTCTTGCGGAAGACAACCGTGATAAGCATAAAGCTTGATTCCTGATACAAGGATTTTATGTCCCATTAGGCACCTACTTTACTTACTGCATCAATCCCTTCTTCGATTCGGGCAACACACTCTTCCTTACCTAGAAGTTCTGCTATCTCAAACATGCTTGGCCCCATTCCTTTTCCCGTTAGAAGTAGTCGAAACAATGGAAGCACTGCTCCGATTCCCAGCTCCCTTTTTTCTAAAAAATCTTTAAATGTAGTCTCAACGTTTTCCGCATTAAAAGGAGTAACAGTGGAAAGCGTGATTTTCCATTCTCGCATTAAGTCTTCTGCATTCTCTTTCCACTTTTTGCGAATGGTTTGCTCGTCGTATTCAGTTGGCTTTTCTAATAAATATGAACCGTCTGTAAAAATGTCTTTTACGAATGTTGCGCGTTCTTTCATTAAACGACAAACCGGTGTTAATCGTTCAACACTGTATTCTCCGTCCAGCTCTTTTGTGAGCAACTCAGCAAGTTCTGAATCTGACTTAACACGTAAATATTGTTGCTGAAACCAGCGCGTTTTATCCGGATCAAATTTCGCCCCCGCCTTAGAAACCCTGTCTAATGTGAAAGCTTCACATAGCTCTTCGAGAGAGAATATTTCCTGTGGAGTCCCGGGGTTCCAGCCTAGAAAAGCCAACATGTTTATAAAAGCATCCGGAAAATAACCCTGTTCGCGATAACCGGTGTAGAGCTCGCCCTCAGCCGTTGTCCAGTTTGTTGGAAAAACAGGAAACCCTAATCGATCACCGTCGCGCTTAGACAGTTTACCATTTCCGTCCGGCTTTAATAGCAGGGGTAAATGAGCAAATTTTGGACGCTCCCAGCCAAACGCATCATAAAGAATAATATGTAGCGGAGCGGAAGGCAACCACTCTTCACCTCTAATTACATGTGAAATATTCATAGAGTGGTCATCAACAATATTGGCAAGATGATACGTTGGCATTCCATCAGACTTAAACAACACCTTGTCGTCCAGGTTGTTCGTGTTTACCACAACCCAGCCACGAATTTCATCTTCGAATCGAATATCAGTATTACGTGGCATCTTGATTCTAATTACATATGGATCTCCGGCATCAATTCTCTTTTGAACTTCATCTGCGGGTAATGTCAATGAGTTTTTCATCGAACTTCTCGTAACACTGTTGTATTGCCAGTTAGGCATTCCCATTTGCTTCGCCTGAGATCTCATCTGATCAAGCTCCTCGGCAGAATCAAATGCATAGTAAGCCTTGTCTTCCGCGACTAATTGCTCTGCATATGGCCGATACATTTCCCGTCGCTCAGATTGAACATAAGGACCATGCTCACCACCAAGACCCGGACCTTCAGTTGGCATTATACCGCACCAGTTGAGCGCATCCATGATATAATCCTGAGCGCCTTCAACAAATCGTGTTTGGTCCGTATCTTCGATACGAATAATAAAAGTTCCGTTATGCTTTTTAGCAAATAAGTAATTGTATAATGCAGTTCGCACCCCGCCAATATGTAGGGGTCCTGTTGGAGAAGGAGCAAAGCGCACTCTTACGGGTCTATTCGACATGATTAATCAATTTTATCCCGCAAAGATACGGATAAACAAAAAAAAGACTATTAAAATGAACGGTAAGTACGTCGGAATGTACCGCCAATTAACAGAAATTAGGTGTAAAACACGTTATAATGTTGTAATTTAGATTACTCTTTTTTGAAATGAGCGCATTTGACCGTTTAATATCGCAAATTGACACCTTTATAAGGAAGTTCTATAAGAACCAAATTGTGAAAGGTCTGTTTCTATTCGTAGGGATATTTCTTGTGACGTACTTAGCCGTAATAACACTGGAATATTTCGGGCGATTTAACAGCTGGGTGCGAGCAAGCTTATTCTTCTCATTCATCGCAGTAAACGGCTATGTTTTTGGAAAATATATTCTTGGACCGCTCTTGAGGCTTCGGTCTTTCGGGAAACGAATAGACAGATATCAGGCTTCCACGATTATTGGAAAGTTTTTTCCGAATATCTCGGACAGACTACTAAACACACTTCAATTAAATGACCGCATTGACAAGAATGCCGCAGATTATGAATTAATAAGCGCAAGTGTTCTTCAGCGAAGCGAGTCGATGAGTAGGGTTCCGTTTGCGGATGCCATAGACATTTCAGAAAACAAGCGCTACATATGGTGGGTCTCTCCCCTACTACTTGCCATGTTTATGATAGGTATTTTTATACCCTCATTTTATCAGCAGGGAACAGAACGAGTGGTAAACTTTACCGAGGAATTCATTCCTGTTGCTCCCTTTGAGTTTCAATTAATATCCAGCACTGATGGGCTGGAGGAAGGAGAGGACTTGTTTGTAGAGCTCGTGCTTGATGGAGAAGCGTTGCCTGAAAAGGTATATGTTACGACATCACAGGGCACCTTTTTAATGGGTAGAAAAGCGAAGAACACTTTTGTCCACACCATTCCACAACTGAGCGACAATATGACCATGCGATTCAAGGCTCCGTATCTTGGAGATTTATTTGAAAGCAAAGTGTTTCAAATCACGGTTGACGCAAAAGCGGCAATTGGAAAAATGAGTGCAACACTTAAGTTTCCGAAATACCTGGGTAAAGATGATGAGACAATAACGAACGCATCCGACCTAACGGTACCTGAAGGAACGCTTGTTGAATGGAGTGTGCTTACAAAAAACACGAGTAAAATAGATTGGTTTGTTAACGATAAAAAGTCCACATATACCGGTGAGAGTTTTAGGCACAAACAGCGATTTTTAAATGATGCAGTCGGAAAGGTGGTCATTGAAAATAAGTTCAATAAGCGTAAAGACACAACAAATTTTGGTGTAGATGTCATCAAAGATGAATATCCGTCGATTGAGGTTGAGGAAGTAAAGGATACTATAAAGGACGGCATTCGATATTTTTCAGGAATGGTTGGCGACGATCATGGCATATCTTCGGTGATGTTTCATTATACCATTAATAGAGATTCAGGAGCGAAAAAATCCGAAAAACTTCGCGTATCAAATGTTGTAGGAACGCAATCCCCATTCAACTTCGCTGTAGACTTCAGACGAGAAGAGGTCAAGTTAAAGGACAAGATCGAGTATTATTTCGTTGTCACGGATAATGACGGGGTTAATGGAGGAAAGACAACCAAGAGTCGTGTCTTTGTTTATGAGCTACCAACGCTAGAGGAGCTTCACGAAGAGCGATCTGAAGATCAAAAACAAGCACGGGAGGATCTAAAATCGTTAATGGAACAGACCGATGAGTTTAGAAAAAACCTGGACCACCTAAGAAAGGAATCATTAAACTCTTCGCAATCGAATTGGAATAAGGAGAATCAGGTACAGCAGCTTAAAGAACAGCATAAATCTATTTTGGATCAGCTCGAAGTGTTGCAGGAGGAAATGACAAACAGCATGGAAGAAAAATCGCAGCTGTCTGAAATTGACGAAGAACTATTAAAGCAGCAGGAGATGATTAACGATTTGCTGGAGCAGTTAATGGATGACGAGTTGAGAGACTTATTAGACCAGCTCGAAGAACTTATCAAGGAACAAAATCCGGATGCACTTGAAAAGAACTTTGAAGAGATGGAAATGTCAGCTGAAGAGATGAAAGACCAACTCGACAGAAGCCTGGAAATGCTGAAAAAACTACAGGTCAACGAAAAGATTGACGACCTGGAGGACGCTCTTGAAAAACTAGCGGACGAACAGGACCAGCTTAAAGAAGACATAGAGAAGGACGGTAAGGCTTCCGAAGAACAGAAAGAACATCAGGAGGAGATCGATGAAAAATTCGACAAACTTAAAGAAGACTTCCAGGAAATTGATAGTCTAAACAAAGAACTACAAAGGCCAATGGAGCTTGGCAATACGGAAGAAAAAGCGGAAGAAGTTTCAGAAGATCTACAGGAAGCGGAAGATCAACTCAATAAAGGTAAAGAAAAGAAGGCCGGCGAAAGTCAACAAGGAGCATCGCAGAAGATGAAAGAAATGGCCGGAAATCTGGACGCGATGCAGGCTCAGTCAAATAAAGAACAGCAACAAGAAGACATTGATATGCTTCGAAACATACTTGAGAGCCTGGTTACCTTAAGTATGGATCAGGAACAAGTTATGGATGACCTGGCCAGAGTTTCCGAGAATGACCCCGCATACATTGAATATGGTAGGGAACAGAGAAGGATCATTAGTGATACGAAGATCGTTCGGGACAGTCTTAACGAACTAGCAAAAAGACAACCTAAAATAGCATCGTTTATTGATAAAGAACTTAATCAGATAAAAGTAAATCATGAGTTAAGTCTCGAAGACATCGATGAACGAAGAAAGAGACCGCTAAACACGCACCAACAGTTTGCGATGACATCGTATAATAACCTCGCGTTGATGCTAAATGAAAGCTTACAACAAATGCAGGAACAGATGCAAAACATGATGCCTGGATCTGGAAGTTGTAACAAGCCCGGAGGAAAAGGAATGCCTAAACCCGGTGAGAGCATGACTCCTGGTGACATGAAGCAGATGCTTAAGAAACAACTGGAAGCCATGCAAAAGGGAGATCAAGAAGGAGGTAAAAAACCGGGAGATAAAAAAGGAAATTCTGAGCAAGGAGGAGGCATGGGCCTCGGTAATAAACAAGTAGCAAAAATGGCTGCTGAACAGTCGGCTATTCGTAAGCGCCTGGAACAAATGCGTAAAGAATTAAACAAAGACGGAAAGGGAAGAGGAAACGAGTTAAACCCGCTCATAGAAGAGCTGGAAGAACAAGAACGCGAACTCGTTAATAAGCGTTTGAATGACAACTTAATTAAGCGTCAAAAAGAGATTTTAACGAGGCTGTTGGAAAGCGAGAAAGCTATAATGGAAAGGGGTTACGATGAGAAGCGGGAGAGTAAAGAGGGAAAAAACGAAGATTATGGTAACCAAATTAAATTTGAAGAGTATAACAAAGAAAAGTTAAAACAAATTGAATTATTACGCGCTGTAGATCCGGCTTATAAAAAGTACTATAAGGACAGAGCTAACGAATACTTCAACAAGGTGTTATAAGTAATGAGTTTTGTTATATGAAAGAAGGATTTGTTGTCGTGGATAGACTCTCTATCCCATCAGATTTTGGATCGATAAGGCAGGTTGAGAACTTAGTGGATGATGTTTGCAACCGACTGGAGGTGAACGAAGACTACTACGGAAACGTCTTAATAGCTGTAACTGAGGCAGTTAACAACGCAATAGAACACGGAAACGGCATTGGATCTGAACTAAATGTAGACTTATCAGTTGGTGATAAAGAGTCAGATTTTTGCTTTAGCGTTAAAGATCACGGTCGAGGTTTTGATTTTAATAATTTGCCTGACCCAACTGCACCGGAGAATATCGAGAAAGAAAACGGACGAGGAATATTTTTAATGAAATCTTTATCAGAAGAAGTTGTTTTTGACGACAACGGATCAAATGTTAGTATATATTTCACGAAGTTCTAATGGTTGAATTATTCTTTGAGGAAACAGCAATTCTGGATCTTGATCCGGAATTTTTTGTTTTATGGCTTGAAAAGCTGTGTAAAAAACACAATCGGTCATTGGGGGATATAAATATTATTCTTTGCTCTGATGAATATTTGTTACAAATGAATAAAGATCATTTACAGCATGATTACTATACAGACATCATTACCTTTAATTACAATGACGACAACAAAATTTCCGGAGATTTGTTTATATCTGTTGATCGTGTTAGAGAAAACGCAGCCGAACATCGTGAAAGATTTCCCCGCGAATTAAATCGGGTAATAGCGCATGGCGTTTTACATTTAATCGGATTTAATGATAAAACGGACCAGGAACGTCTCGAAATGAGGACGCGTGAAAATGAAGCTTTGGAATTAATTGTTTCACGTGAAACATGATTCTATTTATTATTTGATGTAATTTTGTTCCACGTGGAACTTAATATGGGATGTTAAAAAAATATGACATAATAGTTGTTGGGGCGGGACACGCTGGTTGTGAGGCTGCAAACGCTGCTGCTAAAATGGGCAGTGAAGTGTTGCTGATAACTATGAACATGAACACCATCGCTCAAATGAGTTGTAATCCCGCCATGGGAGGTGTTGCTAAAGGACAAATCGTTAGGGAAATTGACGCTTTAGGTGGGGGATCAGGAATAATCAGTGACAAAAGTGCGATTCAATTCAGAATGCTGAACCGATCAAAGGGTCCTGCAATGTGGTCGCCAAGAACCCAGAACGACCGCATGCGCTTTGCAGAAGAGTGGAGATTAATGCTTGAACAGAACAATAGGGTGGACTTTTGGCAGGACATGTGCACGGGTTTGATTGTAGAGGGTAATCAGATTAAAGGCGTAAAAACAGCGATTGGATTAGAGATTTTTGCAAACAGCGTCATTCTGACAAACGGAACTTTTTTAAATGGATTGATTCATCTTGGTGAAAAGCAATTCGGAGGAGGAAGGGCTGGAGAAAGAGCTGCCACGGGAATAACAGAAGACCTGATAAAGTTGGGCTTTGAGACCGGTAGAATGAAGACGGGAACACCGCCAAGGGTAGATGGACGGTCGTTAGATTATTCCAAAATGGAAGAGCAACTGGGAGATGAAGAACCAACTAAGTTTAGTTATTCGGAAGAGACTAAACCATTGGAGAATCAACGCTCTTGTTATATCACGTATACCAATGATAAAACACACGAAATATTACGAGGAGGCTTTGATCGATCGCCGATGTTTAACGGAGCCATTAAAAGTACGGGCCCAAGATATTGTCCAAGTATAGAAGATAAAATAAGTCGATTCGCGGAGCGCGACCGACACCAGATTTTTGTGGAACCGGAAGGGTGGGACACCGTTGAAATTTATGTCAACGGTTTTAGCACCTCATTACCGGAAGAGGTTCAGCTTGAAGCCATGAAAACAATTCCAGGATTTGAAAACGTGAAAATGTTCAGGCCGGGTTATGCCATCGAATATGACTACTTCCCCCCAACCCAATTAAAACATAGCCTGGAAACAAAACTCGTCGAAGGACTCTATTTTGCCGGGCAAATTAATGGAACAACAGGCTATGAAGAAGCGGCTTGTCAAGGATTAATGGCTGGAATAAATGCACATCTAAAACTGCAGAAGAAAGAACCTTTCGTGCTTAATCGTAGTGACGCTTATATTGGAGTTTTAATAGATGACTTGATTACGAAAGGAACCAAAGAACCTTATCGAATGTTTACCAGTCGTGCTGAATACCGCATACTTTTGAGACAAGATAATGCAGATATTCGTCTAACACCAATTGGACATGAAATTGGACTAGCCAGCGATGAGGCCCTAAGGAAAGTAGAAGCCAAAGTCAGCGGCACAGAACAACTTAAAAAATCTTTGAGAAAAGAAGGGGTCAGCCCTGATTCTGCGAATCAATTGTTAGCGAGCATAAAGAGTTCTCCGATTAATCAACAAGTAAAGCTAAGTTCATTAATTACCCGACCAGGTATCAACCTAAATGATCTTTTGAGTATTTCTGATAAGAGTAAAAACCTCGCAGTTAAATTATCAAAGGAGCATGAAGATGTCGTGAGCCAAACGGAGATCCAATTAAAATATGAAGGGTATATTAATCGCGAACAAGATGTTGCCGATAAAATGAACAGATTGGAAGAAGTTAAGATTCCGTCGGATCTGGATTATTCCAAATTAAAAAGTATCAGCACGGAGGCAAAAGAAAAACTAACGAAGGCTCAACCGGAAACAATTGGACAAGCATCCAGGATCAGCGGCGTATCACCAAGCGACGTATCTGTCTTGCTGGTTTACCTCGGTCGATAGCATAAATTGACCACATTTCACCACCTAAAATCGATTTTAAAGCGCTCTGGCGGCATTTCGATAATCGTGCGGGGGAAGATCATTAAAAAGTCAAGAACGCGCAAATTTAAGCGCCCACAACGCAAGACGTTAATTACTTGATAATCAAATAAATAAAGGGATAAGACTAAGGTTCTACCCAATCACCATGTTCTTTGATCAGGGAGATAAGGGCATCTACCGCATCGTCCTCCGGAATGTTTTTTCTGACGACTTCCTTTTCTTTATACAAATGAATTTTTCCAGGACCGGTTCCGACATATCCATAATCCGCATCAGCCATCTCGCCAGGTCCATTTACAATACAACCCATAATTCCAATCTTGACACCTTTAAGGTGAGAAGTTCGCTCTCGAATTTTGGCTGTGGTGATTTGAAGGTCAAACAAGGTCCTTCCGCAAGATGGACAAGAAATATATTCCGTCTTTGAAATTCGGGATCTCGTTGCCTGAAGAATTCCAAACGAAGTGCTATTGATTAGTTTAGGAGATTGATTTGCTTGTAACCATATTCCGTTTCCAAAACCATCAATAAATGAGGAACCGAGATCAGTCGAGCTCCAAAGTTGAAACTTCTCGTCATCGTCCTCATCTGATTGACACTTCAAAACAACAGGGTTGTTAATGTTGTTTTTCGCAAGATTTAATCTTGAATATCGAAATAGTTGCGTTTTATTACTGTATGTAGTGTTCAAAACGATCAGTGCATTTGGATAATCTTTCAGGTAGGCAACATTAGCGTCTTCTGCTAGATGTTCCACAAAGAACACGGCATCATTATTAAGCTCCGGAAGCTTATCCGGATTTCCCGAAATAATTGGAATCACTTGTTTGTGTGTGCTGTAATTAGCCTTCCAATTATCAAAATCAGCAATAAACCGAAGCGTTCCGGGAAGCTCAAAATCAAAGCTTTTTGATCCGATATAAACGTAGTCTGCAGAAGCATCGCTGATGTTCCACTTATCGAGAGGCACAGAATAATTATACCCTAAGCCAAATAGATTGGCCGGCTTAACGACCTGCTCGGACTTTACATCTGCGACTACTACCGGAACATTTTTTCCACCAACATTCAACACTTCATTCGATTCAAATCGATCTACGTGAAAAGGATCATAAGATAGATCGCCGATGTCATTCAGGAATAACTCATTCGTATTTTTATACTTTTCCAGTAGTTTTTGTGCAACGGGAATTTCTTCTTCTGGTGCCTCCGTTAATGATACACGAATGGTGTCACCAATACCATCTTCGAGCAAAGCACCGATTCCAACAGCAGACTTAATTCGTCCGTCTTCTCCTTCTCCTGCTTCGGTTACCCCGAGATGAAGCGGGTAATTCATTCCGTTTTCAATCATTGTATGAATCAACAAACGGTAAGCCTCAACCATCACCAGGGTGTTACTTGCTTTCATAGACAACACGATATCAAAGAAGTCGTTCTTTTCGCAAATACGTATAAATTCCATAGCAGATTCTACCATTCCTTCCGGTGTATCACCATAGCGACTAAGTATTCTGTCTGACAACGAACCGTGATTGGTACCAATTCGCATTGCCGTGTTGTTGGCCTTGCAGAGTTTAACCAGCGGGGTAAATTTTTCTTCTATTCTTTTAAGCTCAGCTTGATACGACTCATCTGTGTAATCAATATGTTCGAAGCGCTTTTTATCAGCATAATTTCCTGGGTTGACCCTTACTTTTTCGACAATACCGGCAGCGACTTCAGCGGCGTTTGGCGTAAAATGGATGTCAGCGACTAAAGGAGTATTATATCCTTTGGCAAGCAATGCCGCTTTAATGTTCTCAAGGTTAGCCGCATCTTTTTTGCTGGGCGCAGTTAGCCGAACCAATTCACACCCCGCTTCAATCATGCGCATGGACTGTTCCACGGAAGCTTGTGTGTCCATTGTGTCGGTTGTGGTCATAGACTGAACAACAATTGGAGCGTCACCACCAATAGAGATGCTTCCAACCCTCACCTCGCGTGTTTTGAAACGTGACCGGTTAAATGGGTCGTTACAATATTTCTTGGCTTTATTCAATGCAGGCCAAAGTTAAAACATTTCGTTTTGTAAATTGCGCTAAAACTAACTGTATGAACATCGAGGACTTCAGAAAATATTGCTTATCCAAAAGCGAGGTCACAGAGGGTTTTCCCTTTGATAACAAGACACTTGTCTTTAAAGCCGGAAACAAGATGTTTGCCTTATGTGACATCGAAGAGTTTGACTTTATCAATTTAAAATGTGATCCGGAACGCGCAATAGAATTACGAGAGCAATACGTAGGGGTCAAGCCGGGCTATCATATGAATAAGACACATTGGAACTCCGTCTATGTCGATATGGATGTGAAAGACGACTTGTTGCGCGAGTTAATAGATCATTCGTACGAATTGATTTATAACCCGAATAAGAAATAGGAGCACAATTGTTTAGAGTCATAACAAATAAACCTCCCGGCTCTGATATTTCCGTGACATTTAGTAAATTGCTTTAATTACAAATTCGTATACTACTACATGCCATGAAGAAATTACTACTACTATTTATTTTTATAGGGTCTTGTGTAACAGGGTTTTCTCAGACAGCAAACCCGACAGCAACACTTCAGCTAACCTTGACTTGCACGGGAGGAACAGGCAATCGTTCAGGAATCGCCTTTAACCCCAATCAACAATTATATTACTCGGTAAACGCCGGAAGCTCAGGTTATCCAATTGAGACGTATGATGTGGGAGGGAATCTCGTGTCCACGACAACCCAGTCTTTTGACTACCGTGGATGCTGGTGGAATCCAAACACGAACACACTGGAAGGAAACGGTTATAGTTCGAATGGTATATGGATTCAAAACCTGAATGCGAGCTTTTACCCGTTAAACTCCGGAATAAACGATGTGCCATCTACCTCTGGGCCAGATCCACAGTCCTGCGGCGATTATGATTATAATAACGATGAAATTATTTATCATAATAGCGGCACGCTATATATTCATGACAGGGCCACTAATACGATGATCACGTCTATGCCGATCACGGGATTACCGGTTGCAACTTCCAACTTGAATTGGACGGGAGTGGCTTACACGGGCATACCTGGAATGGAGATAGGCGTATACGATTATATAAATCAGGCCTTCTATTTTATTGATAGAACAACTGGAGCATATGCATATACTTGTCAGCTTCCGGGAACGGCACCAGTGCCAAACTATCTTAGAATGGGCTTTGAGAATGAGTGTGTTTGGCTTTTTAATGGAACAACACTAACCTGGTACGGGTATAATGTGATGAACCAATGTGTAAGTACAGCTTCATCACTCACAGAAACGGTGTGTGCTTCCTATTTGTCGCCGGCTGGAAACACGTACACGACAACCGGAATGTATTACGACACAATCCCAAATGCAGCCGGTTGTGATAGCATTATTACGATTGACCTTACGGTTCAGAACACAAGCAACTCACTTACAGAAACAGCATGTTCATCTTATCTGTCACCTGCCGGAAATACGTACACGACAAGTGGAATGTACTACGACACGATAACAAATGCAGCAGGATGTGACAGTATTATCACAATTGATTTGACAATCATTCCGAATAATATTGATAATACGGTTACACAAAATGGAAGTCAGTTATATGCAAATCAACTGGTCGCGGCTTATCAGTGGATCGATTGTGATAATGGAAACACACCCATACCCGGGGCGATCAATCAGTTTTATGAAGTTACAACATCAGGCAATTATGCTGTAGAAATAACTTATGGCGGGTGCACAGACACTTCGGCTTGTATGTTTGTCGACCTTACTGGAATAACAGAGCTTGAAGCCGGGTTTAACATGTATCCTAATCCCGTTAATGGAACGCTTAATCTGGAACATGATTTTAACTCTATAGATATATGTATCAAATCGATGAGTGGTCAGCTAGTCCTAAATAAAGAGGGCGCAAAAAAGACGATTGACGTAAGCGAATTAGTTCCGGGAGCATATTTTGTAGAGGTGACGAATGGTAAGAATAAATGGACCAGATTGCTGATTAAGAAATAATAAACAACAATTTTCTTATTTAAAGATGATCATACAGCTAGTTAGACTAAAATCAAACCTGAGTGAAGAAGAAATGATTCGCAGAGCCGAAGAAAGAATGCCTCTTTTTAGAGAAGTGCCGGGTTTAATTCAAAAGTACTATGTAAAGCTAAACGAGCCTAATTCGTACGGAGGGTTCTATATTTGGGACTCTAGAGAATCACTACTTGCGTTTAAGGAGTCAGAGCTTGCGGCAAGCATTCCGGCAGCCTATGAGGTTATGGAACCACCGCATATTGAAATCCTTGAGGCATTTGACGTTCTGCGCAAATAAGGATGTCTTGTAGAATAGATAAATACATTTGGAGTGTTAGACTGGCAAAGACACGATCAAAGGCGTCTGAGCTAATTTCCAAAGGAAAGGTTACCATCAATGGGGTCAAAGTTAAGCCTTCGCGAGAAGTTAAAATTGGTGAGGTGATTGAACTGCACAGGCACAGTGCAACATTCGAATTTCGGGTTGTTCAACTCTTGCAAAATAGAGTGGGAGCAAAACTCGTATCGGAATATATTGAAGACATCTCACGTCAGGAAGAAATAGAAAAGTATAAACTTTTTCAAGCGAGTCAAAAATCCTTCAGAGCCCAAGGAGACAGCAAACCATCAAAGAAACAGCGACGAGATTTAGATGATTTTTTAGAAAACTGGTAACCTTGCTTGTAACTTTTTTGTGATCACTCAGTCTTACGATTAAAAGAACGAAAATGAATCACAAGAACATTACAATTTTATTCCTGTTAATTACAAGCATAGCTTTCGGACAGGAAGAAGAAAAGCAGAAAGAACCGGACACAACCCGAATGAATTTTGGAAACACGGAAATCCTGATCATAGAGAAAGGAAAGAACGATGAAGAGTCTGAGGAAAACGAATTTGAATCCGAATTCGAAATGGACGAGATGGAACACGTTGAAGGAAAACATAAGGCAGAGGCTCATTGGGCCGGCATTGATTTTGGATTCACAATGCTGATGAACTCCAACTTTGAGCCGAAGTTTGATGCGCACCCATACTGGGAAAATGACGCGGCAAGATCAACCTCGTGGAACCTTAATTTACTGGAGCATAAATTTCGTTTTGGGACGGATTATGTAGGCCTTACAACAGGACTTGGTTTCAGCTTTACTTCTGTAGCTTTTCGCGACAATTATGTGTTAATGAGTGGAGCGGACAGTGTTTATGCAGAAATGGACACGGTATATAACTATACGAAGAATAAGCTCAAAGCATCCTACTTAACAGTTCCTATGTTGCTTGAATTCACAACCAATTCAAATAGTGATAAAAGTTTTTATCTGGCAGCAGGAGTTGTTGGGGGAGTTCGAATAGGCTCGAAAACGAAAAGAGTTGGAGAGTTTGACGGAAAAGAGTTTAGAGAAAAAAGCAAAGGAACATACAATCTCAACCCGTTTAAGCTTGACGCACTTGTTCGTCTGGGATACAGTGACTGGGGTGTGTTTGCAAGCTATGATATTCTTCCGCTATTTGAAGATGGAAAAACAGATAATATATACCCACTTACGTTTGGTTTGTCGCTTAATTTTTAGGCAGGTTTCATAAGTACAAAAAAAGGGGCGGATAGTTAAATCCGCCCCTTTTGTATTTAGAAATTAAGACTTATTTCTTTACAACGTTGAAAGTTGAAGTTTGTCCGTTTTCAAGTGTTACGTTGAATACGTAAACACCAGACTCAAGAGCTGAAATATCTACAGAAGACATTCCATTAACAAGAGTAACAGACTGGTTCATTGCAGCTCGTCCTGCGATATCTGTTACCTCTAGGGTAGCAGCTCCATCAGCAGCAAGCGTTACAGTAACGACATCATTCGCAGGGTTTGGATATGCAGACCCTTCGATCATTTCTGTTGCTTCAAGACCAGCCATTGTAGTATTTAGTCCAAGTGATGGTGCAGAAACACCGCTCCATCCACCAACATACCACATACCATCTACATGTACCGGAGATACAGGCTGACGATAAATTCCTTCGTTACCACTATAATTAAGCGCTTGATCGTAACCGAAAGAGATTGTCGTTGACTCGAATGTTTGAGCACAGAATAGGTAACGCTGTCCGTTCACAAGGAAGAAAGGCGTAGAAAATTCTGCGTATGCAACCTGATCAACTTCGTTTTCACTTCCAGGGTAGTAATCCTTGAAAGTGATCAAGTTAAGATTTTGAAATGCATCGTTAGTTGCAGGATCGAATGTATAGTTTGGATCGTCAAGATCAACCCATCCATCATCCCACTGGTATGCGTTCAAGAAGATTTCAGCCCCAGTTAACTGGTTTACAGAAGTATCAGTGTGAGGAACAAAGTAAATTCCTAATACACCAAGACCAGCGTTGTCAGCTTCCTGATACATCATACATCCGTCGTACTCAGTAGTTGAGTTACTTGGGTAAGAATTGTGCATTGGCATGTTAGTTCCATCAAGACGAGCCAATGAAATAACATCTCCATTCACTCTGAAATCAGAAGAAAGTACGTTATCAAAATCAGACTCATCAGCAACAGGAATAGAGATGGTATACGTTAATGTATAATCTCCATCAGGGTAGTTACCTACACCAAGTGCAAATGGAGCAAATGCATCCGGGTTACCAGCAAAGATTGGCAATGTATCACCAGAGTTCATTGTAATTGGACCAACCGCGTCAGTATAAACATTTCCAGAAGGACCATCAACTGTAGCTGTTACAGTAACGTCTTGCGTTGCTGTACCAAAGTTGTAAACCTGAATCCCTGGTTCGAAACCATCAAAAGTCGCGTTGTGAGCACCTCCGTAAGGAGAAATGATCATTTCAGCATTGTTAGCTCCGGCGTCGTTAGTGAATGCACCAACTTTGTTTCCAAGGAACATAACAACTGGTCCGTTTTGCATTTCTGCAGTTAGGATCTGTCCGGTTACACTTGAAACAAATACTACCGGAATAGTAACGTTAATACCGTCAGTACCACCACCCATATTAACAAGGGCGTCCTCACGGTTAACAATAATAACACCAACTGCACCAGCGTTTTGCGCGTTCAAAGCTTTCGTTCCGAACTCACAAGTGTTACGGTAGATCACCGCAATTTTACCAGTAAGGTTGTTGATCAAAGGGTTACATCCTTCTTGAGAGATAGGATTCCCTTGTGCGTTAAGTCCAGGAGTTCCGTCTTCGACCAACATAATCGTGTCTTCAACAAAAGTTCCAGGAACTAAGAAATCAGGAGTGCTCCAATCGCCTCCTGCAGGATCGGCCCATGTAAATCCGTAGTTACCTACGATGGCCGCCGGAGATACACCGGCACAAATAACCTGTGATTGTGCCCAAAATCCAGCAGCAACCATGGTTAATGAAAGTAATAATTTTCTCATAAGATTAATTTTTAGCAGTGCTAATATACACTAAAATTCGCTTTCACACAAAAAAGGGGCACACTTCCGTGCACCCCGTAATTAGCTAAAAATTAGAGCCTTTATTTTTTCACAACGTTTATGATAGATCGATCACCATTTTCCATGGTAACATTAAAGACATAAACCCCCGATTCTAAATCAGAAACATCTATGCTTGCTTTACCATTCACTAGGTTAATCTTCTTTTTCATGGCCGTTCTTCCGGCAACATCAGAGATTATCAACTCAGCCGAACCATTGGCTGGAATCTCAATGTTTACCAGTCCGGCAGCGGGATTTGGATAAGCTGAACCTTCAAGCATAGCGGTTTCTTCTAACCCCACCAGTCGAGCAACGCCAATTGATGGTGCTGAAACGCCGTTCCAGCCTGCTGTATACCACATGCCATCTACATGAACAGGTGAAATGGGCTGCGCAAAAATGCTGTAGTTAGCCCCATAATCAATACCGTTGTCGTAACCAAATGAAATGGTTGCTGATTCAAATGTTTGTAAACAGAACAAATAGCGTTGACCAGAAATCAGATTAAAAGGAGTGCCAAATTCTGCGTAGACGACCTGATCGACCTCATTATCACTTGCTGGGTAATAGTCTTTAAAAGTGATAAGATTCAAATTTTGATAAGCATCATTCGTTGCTGGGTCAAACGTATAGTTTGGGTCATTTAAGTCTACCCAGCCATCATCCCATTGATAGGCATTAGCGAAGATCTCTGCTCCGGCCAATTGATTAACAGAGGTGTCCGTATGTGGAACAAAATATAACCCGGTAGCATATTCGAACCCAGTAAAATTAGGCTCTTGTACCATCATGCAAGATTGGTACTCTGTAGTTGAATTACTCGGGTAAGAATTTGAAATTGGTTCTTCATTGAAGGAGTCAACCCTTGCAGAGGACATTAATAACGAAGAGGTTAAACTGAATCCAGCCTCATAATAGTTGTCGAATGAAGCCTCATCTGTAAAGCCGCCATCAATGGTATACGACAAGGTATAGTCACCCGGCGGATAATTTCCAACACCTAGGTCAAATAATGCAAATGCCTCTGTATTTCCCGGAAATATTGGCAAGGTGTCACCGGAGTTCATTGTAATAGGTCCCACAACATCTGAGTAAACATTACCAGAGATAGTGTTATCAATGCTTGCTGTTACAGTTACTGTAGCAGCGTTCGTGCCATAATTGTAGACCTGTATACCGGGATCAAACCCATTAAAGAAACTCTCGTTTGCCCCTCCATAAGGCGCAATTAGAAACTCTCCCTTCACAGCCCCCACGTCATTTCCATAGGCGCCGATCTTATTTCCGATGAACATCACAACCGGACCATTGCTCATTTCTGAAACAATGTTTTGTCCGTCCGTATTGTCAATAAATACCGCCGGAATATTACACTCAGTTCCGAGGGGTCCGTTTTGCGGATCAGTATTTGCCAGCATGTTAATAATGCCGGGCTCTCTATTGATAATAATAACAGCAACAGCGCCTGCTAATTGTGCATAGCGAATTTTTGATGAGAACCAACACGTGTTTCTATAAACAACAGCGATCTTACCGGTCAGGTCGTTGATCAATGTGTCACATCCCTCTTGAGAGATAGGATTCCCTTGAGGGTTTAACCCGGGTGTTCCATCCTCAACCAACATTAGAGTGTCCTGAACAAAGTCACCGGGATTATTAAAATCCAACCCACCATTCCATGTTCCCCACGTACCGTCGTCTGTTTGTCCGGGCCACAAGCCGCAATTGACTTGTATACCGTAATCATAATTTCCTTGAATAGCAGCAGGGCTAACGCCGGCCACTACTACTTGTGCATAAGCTGCGTAACCCGCAATAAGCACTGTCATTGATAGTAGAAGTTTTTTCATAAGCTTAATTTAATGTTCTCTAAAATAGCCCAAAAAAATCAAGACACAAAAAAGGGGCGAACCTAAGTCCGCCCCTTAACTTATTAATAACTAAGTTATTTACTTTTTCACAACGTTGAATACAGAGCTTTGTCCGTTTTCCATTGTGATGTTAAATACATAAACACCTGCTTCAAGATCAGCAACGTTAACAGAAGCCTTTCCATTTACAAGAGCGATATCTCCACTCATTGCAAGTTTACCAGCTACATCTGTTACTGTAAGAACAGCGTTTCCGTTAGCTTCAACTTGAACCGTTACAACATCTGTTGCCGGGTTAGGAAATGCAGATCCCACTAACATAGCAGTTTCTTCAAGACCGATTAATGAAGTGTTGATTGCGATTGAAGGTGCAGAAACACCACTCCATCCAGCAGTATACCACATACCATCTACGTGAACTGGAGAGATCGGCTGAGCAAGGATGCTGTAGTTAGCACCGTAATCGATCAACGGATCGTAACCAAACGAGATCGTAGCTGACTCGAATGTTTGAAGACAGAATAAGTAACGCGTACCAGCATTTAAGAAGAACGGCGTTGAAAACTCAGCATATGCAACCTGATCAACCTCGCTGTTAGCAGCCGGATAGTAATCCTTGAACGTGATAAGGTTTAAGTTCTGGTAAGCATCATTAGTAGCCGGGTCGAATGTATAGTTAGGGTCATTCAAATCAACCCAACCATCATCCCACTGATAAGCATTCGCGAAGATTTCCGCACCAGCAAGCTGGTTAACAGAAGTATCAGTGTGAGGAACGAAGTACATTCCAGTTGCAGCTTCACCACCTGTAAATCCAGACTCCTGAACCATCATACAAGATTGGTACTCAGTAGTAGAGTTACTTGGATAAGATGAAGAGATTGGCATATTGGCAGCATCAACTCTTGATGAAGCAATTACATCTCCCTGAATTTTGAAATCTGCCGTATAGTTGTTGTCGAATGCAAAATCATCCGGAGTACCACCATTGATAACGATATCATACGTAAGTGTATAGTCACCATCCGTGTAGTTACCAACACCTAGAGCAAACGGCACAAATTCATCTGTGTTACCAGCGAAAATAGGAAGTGTATCCCCAGGAGCCATAGTAATTGGTCCTACAGCATCCGTGTAAACGTTTCCGCCAGGACCATCAATAGTCGCAGTTACTACCGCGTCTGCAGAGTTAGTTCCGTAGTTGTAAATCTGAATACCAGGAGTAAATCCATCGTAGAATGCATTGTGTGCACCACCGTAAGGGTTCACCATGAATTCTCCTTTAACAGCACCAAGGTCGTTTGCAGAAGCACCCATCTTGTTTCCAATGAACATAACAACTGGTCCGTTGCTCATTTCTTGGATAATAGCTTGCCCATCTGAGTTGTCTATGAACACAGCTGGGATAGTAACGTTAACACCGTCAGTACCTCCAAGCATTCCAATAACACCAGGCTCTCTGTTAACGATAATAACCGCAACAGCACCAGCATTTTGTGCGTTCAAGCACTTCGTTCCGAACTCACAAGTATTACGGTAGATAACCGCAATCTTTCCTGAAAGGTTGTTAATAAGCGGGTTACACCCTTCTTGTGAGATTGGGTTTCCTTGTGGGTTTGTTCCAGGAGTTCCGTCCTCAACTAACATAAGTGTGTCCATGATGAAATCACCAGGGTTGTTAAAGTCTAGTCCTCCAGACCATACACCCCAAGTTCCATCGTCAGTTTCACCTGGCCATAAACCACAGTTAGCTTGATTTCCATAATCATAATTACCTTGAATAGCTGCCGGGCTTACACCCGCAACTACTGCTTGCGAATAAGCTGCAAATCCTGCAACAATCGCCGTAATTGATAGTAAAAGTTTTTTCATAAGTCTTAAATTTTTAAAGCATAAAGATAAATAAATCAATTCAATTTCAGAAGTAAGAACGCAATATATGCAGAAAAGGCTGGGTAATCCCAACCTTTTCGATTTAACTGTATATAATATTGATTATTCCGAGAGAATAGTTGCTTTCAGATACTCGCGATTCATTCTTGCGATATTCTCCAGCGAAATTCCTTTAGGGCATTCAACTTCACAAGCCCCGGTATTCGAACAGTTTCCAAAACCTTCTTTGTCCATTTGCTCAACCATGTTGATAACACGACGCTTAGCTTCAACCTTTCCTTGTGGAAGTAATGCAAACTGGGAGACCTTTGCAGAAACAAACAACATCGCCGAAGCGTTCTTACACGCTGCAACACAGGCCCCACAACCAATACATGTTGCTGCATCGAAAGCTTTATCTGCATCATCCTTAGGAATAGGAATGGCATTCGCGTCTTGGGTATTACCGGAAGTGTTCACCGACACAAAACCTCCAGCGTGTTGAATTCGGTCAAAAGCAGATCGGTCAACAACGAGGTCCTTTATGATTGGAAAACCTTTAGCGCGGAACGGCTCAACATAAATGGTGTCACCATCCTTAAATTTACGCATGTGTAGCTGACATGTTGTAACGCCTCTGTCCGGTCCGTGAGGCTCGCCATTGATGTGCATCGAGCACATTCCACAAATTCCTTCACGACAATCATGATCAAATGCAACAGGCACTTGTCCTTCAGCTATCAACTGTTCGTTAAGAACATCCATCATTTCAAGGAAAGACATATGCTCAGAAACATTGTCTAATTGATATGTTTCCAATCTTCCTTTGTCGTTTGCGTCTTTCTGACGCCAGATTTTCAAAGTTAATTTCATGGCTGCCTATTTGTATGAGCGTTGTTTAAGCTCAATGTCATTAAACGTTAATTCTTCTTTGTGTAAGTTCGATTTTCCCGGATCACCTGTCCACTCCCATGCCGCAACATAAGCGAAAGTGTTATCATCTCTTTTAGCTTCACCTTCTTCTGTCTGAGACTCTTCCCGGAAGTGACCCCCACAAGATTCTGTGCGGTGTAAAGCATCTAACGCGAAAAGTTCACCGAGTTCCAGAAAGTCCGCAACGCGCGCCGCTTTTTCCAACTCCGGATTCAGTTCATTCATTTCTCCTGGAACAAACACGTCTTTGTGGAATTCTTCCCGGATTTGACGAATCTCTTCAATAGCCTCTTTGAGTCCTTGCTCATTTCTAGCCATCCCTACTTTATCCCACATTACTCTTCCAAGTCGTTTATGGAAATAGTCTACAGATTTAGTCCCTTTATTATTGATAAACGCCTCCAGGCGATCCTTAACTGATTTTTCCGCCTCTTCAAACTCAGGTGTGTCTGTACTGATTGGGCCGGTTCTGATATCATCTGAAAGATAATCTCCGATGGTATATGGAAGAACAAAATATCCATCTGCAAGTCCCTGCATCAGAGCGGAGGCACCCAATCTATTTGCTCCATGATCGGAGAAGTTTGCTTCTCCTGCAGCATAACAACCAGGTATGGTCGTCATCAAGTTGTAATCAACCCAAATACCGCCCATTGTATAGTGAACGGCAGGATAGATTTTCATAGGTGTTTTGTATGGGTTGTCGTCTGTGATCTTCTCATACATTTGGAACAAGTTCCCGTATTTCGATTCGATCACTCCTTCTCCCAATTCACGAATACGTTCTTTCGAAGCATCCGCTTCACCAAGTATATTTGCCTTTTCTTTCCCATATCGCATGATCGCAGAAGAGAAGTCAAGGAATACAGCTTCACCCGTTTCATTGACACCATAGCCTGCATCGCACCGTTCTTTAGCAGCTCGAGAAGCCACGTCCCTAGGCACAAGGTTTCCAAATGCAGGATACCTTCTTTCTAAGTAATAATCGCGTTCTTCTTCGGATAATTCAACCGGGCTTTTCGACCCATTGCGAATTGCTTCAACGTCAGCTTTGTTTTTAGGAACCCAAATACGCCCATCGTTACGAAGGGACTCTGACATCAAGGTTAATTTCGATTGATAATCTCCAGATCGGGGGATACACGTTGGGTGTATCTGTGTATAACACGGGTTGGCAAAATACGCCCCTTTTTTATGAATTCTCCATGAAGCCGTAACGTTAGACCCCATTGCATTTGTTGACAAGTAGAACACGTTTCCATAACCTCCGGAAGCAATAACAACGGCATGCGCTGAGTGTCGTTCGATCGATCCGGTAACAAGATTTCGGGCAATAATACCCCTTGCTTTTCCGTCGACAACAACCAACTCCAGCATTTCGTGTCGGTTGTACATTTGAATCTTTCCTTTACCGATCTGACGATTCATAGCAGAGTATGCACCCAATAACAACTGCTGTCCGGTCTGACCTTTAGCGTAGAAAGTTCTTGAAACAAGTACACCACCAAAAGATCTATTATCCAATAAGCCGCCATATTCTCGTGCGAACGGTACGCCTTGCGCAACACACTGGTCAATAATGTTTGCAGAAACCTCTGCTAATCGATATACGTTTCCCTCTCTTGCTCTGTAATCACCTCCCTTTACGGTGTCGTAGAAGAGACGGTAAACTGAATCGCCATCATTCTGATAGTTTTTGGCAGCGTTGATTCCTCCTTGAGCAGCAATTGAATGTGCTCTACGAGGAGAATCCTGAAAGCAAAAAGCCTTAACGTTATATCCTAACTCCGCAAGAGAGGCCGAAGCTGAACCACCGGCTAATCCCGTGCCGACAACGATGACATCAATTAGTCTTTTATTGGCTGGGTTAACAACATTAATATTGTTTTTATGATTAGTCCACTTTTCCTTTATTGGACCTTCTGGTATTTTAGCATCTAAGACTGACATAATTTCCTGGCGTATTAATATCTATTTATTCATAAAGATCATGATCGGAATGATAGCGAATGCCAGCGGCACCACTATTGCGAAAAACTTTCCGAAACCTTTAATGAACGAATTGTATCTTGAATGATTGACCCCGAGTGTTTGGAATCCTGAAGCGAAACCGTGCCATAGGTGAAAAGCAAGCACTAACATAGCAACGACATAAATAATGACAGCGATTAATGCGTTTTTATTTGCAGGCAGATTTGCCTCTTCCATTTTGTCGTGACCAAAGTAAGCGAAAACTAAAGAATGAAGATCTTTATATCCCTCTCCGAGTTTAATTTCACCCCTAGTGGTATAGAATTCAGTGCCGTCTTTTATCCAAAACTTTGCTTCGCCCAAGTCATTTTGTTCAAAATCTACAACAGGGATATAACTCCCTTCGGTTTGGGTAAGATAGAACTCTGTGTTTTCAACATTTACAGTGTGTAAAGGCATCGCCGTATAATGCATTTTACCCCAAAAACTGGCCATGTGAAGCACGATAAAAACGAGAATTGCCGTTCCCAATACCGCCATGTACCGCGAAGGCAATGAGCTATTAGTTCCAGGCTTATTGTAAGCGTAATTCTTAGGGCGCGCCTTCTTATTTTTAAAAGTAAGCACCAGACCATCGATGGCGTGGAATAAAATGGAGAAGTACGTTACATATGATAGGACCTTGATGAAAGGATTGTGCGTCATAAAGTAAGCGTATTCATTAAAAGCCCTTTTTCCTTCCTCCCCGTGAATGAAAATCAACTGTAAATTACCAAGTAGGTGACCAACAAGAAACAGGCAAAGAAAAAGCCCTGTCAGGGCCATCCACCATTTCTTGGCAATAGACGAATTAAGTAATGCTGAATTGCTCATTTTGTTCTAAGAAATTGTAAGTGCGTACAAATTTAAAAGATATACGAATCGATGCACGCCAAGCGCTTTATTTAGAATCGTTTTAAATAACCCTGTAACATCAGTTTTATGCGGCGTTACAATGGTAGAACTGTTAAACCAAAATTAGATGAAACGATTAATCTTATCGACGATGATATGTATCGTCACAGGCGCATTATCACACGCTCAGCAAGAATCAAATGAAATTAAACGTATCGGAGAAAAACGCGAACTCATGGATTATGAGCTAATGGTTACTCCTAATCCCGCGACCGGGCCGGTTACTATTGAAGCGCCAAAAGGTGCTACATGTCGTATTGTGTCTGCCAAAGGAACATACGTTGGAACCTGGACCCTGGAAGATGGTACACTTCAGCTGGAAGACATGCCTTTGGGAACGTATATTATACATATCATGTATAAGGAAATGCACGTACAAAGAAGATTGCTAGTCCTGTAAGCATCGAAGCGTGGTCTCTTTTTCGTTAACCGAAAGCTCTGCCGGCACGCCAAAAACAAGAGGCCGATTATCATAGATATGTCCTGCTGGATAGTTAAACATTACAGGTATTTGTAGCTCAGCAACATGTGAAAGAATTATTTCCTCTACGCTCATTCCGAATGGAATTTCTGTGTCTTTCATGTCCGTCATACCCCCTACAACAAGGCCATTGATTTTTTTAAGAATTCCGGCTTTTCTGAAGCTGTGGAAAATTCTATCTAAATGGTACAACGGTTCGCATAGGTCTTCAATAAACAGAATGGCATTGCTATAATCGACCTGGTCATTTGTTCCGATCAAACTATATAGAATTGAAAGGTTACCCCCGATTAAGATTCCTTGTGATGAACCGCTTTGATTGTACGGATTGTTTGGGAGAGTTGTACTGATCGAAGTGCCCTTTAGCGTTTCGATTAATCCCTGAAGTGATTCGTTGGAGTTTTCTTTGAAATTTAATGGCATGGTCCCATGAATACTTGGGTAGCCCATTTGATAGAGACGCTGATGAAAAATGGTAATATCACTGAATCCTATTATCCATTTCGGTGTTTTTTCGAACCGGCTCCAGTTTAGCTGATCAATAAATTGAACCGAGCCATATCCCCCTCGCGCGCAAAGAATAGCCTTTAATGATTCATCATCGAGCATTTCTTGAAAATCAGTCCTGCGCTCCTCAATCGTTCCAGAGAAATAATTGTGTCGACTACGGCAGCGCTTTCCTAGACGAACCGTAAACCCGTTCGACTCTAGAAATTCTTTAGCGTAATCAATTAGCTCAGGATCGATTGCCTTTGCAGGTGAAACGATACCGATGCTGTCTCCTGGTTTCAGATGTGGAATAGCATTAATCACGAAGTAAATGTAAAGAATCTGGATAAGACGAAATGAATTTATTTAATTTCACTTCAGAGAAAACTAAATGCATGACTGAAGAGGAAAAAGATGAATTCTTTATGAAAAAAGCGATCAATGAGGCGCTCATCGCTGAGGAACGAGGAGAAGTACCCGTTGGGGCAATCATTGTTGCGAAGGACCAGATCATTGGCAGAGGTCATAACCTGACAGAGACTTTGGTGGATGTAACAGCTCATGCAGAAATGCAGGCAATCACAGCTTCTTCTGAAACACTCGGGGGTAAGTACCTGAAAGGCTGTACACTTTACGTTACCCTTGAACCGTGCGTAATGTGTGGGGGAGCGCTTTACTGGAGTCAAATAGATAGAGTCGTTTATGGAGCGAATGACGACAAAAGAGGAGCATCAACCACAGGAGATTTATATCATCCTAAAACAAAGGTAAAAGGAGGTGTTTTAGAAGCTGAATGTGCGGAAATGGTTAAGCGGTTTTTTAAGGCTAAAAGAACATAATCAACGAGCCTCTTTCATAATTCAACGAATTGTTATAATTTAATCGCTCTAAAATTCAACTAATATGAAAAAACTACTACTATCTGGCGCTCTGCTCATTAGCGCAACAACTATTGCACAAACCACATTGTTTTCAGATGACTTTGAAAGTGGTTCCGGTAACTGGACCTTAAATGTAGGCGGTTTCGGCGACAATGATTGGATCGTAAACAACGCTTATGCGGGAGTATGGTTAACGTCTACACCACAACAGCCCGGAGCGATAACCAACTCACCAATGTCCCAATACTTACATATTTATAATCAGGGGACTGCTTGTGCAGGGCTTGGTGAATGCCAGGCGGTATTCTTAGCGCAGTCCGGAGGAGATAAGACGGCTGAAATGACAAATAACATTTCAACGACTGGAATGACAAACGTTCAATTTGACTTTTACTATTTATGCATGGGACAGGTTGGAGCAACATATGGCGCTGTAGAATACAGCGTTGATAATGGCGCTTCCTGGACGAATATTAGTGGTGGACTAGCTGGTCAGCCGACATGGACAAATCTCGTGTTATCAGATCCGGGACTAGACAATCAGGCCCAGTTAAAGTTCAGATTCCACTGGTTTGAATCCACTACAGGAGCGGATCCTTCATTTGCAGTTGACCAGGTTTTAATAACGGCCGGTGGTAGTGGACCAAGTACAGATATCTCAACAAGCGCAATGAACATCAATAACTGGTGTGAAGGAACAGCACAAAACCTGACAGTAAATTTTGTTGCGAACGGAACTTACAATGCAGCGAATGTTTATACCGCTGAAATTTCGGATGCGGTAGGTTCATTTGCTTCACCAACAAGCATTGGAACGCTAGCGTCTTCATCTAACGGAAACTTATCGATTAATGCAACAGTGCCGGGCAGTATGCCGGCAGGAACGGGATACAGAATTCGTGTAAACGCATCGGATCCGGCAACAACAGGAGTGGATAACGGAACAGACTTAACGATCAACCCGTTACCAACAGTTACGCTCGGAACCTTTTCAGCTGTGTGTGACACAGACCCAATGTTTACTTTGACAGGAGGGTCTCCTGCAGGAGGAACTTATTCCGGAACAGGTGTTACAGCAAACGTATTTGAACCCGCAGCGGCTGGAGCCGGAACGCATACCATTACGTATAGTTATACAGATGGAAACGGGTGTTCAAACACGGCACAACAAGACATGGTTGTCAATTCATGTGGCGGATTGGAAGAGCAAGACATGCTATCTTTATTGGTATACCCAAATCCTGCAGAGAATTTTATCACATTGGAGACTACATATGATTTGAGCTCGATCGAAATAGTAGATTTAAGTGGTAGAGCAATCAGAACATTTGACGTGAACGATGAAGCGCATTCGGTAAAGGGAATTCCTACGGGAACTTATTTTATCATTGCTACTTCAAACGATTTACAATCAGTGAAGCAGATTGTAATCAAGTAAGTAATCTCACGGATATTTAAGCCCTGCCTTTTAAGGCGGGGCTTTTTTGTTGAAATAAGCTTAATTTTGTGGCATGTTAACGAAGGATACGATATGTGCAACAGCGACTTCAAGCGGAGTAGGCGCTATTGGTTTGATTCGGATCTCCGGAGACAAAACACTGGCGATCGTGTCATCGATATTTAATAAGGATCTCTCCAACGCGAATACACACACACTTCACTTTGGAACAATCAGAGATAAGAATAGCAACTTAATTGATGAGGTCCTGATAAGTGTCTTTCGGGAAGGGAAGAGTTACACCGGAGAAGAAAGCTGTGAGATTAGCTTTCACGGTTCGCCCTTTATTCAGCAAGAAATAACCAAGCTATTAATAGCTAATGGTTGTCGTTTGGCAGAGCCCGGAGAATTTACCCAACGAGCATTTTTAAATGGTAAACTGGATCTGTCACAAGCGGAGGCCGTCGCCGATTTGATTGCGTCTCAGTCGAAACGAACACACGAGATTGCACTGAAACAATTACGAGGAAAGTTCTCATCAGAGCTAAAAGAGCTCAGAGAAAAACTGATAAACTTTGCATCACTGGTTGAACTGGAACTAGACTTTGGTGAGGAAGATGTTGAGTTTGCTGATCGTACAGAATTAGCTCAGCTAGTATCAGATGTTATTGCTTATATCGAAAGACTCGCATCGTCATTTGAACTTGGTAATGCGTTGAAAAACGGCGTACCAGTTGCCATCGTTGGAGCTCCAAATACCGGTAAAAGCACACTTTTAAACCAACTCCTGGGTGAAGATAGAGCGATTGTCAGTGACATAGCGGGAACGACTCGCGATGTGATTGAAGAACTGATCAACATCGATGGAATTCAATTCAGATTAATAGATACTGCAGGGATTAGAGAAGGGGCGGCCGATATTGAGGCAATGGGAATCGAAAGAACGATGACAAAGATCGATCAGGCAAAAATAGTAATCTGCCTTTCAGACGGAACGCTTGAAGAAAGCATTAGTGGGGTGAGGGCCTGGACTGAAAAACTACAGGACGAAAACCCGTATAAAAGTGTTTTCCAAGTGATCAATAAAGCGGACCTTGCAAAAAATGATAAGCCAAATGCGATCACAATAAGCGCCCAGACAGGAGAGAATATCGAAACGCTAAAGGCAAAGTTGATCGAAATTGTTCAAGGCGATTATAATTTCGCAGAAGACACCATCGTAACCAACGCAAGACATCATCAGGCTTTGATTAAGACGCTTGATTCTTTGAAAAAAGCAAAAGAAGGAATAGACAATCAGGTGTCGGGCGATTTTATAGCCATGGATATTCGTCAAGCCATGCACCATCTGGGAAGCATTACAGGTGACATATCGACAGACGATCTATTGGGCAACATTTTTGCAAATTTTTGTATCGGGAAATAGATTTTTAATCGGCAAGACCTTATCTTAGTTGCATAAAACGAGCAGATTAACTAACTTAATCGCGGTAACCAAAACCACAAACAATGAAAATGGCTAAAACCTATTCTTATTTGAGTTTTTTGTTGATGTTCATGCTGTTTGCATGCTCAAATCCTCCCGAAGAAGTTGAACTTAGCGAGGACTCTGAAACTACCGTTGAAGTAGAAGAGACAGAAACGGAAGAGGAACCTGAGCCGCAACCACGAGTTAAGCGAGAATATGATCTTACTGTGATTAGCAAAAGTTGTCGTGAATTGTTGGACAGCTATGAGGAGTTACAGGTTAAAATGGTTGATGCCAAAAAGAAGTATGAGGTCGACACAAAAGACACAGAACAGGCAGATAAGTACTTCGATTTAATTAGTCAGAACTCAAAATTTTTATCGGATCCCAAAACGGCCGATTGTGCAGGAGACTTGAATTTTCAGTATGCTCTTGCTGACATTGCTGATAAATACAGCAAGCAGCTAAACGAATAAATTCAATTATTTTTTCTTTTTATTAAACAAGCCCTGAACCTTGGTTTTGTTTCTGGTGGCAGCGTATTTTGCCTTTAACTTGGCTTTATCAATCAAGGTTTCCTCAAATGACATAGAGCCTGTTTTTTCATCAAAAGGCTTTTCGCGAATTCTTTTTTCTATGATCACGACACTGTCATAGAAATGTATCGAATCTGTAGTCCGAGTGAAATCATCCGCCTCAAAGCCTTTTTCCCGTGAATGAAAAGCATTGATCTGGTCGATAAGATTTTTGGAATACTCAATAAAAGATTTCGGGTTTTTGTGTCCACCTCCAAATTCCGGCCAGTAGGAGGTGTGAACATCTTCGCACACATAAATCCCATCGTCCGAAACCAATTCATAAAGCTCTTCAAACGTTACAATTTGCTGCTTCATGGTGTGACCACCATCATCGATTAATAAATCAACCGTGCCAATTTTTTCTGTCAGATCACGAAGAAATGAGCGATCAGATTGAGATCCGATGAAAATCTCTACATTTTCCTCTTCGAGTTCCTTACATTTCGGGTTGACATCAACGCCGTAAATTTTTGCTTGAGCTCCGAAATAAGCTTTCCACATTTGAAGGCTTCCTCCCTGCGAAACACCAATTTCAAGAATTTTTACAGGCTTATTTCTCAGACGACTGAAGTGCCGGTCATAAATGTCGAAATAGTGATTCCACTTATGGATCAATCGTTTGTCGTTTGCACGAAAGTATTTTTCCAGATCAGACATCATAATTGGCAAGCAAGTTAGATCACGGTGAAACTACAAAATTCTATATAAACAGATCGTAAAAACTATCTTCGTATTTATATGGATGGTGAAGGAAAATTAAAGGATGTTTTATCTTCTTTGGAAGATGTAAAAGTGTTGGACAGATCAATTGAACGAAACTTATACATGCCAATTGATCTTTCAAGTTCTAACCGCGAACTTGAGGAGGTAGACATGTCAACCCCCGAAGGCATTGAGAATCACATTAACACAAAGTTATCAGCAAATAATAAGAAGATTGCATTTGGCGGGTACCTGGAAAGGCGCAACCTGTATAATCGAAGCAGCCACTTCACGCACTCAGAAGAATCCAGAAATGTACATTTGGGTGTAGACCTTTGGTGTCCCGCCGGAACCGCGGTATTAGCGGCGCATGATGGAATAATCCACAGCTTCCGGAACAATAATAATTTCGGTGACTATGGGCCTACGATCATATTAGAACACGATATAGAAGGAGAGACATTTTATTCTCTGTATGGTCACCTCAGCCTTGAATCGATAGCTGATAAAAGTGTTGGCCAAGAGGTTAAGAAAATGGAACATATTGGTGAGCTGGGAGCCAGCGAGGTGAACGGAGATTACGCTCCGCACTTGCACTTTCAATTGATTATTGACCTGGAAGGAAATCACGGGGATTATCCAGGCGTTGCCTCAGAGGAGCGCGTTGGATGGTACAAGCAGAACTGTCCTGACCCAACCATAATGCTAGGCTTGAAATAAGCTTATTCTGCTAAAAAAATCTCGTAGGCATTTGGAATGAACACCCAATGTTCTTTCACATAAAAGAACGCATGTAAACGATAGCCCTCGTTTACTTCGGGCTCATAATATTCGATCATATACACACCAATATTGGGCTTGATGTGATCCGCAATCGTATAATACTGCTCCGGTAAAGCGCTCTCCACATTAGTTTTTAGTTCAGAACCCAATAGCTTATGAATAGCGACCTCTGTTTGGTTGGCGTCAGGCTCAACAGATGTGGGATCAAGATATTGAATGTGCACATATGCATCGCTTACATCCTGAGACGAGACAAATATTCGTTGAAGATCATCCATCGAGGCGAGCATGTCATCAAGCATAGATGAGCCAATTTCTGTCCGCACATTTTCAGCAATTTCTTTTAATTGGTTTTCAATCTTTTGTCCAAAACAACCCAGGCTAAACGCCGCAAAAAACAGAGTGATTATAGATTTCATTACAGTTTATTTGAAAATGAAAGATATGAAAATTGTGTCAGACTGGATGTAGAAACGAAATTGACCGGAAGCAGGATTATTTTGTTACAACCAGAACCTGATAAGGCCTTAGCTTAGGAAACAACCAATAAAAAGGTTTAATCAACAGCTTGGGAGTGTGATAATAGGTGTAACGATGATCAAGTAATTTGAGACCAGCAACTTTAAGAAAGCGAATCAATTCCTTTCGGGAGTATTCTCTCAGGTGTCCCATATGACCCATCGCTTCAAGTTTTTGAAAAGCCTTTACCGGATCCCCGAGACCTCTTCCCGTAAAAAAACGCCATCGGTTGCGAAGTGAATAAAGATTAGGCGTGGTTATAATGAGTTTACCATCGGGCATTAGAACTCGTTCAGTTTCGCGCAATGCGTGCAAAGGGTTAATACGAAGGTGTTCAAATACCTCATTCATTAACACTGTACTAAAGGTATTATCAGCTGAAGGAATTCGCTGAGTTTCAATATCGCAAGCAATTACCTCGAGGGCATTTTTTTGAATAAACTCTTCTGCCCTGTTTGGATTAATATCGATGCTTACAACAGGTATTTTAAGCTGCCGAAGGATAAAGGTCATGTGGCACGGAAGCGCACCAAGCTCTAATATATTTCCGGAAACGTAGTGATGCTTGAGAATATTCAGATCACTTAAATAGCGAATTCGGTGTTTCTTAAGATAGCCGGAACTCCATGTTTGCAGACCTTGTTCTTTAATTGAAGCAACGCTTTTTTCGAGCTGCGACAACAGTTCGTTCGCATCAGATGACGTTAGCTCCTTCATAAAGCGTGGTCTAACTTAACAGAACTCGTCGTACGCGGCAGCAAGATTTGAAGCGATCATTTCAGCGGTTCCGCCCTCTATGTGATGGCGCTCCAGAAAGTGAACCAATTTCCCGTCCTTAAACAAGGCTATTGAAGGGGAAGATGGTGGATATGGTAAAAAGTACTTTCTTGCTTGTGCAGTGGCTTCACTATCTACACCGGCAAATACAGTTGTAAGCGTTTTTGGCAACTTTTCGTTTCGAAGGGATAGCTTTACTCCGGGACGCATCATTCCTGCTGCGCAACCACATACTGAGTTAACAACAACCAATAGGCTTTCTCCTTCATTCTTTATAGCCTCATCTACCTCCTCAGCGGTGGTAAGGCTTTTAAATCCAACCGATGTAAGATCTTCTTTCATGGGCTGAACTAGCTCTGGTGGGTACATTTATTTTACTTTAAGTTTATACTACAAAAGTAGAAATAATAATTGCCTTGGTAACAATTATTCATTTATTGACTTAAAGGGCTAAACCTTACCAAGCATTCCCTTTTTCAAAGAAGAGTCAGCCGGTTTGGTTCCTAGCCAAATCGAAAAGAGCGCCTTTTTAAAGTCAAGACCAGAAGCGGTTCCAAGTTTTTTACCATTCTTTTTTACAACAACCCCGGTTCCAGGGATATAATCAATATCGATTTTATCACCCTTCTTAAATTCATCCTTGAAGAATCCCATAAAATCTTTGATTTCAGACTTAGTAGCTTTTCCGTGGCTAGCCTTTCCGAACCCCTCTTCAACAGTTTCAACAAATTTTTCACGTGTTACGGCATTCGACACAAGTTCTATGCGAATGGACATTTCCTGATCCCCGTTAATGATTTTATCAGCATCCATCGATGGGCGCTTAAGGTATAAGGCAGCTACATACAGATCAATAAAATACTTTTCACGAAGCCCACCCCCATTATACAGTAACATTTTACTGTTGACTGTTGTTTTAGCATCGAACGTAACTCCTGAGATAGTTCTTTTTTGAGCCATTCCAGTAAATGAAGTTACGGTGACCAATAATAATACGAGAATTGAGTTTCCTAAGATTTTATTCATACCAACAAAGTTTTTAAATTTAATGCATTCAAAATTAGTGAAATAATAAATTATGAAGAATCTTATACCAACAGCATTTATCTCTTTCCTATTATTAACGGCTTGTGGAGATGATCCGAATGCCTGGACAGAAGAAAAAAAACAGGTGATTATCGACAAGTGTGACTCAGAAATGTTTGATTGTGATTGTTATTTAAAAATAACCATGGAAACATTCCCGAATGCACAAGATTACAACGCCACGATGGAGGATGAAGAGAAGAACGGTGACAAAATAGATGCTTATTGGGACAAGATATACGACGAATGCATGTCGGAATAGCAGTAGTTATTTGTAAAATCGCTCAAGATTCATTTCGGGATCGAGTTCTTTCTTCTCGAGGAGATAATCACAAAACTCTTTTGCCAGAAGGGGTGCAATTAAGTATCCCTTTGTTCCAAGCCCGTTAAATAAATGAAGGTGTTCATAGGTGTGATGGGTCCCAATCAATGGTCTTCGATCCGGAGTTGTGGGCCTGATGCCCGCCTCTTGATCTATCACCACAACTTCTTCATCGGTGAGATAACTTAGTTTTTCGAGCAAGGCTTTTTTACCGTTCTCTGTAATAGACAGATCAGTTGTTTCCCACTCATAGGTGGATCCAATCTTATAGGTGTGATCCCCAAGAGGAAGCATAAAACATTTGCGATTCAGAGAAATATTATCGGGAAGTGAATGAGCTTTGACAGTTAGTGTTTCACCCTTCGTTTGACCCAGGGGTAGATCGGAAAACCAGGGATTATCAAATCCCAGATAACCTTCACAAAAGACAATTTCGTCGTATTCAACACCATTGTAACTATTCCCCGATAGGCCATCATACTTGAAAACACCTTGCATAATGGCGTGTTGATTAATAAACACGTGCATGCAGGACAAGAAGGTGTCGGTTTCAACATAAAAGGCCTGTTTAAGTCGGCCTGAACCGAAATCATTTTTCGCCAGTGAATAGGTTTCATCCGCCTCATTCACTTCATGCAAATAGTCCTGATATTCCTCCTGAGCTTGTTTTTCAAGCCAATAGCTTTTTTCTTGTTCAGACGAAAACATGCGTCTGATCTGAACAGGATGAAAGAATGATTTAGAGCACTGTTCTTCCAGTTCTTTATAAAAAGAAATGTCGTAGGGAATAAATTCATCTACCCTCCAGCCTTTATTCATTCTTCGAAACACGATTGGGTTGATCATTCCGGCAGCAACTCGCGAGCTATGATTAACACCATTATCGAAAACAGTGACATTACATCCCTTTCGGATCAAGTGATAGCTAAGTGCGATACCTCCCAGACCGGCCCCGACTATTGCGATTTTCTTTGGTTCAGACAATGGAACTGTTTTATGCAATTGCCAAAGTTACAACACTTATCCTTATATCAGGGGCACAGTTCTGAATGCTTTTAATCAACGATTCCATGGTGGCTCCTGTCGTGATGACATCATCCACCAGCATGACGTGATTGTATTTTTGAATCTTTGGATCAACCTTGAAGATTTCACTTACATTATCCCAGCGTTGAAAGCGGTTCTTTTTTGTTTGAGTCGAACTGTGTTTTGTTCTTTTAGCCAGGTCAACAATTACAGGGGCGTCCATTATCGTTGAGATTCCATCGGCAATCATTTCACTTTGGTTGTATCCACGTATGAAAGCCTTTTTATGATGAAGCGGTACCGGAACTATCAAGTCACATGATTTAAACTTGTCAACGCCCAACAATCGATTTCCGATTTCTTGACCAAAGTAATAGCCCAGGGGTGAACCGTCTTTGTATTTCAAATTGAAAAGGATTTTTTGAGAAGCAGCATTTTTCTTAAAGTGAATGTGAGCGTAGGTGGAGTAGACCTGAACCCTGCCCCAAAACAATTTATCCATATCGGTATCATCCTGGTACAACTGATAATCCGTATAGGAAATCTGTTCTTGACAGAAGGAACAAATATGTTTTTCTTGTGCAGATAATTCACGATCACAAATCAGGCACCCTTCCGGATAAACCAGATGTGAAAGATCTTTTAATAAAGACCATTTTGATGTTAATGAATGTTGTTCCATTGGTTAACCGTAAGGCTTTCCGATTCTTTTAACAAATCGATGTTTAAAATAACAAATTTCATGTCTTGACATAGGGGCATCTTGACCTTAATTTTATAGAACCTTCTTCAAATCAGCACTCTATCAAGTTTTGGGATGAATGAGGTAATTTTTTCGACAAAGTTGGCACTTTTGACTGTGAATATCTTTATTCATTTTGTTGAAAAAGTTTCTAACTCCTGTCACTAGAGGGATTCAGTTTTTAAATGTTGAAAACGTTTAACAATTGTGAATTTCTTTAGTTGTCAGACGAAAGAATTTTGACAATTTTTGTATGCCTCTAGCAAGGAAAATTTTACCGCAACCACACATTCGGTTTAAAGCTGAGGAAACAGAAACTTTAAGGATAAATTACGCTGGAAACACAGGGTTTCCGGTAAGGGACTCTTACGTTTAAAATAAAAGAAATATGGCACAATTAGAACCAATTTTGGAAGAAAACAAAGACAGATTTGTTCTTTTTCCGATCAAACATGATGACATCTGGTCATTTTACAAACGAGCTGAAGCAAGCTTCTGGACAGCAGAAGAAATTGACCTTCAACCAGACCTTGTCGACTGGGAAACCAAGTTGAATGACAACGAGCGTCACTTTGTAAAACATGTGTTGGCGTTTTTTGCTGCTTCTGATGGAATTGTGAATGAAAATCTTGCTGAAAATTTCTTGTCAGAGGTTCAGTATACAGAAGCAAAGTTCTTTTATGGATTTCAGGTGGCGATCGAGAACATTCACTCGGAAACGTATTCGCTTCTTATCGACACTTACATTAAGGATAAGGAAGAAAAGAATGGATTATTCAACGCCATTGACACAATGGATTGTGTTAAGAAAAAAGCAGATTGGGCGCTAAGATGGATCGACGAAGGAAGCTTCGCTGAAAGATTGGTTGCATTTGCTGCTGTCGAAGGAATATTCTTTTCAGGATCATTCTGTTCGATCTTCTGGTTGAAGAAAAGAGGATTGATGCCTGGGCTTTCTTTTTCAAATGAGTTAATATCCAGAGACGAAGGTCTTCACTGTGATTTCGCTTGCTTGTTATATAACAACCACCTTCAGAACCAATTGCCAAAAGAGCAGGTTAGAGATATCATTCTGGATGCGGTAGAAATAGAAAAGGAATTTATCCTTGAAGCGCTACCGGTTAAGTTGATTGGAATGAATAGCGAGCTAATGGCTCAGTACATTGAGTTCGTTGCAGACAGATTACTGCTTGAACTTGGAAACGAAAAGGTGTTTAACGTATCAAACCCATTCGATTTCATGGATATGATATCCATTCAAGGTAAAACGAACTTCTTTGAGAAGAGAGTTGGTGAATACCAGAAAGCTGGAGTTTTAAACAACGACAAGCAATCATTTAGTCTCGACGAAGACTTTTAGAATTAATTAGAACGAAACAAATTATAGGAACAATAAAATCGACCAGCGCCCATGTACGTAATAAAAAGAGACGGAAGAAAAGAAGCTGTAAAGTTTGACAAAATTACAGCGCGCATCGTGAAAATGTGCTACGGGCTCGACCCGTTAGTGTCACCGGAAGCTGTTGCCATGAAAGTAATCGAAGGATTATACGATGGAGTAACAACTACGGAATTAGATAACCTGGCAGCGGAAGTAGCTGCAGCCAAAACAATTGATCACCCGGATTATGCTTTGTTGGCATCTAGAATTTCTGTTTCAAACCTGCACAAGGAAACGAAAAAGACATTCTCTGAGGTAATGACGGATTTATACGAATACATCGATCCAAAAACAGGAGAAAACGCGGCGCTTTTAGCGGACGATGTATTTGATATCATTCTGGAGAACAAGGAACGATTGGACTCAAGTATTATCTATGATCGTGATTTCAGATACGACTATTTCGGATTTAAGACACTTACCAGATCATACCTTTTGAAACTTGACGGTAAGATTGTAGAGCGTCCACAACAGATGTTGATGCGTGTTGCAGTTGGAATTCACAAAGAAGATATTGACTCAGCATTAAAAACATACAACCTGATGTCTGAAGGATGGTTTACTCATGCTACACCAACTTTATTTAATTCGGGAACACCAAAACCGCAGATGTCGTCTTGCTTCCTGTTAACAATGAAGGAAGACAGTATTCCGGGAATCTACGATACACTAAAGCAATGTGCTCAGATTTCTCAATCAGCTGGTGGAATTGGATTGTCAATTCACAATATCAGAGCGACGGGATCATACATCAAAGGAACAAATGGCACTTCAAATGGTATCGTTCCAATGTTGCGTGTATTTAACGATACTGCTCGTTACGTAGATCAAGGTGGAGGAAAAAGAAAAGGGTCCTTTGCAATGTACATTGAACCTTGGCACGCTGATGTGTTCGACTTCCTTGATTTGAAAAAGAATCACGGAAAAGAAGAGCAAAGAGCACGAGATTTGTTTTACGCACTTTGGATTCCGGATTTGTTCATGAAGCGCGTTAAAGAAAACGGGGAGTGGACTTTAATGTGTCCGCACGAATGTCCGGGACTTTCTGACACGCACAGTGCAGAATTCGAGAAGCTTTATCTGAAATATGAAAAAGAAGGTAAAGGAAGAAAAACAATCAAGGCACAAGACCTATGGTTTAAGATTCTGGAATCTCAGATCGAAACAGGAACGCCTTATATGCTATACAAAGATTCTGCGAACGCAAAATCAAATCAGCAAAACCTTGGAACGATCAAGTCATCTAACCTGTGTACAGAGATTATTGAGTATACAGCTCCGGATGAAGTTGCGGTTTGTAACCTGGCATCTTTGGCGCTACCGAAGTACGTAACAGAAGAAGGTGGATTTGATCACGAAAAACTTTTCGAAGTAACTTATCAGGCAACACTTAACCTGAACAAGATCATCGACGGAAACTATTACCCGGTTGAAGAAGCTAGAAACTCGAACATGAGACACCGTCCAATTGGACTTGGAGTTCAGGGATTGGCTGACACCTTTATTTTAATGCGTTATCCTTTCGAATCGGAAGAAGCAAAAGCATTGAACCGAGAGATCTTTGAAACGATCTACTACGCGGCGATGACAGCATCAAAAGATTTAGCTAAAGTTGACGGACCATATGAAACATTTGAAGGGTCACCTGTATCAAAGGGACAGTTCCAGTACGATCTATGGGATGTAACACCGACGGATCGTTGGGAGTGGGACGTATTGAAGGAAGAAGTAATGGAACATGGTGTTCGTAACTCATTATTGCTTGCTCCGATGCCAACGGCATCGACAGCACAAATACTTGGTAATAACGAATGCTTCGAGCCTTATACCTCAAACGTTTATACAAGAAGAGTTCTTTCGGGTGAGTTCATCATTGTGAATAAGCACCTGTTGAAAGACCTCGTTAAAGAAGGACTTTGGAATCAGGAAATGCGTCAGAAGATCATGGCACAAAACGGATCTATCCAGAATATTTCGGAGATCCCACAGTATTTGAAAGACCTGTATAAGACAGCCTGGGAGATCTCGCAAAAAGCGATATTGGATCAGGCGGCAGACAGGGGAGCATACATCTGTCAATCTCAGTCTTTGAACATTTTCATGGAGAACGCAAACTTTGGTAAGCTTACCTCAATGCACTTCTACGGATGGGAAAAAGGTCTGAAAACGGGTATGTACTACCTTAGAACGAAAGCGGCGACAGACGCGATTAAGTTTACCATCGATAAAGAAGCGATTGCTGAACCAAAGGCAGAAGAAGAAGTGCTTGTTGAGCCTCAGGCGGAGCAGGACGTTATCGAGGAAAACGAGGATTAATGTAACAACAAACCTTACATACTTGTGTTGATTAATAATTGTGCCGTAATAATTAATCGCAAGATGAAGATCCCCTCGCCAGAGGGGATTTTTTATTTGCTTTGATCCTGAATTTCTTTAGCGACAGTTTCCAATTCACTGTAGAAGTCATCGCCAAAAGCGCGAATAAGAGGCTCCTTTAAAAATTTGTAAACCGGGACATTTACTTTTGCACCTAACTCACAGGCGTCGGAGCAGATACTCCAGACATCGTAATTGAGAGCTGTAAGCTCGTTGAACTTCTTCACGCGAATGGGGTAGAGATGACAGGAGATGGGCTTCTTAAAGGCTAACTTGCCATTATAGTGAGCTTGTTCAATAGAGCAAAGAGCTGTTCCCTTTTCATCGAAAGAAACAAAAGCACATTCCCCGCCATCAATTAGCGTAGTGACAGGCTCATTGTCCTGGTCCATATAAAAGATGCCGCTTTCATCAACAGCATTGATTCCCTCATCCCGCATGTACGGTTTAATATCATCCAAATGATCTTCAATAATGGAAACCTCTTCTTCTGTTAAGGGAGCTCCAGCGTCTCCCTCGACACAACACGCACCCTTACACTTACTTAGATCACAAACGAATTTGCGCTCAAAGATCTGCGTGGAAATTACTTTATCACCGAGCTCTACAAGCATATTGCAAAGTTTATAAAACAAAGTGAATAAAGCCTAAATAAGTTGTGAATTAAAAAAAAGCTATATATTTGTCTCACATTTTACATAACAACGGTACAAATGAGGGGACGAAAGTCCCCTCTTTTTATAGCCCATGATTAGTAAAAAGAAAGTTGAAAAGTTGATAGCGGAACGAATTGAGGAGCATGATCCGAATTTGTTCGTGGTTAGTCTGACCATTTCACCGGCCAACGATATAAGCGTTGAGTTGGATAAAGAAGAAGGAAATGTTTCTGTAGACGATTGTATAAAAGTTTCCAGAAATATTGAACACAACTTGGACAGAGAACAGGAAGACTTTTCATTGAACGTGTCTTCAGCAGGACTGGATAAAGGACTAAGGGTCTTCAAACAGTACTTGAAGAATGTAGGGAGAGAAGTGAAGGTAAAGCTTAACGAAGGAGGAAAACTTCAGGGAGAGCTGGTAGAGGCCAAAGAAGACAAAATTACGCTCCGAACAACTCGAAAGGAAAGGGTTGAGGGGAAAAAGAAAAAGGAAACAATTATCGAGGATCAAGTGATCCCGATGAATACAATAATAGAAACAAAAATTGTGATCTCCTTCAAAAGATAAGGAGAGTTAATATTAAATACAGACAAAAATGGACAGTTTAGAGTTAATTGATTCGTTTTCGGAATTTAAAGAACTAAAGAACATCGACAAACAAACGATGCAGCATGTTCTGGAGGATGTATTCCGTTCGATGTTAAAGAAAAAGTTCAACACAGATGAACACATCGATGTGATTGTGAACATTGATAAAGGTGACGTTCAGATATTTTTGAATAAAGAGATCGTCGATGATGGGGAAGTAGAAGACCCGAACACAGAGATCGCTTATTCGGACGCAATTAAAATTGAACCGGATTTCGAAATTGGAGAGGAAGTAACAGAGGAATTCAAATTTGAAGACTTCGGAAGAAGAAACATTCTTTCACTTCGTCAGAATTTGATTTCGCGAATCATGGATCTTGAGAAAGATCACTTGTACAAATTGTATAAAGAACGAATTGGCGAGATCGTTACCGGTGAAGTTTATCAGGTTTGGAAGAAGGAGATCATGGTATTGGATGATGAAGGAAATGAATTGATCCTTCCTAAATCAGAGCAGATTCCATCTGATTACTTCAAGAAGGGAGAATCTATCCGTGCCGTTGTTGCCAAGGTGGATATGCGAAACAGTAACCCGGTAATTATTCTTTCGAGAACTGCACCGGAATTCCTGGAGCGCCTGTTTGAATTGGAGGTTCCGGAAGTCTTTGACGGATTAATCACGATTAAGAATATTGTTCGTGAACCTGGAGGTCGCGCAAAAGTAGCGGTAGAGTCTTACGATGACCGAGTTGATCCGGTAGGAGCATGTGTGGGAATGAAGGGATCGCGAATTCACGGAATTGTACGTGAACTTCGCAACGAAAACATCGATGTTATTAATTATACATCAAACCCAACACTTTATATTACAAGAGCACTGTCTCCGGCTAAGATCAGCTCAATCGAAATCGATGACGAAGCAATGTCAGCAAAGGTCTTCTTGAAACCCGATCAGGTTTCGTTGGCTATTGGTAAAGGTGGACACAACATTAAATTAGCAGGAAAGTTAACCGGATATGAACTTGACGTTTATCGCGAAGGAGAAGTCGATATCGAAGATGTTGATCTCGATGAATTCGTTGATGAAATCGATGAATGGATCATTGACGAATTGAAAGCAATCGGATGCGATACAGCAAAATCGGTGCTCGAAATTGATGTTGAAGACCTTGTCAAAAGAACAGATCTTGAGGAAGAAACGATCGAAGAAGTCTTCAAAATACTGAGGGCTGAATTTGAGTAGATCGCTGATAAAACCTTATATTTAGCACGAATTTAAAAAGGAAACAAGCTATATGGCTAGACCAATCAGATTAGGAAAAGCGGCAGGAGAATTGAACGTGGGAATGTCTACCCTCGTTGAATTCCTTGAAAGCAAAGGCGTAGAAATCGATGCCAGCCCGAATACGAAGCTGACACCGGAGCAATACGAATTGCTACGCACTGAGTTTGCTGCTGATCAGGACCTGAAGGAACAGTCGAAACAAACGACAGTTACACGAGAGAAGCGTGAAACGATCTCTATTCGCGATAAGGAAGAGGACGAAAAGCCGGACGAGAAAGAAGAGGAAATAGAAGAGGAAATAGAAGAGCTTGTTGAAGAGAAGTCATCTCCTAAAGTTATTGGAAAAATTGATCTTGAATCGATCAACACTAAAACACGACCTGATAAGAAAAAGGAAGAACCTAAGAAGGAAGAACCTAAGAAGGAAGAGGTAAAAGAGGAGAAGAAAGAAGAAGTTAAGGAGGAGCCTAAGAAAGAAGAGAAGAAGGAGGAGAAAAAGGAAGATGAGACGATCCGTGCGGAAAGCAAGAAGTTGACCGGTCCGAATGTGGTTGGAAAGATCGAACTGCCGGTTGAAAAAGAGAAAAATGATAAGTCAAGTGAACGCCGAAAAAGAAAGCGTGTTCGGAAAATTGATGTAGATAAGCAAGCGAAGCAGGCTCAAGGGAAAAAGAAATCCAAGAAGATTGATAAACCGGAGATTACCGAAGAAGACATCCAAAAGGAGATCAAGGAAACGTTAGCGCGTTTGTCGGGTAAAGGTGGAAAATCAAAATCTGCTAAGCTAAGAAGAGCGAAACGAGATAGTATTGCTCAGAAACGTGAAGAGGAAGAGTTACAGGCAGAGCTTGATGAAAAAGTACTGAAGCTGACAGAATTTGTGACCGTTTCCGAGCTGGCATCGATGATGGACGTTAGTTCAACAGAAGTCATTTCGGCTTGTATGTCACTTGGAATATTCGCTTCGATTAATCAGCGCCTAGACGCAGAGACAATCCAGATTATTGCAGAGGAGTTCGGCTATGAGGCTGAATTCGTAAGTGCAGAAGTACAGGAATCTATTCCTGTTATTGAAGATAAGGAGGAAGAGCTTCAGGATCGACCACCGATCATTACAGTAATGGGACACGTTGACCACGGTAAAACATCCCTTCTTGACCGTATTCGGGATGCTGATGTGGCTTCTGGTGAGGCTGGAGGAATTACACAGCACATCGGTGCGTATAACGTTACTTTGAAGGATGGCAGAAGAATGACATTCCTTGATACACCGGGTCACGAAGCCTTTACGGCAATGCGTGCTCGTGGTGCTCAGGTAACGGATGTTGCTATTATTATTGTTGCGGCGGATGATGATGTCATGCCTCAAACAAAAGAAGCGATCTCGCACGCACAAGCTGCCGGAGTTCCAATGATTTTTGCAATCAACAAAATTGATAAGCCGGGAGCTAATCCTGATAAAATTAAAGAGCAATTATCCGGAATGAACATTCTGGTTGAAGATTGGGGAGGGAAATTCCAATGTCAGGAGATTTCAGCAAAGCAGAATCTATACATTGAGGATTTACTCGAAAAAGTATTGCTCGAGGCAGAGATGCTAGACCTAAAAGCCAATCCGAATAAAAATGCGGTTGGTACAGTGATCGAATCTTCTTTGGACAAAGGAAAAGGATACGTTACCAACGTTATTATTGAAGCGGGAACCCTTAGAGTAGGAGATATGGTGCTTGCAGGAAAACATTTTGGTAAGGTCAAAGCGATGCACGATGAGCATGGAAGCGAACTGAAAGAAGTTGGCCCATCAATGCCTTGTTCGATCCTTGGAATCAATGGAGCTCCTTCAGCAGGAGACAAATTCCACGTGATGGATGATGAGCGAGAAGCTAAATCGATCGCAACGAAGAGAGAGCAATTACACCGAGAGCAAGGACTTAGAACAACCAAACACATTACACTTGATGAGATCGGTCGCCGATTGGCAATTGGTAACTTCAAGGAGCTTAATTTGATTATTAAAGGGGATGTGGACGGTTCAATCGAAGCGTTATCAGATGCCTTACTTCAACTTTCGACAGAAGAGATACAGGTTAATATCGTACACAAAGGAGTAGGAGCGATCTCTGAAGCGGACGTAAACCTTGCATCAGCGTCTGATGCGATCATTATTGGATTCCAGGTGCGACCAACGATTGGCGCGAGAAAACTGGCTGAGCAAGAACAGATCGACATCCGACTTTACTCGATTATCTACAAGACGATCGAAGAGATCAAGTCAGCAATGGAAGGAATGTTGTCACCGGATATCGAAGAAAAAATAACGGGAACAGCGGAGGTTCGAGACATATTCAAGATAACAAAAGTTGGTACGATTGCAGGTTGTTTTGTACAGGATGGAGTTATCAAAAGAAACTCGAAGGTACGTTTGATTCGCGATGGAATTGTAATTCACGAAGGAGAACTTGGATCATTGAAAAGATTCAAAGACGACGTTAAAGAGGTCAAAAGCAACTACGAATGTGGTTTAAATCTGGAAAACTATAATGACATCCAGGAGGGAGACATTATTGAGGCCTTTGAAGAAGTAGAAATCGCAAGAACGCTATAGCAGCATTCACTAAAACATAGACAGCCGCTCGTTATTGGGCGGCTTTTTTATTACTCTTTCGTTTTTTTAACACATTGCACGGCGCAAACCGACGAAATACGCATATTATAAGTAACTTTGTGTTAACTATAAATGAACGATAATGATTTTAGGAGTATTCGGACCATGGCAAGTAATTGCAATCCTTGTAGTCGCACTTCTTTTATTCGGTGGAAGAAAAATTCCTGAATTGATGAAGGGTCTGGGAAAAGGTGTTAAAGAATTTAAAGATGCCTCCAAACCTGAGGAAGAAAAACCAACAGACGAAAAAGCAAACGAATAATCATAAGCAGGATGTTCCGCACTTATGCTGATGTAAAAGAGGCGATTGCTTCAGGAAGTACTGTATTAAGTATTCTGGAAGGTTATCTCGATGCGATCGAAAAGCATAAGGAACTGAACGCATTTCTGGAAGTGTTTAGCGATAGCGCTAAAGAACAGGCAATCAAAGCAGATAACAAGCTTAAAGACGGAACTGCAGGGAGACTTGCGGGAATGGTTATTGGTCTCAAAGACAATCTTTGTTATCGTGATCATAAAGTAAGCGCATCATCTAAGATTCTTGAAAATTTTGAGTCGCTGTTCACGGCAACTGCCGTTCAGCGATTGTTGGATGAAGATGCTATAATTATAGGCAGACTCAACTGTGATGAATTTGCCATGGGAAGTTCCAATGAGAATTCTGCATTTGGACCCGTTAAAAACCCGCTCAACTTGAACAGTGTTCCCGGAGGATCATCCGGAGGTTCAGCAGCAGCTGTAGCGGCTGGACTTTGCACCGCAGCATTAGGAAGTGATACCGGGGGTTCGATCAGGCAACCGGCAAGTTTTACGGGAACTGTTGGTTTGAAACCCACTTATGGTCGCGTAAGCCGCTACGGTTTGATAGCATACGCTTCGTCATTTGATCAAATTGGCCCATTTGCCAATTCTGTGGAAGATGCGGCGCTTTTACTTGAGATAATGGCCGGCCAGGACAAGATGGATGCAACCTCTTCCAGTCAGCCGGTCGGAAACCTGACCGAAATATCAGCATCAAATAAACTGCGAATTGCGGTTATCAAAGAAGCGTTCGAGATGGAGGGCCTGGATCCTGAAATTAAATCTTCAGTAGAAGGGATATTGACTAGACTCGAGAATCAGGGACACACGATTGAATCGGTTTCTTTTCCATATTTAGATTATATGGTTCCAACCTATTACGTATTGACCACAGCAGAGGCTTCATCAAATCTAGCACGATTCGATGGTGTCCATTACGGATATCGCAGCAAAGAGGCTGTTGGGGTTGAAGAAACATATAAGAAGTCCAGAAGTGAAGGTTTTGGCCCGGAAGTAAAAAGAAGAATAATGGCTGGCACATTTGTGTTGTCACATGGATATTATGATGCTTACTATACAAAAGGTCAAAAGGTTAGACGCGTTTTGAAGCAACGAACAAATGAAATCTTAGCGGATCATGACTTTATTCTTTTACCGACTACGCCAACTACGGCATTTGAATTAAACGCAGTGACGGACCCGATTTCCATGTATTTACAAGATATTTATACAGTACATGCAAATCTGGCCGGCAACCCGGCTATTTCAATTCCATGCGGCAAGCATTCAAATGGCCTTCCAATAGGTCTGCAAGTGATAGGAGATAATTTTAAAGAAAAGGAAATGTTGAACTTTTCAGCTGATCTGGAAAAGCTCATAAAAGAATGATGAAGAAAGCGCTTTTAGTCATATTGTCAATCTCATGTTTAAATGCGAACGGCCAGCAAGAATGGACGGCGGAGGACAGCTTAAAAGGAGAGGCCTTGATAACGATGATCGAACAGAGCCTGGAAGCTTTCTATGCGGAAAACGCGACAGAACCGGGCAATTATGATTCGGTTATTGCCGCTCTTAATTTTGAAGCAGGTGAAATTCCTGAGTACTCTGATGAGGTATATTGTGAGCGATTGAATGTCATGAATGAGATGAGTCCTTTTCATCTGGATTGCAATGAAACCACCCTGTCCACCATTAAGTTTTTTGTCACGAAAAGAAGAGGATTCGCGCGAGTGGTTCTGGGAAGATCAGAACTGTATTTCGATATGTTTGAAGAAAAGTTAGCGAAATACAATCTACCGATCGAACTTAAATATCTTGCTGTAATTGAAAGCGGACTGAGACCACAGGTTAAATCTAGAGCGGGAGCACTAGGTCTATGGCAATTTATGTATAGAACGGGCAGATTATTTGGCCTGACAGAAAACTCTTACATAGATGAGCGAATGGATCCAGAGCTAGCCACCGAGGCCGCGTGTCAGTATCTGAAAAAACTATATGATATCTACGATGACTGGAACATGGCGCTGGCGGCCTATAATGCAGGACCAGGCAATGTCAACAAAGCGATACGCCGTTCAGGGAACAAGTTGACCTATTGGGAAGTGAGACCATTTTTACCGAGAGAAACACAAGGATATGTTCCGAACTTTATTGCTGCGGCTTACCTCTTAACGTATCATGCAGAGCATAATATCATTCCTGCAGAGGCAAAGATTAAGTTTGAGGTCACCGACACCATGTGTCTCAATAAAGGGGTTCATTTTGCAAGCATTGCAGAGTTACTTGAAATGGAATTAGAAGACATCGAGCTTTTAAACCCGATCTACAAGAGAAGCTATATTCCTAAATCTGTAACGGGACAGTGTGTTCGGCTACCAATGGATAAAATTGGGAAACTGGTTTCATTAGAAGACAGCCTCTACAAACTCGAATACGCGAGATATGTACAAGGAACGGAGCAAACTACGGGGACACAGACGACAAATACTACTACAAATACAAACGCATCTTCATATACTTACCATAAAGTCAGATCGGGAGAAACACTTGGAACCATAGCTTCGCGCTACGGAACTTCGGTAAAAGATATACAGACTTTGAATGGACTTTCCTCAACGCGAATCTATGTTGGTCAGCGCCTGAAAGTAAAGGCATCAACGTCGACCACCACAACAAATCATACTCCTACGAACACAACCACGAAGAAGTACTATACCGTTCGTTCAGGAGACACATTTGGCCGAATTGCTCAGCGTTATAACATGAGCGTTTCCCAGCTGCAAAGACTTAATCCGGGAATCAATATTCACCGATTAAGCATTGGTCAGAAGATTCGCGTGAAATAAACTGCCCGATTTTTGCGGGGTATTCAATAAACTTCGACATGAAACTATACATTTTACTAGCAGGAGTACTTACAACTTTCATGATTACATTCCCTGGTTGTGAATCAAATCACAAGATGAGCACGTCCAATGGCCTGGGAGTCACAGGTAAAGTAGGAGAAATTCTGGTCGTCTGTGAAAACGCTATTTGGGAGTCTGAAATAAAGGAGTGTCTGGACACCAATTTGACACAATGGATCATGCCTTACTTTCCGGATGTTGCAACGTTTACCCTTGTGCATAAAACCGAGAATCATTTTACGCAGGGAGTAAAAAGGTGGCGTAATACTTTATTCTTAACGATCGACCCGGAATATGAAGGAGAAAAGGGAAAGATCGAAAGGAAAGAGGATGTATGGGCAATAGGGCAGTTGGTAGTTGAAGTCATCGCCAAGGACTTTAATCAACTGGAGCAAACCTGTAAGTATGGCTTAGCAAATGTCCATGACGAATTTGATGAGTTTGAATGGAAGAGACTAATCAAACAGTTTGATAAGACTTCCACGAATCATTCGAGAGAAAAGATCCGTGATAATTTTGGAGTTGATATCGTTCTTCCTTCTAATGCTAAAATTGTTACTAAACGAAAGAATTTCTATCGTATTGAATTTCCGCCGGCGTCAAGACCTATTGAATTTGTAAATGCAGGTTCTACCGATGCGGGAAACATTTTTTCGGGATTATTGATCTATCAGTACGACTTTATCGACTCGACTCAACTTGAGCTGGATCAGCTGATGAAAGACAGGGACACCATGCTTAAATACAATGTCCCTCATGAGATTGAAGGATTATATATGGGTACCCAATATGATCCAAGAATCTATCCTGAAGCTGAGGAGATTTCGAATCTGAGCGGAACGATTCAAGGGGTTGACGTGAGGGGGATGTTTTATTTCACAGGGAAAGATATTCATAGCACCGGTGGCGCGTTTTGGGAGTTTCATTTTGTCAACCCAAAAACAAAAAAATTAGTTACTTTGAGTGGTTATGTAGACGCTCCTCCTACAACTAGCTGGACACATCCGTTAAGAGAAATACAGGCGATACTGAGGAGTGTAGAATTGGCAGAATGAAAATTTCAGCGACCATCATCACAAAGAATGAAGAAAGAAACATCGAAAGATGCATTTGCTCTTTGAAAGGTGTGGCAGATGAAATCATTGTACTTGATTCTTTTTCGACCGATCGTACGGAAGAAATTTGCCTCCAGCACAATGTGCGTTTTGAAAAAAGAGAGTGGGAGGGATATTCTGCAAGTAAGAATTATCTGAACTCACTCGCTTCACACGGATATATCTTATCGATTGATGCGGATGAAGCGCTGGATGATACATTGCGCGAAGCAATTCTCGGAATTAAAGAGACTCAGGAAAAAGCGGTATATAGCGTTAACAGGCTGACAAATTACTGTGGTAAATGGATCAAACATTCGGGTTGGTATCCCGACATCAAGGTGCGCCTATTTCCGAAAGAAGGCAGCTATTGGGATGGTGAATATGTACACGAAGAGCTCAAGTTCCCGAATGACCTTAAAGAAGTTCAATTGGACGGGCATCTTCTGCATTATTCATACTACAACTACAAGGAACATCGAGAACGAGCAGACAAATATTCCGAGCTGACAGCCCAAAAAATGAATAAGGCAGGAAAACGGGCTTCCGCTCTTAAACCCTATTTGAGTGGCATCGGAAGGTTTATAAGCATGTACATTATAAAAGGAGGCTTTCTGGACGGCAAAATGGGATATAAGATTGCCTCTATCAGTGCCCAGTCCAATATATTTAAATACAAGGAGTTAAGACGGTTAAACAAAGCTTGATGGAAGTCAACGGTAAGCGCATTATAATTAGTCGAACCGACAGCATCGGGGATGTCATGTTGACACTTCCAATTTGTGCGTGGATAAAACGAAATTTTTCTGACACTCATTTAATTTTTCTTGGTAAGGGATATACCCGTGACATAGTAACGGCCTATGAGCTGGTCGACGAGTTTATCGATTGGAATGATTTTCTGACAGATCGTTCTACAAGCGCAGACAGGTTTAAGGCACTCAATGCAGATATTATCTTGCACGTCTTCCCGAGTAAGTCGATTGCGCGATTGGCAAAAAAAGCTGGCATTTCAGAACGAATAGGGACTTCCCACAGACTGTTTCACTTATCGACCTGTAATCATCGCGTGAATTTTACGCGGCGGGGATCTGACCTTCATGAGTCACAGCTCAATCATGAATTATTGCGTCCGCTTGGGTTGAAAAGCATACCGTCATTACAGGAAATAACGGATACCACGAAATATTTTAGGCGTCCTCAGGTGGGTCTGCCGGAAGATTTAGAACGACTTAACGATATCACAATCTTACACCCAAGGTCTCAGGGGAGCGCTAAAGAATGGCCGATAAAGAAGTATGTTGAACTGGCAGAAAAATTGGTTGAAGCGGGAAAAAATGTTCTTTTCACCGGGACTGAGAATGAAGGCGCTCAATTTAGAGAACAACTTCCTGTCCACGAACAGATAAATGATACGACAGGCCAATTAAGCTTACAGCAATTAATGATTTTGATCTCAAAAGCCGATAATCTGGTTGCTTGTTCGACAGGCCCCCTTCATATCGCAGGCTATTATGGAGTAAACACAATTGGCTTATTCAGCCCGAAAAGACCAATTCACCCCGGAAGGTGGAAAGCGCTTGGTGACGGAGTTCAAATAGTAGTTAAGGACGAAAATTGTCCAAAATGTGCTGCGGGAAAAGAGTGTTCCTGCATTGAAGAAATCTCTGTGGACAGCGTCTGGAGCAAACTAAAGAAATAGCCATCGAATCTATTCTGACACGCATTGTTTATCTAAACCTGATCGTTGCATTTTCAACAGGTGTTCTCAGCGCTGGGTTTTGTCGCATGCTCGGAATAGAGCAGTGGCTGTACTATGGAATCTTCGCCTTCTCTGCAACACTTGCAGTGTATAACGGTCAACGAATCTATAAGTCAGGTGTATTGCAACGAACACCGTGGTTGCGTTGGGTATATAACAACAGGACTTATTTAATTGCACTAGTTGTTTTAGCCTTATTAAGTGCTGTTTACTTTCTGGTACAGATTATTAACTGGACGCTTCCCACGATTCTATTATTAGCACTGAGCTCAGGGATTTCCATGTTCTATATCGTTCGGGTTAGAGGTAAAAATTTGCGGGAGATGCCCTACATCAAAATCCATTTAATAGCATTCAGCTGGACCGCCATGTTGATCATGTTTCCTTTGATCAATGAGACGATTACGAATAATCAAATCATCTATATTGTTGCGCATTACTTCTATGTTGTTGGTGTTACAATTCCCTTTGATATAAGAGATCTAAAATATGACCAGCCAATGCAGCGAACAATACCGCAAATTTTAGGGATAAACGGGGCGCGCATTCTGGGGGCATTTCTGGTAGTAGCATTTTCGATACTGATGCTTTACGCCAATGTTTCGCTTTGGACTAATCCGCTATTTTATATAGCGATTGCAGTTCAGCTGGCACTCATTATCGGGATGAACGAAAATCAGTCCGATGTTTATTGTGCTGGAGGAATAGACGGTGCGATATCCCTGTTAGGCCTGGCGTATCTTTTCGCCTGATCAATGCTCTTCGAGAGGAGTATAGGTTTCACTTGTTTTGATAAAAACATCATCAAGATAAGCTCTGGCGCCAAAGCCACAATCAACGCTGGAACCGTGTGCGACAGCCTTAATCTTTTTGTCTTCAACGCTTATTTCAAGGAGACATTCCTCATACATTTGACAGATATACGAGTCACCACTTTTGTATGCAATTCCTTCACCAATAGCGAAATGATAGGTAGGGCCACAGATCACTTCGAACGCAAATGCCAATGAATCACCGGCAAACTCCTCCACGGCAAATATTCCTCCGTTGTATCCGAGTTCAATATTAGGCTGGTCTTCCCGAAACCACATATCATTGATGAAGTAATATTCCGTTTTATAGGTGCCTGTGATTTCATTAGATAGGTCTTTATACCTTTCTTCAAGAGAAGGCCTGCTTATCATAGACCGATCACCGGAAATGATTTTCAGATCTACCGAAAACCAACGCGAACTATCCAACCATTTCCCTTTGAGCTCATCACCCACTGCTTCAAGGTAAAACTCGCCTGTTTCTTTTCCTTTAAAAGACTCTGTTATAAGTATGCAATCCCCAAAGACTTCTCCCTGTATATTGAGTTTATTTTTGTGTCCTCGGTAATTATAGACTCCCTCGAAAGTTCCATTTTCCGGATCAGATGCTGTGATTTTCATATCAATGGGATACTTACCAATACCACCCTCGATTATAAGAGGTTTCTGCTGTCCATATGAGAACGAACATGAAAAAATCAGCGTGAATATCGCAAGAAAGAAATGCCTACTCATCTTTTATCAATGTTAAAAATTCGTCTATTGCCTCCCAGTATTCTTCGCCATTAAGTTGATTTAACCAAAGGGCTCTGGACCCGTGGTGGCCATCGTTTTGGGGAATAAAATGCATTTGATTATCACCCAGCTCTTTATTTGGAATCATCTCTTTTACGAAAGGAGCCTCTTGTTTCGAAGAAGTCAAGAATAGCGGTTTCTGAAAGTCTTCTAATATTGGAATGAGATCGCCTCGCTCTTCTGCGAAATAATTACCCGGACTGAATGAAACGACACCCATTACATTTTCGTTTTCAGCTGCCACGTATAGAACGAGGGTAGAGGAATAAGAGCTCCCCCAGAGTAACACCTTTTTCCCGTACTTCTCTGAAGCAAAATCGACAGCAGCGGTAATGTCTTGTTCAGCGTCAAGATAATCGATACTTTTTCCGGCTTTAAGTGCGTGCAGGGTGGTTTCATTTTGTTCATTGGCAATTGGTCCACCGGATCGCTGATCAATAGCCAGACAATTAAACCCTCTGTTGTTTAACTCCTGCGCAATTCCTTCGTATTCGAATTTATTAAAACGAGCCTGGTGACAAAGAACAATAACCGGTGCATCCTTATTGATCTCGTATAATCGTGCACTAATAGTTAATGAGTCAAGTGAAGGAAATGTAATTTCTTCATAGTCGGAGTCTACAATTGTGTTTTCGACCTCAGCATTCGATTGAGCGGATGCATTTTGATCTTCACAAGATATTAGAAGTGTAATAAAACCAAACAAGTAAAACAGATTTTTCATAGACATTATATTTAGGTGAACAGCGCCTTGACAACTTCGGTGATTTTGCCGCACTCAATCAGCTCTATCTTGAAATCACTTTGTTTTATTCCTTTGTTGTATTTCGAAATAATGATCTTTTCAAACCCCAGCTTCTCCGCCTCACGAATGCGTTGATCAATGCGGTTTACAGGTCGAACCTCTCCTGACAAACCTACTTCCGCTGAAAGCGCGATGTGATTATTGATCGGGATGTCTGCATTGGAAGACAACACGGCAGCAACAACCGCTAGGTCGATTGCCGGATCATCAACCTTAATTCCACCGGCAATGTTAAGAAAGACATCCTTAGCCCCAAGTTTAAACCCGCAGCGTTTCTCCATGACAGCTAATAACATGTTCAATCGTTTGCTATCGAAACCCGTTGAAGAGCGTTGAGGTGTACCATATGCGGCTGTACTGACAAGGCCCTGAACTTCAATTAGCATAGGCCTCATTCCCTCAAGAGTTGCACCGATTGAAACCCCACTTAGTGATTGATCGGTATTTGTTATTAGTATTTCGGATGGGTTTTCTACCTGTCGAAGACCAGAGCCTACCATTTCATAGATACCTAGTTCATTAGTGCTTCCGAATCGGTTTTTAATAGACCTTAACAATCGGTAAACATGATTTCTATCTCCTTCAAATTGCAGTACAGCATCGACCATGTGTTCCAAAACTTTCGGTCCGGCTAATGAACCTTCCTTCGTAATGTGGCCAATCAGAAATACTGGGACACTACTTTGCTTCGCATAACGAAGTAATTGGGCTGTGCATTCACGGACCTGAGAAATGCTCCCTGGAGAACTTTCTATTTGTGGAGAGTGCAGTGTTTGTATCGAATCGATTACCAATAACTCTGGCTGAATTTCTTCTGCATGCTGAAATATATTTTGAATACTGGTTTCAGTAAGGATATAGCAATTAGGATTATTTATACCAATCCTCTCAGCTCTCATTTTAATCTGTTGATCGCTTTCTTCTCCGGAAACATAAAGCACCTTCTTGTCTTTCATCGCAATCGAAAGTTGCAATAGGAGTGTTGATTTACCAATACCCGGTTCACCACCGAATAAGATTAATGAACCCAATACTAACCCTCCACCCAGAACACGATTGAGTTCTTTGTCAGGGAGTTCTATGCGACGGTGCTCCCGATCAGAAATATCTCCAATCTGCTGAGGCTTATTGTCTCTTTGTGATTTCGAAAAAGCAACAACTTGTGGAACCTGCTTCTGCACAATCTCTTCTACGAATGTGTTCCATTCGCTGCATGAAGGACACTTCCCCAACCATTTAGGAGTTTCATGTCCGCAATTTTGACAGAAGAATGCCGATTTAACTTTAGCCATTGTTGTAATTCGTTAGACTAAAGTTAATCAATCAATTGAAAGAATTTAAAGAAAGAAGGGATTAACCAGCGTATGCTTTTCGCCCGAATTGGTGACACTTGCGTTTGCGCTTTTTATTAATTCGACGCTCGCGATGGCCACCTCTTTTTTTGCCCTTGCCGGGGTAGTATAATTCCACATCAGAATTAGTCGAATGGAATGTGGCTGATGACTCACTGGCGGACGCGCCCATTGATAAAAATAAGATTGATAAGGAGATAAATAATTTCATTTTCTAGTGATTGATATTCTATTAAAACTGTATTTCAGGAAAAATATTGCGAATAAGGTTAATTTCTTGGAAGTCTTCTGTCCAGCATCACATATAACAAATAAAGAAGTCCGGGAATGTAAACTAATGGATGAAGAAAACCAGAGGCTAATATGCATACCGACGAAAGAAGTCCACCAACGAGCTCCCACTTATAAGCCATTCCGTAGCCCGCCAAAATGCCGACATATAATAGAATTGCTCGCCAATCCATTGAAAAATCAAATTCATCAAAAAAGCCTCTCCAGACCGCTATGAGAGCGACTAAGATAATAGCCCCTCCCCAAATGCGGGCAATCCATAAAATGGCTGTGGTTGCGACTTTGTAGTTTCTGTTATCCATGATGTAAAAATAAGCAAATCAATGTAGTATGCAGAAAAATGATTTATGATCTGCCCTTTATTTACATTTGTACTTGAACAAGTGAACTTAGTCGCGCGACATGTATGAGTTTTTTGAGGGAGTCTTAACAGGTATAAAGGAAACAACCTGGGTAGAATGGTTAGCTGTTGCAGTCAGTATTATCTACGTTGTGCTCGCAGCGTTAAAATCGATCTGGTGTTGGTTATTTGCCTTTATTGGTTCTACCCTCTATGTATATCTCTGCATTGATGCAGATTTATACCTTGAAAGCGGGCTACAATTTTTCTATGTTGTTATGGCGATAATCGGATGGCTTTCCTGGAAGCAGAGTCAAAATAAACGCCTCGACATTATTCAATGGTCTCTTGGTCAGCACGTGATCAACATTGTATCGAGTACAATTGTTGCCTTATCATTAGGGTGGATTTTTGACGAATATACGGACCAACAGAACCCATATGTGGATGCGGTAACTACAGTTTTTAGTTTAGCTGCCACATTTATGGTAGCCAGAAAAGTTCTTGAAAACTGGATATATTGGATTGTCATTGATGCGATTTCAGTTTGGTTATATGCTGAACGCGGCCTGAATCTTTCTTCCCTTTTATTTCTTGTTTATACACTTATCGCAGTCGTCGGTTTCTTTAGCTGGTTGAAACAATTTAAAAGACAAAGGGCATGATCAGAATTGCGATTACAGGCCCGGAATCAAGTGGCAAAACGACCTTAGCCAGACAACTCGCCGAGCGCCTAAATGCAGATTTTATTCCTGAATTTGCCCGACAATATTTGGAAAACAAAGAAGGAAAATACACCCAAGCTGATTTGGACGAAATCGCAAGAGAGCACAAAGAAAGCGTAAGTAAATCGCAAAAATCAATTAAAATTATAGATACAGATTATTTTGTACTAAAGGTTTGGTCCGAATATCGTTTCGGCAATTCGACTTCCTACATAGATGAGTTGATCGCAGAAGAAGTTTTCGATTTTCACTTTGTTTGTAAACCAAATATTCCATGGGAGGATGACCCGCTTCGAGAGAATCCGCATGATCGCGACGAGCTGTTCGATTTATACATCCAACACCTTGATCATTATCAGAGACCCTATGAAGTTATTCAGGGTTCTGTTGAAGAACGGATTGAGAAATGTCTTAAGATTCTTAACGAGAGATTGAATTTAAACTATTAAATTTGGACCGTCTCTAAGGGGTGCCCTGCTAAGGGCTGAGATTATACCCATTGTACCTGCTCAGGATAATGCCTGCGAAGGGAAGTGACTAAAGCTAATTATTAACACACAGAGAATTAGCCCCTTGTTCTTGTAAAGACAAATTACAATGACAACAAGACATCTAGCAATTATCTGTGGCCTGTTCTTCAGTCCATTGATACTTTTTGCACAACAAAACATCAAGGGAAAAGTAAGCTCTTCAAGCGGAGAGCCTTTACCGGGAGTAAAAATTCAGGTTCTCGAAACGTATCTAAAAACTTACAGTGATGCTGAAGGGATTTTTGAGTTCACAAATGTACCCAGCGGAGAATATGAACTTCTGTTTCAGCTGGTAGGATTTGAAGATCAGACCGAACTGGTTTCTGTTCAAGGTCAGGATGCAGAAATCAATGTAAGCATGAATGAAAATCTCCAGGAAATTGAAGAGATTCTCGTTAGCGCGGTTAAGGCGGATGATAAAACACCTACAACCTATACCAACCTGGACCAAAAGGAGATCGACAGGCTCAATTACGGTCAGGATATGCCGTACATTTTGCGAAATACTCCTTCAACAGTGGTTACTTCTGACGCGGGGGCAGGAGTCGGATATACAGGAATTCGCATCAGAGGAGTCGATCCTACACGTACCAATGTTACCATTAATGGAATTCCGTTAAACGATTCTGAATCACACGGAGTTTATTGGGTGGACTTACCGGATATGGCCTCATCTGTAAATGACATTCAGGTACAGCGAGGAGTTGGAACTTCGGCAAACGGAGCAGCAGCATTCGGAGCCAGCATTAATATTAACACCAACGAAATAAAGAAAGAAGCTTACGGCAGAATTGATAATACATACGGTTCGTTTAACACGGTTAAGAATACTGTAGCCGCAGGAACCGGATTGTTGAATAAGCATTTCACCATGGATGTGCGATTATCAAATCTCATGTCGGACGGGTTCATTGATCGAGCTAGCTCGGACATGCAGTCCGGCTACCTGTCGACTGCCTGGGTTGGTACGAAGTCACAGTTGAAAGCAAACATTTTCTTAGGGAAAGAAAAAACTTATCAAGCATGGTGGGGAGTCCCCCAGGTGAAGTATGATGGAGACGAGGATGCATTAATATCTCACTTCTATAACAACTATTATCCTGGTGGACTCTATCAAAACGCAAACGATTCGGTCAATTTATTCGACAGTGGAGACAATACGTATAACTATTATACCTATGATAATGAAGTCGATAATTATCAGCAAAATCATTATCAATTACACTTTTCACATCGTTTCAATAAAAAATTAAAACTGGATGCGGCAGGGCATTACACGAGGGGGTTCGGGTATTATGAGCAGTACCGAATAGAAGATAAATTTTCCACGTATTCAATCGCCCCGCTAATTCTATCTTCTGATACCATAACAAGCGGTGACTTCATTCGTCGCAGATGGCTGGATAACCACTTTTACGGAGGAATTTTTTCTTTTAACTATAACAAACAAAACACAAGCCTGCGCTTTGGTGGTGGGGCAAATCAATATTTAGGAGATCACTATGGAGAAATTATCTGGGCAGAATTCGCCTCAAATAGTAATATAAGAGACCAATATTATCAGACTGACGCCGATAAATTTGAGTTCCAGACCTATGGAAAAGGAACCTTAAAGAAGAATAAGGCGACCTATTTTATTGACATTCAATTCAGGCACATAGATTATCGATTCGAAGGATTTGATGAGGTCAATGGTGATATTGTATTTCTTGATCAGCAGGTTAGTTATGATTTTATTAACCCGAAAGCAGGTTTCATGATCGACTTTAACAGTAAAAACAACCTGTATTTCTCTGTTGCAATCGCAAACAGAGAGCCTGTCCGATCTGATTTCGTAGAAAGTACCTCGAATAGCAGGCCCGAGCACGAAGAACTTTTAGATGCTGAGTTAGGGTATCGATACCGTTCAAGTAAGCTCTTCGCCAATGTTAACCTTTATAACATGCAATATGAAAATCAATTAATATTATCAGGCCAAATCAATGATGTTGGCGCCTACACGCGCACAAACGTTGACGGCTCTTACAGACGAGGTATTGAGCTGGAGGCGGGGTACATGATAACGAAAAAACTCAGCGTTTCCGGAAACCTTACTTTGAGTCAAAATAAAATAACCTCTTTCTACAGTTACATTGACAGTTACGACGCCTCTTTCAATTATTTGGGACAGGATTCTACTGAACACACGCAAACGGATCTGGCATTCTCCCCAAATATTATTGGTTCTTTAGGCCTACTTTATGAGCCTATTGAAGGGCTTGAGCTAGGACTAATCAGTAAGTACGTCGGTTCACAATTTCTTGATAACACATCAAGTGAAGATCGAATGTTGGATGCTTATTTCATTACAAATAGTACAATTAGTTATACGATTAAAGACAAATTGTTTAAGGAACTTACCATTGGTGTTTTGATCAACAATTTGTTTGATGTACGATATGCGAACAATGGATATACCTGGGGTTATGTGTATGATAGCTATCGAGTAAACGAAAACTTCGTGTATCCGCAAGCCGGAAGAAACTTCCTGGCAAGACTATCGATTAAGTTATAAATGAAAACGCCTCCAATTGGAGGCGTTTTTTATATTTTGATTTCTAGTAATTGGCGTCCCAACGTGTTCGCTGGTCGGCGTAAAAGCCTTGTTCATCTTTTAAATGTCTCTTGGCTTTTCCTTCTCCACTATTCATGGCAATATTCACAATTCCATCTGCCTTGTCGAATTCGGCAAGCCAGATCAATAATTCTGCCTGATTACATTGGAGCATGGCAGTTACTTTGTCATTAATACGGGCTTTATTATCGTATAAATTACTCTCTTGAAGTATCGCGTCAAGTGCTTCGAGCGCTTCTTCAAGCTTATCCGCGGCACCGGAACGATCACGATCATTACCCACGAGTTGCAACGCCAGTGTGGCAAGAGTGAAGGCATTCGTCACATCTGAATATTCGTAATCCTTGAATCGTTTTACCGAGTAGAGTTCTGCTGATCGTGTTTTGTTAACATAACCAAACTTGTTATTGAGAATAGAAGTAACGGTACTGATTGACTCTTTTCTGGCGTATTCTTCTAACTTCAAATAGAATTCGCGCTTGTGATCCATCATGTAAAGCTGGTGATCGTATTGACTCTTTTGATCTGACATTTTGTAGTTTCGAACCCCCTGCAATAATTTCTCCTCATACAACACGCCTTGAGTTGGAGACTCAACCTTAACCGTAATAGGCAGAATGTAAGGTGCAGTATATTCATATTTTGTATCTGCCCCCGTTCCTTTCTTCGTTTGCTGGATTGGTCGGTGCTCGATAGGATGGATGGTCAAGTGTACCACAAATCCACCGAGACCCTGATCAAAACCCTCTATTGCAACACCTTGTTTGACAAATGCCTCATCCATTTCTGTATGAAGAAGAGGTTCTTCTGTTTTAGGATACGCAGGCGGTTCCGGATAAACCGGAGGTGCGGGTTGGGCAATTGCAGAACCATCAGGGTTGGTAATTCCGGAATTCACCTTCTTCTCCCATGCTGCCAAGTTCATCAGATGCATGCGATCCAATGAATCCCTCTGTAGTTGATAGATCGCCAGCTGCTGCTCATAGAACTTCATGGCAGTTTCTTGTTTCATCTGATGAAGATTGGTGCTGTCTTCGTTGGCACTCTGATAGGCGTGCTCAACGCGAAGTTCGTAGTTCGAGAACTTATCATCTATTTTAATTAAAGGCAACTGAATATAATTAAATGTAACACGATGATCGTTGATATTCTGACCAAAGATGATCGACGTAACAAAGAATACAGATGCCGTGAGTAGTAATTTTTTCATAAAGTGTGGTTTTTTATAAAACTATAAATTATTTAACTCTTTGAGTACCCGAAGGTCTCAATCTTGTCGTTCCGGATAAGTCAATGACCATGCCAGAGCTGAATTTTAAGAAATCTTTAACACCACAAAAAGGTAATAATTTCCCTGGCCTCCAGTGGCTTCTTATGGTAATAATCATATAAACTCATGACTTATGTCATTATTCCTCGGGGTCCATGCATCTAAATTTACAACGACAAAAGGTGGGACACCTGAGTTTTGAAGTTTTTTAAATACATAATACAATGAAACTAAGATTACTTAAGAAAAGTAAGACAAGTGTTGAAAGAAGGAGTCTGTTCGCGACTTTGGCTTTACTATTGATTATTGCCTCAACCAATCTTACAAATGCGCAATGGTTGCCGGAGTGTGACAGCGTAGTACCAATGTTTACCGTAGATTTGTCTACGAATCCAAACGCGACCTACATTACACCGACTACCACAAGGGTTGGTTCATGCTGTAGTGCGGCGAATCCAATTAACTTTATTTCCTTTTATGCAACACTGCATCCAAACGCAGCCATGGTTGAGATTGGGATTGCGGAAGGAGCGGATCCTTACGGATCAGGTGAATACCACTTTATTGATGGAGGGGACCTGATCACGCCGGGAGTTTGTCTACCGGATATACCTGCCGGACAACCGGTATGTATACCTTCTTCATTAACGGGGCCGACCTATAAAATTGCCTTTGGTAAACCAGGGAATAACGCGAATAAGTTTTTCTTTAAGCAGATTTTGAAGCCAACTTTCCCGGAAGACGACTCTACTCGTGTTGGATGTTCACTTCCCCTAAACATTTATGGATTAGAGAACATAAATATTACATCAATTAATTCATCTACCGGACAAACTACACCAGGATATTATAACAACTTATTATCGTGTACAAGTTGTTCCAGTCCTAGTTTCTCACCGGGGTTAACAACTCCTGATTGGATTGATTTTGAAATTTGCGGATCACAGGAGGCAGATCTTTCATGCGGAGTTTATGCAACTTGTGACACCGTTCGGATATACACATTCGATGCTTTACAGGTGAGTGTATCGCCTGATCCTGCGGTTTTTTGTGCCGGAGACAGCGTTACGATAGAAGCAAATGCCTCAGGAGGTGTTGGGCCTTACACTTACACATGGTATAAAGACATAAGCATTCTTGTTTCGACAGACTCCCTTTATACAGCGAGTGAACAAGCAGATTTTGATGTTTATGTAGCTGACCAGTTGGTGTCATCAAGTTGTCCAGTAATAGGAACTTCCGTGATAGTTGATGAGTCCGACCTTCCTGTAGTTAATGCCGGGATAGATGACACAGTTTGTGCAACAAGTCCTGAGATATTTTTAGCAGGAAACGTACAGAATGCAGCAGGAGGCACGTGGTCTGCGATAGGCGGCGGAAGCAACTTTAACCCTAGTGCCGACTCCTTATTAACCATATATACTCCCACTTCAGCTGACATCAGTAATGGTTTCGTTGATTTAGTATTGACTTCTACGGGGTCAGGAGGCTGTGCAGCAGATAGTGATACAGTACGATTTGTTTTTTCGGACACGGTTTACGTTAATCCATCCTATGCCCCTCTGACTTGTTACGGTGATATGACAACCATAAACGCGAATGCTTCCGGAGGGACAGGAGGGTACGATTATTACTGGAGCACCGGATCGAACGCGCCATCAATTAATGTCTCAGGAGGCGCTTATACAGTCACGGCTGAAGATGATTACGGTTGTTCGGCAACAGCGCCAGTAACTGTAGTTGATCCAGCACCGATCATTTTAATAATGTCAAGTACTAACACCTCTGCTGATTTGGCATGTGATGGTACGGCAACTGTTGCAATAACAGGAGGAGTAGGTCCATATACAGTTGTTTGGGATGACCCTAGCACTCAAACTACAACCACGGCTACCGGCTTGTGCTGGGGCGCATACACAGTGACCGTAACTGATGCAAATGGTTGTACGGTTTCATCGAGTGTGGTTGTAAATAAACCATCTTGTCTATCGTTTCAGGTAACAGCAGACAGTACTTTGCTGACTTGTTATGGTGATAATGATGCCACAGCTACCTCTTCAGTTTCAGGAGGTACAGGACCGTATTCATATAGTTGGAATACAGTTCCGGTACAAACTACTCCAACAGCGACAGGGCTGGGAGCAGGAACTTATACGGTGACAGTTACAGACGCGAATGGTTGTATTGACGTGGCGGGGACCTCGATAATTCAACCACAGGTAATGACCAACACGATGACGCATATTGATGCATCTTCCATTGGCGGTAATGAAGGGTCGGCAACTGCTAACCCTGGAGGAGGTGTTCCGGGCTATACCTATTCCTGGTTCCCTGCACCTGCAGCTCCACAAACAACTCAAACAGCGTCAAATTTAACAGCAGGCGTTTACTTCGTAAACATTACTGACAACAATGGCTGTGTTTATTTAGATAGTGTTAAGATCAATGAACCACCTTGCAATGACTTCCAAATTGGTGTAAACACAAATGATGTTTCATGCTACGGTAAGTCAGATGGTTCGGCATACATTGTTATAGCTCAAGGGACCGCACCTTATTTCGTCTCATGGTCGACTGGACAATCTGGCTTTGGTTTAACAAGTGTTTCCGGATTGGCAGCAGGAAGCTATAGTGTTTCTGTAACGGATGCATCAAATTGTACAACCTTCGAGTCCTTTGATATTGTTGAACCGGATTCTCTCACTATAGGCCTAGTACCAACGAATGTTACTTGTTATAACGCTGCGGATGGTACAATTGATCTTAATGTGGTCGGTGGGACATTCCCTTATTCATTTGAATGGACTCTTGGGGTGTTGCCTTACGCTACTAGTGAGGATCTTGTTGGCTTGAAGCCCGGAACCTACTCGGTTGTCGTGAGCGACGCAAACAAATGTACAGCTATTGGAAGTATTGGAATCACACAACCATCGCCACTTGAAACTGATTATTCTTATGCCGATGTTCTGTGTAACGGAGACGGAAACGGATCCATTGATGTAACGGTTTCAGGAGGACAAGTTCCTTATTCATATAGTTGGACAGGCCCTAACTCATATACGAACAACTCAGAGGATATTAGTGGTCTTGAAATAGGTTTGTACGAATTGCAAATAACAGATGGAAATGGATGTAACCTGAACTCAGTGATGCAGGCTTACATTAGCCAGCCAGACTCTGTAAAGATCGAGGCATATTCTGTTCCTTGTCCCGCACCGGGAGCAAATGATGTAGCGGTTTCAATTGATACCATTACAGGCGGAGCAGGAGAACCTTATCAGGTTTCATTCGATGGAGGATTAACCTGGCAAGCTGCAGGTGATTATAATGCCACATTGGGTCTTGGTGCAACTTACGACCTAATGGCGATGGATGGCAATAGTTGTGATGTTGGATTTGCAACGACCATCACCATTGATCCAAAGGTTGAGATTACCGCCGTTACTTTTGATCCTTGTATTGCTGTCGGCACGAGTAATATAGATATTACGGTGACCCCAACAGGAGGAGATGGCGGCCCGTTTGAAGTTTCTACAGATGGTGGTACAACCTGGAATGCAGCTGGATCGTATATCATTTCTGTCCCGGTCGATAATAACTACAACGTTGTAATCCGTGATGGTAAGGGATGCGAATCGGTTGTGTGGCCGATAACGGTTCCTGCACCATTCGACGCTACGGTGACCTTTACTTCTGAAGTATCATGTCCGGGAGCAAGTGACGGAAGTCTTAATCTAACAGTAACAGGAGGAACATCACCTTACACTTATTCATGGACTGGTCCTGGAGGTTTCACAAGTTCTTCTGAAGATTTATCAGGTCTTGAGGCGGGAACCTATGATGTGGTAGTTACCGATGATAGCAGTTGCGTTGCAACGGAATCTGTTGTGATTACAACAACTCCGGATGTTACTCCTCCATTTATGATGACATGTGGCCAGGGCGCTCAAAACGTTGACACGGACCCGGGAAGTTGTACTTATACTATCACCGGAACTGCCTGGGATGCAACAGCGACGGACAACTGTTTATTGGCTTCGTTAACGTATACATTAACAGGGGCAACAACAGGAACAGGAACTTCTTTAAACGGTGTGGCTTTCAACCTTGGAACAACACTCGTGACATGGACCGCGGTTGATGGATCGGGTAATACGGCATCATGTTCATTTAATGTGATCGTTTCAGATGATCAGTTCCCGGCAATTTCATCTTGCGGAGGTGTTGGAACACAAAACGTGAATACAGATCCTGCTCAGTGTACTTATACAAACACCGGAACCGGCTGGGATGCAACAGTGACAGAAAATTGTACTGTGGCCAGCTTGACATATACGCTGAGTGGCGCTACGTCAGGAACAGGAACAACACTTGACGGAGTCACATTTGCGCAAGGAACTACAACTGTGGTTTGGACCGTGGTTGATGGATCCGGAAATACAGCGACTTGTTCATTCAATGTTGTTGTAAGTGACAATGAAGTTCCGGTAATCTCGAACTGTGGCTCGAATGTAAATGTGAATAACGATGCGGGTGACTGTGGAGCAATTGTGAACTGGACTCCACCAACGTACACAGACAACTGTGGGGCCACAATGACCGCATCGCACAACCCGGGAGCCTTCTTCCCAATTGGAACGACTACGGTTACTTATACCGTAACTGATGCAGCAGGCAACGTGAGTGTGTGTTCATTTAACGTAACGGTTACAGACAGTGAACTTCCACAAATGACATGTGCGTCAAACTATGAAAGCTGTGATTCTTTAGTCTATTATGTTACACCGACAGCAACGGATAACTGTGGTGTCGTTTCTGTAACAATGATATCGGGACAACCGAGCGGAACGTTCTTCCCGGTTGGAACAACAACGGTGACTTATGAAGCACTTGACGTGAATGGAAATACCAGTACCTGCTCTTTTGATGTGACCATTCGTCCGACACCGGTTCTGTCGTCAGTTTCGACAGATGTTACTTGCTTCTCTTTTGGTGATGGAAGCGTCAATCTGACGGTATCAAATGGAACAGCGCCATTTAACTACAACTGGTCAAATGGAGCGACTACCCAGGATATTTCATCTCTTGATGAAGGGATCTATACTGTAACGGTTACAGATGTCTTTGGATGTACGGCGTCATTGACAGATACCGTAAACGAACCGAATGCACTGAGTATTACCAAGTCCGTGACGCATGTCTCATGTAATGGATTTGGAGATGGTGACATTGATATATCTGTAACTGGAGGAATTCAGCCATACCTATATTCATGGAGTAATGGTGAAACTTCTCAGGATATTGATAGTTTATCTGGAGGAACTTACGTGATAACAGTAACAGACGCGAACGGATGTACCGTCTCAAATTCTTCAGCGATTAATGAACCGGATTCACTTCTGATTCAAACAATTGCAAACGAAGCAACGTGTAACGCAGCAAACGGCAGCATCAACGCACAGGTGACCGGAGGAATTTCTCCATATACTTATCTGTGGTCTGATGGTAGCACAAACCTCAACCTATCGAATGTGGTTTCCGGCACGTATACACTTACAGTTACTGATAAAAATGGTTGTACAGCAACTGCGACGGATAGTATTGGATCGAATTCGAACCTGACAGCCAATGTGATTACACAGGACGCGCAATGTTTCGGTAGTCAGAATGGATCGGCAACTATCATCGTGGAATCAGGTACAGGGCCATATACATACGATTGGTCTAACGGTGAAACAAGTAGCTCAAGCAATGAATTATTTGCAGGAACGTACTCGGTTATCATTACGGATGCATTCGGATGTAGCTGGGGTCTGAACTTCGTTATCGATCAGCCGAATCCATTGGTACTTGATATGTCTGCGTATGAATATGGATCAGGATACAACATAGGTGAATATGGAGCATCAAACGGTTCGATTACCACAACTGTTAGCGGCGGGACTCCTCCTTACCAGTATGCATGGTCGCCAACCGGAGACAGCACATCAGCAATCTTCAACTTGTCCGCAGGGACTTACTCTCTGATTGTGGAAGATGACAACGGATGCGTTGTAAGTGGACGATTGGATTTATTAGGCCCACCACCGTTGAAAATGTTTGAGGGTATTTCACCGGATAATGTGGACGGCGTGAATGACTACTTCCATGTTAAGGGATTAGAAGTTTATCCGAATAACCACATTACGATCTACAACCGATGGGGGAATGTTGTTTATGAATTGGAGAATTATGACAACAACGATCCGGATCGAAGATGGTACGGTCAAAATGGACGAGGTGAAAACCTTCCTGCGGGAACCTACTTCGTAGTGCTCGAAGTAAATGGATATGATGGTAGTCCGCTTACAGGATATGTGGATTTAAGAAGAGATAAATAAGAACTTAATAAATATACAGCGTGATGAAAACACTAGTAAAAATTACATTATCGTTGATGCTGACCATTAGTTTCAGTGCGAATGCTCAGCAGGATCCGATGCTTTCACAATATATGTTCAACGGGCTATATCTTAACCCGGCATATGCAGGATCGCATGATTATTGGACATCAACATTTGCATACCGTAATCAATGGACGGGTGCTAATTTCAGCGGAGCTCCTCAGACGGCAATTGCAGCCGTGGACGGACCTATTAGTGAAAAGAATATGGGACTTGGGGCGATTGTGATGCATGATGAGATCGGCGTGACCGTTCAAAACTCAATTATGTTATCCTATGCTTATCAACTCAAGCTAAACCAGGATGCAAAATTAGCCTTTGGCTTGAATGCAGGGTTGGCACACTTCTCGTCAGATCTTGACCGAGTTAGCCTATATAGTGATGAACCGGAAGTAAGCACGGACGACCCAACATTTCAAGGGAAGAGACAAGTTCTAATTCCGAGGTTTGGTTTGGGAGCATATTACTTCAGTGATAAATACTATGTTGGGATTTCAATACCAACATCTTTATTTGCCTTTGAAGAAGGATACAACTTCAGCTTTGATATTTCAAAAGCGTCCTTCCTTCGAAGACATTATTTGTTGACAGGGGGAATTGTACTGCCGGTATCAGAAAACGTGAAATTAAAGCCTTCGATCTTGTTGAAATATGTTCAGAATGCACCTTTACAAGCTGACTTGAATTTCAGTGCAATCTTTAAAGATCAGTTCTGGATAGGATCTTCATTTAGAACATTCGATGCCGTGTCGTTGATTTTGCAATACCAAACAAATGTCTATTTCCGAGTGGGTTATTCGTATGATATTACATTCTCAAGCTTAAGGGGATATCAGAACGGTTCACATGAGATCATGTTAGGGATTGACTTCGGTAAAGACCTGGTTAAAGTTAAAACACCAAGATACTTCTAGACTTATGAAAACTCAATACATATTAAAAACAGCAGCGTTTGCTGTTTGCTTGTCGGTTATTGCCGGGTGTGCGAGCTCACACATAAAGAAAGGTGATCGCTATTATGAGAATATGGCTTATGCAAACGCTATCGAAAGCTACGAGAAAGTTTATTATAAATCTCCCAGCCATGATGTAGGAGTGAAATTGGCTGATTCGTATTACAAGACGGGTCAACTCGAAGCAGCAGCAGCTGTTTACGAGAAGGTTGTTAAAGTTTCTAAGACTCCCAACATTCACTATTTCAATTACGCTAAGGTCTTAATGGCAAACAACGAACATGCTCAGGCAAAAAGCTTGTTAACAGATTATCTTCATTTTAATGAGGGCGATGCTGTAGCACAAATGCTATTGGCTTCTTGCTACTCAATTAATGAACGCTTTAGAGACACGACTCTTTTTGAATTGACGGAGATTGAGCTTGAAGGGTATGAAAACGCCTTTAGTGCAACAGAGTACCAACAAGGCATCGTTTTTTCTGCAGACAAAGTTGTTTACAGTGGACGTAAGCAAAACCCGTGGACCGGACAATCATATCTGGAGCTTTATCATATGAGAAAGGATGCGGAAGGAACCTGGTTGTCTCCTCAATTATTAAAAGGAGACATAAACGGGAGGTTTCATGAAGGACCGGCTACCTTTAGCGAGGATGGGCAGACTGTTTTCTTCACTCGAAGTAATTACTACAAAAAGAAAATGGAGGTCAATGAAAATATGGTGAACAATCTGAAGATTTTTCAGGCTACTCTAATTGATGGAGAATGGCGAAACCTTCAAGAGATGCCGTTCAACAGTGATGATTATAGCGTGGGACACCCAACTTTATCAAAAGAAGGAAAGACACTTTATTTCATTTCAGATATGCCGGGAGGAGAAGGTGGAACTGACATCTATCGCTCGGAGTTAATTGACGGAAAATATTGGTCAGATCCAGTGAATCTCGGTTCGGCGATTAACACCGGTGGGAATGAGATGTTTCCTTACGTGCATGATGACGGGTCATTATACTTCTCATCTGATGCGCATAATACGTTGGGAGGATTGGATGTATTCCTTACTTATTATAACGGAGAGCGTTGGGTAAAACCGGAAAACCTGAATTATCCTTTGAATTCAATAAAAGATGATTTCGGTTATACGCTTAGCGAGAATAATGAAACGGGCTTCGTTTCATCTTCACGTAGTGGAAAGGACAAGGTCTACGAGTATCGAAAATTTGCCCCAAAGTTCAACCTATTAGGCTTTGCCCACGAAAAAGGAAATCGCAACCCTGTAGAAGGGGTGATTGTTGAGATTACTGAGGTTGAGTCCGGAAAGGTAATCGAAGCGATAAGCGATAAAGAAGGTCGTTTCAAGATCAAATTAATGCATGAGAAGGACTACGAACTATACTGTACTAAAATGGGATGTTTTTCACGAACTGATCGCATTAGTACAAAAGGATTGAAATACTCAGAAGACTTTTACGCGGACTTTATTGTTGAACCCATTGTAATCGACAAACCAATAGTTTTAGAAAACATCTATTATGATTTCGACAAGTGGGAAATTCGTCCGGATGCAGCCAAAGAGCTTGATAAGTTAGTTAAACTGCTTAAAGACAACCCAGAGATTGACATTGAAATGGGATCTCACTGTGATGCCAGAGGGAGTGATCAGTACAACCTTGTATTATCAGATCGCAGAGCGTATGCTGCCGTACAGTATTTGATATTCAGAGGAATTGAGGCTCGTCGATTGACCTGGAAAGGTTATGGTGAAACCGTTCATGTAAACGAATGTGGAAATGATGTTGAATGCTCTGAAGAGAAGCATCAGGAAAACAGACGAACCGAATTTAAGGTTACTAAGATTAATGAGTAATACCAACACAAACGAAAAGGGTCGCCGATTGAGGCGACCCTTTTTTTATTTCGGGTTAATGACTTTTCGTCTTGCTACAAAGTCAGCGGTTTCAATTTCAAGGAAAAATATGGTCGCGCTGTGATCCGAAACATCAATGATTTGTTTTGGACCGTTATAAAGTATTCGCCCTGTTGCATCCAATAACTGAACGTTAAATATAGGTGAATCGGCTGTTACAACAATCTGTTCATATCCGTTTAGGTAGGCAAGCACGGCATTCTCGTCACAACGAACGGCAGTTGCGTCATAAGTCTGAACACTTCCGTTCATATCAACCTGCTTCAATCTGTAATAATTAGTGATGGCCACCGGATTACTGTGTCGGAATCCGTAAGAATGCTCCTCCGTTGTAGTACCATGGGCGTCAACGATACCAAGCTCATAAAAATCAGAACCGGTTGCACTGTACTCAACAATGAAATAATCATTTTCAACCTCAGAGATTGTTTTCCAGTTGAGCATGACTTCATGTTCAAAACATACACCATTGAACTCGACTAACTCAGCTGACAATCCACAAGGATCGATAGTCACCGTAACTGTGCTGGTCTGAGAACAACCACCAGATTGTGTAACCGTAACGGTATAAGTCGTTGTTGAACCTACATTGGCGGTCGGGTTTGCAATATTCGGATCTGAAAGTCCACCGGCTGGGGACCAGGAATAAGTATATGTTGGTGCTGGACAGGAAACAGAGATACCTCCACCAAGCCATCCATCAGGCGGGTTGTTAACGCTGGCCACCTGAATATTATCACTGTCATACATCGTCAGTGTATTTTCATTGTCAAAGGTTCCGCCAGAATAGAATAGCGTAATCAGATCGCCGTCCATTACAGGAATCGTGATGGTGTTTTGACAGGGTACATTTCCAAATCCACCACAAGAGGCAACTGTTGCATTAAGTTGAAACAAAACACCGTTGACATAAATATCTACGTCGGCTCCGTTCCATCCATCTCCGTAGCTGTCATCCAACACCAGCGTATAATCACATCCAGCGCCATTTCCACCACCGCCGGCACCACCACCGCAATCATTGGTTACGTTTTGGGATGCAGGAGGAATTGATCCTACCGGACTTGAGTAAAGCGATGAACCAGAACCATTAGGACCATTGAATACAGTGTAGTAATTTTCGGACTGCCAACTTCCACCGGAGTAGTTAACCGTTATGTTATCACCGGGCATAACCGTAAAATTAAACGTTGCCGGTCCCGATCCAGAGCCCAAGGTGATATTTGTCAGAACGGGAGTGCCATTTACCAATACGGTTAGCGAACCACCATTCCATCCGTCACCCCATGTATCCCATAAAGAAATAGAAAAATCACATGGTGCAGGAGGTGGAGGTGGAGGTGGAGGCGGAGGTCCCACCGACGCATCCAGGTCGACTGTATTACCAGTACAAATCGTTGTGTCCGTTAAGTTCGGAGGAGTAAGGTCTATTATTTCAACATTGAGCGTCGTTGAACAATTGAATTGAGCATCGCCTACGGTAAATGTAACAGGAACGAAACCTGACAACCCCGTTGGATCAAACATGCCGTTGCCGGAATTAACTCCTGTTCCTGAAAAGACACCTGTTCCCAAAGTGTAATTATCAAGATCAACAGGTCCACTTCCTGCACAAACAGTAGGTGGTGTCCAGTCTGAATCGCAGGTTGCAGGGGGTACTGATAAGCTTGCAGAACAGCACCAAACCCCACCACCACAGTCTACCATTCCAACTCCTGGCGCAAAAGGATCATTACTCGTAGAGAACGAGACGTTAACTGCTGCAGCATCATTATCCACAATCAATTCGATCGTCCAACATTCCATTGGATCCCCGTCATATTGAAAAATAGGTGAAAGGTCGTTTCCCCAATCACCAAATTCAACTTGTGTTGGACTATTAATGTTTGGGAAAATGGTTAATCCTGTAGAAGAACTTGTGATAGAAGGTGTTACAACGCTAATGACGTTAGCTCCTGTTAGATTGAGCATTACTCCGGTTGCCTCGGCTCCGAGACCATTGGAAACAAAAGCACACAAGTCTATGGTGAGTAAGTACTCTCCATTTCCAATATACTGGTTATTGGTCACAACAGGTTGAAGCCCATTACAGGCGCTTGTAAAATTACTGATCAATCCGGTAAAGAAGATAGCAGTGGTTATGGCGATTAGTCTCATTGTTTTATGATTCTAATTGTAGTAGTATTATTTTCGGAGACGAAATTGATAAAATAGACTCCCGCAGGTAATCCCCCCATATCAACTTGTCCCTCCGAATCTTTAACGTAAATTTCTCTAATTAGTTGCTTATCAGCAGCAAAGATGCTGCCAAAAAGTTCAGATTCGTTCGAATGAATGTATAAAACATCCCTACAAGGATTCGGATATAATCCAATTTCGAAGGTGGGAGTCTGTTCATATACACCCAAATGATAGGTCAACGAATCATATAAAACCATTGTATAGAAGTCCTTTTGATTCTGTGCAACAAACGAGTTTGAGTTGAACAGAATCGATGAACGATTGGTTCCTGTCACCGCTATAGCATTTCCTTCACGAGCAAGCGAATTACCATTTACAATCCCGCTGCCTGTTGTTGCAAAAATTGTGCGATACCAAATCAACTGCCCATTAGCACTCATAACTTTCATTAACAAAGGTTCTTTCCAGCCATTGACAGGTATCGTTTGATTCTGATACTGAGCTCCGGCACCACTGAAATCCGCCAGGAGTATAGGGTCTTGATTTTCGTCAAGCACAAGGTCATACCCTTCGTCTGATTCTGTTCCACCGAAGCCTTCGCTCCAAAGAACATTTCCGTTTGCATCGTATTTTGCCAGAAGAATATCGTAAAATCCATTCGATAGATGAGTTCCGGCACCTTGCAGGGAAACGGTGCCTTCAAATTCACCCGTTACAAAAAAATTACCGGAATCATCTGTCGCAATACTAAATCCATGAACTTCATCTGATCCGACAATGGTTCTAACCCAAAGCTTGTTCCCTAATGCGTCGAATTTGGACACGAAGAAGTTATGATTTGCGTTGCCGGTGATTAGTAAAGTATCGATTAAAACCGTTCCATCATCAAATAATCCGATGGTATAGATCTCATTATTTGGCCCTATATCTAACTGCATTCCTTCACTGGTGGCCCCCGATGCATTAACTGCCCACATTATTGAGTCAGCCACAGGGTCGTATTTACACAGGAAGAAATTGAGGCCGGTAATAGAAGACATGTTGACCCCTGCGTAGTTAAATTGCTGAAAAAAGTCTCCCAACATAACTATATTTCCGTCATTGTCTAGGGCGAAATCTTTTATTTCAGCAGACCAAACATCTGGAACAAATGACTTAATATAGTTTCCAAGTGTATCGAAATATGCAATGAAAGTTCCTCGTTGAAAATTATTGATTAGCGTATCTGATTCTATAAACAAGGTATCCGTAAAAATCCCTGAGACCATTACGGTGTCATTAATCACTTCTATATTGCTTGCCTGATCTATCAACGGACCCCGAAGAGACCGTAGCCATTCGGTATTGCCTTCGAGCGAGGCTTTGCCTATAAATATATCATCATTAGCAAGTCCAAAAATTGAATTAAAACCAATGTTGAGGTTCCCTTCGAAAGTGCCGGCGAAATATTGTTTTCCGTTATGAATAGCAATTGATTTCCCGTAGTTCTGTCCAGTACAAGAACTTGTTATAATGGATTGCCATGTCTGTCCAACACTTGAATTAGCAACCCCGATAAAGAGAACCATTATCAGGAGATTCTTTATCATGTTTTAGCGTATTAAATTAATGTGACCAACAGCCTCGTGACGCTTGTCTGTCATGGTTTCTTTAAAGTCAATTTTCCAGGTATAGGTTCCGTCCTGTACGAGATTCCCCTCGGGGTAAGTCCCTTTCCAGCCGTAGTTAACATCGTATGACTCAAATAGAATTTCACCCCATCTGTTGAATATCATAAGGTGATAATCATACGGATCATAGCCTCTGGTAAAGATTGGCTTAAACTCGTTGTTGTAGGCATCGCCATCTGGTGTGAATGTGTTGGGTACATAGTATATCAGCACGTCATTAACCATGATATACGCATAAGCCGTATCGGAACAACCAAGTGAATTTTCAGCAATGAGTGTTACGACATAAATCCCCGGTTCCTCTGGGAAAGTGTGAATACTGTTCACATTAAATTCATCCGGACTTCCGTCACTAAATTGCCACGTATAGTTTTCAGCGTTAACCGAGGTATTAGTGAAGAACACTTCTGTATCAAATATGTCGAGTTGATAATCATCAGCATAGAATCCGGCCAACGGGACATTCGTTACTTCTATGTAATCGTCTATGGTCAGGCTTCCGGTACAACCGTTAATGTCAGTAACCGTTAATGTGACTGTATATAACCCCGGGTTGTTATATGTGTATAGCACACTGGAACATTCCGAAGAAGTTGAGCCATCTCCGAACTGCCACAGACAAGACGCACTATTTCCAGGGGTCAGATTCGTAAAAATTACCTCATGCGGTACACAACCAAACAAGGTGTCGGCTACAAAATTGACTACAGGAGCAGTCGCAACCGTAATAGTGACGCTGTCTGAGCTTGAACAGCCAATTGGGTCAGTAGCAGTTACTGTGTAAGTCTGAGTCGATGTTGGCGCAAATAGTACACCGTCCTGAACACCATTATTCCATGATATTGAAGCACCTGAAGGATTAAAGGCGGTCAGTATTGCATTTTCACCTTCACAAATCGTAAAGTTATTTCCGGCATCAACTACCGGAATTTGATTAATCGTAATGTTTGTGGTAATTGTACTGTCGCATCCGTTGCTTGAGACAAAAATGGCATCATAGACTTCGCTTGCAGTTATATTCGAATGTATCACGCCGTCTGGAAAAGTGTAATCAGACCCAGCGCACAAGGATACGTTCACTGTGCTTGAATAAGACGGGTTGCTGGTAACGTTAGTGGTGATCAAAGAATCACAACCATTAACAGTTTGCAGATTTGAGATGTGTGATGTGTTGCCTGTAATTAATTCCGAAGTTCCATCGGGATAGACTACCGTACTGCCTTGACAAACCGTTATGTTTTCAGTTGTGTTAGAGGTCGGGTAAACAGTTACCAAAATTGAATCTATAGAGAAACATTGAGGATCAATAGGGTCCTCATAACGGACGTAATAATATCCACTCGCACTCACCGTATTTCCTATTGCGTTTACAGCGTTATTAGCATTGGCAGAACTTGAATAAAAAGTTGCATTTCCCGGACCGGACCCCCCGTTAATACCAGAATTTAAATCAACGTTGTTAGGGCTGCATAGGGTTAAATCATCAGTAATAATGATTGGTGGTGTACATCCCCCGCAAGGCACTGTCGTGATAGTTACCTGTGTTTGCTGTGAGCAGCCAAGCGTCGCTGATGAAACGGTGACCGTATACGTTGTTGTGCTAGCGGGGTTTGCGAGAGGATTTGCAATATTTGGATCAGATAATCCAGCTGAAGGTGTCCACAGATAATCAATTGGTACAGTCGGGCACGTGACAATTGTTCCATTTCCTAAATTTCCATCTGGAGGATTATTGATAGAATACACAAGATTTCCTTGTGCATCGTATAGAAAAATAGTGTTTTCTGAATCCCAGGTTCCTCCGGTGTAGTTTAGAAGAATAATATCGCCAGTGTTGACAGGAATATTAATGGTGATCTGACAAGGTAATGATCCACCACAGTTTGGAACGGTTTGATTTCCGAGATACAATACTCCATTGATGTATATATCTAAATCTGCACCGTTCCAGCCATCACCAAAATTATCATCCAGCACAAGTGTATATGCGCATCCTGCTGCAACATTCAAGCTGGCGTCTAGCGCCACGGTATCACCAACACAAATGGTGGTGTCATTTAATGTCGGGGGTGCTAAGTTGATGAAGGTAATGTCTTGGGAAGAAGAACAATTGAAGAACTGATCTCCAACGGTGTAGGTGATGGTCACGTTTGAGCTAAACCCACTGGGATCAAACATTCCTGTCAGTGAATCAACTCCTGGTCCCGTGAAAACACCGTTACCAGATGTTGTAGTGTATAGATCAATAGGTGTAGTAGATCCGGCACAAACAACTGGAGGCGTCCACGAAGCATCACAAACAGCCGGAGGGATACCAACTCCTTCACCACAACCCCAAATTCCGTTATTCAATACCATTCCGCCTCCGGGTTGTGTTGCACTTTCACTTGAGGAGGTCCATACGTTAACGGTAACCCCTGGTCCGTCAACAATGAATTCAAAGGTCCAGCATTCCTGTGGATCACCATAATCTAGAAAAACCGGCGCATTCGAATTTCCCCAATCACCATATTCAACTTGATTCGAAGCCGTTTGAGTAGGAAACAATGTGACGCCAGTTGAAACCCCGGTAATAGAGGGTGTATTAATTCCTATGATATTTGCCCCGTTGACCGTAATAATGATACCGAAGATACTTGCCCAATCTGTCACGACACCATTAGTGGTTTGACTGTTAGAAACAAATTCACAAATCTCAACCGCTATAAGATATTCTCCATTTCCGATATAAGAATTGGATACTACCGTTGTGCTAAGACCATTACACGAGTGAGAATAATTACTCTGGCACAATATTATTACCGCCAATAGAAATGAAATGAATAGCTTCATGGTGCACAATGTTCTGTTTATCAGTGTTATAACACTGATAAGGTATACCTAAAACGGTTAAGCTGCGTGTATTAGGTTAATATTGAGGGGGAAGCACTTAATAATATCCGCTGAATCAGTATAAAGAGCCCTCCGAAGAGGACTCTTTGACTTATATACTTACTACTAATCGATCACAATAAAGCGAACGACAGTGTTTTCACCTCCGTTTCTTACCGAAACGAAATAAACCCCCGGACTTAATTCCGGATGATAGGATCTTAAATTTCCTCCTCTTTTAATTTCATTAATCTCAGCCAGTACTGTTTTACCCGTCATGTCGAGTAGACTCAGTTCAACCTGCCCTGGTGAGGTGCTAAGAATGTTAACATTGATTACACCATTTGTAGGGTTGGGATAGACCTCAACTTCAAAATCATCATTTGCTGAGCCACAATCGCTATAGATTACGCCTAGATTACTCAACACGCCATTCATGTCTTTTTCAAGCAATCTGTAATATGCCGAATTTTCACTTCTGGAATTGTCTGTGAAATGATATTGATGCGTCACGGTAGAATTCCCCGTAGAGGCAATTTGTGCAATTGCCTGGAAGTCTACTCCGTTCGTAGATCTTTCAACAATAAAGCTATGCGAATTAATCTCGCTGGCTGTAGACCAGGATAAATAGGTTTCTCCTTTAACACAAAGTGCATTGAATTCTATTATTTCAGCTGCTAATGGAGTTAAAGGTCCATTCTTCGCGTAAGCTAAGGCATAGTTTGAGAAGTCCATGAAATTGGTTGTGGTCGAATCGTCTATTCGAACACCCCCTGCGGTGTAATCCCATGAATCACCTTCCGTTTCCTGCTTTAGAAGGGAGTGATAGTCCAGACCCCAAGGCCATGCAAATGTCCAGTAATTAACATCCGGAGATACGGTCGCTTTATAAGAACCACTACTTATAGGGGTATACGGATTCATTCGCCAGTAACCTTCTGTCTCAACCTGCTCTAATGTGTCGACGTTCGGCGGTAATCCGTAAATAATTCCAGGCACTACTCCTGTCGGGTTTGGTGTTAGGTCAAAGAATCTTGCCGTTACACTATTCGTTCCGGATAAGGCCGCTGGTGTTAACATGATCGGCTCAAAATAAGTTTCCGCATCTGAATTATCACTACCCACATGATAGATATAATCTCCACCGGAAGGTGTGATAGCACGATTGTATTCACCCAAAACGTGTCCTCCAAAATGAGAAACGATACCGGCATTGTTGTTCAAGACAAATAAGGTGTCAGGTATCGCATCCACATAATTACCAAGCGTTGTTGGGAGATCGAAGATCAAGCTATCAGCAACATTGGTGTTTCCGTTTAATGACTTGACTCCTGTTCCGCGGAACTCAACTTTAAAATAATTGGTCCCGAGCGTGGTCGTATTCTTTAATGTCTGAGCACAAGTACCGTCAAATTGAACGGTCCCTCCTGTGAGTGTATAAGTTCCGGTTATTTCAGGAACCACCGTAGCACATTTCCCTAAATGGAACTCTCCATCTGGGCCTGGCATGGTCACATTTCCAGTACCATTAAATGTACAAGTATTAGCGTCGAGTACACCATCGAAAATCGTTACAGTCTTAGGCGCATTTAATGTATAGTTTGCCCCTGGGCTCATCCATGAAGCCTTTAACCCTGAAGCTTTATTGACCACCAGATCACCAAAGGTCTGGTTTGCATTTATGGTCACATCAGAGGTGTTTGTCTGATCCAGGCATCCACCACAGGCATCAACAAACTGGATGGTACCATTGACGGCAATAAATGTTCCGGATGATTTGGAGAGATCCCGGTTAACCGTAAGTGTATACGTTCCGATGTCTACCGTTCCTGTTGTTGAAATATCGAACGAACGTGGTGTCATGTCAGTCAAAAGGGTCAGGTCACTAGATGTCGTAGAAACATCCACGTCATAGAGTGTTCCGGCACCTTTATAGGTTGATGCTGTATTTGCAAAGATCAGGTCAGCCGCTTGATTCGTTGTTGTTGTCGTGATATCTCCTTCATTTAATACGTCTCTGTCAGCTGTTAGCGTGTTATCTGCAACCATTGTGATCACACCAAAATTACATAGGTCTCTTACGAAAGCAGGTGCTGAAATTTGAGGCATCACGCATGCACCGCAAACAGATGCAGGCACAAGCGCATCATCTGCAGAAGTTGGCACTGCATTATCAGACCAGTTACCAGCGGTGTTCCAATCATTGCTCACATCACCTTCCCAGGTATTGGCTGCTCCACCGCCGCCACCGGTTCCGGTAATGAATATATCATCTACTGCAAATGACGGGTCTGATCCAATTCCATCATCATTATTCCACCAGCGGAAGGCAATTCGAAGATTGGTAATGTTTTCACAAGTCGCCGGGAGAGGGATTGAATAAGCCGTCCACTGTCCTTGTGGGCTACAAGGTCCAAGTCCCGGTTTCGGTGTGTCAACTAATGTTAACCAGGATGCACCTCCATTCGTACTGTACTCCACGATTGCATTATCTGTTGAACCCTGGCCATTCTCAATGTAGTTGAAGTTCAGCGTCATCCCGGTTACACCTGTGGTGTTAATGTTAACGGAGTACGATCGTTTGTCCGCGAACGTACACCAGAAAAACCCACAAAGTCCCCCGGCATCATAAGCTGCACCAAGATCACCCAGCGTTGCTGATGAGACGTGTAATGAATTATCCCCTGCACAAACAGATCCGCAAGCTCCCGGCGCATTACCACATTCTTGTCCACTTATATACCAGAGATTGGCCATGTCGCCTTGTGCACCTATAGGGGAATTTGTTACCGCCCAGTTGCTGCCTGCCCCACCATTTCCATCGAAGTCTTCTTCGAATACGGTAACAGGACCACCGCCTCCGCCGCCACCACAGTTACAATCAATAGCCTCGATATAAGCCACCTGTGTATAAGTATCGTTTCCTTCAGCATTGGTAACGGTTAACTCAACCTCATAACTTCCAATGGCGTCAAATACGACCTGAGGGTTTTGGCTGCTTGAATTTGTTCCTCCGACATAGGTAACCGTGCCAGGAGTAAATGTCCAAGACCAACTTGTTATAGGAGCCACGGGAGTTGTACTTAGGTCCGTGAATGTCACCGTGTCTTGTTCAGCTGCAGGATCTGCGCAGACTGTTGTCTGAGAGGCAATAAAATTGGCTGTAGGCGGACAATCATCAATAATGATATAAGCCGGCCAGGTTATCGTAGTACTTCCTCCGCAATTGGTTACGGTTAAAATAACATCGAAGGCTGCATTGGCCGTAAATTGTACTTCGGGGTTTTGACTATTTGCATTTGTTCCATTCACAAAGGTAAAGCCCCCCGGAGGTCCAGGCTTATCGAAATCCCAGGTCCAAGAAGTAATTGGACAGCTCGATCCAAGTATTGAAAAACAATTGGTATACAAACCATCATCTACGGTACTCAAATCCGTAAACTCAAAGGTTTGCCCTTTACAACCACTGGTCATATTCACAGAAAAGTCGGGTGTTGGAGCATCGCATGCGGTGATGATGATATTGTCGACATTGAAGCTTGCCCCCAATGCGTAATCCCCGGTATTTTCGATGTCACCATCATCGTACCATCGAAAGGCAATTCGCAGATCGTTTTGATTATTGGCATCTGCCGGAATCGCGAAGGATCTTCTAAACCAGTTATTACAAGTACCGGCAAGAAACGGCGAGCAGCTACTTAAACTATCTTTAACAATCTTCCAGGTTGCCCCTGCATCAATACTATAAAGAATGGTTCCGTGAGATTTAATTCCATCGGAGTCACCGCCCAAAAAGAAATCAGCTGTCAGAACCAGGTTACACTGACCAGAGGCGTCAATATTTTGATTGAGGTAGGCAATTTGTTCTGTTTGTGTTTGTATATCTCCGTTATCCGGGTCCGATATACAGTTCCAGTCATCTGACTGTGGTGTACCGCCATAAAGCAATGTCGCACAGGTAGGATATGCCGTAATGTGTAAGCTTTGATTCGGTCCCGGTTGCGCTCCATTAATAAATGGGTTAGGAAGGTTACTCGGTGCCGCACAAGCATAGTGGCGGCCACGGACAAATTGACCCTGAGCAGTGATATCCACACCAACGGCAATGTCGTTGTCTAGCTCGGGCGTGTTTCGGTCATTGATAACAAAATTGTCATGTGCAACAGCTGCATTCACTCCATAGACCAAGCCGGGAATTCCGGGTGGAGTTGGATTTGTTAATGAGCCAGGAGCATTTTCGAGGGTCCAGCGACCACCTCCTCCGTCATCGAAATCCTCGATCCAGATTGCAGTTTGACCAATAACGATAGCTGATGTTCCCAACGAAAACAGAAGGCACAAAAAAGCCGATTGTAGTATTTTTTGAAAAGGCATGTGTAGTAATAAGTAATATAAGTTACCTACAAAGTAGTTAAACTGAGGATCTTACGCAAATACTATTTGACTTATAACAAATAAAGGAAAACCTGTTCTAAAATTGCACAGTCTAAAGAAAGGTAGGAGGGGCTGAAAATGAGATTTGATCGTCTGATTTTGGGTGTTTGAATTCAATGAATTCTGCGTGAAGATGAAGTCGTTTTCCAGCTTTACCATAAAGTTCATCCCCAACGATTGGAGCATTTAAACCCAGCTTGTGAGAAGCATGCACCCGAAGCTGATGAGTTCGTCCCGTTTCCGGATAAAAGTAAACTAGGGTATTCCCATCTTTTTCACGGAGATACTCCCAACGGGTGTACGCATCTTTCCCATGTTCGAAACAAACCAGCTGACGGGGTCTGTTATCGAGGTCCACACGCAAGGGTAAGTTGATCGACCCCTGTTTCTCCTTGAGTCTTCCCGTTAATTCGGCCAGATACCTTTTCTTGATTATCCGCCTTGCGAATTGTTCCTGGAGCATATGATAGGCTTTTTCATTTTTAGCAAGGATCATGATACCGGAAGTTGACATGTCAAGACGGTGAACGATCACCGGACCGCGGAGATCATGAAATTTCTCCATTACCAGATCAAGAACGTTTTGGCGATCAGTCTTTCCCGGGACAGAGAGCAAACCACTTTGCTTGTTAATGACAATGATTTCCTCATCTTCGTGAATGATGTCCAGTTCAAAATGCTGTGGATCCTGGAGCAGGGGATTTGGTTCAACATTTAATCCCTTCATCATGTGAGAAAGAATGGGCTCGCATTTACTTTTGCACGCGGGGTAAAACTGCCCGTGTTTTCGAACTTCTTTTTCAGGTGGATTGCCCCACCAAAATTCAGCCAGAGCTATCGGTTTGAGCTTGTTGATGTAGGCAAATTGCAACAGTTTTGGTGCAGCACATTCTCCCGCTCCGGAAGGTGTCGGTAAACCGTGTGTGTCGAAAATTTCAAGGACTGTTTTACTTACACCAAAAGCGCTTTGTAATTCATAGGACTCGAATAAGCGTCTTTGAAGATTGGCTGATTTTGTCTTTCTTTCCTTCTTTAGTTTTGCAATCTGATCTTCAAATTGTCTGACCTTTATTCTCGATGAATCAAGTGCTGCATTCAACTTTCTCTTGGTGTCTTTCAACAAAAAATGATCGGATTTACTTTCGTTCTCCAGCTCTTCAAGCACCTCTTTATTAGGGTCTTCTTTGCGCACAAGATCGCGCTTATGTTTCTTTTCGCGTAGTATTTGTTTTAACGTATCGAGTTCTTTTCTGCTTTCCTCAAGCACTAGCGCATATTGGTCTTTTGTTCGTTGATACTCATCTGATTGAATTAAGTCATCATAATCTTGGTTGAGCTTATCCAGCTCCCGTTCGCCCACGCGGTAAAAACCACTTTCATCCAGCATGTCGTAAATGGGCGGAACGAATTCAGGATGATCATTCCTGCCGGCCAGCTTACCCGAGAATGCCCATAGGTGGCCCAGCTCTCCCTCTTCGTTTTGAACAACGAGCACACCAAACATTTTACCGGTGGCTTTACCTGAAGATTGCGGTTCAAACCCAAAATTGTGTGACCATTCTTCTTGTGAATTTAAATACTCTTGAAGTTCGTTCGCAGCTATTTCAGCCAGAGCATGAGGCTCGTAATTAAATGGAAAAGTGAATTTTTGAGGTAAAGAAAACTGATCCGTGTTGACATGAAATAGATGAAACTTTTCCATATCTATTTCAGATGTATTTGAATTATTTTGGAAGTACTTTCCCCAACTGCAACTTCAGCTAATACAGCTAATATAGATTTTCCATCAGCGCTGTAACAGTGGTCGCCGATGAAATAGTGTTTTTTGGTTAATTCCTCTGTACCAAAGCCCATTTTTTGATTAAATCCAGTAAGTTGATGTGGATTTCCGCCTCGGTTAATGTACAGCTCCGTTCTTAAGGTTGCCCAACCCCAACGATTCTTCCAGTCAAAGAAAGAGGAAGAAATATACGAATACTCAGAGCTGTTTGATGGATTGTAATTATGCATCTCTTCCCAGGTTGAAGGAGACTCTGTGAGATTCGTAAGTGTTTTATTCTCGAGGTCATAGGTGTATATGTCATTAGCCTTAAGATCCGTATCTAAATTTCCGCTAAAGATTATCTTGTTATCATCCAGGGAGAAACCGTGCGTTTCGTACCACTTTTCACCTCCGGGTTGAATTGTTGCAACATTATTTAATGTAAGATTGTTAGATTCAGTTATTTCAACATCAGCAATTCTAATACGCCATGCTCCAAAAGTGCTTTTACGTTTACAATCGTTGTACTTTTCGGCCCAAATAATTTTCTTGCCATCATGTGAGAAATGTGGATGAAGCACTGAGAATCCCTCGGGATTTTGAGTAAGCTTTTTCTTATTACTGCCATCCAGATTCATCACCCACAGGTCGTTGTTAACCCCAAGCGATAGCAATTCAGGAGTCTTGTATTTTTCAGAGGCGTGATCATTCATCGTCTGGAACACGATAAACTTACCGGATGGATGAAAAGCGGGTTGACCCCGGTGCTGCCACGATTTCACGGTTTGACCATTGAAGGTGTTGTTATTCATGTCGGCCGTTAGATTTAATGTCGTGTCACGATTCGCATAATAAATGAAAATATCACATGATTTTTCTTCTTGTTGATCATAGACAATGTTACCGGATTCTTTATGCCAATCCATCCGACCCCCGATTTTCGAAAACGTAGTTACGGAGTCAACAAGCTCAGGATTATAATAAATCTGACCATGCAGCAGATGTCCAGCCAGCGAAAGTGATAATATTAAAAGAATTGCCTTCATGAGCCTTATCTAGTCAATAATAGTACCAATATGACTCATCTAATTTAATAATCTAAATTGTGTTTTTACAACATCCATACTAGTGCTGATGAGAAGTGGAAAGCGATTACAGACTATCAATTTTGACATCCGGGACATCTAAAAACTCATCTTTATGATGAGGATGTCTGGTACATACGCCATTGATGTAATCTCCACATGGTGTTCCAATATAATCAGGATCTTCAAACGGATCACCGAGGTATACGTCCTTATCTATCGTTTCAATAATGGCTCCCTCTTGATTGCCATTGTCGGCATTTTTTTTAGGATCAGGATTAATCTTCTTATCTGTTAGCAGTGGCTCATCTACTGAATCAGATTTTATAATGTCGTTTGACCGTTTTTCTGATGCAGGTTTCGTCTCATCTATTCTAGTTTTATCAGATACATCAGATTGACATGCAGATGAATACAATAAAGAAAGGATGATGAAAATGTAATTCTTCATAGACGAGATTAATTCTTTATGCGGGCTCGAATATTTGCAATGACAATTATGATTTACGACAACGCAATTGCGACACTTTATAGGATGCAAGATAGTGAATTGACAGCACTTCTTCGAGACATGCTTCAACAGCCAATCATTACCCTCAGGTCTATGAATTCGCATTTTTAATATTTCCCACCAACAAGGTGGCCTTCGTATTTTGATTATTCTCAAGGGCGTGCTTCATGTTACTGGGGAAAATCGAAAATTCACCTTGATTTAATTGTATTTTTTCATCGGCAATCCAACAAGTAATACTTCCTTTTATCAAGTAAATAAATTCGGTTTTATCCGGATGGACATGCACGGGATAATTAGCGCCCGGGGTTATTTCAACCACTTTTACGCCTCCATTTGACAGGTTCAATAATTCAGCACCACTAAAGCCGCTGACATTACCTTCCTTCAATACTAATTCGGCTGGATTGATATGGTTCTTGTTTTTCATATTAAGTCATTTTTTAATGATGCAACGCGATATTGTGTTTCAGTTGTAGCCAAAAAACGTCTGTATAATTATAACCGTCAGGAATTGAAGTTGATGCGAACTGGCTGTTCCACGCCAATGAAACGGAAAGGGTTTTATTCAAATGAACGGTTGGGCTTATGATGATTCTATTTTGATCAAAATAATTTGGGTCGATGTTATCTCCCAAATTAACGTGTAATTCATTTCCTATTATCAGAAGAAGTCTACGATCGGGGTTAGATTTAGAAAGCCTTAACACACTAAATTTCATATAAATGCCATATCGGAAACGAAACCTAATCGAATAGGAGGATTGAATTTCATTGTTGATCAAAGGTTTCATCAAGCGTTCTTCTAGCCGGTACCGGTGGGTAATAATAAGTTTGCGGAAATCGATTTTAACCCTTGCCTCCTGGTAAGGCCTAAACTCAAACGTATTAACTCTATTGTGATCTAAAAATCCAAGATGCGCAAATCCGCCCGAAACCCTAACACTTGTATTAATAGCGTAACCTAGGCCAGTTCTGACAATGTACTGTTTGCTTTCTTCAAAGCCATTTTTCCAACGATATCCAACATCGTTAAGAACGAACCATTTTTCATTAATTTTTAGTTGATTATAGTATTGAAACCACTGTTGATTCCCTCTTGATATGTGTTTCTGCTGCGCAATTGATTGAGTGACAAAGACAAGAATTATTAATGAGGTACTCCAAAATTTCATCACAGTATGTACAGATTGTTAGTAGACAACTTGTAAAAATACTGTGATCGACAGATTTAAAGTATGATATAGATCAGCAACGGTTCACACTTCAATTAGGTTTAGTCGTAAAGAGCCCTATTCAACTCTGAACACTTTTTTTGTAGTGCCATCACTATAAATGTAGATCAGTAAAGTGTTTGGTTTGTCTTCTGTTTCTCTGCCCATAAGATCGAATACTTGAATTAGCTTCTTCTTATCAGAATGAATAAGTTCATCCATAGATAGCGATGTGTTATCACGTGTACCACATTCCACAGAACCCTTTTTGTAATAAGTCATGAGTAAATTAGTTTGGGGTGAAGTGAATGGCGGCATGGTATAATCCATTAGGTAGTCCTTTTTAATTCCTATGCCTCTTCCATACTTTCTTGCGTAGCACTGAACTTCGAATTGAGTAGTATCACAGAAGTCGTAGCCATGAACATCAACTCCACAATTATCTGTTTCAATTATCGTGTCCCAACTAAATTGATATGGATCAAGTGTGTAAATTGATGAACTGAGCATATTGTACTGTACTGTTTGTGTATCAGTCCAGAAATTATAGTCTAAATCGGACCCATTGAATGTTGTATAATATGAATCATGCGCCAATTCGTAGGTAACGCTATTTGCACCGTTGGTTCTGCTAGTTACAGTGATACGATCTCGATTAGGTGATTGTAATGTGTAATCGTAGTACTGAAATTCATCTCCTACTTGAAAGTCAAATACTTCACCTATCGTCATCAATGTTTGGGCAGAACTCTGAAACAGAAGAATCAGAAAAATATTGAGTAATAGTAGTCTCATCAGCAACAAGTTACAACTTTTTGTAATTGTGTGTGTATTTCATTGCGTATAACGTTTTGCGGCTATGCTAACACAGTGCTAGCACAAGATAGGTGTTTAAAGGATGTGCTGTTATGTACTTCAATTTTTCTCGCTTTTTGTTCTTTTAAATTCATACATCAATCCTAGGACAACACTAAAATCTTTGTTGTTCACTTCTGATAAATAAATGGTGCCCTGATTGTCATAGTTTTCAGGTCCTGTGAATCCGTCAACCTTTGCCTGGATTATTGGATGGTTTGCCTTCCAGAATTTAAATCTGAAACCTGCACAAATATGTAGTCCGTTGTGAACTTCATAGCTGACGTATATTTCTGGCGTAATGTTTACATGTTCAATTCCGTAATAACCATTTTGTATTATTCTAATGCTATTGTACTGGACAGGCTGGCTTACAACTCCATTTTGTGTTGTATAATGATTCGTGACACCAAATCCAAAAAGGTAATTTGGGGATTCGTTTCTATACTCGAATACCGGGAGCTCAACATTTACAAATGAATTCAATTTTATTCTTTCATTCAACTGATAGGAAGCCTGTAACTTGATGATAGAGTAGTGAACCTCAGAAACAGTATGATATTCATACCGCACATTTTCAGGATTCTCATATACGGTGAACATGTAATCGGATTCATATTTTGCAAACCGATATGTTAAGCCAGCTCCCCAACCCCATTTACCTTTGAAGTTGTGATGGTATAATCCTCCTAATTCAAATGATGGATATTTTTTATGTTCCGAATAGATGGTTTCACAATCTTGAATTGTATAACGTTTTTCAAGGTTTCCGAAATCCTGAAGAAAAGGGTTGATGATAAACTGTACACCATTTGTCTTTTGGGCATGCAAAATGCCGCATGGAATAAAAAGAACAAACATGATGAGCAGTTTCATAGTGTGTGATAGTGGTTATTGTGCATAACGTTTTTCAACTAAGAGATGTGGCCTTCTCGAATTTTGTTGTTTGATCCGTATTTTTTAGTTGATGTTAGGTACATTTTAGTCAAATCGCTCTTCATTTATAATTCTTCCATCTTCAAAGGTTCTTATGAAATACACTTTTGCATCTTCAGTATAATACTTTACTGTACCCGTTCCATCTTTCAAGGTTCCATGATCTAATGGATTACCTGACGAATCGTATAATTCCAGAATATTATAATATCTACCATCCTTATATTCCTTATGCACCCATAATTGCCCAGATTCATAGTAGTATTTCCAGGATTGAAATTCACCGTTTTTATAAATGGCCTTTTCTTGAATTCCGCCACTTGGGTAGTACTGAGTTGCTTCTCCCTGCAATGTGTCATTCACATAGTGTTTTTTAGTTTTTATTAAACCATTTTTGTAATAAACAGTATATTCTCCAGATCTTATCCCAGTCGTATAATGAAGGCTGGCTTTTTTTTCACCTGTTCTATAGAAATAAGTGAGAATTCCTTGAATTCTATCATCGACAATGTTAAAACGGCTCGCAACTTCCCCCGTTTTATAAAACACTGTAAAAGTACCGTGAAGAAGCTCGTTGTTATAATTACCAGTGGCAGCTTTTTCACCGCTAGAATAGTATAAGGTAATCGGACCATCCTTTTTTCCTTCTTTGAAAGTAACATCCGCAATATGATACTTCTTAAATGTGCCCTCTTCGATGGCATTAAATCGCCACATGTCACTTTTTAGTCCATTAGAATATTTCCCTGTTGATTGAATCAACAAGTGTTCGAAACTTGCATCTACTATTTCATCGTTTTGCTGATAGGTATACATGAATTCAAAGGTGTAATCAATCCATTTACCAACTTTGACATCATTCTTTGACTTCCCCTCAGGGATGAACTTTTGATCGGCAATCCCAGATTCAACATATATAGACATTAAACTATCGCTAATATAGTTTTGTGCTGGAGAGTTTAAAGCCCAAAGAGTTAAAAGAAGGACGATTGGTTGTTTTTTCATAATTCTATTCTGATTGTTTATTGTAACTAAGGTTTCGAAGCTACGTTACCAGCGCAGATCCGCAAATGATTGTTTTCTTAAATATACGAAAAGCGACATAGCTTTGAGAAGCCAAGTGTTAGCGCCAGCCAATTTGAGTAAGTTGGATTTATACGTCGAGGATAGAATGCAGAGATGCAGTGTAGCTGCTGTTATTCATGTATCCAATTCTCTGAATTTAAAGCAAAGATCATCTTTTGTCTCCAGAAGCCACAGTAAAGTTTCCTAATCCGACATATATTGGATTGAATACTGGTTAAAATGCTTATCGCTTCAATAATTGAAGCATTCTTCAAATTGTTGTTATTCGTATTTGATCCTAACCCATTAAGATAAGCCAGTTCATTAGATAAATTGAAAAGATATGTAGGGATAAAATCATTCGTCATTAAAATTTTACTTTCAAGTTGTTCTATTATCGCTGTTGATGTGTCAAGGGAATTAAGAATCTTTGGATCAATTGAAATGGAATCGTTTCCCCAGATAAAATTGCCCGTAATACTCAAAATTTCATTAGTATAATTCTCAATCTTCACGTTCAATTGTTCTTCAAAAACAGTTGAAGGATTAGATGTCGGATAAAAGTAACTGTTCACTTTGTCGTGATTATCCTTGTTAACTATAGAGCTTAAGTTTAAATCTCTAATATTCATAACACTATTATAGAGTTTAGCGGTATAATTCTCGTCTGTACTTTTCAAAACAATCTTTTCTCCGCAGTGCTTTATCAATCCAATTTTGCTAACCTCTATAAACTCTAGCAACTGATCGGTCAATGTATCAAGGGAATCAATTTTATTAATGCAGTAATTAAGACTCCGGATTTTTCCTTCGTTGTCAACGCTGTTCTTTGTTATTTTCAATTCAATTTCTAAATCTGATCGGTCATTTGAAGCTTGATAATTTTGAGTAAATAACTCAAACTGATCAGCTTGTTGTAGTTCGATTGCAATTGAATTATTGTCTGACTCGTTGGAGCAAGAGAACAGAAGGTGAAATAGAACAAGGAAACATAGATACTTCATCTTTGCTTTTCTAATTGTGCATAACGTTTTACGGCTACGCTACCGCCGCACCGCTTGTCCGCCGTAGGCGGATATTTAAGTGTTTTGTGAATGTAAGTTACAAATAATTGAGGGGGTCTAATTAGTTGTCCAAGGTGATATTTTGCGGAGGAGTGTAGCTGCTGTTACGTGAACGTCTCTTTAAACCATGGAGAATAAGCAGAGCACCGGTTAATAGACTTGTGATAATCAGTACAAAATTCCAGAATAGTTCGTTTGGATGTCTAATTGTTATTTGGGATGAGTAAGGGTTTTGATTTGCTATAATCAATAGATAAAAAAACGGTACTACGGATAGAACTAGAAAGGTAATAAGGGCAATAGCGTTGTATTGCAAAAGTTTGACATAATTATTATCTCTTCTTATCGTCCAAGCCATCCACGCGAACAGAGGGAGGCTACTTATTGATAGAGCAAAAACGATATGCATTAGTTCCCAGCTTGCCATCCTTATATTAAAAATAATGAACAGTGATCTGTCTACAATGTGAACGAAATTATTAGCGGCAAAATAAAGCAAGTATGTGGCTATTATACTAACAGCAGTAATAATTATTAGCGCTTTGTATTTTCGTGACATGGTTTATTACACATAACGTATTGCGTCTACACTAACGGCGTAGATCCACAAAAGATTGTTTCCATAAATATACGAAAAGCGACATAGCTTTGAGAAGCCAAGTGTTAACACCAGCCAATTTGAGTGAGAAGGATTAATTATTCGAAGAATGATCTTGCACTGGAGTGTAGGTGCTGTTAGGTGCTTTATTTTTTTATTAATCTAGTTGTTGAGATAATTTCATCATCCTGTTTTAAACTGACTAAGTAATATCCTGAAGCGAGATCAGCTACATCAAATTGATCTTTTAACAAAGACGTAAGTATTGGTTTTCCCATAAGATCGGTTATTACGAGCTGTGTATTACCATAGTCAAGATTTGATTTGATATTTATTACGTCACTTGTTGGATTTGGATAAATAACGAAGTCTATTTCGTTAGACAATTCACTTATTCCTAATGGAGCGCAATTATCATATGTATTTAATGATCTAAGATTTGCATTCCATGTCATTGTTTGTGATTCTGTCATGGTGTAAAGTGGTGGCCAGTTAGCGGTCCCAATATTCACGCTTTGGAAACCTACATTTGGGGTCCATGCAACGCCATTGCAGTCAGTTGATCCCAATGAATCAGTCTTTAAGAGATAAACTTTAGAACTGTCATATTCATACCCTACAGACCATTGTTGACCAGTTACTAAATAATCTCCATTGTTGGTTTGAGTACACCCATTTACATATTCACTCCAGACTAAACCATAGTTCATTGACCAAATCAATGCGCCACTTGTATCTATTTTTATCAAGTTTGCGTCAAGCTCACCATTTCCAGCACTATTTGAATATCCAGCCAGTAGCAAATTATCGTCATTCGTATTTATTACTGATTTCGAATAATCTGAATAAGTACCGCCATATGATTTATTCCAAATAAAATCTCCGTTTGGTTTTAGTTTGATAAGAGAGTTGTCAACTGACTGCGCAACAGTATTTTGATTGGCAAAAGCATAATTCACATATATATCACCTGTTGGTGCTTCGAGTAGGCATAATCCACCTAATCCACTAAACTGTGGCGTTGGAGTGTACTTGTTCGACCATTGTAGATTACCAGCAGCATTGTACTTATAAACCTCCATAGCTAATGGACCACAACATGAATTCGCTAATAGGACGCCTCCGCTTGACAATGCTTCTATGCTCAACCCAAGAGTGCCGCCACTTGTTGGTGACCAATTATTATTGTTCCTTGCCCAAAGTACGCTCCCTCCACCATCATAATGAATTACTGCCGCTATGTAATTTGGTGAAAAATAGCCACCGCATAGAACGTAGAAACCATTGTTGCCATCATCTTCGATTTGATAGAATTGTTCTTCTCCTATATCTCCATAAGATTTAGCCCATAAGTACTCACCGTTGCTATCTGTTTTTAATATAAACCCATCATAACTACCAGCACCATAACTCCCAGTAGTCCCAACAAGAACCAAAGAGCTGTCTTGGAGTTCAATTACATCATTAATGACATCAGCGTTAATCCCTGCATAATCTTTAACCCAAATTATATTGCCTGATTGATCAACCTTTATCAATAGAGCATTACCTCCAGAGCCAAAGCCAACCGTGTATCCAACAACAAGATAATTACCATCATTGGTTTGAATAACGCTATTTCCTGAATCATGAAAGTTGGAGCCGAACCTTTCTTGAAATGTGCCTTGCCCAACTGCACAATATCCGAACAGAATAAAAAACAGGAAGTATATTATATTTTTCATAGCAGTGGTTTTAATTGCACCTAACGGTTTGCGGCTATACTATCGCCGCACGTTTTATAAATGTTTGTAGTTGTAAGTTAAGAAAAAGCGACATAGCTTTTGAAGTATGTTGGGTGAAAGTAAATGGTTGTTCGGAGAATGAATTGTGTGGTGGAGTATAGGTGCTGTTAGGTGCATTTTGATAAAGAAGTGATTTATGATAACTTGTAACCGTTAAATAGGGACTCTATTAAAGTTATTCTGCGATAAGTGAAACAATGAACCATCCTAAAAACTTCATATTAGTTTTAATAACGACAATTCTATTTTGCCTGAGCGCTTACGCTCAAATACAGATTGGGCAAGATATTGACGGTGAGGCAGCTAGTGATTATTCGAGCATAGCTGTCAGCATGCCAGATGCCAATACGGTAGCTATTGGCGCACCAGATAATGACGGAAACGGAAATAATGCAGGTCATGTTCGGGTGTATGAATGGAGCGGAACAAGTTGGGTACAAAAGGGAATCGACATAGATGGTGAAGCAGCTTTTGACTATTCGGCCATAGCTGTCAGCATGCCGGATGCCAATACCGTTGCGATTGGATCTGATGCTAACGCCGGCAACGGTATAAATGCAGGTCATGTTCGGGTGTATGAATGGAGCGGAAGTAGTTGGGTACAAAAAGGAATCGACATCGACGGCGAAGTGGCTGGTGACAAATCGGGTCATGCTGTCAGTATGCCGGATGCCAATACAGTTGCAATTGGGGCACATTACAATGACGGAAATGGTGTAGAAGCTGGTCATGTTCGAGTGTTCGAATGGAACGGCGGCAATTGGGTGCAAAAAGGAATTGACATTGACGGGGAAGCGGCCGGTGATTTTTCGGGTCAGCATATCAGCATGCCGGATGCCAATACAGTTGCAATTGGGGCTTCAGGTAATGATGGAAATGCATCAGGATCCGGTCATGTCCGGGTGTATGAATGGAATGGAAGTAATTGGGTACAAAAAGGCATCGATATTGACGGTGAAGCGCCTAATGACGGGTCGGGCTGTTCGGTTAGCATGCCGGATGCAAACACCGTCGCGATTGGAGCTCGTCTAAATGACGGAAACGGAACAGATGCAGGTCATGTTCGGGTGTATGAATGGAACGGAAGTAGTTGGGTACAAAAAGGAATCGACATTGATGGCGAAGCGGTGGGTGACTACTCGGGCTATTCTGTCAGCATGTCGGATTCCAATACGGTTGCGATTGGGGCCTATTTAAATGACGGAAATGGTATAAATGCAGGTCATGTTCGGGTGTATGAATGGAGCGGAAGTAGTTGGGTACAAAAAGGCATCGATATTGATGGTGAAGCAGCTATTGACCAATCGGGATTCTCTCTTAGTATGCCGAATGCAAATACGGTGGCAGTTGGCGGACCTTGGAATGATGGTAATGGTAATAATTCTGGGCATACAAGGATTTACTCAATATGTGGAACTACTAGTAGTATGATCGTATCAGATTGTATTAGTTATACCTCACCAAGTGGAAACTACGTATGGTATGTCAGCGGCACCTATATGGATACTATTTCAAATACTGCTGGCTGTGATAGTGTAATCTCAGTGTTCTTGACAATTAATAATAATACGGGAACAGATGTTCAAACTGCTTGCGATAGTCTAACATGGATCGATGGTAACACCTATTATGCGAGCACAAATACGCCAACATGGACGCTAATCAACCAAGCAGGTTGTGATTCCATTGTAACACTTAATTTAACTATCTCCAGTAACTCAGGGACGGATGTTCAAACTGCTTGCGATAGCTTAACATGGATTGACGGTAACACCTATTATTCGAGCACAAATACACCAACATGGACGCTAATCAACCAAGTAGGTTGTGATTCCATAGTGACACTTAATTTAACTATATCCAGCAACTCCGGAACAGATGTACAAACCGCCTGTGAAAGTTACACTTGGATCGACGGAATCACATACACTTCGAGTACAAACACACCTTCATGGACTTTAACAAATGAAGCTGGTTGTGACTCAGTTGTCACCCTTGATCTTACTGTCAATAGCGTAAATACTGGCTCAACTCAGATTGACGATACTACACTTCAGGCTAACGCGACTGGTGCACAATATCAGTGGTTAGACTGCGATAACAATTATGCCGTTCTTGTAGGTGAAACAAATCAAACGTTCTTTGCTACTTCGAATGGTAACTATGCAGTTGAGGTGTCTGAAAATGGTTGTCTTGATACGAGTGCATGTATGCATATTTCAACGATTGGTATAATTGAATCTGATATTTCTGATTTGAAAGTATCACCGAATCCAACTGAAGGTGAAATCGCCATTAGTCTCGGAAGCAGCTATGTTAATGTTTCACTTAAAATCTATGATGCAGAAGGAAGAATTGTTCAAAATGAACCACACAAGAACATTTCCAAGACAAATCTCTTATTAGACCAGCCGCCGGGCCCTTATACACTAGAGATCATCGCAGATACTAAGCGGGCAGTTGTACGTATTGTGAAGCAGTAGATTATTGCACCTAACGTTTTGCAGCTATGAAAGGTAGGGCTTTTTCTGGAGTGTGGGCGTTGCCCTATCTTTTATAGGTGATGTTATGAGTATATATTTTGGATAAAGTCTCTAAGATAAACTTCAGATTCACAAGCGACAGCTTTATCAGCAAGATCAATAAGATTTGAATTTAATTGATTTAGAAAGTCGATATTTGATTCAGTAATAAAAAAGACTTTATCCTTTTCGTTTCTCAGTTTCTTTGATTCAGCATGAAGAAAGATTTTGCTAGAAAGCGGAACACCAATTTTAGCATACTCTTTAATATCTGGATTGAAATACTCATTTATCTTTTCACGCGCACCGAAAGATGGCTTGTCAGGTAATAAGAAGAAATGATTATCTGATTGAATTATGTATACCTCGAAAAATAAATCTCCCATCTTCTCAAGAACGGTATCCACAAAGTCTGTGTAATTCAAAGTGTTTGAGTATTTACTTGCAAAAACTGTTTTCTTCAATTCATCAAATTGTTCTTTTAGTTCATCAGTAGACAGATCATACAATTCTTTAAAGAAGATGTTTTTAAGAGCGTCATCGGTTTCCTTTTTCTTTGATGGTGGACGCAATAGCCCTGCAATTCCATACCGAGCTAAAGTCATCAAATCACTTCTTAATTCTTTATTTTCTTTGGCAATTCCAAAGACAAGTGATTCTAATCTTTTATAGCTTGGAGTAAAAGGTGTTTCGAAAAAATCTCTTAATTCATGTTCTAGTGTAATATGGTCTACAACCTCATCGTCCATCCTCGAATTTGAATCTCTTTCACTAAAAACAGACTTTAAGGTCTTTTTGTAATAGAAGTTGTTTAGCTCTTTGTCATAAAGCCAGATATTGTCTTCATCTTCATTCCAGAAATTCTGAATTTGACAGACTGACACATGATGATGATTCCTGGGTGTGCTCATCTATTACTCATAACGTTTTGCCACTAGGAAAGGTAGGGCTTTTTCTTGGGCGTGGTTGTTAGCCCTATCTTTTTTAGTGGCTGTTAGCTGCATTCATTCGTTTGGTTATTTCTTCAATCGCACTTTCGATGAAGTACTTTAAATCATTTCCTCTCGCCCTTTTGAGTTCCGAGTTTAATACTTCCAAGGATTTTTCTGAGCCAGTTGTTCTAAGAGTTGCACAGATCATACCTTTAGTATGTTGATCAGCTGTTTTCAATTCTTGAATTAACAAATCTTCTAAGTCACTATGCTCAGAATTAGCCAATGCACTAAGCGCATCTATTCTGTTTTGATAAGTACCGTCTTTGAGTAGATGTTTTAAATAATCAATATTTAAGTTGGAAGGCTTTTTTAATTTCCCGATCCTGCTTAGAACTGAAGTAATGGTGTCTTCGTCATCAGTTTGTTCTAGCTGATTAATCAGAAAGTCGAAAAGTTGATAATCATTATTATTGACACATAAACTACATAAGCAACGGAGAATGTATCTTTTGTAATTCGCAAAATCTGGGTCTTCTGATAGGTCAATTAATTCTGATTTTAATGATGGATCATTTAGTTCATCAGAAATTCTATAAGCATACCAACTTGCCCAATCCTCACTGCTTAGTGACCGATCTCTTTTTTGTTTTTTAACAACGTTCTCAGAAAATGGTTTATCATTCCCCATTTCCTTTATTAAAACTCGGATATCAGAAGATTTCAACTTTTGAATAAGTTGTTTTCGATCTTCTTCTACCTTTTCGTCTAAAGATTTAAATAATCCAAACATCATTACCGTATGGTTGTTCAGTTGCAGCTAACTTACTTATATGCTTAACTAATATACGATTTGTGGCGTGTTACACACATATATGGTCAGTAACTCACAACCACCCGTTCGTGTTATTACCGTTGTATGTCGTTTGTTGTCGAAGTTTTTAATGGGGAAGATGTAGGGAAGAAAAAATCCTAGCACAAAGTGCTAAGCTTTCTTTTCTTAGTGACCCCGACAGGAGAACAAGCGAAGCTTGTGAAGACCTAGGTTCGAGCGTGATTGACGCTCGAATAAGCGAGGGAAATCCGTAGGAGGCACAGTATTTAAAAGAAATTAAAGTAGGTACATAACAATAAAAAGTCCCCCATAAAAAATGAAGGGACCGTTACTTAGTGACCCCGACAGGAGAACAAGCGAAGCTTGTGAAGACCGAGATTCGAGCGTGATTGACGCTCGAATAAGCGAGGGAAATCCGTAGGGGGTCAGGATTACACACTTCGATTGTGATCCTTTGAGGCATCGTGCAATGGATCAAAGCACTGCAAACTTCGTTTGCTTCGATACTTTTTTACTGCTCCTCCCTCAAGCAAGCTTGGACTCGGCTCAATAAAAAAGCACCGCCTTTTAGGCAGTGCTTTGATCAGAGTGACTCCGACAGGATTCAAACCTGTAACCGCTGGAGCCGAAATCCAGTGCTCTATTCAGTTGAGCTACGGAGCCTTGTGCTTCGTGCTCAACAAATCCAAAAAATTGTTAAGCTACGGAGCCAATTGTGCGATTGCATGGCAAAGATAATGCGGATATGCCAATTGACAAATAGAATTCCTTTGTTATTCCTCTAAATCAAATATTTTTGTGTTTGATGCGTTTATGCCCATAGAATAAAGCTAATGCGACTACTTTTTCTATTTCTGATTACATCCGGAATGTCTTTTGCCCAAGTGGGCACAGGTCAGTGGCGCCTGCATATCCCGGCATTTAACTCAATCGATGTGGTTGAGGCAGATAACAAGATCTTTGCGGCCTATGAGAATGGCGTCCTCGAATACGACCTATCTTCGAATGAAAAGAGCGTTTGGACAGCCGTAAATGGCTTATCAGACATTTCCATTTCATGTCTGGGGAAATCAGGAAGCACCGTATTTGTAGGGTACAACAATGGAAATCTCGACATGATTCGAAATAACTCGTTGGTCAATATACCGGCGATTGAACTGGCACAGATCCAGGGGTCGAAAAAGATCCATCGCATTGTTGAATATAATAACTACGTGTACCTCGCAACAGGCTTTGCTATTGTGATAATAGATCCGGGAAAGGCAGAAGTGAAAGACACCTATTACCCTACAAACGGCAATGACCCAATCGTTGATCTGGCATTCAGAAACGATACACTATTCGCTTTGGGTGAGGATCGCATGTATGTTGGAGTTGCTTCTAATCCAGCTCTTGCAGACCCCGCACAGTGGCAGCTAGACCCACGTGTTCCTGTAACGGCAACAACAGAATACAGCGATATAGAGCTTTTTGAAAATGATATTTATATCGTTGAAAAGGTGGGTGGCTTTGGAAACGACACCATTCACAGACTTCAATCCTCATCGATATCACCAGCTGTAGTCGAATCGTTCCCGACTGAGATCACACGAATCTCAAAAGTTGGAAATTTCTTAGGCGTCTGTTATTTTGATGGTTTTATTCTGAAAGACGAAAGCCTAAACTCAGTTGCTGTTATTAATTTATACACTTTCGGAAACCCCAAACCAAATAATGGTGTCTATGTTGGCGGAGTATACTATATCGCCGATGGAGCATTTGGATTGGTAGAATATACAACATCGAATAGTTCGAGAATTAACATATACGGTCCTCCAAAAAATAGTTTTTACGCGATGGACTGGTTGGACGGCAAGCTGGTTGTTGCAGGAGGAGGAATATCCGAGATCACATCCACCTTTAACAGCTCAGGATTCTATGTGTTCGAGGATGAAGACTGGACAGTTTATGATAAAGGAAATGTAACCGATTGGAATGGACAGAATATCTGGGATTTTATTTCTGTGTCCGTGAATCCTACAAATACAAGTGAAGTTGCAGTGGCAACATATTCAGAATTGCCGATAACGATTATCGGCTCAGATGGTCAGGCATCAGCGGTTTATGATCCGTTGAATTCTCCTCTCGAGACCACATCGCTTGGAAATGGCTGGACGATGGTATCGGAGGTAAGGTACGATAACGCGGGAAATCTATGGGCCTTGAACGGATATTCAGATAAGCCCTTAAAGGTGTTGACGAATAGTGGAGCATGGTACGAATTTGATCTCGGTGCCGCTGCGAAAAGTAAGTTCACTAAAAAGATGGTGATCGATTATAATGGTAATAAATGGTTTGGGATAAAAGGTGTTGGACTGTACGGTTATAATGATAATGGAACGATCACAAACCCCTCCGATGACAAGTATGTGAATCTCAATTCAGGAGAATCATCGGGAGCACTTCCTTCCAATGAAATTAATGCGATTGCGGTAGATTTCGATAATGAGATCTGGATCGGAACGGACAACGGATTTGCCGTGTTGTATGATTCGGACGGAGCATTTGATGCAAACCCCGGAGAGTATAACGCGCAAAGGATCAAACTCGAGTTTGAAGGAAATGTTGAATATGTGTTAGGGGCGACCAATATTCTTGATATTGAGGTGGACGGTGCTAACAGAAAGTGGTTTGCCACGGAAAACTCCGGAATCCTATTGTTGTCAGCTGACGGATTGGAAATTCTGGAACATCATACAGTAGAAAACTCACCTTTGGTGTCCAATATGGTAAGTGATATTAAACTGGATCACGAAACGGGTGAACTATTCTGTATTACCGATAAGGGACTCGTATCCTTTCGCACTGATGCAACGTATGAAGATCCTTCTTATTCGAATGTCAAGGTGTTTCCGAATCCTGCTCGTCCAGATTTTGAAGGTCCTATAACCATTCAGGGGATCCGTTATAACTCCGATGTAAAGATTACGGATGCAGCAGGAAATCTCGTTTATAAAACAACTTCCAATGGAGGTACAGCAACCTGGGACGGAAAAACGCTTCAGGGAGAAAAAGTAAGTACAGGAGTCTATCTGATTTGGACCGCAGCTAATGAAGGCAAAGGAAGGTTCGTTGGAAAAGTACTTATTGTAAATTAGCCTTATGAAAAAGGTTGATGAAGGGATTTTCTTACACAGGACGAATTATTCCGACAGCAGTTTAATCATTACCTTTTTCACCAAAGATTCAGGCATACAAAAATTCATTTTCAAGGGAGGAAAAAAGAAGGCGCACAACCTATACCCAATGTCTGTTTCGGAACTTACATTTTTTGGAAGACCTGATTCAGATCTGCTAACCCTCACTCAGGTGGATTCGGTTTCGTCCAACGCGATTACATTTGACCCGATGAAGTCAACGATTGCGTTTTTTCTGGCTGAGGTGGTCAGAAAGGGCTTGCGGGAAAGTGATCGAGATGAGAACACATATGCATTTTTAAAAGCACAGATCGATCAGCTTCAGAACGCCGAAAACGTGAATATCAGAGCGCTATTCTTTTTGGTGCGTTTCACTGAACACATAGGAATTCAGCCCCTACTTAATGGTGAACAGGATATCTTCGATTTAAAAGAAGGGATCATTGGTTTTATTGCTACAAAAAACGAATATGTTCAATCAGGAACACACGTTGCCCTCATCCGAAATATGCTAAAGGGTCAAGATGAGCTGGATTCTGATAAGGATACGAGGTTGAAGGCTTTTGAAACCATGCTGCAGTATTATGCATACCACGTTCCTAACATGGATGAGATATCCAGTTTGGAAATAATTCGACAAGTTTTGTACGATTAGTCCTTCTTAGGCTCCTTGATAAATACTCCGGTAAGCTGAAGGCTTTCCATTGGATTCGCCTCGAAATTTCTTACGCGTGCATTGATCATTACAATGTGATCATCTGTTAGAACAGGCATCACAGGCGCTTCATCCACAACAATCTGATCACATTTTACAAGCAGCTCCATTCGCTTCTCATAATCGGATTCCATCAGTGCTTGTTCGAAGTATTTATCGAACTCTTCGTTTTGGAATTTGAATGCGTTAACCATGGTCATGTTGTCCTTGATGTTACCACCGTAGAACAATCCAAGGAAGTTTTCAGGGTCGGGATAATCTGCAATCCAACCTGCTCTCCAGATTTGAGCTTTTCCGTTTTGAATAGCTTCTTCACGCTCTTCAATAGTACAAAGAACGATGTTCAGTTTTACACCTAAATTATCTTTGAGCTGTTGTGCAACTGCCTGACAACTTTTGTGGGTAGATGAACCCTCGGTTGCGTTTACGTAGAAATCCATTTGAGGAAAACCTCTTCCATTTGGATAACCTGCAGAAGCCATCAACGCCTTCGCTTTCTCTACGTTGAATTCGTGGCCATTCACTTTTTCCTGAGGATAGTTGTTCATTTTAGGAACAAATCCGTGTAATGCTGGCCAGCCTTCACCTTCGAGCCATTCATCAATAATTTCTTCTCTATTGACAGCCAGGTTAAATGCCTTTCGTACGTTTCTATCGGAGAACACCTCACCTTTGTTGGCCATTGAGATGTACATCATACTCATACTGTGTTCAGAGTCAACTTTGTGACGTACATTTTTACCTTCCTGTGCTTCTTTCAAAGTCCCCAGAATGTGTTCAATTTCTTCAACCGGAATCTCAAGTACGAGATCAATTTCTTTCTTTCTGAAAGCCATTAACTCACTTCTTTTATCTTCAGCATAGCTCATTTCAATCTTGCTCAAGAAAGGAAGCTGGTTGCCAAATTCATCTTTCATCCAGTAGTTAGGATTTCTTTTCATGACGATCTTATCGTCAGAATATGACTCCAACATGAATGGTCCCGATCCAACCGGATGCAAGGAAATATCTTTACCGTACTTATCAAAGGCCTCTCTTGGAGCAATCCCGAGACTGGCATGGGTCAATACAGATTCAAATCCGGCAAAACTTTCTTCTAACGTAATTTCAATTGTGTAATCGTCTTTCACTTTGATCCCTTCAACACCTTCTTTCGGAATAGTCGTTGCGCCTTCAGTTTTGTCGAAGAAAGCCTTTCCTCCTTTTACACGATTCACAAGTAAGTATCCAACCTGATTATCTTTGAGTCCGGAACAAGCCATGTCAAGTGTGAACTTAACATCATGTGCATCTAATTCATGCTTACTCCCACCGAAACAATCGTCCTCATGGAATACAATTCCTTTTCTGATTTTAAGCGTATAAACTTTAGCATCATCACTAACCGTAAAACTTTCTGCAATGCATGGAACTACTTCTTGAGTAGTAGGGTCAATATTCAATAATGGATCATAAAGTTGAGAGACAACTCTCATTGTATATAGATCCGCATTGTAAACGGGGAACAGATTAGTGATCTTTTCTGGCGACATGAACTTAAATTCACCACCGTACTTTTTACCACCTTTTGCTACTAATTCCTCACCACTTCCACCTTCACCTGAACATGCCGCCAGTATCAAGCCGGCAATGAAGAAAAGGGATAAAAACCTGAATCGCATAAGTCCTTGTAGTTTGTAAGTAAGCAAATATATAAAAAATGCATTATGATGATTACTAATAACCCACTTTATGTCGCACTCTGTCCAAGACATTGCGAGCAATAAGACGGGCTTTTTTTGCTCCTTCCTGAAGGGCTTTTTCGATCTCTTCAGGGTGCTCCATTAGGTAATTGTAACGTGCTCTCTCATCTGCAAATCGATCCGTAATCAGCTCATATAAAGCCTGTTTCGCATGCCCATACCCGTATCCACCGGCGATATAATTTTGTCGCATCTCCTGGATCTGAGCCTCCGAAGCCATCAGTTTATACAGGGCGAATACGTTGCAAGTGTCAGGATCTTTGGGGTCTTCTAATTCTTTCGAATCCGTTTTAATGCCCATAATCTGTTTCCGTAATTTTTTGTCAGGCAGAAAAATATTGATATAATTTTCTCTCGACTTACTCATTTTCTCTCCGTCAGTACCGGGGATCAACATCGTTTCTTCTCGATGCACGGTTTCAGGAATCACGAATGTATCACCCATGCTGTGATTAAAACGATGAGCAACATCTCTTGTAAACTCTAAATGTTGTTCCTGGTCTTTTCCAACAGGCACTTGCTCAGCATCATAGATCAGAATATCCGCAGCCATTAGCATCGGGTACGAAAACAATCCGGCATTCACATCCTCCATACGGTCTGCCTTATCCTTAAAACTGTGTGCCAACATCAATCGGGAATAAGGGAAATAGCACATGAGATACCATGTCAATTCAGTTACTTCGGGAACATCCGACTGACGATAAAAAACGGTCTTGTTGGTGTCAATTCCAAAAGCAAGCCACGTGGCAGCGGTTGATAATGTATTCGTTCTCAACAGTTCGCCATCCTTGATCTGCGTTAAAGAGTGCAGATCTGCGATGAAGAGGAACGATTCATTGTTCGGATCGTTCGACATTTCGATAGCAGGAATAATGGCCCCTAGTAAATTCCCCAGATGAGGAGTTCCCGTCGATTGTATTCCTGTTAATATTCTCGCCATACGTGAGCTTTAAGGGCGAAATTAATGAAATTATCAAAACCCAAATTCTTATTTTTGGGCGTGCGTATAATTAAAGGTGTTTTCGGACTCATTTGGAAGGTTTATATTGCCATTGCATTTACCTTCGCCGCGATCGTTATGTATCCGGTTGTTTTACCATTTTTATGGTCCGAAAAGAACAAGCGAAGAGCCTTCAAACTCTTTGTTTTCTGGAGTCGCCTCCTAAGTGTTCTTATTTTCACCTATGCACCAAAAGCCAAATTGAAAGATGTACCACAAGGGCCAAAGTTGATATTAGCGAATCACATTTCCTATCTGGATATTTTCCTCATGTATCAAATTTTCCCCAATGAAAGGTTCCTGTTTCTAGGCAAAAGTGAGCTTCTTAAATACCCCTTGATCAAAACCTACTTTAAACATTACAACATTCCGGTTTATCGAGACACTCGAATTAAAGCCGCAAGATCTGTCATGGCAGCAGTCGATAAAATCGATAAGGGTTGGTCCATCATGATTTTCCCGGAAGGGCGTATTCCGGATGATAACAGACCGAGCTTGGTACCGTTTAAAAAAGGCGCATTTCAAATCGCTAAACTTTCCGGTATTCCAATTCTGCCTATGACTTTTTTAAATAATCATAAGCTGTTTTCGATTCCATCAGAATGGTTGGGCTCGGCTCATCCCGGCTTCTCAAAGTATGTTATCCATCCATTAATTACTGCTGAGGAAGTGGAACGAATGGACATTGAAGAATTGAGTCAAAAGTGCTTTGACATCATTAATGAGCCAATTCTTCAAATGACAAATAAATCAAAGCAATAAACTATCTTTGTTTCGCGATGAAGATCACAAACGAAATAATCGATCATATTGCCCACCTGGCTCGTTTGGAGTTTGAGGGTAAGGATAAGGATGCTATTCGGGAAGATATGGAGCGGATCATAACGTTTATGGATAAGCTACAGGAGCTTGACACAGAAAATGTGGAGCCGTTGATTTTTATGACGGATGAGGTTAATCGTCTTCGGGAGGATAAAGCTGAAGTAACTGTTACCCATGAAGAGGCATTGAAAAACGCCCCGAAAAAGGACTCCGATTATTTCCGGATTCCGAAGGTTCTGGACAAATAGATTCTTTGAATTGTTCAGCTAAAGTCCTGTTTTAAGAAAAAAATATCCCGTGGAAAATGATAAAAGTGGTGCCGCTATCGGAATGATATATAATCATGTTAAAATTGGTGGAGCAATTGGAATGGGCGTTGGCTTCCTGGCAATGGCTGCTGTCTGGGCCTAATTACAAAAGCAAATAAAAAAGGGGGCTTCCCCCCTTTCAAATTTACTGTTCATTTATATAATTCTCAAGTGCTTCTTTGTCATCGGAGAAGTCAAAAACATCCATGAGCTGATAATAATCATTCTTGTTCAGACAATTGTGATAAGCGTATTTAACATAGGTCAATCGATCTTCTGAAAAGCTGAATAGTACAGCCAATTCTTCAATCTGACTCACCGTCAACGCTCGGTCTTTTGAAAACTGCTTTGCTACACGCATTTTGTCTTCCGCGAATGCTTCACTTTCAATAGCTTCCTTTGCATGGGCAATCCCGGTTGCATCAACTGGAGTAAGGTGACCCATCGTTGATTCATTGTGTTGTGAGGATCCCGAACTGGCATCGGCCTTGTCTATCATAACATTTCCGCCGGAATAGGTCTGATTGTTCATTCCATTAACAGTCTCACTGGAACTAACAGAGCTTGTTGAAGTGATAGTTGTTGTTTCTGTATATGTCGTGGAGTTGGTTGAGCTCGAATTAATATTCACATCAGAATTAATGCTTTCTTGATTTCCCTGGTCGTTTACATTGATACTCGTAGACATTCCGGTCTCGCTTACACTTACATTCATTTCAACACTTTCACTCGAGCTTTCTCCTTCGTTAATGGTCGTGCTGTTTGACATTTCAGTACCACTTGAGCTGCTATTCATGTTAATATTGACATTGACGTTTTCATCTTCTACCATTTCCGGTTCGGTTGATTCGGCAGTTGTGGTCGTTGTAACGGTAGTTGTTTCGGTTACGATTTCAGGCTTAGCTTCTGTGATGTGATAATGTATGACCGTTTGATTTTGATCTTCTTGTGCCGATTGAAGAGGTGTTTCTGTAAAAAAGCGAAGTTTATACTTCCCCTTTTTCTCTACAACACGATACGTAATCAGGGTATCTTGTTTAACGATTAGGTTCTTCTCAATCACGAAAGAATTGTTGGGTCCTTCTATTCGAGCGTTGTAAAAATTATTCTCAAGACCCTGAATACGCAAATTAGATTCCGGTTGGTAATTCTGAAGAATGCCATTTAAAATGACATGAACAGGTTCACTTAAACTTGAGAAAATTACGATCTCTCCGTTGTTTTTCTGCCCGTAACTTAAGCTGGTTATAAGTAAGGCTGCGAATAATGTTAGGTTTTTCATTGCTTATTTATTTTTGCGGCAATTAGACAATTTCCGTGCCACGCGTTATTAGTGTTTCCAATTATAACTATCAATTTCTGAGACACATTTAGTAAGCAGGTTAATGCTTGCTTCAATGTCTTTTTTGTGAGCCATCTCAATTACCTGATGCAAATGCCTTGTAGGAATTGAAACAGCGCCGGCTATCGAACCGCCCTTTGTCATGCGCTGAATTCCGGCCGTATCTGTCCCTCCTGCTGTGAGAATTTCTGATTGCCATTTTATCTTGTGCTTGTCAGCTGTCTGCTTCATGTACTCTACCATACGATAATCACAGATCGTAGAGGCATCCATTATTTTAATAGCTGTTCCCTCTCCAAGTTTTGTGATCACCTCATGCGGTGAAGCACCGGGCAGATCGAAGGCAATGGTTGTGTCCAGTCCAAATCCAAAATCCGGATCAATCTTAAGGGCAGAAACGTTTGCCCCGCGAATCCCAACTTCTTCCTGAACTGTGAATACTCCGTATAAATCGTAAGGGATTTTTTTGTTCTTCAATTTGCGCAGCGTTTCGATCAATATAAATACGGCAAGTCGATTATCCAGTGATTTCCCATTGACACATTCACCCATCTCGATGAATTCACGTTCACGCGTAATTGGATCACCAACCTTTACAAGCTTTTTCACTTCTTTGACTGGCAACCCTGTATCAATAAAGTAATCGGACAACTTGGCTACTTTTTGACGCTCTTCCTGAGACATGACATGAATTGGCTTCGATGCCATCACGCCGATTACATCTTTTTTACCGTGCACGATCACACGCTGTGCGGTGAGTGTTTTCGGGTCGAACCCACCGAGCGTATGAAAGCGGATAAACCCGTTGTCATCAATGTGTGTCACAATAAAGCCAATCTCGTCCATGTGTGCACCAATCATGACTTTTTTATCAGTAGCACCCTTTTTGATGGCGTAAACATTTCCCATGTTGTCTACTTCCACTTCGTCAACAAGGGGTTTTACTTCCTTTATAACCAGGTCGCGAACTTTTTTCTCGAAACCGGGAGCTCCTGGAGTCGTGCAAATTGTATTGAGTAATTTGGTATTGATTGGCATACTTACATTGTTTGTGCTTTAAATGTAAGAATGATTTTGAATATGAGGCATGAGTTAAGCTCAGGTATAATTGCCCTGCTTGAGTTGATAAATTCAATTGCTTTCCGAACTTCTTAGCATGCTTTATTATTTAATGTTATATTTTATATATGTCTGTCAAGAAAAAATACAACGAGAAAGTATCACACAAATTCAGGGAGACAGCTGAACAGGCGCTTGATTTTTTTCCAGAGCTAGCTGATGAGGTAATTTACTTTAAGATCACAAATAAGATTAAAAAATCAGTTATGATTGCGCAACCATCCTTTTGGTCTTTGTTAAACCCATTCAAGCCAAGGGAATATGTGATAAAATCGAGTCCTGAAATGAAGTTTTCAAATGAATCATTTAAAATGGATGAACTACCTGAAAATGTTCTTAAGGGTTGGCTAGTTCATGAGCTGGGTCACATTATGGATTATCGTGATAGATCTTTCTTTGAATTGATTTGGTTTGGATTTGCGTATCTGAGCTCTCGAAAATTCATGGTGGGAGCTGAACGTCGGGCGGATGAAATTGCCATTTCACATGGAACAGGTGAATACATTTTAGCCACCAAGAATTTCATTTTAGACCATGCCTCGATTCGGGAAAAATATAAAGAACGAATACGTAAACTTTATATGTCTCCAGAGGAAGCAATGGAATTGATTAGTGAGATTTCTGAAGGAAAATCTCAAAATGCTCCAACTTCTCTTCATTCATGACTCTGGGAATTTTCGTTTGGCCACCCCTCCCGGATAACTCTTCAGTGTAATTATAAAATTGCTCGTCTCTAACCAAAAACACCTCAGGTGCCGTCAAGTTGTTATTGCGTGCCTCGTTGTAAGATTTTAGGTGTTCTTTGAAGTAACTGTCCAGTTCGTTTCTAACACTTTCTGTGTCTAATTCGCTTAGCTTTTTATTTGAATGATCAAGACCCATATACCAACGATGCGTGTATTTATTTTCGGATTTAATTCCCGAAACAGTAAATTCAGGTATCATCACGCCGTATCTGTCTTCGATATACTTCGTCCCTTTCTGAAGATCTTCCACCGTTAACATTGAACCGGCAACATTCAGAAAATGTTTGGTGCGCCCTGTAATCTTTATTTCAGCACGTTCTACATCAGCAAATTTTATTGTGTCTCCAATGCAATAGCGCCATGCTCCGCCAACCGAAGATATCAATAACACATATTCAACATCCTCCTGGACTTCTCCAATGTGAAGAGCCATTGAGTCTGGTTTTAATTGTCCTTGCGAATCGATATAATCTTCCTTGTGTTCAACAAATTCAAAATACAACGCTTCATCCGTAATAAGCTTCATAGCATCGGTCTCCGGCCTTTCCTGGAATGCAAGAAATCCCTCAGAGGCGAGATAAGTATCAATATAAATAAGGGGCTCTTTCAGCCACTTTTCGATGCTTTTTTGATGAGGTTTAAATGCTGTTCCTCCTGTTGCAAAAACCCTCAAACCAGGCCAAACGTCATGTATAGTGTCGACCTCGTTTGCCTTAACTATTCGTTCAAACACTTGCTCGACCCATGTTGGAATACCACTAACGGCGCCAATATCCCAATTAGGGGCCTCCTTCGCTATCAGGTCAATTTTCTTATCCCAATCATCAACAGACGCGATTTCTTCTCCAGGCTTGTATGTTCCTCTGAACCAAAATGGGATGGTACTAGCACTGATACCGCTAATTTGACCTTCTAAGTGGCCATTTTCAAGATTTAAATTTGTACTGCTCCCAAACATCAGGACTTCTTTTTCGAAGAACTCATCCGGTAGATCAAAGTTGTTTAGTGATAATATTTGTTTAATTCCCGCGCTTTTGATGGACTCGATCATATCATCAGTGACAGGTATACGCTTCTTCGCACCAGTTGTGCCAGAACTAACCGCGAAGTATTCAGGGCTGCCGGGCCAGGTAACATTAGGAGTGCCTTGAACTACTTTTTCCCAGCCTTCTTTAAATAGTTCATCATAATTAAAAACAGGTAAATTTTTTCGAAATGCTTCTTGAGGATCTTCTGAATCTGCGATCTCTTTAAACCGGAATCGTTTGCCAAAAGTTGTGTCCTTTGCAGTTGTTAGCAGTTTTAATAGTACTTTCTTCTGGGCTTCAATCGGTGATGGTTCATAACTTAACCCATCGCCAATACTGATTGCGGTCTTGATTAATTTTCCAATTAAAGGCATATTATAAAAAATAGCAGTTAGCCAAGAGTATTACAAGTAAGCGGGCATGTTTTCTGATAAAATCGATGCGCTTTCAAAGTAAATTACTCATCCTCATCACATTGTGAAGCATTATAAAAAGCTAATTTTGTGGTATGAATCGAATAATCTTTCTCCTGGGTTTTTTCGCAATAGGGGTTACTATTGTTTATTTCCTGATTAAACCTGATGAGGAGGCATTACCGGTGATCAATCCGATAGATCTGGATAAAGAAATGGTTGATTCAGATATTGAAAGAATTGGCTACGGGCACATGATTGGAGATTTTTCCTTTAGAAATCAGTACAACGAAATTATAACACAGGAGGAAGTTTCAGGAAAAGTATATGTCGCCGAGTATTTTTTTACCACCTGCACATCTATTTGTCCGGTTATGAATAAGCAAATGCAGCGAATTCACGAAGTGTTCAAAGATGAAGATGATTTTCGAATATTAAGTTATACAGTTAACCCAAAAACGGACACGGTAGAACAAATGAAACGCTACGCGGACGAGCACGGAGCAAAAGATGACAAATGGCATTTCTTAACCGGGTCGAAAGAAGACCTATATAGCCTGGCTCGTAAATCGTACTTTGTATTAAAGCCTGCGGAAGCTCAAAACCTGGGTGATGCCGGGAGCGACTTTATCCACACAAACAATTTTGTGCTTGTAGATAGGGAGTCGAGAATCAGGGGGTATTACGATGGAACTTCTAAAGATGAAGTCTCGAAGCTCATACTTGACATAGATAGACTTTTGAAGGAATAGCTACTCTTCTAATTCTTTCAAAATCTCATTCACATCTTCTTCTGTTTCGGTCAACTTGGATTTACAGATCTTGATCAGTTCTGAAGCTCGCTTCACTTTTTTGCTTAGCTCATCTACTGTAATTTCTCCTTCTTCGATATCGTTCACAATGGATTGAAGCTCCTCAAATGCTTCGGTATATTTCAATTTGTCACTCATTTTCTCTATTTCTTTTTGTAATTACTTCTGAAGCTAGTATGTGTCTATCGCTAATCGTTTCGATTTCATCACCCTTATTAAGAGCTGAAACATCGCGGATCAATTTACCCTTAAATGTAGTAATAGTATAACCTCGTTTCAACACGTTCACTGGATCCATTAATTTGATTGACTTTTCAAGTTGACTCAGCATCACCCCGTTATCCTGAATAGCTCGAAGTGAAAGGTGATTCAGATTCCTATTTGATGTTTTCAACTCAGAATTATTCTCGCTGATAAGGATACTGCTACTGTGCATGAGCTCACGCCGTATGCTGAGCATGGCTTTCTTCCATTCCATGAAACTGAACTTTGTTCCACTTTTGATCAAACCGGCTAATTCTGATATATGATGGCGGTCTTGCCTGACCCGTTGATTGGTAACGTGATTCAACCCGACGCTGGCCCTATTTAATAAGTGCTTATTCTCTGAAAGGATTTGTAAACTATTAGCTCGGATGGTCTTTACTGCATCTTTTAATGGAACAGAGAAATTGTGGAACGCCTGGATCAGGAACTCGCCCAACTCTGTCGGTGTAATGGCGTTGCGATAAGCGATCATTTCTGCTACAGTTAAATTCGTAGAGTGTCCAATTCCTGTGAGAACCGGCAAGGGGAATGAAGCGATGGCCTTACACAATTCATAGTTGTTGTAGCATGAGAGACCTACCTCGCCACCACCTCCTCTAACAATGACGACCACATCGAAATGTTCTTTCACTTTTTCGATCTTACTCAATGCAGTAATGATTGAATGAGCGGCAAGGTCTCCCTGTAAGTAGGAAGGAAATAACATCTTAAAAAAGGAATAACCCCATTCATTCTGCTCCAGCACCTGATTGAAGTCGGAAAGCCCTTTGCTTGAATCCGCTGAAATTACAGCGATCCGCTTTGGTAAAAGCGGAAAATCCAGAAGCTGATTAGCATTAATTAGCCCTTGCTCTTTGAGCTTCTTAAGTGTTTCCAGCCGTTCCTTATGAATTTCACCAAGGGTGTAGTTTGGATCAATATCCATAATCTGGAGGCTCATTCCATACATTTCGTGAAAGCTTACTTTAACCAACATAAGCAGTGTTGTGTCCTCCTTTAATGGCTCTTTTACCACCTCTATAAATCGTTGGTTGATCTTTTCGAAGTTATGATTCCAAATAGACCCGCTCATTTGCGCAACAACTTTACCGTCTTCTTTTTGGAGTAACTCCGGGAAGCAGTGACCGCTGGGATATCGATTGAGTTTGTGCATTTCCGCCTTAACCCAATACGTACGCTGATAGCGTTCTTCAATGGTCTTTCGGATCGAAGAAACCACCTGCTTAAGGGTAAATATTTGTTGTTGATCAGACACGAATTAAAGATAATCTAAATAAGACTTCGAAGGGGATAACTGTGCACAAAGTTGCTAACTTTGCCACAGCAAAATAATTCGAGATGCAACAGATTTCTTCTTATGATTTTCAGGGCAAAAGAGCCTTAATTCGAGTTGACTTTAACGTGCCTTTGGATAAGGAAACACTCGATGTAACTGATAACACAAGAATTCGCGCAGCAGCACGGACTATTCAACACGTTTTGAAGAGCGGAGGAAGTGTTGTTTTGATGTCTCACCTCGGCAGACCTAAAGAAGGAGGTGAACCAAGGTTTTCTTTGAAGAACATTATTGATCACACATCGAATGTGCTGGGTGTTCCGGTGAAGTTTGGCGGTGATTGTATAGGAGAGGACGCCTTCGCAATGAGTAAAAATTTGCAGCCCGGAGAAGTAATGATGCTTGAAAATGTCCGCTTCTATAAGCAGGAAACAGCGGGAACCGAAAGCTTCGCAGAAATGCTGTCACACCATGGCGATGTTTACATTAATGATGCATTTGGAACAGCACACAGAGCACATGCAAGCACAACGGTTGTAGCAAAGTTCTTCCCAAATGACAAAATGTTTGGCTTTCTGATCGAAGGAGAAATCAAAAGTGTCGACAAGGTATTGAACAGTAAGGAGAAGCCCTTAACAGCCATCGTCGGTGGAGCGAAAGTGTCGTCAAAGATTTCAATCATTGAGCATCTGCTGGACAAAGTTGACAACCTGATCGTAGGAGGAGGAATGGCTTATACCTTCGTAAAAGCGAAAGGTGGAAAAGTTGGGAACTCACTGGTAGAGGATGATTTTTTGAATGTAGCGAATGATATTATTTCAAAGGCTGATCGAAAAGGCGTGAATTTATACATCCCGATAGACACTGTAGCTGCAGATAAGTTTGACAATGATGCGAATCGTCAGGAAGTTGCTATAGATGAAATTCCGGAAGGATGGATGGGCCTGGATATAGGTGAGCGATCGATCAACGATTGTACGGAGATTATCAGAAATTCAAAACTTATTCTCTGGAATGGTCCCATGGGCGTTTTCGAGATGGAGAATTTTCAGAACGGGACAGTAGCTGTAGCAAACGCAATAGTTGAGGCAACTTCAAGTGGAGCCTTTTCACTGATAGGTGGTGGCGACTCGGTAGCAGCGATCAACAAATTTAATTTGGCGGATAAGGTGAGCTACGTATCTACGGGTGGAGGAGCAATGTTGGAGTATCTTGAAGGAAAAGAACTTCCCGGAATTGCAGCAATTAAGAGTTAAAGTCCTTTTTCCAGAATGGCAATGCGTTTATCGATGGGTGGGTGAGTGGCAAACAAACCTGAAAAGCCCGAAAAACTCTTCTTTCTCGCCGTACCGTTTTCAATAAACATTTGTTTAACATCATCACTGGACACTTCAACATCATCATTTCCCGAGATCTTTCTAAGTGCGGAAGCAAGTGCGTGTGAGTTTTTTGTGAGCTCTACCGCTCCGGCATCTGCCAAGTATTCTCTTTTTCGTGACAAGGCAAAGCGGAATAATATTGATAGAAAATAAACAACGACTGCAACAACCAGTGCAACGATCAACAGTCGACCATCGCTGTTATTATTGTTTCGTCGTCGTCTTCCACCGTAGAGAAATGAACGAAATAAGATATTCACCGCGAAGGCAAATATGCCCACAAATACAATGGAGATGATCAGCAAGCGCACATCGCGATTTCGAATGTGCGTTAACTCATGAGCGATCACTCCTTCAAGTTCTTCGTCATTTAACTTTTCAATGATTCCTGTTGTCAGGGTAATAGCATATGAGTTCTTATCAATACCTGAAGCAAAGGCGTTCAATTGAGGAGAATCAATGACGTACAACTTTGGCATCGTCATTCCAACAGACATGCATAGATTCTCTGTGAGGTTGTAAACGCGCATGTTCTCCTTACGCTCAAGCGTATGCGCCTTCGTGGTAGCTTTAATGATGGCCGTATGAGAAAAATAAGCAATTGCAAACCAAATACAAACCCCAACAACTACGATCGGAAGTATCTTGAGGAACATCCAGTTAATTTCTTCGAAATCTCCTTCAAGCCCAAAGTAAAGGACAGCGTAAACTGCACTCAATATAAGTGCGGGAAATGCGATTAAGAGAATGACAGAACGGGTATTGTTCCGTGTGATCTGGTTATGTAAACCTATGTACTCCATGTAAGTTTTAGAACTTCACTTCAGGAGCCTTGTCCATAGCCTCACGCTGTGTGACGCCAAGATCAAACATAGGTTGAGGTGTCATGTTTTTCATTCCAGCCACTATGTTTGAAGGAATAGACTCAATGCAATTATTCAATTCTTTCGTAGCCGAGTTGAAGTATCTTCTGACAGCAGCTAGCTTATTTTCAATATCTGCGATCTCGTGCTGAAGATGCATAAAGTTTTGACTCGCTTTTAGGTCGGGATATGCCTCCACCTGAATATTAAATGCTCCCATAGCAGCACCAAGCTCGGCTTCCGCAGCAATCTTATCATTGATCCCTGTTGCAGCCATGCACTTAGACCTTGCTTGCGTTACGCGTGTCAGCACTTCACTTTCGTGATCCATATATCCCTTAACGGCTCCCATTAACTGAGGAATAAGGTCGTGTCGCTGTTTTAATTGAACATCAATATCCGCGAACGCATTCTCGCGATTGTTATCGAGGCGAACTAATTTGTTCCAGGTTCTGAAGAACCAAACGATAATTATTACAACAAATAAAATGATTGCTATGGTTATGATCGTTCCTGTGCTCATTTCGGTTTTTTTAAAAGTTTACTACGTCGAAGATACATATTTTTTATCCTTGCTGTAACTTTTCTGTAACTTGTTAGTCTTATAGTTGAAACTTGTGAAAATTGACAGTTAAAGAGTACAATAAATCAGTCGACGAATTTGCGGATAACATTTTCCGCTTTGCCATGAAACATCTTGGTAATGAGATGGCTGCAAACGATATTGTCCAGGAAACCTTTACGAAAGTTTGGGTGAAACATGAGGAGGTTGATTATGCAAAAGTGAAATCCTATCTGTTCACAACAGCTTATCATACGATCATTGACTGGATCAAAAAGGAACAACGGTCAGGTGATATTGAAACAGCAATTGAACAGGGATCAAGTTCAGGAATGGATGTCGATTTAAAGGAAGTATTGGAGGATGCATTATCGCGATTACCTGAAATTCAGCGAACGGTGGTATTACTTCGGGATTATGAGGGATACAATTACGCCGAGATAGCTGAAATCACAGAGTTGAGTGAATCACAGGTGAAGGTTTACATATTCAGAGCCCGAAAAGCGCTGAAAACATATATTAAAAGATTAGACTTAGTTATATAATGGAACGTATCAGCATATTTAATTATGAAGCTTACTACCTCGATTACCTCGAAGGGAAGTTGAGCGAAAAGGATGCGGCCTTATTGTTCGAATTCCTTGAACAACATCCGGAATGTAAACTGGATGATGAGGAATTCACGTCGATTGTAAGTGAGGAACTAACACTCGATAATTCATTGAAGCAAAGTCTGAAGCAGGTAGATGAAAACGATAATATCAGTCTGAACAACCTTGATCACTTCCTGATTGCACAGGCTGAGGGAATCTTGGAAAGTGAGAAAGAAACTGAATTAGAGAACTTTGTTGTCGCTAATAATCTTCAACAAGAGAAGAGGCTAATCGCGGCAACTTATTTTGATCAGAATGAGCAATATATTTATGCTGACAAAGCAGAGCTGAAGCAGACAGTACAGGTTCGCTTGTGGCCATACGCAGCAGCAGCGGCCAGCGTGCTTATCATCGTCATGATTTACTTATTTGGCGGACAGGGATCTGTGATTGAACCGAACCAACAGATTCTTGCGAACGATCAACAGGAATCACCAGAGAAGATTCAAAATAACCCGAAAAATGAGCAAGAAAACAGCACGAAGCAGAATGAAGATTCATATGCTTTGACTACAGAACCTTCACCTGTTTCGAAGGGTCAGCCCGTTCTTGTTGCAAAAGAATTGCCGAATACTAGAAGCGAGAATCTTGCTCTTGAAAATGTCCCTGTACGAAGAATTTTAAGTCCGAAGGTTGCATTGGAGCTAGAGCCGCTTTCACAGCAACTGGTGAGCAATCCTCCTACCTATGTCGAGCCGCAAAATCAGGATTATGCCACGCTACATTTTAACGGTATTAATAATCCTATTAAGCCGATAACCAAGGCTCTTTCGGAAAAAACGAATCGCGAGATTGATTTCAGAAGCGGGAAATCCAATACGGACGATAGCAAAGGCTTCTTTGTAAAGATCGGTAAGTTTGAATTCTCTAGAAAAAAACACTAATTCCATAACAAAGGTTAACTCTGTCGGGATAAATAATTATTCTCAACTTCAATCATTATATTTACTCTTCATCACACCGAAAGAGGCAGATTGAAGGAAACCCAATTTATAAAGCAGAATAAGGAAAAGTGGAATCGATTTGAAGAATTGTACGAATCGAAATCCAATGACCCTGAAGAGTTAAGTGACCTGTATTTAGACATTACGGATGACCTCAGCTACGCGCAAACATTTTATCCTAAGAGAACTGTTCGGGTATATCTCAATCAGTTAGCACAGAAGGTGTACACGGGCGTTCATAAGCGGAAGGGCGAACCCATCAAGAAATTCATCACGGTATGGAAGACCTCACTCCCATTGGAAATCTATCGATCTCGGAAAAACTTACTTTTTGCCTTCGTTTTATTCCTGATCTATTTTCTGATTGGCGCGATGAACGTGTCAAATGACCCCTATTTTCTGGATGATGTTGCCGGTTATGGTTATGTTGATATGACTATCGAAAACATCGAAAAGGGCAATCCTTTAGGCGTATATCAAAGCGGTAGTCAGATGGACATGTTTATTGCGATCACAACAAATAACTTGAAGGTTGCATTTATGACGTTTGTCTTCGGATTCTTCCTCACAATTGGCACCCATATATTGCTTTTTTTCAATGGAGTAATGGTGGGGGCATTTCAGTATTTCTTTCATGGCAAGGGCCTATTAATAACTAGTTTTCTTGGTATCTGGATTCATGGTGCATTTGAGATTTCAGCTATCGTTCTCGCTGCTGGAGCCGGGATTACCGCAGGAAACGGAATTTTGTTTCCAAAGAGCTATACCCGGATTCAATCATTACAACTCTCAACGAAGCGAGGGTTAAAGATCATGCTGTCACTTGTGCCATTTATTATCATTGCAGGTTTTCTGGAAAGCTTTGTAACACGCAATTATCAGGATTTGCCCGATTGGTCCAAGTGGATGCTGATACTGCTTAGCTTTGGGATTATTCTCGGCTACTATGTGTTATATCCTATTTATGTGGCGAGAAAACATCCTGAGCTTCTCGATAAAGAAGAAACCTCAAGCTTTAAGCAGCCAAAGGAAGTTGATTTGTACCAGATTCGGGATGCCGGAGCAAACATCGCTACCGCATTCGGAATGTATAGAAGTATGTTCAGCAAGTTTGCAAAGATTAATACCCTTATTGTATTTCCGATTGTGATTGCACTGGTTACGATGCAGGATATTCAGCATTACGATTTGCAGCAGACGGAATACTGGTATGACTGGTCGGCTCAGCTCGAATTAATGATGGGCTACTGTTTCTTTTCTGTACAGGATTACATCGTCTTCGGCTTGTGGACTGTGGTCATTGCACTTATGTTTTCGTCGGTATTCTGGAGCATAAAATCCAGATCGGAAGCCTTTAGCTGGCGCTCGTATTTTACTTACATGAAGAAAAGATTTTTAGGAATTTGGCTTGGGAACTTCATTCTGTGTGTTTCCGTTTTGATTCTTCCCTGGTACTTGTTACTGGTTTATCTGTTTATCGTGCCTTTCTTTTATCTCAATGCGGCATCTATGGGCTTGGACGACTCGAAATTCGGTCAGCGCTTTGGTAAGGGGTTTAGGTTTAGCACCAAACACTACGGAAACACTTTATTGATCTTGTTAATATTAATTGTATTGACGGCAATTCTTCTTCAGCCGGTTGCATTCGTGTTAAGTATACACGATTATAATGGTGAACCTACAATAAGTGATCTACTGGATATAGCGGCTAATTTTGTTAAGCGAATTGCTCAGATTTTTACGTCAGATTATATGTTCTGGGCAAACGTGTTGCGGCAGATAGTATACTTGATTTTCTTCTTCGCTATTGTTCCAATGATAGCATTTACGATGGCCATTGCCTATTACTCGCAAGTTGAAAAAACCGAAGCGATAGGATTGAAAAAGGCTTTTGAAAAATTTGGAAAACGAAACAGATTCCAGGAAAAGGATATCGATTATGAATAGGCTTTTAATCTACATATCGATTGCTCTGTTTCCGTTGTTTTCCTGGTCACAAAAAGACGTCAAAGAAAAGGTCTGGAAGGAAGAAAAAGAATACCTGAAATATCACAAACAGGATAAATATAAAGGTCCGGATGAATGGTATGGTTCTTATCCTACGAACATGAAGGATGATTATTATTATGAAGATGACTACTCTTATAACGGTGGAGGGAATAGCGGACAGGGACTTCAATACAATTCGCAGCAATTACAAAAGGACCGGGAGCGATATCGGGGTATAGACCAGAATAATGGTGAGGGAGGTAATTTATTAGAAGACCCGACTGTTGAGCGCCCGGATCCAATAGAAGTGCCTGAATTTGACCCACCTGATGTAGATTTTCCGGACATAGATATACCCGACGTAGATGCACCGACCATTCCTCCGGGAGTATGGAAGTTCCTGCTGTTTTTACTCATTTTTATAGCCGTTATTATTGTAGCATATCTGATCATTAAGAACAGAAAACCTTCCAATAAGAAAGTTGCCGTTGATGTGGAAGATGAGTGGAACCCGGAAGTAGTTACCAAAACCGAACTGGAGTTGAAGCTGGATGAAGCAATGGCCAGGGAAGACTATCGAACATGCGTTCGAATCTATTTCACCTTTATTTTAAAAGAACTAATCAACAACGGTTGGATCAAGTGGAAAAGGGAAAAGACCAATCACCATTACTTAATTGAGATGTCCGGGAAACCGGGAGTTACAGATTTCATGGCCTGTATTCGGATCTACAATCTGGTCTGGTACGGTGAATATCACATTGATCGAGATATCTATGAATTAGTACGGCCTGATCTGGAAGCATATTACAAATCACTAAAACCATTGGGTGAGTAATCAACAGAAAATAGGACTCGTTGTTGGACTGGTGCTGTTGATGGCGGTAATGGTTTGGCTTTTGTCTGATTCTCCCACCGAGATAGAAGGAAAGCGAAGAGCATACGTTTCTGCTGATTGGGAAGGTCGATTTCAACCTTTTGAAAAGGATCCGCTAGACCTTTATTTGTTCAACCGGATGTTGCAGGCACATCTAGATACAGGTCATCGGATTAAAGTCGCAAATGATTGGGAAGACTTGGATTCCTTAAAAGCGATGAAGGATGAAAATTACACCTACTACTTTATTGGTCCACTCGGTTTACATAATGATGAGCTAGACAGTCTCCTTTCCTATGTGGAGTCTGGGTCAGAATTATTCCTTGCGTATGACGGAATTGAAAAAACCACTGATAATATTCTCCCAAAAATCGTTGATAAATACGCTGAGCGAAGCGACTATGATGATTCCATTAGGGTTTATACCGGTAAGCAGAAATACGACATGATCAATATCCATCAGAATGACACCATTGCCACGGACTGGAGAGCATTTGGTGACATTGAGGTTGAAGCGGGTTTCGAAGGGCTGTCTTCTTTTATGGAGATGTATAATTACGTGAAGATTCCGAGAGGTCAAGGGACGATTTATTTACACATCACCCCGGCATTATTCTACAATTATCAGATTAAACGACGTGATGGTTTCCGTTATGCAACCAAAGTTATCAATGAGCTACCTTCAGATCAGGATCTTATTTTACTCGAGTTCGGACGATTACCGGATGATTATGGAGAAGAAGATTATTTTGATGAGTTTGAGGAAGAAGGCAAGGAAGACGATAGTTTCCTTAAACCCTTGTTCGAAGATCCATACTTGTTAACGGCACTTTTGTTATCTCTGGGAGGCATGATTTTATTCGTAATTTTCCGAACGAAACGCATGCGACCGATCGTACCATTTGTGGAGTCCAGAAAGGACATGACCCTGGCCTTTGCAGAAACGATCACCTCGATTTACTTTGCCAAACGAAACCCATACGGTATTCTTCAAATTCAAAAGAAAAACTTTTACGCACTGATACAAAAACACTTTTTTATTGATCTCCAGCGTCGAGAAGATGACAAAGCCATTATTTCTTTGGCAGAGAAGAGCAACAAGTCGGTTGACGAAATAAAAATGTTGCTTCGTCTTTTAGAGACAAAAGAAGCATCTTCAGTGAATGAACAGTTTCTTGCCGATTTGGACAAGAAGAAACGTAAGTTCTATAAAGAAACAGGGATTATTTCAGAAAAAGTTTTTGAACGAATAAAGGAAGATACCTTTGTACTGCGACGATCACTTCTTTTACCAATGATCATGATCCTTGCAGGAATCATTCTGGTATTGGCGGGCTTCTATTATCTCGTGGTTGCTGTTGGTGTCGGGATTACACTCTGGCCTGTTGGACTCATAGTTTTCCTGCTAGGCGTATTAAGGCTAAGCACGCCATTGCTGAAAATTACGGAAGATAGTTTCATTGCCTACAATGCATTCGGGTTTAAGAAAGAATTTAAAACAGAAGAACTGATGACCACTACTCAAAAAGCCAACGGTGTGGTATTCGAATTTACGGAGAATAGAAAATTGATTATTAACTTTTGGGACCTTAGCCGATTTGATCGAAGAAAATTCGAACAGCTAGTGACCAAATTACAGATGAATGAGTTATGATAAATGATGAAAACAACGAAAATGAAGAAGTGAACAACTCTGAAGAACAGAATGAAAGCTCTCAGACTGAACACACCGATTATATGCCGAAGGTAGAGGGTGAATCAACAGAAAACGAGGACCCAAACCCGGACGAAAAAGCGGAAGAAACAGTTATTGTACCGGTTGTTGAAGACAATAAAGAGCAAAAGTCGTATGGTTTTGAGCGAAATCAAAAGGAATTACTTTGGGTAGCGCAAAAAGTGAATGATGTGAGAGCTGTATTGGCTCAGTTTGTTATTGGTCAGGAACAAATGGTAGACCTATTGTTAACAGGTATTTTTGCTAACGGACATGTATTATTGGAAGGAGCGCCGGGTGTTGCCAAAACATTATCGGCTAAAGTGCTGTCGAAGTCATTGAACATTGATTTTTCCAGAATACAGTTTACGCCGGATATGATGCCTTCAGATGTTATAGGAACATCCGTATTCAACATGAAGGATTCAACCTTTACCTTTAAGAAGGGACCGATTTTTTCTAATATCGTATTGATCGATGAGATCAACCGGGCACCTGCGAAGACACAGGCAGCATTATTCGAGGTAATGGAGGAAAGACAGATTACCTATGATGGCCAGGAATATCCAATGAATTTTCCTTTTCTGGTGATTGCAACGCAAAACCCCATTGAGCAGGAAGGAACGTATAATCTTCCGGAAGCACAATTAGACAGATTCCTGTTCAAGATCAAATTGGATTACCCGGAGCTGGATCATGAAGAAGAAATACTTCAGCGATACAAAAATCATATTACACCCCCCAATCTTGATAAGATAATAGCCGTTTTTAGTGCGGATGAAATTAAGAAGATACAGGATACCGTTGAAAAGGTCATTGTAGAAGATAACCTGATTAAATACATTGCTTTGATCACCCATAAAACGAGGAATCATGGCAAGATTTATCTTGGAGGATCACCGAGGGCATCATTATCTATTCTGCGAGCATCGAAAGCAGTTGCTGCAATCAGAGGGCGTGATTTTGTGACACCGGAAGACATTCAGTTTGTGACAGTCCATGTACTGAATCACCGATTGATCTTAACCCCGGAGGCAGAAATGGAAGGCGTAAGGTCAGAAGATGTAGTTGCTGAAATTATTCAAACGGTTGAAGTACCACGCTAATTGAAATTCATTGGTAACATATATCTGACCAGATGGTTTTTTGTGATTTACGGGATTGCGATCATGTTGTTCGTCGTAGCGTACGTATACCCGCAGGTCAACTTTATTGCACTTGTTCTATTGGCAACAATTGCCGGCTTGACGATCCTCGATATTCTTTTGGTATTCTCTAGCAAAAGTCCGTTGGAAGTAAGCAGGCATGTGAAGGAACGCCTTAATCTTGGCGACGAAAACCCGGTAGAACTCCATGTAAAAAACAATGCCGGTCAGCCCGTACATTTTAGTCTTGTAGAAGGGTTCCCAATTGAAATGCAGGAACGATCAAAGGTCTTCTCCGCAACTTTATTGCCAAATAAAACAAAAGTCTTTACGTATCAGTTTAAACCAAATACAAGGGGAATATTTCAATTTAATGATGCATTTATTTTAATGCGATCCTTTTTCTTTTTAGCCTCGAGACGAATCGAAGTTCCATTGCAGGAAGAGGTGCATGTTTATCCGTCCGTTCTGCAGATGAAACGCTATGAATTACTCGTTTTTCACCAACAAAAGGTTAGCTCCGGAATTAAAAAGATCAGACGTCTGGGAAATAACAGTGAATTCGAGCAGATCAAGTCGTACGTGCAGGGAGATGAGATCAAAAAGATCAACTGGAAAGCCACTAGTAGAAGAGATGAGCTGATGGTGAATCAGTACCAGGAAGAGAAGTCTCAGAGCATGTATTGCATCATCGATAAGAGCAGAAGTATGCAGATGGAATATGATGGATTGACTATGTTGGATCATTCGATCAATTCAGCACTGGTACTTTCGAACATTGCGTTGAAGAAAGGAGATAAAGCTGGCCTCATAACATACTCGAACAAAATCGGGGTACAACTCCCGGCGGAACGTTCGGGTAGTCAAATGAGAAGAATTCAGGAAGCACTGTACAATCAAAAAACGCTGTACATGGAGGGAGATTTTAACCTCTTGTATCAGTCCGTTCGTAAAACTGTCAGGTCGAGATCATTGCTCGTGTTATTCACGAACTTTGAGACAGAATTTTCCATGCGTCGCGCCATACCCATGTTGCGAAGATTGAATCAAAAACATGTTCTCGTAGTTGTGTTTTTTGAAAATCACGGTCTTCAGGATCTGGCTTTTAGCAAACCGAATAATATGTTTGAAGTCTACCAGTCGGCGGTTGCTGAACGCATGATTTCACTGAAATCAAAAATTGCAAGAGAGCTGAAACAAAACGGAATACAGACTGTTCTCACTTTACCAGAAGACCTTTCGGTAAATACGATTAACAAGTATTTGGAGCTTAAGGCCAAAGGCGCGATATAAGTCTTGTTACTTATTTGGCAGACAGCATTATTCATGTATAAAACAGGTATCCATATGTCAAAGATTTTTCTCGGTTTATTGATCCTTGTAGCGTGTCAATCTAAAGCACAAGAACAAGAAAAGGATGATTTACGTACGATCATCAAAGAAAATGGTATTTCAAAAAGTGCTTTAAAGATCCTGATCGATAAGTCCGATTACCAATTGAGTGTAATGCATGCCGACAGTACTTTGATAACTTACCCTTGTGTTTTAGGATTCAATCCGATTGATGATAAGAAACAGGAAGGAGATGGCTGCACACCGGAGGGAACATTTAAGATAATAAGTAAGTATCCACACAAAAGCTGGAGCTATTTTATTTGGATCGATTATCCGAATAAGGAATCCTGGAGAAAATTTAATGAACGAAAAGCAGATGGAACACTTACGAATGATGCCAGTATTGGAGGTGAAATTGGTATTCACGGAGTTCCTGAAGGAGCAGATGACCTAATCGACGATGGCACCAATTGGACGCTGGGATGCATTTCCTTGAAAACCGCACACATAAAAGATCTCTATTTCTCTATTTCTGATAAAACGACGATTGAGATCGTTCCGTGATGCACTGTTTCATCTATTGAATTGACTATATTTGTTTGTTCTGAAAACTAATATGGAATGGACAAGAATAAGGAGTTAATTGAAAAAAGAGAACAATCCAAACTAGGGGGCGGTGAAGAACGGATCCAAAAGCAACACGCCAAGAGCAAATTAACAGCGCGCGAAAGAGTTACCTTATTACTTGATGAAGGTTCATTTCATGAGATCGGGATGTTTGTAGAACACCGTTCTACTTCATTCGGATTAGACAAAAACAAAATACCCGGTGACGGGGTTGTTACAGGATACGGGACGGTTCACGGACGCACCGTTTACGTGTTTTCACAGGATTTCACCGTACTCGGAGGATCATTGTCTGAAACACATGCAGCGAAGATCTGTCGCATCATGGATTTGGCCGTAAAGAACGGAGCACCTGTGATCGGATTGAATGATTCGGGTGGGGCGAGAATTCAGGAAGGAGTTGTTTCACTAGCCGGATATGCCGATATATTTTATAGAAATACCAGGGCTTCCGGAGTTATCCCGCAATTAAGTGTGATCATGGGACCATGTGCCGGTGGAGCAGTTTATTCACCAGCATTGACTGACTTTATTATCATGGTTGAGGACTCTTCCTATATGTTTGTGACAGGACCGAACGTTGTAAAGACGGTGACCCATGAAGAGGTGAGTTCTGAAGATCTGGGAGGAGCAAAAACTCACGCGGAGAAATCCGGGGTAAATCATTTTACAGCCGAAAACGACGTAGAGGCTCTGAAGAAAGTCAGAGATCTTCTAACGTACATGCCCCAAAATGCAAACGAGTTGGCACCGGAGATCAAGTCTTACGAATTCAACAAGACAAAACTCGACACGATCAACACGATTTTACCGGACAACAATCAGCTGCCATACGACATTAAGAGAGTGATCGATAGCGTAGTCGATGACAATACATTCAAAGAAGTACACGAGGATTTTGCAAAGAATATCGTTGTTGGTTTTGCTCGATTGGAGGGAAAAACAATTGGTATTGTTGCTAACCAGCCGGCATCTCTTGCGGGTGTTCTTGACATTGATTCAAGCCGTAAAGGAGCTCGATTTGTTCGGTTCTGCGACGCCTTCAACATTCCGTTACTTGTATTTGAAGACGTTCCCGGATTCCTTCCAGGGACTGATCAGGAATGGAACGGAATTATAAGCAATGGCGCAAAGCTACTTTATGCATTTTCAGAAGCAACAGTTCCAAGAATCACAGTGATCACCCGTAAAGCTTATGGCGGCGCATTTGATGTAATGAATTCGAAAAGCATTGGTGCCGATTTAAATTTTGCATGGCCAACAGCCGAAATTGCCGTAATGGGAGCGAAAGGTGCGGCCGAGATCATCTTTAAGCGCGAGATCGCTTCGGCAGATGATCCGGAAAAGAAATGGCTCGAAAAGGAAGCGGAATATGCAGAAATGTTTGCCAATCCATATCGGGCAGCGGAGAGAGGAATTATAGATGATGTCATTCTACCATCGGAAACGCGCGATAAAGTCATTGCTGGATTCAAAACACTTGAGAAAAAAGCGGAAGAACTTCCGAAAAAGAAACATGGTAATATTCCATTATAATTTCTGATTTCAAACGATTAAATTTGCCACCCAAATCAAGAATAGATGTATAGAACACATACATGTGGAGAGCTGCGTTCAGCAGATATTGGAACGAATGTAACACTGTCAGGTTGGATCCAACGGTCAAGAGATCTTGGAGGGATGACCTTCGTTGATCTGAGAGATCGTTATGGAATTACACAACTGGCTTTTAACATGGAAGAGCAAAAAGAACTTTGTGAATCTGCCAGAAAATTGGGCCGGGAGTTTGTAGTTCAGGTGGAAGGCGAGGTAATCGAAAGAAGCAGTAAGAATCAAAACATGCCGACAGGTGAAATTGAGATCAAAGTCAATAAACTAACGATTCTCAATGCATCACAACTCCCTCCTTTTACAATCGAGGATGAAACCGATGGTGGTGAAGAACTTCGTATGCAATACCGCTACCTTGATTTACGAAGAAAGCCGATTCAGAAGAAAATGATGTTCAGGCATAAAGTGTCGTTAGAGGTTCGAAAGTATTTGGATGCTGAAGGCTTTATCGATGTTGAGACACCGGTACTCATTAAATCAACACCTGAGGGGGCTCGGGATTTTGTCGTTCCAAGCAGAATGAATGAAGGGCAGTTTTATGCGCTTCCTCAATCACCCCAGACCTTTAAACAATTATTGATGGTATCCGGCTTTGATCGTTACTATCAGATCGTTAAATGTTTCAGAGATGAGGATTTGAGAGCAGATCGCCAACCGGAATTTACACAGATAGACTGTGAGATGGCATTCGTTGAACAAGAAGATGTACTTCACACTTTTGAAGGAATGATGCGTCATCTGTTTAAAGAGATCAAAGGAGTTGATCTTCCTCAACCATTCCCACGAATGACCTACGCCGAAGCAATGGAAACTTATGGATCGGATAAACCGGATCTTAGATTCGGAATGGAATTCGTGGACCTGAACGATGAGGCAAAAGGAAAAGGATTCAATGTGTTTGATAACTCTGAAACAGTACTCGGAATTAATGCTGCTCAATGCTCTGTTTATACAAGAAAGCAATTGGATGCACTTACCGATTGGGTAAAAAGACCTCAAATAGGAGCTAAAGGATTGGTGTATGTCAAATGCAATGAGGACGGTACCTTTAAATCTTCGGTGGACAAGTTTTATTCACAAGATGATTTGAAAGCATGGGCAGAAAAAGCAGGAGCAGTGGCGGGAGACCTTTTGTTGGTGCTAAGTGGAAACCTGGAGACTACACGCAAGCAATTAAGTGAGCTCCGTTTGCATATGGGTAATGAATTGGGTCTTCGCAATCCAGCAGAATTTAAACCGGTTTGGGTAGTCGATTTTCCGCTCTTAGAATGGGATGAAGACTCGCAGCGTTATCACGCCATGCACCATCCATTTACTTCGCCAAAACCGGAGGATATCGGATTGATTGAAAATGAACCCGGAAAGGTGCGGGCGAATGCATACGACCTCGCCATGAATGGCGTAGAACTGGGCGGTGGATCGATCAGAATTCACGACAGAGAACTTCAGTCACGAATGTTTGACCTGCTTGGCTTTACCAAGGAGGAAGCAGAAGCACAATTCGGATTTTTGATGTCTGCCTTTGAATACGGAGCACCACCTCATGGGGGACTCGCGTTTGGCTTTGATCGATTGGTGGCAACGATGTCTGGAACGGAATCTATTCGGGATTTTATTGCTTTTCCAAAAAACAACAATGGACGCGACGTTATGATTGACGCACCTTCTCCATTGGATGAAGAGCAACTTAAAGAGTTGGGAATAAAGCTCAGCTAATTACTTCTTGCTATAGTAAAGAAAGACAAACTTGCCCTGTGGGCTATCCACAAGTGAGCTAAAGACATTTACATCTTCAGGCTTTATATCAAGTGCTTTCATCTGTATTTTTCTTACAACACCATCTGGGTTTGGCATTTGCATCATGGACACTAGCGTTTGCTTCACCTTATCTGGTTCCGCAAACTGATCGATCGACACACCATTACATTCCAGTGCACCATGAAACTTCATGTGATCATAGACCTTGTAAAATGCTTCAGCTGCTTGACTAGGATCATTTCCTTCATAAACCCATATCTGAATGCGATGGAGACCATACGGATTGAAAATGAAAGAAATAGGAGCAGTTTTTCCGCCAAACGGGCCTCCCTGAATCATCAAGCCACCAGTTTCAGGAACGGATCTATATGGACCAAATCCTCCCTGTGAAACCTGTTCCGGGGTCATACCAAACTCCCAAAGCGCATAGCCCTTGGTCCCGGTCTCTTTTTTACTTCCGAAGATATTTGATAAGAACCCCATTAGTTTTCCTGGTCTAATTTAATTTGTTCCAGTTGTCTTTTTCTCTGCCGGAGTGTTACAAGGTAATCATTAGCCATTTTATCACCGTATTCTAAAGCTGCTTTTTCGGCATATTCTATGGCCTTATCTATATCTCCCTGACCTTCATTTACGAGGGCTAAGTTATAGCAGATCCTTCCTCTTACTTTCTCTTTGTGATGGTCCAGTCCATACTCAAGCTGTTTTTCAGCAATATCCCAATTTCCTTTATGGATCATTGGTTTAGCTCGTTTTAGCTCCTTCGATCCTTTGTTATAATATTTGCGATTCGCCCACACCCAGTTAGGATAGATCAATTTACCAGCTTTATATCCAAGCTCAAAACCAAGTGCCCGATATTGCTCCTGTTTCTTCTTTACGTCATTTAAAACATCGATGACGGAAGTCCCTTCAGAAAGACGAATGTGGTGACGATACCTGACTACAATTCGTTCATGCGAAACGTGTTCACCAGCGATATAGTAATTCACATAAGCAGTTCCGTCAATATACGTTCTGCTCTTCCCTTCAGCATTTGCCAAAACACTTCCACCAACAGGTGACACCGTTCTAAGTTCAGCAATTTCAATAAAGCCATCTAACTCGTTAGCCTTTGCCGCAGAATCAATGTATGTCCAGTTAATCTGACCATCTCCTCTTTTAAATTGATTGGTTTCAAATGAAACTCCATGAAGCTTGTTTGAACGATCCAATGCTCTAAAAATTCCATCTATAGCTCTTTCTGCTGCTGTAATATTTGCGTTGGGAGCATTACCTCCTAAGAGTGAGCCGACAACTTCTTCAGGGCTGTTCATTTTGGTAACATTATTTACAACACCAAAATTTTGAAGAGAGTCAGAAATAGCTATTGCAGCAGGTTCTTTAACAGAGATTCTAAATGATGTTTTACAGGAGACAATTAGCATGGCTCCGGCGAATAGTAAAATCAGGTTTTTCATTTTCAAAAAATTAATTTCACCGCTATATACAAAAAAAAGGCCAAAAATGCTTTTAACCCGTATCTAATAGAGAACACAACTAGCCTATTTTGCAATTAAATTTATCTTTGTTTGAAATCGATTAAAGTAATGGGATCAATAAAAGGAGATTTGTTGATATACAACAGTTTAAGAGGAGAGAAGCTCGTGTTTGAGCCTTTGAAAGAAGGATTTGTAGGGCTTTATGTTTGTGGGCCTACGGTCTACAGCAATGTTCACCTCGGCAACTGTCGCACCTTCATCTCATTTGATCTGGTTTATCGATACCTGATACATTTAGGTTATAAAGTGAGATATGTTCGAAATATAACGGATGTAGGCCACCTTACAGATGACGCGGATGAGGGCGAAGACAAGATCGCTAAGAAAGCACGCCTGGAACAGTTGGAGCCCATGGAAATTGTTCATCAGTATACGATGGATTTTCACAAAGTGATGGAGCAATTCAATGCCATTTCGCCTAATATTGAACCAACCGCCACCGGTCATATCATTGAACAGATTGAAATGATTCAGGCAATCCTGGACAATGGTTTTGCATACGAATCGAATGGTTCGATATACTTCGATGTGGAGAAATACAATGAAACCCATCCTTATGGAGAGCTTTCAGGAAGAAAAATCGAAGACCTCATTGCCAACACAAGAGATCTGGACGGACAAGATGAAAAGCGTGCTCCGCTGGATTTTGCGCTATGGAAGAACGCACAGCCAGAACACATTATGAAGTGGCCATCCCCATGGGGAATAGGATTCCCGGGATGGCATTTAGAATGTTCTGCGATGAGCACCAAATATCTTGGTGAACAGTTCGATATTCACGGAGGCGGCATGGACCTGAAGTTTCCACATCATGAATGTGAAATAGCACAAGGAACAGCAAGTAATGGTAAAAGTCCGGTCAGATACTGGATGCACGGAAACATGCTAACGCTAAATGGAAAAAAGATGAGTAAATCCACTGGAAATAGTCTTTTGCCGGAGGAACTTTTTTCAGGAGAGAATGATTTACTTGACAAATCGTACGACCCGATGGTAGTTCGATTTTTCATGATGCAGGCTCATTACCGTAGTACACTTGATTTTACGTCTGAAGCGTTAGGAGCAGCGGAAAAAGGGTACAATAAACTCATGGAAGCAATGAAATCGCTGGATGAAATTGTTGGCGGAAAGGAAGCGGATTCTGGACAGGTTAAACCAATCGTTGATTCATTTTATTCAGCCATGAATGATGATTTTAATGCTCCCGTTCTTCTTGCTAATTTATTCGAGGCTGTGAAACTGATCAATTCTGTAAAGGATGGAAAGGCATCAGTTTCGACTGAAGATCTTGCCTTATTGCGAAAAGAAATGCAGGCCTTTGTTTATGATGTTCTTGGATTAAAAGCGCCGGGAAGTGAAGGAGATAATCGGATTAACCCGGTAATGGATCTGGTACTCGAATTGCGTCAGCAGGCGAGAACGAAAAAAGACTGGGACACTTCGGATAAAATTAGAGATGGTCTGGCAGCTGCCGGAATTACGGTAAAGGATTCAAAAGACGGAACCAGCTGGAATTAAACTTTAAACCTAATGGTATCATCAGAACACAATAAGAAACTTTTTTTACTGGATGCATATGCGTTGATCTATAGGGCTTATTTTGCTTTTATTAAAAATCCACGTGTTAATTCAAAAGGACAGAACACTTCTGCTGCCTTTGGATTTACGAATGCGATGATCGATATCATCAATAATGAGAAGCCATCTCACATGGCGGTTGTGTTTGATCCTCCGGGAGGGTCTGAAGCAAGGAAAGTAGATTTCGAAGCTTATAAAGCACATCGGGAGGAAATGCCCGAAGATATACGGTCCATGATTCCGCTGATTAAGGAAATTGTTCAGGCCTTCAATATTCCTATTCTGGAAGTGAATGGATATGAAGCAGATGATGTTATCGGAACCATAGCTAAGCGGGCAGAAAAACATGGGTTTACGACCTATATGATGACACCGGATAAGGATTTCGGTCAACTCGTTTCAGAAAACATATTTATGTATCGACCGGGTCGAGGAGGGAAGCCTGCTGAAATTTGGGGAATACCGGAAGTGTGCGAGAAGTTCGAAGTGGATGATCCGTTGAAAGTCATAGATATTCTTGGTCTATGGGGGGACGCTGCAGATAATATTCCGGGAATTCCAGGAATTGGTGAGAAGACCTCTAAAAAATTGGTGGCCCAGTACGGATCAGTTGAAGGACTGATAGCCCACGTTGATGAATTGAAGGGTAAGCAAAAAGAGAATGTGGAGAATTACGCTGAGCAAGGACTTCTTTCCAAGCAGTTGGCAACGATCATCACAGATGTAGATGTGGAATTCGACGAAGATGACCTTAAAATGTGTGAACCCGACATAGAGAAAATCCGGGAAGTTTTTACCAGGCTCGAATTTAGGGGACTTGCCAGAAGAGTTCTGGGCGAAGAGATCAGCATTGGCAATGTTGCATCAGTTGATTCTAACGGTCAAATCGATCTCTTTGGCTCACAAAGCATGAACGAGGAGCAAGAAGCTGAACCAACTTCAGATGTTAAAACCATTGCCACTGAAAAACCGAAATATCACCTGGCAGAGAACACAGAGGAACGAAAGGCGCTGCTAGACTTACTCTTGAAACAAAAGGAAGTTTGTTTTGATACGGAGACCGATAGTATCGACTCGTTAAATGCAAACCTGGTGGGAATGTCTTTTTCCTTTAAAGAAAGAGAGGGATATTATGTTCCAACACCTGAGAATTTTGAGGAGGCTAAAAAGATTGTTGAAGAATTTAAGCCCTTTTTTGAATCGAAGTCCATTGAGAAGATTGCGCATAACATAAAGTATGACAACAAAGTGCTGAATCGTTATGATGTTGAAATTAGCGCTCCGACGTTTGACACCATGATCGCACATTATCTGATTAAACCCGATTCAAAACAGGGCATGGATTTCCTGGCTGAAACATATTTGAACTACAAACCAATTTCAATTGAGTCTTTAATCGGTAAGAAGGGTAAGAATCAGGGTTCAATGAGAGATAAAGAACCTGCGGAAGTAAAAGACTATGCATGTGAAGATGCTGACATTACATTCCAGTTGAAGAAGTTGTTTGAGGCGGAAATCGATAAACCTCATTTAAAAGACCTATTCTTTAAAATGGAAATGCCTTTAGTGGAGGTGTTGAAATGCATGGAGCAGGAAGGTATTCGAATTGACACGGTAAGTTTAGCAGCCTATTCTGAGGAGTTAGCGGATTCCCTGGAAGAATTAGAAGCATCGATTTTGAAAGAGGCGGGAATAGAATTTAACATAGATTCCCCACGACAATTAGGAGAAGTCTTATTCGACCGTCTTCAAATTTCAAAGAAAGCGAAGAAAACCAAAACAGGTCAATATGCTACGGGAGAAGATGTGCTTCAACGACTGAAGCATGCACACCCAATCATTGAGATGATCCTCGACTACAGACAGCTGAGAAAACTAAAGAACACTTACGTTGATCCGTTACCAACAATGGTGGATAAAAACGATCAGCGCATTCATACAACCTACATGCAGACCGTTGCTGCTACGGGTAGATTGAGTTCAAACAACCCAAATCTCCAGAACATTCCGATCCGTTCGGAAAAAGGAAGAGAGATTCGTAAAGCATTTATTCCAAGGAGTGATGATTTTATCTTGATGGCAGCCGATTATTCTCAGATAGAATTGCGCATCATTGCCGCACTTAGTGGAGATAAAAATATGATTGAAGCTTTCCGTTCCGGACAGGATATTCATGCGGCAACGGCGGCGAAAGTCTTTCATGTGCCGGTAGAAGAAGTTACGAGAGACCAACGAAGTTCAGCGAAGGCAGTTAATTTTGGGATTATCTACGGACAATCCGCTTTTGGACTTTCTCAGAATCTCAATATTTCCAGGTCAGAGGCAAAGGGAATTATCGACAGTTATTTCGAACAATATTCGACTATTAAAAAGTACATGGACGATGCCGTGGCTAAGGCTAGAGAGAAGGGTTATGTTGAGTCAATAATGGGTCGAAGAAGATATTTAAGTGATATTAATTCTTCCAATGCCGTAGTTCGAGGTTTCGCTGAACGAAATGCTGTTAACGCACCTATTCAGGGTTCATCAGCAGATGTCATCAAATTAGCCATGATCAACATTCATGACAAAATGAAAAAGCAAGGATTGAAGTCAAAAATGCTGCTTCAGGTGCATGATGAATTGGTTTTCGATGTTCATCGAAGCGAGCAGGATCTGATGAAAGAACTCGTTGTTAAAGAGATGGAATCAGCCGTGAAGATCGAAGTTCCTCTTGTCGTTGAAGCTCAGTTTGGTGACAACTGGCTGGATGCACATTAGTCTTCGGTGACAGCTTGCCAGTCAAGCGTGGTCAATAAATTGTCAAATAACTCTTCAAATTTGAGAATGCGTTGTGGGTAACCGAATCGACGGTAAACTTCTTTCCGTTTCCCATCAATAACAATACTCGTTTTCGTTCCTGGAATATCTGTGATATGAGCATCGTAGACATCGTTGAGGCTGAAGTACTCTATCTCCTTAGCTTTCGCAATGAATTTCTTCATTTCATCTTTGCTTATAGATGACCTATGTTTACCTTCAGGTTTAACGAATCGAATCCCATTCAGAAGAACAGTACCGTCGTCGTATATCGACAAGGTATATGTTGGACATGTCCCATAGCAAGCTCCCCTGCTAATAAACGCGAATAATGAATCGTCTGCCGCAACCTGCGTTACTGTTACACTGTCATTTTGATCAGTTACATCTTCATTTGTGTTCGTCGCAACTCCTTCTTCCATCTGTGCTGGCTGCTCCACTTCAACCACTTCGTGATTGTTTTTACTTGTGGCACAAGCGGTTATCGCCAGCACGCTCAATCCGAATAAATATGTATATGTTTTCTTCATTACGCTAATTTCTATATCCAAACTCAAATAGCTTGCCACAAGTTACTTTTTCTATCTTTAAAACATGAACAATACTTTCAATATTCTTTTACTTGTGCTTGTAATGGCTTCCTGTTCGGGCGAAGAAAGGAACACGTCAGAGGAACCCATTAACGTTGACAACATGGTTGAACCGATCAGCATGAAGCGCCAGGAGGCAATTCGACTGATGCAACTGCCAATGGAGTGCATCAACCTGGAGTATCCCAATAAATTAAATCAGGTTATCGGCGGACCTAACGACCTTCAGGAACCACAGACACTTCATCCGGCATTTTACGGTTGCTTTGATTGGCATTCAGCTGTTCACGGTCATTGGTCACTGGTGCGGATCATTAATTTATATCCGGATTTGGATGACGATCACGAGATAATGAATAAACTTCTCAATCATATTTCCGAGGAAAACATTGAACAAGAGATCAAATATTTTGAGAACGAGTTAAGTCAGGGTTTTGAACGGATGTACGGTTGGGCCTGGCTACTTAAACTTGCTCAGGAAATTCATTTATCGGATCACCCGAAAGCTTCAGAGATTGAATCAAATCTACAACCATTAACGGATTTGATTGTTGATCGCGTCATGGAGTTTTTACCGAAGCTCAAGTATCCGATTCGTGTAGGAACTCATACTAATACAGCATTTGCCATGTCGCTGATTCACGATTATGCCTCAACAATGAATAATGCCAAACTTTTGAATACGCTGGATGTTCGGGTAAGAGAATATTACTTATCCGATGTCGATTGTCCGTTAGGCTGGGAGCCTAGTGGCGATGACTTTCTTTCTCCCTGTTTGGAAGAAGCTTATTTGATGAGTAAGGTGATGGAAAAAGAAGAATACAAGCGGTGGCTTTCGGAATTTCTGCCTGATCTGATCAATAAGGATTTTACAATTGCGCCTGGAGAAGTTACTGACAGAACCGACGGTCACCTGGTACATCTGGACGGTTTGAACTTTAGTCGCGCCTGGTGTTTCTATGGAATCGCAAGAGCATTACCGGAGTATAGACATCTGAATAAAGTGGCGAATGAACACATCGAGCATTCACTTCCAAATATCACTGATGGCAATTATGAAGGTGGTCATTGGCTCGCAAGCTTTGCATTACTTTCAATGCCTTACGAGTAACTGACTTTCCACCCGCGGGACACCAGAACCCGCTGCAGCGTGACAAGCTCTCTCGCTTCACCCAATGATTGATGAACTCGTTTGAGATCCACTTGATCACCGATAATTTCAGCATCGATACCATATGGCATTTTTTTGGAATCGACGGCCTGATAATTTTCAATGTGCTGAAGCCAATGCCTCAATAAATTGACAGATTCGTTTTCACTGATTTTAAATTCATCTGCTTTCACAGAACAGAAAAAGTGGATGCTTTTACTTGCTCTTGTTAACAGAACATTTAACCTGTTCCTTCCATTCTGACGATTCATCGGACCAAAGCGCAGATGAAATTCCCCCTCCGGGTTCTTACCAAAACCGAATGAAATCAATAAGTGATCACATTCATCACCCTGTACATTTTCCAATGCTTTGAAAAAGCCAATGTTATTATCCAGGTTATCAGAAAAAGCTTCGCGGGTTGTATTATCCATACTTTTCCAAATCTGCTGGAGCTGTTCTTCCGAAAAAGCAACCACTCCAATATTCTTCTTGCCAGCTAAAATCAGTGATCGTAATTCCTGACAAAGTTCTTCCGCTTCTGCTTTGTTAATTCGGTCCTCATAAACTCCCCGCTCAATGAAGTGATAGTGTAATGGCTTCTCTGTATTGTTTCCGGGATATGCACTCAGTTGACCTTGATAGAAATGTTTGTTGGAAAAGGCAATCAGATCCGGGTGTAAGCTTCGATAGTGATGCTTTAATGGTATTTTATTCCAATAGAAAGAAGCCTGATGTAACAAGTCGATTTTTTCTTGCTCACCGGACTGGAAGTATTCCATCGGCCCCATTTGATGTTCATCTCCGGCGACAACAATTCTACGACTTCGTTCAATTGCGCCCAGGGCATTTTGAATCGGTATTTGACTGGATTCATCAAAGATGGCGATGTCAAACAATTTATGTTCCATAGGGAAGCACTTGGCCAGTAACGTTGGGTTGCTGAGCCAGATTGGTTTCAATAACTGAATCCATTCTTTCGCATCAGAATGATAGAGCTCTCTGAGTGAAAGATGACTTCTACTTTTCTTAAACTCTTTAACCAGCAAAGATTTACCTCTTCTCAGTCGCTTTTTGAGCGCTTTATTGTTTTCCGATAACTTTCGGGCCGGAGTATTGAGCAGTTTATGATAGTCATCAAATTGCTTTTTTATGCGCATCAGAATTTCTTTGGCAAATAAAACCGATTCATGTTCCTGGGCAGCGATTATCTGTTCAACTTTAGTAGAAACATCATTGATACTGAAGGTGGAGAATGAAGGAAATCGTTTCTTAAAATCAACCCAATGACTGTTGTATACGGCATTTTCAAATTCTTCATAGTTGTCATAAGCTGCTAAGCACTTTAGATAAGAAGTTTCGAGCGAAACAAGTTCCGAAGAGTGCATGATCAAGAATGAAAGATTCTTCTTAATGTCTCCTATTAGATCGCTAAGAAGTACATCATCCCTCATTTCAAAATGTGAGTTGAGCCTTCGATATAAATCGTAGAGCTGTTCGTGGTGAGAAGTATATCGACTCCTTTCATTTTGATCTAATGACAGAATTGCAGTCCATTCCTCTTCACTGTAAAGATTGAGCGTTTGTTTGATCAATGTGAGCTCATTAGCAGGATCTACTATGCCTAGTTCACTCAGCTTACTGTGCACATCCTTAAGCGTATTCTGGTGCTTTACCAGCTCCAATTGATCATTGATTGCAGCATCAGCATAATCGAAATCCAGATTCGATAATTCTGACCATTTCTTTCTTGATTTTCGACCTGAAAGAAAGCCCTTTGGTTTATTAAAATCCTTTTGAATACTCAACAAAACGCCTTCCGAAGGCTGTAGTTTCCAACCGTTTAAATTTTGCCGGCTATTCAGCATATTCGAAAGTCGGGCGTGTTTCTTAAACAGCGATAAAAAACGTTTGTTGTCCTTCGAACCAGGGTTGAAGATGCCAGCGTGCTTTTTGTATAGATCATTTTCAAAGATCTGACATTGCGCAGCTTTGTGCATCTCGCGTGCCAGCTCTGCAAAAGTTGTAATACTAAAATGAGAGATAAGGGATTTAAGATCTCTTTCCGTTTGCTCAATAACGCGATCCAATTTGTCCAGACCACTATTAATCAGGGAGGGCTTTAAAAAACCGATCGCTCGGGAAGCATTATTCGTATAAATTTCTTTTACAAAATCAATTCGACTGCGAAAATCGTCAATGCCTGGAACATTGCTGTTGTAAACATGTTCATCAGTAATCTTGCATGTCTTCTGGAATTCGTACAGCGAGATTCCACCGATAAGATTTTTCTTGTTTAACAGGTCAAGTGTCATCTGAAGATTGTCTTCCAACTGTTCAGAGATTTCCAAATTATTGATGGACTCAAATTCGAGCTTCTCAAAAAATAAATAGGTTGATTTCAGATCTGCAATAAATGTCTGACCGATTTTATCTGAACCTGCGATAAAAGCAATCTTATCCAGATTGTAATCACTTAATTTCTTTACAATTACATCCAGAGCAGCTTTTTTCTCTGACACAAAGAGCGTGGTAAGACCAGCGGCAACAGCCTTGGTAGTCATGTTACAAAGCGATTGCGATTTCCCTGTACCGGGAGGACCCTGTACAACTGTGTTTTCCACGTTAATGGATTCAAAAACAGCTTCGTGATCCGTGTCAGCGGCCAGTAAGTTAGTATTGGGAATAGTTAATGCAGCAGAGTCTTCATCGGAATCATATCCAAATAAAGTAAGTAGGTTATCCGAAAATTGATCTTTTTGTAAAAGTTCTTCTAACTCTTTAATTACCTGGTAGCGATGATGGTGAAAGTTTCCAATAAAACGTTTTTCATGGTAAACATCAAAGCCCATTGCTTCGAGCTGAGGACTAATGGTTTCGATCTCGACACTTTCGAAGATTAGTTTTTTATCGAACTGCTTTAGAAGATAGCTCTCGAGAAAAGGGTTGATAAATTGATCATCAATGTTCACTTCGAATGTGATTAGCTGTCTTACTTTATCAACATGATAAGACACCGGACACAGAACTACTGGTGTTCTAATCGCTTTTCCGTTTCTTTCGTGAAGTAAAAATCCTTCAGCAACGCATAATGGATTGACACCGGATTCTTTAAAGGTTTTTGCCGCCTCCCGCAGAATTCGACGAGGCATTTCCTTTTCAGCTACGACCAGATCCTGCCCTAATTCAAATAGCTTTTGACTATCTGCCGGAGCATCAACCAGAAGATCATTAGAGTTGAACTGCATACCCTCGAAAAGGAGCTCAGAAATTCTATTTTTTAATTCGTGTTGCAAGAAGTTAAAGGTAAGGAATATTAAGGTTTTACAAATGTCAAATCACCCCTTTTTGCCTGCTTTTATATACATTTGTTAGCACCACTTGAATAATTGGGTGAGTAAGATGAAATTTGGAACTAAAGCCATACACGCAGGAGTTCATCCGGACGAAAGTACAGGGGCAATTATGACCCCTATCTATCAAACGTCTACTTATGTACAAGAAGGAGTTGGAAACCACAAAGGATACGAGTATTCCAGGACATCTAACCCGACCAGAAGTGCATTGGAAAAAAACATAGCGGCTCTGGAAAACGCTGAGTTTGGGGCATGTTTTGGTTCTGGACTCGCGGCCATAGATTGTGTGATTAAAATGTTGAATCCGGGAGACGAAGTGATATCAACAAATGATTTATATGGTGGATCTTATCGATTGTTCACGACCATCTATGAAAAATTCGGTGTCCGTTTTCATTTTACAGGAATGTCAGATGCTGAATCGGTGAGGGCGCTTGTTAATGAGAACACAAAAATGATCTGGGTGGAAACACCAACAAATCCTACCATGAGCATTATTGACATTGCGGCGATGGCATCGATAGCAAAAGATAGCAATGCAATCTTGTGTGTAGATAATACTTTTGCAACACCTTATCTTCAGAATCCACTTGATTTAGGGGCGGACGTTGTCATGCACTCGGTCACGAAATACCTTGGAGGGCATTCTGATGTGGTCATGGGAGCTCTGGTAACGAACAATGAAAAGATTGCCAACGAAATGTATCGAATACAAAATTCATCAGGAGCCATTGCCGGACCGATGGATTCATTTTTAGTTCTGAGAGGAATTAAAACGCTGCATTTGAGAATGGAACGGCATTGTGAGAACGGGGAAAAGATTGCTAGGTTCCTGGAAAGTCACCCCAAAGTTGATGAGGTTTATTGGCCGGGATTTGCTAGCCATCCAAATCACGAAATTGCGAAGAAGCAAATGAAGGGATATGGAGGAATGATTTCATTTACCTTAGTTGGAAACAAACTGGAGGACGCCTTTAGTGTTGTTGAACGCGTTAAGATTTTCGCATTGGCGGAATCATTAGGAGGAGTGGAATCATTAATTGGTCATCCTGCAACGATGACCCACGCTTCCATACCAAAAGAAGAAAGAGAAAAAACGGGAGTTGTCGATTCATTGATTAGATTAAGTGTTGGTATTGAAGATGCCGATGATTTAATCGAAGATTTGAAGCAGGCACTCGCATAAATAAAAACTATGAATTACAGTAAGTTTGCGGTGATTGGTGTTGGTCGTTACGGATCAACGATTGCCCGAAGATTAGCCGAAAAAGGAGCACAGGTTTTCGCTTTTGACCCCAATGAGGAGAAGATAGAAAACATCAAGGATGAGGTTGCGTTCGCAGTTACATTGGACGCTACGGATCTTCGAGCGCTTCAGACACAAAATTTAGAGGAACTGGACGCTGCCGTAGTAGCAATTGGCGAAAATTTTGAGGCAACAATTCTAACATGTGTACATCTGATAGACCTGGGGGTTAAGCGGGTAATTGCTCGCGCAAGTGGCGATCATCAGCGATTGATTCTGGAGAAGATTGGCGTTCAAGAGATTCTTACTCCTGAAGATGAGGTTGCATACGTGGTTCGGGAAAAATTAATTAACCCGAATATTTTGTCCTTTCTTCAACTTCCGGATAATTATGAGATTGCAGAGATTCGCGCACCAAAAGGATGTGTTGGTCGTTCAATTGATGATGTAGGGTTCAGAAATAAATACGAGATGACGCTCATTACGATCAAACGTGAATATGAACTCACGAAGAATGGAGAGGATTGCACCGAACAGCATATTATGGGTGTTCCTAAAAGCGATATGACCATTCAGGAAAAAGATACGCTTGTTGTCTTTGGAACAGGAAAGAGTGTAGAACGGTTTATCGAAATCAACGAGTCACTGTGATCTATATCATTACCGGTGTATCCAGAGGACTTGGAAAGGCGATTTGTGATTTATTGCTGGAACGAGGGGAGCGTGTTATCGGAATTGGTCGATCCCACGATTATCAGGTTCCGGAGTTCACTTTTTTAGAATGCGACTTGTCAGATAGTTCAAGTATAGAAGAACTTCATTTCCCGCTTTTTAATGAATCAGTTGTTTTAATTAATAATGCAGGGATTCTTGGTGAAATTGGCAGGCTTTCAGAAAAGAATAACAATACCCCGGATTTAGTGATGCAGGTTAATGTTGTGGCACCGATCAAATTGCTTCAAAAGGCTTACCATTCGACTTATGATAAGGCCAAATTCACCGTTGTCAATATTAGCTCAGGGGCAGCAAATAGAGCAATACCTTCCTGGGCTTCATACTGCGCCTCAAAAGCAGCACTTAATATGTACAGCGAGACTTTTTACGAAGAAGAAAAAGAGCTTGGCAGAAACTGTAAAGTTTATGCTGTAGCCCCCGGTGTGATTGACACAGGCATGCAGCAACAGATCAGGAACGCCAACCAAAGCGACTTCTCATCCGTTGATAAATTTAGAAAGCTAAAGGAAGACAATGAGCTATTCAGTTCTGAAGAGGCTGCACAGCGATTATTGAAATTGTTGGACTTACCTTACGAAGGGGAAGTATTCTACGACTTAAGGGATTTATAACCGTTGGTCTATGCGTCTTTACCGTTCATCGAAAGGTATGACTATTTCAGAAAATAATCCTTGTAAAATCGTAAGCTGATACGTATCTTGTACATCCTTATTAGAGTAAACTGTAAGAAACTATGAAAAAACTAATACTGTCTTTGGTGGGAACTGGTGTCATGACAATGGGTCTTTTTGCACAGGTTAACAATCATCAACACACATTTGACCCCGGTAATGCGCGGGAAGGAGAAACAGTTGAATACTGTCTCACGCATAAAAAACAAGCAGAGGTATTTAAAAATGACCCTGCCGCTCAACAACTACATGAACAGGCTCAACAGCAATTGAAGCAGTACCTTCAGAACGCCGGGCCGTACAGCAGTGAGCAAAAAGCCACTACTTATTACATTCCCGTAGTATTCCATTTGGTTCACAACAATGGAAATGAATTCATTTCAGATGAACAAATTCTGGATGCTTTTGACATCTTGAACAGAGATTATGATTTGCAAAATGCGGATGCAGGAAATGTAGTTAATGCTTTCAATGCATCAAACCCAAGTGCAACATCCATTCCTACGGATGCAGATATTCAATTTAGATTAGCAACAACTGCACCGAACGGGACATGCTTTACTGGTATTACGCATACTGTTTCATCTGCTAGCACAAGTGGAAGTGGATCAGCGATTTATTCTGCCGCAAAAAATGGAAATGATGTGTACCAGGGAGAATGGCCGGGCGATGAATATTTAAACATTTTCATTGCAGGGGATATAGGTGGCGCAGCAGGCTATACCTACACACCTTCACCTTGGGCAGGAACAGGAATGAATAATGGTATTTGGATCTTACATAACTACGTTGGGTCTATAGGAACTTCTAGCCCCGGAGTTAGTAGAGCGCTTACTCATGAGGTTGGACACTGGTTGAACCTAGACCATCCTTGGGGAGGAACAAATAACCCTGGATTAGCGTCGAATTGTAATGATGATGATGGTGTTGATGACACCCCTGATTGTATTGGTGTTACATCGTGTAGTTTGGCATCGAATACATGTACAGGAGATAATGGTTACTGGGGATTTGATCAAATAGATCAGGTTGAGAATTACATGGATTATTCATATTGTTCAAAAATGTTCTCACCAGGTCAAGTTGCCCGCATGAGATTTACGTTGGAGACAAACCAATCATATTATCAGAATAGAGATAACTTAATTACTGCAGCCAATTTAGCGGCTACTGGTGCGGATGGAAATCTTTATTTGTGTAAGGCTGAATTCTCTGCAAGCAAAACGACAGTTTGTGCAGGGGATCAGGTTCAATTCACAGATGAGTCATTCAACGTTGTTAACGGCTGGTCATGGACCTTTAATGGAGGTACTCCTTCAACATCAGGGGTACAGGATCCAGTTGTAACGTATAACACTCCTGGAATCTATGAAGTAACTCTTCAGTCAACTGATGGAACGAATAGTGATACGGAGACCAAAACAGGTTACATTACCGTATTACCGGCTTCACAAACATTACCTTTCCTTGAGCCTTTTGAAAGCTTTACAACGCTGAATAACTTATTGGAATGGACCGTTTTCAACCCGGGCAATAATGCTCAATTCGAAATAACGAATGTTGGACACCAAAGTGGAAAATCAGCAAAACTTGCGAATTATGGTCAGCCGGCAGGAAATATTGACGAACTAGAATCTGCACCGGTAGATCTTTCGGGTGTAACAGGATCAGTGACTATGAGTTTCAGATATTCATATCGACTGAGAACTTCAGGTAACGATGAGTGGTTGAAAGTGTTTGTTACTAACGATTGTGGTGACAGTTGGGTACAGAGAAAGACTTTACATGGTACGATCCTGGATCCGAATGTACTTTCAACGGCATGGACGCCTACGATGAATGCTGCAGATTGGACTACCGTTCACATGACAAATGTGACAAGTGCTTATTGGGTAGATAACTTCCGTTATAAGTTCAGATTTGAAAGCGATGGAGGAAACAACTTCTATTTAGATAACATTAATATCTACTTGGGAGCGCCATCAAATGATCCGGTTGGATTAGACGAAATAGGATCAATCAATGGAATTAAAGTTTATCCAAACCCGACTGATAACGATTTGAACATCGAATTTGCTGTGTCAAATTCACAGACAGTAGTTCTAAATGTTCAGGATGTTTCCGGAAAGCAGGTTATGCAGAACTTAATTCAAGCGAATGAGGGATCTAACCTTGTCATGATGGACACAAAAGAATTGGCTTCAGGAGTATACTTCTTGAAAGTTCAAACCGGAAATGGTGAAGAAACAATCCAATTCGTAGTAAAATAATTTCAGAATTAAATTTATATATGGGTCTTCATTTGAAGACCCATTTTTCTTTTTAAGCGTTATGAGAATTCCAACTATTATTTTCTTCCAGTTGTTAACCTTTGGGCTTGTGGCTCAAAACGGTAACTGGTGTGGTACAAATAATGTGATCAATCAAAGGATTGCTGAAGACCCAGGTTATCAAGATCAACTGCACGATTACTTTACTCGTATGGGATCTAAAGAACAGGGAGCAAGTCAGGAAAAAATGGCAGCGATTACTGTTCCGATTGTTGTGCATATTATTCACGATAATGGAATTGGAAACATTTCTGATGCACAGATATACAGTGCTATCGATGTTTTAAACATAGATTATAACAGACAAAACGCGGATACGGTAGATACCAGAAACACTCCGAATGCCCCATTCAGAGATGTTGCGGATGGAATGGATATCGAATTCAAATTTGCTAAGATTGACCCATGGGGAAATTGTACCAACGGAATTGTCCGTGTAAATGCTCCTCACCTAACTTATGATGCAGGAGAAGATTGTAAGAATGGAGCACTGGGTGGATCAAGCGCATGGCCTTCAGATAAGTATTTCAATATCTGGGTAGTGAATAATATTGAAAGTGGCAGTGCTAATGGCATTATTGCAGGTTACGCTTATTATCCCAATAACATCTCCGGTAATCCCGGGTATGGAATTCTGATGGACGACAATTACATGGGGACAATCGGCACAGCTGCATCTGAAGATGGTCGTGTGCTAACACATGAAATGGGACACGCTTTGGGATTGCCCCACATATTTGACCCTGGTTTTGGCCCTTCTACCGGGAATGATGGTTGTCATCCGGAAGACTGTAATATGATGGGAGATTACGTATGTGATACACCTCCTCAGACGGAACCAAATTGGAGCTGTGGACCAACATGGAACTCCTGTGATACCATTCCAATTAATGATGCATTTGGGTATGACACATATGATCAGATTGAGAATTATATGAGCTATAACAACTGTCAGAATATGTTCTCAGCAGGACAGTGTACGCGTATGAGTAATAATTTCATCAATGTGCCTGAACTAGCAAACATGATAACTGCTGCGAATATTGCTGCGACAGGAGTGAATGATCCGGATCAGCTTTGTGCTGCCCGGTTTGAGGCATACGACACCATCATTTGTCCTGGAACCAATGTGGCTTTCTACGATTACAGTTTTATGAATCCCACTTCATGGACCTGGTCTGCATCTCCTGGATTAGAAGGAACTGATTGGGTATTTGCTGGAGGAACAAACGCTAATTCTCAGAATCCGGTTATGGCATTTCTGACACCGGGAGATTACGATATCACTTTATTGGCATCAGACGGGGCAACTAATGTTTCAGAAACAAAAACGGGCTTCATAAAAGTTCTGCCGATAACAGATAGTTTACCCATACTTGAGCGATTCGAAAGTTATCCCACTCTAGACGATACGGATAACTGGGTAGTCTATAGTAATCAGAACAACAACAAATTCGAAATAGTCAGTGGAGTTGGACACACAGGGAATCAAAGTGCCGGGCTAATGAACTTTATGCAGCCAGGAGGAAACGTTGATGAATTAGCTTCATCAACAATTGATCTGTCAGGTTTTGATCCACAGACAGAGCTGGTGACATTATCATTCCGTTACGCCTATAGAAAAAGAACATCGGGAAATGATGAATGGTTAAAAGTCTTTTTGACAACTAACTGTGGCTTTGATTGGGTTCAGCGTAAGACTTTACATGGAAATGCTTTGTCATCGCTTAGCTCTCCTTCTGCATGGGTTCCAGCTGGTCAAAATGATTGGACAACTGTCCATATGACCAACGTTACCAGTCAATTCTATACGGAATCTTTCCGATACAAATTCAGATTTGAAAGTGACGGTGGAAACAACTTCTATCTGGACAACATCAATATTTATTTAGGAAGTCCATCTGATACGCTTGTGGCTTTGGATGAATTGACGGAAATCACCGGAATCAATGTTTACCCTAATCCAAGTGTGAATGAGCTAAATGTATCTTTCGACCTGGCAACGGGAACAGATGTTCAACTTAGTATTCTTGACATGATGGGCAAGCAAGTTGATGCTAAAAGAATTAAAGCTGCAGCGGGGAGTAATTTAGTAGTTATGGCTGTTGATGATCTTAGTAGCGGGGTATACTTCATCAAGTTGAGCGACGGAAGTCAATCTACGATACGAAAATTTATTCGGGAATAAGTAAATCCGAGAGCTTTTCAATTAGTGAATTAAGTGAGGGGGCTTCAAGCTGTTGTGCTTCAACTCCCCACTCTTTTAAGAACTTCTCAGTACTGCTTCCCCATGCGATTATCACTGCCCCATCTGGAATTTTATTTGTGTTGAGAAAACTTTCCGCATTTGAAGGACTTGTAAAGACGTATAGATCGCATTTTGGAATCTGCATGTTTTTGAGCGAAGTCGCATAACAAATCAGGTTTATCACTTGCTCAGAATCGAGCACCGCCTGAATGGATTGAAGAGATCGGTCCGATTGTGGAAAAAGAACTTTGCGATCACCAAGCCACGCTTTGAAACCATTTGCAATTTGCAGCATATTTGACCCCTTACCGATAAAATCAACTTCTATACCTTCCTTACTTAGTTTTGCCGCGGTTTGCTCACCTACACACCCCACTTTTTTTTCTGAAAGATCAATCTTTCCTGACAAGAAGAATTGGATTGCTCGTTTCGACCCAAAGAAAACAACATCGTATTTTTCATCTACTTGGAATGGAATGGATTCGAAAGTTATCAGAGATTGTGCGAAGAGTTCAATGCTGTTTTTGTCGCAGAATTTTTGAAGAAGAGCGACATCGCTTTGTGTTTTCGATATGAAAACAGAATTAATCAACCAGCTTCTTACTTTGTAAATCAGCTACTACTTTCTCTGCGATGTCGTCACTGGAATTTATGTTGTAGGTCGAATAGACATGATTACCATTTTCCTTTGCAAGAGAAACATGTAATTGATCCTGATCATCACAATATGCCCCTAAAGGAAGTTGACACCCTCCGTCCAACAAATTCAGAATTTTACGTTCAATTCTAATTCTTCGGGCAACTTCTTTCGCATTAATCTTATTAAGTATTTCAGCGAGCTCTGTATCTTCTTTCCTGACCTGAAGCCCTAAAACTCCCTGAGCAGGAGCTGGTATGAATTCGGTTGGATCAAGCACCTGAACTTCAAAATCGTTCAAATCGATATTCAATCGGTCTACACCTGCCTTTGCGAGTAAAATGGCATCGTACGATCCTGAACGAAGTTTTTCAATTCTGGTTGGAACATTGCCTCTTAAATCGGCAAGCTTCACATCTGGTCGATGATACAGCATTTGTGATTTCCTTCTTGCAGATGATGTTCCAACAGTAGCATTTTGTTTCAACTTCCATTTCAATCCATGATCAATAGAACCCTTATTGATCAGCAGAAGGTCGGACGGATTCGCTCTTTCCGAAACGCATGCGATAACCAAGCCTTGTGGAGATTCTGTTTCCAGATCTTTATGAGAGTGCACTGCCAGGTCAATGCTCTTGTCCAGTAAGGCAGCTTCGATTTCTTTTGTAAAAAAACCCTTCCCCTCCATCTTGTCAAAACTAAGATGCTGAATTTTATCTCCCTGTGTTTTAATAATCTTAATGATGACTTCGCAACCCAGGTTTTCGAGTTGTCCTTTAACGAAGTTTGCTTGCCAAAGTGCCAGATCGCTACCTCTTGATCCGATAACTACACGTTTCATGTGGCATTGTTTTTTAAAAGAATTTCTTTAGCCATGAGCATTGGCATACTCATGTATTTCTTTTCCATATAGCCCATTATCTTCTCTATGACTTCTCGGGAGTCTTCGTCCAACTCACTTAGCTCGTTCTTGAAGACTTCATTCAGGGCGGCAGCTTTGATCTCTTTGACTTTATTAGGCACTTCTCTCATGGCTATTTCCACAGACCTAACTTTATAGATGTGCTGGAATTCGTAAAGCGCTTCAGAAAGAATTTCCTCCACATGTTGAATTTCCCTCGACCTAACTTTGAGGTTTTCGTTTGAAATTTTTTGTAGGACTTCTACCGAAATATGTGTGACTTTATGCTCTTCAATAATTTCAGGTGATAAATCTTGCGGTATAGCAATGTCAATTACGACTTTGTGATCTTTTTCACCTTGAAGAAGTTGTTTATAGATTTCTTTTGTGATCAAGTGATTTTCAGTTCCCGTACACGTGATTATGATGTCAAATCCTTTATTAAAATCTTTAAGATCAGTTAAAGGATGAGCAACACCACCAAGATCCTGCGCTAGTTTTTCAGCTTTCGAAAAAGTCCGATTGAAAACGTGGAAATTTGTAAAGCCATGTTTGCTAAGGAACCTACTCATGTTCGTGTTGGTAACGCCTGCACCTATAATCAGAATTCTTGAATCAAGAGGCACATTCATATCCCTTAATCTGTGGTAGGCCAGCGAAACAACAGATACCGGATGCCTTGCAATATTCGTTTCGGTATAGACTTTTTTAGCAGTTTCGATCGTATGACGCATAACGATTCGAATAAGGTCTCCGGTTAAACCATTTTTCCGACAAAGCTCAAAAGCGTTACGCACCTGCGTAATGATCTCACGTTCACCTACTACCATAGAGTCTACCGAAGAAGCCACTGAAAGGATGTGTGATACGGCATCCATTCCATTAAACAAGTCGGCATTAGCCGCCAGTCGAGCCTTTACTTCATCACTTAATTCGGGATAAAGCGTAGCGAAGAAGCGTTCCAGAAAATGAATGTTAACCGTAGATTCAGATGTGAAAATAAACTCAACTCGATTACATGTTGAAAGAAACATGAGTTCCCCGAGACCAAAAGATGTTTTCAACTCGGAAAGCCGTTCTTTTTGATGCTCTTCCTCAATATGCAGCTGACCCACCTCTGAAACAGGTAAGTTGCGGTGTGTAAAAGCGATGATATGTAAAGCTTCCAGCCCTTTCTTATCCATACTTATAACAAAGATGGAGAGAAGGAAAATATTCATTGTCACGGCATTGTCACAAATGAGTATTTAGATTCTTTCTAAATAAGCCGATAGTCCTTAACTCTACTAAATCATAGCCGTTTGTGATTTTATTCTAAAAGGGTATCTTTAACAATAGAATAGCATGAAGACCATCCAGTTCGAATCAGCACAAAATGTAAAGATCGATTATGAGTTTGCATCATCGGTCCAACGAGCAGTTTCCGCTCTTATAGACGGAGTACTGATGATCATATATCTGATTATTTTTCTGGCAGCGGCTAGTTCGGCTGGAGCAGAAAACTATATACTTGTTGAACTTTTCCTTCTTAAATTGCCACTTATCTTTTACCACCCTATTCTGGAATACCTGGCACAAGGACAAACCTTAGGGAAGCACATTATGGGAATTAGGGTTGTGACATACAGTGGTGAGCGGCCCGGTTTAAGAGAGATTTTTACAAGATGGATATTCAAAGGTTACTTTCTTTGGATTGCATTTTCGTTCACCAATATTTTTATGGCAGGTCCTAACTTTATTATGATTGCCATGATTCAATTAAGCATTGGATTTATCGGATTTTTGGTGTGCAGCTTTTCGGAAAGACACCAACGTATGGGTGATGTTATGGCTAATACAATCGTGATTCGAAATAAATCAAGCGTCCGTTATTCACTTAGGGATGTTTTAGCAATTAAAAATCAAGAGAATTATACACCTGAATATCCCAATGCAACGGTATTTACAGACGAGGATATGCTCCTCATAAAAAACACGATTCAACGGGTTAAAGCAAACCCGAATGCTGAAACAAAGAAGTTTGCCATTGATTTAGCAAATAAATCTGCAGAATTAATGGGGTTACCTGAAACTCCGGAGAAGCGACTAAAATTTTTACAAACACTTCTTCAGGACTATGTAGTCCTAACTCGATAATCTATGGCGAAACTCGTTATTGTTCCTACACCAATAGGGAATCTTGAAGATATTACACTAAGGGCACTTCGTATCCTAAGAGAATGCTCCGTCATATTCGCCGAAGATACCAGGGTTACGGGGAAGCTATTGAAGCATTTTGAAATTCAGCAACAGCTTATTTCGTTTCACGCCAATAATGAGCACAAAGTACTTGAACGGGCGATCGATAAAATTCTGTCGGTGGACACCGCTGTTCTGGTTTCTGACGCGGGCACACCTGGGATTTCGGACCCGGGATTTCTCTTAGTCAGAGCATGTATTGAACACGGTGTCGAGGTGGAGTGTTTGCCCGGTCCGGTTGCGTTTGTTCCAGCCCTTGTAGCTAGTGGTTTCCCATGCGATAAGTTTATGTTCGAGGGATTTTTGCCGCATAAAAAGGGTAGGCAAACACGCCTGAAATTGATTGCTGAATCTGAGCTCACAGTTGTGCTATACGAATCACCACATCGATTAGTAAAATGTCTTGGACAAATAGAAGAGTTTATGGGCAGTGAGCGCGAAGTCTGTGTGGCAAGAGAGCTAACCAAAATCCACGAAGAGTATAAGCGAGGAAAAGTAAGTGAAGTCAAAAAGTACTACGAAACTCATCCGCCCAAAGGAGAGATCGTTATATTAATTGCGGGGAGAAAATAATGAAAACAGAAGCGTATTTTTTAACAGGATTAGGTAAGTCAAGTGAATCATTCGAGCTGAGGACGTATGAATTAGAAGCACCTGGCTCCGATGAGGTGATTGTTGAAGCAGAAGCTTTTGGTTTGAATTACGCTGATGTCGTAATGAGAAAAGGTCTTTACCGGGAAGCTCCGGATATTCCTTACGTTCCGGGATACGAGGTTGTCGGAAAAGTTGTGTCATGCGGTTCAAATGTGGATGATAGTCTGATAGGGCAACGCGTTGCTGCGTTCTGTCGCTTCGGTGGTTACTCTCGACACGTCACGACATTCTCGTATGCAGTAGTTCCGGTTGAGAACGAACCTGCGGAAGAGCTTTTGGCATTATGCACCCAGGCCGTTACAGCGTATTATATGGCCGAATACTTAACACCCATTCATCCAATAGACACGGTACTTATTCATGCAGCGGCAGGTGGTGTTGGTACCATTCTGATTCAATTAGCAAAGAATAAAGGAGCTACCGTAATAGCCAAAGTCGGCGGAAAAGAAAAAGAAGAAGTGGTAAAGTCGCTTGGAGCAGACCATGTGGTGAATTACCGGACGGAAGATTATGCAGAACAGGTCAGGTCGATCATAGGACAGGACAGGATCGATGTTAGTTTTAATCCTGCAGCCGGATCAACTTACAAAAAAGACATGTCCCTGCTGGGATCTGGAGGTCGACTTGTCTTATTTGGAGCTTCGGAACTAGGGGATGCTAAATGGGGGATCTTCTCTAAGCTAAACTTCATTCGCAAGATGGGCCTTTTAATTCCGGTTGCATTGATGATGCGTTCAAAAAATATACTTGGTGTAAATATGTTGAAGATTGCAGATAACAGACCGGAAGTTATGAAGCAGTGTTTACGTGATGTGATACAGCTCTATAATAATGGGAAATTGAAGCCGCAAATCGGAGGTCGATATAGTCATCAAGACATGTATAAGGCGCATGATCTATTAGAAAGCGGCAAATCAACAGGTAAGATCACCGTATTTTGGGACAATGCTGAAGCGTAAGATAAAATGGAGTTTACTTTTTCAGGATAAACAAGAGTTGGACAACCTTTTTCAGCTTAAAGAATGTGTAGTGCATAAAAGTTTTGTGGGTGAGTTTTTGTTAGTTAAACAAGGAGAAGATTATTACGCTTTTAAGAATAAGTGCCCTCATCAGAATAAACCACTCGAAGGCAGTCGTGTTGAAGGTGAGCATTTGATTTGTCCCTGGCATCAATACCATTTTTCATTGGAGGATGGTAGAGGACATGGCCTCTATGTTGAAAAATATCCGCTGAAGTTCGAAGACGAGGGCATATATATTGGTCAGGAGAAATGGTCCTTGTTTTAAGAACTAAAATCCGTCCATATCTTGTTTTTCTGTGTTCTCCTGTGCCCTTAAATCAAATTCTTCATCTGAAATCGTGCTTGATTTGCGAAAGATAACATCCGTGACTTTTTCACCCCGATAGCTGATCAATCCGATCATCATTACGATGCTCGTGATCAGAATGGGGTACAATAGTAATCCCGTATCGAAATTTTCGATTAGATGCGCATCGCTTTTCATCAGAACGAAATACAAGAGTACCGTAATTAATCCGCGAGGTGCGATCCAAAGCTCTGGTTTGATATGTTCTTTTGCAAAAACACGAAGTGAAATATACCGAACAGCATAAAGTATTAACACAATGACAAGGCTGTTGACCGCTACTTCGATGTTGTATAATGAGGTAACGGTAATGCTCAGACCAAAAACGACAAAGAAGAATGTTCTTAGTAAAAAGGCAAACTCCAGCGTTAGATTGTGGAAGTCATGAATAATTGGTTGGACCTGTTCCCGGTTGAATAATTTCTTTAGTCTGCCTCTGAAGAATAGTTCCGAGTTGTTCAGGACAAGTCCGAATGTCAAAATGATCAATAGTGACGAGAGGTGGAATACCTTTCCGATTGCAAAAAGCAGGATAAGAATAGCCAGTACCAGGAAGAGTTTAACCTGCATTTTTAAATGTTGGAAAAGGTAAACCATAACATAGGCAAGCAAAAGGGATAAAACCAGAGTGCCCAGTACATTGAGGACTATTTCAAGCGTTAGCGACCCTCCCCCCGCTCCACCATCTGCTCCAATCATGAAATAGAAAACCATGATTCCGATAATATCTGAGAAAGTGCTCTCGTACACCATGAATTCCTTTTTATCCCCCCGAATCCTTCCGACACTAGGGATTACGATAGCGCTACTCATGATGCTGAGCGGTGTTGCATTGAGCAATGCTGTATATAAATCGACACTCGGGAAGATGTACATAAAGAACGCAGCTAATCCAAACATACAACCGCCAATTCCGATTATTGCAGTGACCATTGAGCGAACAATCAACCCAATCTTGTCTCGCTCCAATTTCAGATCAAGGGCCGCTTCCAACACGATCATCACTAAACCAATGTTGCCGAGAATTTGCAGCATGGTATCCAGATTGATCTCGTCAAGACTATGACCATTCGCATTTAATATTGCCTTGGTACCCATGCCCAGTCCAATCAACATTAACACCGAAGGAATATTGGTCTTTTCAGCAATTATGTTAAAGAAGAAACTTAATATGATCACACTGGCTAGTGCGATGATCAAAATATACGTCATACATCCCGTTTGAAGTCAAATATAGCGAAAAGTAGGACTCATGGAATTGTAACTTTAAATACTTTGGAAACTACTTTTTTCGCGTAACTTTGCATTGAATTTTTAAATATCAGTAAAGTACTAATTATGACTGAAGTTATGACGGATATGGGGATTCAGAAGATACTGGATCAATTCAATATAGAGCCTTTAAACCATGGCGCTTCAACAGGAGGAAGATGGTTACACACGAGAGGTGAAAAAATCGTTTCGTATTCTCCGGTTGACGGAAATGAGATTGCTGCGGTTTCAGGAGCTACAGAAGTAGATTATGAAGCGGTAATCTTAAAGGCACAAGAAGCATTTAAAGAATGGCGAACCTGGCCGGCACCTAAGCGAGGTGAGGTTGTGAGACAACTAGCAGAGAAACTTAGAGAATACAAAGAACCATTAGGTAAATTGGTGTCTTATGAAATGGGTAAATCTTTCCAGGAAGGGTTGGGTGAGGTTCAAGAGATGATCGATATTTGTGATTTCGCTGTTGGATTATCTCGTCAGCTACACGGTTTAACGATGCACTCTGAAAGACCAGGTCACAGAATGTATGAGCAATACCATCCGCTTGGAATAGTAGGAATTATCTCAGCGTTCAATTTCCCGGTAGCAGTTTGGAACTGGAATACAGCATTAGCATGGGTGTGTGGAGATGTATGTGTATGGAAACCGTCAGAAAAAGCACCTTTGACAGCAATAGCCTGTCAGCAGATTACAAAAGAAGTATTTGATGCTAACGGAGTTCCCGAAGGAACATCAGGCTTAGTTATCGGAGGAGCTGAAATAGGTAAATTGATGGCGGAAGATAATAGAGTTCCATTGGTTTCTGCAACCGGTTCTACCCGAATGGGTAAATCAGTAGGACAAGCCGTTGGTGCGAGATTGGGAAAATCACTTCTAGAGCTTGGAGGAAATAATGCGATCATTATAACACCATCTGCTGATTTAAAAATGGTTGTTCCCGGAGCAGTATTCGGAGCAGTTGGAACATGTGGTCAACGATGTACTTCAACGAGAAGATTGATCATTCACGAAGACATTTATGATAAAGTTAAGGATGCCCTGGTAAACGCTTACGAGCAAATCAAGATTGGTAATCCTCTTGACGAGAACAACCATGTTGGCCCGTTAATCGATAGTGATGCAGTAACAATGTATCAGAATGCACTTAAGCAAGCTGTGGAAGAAGGAGGTAATATCGTTGTTGAAGGAGGAGTTTTGTCTGGTGAAGGATACGAATCAGGGTGTTATGTCAAGCCGGCAATTGTAGAAGCTAAGAATGAGTATAAAATCGTACAGCACGAAACATTTGCACCGATTTTATATCTAATCAAGTACTCCGGTAACGTTGAAAATGCTATTAAAATTCAAAATGGAGTTCCTCAGGGATTGTCTTCGGCGATCATGACGAATGATCTAAAAGAATCTGAAAAGTTCTTATCTCATGCAGGATCCGATTGTGGAATTGCTAACGTTAACATCGGTACGTCAGGAGCTGAAATCGGAGGAGCATTTGGAGGAGAAAAGGAAACTGGTGGAGGTAGAGAATCCGGTTCTGATGCGTGGAAGATCTATATGAGAAGACAAACGAATACGATCAATTATTCGGATGGCTTGCCACTAGCTCAAGGAATTAAATTTGATCTTTAGAGAAGAAAAAAAAGCCTTTAAAAGCCGACAGTAATGTCGGCTTTTTTGTTGGTATTAAGGGGATACAGAGACAATTCACTTCTCTTTTTCCAGGAGGTCAGCTTTTAAAGTGATTTTTATCATATTCTAATTGATTAATCTATTTGATATTTGAAATAATAATGAAAGCACAAGGAAGAGTAAGAGGCACGTTCTTCGTATGATTCATGATAGCATCCCACCTAAGCAGCGTATGAAGGATGTGATTGAAATTTTTTGTTGCTTTTCGATATTAACCGGTGATTATGTCACCGGTTTTTTAATTCCAATTGAAGAAGGTATTCCCTTTGATCGTATCGCTAAGAACCGCTTTAAGTTTGTCGTATTTCTCTTTCGCCTCAAGATCACCATTTTTAGCTTTCTCCTTTACCTTGTAGTACTCTTCAATGGTTTCACCAAAAAGGTCGTGATCCAGTTTGTTTTTAATGTCGGCGATCTTCGCGTTGATCTCGATAAGAAAGTGTTCGATGTCTCCGAGTTCCTTTGTTTCCTCCTTTGTGATGTTCGATTTTTTCATCAGGTCAAGATACCTTGGCAGGATCTCACTCAGCATAACAGTAAACTTGTCTAGCTCCTGATTTAATAACTCTTTATGTTTTTCGAACTGATTCATTCCGTGAGAAAGTTATAAAAAAAAGATTCCCTTTTCAAAAATGAATGGAAAATACTTCTACTCGATTCTTAATTTTGGACAATGGCAGGAATATACATTCATATACCATTCTGTAAACAACGCTGCAGTTATTGTGATTTTCATTTTTCAACGACCTATGAAAAATACAAGGACGAGATGATCAGCTGTTTGGCAAGTGAAGTGGTTCAGCGAAAGGATTACTTATCAGAAGATGAAGTAACAACCCTTTATTTCGGTGGAGGAACGCCTAGCTTGTTGGATATCGATCATTTATCGGAGATTACAAACGCTGTTAAAAACAATTTTAAGCTAGCGAACAACTGTGAGTTTACGATGGAAACCAATCCAGATGATATTAATCCCGAACAACTCGAAAGTTGGCTGAAATTAGGAGTCAATCGATTAAGTATTGGCACGCAATCTTTCCGCGAAAAGGATCTCGACTGGATGAACCGTGCGCATACGAACGAAGAATCTATCCAATCAATTCAATTGGCAAAAGACGCAGGGTTTAAGAACGTATCGATCGATTTGATATACGGTCTGCCGGAACAGAGTCTGGAAGATTGGAAGGATCAGCTGCAGCAGGCGATTGAATTGGATGTTCAGCACCTATCGTGCTATTGCCTTACGGTTGAAGAAAGAACTGCGTTGAAGAAATGGGTTGAAATCGGGAAACTTGTCATTCCTGATGACGATGTTCAAAGCATGCAGTTCCGATTGATGAAAGACATGTTTGAAGCAGTCGGATTCGAGCATTACGAAATATCGAATTTTGCAAAACCCGGCTTTGCTTCACAGCACAATAGTTCCTATTGGCAGGGAGAGAAATATTTAGGTATTGGACCTTCTGCTCATTCTTTTGATGGAGTAAAGCGTCGATGGAATGTAGCCAACAATCAGAAATACATGAAGCTCTTGTCGACCGGAGACTATTTCGAGGAGGAAACGCTCAGCCAGACAGATAAATTCAACGAATTGATTCTTACGGGATTGAGAACCGTTCGCGGTGTGGACCTGGTTGAATTACAGGGTATTATGGAGATTCCTGCTTCAGTATCCGAACAGATACAAGAAGCAGAAAAAAGGGGATGGGTTGAAGTATCCGGGAATTGTATCAAATTAACCGGTCAGGGGTGGTTAATGGCCGACCATATTTCATCTGCTTTTTTCATCGTCTGAACGGATTAGCGAATAATCGGTATTTTTACTCAAATCGAAACTTATACCATGAGAAAGCTGCTTTTCTATTGTTCACTTATTGCATTCACACATGCCTTTGGACAAAAGACAGTTATCGATGCATCGACATACGATTACTGGAAGACTCTTTCATATGCGAAAATTTCAAATGACGGTGCTTACATTTCGTATGAGATCAATCCTCAAAAAGGAGATGGTTACCTTTACATTTATAATGTTTCGACCGGCCACACTGACTCGATAAGTAGAGGCTACGTAGCGAGCTTTTCCGAAAACAGCCGATTTCTGGTATTCAAGATTAAACCGGGAATCGACACCCTGAGGCAATGTGAATTAAAAAAGCTGGACAAAAAGAAATGGCCAAAAGATTCATTGGGAATTTTATTATTGGACCAGGATAGTTTGATCAAAATACCAGACATTAAATATTATGAGCTCAGCGATGAATCAGATTGGATGGTGATCGCTCATAATAAGAATATGAAGCGTCCGGTTAAGAAAAGGAAATTATGTAAAAGAAAGTATGACCGTAACGATTCTTATAAATCGACCGGTGTACAAATGAGCGTGTTTCATCCTGATCAAAGTGAATTGCAGAACTATCGGGATGTAAAAAGGTATGCCATTTCAGATAATGGTCGTTATGTTGCGTTCACCACGCATAAAAAGGTTAAGTGCGATTCAATTACACTTCACATGTTGGATACTGAATCCAACAAAAAGGTCACCTACCCGAAGACATATACCAGCATAAGTAAACTGAGTTTTGATCATCAGAACAGCAAGTTGGGATTTGTTTATTCAACAGATAGCACCAAGCATAAGTCTTTTGGCTTACAATTAATCAAAGTTGAAGACCTTGAAAACATACTTAATCTTGATCCGCGGAATTCAGTTACTCCTGAAGGTAAAGATATTTCCTATTATGAAGATCTAATGTTTACGAGGGATGGAAACAGGCTGTTTTTTGGAGTTGATGATCTGAGTAAAAAAGAGCCAAAAGACACACTGACTGAAGATGAAAAAGTGAAGGTGGATGTATGGCACTATCAGGACAAAAGACTTCAGCCACAGCAATTGTTAGAGCTAAAGGATGATATAAAAGCAGCAGATATATACGTATATGACTTTCTGCAAAACAAAGTGTTTTTTATTGCCGGAGACACGCTTGATATCAATCTAGATGAAGATCAAATGGGCGATTATATGCTGGCTAGAAGCTCACAACCCTATATGCATACGTATAATTGGGAAGTTCCCAGAAAGGCAGATTATTACAGGATTAATTTGAAATCTGGCGAAAGTGAACTACTGTTAGAGGCTCAGGTATTTAATGTGAAGCTCTCTCCAAAAGGACAGTATTTATCTTATTTTGAAGAAGGTCATCATCGTTTGATGAATTTATCGACTGACACCCTCAGTTGTATGACTTGCGCACATGAAACGGTGGAATGGGAGGTTGATATAAACGGCCAACCCCGACTTGCCGGACCGTATGATATTATTGGCTGGGCTGAAGATGAAACAAGTGTTTACCTGCAGTCTGAATTCGATGTTTGGGAATACGATATACCGAACAATGAATTGAGATCTATTTCCGGTCAAATGGGAAAGGAACAAAACATTCGTATTTCTGCTTTGCAGTGGTCTGACGATAGCACTTATGTGGACTTTAACAATACCTTTTTTAAAGGATTCGACGAGAACACAAAAGGAACTCATTTATACAAGTATGAATCGCACGGAGATCATTGGGATATGATGGAAATGGGTTACTTCGATGCCGATGTTTTCGACTTAAAAAGGTCGAAGAATAAGAAACAGTATATGCTTCGAAAAATGACTTTTACGGAGTATCCTGAGATTTACACATTTAACGGTGATTTGGAATTATTAGATCGTGTATCTGTAACAAACCCGCAGCAAAGCAAGTACTATTGGGGATACGTTGAGCATGTGAGTTGGAAGAGTTATGAAGGGATTGAATTAGAGGGATTACTTTATAAACCGGAGAATGTCGACCCCACAAGAAAATCACCAATGATTGTGTACTATTACGAATTGTATTCGGACAAATTGCATCAGTACTATACACCTCGACCGACCCGAGCAGCTTTAATCTATTCGGTAGCAGAATATTTATCAGCGGGGTATTATGTGTTCGTTCCGGATATCAGGTATACGCCCGGACACCCTGCCAAATCCGCCTATGATTGCATTATGAGTGGTACGGATTATATCTTAAAGAATTACCCAAGGATCGATTCGACTCGAATGGGATTACAGGGACAATCCTGGGGGGGCTATCAAACAGCTCAGATGATTACTATGACTTCCAGGTATAGCGCCGCTATGGCTGGGGCACCGGTATCCAATATGTTTTCTGCTTATGGCGGGATACGTTGGGGAAGTGGATATAACAGACAATTTCAATACGAACGAACACAATCGCGCATCGGTTATACCATTTGGGAAAAGCCGGAATTGTATTTTGAGAATTCTCCACTCTTTCACATACCGAACATTACAACTCCTCTTTTGATCATGCACAATGACGGCGATGGAGCGGTACCCTGGTATCAGGGAATTGAAATGTTTACAGCCATGAAACGCTTGAATAAAAGGGTTTGGATGTTAAATTATAATGATGACGAGCATAACATTTCCCGATATGCTAACAAAGTGGATCTAAGTATTCGAATGCGACAATTTTTCGATCATTATCTAATGGATAAGGAGATGCCCGAATGGATGGAGGATGGAATTCCCGCAATTGAAAAAGGAAAAAAATTAGGATATTAAAAGCAATTGAATAAATCAAAACAAGACATACCATTCACGGGTTGGAAGGGTCTGACTGAGCATTGGCGTAATGACCTGATTGCTGCCATCAGTGTTTCATTGGTAGCACTTCCATTGTCGCTGGCAATTGCCGTTGCTGCAGGAGTTCCACCTATTTCCGGCTTGGTAACCGCGGCGGTCGGAGGGTTTGTAGTTACTCTTTTCAGAAGTAGCCAATTAACCATTAATGGACCTGCTGCCGGTATGATTGGAGTAATATTTGCCGGTATTGCTGCTTTGGATGATGGCAGTGGGACGGCTCAAGCTTTTCAGTATTTTCTTGCTGCAACAATTGTTGCGGGCGCACTTCAGGTATTGACCGGTGTATTTCGATTTGGCAGGATAGCTGAAATTTTTCCAAGTACGGTAATCCACGGAATACTGGCTTCTATCGGAATCATTATTTTCGCTAAACAAGCGCACGTCGCGATGGGGACTGAATCCGATGCAGAGAACACGATTGGAATTATTCAAGACATTTTCTATAAAATTCCGGAGATGGACCCTTTTATCTTTTTGATAAGTGGAATTGGACTTGTCTTAATGATATGGCACTCAAGAATTAGTTATAAGGTTTTCCATTTTATTCCTGCACCGGTTTGGGTACTCGCGATTGCTGTTCCAATCGTATTAGGTTATCAATATTTGGAAACTCATGAATTCGTTATTTTCGGTGAACCGTTTAAATCACCGGAAAATTACTTGATCAAAATCCCGGACGATTGGATGGAGAGCTTTGTGTTTCCGGATTTTTCTAAGATTCACACATTGACATTCTGGTTAGTAGTAATATCCATTCACTTGATCTCGACTGTTATTACTTTGGCAGGAGTCAAATCTATTGACAAACTGGACCCATACAGAAGAAAGAGTGATGTGAACAAAGATTTGATCGGTGTTGGAGTAGGAAGTATGGTTTCGGGTGCAGTTGGTGGGCTACCTGTTTTGGCAGTAATTGTGCGAAGCACGGTCAACGTTCATAATCTCGCAAAAACGAAATGGTCAAATTTCTATCATGGAATTTTTATTGCACTGTTTGTTTTGTTATTACTACCAGTCATTCAGTTGTTTCCAAAAGCTGCGCTGGCTGCAGTGCTGGTTGTAACAGGAATAAAGTTGGCTTCCCCAAGAGTGTTTAAGGAGATATACGAAACAGGCCTGGAACAGGTGATCTTCGTCCTTTCGACCATAATAATAACCTTGTATCGAGATCCGCTTTCTGGTTTAATTGGTGGTATGATTGTCATGTTGATAGCACATCTGTTGATCTCAAGAGTAACGATTGCTGATTTTATTCAAATGATATTTAAATCAGGTACCAGCATCAAGAAAAATGCGAATGGAAGTTTTACGTTGAGGGTGAAAGGAATAGCCAATTTTTTAACTATGCTCAGGCTCATACGCTTATTGGAAGAGATACCTCCTGGAGCAAATTTAAAAATTGACCTCTCAAGAACCAGGTTAATTGATTTAACCTTTCAAGAGAAAATACTGTCTTTCAGAAGAGCTCACCGTTTAACGGGTGGTAAAGTTCAGGTAGTGGGTCTGGATGAACACGTTGCATCTTCCAACCATAAACTAGCGCTCAAAAGCCATATTGTTCCCAAATATGCGAAACCTACTCCGCGTGAGCAACGACTTAAGCGAATAGCGGTTGATCATGGCTGGATATATACGCGAGAGGAACAGGTAGAGACCAGTGAGCTATATGATTTTAATTTCTTTGAGTCCAGGCCACTGGAACGCAAGTTCAATGTGATAGCAGGCGAGTTCCCAGAGTCAAACGTTGATTGGGAGATCAGCGATGTTATTTTCGACGAAGGAGCTATGTTGTCAAAAGAGGTTTATAAAACAACGGTACAATTGATTCACCTGCCAAAGGAAATCCCTGATTTTGTTATGGAAAAAGAAGGGATTTTCGATAAATTATTTGATCGCGTATTGGCCATGACAGGGCATAAAGACATAGATTTCGTTGATCACCCGGACTTTTCTAAAAACACCAAATTGACAGGAAATGATGAGGAAGGAATAAAACGACTTTTCACCGATGATTTGATATCTTTTCTCGAAACAGAAGAAATTTATCACATTGAATGCAATGGCCGTGCCTTGCTTATTTTCAAATCGGTGAAGAAAGCAGAAACCAGCGAGATCAAAAACATGGTTCGTTTTTCGGAAGAACTAGTTAAGTATTTAGTATGATTTTGAGAGTGATACTCATACTGTTACTGTTCGTGGTTGCTTACCTGAGTCTAACACCTAAGTATACGATTGATGTTGGTAATGATAAGTTAGGACATATCATTGCGTATACAACTTTATCCCTGAATACCGGGATGATCTTTTATCGAATGGGAAAACTTTTTTGGCAGTCAGGTTTAGCACTTGTTATATACGGTGCGCTATTGGAGCTAGGTCAACATTTCGTGCCGGGCCGGACGCTATCGCTTTATGATATGGGAGCAAATGCGATAGGTGTGATTATAGGCACGATTGTGATCGCTTCTTTGCACAAACAAATCGAACGCATTCTAAGAGCAATACATATAATTCGGTAATTTTAACCACACAAATCAGAAGAATGGAAAAACTTCAGAACTTCATAAATGGGGTTTATCAGGATCCGGTGAACGGGGCGTATATGGACAATTATGAGCCTGCCACCGGAGAGGTATATGCTCAGATTCCAAATTCCGATGAGGACGATGTAAAATTAGCAGTTCAGGCTGCGGAAAAAGCATTTCCTATTTGGTCGGCAATGAGTAATAACGAGCGAAGCGAAATCATGCTCAAAATTGCAAGCGGTATTGAAGCACGTTTGGATGAATTCGCACAGGCGGAATCTCGCGATAATGGAAAACCATTAAAGCTTGCCATGAATGTTGATATTCCAAGAGCGGTTTCTAACTTTCATTTTTTCGCTACGGCTATTGAACACTTTGCATCAGAATCGCATCAAATGGTTGGTGTTGGAATCAATTATACCTTGAGAAAGCCCATTGGGATTGTTGGTTGTATTTCTCCCTGGAACCTGCCACTTTATCTATTTTCATGGAAAATAGCACCAGCACTTGCAGCTGGAAATTGTGTGGTAGCGAAGCCTTCTGAAGTAACCCCTTACACAGCCTATTTATTAGGTCAGATTGTTAAAGATGCCGGAATGCCTGATGGCGTTCTCAACATAATTCATGGTGAAGGAGGAACTGCTGGAGATGCGATTGTAAAACACCCAAGAATTAAAGCGATTTCTTTTACGGGAGGCACTAATACCGGTGAGTATATAGCAAGAACCGCCGCTCCCATGTTTAAGAAACTGTCGCTGGAACTAGGAGGAAAGAACCCGAATATCATTTTTGCAGACTGTGACTTTGATGAGATGTTGAGCACGACCATGCGTTCATCATTTGCCAATCAGGGGCAGATTTGCTTGTGTGGTTCACGGATATTTGTAGAGAGATCGATTTATGAAAAATTTAAAAAGGCATTCGTCGAGAAGGTGGATGCTACCATAGTGTCTTATCCAAATGATCCGAAGGCCAAACTTGGTGCGGTCGTCTCAAAACCTCATATGGATAAGGTGCTTTCATATATCGAGCTTGCTAAAGATGAAGGTGGCACTATTCTGAGTGGAGGAGAAGCGGTCCAATTGGAAGCACCGTATAATAACGGATATTATCTACGCCCAACTGTTATTGAAGGCTTGAGTTATGATTGTCGCACGAATCAGGAAGAGATTTTTGGACCTGTTGTGACGATTACACCTTTTGACAATGAAGAAGAGGTGCTTATGATGGCTAACTCTACAAAGTATGGTCTGAGTGCAACCTTGTGGACTTCTGATCTAAAGAGAGCTCATCGCATGGCGGATAAACTTCATGCCGGTATAGTTTGGATCAACGCTTGGTTGGTACGCGACCTGCGCACACCATTTGGTGGAGCAAAGGCATCCGGTGTCGGTAGAGAGGGTGGTTGGGAAGCATTGCGCTTCTTTACCGAACCGAAAAATGTCTTTGTCAAATATTGATAAACTACTGCTTTATTATGTGGCTGGTGAATTGACCGGATCCTCCCCTAATATTGATTAGATAAATTCCATCCGAATAGGATGAGAGATCCACTAACGCTGAACCGTTAACGATATTATTAGTTTGCAGTATTCTACCTGCAAGATCTGACACCTGATAAGAATACCCATCTGTTCGTCCTTCAAGTTTGATTGTTACAAAATCATCCGTTGGATTTGGATAAAGTGAAACGCTCGCACCATCCAACTCATTTAAGGAGGCATTGTCTACCACACAGAAATTGCTCATTTCCGAATTACCAAATGCAACGTTCTGGATGCTCGCGAGGATTGTACCTGAAGTATTGGTTATTTCATAACCCCCATCCTGACAGAACCACGATCCCTCAACTCCATCTCCCCAGTCATCGTAAATGGTAAAGTCATAGCAGCCAACAGCGAGACATAACTTCTCTTCAATTGTTGCTTCATCCGGGTAAGCACCTGGATCACCTCCACTTGCAACCTGCAATCCTCCTGGAGGAATTCCTATCGGGTTTCCTCCGGAAGCAACTACTGTTGCACTTCCATCTTCGATTTCCCAGTATGTTTCGTGACCATAACAGTCAGTAGTAATTGTAACATATGTTAAGATTCCACCGGTTTGAATTTCGAAATCACTATAGGCAGCATCATTATTCGGGTCTGTATCTGTTACACCATTTGGATCACTCGTAAAGGTATTGAAAACATGTGACCCGGCGGATGCTACCATTCCCGGAAGATCAATGACTTCCGTATTATTTGGTTGTAATAATCCTGTCCAGCTGTAGCTTAGGTTGGCTCCCCCGTCCAAATTGTAATAAATCATAACCGAGGTCAGATCATTTGACCCCAGATTTCTTAATCGGATCGACGGATAAATAGAGTCCTCGCAATAAAGCCCGTTAGGTGAAAGAATAGATTGTATACCCGCATCGTCAGGCAATCCCGGTCCACTTGGATCCCAACCGTCATTTGTCGGTACAGGTCCTCCGCATCCGCTTGCCAGGTAATCACTTACACCAAGATTCCATGAAATACCGAATCGACCGTAGTAGTCGTAATCTCCATTATTCACAGTCCCGGCACAGGCCGCTAATCCTCCGTATAATTGACCGATGATTCGTCCATTTTGATCGAATAGAGGAGATCCTGAAGATCCAGGCTCAGTAACACCCTGATCCCAGGCATCGATCCACCAAACCTCTGCAGAACCCGATGTACTGTGATAAGGTGAGTCATCTTCGCGACATATTTTCATAACATCTCCGCTTGGGTGATGAATTCCGGTAGCCTGTGTTATACTACCATTCGTGTCATCATTGTTCCAACCGGCATAAAATAAATTCCAGGTTTGGGCATCGGTTACCGTCATGTTGTCGATTTGCAATAAGGCAAAATCCGATTGACCATCATTGGCAAGAACTGTTGCGCCATTTGCGGTTTCATCATATGGTGGTCCGGGGTCTGTACTCGGGGATGTCGTCGCACAGGATTCTGTTCCCGGAGGGCTCGCCCAGTTAAAGCGAAAGGCCCATGAACCAACATTTCCACTAAGACAATGATTAGCTGTCAGAAAATAAGGGGTTCCGTCATTGCAGGTATTGTTGATAAGAGCTCCCGAACAAACAGCATTACCGCTTACAACAATCATTGCTACTGATCTTATTTGATCTTCCCAGCCTGTGCCCAATGGACAGTGAACGTCTATGTTACAATCTCCAGAGGCATTCAATGTCTTAAGGGTTTCTGATTGCACCGTAAGTGATTTTTGTACCGAACGGTATCCGTGAATAACGTTTTCAACCGTGAACGATCCTTCGCCGGCCCTTTCTGTTGGTTCGAAATACTCGAGGACAAGTTTCTCACCTACAATCATTTCTGTTCCGAGCAGACTGTCAGCTCTATTGTTTCTTGAGGTATAAGCCCCGACATAATTACTTCGCGATTCATCAAATAAATATAAGCTTGCACCTTCGGGTAAATAATAATCTTTAATGAGTACATTAATAGTAATTGCATCCGGGCAAATGATTCCAATTCGCCAAAGTCTTCCTTGTTCAATGTCGATCCACTCTCCACTGTTTTGAAGGTTGAAGTTCGTTTCATACTTATAACCAAAACGCCATGGGCGATTTTTCTGCTGATCGTTTATAGCATCCTCATTCTGGATAATATCCAGATCAAAACCGGGCATCGCAATAAAGTGGTCTTTCGTTAATTCAGGGGTGCTTTTAGCGTAGCTTTTAGGCTTGCCAAGATCAGTAGTTTGAGCACTTAGCTGTGAAATACCGATCAACGCGAATATGGTTAGTAAGTATGCATTCATATATCTTCTATTTTACCCTTTTAATTGAACATCCTCTTGGTGGTGTTGAGGCATCGTTTAAAGGTGAATTAGTTGCCACATGATTAATTACCTCACGAAGATATGATCGGTCTTCCTCTCGTTTACTGTCGTAAGTATTATCAATGGATCCTTTATAAATCAGTTTGCTCTCCGCATCAAAAACATACACATGTGGTGTTGTTTTAGCACCAAATGCATCTGCCAGCTTAGAGTCCTTGTCCACCAAGTATGGCATTTGGTAGTTCATATTTTCTGCGTGACCTTTCATCTTTTCGAGTGAATCATCTCCATCTCTTTTCGCTTCATTTGAATTCAAGAGTACAAAACCAATTTCATTCGCCCCCGCGTATTCATGTAACGCATTGTATTGTTTTTCCCATCCTTCAAAATTGTCATTTCCAACAACAAATGGGCAAGTATTACAGGAAAAAACTACAATGAGACCATTCTTCTGTCGTAATGACTCTAAGGAATGCTGCTTGTCGTCTGTACCGGTCATTTCAACATCCGCCATAGGCATTTTTTTGCCTAGCTTCAAGCCATCCTTTCCCTTACCTAAAGTAAACGAAAAGAGTATAAGTAAAGTTGGTAGAGCTAATACGTGAATGAATGGTTTCAATTTAGTAGATAAATATGCTTTCATGATGATAATTTTTCTTTAGTTATTTTAGCATGAATATTGTATAGTTCTGAAAGTCGAACAAAATACGAAATAATCATGAAAATCCTTATCAGTTGTCTTCTTGTAGTCCTAAGTTTTACGGGAGTTGCGCAAGAATTTGAAATTGCCGCGAGCAAATATCCTTATTACAATATTATCGAATGGAAAGGCATGGGAGCCATTTTAATGAGTAAGGATCCGAGTGGAAACACGAAACAAGTAAACCTGACTTTGGTTGGAGATCAAACAACAAGTATTTGGGATCAGAAATTCAATCCTAAGAGCGAAGAGTTTTACTTTATTTCAAGCGAAAATGCGCGTTACGTTTATTTTCTCGACAATCTTGAACCGGAAAATGGCAAGATCTATTTTAATCAGCTTAATTCAGCTGGAAATGTTAAGTCAACGAATGTCTTCATCGGAAATGCCATTAAGAGTCTTGGGGGAATTGATTACAATGATCTTGAACTGATCAACATTGTTGTAACTGATAAAGCGCTGGTTCATCATTTTCGATACCAGGATAAAAAGGAGAAAGCGATTGTTGAGATAGCGACATTTATTACGCATCACAACTTTAAATGCTATGCTGCTATTCTGGGTTCAACTCCAGAAGCTAATCTGAAGAAAGATGATGATATAGGACAGTGGGATTATGTAGGGTTTACAGATGACAAAATCGTGTTTGCTGCGAGAGATAAAATGGATAAGCAAATTGGATGGACAGTAAAAGAATACTCTTCTAAAGGAGTAGCAGGTCCATCACTGTTTATCAATGCTCCGAAAGGCTTGATTCCGGTCGAAAACATTGGATTCGGAACAACGGGCAAATACTATCTTAAAGGTTCCACTACGATGGACAAGGGATTACTTTCATTCATTAATGGAAAGTATTATATGGTTGGTGGACAGAAAAAGGAATCGGGTGCCGAGCTAACGCTGTATGAACTTGAAAACAATGAATGGAAAGAATTGAACAGCATGAAGCTCAATTACTTCATCGAGAAAAAGACCTTAAGCTTAGGGATTTATCCAATGAATGAAGGAATCGGGTATCACCTGGATCATAACGGATATGATAAGGCCAGCATGATCACCTTTGATCCTAAAGTTGAGGTAGCCCATAACACATTCACCGAGAGAACGATCTATAATCCCAGCTCGGTATTCAACCGAAAAGAAAGAAAAGAATTCTGTGTTGAGCTTCCTGATCGCGTATTGACCTTTGACACGGAGCAATTGGGCAAAGAGGGAGACGTTAAATTTACTCTAGAGAAGAAGTAAGGTTCAATGGATCAAACAATGATTATTGGTATCTGTGGGGGAAGTGGATCAGGAAAAACGACTTTACTGAAACGATTGTCAGCAACCTTCATGGATAAGGAACCGAGCATTTTCTCAATGGATAACTATTATCATCCCATTGAAAAACAAATGCTCGACGACAAAGGGTACTACAATTTTGATCTGCCTACCGCTCTGGATGAAAATAAACTAACGGAAGATCTCAGAAAGTTAGCTTCCGGTGAAGCTATTCAGGTTAAGGAATATCATTTTAATTCACCTCCAGGTAAAAATGTACTCATAACAATCGAGCCATCGGAATTGATCATCATAGAGGGTTTGTTTCTTTTTCATTACAAGGGTGTAAAAGAGTTGTTAGATTATAGCATATTCATTGAAGTAGATCATGCTATTCAATTAGATCGAAGGCTATATCGTGATCAGGAATCTCGCGGCTACACGAGGGAGGGGATACTCTATCAATGGGAAAATCATGTAATGCCTTGCTACGAGAATTATTTATTACCTTACAAGAAAGATGCGGATTTCATCTATAGAAACGACTCCAGAGCAGACGAAGATTTTGAAGTGTTGATTGATCAAATCTCCAGGAGGATGCACGTAACAAAACAGGAAGGTTGAAGTCACTGAAAAAATATTATTTGCTTACAGCAGCCGTTGTTGTAAGTCTTTTGTTCGCATTTTCCTATTACAGAACGGTTTCTGTCAACTATGCATACTTCGTTGAACGATTAAATCAGCGCTTTACTGAATTAGAGAAAAACCTTCAAAAGACACTTTCAGAAACGATCGTTGATGTTGAGCAAAATGGTATCGATGAACAATGGCATGACCTTGAACAGTTTGACAATATTTTCATTCATATATATCAGAATGATTCACTCAAATACTGGAATTCAAATCTACTTCCAATCATACGTTATGCAGACATTCACTTCCCTTCAAATGGAGTTGTACATCTGCAAAATGGATGGTATTACTCCCTTAGCGAAAAGAAAGATGGACTAACGGTTTGCGCTTCGTTTTTGATCAAACGAGATTACACTTATGAGAATAAAGACCTCGTTAATGATTTTGTTAATGAATTGTACATTCCATTTGATGCAGTAATTGCGGTTGCGGAAGAACAAGGTCATCAGGTGACTGACTCCGAAGGGAACTATCTGTTCTCCATAGTACCGTCTGAAGAGCAGGAAATAGGTTATCTGAAATCCATGCTGACAATGACCTTGTTGATAGTTTCAATTATCCTTTGGTTATTGATTTTAGTCAAGATCAAGAAGGCTATGCGTTGGCGGTTGAAATGGCTAATACCAATAGGAGTCCTGGGCTTGCGCTTTATGGCATTGTATTTTGATTGGTTCAGATTTATGGAGAACACAGCCGGATTTGACCCAAGTGTATATGCCTCAGATGTTCTTTTCCCAACATTTTTTGACTATTTACTCAACATCGCAGTTTTATTGTATCTGATGCATGAAATCGGCCAATGGTTCGAAAGGAAGCGTCCCCGGAATACAGTTAGATGGTTTGGACTGACCTTGCTGGCATTGACAATCTTACCGTATTGGTTGATGATCTATTTGCTGAACGGACTGGTTGACAATTCATCGATTAGCTTTGAAATAGGTGAAATCTTCAGTCTGGAGATTCTTTCAATCTATGGTATAGTCAGCCTGGGGATCTTTTTTTACCTCCTTTTCCAGTTCATTGTTAAGATACTGATAGCCCTTAGAAAAGCTGGCATACAGGCTTCTCATTTGGCCGTGGGAGCATTCTTTTTAAGTTGCGCTTATTTCATTTATGAAATTTATTTTGGGTACGAATTGTTGTCTGTTGCCTCTTTCCCTTTTGTACTCTATGGCACGGGAATATACATATCGTACAGGGATTCCAATAAAAAACCATTGGCAACAGGAATTATGTTGCTGATATTCTTTGCCGGTACGATGAGTATGAGTCTGGGAGAGTTTAATCACCGCAAAGAAAAGAGTGAACGTGAAGTATTTGCAGCCCAGCTCGTAACTGAAAAAAGTATTGTTACGGAAGTAGAATATGCCTTATTGGCTCGAAAAATTCAAAAAGATAAATTTCTGAAAAAGTTCATCGCTTCTCCCATTGAAATTAGTGTTTCTGATTTTGAAGAGAACATGGAAAGACGCTTTTTCAATGGTTTTTGGGAACGGTATGAAATGCAGTTTAATCTGTTTGACGAAAATCACCTACCACTGATTGATAAAAGGGCGGAAAATCAGGACCTCTATCTAAGATTTCAGAACTTAATTCGTGAATCTGGAGTGCGTTCTGAAATCGATTCGAATATCTACTTTGTGGATAACCACCGTGATCAGTATAGTTATATTATCAAACAGGAGATCAGAGGAAAAGATTCAACATCAGGTGTTTTACTTTGTGCTCTTAAATCCAAGAAGATCCCTGAGGAGATTGGATTCCCGCGCTTATTAATATCATCAAAAGCCAATGTGCTCGAATCTCTGGAAGAATACTCAATTGCCAAGTTTCATGAAGACCATCTGGTAACGCGCTATGGTAATTTTAATTATCCATCCTCTTATAAGATCATGTTGCCGGGAAAAATAAAGGATGAGATGTTCTTTGATTTTGGCGGTTATAATCACTATATCCTCAGAAAATCAGATCTGGATGTCGTGATTCTTTCTACCAAGATCTCAACCTGGATCGATCAACTGACCAGGTTCTCATATTTGTTCTGTTTTTTCGGCATGTTATTACTTCCGCTAATGTTCCGTTCGAACCAACAGAATTCATCTCGCAGAACATTGACGTTGGCAATGAAAATCCAACTGATGTTATTTACACTGGTATTTCTTTCGCTTTTAACATTTGGTTGGGGCAGCGGAGTATTCGTGAGAAATCAATACAACGAGTTTACGAGCGATGTAATTCGTGAAAAACTTAAGTCGGTTGAAACAGAGGTAAAGGCAAAGCTTGGGAATTTTGAAACACTGAGCATTGATAAGAATGGAGATTATATGCAGTATATATTGCAGAAATTCGCACGCGTGTTCTTTACGGACATCAACCTTTATGATGCGGACGGCTACTTATTGGCTACTTCCCGTCCAAAAGTCTTTAATGTAGGCCTCCTATCCGAACAGATGAATCCAATGGCATTATCAAATCTAAAATATGGAAAACGAAGCGGATTTGTACAGCAGGAAAAAATAGGGGAGTTGGCGTATACCTCCGCATATCAACCATTCTATAATGCCGCGGATAAGCATTTAGCTTATATAAATCTTCAACATTTTGGTCAGCAGAATGAATTTGAAAGTCAGATTCAAAAATTCCTGGTAGCTATCATCAATGTATTTATCCTACTATTAGCCATTTCATTGATCCTCGCTGTATTTATTTCGAATTGGCTAACTGCACCATTGCGGATCTTACAGGAGAGCTTTGCACAAGTCAAATTTGCCAAACGAAATGAACGAATATCCTATGCAAAGGATGACGAGATCGGTGCTTTGGTTCAGGAATATAACATGAAACTTGATGAATTAGAGTTTACGGCAGAACAGTTGGCGAAGAGTGAAAGAGAAACTGCCTGGAGAGAGATGGCAAAACAAGTAGCACACGAGATCAAGAATCCATTAACACCGATGAGGCTAAGTGTCCAGCAGCTATTGAGAACATATGACCCAACGGATCCAAACAGTAAATCGAAACTGGATAAAGTAGCGAACTCAATCATCGAACAGATTGATTCACTGACAAAGATCGCCAATGAATTTTCAAATTTCGCGAAAATGCCTTCACCTACGGAGGAACGTGTTGATTTGGTTTCACTTGTAAATAATGTTGCCGAAGTGTTCAATGAGACGGGCAATAGCAGAGTGACGTTTGAATCAAATGAACCGGAAGTATTTATCCGCGCAGATAAGGACCAGATGATGCGAGTGTTTAATAACCTGGTTAAAAATGCGATCCAGTCTATTCCGGCAGATCGTGAAGGAAATGTTTCTATCAGTTTACTTACTAAGGAAAACAAAGTTGAAGTTCGAATCAATGATAACGGTATAGGGATAGAGCCGGGAAAACAATCTAAAATATTTGTTCCTTATTTCACTACAAAAAGTACAGGGACAGGGTTAGGTCTCGCTATGGTGAAACAGATTATTGAAAATCATCGGGGGACAATTGATTTCGAATCAGAGGTTAATGTAGGGACTACATTTATTATCGAACTACCAAGGGATGTAAAATAGAAAATCCCCTGTCGTAATAACGCAGGGGATTTAATCGAACCTTATAAACACTCCTGTTAAGCTATTAAATAGTAAGCGATTAACAAGATGTCCACAACTACACTGACCGTACCTGCTGTAAAGATGTATTTCATAGGGGCTACAGCCAGTAATAGACTTAATGTTGCCATGGTTGGAATAACAACAAGTGTAAGAGCGCCAACATGTTGAACAGCTCCTAAACCTACGGCTAAACCACCTAGGCATCCAACAACTAAGAGAACAGCACAAATTAGTCCGAATCTGTGAAACTCTATATTCTTTCCTAATATTCTATCTGATGATTCTAATGTACTTGACATAATAATAAATTTTAAGGTTCACTTCAAAGGTCAGAATCTTATGCCTGCAGAAAAATGATCGTATCCAGTTATAAACATGACATAAGTCAACTATAAACATGATCTACCGGTAAAGCTTTGATTTTTATAGGTATTGAGAATGTTTTATATTTACTGTCTAAACTATTTTTTAAAACTATGAAACGCTTAAAGTCATTTATTTTAGTAGCCTTTGTCTTGACGGTTACTATGGCTTTTTCTCAAACAGAAAAAGACGTACGTTATTCAATCACCGAAATACCCTCTTCCAACGTCCCACTTATTGGGTCTGCACAAATTCGGGCAAATAATTTCAAAGTCTATCAATTAGACATTCAAAGCTTGAAGAGTCAACTTGTTGGAATTGCTAACAGGGAGGACCTGCTCAAAGGATTCGTTGCTAATGTCAAATTACCTCATCCGAACGGAGAGATTCATACCTACAGGACTGTAGCTAACAGTACGCTTCATCCTAAATTAGCGGCGAAATATCCTTCAATCAAAACATATGATGCAGTTGGGGTAGAAAACTTAGCATCTGTTAAATGGGATATTACCGGCAAGGGTCTTCATGCGATGATCATGGTTCCCGGCGAGAGCACTATATATATTGACCCGCTGGTTGATGGCAATACAGATTACTATATCGTGTATAGTAAAAAGGATTTCACAACGGATAAGGTCATGGATTGCAGTTTTAATGCGGACCTTCAAAAGATGGTAAACAAAACAGAACCAGTTTCCGGAGAAGTTAAAGCATTCGGAACTTGTGAATTGAGAACTTATCGTTTGGCGCTAGCTGCAACAGGAGAATACACTACGTTCCACGGTGGAACAGTCGCTCAGGCACAATCTGCTCAGGCTACCACCATGAACCGGGTAAATGGAGTTTTTGAGAGAGATATGGCTATTACAATGGTTATCATTCCGAATAATGACCTGATTATATACACCAATGCTGCATCGGATCCTTATGCTAATGGAAACCCGGGTACGATGATCAATCAAAACCAGACAAATATTGACGCAACCATTGGAAATGGAAACTACGATATTGGCCATGTATTCGGAACGAATAGTGGTGGACTTGCCGGCTTAGGTGTGGTATGTAATAATGCCAACAAGGCAAGAGGAGTAACGGGATCTGGGGCACCTATCGGTGATCCATTCGATATCGATTATGTTGCGCATGAAATGGGACACCAATTTGGCGCGAATCACACACAGAATAATAACTGTAACAGAAATAATCCGACAGCAATGGAACCTGGTAGTGCAAGTACAATTATGGGTTATGCCGGTATTTGTGCACCAAATGTTCAAAGCAATTCAGATGATCATTTTCACGGTATTAGTCTGGAAGAGATCGGAAATGAAATACTAAGTGCAGGCCATACCTGTGAAGTAATTACCGCGTTGGCCAATAATGCGCCTATCGTGATGGGTACAAATGGAAATGTGACGGTGCCTGCCAACACACCTTTTGCGTTAACGGCATCAGTTATTGACGCGGATGGAGATCCACTACTTTATTGTTGGGAACAAATGGACAATGCGGTTAGTACCCAACCGCCATCGCCTACTTCGACTGACGGTCCAAACTTTAGAAGTAACTCTCCTATTCTGGATTCAACGCGTTATTTCCCTAACCTGGCTGACTTAGCTGCAGGGATTTCTCCTACATGGGAAGTGCTTCCATCAGTTTCTCGTTCAATGAGCTTCCGTGTTACAGTTAGAGATAAGGATCTCAACGTTCCAGGATGTAATGATCACGAAGATGTAACAGTGACCTTTGATGGAAATTCGGGTCCGTTTGTTGTTTTATATCCGTCAGCAACTGGGATCATTTGGACAGGACTTACATCGGAAACGGTTACCTGGGATGTCGCAAACACTGATGTTGCACCTGTGAATTGTTCGAGTGTTGATATATTTCTTTCGACAGATGGTGGTTTGACATATCCTTTTACCCTGGCAACGGGTGTTCCAAATGACGGAGCTGAAACCATTGCTGTTCCCAACGTGGCAACAACAACAGCTCGGGTGATGGTTATGAATTCGAATGGAACATTCTTCGATATTTCTGACAACAATTTTGAGATTACGATGGCAACTTATGACTTTTCACAGTCAGTTAGCCCGAATGACACCAGTATTTGTCAACCGAATGATGCTAACTATGTTGTAAGTATCGGATCGGTTGGTGGATTTGCAGACCCGGTAACACTAAGCGTTTCGGGAGTTCCGGCAGGAGCCACATCATCATTTTCCGTAAACCCGGTTACACCGGTAGGTACAAGTACATTGAATATTACCAATACAGCAAGTGCAAGTCCGGGCATTTATACAATTACGATCTCCGGTACTTCAACTACTGGTACAAAGACCACTGATGTCACATTAACTATTTCAGATGGAAGTCCTTCACCGGTAACGCAAATCACACCTGCTGATATGGCAACAGGAGTGAGTGTTCCAACAGCATTTACCTGGACAACTGCACCCGAGATCGGAGTTACTTACGAGATTGATATTGCAACGGATCCAGGATTTGCGACTATCGTAGATCAGGCGATGGCATTGCCAACACCGGATTATACTTCTACTGTTTTATTGTCCAATACAACCTATTACTGGCGAGTTAGATCCGTGACAGGATGTGGCCAATCTGCATGGTCGGCGGCATTTACTTTTACAACTAGTAATTGTAATTTATTAGTAAGTACAGATGTTGGACAGGTGACGAATGTAGCAAGTGTTACATCGACAATTGTAGTTACGGCTTCGGGAACAATAACGGATGTGAATCTTATAGATTTTGATATTACCCATCCTTGGGTTGGAGACCTTGGAGCTTCGTTGACATCTCCTCAAGGAACGGTCGTTCAATTATTCGATGGTCCTGGTATCCCTGCATCGACATGGGGATGTGCTAACGACGATATGTTGGTTACCTGGGATGATGCAGCGGCTTTAACGGCAACAGATTTGGAGAATATGTGTAACGCTACAGCTCCAACAATAAGTGGAACGTTTCAATCCATGGATCCGATGTCGAACTTCAACGGAGAATCAATAACGGGAACATGGACGTTGACCATTTTTGATTCTTATACGCAAGGTGATGACGGAGTTCTTAACGGATGGGGATTAGAACTATGTACGACACCACCGGTGGCATGTAATGATCCGGAGCTGCCAGTATTAAATGCAAACACAGTAACGATTTGTGAGGGCGACTCAGTTGTACTTTCTGTGACAGGTGGAAATCTCAATGACGCAATAGACTGGCAATGGTATACCGGTTCATGTGGAGGAACAAACGTAGGTTCAGGTACTTCATTAACTGTAGCGCCAACAACGACAACTTCATACTTTGTGAGAGGTGAAGGAGCGTGTGTTACACCTGGAGCCTGTACACAAATTGACGTTCTTGTGAATCCTGTATTTGCAGCAAACGAAACGGCAACAGTTTGTGAAGGTGATGATTATACTTATCCGGATGGATTCACTACGACGAATGTCACCGCAAATGAAACACACGTGTCAAACCTGACGACGACAAATGGATGTGACTCGATTGTTACTACAACACTTACGGTTGATCCAATTGTAAATACAAGTGAGGCATTTGACATTTGTGAAGGTGAAGATTATACTTATCCGGATGGATTCACTTCTACGAACATCACCGTGAATGAATCGCATGTGTCGACACTTACCTCTACCGTTACCGGTTGTGATTCAGTTGTGACGACAAACCTGACCGTTGTTACGGCTTTTAACACGAATGAAAGTGCAACTATCTGTGATGGCGAAGTATACACCTTCCCTGATGGAAATACTGGGACAACGACGCAGGTATATACAAGTACGCTTACAACAGCCGGGGGATGTGACAGTATAATTGTCACGAATCTTACGGTGACCACTGTTGATGTAACAGTAATTGAAAATGCACCGACGTTGACGGCGAACTTGTTTGCAACTTCGTATCAATGGTTGGATTGTGACAATAACTATGCGCCAATTCCAGGTGCGACATCACAGTCGTTTACGCCAGCGGATACAGTAGGAAATTACGCTGTCGCAATTACGAATAATGGTTGTACCGATACTTCAGCTTGTTATGTGGTTGATCAAACTGGATTGGCAATTCTGGATGCGTCCGGAGTGATCATCTATCCGAATCCAACGACCGGGATTGTTAAGGTCAAGTGGATTGAGGATGTTCAGTCAATTGAAGTGACGGATGCCAGAGGAAGAATTCTTCTTTCGTCTTCAGCAAGTGGAATTCACGAGACAGAGATTGACTTGTCAAGCTTTACATCAGGGGTATATTTTATACACATGATGAACAGCTCAGGACGTTCGGTCTTTGATATCATTAAACACTAATATTAAAACGGGCTTCATTGAAAGGAGCCCGTTTTTTATTTACAGTATCCGTCACGATACCCATATTATCTATGGATATAAATGATAACTTTGTTTGGTTCAACAATGAGCGAGAAAAAGAAAATAGCGGTTATTGGTGGAGGGTCCTGGGCAACGGCTCTGGTTAAGATTCTTTGCAACAACGTAACCTCCGTGAATTGGTACATGAGAAATGAAGGTGCCGTGGCACATATTATCAAGTATCGTCACAACCCGAACTATTTGCAGTCCGTTGAGTTTGATATCAATAAAATTAATGTCAGTACGGATTTAAAAGAAATGATCGAACCTGCTGATGTGGTCATACTTGCAACCCCATCTGCTTTTCTCCACGATCTTTTTGAGAATTTTCCGGTAAAGATGTTGGAGGATAAAGTGGTTTTTTCCGCAGTAAAAGGAATCATCCCGGAGTATAATGCCATTCCAGCTAGATTCATCCATAAAACATTCAATACACCTTATGACAATATTGGGATCATTTGTGGACCATGTCATGCAGAGGAAGTAGCCCTGGAAAGACTTTCCTATTTAACCATTGCTTGTCAGGACGAAGATGTTTGTGAGGACATGGCCGAACTGCTTTCGTGTCGTTATATTAAGACCAATGTATCAGATGACCTTTTTGGCACAGAGCTTTCAGCGGTACTAAAGAATGTTTATTCTATTGCATCCGGAATTTGTGCAGGCCTGGGATATGGAGATAATTTTCAGGCGGTTTTACTTTCCAATGCCATTCAGGAAATTGAAAACTTCATCGATGAGGTGAGCCCAATACACCGGGATGTGATGTCGTCGGCTTATTTGGGAGACCTCTTGGTAACGGCTTATTCTAAGTTTTCAAGAAACAGGTCTTTCGGATTTATGATCGGAAAAGGATATTCTGTGAAAACAGCGCAACTTGAAATGGATATGGTAGCAGAAGGTTATTATGCCACAAAAAGCGTCATAGAAATTAATAAAAAGTTTCAGGTAGAAATGCCCATTGTTGAAGCCGTTTATCGAATCTTATACGAAAAGATCTCGCCAGTGATAGAAATGCGCATCCTGACGGATAAGTTAAGTTAATAACCGATCGTTAAGATTTGCACTTTTTAGCTTTGCCCAACATTTTATAATTCTACCTTTGCACTTATTTACGTCGAATGAAAGTATTCAAATTTGGAGGTGCCTCTGTTAAAGATGCTGATGCTGTTAGAAATGTAGCGTCGATCGTATCTCGGTATCCCGAAAAATTAGGGGTTGTTGTTTCTGCTATGGGCAAAACAACCAACGCTATGGAAGAGATCGTTGGGCAACTATGGGATCGCAATGAAGCAAGATTTGTTGAACTCGTAGAAGAGCGTAGAGCATTTCACCTGGATATACTAGCGGGACTTTTTGAGACAAATGAAAATGGGGTCTTTGCTGAAGTGAACAAAGAATTTGATCAGCTATTGTTGAAGTACAGCGAGCGTGTTCCTGATAATTTCAATTTTGAATACGATCAGATCGTTTCTATTGGAGAAGTAGTTTCAACGAAGATTATTGCGGCTTTTCTGAATGAATCATCAATCAAATCATCCTGGACGGATGCACGAGAAATCGTTCGCACCGACAATCAATATCGGGAGGCTGAAGTAGACTGGAATAGAACGGAAGAATTGTTCACTGAGAAATTCATTCCATTATTTGATGATAATGATGTATTGGTCATGCAAGGATTTATTGGTCATACAGCGGAAGGATTTACCACAACCCTTGGTAGAGAGGGCTCGGATTTTACAGCAGCGATCATGGCTTACTGTTGTAATGCGGAAAGTGTAACGATTTGGAAGGATGTTCCCGGAATGCTCAATGCAGATCCGAAGTGGTTTGAGGATACGGTTAAATTGGACAGGATTTCTTTCAAGGAAGCAATAGAGCTTTCATATTACGGAGCTTCTGTTATACACCCCAAGACAGTTAAGCCGCTTCAAAATAAAAAGATACCGTTGTACGTAAAATCCTTCATTGACCCGGAAGCTGAAGGAACGACGATACAAGCATCTGAATCTCAGGACCACTTAATTCCATCCTTTATTTTTAAATTGGATCAGGTGCTATTTTCGATCACACCTAAAGATTTCTCGTTTCTTGTTGAGAAAAACCTAAGCGATATTCTCAATCGAATATCCCGTGTGAATGCGAAGATCAATGTGATGCAGAACTCTGCACTAAACTTTTCATTTCTGGTGGACGCAGCTAAGACAGATATCCAAAAAGTACTGGATGTTTTCGAAGATCAATATCTGGTCAAATTCAATGATGGATTGGAGTTAATTACAATCCGTCACTACGATGACGCTACGATTGACAGAGTAACCAAGAACAAAGAAGTTTTGCTGGAGCAAAAGACGCGTGAAACAGCACGTTTGATCGTCAAGAACAAATAATACCTTAAATAAGGGAGTGTGCCATTCGTACACAAGGACTATATTTGTAACGATTCTAAATAAGAACGAATCATACGATGTATCCTTTATCTGAAGTAGCAAATGGATCCAATGTCTGGATCATAGAGTTAATTGATTCACCGCTCAAGGTGAAGTTACTCGAGATGGGTATGATCACCGGAAAAAAACTTCGTGTTCTTTATCGTGCTCCGCTGGGCGACCCAATTGCTGTTGACATCGATGGTTATGTGCTCTCGCTCAGAATGGATGAAGCCAAATTAGTACTTGTTGACCAATTAAGCGAAACGACATGAAGATCGCGCTGATAGGTAATCCAAATACCGGTAAAAGTTCGGTGTTCAATATGCTCACCGGTATGCGTCAACATGTCGGAAATTTCCCGGGTGTTACGGTTGATAAAAAGGTGGGTAAATTGACCATCGATGGCGAAGATCATGTGCTTGTGGATTTTCCTGGAACCTACAGTATTTACCCAAGGTCCAAGGATGAAGAGGTTGTTTACTCGAACCTAACAGACCCCGTGGCGGGAGAACATCCGGATTGTGCAGTAGTTGTGGTTGATGCTTCCAATCTGGAGCGGAATCTTTTGCTTTTTAGCCAGATCTATGACTTAAAGATACCTGTCGTCATGATTCTCAATATGATTGACCTAGCAGAAAGACAGGAGATTGTAATAGATGTTGATCAGCTGAATAAGGCATTTCCGGAAGCAGCAATCGTTCAGTCAAACGCGCGTGTTAAAGTAGGGAAACAAAAGATCCTTGACGCTATAACAACAGTTAATTCAGATCGCCAGCATGTTTTTTATCAATCCGACCTTGCTCATATTGAAGATGAACAAGCGCAAATTGATGAAACGAAAGGCCGATTTGCAGAGATAAAAACGCTGGTTGATAAGGTTGTTTCTAAGCGCCAGAAGGAGGAATCAGCTTCGTCCAAAATGGACAAGATACTTGTACACCCAATATTGGGTTATTTGATCTTTGCAATCATCTTAATTACAATCTTTCAGTTCATTTATTCCTTTGCGTCTGTTCCGATGGATTATATCGATGCAGCATTTGCCTGGCTAAGTCAGGAAGCAAGTGAAACGATGTCACCGGGGATATTTACGGATCTACTAACGCAAGGGATTATTCCCGGCATTGGAGGGATTGTGATTTTTATCCCACAGATCGCTTTGTTATTCTTCTTCATTGGAATTCTGGAAGAATCGGGTTATCTGTCACGCGTTGTATTTATAATGGATCGACTCATGCGTCCACTGGGGCTGAATGGAAGAAGTGTTGTGCCCTTGATGTCCAGTGTGGCCTGCGCGATACCCGGAGTAATGGCTGCTCGTACCATACCTGATTGGAAAGAACGACTCACGACGATAATGGTAGCACCTTTAATGAGTTGTAGTGCCAGAATCCCTGTTTATACGCTGCTCATAGCACTGGTTATTCCCGAAGACACGGTACTTGGATTTATGAATCTGCAAGGATTGGTACTCTTTGGCCTGTACTCGCTTGGAACCGTCTCGGCATTGCTTGTTGCATTACTATTGAAAAAGTTAATTCATTCTCGGGAGAAGGGATTTTTAATGTTGGAAATGCCGTCCTATAAATGGCCGCAAATCAGTAATCTGGGTTTCAAAGTGTGGGAAAAGGTGAAGATCTTTGTGGTCGACGCCGGTAAGATTATCCTGGCAATCTCAATAATATTGTGGGCACTTGCTACCTATGGACCGGGTGACAGAATGGATGAGGCTGGCGCACTAGCTAAGAAAGAAGCCGTAAAGCTTGAATTGACAAAAGAAGAAACACAGCATTTGGTGGCTTCAACGAGACTTGAAAATTCGTATATCGGCATTATGGGGAAAGGAATTGAACCGGTTATTCGACCTTTGGGATATGATTGGAAGATCGGCATTTCTCTTATAACATCATTTGCAGCTCGTGAGGTATTCGTCAGTTCGATGGCAACAATTTATGCTGTTGAAGATGACGGAGGGAATAACATCCCACTTCTTCAAAAGATGCAAAATGCAAGGAACAGCGAAGGCGAGAAGGTATATACCCTTGCAACGGGCGTCAGTTTAATGGTCTTTTACGCATTCGCCATGATGTGTATGGCAACGCTGGCAGTGGTCAAAAGGGAGACAAAAAGTTGGAAATGGCCATTGCTACAACTTGCATATATGGGTGTTTTAGCGTATGTTGGAGCATTGATCACCTATCAATTACTGGCATGATTCAAAAAGTACTGGTTATCATAGCAATCGTAGTGGCAGCATCATATGTTGGATACATTTTCTATAAGAAATTCTTCAGCAAGAAAGAAGAATGCGAAAGCTGTGCAGTTGGCAAGGCAGCTGAAAAATGATCAATCAAAATTGAGGCCCTGTTTTCTAAGTATTCTTCTCACATAAAGCGCAAAGAAGGTCAGGTAGAAGAAGCAAATCGCACCAACAATAAATGACGGTTGAATTCCGATTACATCGGCTAACTTCCCTTGTATTGGAGGAATGATAGCACCGCCCAGGATCATCATGACCAGAAAGGCAGAACCTTGTGATTGATATTTACCCAGTCCGGCTAAGGACAAGGAGAATACACACGGCCACATTATAGAGCAGAACAATCCTGCACTTAGGAAGGCGTACACGGCAATCATACCTGTACTTAATAGTCCAACTACCATTGCAGTGATTCCAAGGGCACCAAAAACACCCAGTGTTAGAGCAGGTTTGTCATTCGTGATATAGAAAGCAATTATCTGTACACCTACACATAGAACGTACCAATACAGCGGTGAAACATCATACCCTGAAAGTCTTGTCAGTAATAAAACGACACTGAAAGCGATCAAAGGAACAAAAAAGCGAAGGACCAGCTTCGTGCTGGTTTTCATTTCGAAGGCATTAATTGCTCCGGCCCATCGACCTATCATCAGACTACCCCAGAACATAGCTACATAAGGAGCAATCTCTGAGGCACTGTATCCACCAAATTCTTTCTGCTTTAACAGCTCACCTAGATTCGATCCAACGGCAACTTCAACTCCTACATAAACGAAAATGGCAAGCATTCCTAGCGTGAGTTGTGGATACTGCATTGCACCCCATCCTTCTTTTTGTTTGGCACCTTTGAAGTGTGCGAACAGCATGCCTCCCAATATAACGAGCAAACCTCCACCCAGCCAAAACATGCGCTTTTGTTCGAGTGGTGTTTTGATTACTTCTATATCGGCATTAAGTGAAGCAATTTGCTCAGCATTTTGGACTTTATCCAGCTTGCTTATTTCTTCCTCGTATTGAACAATCTGTTTAGCATCGGCACTTCTGTAACTATTGAACACGGGTGCAAAACAGGCGAATAATAATCCGGTCATAATAATTAGACTCGCCAATGCCTTCCGCGCTTTCTCAGTCTTTTCCTCATTCTTAGCTTCCGGGACACTTTTTGAAAATCCAAATAGCATAGCAATTCCAAGAAAAAGACCTCCAACACAGGCGTATAGTAATATTACCTTGGAGAGGCTCAGTGATTCAATCATTTCATCGCTGATGGCAGATGCTGATCCGAATAAAGCAAGTGCAACGATGAGTGGTCCGACGGTCGTACCCAAACTATTCACACCGCCACCAAGATTTATCCGGCTGCTTCCGGTTGCTTCATCTCCCAGTGAGATCATAAAAGGATTGGCGGACGTCTGCTGAACTGAAAACCCAAGAGCAACAATGAATAGACCCAGCAACATACCCGCGAACACATTCATGTATACCGACACGATCATGGCTGCTGCCCCAAGGGCGGAGAAAAGAAGACCATATACGATGCTTTTCTTGTAACCCCAGGAACCAATGATATCTCTGCCTTTAAGGGAACTAAAAAAGAATAATGCCAGTGCGCCCAGATAATAAGCACCATAGAATGCAAAATCAATGAGCTGGCTTTGGTATTGATCCAGATCAAAATAACTCTTGCAAAAAGGAATAAAAACACTGTTGCCGGCGGCTATGAATCCCCAAAAGAAAAATACGGTAGTAAGGGTGATCAGCGCTCCGTAATTGGTCTTTTTCAATGTATCGTCTGACATGGCTCTTTCTTGAAATGTTCAGGAAAGGTACGAACAAAAAAGATCGTGATTTTTGGGTAGAATATTAGTTATTAACCGCGCTGGATGAAGAAGTAGAATCCAGCCCAAGCATTTTTTTGATTTCAGTCACGATTGCCTTCTTGTCAAAGCCACATTCTTCCCAAAGTTCAGCTTGTGTCCCGTGATTAATGAAACGATCAGGAATACCCAACCGGACAACTTCTGCACTGTACTTCTGATCGATCATGAACTCAAGAATGGCCGAACCGAATCCACCCATTAAGCAGCCGTCTTCAACCGTAATGACCTTATCAAATTTTGCAAATACCTCGTGCAGCATCGTTTCATCCAAAGGTTTCACGAATCGCATGTCGTAGTGAGCCACAGAAGCACCGGTCGATTTTAACTCCTCGATTGCTTCCTTTGCAAAATTACCCGGATGACCAATGCTTAAAATAGCGAGATCATTGCCGCTGCTTAGTTTCCTTCCGGTGCCAACCTTGATCTTCTGGAATTTCGTTTTCCATTCTGTCATAACCCCCTTACCACGAGGATAACGAATGGTAAATGGTCCCATATCTTCTAGTTGAGCCGTATACATCAGGTTCCTAAGTTCAGACTCATCCATTGGAGCACTGACAGTCATGTTAGGGATACTTCTCATGTAGGATAAATCAAATGCGCCATGATGTGTTGCACCATCCGCTCCTACAAGTCCTCCCCGGTCAAGACAGAATACCACATTTAGATTCTGTAGAGCAACATCGTGTAATACCTGATCATAGGCTCGCTGCATAAATGACGAGTAGATATTACAGAAAGGAATCAGCCCTTGAGTGGCAAGACCCGCCGAGAATGTAACAGCATGTTGCTCTGCGATCCCAACGTCAAAAGCTCTGTCCGGCATCGCTTTCATCATATAGGTCAGTGAACACCCTGTTGGCATGGCAGGTGTAATACCCATGATCTTTTCATTTTCTTCTGCCAGCTCCACGATGGTGTGACCAAATACATCCTGATATTTTGGTGCTTGTGGAGACTTAGGGAGCACTTTAACGATCTCACCGGTTTCCTTGTTGAAGACACCCGGGGCATGCCATTGCGTGGGGTTCCCTTCTTCCGAGAACCTATATCCAGCTCCTTTTCGCGTGATGCAATGAAGTATTTTAGGTCCGGGAATATCTTTTAGATCCTCCAGTACTTTAGCCATACCGATGACATCATGACCATCTATTGGACCAAAATATCTGAAGTTTAATGATTCAAACAGGTTACTTTGTTTTAGCAAAGTTCCTTTTAAGGCCTGGGAGATTTTAGATGCAACTGATTGTGCATCCGGCCCAAATTTGGACACTTTACCAAGTAAATTCCAAACCTCATCCTTCACTTTGTTGTAAGTATGTGAAGTTGTAATATCAGTCAGATAATCTTTTAATGCGCCAACATTTGGATCGATCGACATACAATTGTCGTTCAGAACTACGAGCAGATTTGCATCCTTTTCAATTCCCGCGTGATTTAAGCCTTCAAACGCTAAACCTGCCGTCATGGCGCCGTCTCCAATGACGGCAATGTGTTGTCGATTACTTTCTCCCTTGTAATTATTGGCCATTGCCATTCCCAGCGCTGCCGAAATAGAGGTCGATGAATGTCCCACACCAAAGGTGTCATATTCACTTTCTGATCTTTTCGGGAAGCCCGATATTCCATCTTTCAAACGATTGGAAGGAAAGAGATCCTTTCTGCCTGTAAGGATCTTATGACCGTAAGCCTGGTGACCTACATCCCAAACCAACTGATCATGGGGAGTGTTGAAAACGTAATGAAGCGCAACAGTCATTTCCACAACTCCAAGACTTGCTCCAAAGTGACTATTACCAATTTCAGAAATAACATCAATGATATATTGACGAACATCATCAGCTACACCGGGAAGATCATCATGGGTAAATTTGCTGCGCAGATCAGCTGGGAAATTGATCTGACTCAAATACGGTCCTGTAGAATATTTATTCATATAGATCAACAAACAAGAGCTGGATTAACTATAATCGGCAGCACTGTTCTGTTATTAATCATTTCAAAGTTACAAATTTCACATGTGAACTCCTCTTTGTACCATAACAAATAATACACAGCGATATTTTAATAGGGGGGAAGGATTAAGATTTTTTAAGGATTTTGAACCGAATCGTAATCCACTTGTAGTAGATGCTGTAATTAAAATTAAAACCAATGAAAAATCTATTACTCTTCACTTGTGTTATCGTATTCAATTTAACTTCTCTGGCACAGTCGCTAAGCGGAAACCTGAACGCCGTTGAAAACAACGAGAGTCTGGGATATGGAAATGTAGACATCTACAACAGCAAGAATGAGTTGGTGGCTAGCGTTCTTACAGATGCCAAAGGTAATTTTAATGTTGCTTTGGACACAGGGACTTATGAAGCGGTAGTTAATTATGCCGGTTACAAGACCATGAGAAAGAAGGTTAAGGTAAGGGGTGCCGAAAAAACAGATTTTTCTGTAAAGCGAGATCCATCAAAACCTAAACCAATGTTCAACTCGAGAGCAGAATCGCATGATATACGTGAAACGGAAGAGAGGTTATTCGAAGGCATGTATTCAAGTGAGAGAATTATAAGAGAAGAATATTCAAGGGAATATTCCGTAGATGAAGTAGGTGTTGATGTAGGGGGAGATTCCTATTCTTTGGCTGATCGACTTGGAGGAGATAATGCAAAAGCTACAAAAGGTGCTTTAACGGCTGGTGAGATCAACGATTTCTCTAAATGGGAGATGTGGCAGGACATTAGCGGTAATCAATTAAAGGCCTATCAGGAAGGATGGAAAATATTTATGAAGGGACGTTATGCTGTTGAGGTTCAAAGCCAGGCAGGATTGCCAATAGCTGATGCCCGAGTTGTTTTGAAGGACCGATCTTCGAACATCTATTCATCGCGAACAGACAACACCGGGAAAGCAGAACTATGGCTTTCGGTTGATGGATCAGACCGCGCTGAATCGGGACTTTCAATGGACATTACTTACCAGGGAAAAACAACAACCGTAAAGAATGTAACGCCGATCACTTCCGGAATGAATCACGTGATGATTGAAGTTGAATGTGAAGAGAATAATAATGTCGATATCGCTTTTGTTGTTGATGCAACCGGATCAATGGGAGATGAATTAAATTACCTCAAAGCAGAAATGAATGATATTATTTATCAATCCAAGCAGATTAGCTCGAAACTTAATTTTCGTTTTGCCAATGTATTCTATCGAGACCAAGGATCCATTGAGCAATATTTAACAAGAACGATGAATTTTAGTCGTGTCTTATCCGAATCGGTACAATATATTGAGAGTCAATCTGCCGGAGGTGGAGGAGATTACGAGGAAGCTGTCGAAGTAGCTTTAGATACAGCAATCAATAAATTATCCTGGAGTGAAAGCGCCAGAACAAGACTTATTTTTCTGATTCTGGATGCCCCTCCACACAATACGGACATGAATCAGGAAAAATTGAAAGAACTGATCCAGCAAGCTGCTGATAAAGGTATACGCATTGTACCAATCGGGGCAAGTGGAATTAATAAATCGACGGAGTATTTAATGAGAACTTTGGCGTTAGGAACGAATGGAACCTATACATTCCTGACCGATCACAGTGGAATAGGCAATGAACACATCGAACCGACAACGGACGATTATAAAGTAGAGACGCTCAACAATTTATTGGTTAGGATTCTGAAAAGCTATACCTATATGCCGGATTGCGAACAGAACATTCCCGAACTGGAGCTGGATTATCCGGATTCACTCGTGAATCTCTCGAACATCATCCAACCGACTGACACAACTGATCGTTCAGATTCAACCGATGTTGCTATTGGACCGGATCGGGGTGACACAATCAGAGGGCATGAAAACGATACGCTTGTCGATATCGATAGCCTGCACTGGAATCATAATAACGGTCAGTTCGATCCGAAAACGATCAGCTGGAAGTACTATCCGAATCCGACGAATGGAATTGTAAACATCACCGCAAGTGTGGATATTGACGAGCTGTACATTACAGATCTAAGTGGAAAATTGCTGCAGACAATTAAAGAGCTGAAAGCGGACCGTGTACGTCAGATAGATTTGAGTAACTACGTGACAGGAATTTACCTGATCCGATATCCTTACGAAGACACCTGGATCAGTGGCAAGGTCGTGCTGCATCGATAATCATCATTCAAGTGCCCTTCGAGAACCTCAGGGCACTTTTTTTCGAGCCAAATTCGAGTGTTTGTTAAGTTCGCTGTAAAGAAAGGTCGTTTTAAACCTGTATTATTACGTATTGTGCTTTCTCACAACTTTTGTACCTTACAACCACACTGCATGTTAGTAAATGCGGTCTTCGCTTAACCCCGAAACAATATTTTAATTTCGTAAACGCCAACATAACTCTATGAGAACACTTATTATTCCACTATTCGTTTTGTGTACGTATATACTTTTCGGACAAACAATAACAGATGTCACTTTCCATGTAGTAGATAGTAAAGAAGGGAAAATCACCATCAATATAGATGAAGATGATGAGTTTAAAGTAACTGTTTATAACACGATGACTCTGCACTATACAAAAAAAGGCGAGAAAGAAAGGGAATATGAGTGTGGTGCAAAGAAAAACTATCTTACCAACATGTCATATATGCTTGACGGAGAATTTCATGAATTCGATCTTGTAGAGGGGACTTCTCCAAGAAACGTGGGCTCGAAAACGAAATATTCCCTTTTACTTGAGAAGGTTTATGAATCAGACAACATTGAATTATATTTTTCCCCAATGTTTTTATTTAAGCAATACTTACCACAAAAGGATAATACAGTAGATTCGGTGTCATATGTAACACGCAATAACTATTTAGCTTATGGAGAAGAAACGCTGAGTAAACATAATGGAACCTTGGGCTCCTTATCTGGCAGATTATCTTATGCTGCCTGCAAATGTTCAATAGGCCCAAGAGTAAAGGCATGTGAAGAAACAATCCGTAATAATTTCGCTGATAGTCGTAAACCAATGTCAGAGGAGCAAATGATAGAGGTTATTAAATTCTGGGAAAGTAATTGTAATATCAAAAAATAGGACGGTTGGGTATAAACACAGCTGGATCAATAAGCAACGATTCATTGTCCACCATCCAGCATCCAAAAACACAATCCTGCGATTCAAACAATCAGGAAATCGAACAATCGAACGATCCAAGAGAGAAGCGATCCAATATCCACTATCCAGCAGCGCAGCGGTCCATTGTCCAACATCAAACATCCACCACCTAGATCTTCTTCAATCTGAATTCTTTGAATGCACTATAAAGCATGTAAATTGAGGCTGCCATCATGATCAAAACACCAATCCGATGCAGGTAAGCGGGATCTTCGGAGTTGTATCTTCCGTAGAAGGTATGCGCGATGAAATACGTGACATTTAAGAGGTGAAAGATGAGTCCGAAATAGAGCAGACCATTTAACTTTTTGGACATCCATAGAATGATTGGGACCAGCAAAATAAAGACCATGGTTACGATCCCATGCAGGTTTTGTGATAGATCTAACTCTACAATCTGACTTTCAAAATTCTGATAGACGAAGTAAAAATGCATGATGTGATTGACGGCAAAGAGGGAAAGTAAGATTCGCAATTGGTTGCGCTTCTTTTCCTTCGTGTAGATTCCTTTCAGGCCGTAATAACCGATCATTAAAAGAATGATCAGATTGATTGCAGTAGCAGTTCTTCCGGAATTCCGTGCACATTCTGCAAAGACGAGTTCAGCGGGTTCGATCGTATAATAAGCGCGTACATAAATAAGCGCGTTCAGTGCCAGAATAGCCAGGATCAAAAGGGGTAACTTGAGTTTTATGGACATGCGTAGTGGTTAAGAATTAGCTCATTAACGCATTCGGATAATCTTTATTTTATTGGAAGACAAGAGATTAGGTTAGATTCACGGTGGGAAATGATTCATCCAGGCAATACAAACGCAGCTGGAGAAATAGAATGGATTGACCAAATCCGTATATACCCGGATTGTTTTCCCAATGATTAGAACATTTGAAAGGAAAAAGACACCAGACGCACTCACACACATAGGTATAAACACCTATATTTCAATAAATTAATATAATGTACTGTGTTATTGAGTAACTTGTGTTAATTCTAATTAATAAGAAATGGCAGGAATTACTACTCAAGAATTAAAAAATAGAGCGATTAACCTTAAGAATGCTATTAAGTACTATATGAAGAAACACCATAAAGGTGAAATTAAATACCGAGATTGGTATGTTGGCATTGCTCAGAATGAAGAAAGAAGGCAAGAAAGATACAAAGCTCATCAAAAGAAATATTATCCGAATTATAAGGCGGCAAGACCTGAATTAAAATACTATGTTTACTGGACTAAGTCACCCAAAGTAATCAAGGTTGTTGAACACTTTTTTACTAAAAAGAAAAACACTCACGGAGATACCGGAGGCGTAGAAAAACCAACTATTATTTACGTTTTTAAGGTAAAGTAGTATGATTTTGCAAAGAAAAACTCTTCCAAACTACTCTCATTTAGTAATAATTGGTAATGGGTTTGACTTAAATTTGGGACTAAAGACAAAGTATTCTGATTTCATTGATGATGAGGCATTCAAATCTTTAGTATTAGTCGATAAACCCAATCTCCTATGTCATTATTTGTATAAAGTACACTTAAAAGAGAGGAACCTCGACAACTGGATTGATGTTGAAACAACTTTGAAAGTTGCTTCAAGGGCCTACGAAAAGCAAGCAAGATTTAAAAATGATTTCGATGAGCTTAAACAAACCCTAATTAAATATTATCAAGAAAAAATAGATAAACAAAAATTAGATAAAACGTCAAGAGCGTACCAGTTTTTAAGCAAAACTAACATGAATGATATCATCATCATTGATTTCAACTATACGAACAGTACAAAACGTATTTTATCAGAATTTGGGCGTATTAACAATAGAGAAATTGACCGTAGAGTAATAAAAATACACGGTTCTTATAGTGCAAATGACATAATTCTTGGAGTTGAGGATGGAGCCTCGATAGGTAAAGATCATGAGTTTATAATAAAATCGAATAATCTTAATTACGTCGGATTTAATTTAAATAGATTGCTTGAAAATGCACGAATATTCTCAGTGTTTGGTCATTCATTGGGCGAAACAGACCATATGTACTTTAAATCATTCTTCACCAGACATTCTCGTGATGTGACTGAGCCATCAGACATTTTATTTCGGTTATATTATTATGATGACGAATCTTTCGATAGTATTATGAGTCAGGTCTATAACTTGACGGACAAAAAAACATCATTTTTCAGACAGAATATACAGTTTAGCCCTATACCATGTAAATAAGACAAAATGAAACCTTTTGCAATACAAGCTTTCAATGAAATGCAGAGCCTTCAAACTCAATTATTTGATGATTTAAAGATACATCTTAATGCACCGCCTCAAACCATGGGGTTAGCTAGATGGATTGAATCTGTTGACCTTAATGTTGATATAGACAACAACAGATATTATCATTTTTCATTCTTAGGTCACGATTTTGTTTGGCAATTAATATATGATATTAAAAACAGAGTCATTCAAGTCAAAACATACTTCGAGGAAATAAATCATCATGATTTTCCGAAAACGATTCTTTCAGAATGGAAAGAATTTACATATACATTCAATCAAAATTGGGAGTTTAGTTATAAAAGCCAAGTAGGATTAGCATCAATTGCTTTTTTGGGACTTTATTTTAAAGACTTAACAGAGTACATTAGTGACAAATATGATACAAAAGAAGAAAAGCACACTACATAAGAGTCTTAGCTCTTTACTGCATAATTATTACTACTAGTAGCCGAAACACGCGGACTCCATTTTATTTCGTCTAAAAGTGTGCTAAACACTTAATTATTTTATTTCCAGTTTTTTATTTCATATCTTTACCTTAACCCTTACACAAATAATAGCTTTTTAAGCAGTTTTGTGTAATAGGGGTCGGTGTAAATGGACTTGCACCGAGTATATGTACCGACATTTATTAGCAATGAATATTTGTCGAGACTCTCTAAAAACTCAACATAAGACTGTAATAAAAAGTATTACAGGAAGAGGATAAGAAGAGAAGCACTTCACCTCAGCAAGTGCGAAAGATGATTAGGTTAGAACAACTCTTTAGGAATTGTTAAAACAAGGACCGTAAACATTGAATCAGCTGAGGGATTCATAAGCGAGTAGTTTGCGGACAGTTTTAATTTAATACTAAAGATGATGGATTTTACAATTTCTGACTTATCGTGTTTAGCCACAATATTAGTTCCATTACTTTCTTTTATCACTTTAAACCGTGCTATCAATAGCAGGAGGAGAAGAATTATATCTGATGAACTCAAGCATATGGCATCGTTAAAGTCACAGGAGCGGATTGATAAGGATAAAAATCGAGCTGCAATAAAAATTGCAGAACTCGAATATAAAAAAGAACAACTTATCGCTCAACAATTATCCAGAGTCTCATAATCAACGGTTAATTATTTATTTTGTATTCAATAAAGTACGCAGTTGTTGTCTGATAAAGCATTAATTATTAACGAGTCTTTTTTATCCATCGTTCTCAATTATTAACATCTTTTAGATGCCACTCATTTGCCAAAGACGGCACAGTAGCGAACACCTATTACCCGCCTAACTTCTTCGAAGAGGAGGAGTTTATCGAGGCAATACAGACGCAGCTGGATCAATAGGGATTTCCGTATAAACACTTATTGACCATTTACTACAAAACCACTATCTTACACAGCTTCAAAGATTTAAGATACGACAACAATTGATTACATGTAAGTACCTAAACCGATTAGTTGATTATATAAACAAGTTAGGTGGTTTTAAAACAAGAATATGAACGGATTTGACATTTTTAGAATAAACTGTTGGTTGGACGACCTAGAAGATTATAATTATGAAACTTCGATTCTAGTCACCTCATTTGAGTACTTATTACATCATAACAACTCAGAACAACCAAGAAAAGAGATTTACTCATATATCACCAAGGCCCTAGGAATAAAACTTCAGTTTAAAGACTTTACATCGTTCATAGACAAGTCTGAAGACGTAGAACTTGCAGCTATCGAAGATGATGTACTAGTTAAACTAAAAGAATCTTCTCTTGAGAAATTTCGTGAACGGTTTGATAAGTATTCAATAGACAATCATATAAACAAGTTCGTTGAAATTAAGAACTACGGATTGTCGGAGGTTGAAGTAATAAAAGAGATACTGCTTAAAAGTTTATTCATAAACATAAACTCTTTTGTAGTATCAGATTTAAAAACACTTATATCTGAGTCTATTAAATCAGAATTTGACCAAAGCAAGATTGATATTTTCAATGAATTTCTTATTTGGGAAAACTTAGATAAAAACAAGGCGATATACTCTCTCTTTTCTAAAGCAATTGAATTTGCTATTCTCACTTCAGGCAGAGGAATATCAACAATTTCAAATGACATATTCACCAACAAAACATATTATCTTGATGCTAATGTTATCATTAGGGCATTGGGCGTAGATGGTGAAGAGAGAAAAGCGAGTATTCTTTCTGTACTTGAATCTTGCAACCATGATGGGATAAAATTCAAAATCGGTAAATGCACTTCTGATGAACTGTATGGAATTGTAAACAAGAGAAGTAAAGACATCAAAAAAAAGACAAGTTCCGAATCTGAACAAATACTAACGTCAATCATTGAAGATCTTCCTTTGAACAACTCTTTTGAAACGGATTACCTGAAAAAAAGGAAGGACGGAAGGGTAAAATCTCCAAGCAACTATCGGTTGACTTTGGAACAAGAATTAGAAAAATTCAATGAAAAGTTTTCTCTCCAAGTTGAAGTAATTAAGAACATTCCCTCCTATCAACTTACTCAATTACAAAAGCAATTGTTCGATGCTAAGAAAAATGAATACGGAATCAGGTATTCAATGGGAGCAGCATTAGTTGATGCTAAGAATATATTACATGTAAGGAATGTTCGGGATCAAAACAACTATAATTACAAGGATATTAAGTCATTCTATCTTACTACTGATGGTACACTAAACGAGATAATCGGAAATGACAACCCGGAAGCTGTAAGTGAAACAATTCTTCCCTCCCAATTATTCGTAATTCATAATTCTTTTCACAAGACCACAACAGAACAAGACTATAATGACTTTATTAAATTTATAAAGCTCCGAAAGACTGACTTCAAATTACCAGGAGCTGAAGTCTTTAGTTATTTAGAACAGATTCGAGCAGTAACTTCAGAACCTGAGGATATTAAATCAAGCCTACGAGCATATGCGAATTATCGATTCCAGAACAGAGATAAATTCATCGAAAAGAGTGAGACTATTGTTCCTATCAAAGAATTTACGGCTTCTCTATTAGAAAAGGAGTTGGATAAGAGAAGAACTGATTCAGACGAATATCAAAACGCAAAAAATCAAGCAATTGAGAGGTTAACAACGTCCATTAAAACGGCTACTCGCATTGCATACGGTATCGAATTGGTATTGTTAATTATTGCTGCAATCTTACTATTCGTTTTGAATTCTAGTACAACTGCGACCGCAGTCATTTTAATTGGTCTTGTACTTTTCAGAATACTGTTGTTCGCACTTAAAGATAAGTTCGGGTTTCACAAGTCTATCAGGAATTGGATTTTCGACCTCTTAGCAAAGCAAACTAGCTTTTACAAGGTACACCCTAACGATTCTGATTTTTTAACTCGAATGGAAGAAATAAAAAACGCCACCTAACAAAACCTATACGCAATGCCCTTCGGGACACTGCGCATAGCCAAACCGTTATAAACAATTTATTCAGAACAACACCCCCCCCCACAACTGTACCAGCCCAGCACAGAAACCAACACCTCTTCCAATACACTAAACCTCCGCCCATGATGAGGTGTTGCCCAATGACAATGACCTGCATGCCTGTCCGCGATGATGGGTAGCACGGTGACGACGACCTATACTTTTGCTGCCGATGACTTGAAATCTGTCCTAAACGAAGTGAAATGTGAAGGCGATGAATTGTACCTCTCCCTCAGTCCCCCTCCACACTTCGACTCCACTCAGTGTGCAAGGGGGAAGTATGATTGAAATGTGTTCTTGATGAGTTGTAGTCCGATGAAAATGATATGTACTACTGCTCCCGACGACTTTCAGGAAGGTGAAAACCATAACGCGCCGGGTGAACTGGAAATAACGTAAGGTCAATTAAAAGGTAAATCTCTTCGCGATGACTTGCACCTCCCCCTCGGTCCCCCTCCTAAGGGGGAAGCCTGATTGAAATGTGCTCTTGATGACTTGCAGTCCGATGAAAATGACATGAAATGTGCTCTTAATGAGTGTGCGGCGTGTCCCTGACGAAGTATAATGTGAAGAATGCGAGTGGCAATGTGTTCCCGGCGAAGTGAAATGCGTTGAAAACGAATGAAAATGTGTTCTCGGCGAAGTGAAATGTGGAGAATGCGAGTGGCAATGTGTTCTCGGCGAAGTGAAATGTGAAGAATGCGAGTAGCAATGTGTTCACGATGACATGCAGAAGGGTAACCCGCGACTGACACCTGTATACATCAAATTTACTATCTTTGCAGACTAAAAATTTTCTGTAAAGAATGGCGAAAAAATATCCTGAATACAAAGGTCTTAATATGCCAAATATCGCTGCTGAAGTTTTGCAACAGTGGCAGGATGAGCAGGTTTTTCAAAAATCAATTGAGACAAGAGCGGGAAAAGAACCATTTATATTTTTTGAAGGTCCTCCTTCAGCCAATGGTCTTCCCGGAATCCATCACGTCATGGCGCGATCGATTAAGGATATTTTTTGTCGCTACAAAACACTTAAAGGATTTCAGGTAAAGAGAAAGGCGGGTTGGGATACCCACGGTCTGCCTGTTGAGTTGGGTGTTGAAAGCGAATTGGGAATCACCAAAGAAGATATTGGCAAGAAGATCAGCGTTGAAGATTACAACAATGCTTGTCGTGAAGCGGTTATGCGCTACACCGATATCTGGAATGACCTGACCGTAAAGATGGGTTACTGGGTGGATATGGATGATCCATACATCACCTACAAGCCTAAATACATGGAGTCCGTTTGGTGGCTTTTGGGTCAATTGTATGAGAAGGGAATGATCTACAAAGGCTACACCATTCAACCCTATTCACCAAAGGCAGGAACAGGCCTTTCGTCACATGAGCTGAATCAACCCGGCTGCTATCGCGATGTAAAAGACACGACTGTTGTCGCTCAATTCAAATTAGCCGAAGGCTCCACTTCCCCCTTTGAGGGGGGACAAAGGGGGGTGACAAAAGGGAGGAATCTACCCGAAAACACCTACTTCCTGGCTTGGACGACCACCCCTTGGACCTTGCCATCGAATACGGCACTAGCTGTTGGACCCAAGATCGAATATGTGTTGGTGAAGTCATTTAACCAGTATACTTTCGAACCGATCAATGTGATTCTAGCGAAAGATCTAGTTGGCTATCAGTTCAATAAGAATTTTGTTCCTGTAGACTCAACGGATGATCTGACTTCATACAACGCGGGTGATAAAAACATACCCTATTTCATAGTTGATACTTGCACAGGTAATGATCTATGCGGTCTCAGATACGAACAACTATTGCCGTATGCACTTCCTTATGAAAATGCAGACAAAGCATTCCATGTAATTCCGGGAGATTTCGTAACGACGGAAGACGGTACCGGAGTCGTACACATTGCACCAACCTTTGGTGCGGATGATGCGAAGGTAGCTTCAGATGCGGGGGTTCCTGCGTTATTGGTACTTGACGATAATGATACGCCTGTTCCATTAGTGGACCTGCAAGGAAGATTCCGTTCGGAGATGGGTGAATTCGCCGGCATGTATGTCAAGAATGAATACTACGATGAAGGAACGGCTCCGGATAAGTCAGTAGATGTAGAGCTTGCGATCAAACTGAAAGAAGAGAATAAGGCTTTCAAAGTGGAGAAGTACGAGCACAGTTATCCCCATTGTTGGAGGACGGATAAACCCGTGCTATACTATCCGTTGGATTCCTGGTTTATTCGCGCTACAGAAGCAAAGGATCGAATGATCGAGCTGAATAATACGATCAACTGGAAACCGGAATCAACCGGAACAGGAAGGTTTGGTAAATGGCTGGAGAACCTAAATGACTGGAATCTTTCCAGATCCAGATATTGGGGAATTCCAATTCCTATTTGGTCCACGGAAGAAGGAGATGAACGCATTTGTATTTCTTCAGCGGAACAGTTAAAATCGGAATGTGATAAAGCAGTTGCCGCAGGACTGATGGATTCAAATCCACTTGCCAATTTTGTAGTGGGTGACATGTCCGAAGAAAACTATGCGCAGATTGATTTTCACAAACATTACGTCGATAATATTACACTGGTTTCTCCTACGGGAAAACCCATGAAGCGAGAAGCAGACCTGATTGATGTTTGGTTCGACTCAGGCTCCATGCCATACGCACAATGGCATTATCCATTTGAGAACAAGGACCTGATTGAGCAGCATACGGCATATCCCGCAGATTTCATAGCGGAAGGGGTTGATCAAACCAGAGGATGGTTCTACACCTTGCATGCTATCGCAACCATGGTATTCGATTCTGTGGCTTACAAGAATGTGATTTCGAACGGACTCGTTCTTGACAAGAATGGACAAAAGATGTCCAAGCGCTTAGGCAATGCGGTTGATCCGTTTGAAACACTCGAGAAATTTGGTCCTGATGCTACTCGTTGGTACATGATTACCAATGCGCAGCCATGGGACAATTTGAAGTTTGATCTTGACGGGATAACGGAAGTTCAACGAAAATTTTTCGGAACACTCTATAACACCTATTCGTTCTTCGCGCTGTACGCCAACATCGACGGGTTTAATTACGAGGAGGAAGAAATACCTGTAAATGAGCGACCTGAAATCGATCAATGGGTTATTTCAAAATTGAATTCACTGATAAAAGAGGTGGATCAATCCTATGCTTCATATGAGCCAACTAAGGCAGGGCGACTTATTCAGGAATTTGTAGGGGACCAATTATCCAACTGGTACGTACGTTTGTGTCGTAGAAGATATTGGAAACAAAACACAGATAACGAGGCGGGAATAAAGGATAAACTGGCAGCCTATCAGACGCTTTATACCTGCCTGGAGACAGTCGCCATTTTAGCATCTCCAATTGCACCGTTCTTTTCAGATAAATTATTCCAGGATCTCAATTCGGTTTCTGAAAGGCATGCCGTTTCTTCCGTTCACCTGGCGGAATTCCCACAGGCAAATTCAGACCTGATCAACAAGGATCTGGAAGCTCAAATGGATATTGCTCAGAAGGCATCTTCTCTGGTATTGGGATTGAGAAAAAAGGAGCAAATTCGCGTGAGACAGCCACTTCAGAAGATCATGGTACCAGTTCTGGATAAAGAGTTTGCCAGAAACATTACACATGTGAAAGATTTAATCCTTTCCGAAGTCAATGTGAAGGAACTTGAGCTATTGGAAGAGGGTAGTGGAGTACTCGTGAAAAGTATCAAACCTAATTTCAAGACAATTGGACCGAAGTACGGCAAGCAGATGAAACAAATCGCTTCAATGATTGGTCAAATGTCAGCTGATGATATAGCAGCGGTAGAAGCGAATGAAGGTTGGAAAGGCGAAATTGACGGCGAGCAGATTGAGTTGACACTCGAAGATTTTGATATCCAGGCGCAGGATATTCCGGGTTGGCTGGTGAGTAGCGAAGGAGGAATTACCGTTGCGCTCGATATTACGATAAGCGATGAATTGAAGGCTGAAGGGATAGCGAGAGAATTGGTGAATAGAGTTCAAAATCTGCGAAAGGATTCAGGACTTGAAGTGACAGACAAGATCTTACTAAAGGTTGATACCAATGATAAAATTCGTGAGGCGATCCTATCGAATAAGGAATATGTCTGCAATGAAGTATTAGCCAATGACGTGGTGTTCGAATCACTCAGTTCTTCAGCACTTGTAACAGACCTGGAAGAAAGTAATGACGCTAAAATCGATTTGGTTAAGTCCTAATCGCGTTTATACTCCCTGGAATTTTCGAAAGAGCTTCCTTGTAGAACACGACTCATCTCTATTTCAGAGGGAGATAAGACAACTAGTTCGTGATATTTGGTTTGGATTGATTTTTTCTCATGAATAAAGTCGAACTCATCCGTATTGAGTTCATAGTCGAAATTTGAAACGATTAATTTCCTTCCATTAAATTCTAATTTAGTAGGGATGTAATAGCCATTGTCGAAGGTGTTGACGTAATAAACTTTTTTGTTAATCTTAGATTGTGTAAGTGTGTTAAGACTGTTTACACCATATAACAGAACACTATTCCTTACACCAAAGTAGTATCTGTCTCCCTCGAGAATACATGGAACGGAATCGTTTTTCACAACGCCAAAAATGTAACCGTTCCGCACATCATAGGTGGATGATTCTCTTATCATTTCACGACTCATGGAAGAAACGTTCGTTGAAATAACATAGATCCCCATTTCATTTATTTCGTATGTGATCAGACTTGTTCCCGAGCTATACTTACCGTAGAGTTTTTTATCAAAATTCTTCACTTTTTCACCCTCTGAAGGAACGGGATGTGAGAAATAATAGGACTTTTGTCCTATTGAATTCAGGGACAAAAATAATAGCACGAACAACGAAAAAATTTTCATAACTTAATTAAAGAGACAAGCTAAAAATACAATTACCTAACTACCTAAAACAAAAAACATGCAAAAAAGATGGTTGATCAAATCTGCACCAGACAGTACAACCGTGGAATCATTTCGTTCTAAACTAAAGGTTGATCGCATCGTTTCCACCCTTTTACTTCAACGCGGCATTCAATCTTTCGAGGAAGCGGAGTCGTTTTTTCGCCCTGATTTAAAGGATCTTCATGATCCATTTCTCATGAAGGATATGGATCGGGCAGTTGACCGCTTAGACAAAGCAATTAAAGGTGGCGAGAAGATCTTGTTGTTTGGGGACTATGATGTAGACGGTACCACTGCCGTTGCGTTGATGTATTCAATCATTCAACCTAAAACCCCGGTTGATTTTTATATACCCGACCGTTATAAGGAAGGCTATGGCTTAAGTCATGCTGGAATCGATTATGCTGTCGAAAATGAATGCAGTTTGATCATAGCACTCGATTGCGGAATTAAATCAATTGAGGAGATTGCCTATGCCAAAGAAAAAGGGATTGATTTTATTGTATGCGACCATCACACACCGGGGGAAACTTTACCGGACGCGATCGTATTAGACCCGAAAAGAGCGGACTGCAATTACCCTTATAAAGAATTGTCCGGTTGCGGGGTCGGATTTAAATTGCTGGAAGCCTATTACAATAAAGCCGGCATGGAAAAGGAGGAATTATGGAAGCAGCTGGACCTCCTTGCACTAAGTATCGGAGCAGATATTGTTGACGTTACCGGTGAGAACAGAATACTTTGTTTTCATGGTTTGCAATTGATGAATTCAAATCCGAGACCTGCTTTCAAAGAGTTAATCGCTATTGCAAAGCGATCATTCCCCCTAACGTTGACTGATCTTGTTTTCACCATAGCACCGAGAATAAATGCGGCAGGCAGATTAAGAAGTGGTAAGCATGCAGTTCAGTTGATGATATCGAATAATGATGACGAAATAAGTGAATTAGCACAGGAGATCAATCAGGATAACTTTCAAAGAAGGACGCTTGATAGTACGATCACGGATGAAGCTTTATCGCAAATTAGTAACAATCCCAATTTTGAAAATCAGGTCACGACGGTTGTCTATCATGCATCCTGGCATAAAGGTGTTGTGGGAATTGTTGCTTCGAGGCTAATTGAAAGCCATTATAGACCTACTATTGTCTTAACGGAATCAAACGGCTTACTTACCGGCTCGGCAAGATCGGTCATGGGTATAGATCTATATCAGGCACTTGATGCTTGTAGTGAACTCTTGGAACAATTTGGAGGTCACAAATACGCCGCAGGTCTTACACTGAAAAAAGAAAATCTGGATGAATTTGTTCGGTCTTTCGATTCGTTTGTCTCGGAAATGATAACAGAAGAAATGAAAGTGGAGCTTCAGGAAATAGATCTTGAAATAAAGTTGAGTGAAATATTTAGTCCGGAGGAAAACAGAATGAAGCTTCCTAGGTTGATGCGGATCTTACAACAATTCGAACCATTTGGGCCTGGGAATATGAAGCCGGTATTTCTTTCCCGAAACCTGTTTTCACAGGATATCAGGGTGTTAAAAGACGCTCATTTAAAATTAAATATTACAGAACCGGATTCAGATGTTGCCCTCGATGCGATCGCATTCAATCAGGCAGATAAAGAGGAGGATGTGGCATTTGGGATTCCATTCGACCTGGCCTATACATTGGAAGTGAACAGATGGAATAACCGTGAAAACCTACAACTAAATATCAAAGACATTCGCGGTTTGGACAATTAAAAAGAGAGGCAAAAAGCCTCTCTAATAACCAAATATGCCGTAATAATTATCTGATTCGCGATCTTGTAGAAGTACCTGATTCAAGCCTGTATCGAAGGAATACTTCAAACCCACCCTTCATATTCGAAGCTCTGTTAAGAGGTGATATATTAATGTCATATGCAAATCCTGCTGACATGGTGTGCCATTCGATCATACTCTTAGCTACGAGTGCATCACCCCATCTGTGGAATAGACCCAAATGGAAGAAGAACGGTTTAATTCTTCCCGTGATTTGAGATCCTTCCGTCAAGGTAAATCGGTAGTATGTTCCATAAAGAACCTCCGTCGCTGGACCCTGTTTATTGAAATAAATGCCGGGTACAATAGCGCCATTGGAATTTGAAAGACCAATTGTACCATTCACGAAGACAGACCAGCGCAAATAGAGATCCTCAGCACTAGTGCTGTTAAATGAATACGAAGGGGTGTTGACGTGATAAAAAGCAATACCCCCATTGAACAGGCGCTGATTATTTTGCGTCATGTAGCCTTCTGAGCTGTTATAGGTATAAACTAATCCTGCACCGGCATCAAGAAAGGTAACCTGGTTTTGATCAAGGGCTTCAACACTCCCCGCCATTGGGTCGAAAGCCCCGTTGACATATTGTGATCCCCATTGTGCTGAACTTATACCAATCGATCGTTGTCCGAAGCCACCGTAAATTCCCAAACCTATCGTACTCGATCTATCAAGAATGAGATGGTATGCTAAATTGGCGTTCACCTTTAATGTGGTCACTTTGTTGTCACCTGCGACGTCATTGTAAAAATTCAACCCTCCGGCGATTATTCCTGCTTTGGTTTGACTTCTTTCATTGAAACGGCCGTCAAAGGACGCGGCAATCGTATTATATGGTGATGCAACACTATTCCATTGTGAACGATAGTTGACAATTCCCTGAGCGGGAGAATTAGCTCCGGCTAATGCCGGATTTAGATTTAGTGGTGAATACTCCATTTGCGAAAAATGGATATCCTGTGCAAGTGACATTCCACTCAACCCTACTACTGTAACTATTAATGCAATTCTTTTCATGACTGTTACTTAATTAGGCTATTTAACTACGGTAATATTTCCGGACATTTCAACAATTTCACCATCTGTTCTCATGGCGTAAACGGTATAGACATAGACGCCATTTTGAACCGGTTTACCCTTGTGGGTTCCGTCCCAGCAAATTTCGCTCTTGCTTGATTCCGTATCGATGTTTAATGCCGTTTCACTTTCAAATACGAGCTGCCCCCATCGATTGTAAATCTTGAATGATAGCTCGGCAATGCAATCTCCAAACACACAAATTGATTCATTATATGAAGTCTTTGACTCTGGGGCAATAACATTTGGCACAAATATGTCTCCGCAATTTGAAGCTACTACTATTGTGACTGTGTCTGACCCGATACATCCACTTGAGTCGGTACCCGTGACAATGTATGTAGTTGTAATACTAGGACTCGCAATTGGATTAGGACAGTTTGAACAACTTAATCCATTTGTCGGTGTCCAGGTATAGCTCGTTGCACCCGAAGCGTTTAACTGAACAGTTTCACCTGCAAGAATGCTTGCATAGTTTGGTGTCACCGTCACCGGAATACTACCTACTGTGTTAACCGTATAATTGCCTGTAGCTGTACAGCCGTTATTATCAGTAACAGTTACCCCGTATGATCCGCCACCTATATTGCTTATTCCGGATGTTGTTTCTCCACCTGGCGTCCATAAGTAAGTATACGGGCCCGTTCCTCCGCTGACAACGGTGGAAATAGAACCATCAAATTGTCCGCAGTTTGCGTCCGTGATCGTTTCAGCAATAGCTATTGCCGCCGGCTCTGTAATGGTTACCGTTGCTGTCGCTACACATCCTGCACCATCAGTTACCGTTACAGTGTAAGTACCAGCAGAAAGGTTTGTAGCTGTATCGGATGATCCTCCGGATGGAGTCCATGCAAATGTATATGGCGTGGTTCCTCCTGTTACACCAGCAACTGCTGAACCATCAGATCCCCCATTACAGCTCACATTGGTTGAAGATGTGATGGTGACAGTTGGACCACCAGCCGAAGAAAGTGCAATTGCATTCGGATCAGTTCCCGAACATCCTCCAATCGTAACAACAAAGTTACTGTAAGAGTCTGCCGCAAGCCCCGTTAATTGATAACATCCTGAAGCATTTGTTGTAAACGATCCTACATTCACGGTTCCGGAAGTATTATCATAAGACAAATCGTCGTAAGTAGTACTTGGTGTTAACCCACAGATTTCAATAATTCCATCATTAACGCCACATCCTGTAGGATTCTGAACCAAAGTAGCGGTTGGAGTAGGTGCAGCAGGTTCCGTAAGTGTTATTGGTCCTGCATCTGAACCGGTACATCCGGAAAGCGTCACAACAAAGTTACTGTAGCTGTCAGCACCCAAACCAGTGATCTGATAACAACCTGATCCATTCGTTGTAAATGCTCCTACTATTACCGTTCCCGTACCATCGTCATACTCCAGATTATCGTATAAAGTTGAAGGTGTTAATCCACAAATTTCAATGACACCATCAGTTGCTCCACAACCACTTGGATTAGAAACAAGAGATGCCGTCGGTGTAGGACCTCCCGGATCAGTCAATGTTATTGGTCCTGCATCTGATCCTGTACATCCTGAAAGTGTCACAACGAAGTTACTGTAGCTGTCAGCACCCAAACCAGTGATCTGATAACAACCGGATCCATTCGTTGTAAATGCTCCTACTATTACCGTTCCCGTACCATCATCATACTCCAGATTATCGTATAAAGTTGAAGGTGTTAATCCACAAATTTCAATTACACCATCAGTTGCTCCACAACCACTTGGATTTGAAACAAGAGATGCCGTCGGCGTAGGACCACCCGGATCAGTCAATGTTATCGGTCCTGCATCTGAACCGGTACATCCGGAAAGTGTCACAACGAAGTTACTATAAGTATCTGCAGCGAGTCCAGTGATTTGGAAGCATCCGCCAGCGGTTGTCGTAAATGAACCGAAGTTCACTGTTCCTGATCCATTGTCATAATCAAGGTTGTCGTATAAAGTTGAAGGTGTTAATCCACAAATTTCAATGATACCATCCGCTGACCCACATCCCGTTGGATTTGAAACAAGAGATGCCGTCGGTGTAGGACCACCCGGATCAGTCAATGTTATTGGTCCTGCATCTGAACCTGTACAACCATTTGCATCTGTTACGATGAAGTTACTGTAACTGTCAGCCGCTAATCCAGTGATCTGATAACAACCGGATCCGTTCGTTGTGAATCCTCCGGCATTGACCGTGCCAGTTCCATTATCATAATCGAGGGCGTTATACGAAGTGCTTGGCGTTAATCCACATATTTCGATTATTCCATCTGAAAGACCACATCCTGAAGGATCCGAGACGAAACTCGCCACAGGTACAATGGCAGGCGGTTCAGTTATGGTGACAGAATCCGTTGCGGTACAGCCATTGTTATCTATCATACCAATTACGTAGGTCCCTGCTGTTAATCCCGTTTGAGTTGGCCCTGATAAACTACCAGGCATCCAGGAATAGGTATAAGGACCTGTTCCTCCTGTCGCGTCTACAGTAGCACTTCCATCACTTCCACCATTACACGTAACATTCGTTTGTGCTGTCACATTCATCGTGATTGTGACTCCTGCACAAGGGTTAGCTGTACAAGGAGCAATTAAACCTGCGTTATCAATAATAAGGCTATCCCCATTTGCGTCTACAATAAGTATTGGGTAAGATGCCGGTGGATTTGTTGTTGTACCAGTTGCGTATAAAGTCCAAACGGTATCTACAGAGTTACAAGTAGATTGATCACATCCGGTATAGAAACCAAATACATATTGTGGTGTTGCCGTAGGACAATCAATACAATCCTGTTCTGTAAGGATCGGAGTACTTACCGGGTTTAAAGTAGCTTCGTACCATGAATAAGGTCCAGTTCCATCGGAAGCTGTTAGATCGCCATTTGTTTCTTCACACACAGTGATGTTTGCACAAGGGCTAACAGTGATCGGCACGCTGTTCGCTCCACAAGGTAGCGTGTACGTTATGATTGTTGTTCCAACACCTGCTACAGCGGGGTCAAAGATACCGGATGCATTAACGCCGGTTCCACTCCAGGTTCCTCCAGGTGATGATGGATTTAAAGCGAATGGTGCATCCGTCACACAGATTGGGCCAGGATTACAGAAGTTGGCATCACAACAGATCAACGCATATTGTGCACATGCCGTTAAGTTGATTGCTTCAATTCGTCCATTACGATTAGTAGACTGATTGTTCTGTTGCGCACCACAAGCTACAACTTCACCATTAGAATTGACGCTTACATCGTATACATTAAAAGTTGTAGGTGCAGTACTTATTACATTTAAACTGGCATCAAATTTCACAACCTGGTTTGTTGAACCAGCATAAACATTTCCGCAGTCATCAACATCCAGACCACTACAATGAACTATAATATTTCCGAACAGGTCGGTGGTGTTAGACCCTCCAGGTAAATTTACAGTATTGAGCAATGCACCGGTTGTTAAATCACGTCTCCAAATTTGATCTCCGGAGTGCGTGTATATGAAGTTGTCATTTGCAATCAATGCTTTTAATCCACCTCCGTTCTGAGTTGACGGAAGATAATTCTCACACTTGTAGCCAAGATTATGTCCATTGTCAACTTGAAAGACCGGTAGTTCGTTCGGACATGATCCAAAGTTTTCGTTAATTGCCCCAACGTCATCATGTGTTAAGAATATAAATTTGGAATCTTTCGAAGAAGAAATAGATCGAACTTCAACCGGTGTAGCACCGAATCCACCAATATTGGTATAATCAACTGTTTGATCTGATAGCACGTTTCCGTTTGTCACATCAATTTCAAATATGCCGGCATAAAAATCGAATGATAGAATCCCTTGAACCCAGGTACCTCCGGTTATTAGTTTTGATTCGTCACAGTTAAATGTAATAGACCACCACTCGGAATTCCATTCTAATCCACCGCTCAATGCTGTTTGCCACACGAAGTTACCTCCGTTATCAACTTTGTGCATTTCAGCCACAACCCCGGAAGTAACATAGCTGTTACCGGAAGCGTCTGTTGCTAAAGTCCCTAACCATACGCTAGATGTATCCCATGGAGTAACGTATTGCCATTGAAGCACACCTGCACTATTGTATTTCCATAGCTCCATCGGAGTTTCACCACCGATCGTATAAACATTCCCCACACCGTCAGTTTCAACTTCCCATACAGCTGTTGAGGTGTTAAACGTTGGAGATACGATCCATGGGTCGATAATAATTGTTTTAGAATTATTATAATCTCCAAGATCAAATCCTAAAATGTTGTTCTCGAATGTATACGTGGATGCAATTCTACCATTGGAATGTTCGTAATAAGTTTTCGGTTTGTACTCAACAAGATCTCCTAAAGAAGTAGTAATTTCCAACTGACCATCCAAGTTAAGATCGAACGATACGTTTTCTCCACCCACCTTGGTTGTATTTGATGAGTATTTTAATTGAATGTCGTTCGGGTTCGCCCCCGGATGTAACACAACATTGTATTTCACGCCACCTTCGGGATGAATGGTATATTCGAAGTCGATATTGTCGTAGACATTCTTATACGTGATTTTCTTAAACCCATTGATGTGATTCAAATTTTTAATTGAACCATCGCTGTTTCGCAATTCAAAGGAATAGTAATGCGAAACCTCATTCTCTGCTATCACTTCGATGTTGTCGTTAGCTCCTATCCACTCCACGAATATGAGCTCACTGATGTTGGTTCTTTTAGGTTCTTTTGGATCTTCCTTATGTCTTTTGTTCTTAACGATCTTATCAAATCGATAAGTTAATCCCTTGTCGGAAAAGAAGACATAAAAAGGGTTCTGTGCATACGCAAATTTGACATTGCCAAACTTGTTCCATTCCCGACCATCATATTGTCCTTGATTGTCAATAAAGGATAAGTGACTTGCAAAGTCCTTGTTCCAGCTTGCTGGTTCGCCGTTTTGTGCGAATGAGAAATTTGCGGCAAATATGAGCGCAAAAATTAAAGCGTAGTTTTTCATACCGAAGTCTGTTTTCAATAGTAAATGCAAAGGTAGGTATTGGGTAAGGTTCGGTTGGAAGGGTTTCCCCCTCAATAAAAGCAATTTAGGAGATGAATATACAAAAAAAAGCGGCACTTCTGTGCCGCTTTGATATTATCTTGTCTTTATTCCTTTAATCTAAGAGAGATCCGGCATTTCTCTGGTAAATGCTGGTATCCCGGTCACGTCCATTCCTGTTATCAATAAATGAATGTCATGTGTTCCTTCGTAAGTAACCACAGATTCAAGATTAGCCATGTGTCGCATAATCGAGTATTCATCAGTGATTCCCATACCCCCGTGAATTTGACGTGCTTCTCTTGCTATGTTTAGTGCTATTTCAACGTTATTCCGCTTGGCCATGGAGATCTGAGCCGAGGTCGCTTTACCTTCATTTCTTAGCTGACCAAGTCTAAAAGTTAACAACTGCGCTTTTGTGATTTCTGTGATCATTTCAGCTAACTTTTTCTGAATCAACTGAAATGCACCGATTGGGACATTAAACTGAGTTCTTTCCTTTGAATAACGAAGAGCCTGATCGTAACAGTCCATCGCTGCGCCTAAGGCTCCCCATGCAATGCCAAAACGCGCTGAATCAAGACAACTTAGCGGAGCGCCAAGACCACTTCGACCCGGTAATATATTTTCTTTCGGCACTTTTACATTGTCGAAGATAAGTTCACCTGTTGCTGATGCTCGCAGTGAAAGCTTACCGTGCATTTCAGGAGTTGAAAACCCTTCCATTCCTCTTTCGACCACTAATCCATAAATTCTTCCCGTTTCATCTTTAGCCCATACCACTGCGATATCAGCAAAGGGGGCATTGGATATCCACATCTTAGCACCGTTGAGTATCACGTGATCACCGGCATCTTTGAAATTGGAAATCATGCCACCAGGATTTGACCCGTGATCAGGTTCAGTGAGGCCAAAACAGCCTATCATTTCTCCTGTTGCTAACTTCGGTAAGTATTTCTGTCTTTGTTCTTCACTTCCATATTTCCATATTGGGTACATCACCAAAGAACTTTGAACTGAAGCGGTAGATCTTACTCCGGAATCGCAACGCTCAAGTTCTTGCATGATTAATCCGTAGGAAATCTGATCAAGCCCCGCGCCACCATATTCTGCCGGAATGTAAGGGCCAAATGCACCTATTTCGCCTAGTCCCTGGATAATTTCTTTTGGGAAAGTCGCGTTCTCATAATGCTCATCAATTATTGGAGAAACGTCCTTCTTTATCCATGTTCTAGCTGTGTCACGGATCAACTTGTGCTCATCGCTGAGCATGTCGTCCATATTATAATAATCGGGATGTGTATATAGATCGCTTTTCATTAAAAGGTGTTTTGCAGGCAAATTTAACCATATTTTTTGTGGCTGTTAAATATTTTCATTCTCTTAATGTACCTTTACAAGTGAAGTTGTCAAATTGAAGAATGAACATCCTCCTACAGATACAAGATATAACCATTCCTGATCAACTGGAAAGCAGATCAATGGAGTTCAGTTATTATATCATGACTGCGCTGTTTATTGGGCTAATATTATTGTCAATGGCACGACTTGTCCGACCTAACATCTATTCGCATTTATTGATTAGCTCAATGAAGGTGAGCGGATTAAGGTCATATATAAAAGAAGCACTCCCTTTGAACAAAAGGGGTTCTTTATTACTCTTGGCTAACTACGTAATAAGTTCTACAGTTGTGATGGTTTTGTGGCATGAGGTGAGTCCGAGTGAATATAACTGGATGGATGTGCTTCTTGTAACTGTTCCTGTTCTGACATTCATCTTCAATTTTGTCAGTATGGAGTTTACAGGATGGTTGACCGGCGAATATGACACGTTCGTGGAGCCAAAAATGATAAAACTAATCGGCTCTGAGATGAAAGGGGTACTGTTCTTCCTAATAGGGTTGATCTGGCTGCTAAATGACTCACTTGCAACAGTTTTGTGGCAACTCGCCGTTTGGGTGTTTTTTATCGAGATGGCTTTTCGAATATTTAAATCTGTTCTGATTGTCTTTGCCAAAGGTGTGTCTTGGTATTATATAATTTTGTATCTTTGCACGCTCGAAATTCTACCACTGTTCATTGCGTACTACGTTTTGATAGTGAAGGAATTCGGATAAACATTGTAGAATTTAACATCTGGGAAATTGGCAGTAAGAACAATTTTAGTTTCGCAACCTAAACCTGAAGGGAAGAAATCACCGTATTTTGATCTTGCAGAGAAGTACGGATTACAAATTGATTTTAGAGCTTTCATCCACGTGGAGGGAGTTCCGGCACAGGAGTTCAGAAAACAAAAGATCGATCTTAGTAAGCATTCGGCAGTTATTCTCACTTCGAAAACGGCCATTGATCATTTCTTTAGAATAGCTGAGGAGATGAGATTCGAGGTACCTGACAGTATGAAATACTTCTGTATTTCGGAAGCTGTTGCTTATTATTTGCAAAAGTATGTTACGTATAGAAAACGTAAAATATTCTTTGGAAAACAAACCATTGATGATCTTGTTGATATTTTGAAAAAACATAAGAAAGAAACGTTTCTGTTGCCTTGTACGGATATCCTAAGAGATAAAATTCCGATGACATTAGCAGAAAACGACATCAATTTTTCGAAGGCCGTTCTTTATAGAACCGTAGCATCTGATCTTTCAGACTTAGAGGATGTTTATTATGACATGTTGGTTTTTTACAGTCCTGGGGGAATTGAGTCGCTTCTCAAAAACTTCCCGAATTTCAAGCAAAACAAAACCATTATCGCTGCTTTCGGCCCAACAACGGCAAATGCGATTGTGAAAAATAACTTGCGATTGGATGTTCACGCTCCACAACCTAATGCACCTTCGATGACAGGAGCAATTGAGAACTACGTAAAAGAAGTTAATAAGGTAAAGCGATAGGCTACCCGATATAATATCTAAAAGTGCTGTTCTTAGATCAGCACTTTTTTTATTTCCTTCAAAACGTCTTCCATACCACTTTCAGCTCCTTTCGAAATGATTCGGAAATCATCCGAAATTCCAAGTGAAGCAGCTTTTGGGTCGATCACAAACTTGTGCGAGGCACGTTCAGCATAATGTATGAGACCAGCAGCGGGATAAACCTGAAGCGAAGTCCCGATCACAATTAGTATGTCCGCTTCCGAAAGAATGGGAACGGCTTCGTTGTATGCAGGAACACTTTCTCCAAACCAAACTACGTGAGGCCTCAATCTGTATCCTTCCGGACATTTGTCGTTTTCAGTAAGCTTCCAACCGTCTATCCGATAATACTCCTTTTCTTGATTAGGACCACTCGATTTAGCATAACGAATATTCCCGTGCAAATGAAGAACATTTTGACTTCCGGATCGCTCGTGAAGGTCATCGATATTCTGTGTAATAACATGAACCTCAGTCAAGTCCTCGAGTGTGGCTATTAATTCATGAGCGCGATTGGGATTGGCATCAATGATAGCCTTTCTCCGCATATTATAGAATTCCGTGACCATATCAGGGTCAGCGCTCCACGCTTCTGGAGTAGCCACCTCTTCGATGCGATAATTTTCCCACAATCCATCCGAATCACGAAAAGTCTGGATACCACTTTCGGCACTCATGCCTGCCCCGGAAAAAATAACAACTTTCATTGAATGTGTAAATTAACACGATTTAGCAATACAAGAATCAAAATAATAATCTACTTTTAATCTGCTCTTGACTATTGACTGGAGCAAATCTATGTTGTAGATTTGATATTCTAATTTTAACAAAAAAAGCTATGAAAAAATTATTACTTGTGGGAATTCTCTTCTCAGGAACTGTTGCTTTTGGACAGGTGTTGAGTGAGGATTTCGAGAGTGTTGCCTCTCCAAACCTGCCGGCTGGATGGACTACATCTAATGCTTCGGGTGGAGATATGTTTATTACGGGAAACAGTGCAGCGGCTAATGCTGGTGGATACTGGCCTGTGCCAACACATGGTCAGTTTGCAATGGCAAACGACGATGTTTGTAACTGCGTTATGACGGATGTTTACCTTGAAATGCCTTCTATGAACTTCACCGGAATGTCGGGAATGGCATTGTCTTACGAATGTGTGGATGATGGAAACTATGGAGGTAACCCGCATTCAGTTGAGATCTCGATTGATGGAGGTTCAACATGGAATTCTATATATACGCATGCATTTAATGCTGCAATTGTATGGGAATCAGTTCTTGTTCCTTTAACAGGTTCGGATAATCAGTCTGATGTACGCGTTCGTTTCAAGTATGACGATGGTGGTGTTTGGGCTACCGGAGTTGCAATCGACGATGTAGTTGTTGACGCACTTCCAGCTATTGAAGCAGAATTAACATCAGTTGATTTACCACGTTATGCAGCGACAAGCTCGAACACTACTTTGGTTATGAACGTTACTAACCTGGGTGCTAATACGATTACTTCAATCGATGCTGATTGGAATGATGGAACAGCTCACCCGGCTACAATTACTGTAAACATTCCATCTGGATCTACGGTAGCTGTAAACCATCCGGATGCTGTAAACTATGCAGTAGCTACGGAAGCAAACATTTCAGTTTCTATAACTGCTGTTAACGGTGGAGCAGACGCTGATCCTAACAATAACGACGGTTCAGCTCTTCACAATACTGTGAGTCAAATCGTACCGAAGAAAGTAGTAATCGAAGAGGGAACAGGAACATGGTGTGGATGGTGTCCACGTGGTGCGGTTGCTATGGATTATATGACGACTACTTACCCGAATCAGTTCGTTGGTATCGCGGTTCATAATGGCGATCCAATGACAGTTGCAGCTTATGATAATGCGGCTGATTTCTCCGGATTCCCGGGGTGTAACGTTGACCGAATTTGGCTGGATCAATCAGTTTCTCAGTCTGCTTTCGAAAACTATTACAATCAGCGTAAGGACATGATTGTTCCTGCAGGACTTACTGTAACTGCAACTGGAACTTCTAGTGTAACTATTGATGTTGATGCGACATTCTATACGCCAATGTCAAGCGCTAATTACAGACTTGCTGTAGTTATGGTTGAAGACGGTGTAACTGGAACGACTAACGCATACAACCAGGCAAACTATTATGCGGGTGGTGCTAACGGTCCTATGGGAGGATATGAGTCTCTTCCAGATCCGGTACCGGCTGCACAAATGGTTTATGATCATGTTGGTCGTGCATTGGTTGGAGGATACAACGGACAGGCTGGTTCTGTTCCAGGAACTCTTGTGGATGGTCAAGTAGCTAGTTACACATTTAACTATACTGTGCCGGCAACTTCAGATTGGCAGAACATGCACGCAGTGGCATTGTTGATTGATCAAAGTACTGGAGAAATCGTTACTGCTGAAACAGGTGATTTACTTACAGTTGATGAATTATCAAACATCAATATGAATGTATACCCGAACCCAGCGTCAGAAACTTTCAACATTGTATTTGAAGGACAAAATGCTGACTACAACGTACAGGTTATGGACCTACAAGGTCGAGTAGTAATGTCAGGTGAATATGCAAACCTATCAGGTAAGCAATTAATCACTGTTCCTGTTGCTGATATGGCAAAAGGAAGTTACATGGTAACAATTTCTACTGAAGCAGGTACAAAAACAATGAATGTGATCGTTGATTAATAAGACGATTAAATGATATAAAGGCCGACTCCTTCTGGGGTCGGCTTTTTTATTCTGAATAGCTCTATTTATCGCCATTTTAGTATCTTTACGCCCCTTAATAGAACTTATGGCGAAAATTAGAAAACAGGATGCTCTCGATTACCATTCTTCACCCAAACCAGGGAAGATTGAAGTCGTTCCTACTAAGCCTTATGCATCACAGCGAGACTTATCTTTAGCATATTCACCCGGAGTAGCTGAACCTTGCTTGAAAATCGCTGAGAATAAGGATGACGCATATAAGTATACCAGCAAGGGCAATCTTGTTGCTGTGATCTCTAACGGTACAGCTGTTTTGGGTCTTGGTGACATAGGTCCTGATGCGTCAAAACCGGTCATGGAAGGGAAAGGACTTCTATTCAAAATATTCGCGGACATTGATGTGTTTGATATTGAAGTCGATGCGACAGATCCTGATAAATTTATTGAAACGGTAAAAGCGATTGCCCCAACCTTTGGAGGAATAAACCTGGAAGATATAAAAGCACCGGAAGCTTTTGAAATTGAAAGGAGGCTTAAAGAAGAATTAGATATACCCGTGATGCATGATGATCAGCACGGTACTGCCATCATCTCTTCTGCGGCACTGATAAATGCATTGGAGTTGGCGAAGAAGAAGATCGACAAAGTGAAGATCGTAATTTCAGGGGCGGGAGCTTCGGCGCTGTCGTGTGCAACGTTGTATCATTCACTGGGTGCTAAACTTGAGAATATTTACATGTTCGACTCGAAAGGTCTTTTGAACAGTACACGAGAAGACCTCGATGACAGCAAGAAGTTTTTTGCCAGGCATAAGAAAGAAATCGCGTTTATTGATGCATTTAAGAAGGCGGATGTCTTCCTGGGTCTATCGAGAGGGGGGATTGTTTCAAAAGAGATGATCAAATTGATGAGTAAGGATCCAATTGTATTTGCTTTGGCTAACCCGGAACCGGAGATATCCTATAAGGACGCAACATCTGTGCGGAAGGACATCATTATGGCCACCGGCAGATCAGATCACCCGAATCAGGTGAATAATGTACTGGGATTTCCATTCATATTTCGCGGAGCCCTGGATGTTCGAGCAACGACCATAAACGAAGAGATGAAATTGGCTGCAGTGAAAGCTATCGCAGAACTTGCTAAAGAAAGTATCCCGGACGAGGTGATCGAAGCCTATGGTGAAAAGAATATTAGTTTCGGTCGTGAACAGTTTATCCCTAAACCTCTGGATCCAAGACTTATTTCATATGTTGCACCTGCGGTTGCCAAGGCAGCTATTAAGTCAGGAGTGGCAAAAAGTCCGATTGAAAATTGGGAAGAGTATGAAATGGAACTTCTTAATCGTCTTGGACTAGATAACAAGCTACTAAGGAATATTACTGAGAAGGCTCAAAGATCTCCAAAGCGAGTTGTTTTTGCTGAAGCAGATAACATTAAAATTCTTAAAGCTGCCCAAACTGCATTGGAGGAGGGTGTCGCACAACCTATTCTTCTGGGAAAAGCGACAAGGATAAACAGACTAATCAACGAATATGGATTTGAATTCCCTGAAGATACGGAAATCATAGACCCGAAGTCAGAGGAGGAGATAGAGCGACGAGAGATGTTCGGAAAGTCATTCTTTGAACGACGAATGCGTAAAGGTGTAACAGAGTTTGAAGCAATTCAATTGATGCGTGAAAGAAATCACTTTGGTGCGATGATGGTTGAAACCGGTGATGCGGATGCCATGATTTCTGGGATAACAAGAAACTACCGCGATGTAGTTCGTCCTGCTATCCAGGTGATTGGATTACAAAAAGATATGTCGCGAGTTGCAGGAATGTATATTCTTCAAACTAAAAAAGGACCCTTATTCCTGGCTGACACGACGATAACCAGAGATCCGAGCGCAGAAGATATTGCAGAGATAACATCGAACGTTGCGAAAACAATACGCAAGTTCAAAGTGACCCCTCGGGTTGCATTATTGAGCTATTCGAACTTTGGGTCTTCCCCAGGAAAGGACGCTCGAAAAATGGCAGAAGCAGTTGAAATATTACATAAGAAGGATCCTAATCTCATCGTGGATGGAGAACTTCAGGCAAACTTTGCCCTGAACAATTCGCTGATGATGGAAAAATTCTCCTTCTCAACGCTCGCTAATAAAAAAGTGAACACGCTGATTTTCCCGAATTTGTCTTCAGCTAATATTGCTTACAAATTGTTGCAGGAAATTACGGAAGGAGACGCGATAGGTCCTGTATTGGTTGGACTAAGAAAGTCTGTTCACGTACTACAGATGGGCTCTTCTGTAAGAGAAATCATCAATATGGTAAAAGTAGCTGTAATTGACGCCCAAAATAAATAAGGATGATAGCACAACTCAACGGTAGACTGATCGAAAAGAACCCAACTGATCTCGTAATTGATTGCGGTGGTGTTGGTTATTATGTCAAGATTTCTCTCAATACTTTCAGTCGGGTGGGTGACAGTGAAAGTGTAAAAGTATATACGGAATTTGTCGTTCGGGAGGATGCACAATTGCTTTATGGTTTCGCTGATAAAGAAGAACGAGAAATGTTCCGGCATCTGGTATCGGTGTCGGGAATAGGACCTAACACAGCTATGATCATGTTATCGTCGCTGGTGCCTGAAGAAATTGCACATGCCATCCAGGTGGAAGATGTTAAAACCATTCAGAGTATAAAAGGGATTGGAGCTAAAACTGCACAACGAGTAATCGTCGATTTGAAGGATAAAATGTTAAAAATGGAGTTTTCAAGCGAAAATATCCAATTCTCGAACAATACGAATCGCTTTGATGCGTTAACAGCATTGATTTCCTTAGGGTTTGATAAGAAATCCGCGGAAAAAGCCATTGATAAAGTTAGCACTGGAGATGAAAGTGTTGAACATATTATCAAAGAGGCACTGAAAATACTCTAGTTTGAAGAGGCTTAAATTACTACATATAAAATCGTTGCTGCTTACTGCGCTGCTTGCACCTGTCGGGTCTTTTGCACAGGAAGAGGATACTACATTGATATTCCCGATTAATCCGGTTTATGATCCTACTCAATCGCAACCGCAAAGCTTTGATCTTGGAGATCCTTCCAGTGTTGAACAGACGATCATGTATGATCCCGCAACCGGAACCTATGTCTTCACTGAAACGATCGGTCCAAACGGCATGAACTACCGTAACCCATCCATGATGACGCTTGAAGAGTACCTTGAGTACGAAAGGCAACAAACCATGCGTGAAAACTGGACAGAAAGCATTGATGAGCAAACTGCAGAGAGTCAACCATTCGAATTCCCGATCAGCGTAGGTAGTAAAGTTTTTGAAAATTTCTTTGGCTCAGATCAGATCATCATACGCCCACAGGGAAATGTTGAACTTTCTTTTGGAGTGAACTCTTCGAGATATGACAACCCGATCCTTCCGGTTAAGCAACGTCGAATTACCCGATTTGACTTTCAGCAACAAATACAGCTGAACCTGGTAGGTCAGATCGGAACGAAACTGAAGATCGGAACAAGCTATAACACACAGGCCGCCTTTGATTTTGATAATATTTCAAAACTCGAGTATACGGGAAGTGAAGATCAGATCTTTCAAAAGATTGAGCTCGGTAACGTGGCGCTGGATCTACCGACATCTTTGATTCAAGGATCACAGACATTGTTTGGTGCAAAGACCCAAATGAAATTTGGAAATACCACCGTTGACCTCATCGCGGCATCTTCAAAAGGTCGTCGACAGGAAATCAACATTACGGGAAAGGCACAGGTGCAGGAATTTGAATTGGGGGCGGATGATTACGAAGCTAACCGACACTACTTCCTGAATATGTATCATCATGAAAATTATGATGATGCAATGTCGACTGTTCCAATTCCGAACACAACACTCAATATTACAAGGATCGAAGTTTGGTTGACGAACAGAACCAATAATACGGAGAATACAAGAAACATTATTGCATTTTCTGATCTGGGTGAAGCTAAGCAGGACGATTGTGAGGGCGATCCAGGAGGTTATAATGGGGATCTGCCGGATAACGACGCGAATGATCTTTACGATTGGGCGGCAAATCAACCTTTGGTGCGATCTTTTTCGAATGCCGTTTCCGCTTTAAGCTCACAGGTAACTGTTCCGGGACCTTTTCAACAGGCAATTCACTACGAAAAAGTAGAGAATGCAAGAAAGCTGACAGAACAAGAATTCTCCTACAATGCCCAAATGGGATTCATCTCACTTAATCTTCCATTGAACAACGATGAAGTATTAGCGGTTGCATATGAATACACCTACAGAGGAGATACATATCAGGTTGGTGAATTCTCAACCGATGGAATTTCAGGACAGGATGCTCTTATGCTGAAGTTATTAAAGCCTACGATTATCAATCCGAACAACAAGGTTTGGGACCTGATGATGAAAAATGTCTATTCGCTAGGTGCATATCAGGTAGATCAGGAAGGGTTCAGATTGGACATCTATTATAACAACCCGGAAACTTCGGTACTGGTACCTTATTTCCCAATGAACGGATTAGATGACAAACAGATTGTGACCCTTCTTGAAATGGATAGGATCAATCAAAACAACCAGCCATTTTCGGATGGGGTTTTTGACTTTGTGCCGATTCAATTTGAAGGTTCCCGGGCATCCAATGCCGGAACAATTAACACCAGAAATGGACGGGTTTATTTCTCAACTGTTGAACCTTTCGGAGGAACATTAGAAAAGAAATTACAGGATGCCGGTTATGCAAATCTCATTACGGATCAGATTGCTTATACCGAGTTGTATGACTCAACAAAAACGGCTGCGCAACAGATACCGAGCAAAAATCGATTCACTTTTAAGGGACAATATCAGTCGTCTATTAGTTCGGACATTCCGCTAAACGCACTGAACGTTCCGGAAGGTGCAGTTACGGTTACTGCAGGAGGCATCAAATTGACCGAAGGTGTTGACTATACGGTCGATTATAACCTGGGTCGGGTTAAGATTCTTAACAATGGAATTCTGGAGTCAAACACACCAATCAAGATTTCAATTGAGAGCAATTCAGTCTTTGGCTTCCAGGCCAAATCCATGTTCGGGACACATATCAATAAACGCTTCAGTGACAAATTAAATGTAGGAGCAACCTGGGTACGTATGATGGAAAGACCTGTTACCCAAAAAGTTGATATTGGAAGTGAACCATTTAAGAACAATGTACTTGGACTTGATCTGGCTTACCGAACGGATGTTCCGTTCCTGACAAAACTCGTCGATTTGTTACCGGTGATATCAACCAAAGCAAAATCAACACTTTCATTTACAGGTGAGTTTGCACATTTGATTCCAGGTCAACCACGCGCGATCAATAAGGAAGGAACGTCGTACATCGATGACTTTGAAGGAGCCCAAAGTTCAATCGATCTTAGATCGATCACAGCATGGAAGCTGGCTTCTGTTCCAAAGCATCAGACGGACTTATTCCCTGAGGCAAGTAATCAGGATCTGTCAGCCGGCTTTAAGCGTGCAAAAACATCCTGGTATGTTATCGACCCATTATTTTATCAAAGTAATAATACCACACCGCAGCATATTATCGACAACCCGCAAATGCTTTCGGATAGTCGTATGCGCCTCGTTAATCAGACTGATATATTCCCGAACTTACAGCAACAGTACGGTTCCATTCCGAACATCCCGATCTTAGAATTTGCATACTACCCACTTGAGCGAGGGATGTATAACTACGATACAACGGCGACCTTTAATCCGGATGGAACGTTCACAGATCCTGAGAACAGATGGGGTGGAATCATGCGAAGTTTAACGACTACCAACTTTGAGCAAACGAATATTGAATACATTCAGTTCTGGTTACTTGATCCTTTTAATGAAGATGCTGAAAACGTGGATCCAAATTCAGCGCACTCGGGTGGAGACCTTTACTTTAACCTCGGGAACATTTCAGAAGACATACTTCCGGATTCGAGGAAGAGTTTTGAAAACGGATTACCTCCGACAGGTGTTCCTGTTGACGACAATTTGGACACAACAGCCTGGGCGAGAGTTTCAACGAATCAAGTTGTGGTTGCTGCATTCGATACAGATCCAAACTCCAGAGTCAATCAGGATGTTGGTCTTGATGGTTGGAATGACAATGCGGAGAAAGTTCACTTCTCGAATTTTGTTAATTGGGTAACGAATGAACCGACGTTGGATGCAGCGGCGAAAGCAGCACTTCTTGCTGACCCTTCGTCAGACAACTTTACCTATTATCGTGATGACAACTACGACCTGCAGCAGTTAAATATCCTTGAGCGCTATAAAAAATTCAATGGTACAGAAGGGAATTCATATACCACCGAAATGTCAGATACAGCGAATGGTGATGGGTATCCTACACAAGCAACGAATGTACCTGACATCGAAGATATCAATCAGGACAACAACCTTTCTGAATCCGAGAGCTACTTCCAGTATAAGATTAGCCTGAGGCCATCAGATATGGTAGTCGGACAGAACTATATTACAAATGTTCAGACTTATCAAAACGGAGAGAAGACTGAAAAATGGTATCAGTTTAAAGTACCGGTAAGAGAATTTGAGAAGAAAGTAAATGGTATTACAGATTTCCGCTCTATTCGTTTCATGAGAATGTTTGTGAAGGATTTCAATGAAGAGGTTGTTCTTCGTTTTGCAAGATTGGAATTCATCCGAGGTGAATGGAGAAGATATTTTGAAGACCTCACTGAACCGGGAGAAGGTGTGACTGTAGATCCGAACTTAACAACATTTAATATCGGAGCTGTTAACGTGCAGGAAAATGATCAGCGCTCACCAATTAAATATGAGATTCCACCTGGTATTATTCGCGAGGTTGATCCATCTCAGACGTATCAGCGCCAGCTTAACGAACAATCGTTAACACTCGAAGTATGTAACCTGGCTGATGGAGATGCTAGGGCTGCCTACCGAAATGTACAATTTGATGTACGTACGTATAAGAAATTAAAGATGTTCATTCATGCCGAAGAGGTAACTAAGACAATGCCGCTTTATGATGAAGATGCCACTGTTTTTGTGCGCTTGGGAACAGACTTTACGGATAACTATTACGAATACGAATTACCATTGAAGGTCACACCATGGGGCTCAACTTCAGACATTGAAATTTGGCCGGAGGAAAATAACGTGGAGATTATTTTTGAGAACCTACTCAATTTGAAGAAGAAACGTAATGAATTGATAGGTGACCCTAATTCAGGAATTTCCTATATCATAGAATATGAAGAAGTTGACCCGGATAATCCGGATCGATTAATCAAGGTGAAAGGTAGTCCTAACTTACAGGGATTAAAAACCATCATGGTAGGTGTCCGAAATCCACATAAGAATTCACACGTGAATGAAGATTGGAGAGAGGATGGATTAGCCAAGTGTCTGATTGTTTGGATTAACGAACTTAGATTAACTGACTTTGTTAGTGAAGGGGGATCTGCTGCCGTTGCCCAAATGCAACTTCAATTAGCAGATTTTGCTAATGTGAACATGTCCGGTAACTACTCCGGAATAAATTGGGGATCAGTAGAGAGTAGAGTACAGGAACGTCAGCGTCATCAAAAGATTGGCTTTGATATGAATGCTAATGTTCAGCTGGGACAGTTCTTTGGAAAGAAAGCAAAAGTTAGTCTTCCTTTCTTCTATGGATATTCATTGGGAATAGTTAATCCTGAGTACGATCCTTTCAACCCTGACATCAAACTTTCGAGCTATGATGATGCGGCTATTAGAAAGGAACATGCCCGATTAGGTCAGGATTATAATGAACGACGTTCGATTAATTTCACAGGTGTTAGAAAGGAAGCGAAAGCAGGATCTACGCCAGCATTCTGGCGAGTTTCAAACTGGACAGCAAATTATTCTTTTTCGGAAAATTACCTGAGAGACTTTAACACGAATTACGACAAAACAAAAACCTGGAACGGTGGTTTGGCCTATAATTATTCGTTTAATTCTAAACCGATCATGCCTTTCAATAAGGTGAAGCTATTTAAGAAGTCCAAATGGTTCGGTTTGATTCGCGATATTAATTTCTACCTGAAGCCTAAAACAATCTCGTTCACGAATGATTGGATGCGATCTTATAATGAAAGACAGATTAGAAACAACCTTGTTCCCGAATATGAATTCGAACCGGTTTATGTAAAACGCTTTAACTGGAACCGATCTTATAAGCTCGGATATGATATCACAAAGAAGCTGAAGTTTAATTTCAACGCGACCAATCAGTCAATCTTTGAAGAGAATAATGAACGAGTTGATCGCAAGTTAGATCCGGAAGGATATCGAGACTTCAAGGATTCGATCGCTTCTCAGTTATCCACTTTTGGTCGAGCGATGGATTATACGCACGACTACTCCCTGAATTATACGCTGCCACTGGATAAGTTTCCACTAACGGATTTCATGAGTGCGAATGTGAAATATACCGGAACTTATAATTGGCAAAGAGGACCTTTATCGCAAAGTGAGTTTGGAAATACGATCCAGAATAGCCGAAACATCAACATGACTGGTCAGGCTAACTTCACGATGCTTTATAACAAAGTACCATTCTTTAAGAAAGTTAATACCAATGGTCGCTCAAGCAGGGCTAATGCACGAGGAGCAATTGATCCACGCAAGACATCTTCAGGAGGGCCGAAAACGCCGGACGAACCTGAGGCGGAGGAAGAAGAAACCCTCGAGCCAGATAAGCCATTGGAAGAGATGACTGCTAAAGAGCGTCGTAAGTTTGAGAGAAAGAAACGCAGATTTGAAAGAAAGAAAGCTCGCAAAAAGAGACAGAAGGCGCGTGACAAGAAGAACGGTGGCAAGGCGAACCCGGTAAGTGCATTCCTGGCCAGGCTGGTGATGTCGGTTCGAAACGTTTCCGGAAACTATGCCATGACGGATGGAACATTGCTCCCTGGCTATAATCAGGAAGTGTCTGTTCTTGGTTATAACCCATCGTTGAATGGAGATCTCACTGGCTTTATTTTCGGAAAACAGAGCTATGACCTATTAGGAAGAGAAAATGGATACAACGTAGCTACGGTTGCACGCGACGGCGGTTGGCTGGTTCAGAATGAAAACCTGAATAAACAATACACCCATACGCACAATGATAATTTGAATTTGAGAGCAACGCTCGAACCAATGCGCGACCTTTCAATTGAGTTGACGGTTACCAGATCATATTCGAATAATTCGAGTGAGTTCTTCAGATGGAATGATTCAACAGACGTATTTGAAAGCCAATCGCGAGTTGAGGTTGCCACATTAACATATACGAATGTTTCGATCGGTTCTGCCTTTGCGTTGATGGGTGATCAATTTGAATCATCGGTATTTGATGAATTAAGATCGAACAGAGTTTTGGTTTCTCAGCTATTAGGTCAGGCGAATTCAAATTCAACAGCACAAACTTCAGGTTATTATAACGGTTATAACGGGACACAGCAAGAAGTAGTAATCGGGTCATTCTTAACAGCCTACGGTAAAAAACCAGTCAATGAGGATAATATTAACCCGGTTAAGAACATTCCTTTGCCGAACTGGTCTGTTAACTATAATGGATTGAAGAACTTCGAATTCATGAAGAAGCATTTGAAAAACTTTGTGCTTAGACATTCTTACAGCTCTACCGTGAGTGTTTCGGGAATGCAAACCAACCTGAATGCATCATTTGATGTCAATGGCGATGCAACGGCAAGAGACCTTGAAAACAACTTCATAGCTGAGTATCAGGTACAAAATGTAGTTATCAGTGAAAGATTCTCTCCACTTATCGGAATGGATGCTACCTGGGTTATTAATGGTCAGGGTCTGATAACGAAGTTCGAATACAAGAAAGATCGCAACGCGACACTTTCACTTAACAACAATCAGGTAACTGAGGTCCTTGGTAATGAGTGGGTGATCGGTACAGGTTACAAATTCAAAAAGGTGAAATTACCTTTCGATAAGATCAAACCGAATGACTTAAACGTACGATTCGATTTTTCATTTAGAGATAACTTAACGGTGATCAGAAAGATCGAGGAAGCGACAAATCAGGCTACAGCAGGACAACGTGTTGTGTCTATCAAAGCCACCGCCGATTATAACCTGACGAACAACCTGACAGTTCAATTATACTATAACCAAACGCTTAATACACCGAAGATTGCAACATCTTATCCAACTGGAAACCTAAGTACTGGTATTCGTCTTCGATTTAACTTAGCAGGAGTACAATAATGGAGATCAGAGAAGCTAAACCCGGCGATGAAGAACAGATACTGGAACTGATTACGGAGTTGGCAATCTATGAGAAGGAACCGGATGCGGTTATCAATACAGCCAAAGCTCTGCATGATGATCTTTTTGTTTCGAATTTATGTGATGCATTTGTAGCTATGGAAGGTGACGAAATGCTTGGTTTCGCACTTTACTACACGTCGTATTCAACCTGGAAAGGACCTTGCATATATCTGGAGGATCTTTATGTGCAGGAAGCTCACCGTACAGAAGGCATTGGGTCTAAACTTTTCGACCGTGTGGTTGAAGAGGCTAAAAACAGAAAGGTACACCGCATGGACTGGCAGGTGCTTGACTGGAATACACCAGCTATCGATTTCTATAAAAGAAAGAATGCCTTGTTAGATGGTGAGTGGCTCAATGGTCGCCTGTTCTTCGAATACGATTGATCTACAACAGCTCATTCGCCAGATTAGCGAGTTCTGAGCGTTCCCCTTTCTCCAAAACCACATGAGCAAATAATGGCTGCCCTTTTAACTTATCCACGAGATAAGCTAATCCGTTACTGTTCTCATCAAGATAAGGCGTGTCTATTTGATGCACATCACCTGTGAAAACAATCTTAGTATTGTCACCAGCCCGAGTAATAATTGTTTTGACCTCATGCGGCGTTAGGTTCTGTGCTTCATCAATAATGAACATGATGTTCGAAAGACTTCTACCGCGTATAAATGCCAGCGGTGTAATGATGAACTTACCGCTTTCTTCAAGCTCTACGATGGCTTTCCTCTTTTTTTCATTTTCCCCGAACTGAGATTTTATAAATTTCAAGTTATCCCAGAGAGGTTCCATATACGGTCCGATTTTATCATTCGCATCACCCGGTAAAAACCCGATCTCTTTATTTGAAAGTGGAACGATCGGACGAGCAAGTATGATCTGATGAAACTGCTTATGCTGCTCAAGTGCAGAAGCCAGGGCAAGAAGTGTTTTACCCGTACCTGCAACTCCTTGTAAGGCAACTAACCGAACATTTTTATTGAGTAAGGCATTGAATGCAAATGCCTGTTCAGCATTTTTCGGTTTGATGCCATAGACAAATTCTTTTTCAATACGTTCTATTTTATCTTCGAATTGATTGTAGACTGCCAGCGAAGACGAAGTGCCATTCTTTAGGATGTAATATCCATTGGCAACCTTGTTATTTCCCAAGATTCCGTTTTCCTCGATGAATCCCTTCGTAAATATTTGTCGTATTTCTTCTGACTCGACATTTTCGATAGTACAAACACTGCTTCTGTTCAATTCGTCATTATCAACCTTTCCGGTCTCATAATCCTCCGCATGAATACCAAGTGCCTTTGCTTTAATCCGTAGATTGATATCTTTCGTTATCAGGATCACATCGTAACTTGGATTTTGTTCTTTTAAAAACAGTGCCGAATTAATGATTTTATGATCATTTTTCCCCTTGGCATAAATATCTTCGGCGTTAATTCCTTCCGGCGAAGACATAAGTACAACTTTAAAATTGCCGAGACCTTTACCTAACGGGATCCATTCCTGTAAGCTATGACTACCTGAAAGCTTATCGATAAATCGTATTACTTCGCGAGCAGAGAAATTTTTGGTGTCATTTCCGATTTTGAACTTATCAAGCTCCTCCAATACGGTAATAGGAATAGCTACGTCATTTTTCGAAAAGCTTGTAATTGATTGGTGATCATGAAGTAGTACTGAAGTATCCAGAACGAATACCTTTTTTTTCCTGGCCATAGACTAATTTTCTATTAAGGTAATTTTATCTTATTGCTGAACTAAATTTTTAGTGCTTTAGTTATCTACAGATTATTGTTAAAACAATCGATTTTTAGATTTAATGGTTGTAAAAACAAGCTGAAACAGACATAATTATTCTGAAATATTGGTCTTCACAATGTAATCTAAAGGAATGCGAATTCTGCCATATGCTGTGTGCGAATCAGTGGAGTCCAAATAAAATTCATATGCCGTTCTTTTATAAGTATAAACGATGGAGCTGATAGTGTCAGTTTTCATACCTGGTGTGTAATTACTGGTGTGTAATGCTAACGAGCTGTCCGTAAAGTTCATTTTTAGCGGCGGTGAATAAAGGAGGCGATATCTTTTGTCGTCTCTGGTTATTATGCCCTTGGCTATTAGTCGATTCAACAAATAAGATCCTTTTTTATTTAAGGATAAATAGACACTGAAACCTTGTATTTTAACACGCTTCGTCTTTTCAACTTCGGTCACATTGAAGTCTTCATCCAGTTCGGATTCAATATAGGTTTCTGTGATTGTTTCAATACCACCCTGTCTAAATGCCAGGTCTCCCTCCCAGGCATCCAGTAAATCTTTAGTAGGAAAACTTATACGTTTACCGATATCCGAGAGCAAGCTGTATAACGGATCTTTCGGGTTCTTCCGTAAATTGTCAATATTCAGGTGAATAGATACGCTGTTCTTTGTGAACATTTGATCCGGGTAACTTGGACCTGAATCCTTCATTGTGAATGACAAGGAATCAAATTGCTTGATATCTGTGTGGATTGTCAACCCGGTAGTATCTGTAGAAAGATGTAGTTTAACTTGAGAAATACCTCTGTCGGCGAGTTTGTCAAAAGCAAGCAAAGCTTCCATATGATGTTCACCTGACTGATTCAGAAAGGATCTCCATTTAGGATCGATCTCATTCAATTTAGCATTTACAACGGAGTAAAAAGTTCGAATGAAATGATCTCCCTTATAGACCAGCATCCAGTCATAACCATAGGTCATATAGGTCTTTTCTTCCGGATGCATATAAATCTTGTAGTTGCCAATGGTTGTATCGCGAATGGAGGGTTGTAATTTTCGAACCTTCTCTACTCCAATAGTGATCTTGCTGCTGTCATTTACCATGACCAGTGCACCAAAATCTTCAAGCACCCAGTCATTTTCATTTCCGAAAAAATAGACCGGGTTTTGCAAGTCGAGACCGAATGATTTTCCTTGTCCCAGAATGAATTCCTGTGAGAAAAACTCCCGAAGCGGAACTTTGTAATGATAAAGCGTAGCGGAGAAAGACCGTGATAATTCAAGGATATTTGATCGCCCCACCAGATCAGCCTGTGGCAGTCGGTCCAGAAATCTAGGGGGTTCTTGCTTGAATGAATCCCAGGGTTTCATAATGAGCAGTACGACCAATGCCGCTGCTAATATAAAGATGAGGCCGAGCTTGCGAAACATGACTGCCTACTACTTAGAGATTACATACAGGCTATTGATAAGATCGAGGATGTAGGTCCCTGAATTTTCATAATCACCCTCGAAGTTGTATCTCAAATTAAAGGTGGTTTCAGTGGTGCTCGTTTCCGATGAAGTTAATTCAATGGTTCCACTCTTACCCCTAATGACATCAATGATTTCATTCTCTTCATCGTTGAATAGACCACGTGGGATACTTTCAATTGCTTTTCCTAGGTCAGCGTATGCGTAAAGTGCACCACTCTTTTTGGCTTTCTTAGCTATCTTTTTTGAAAGAGCCTTATCACCGTAACCATTCGGGTGATCCTTTGCAAGCGACTCATCGTTAGTCATAATGAAAAGATCATTTTGAGTGAGAATATACAAAGGTGCAGCGTTTAGAACAACATTGTCGAATTGCCAGTATTTACCCATATTATGACAGTCCGGGTTTATTTTTTCGAGGTGTTTTAGAACCCGCTCAGCAATATCGTTTCTATCCGTTGAAATCCCGAAGGCGAATATGGGCATATCTTCTTCTGCCTCAACCTCTCGTTCTATATATTCGAAATTTTCTTCGTCATAGTCAAATTCGATCTTCCTGGTTTTGATCTTTTTAATCCCGCTATAAGTGCCGAACAGGCTTCCCTTGTATGTTCCGAAGAGGGCATCTTTGTTAATATATTCGTCCATGAGTTCCAACATCAGAAGATAGGAGGAGATCAAGGCGTCATCCGATGATTCGAGTATAGGAGTTACGACATCGTACCATTGTTCATAAGCAGCACGTGTGCTCACATTATAGGTAAAGAATGAATTGTTGTCCTGATGAATGTATTTGAGGACATTCTTGTCGAACTTAGTGTCCGTGAGACTTTGATAGATCGACCCCAATTTATCGTTGTATTTGGCCCTTAGTGTTAATTCGATGTTATTGTCAAGGATCATCATGTCTCCTAATAGTCGGTTTCCGGCATAGAGGTCCATTATTTCTTCATAGAATCCCGGGTACAACATTCTCATTGTCGTGAGATCCTGATTGTACCAGGAACCGCTGGAGTTGTTTGAGTAATAGATTCCTTCAGAGTCGTGACTTAACTGTTCTTTAAAATCCGGAGCGTTCTTTATAAGGGTGTTTTTCTGAATAAATAATTCATCACAAAACTCTTTAAGGTATTGGCCATGAAGGGCAAGTTCAACCGAATCTCTTAATTCATAATATGTTTTCGTGTTAGGATCGTCGTCTGCAACCGGAGGCTCTTCATCTGTTGGGTTAGAAGTGTTTTCTTCGATTTCCATTTCATTCATGAATTCGATCTCCTCTTCACTACCTTCTTCTTCGAGTATATTATAGAACTCTTCAAAATCATCGTTATACCAAGGGTATTCATTCCCTCGGGCATACCAGATTGAATCGGTTATCTCGTTGACGATATCCATGTTGGGGGTGATCCGAAATAGAATACCGCGATTGGTTTGGATGGCAATTCGATTGAAATAAGATTCGAAGAATTCGATATCTGCATAGGATGATTGAATTGGTGCGTAATCATCAAAAACCTGAAAAAGTTGTTTTTTATTTTTCACGCCAAAGGTCAATCCGGAAACTTCATAATTTTCTACTTTACCGAAAAAGACATTCAGTTTTTGATCGAAATCAATACCTGAATCTTTAAGTGTTTTACCGGAAGTTGAGCCATCGAACAGTTCCTGTTGAACCTCCTCCATAAATTCGTATTGAACGAGTTCATCCAAAGAAATTTTCTGCAAAAGATTAACATTATTAATGCTCACAACGGCCATTGCCTGATTGGGAACGAGCTCCTCAGAACCTTGTCCGAAAGTTGTTTGAAATCCCGATAAAAGAAGAGAAAATAATAGTGCTTTTTTCATGGCTAAATGCCTTATTTAGGGTGCGTTTCAATGATGTCGCAAAGTTACTAAAAAAGCAAGCCTGTTATTCCGTTTTAACAAGATATATGATATTATCCAGCAAATGATGATCCTGAGTGAGCGAATAAGGGTCAGTGCGAACCATAACTGCCTTATTGCTCTTGGATACCCTCGCATTTTGGTTTTCAAAATGATCTATTTCAGTTTCGAACCTGGTGATGCTCGTATATGTTCCCTCTCTTAGAAGGTTAATGTCGTTCTGATTGATTTCCTTCGATTTTTTTATGGTGATCTGTGGTACTGATCGACTCATCTTTTTTCCATCGTATGAGATCCAGTTATGATCAAATTCTTCCAGATCGTTTTCCCTTACCTGACTTTTTACAACTTCTTTTATTGCAATCTGAAGCTTCTCAACGGATTCAAATTCGCACTGAAACTTGAACAGGTATTCGTCGTAATCTTCCGAGAGAGTTACATTACTTATACCATCTTGTTCGCTCATACTCGAAATTATCTCCTGAACTTTCTGTTGAATTTCTTCAATTTTGGGAACGCGTTTTCCGTCAAGTGAGTCAAGCGCAAGAATCGAATTGATTTTAACCTTGCTGGCACTAAGGTTTAGATTATACTTAAATGTACCTGAACCATCCGAATTCAGGGATAAATCATCAATAATCTCAATGCATCCGCTTGCTCCGAAAAGAAGAATAAAAATGAATATGACCTGGTATACTCTCACGACATCAAAATTACGGATTTATCGAGATCAAAATTAGTACCAATCTCAGCATTTTTCTTTTAAATACTGTATTACTCCGTATATTTGCACAAAACAATGCTTATGTCGGATCAAAACAGAATTTCTACAGATAAAGCACCAAAACCAGTTGGTCTTTATCCGCACGCCAGAAGGGTGGGGAATCTTTTGTTTTTGTCAGGTGTGGGTCCACGGGTTGCAGGTTCTGATGAAATTGATTCAGCCGTTCCGGGATTGAAGCTGGATAAAAATGGAAATTTCATTGAGTTTGATTTCGGAGCTCAATGTCGCAGTGTTTTTGATAATGTAAAGACGATACTAGAAGAATCAGGTTCCAGCTGGGAGAATCTGGTAGATGTTACCGTCTTTTTAGTGAACATGAAAAGAGATTTTAAAGAATACAATCAGATCTACGCGGAGTATTTCAAGGACAATCTCCCTTGTCGCACAACCGTTGAGATCAATTCACTTCCGACTCCGATTGCGATCGAACTGAAGTGTATAGCAACAATTGATTAAATTATGATAGCTTTTATTTTACGATGCTTATTGATGGCCGCAACTCTAGGTGGTACGGTATATTTATTTTATGACGGATATTGGGGCTGGGGTATTACGATGATATTACCAACCATAATAGTAGGCTTCAGTTTTTTCCGGAATGAGAACATGATTCTGGCACTGAATCAAATGCGTCTAGGTGATACCGATAAAGCAAAGAAGTACATCAGTCGAATTTCTCATCCACAGTTCCTGCCGAAAAAACAGCATGCATACGTCCTGTTTTTAAAAGCGGTGTTGAACACTCAGGAACTAGGCCTGGCGAAGAGTGAACAACTGCTTCGAAAGGCAATGCAAATGGGATTACGTACAGGACAGGATAATGCAGTAGCTAGAATGCATCTCGCTGGAATCTGTGCTCAAACCGGACGACGAAAAGAAGCCGTTTCCTTGCTAAACGAGGCAAAAAAACTAGACAACTCCGGTGTAATGAAAGATCAAATCACTTTGATGCAGAAACAACTTCAAGGCGCTCCTTCCAAAAATCAAATGCGTATGTCGCAAATGATGGGAGGTAGAAGAAAGATGCCTAGAAGGTAGCCATGGATAAAAAAATCTTCACAACCGGCTGGGAAGATTACGAGTTAATTGACGCTGGCGGAGGCAAGAAACTTGAGCGTTGGGGTAGTGTCATTACGATCCGTCCGGAGGTTCAGGCCTATTTTCATTCTGGGTTACCTTTTTCGGAGTGGGAACAGAAAGCTCACTGGGAATATAAGGCGACCGGTAAGCAAAGCGGGAAATGGAAAAATCTGCGCCGTGCCCCTGAAGAATGGACCATTTCTTATAAGTCTCTTACGTTTCAACTGGAATTAACCAAGTTCAAACATCTGGGCCTCTTCCCAGAGCAGAAACTCAACTGGGATCTCGCATTTGACAAGTTGGATAGTGATTCAAAATTTCTCAATCTTTTTGCTTACACCGGTGCAATGAGCTGCGTTGCCAGGAGTAAAGGAGCGGAGACATTTCACGTTGATTCGGTCAAGCAATTAATTAATTGGGCATCCATCAATATGGAACTGAGCAAGCTTCTAAATATTAAATGGGTTCACGAAGATGCTGTCAAGTTTATTAGTCGACTGGAAAAACGCGGGGAAAAGTTTGATTTTATCGTCATGGACCCGCCGGCCTGGGGAATTGGGCGTAAAAATGAGAAGTGGCGGCTGGAAGATAAATTGGATCAACTGCTTGGATCTGCTGCAAATATCTTATCTAAAGATGGAGTTTTAGTGTTAAACACGTATTCACCCAAAGTAGATATTGAATTTCTTGAAGAGTTAGCGCCATTGTATTTTAGCGACCGAAATTATGCTGTAAATGAACTATGGATGAAGACCACCAGCCAGAAGGAATTGTTTTATGGTGTCCTGTTACGCGTTGGAATCTAATCTGCCAAATTCATTTAGAATTTTATCAGCCAGGACATCACTCAGCTTAAAGTAAGATTCTTTGGTCCAGCCACCGACATGAGGAGTAAAAATAACCTTGTCCGAATGGAGTAAAAAGTTAAAATCATCTGAAAGCTCTTGCTCAAAGAAATTTTCAAAACTACTTTTTTCGTACTCCAATACATCCAGGCAACAACCTAACACTTTATCCGATTTTATAGCTGAAACAAGCGCTTCTGTTTGAACAATTTTTCCTCTTGCCAGATTGACCAGGTAAATGGGTTTCTGAAAACTTTCAAAAAATGCGTTATCGGCATAATAGATTGTTTCTTCATTCTGAGGAATGTGAAAGCTAACGATGTCAGCGTGTTCAAAGATTGCTTCCAGCGAACATTCCTCTACCTGATTACTTCCGAATCCAGATTTGTATTTATCATGGGCCAGAATCTTTACATCAAATCCAGCTAACTTTCGGGCAAAAGCAGAACCATTATTTCCAAAGCCAATTATTCCAACTGTTTTACCATCCAGTTCCAGACCCCGATTTCCTTCACGGTCCCAGATTCCGCTTCGAACTTCTTTATCTCCTTTGATAAAATTATTGAACAAGGCGAGTAACATACCTAAGGCGTGTTCAGCTACGGCATTTCGATTTCCTTCCGGAGCATTAAAAAGAGCAATGCCTTTCTCTGAGCAATAGTTTACATCAATGTTTTCCATACCTGCTCCTGAACGAGCAATGAACTTTAAATTATCTGCATGAGACAAAGTTCTTTCATCTAATCGAAATCTGGATCGAATCACCAGACCAGACATTTCAGGGAAAAGTTCGAGACATGCATCCAGGGGCAATGATGTTCCATCGAGACAGGTATATCCTGCTTCTTTTAAGCGATCTTCAAGAACGGGATGAACGATATCAAGAAATAAAACTTTCATTAGATACCATACAGAATCATACCAATTGTAAGGTAAATGAACAGACCAAGAACATCATTCAATGTCGTAATAAATGGTCCTGTTGCAAGTGCCGGATCAATCTTATATTTATCCAGAAGGAGTGGAATTAATGTTCCAAAGACGGCGGCGAACATGATCACCGTAAATAGTGACAGACTAACGACCCATCCAAGCGTAATACTGTCAAAAACATATGCTACACCGTATATGATAATTGATAGCAGTATTCCGTTAACAACGGCCACCAAGGCTTCCTTTGCAATCTTTTTAAATATGGATCCAAATTGATCGTTTCCTCTAGCGAGCGATTGGACCACGATTGCAGACGATTGCACTCCTACATTCCCTCCCATTGCGGTTATTAACGGAATGAAAAATGCAAGTGCCGGAATTTCGTGAATACCTCCTTCGAATCCTGAAATCACTTGTGCACCGAGAATTCCTCCCAATAATCCGATCAATAACCATGGCATTCTAGCTCGCGATATTCTCCAGACAGACGCGCTGGATTCAATATTCTCAGAGATACCAGATGCTAACTGAAAATCCTTGTCAGCTTCTTCTTTGATTACATCAACCACATCATCGATTGTTATCCGGCCCACCAACTTATTCTGAAGATCAACAACCGGAACGGACACAAGGTCATATTTTTCCATCACGCGTGCGACATCTTCATCGTCGTCACTTGTTTTGACAGATATTAAATTCTTGCTTTGATAAAGGTCTTCGATTTTAGTGGAAGGACTAGCAAATAGCAGTCTTTTTAGCGATAAAAATCCAACCAGCTTGTCTTCGTCATCGACCACATATATGGTAAATACCTTTTCAACTTCTTCCGCCTGGCGACGCAATTCTACAATGCATCGGTTTACGGGCCATTCGAGTTTCGCCTTAATAAACTCTTTCTGCATTAATCCTCCCGCCGTGTCCTCATCGTACTTCAGGAGGTCTACAATGTCACCAGCAGCTTCATCGTCCGTAATGTGGGAGAGAACTTCTTCAATTTGCTTTTGGGGCAGATCCCCAATTAAATCGGCGGCATCATCCGATTCCATGTTCTCAAGCTGCTCGGCGATTTCTTTTGAAGAATATTTCTTAATAATGAGGTCTCGAGCGTCATCATCGAGTTCCATTAACACGTCACCCTGGCGGTCTTCTGTCAGTAAACGATAAAGTTTATAAGCATCCTCGGTATTTAGCTCAGAAATTACAGCAGCGATATCTGCATCGTGGAGATCAAAGATGTTCTCATCGAGCCATTGCCGATCCTTTTGTTCAACAGCTGAACAAACCTGATCAATATATTCTTTTGTCAACTCGAAGCCCACGATTATCGGTTTGTCGCAAAGATATAAAGAAATCCGCTTTAGCTAAATCGTTTTAAACGAATGAATTGCAATGTTATGAAAGCTCTTTTGAGCCAAACATACCGATGAATAAACCGAAGAAGGTTACGCCGGTTTGAGTTTCAAGAGTGTCTTCTATCAAGTACGATAACAGAATGATTGTCATGAAAGCAATAGCGAGCATATTCTTTTTAGACAGATTAAGCAGCATAAATTCGCTGTGAATCCAAAAGAAAAGGAACAAGCCGACTACTCCGAAAGTAAGTAGAACCGTTAAATAGTAATTGTGAGCCCGGCAACGATTCTCCGGTTTGAGTATAGAGTTTTGATTCTCATAGTTTTGATCAAAACTGTCTTGTACATCCCCCGTGCCGACACCAAGTATAAAGTTGTTTTGAGCAATTTGGATCGCCGACTTCCAATATTCTATCCGCATTAGAAGGGAATGATTGTTCGGGTCACTATTATTATTCAGCTGATATTTAATTCCATAATAGCGTGCCATCAACCCGGAACTGTATTTACTGGCACAGCCATGTTCGATACACTTAATGTCCTTTTCGCTTAATTGTTGAAACCCTTTGCTATCCTTTCGAACATCCATGGAACTTAGATATCGGATGAGCGTCCATCTGATAGGATGCCCTTTGACATCTATACCGTCATAAGGAATAGCTGAGACTTTGTTCCATTCTCGCCTAAGTTCTTCCTCACATATATAAATCCCTATGGGTTTACCTGTTTCCGGTGAAACTCCACCACTTTCATGACGGTAGGGATTCCCTTCAGCAGTGTATTTATCAAGTTCATTCAAATTGATCGAACTAGGATCAATAGGTGTCAGGAGGTCAATTAATAAAGCAAAGACAAGAATAGTTCCCAGCGATAAGGCTCCCCACATAAGCCATTTCCGAATGTTCCAGAGCACAAATAGAAGATAGACTACCATTACTCCTGTTAATGCCAACATACCTGACAGGACCTGGCTCACAAAGGTGTAATAGACGAACCAAATGAGTAAGATCAAGCCGATTATTCGCAGGCTTCTTGTCCTCAAAAAAGAAATGGAAACAGCAGCTCCCATCGCTATCAGCAGACCATACCTGATGTGTGAGGCAAACAGCGACATCCCTCTGATATCGTCATATTGATACTCTCCGAGTAACTGTTGATACGAAAGATAATTAAACACAGAAGTGATCAAAAGAGATAATAGGAATGAACCGAGAATTATTTTATGTCGCTCAATTTTAACAGGTTTTGCAATCAGGACTAATGGAACCACAATCAAGGGTAGTTTAACCCGAAGGTCGTGAAGCCCATATGATATATTCTCAGACCAGGCTAGTCCGATTACATGCAGCAAGAAAAAGGCAGCGATAAGAATGAATAACCTACTGTTTTTAATCCGATGCCAGTACGTTTTAAAATTTGCTTCAAGTAAAAGATTGAGGAGGAGAAACATCATGGAGATCGACATAACCACTTTGTTAAGAGGCAGTCCGAAAGCAAGCCCTGACAAGCCAATCAGATGTAGATAGTTATGAGTTTCCTGACCAAATAGCCGGTTTAACATAAGTAGTGTTTTCTCCTATTGAAAAAGCTAACGGCTATTTTTTCAAAATAGTGTTGTACTCGCTGGAATTATTTAACACCTCAATGGCACGTTGAAGATCTTGATCATAATTGAAGGCATGTTCTGCGCGCCCACGCTGATAATAATAACGAGATACTATTTCGTTTTCAAGCAATTCCTTTATTTGATCCTGAAACTTAACGAGGTCTCTTTCTTTTGAAGGGACAACCTTTTGCAGGAGTGCTTCATATTCTTCTTCAGCGTCTTTCATGAACTCTTCATCTTCTAATGTAGCTTTTACCTTTTTAAGCTTTTCTTCAGATGCTGTGGAGTAGGTGAAATCATGATCCAGGACAAACTCTTTAAATTCATTATATTCTTCATCGGAAAGTTGAAAATTAGCCGCACTGTCGATGGAAGGATGAGCATAGTAATATTTTGTTGCAAAATGAAAGATCAGATTTTCCGTGAATAATGTCGCTGTTAATCGACTCAGGTCATCTTGTTCAATTCTGATATCAGGTTCAATCCCTCTTCCATCGATAACCTCCCGACCATTACGTGTTTTAAATATTTTGATCAAAGAATCAGGTACTTCCTGTGGTACCTCACCTTCTAATTTGTCATAGTATTCAAGTTTTTGGACGCACCGTCCTGACGGAGTATAGTATTTAGCGATTGTAAGTTTAATCTTCGATCCGTAGTCAAGGTCATACGTTCTTTGAACCAATCCTTTGCCGAAGGAAGTATTACCAACAATGATTGCTCTATCAAGATCCTGCAATGTGCCCGAAACAATTTCACTGGCAGAAGCCGAAGTGCCATTTATCAATACAGCCACCGGAATTTCAAGGTCAATTGGCTCGGTCATGGTTTTGTAGGTTCTGTTTTCCTCTAAGACACGACCTTTGGTGGTTACAACTATTTCATCTTTATCGATAAACATATTAACAATCTTAACCGCTTCGATCAGTAATCCACCGCCATTACTCCTCAAATCCAGAATCAGTTCTTCCATTCCCTGACTTTTGAGTTCATTATAAGCCTTGATGACTTCGGAAGAAGCCGTTTTGGTAAAGCTATTCAGCTTGATGTATCCGGTTGACCCTTCCATCATTCCAAAATAAGGAACATCCGGCAGCTTAATTTCATCACGTGTAAATTGAACTTTTACTTCCTTGCCCTCATTTCGTTCGACTACAACCTCAACATCTGTTCCTTTGGGTCCTTTTAGTGAATTTGAAACTTCCTCCGAGCTTTTGTCACTCATGGATTTTCCATCTATTTCCAGAATCTTATCACCAGCTTTTAGTCCTGCTACTGAAGCGGGTTTACCTTCGTATGGCTCAGCGATATAGACATGATCATCAATTTTCCTGATTAAAGCACCAATTCCTCCATATTGCCCCGTGGTCATTAATTGATAGTCTTCTATATTGGATTCGTGATAGTATACAGTGTAGGGGTCGAGCTCTTTGAGCATTGCATCTATTGCAACTTTAGAAAGGTTCCCTGGCTCAATGTCGTCTACATAATACTTCTCAAGGTTTTCGTAAATCTGATCGAGTATCTCGATCGATTTAACCACTTCGAATCCGCTTGACTGTGCAAACGCCTGTACAACGCTAAAGATTAACGCGACAAATAATAATGTGAGTTTTGAGGTTCTTTTCATCCGTGTATTCGTTTTGTTAAATGCTCGCTACCGTTTTTTGAAATAGCTTTTCCATTTTTGCCTTTATAGTGGCCAAAGGTAATTCTTCCTTTGAGGAATAAATAATAAAAATGGCCAATTGCCTATTTTGAAGTTCTCCTTCAATGATACTTTTATGACACCTTATTGCTTCTCGTAAAACTCGTTTAATTCTATTGCGATCAACAGCTCTCTTAAAGTTCTTTTTTGGTACGGTCACAGCGACCTGAAATTTTTCATCCGTGCTGAGACTCATCACACTATACCTGGCAATTAGAGGATACATCTTTGTCGTTTCTCCGTTCAAGAAAAGGTCATCAATAATTTTCTTGGAACAAAGCCTGTATGATTTTCCGAATGATTGGTCGCTCACGGTCATTAGTCGACTTATTCTTTTTCCAATCGAGGCAGATTGATCTTTTCTTTAATCACAAAACTGGTAGGAAAATCAATTTCCACTTCCGCTTTGATTTTTTCTGCTTCAAGATGTGTTCTGAAGTCGCCTACTTTAAGTACATAATTAGGTGCAGTGTACTCCACATACGTATCTACTTTGGGGAACTGGCTAATGAATTTGGATCGCGCATTGTCAATGACGGATCGATCCTGGTCAAAGTATAACTGAACCCTGTAACCATCTATTTGAGGAGCTATTGCAGGAGGAACAATTTCACCTTGCTTTTCAACAAGCGCATCAATTCTGCTGTCTTTATGAATCGTAACCGAGCCCTGCTGCCCAAAGGAATATAGACTGGTTAATAAGGTAACGATGATCAAGCTGCATCTCATACTCAATATTTTAGTCAGTAAAAGTACAAAATACTTTATCAATCATCATGCCGAATAAATCGCAAAAAATCATAAAAACATCAGTGTCAATCGAGTATATAGAATGGCTGAAAACATCGAGTCTCCAAGCCCTTATTTAGAATCATTTTAAATTGTAAATGAGTGAATCAAAATTGTCATAAAACTGTCATGTAATTTTACAATTCTGTTAAATTTGCTTCCGTCAAAAAGTGTTTTTTCACGCTTGACGAAAAGTTTTTATATGAAAATATCTAGAAGTCAGATGTTTAGAAATTATAGCAATTGGTGCCTCAGTGCTATATTCATGCTGTTTATTGCAGGAGCACAAAACGTACAGGCACAAGGTGACGGTCTTTTCAAGGCAAAATGTGCAACATGTCACCAGGTTTTCAAAGACGGAACAGGCCCTAAACTTTTTGAAGTTAGAAAGAAGTGGGAAGATGGTGGAGCGAAAGAAGGCTCGATCATTCAGTGGGTAAACAACTGGGAAGCTGCTGTAGCAAATGACCCGTATGCTGCCTCGATTACTGCTTATTCGCCTACGAACATGAATAAGTTCCCGGACCTGTCAGAAGAGCAAATCGTATCGATTTTCGATTGGATTGACTCTCAGGAAGAAGGTGGTGGTCAAGCTGCTACAACAGCAGACATGACTGCAGGTGGAGAGCAGGAAGAATCATCTTTGAATTGGATATGGATCGTTATTGGTGTTATGTTCCTCGTAATCGTTCTTGCAGTTGGAGGTGTTCGTCGCCAATTGAGATCAGCTGCTGCTGAGGAAGATGGTGAGGATTTCGATGACTCCATGACTTACTTGGATGAAATCAAGCAATGGGCTTGGGTGAACAGAAAATATGCTGGACTTATTGGTTTAGTGGCTGTGATATCAGTTATCGTTGTATTATTTCTGGGCCTTTATACTATAGGTACAGTTGAAGATTATCAGCCATCGCAACCGATAGAGTTCCCTCACTCCGTGCATGCAGGAACAAATGGAATCGATTGTAAGTATTGTCACAACTCAGTGACCAAATCACGTACAGCTGGTCTTCCTACTGTTAATGTTTGTATGAACTGTCACAAACAAATTAGTGGTAGAACCGCTGACCAACAGGCGAAGATTCAGAAGATCTACGATGCCGCTGGATATCTTCCTGAAGGAGCAGGTGAATATACAGGCGTAACCAAAGAAATAGTTTGGAATAAAGTTCACGTCCTTCCTGATCACGTTTATTTCAATCACAGACAACACGTTGTTGTTGGCGGTGTTGATTGTAAGCAATGTCACGGAGATATGACTAAGATGACCCAAACTGCGAAAGTTCAACCGGTTTCTGAGCTTAACAAAGTTGAAGGAAATGTTCAGCTCACAAAAACTACGTTGACAATGGGATGGTGTATAGAGTGTCACATGGAAAAAGAAATTTCTATGGGGTCGCTTGACAACAAGAATGACGGATATTATAACGAAATACACAAACGCCTCCTTAACAATGATAAATCACTTTATGAGCAGTACCTGGAAGATGGAAAGGTGACTGTTTCAGAATTGGGTGGTTGGGAATGTGCTAAATGCCATTATTAAGAAAATTTACTTGAAGAAATTCGAAACAAGAATATGGGAATGACAAGAAAATATTGGAAAGGAATTGACGAGTTAAAAGAAACACCACAGTTCCTGGAATCCAGAGATCAAGAATTTCCAGCTGAAATACCAGTTGAAGAGTTTTTAGCAGATGAAAACTTAGGAGAATCGTCAACAGGTCGTCGAGACTTTTTGAAATTCTTAGGATTCAGTGTTGCAGCAGCTGCGGTAGCAGCATGTGAAGCCCCGGTAACAAGAGCGGTTCCTTATGTGAACAAACCTGAGAACGTAATACCTGGAATGGCTACATGGTATGCTTCCACCTATTACGATGGAAACTCTTACGCCAGCATTTTAGTTAAAACAAGAGAAGGGCGTCCAATCTTTATCAAAGGGAATAAAGACTTTGGTATTACTGGAGGTTCAGCTAATCCGCAAATTATCGCTTCAGTACTAAGCCTTTATGATAGCGAAAGACTTCAGGGTCCTACTATTAATGGAGAAGATAAGTCTTACAAAGATGTTGATGGCGGTATCATAAAAGGATTGAAGGCTGCTAAACGAGTAGCACTTGTTTCGAATACGGTAATTAGTCCTTCTTTGGGATTGGCTATTCAGGCTTTGGGTGAGTCTTTACCTGGTGAGTTGGAACACATTCAATATGATGCAGTATCTTACGCAGGAATGCGTGCTGCTAACAAAGCGTCATTCGGAAGTGACATGATTCCTGATTACGACTTTTCAAAGGCAAAAACAATCGTTTCTGTTGGAGCTGACTTTTTGAGTACATGGTTGTTCCCAACTCAATTTGCTCCACAATACGGTAAGACCAGAAACCCAGACGCAGAATGGATGTCGAAACACTTCCAGTTTGAATCTGTAATGTCAATTACAGGATCAAATGCAGATGCTCGTGGAATGATCAAACCATCTGAAGAGGCAAATGTTTTAGCATACCTTATAAAAGGGATGGGGGGAAATGCAGGATCTGCTTCCACTAAAATACAGAATAGCACAACGCAGGAGATAGCTAAAGAAGCATTGAAATCGCTGAAGGCGTCTAAAGGAGAGTCTATTGTTGTTGCGGGTTCAAATGACACCTCAGTTCAAATTCTGGCAAACAAGCTAAATAGTATCCTTGGAAACTACGGTAGCACCATAAACACAAATGATCCAATCGAATTGTTTAAGTCAAATGACGAAGCAATGATGAATCTTGTGAATGATGTTATTAAAGGTAAAGGTCCTGATGCTATCATCTTTATGGGAGTGAATCCAGCTTATTCATTGCCAAATGGAGAAGAGTTTGCAACAGCTCTTTCAAAAGTAAAGACCACAGTAGCAATTGCATCACATGCTGATGAAACAGCTTCAAATTGTACTTATGTATGTCCTTCTCACCACGCATTGGAAGATTGGACAGATTACAATCCGAAGATGTCGCACTATGCACTGGGTCAACCTACCATTCGTCCACTTTACAACACATCTTCTCCGTTGGAGTCGATTTTGGTTTGGAGTGATTTGGCGAAGCGAGGTGGAAAAGATTCTAAAGTAGCTTACGATTATATCCGAAATAACTGGATGACTATTGGATTCCAGTTTAATCCTGCAGGATTCGAAGATCCGGAGGATTACTGGAACATGGCCGTTCATAATAGCTGTATGAGTATGGATATGTCATCAGTGCCGGCTGCTGAAGGTGAAACGGACATGGAGGCTCCTGCCGCTACATCAACTTCTTTTAATGATGGAGCCCTTTCAGGATTGAAATTCCCTAAAGGGGGTGACACCGAAATCGTACTTTATCAGAAGGCGTCAATGGGTACAGGAAATCAGGCAAACAACCCTTGGCTACAAGAAATGCCTGATCCGATGACGAAGGTAACGTGGGACAATTACATTACCATGAACCCAACTGAAATGGACAAGAAGGGTTATGCGACCCGCTTCGATCAGGAGTCAGGATTAAACATGGCGACTGTAACAGTAGGTAACGATAGTATTACATTACCAGTTTACCCAATGCCTGGTCAGGCTTTGGGTACAGTTGGTATTGCTCTGGGATACGGTAGAGGTTCCAATGGTGAAAGAATTGGTAGATCTGCATATAGAACCAAGCAATACGGAGGTTATGTTCGTGATGAAAATGGTAAGCCAGAGCCTATAGGAGCAAATGCATTTGCTTTCGTTGGAACGAGTGGTAAAACTTATTCATACGCTGCTTCGGGTAGTTTGAAGGATGCGGAAGGAACATACTTAATAGGTGCGACGCAGATTCAGAGTACTGTCATGGGACGTCACTCTATTGTTAGAGAAACGACTAAGAGCATCTATGACAGCAAAGAAAAAGAAGCATATAACCCAGCGCATGTTCTGGGAAAACTTGATAAGAATGGAGAACACGTTTCTGCACCTATCAGTGAATTTAATCTTTGGGATGAGCATCCGGTTGAAAATATTGGACACCGATGGGGAATGACAATCGACTTATCTTCTTGTATTGGTTGCGGTTCATGTCTGATCGCTTGTCAGTCTGAAAACAACGTTCCAGTTGTTGGTAAGGATGAAGTAAGAAGAGGACGTGAAATGCACTGGTTGCGAATAGATAGATATTTTGCTTCAGATGTTGAAGCTGCACCTGGTCAGCGTAAAGACCACGACTTAAGTAAAATGGAGTTCTTCGCTGCAGCTGAAGAGGCGGCAGAGAATCCAAAGGTAGTACATATGCCGATGATGTGTCACCACTGTAATCATGCTCCTTGTGAGACAGTTTGTCCGGTGGCAGCAACAACACATAGTAACGAAGGACTTAACCAGATGGCATATAACAGATGTATTGGTACACGTTATTGCGCGAACAACTGTCCTTACAAAGTACGTCGATTCAACTGGTTTAACTACCCTTCTTATAAAGCACAGACTGAAATCAACCCTGCTCAGGATGATATAGGAAGAATGGTATTGAACCCGGATGTAACAGTTCGTACACGAGGTGTAATGGAAAAATGTTCATTCTGTGTTCAAAGAATCCAGGCTGGTAAACTAAATGCTAAAGAAGAAGGTCGTCCGGTTCAGGATGGAGATTACTCCACTGCTTGTTCGGATGTTTGTCCTACAAACGCGATTATCGTTGGAGACTGGAACGATCCGGAATCTAAGATTCGATTAAGTGCCGATGATAAGCGTTCTTATCAGGCGCTTGAAGAGGTAGGTGTTAAACCGAACGTTTGGTTTAAAGTTAAAGTTAGAAACGAAGAAAACGATTTACTTGATGCGCTTCAAGTGGTAAGTGCTCATCACGGAGGAGGCCATGAGGCTGAAGGAGAGCATACTGAAGCACACGGAGAAGGAAATCATCATTAATAAGAAAATAAAACCCTATTGTAATGCATAAGGAAGCAGCAATTAGAGAACCCCTCATATTAGGTCACAAGACCTATCACGACATCACAGAGGATGTTTGTAAGCCGATAGAGGATAAGGCGCCTAGAATGTGGTACATTCTGTTTGGGATTGCCTTGATCATTGCCTTGTACGGTATCGGATGTATACTGTATCTATTGGGAACAGGAGTCGGTGTTTGGGGACTTAACAAAACAATTGGATGGGCATGGGATATCACCAACTTCGTTTGGTGGGTTGGTATTGGTCACGCCGGTACGTTGATTTCCGCGGTACTATTGTTATTCCGTCAGAAATGGAGAATGGCAATTAACCGATCTGCAGAGGCGATGACTATTTTCGCCGTTTTTATGGCAGGTTTGTTCCCGCTGATTCACATGGGTCGTCTTTGGTTGGGATATTGGGTACTTCCAATTCCAAACCACTTTGGTTCTCTTTGGGTTAACTTTAACTCACCACTTCTTTGGGACGTATTTGCAATTTCAACTTATTTATCGGTATCACTGGTCTTCTGGTATATCGGGTTGATTCCGGATTTCGCAACAATTAGAGATCGGGCTCGAAAGCCACTTTCTAAGAAAATGTATTCGATTCTTTCCTTCGGCTGGTCGGGAAGAGCAAAACACTGGAACCGTTTTGAATTAGTATCATTGGTGTTAGCTGGATTGGCAACTCCTCTCGTTTTCTCAGTTCACTCGATCGTATCATTTGACTTCGCAACTTCCGTAATCCCGGGATGGCATACAACGATCTTCCCGCCATACTTCGTTGCAGGTGCCGTTTTCTCAGGATTTGCGATGGTACAGACACTTGTTCTTGTGATGCGAAAGGCAATGAAATTAGAAGCGTATATACACACGAAGCACGTGGAATACATGAACATTGTCATCATGGTTACAGGATCAATTGTTGGTACGGCATATATCACGGAGCTTTTCGTTTCGTGGTACTCAGGTGTTGAATATGAGGCATATGCATTTATTAACCGCGCTACCGGGCCTTACTGGTGGGCATACTGGTCGATGATGACTTGTAACGTTATCTCTCCACAATTAATGTGGTTTAGAAAACTACGTAGAAGCTTATTGTTCACGTTTGTTATTTCGATCGTGGTAAACATCGGAATGTGGTTTGAGCGTTATGTGATCATTGTAACGTCAATTCACAGAGATTACTTGCCTTCTTCTTGGAGCATGCATTATCCGAGCCATATTGATATAGGAGTATACATTGGAACAATTGGAATTTTCTTCGTGTTCTTCCTGTTATTCGCAAGATACTTCCCGGTACTTGCCCTGAACGAGGTGAAGTCAATCATGAAATCTTCTTCGGAATATTATAAAAACCTTCCTGATGAACACGGTCATGAAGTTAAAGAAGTGGAAACCAAGGTAGAAGAGCCTAAAGTTGAGGAAACAGAAGAAGATAAACCTTCGGAAGATGACAATGAAAAGTCTGATGAAGAGTCTGATGAAGAGAATAAAGACAATAACGAATAATTAGAAACATGGCAGATAAAGTAATATATGCAATGTATGACGATGACGATGTGCTGAAAGATGGTGCAAAGAGTCTGGTGTCAAAAGGCGTAAAGGTATCAGAGGTGTTTTCACCCTTTCCGATTCACGGAATTGATCCGATCATAGGAGTGAAAAATACGCGCCTAGGTATTATGGCGTTCATCTATGGCTTAACAGGTCTTACATTGGCGACAGTTGGTATGCAATACTTCATGATCATAGATTGGCCAATGAATATTGGTGGTAAACCAAACTTTACCTATCTGGAAAACATTTTGGCATTTATTCCAATCACATTTGAGTTTACCGTATTATGCGCAGCTCACGGAATGGCGATCACTTATTTGCTACGAAATAAAACCCTGCCAGGAATGCCGGCTGACAACCCTGATCCCCGAACAACCGACGATAAGTTTGTTATGGAATTGAGAACATCAGAAAATGCAAACTTCAGTGCTGATGAGCTTACAAAAATGGTAAAGGATACAGGAATTGTTGAGATAGACGAAAAAGTTATTTAATAATCTTTCACAAAGAGAAGATGAAAATAAATAGAAAAATAATAGTTCGATTGAGTGTTGTAGTAGCCGGAGTGGCTGTTATGTCATCTTGTTCGGCAGATAAAGACAGTGCAGGATTGGAGTATATGCCAGACATGTATCGTTCTGCAGCGATCGAACCATATGTTGATTATGGTGAGATCAGAGAAGTGACACATGATGATCTTAAAGTGAGATTGTCTGCTATGGTTCCTCCAAGTGGTACGATTCCATTTTATGGAACGGATTCAATGACAGTCGCTTTAAATCTTCCTTATCACAGACTCGCGAACACGTCTTTCAAACTGTCACACGGAATGTATGACGCTGAGCTGACTGATGTAAACGAATATGAAGCGGCAGCAGCAGATGGGAATATGATTAAACTCACAGAAGAAAACGTTGAAGGAATTTTCGCTAAAGGGAAAGAATTATACAACGTTAACTGTGCACACTGTCATGGAGATAAAGGAGATGGAAACGGACCAATGGTTGAAAGCGGAGCATACGTTGGGGCAGCTGTTTTGACGTCGCTTGAAATTAGTGATGGACAGATGTTCTATTCGATCTATTATGGAAAAGGTCAAATGGGTGCACACTCGTCTATTTTGAACAAAGAAGAGATCTGGACGGTTATCCATTATATCAACAAATTAAAGGATGGTTCTTATGGACCTGGTTCTGAAATGATGACGGAAGAAGTAGAAGAAACTTCAGAAGAAAATCAACCTACAGAATAATCCTTAAGGGAAGAGAATAAAAATTTGAATACTAAAGAATAGCAATGGAATTTAAAATCGCAAATAAAGCAAAAACACTTACGACCGTTCTAATGATAGTCGGTGTGGTTTTTACAATTATCGGTGTTGCGCTTAATGTTGGAGGGCATCATTTCGGTACAAGGTTTTTAGTGAGCAGTCTTGCGAACAGTTACTTCTTCTTCCTGTTGGGATTAGGGGCATTATTCTTCTTAGCGCTTAATTACGCGACTGAATCAGGATGGTATGCTTCTATCAAACGGGTTATTGAAGGTGTTGCTGGATGGTTGCCGTGGGGCATCGCATTCATGATACTGGTTCTAATTGCAATTTCAGCTATGGATGGAGCACACATCTATATATGGATGGACTCGGCTTATACGACGGAAGGTAGCGCTCACTACGACCCGATCATTGATGGGAAGTCAGCGTATCTTAATTTGTTATTCTTCTGGATCAGAACATTAGTATATATGGCGATCTACTATCTATTCTGGATAGGATTTAGAAAGAGATCACTGGAAGAGGATAAAGTTGGAGGGACGGAATTACACTTCAAGAACTACCGAAGAGGAGCTCTTTTCTTAGTATTCTTTGCTGTATTTAGTTCAACTTCAGCATGGGACTGGATCATGTCAATTGACGTGCATTGGTTCTCTACGCTATTTGGATGGTATACCTTCTCTGGAATGTGGGTATCAACGATGGTTGTGTTAATCCTATTGATCATTCACCTTAAAAAACATGGATATCTTCCTCGCGTAAATGAAAATCACATTCACGATTTAGGTAAGTGGACATTTGCAATTTCATTCCTTTGGTCGTACTTATGGTTCTCCCAGTTTATGTTGATCTGGTACGCAAACATTCCTGAGGAAACGACATACTTTATTAATAGAATTGAAAACTTCCAGATCTTGTACTTTACGATGTTCGTAATCAATTTCGCATTCCCGATGTTGATTCTAATGTCAAGAGACGCGAAGAGAAATACAGGTATTCTAACCTTTGTTGGTCTGATCATTTTGGCAGGTCATTGGGTAGATGCATACTTGATGGTTGCAGGAGGATCACTAGGAGCAAATGCATGTATTGGATTTGTGGAAATTGGAATGGCAATTTTACTTGCAGGCTTGTTTATTAGAGTCGTGTTAACTAACCTGACAAAGGCTCCGTTGACACCTGTGAATCACCCATTCTTGGATGAGAGTATCCATCATGAATTTTAATTTATAAACGGAATTGATCATTAATAATATTTGAATAGATGGTAACGAAATTGGTCATTTTATTAGTAGTTGTTTTAGGAATCTTAGCGATCGCACAAATGATGCGAGTGTATGAGTTATCCTCTAAACTTACGAACAAACAGGAACACGAGATCAGCAATCGCGACAACAACATGAACGCGAAGCTGATGTTATTATTTATGATTGTCCTTTTCGGATCATTTATTTGGATGATCCTGAAGTATGGATGGACTGGTAGAGGCGAAGCCGCTGCTCCTCATGGAAGAGAGTTGGATTGGCTAATGAACTTGAACCTGATCATCATTACGATTACGTTTTTCCTAACGAACACACTTCTGTTTTTCTTCTCTTACAAGTACGTGAAAAAAGAAGGTGTTCCTGCACTTTATTATCCGCACAATAATAAACTAGAGATGCTTTGGACAGTTGTACCTGCCTGTGTTCTAGCAGTGATCATTATTCTTGGACTGAAAAAGTGGAATGAAGCAACGGATCTAGCAAAGCCGGAAGCAATTGTTGTAGAGTTGTTCTCTAAGCAATTTGACTGGACGGCTAGATATTCAGGTGTAAACAATAAACTTGGATACTTCGACTACAAATTGACAACCGACAACAATGAGCTTGCTATAATGACAACAAATACGATCGATTCCGCGATCTATCAAATGGAAAGTGGGACGACTGGAATGGAAGCGTTAGAAGCAAAGCTAAATGATCCTAACATTGTTATGGTTCCTGAAGACAGAGAAAAAATGGAGGCGGATCTTGCCAGAAAGGAACGCATGATTCGTTTGTTGTATCAAATGAGGGAAAAACATGATTCTGAATTAGATGCTTTGGCTTGGGACGACATTATTCAAAAGGACACGCTTTATCTATGCAAGAATAAAGAATATGAATTTAACTTCCGCTCAAAGGATGTAATTCACTCTGCGTATTTCCCGCACTTCAGAGCGCAGATGAACACAGTGCCGGGATTAACTACTCGATTCAAGTTTACTCCGGATATCAGCACTGCTGAGATGAAAAAGATAAAGGACGATGAGAACTTTAACTATGTTCTTCTTTGTAATAAAATCTGTGGTGGTGCACATTACAAAATGAGAATGATGGTGGTTGTATTAGAAGAAGCTGATTACAACGACTGGATGAGATCAAAATTGAATAAGACGTTCAAGGATACATACTTTCCTCAGGCTGCGCCTGTAGAGCAAGTTGTAGAGGAAGCAGATGTAGAGGAGGTTGAAGCTGGAGAAGATAACCCTGAGAACGAAGGAGAATAAATATTAATATAATTTAAACTAGATAAGAATGGCTGCAGTAGCGCACGAAGCACACGGACATCACGACGATCACGGACATCACGAAGAGCACTTCGTATCGAAGTATATCTTTAGCCAGGATCACAAAATGATTGGGAAGCAATTCCTCGTAACAGCTGTTTTCATGGGAGTTGTTGCTATGTTATTGTCCCTGCTATTTAGAATTCAGTTGGCATGGCCTGGTGAAAGCTCGGATTTCCTAAGCTTTTTCCTTGGAGATACCTGGGCACCGGGAGGAGTGATGAAAGAGGACATGTACCTTGGATTGGTGACTATTCATGGTACCATAATGGTATTCTTCCTTCTTACAGGTGGACTGTCAGGTACTTTCTCGAATATACTTATCCCGTTACAGTTAGGAGCACGTGATATGGCTTCGGGCTTTTTGAACATGTTATCATACTGGTTCTTTGCCTTGTCATCACTTATCATGTTCGTATCATTATTTGTTGAAACAGGACCAGCAATGGCCGGTTGGACGATTTATCCTCCACTTTCAGCATTGCCTCAAGCGATTAGTGGTTCGGGCTTAGGAATGACCTTATGGTTGTTCTCCATGGCTATATTTATTGCTGGTTCATTGATTGGTTCATTGAACTATATCGTAACGGTTATTAACTTAAGAACAACTGGTATGACTATGACTAGAATGCCACTTACCGTATGGGCATTCTTCGTTACAGCTATCTTGGGGGTTCTTTCATTCCCGGTTCTTCTTTCCGCAGCAGTGTTGTTGATCATGGATAGATTGGCTGGAACCAGTTTTTATTTATCGGATATTATCGTAGGTGGTGAAATGTTAACTCAGCACGGTGGATCGCCATTGTTATTCCAGCACTTGTTCTGGTTCCTTGGTCACCCGGAAGTATACATCGTACTATTGCCTTCACTTGGATTGTCGTCGGAGATTATTGCAACAAACGCACGAAAACCAATATTTGGTTATCGGGCGATGATTGGATCAATTCTGGCAATTGGATTCCTGTCGTTTATTGTATGGGCACACCATATGTTCGTCACAGGTATGAACCCATTCCTGGGATCCGTATTCGTCTTTACCACATTGTTGATCGCGATTCCATCAGCGGTTAAGGTGTTTAACTACATAACGACCCTTTGGAGAGGTTCAATCGTGTACACACCGGCAATGTTATTCGCAATTGGATTGGTGTCTACATTCATCACAGGTGGTGTTACAGGAATTATCCTGGCAGATGCTGCACTTGATATTGCGGTTCACGATACCTATTTCGTTGTCGCCCACTTCCACGTTGTTATGGGTCTGTCAGCCGTATTTGGAATGTTTGGCGGAGTATACCACTGGTTCCCTAAGATGTACGGTCGTATGATGAATACCAGATTGGGTTACATTCACTTCTGGATCTCCATAGTAGGAGCTTACGGAGTATTCTTCCCAATGCACTTCGTGGGTATTGCAGGAGCACCTCGTAGATATTATGACTATTCAGTTTATGCAGACTTCGATATTTCATCGTACAACATGCAAATGGATCTGAATGTAGTAATTACCATATTTGCATTTATTGCAGCGTGTGGTCAGCTGATATTCTTGTATAATTTCTTCTACAGTATATGGAGAGGACCTGTAGCAGTACAGAACCCATGGAGAAGTACAACACTTGAATGGACGGCACCGGTAGAACATCTACATGGAAACTGGCCTGGAGATCTACCAACTGTATATAGATGGCCTTATGATCTTTCGAAGCCAGGAGCGGAAGAAGATTTCATTCCTCAGACAGTTCCGTTAGCGGAAGGAGAAGAGGAACATTAAGTCCCGATAAAATTAAAAAGAGCCCTTCGTTAAATGACGAGGGGCTTTTTTGTATTTTTGGTAGAAGTCGTAAACCGTGGAAGAAACATTTGACTATAGACAAGAAGCCGAAAATCATAATGATGGCGATTATGATAAGGTGTTGCGCCCGAAGAAATTGGATGATTTCACAGGGCAAAAGAAGGTCGTCCACAATCTTGAAATATTTGTTCAGGCAGCGAAACTCAGAAAAGAACCCTTGGATCATGTTTTATTGCACGGCCCTCCGGGACTGGGTAAAACAACTCTCGCAAATATCATAGCAAACGAATTAGAAGTGTCCTGTAAGGTTACAAGTGGTCCTGTACTTGATAAACCAGGTGACCTCGCCGGCTTACTAACAGGATTAGAGCGTGGGGATGTATTATTCATTGATGAAATACACCGTATGAGTCCGGTCATCGAAGAATATTTATACTCCGCCATGGAAGACTATCATATCGATATTATGATCGACAGTGGTCCCAATGCGCGAACTGTGCAAATAGAGTTGAGTCCGTTTACTTTGATTGGAGCTACGACCAGATCAGGTTTATTAACCTCTCCTTTAAGGGCTAGGTTTGGAATCAATTCCAGATTGGAATATTATGATTCAAAGACTTTGACAATGATCGTAGAACGATCCGCAGGATTGCTCGATATACCCATTACAGAAGAAGCATCGTATTCCATTGCAAGTCGATCAAGAGGCACGCCTAGAATCGCAAATTCCTTGTTGCGTAGAGTTAGAGACTTTGCGCAGATAAAAGGTGATGGTACCATTACATCGGAAATCACGAATATGGCCCTGGAAGCTTTGAATGTTGATCAATCCGGTTTGGATGAAATGGATAACAAGATTCTCGATATCATTATTGACAAATTTAAAGGTGGACCCGTTGGAATTTCAACGATCGCTACAGCCGTCGGTGAAAGTACGGGAACGATTGAGGAAGTGTATGAGCCATTCTTAATTATGGAGGGCTTCCTGATGCGAACGCCTCGAGGTAGAAAGGCGACCGAAAAAGCCTACAATCATTTGGGTAAGGATCAAGGGTTCAGTCAGGGTGGATTATTCTGATACCCCAATGGATCAAAAGCAATCAAATACACAATTCATAAAACAAAAAGCAAAGGAGCTGGGATTCTTTTATTGCGGGATCTCCAAGGCAGGCTTTTTAGAAGAAGAGGCAGATCATCTCGAAGCGTGGTTGAAAAGGAGTTATAACGGCAAGATGTCGTATATGGAAAACCATTTTGATAAGCGATTGGATCCTACCTTGTTGGTGGATGATGCAAAGTCAGTCGTATCTCTTCTACTGAATTATTATCCGGAAGAGCGATTACCGGAAGGAAACAATGATCTGAAGATATCAAAATATGCATACGGTACAGACTATCATTTTGTCATAAAAGATAAACTCAAGCAACTTCTGAGAGTTGTACAAGAGAAAATTGGAGAAGTAAATGGTCGAGTGTTTGTTGATTCTGCTCCCGTGATGGATAAAGTTTGGGCGAAAAAGAGTGGACTTGGTTGGATCGGTAAGAATACAAATTTGATTCATCCGAAGAGTGGTTCATTCTTTTTTATTGCGGAATTAATTCTCGATCTGGAACTGGAAATTGATGGTCCAATCAAAGATTATTGCGGTACTTGTACGAAATGTATCGATGAGTGCCCAACGGATGCGATCGTTGAACCATATGTAGTAGATGGATCAAAATGTATTTCCTATTTAACCATTGAGCTTAAGGATGAGCTGTTACCCAGAGAATTTAATGGTAAAATGGATAATTGGTTTTTTGGCTGTGACATTTGTCAGGATGTCTGTCCCTGGAACAGATTCTCCAAACCAACAAGTGAACCTTCATTTGCACCATCCAGTGCTTTAAAAAACATGTCGGGTAATGATTGGCAAGACCTGACCGAAGAAGTATTCCGCGAGCTATTTAAAAACAGTGCGGTTAAACGCACTAAATACACAGGATTGAAAAGGAATATTAATTTTCTAACAAACAAAGAGAAATAGCTATTTCGAGTTTGAAGGCTGGCATGATATTTCGTAAATTGTTGATCTTAAATTAATCAATATGCCTTTAACTCCTTACACGGGGCCGTGGACCAAGGCAGAAGCTGCTCATTTGCTTCGGAGGACTACGTTCGGCCCAACTAATCAGCAAATTTTGGATGCTGTAACGAATGGTTTAAGTGCTACGGTGACTGCATTATTGCAGATTCCAGCTATTACTGAACCGGTAGCCTTCCACCCGGATGAAACGATCGTTCCTTTTGGCTCCTCCTGGGTTAATGCCGTTTATCCGTCTGGAGCAGTTCAAGCGCAATCGGTTGAAGTTGCAAGACAATGGTCTCTAGGGGCCTGGGCGATGGAAAGGATCAATAAAGAACAAATGACGATAGCTGAAAAGCTTTGCTTGTTCTGGCAAAATCATTGGGCCGCTTCTCCCGGATTCGATGCTCGTGCAACCTACGATTATCATGCCTTGATACGGCAATATGCGCTCGGAAATTTTAGGCAGTTTGCGAAGGATATGACAATTAACCCCAATATGTTGCTATTTCTTAACGGTGCAACGAATAATGTCTTTAGTCCAAATGAGAACTATGCGCGTGAATTACTGGAGTTATTTACAATTGGAAAGGGTCCTCAAATTGGTCCCGGTGATTATTCGAACTATACCGAAGATGATGTAGCAGCTGCAGCTAAGATCTTAACGGGTTATTATGTAGATGGACTACGCTCTGACACGCTAACAGATGTGACGGCTGTTTATAATGCAATTTTGCATGACACGTCGACCAAAACGATGTCTTATCATTTTAATAATGCAGTAATTCCGAACAACGGTGCTAACGAATATGCAGACCTAATTGATGTGATATTCTTACAGGATGAAGTTGCTTACCATATTTGCAGAAAGTTGTACCGCTATTTCGTGTGCTTTGACATCACCCCTACAATTGAAACAACAGTCATTACGGAAATGGCTACCACGTTGATCTCGAATAACTATGAGATTTTACCGGTACTAACGGAGTTATTCAACAGCGCTCATTTCTACGATATTACGGTACGAGGTGCTATTATTCGCGGTCCTTTGGAGACCTTGTATGCCATGATGAATTCAACAGGAACTGAGCCCGCATTCAATTTAGCAACCGACCTGGAAATGCAGCTGAATATATATTGGTTGGCCGAAATTATGGGTCAGGCGTACGCCTCACCACCGAGTGTGGCAGGATGGCCAGCATATTATCAGGAACCATCGTTCTCGAGACTTTGGGCAAATTCAACTACGCTTAAAACAAGGTTTGACGTAAGTTCGTTCTTAACGATTTACACGGGGATCCCGGTTAACGGAGACTTTCTCAAATTAGACGTTCTGAATTTTGTAGACAACTTATCATTGCCGCCGGATGCTCCAACAGTTATCGATGATATGTGCGATGTATTTTGCCCAAAAGGTGTTGACGTCGTTCAGAAGACGATATTACAATCCATTCTTACTAATGGACAGCCAGCTTTTGAATGGACCATGCAGTACAATGATTATCTGGCGAATCCGGGAAATCCTGTTTTTGAAGATCCCGTTAGAATTAGAGTAGAATTAGTTTTGGCGAAGCTGTTTCAGATGCCGGAATTTCATGCAATGTAGATCTGAATTATGAGTAAGATGAAAAGAAGAGATTTTGTAAAAAGTATGGCTCTTGCTTCAGCAGGGACTCCGATCATTATCAATAAAATGAAACTTCAGTCGATCGGGAAAGAGTTATTCGAAGTCAAAAAAGCATATGAAGACAGGGTTTTAGTTATTATACGCCTGAATGGTGGAAATGATGGGCTAAACACCGTAATTCCATTAGATCAATATGGAAATCTAACAAATCAGCGAAGTAACGTTTTGGTGCCTCAGGGATCCGTTCTCTCATTAACGCCTGATATTGGATTACATCCGGTTATGACCGGCATGCAAAATTTATTCAATGATGGGAAGCTTGGTATTATTCAAAATGTTGGATATCCGGATCAAAACAGATCGCACTTCCGATCGATGGACATATGGTCTTCCGGGTTGATTAATGCAAATCCTGATACGGGATGGATGGGACGATATTTTGAATCAGCATATCCTCCTACATACCCGACAGATTACCCGAATGCAACTTATCCGCACCCATTTGCTATAAGTATGGGGTATCAGGTATCTGAAACTTGTCAGGGAATAATGGCAAACTGGAGTCATGCTGTTAATGACCCATTTACGAATTATAATTTGACCGCAAGCTCGGTATTGAATGACGGGTCGATCTATGGTGGCCACATGGAGTACCTGGCAACACTCATTGATCAGGCGAATGCTTATGGAGCAGATATCAACGCAGCAGCGACTGCAGGGAATACAATGTCAACGCTTTATGATCCTGCGAGTCAACTAGCGACACAGCTCCAGTATGTGGCGCAAATGATATCTGGTGGGTTGGAAACAAAAGTGTACATTTTAAACATTAACGGTTTCGACACACACGATTCACAGGTACTGCAGACGGATACCACTCAGGGAACGCATGCCGATTTGTTAAAAGAGTTGTCGGATGCTGTTGCTGCCTTCCAGGATGACCTGAATCTTCTTGGTCTCGAGAATCGAGTAGCCGGGATGACATTTTCCGAATTCGGAAGACAAGTAGCCTCAAATGCTAGTTATGGAACTGATCACGGTGATGCAGCTCCTTTATTCCTCTGGGGGACATGCCTAAGCACGAATATCATGGGATCAAACCCGGTAATTGGAAGTACGGTTGTTAATCAGGAAGCTATTCCAATGGAATTCGATTTCAGGGACATTTATGCTTCGATTCTTAAAGATTGGTTTGGTGCTCCTGCTCAGGATATTCAATCGATGTTTGAACACAGTGTCACTTTTTATCCTCTTCTGGATTTCTGTAATGTTGGTATTTCCGAGATCGAGTTGGATAAAGACGAGGCGCTCATTTATCCGAATCCGTGTTATACGAATTCAACTATTCGATTCTTGTCAGATGGAGAATGGGTTAAGATAGATGTTTACGACATGAATGGTCAGATTGTACTTAATGTACTCGATTCAAATATTTCACAAGGATCTCACGATGTACCGATGGAAACGAGTGGTCTTCCCGCAGGTGAATATCTTGTTAAAGTAACCAAGGAATCGGGATCGGTCAACGAACCTCTGATCAAAGTTCATTAACAAAAAAGGGAGCATTTGCTCCCTTTATTTTTTTCTATCATTTTCTTATTGACCTCCTCCCATGGCTTTCAATTCTTCCATGGTCATTTCTTCATATCCTTCAGGAATCTCCGTACTGAACCATCCTTTTTCTGCTTTAAACTTTTTATTAAAAACAGTTGCCGTCATGGTCATCATCATCTCTCCCTGTGATGTCTGAAACTCCAAAGGCATGCCCGGAAGATCAATATCGTTTGATTTTTCCCCTCGCTCAGCTGGAGCAATTTCTTCGGTATACCAGTAAATAAGTTCGTTATCATCCTCGCTGATAATAATTGCTTTTTTGCAAGTGTATCCAAGAATTTCTTTAGTCTCGTCAACAAGTTCAACTTCGAAATCAACATCATCTCCTTCTTCTGTATCTGCTTCAAGATCTTCAGAAGTAAGAATAATTGCTTTTTTGCCCATCATTCCACTCATTAGCATCAGTGACTGATTTTCTTCACCATTGTAAATAGTAGTATTCGTCATGAAGGTACCCATCTTCATTTCCTGTCTGGAATTATTATCCTCGAAATAAATATCCATGGTTGATCCTTGCATCATGTTAATCGCCATTTCCATTTCAGGGTTGTCACTCGTCATTTCAATGGAGTATTGAACATGCCCCTTGGTGATCTGTGCATTGCTTGTTGAGATTGCTAAAACTACAATCACGACACTTAAAAATCCTTTTTTCATTGTTCTTTCAAATTATAATTATCAAATATAGATTGTTTCACTCATGTCGAATTTGAATTCTTTTTGAGTGGGTGAAATCTTTTATAACATGAGCTGTTAGCTGGTTTAATGGTTAACCTCCCGTTGCCCACCGGTAAAGATCATTCCCGTTTGCGTATAATACCAGGCCAAGAATTAAAATGAATCCTATGTACTGGGCATATTCCAAGACTTTCTGAGGAGCTTCTTTACCTGTCACCATCTCATAAAGGAGGAATACTACGTGACCACCGTCCAATGCCGGTATGGGTAGAATATTCATAAAGGCCAGTATAATTGAAATCAGAGCGGTTGTCATCCAGAATTGATGCCAGTCCCAGGTAGGAGAAAAAAGTTTCCCCATTGTACCAAATCCACCCATTGATGTCGCCCCTTTTTTGGTGAATAAGTATGAGAACTGTGCTACATAATCATGCAGTGTCCAGTATCCGAAAGCAAATCCTTCCGAGATAGATTCGCCAAAAGAATAGTCTCGATGTGAAACAGTGATTGCAGAGTTCTTTTTAAAGATAGCTCTCGCACCAATTTTCCCTGTTGTATCTTTTGGAATTTCAATGCTCTGGATAACACCGTTCCGCATGAATTGAACGTCGAGTACTTCACCGCATGAATCCTTCATATAAGGAACATATTCATGAAAGAATCTAAATGATTTGCCGTTCACAGAAACTATCGAGTCTCCAACCTGAAGACCTGCACGACCTGCATTACTGGTAGTATCCAGATTGACAATAAAATACAATCTAGGTGATAGCGGTTGAAGATCATCAGCCTTCCACATTCTATTTCCGAGATCCTCAGGAATTTTGATAGTTTTTTTCGAACCATCTTCTCTTTCTACTTCAACCTTTTGTACACCGCGAAGCATAAAATGACGATTGATTTGAAGTTGGTCTTCTAATGGTTTCCCATCCACAGAGATAATTTTATCCCCATCTTTAAAGCCTACATCCTTTGCTATCGCACTAACGGCAAAGCCATTTTTAAGACCGTCTTTTGAAATGTAATCCTGTCCCCAGAAAAACAAAACCATCATGTATATTGCGAAACCAAGGATCAGGTTTACGGTAACCCCGCCTACCATAATAATCAGGCGTTGCCATGCCGGTTTGGATCTGAACTCCCATGGTTCCGGCGGCTTTTTCATTTGCTCCTTATCCATCGATTCATCAATCATGCCGGCAATCTTCACATAACCACCTAATGGAATCCAACCAATACCCCATTCAGTTTCGCCGATCTTTTTCTTGATCAATGAAAATTTCCAATCAAAGAAAAGATAGAATTTTTCAACTTTGGTCTTGAATAGTCTGGCAGGAATAAAATGCCCGAACTCGTGTAAAACGACCAGTATCGATAATGATAAAATGAGTTGTGCTGCTTTGATCCAAAAATCCATGAGTACGTTTTAATGCCCGGCAAATATATCGAATTAAATGCTTGAAGCAGAAAGATCCGAGTATCCGTTTTTATCGAAATACTCGATAATAGCTTCTTTTAACAAATGTTGTTGCTCTCTTGAATCTAGCGTTGGCAGTTCTTTAACTAATTTGAAATGCGGCCAATTGTCCTTATCGTGAGATTCATATTCATAAAACCCGTAGGGTTCTAAAACTGTGCAGATCGCAATGTGCATGAGGTCTGTTTTCTCAGATTTAGAAAAATCTTTATATCCAATACCCAATTCATTCACTCCTATTAGGAATAGAATAGCCTGGACATCCAGTTCTCCACCAAAGACATTGCCGAGTTCTTTAGTGAGCGATTGAAAACGTAACTCAAGATCGTGATCCATGAGTACAAAAGTACGTAATCCAATGAAAGATTATATATAAGATCATGAAGGATAACTCTGTTTAGATTGCTATCTTCGAAAAAAATAATGATATGAAATTGACGAGAAACGTATTAATAATATCTGGACTGACAATTTTGGCCGCTTGTACTTCCGAACCGGTTGAAGAGACGCAGGAAACGACACAATCTTGCTTTTACTCTTACAATGAAGGAGCGACTACGCTTGAATGGACATCGTATAAAACCAATGATAAACTTCCGGTAAAGGGAGGCTTCAACAATATTGAAGTAAGTAGTGAATCAGCCGAAGATCCAAAAGAAGTTATTAAGTCAATCGAATTTAAAATTGAGACTGCATCTGTTGAAACAAGCGACACGAGTAGAAACAGGAAGGTGGGAAGTTTCTTTTTTGGGACAATAAACACAGAGTATATTACGGGTAGGGTTGCTTCACTCAACGATGATGGCACAGCAGCCATTACGATTAACATGAATGGAATTGACTATGACGTAGTTGGTGATTATACACTGGAAGACAAACTCTTTTCATGGGAAGCAACGATCGATGTTATCAGCTGGAACGCCTTGGGTGGAATTGATGCACTCAACGAAGAATGTAAAGACCTCCATACCGGAGCGGATGGTGAATCAAAACTATGGTCTGAAGTAGCATTAAAGCTAACGACTGTTCTTAGTTCAGATTGCGACTAATTTAGGCAGAAGTGAATGCCTTGGACATATTTTTTGTCCTCTTTCTAATTTGGGGGATTTGGAATGGGTTTAAAAAAGGATTGATCATTGAGTTGTTCACCTTTTTGGCATTATTCCTCGGATTATACGCAGGCATTCATTTTTCCGATTTTATCGGAGACCAAATTTCAGGCGATGTAGATTCTTCTTATGCAACTGTAATCGCGTTTACAGTCACATTTTTAGCTGTCGGTGCTATGGTCTACTTCGGTGGTAAAGCAATTGAAAAGGTAATCAAGATTGTACAGTTATCATTGTTGAATAAACTGCTGGGGGCTGTTTTCGGATTACTTAAGTCGATATTCATTTTAGGTGCTCTGATCATGATATTTGATTCATACGATGACCGAAATGACTTTATAGATGATTCAACGAAAGAAGGTTCACTATTTTACTATCCGGCAAAAAATATATTGACATTTTGTATACCAGCTTTTGAAGAGAGCTCGTTATATATAAAACAGGTGCTTCGCGAGGATGAAGTGCTTACCGACAACAATGACTAGACTCACGAATACATTTCTGACAGCCCTGTTGATTCTGATTAGCAGCACATTATTGTGTCAATCAGCAAATCAAAAAGGATTTATTCCTAAGTTAGATATCAGTGTAAAACGCACCGGGCCCTACCTGGGTATGCAACAGGGGAAATATACTGTTCCGGAAATTGGCGGGGAAAGGCAATGGAAAAAGATCAGATTAAAAAATCCTATCGTTCATGCAGCGCACATGGGGTTTAATTACAACTTTAGATATAAGGTTCTTGGATACGATGTTGGTTATTGGGGACGTCCACATCGATTTGGGTTGACATATGGTGCTAACCTGTTTTTCAGAAGTGACTTTACCTATAATAAAGTTGGATTTGCTCCTGTTATCGGTTATAAGATTTGGTTTCTACATTTTCAAACGGGATATCATTTCATGGTCAATCCGGAACAGTTCGAAACGAATACTCTATTCGTATCCCTTCGCATGGGAATTATAAATGATCGTGATATCTCAATAGAATGGAAGAAGAAATAATAGAATATTCTTCTGTATGCTAAAGGATTACTAATAATTAACTATCTTTGCCAACCCTAAGAAAAGACAAATGTCAGTTGGTGTAAAAATATTCGCAGGACAAGCATCTAAGGTGTTGGCACAACAAATTGCCGATGCTTACGGTGTCAGCCTTGGAGACGTGACTACGACTGTATTTAGTGACGGTGAGTTTTCACCTTCATTCGAAGAAACAGTAAGGGGTCAGGATGTGTTTATTATACAGTCTACCATGCCTCCAACTGACAATCTGTTCGAGCTTCTTTTAATGGTGGATGCCGCTAAGAGAGCTTCAGCCAGAAAAATTATTGCGGTAATTCCTTATTTCGGTTTTGCAAGACAAGATCGAAAAGATAAGCCAAGAGTCGCAATTGGAGCTAAACTTGTTGCAAACATGTTGATGGCTGCAGGAATCGATCGAATCATGACGATGGATTTACATGCCGATCAGATTCAAGGGTTCTTTGAGGTTCCAGTGGATCATCTCTATGGATCTACTATTTTTTATCCGGAAATTGACAAGTTCAACACTGGAAACCTGATCATGGCTGCACCGGATGCCGGAGGAGCAAAACGAGCAAACTCCTACGCTAAACGTTTGGATGTAGGTCTGGCAATTTGTCACAAACAGCGAAAGAAAGCGAATGAAGTAGCTGAAATGACTGTGATTGGTGATGTTGCCGGCAAAGATGTTATTCTGGTTGATGATATGTGCGATACAGCAGGAACATTGACCAAAGCGGCAGATCTTTTCATGGAAAAAGGAGCCAACAGTGTACGTGCTTTCTGTACGCATGCGGTACTTTCAGGACCGGCGTACGAACGAATCAGTGAATCTAAGATTACAGAGCTAATCGTAACCGATACAATTCCTGTTAAGCAGAAGCACGATAAAATTCGAGTATTATCCGTTGCAGACCTCTTTGCAGATGTCATCAAGAGAATGGTTAATAACCAATCAATAAGTTCACATTTTATAATCTCATAAATAAATTACAATGAAAAAAGCGCAATTGAGCGGTTCGTTAAGAGCGAACGTAGGGAAGAAGGACGCTACCGCATTGAGAAATGACGGAAGAGTACCTTGTGTGCTTTATGGACAAGGTGAGCAAACTCACTTTTCTGTAAGGTCAGTAGATCTAGAGAAACTAATTTTTTCTCCGGATATATATCAAATCGAAATTGACATCGATGGAAGTAATAAGAAGGCAGTGATTAAGGACAAGCAAATGCATCCTGTTACAGATAAGCCTGTTCACATCGATTTTTACGAGCTTGATGATAATAAGCCAGTTAAATTGGCTCTTCCACTAAGAACAACAGGTGTTGCACTTGGTGTAATTAATGGTGGTAGACTTCGTTGCCCTTACAGAACACTTCGAGTAGAGGGATTACCAACAGCATTACCGGATGAAATTGTTGTTGATGTAACGAATTTGAAAATTGGAATGTCAGTTAAAGTTGCTGATATTCCAACAGATGGATTTGAAATATTGGAAGCTGATAACGCAGTTGTACTTAGTGTTAAAATGGCGAGAGGTGCAATTGAAGATGAGCTTGAAGAAGAAGAAGGAGAAGAAGGAGAAGAAGGAGCTGAAGGAGAAGAAGGGGCTTCAGAAGGTTCAACCGAAGGATCTAAAGAAGAAGCTCCAGCTGCTGAAGGCGGAGAAGAGTAAGATCTATAATCAACGCTATATTATAATGCCCGGCACATGCCGGGCATTTTTTATATCTGAACAGCCATTATACAGACGTCATCAACCTGCTCATAATTTCCTCTCCATTGCTCAAACATTTCATTAAGTTTTGTGCTCTGTTCTTCTAATGCTTCACCGGAAATGGAAAGAATGAACTCTTTCAGGCTCTTTACTTTTAACTTTTTATTATGTTCACCACCGAACTGATCGGCAAAACCGTCTGTACTGGCGTAAATAATATCGTCCTTCTGTAATTCAAATGTAGAAGAGGTAAATGGCTGTGAAGTATAATATCTCCCAATGGGTTGCTTATCCGGTTTTAACTCGATTAATTCCTGATCTCGAACGATCCATATGGGGTTATTGGCTCCGGAAAACTGCAATTTGTTGCCTGTAATTTTACACAAGGCTATATCCATACCATCCTGCATTGGTTCACCACTGTATTCAAATTCTTTAATTACAATTTCACGCGTTTTATCCAGAATTTCAGCAGTATCTGAAAGTTGGTATTCATTAATTGCCCTTTTTAATCCATTATTACAAACAACACTTACCAAGGCCCCCGGAACGCCATGACCAGTGCAATCGGCAACTGCAAATATCGTCCGGTTATCTTTAACATCTACCCAATAGAAATCACCGGCAACAATGTCTTTCGGCTTGTAAAGCACAAAGCTGTTGGGGAGATTTTTTGAAAGGTATTCATCAGAAGGTAACATGGCCGTTTGAATGCGACGTGCATAGGTTATGGAATCCAGAATCTCTTCATTTTTAATTTCGAGTTCATTATAGGCATCGTCGACCTGTTTTTTTTGTTTTACGATTAAACTCTTTTGTTTGGAAGTAACCCGAAACCGATTGTAAATGAAGATACCGAAAATGACTGCCATACATAATATCCCGATGAGGTAATAGATCTGTTGGGATTTTTTCTGTGACATTAATTCATTTTGCTTGTTTTCAGCATCTTTCGCCGCGTAAAGAGCCTCCTGGACTTTCTGCTTTTCGGCATTTTTAACACTGTCTTCCAGCACTTTTTTTTCATAGCGTAAGCGAAAATCCTGTTGAATGATTTTATTCTGTGTTTTGTCGCTACGAATACTATCCATTGTCTTTAGATAGAGTTCATGCATTTGAAGAGCATTTTTGTAATCTCCAAGTTCTTTATAGGTTTGATATAAGACATATGCAGATTCATTTTCTTCTAACATGACACCCGTACTTTGTGCAATTTTCAGTGCTTTTTTTGCGTACTTAACAGCTTGATCAAATTGTCCTCTTTCCTGGTAAACCTGAGATATGTTTTTTAGCGTGGAAGCGATACCTTTTCTATCGTTGATCTCTTCCCTGATTCGCAGGCTTTCTTCCAGATGAATAAGTGCAGTATCATATTCTTTTAATTGCAAATAAGTTTTTCCAATATTGTTTTTAAACCCGGCTATACCTGTCTTGTTCTTTAACTCGTTTTGAATAGCTAACCCTTCTCGAAATAAATCAAGAGCTTTCTTATAATCTCCTTTGAGGGTATAAATGGCCCCAATATTCCCTAGTGAATTTGCAATACCATTTTTGTTTTGAATTTCTTTTTTAATCGCTAAACTTTTCTCGTAATATTCGAGAGCTTTATCGTAGTCTCCCTGATCCTGATAAATAATACCAAGATTGTTCAATGTACCGGATATCGATCTTTTATTATTTATCCGCTGAGCGTACTGCGCAGAAGCGTTGTAATGATCAATAGCTTCGAAATAATTCCCCTGTATATGTTGTGAGATTCCCAGTGTGTTTTTTGCTTCAGCCATCCAGCGGATAGACTCCACTTTCTCTGCGAAGGAAAACTGCAAAGCCGCTAATTTAGCGGCGCTGTCCGGGTTAGAAAATAAAAACTTATCTCTTATCAGATTGTGAATACTTCTCAGTCGTACAGAATCTGGATTTTTAGTGTTTTGCCAGGACGCGAATAAAGAATCCTCATCCCCCTGACCGTAAGTCGAAGAAGTTAGGAATAGGGTCAGTATAAATATACAGTACTTCAATGCCTGTCTTTCAACAGGCAAGAAATTACTTAATAATTAGCGATTTAACAACAATCTGATTATTCGATTGCAGGTGGACGAGGTACTTTCCACTTGCTAAATGAGCAACGTCAAGAATCGAATTACTTGAACGCAAGCAAGTTCTTCCCGTGAGGTCGATAATTTCGACAACGACATCTTGTGAAGCATTCGTAATCATCAACTGATCCGTTGCCGGGTTCGGAAACAAAACAATGGATTCGTCATTTAGATTGTCGATGCCAAGTTGCGTTGATGTATAATTCGCAACCCAACCAGGAGCTACAGTACCGCAATCACTTCGGAATTCAAGCAAAAGGCTGTTACCTGACGATACGATTGTACCCGGTGAATTTAAATCCGTGTATGATCCAATCAAAGGATCATCTATGCTATCTCCATCGTAAATAAATAAGTTGTCATACCAATCTTCCAGTTCAAAACTGCTAAAGCTTAGGGTGATATTCACCGCATTCGCTGGTTGGATTAACCAGAAATATCGTTCGTCATCCTGATAGTTACCTCCAGCTCCACCCGAGTCAGTTAGTGTACCACTTGCTGAACTCATTAGAGTAGGTGTATAATCGTTGTTAATCAACTTGTAGTACTTTTCCCAATTCCAGTTAATTCCCGGATCTGTGTGACTTTGATTTGGATAATGATGATGGCCTTTGATCTTTGTACATCCTCCTAAAACAAATCCAGTCGATGTAGCTTCTTTATAGTAAGTTCGAAGGGGTGGGATTCCATAACCGCTATCAACCACATCACGACTTAAATCGGCGGAGCTATTGTACATAGCTTCTGTATACCAAATCGGATCGTTCACATAACCTTCATGCTCGTAACCAATTGTATAAGGATTCTCGGTGCCAACATGCCAAGCCTTATCCGCCTCAGCTACCATTTGCGTTACCTGACCATCGGAAGATCGTATTACATAGTGTGCTGAAACACTCGCGGCACAATTCTGAAACCATGAAATACATCCAGCGTAGGTTCCTTGAACCGTGTGAATAGTGATAGCCGAAATAGCCGTACCACTTCGTGAACTGAAATTACAGGTAGCAGCAGGGTTCCATAGAGCAGGTCCGTAGTCACCGGATTTTTCTGCTGCACCAACATAAAGCTCATCTTTATCAGATCGGATTCCGGTCTCCGTGAAACGAATCTGATCGCATGAAAGTACCCGGTAATTCTGTGATCCGAAAACTGCTTCTAAGTCAAAATTATAGGGATTAAAATTGAATTGATTTGCCTGATCCACTGACATGAGAAAACGTAAGACTTCATATGCCTGCATATCCTTAGCTAACTCATTTACAATTCCTTCATTAGGAATTTCACTTAATTCTTGTAATACGGAACGAATATGATTCGGATTTGAAAATTCATGAGCAGCATTTACTTTTGAACGCATCAACTGATCAAAGCTAGCGGCGTAAGCCAGTATTTGCTTATTCGCTGATTGTTTTTGTTCATCAACAGATATACCTGATATTTGAGCAACTATTTTCCCGTTTTCGTTAAAGTATCCTTCTCCATTTTCATGTAAACCCATTACTCCGTAAGCCGCGGGCATACCAGTGCAAGATGGTTGAACATCTTCTAAATGCTTTATTCTTGTGTTCGTCCATGCCACGGCCTCAAGTAATCCTTCAGGAACCAAGGGGTACTTGTCATAAGCAGATTCAAAATCGAACTGCTGAGCATTAGCCGTCAATGCAATGAAAGAGCATAAAATCAATGTAAGTTTCATAAGTTGAATAGTTTCGTCACACAAAGATATCCAATTGATTGCCAGAAAAAAAATAGTTTTGGATTTGATTGTTCCCTTTGTTGGACTAATAGAAATAATAAATTAATCGTATTATTGTGTAAGCCTACAACTAACCCGATTTAATAGTCAGTATAAATTTTTAATGATTTTTTGTATGAAAGCGATTTATTTTTTTGCGGCACTATCTTTAGTGTTTATTTCCTGTAAAAAGGATTATACATGTGATTGTACTTACAACACTGTTCAACAAATGTACGACCCGTCAGGTAACCCTTATGGACCTTCTCAAACTTCTGAAACATCAGCTAGTACTACCATTCGTGATAAGAAGGATGCAGCCAAAACAGAATGTGAAGGGAATAATGGAACGGTAAACCAGACATCGTACAATAGCGGTTTCACCACGGAACAAACAATAACCACTAATTGTACTTTAAAGGAGTAATAAGAATTATTTCTTTCTCGACTTTCTTTTTTCTTTGAGCCATGTAGGAACATTGGTCTCACCAATTAGCTTGTCCACCAATTCAGGCTTTTTAGCCTGATTCAGAGTTTTACGGATGTATGAGTGGTTTTCTTTCTTATACCAAAAGAAAAATCTTCGTTGATCGAGTTTTTCTTCTTTTGACTTAACCGTTCGAACAGGTCTTAAAGTGTATGGATGAACGCCGCTGTAATAAATAACGGTTGCGACAGTCATCGGAGTTGGCGTGAAATCCTGCACTTGCTCCAACTGGAAGCCCATATCTTTTGTCTCAAGGGCAAGGTTAGCCATGTCCACATCCTCACACCCCGGATGAGATGAAATAAAATAGGGAATGAGTTGCTGTTTCAAATGATGCTTTTCACAGATCTCGTCGTATTTCTCTTTGAATTTGTGGAAGTACTTAAAGGATGGTTTACGCATTACACGTAAGGTAGCATCTGAGGTATGTTCAGGAGCTACTTTTAACCTGCCACTCACATGGCGCGTGACAACTTGTTCAATGTAAGCGTCGTGATTTCCGTCCTCATTATTCTTATTAAAATCATCAACCAATAAATCGTATCGAATTCCTGATCCTATGAATGCTTTCTTAACCAGGGGATGCTTATCTACTTTTTTGTACAACTCAGTCATGGATGTGTGAGAGGTATCGAGATTGTTGCATATAACAGGATGTATACAGCTTGGACTGGAACATTTGGCGCAGATGCTCTCGTCCTTCCCTTTCATATTGTACATATTGGCCGAAGGACCACCAAGATCTGAGATATATCCTTTGAATTCCGGGTGTTGTACAACTTCTTCCAACTCATTCATGATTGATTTTTCACTTCGTGATGCAATAAACTTTCCCTGGTGAGCGGAGATGGTACAAAAGCTACAACCTCCAAAACAACCACGGTGAATGTTAATCGAAAAGCGGATCATCTCATATGCCGGAATGATGCCACGCTTTTTGTATTTCGGATGCGGTAGTCTGGTGTACGGTAAATCAAAAGATCGATCGATCTCTTTTTCTGTCATGGTTTTATAAGGAGGGTTTATCACTAGAACATGATCCCCTACTTTTTGAGTAATTCGATTGGCGTTCCACTTATTCGATTCGACCTCAACAATTTTAAAATTCGACGCAAATGCGACTTTATCCTCGATGCAATCTTCATGACTCACCAATTCTACAGTTTCCCAATTTTTATTTTTTGGGAGTTCTTCATCTGCACGCTGCAGAAATCCGACTTGATTTAAAGTCTGCAAGTTTTCAAACGGCACACCTTTCTTCAACAATTTTAAAATGTCACGTAAAGGCTGATCCCCCATTCCATATACTAATAGATCAGCACCGGAATCAACAAGGATACTCGGCATCAACTTGTCTGACCAATAATCATAATGCGTAACTCTGCGAAGCGAAGCTTCTATTCCGCCAATTAAGACAGGAGTTTCCGGATAGATAGACTTTAGAATTTTCGTATAGACTGTTGTAGCATAATCTGGCCTGAATCCGGAACTGCCACCTGGAGTATATGCGTCAGTAGAACGAAGTCGTTTATTTGCGGTGTAGTGATTCACCATGGAATCCATACACCCTGCAGTTACCCCGAAAAAGTACTTAGGTTTTCCGAATTTTTTGAAATCTCTTAGATCATCCTGCCAGTTAGGTTGTGGAATAATACCAACTGTAAATCCTTCATCTTCGATAATTCGTCCAATCACAGCAGTACCGAAAGCAGGATGGTCAACGTATGCATCACCAGATACAATGACAACGTCAAGTTGATCTATGCCTCTTTTATCAAGCTCCTTTTTAGTTATCGGGAGCCAATCACTTATCGGACGTAATTCTTCCATCAATACAAAACTAAGCTATTATTGGAAGCTAAACTTTGTTAATTCAATAATACCTCGAAGAATGTTCTTATCTTAACCTACATATGCGAATCGTTTACGCCATACTTTTGACGGTCTTAGCTATTCAAATAAGTTGCACTTCACAGGAACAAAGAATAGAGAAGAAAATCGAGATGAAACAAAAAGCATTTTTGTTTAACATGCAGCATTTTTTTTCTGATGCTGAATACTTGCTCTCTTTTCCTCTATGGTTTAATGATTCGGTTATTGCGGCTAACGGCATCAAGGAAATAAAACGTCAAATTTACCGACAGGCAGAAAATGAAATCAACGATCTTAGGGAGATAAGAAAATACTATTTCGATCCAAACGGAATAGTGAATGAGCTCATAATAGAAGAGTACTATGACGATAGGATGGTAGGAAACCTGACTATTCGATATTCAGGAAAAATGGATGAGTGGGGATATATGCAAGAGAAGATTATTGAGCAAAATGGAGTAGAGTTGGCGAAAAGCAATTTCAAAATCTATGAAAAAGAAGAGTACACCGATAAATATCTGGTTTACCGTGATGCTTACACCAGTGATTACTTATTCTTTTTAAAGGAACAGAAATTCTGGGGAGTCCTTTCGGTAGATTCTATTTTAAACCCTTCACCTAACGACTATGTTGTTTATGGACCACCTCAAAATCCGGTTAAGAGATTTCAGATTAATAACAAAGTGAACGAATCAAACGTTACAGAATATAGTTATCACGAGAAATATGGTTTTGTTACTAATGTTGTAACAGACAGTTATCCTTTTGTAAACAAAAGAAGTTTTGTTTATGATTTAGAAGGCGATTTCAGTTACTTTGTTGATTCAACCTTCAGCGAGAACGTATACCTCAATAAGTGTATGTCTAAAGTTAGCCTGAGCAAGGATTTGTTGCCGCAAAGTATAACACACGAACACTACGTTGAGGGAGATAATGTCGGATACGTTGAAAACGAGAAATTTGAATATGAATATTACACTAAATAAATACCTGGTTTCAATCGTCCTTTTGTTTTGCTTTTCTGCTGCCGGGCAAAAAGTAGATACGATGACGATTAATGGAGAAACCTATTTGGTCTACCCGTTCAAACGCGAGAATTTTGTTCAGAATGATTATTTCAGGACAATTGACCTCAATGAAATGCTCGAATTTAGTTATCGGCATTATCGAATGGAAATATTTAGTGAATACGGTGAGGAACTGACGTTGGAGGAATTTAAGGACCTAATGAAAGCGATCAATCCACGAAAAATGAAACATTACGATGGGCGGAAGTATTTGGGCAAAAAATTCATCAAAGCGGTACGGAAAAATCCATACCCACTATTGGAACCCAGATACCTATTAAACAATGATCTCACGCCTTCACTTGATCCAATACCGGATGGAAAATATGTTCAACTGTTTGAGAAATTCTGTGTCGTAGATGAAAAAGGACGCTGTTCGAACGAAGTTAGAATTGCCGGATATTTTTCCATTAAAAACAATCTTCTGGATGGTGAAGCATACTGGTTGAACATGCAGGGTGACACATTAAAACAGGGCTTATTCGTGAATGGTTTAAAAGAGGGAGAATGGCGGGTTGAGAAACGATCCACGGATTATTCACTAACAGAAAAAAACGTCGATAAATACATTGAAAGAGGATTCCCTGATGCGGATACAACGATCATCATATGCAACTATAAGAACGGATCCAAAACGGGAAATTACCAGCGTTATTTTAGTTCTAAATATCCGATTGAAGAAGGGGAGTATAAGGATGGCAAGCCTGTAGGAGAATGGGTTCAGCGCGATATTAGATATGAAGGAGTTGGATTTAGAAAAAAGCGTAATAGAGATAACAATGTAATAACCTTGCGTTATAGTCTGGCAGAAAACGACTCAATAATTAGTAAAAAACCATGGATCAGAAACGGCTTGATAGACACCTATAATGCCGATGCCATCGAATTCAATTTTGTTTCTAATGATTATGTGATTCCAAAACCACCTTCTGACTTGTTCCATATGGCTTTTGAGAAGGATCCCGATTTAGACCTGGAAGAGGAGAGTTTTTCGTCTCATAGGATAGGAATGTATGATGACTCATTCGATTATGGTTATGATCTGGATTATTTGAGTGAGTATGGATCGATGTACACACCGAATGTGTTCGATAGTAAAAGAGAAGACTATTTTACCAGAGGATACATTATCGACAGTATCGGGGCAACGGCAAATTATGAAGGAGTCTACGAGTCCAGATATCCAAATGGTCAACTTGCTTTTCGCTATGAGATACAGAATGGAGAGCTGCTTCATGAAGACACCATTTTTTGGGAAAACGGAGAGGCACATGACGTCATTATTTACGATACTGATTCAAATCAATACCACCGTTCAATCTATGACTTCTACGGAAAACTTTTCATGAAAATAGCTTATGACTCACTTGGAGATTATAAACGCGTCATCTATGAATTTGATAATTCCCAACATGCAACTATTGACGGACTGGACGCTGTAAGAGATCCCTATTCGAGTTATTACCTCTATGATGCTTATGACACATTGGATCATGAATTGAGCGAAAAACTAATCTTGTTCAGATCCTGGTTTCAGTACGATTCTTCCCGCCTTTACACAACAACTTATGATCCTGATTCAAGAACACTTTATAACCAAAGACACACGGTAACAGGAAAAATCTCATCGTCTTCAAAGAAAACCTTTGGTGAGAATTATAAGAACTGGAATGGAATAGATAGCGTTTCGCTTGGACCACTCACTTTAATTAGCACATCCTCTGCCACTGCTTATGATAGTGACTTTTACTTTTTTGATACAGTTCCCCAGAAAAATGTAAAGTATCCTTATGAACGATTTGATGTCGCTGAGGATCATGTACTATACAAGAATGGAGAAACGTACACGGGTGATGTAACAGTGAATTTGAATAAAAAAAATCTGTCAATCAGTAAGAGCGGCTTAACGATCAACCTTCCAAAGAATCGACTTAGAAAATCTATCAAACTCAGTAAGATGATAGATAAGTACAGAACTAAAGGGAAAGTAAAGGATGAAATCCTACTGAACTATATCGATGCTTCAGATTCAGATGCAGACATTGGTTATATGGTATATAATGACTTTATAAGCAACATTGTAGATCATTTTTTCGAGTATCCGGACATGTATGGATTTGAAGGGTATTATGAATACGGGATGAGCTCTACCGGTTTATTTCGCATGGTACGCCTTGAGGGAAGAATGTTGAATGGAAAAGCCCATGGCGTATGGACATCATACGACAGTAAAGGAAACGTACTTTCTGAGTTGACCTTTGAAAATGGAGAAGCAAATGGCGAACATAAGCTATACGATTTTGCAACGCCGGAAGGTGATGATTATGACTATTACAGCTACGAAATCCGAAACCTATTGGATACGTTCCCGGAAAAGGAAACGTATTATTTGATGAAGATCACCAGTTATAAAAACGGCATGAAAGAAGGCAAGATGACCCGTTATAATTGGTTAAACGAAATTTTGGAAGAAGTAAGCTATGAGGAGAATATGAAAAATGGGCCTGCACTAGAACGTAATAAGTTGGCATATTCCAAAATGAACTTTTCGGATGACCTTCAGGATGGTTATATGCGGACTTATTTGACCTTACCTGAAAAGGACTCTATTTTGCTTTATGACCTGAACTTTCAGAATGGTCTGCTACAAGGAGAATCCAGATCGTATCATTTGAATGGGAAATTGGCAAAGAAAGGATTCTTCCTCAATGGCGATCCAATTGATGATTACGAAGCATATGATTCCCTCGGATTTAAATATCACTACGTCAAGTTCAAATATTCTTACCCGATCGAAGAAAAGATATGGGAAGAGAATCAATTGAGCGTTCGCTACTTATATGACTGGCAGGATTCAATTTTCTTTGAGCCAAGGGATATTGCGACTTCACAGAGCCTTGAAAGCATGTTGTATAAGTTAGGCTTTGGTAGTGATTATTTAGCATTACCGTATTATGGCAGACCGTCGTTGGTTAGTAAATCGGGAATTAAGTATCACATGACTAAGTATTATCCGAATGATTCCATTGCACGAGATGGTGATTTGGACGACGGAAATAAGGCTGGCTGCTGGAAGTTCTATAGTTATGAAGGCGAACTTCTTTATGAGGTTGAGTATTTCGACACGATTATTACACTCAATGATTCCATCAAATTTAGGTCTAAAGGAGTTTTAAGTGAACTGGATTCTGCTGGCAATGTTCAATATGAAGCCTATATCATCGAAAAGTTTGAAAAGTATGACTGTTCACATTCGGATCATTATGAGATTCGTCAGTACTATACGATTTGGGAATCAGATTCTTCACATCACAGGATAAATGGATACGTTAAGAATTATTATGACAATGGAGTCTTACAAAGTGAAGGTGAGATGAGTAATGGTCTGCCAACAGGATTTTGGAAATTCTATGACCCTTTTGGTAAACTCCATCAATTTGGTAAATACACTCTGGGAAAAAGAGATGGAAGATGGTTATCTGGAGACCTTTCGAAAACAAAGTACCTGGGAGATATTTGTTTGAACCCGAATCTTCCGGATCTGGAAGATGAAATCAAGTACCGCGAAAACCTGCTCGATATCACGATCACCAATTACAAACTAGGTAAATCGCTGAACAAGCAGTACTATGATATTAACATGAACAGATTCCGCGACCTGGAAGAAGAAGAGGACACTGAGTCGGCTCCATCTATTGAAATCAAAGATTAGCCATCGTTCATTCATCCCTTATGATTACTTTTGTTTGCGTATAATTTTCAGATATGGAAATAAAAAATAATGGCGATTTCTCTTCGAGCTCGGTAAGAGCAATCTTGTTAGGGGAAGAAGCGGATATAGCAAACATACCGGATGCATTTAAAAGCGCTTGTAAGTTGTTTCTGGAAGGGGAGGATGACTTTGATTTTCATAAGGATAATGATTCTCAAACGATCTTTGTCAAGGTCAAAGATGACAAAGAGAAAAACCGGAAAGCGGGTGCAGAGCTATACAATAAAGTAAAAAAGGAAACCAGCGTCTATGTACACGGTGTTTCTTCTTCAACGTATGAAGTTATCGAAGGACTCGTATTATCAGATTATAGATTTGACAAATACTTAAGTGACAAGGAAAAGGGGAAATCGCATTTAGAAAACGTATTCGTAAATGAAACTATATCCGACGAGGAGGTTCAAGAATTACTACATGCGCAGCTTTCGGTTTTCTGGGCACGCGATATGATCAATGAGCCGGTTTCTTTTTTGAGCGCAGAGCAATTCGCCGAGGAGATTAAAGCAGCAGCAGTAAATGCAGGTATCGATTGCAAAATTCTCGAGAAAACACAGATAGAGTCGTTGAAAATGGGTGGCTTACTAGCGGTTAATCAAGGCTCTATTGACGCTCCGACATTTACGATAGTTGAGTATAAACCGGATAATGCTTTTAACAGTAAACCAATTGTTTTTGTGGGTAAAGGTGTGGTTTATGACACAGGCGGCCTGAGTCTCAAACCAACTCCGAATTCAATGGATATCATGAAAAGTGATATGGCCGGAGCAGCTTGTGTTGCAGGTGCAATTCAGCTGATTGCACTACAAAAAGTTCCTGCGCATGTGATCGCATTGATCCCAGCAACCGATAACCGACCTGGATTGAATGCCTATGCTCCGGGAGATGTAGTGAAAATGTACAACGGTAAAACAGTTGAGGTATTAAATACGGATGCTGAGGGACGTATGATCCTGGCTGACGCGCTATCTTATGCTAAGAAATATAATCCGGAGTTAGTTATTGACGCCGCAACGCTTACCGGAGCAGCTCATCGGGCGATCGGAGAACATGCTGCTATTATGATGGGCAATGCGGATCAATCTTATTTTGATAAACTGGCAACAGCGGGAGAAAAGTGTCATGAGCGCCTGGTACATTTTCCATTTTGGGATGAGTATGGAGAAGAGATGAAATCTCCTATAGCGGATTTAAAAAATCTTGGAGGACCGACGGCAGGAATGATTACCGCAGGAAAATTTCTGGAGAACTTTGTTGAATCACCCTATATACATTTGGATATAGCCGGGCCAGCCTGGCTGGATAAAAATTCTGCATACCGAACCAAAGGTGGTGCCGGATTCGGTGTAAGGTTATTGTATCATTTTGTTAAAGATCTTGCAAATGGAAAATAAAAAAGGGAGTAAACAAGTCAGAGTTGGAATTTCCATTGGTGACATGAATGGCATAGCACCTGAGGTTATAATCAAATCGCTCATGGATTCCAGAATCCTTCAGTCCTGTTTGCCGATTATTTATGGATCCTCTAAAGTACTTTCCTTCTACAAGAAGAATCTAAATCTGAATGATTTCAACTATCAGACGATTAAGAATGCAGATGAAGCGAAGGGTAAAAAAGTATTTGTTATTAACGTAGATGACAAAGAACCACAGATAAATCCGGGAGAAGTTAGTGAAGAAGCAGGTAAGCTTGCATTTGATTCCCTCGAAAAAGCTACTCAGGATCTTGCTTCAGGCAAAGTGGATATTTTGGTCACAGCGCCGATTTCGAAAGAAGCGATCTCAAAAGCAGGGTTTAAATTCCCGGGTCATACAGAATACTTGGCTGACATGTCTGGTCTGGACGAAGCACTCATGATCATGGTGTCTAGAGAGTTGCGGGTAGGATTGGTGACAACTCATATTCCATTGAAAGAAGTTTCCTCAGCAATTAACCAGGATTTGATTTTGTCGAAAATTAAAGCATTCAACGAGTGCTTGAGAAAGGATTTTGGCATTCGCAAACCCAAAATTGCTGTTCTGGGGATAAACCCACATGCAGGAGAAGGTGGAAAGATGGGTGATGAAGAGAATGAAATTATTTCACCCGCTATCCGCAAAGCCGGAAATGAAGACATACTAGCTTTTGGCCCCTATCCTGCGGATGGATTTTTTGGTTCCAATTCGCGCAGCGATTTTGATGGGGTTTTGGCAATGTATCATGATCAGGGGCTAACTGCATTTAAGGCATTAGCTTTTGATGAAGGAGTCAATTTTACAGCTGGTCTACCGATTGTAAGAACCTCTCCCGATCACGGTACAGCGTTTGATATTGCCGGTAAAGGGATCGCTTCGGGAGACTCAATGAGACAAGCCATCTATACTGCGATTGATGTTTATCTGAATAACCAGTTGGAGAAAGAAATAACAGCTGATCCACTTGAATATAACCTGGATAAAAGGGATTCAAATCCGAAATCCAAGAAGGAGGAACAGGGGGCAGAATAATTTTGCCGGCATTTTCGCTGTTTTTCGTATTAATTAGTTAACTTTGCCGTCCAATTTTATGTCGTCATGAGATCGATGGGTGAGTACGTAATTCCATTTGTCGGATTAAAGACCGGGGTTCATACATACGAATTCGAGATTGGCGACGCGTTCTTTGAAGGATTTGAATATTCGATTATCCAAAAAGCGAAAGTTCATGTGAAACTTGAACTGGAGAAGAAGGAAACAATGTTGATAGGAAACTACTTTTTGAAAGGGGAGGTGTATGCTCCTTGTGACAGATGCAATGAACCTGCAGTAGTTCCATTCAATGGAGAATACCAGTTGATTTACAAGTTTGACACAGAACCAAGCAACGATGAGATGTTGGTGATTGTTCCGCCGGAAGCAAACGATATTGATGTAAGTGGAAACATTTTAGAATTGATCAACGTATCGTTACCCGCTAGATTGATGCACGAAGAAGGAGCTTGTGATGAAAACATGTTGGAACTTCTGGACGAATATTCATGGTCTGATAAGAACATTGGAAATGATGAGGAAGAAAAAGAGATTGATCCTCGTTGGAATAAATTAAAAGATATTAAATAAACAAATAAGAAGATGGCACATCCTAAACGTAAAACATCCAGAACCAGACGTGACAAAAGGAGAACCCACGTGAAAGCGGAGGCAAATAACATCGCTACTTGTCCTACAACCGGACAGCCGCATCTTTTCCACCATGCTCATTGGCATGAAGGGAAACTTTACTACAAGGGAAAAGTTGTAGCTGAGAAGGAAGTTGCGATATAATTCTGTACTTTAGTTCTTCTGTATGAAGATTGGTATAGATGTTCTTGGTGGCGACTTTGCTCCTGATGCAAATATTCAGGGTGCCGTATTAGCCAACAAAGAACTTCCGGAAGATACTAGAATAGTCTTGATAGGCGACGAGGATACGATTCTTCGTGGCCTTTCTTCATTAAATGAGCCCCCTTCAGCATACGACATAGTGCATGCACCGGATGTCATTACGATGGATGATCATCCTACGCGAGCGATCCCACAAAAACCGAATAGTTCAATTGCGGTTGGACTCGATTTACTTGCAAGAGGAGAGATCAATGCCTTTGCGAGTACAGGAAATACAGGGGCAATGCTCGTAGGAGCTATGTATAAGATAAACACGATTCCTGGAGTAATTCGTCCTTGCATTACGACAAAAATTCCTTGTATAGATGGTTCTGAATCAATATTGTTAGACGTCGGATCCAATGCAGATTGTAAGCCCGATGTTTTATATCAATTTGCTGTTTTGGGATCACTATATTCGAAGTATGTATTTGACCGGGAGAATCCGAGGGTTGGACTTCTCAATATTGGAGAGGAAGAATCAAAGGGAAATTTATTGACTTTATCTGCTCATAAGTTGATGAAGGAGTCTGATGAAATTAATTTTATTGGAAACATAGAAGGGCGGGACCTGTTTGAATCAAAGGCTGACGTGGTTGTGGCTGACGGGTTTACGGGTAATGTAGTTTTGAAACAGGCAGAGGCTATGTACACCTTGATTCGAAAGAGAGGTATTGAGGACGAGTTTTTCAATCGATTTAATTATGAAAATTATGGGGGAACTCCCATACTTGGTGTCAAAGGAAATGTTATTATTGGACACGGCATTTCAAATGATATAGCCGTTAAAAACATGATCAAGCATTCATTCGAAGTAGCCAAATCCGGCTTGGCGGATAAAATTAATAAGGCATTCAACTAGTTATGAGTAAACTGACAGCAGCAATTACAGGGGTTGCGGGATACGTTCCCGATCATGTACTCTCTAATGATGATCTTTCAAAAATTGTGGACACATCAGATGAGTGGATCACAACTCGAACCGGAATTAAGGAAAGAAGGATCATGAAGGATGGTGCATCTTCCGATATGGCCGTTCACGCAGTCAATGATCTACTGGCAAAAACAAATACAGATCCACTTGAAGTAGATCTGGTGATTGTAGCAACAGTAACTCCTGACCATCCATTTCCAAGTACTTCGAATATTTTATGTGATAAAACCGGAATGACCAAGGCTTGGGGTTATGATCTTATTGCAGCATGCTCCGGTTTTATTTATGCTTTGGCTACCGGGTCACAATTTATTGAGACCGGTCTATATAAAAAAGTAGTTGTCGTTGGTGTGGATAAAATGACATCGATAATTGATTATGAGGATCGTACTACTTGCGTGATATTTGGTGACGGATGTGGAGCGGTTATGCTTGAGCCGGATACAGAAGGGTATGGCATCAATGATTTCATTCTTCGTGCAGATGGTTCTGGAAAACAATATTTGGTTCAGCCCGCAGGAGGATCTGCTATGCCTGCATCGAAGCAGTCCGTGGAGGATCGCTTGCACTTTGTAAAACAAGAAGGTAAACAAGTATTTAAGTTTGCCGTTACCAATATGGCGGAAGTTTCGGCAGAGATCATGGAAAAGAATAATCTGACTTCGGATGATGTTGCCTGGCTTGTGCCGCACCAGGCTAACTTGAGAATTATTGATGCTACAGCCAACCGTATGGGATTATCAAAAGACAAAGTGATGATCAATATCCAGAAATACGGTAATACAACTGCAGGGACCTTGCCACTGTGCCTTTGGGATTACGAAGATCAGCTTAAGAAGGGAGATAACATAATATTATCAGCTTTTGGAGGTGGATTTACCTGGGGAGCTGTGTACATAAAATGGGCATATAACTCGTAAAGAAAAAATAGTATTTTTGACCTAATAATTGCAGGAAAATGAACATTAAAGAAATACAAGATCTAATCAAATTTGTTGCGAAATCAGGAGTCAACGAAGTTGAAATAGAGAAGAAAGATTTTAAACTTACTATAAAGGCAGAAGCTCCGGCAAGTAAGCAAGAAAAGCAAATAATCGTACAAGCTCCGGCGGCTGCTCCAGTTCAGCAGGCTGCTCCGGCTGCTCCAGCTGCTCCAGTTGCACAAACGACAGCGCCTCAGGCAGAAGCACCAGCAGAAGACGATGATTCGAAATACTTAACAATCAAATCTCCGATGATTGGAACTTTCTACAGATCTGCCGGACCGGATAAGGATCCATTTGTGTCGGTTGGAGATACCATTGGAAAGGGAGATACCGTATGTATCATTGAAGCAATGAAGCTGTTCAATGAAATTGAATCGGAGATTTCAGGTAAGATAGTTAAGGTATTAGTTGATGATGCTACCCCAGTGGAGTATGATCAGCCGCTATTCTTAGTAGATCCTTCATAATTGTCACGTGCTATTAAAGCACTCTAATTAAGACATTCAGTTATGTTTAAGAAGATATTGATTGCCAACAGAGGTGAGATCGCCCTGCGCGTTATCAGAACGTGTAAGGAAATGGGCATTAAAACTGTTGCCGTTTATTCTACGGCAGATAAAGATTCTTTACCTGTGCGATTTGCGGATGAAGCAGTTTGTATTGGTCCCCCGCCTAGTACGGATTCCTATTTATCAATCCCGAATATTATTGCAGCAGCAGAAATTACAAATGCGGATGCAATCCATCCCGGGTATGGGTTCTTATCGGAAAACTCAAAGTTCTCTCGCGTTTGCCAGGAACATAACATTAAGTTCATTGGAGCAAGTCCGGAACAAATTGATGGAATGGGAGATAAAGCTAACGCCAAAGCAACCATGATTGCTGCAGGAGTTCCGTGTATACCGGGTTCAGATGGCTTGCTTAAAGATCTAAATGATGCGAAAAAAGTCGCAAAAACGATCAAATATCCTGTCATATTGAAAGCAACTGCCGGTGGAGGGGGTAAAGGAATGCGAATCGTTTGGAAGGAAGAAGACATGGAAGCAGCATGGGATTCAACCAGAGCTGAAGCAAAAGCAGCCTTCGCGAATGATGGCATCTATATGGAGAAATTCATTGAAGAACCTCGACACATAGAAATTCAGATTGCAGGAGATCAGTATGGAAATGCATGTCATATGTCCGAGCGAGATTGTTCAATCCAGCGACGTCACCAGAAACTGGTAGAGGAAACACCTTCACCATTCATGACGAAAGAACTTCGTAAAAAAATGGGAGCTGCAGCCATTAAAGCTACTAAAGCAGTTAACTACGAAGGAGTGGGTACAGTTGAATTCCTGGTTGATAAGAATCGCGATTTTTATTTCATGGAAATGAATACACGGATTCAGGTTGAACACACTATTACCGAAGAAGTAATCAATTTTGACTTGATAAAGGAACAGATCAAGATCGCTGCAGGTGATAAGATATCCGGTAAAAATTACGAACCGCAGTTACATGCTATTCAATGCCGAATCAATGCCGAAGATCCACAAAATGATTTCCGACCTTCACCTGGGACCATTACGAGTTATCATTCTCCGGGAGGACATGGGATCAGAATTGATACACACGTTTATGCGGGCTATTCAATTCCTCCGAATTATGACTCTATGATCGCTAAATTGATCGTTGTGGCTCAGACACGTGAAGAGGCTATCACCAAAATGAAGAGAGCACTTGGCGAGTACATTATAGAAGGAATTAAAACAACCATTCCATTCCACATCAAATTGATGGAAGACGAAAGCTTTAATAAAGGTGTTTTCACAACTAAGTTTATGGAGACCTTTGAATATTGACGAAGTTCTATTGAACATTGAAGGGGGTGGCAATTGTCATCCCTTTTTTTATAACTTAGAATACGTTTTGATTACTGGAAAGAACTATATAGGAAATGATTTGAAAGCAAATGGAGACATTACTTTCAAAACGATTAATCCCGAATTGAATAAAGAAAATGACTGGGTTCTCATTGAAGCCACTGAAGTTGAGATTCAGGAGGCAGTCGAAAAAGCCCAATCTGCATTTCAGAGCTACCGTCAGATTTCGGATGAAGAGCGAGCAACCTTCTTAAGAACGATTGCAACGAAAATCGAGGAGCTTGGTCCGGAACTAATTCAGGTGTATATTGCTGAATCGGGACTGACAGAAGCAAGAGCGAAAGTTGAACTTAAACGTACGCTCTTTCAACTGCGATCATTTGCGGATCATATTTGTACAGATGATTGGCGTCGGACTTCAATTGATCTCGGCGAGAATGACAGAAAGCCAACCCCTAAACCTGACTTAAGAAAAACGCATATACCCTTGGGGCCTGTTGTCGTATTTGGCTCCAGTAACTTTCCGTTCGCTTATTCTACGGCAGGAGGTGATACGGCAAGTGCTCTGGCCGCCGGATGTCCTGTTCTTGTCAAAAGTCACCCGATGCATGCCGGCACAGGAGAACTCGTTGCTTCTGCTATTATAGAAGCGGTGAAAGAATGCAAAATGCCGGATGGTGTATTTTCGAATTTAAACAGCAGTGGAATCGAAGTAGGAAAATTCCTTGTACAGTCAAAAGGAGTTAAAGCGGTAGGATTTACAGGAAGTATCCAAGGAGGAAGGGCAATTTTTGACCTTGCCAATAAACGACCAGAACCCATCCCGGTATTTGCAGAAATGGGAAGTGTTAATCCGGTTATCATTTCTGAATTATCGCTTACTACAGAAAAGGATAAATGGGTGAATCAATATAGCTCATCAATTACGAATGGATCCGGTCAGTTTTGCACGAATCCGGGACTTATTCTGGGAATAGGATCTGATGAACTCGATTCCTTTTCTCAATCGTTAGCGGAGGAAATGGATAAGCTTGCGTCGACCTGCATGCTGCACCCACAGATAAAATCTAAATATGATAAAGCGAAGGCCGTTGTTGAAGATTCGCCAGTTACCGAAAAAATAAGTCAAGGTAATCGGCATCTCAAAGACAATTATGCGGAACAAACAATTATGCGTGTTAAAGGGAAAGATTTTCTTGCTAATACGCAATTGCATCACGAGGTATTTGGTCCGTTCTCTATAGTTGTCAGTTGTAAGAATCTGGATGAATTGAATCTTATACTGGAGGAATTGGGAGGTCAATTGACAGGTACGATCATTATGAAAGAAGTCGAATTTGATCTCTTTAAGCCAACCCTGGAAATACTCAAACAAAAGGCTGGACGAATCATTTTTAACGGAGTGCCAACTGGGGTAGAGGTGTGCGCTTCCATGAATCATGGAGGACCTTTCCCGGCGACAACGGATTCGAGGTTTACAGCAGTTGGTGTTGATGCAATCTACCGTTGGTTGAGACCGATATGTTTTCAGAATTTTCCAGACACTTTACTTCCTTCTGAACTTTTAAATAAATAGGTAATTTATATTGAAAAATTGCCTAGATTAGTTGAGATTAAACTCACAACCATGAAAAAACTACTACTTCTGGCAGCAATCTGCCTTAACACAGTTGTGTTTGCACAATGTGACATCAAATATGCAACAACAACGGGAGTGCCTTCAGCCGCTGGAACAATGGCTGATCCTTTGGACCTTGAAACAGCCTTTTTAACAGCAACAGCAGGCGATTTAATTAGAATCGGAGTTGGAACCTACGTAATCGATAACCCGATTTACATTATGGCTGATGATATTATTTTCGAAGGAGGTTATGATGACAACAACGCCTGGGAAAGAACAAGTATTGCAGGCGCAACAACTATACAAAGATCAAATGTTAACCCGGAAGGTGTAACCAATGCACAACGCCTTGTTGCCGTTTATGCTGACAGCGTCAATGGATGGGAATTACATGATATTACTATAACAACTCAAAATGCAGCGGTGAATGGAGCATCTACTTATGGAATGCACATTCAGAATTGTGCGAATTATAAACTCGTTCGTTGTCAGGTAATAGCAGGAAATGGCAGCGCTGGACTTAACGGATCACCTGGTCAGGCCGGAGCGAATGGAAGTAATGGTTTGAACGGATTGGCAGGTTCTATTGATGGTAATTGTAGTGGCGGAGCCGGTGGAGCCGGTGGAGCTGGTGGTGGTGGAACACCATCGACTAGTGGAGGTATAAACCCGGCAGGATGTGAACAGACGGGAGGAACCGGAGGTAATGGAGCGGCTAGTTCATCTGTTCGAAATGGTGGAGCTGGCGGCGGCGGCGGAGCCGGAGGAGAAACGGATAACAATGGTGGTTATGGCGGCTTTGGCGGTGGTATAAACGGAGGTCCCCCACAAACTGGTGGAGGAATCGGAGGAGCTTGGGGAGACCCGGGTGGTGACGGTACCAATGGAGCGAACGGTACGAATGGATTAAACGGAATAGCTGGAACAGGTGGTCCAGCTGGAACTTTAGGAATGTTTTTTACCCCTGGACTTCAAGCCCCTAGCGGTAATGACGGTCAAGGTGGAAAAGGCGGTAAAGGCGGCGGAGGCGGCGGAGGCCAGTCTTGTACTTTTTGTGATGACGGTTCCGGAGACGGAGGCGGCGGAGGCGGCGGAGGCGGCCAGGGAGGAACAGGCGGTACAGGCGGTTTCGGTGGTGGAGGCTCATTTGGAGTGTACCTTTATAATAACGGTTTAAACGGAGAAATTATAGACTCTTACATCGCCGCTGGACAAGCTGGAAATGGTGGCCCGGGAGGCCCGGGTGGTGCTGGCGCATCAGGTGGAGTCGGAGGAAACGGCTCTACATACGGATCTTCAGAAGTAGGTGAAGGTGGTGATGGCGGAAACGGCGGAAACGGCGGAAACGGCGGAAATGGCGGCGTCGGGGCAAGCGGACAAAGTATAGCCTTTTACCTGAATTCAGGAGACACTTTAGCTCAACAGATTACCAATTTTAACCTGGCAGCTCAACCGGAAATTAAAGTGAATTACGCAACTTGTACAGGTGAAAGCATGACGTTTAATGATGAAACATTACCTCCTGGGACAAATAATACCTTGTGGAACTTCGGACCAAGTGCATCAGTTCAGTTTGCTACAAGTAACCCGGCAACTACGTCGTTTAACACAGCAGGGATGTTCGATATTACACAGAGTGGAAATGTTTACACTTCATTTGTACATATTACTTGTTCAGTAGACCCTACTGCATCGCAAAGTGGTAACACACTTACTGCAAATGCCACCGGGGCAACATACCAGTGGGTAGATTGTAATGCGAGTTATTCAGCAATCAATGGCGAAACGAATCAGTCATATACACCAACTGTTACTGGTGATTATGCGGTGATTGTTACGGAGAATGGTTGTAGTGATACTTCCGCTTGTTTCAATGTGGATTACTCAGGATTGGAAGAATTAAATGCGAATGGAATTCATATCTATCCGAATCCGGTGAATGATATCTTACATATCTCAGTGGATCAATCAAACACAGATTATACGATCAAAATATTCAATACGTCAGGATCATTAGTTGATGAACGCGTGCTTAACGGGAAGCAACTGTTCGATCATCCTTTTGAACATCCGAAAGGTGTTTATTTGGTTGAAATTACAACGGACGATAAAAGTTTTGTCGAACGGATCGTGAAATTATAAGAGTAAAAGGGGTTGCAATTGCAACCCCTTTTTTTTTGAACTCAATCAACATTCTGCTATTCAAAACTATCGTTGATCGAACTATTTCATCGAGTTGCTAATGCTTACTTTTGATACGAATGGCAGGAATCGATAAAAATAGTCGCAGAGGAGTAAGAACCAGTTACGTATCAACGGTCATTGGTATTTCGCTTGTCCTATTCATGATAGGCATTGTGTTGGGTGGATTTATCGGTTTGGAAGGATATCAGCGACAAGCAAAGGAAAACCTTCAGGCTGACATCTTTTTTAGCCCGGAATTGAATGATGCCGACATTAAACAAGTAGAGCAGGAATTAAAAACATGGGATGAATTCAGTGATGTCCTCTATGTCTCCAAAGAGCGAGCGCTTGAAGAATTTGTTGGAAGTGATGAAAAAGATGAAATCCTGGAAGTATTCAATGGAGAATACCCGATCCCGACTAACATCTCATATAAACCCAAAGAAGCCTATGCCAATGTGGATGGGATGAAGAAATTAAAAGAAAAGATCCTTAAGGAATACGGAAATAAAATCGACAACATCAGTTACGAAGAAGCGAGTGTTGAAGGGGTAAACCTCGGCTTTAAACAATTTGTATTTCTCTTTATGGCGGTTGCCTTGTTATTGATAATCATTGCGGTAGCTATGATCAATAATACGATTCGCCTAGCATTGTATTCAAAACGATTTTCGATAAAAACCATGCAGCTGGTGGGGGCAACATCAGGGTATATCCGACGACCTTTTGTATGGCAAGCGGTTGGAATTGGAATCATTAGCGGGATAATTGGAATGGCTCTTTTAATGGCCATGTTCTACGCTTTAAATAATGTTCTCAATTCAATCGAGATCAGTTATTCGATGCAGAACTTCCTGATACTATTAGGAGCATTGTTAGGGATTGGTATTCTAATCACCATAATTTCCACCTGGTTTGCACTTAACAAATATTTGCGAATGAAATTAGATGATTTGTATTAACTTTGACGCATGGGCGACAAAGAGAAAATACCTTTTTCATTTCCTGCTGAAAACTATAAGATACTTTTAGTAGGATTAGCGATTAACATTATTGGTTTCATTCTAATGATTGGTGGTGCCACGGAAGATCCTTCAAAATTTGACTCAAGTGAACTCTTCAGCCATGTTCGAATTACGCTCTCTCCAATATTAATTGTATTGGGTTATGTGATCATCATGTATTCGATCATGAAGAAGCCAAAATCAGATCAATAATTTCGAATGACTTTTCTTGAAGCATTAATTCTGGGTATTGTTCAGGGGCTTACCGAGTTCCTGCCAGTGAGTAGCAGTGGTCACCTGGAGATCGCGAAAGCTATTCAGGATCAACAGCTAACAGGAGAAGATAGTTTACAAATGACTGTCGTCGTTCATTTTGCTACCGCATTAAGTACGATCGTTGTATTTCGAAAAGACGTGTACGACATTTTAAAAGGTCTTTTTCAATTCAAGATAAACGAGCAAAGTATTTTTGCTTTTAAAATTATCCTTTCAATGATCCCGGCAGCTATGGTTGGTTTCCTCTTTGAGGATCAGATTGAATTAATGTTCGATAAGGCAATTCTTCTTGTTGGACTCATGTTGATCATTACAGGACTATTATTATTTCTTGCGGATAGAGCCCGTGTAACAGAAAAGAAAGTAGGGTATGGTCATTCAATCATTATCGGTATTGCTCAAGCAATAGCTATTCTTCCGGGAATCAGTAGATCGGGAGCTACAATCGGGACATCGGTATTGCTGGGTGTTGACAGAGATCGTGCCGCAAGATTTTCATTCCTGATGGTTGTCCCGCTGATACTCGGGAAAATGGCTAAGGATATAATTAGTCCTGAATTTAAAGAGTCCATAGCTAACACAGATCCAGCATCGAGTATAACAACCACCGTATTAGTTGTTGCTTTTTTTGCTGCTTTTGTGACAGGCATTCTTGCATGTACCTGGATGATCAAATTGGTTAAAAAGGCACAACTCAAGTATTTCGCATATTATTGTTTTGCTGTCGGAATAGGAGCGATGATCATTGCGTCAACCTGGTTATGATCGAAGAATTTTCAAAAGGAAGTACCATTATTGTCGACAAGCCACTCCATTGGACTTCATTCGATGTGGTAAACAAACTGCGTTGGCACTTGAAACGAAAACTTAATGTTAAAAAAATCAAGGTTGGGCATGCCGGCACACTTGATCCGCTTGCAACAGGTGTCCTGGTAATTTGCATCGGCAAACATACCAAACGCATTGAAGAGTTGATGGCGGGGACTAAAGTCTACACAGGTAAAATTCTATTGGGAAAGACTACACCTTCTTACGATCTTGAAACAGAATACGATCGGGATGATTGGCCGATCGATCACATTGATCAGGCATTATTAGACAAGGCTAAAGGTAGATTTATTGGAGAGATTGATCAGACACCGCCCATTTTTTCGGCTAAGATGGTGGAAGGTAAACGCGCATATGATCTGGCTAGATCCGGCAAGGATGTTAAACTCAAGTCAGCCAGAGTGACCATCGATTCGTTCGAATTGAATATGACAAATTTTCCGGTGATTGATTTCACAGTGGAATGCTCCAAAGGAACATATATACGGTCATTGGCATTTGACCTCGGTGTAGAACTTGGATCTGGAGCTACTTTAATTGAATTAAGACGTGTCAGATCAGGAGATCAGTCTTTGGATGAAGCCAGGTCAGTTGACGAGTGGATCGAATTTATCCAAAACACCCCATTATAACAGGCTAATTTTATTATTTTTGCAAGCCTTAAAATAAAACGGAAAGAGCGCTATGAATAAGATGAAGCTTTCGCAGTTTAACTTTAATCTTCCCGAAGAGTTAATTGCAGAATACCCAAGCGAGAACAGAGATGAAGCTCGTTTAATGGTTGTTGACCGCGCAACAGGTAAAATTGAACATAAACAATTCAAGGATATCATTGACTACATTGATGAAGGGGATGTTCTCGTTATGAACAACACGAAAGTATTCCCCGCAAGAATGTACGGTAACAAGGAAAAGACAGGAGCTAAGATCGAAGTATTTCTTCTTAGAGAACTTAATCGTGAAAGTCTGCTTTGGGATGTTTTAGTTGATCCGGCCAGAAAAATCAGAATCGGAAACAAGTTATATTTTGGTGACAACGAGGAGTTGGTAGCTGAGGTAATTGACAACACAACTTCACGTGGTCGAACTTTGCGTTTTCTTTTTGATGGACCGTACGAGGAGTTCAAAAAACTGATCACGGACTTAGGACAAACACCTCTTCCAAAATACATCAAGCGTCCTGTTGAGGAGCAAGATGAAGAAAGATATCAAACAATTTATGCAAAAGAAGAAGGAGCAGTAGCAGCGCCAACTGCCGGATTGCACTTCTCAAGACAACTGATGAAACGACTTGAACTAAAAGGTGCTGAATTTGCGGAAGTAACGTTGCATGTTGGTTTGGGAACATTTAGACCAGTAGAGGTTGAAGACCTTACGAAACATAAAATGGATTCGGAACAGGTGATCATTACAGAAGCTTGTGCCGACAAAGTAAATGATGCAAAAGCGAAAAAGAAAAAAATCTTTGCGGTTGGAACTACATCCATGCGTGCTGTAGAAAGTTCGGTTTCTACGGATGGGACGCTTAAGCCGTATGACGGTTGGACAAATAAATTTATTTTCCCGCCGTATGATTTCAGTATTGCAGATGCACTAATCACGAATTTCCACACTCCGCTTTCAACTTTGTTGATGATGATTGCGGCCTTTGGAGGATATGAATTGATGATGGATGCTTATCAGGAAGCAATCAAAGAAAAGTATCGCTTTTATTCATATGGAGACGCAATGTTAATCATATAAACAGATGGATATTTAAAATAAGAAGGAGGTTCAAAAGACCTCCTTTTTTTGATTCATTCTAAATGTGAATGAGGACCGATCAGAACCACAAATAATCGCTATTTTTGAGCCAAATTTTCAGCTTTCATGCCAACGCAGAACAAAAAGATCACAATAGGAGCAAAGCTCAAAGCATACCTCGTTTTTACGAAATTTCGTTTATCTGCATTGGTAATTATTTCTGCACTAACAGGCTATCTCTTTGTTGGAGGTAAAGATGGTTATATTATAACTTACTTAATGGTCGGAGGATTGTTGGTTACAGCTGCATCGAATGGAGCAAATCAAATCTGGGAACGCAATCTGGACAAGTTGATGAAACGTACAGCGGATAGACCGATTCCTCAAAATAAAATGACCGTTAATGAAGGAATTGCAATTGTTGTGATATTCCTTATTGCAGGTATTTCCTTACTGTGGTTAATAAACATGTACTCGGCATTATTAGGGCTCCTTGCCTTTATATCGTACGTGTTTCTTTATACTCCGATGAAGAGGGTTTCATCCTGGGCAGTACTGGTTGGCGCTTTCCCCGGTGCAATTCCACCAATGTTGGGAGCGATTGCTCATACGAATGAATTTGGTTTGATACCCGGTGTCTTGTTCTTTGTCCAGTTCACCTGGCAGTTTCCTCATTTCTGGGCAATTGCCTGGGTGGCATTTGAAGATTACAAGGCTGCAGGGTTCTCTTTGCTTCCTTCTTCAGCAGGTAAAGGAAAAGCATCCGCATTTCAGATAATGACTTACTCATTGGCTCTGATCCCTTTTAGTCTGCTTCCCTGGATATTGGGTTGGACCGGAACAGCATCTTTGATCATTGCAGCCGGCCTGGGTGCAGGCTTCTTCTTTTACGCTTTCAGGCTTTACCATTCATGTGAAGATCTCGATGCGAAAAAACTAATGTTTGCCTCTTTCATATATCTTCCTATTATTCAGTTTGTATATGTATTCGATCGAATTGAACCTGCCATAGAGAAGTATTTAATAAATTAAAAAAATTATGGGAATCACGAATTTTCCGGACGACAACAAGGATAAAGTAATCAAGGCGAAAAAGAACCTGGTATACGTTGGTATTCTGAGCGTCGTGATGTTTTTTGGAGGGCTTACATCTGCCTATATAGTATCGATGGGCGATTCGTTTTGGTTGAAAGTTCCACTGCCCAACGCTTTTTATATAAGCACCACATTAATCCTGCTAAGTAGTATTGCCATTCAGCTTGCTCTTTACTTTGCTAAGAAGGGAAAAAAGGCAGGACTTAAGGCTGGAATCAGTATCACGCTTCTATTGGGAATCGGATTTGTTTACTTTCAGTTTAAAGGATATGGCGAATTAGTTGATAAAGGTGTTCACGCGGTTAGTAATATCATTGTAACAGACGGAAAATACGGTGATTATTACACGATTAAAATGGATGGCAAATTCGTTGAAGTTGACGGGAATGATTATCTGCTTTCCGGGAAAGAAATGTCTGAAGAACAGATGAAGGATTTGCAGAGTTTTACAGCACAATTCTTAAAAGATACCACCGGCAACAATTTACCAGTTAGTCAATACGGAAGTCGATTTGAACTCTACCTTGAGAATGAGCCCTTGTTCGTTCAGGATGCAAAATTGATGAAGTCGGATAGTACGGAATTGAAGCCTGTCGACATTATGAGATTGAATCAATTAGCCATGAACATTAGGGATGGCAGGGGTGACTTCTATGTTAAAGGAGAGATTGGCAAAGATTTTAAGATCTATTTTAAAAGTAAAGAACTCCAGTATAACGATCGCCATTTAGAACTTGACGGAAGAAGGTTGGATGACTATTTACAGCTTAAAGCGATCGAATCAGCAGACACTGCTTCATCGTATTTATACATCATTACATTCGCGCATTTATTGCACATAATTGTCACGCTTTTGTACATAATTAGACTTGTAATAGGTTCATTTTCAGGAAAAATAAATATGGACAACACATTTAGACTAAATATGGGAGTAATTTTCTGGCATTTTTTAGGCATATTGTGGATCTATTTACTACTATTTTTACTTTTTATTCATTAAACTTGCACATAAAACTTTTTAACCATGGCAGGACACGCTAGTAAACAAATTGACAGTAAAACGCTTTGGGGTGGGAAAATTTCTCCGTTTAGTGCTAGCTACGGAAAATTAATGATGTGGTTCTTCCTTGTGTCGGACGCATTGACATTTAGTGGATTATTGGTCGCATACGGATTCACACGACATGCTACAACAGAAGCGTGGCCGATTGGTGAAGAAACATTCCACGCGCTACCATTGCTTGATGGAGATTATCCATTGATCTATGTAGCATTAATGACATTTATCCTGATCGTTTCATCTGTAACGATGGTACTAGCTGTAGAGGCCGGTCACCGAATGGACAAAAAGGGAGTAGTTAAGTGGATGATTGCTACGATCATCGGCGGTATTTTCTTCCTTGGATCTCAGGCTTGGGAGTGGTCACACTTTATTCACGGATCAGAATTTGGAAAGGTTGAATTGAGTGATGGATCTCTTGCCATTGTTCATGCAGATGAGTTTGGAGAAATCGAGAATTTTAAAGTTACTGTTGCGGGGCATCATCATAAAGTCGGAGATGTTATCACCGAGGATTTGATGCATGAATATCAGCACGCGGCAGCAGCCGGACATATCCATGATGGTAAAATTACCTTGCATGATGGTTCTATTGCAGAGATTGCAAAGAAGCCGAATGTGAACATGGAACTAAAAATTAAAAGTGACGGAACCAATTATAAAATTGGAGATAAAATACATGGTAAGGAAGCAGCTGAGATGTATGAAGAGGTAATCAATTCCGGTGAGTTAGGAAGAGTTACTTACGGAGCAAATCTTCAGCAAAATGAGTACGGTCCGCAACAATACGGTCAGTTCTTCTTCTTTATTACCGGATTCCACGGGTTCCACGTATTCTCAGGAGTGATAATCAACATTATTATAATGCTTGGTGCAGCAATGGGAGTATATCACAAAAGAGGACATTACGAAATGATTGAGAAAACAGGATTATACTGGCACTTTGTCGATTTGGTATGGGTGTTCGTATTTACGTTCTTCTATCTTGTTTAATAATTAAGAAAATCAAATACTATGTTAAGAGACGACGTTATTGAATACTCACTCGACGCACACCACAGCGAAGAGGAAGGGAAGAAAATAAGAAAGAAGATTTACTTTGTGACCGTTATCCTTACGGTAGTTACAATTGTTGAGGTTGCAGTTGGAGCATTAGCTGGTCGTTCAATTTCAACAGGTATAACCTGGGAATTGATCAAGTGGGGATACGTAGCGCTGACATTAGTAAAAGCAGGATACATCGTAATGGTGTTCATGCACCTTGGAGATGAGAGAAAAGGGTTGAAAGCGGTTATATTAGTGCCGTATTTCATATTTATCCTTTACTTGATCTTCATCTTACTATGGGAGGGTCTCGCAGTGAACGAGGCTTTGTCAACGTACATGGTATAATCATTATCAAGCTATAGTCATGGCGAAAAAAATTTCAGCCGGACGAATAAAAGTGATATACGCATTTTTACTTTTATTTGGTCCGGCTTTTATTTTAATATTCATTAGTACCAGGAACTGCGAACATGTATTTAAAGAACTCGACTATTACGGTCAGGTTCCTTCATACAGCTTTACGACAGCGGAAGGAAATGAAATTACACCTGCTGATTTCAAAGATAAAGTGGTCCTGTTTAACATTTTGCAGAACACATGCCTGGACACCTGTAACATCGCATATTGGCACGTAAATCAGCTTATATATCAACGAATTCGAAAGAATAAGAATGAAGTTAATGATGTACGTATCATCTCAATTGTGACGGATGAAAACGGAGATCCCGTTGATGACATTATTATCATGCGTGATATGATTAAAGATCGCGTTGAGGCATATGACCCGGAAGTATGGATGATCGTAAAAGGAGATCCGAAACAGCTCTATGATCATGAGTACAGTGGTGTAAACCTGGCTCAAAAAGGTGAGAAAATGGTAGGAGGTCAATCATTTATGCAGCGAATGCTATTGGTTGATCGAAAAAATGAACTGCGAATGGTGCGCTCCGGACAGATTGAAAAATATGTGAGAGATATTTATGGACACATTGCACTATTATTAAAGCAATACGATAAAGAAGCAGCAAGAAATGAGAAGTAAACTTTTATACGGTGTTTTAGGATTCTTCCTTGTGGCCTGTTCGACTACTTCAGGAGATGAGGTACAGGAGAGAGCGCTTCCGATACTGGGAGAACGCGATGTACAATATCTAACTCAGGATGGGATTCAAGTTGCCGATACGATTTATCATTACGTACCGGATTTTGAATATTTAAATCAGGATTCGGTTATCATTAAATCGGACATGATAAAAGGTAAAATATGGGTGGCAGATTTCTTCTTTACACACTGTCCCACGATTTGTCCGCCGATGACATCACAGATGAAAAGACTTAATGTGAATCTTTCAGATCTTTCAGATGAAGTTCAGTTCTTAAGTTTTTCAATAGATCCGGATCGGGATACTCCTGCTCGACTGAGAGAATATATAAATGAATATGGAATTGAGGCAAAGAACTGGTATTTCTTTACGGGAGATGAAGATGAAACTCACTTGCTGGCGAAAGACTTTTTCAGTGGTGCTGAAAGAAACGAGGAAGCGGAAGGTGGATTTGGTCACACGACTTACTTCGTAATTGTCGATCGTGAAGGACTGGTAAGAGGAATTTACGACGGAACAAATACCGAACAAGTCGATAAGCTTGAATCCGATTTAAGAAAGTTATTAGAAATTGAATATGACGTTAGCGGAAAGTAAAAAGATTCGGAATCTTAAAAGATTGATCATTTTATTGTCAATAATTATTCCTGCTGTTGTAGCGGTACTCTTTCGCGTTCGTATTGATGGGGTTGACCTAAGTTTTCTTCCTCCGGTTTATGCCAGTATAAATGGATTAACAGCCTCATTACTTGTTATCGCTTTGCTCGCAATTCGTAGTGGTGTTAGAACCTTTCACGAACGCATTATTAAATTATGCCTGGGATTATCACTTCTTTTCCTGGCTTGTTATGTCGCTTACCACATGACCTCAGACCCGGCAACTTATTATGGCGCTTACAAAACGATTTATTACGTCATTTTAGTTAGCCATATTGTATTGAGTGTAGTGATCATACCACTGGTCTTATTCACTTTCCTTTTCGCCGTGCAAGGAAACTTTAAACGACATAAAAAATGGGCGCGTATCGCCTGGCCACTGTGGTTTTATGTTGCAGTTAGCGGAGTGGTAGTTTACCTGATGATATCACCGTATTATCCTGTCTAATAGAACTGGATAAAATCGAATTCAACAATTTCGATAACAGGTACAGACCCATTTACTCCATTACTTCCTTGAATTCCTGCCTGACCTGGATTACCTGGCACACCATTTTCAGCTCCATCGATAGGGTCACCTGGCTGTCCGGCAGATCCTCCCAGACCTCGCTGTCCACCTGATCCGCCCAGCATATCGTAATCGAACAGGTATTGAAGGTCTTTAGCATTGGAATGTAGCTTGATAGAAAAGGATCCACCATTACCACCATTGCCACCGTTTCCACCATTACCACCATCTCCACCGTCACCGGGAGCGAGGATGTCTCCGTTCTTGAGACGACCGTCTTTACCATCGCCACCACTACCACCATTACCACCGTTACCACCGTTACCACCGGAAACATCAATATGAATTTTTGTCGGTGAAATGCTCATGTACTTCCATATGGATCCGGAAGTAAGACTTCGTACGTGGAGGTAATAAATGTTGTTTTCCTTCCACACATGACAAACATAATTTTCTGCAGAACTTCCATTCATTCCATTGCTACCATTTTCTCCATCTTTTCCATCGCGCAAGATCCATCCGGATCCTTTATCCTTCTTGTCTTCTCCATCATCGCCATCAATTCCACCAGCCATTAAATTTAATTGGCCTTGATGATTGACGATGATTGAATCGTCTTTGGTAATTGTTTCCTTACTGTCAGACATTTCAATTCGATTCGCTGCGGAATGATCATTAAATGAAGCCGGATGTTTGGTAATTACATATCGGTTATTTTCAATGTGTGTTAGGTCTTCAGAGTGGAAGGTCATTTTTTTGTGATCTGATACGTCCACTTCACTGCCATCAAGCATGGTGGCCATAACTCTCGCTTCTATTTCGCTTCCAAAGTTCAGATCTGTAGACGTGTTGTATTTGAGACTGAGACTTTGAATCTCGGCAACTTTGAGTGGTTTTAAACTCTTGCAGGATACCATCAACATGGAAGTGGACAGTGCAATAAACAGCATATTCGATTTTCGAAACATAGTAGATTATAGATTTTTGTTTAACGGGACAGAACAAAGAACTTGCCATACTTGTGACGCTGATTTATCCCACGAGAATAATTCAGAACGTTTTATTCCGTTCGTAGATAATTTGTTTCTTAATTCTTCGGATGAAGTTAATTCAAGCATTTTTGCTTTTATCTGATCAACTTCATAAGGGTCGCAGTAAATTGCTGCATCTCCTGCGACTTCGGGAAGGGAAGTTTTGTTTCCGGCTATGATCGGCGTACCACATTTCATCGCCTCGACCAAAGGAATTCCAAATCCCTCAAAATAGGGAACGAATGTTAGAGCCATCGCGGAGCCCATTACCTTGGCGAGTTCATCGATCTGAAGATGACCGGTGAAGAAAATATCACTTTTGAACGCATCGGGTATGTCTAGATTCTTTAACGCGTTTGACCATAATTCGGTTCCTACTATTAATAGTTTGATGTCATTCGTTGACTCTTTCTTAAATTCAATGAACGCCCGAACTAATCTGGCAACATTTTTTCTTGGGTGCAAAGCCCCTACAAACAAAAAGTATGGGTAACCTTTTGCGTACTTTTGCCGCGTTTTAACTTTCTCCTCTTGCTCCAATACTTTAAAATGATCGGAGGCTCCATTCCAAATAGCAGTTACTTTGTTCGGGTCAATTCCATAAGAACTGACAATATCTTGTTTGGAGTATTCAGAAACGGTGATAACCTGAGTTGCTTTTTTAGCAAATCGCGGGAAAAAGTATCTATAGTAGCGACCATCTAACCAAGGCAAGTCTTTCGGGTTATGCTCGAAATTAATATCATGTATAACCGCAATTTGAGGGATGGCTGTTTTTAGAGATAAGTATCCATCCGGTGACAGAAATATATCTGCCTTGTATTTTTTTAAAGCGCGTCTTACGGAATACTCAAACCATATGTAATGTAAAATGGGATGTCTTGCCTGAGGAGTTAAAACCACAGGTTCAACATTGGCACCAAAGACGAACTTTTGATCGAATGGCCTGTCAAAAAAGAAAATGAATTCGTGTTCAGGATGATATTCGACAAGGCGTTTAACAATTTCGTATGTATACCAGCCAAACCCTTCCATTTTTCGGTTGAGCAGAAAGCGGGTATTTACAGCAATACGCATATTAGAACTGGAGGATGTAGTTTGAACGTTTTTCCGCACCTATTGTTGTCTCATCTCCATGACCACAGTAGATCACTGTCTCGTCTGGCAGCTTGAACATTACCTCGAAGATAGATTGTTTTAAAGTCGCCAGATCCCCACCGGGTAAATCCACCCTGCCAAAACTTCCTGCAAAAAGAACATCACCATTAATAACTGCATTAGCTTCTTCTAACACATATACGACATGTCCCGAACAATGCCCGGGTGTAAATAACACCTGAACCTTAATATCACCGAAGTTTAAAGATTCCCCACCTTTCAGCATGACGTTGGGATCAGCGGGAGCTTTATATCCTGGAAATCCATAAACATGAGCATATCCCGCAACAGAATGCAGCGTTTCTAAATCCGCTTCATGAATGTAAAAGTCAATGTCAAAGTTCTCTAAAACAAAGTTACATCCGAGAACATGATCAATATGCGCATGTGTTAAAAGTAGCGCTTCGGGTTTCAAATTATTTTCAACAATATATGCTAACAATTGCTGCTCTTCATACCTTTCATAACAACCGGGATCAATGATTACACAACTGCTACCATCATGTATGATATAGGTGTTTTCCTGAAAAGGGTTAAAAGTAAATTTTTGAATTTGTATTCCCATGATTCTGTCTTATCCATGCAAAAATAGGATGATTTTACGATTACATTTAAATAGGCACTATATTTGGAACAACCTTTCACTATATTTGAAAAAAAAACAGCTATGAAATACCTTTTAATTCTAGTTACAGGACTTGTTATGATGAGTTGTGGAGTTACGGTTCCATATACGAATGAAGTTCGTGACGAATTTGGTCTCGATTCTGAGAATATGATCAAGAAAGTGCAGTTTTATACTTCGGCAACGATTACATTGGAAAAGAGTAAAGAGTCTGGTGGACAAGGAACCGATGATGGGGTACTTGTGTCGAGCTCAAGTAAAGAGCAGGAAATGGTTATCATTCCGGTTAAAACGAAGTGTGTATTTGACAGTTACGGTGAGAATGGGTCCATAAATGTTCGATTCGAGACTGGAGTGGGCAAGATATTGACCTTTAATACCAGAGAAGGACAAACATCCGGCAAATACTATTTGGTGGCTGACTGGTCAGCTAAAGAAGGTGGTGAGATTGAGTATGGAAATATGACCTATCACGCAACAAAAGCAAGTGGCGTTGCTCATTTAATGGTTAAGAAGAAAAAGCTTCAGAAAACGAAACGTAAAGCACGTTACGTAAAGGGTATGAAGATATAATATGCAATAACGATAATGGAAGGGTGTTCAAATATGATCACCCTTTTTTATTGAATTGATATCAACTTAATTTAACCTGTCTTTTTTTTAAACATATTTGTAGCATGAGGCTGCAGAATCGGGAACTAAGTTGGTTGTCTTTTAATGAAAGAGTATTACAGGAAGCGCTGGATGAAAATAATCCGGTCATCGAACGTATGCGATTTTTGGGAATATACTCCAACAATATGGATGAGTTCTATCGGGTACGGGCTTCCTTTGTAAGAAGAATGGTTTCGCTCGGCAAGAAAAAAGTGCAAGGATTCGATGGTACACCGAAGGAGTTGTTTGATGAGATCATGAGCGTTGTTAGAAAACAGCAAAAGAAGTTTCAGATAGCTTATAAGAGAATTCTGGCGGAACTCGAAAAGGAGCACATTTATCATATTAATGAAAAACAACTCTCTGAAGAGCAGAAAAAAATATTTCATGAACATTTCAAACTTCGGCTTAAGCATGCAATAGTACCTGTCATGCTGGATGAAAAAACACCCTTTCCACGACTAAAAGATTCAGGAATTTATCTGGCGGTAAGAATGGAATGGGATAAAAAAGCAAAGCATCGCTTCGCACTTATTCAGATTCCGGATGCATTCCCCAGATTTTATAGAATATCGGAGAACGACGAAGAATTTGTAATCCTCATAGATGACATCATCCGACTTAATCTAGATCTTATTTTTTCCATTTTTAAGTACGACAGCATCGATGCCTATACTTTCAAGTTTACCAGGGATGCTGAACTGGATCTGGACGATGATATTTCGGTTTCATTTATGGAAAAGATCCGCAAGAGTATCAAGAAACGAAAGATTGGCGAACCTGTACGCTTTGTTTATGACGAAAAAATGCCGGAAGACCTCCTCAATTTTCTGTTGCAGAGACTCAACCTAACATTGGGCCTTAACACCATTGCAGGCGGGAAGTATCACAACTTTAAGGATTTTATGTCCTTCCCCACCTTCGAACGGGAAAATTTTGTTTTCCCTAAACAAGACCCTGTAATTCATCCGGAGTTCGAAGGACAAAGAAGTTTGATCAGACGTATACTCAAAGGAGATGTAATGATTCACTTTCCTTATCAACGATTTGATTATATCGTAGATCTATTGCGAGAAGCTGCGATTGATCCAAAAGTTCGCTCTATAAAAATTAATGTTTATCGCGTTGCTGATCAATCACAAATCATGAACGCGTTGATGAATGCTGTTCGGAATGGTAAACAAGTGTTCGTTATTATTGAGCTTCAGGCAAGATTTGATGAAGAGAACAATCTTTATTGGGCGAATAAATTAGAGGATGCCGGAGCGAAGGTGTCCTTTGGTGTAGAAGAACTAAAGGTTCATTCAAAACTGATCCAGATCAAGCGGGCGGGAACCAAAACAGAACATACGATAACCTATGTTGGAACGGGAAATTTCAATGAGAAGACGGCTTATTTGTACGAAGACATTGGTTTATTAACCGCTGAAGAAAAGCTGGGTCAGGATGTAGAAAAAGTGTTTGATATTCTGATCGGATATAAGAATAACTTTATTTTCAATAAAATTATAGTTTCTCCTTACAATACCCGAGCACGATTTATTGATCTGATTAAAAATGAAATTGCTATCGCAGAAAAAGGTAAAAAATCATACATCAGGATCAAGTTAAATAATCTCGTTGATGAGGAAATGATTCAACTTCTTTACGACGCCAGTCAGGCAGGAGTAAAAATAGACATGATCATACGGGGTGTTTGTTGCCTCGTACCTAAAGTGAAGGGTCAAAGTGAAAATATAACCGTAAGATCCATTGTAGGACGCTATTTGGAACATTCACGTTTTCTAATCTTCCACAACGGAGGAGATCCATTATATTTTATCTCCAGCGGGGATTGGATGGAGAGAAATCTTGATAAGCGAATTGAAGTGGCATGTCCGGTTTTGGAAACTCGGCATAAGCAGAGACTGGATGAAATATTCGAGATACTTTGGAAAGGAAATGTTAAATCGAGGATTATTGACGCAGCTCAGAGCAACCGCTATCACCGCAACAATAAGGAACGATTCAATTCTCAAACAGAGATCTATAAGTACTACTTTAATTTAGCGAATCGCTCACGTCCAAAGAGACAGCGTCTATAGTTGTAACTTCTTTGGGGTCTTTTTCAGCCTTAGGGCCCATCAAGCGACTAATAAGTAATCCGAGCACCGTGAGGATAACGACATAGATAACAATCTTGACCAGGTATGCTCTGGAAGCCGGTTTCATTTGATGTTGCTTCAGATCGATCTTACGTTTGTTCATGGAATAAATTTAACCATTTCTCTTACCTTTACAGCGATGAGTGAACAGAAGTACATCTTGGTAACCGGAGGCGTTGGGTTTTTGGGTTCTCATACGGTGGTTTCGCTGTATGAACATGGATTTGTACCGATCATTGCGGATGACTTTCGGAACTCGGATCGAAGCATTCCTGAAGGGTTAAAAAAAATAACAGGTGAGGATCCTATCATTTACGAAGTAGATGTTTGCGATCAATTAAAGCTAAGAAAGATCTTTAATGATTTCGATCTACAGGGGATCATCCATTTCGCAGCTGACAAATCTGTAATTGAATCAGTTAAGGAACCTTTAAAATATTATGAGAATAATATAGGTTCATTGGTCAATTGTATTAAACTGGCAGAAGAATACAAGGTTAATAATTTTGTGTTTTCTTCTTCGTGCACAGTTTATGGCGAACCTGACCATACCATTGTTACGGAAGAATCACCGATCAAAGAAGCACAGTCTCCCTACGGAGCAACAAAGCAGATCTGTGAACGCATCATCCAGGATGTAAATCAAAGAGGAAGTAATATCAAATTTCTGAGCTTGCGGTATTTCAATCCGATTGGAGCTCACCCCAGCTCAAACATTGGGGAGCTTCCAAATGGAGTGCCGGACAATCTGGTCCCATACGTCACACAAACAGCGATTGGCATAAGGGATAAGCTAACTGTCTTCGGTAATGACTACGATACGCCGGACGGAAGCTGTTTGCGCGATTTTATTCATGTTATGGATCTTGCAGAAGCGCACATCAGTGGTCTTAAATGGTTGATGTCAAATACGTCGGGTATCTCAGAAGTTGTCAATATTGGTGCAGGACGAGGGGTAAGCGTATTGGAAATAATTCATACTTTCGAGGAAGTGAGTGGATTAAAACTTAATTGGGAATTTGGCCCACGTAGAGATGGTGATGTCGGTAAGATCTATGCAGATATTACTAAGGCGAAAAACATACTAGGTTGGACACCTAAATTTGACGTCACAGCAGCCATGAAACATGCCTGGGAATGGGAGCAAAAAATAGCCGAATGAATAAAATTCTAACAACCCTCGTATTTATTTGCCTTTGTTCATTGGCGTTTACGCAGTACGACAGCAAGGGCGAAGAGTACTCTCAATTCAAACCTGGATTCATGTGGAAATTTACAGGTTTTCGACCCGCCATACCGGAGAAGGTGTACAAATATGATCGTCTGGTTTTTGACCTCGTTTATTCAGATTGGATTGGTGATCGTGACCCATTTCAGAATCACTGGGCATCCATTGGACTAAACACGAATCTAATGTTCGATATTCCTCTGACGAAAGGGAACACCGTTTCTTTAGGAATAGGGTTGGCGCATCAGTACATGAAGATTCGCCACGATAACCATTTAATAGGAGATGAAACAGCCGGTACGACCAATTTTGTAGAGAAAGACACCAGCGACACTTTTAAAAGAAGTATTCTTGCAGGCAATGCGATTTCGCTTCCATTGGAGTTGAGGTTCCACAAAGAAAGCTGGAGGCATTTCAAAATTCATCTAGGAGGGCGCGTTGGATATCAGGCTAACCTGTTCAGTAAATATGTATACGGCAAATTCGGCGACAGGGATATTTTTAAAAGTGTTGGTTTCCCGGATCAGTCGGCCCTTATTTATTCGGCTCACATTCGATTTGGCTTAAGAAACTGGGCTCTTTATGGAAGCTATTCATTCAATCCCATATTTAAATCTTCCAACAGCGTAGAGCTTAATAGAATTCAATTCGGACTGAGTCTATCCTTATTTTAATGTTAGTTGATACGCATACCCACTTATTTGTCGACTCTTTTGATGAAGACCGAAGCGAGGTGGTATCCAGAGCACGACGAGATGGTGTAGAAATAATGTTATTACCGAATATCGATGCATCCACTATTCAAGCACTTAAATCACTTGTTGAAGCTGAACCCGGAACATGCTATGGCATGATGGGACTTCATCCCGGGAGTGTGAAAGATCAATGGGAATCCGAACTTAATCAGATCAAGAAAGAGCTGTGGAATGGCAATTATATTGCAGTTGGCGAAATAGGCATCGACCTTTATTGGGATAAGACCTATCTCGATGAGCAAAAGACCGTATTTCGCACGCAGGTGCAGTGGGCGAAAGAATTAAAATTACCGATCGCAATTCATGCGCGTGAAGCATTCGATGAGATCTTTGAAATCCTTGATGAAGAGAATGACGAAAACCTGAGCGGAGTATTTCATTGCTTTACCGGAAATATGGATCAGGCGGAACATGCTTTGAGTTACGGCAATTTTAAATTGGGCATAGGCGGAGTCGTAACTTATAAAAAGGCGGAGTTGGATAAAGTCTTACGTAACATTCCGCTCGAACATTTGATTTTGGAGACAGATTCTCCTTACCTGTCGCCGGTCCCTTATCGTGGTAAGAGAAACGAAAGCAGTTATATTGTTCATGTCGCCGAAAAGCTCTCGGAGATATACAAGGTTAGTATGAAAGAAATAGCAGAACGAACGACAAAATCAGCGTTAGAATTATTTAAAATTCCATTGAGTCAATAAAATCTACCATTGAGTCAAGTACTCTGCAGGAAGTTATGTAATATTAAACGAGAATCGTATTATTGATGAAGGCAAAACCAAAAGTGCTGATAATATACACGGGAGGTACGATCGGGATGATAAAAGATCCCGTGACAGGAGAACTTTCCAATGTAGATTTTGATCTGATATTTGATCAGGTTCCTGAATTGAACAGGTTAAACATCGAAGTAGATTCAGTGAGTTTCGAGAAACCAATGGATTCTTCGGAGATCAATACCAGTCACTGGCGGGAGATTGCCAAAACGATCTTTGATAATTATGCACAATATGATGGCTTTGTGGTGCTTCACGGCACGGATACAATGGCATATACAGCTTCGGCATTAAGTTTCATGTTTGACGGGCTTCAGAAACCTGTCATCTTTACCGGGTCACAACTACCTATTGGAATGATCCGCACAGACGGCAAAGAAAACCTGATAACAGCACTTGAAATTGCGGCGGCGAGGGACCAATACGGTGGTGCTCTTATTCGCGAGGTGGCAGTTTGCTTTGACTATAAATTGTTTAGAGGAAACCGCTGCACGAAAGATTCTGCTGAAAATTTCGAGGCCTTCAGGTCACCAAACTATTTGGAGTTGGCTTCCGCAGGTGTTCATCTTCAGTATCACGAACATCGTTTTTACAAAAGTGAGAATGAAAAGTTAACGCTCAATGACAAACTGAATACCAGAATTGCGCTGGTGAAGTTATTCCCTGGAATGGATTTTAACTTGTACAAGAATCTGATCAACAAGGATGCGATAGACGGCTTGATTCTGGAAACGTTTGGCGCCGGTAATAGCCCGAATAATGCAGACTTTCATTCAAATTTGAGAAGCTTCATTAATGAAGGAGGAGTCGTTCTCAATATATCACAATGTAGTTCAGGATTTGTTATTCAGGGATTTTACGAAGCGAGCTCCATGTTTAACCGCTTAGGAGTGGTAAGTGGCCAGGACATGACAACAGAGGCTGCCGTCACGAAAATGATGGTATGTCTTGATCCGGAAAATACGGATAGATCAATGGAGTTACTTGCGCAAAATCTACGTGGAGAACTCACCGATTTACCGGGCTAATCCTCTGAATAATTTTGTAGATTTGCCAGAACAATTTTGGAGAGGTGTCCGAGTGGCTGAAGGAGCACGCCTGGAAAGTGTGTATACGTCTAAAGCGTATCGAGGGTTCGAATCCCTCTCTCTCCGCAACGTAGTGAGGAAGTAGGGATGAGAACAGGTTCGTGCCGAAGCGAAGCGTAGACCACTGAGCAAATGCGAAGTAATCCCTCTCTCTCCGCAGAACAAACTAAAAAACAGCTTATTCACATTGTGCTTTATTGTGAAATAAATTTTATTATTTTTGGCTAGCAATTTAAACTTAGAATACGATTAAATTAATCTTTGAGAACATGAAAAAAGTAATTAGTTCTTTAACTATTGTAGCAGTGATGGCAATAGGATTTGCGAACTTCACGTATGCAGAGCAGGAACAGAAAGGAACTGCTGATGAACCAGTACAAGTTGATGATGAAACTCCGGCGGAGGAAGCTCCGGCTGAAGAAGTCGCAACTGAAGAAGCTGCCTCGGAAGCTGCACTGGAAGGTGTAACGGAAGAAGGACAGGAAGAAGAAAAAGTTGAACCTACTTTCGTTCAGCAGTTAAAGCAAAAATATATTGAAGGTGACCCTTTCTGGATGAGCTTTCCGTTGATCTGTTTGATCATTGGTTTAGCGATGTCAATTGAAAGAATCGTTTACCTTAACCTTTCAACTATTAACACTAAGAAATTCCTGGATGAGGTGGAAACAGCTCTGAAGAATGGAGGTGTGGAAGCAGCAAAAGATGTTTGTAGAAATACAAGAGGACCAATTGCTTCGATTTTCTATCAGGGACTTGATCGATCAGATGAAGGAATTGAAATGGTTGAGAAGTCAGTTGTTTCTTATGGTGGCGTTCAAATGGGTCTTTTGGAAAAAGGATTATCATGGTTAACACTATTCATCGCTCTAGCACCGATGCTTGGATTCCTTGGAACGGTAATCGGAATGATCTTCGCATTCGATAAGATCGTTGAAGATGGTCAGGTATCACCAACTACAGTAGCAGATGGTATTAAGGTATCACTACTAACAACAGTATTTGGTTTGATCGCTGCGATTATTCTTCAGGTATTCTATAACTACATCGTTTCTAAAGTAGACGGTATCGTAAACGAAATGGAAGATGCTTCTATCTCATTAGTAGATATGATGTTAAAGCACAAAATAACTCAAGCCTAATTAGGGCAACAAAAACAATATTCAATTATGGATAGCAAGAAACTCAATATGATATTAACCATCCTCAAAGTAGGATTGGTAGCATTGGGAGTGATTGCCTTCTTGTTGATTCTTGTCAATAGCCCTTCTTCTGATGAAGTAAAGGATATTGAAAGTTTCAGAGACGGTAGCAGTATGGGATTTGCAGTTTCATACACCGGATTCATTCTTTTTGCCGGAATTGGCTTGATCCTGGTATTCTTTATACAAAGCCTTGTGACGAATACAAAGAAAACAGTTAAATCAATTTTGGGATTGATTGCTGCACTACTTGTGTTCCTTGTATTCTATTTAATAGGTACTTCCGACACGAACGAAATGCTTGCTATTAAAGAAGAGCAGTATGTGAGTGATGGAACACTTGCGCAGATTACGGCAGGACTTTATACAGTATTACTTGGAGTGGTCGTTGGATTTTTACTAGCGATCTTCGGCCCTTTCATGGGTAAGTATAGAAAATAGATATGGCGAAGAGAGAGATTCCTGAAATAAATGCTGGATCGATGGCGGATATCGCCTTCCTTCTCTTGATCTTCTTCCTAGTGACAACTACTATGGATAAGGATATGGCGTATATGCGTGCTATTCCTAAAAGGATAGAGAATCCGGAACCTCCATTACCGATTGAAAAGAGAAACATTTGTTTGATCCTAGCTAATAGTCAGAATCAATTAATGGTTCGGGGTGAATTGATGACGGATCCTGATGAAATATCGGAGAAAGTGAAGGAGTTTTATACGGCTAACGAAAAGGTTAACGATCCTAAGAATAAATTTCCGATGTACTCCACCATAAGTATGTCTCAGATTGAACAAAAGATTTTACAAGCTGAGAAGGAATTGGAGGAAACGGAGAATACTCCCGATGTAATGCCCGAAATTGTTGAGTTCAAGCAAGCCCAATGGGATAAGTGGGTTAAAAAGAAAGAAGCACTGGAAATGCTTGGGAAACCACAGCTGAGAGAAATTCACTTCCAGGCTCACGTTCGTATCGAAGTGCAGAAAAACACATCGTATGAGTTATTCACGAAAATTCATTCAGAATTGAGAGAAGCAATCTTCGATCTTCGTGATGAAGTAGCGAACGATTTGTTTGGAGAATCTTACGGAGTGATCCACAAGCGTTATATCTCCAATGAAGGCGATAAGGACAAGCAAGTAGAAGCTTCTGAGGATAAAAAGAAAATTGATCTATTGAAGATTTTATATCCGGATAGATTCATTGAAGTAACGCCGAAAAAATAAGAACTACGTATGTCAAAGTTTAAAAAAGATAGTGGGAAATCGGCACCGGGGATCAACACCTCCTCGTTACCAGACATTGTTTTCATGCTTTTGTTCTTCTTTATGGTCGCAACAACAACCAAAGAAGCGGATCCTACCGTACGAGTTGTTCAACCTGAAGGTGTTCGTGCAACAGACATGACACCGTACAAACAACGTTCAGAAATTGACTTCGTATATCTTGGGAAGCCGATGAACAAAGCAAGAATAAAAGATTTTAAATCAGGATTCGCATTGTTCTTAGACAATGTTGCACAACCTGATCCGGGAGAGCTATACAGCACCAATGTCATCCGACAATGGAAGCTGGATAAGTTCAACACAAAACCGGCATCAATGAACAAACCAATCGAATCGGTAATCACCTGTGTGAAAGCGGATAAAGAAGCACCAACAGGAATGATTTTCGATATGAGGAATGAATTACAGGAAATTAACGCATTGCAAATTGCTTACGCTGTTAAGGACCTTGGAAATATTTAATCGTAATTAAGTTTTTAAACCCCGATGAAACTTATCATCGGGGTTTTTTATTTTTAGTCCATGGAAAACTTTGAATTCAGAAACCCGACCAAAATAGTATTTGGTAAAGATCAATTAGAAAAACTTCCGGAACTTCTTCAGGAACAGAATGCCTCAAAGATTATGATTGCCTTTGGCGGAGGTTCGATTAAAAGAACTGGTTTGTACGATGGTATTATCAAAGCTATAGGAGATTCTTTTGAAGTTGTTGAGTTTGGTGGTATTGAACCAAATCCGGAATACCGAACGCTCATGAAGGCGGTTGAGCTTGCCAGAAGAGAAGATGTGGACTTTGTTATTGCCGCAGGTGGAGGATCAGTGATAGATGGAGTGAAATTTATTTCAGGAGCAATAAAATATCAAGGTGATCCATGGGACGTAATGGAGAAAAAAGAAGGATGTGAATTTGGTGAAGCTGTTCCTTTTGGAACCATTTTAACTTTACCCGCAACGGGTTCAGAAGTTAATTCGGGCGCAGTTGTTAGTCGTAAGGAGATCCATGCAAAACGAGTAATGGGCGGACCACAATTCTTCCCGAAATTTTCCATTTGTGATCCAGGTGTTGTGGCTACTTTACCAAAACGTCAACTGGCGAATGGAATCATTGATGCATATGTGCATACACTCGAACAATATCTAACACTGCCAACGGATAATCTGCTACAGGAAAGAGAAGCAGAAGCCATATTATCGACGCTTATCGAAGTTAGTGATGTGGTAAACGATCCTGCCAATTATAAACTAGCTTCAAACTTCATGTTGTGTGCTTCTCACGCTTTGAATGGAAATTTAAGATGTGGTGTGCCAACGGATTGGGCAACGCATATGATTGGTCACGAGCTTACCGCACATTTTGGCATTGATCATGCGCAAACACTCGCCATCATTTGTCCACGGCTCTATGAACATGAGTTCGACAAGAAGAAAGCAAAATTAGTTCAATACGGGCAACGGGTCTTTGGTCTTACAGGATCTGATGACGAAATCGCTGCAAGCGCAATTAAACGAACCGAGGAATTCTTTCACCATCTAGGCGTAAAAACGCGAATAAGTGATTATACGGAAAGTTATGAGGGTATTGATCAAAAGATCATGGAGACCTTCATTGAGCGTGGTTGGACCGAAATGGGAGAAACGAAAAGTATTTTTCCGGAAGACGTACAAGAGATCGTTCAGGCAAGCTATTAATGAACCTGAATAGAAGTTATATTTGTAAGCATGAAGTACCTGATCGTCGGACTGGGAAACCCCGGAGAGAAATACGCTAACACACGACATAACATCGGTTTCAAAGTAGTTGAGGCCTTTGCGAAAGCATGTGAAGTAAATTTTTCAGTTGACAAGCATGCTGATAAAGCAGTTGCCAAATTTAAGGGGCGTACATTGGTTATAATCAAACCGACAACCTTCATGAATCTCTCCGGTAAAGCTGTTAACTATTGGATGCAGGCAGAGAAAATCTCCAAACATAATCTGCTGGTTATCACGGATGACATCGCTTTGCCATTTGGAAAGTTGCGCATGAAAGGCAAAGGATCTGACGGAGGCCACAATGGACTCAAAGACATTCAGGCAGTGCTCAACACGTCCGAATATGCAAGACTCCGATTTGGTGTTGGCAATGACTTTCATCCCGGGCAACAAGCAGATTATGTTCTGAGTGAATGGAACCCTGATGAGGCTGCAAATCTCGATGAACGAATCAAGGTCGCTCTGGAATTCATTAAAGGCTTTTCTACCATAGGTTTACAGCGAACCATGTCTAACTGGAATAACAAGTAAATTATTCTAACTGAACTTGCTCATTGGTTTCAATTCTTGCTATTTTTGGTGCTTCAATTTAGCATCAAATGAAAAGACAGAAAATAGCAGCTGTATTGGGTGGCGCGGACATCAATCAGGATGTTCTGGTCAAGGGATGGGTTCGTTCATTTCGGGCGAATCGTTTCATCGCGTTGAACGATGGTTCAACAATCAAAAATATCCAGGCTGTTGTTGACTTTGAGAACTTCGACGAAGCACTGTTAAAACGTGTAACGACAGGCTCGGCAATTGCTATAACCGGAAAGCTGGTTGAGTCGCAAGGTGCAGGTCAGGCGGTTGAAATTCAGGTGGAAAACCTGGAGGTTATCGGTGATGCTAATCCGGATGAGGTTCAGAAGACGGTGATGCAGCCGAAGAAGCATAGCATGGAGTTTCTTCGTGAGCAAGCGCACCTCCGTTTCAGAACAAATACCTTTGGAGCGGTGTTCAGAATCAGACATGCAGTTGCTTATGCCATTCACAAGTACTTTAACGATAATGGATTCTACTATCTGCACACTCCGATTATTACGGGTTCAGATGCTGAAGGAGCTGGAGAGATGTTTCGTGTGAGTATCCTCGACCCAAAGAACCCACCACTGAACGATGATGGCGAAGTTGATTTCAAAGAAGACTTTTTTGGGAAGCAGGTTAACCTGACTGTTTCGGGTCAGCTTGAAGCTGAGCTTGGAGCATTGGCTCTTGGACAGGTTTATACTTTTGGTCCAACATTCCGCGCTGAAAACTCTAACACTTCTCGGCACCTGGCTGAGTTTTGGATGATCGAACCGGAAGTCGCGTTCTACGATTTGAAGGACAACATGGACCTTACGGAGGAATTCCTGAAGTACATTGCAAACTATGTTCTTGAAAATTGTGCAGATGATCTGGAATTCCTGAACGAGCGCGAGGCAAAAGAGCAGCAACAGAAACCGCAAAATGAGCGACATGAACTATCACTTATAGACCGAATCAAGTTTGTCGCAAATAACGAATTCAAGCGATTAACATATACGGAAGCAATTGATGTATTGCGTAATTCGAAGCCCTATAAAAAAGGGAAGTTCGAGTACGATGTGGAGTGGGGTGTTGATCTGCAAAGTGAGCATGAGCGATACCTGGTAGAGAAGGAATATAAGTGTCCGGTGATCCTAAGTGATTACCCGGCTGAAATCAAAGCATTTTACATGCGCCAGAATGATGATGGCAAAACAGTTGCAGCTATGGACGTTCTTTTCCCCGGTATCGGTGAAATAGTTGGAGGATCACAGCGTGAGGAACGATTGGATATACTCAAGAAAAAATGTGCTGACTTCGATGTGCCTGAAGAAGAAATCTGGTGGTATTTAGAAACACGTAAATTCGGTTCTGTACCTCATGCAGGATTTGGGTTGGGCTTTGAACGTATGGTCATGTTCGTGACTGGAATGACAAATATTCGCGATGTTATACCTTTTCCACGGACACCACAAAACGCTGAGTTTTAAAAAAGGTACGGTTTTAGTAAAATAATAGCTAAATTAAGGTAGAATTAGTCGACTATGGCATTAAAGCAACATCTTCAACAAAAGCTCGAACAGAGGCTTTCTCCACAACAGATTCAGTTGATGAAGTTGTTGCAGGTACCTACGATGGAGCTTGAGCAGCGAATCAAGCAAGAGATCGAAGAAAACCCGGCTCTTGAAGAAGGAGCGGAAAAGGATGAGGACGAGTTAGAAGAGGATGAGTATGATGATGCAGATAACGATGAGGAGGAATTCGATATATCTGATTATCTCGACGACGATGCCGATTATAAAACACAAGTAAATAATAAAGGTAAGGATGACGATGATAAAGTCATTCCATTATCGATAGATCATTCCTTTCATGACCGACTACACGATCAGTTAAATTTATTAAGCCTCAGCGACAAAGAATTTTTGATAGCCGATACCATTATCGGGAATCTGGATGAGTCCGGTTACCTGAAAAGAGAAATTGACGCCATTGTAGATGATCTGGCCTTTTCTTCTAATGTCGAAACGAGCGAAGAAGAAGTAGAAAATATTCTGAAATTGATTCAGGATCTTGATCCTGCAGGGGTTGGGGCAAGAAACCTAAGGGAATGTTTATTGCTTCAGCTTAACAGAAGACAGGATGGAGACATCACGAAATACACCGCTAAGAAAATTCTGGAAGAGCTCTTCGAAGAATTCACCAAGAAGCATTACGATAAGATAAAGAAGAAATTGGAGATTGATGATAATGATCTTAAAGAGGCGATCGAAGAAATCATTCGTCTTAATCCAAAACCGGGAGGCTCTACAAAAGAGTCAAGTGGTAACGTAGCTCAAATCGTTCCTGATTTCCAGGTATACGAGCGTGAAGGTCAACTTCAGCTGACCATTAATGGTAGAAATGCACCGGAGTTAAAAGTCAGCCGAGACTACAAAAACATGCTGAAGAAGTATGCGGAAGGTGCGAAAACAACCAAGTCTGATAAGGAAGCCTTTACTTTCGTAAAACAAAAGTTGGATGGAGCCAAGTGGTTTATTGATGCGATTAAACAACGTCAGAACACCTTGTTGTTGACCATGGATGCTATCATGAATTATCAGAAAGAATATTTCCTTTCCGGTGATGAAACTAAGCTCAAACCAATGATCCTAAAGGATATTGCCGAAAAAGTAGATCTGGATATTTCAACTATTTCTCGAGTGGCGAACAGTAAATATGTACAAACTTCTCAGGGAATATTTCCATTGAAATACTTCTTTTCAGAGTCGCTATCTACTGATTCTGGAGAGGAAGTGTCAACCCGAGAAGTAAAAAAGATCTTGAGCGAGGCAGTTGAAGGTGAAAATAAACGTAAACCGTTAACGGATGAGAAGCTGGCAACGCTACTCAAAGATAAGGGATACAATATTGCCCGAAGAACAGTCGCTAAATACAGAGAGCAACTGAATATTCCGGTTGCACGACTTCGAAAGGAACTTTAATGAAGATCATTGCACAAGCCATTTCATGGATTTTCTTGCCGTTATTTATGCCGGTATATGGCTTACTTCTGACTATGTACGTTCCGTCTCAGCAGGACTATTTTTTCAATTATGATTGTGTCTACGCAATGTATCCTCCGGCGAAGGCGGTTATTCTCGCAACCTATATTCTGTTTTGTGTTTTGGCTCCCGGCATTTCAATTATAATAATGAGACGAAGTGGCTTCATTACAACCATTGAAATGGAGAAGAAAGAGGAACGGAACATTCCGATTCTGGTCATGCTGACGTATTGCCTCATTCTATATTTCTGGATTTTCATTAAAGTCGGCGACTCGTCGATGGTTCCTAAGTTTATTTTATCACTTCCGATTTCCGGAGTATTTGTCACTTTAGCCTTTTTCTTTCTCAATAAATGGAGGAAGTTAAGTATTCATGCTGCCGCGGCGGGGATAGTCGTAGGGTATATTTTGGCTTATATTTTGTATCAAACACAATTTGAACTGTGGATGCTAACAGCATCAATCCTCGTCTCCGGAATTATTATGTCGGCACGTGTGTATTTAAAAAAACATACCGTAACTGAAGTATTATTGGGATGGGTTGTTGGATGTTTGCTTACCTTTGGAGTGAATTATTTATACTAGAAAATAATTGGTAGTTATGAAGTCAAGTAATTTAATCATTGTATTGTTATCGACCTTTATTCTTGCGGCATGTGGAACCGTTAACGAGAAAAATAAAGGAAAGGGATTTAATCTTTTTACTGTTCAACAAGATAAAGAGTTAGGAGCTCAGGTTGCTGCGGAAATTGCAGCGGATCAGGAACAATTTCCAACCCTTGATTCTACGCAGTATCCGGAAGTATATAAGTACCTCTACGATGTCAGAGATAAGCTTCTGGCTACAGGTGAGATAGATTATAAAGAAGAGTTTAATTGGAAATTAACCGTGATTCACGATGATAGTACATTGAACGCATTCTGTACGCCTGGTGGATATATTTATATATACACGGGGATACTTAAGTTTTTAGACTCTGAAGATCAGTTTGCAGGTGTTCTTGGACATGAAATGGCTCATGCCGATCAACGTCACTCGACTCGTCAAATGACGAAAATGTTTGGAGTACAGATTCTGTTAGATGTTCTCGCGGGTAACCGTGCAGCATTAAAGCAGGTAACTGGTGCATTAGTAGGACTGAAATTTTCCAGAAAGCATGAAGAAGAAGCCGATATGAAATCAGTAGAATATTTATGTCCGACAGATTACAATGCTGACGGTGGCGCTGGCTTCTTTATAAAGATCGAGGAAATGGGCGGAGGTAGAGTTCCGGAATTTTTAAGCACGCATCCGGATCCTGGAGACCGAATTGAAAACTTTCAAAATAATAAAATTGTAATGGGATGCCAGGGAAATAATAATTACAAGACGGAGTTTGAAAAAATGGTAAGTAAGTTACCCGGGTAACTTAGATAATTTTTTGTACATTGATTTTATTCTTTCGAGACTAGTACCATACATACAATGAAAGAAAAACGTACATCACTTAATGACATTGCTAAGGCGCTTAACGTGTCTAAGGCTACTGTGTCTTTTGTCCTTAATGGAAAAGGTGATCAGTTTAACATAAGCAAGGAAAAGCAGAGACTCATCAAAGAGAAGGCTAAAGAACTTTCTTATGTACCAAACTTTTTCGCTAAAAGCTTAAGGCATGGGGAGACGAAGACAATTGGGCTGGTGTTACCCGATATTTCCAACCCCTTCTATGCCGAGATTTGTAAAACAGTGCAGGAAAAACTTTATGATTCCGGATACAATACATTTATCGTAAATACGAACGATGATATGGAGCTGGAAAAAGTGCTAATGCGTGAGCTCATTCAGCGTAGTATTGATGGAATGATCATTTCTCCAAGTAACAATATTCAGAACCTGATTCCAATTTTACTTGAAACACATATACCGGTTGTATTTACTGATCGTCCTGGAGATGAGAATGCAGACTTTGTTGGAATTGATAACCTTTCTGAAGCTGAACGATTGATTAAATCTTTTAGTGTCAAGCCAAAAAGACTGGTAGCCTTGGTTCCATCCCCGGCGGATATTTCGACTATTCAAGATAGAATTGAAGGAACGAAAAAAGCCTGCGAAAACAACGACATTGAGTTTGAGTATCTCGACTTTACTAGTGATCAACAAAAAATAGATGAAATGATTGTAGAGGAATTAGCTAAAGGGGCCGATTCTTTTATTTCACTTAATAACAAATGCACGCTTCCTGTGCTTTCCGCATTGAATAAAGCGGGAGCCGCCATACCAGAAGAAGTTAGGCTAATATCATTTGATGACAGTGATTCATTTGAATACATGGATCCTCCAATAAGTGCATTGAGACAACCTATTTATGATATCGCGGTACAGTCAGTCGATAGACTATATGCGCGACTCAAAGATGGTAAAAACCCGGGTGAGCATTTCATTAAACCATGTGAGTTTATCGCAAGAGGCTCGCATTAAAAAAAGGCTCCACCTGGTGAAGCCTTTCTTCTTACACTGCAACATAAGCACACTACTACTATACAGCTACTTCAAAGATTTTAATGAATAATTATCTTTCTCGAGTCAAATTCTCCATCTGCATTTTCCGCCAATATGATATACACACCAGGAGATAATTTATTGGTTGGGATAGTGACAAATTTTGATTCCGTTATGGGATTTTCTATTAACTGCCCCATACTGTTAGCCATTGAAACAAAAGAATTTTCATTCAGGCTAATTACTATTCGATCTTCATTTTGAACAATGGAATTGATCAATGAAAAAGAATGACAGTTTCGACTGGAAATAATATCGGTGTATTCGTAATTTCCATCATCATCAACACATTTAAGACGATAATATCGCTGCTTCGAATCTGAAGCTGTTACAAACAATTCATATTTGTTCTCCTGGAAACTGTTTCCCACGGCATCCACCGTTCCTACAGGAAAGAATAAAAGTCCATCATGGGTGTATTCAAGTCGAAAATAATCAGCCCTGTTCTCCGAAGATGTCGTCCATGTGAACAATTCACCGTCTTCATCACAAGTTGACTCAAATGAGTTTAATTCTACCGGTAAAACGACTACGGTACTTGGACAAAAATACTGCTGGTTGTTCAAACCGCCGGTCGCGGAAGTAGCTCCCCAATACACCTGGCTTTGTCCACCGAATACAGTGTTCACAAAATCTCCGTTACAACTTAGTCTTAAATTCCCATCAAAGTAAATATCTAACTGCTGAGTGGTTGCGTTCCAGGCGATCTCTACGGTATACGTACCACCATCATCAATATTCTGTCCGCCGGGCTTAGCACAAACTGGACCGCAATACGGCGCTGCACCTTGCATGTTTCCATCTATTTCTACTGCAATATGATCACAAGCCATGTCGTATAGATGAGTAGGGTTGTCATTATCATAGGTGTCAAACTCAATAGTTAGCGCATTTGATAACCCTCCTGCACCTAGCTGACCACCTGCCTGACCACAAGCCGTGGAACTACTGGGCTGAAATGTGAATGTATTACCATCCGCACCGCCTATATTGTTGCCGAAATAATAATCCAGTGTTAGGGTGAAGTTAGATGCGAAGTCAATTTGTGAACCGTTCCATGCACATCCTGTTTGGTTATTAATCTCGTCTGTTAACTGAATACACTGTTCGCCATTAACAGTAATATATTGTCCATCACCATTTAATGTCCAGCACGGAGCAGTCCCCATTGTAACCGGGATGGTAATGGTGCCACCGCAATAAGTGTATTCTACCGTATAGCTAGCAGCCTCTGTTGCATTAGTAATCTCACCGGTTGCTGAATTAATGGTAGCTCCATCCGTAGGAACGGGATTAAATGAAAAAGTCCCAGCGGTATCTCCGGTAATATTTGTTGATGCAGTAGTACAGCTTGCGTTGTATGTCACCGACGTTTCTGTTACATTATACGCTAGTATTCCTGAATTTCCTCCGGAGTTATTGCAGCTATACTGAGAAATTAACACATGTATGGTTCCGTTGAAAGTTGCTGTCCACGATACATTTGACTGCAAACCGCAAGCATCATCGTTATAGGCTAATTGAGTCGTATTGTTAGTCTGATTGATTGTAATCTGCGTGTCCCACGATGCTGAGCCACCATTTGAGCAAAAGGTAAAATTATAAATGCTGCCGCAAGTAACGTTGATAACATAGTATTGTCCATTTGAAACACTTTGTGTCTGATAAGCTGCAGTAGGACTTAAGCTTCCAGCGTTAGTTCCACCCGTACAGGCAATCGAAAAATTAGTCAGTAGTACAATGAAAAGAAAACAAAGAAGTGTTTTCATGGTTTTAGTTTTAAATAGGTTTTGCACCGCAAGGATACATCATTAAAACGGTTTAGTAAGGGGGTGCAGAGCTAACTTTTAGCCAATATTGCAGCCGCAAATTGAACAACAGGAAAATTTTGAAGATGATAAATGGTTTACTAAACGGATTTAGTAAATCATCTTTCTTGTAATCCTAGCAGGTTTTATTTGATTTAAAAAGAGATTCTTACGAGGATAAAGAGACGAGTAGAGCATCATCTGTTTTATCTACCTTTATTAACTCGTGATTCCGAAGACCTTTGAGAGCCTTATCCCACTGCTTATTGCTGAGACCGACTTCCACTTTCAATGAATTTAACTCCATTGGAGTCCCTGTTCTGGTAAGAATAGTGTACACAGCTTTTTCATTGTCAGTTAACTCGGGTCCTTGTTTTCCAAATTTCTCTGGTTTCATTTGCGGGAAGAAAAGTACTTCCTGAATGGATTCATTATTCGTCAGGAACATGATTAACCGATCAATTCCGATTCCCAACCCTGATGTTGGCGGCATACCATATTCCAGAGCACGAAGGAAATCCTGATCGATAAACATCGCCTCGTCGTCTCCTTTTTCAGATAGCTTTAATTGATCTTCAAAACGTTCTCGCTGATCGATAGGATCATTCAGCTCAGAATACGCATTAGCGATCTCTTTACCGCAAACCATTAACTCGAATCGTTCCGTTAATTCAGGATCATCACGATGTTCTTTACATAAGGGTGACATCTCCTTCGGATAATCGATAATGAACGTTGGTTGAATGTAATTACCTTCACATTTTTCACCGAAGATCTCATCAATGAGCTTGCCTTTACCCATCGTGTCATCCACTTCAACACCATTGGACTTACACCAGCTTTTTAATTCATCTTCTGACTTATCTTTAATGTCAAATCCAGTGTGATCGATGATCGCCTGACGCATGGTTACCCTTTTATAAGGTGCTTTGAAATCGATCTTATGTTCTCCGAATTGAGCCTCCGTTGTACCGTTAACCTGTAGTGCACAGAATTCGAGTAGCTGCTCAGTAAATTCCATCATCCAGTTGTAATCCTTATAAGCAACATAGATCTCCATGGCTGTGAACTCAGGATTGTGAGTTCGGTCCATTCCTTCATTTCTGAAGTTCTTAGAGAACTCATACACTCCATCAAATCCACCAACAATTAAGCGCTTCAGGTAAAGCTCGTTGGCAATTCTCAGATAAAGCGGAATATCCAATGCATTGTGATGTGTAATAAATGGTCTTGCTGCTGCACCACCGGGAATCGGTTGAAGAACCGGTGTCTCTACTTCGAGATATCCTCTTTCATTAAAGAAATCACGCATAGCCTGAAAAAGCTTCGTTCGTTTCACGAAGACCTCTTTTACATGTGGGTTGACCACCAGGTCAGCATATCGTTGACGATAGCGCATTTCCGGGTTGGTGAATCCGTCGTGAACATTTCCGTCTGCATCCGTTTTAGGTAGCGGTAATGGCTTAAGAGATTTACTAAGTATTGTGAATTTATTGACCTTCACTGAGATCTCTCCAACCTGCGTCTTGAAAAGCTCACCTTCGATTCCCAGAAAATCTCCCAGGTCAAGATGACGTTTAAATATTTCATTGTAAGCAGATGTATCCTCATCTACTGCTAGTTCATCGCGATTGAAATAACACTGAATTCTTCCGGATGAATCCTGTAGCTCAGCAAACGAGGCCTTACCCATGATCCGTTTGGACATCATTCTTCCGGCAATACAAACCTGTTTGCCTTCTTCGAAATTAGCCTTAATATCTTCCGCGTGATCGCTCACCGGGTACAATTCCGCGGGGTAAGGATTGATTCCTAACTCCTGGAGTTTTTCTCTTGTCTCCCTACGTTGGATTTCCTGATCTGATAACTCGTTAATGCTCATATACACATCTTGCTGGTGGCAAAGATAGTTAAATCGAATATTTGATATTTATTATCTAATTATATTTACACAATGGACTTTAACGCAGTAAAAGCACTACATATCATATTCGTTGTTAGCTGGTTTGCGGGACTGTTCTATATTGTCCGTCTTTTCATTTATCATACGGAGGCCCAAAACAAGGAAGAGCCTATTAAAACAGCACTTTCAGAGCAATTTGAGGTGATGGAAAAAAGACTTTGGTGGATCATTACCACACCGGCGATGATCCTGACAATTGTGTTTGGTACATGGATGCTATTTCACCCGAAAGGTCCGGGGATCGATTATTATATGTCGGCTGGATGGATGCATATTAAGCTAAGTTTCGTAGTCATATTGCTAGTCTACCATTTTGTTTGCCAGTCGATCATGATAAAGATGACCAAAGGCAAGTTTAGCTGGTCTTCATCGTTATTAAGATTATGGAACGAGTTGGCGACACTATGTCTGGTGGCAATAGTCTTCTTAGTGACGATGAAGCATTCACTGGATTGGATAACAGCTACAGTAGCTTTCTTCGCAGTAGCAATAGGATTGATGATATTGATCAAATTATATAAACGAATCAGAGAAAAACAACAATAAGATGTACAACAATATTTTAGTTGAAAGCAATGACCAGATTAGCAGAATAACGATCAATCGACCGGATCAACTGAACGCATTGAACAAAGAAACGATTGCTGAGCTACACAATGCCTTAAAAGAGGCGAATGGCGATCCATCGATCGGTGTGATCATACTGACTGGATCCGGAGAGAAGTCGTTTGTGGCGGGAGCTGACATTAAAGAATTTGCCCATTTTTCCATCGCTGAAGGTGGACAATTGGCTGCTAATGGTCAACAAACCTTATTTAGTTATATCGAAAATCTAAGCACACCGGTCATTGCTGCTGTAAATGGATTTGCGCTGGGCGGCGGACTTGAATTAGCTATGTGCTCCCACATACGCGTTGCATCATCCAATGCCAGAATGGGCTTACCTGAAGTCAGTTTAGGTGTGATTCCCGGATATGGTGGTACACAACGACTCGCGCACCTGGTTGGTCGTGGAAAGGCCAATGAAATGGTTTTCACTGCAGGGATGATCAATGCCGACGATGCGCTACAGTGGGGTCTGGTAAACTACGTGGTAGAGCAAAGTGACTTAATAGCTAAGGCGGAAGAGATTGCAGGAAAGATCCTGAAGAATTCACCGATGGCTATTTCAGCTGCTATTCGATCGATCAACGCGAATTACGAAGATGGCGTCAATGGATTTGACGTTGAGATTGAAGAATTCGGTAAATGTTTCGGTACGGCAGACTTTAAAGAAGGAACAACGGCCTTTTTAGAAAAACGAAAGGCCAATTTCAGATAGCATTTGAGTGCAGTTAGAAAATTAGTAGGGCAAACAGCCATTTATGGACTGCCAACGATAGTTGGTAGGTTATTGAATTATCTGTTAGTACCACTTTACACGTACTATCTACCGCCTGATAAATATGGAATCGTATCGGAGCTTTACGCCTGGGTGGCGGTATTAATGGTCTTACTGACTTTTGGAATGGAAACAGCATTCTTTAAGTTCTTCCATGATAAAGAGGATAAGGAAACTGTCTTCCGTAATTCATTTTTGACTGTTATAGGTCTTAATTCTGTGTTTTATTTGTTGATAATCGTTTTTAATCAACAAATTGCGGATGTGCTATTATTCTCTGATCATCCGGAATATATCATTCTTCTTGGTGCGATTGTTTGTATAGATGCTGTTTCAGCTTTGCCAATGGCAAAGCTGAGGTCTCAGTTTAAAGCAGTTCGATTTTCAATCATTCATTCTATCGTAATCGTGGTGAATATTGGTGGAAATCTCATTTTCCTCTTATTCTTGATGGATCCCGCCAGGCCGGAAGAGGGAGTCCTGTTTATTCTAATAGCCAATTTACTTTCATCGTCCGTAAAAATTATCGGTACTCTATCGGATTATTTTAAACTTAAGTTTACGTTTAATCGGGAGCTGGCAAAGGAAATGTTATGGTATGCATTTCCATTAGTCATTGCAGGATTTGCCGGCATTATTAATGAAATGTTGGACCGTGTTATTTTGAAGCATCTCTTGTATGCACAAGAGGAATATTCATTGGTTCAGGCAGAGGCACAATTAGGGATTTATAGTGCCTGTTATAAGCTAGCTGTATTGGTAACAATAGGTCTTCAGGCCTATCGATACGCAGCTGAACCTTTTTTCTTTGCCAATGCCAGAGTGAAAGGATCGAATGAGCTCTTTGTTCGGATTATGAACTACTTTGTCGCAGTTTTTTGTCTTCTATTTCTGTTGGTTTCACTGAACATTGACATTTTTAAATACTTTATCACGAACGACGCATTTTGGGTAGGCTTGAATGTTGTCCCAATACTATTGATGGCCAATGTGTTTTATGCCATTTACCTCAATCAATCAATATGGTATAAGCTGTCCGGTCACACGCGGTTTGGGGCATACATAGCTATTGGTGGAGCAGCCATTACAATTTTTATCAATCTTCTTTTTATTCCGATTTATGGGTTTTGGGCGAGTGCCTGGGCCACATTTATCGTTTACGGTGTGCAAATGATAGCCTCTTACTTGCTAGGGCAAAAGTACTATCCCATACCATACAACCTAAAAAAGTTTTTTTTCTACCTCGGATTAGCAGCTGGACTGTTCATGTTGGCATACCTTGTAAATCTTGACCCGGGTGATTTCAGTTGGCAAAAATTCTTTTTTCATAATGCACTTATTTTGTTCTATGTAGGTGTTGTTTGGTTTATCGAAAAACCCAAACTGGCAAAAAACTAACTATTGGTCGTTAGTAACTTCTTCCAAATAGCCCATTATTCGAGGCTTAGCGGGCTTGAAAATTCTTATTTTTGATTCTTTATACTTTGTTATGAAAGTCAAAGTCATAAACAGATCAAAACATGCGTTACCCAACTATGAAACGTCAGCTTCAGCAGGCCTCGATGTTAGGGCTAATTTAGATGAGGCAGTTGTTCTAAAACCGATGGAGCGCGCATTAATAAAAACCGGATTGTTTCTGGAGATTCCTGAAGGCTATGAATGTCAGGTTCGACCAAGAAGTGGTTTGGCATATAAGAATGGAATTACGGTATTAAATGCTCCGGGAACCATCGATGCTGATTATCGTGGAGAGGTAGGGGTAATTCTCATAAACCTGTCTAAGGAAGAATTCACAATTGAAGATGGAGAACGAGTAGCACAGCTGGTCTTTGCATCGTTTGAACAAGCGGAATGGATAGAAGCAGATGTCTTAACCGACACAGAGAGAGGAGAAGGTGGCTTCGGAAGTACCGGAAGAAAATAATTGAATTATGAAGATAATTGTTCCAATGGCAGGACGTGGAAGTCGCTTAAGACCTCATACTTTGTCTGTTCCTAAACCACTCGTTCCGGTTGCTGGTCAACCAATCGTACACCGACTTGTTAAGGATATCGCCAGTGTGGTACAAACAGATATCGAAGAAATTTCTTTCATTCTTGGCGACCCCGCATTCTTTGGAGAAGATGTGATAGAAAGCCTGACCAGTCTTGCAGAAGAGCTGGGTGCCCGAGCTACCATTTATCGTCAGGATGAGCCTCTTGGAACTGGTCACGCCATCATGTGTGCAAAGGATTCGTTGCAAGGACCGGCCGTAATAGCTTATGCCGACACCTTGATTAAAGCTGATTTGAGCCTGGATCCATCAGCAGATGCTGTAATATGGGTGAAACAAGTCGATAATCCGGAAGCGTACGGCGTAGTGCAACTGAGTGATAACTCGGAAATTGTGGAGCTGGTGGAAAAACCAACTGATTTCGTAAGTGACCTGGCCGTCATAGGCATCTACTATTTTAAGGATGTAAGCGTTCTTCGCGACGAATTACAGTACGTTTTGGATAACGATATTATCAACGGCGGAGAATACCAGATCAATGACGGTATCAAAAGAATGATGGCCAATGGGAAGATATTTAAACCAGGAGAAGTTCAGCAATGGATGGACTGCGGCAATAAACAAGTTGTAATTGAGACTAACAGACAGGTATTAGAGAACGAGTCGAAGGAAGGAATCAATAATGTATCATCTACCGTACAGAATGAAAACAGTGTTATCATTCAACCTTGCTTTATAGCCGAAAATGTTAAAATTTCGAACGCTGTGATTGGTCCGCATGTATCTATCGGAAGAGATTCAGAAATAAAAGACAGCGTAATCTCCAATTCGATCATTCAGCATAACAGCCTTATTACACAAGCAAATATCAAGGATTCTATGATAGGTGCTTTTGTAAATTATACAGGAGTGGCAAAGGATTTGAGTATAGGAGATTATACAACAATACATGAGTAGGTATTCTTTTATATACGGACTGATTGCCATTCTTTTGTTCAACGCATGTGGAACAGAAAAAGAAGTCGTTGCGGAAGGCTCTGCGATGAGTTATAGTCAACACCCGTACATTGCTAAATTTCATAAAGCACTTCGCTATAAAGCATCCGGACGGGGTGAAGAGGCCATTAAGCTCTTGGAAGAATGTCTGAAGATACGACAGGATGATGACGCTGTATACTATGTGCTTTCGCAACTAGAGTTGGAAAGGGATAACTTACCGCAATCTTCCATATACATTGAAAAAGCAGCTGCACTGGACCCTGAAAATACCTGGTATATTCAGGAGCTCGCGTATATGTACTTCGAAACACAGCGTTATGATAAATCTGTTGACAACTTCAAAAAGCTTGTAGAGATAGAACCCAGAAACGTCGATTGGCTCTATGGATATGCCGAAGCATTGGTAAGGAATGGACAGGCATTAGAGGCTATAGAGGCATTATCGATGACTGAGGATCAGATCGGAAAATATCCGGACCTGTCTGTCCAGAAGTATCGTCTTTACATGTCTTTGAACAAAGAAGAGGAAGCTGTAAACGAATTGCTTGAAGCAAAAAAAGAGTTCCCCGCGGATCCTAGAATAATAGCAACATTAACAGAGCATTACTTCAATAATAATCAGGTCGAAAAGGCGATTAGTATGTTGGAAGAATTAGTTAATGCTGATCCGGATAACGGACGTGCTCATCTCACACTGGCAGAAATTTATAGAAAGCAGAACAAACGCGAAGATTCATATCGTGAATTGAAACTGGCATTTAGATCATCAGATGTAGATATCGATACAAAAATGCAGATTCTAATCAACATCCACGAGAGCTCTTACAAAGTTGACCCGGAGGTATACGAGCTGATAAAGATAATGGAGGAAGAGTATCCGACCGAGGCTAAAACATATTCAATCAAGGGAGACTTTCTATTAAGGGCAGAAGATGAATCTGGAGCTTTAGCTGCATATAAAAAAGCCTTGGAGTTTGATAAAACGCAATATCCAATCTGGAATCAGGTTCTGATCATGCTTTACCAGCAAAGCGATCATGAAGAACTTTTTAAATACAGCAGCGAGTGTTTGACCTTATACCCGACCATTTCTACGGTTTATCTCTTTAAGGGCTTAAGCGCTAATCAGCTTGACAAACACGAAGAAGCCATAGAGGCCTTATCTGCGGGAAAGGAATTGGTGATGAATGATAAGCCGATGGAAGCTGAATTTTACGGACAGCTCGGAGAAGCTTATTTCGGGATCAAGGAATTTGAAATGGGTACAAAGAATTACGACAAGGCACTGGAGTTATCCCCGGAGAGTCTGCTGCTTAAGAATAACTACGCATTCACACTGGCGTCGAATAAAAGGGAGCTTGAAAAAGCCGAATCATTGATTAAGCAGATTACTGAAGCGGCACCGGAACAACCACAATATTTGGATACCTATGGTTGGGTTCTTTTTCAGAAAGGAAAGTATTTAGATGCGAAATCATTATTCACTAAGGCATATGAGCTGGATTCAGGAGACCGAATGATCATGGAACACTTAGGTGATGTACACAGCATGCTGAATAATTCCACGGAAGCTGTCAAATGGTGGAAGCTTGCGCTTGAGCTGGACAGTGACAATGAAAGGCTTCAAAAGAAGATTAACGAAGGGAAGTATCATGAATAGGGTACACACATATCTCGGTGCTTTATTAATCCTCGGATCGCTATTCTCTTGTAGATCGTCCAAAGAGATTGTAGAGGAAAAGTTACCAAGAGTGAAGGATTCGGACCTAGTAACTGCCCTGGATAGCATGTTTCGTCAACAGGTCGAGTTTTTTTACGCGAAAATTGCAACGGACTATAAAGATAGTTCTGAAAAACACTCATTCAAGACTTCCGTTCGACTAAAGAGTGATAGCATCTTTCACGCGGTTTTGTCATTTGCGAACATACCGATGGTAAACGCTCAGATGACGAACGATTCGGTTTATATGACCAATCGAAGAGATAAGTGCTATCGCGAGCAAAGCCTCGATTATCTGAGAAAACAATTTGGCGTTTCTTTCAGCTCGAAAAATGTAGAACAGTTATTGTTGGGGACACCTATTGCATTCGATCCCGAACAAAAGTATCATCAGATCGATGACGATGGGATGTATTTGATCTGCTCACACAAGAAACGCGAGATCAAGCGAAACGAAAAGAAAGGCGATCGCGAGATTATAACCTATTATGGACTATCCAGAGATCTTCATACACTTGATCGTGTAATAATTGAGAGTCCGGAAGATACTGCGACCATACAGATTGATTATCTCGAACGTGAGTTAGAGCAGGGGCTTCTTGTGCCGAAACGAGTTATAACCGTTGTAACTACTGCGAGAAATGTAGTTGAAGTTGAACTGAATTATAAAAAGGTTCGCATCAATGAAAGAGAAACGATTCACTTTGTAATACCTGAAGATTATGAATTGTGTGAATAAAGTAATTACCGTATTGTTCTTGTTTGCTATTCTTGATGCTACAGCTCAATCAAGTGATAAGCTCAAGAAAGAGCAACAGCGATTGGAACAAAAAATTGCGAACACGAAGATGTTGCTGGAGAAATCAAAATCCAATACGGCTTCTTCTTTCAATGAATTAAAGGTTATCGAAAATCAGATCAAATTCAGGGAACAGCTCTTACGAAATTTCAACAATCAAATCCGTGGTGCTGAGCTAAAAGTGAAGGACAAAGAGCAGGAGATTGACGCCTTGTATGCTCGTACAGATAAGCTAAAAGGACAGTTCAAAAAGTTGTTGTTATACGCCTACAAGCACAGAAATAAATATGGTCGCATCATGTTTATTTTCTCCGCTGATAGCTACTATGAAGCAGTGAAACGCAACAAGTATTTGAAGCGAATTGCAGACGTCCAGAAAAAGCAATTTATTCTGATCAAGCAACATCAGGAATTGATTCGCGAGCAGATTACGGAGATCGAAGATGAAAAGCAATACAAGCTCTTGATGATTAGCGAGAAGCAATCTGAAAAGGATGCCATCGAGAAAGACAAATTGAATCAGGAGGCAATCTATCAGAAGTATAAGCAGGAAGAAGAATCCATTCTGGCGAAGTTGAGAAAGGAAGAACGCGACCGTGAAGTTTTAAAGAACAGAATTGCTGAAGCCATTCGCAAAGAGATCGCTGAAGCCGAGGCCAGAAGAAAGCGTGAGGAAGCAGCCGCTGAAGCCGAGGCCAAAGCTTCCGGTACAACCGTTAAGGAAACAGCCTCTTTCGCAGAAACTAAAGAAGCAGCGGCATTGAGTAAGAGCTTTGAAGGGAATAGAGGACGATTGCCATGGCCGGTGGAGAAAGGTACCGTGACTGAAAATTTCGGAAAGAATCCCCATCCAACCTTGAAGAATGTTTATACCAATAACCGGGGGATCGACATTTCTGCTCCTAAAAATGCTCAGGTTCGTGCCGTTTTTGAAGGAGAGGTAACAAGTGTACTTAATATTCCGGGAGCGGGGAAAGTAGTGATCATTAAGCATGGGAACTATCGAACGGTTTATACGAATCTTCAGGACACCTACGTGAAGACGGGTCAAAAAGTAAGTACCAAGAAAGTAATTGGTTCACTATTAGCCAAAGATGGACAATCAATTTCTGTAGCCCACTTTGAAATTCATAAGGTAGTTGGGAGCAGCGTTACTTGTCTGAATCCTTCGCTTTGGGTAGCGCATTAGAACGAAGAATTGCTTCCTGTGCTATAAAGATGGCGCACATTCCCCAGATCGGTACCGATGCCTTATCAGTATCGAGGTAATTATTTAAAATTCCATGAACAAAGTACGTAACCAGTGCCATGTTCATCGCCAATAACAAGGTTCGCATTTCTTTGTCTTCGGAAGGCCACTTCTGATATAAGGTAATTCCTTTATAGAAAATAGCAGTCACGACTAGCAGAATAGCAATGAGTCCCAAAAATCCCATTTCTGAAAGCGGACCCAGGTATTCACTGTGCGCATTACCCATATCACCAAAGTTGGTAGAGATAATGGTGAGATTTTCGGGATCCTGGAAACGTGCGTACTCAAAAGCATAAGTTCCGGGACCAAAACCGAAAACAGGTCTATCCTGAAACATCTGGATCGCGCAAGCCCAACGGTTTAAGCGCTCGAGATTCGATGCATCCGTCGTTACATTGGTTGCACTTTGAAGCTTTTCACCGAATTCCTCGGTCGTATGTTCAAACTTATTTCGCTCCAGTTCCATTTGAATGTTATCCCAAGAGAAGAAAAGGAATACAATCGCGATGACTCCTATAGTCGCCAGATACTTGAAATGGATTTTAAACTTGATCGCTGCTAATACCATCAATGCAGCGATAATACTCACCCATGCAGCTCGGGTGTACGAGAAGTATAGACCGATCAAAGTGATCAGAATCAATAAGATCAAAGCGAGTTGTACGAGAACGGAATGCTTTCTGGAGAAGTAAAGTCCGAAGATCAAAGGTGTCATTAAGGCTACGGCCGCACCGTAAATCGTGTGATCCTTAAAGAAAGGCCACATCACCCAGTGTCCTTCTTTCTCTCCGAAGCTATAAGCCGCGTGCTTCACTATGGTTATCGCGATCACACAGACCATGGCAATGCAAAACAACCAGATGAATCGGACTACATTTTTTCTATTCAAAAATATGGACGGAGCGAACAATAACAATGGGATAATAAACCACAGCTTCGCCAGTAAAAACTTAAAGGATGCGACCGGATTAGTGCTGGTGATCGAAGTGACTAAGGTCCAGAAAAGATAGAAGCCAACTGTCCAGATGATCGGGTTATTCCATACGAATGGTTTGATGAGGTTTTTCTGAGTTTGCTGCAAGAGCAATAAAATCATCAGTCCGAATAAGAGTGGTTCTGTTGGCAAAAACAGTCCAAAACCTTCAACATATTCTTCAATATTGATAGAAAATGGCGTTAGAAAGGCAATGCCTAAAAAGGTGTATTCCGTATAAAAGATCGCGAAGTAGATCGCTAAAAGTCCAACAGGAGCCAGCGTCAGGTATTCCTGATCGATCCATATAAGATATGCATTAAGTGCTACATAGAGTAGACTAAAGAGAATTACCCAAATATTTTTTTTGACGGCAGTCATCAGGCTCTTTGCCTCAGCTCAGCGATACGTTCTTTAATTAGCAGGGCGAAAACAGTAAAGACGAATGCCCCCATTGTTGCCAGAATCACAATGATCAATCGTTTCGGCTTGTCTTTCTTATCTGCCACAACTGCATTTTCAACCACAAACTTATGGTTGAAGATGGTGTTTGCATCGGATTCAGCCTGATCGTATGCATCTTCGAATTTGGCCAGCTTGGTTAGCTTCTCATCTCTGAGGTTTTCCAAACCATCAAATCGAGCACCGTATTGCAGGTTCACATCGATTTGGTTCTTAAAGAAATCACGGTCAGCTGCATTTTTAGATTGGTTATAGGCCTGAAAAAGATTCGCTCGACCTTCTATCGACACGACGCCAATCTTAGACAAGCTATCCATTTCTGCCAGGATCCCATCGACATCCTTTTGTAGGATCTCTTTCTTACGTTTACTGATCTCGTATGCAGGAACGGTTCTTTCGTGGACCATATCATTTTTCACTGTATCGATGAGGTCAACGATCTTATTAGCTATATCAGCTGCCAATTCCTTATCGCGGTCTAATACATCGATTTCAATGGAACCGTAGCGCGTACGATTGAACTGAATATGATTGTTGTATTTCTTGTTGAGCTTATGATACTTGTTCGGATCGTCCATGCTGATGTCATAATGTTCCATCAGGTTAAACTGATCAATCACCCTGTTTCTTATTCGCGCAGATTGCAGGATCTGTACCAGCTGTTCCGCTTGTTCTTCTTCACCGAAGTCCATCGAAGAAGCTTTGGCATTACGCTGTTCTGAAAATGAAACGGTACTGGTTGCAGCAGGGAATACAATAGCAGTTGATCTGAATAAGGGAGTCAATAGAAGTGAAACAACAACTGAAGCTACAGCTGCAATTCCCGTAATGATCAAAATGATTTTCCGCTTGCGCCAGACAAATAATAGTAAGTTCTCTCTCGATTCATCGAAATCGCTGTTTCCTTGAGTCATGTTTTCGAATTTAAGTAGCGAATTTAAGGTTTCTCACCGTGTCTACTAACTTCAAAAACACGAAAATATTATAGGGATCAATTAATTTATCTCAGGAATTTCGATTTAGGACATCTCAATTAACGAGTAATTATGGTTACTGATATAAATTGAACGTTATAATTATGACTTGTTCTAGTGAAATTGTCCTGTTAGGGAGAGAGCGATCGGTGGCCAAGCTCAACACTTTACTGATCTATTCTATGTGCCTATTCGTTGAGCCATCTGTGAGGTTATAACTACATGTAATTCATACATTTGTATAAACTGCTACAGTTAAAGTCCTTCTTCACATTTTTAAAAAGAATAGTATGAAATTGTTTCCTGTATTGGCATATCTTCTTGTATCTCTAAGTTCTAATTCACAGGAAACAGGAATACTCAAGGTTCAATTTAGCATTCAGAATAATAGCTATGAGATGAGCGATCTAAATGCATTTTTAACCGATCCTAACTATGTGGATAATGTGTTATATTCAACTACGCCTAAAGATCAGGTGACTTCTGGAAGGCTATATACGCTATCACTTTCTGTCTATCCTCAACCATTTTTTAGAATTGGACTTTATGGATCATATCAAAGCGGAGGTATAGATCGAAGTAGCTATTTTACATATATGAATTCATCGAGTGAGCTTGAGACGGTTAATTTCAATTATAAGCTCACCACTGATGCTCTCAGTGCTGGGATTTGCAGTGGGATTGCATTGAATGATCTCCTCCATTTTACTGAGAAAGAAAGTACATTTATTAAAAACTTAGGTTTAGAATTATACCTTCAGTTTGGAATGGGTTTCTCAAGATTGAGAGATGTTTTAACATTGGATTATACTGATTTCGAATTCATGTATTACTATCATAAGTCTAGTGATGTACAATTCGATGCCGGAGTAGGGTTGGATTACCCATTAATTAATAATGACTTCTTTACGGAAATTGGTGTGAAATGCGGATACCAATATTTTAAAACCGGTTTCATTAGTAATTCAAATTCAGATATCATCCCAAATACAGGAGGGGAAGTGAAGTTAACACTGGATTTTACCGGCATTTACTTCGGAGCATATTTAACATTTGGAAAGTGACTTGGAATCCAGACACATAAGTTACTTACATTTCTCAATATCCATGTACGTAGCTCAATCCTTCACAATCAACTTGAATCCCTTGCCGTGCACATTCATGATCTCGATAGCCGGATCTGCTTTTAGATGCTTGCGAAGCTTTGCGATGTAAACGTCCATACTTCGACCGTTGAAATAATTGTCATCTCCCCAGATAGCGCGTAAGGTGGCGTTGCGGTCGAGGATCTCATTTTTGTTCTTAACCAGTAAGTTCAGCAATTGATTTTCTTTGGTTGTTAGCTTCGTAACATCTGAACCCATGTGAAGAAGTCTCAATTCCGGTTCGTATTTGATTGAACCTATAAACTGTTCTTCGTCGACTGAATTGTTCTTTGGTTCTGTTCTCCTTAGAATTGCATTGATACGAGCAATCAATTCTTCCATGGCAAATGGCTTGGTCAGGTAGTCATCCGCACCGATCTCAAATCCTTCCAGTTTGTCCTCCTTCATCGATTTGGCGGTGAGAAAAAGAATGGGAGTTTTCTTATCGATTTCCCTTATTTCTCTGGCTAGCGTAAAGCCATCCATCTCTGGCATCATGACATCAAGCACACAGAAATCAAATTGACCCGCATTGAATTTTTCAAACGCTGTTTTACCATTTTGTGCCAGGGTGACATCAAATCCTTTTGATTTCAAAAAGGTCATTACCAAATGTCCGAGATTCGGATCATCTTCCGCTAATAGAATTGAAACTTTATTTTCCATAATCTTGCCTTATCATAACAGTAAAGGTTGAGCCTTCACCGAATTTACTTTTCACCTCTACCGTCCAGCCATGCAATTCAGCAACTGCACGTACATAACTTAATCCCAGACCGAAGCCTTTAACGTCATGTACATTCCCGGTAGGAATACGATATAATTTGTCGAATATTTTATTCAAATGCTCTTTTTTGATTCCGATTCCCTTGTCTGAAACCTCTAAAGCGTACTGTTCCCCGTGTTTGGACAATTTAATCTTTACAACTACCGGAGCCTTACTGTATTTGATCGCATTGTCAACCAGATTTGAGATCAAATTAGATACATGGAACCGATCCCCTTCAATTCGCACCAACTCATCCGGAAGCTCCAGTTCAATCTTACCTCCCGTATTCTTCAATCGGAATTCGGCCTTTTGTACAACATCATGTATGATCTCGTTCAATAAAAGCGGCTCGGATTTGATTTTAAGTTCTCCTTTATCCAGAATAGCGCTTTGTAGAATGCGCTCAACCAAGATGCTCAAACGGGTATTTTCTTCTTTAATAATGTTTACATAAGGCGACTCATCTTCCGATGCGTTCGCATTCATATCACTATCCGCCATAGCCTCACAAGCTAATGATATGGTCGAAATCGGTGTCTTGAACTCGTGGGTCATATTGGAGATAAAATCATTCTTGATCTCACTTAACTTCTTCTGGGTGAGGATTGTTCTGAACATGATGGTCATCGCAATGATGATTAATGCAACCAGAGATAAACTCACCAGTAACCCGGTCCACATTTCGCTTACGAGAAAGGATTGTTGCTTCGGAAAAGATAAGTGAAGATACAGGTCTTCATCCAGCGAGTTACTTGGAAATAACAAGGTAACGTGCGTGTTCGCGGTATCCAGTTTGGCATTGTAGCTTTCGGGTCCATCTTTGAATTCGATCGGCCTTTCAAACTCATCCGTGATCATGAACTCGTAGTCCATGGGTAAGTCCTCCGTGCTGATTTCTGTGGAAATAACCGAATCGAGAAAGATGATATCAAGTCTTTTTGAAGGGTCTGTGTATACATTGTTTCGAAAGGCTTCCAGCATCATTTCATTAACGAATCGCGCCTTTTTAAAGATCTGCTGAATCACCCGTTGATCGAGTTGTACAGCCAGCTTTATAGAATCCTGATCGATTTGGCTATGATCTTTTCGCTTGAACAAGTCGCGAAGCTGACGGACATCTCTGGCCAGGACCCGTTGTTCTGCTGTTACACCTGAAATGGAGTCATAGGTCTTCCCCTTGATGATCAGGTAATTTTCCATTTTACCATCTTCGAAAACACTGGTGTCTTCAATTGATATCGACTCCTGCGCTGAAAGCAAGGTTTTAAATTCCTCCTTTAGAATATCCTTGTATTTGACACTAAAATTCTTGTTGGCGATTTGCAGGTATTGCCGTATATCCTCTGCTTTTTCATGATGAAGCGCGATCCGGTCTAGTGTGGTGGAAAATCGTTCGCTGAACTCATTTGATTTGCGGTCATACAATGCTGCTGTTTGCGCAGCCTGAATAAAGATCAATGCAAGCATGGCTACGACGAGTAGCACAAGGATCATATTAACGCGAATCTTTTTCAATCAACTTGGATTTCAACGAATGTATAACAAACGGGCACTGTGAAACAGGCACTTAACGTTTTTTAACAAGGGAACTTCAGAACAATCTACGAACCATAATGAATCGCTTCGGATAATTAGAACTATAATACTCTGTCAAAACAACACCGCGATGCTTCTTGGAGGAAGAACAATGAATGAAATACAAGCCAGTTGAGTCGTTTTCCAATACGATTCCAACATGACCAATCTGACTTCTGGATCCGGTGGTTCCGCAGAATAAGATACAGTCGCCAGGTTGCGCATCACTTAGCTCAACCTTTTCTCCAAAGGAGCCATATCCTTTTGAACTTCGTGATGCAGGTACATCTACGCTTGAATATACGTAGGACGTAAAGCCTGAACAGTCGAAAGAGGATCCCGGTTTGCAAGTCGCGTACTTGTAGTCGACACCTAATTGTGATTTCGCAATAGAATCAATCTGCTGAACTTTCAATGCACGATCTTCCTGAGCATGGTAATTCATGCTAATACATGTGAACAAGATTGCGAGAAAGAGTACTTTCATAATACAAAGGTACGGAAACACAATCTAGCTTAAAGTTTAGTCTCTAAAAACAAGATATTTCTGCACTATACGTTGTACATTCGTAATGATGGCTCTTCTAAGGATGCAATATCTGCTGCTGCTATTGATGCTGATCCCGTTTTCGGGCATTTCTCAGGAATCAAATCTTCGAAATAAGCAGTTGACGGTTACAGGTGATACTATGGACCTGGATTCGCTATCGATCTATCCTAATTCTTTTCATCTTTATTGCGATGGTATTGAGTTGGATCGAAGTGCCTACCACCTTGATTTCAGTGCATCAAGATTATTTATCAATAAAGCCTGTGATGGTGTTGTACGCGTAGAATACCGGGTCTTACCGATGGATTTGTCGAAGGTATATATGGTTCGTGATACCAGCCTCATATATAATCAATCCAAGGGACCCATCGAAAGTTATTATGTATCGACCACGGATATCGTTGATGACATTTTCGGAACGAGCGGTATAAACCGGTCCGGGAGTATATCGCGGGGAGTTACTTTTGGAAACAATCAGGATTTGGGGATCAATTCGACACTCAACCTGGAGCTGGCGGGACAGATCGCACCGAACTTGAAATTGCTGGCATCCGTGTCGGATGATAATCTGCCGATCCAACCGGAAGGAAACACCAATAAATTAAGGGAATTTGACCAAGTCTTTATCCAGGTATACAACGATAAGTTCAAAATGATTGCCGGAGATTTCTGGTTATACAAACCGGAAGGGTACTTCATGACCTATAAAAAACGTGCCCAGGGTCTCACCATTGAGAATGTATGGAGCTCCGATACAACGCGTTCATTCAAGACGCAGATAAGCGGTGCATTATCAAAGGGAAAGTTTCACCGACAAATTATTCAGGGGGTGGAAGGAAATCAGGGACCCTATCGATTAAGGGGTGCCGAAAATGAACCGTTTATAATTGTTCTGGCAGGGACGGAACGCGTATATATCGATGGCCGCTTGATGGAAAGAGGGCAGGAGTTTGATTATGTGATCGATTATAATACCTCGGAGGTGACCTTTACTTCCAGGAACCAGATAACCAAAGACAGTCGTATCGTTGTCGAATTTCAGTATTCGGATCAGAACTATGTGCGATCGCTGTTTCAGTCCTCAAATGTCTATAAGAATGAGAAGGTCAAGTTTTGGTTCAATCTTTATTCAGAGCAGGATGCCCGGAACCAAAGTATTCAGCAGGAATTGACCAATGATCAAAAATTATTGCTTTCAGAGATCGGAGATACACTGGAACTGGCACGAGCTTCGAGCATTGATTCGATCGGATATTTTGAGAATCAAAACCTGTACAAACTGATCGATACACTGGTGGGAGTAACGACATATGACTCTGTACTCGTTCATTCGGTCCACCCGGATTCAGCCTTTTACCGTGCCACATTCGAATATGTTGGGTTGGGGAATGGAGATTATATTCTCAGTAATTATAATGCGCTTGGAAAAGTTTACAAATGGCTTGCCCCGGTGGCAGGCGTTTCACAGGGGGATTACGCACCATCTCGAATGCTGATTTCACCCAAACAGAGGCAGATGGTTACAAGTGGTGTTCAGGTTAAGCTGACAAAGAAGCTCAGAATGGAAACCGAGTGGGCTTATACGAAGAATGACATCAATACTTTTTCGAGTTACGATTCAAAGGATGATCACAGTGTCGCAGGCAAGTTTAAATTAATTGGTGATGTACCGCTATCCAAAGACTCAATTCCATCCTGGATCATGCGGACAAAGGTTGACATTGAGACCAGGGATAAAAATTTCAATCCGATTGAGCAGTACCGGGCTGTAGAATTTGATCGAGACTGGAATACCCGAAATAAAGGATTTGAGGGAAATCAGTTGGCATCCACCGTAGGTGCAGATTTCATTCGCAAGGGAGCGGGTAATATCAATGTGGAAGCGCAACAATTTCTGATCGGAACGGACTACCAGGGTTATCGGGGTATGACGGATGGCAAATGGAATAAAAAGGGATTTCGAGCAATCTGGGATGGAAGTTATTTGACGAGTCAGACGACTGAAGAAAGCCAGTTTTACCGACACCGAGCAGATGTTTCTAAAAGTTTTGGCTGGATTAGAATCGGATATAAGGATGACCACGAGGCCAATCGTTTTATCGATACAATCCTAACTCCAAACAGCTATCAATTCTTCGATTATCAGTTTTACATTGCCAATGGTGATTCCATTAAAAATAACTATCGCATATTTTACCGCGAGCGCTATGACTGGCGTTCAGACAGTTTGAAGTTACGTGAAGCCGCCAAAGCCAGAACGATTGGTTCCGAGATCAAACTAACGGAGCTAAAGAATCAAAAATTAACCGTTATCACCAGCTATCGTGAGTTGACAGTCAAAGATTCAAATCTTATTAATGTTGTTCCTGAGAATACGATGGTCGGAAGGATAGACTACCAACTCAGGGCTTTAAAAGGAGCAATTACTTCCAACACCTTCTATGAAATCGGATCAGGTCTGGAACTGAAAAGAGAATTTCTCTATCTGGAAGTAAACTCCGGACAAGGGATTTATACCTGGGTGGATTATAACGGTGATGGAGTTAAAGATCTGAACGAGTTCGAGATTGCTCAGTTTGTGGATCAGGCGGATTACATTCGAGTCTTTACGCCTAGTAACGAATATGTCAAAACGTATTCGAATGAATTCAACCAGTCATTGTATTTACGACCTTCTCGTATATGGGCGAGTAAGAAGGGCTTTCTTAAATTCATGAGTCGTTTTTCGGATCAGGCACGTTTTCGAATGAGTCGGAAAACAAACTACATCGATGGAGCAGATGCCTTCAATCCATTCATTCAAGCGATCAGTGATTCAAATCTGATCTCAACGAATTCCACTGTAAGAAATACGATTTATTTTAATCGTACATCGAGTATCTTCGGATCTGAGTACACTTATCAGAATGTAGCTGCGAAGACGCTTTTGGCAAGTGGTTTCGACTCACGAATCAAAGAGTACCACGAGTTGGTCACGCGTTGGAATATCAAAAGGAAATACACTATTAAGATCACTGGACAGACCGGACGGAAATTCGCTAATGCAGATTATACCTCAGGCAGGAACTACAGTATCATCTACAGCCAATTGGAACCAAGCTTCATATATCAACCTAATACGAAATTTCGAATATCCCTTGACAGCCGGTATTCCGATAAAGCGAACAGTGAAGAACTCGGTGGAGAAAGGTCAATAATTTATGAAGTTGGCACGAATTTCAAGTACAATCAGCGGGAGAAAGGAAGTTTTCAAGGGAACTTTAAAACCCTCAACATCAGTTTTGATGGCGAATCAAATTCTGCTCTGGGATTTGAAATGCTGGAGAGCTTGAAACCCGGCGTGAATTACACCTGGTCACTCAGCTATCAGCGATCCGTTTCCAGGAGCCTCCAGCTATCTTTCCAGTACAACGGAAGAAAATCACCTGATAACAGAACGATTCATTCCGGAGGTATGGAGCTTCGCGCATTTTTCTAGTCAAAAAATCTCCACGAATTTTCTATCTTAGGATGATCTACACGGAGGGATGCGATTAAAACTACTATTCATTTTTTCACTGCTTATCTGTGCTTCACTTGAAGCGCAGGATACGTTTCATGTTCATGGTGATGCACTGTTGAATCATTCAATTGCCGATCAGCTCACTGTGTATGAATCAATCGAAAACGTATCATTCGAATACTTCCTCGAGCATAAGAGCGAATTTCCTAAGAAAAAACTGGTTGGATCTATTGCGAACCTCGATTTTACCTCCAGCACATATTTTATTCACTTCACACTAATTAGTGAAAGCAATTATTCGCTGGTTCTAGAAACGGCTCGACCGATTACAAACGAGGTCAGTTTGTACGCAGTGAATCAGGACGATATTGCAAAAACCGGAGACGGTATCCCATTTAATGAAAAGCGGCTTAAAACAAATAGATCGGTTGTTCCGCTGTCTCTTCAACCAGGCTCAAATGATTATGTCCTCAAGCTTAGGAGTGATGGTGAAGCATTAAGTGTTCCGTTCATCTTATGGGATAAAAACACCTACGAATACTCCAGGGGTAAAAATCAGTTTTTCGTCGGGATATTCTTCGGAATATTTTTGTTCGTTATTATCATCTACCTAACGTTTTACGTACTGTTAAGGGATTCCTTATTCCTCTTGTACACGGTGTATGTGTTTATGTCCGGATTGTTACAGTTTGCTCTGGACGGATACCTGCATCAATATGTATTGAAAAGTGGAGGCTATTTAACGCAACACGCATTGATAATAATAGCAGGATGGACAGTCTTCTTCGCACTGCATTATGCTTCCAGATATCTGAAGCTGGAAGGGCGAAATCGAAAAATCACCAATATCTTCTCATATGTGGTAGTTGCGACTATACTGGCATCATTGATACCGGGTAAGATCTATGAGGTCTGTTATCCGTTGATCAATGGTTTCAGCTTGCTCTCGCTTTGTTATTTGATCTTTATTGCATCGCGAATACGGCGTAAACGACCTGAAATTAGTCGCTTATTCCTGATTGGATTATCGAGTTTACTCGCTGGGGGCATCATATTTATTTTCGGAAACTTCGGGATAATTGATTATCCCAGTTTGACTCAGAATTCTTTGAAAGCAGGAACGCTGGTAGAAATAATATGCTTGTCCATACTCATGGCAGGGAAGTATAAATCTTTACAGGATGAGAAGGAAGAGGCACAACGTCAGCTGGTGATTGAACTTGAGGAGAAGAACAAGATCATGGAAGACGTGAACATACGTTTGGAACAACAAGTTGCTGATCGTACAAAAGAAATTGAATCGCAGCGGGCTATCTTAAAAGAGAAAAATGATGATCTGCTGGCGAGTATTACCTATGCGAAACGTATTCAAACGGCATTACTTTCCAATGATGTAAAGTTTAAGGAGATTTTACCGGAGTCCTTCATCTTTTTTAAGCCGAAAGACATTGTCTCGGGTGATTTTTTCTGGATCGATGAGATTCCGCAGAGTGAGACCTGGCCCAATGGATTGATCGTATATGCAACGGCAGATTGTACAGGGCATGGCGTTCCGGGAGCATTTGTAAGTATTATTTGCAACAACTTACTAAAGCTTGGAACGAGTCAACCTGAAGTAAACAACCCGGGAGAGGCACTTGATTTTGCTAATACGGAGCTAAATCAAATCCTGAATTCTAAATACACGGAAGCGCAAATCAGAGATGGAATGGATGTAGCCTTGTGTGCAATTGATCCCAAGGAACGAAAACTCTATTTCGCCGGCGCCAAAAACGGTGTTTACCTGCTTCGCAACAATGAGGTCATCGATATTAAAGCCGATCGTAAAGCAATCGGGATTGAGGAGGGTAAAGAAGAATTTCGTTTCAGCACATCAGAAGTTCAGCTTGAAGAGGGAGATATGCTGTATTCGTTCAGTGATGGTTATGTGGATCAATTTGGCGGTCCGAACGGAAAGAAATTTACGTCAAAACGACTGAAGGAAATGCTTGTTAGAATACATCAGAAAGAAATGAATGAGCAATTGGAGGTCGTCGAAAACACCTTTGACATCTGGTGTGAAAATGAAGAACAAATTGATGATGTATTGTTGATCGGGGTTAGGATATCCTGATCACTTCGTTAGCATTTCTTATATTTATCAGTAAACTAATTAGTTTAACATGAGAAATTTAATTACTACTACACTACTAATCATACCATTTATTTTCTCGGCTACAGCTCAGTTCGTAATTAACGGCGAGCAAAAGATCAGCGATACGGAAGGTGGATTTGCGGCAATATTGGATGATTCCGATATTATTGGGGGAGAAACTGTGTCAATAGGAGACCTGGATGGTGATGGAGTAACGGATGTTGCTTTTGGGACAACACGGGATGATGACGGAGGAGCGGACGCAGGATGCGTTTATATTGTTTTTTTAAACACGAATGGCACAGTTAAGGATTTCCAGAAGATTAGTGCTACAGAGGGAAATTTTGGCGCAACTTTAGAGACGCTCGATCATTTTGGTGTTGGTTTAGCAAACCTCGGGGATGTGAATGGAGATGGTGTGCAGGATATAGCAGTGGGTGCTTATGATGACGACGATGGAGGAACAAAAAAAGGAAGTGTTTATATTATCTTTTTGAATACGGACGGGACCGTAAATTCGTATCAAAAGATTAGTGATACTCAGGGTAATTTTTCGGGAGTTTTGAATACCAACGATGAGTTCGGAAGAGGAGTTGCAGGTTTAGGAGATCTTAATGGAGATAACGTACCCGATGTTGCTGTTGGGTGTATTGGCAGCGATGATGGAGGAACGAATCATGGAGCGGTTTACATTTTATTCCTCAATGCGAATGGCACTGTATCATCGTATCAAAAAATCTCATCATTGACAGGTAATTTTTCTGGTATTCTTGAGTCAAACGGATATTTCGGTTTTGCTATTGCCAATATGGGAGATATAAATAATGATTCTGTGATAGATATTGCAGTTACTCATCGCGATGCAGATGTTAATGGTACTGATAAGGGAGAAGTATTCTTACTTTTTATGAACTCCAATGGGACTGTGAATTCTCATCAACGAATTACTGAAGGTTATGGTGGATTTGGAGGAACCCTGACAAATAACGAGAAATTTGGTTGGGGACTTGAAAATGGTGACGATCTTAATAACGATGGTGTAAATGACATGCTTGTTGGCTTGAGGTTTTCAAGTGATGGCGGTCTAAACAGAGGAGGATTTTACATCCTCTATCTTGATTCGACAGGAACCGTGATTTCTGAACAATGGTTTAGTAGTACTCAGGGAGGTATCACAGGCCCTATCGATGATGGAGATTATTTCGGCACATGTATTGGTTCACTCGGCGATTTGAACGGAGATGGAACCATTGATTTATTAGTCGGTGCAACAGGAGATGACGACGGAGGTACTGACAGAGGTGCGGCATATATTTTATTCCAGCAATCGACAGAGTCCCTGACAGAGAACGATATATTTTCACACATCAATATTTATCCGAATCCTGTAACTGATGAATTAGTAATTGATGCTTCTTTTGATCATGGAATCAAAGTGGATTATACAGTTTATGATGTGGTTGGCAGAGTTATTACGGGAGGCGAGCTACCTAAATATAATGAACACGTTATATCTACCTCAGACTGGAAAAGTGGGACATATCTAATCCAATTTTCGGATGGACATAATAAGTTTAACGCCTCGATCGTCAAGAAATAATCAACTAATCTCCTTCATATACATATCGTAGATCATCCCATCGGACAGTCCGATCTTTGGGACAATGATCTCTTTGCAATCGAGTTCTTTCAGAATATATAAATAGATATCAAGAGCAGGAACAATAACATCTGCCCGGTCGGGTTTGAGTTGATAATTTCGGATTCGCTGTTTTATCGTAAGAGCGTACAGGTCATCTCGTAGCTCCTGAATTTCATCCAATGATAAGGGCTCCATGTGACCAGCCCCCAACATTTTGTGTGCTTTATTAATATTCCCCCCTGTAGCAAAAATTTGGTGAACGGTGGTGACATCAACATGTTGCGCTAACCAATCGTGAATGTCAGTCCAGATATTTTCATCTGTCTTACCTTTGAGTAACCTTAAAGTTCCAACCTTAAAACTTTTAGCTGCTACGCGCTCACCTTTTTCAAAAACACTGACTTCCGTTGATCCACCTCCTACATCGACCACAATAAAAGGTATCGTTCGATCAAAGTCCAATAAAAAGAACGTTCCAAAAATAAGTTCCGCTTCTTCGTCTCCGCTGATAATCTCAATGGGTATTTTAGTCTCTCTTTGAATCAGCTCTCTGATCAGTTCTCCATTCTCAGCTTCACGCATGGCAGAAGTTGCACACGCTCTCATCGCTTTAACACTGAAGATGTCTGTAATCAGGCTAAAGGCCATGATCGCCTTGACAAAATCCATCGCCTTCTTTTCGGAAATCCTTCCCGAGTCGAATACTTCTTCCCCTAGCCTTAACGGAATACGGGAATAAGACACCTTCTGAATTGTCGTAAATTCCTCATCCTTCAGAACTTCCCCAATAAGTAGTCTGGCTGCGTTAGTGCCGATATCAATCGCTGCAAATTTCACCTCTATTCAAAGATATAAGATAATACCCTTTAATAAATGATTGTTGAAAGCTTATTAATAAAAAGTACTACTTCTTGCGGAAGAAAATCTTTATCGGAACTCCCTTGAAATCAAAATTTTCGCGAAGTCGGTTTTCTAGAAAACGTCGATAACTGTCACCAATGTATTGGGGTAAATTACAGAAAAATGCAAATGAAGGAGCATGCGTCGGCAGCTGTTGGATAAATTTAATCTTGATGTATTTTCCTTTAACTGATGGAGGAGGATTGTGTGCAATAATCTCCTGCATGATTTCATTCAACTTGGAAGTTGGAATCTTCTTGGTCCTGTTATGGAAAACCTCCATCGCTGTTTCCAATGCTTTGTGAATTCTTTGCTTGGTAATCGTTGAAGTAAATAAGATCGGCACATCGTTGAAAGGAGCCAATTGCTCTTTCAATTTCGCTTCGTATTCGATCGTTGTTTTTGTCTCCTTTTCGATCAAATCCCACTTGTTCACAAGCACAACAACTCCTTTCGAGTTCTTTTGAATAATATAGAAAATGTTGAGATCTTGCTTCTGTATACCTTCTGTGGCGTCGATCATGAATATACAAACGTCAGAGTTTTCTATTGCTCGTACAGAACGGAGAACCGAGTAGTATTCGATGTCTTCATGAACTTTTGCCTTTTTCCGAATGCCAGCCGTATCGATCAGAATAAAGTCAAAGCCAAATGCATTATACCTTGTATTAATTGCGTCACGAGTTGTTCCGGATATCTCTGTTACAATGTTTCTTTCCTGACCGGTCAACGCATTTACCAAAGATGACTTTCCAACGTTGGGCTTACCAACAATGGCTATATGTGGCAAATCATCGTTATCGCGAATTCCTTTATTATCCTTATCGAATTCTTTGACGATGTCATCTAATAATTCTCCGGTTCCTGAACCATTGGTCGCCGATACATCGTAGACATTTCCCAAACCGAATGACCAGAATTCTGACGAAAGTCCAACGCGTTGAGTATTGTCAACTTTGTTAGCAACTATAAACACGGGTTTATTCGCTTTGCGAAGCAGTTTGGCGACCAATTGATCCGTTTCTACAATGCCTGTCATTACATCTACAACAAATACAATAACACTTGCCTCATCTATCGCCAATTCAACTTGTTTACGAATCTCGCCCTCGAAGACATCATCCGATCCTTTAACATATCCACCGGTATCGATTACTGAAAAGTCGACTCCGTTCCACTCACCACGCCCGTAAATCCGATCACGGGTAACGCCACTGATTTCCTTTACGATGGCCCGATTAGATTCTGTGAATCGATTGAACAGCGTTGACTTACCTACATTTGGTCGTCCTACTATGGCGATGATGTTGCTCATGAATTAGTAACCGTATTTTTTAAGTTTCTCATCAGAAGCACGCCAATCCTTATCCACCTTTACAAAGGTTTCTAGATATACCTTGTTTGCTACGAATTTTTCAATCTCTTGACGGGCTTCACGACCTATTCGTTTCAACATTTCACCACCTTTTCCTATAATGATTCCTTTCTGAGAATTGCGTTCAACAATAATCAGCGCACGAATTCTGATAATATCTTCCTCTTCCTTGTATTCTTCTATCTCCACCTGACAGGCATACGGAATTTCTTGTTTGCAATGAATAAAAATCTTTTCCCTGATTATTTCAGATATGAAGAAACGCATTGGTCGATCCGACAAAGCTTCTTTATCAAAGTAAGGCGGACTCTCAGGAATTAGCTCCAGAATCCTGTTCTTAATGATCTCGAGGCTAAATCCGTGCAATGCTGAAATCGGATATATTTCAGCATTTGGTAAGCGCTTGCTCCAATAATCTACGCGTTCCTCAACAGTAGCCTGATCCGATAGATCGATCTTATTGATAAGGCACAATACGGGTATTTTTAAGCGTGAGATTCTTTCAAGCGTTTCTTTATGATTGGTCTCAGATTCCTTTGTGTCAGTGATAAAAAGTAACACATCAGCGTCTCTAATGGAAGTGTTGACATACTCCATCATGTTTTCGTGCAGCTTATATGCCGCATTAACAACGCCCGGCGTGTCTGAAAAGACAATCTGATAATCTTCGTCATTTACAATTCCCAGGATTCGATGACGTGTGGTCTGGGCCTTTGAGGTAACAATAGAAACCTTCTCCCCAACGAGGTAATTCATAAGGGTTGATTTTCCTACGTTCGGGCTACCAACTATATTAACAAATCCAGACTTGTGCGCCATTTAAAATAAATATGGAGTGCAAAGAAACGGAATTTAAGCTTTCAAGCAGTGTTAATGCAATAAAAAAGGGGATTCGATGAATCCCCTCTATGGTATGGTTAATCTTTTTTGCCTTCTTTTTTAACCGGCGGTTTTGCTGGTTTGGGTTCGGCTTTTTTAGAATTAGTATTTGGACTAATCGTACCGCCCGGTCTTTTTCGATTGCTATCAGTAGCGTTATTCACATTAGGTTTTGGAGACTTGAGAGCAGGCTTAGGTGCCTCTATCTTCTTGAACGTAGTGTTCGACTTCTTCAATACCGTTCTGGTTTTCTTTTCCTGAGAAAAAGAACTGAACGCTAAAAATGTAAATATTCCTAAAATTGCTACAACTTTCATTTCTTCTCTTTTTTACTTAGTTCAAATATACGTCAAGTTAAGTGAATATCAAAGGATTGCATCCCTACCGTCTACCGCCTCTTTTAGAAGGTTGAGATTTAGTACGATTACTTGAATTGTTTTTAATCGTTCCACCAGGGCGTTTATGTTGTCTTCTTTCCCTTTTAGTTTGATTGGTTTGTGTACCTGTTGACCCTCTTCTTGCGGGCTTTTTCGATTTCTGAGTTGATCCTCCTGAAACATGCCCCCCTTTATCTTTAACTACTTTGGGATTTCCGGTTTGCTTAATCTTGCCTCCTCCTTCTGAATTAATAGAAGTGTTTTTATGGTGGTTTTCATGAAACCAGTTCGAATGTGAATGGTGTTTCTTGTAATGAGTATGCGCGTGAACACATCTTCTCACATGAGCTCGCCTATAATGTCCGTGTAGTTTATAATGCCTCTTATGATAAACGCTCCAGCCTACAGGTTTCCATGGACGGTGCCAATGCGGATAGTGACCCCAACGCCAGGGTGAAACCCACACGACGTATCTCGGCCCGTAAATATGTCGTATAGGACGCCAGCGATATACATTAACAATGTCGCCATCAGCTGCTCCTTTTGGCTCAATAATGTAATTTTCGCCGTATAATTCCTCATCACCAATGATTTGAAGCTGTGTTATTTCCTCACCCGTTTCTTCAATTTCAATTACCGCCACATCCTGCAATTCATTTTCACTGACCGGCACGCGCAGGGTAATGGCATGATTGAGACTATCCTGATAATCAATCACCATGATGTAATCAACCGATCCATCATTATTGAGGTCCAGGTTATTAATTCCGTTCTTTTCCTTATTGAGCTCTTCTTCAAAGTCTTCAAGAGATTTTGAGTTTTCAAAAAGGTCTAGAACAGCGTAAAGATCAAGGTTATCGCCGGCTAGTCCGGTTGCTTCTGAATCTTGTCCAAAAGCGAATGAGTATGTTAAAATGCTGAAAATGAATAGTGTTTTCATGTTACAAATTTATTTATTGTAAGACACTTGACCTACTCAAAGGTTTAAAGAACGATTAAATTGACCTAAACCATTGTACCGTAGGTATTGGAAAAGGTATTATTTCGCCATCAACAATTAGGCCAGTGAATCCAAACTGAAATGCCTTTCCTTCACTTTGGTGCCAACGAATTCCAGGGGTTAAGACAATGACATCAGTTAGATTTCTCATATAAGTTTGTTCTATATTCAGATATGTCTGTGTAACGGGGTCATACTGTGTCGTTGTGTACGTATCCTCAACCGACTTCGGAACCATGATGAACGAATCAAAAATAAAACTGATTTTCTTACTTATTTTAGTCATCCCTGCTATAGACATTAACGCTCTCCCTTGTGTATCGGAGAATCCAAACTGCCAAACAGCGCCGTAACCCCCGGTAATCGCAAAATTGCTGGAACGGTTTCCAAAAGATAAAGAGGCAAAAGGTAGGATGCCTCCACCTCCCGCATCTGTATCTGCCAGCCCAGCCCAACCCATAGTCCCGAGCATAGTACCTAAACCAAGTTGTACGTGATCTGATAGAGAGAAGCTTTTCTTCGCCGTAAAGATTATGGGAGTTGCAACCCAGGAAGTCATAACGCCAACACCAACATTTTTCCCCAATCCAAATTGAAAATCGGGGCCATATAGATTCCACTGAATATAATGCTCCCCTTTTTTCACGGGAAGACCATTTGTAGTCAGAAAGTACCTTGTCGCAAATTTATCTTCTCCAACATATTGTCCAGTTGGAGAATAATTGAGTTCATCGAGTTTTTCAATTTTAATAATGACGTGTTGTGGGATTATTATTTCTCGACCCTCAATTAGTTTGACTTTGATCTCTCTTGCATCCTGTGCGAGTATTTTACCGACGAACTCGGTGCCATCGGCCTTAACGATTCGGTAGATACTGGTATCTATAACAGTTGTTGTATCCGTCTGTGCGATGCAGTTTTCAGTTGCTGAAATTGATATAAGCGCGATAATTAACAAAAGATGCTTCATAAAATTGACATTTGATATCACGCATAAAAGTATTCTCTAGTTGTCCCATAAAATATGACTTTTATCAGATACCCTCTAAATTCAACAAAAAAGCATATTCCAAAGCGACTTCCTTATATCTTTTGAAGCGACCTGATGCTCCTCCGTGACCAACGTCCATATTACAATGCAGAAGAAGTAAATTATCATCGGTCTTGAGTTCGCGAAGCTTTGCCACCCATTTTGCAGGCTCCCAGTATTGAACCTGACTGTCCCAGTAACCGGTGGTCACAAGCAAATTGGGGTAATCTTTTGCTTCAACATTATCGTAGGGAGAGTAGGATTTGATATAATCATAGTACTCTTTGTTCTTCGGGTTGCCCCATTCATCAAACTCAAAAGTTGTGAGCGGAATCGTTTCATCCAACATGGTCGATACCACATCGACAAAAGGCACCCCGGCAATAACACCATTCCAAAGTTCAGGTTCCATATTGATGATGGCTCCCATTAGTAATCCACCGGCACTACCACCTTGTGCATATAAGTGATCTGAAGAAGTGTAATCTTCTTCGATGAGGTATTTGGCACAATCGATGAAATCATGGAAAGTATTCTTCTTCTTGAGTAGTTTCCCGTCTTCATACCATGCTCTGCCCATTTCTTCACCTCCACGGATATGCGCTATAGCAAATACGAAACCTCGATCAAGTAGACTCAGCCTGACTGAGCTGAAGTATGCATCCATGCTTGCCCCGTAAGATCCATACCCATATAATAATAGAGGTGTTTCGGCGGATAACTTCGTCCCTTTTCTATAAACAAGTGAAATTGGAACTTTGACATTATCTCTGACGGTAGCAAACAAACGCTCGGAAACATAATTGTCAGGCGAGAAATTATCATCCATTACTTCGGTTCGCTTCATTATTTTCTGTTTACGATCATCCATGTTGTAATCATAGATCGTATTGGGTGTTGTTAAAGAAGAGTAGGCATAACGAAGAACATTCGACTCAAATTCCGGATTGACATCAACGTAGGTCATGTAAGCTGGATCCTTGAAAGAAATGTAATGTTCATCTGAACCATCCCAACGGATTACCCGAAGCTGATTTAATCCGTTTATTCTTTCCGTTAATACATAATGATCTTTAAAGATGTCGATGTCTTCCAGCAGAGCATCATTACGATGAGGGATTACTTCTACCCAGTTCTCCTTTTCTGTCTGATCAACCGGTGTTTTCATTAGCTTGAAGTTCTTCGCACCGTCATTTGTTAAAATGTAGAAGTGATCGCCGTAGTGACTTACAGAGTATTCGTGGTCTCTTTCTCTCGGCTGAATAACACGCCACTTTCCATCGGGTTTGTCTGCGTCTAAGACTCTTACTTCAGATGACAGGGTTTGATGTGATCCGATCATGAGATATTCATCCGATTTGGATTTTTGAAGACTGATCCAGAATGTTTCATCGTCTTCCTGATAAACGAGCTGATCCGAGCTTTGATCTGTTCCAATCTTATGTTTGTATACCTGAAAAGAACGCAGTGTTTGCGGGTCCTTTTTAGTGTAAAAAATGGTTTCGTTATCATTGGCCCAGCTGGCACCACCTGTCGTGTTTTCAATTTTATCGGATAGAAGTTCACCGGTTGTTAAGTCTTTGACAAAAAGAGTATACTCTCTTCGGGAAACGTAATCGACACCATAAACCAAGAGTTTGTTATCGGGACTCACAGAGCGTCCACCAATTGCGAAGTACGATTTGTCTTTCCCCATTTCCGGACCATTCAGCATCACTTCTTCTGAAGCACCATCGGCTAGCTCTTTTCTGCAGTGTAAAGGATAATCCTCCCCTTCTTCATACCTCGTATAGTAACTATAACCGTTCTTATTGTAAGGTACAGACTCGTCATCTGGTTTGATCCGATCGGTGATCTCCTTGTAAAGCTTTTCCTGTAGCTCAAGGGTGTGCTTCATTTTAGCTTTTAAATAGTCATTCTCGGCATTGAGATAGTCCAATACGTCCTGCGTCTGAGCATCGGGATTATCAGCTTCCTTCTGTTCGTCGGTTAGACGCATCCAGAAATAATTATCGACGCGTTTATCTCCGTGAATTTCTAGAACCTTCTCAACTTTTTTTGCTTCGGGCGGTGTTATCATTTCTTCGTTTGATGTTTGACATGCTGTAAGAATTACAGTGACCATTAAAGGTATTAGGTAACGCATAGTTTACTTTTTAGAAGGAACAAGATACAACTTAGTTAGATACCTTGTCATATAATAGATCATCAAGAACATCTAGTTCGTGAACTGTTTTGATTTCTTCACAGGCATCTCGCATACGACTTTTAATTTCTTCAGACTCCGATGGTAGTTTAGAACCTGCATTTTCCCAGGTTGACCGTGTGGGCCATTGAGCGTAAGCTAAAAAAAGTCCATTTGAATCCAGATGCAGTCGTGAACCAAGGCTGCCCTCATACTGATATATCAGTGAGGTTAATTCAGACCAAGCACTGCTAAATTGTTTTTCTTTTCCCGGTTTTACACGGAAGGTATAAATGACTGTAAACATGATTTTTTTTATGTCAGGAATAAAATTAGCAGAAGTTTATCAAACGAAAAAGCCTCTGATAATTGAGGGGCTTTTCTTTGTATCGGGACGAACCGTGACCTTCGGGGGTCGTCACAATTACAATTGAAAAAGGACATCATATTGATGTCCTTTTTTCTAGTAGCGGGGGCCAGACTCGAACTGACGACCTTCGGGTTATGAGCCCGACGAGCTACCAACTGCTCCACCCCGCGATGAATTCATTTAATGAATAAATGCGAAGGCAAATATAGCGAACCTTTATTGAATCACAAAGCAAGAAGCGTGATATTTCTTTGTTACTTTTGTGCATGCAAGTATTCTCATTTTAAATGAAGCCTATGAAATTATATGTATCCATTCTGATATTTTGTTTGCTATCGGTGATATTTGCTGGTTGTGAAGAAACACCCGAAACCGATGAAGAAACGATCGATCAAACAGCAGAAAGTCCTGAAACGAAAGTGCAGACAGATGCGGAGGCGTATGTGATGTTTATTGACACTACAGAGTGGCTTATTGGAAGCAGCTTGTATTACACGAACGAAGTAGGGGGCTCTGAACAAGTATTTTTTTGGATGGACGATAACAAGCAGATAAAGAAAATGGAGGAAAATTATAGTGTTGGAGAAGGAGCTACTCTGCAGTCAAAATTGTACTACTATAAAGATGGCTTCAAATATGTGACAAAAGAATATTTTGAGAAATTCATTAACGACACGACACCAGTTTGCGTAGAGCGAGTAAGTTACTATGATCAGGGCAAGCCGGTGGTGACGAAAGAGCGAGAGTCTCCTTATCAGGAAAATCTGGACAAAGAAGCTTTTAAAATTGTCGACCCGCATGATCTGGACGAAGAAAGAGCAATGAATGTGCTCAATCAACAAGGTGAATTTGAGACAACCTATCAAGGGTACGTAAAAGATGGCCACATGACTTTTATATTAGTAGGACCTAATACAAAAGATGGGTATGTCTCTTCGTTGGCGGTTCAGTATTTTACACCCCTCGTAAACAAACTCATTCAACGGGAAGTAGAAATGATCGGAACACCTTTAAATGTTGAATTTACGACAACACGATCTGATCTCGGGTTTGAATTCCAGGCGCTCTTATCGGTTTCGCAGCTGGGAGAGTAGCAGATTAAACCATTCCTGCTTCCATTCATCTAATTCGTCAACCATTTGACATATTCTATTAAAGAGGAATATTTCAACAACGTATACTTGCTTTGGATAAAACTGACTAGAAATGATATTTAAACGTATTTTCTTTCTATTGATACTCACAATGAGTTTTGTTTCCTATGGACAGGAAATGAATGTGAAGGGGACTGTATTTGATTCGACGGGAAACATACCATTGTACAATGCAATGGTTATGGGAGTGAGGATAGAAGATTCCGTTCTATTGGGATTTACAAGAACTGATAAGGACGGTAAGTTTACGTTACGAGGGTTCGAGGTAGATACTTTTTCATTGATCATTGAGCATCCGAGCTATGATGAAAAGATATACTATATGTTTGGACATAAGGACAATTATGACATTACCATACCAAGCATTGTTATGCCTCCTAAATCTCAGGAGCTGGAAGAAGTAGTTATATACGCATATAAAGACCCAATCTATTACAAGGGAGATACTTTGATTTATGTAGCCGATTCATTTCAAGTGGCTGAAGGTGCAGTAGTGGAAGATCTTCTTAAGAAGCTGCCTGGGTTGAGTGTAGATCAGGATGGTAAGATCACATCTCAAGGACAAGAGATAAGTAAGGTATTGGTGGACGGGGATGAATTCTTTGGATCAGACCCGACTATTGCAACGAAGAATCTCGGAGCAGATGGCATTGAGCAGGTTCAGGTATATGAAAAGGAAAATGATGAAGGAATCGGAGGTGATGACGAAAAGATCAAGGTCCTCGATCTTAAATTGAAGGATGATGCAAAGAAAGGTTATTTCGGAAGAATTTCCGGTGCGTCAGATTTTGCTCAGACGCCTGTTGACGGAGGAGACAACCAGTTTCCAAATGACGCTTTTTACGAAGGAGAATTGTTGTTAAATAAATTCAATGGGTCTCAAAAACTTTCAGTTTTTGCACTGACGTCAAATACACCGCGTTCAAATTTCGGCTGGGGAGACATGAATAAGTTTGGTCTTGAAAACGAAAGGGGAGGTGGAAGCCGTTGGAATCCACAGGCGAATGCAAACACGAGCGGGGTACCTCAGACATTAAAGGCAGGGGTATACTACAGCGATAAATTCGGAAAGAAAAAGCAGACAAAAGTTGGCTTCAACTATTCGTATTACGATGATCGACTGGATGCTAACTCGGCAAGTGAATCACAATACTTTCTTAGTGATAGCACGTACTTTACAGATGACTCAACGAGAAACTATACATCCAATCAGTCACATAGGATTAACCTAAACTTTGAAACGAAACTGGATTCATTGACAACATTCCGGATAAAACCATCATTTACAATAGATAAAGGGATAACCGAAGATTATGAAGGGTCGGAATTCTATGATTCAAATAGGGACACAACATTGATCACATCGGTTCGGAATAATAATGATTCAGAAGGAATTACGGTTGGTGGTTACGCTAGTATCAACAGGAAATTTAAAAAGAAGAAGAGAGAGATGGAATTGAGATACGACATCTCGCTGATCGATAATAAAACAGATGGCTTTCTGGATTCCAGATCGACATTTTATTCTACGGCACTTCCAACGGATTCTACGGTCCAGCAGAAAATTAATAATAATGCTAATTCGAGCCATTATGTCACTTTAGGTTACGTTGAACCATTATCGAGTAAGTTTAAACTTGAAAATGAATATCTCTTTGAATATGGGTTTGGAAATCAGGACCTGGAAACATTTAATGCGGATACCATAACCGGAGCTTATACTTTATTTGACTCAACATTTTCAAACATCTTTGAAAATACCAGGCAACAGCACCGTTTGGGGTCGGAATTAGTTTATGAAACCAGAACCCATACGATCAGCGCAGGAGTTTATGTACGAAATATCGATATCGAAAACTATAACATTATTATCGATACAACGATCAAACAGAACATCACTAACGTACTGCCGAGATTCAGATATACATTTAAACCAAGCATGAGCAAGCGCTTTAACTTTAATTATCGTACGAGCTCATCGCAACCATCGATCAATGCTTTGGCACCGGTTCCTGATAACTCAAACCCGAATAGAATTCAGGTTGGAAACCCGGATCTAAAACCAAATTACACGCATAATTTTAACTTGATGTTTAACTCGTGGAAAGCTATCTCGGGTAGATACGTTTACGCGGGGTCTAATGTGACCTATACCAACAATGCATTCGGCACTCAAACCTATTACGATGAATACGGTCGTTCACAGACGAAGACGGTAAATGTAGATGGCAACATGATGGGATTCCTTTTCAGTGGTGCAGGATTGCCATTTAATGGAAGAATGATTGTACTGGAGCCGGGAATTAATGCTTCGTATATACGAAATGTGAATGTTATCCGTACGCAAATCTCCGCAGCTGAATTTTTGGATCAGGATAACGTAACTACAAATTATGCATTGACACCTAAATTGGATGTTCGATTTAATTTATTTGGCGATTCATTGGAAATCGGTTTGAAGTCAAGCTACTCGTACAACAACGCGGTTAGCTCTCTGAACAAAACGGAGACACCCTATTCAATCCAAACGTATGGTTCGAATATCAAGTGGCGATTCCCGAAAGGAATTACGGTTGGCTTTGATGGGACATACACGATTAATGATCAACCCGGAGAAGGGTTTTATGACACAGAGTTTTTGGTACTCAATGCACAGTTGAGTAAGAAATTCCTGAAAACGCAAAATCTGGAAGTGGCACTAATAGGTAATGACCTACTGAATCAGAATATTAATGCGAGAAGAGAAATCAATGCCAACGTCGTAACGGATTATCGAACAACGATTATCTCGAGATATTTCCTATTGAAGGTAACAATGCGCTTCAATAACAGAAGAACGAAAGAAGAGGACAACTATGGCTTACATTAAGAACATACTTATCATAGCAGTGTTGGGCTTATTCAGTAATCAACTGGCGGCTCAGATAACAACTGGAAGAATTGTCTTTGAAAGAAAGACAAATCTTGAAAAGCGATTTGGTGATAATCCGCGAATGAAGCAGATGATCACTGAAGAAAACAAATATCGAATTGAAAACTTTGAGTTGTTGTTTAACGACACGATGTCGGTTTTCAGACCTATTCCCAGTGATGAGGCGGAAGAAGGATTTCTGAAGTTTCTTACCCAGCAGAATACCGTTTATCAAAACCTGAATACACGGGAAAAATTTATTTCTATGGATCTATGGGGTAACCCAACATATATCAAAGACACCATGGATAATCGTCAGTGGAAGATTACGGAAAGTAAGCGAAATCTGGGTGGACATATGTGTCGGAAGACCTTGTGGGAAATGAATGATTCTACCAGAATTTATGCATGGTTTGCTTCAGATATTGTTCCATCAGTTGGTCCGGAAGGATTTCAGGGATTACCGGGAGCCATTCTTGGATTAGCGACGGAAGACGGAAGTATCATCTACTTTGCAAAAGAGGTTCAGGTGATGGAAGTTCCTTTGGAAACATTATTGTACGATGACAATAAAAAAGATGTCTACACAGAGGACGAACTCAAAGAAATTCTCAAAGAAAAAATGGGTAAATGGGTAAAACCAGAAGATCTTGAAGCCATGTTTAGCTGGCTTTAATCATAGATTTCCAGAACATCAATCTTTTCGACAAAGGTGTGGTCATCAGAACATGCCGGAGGCTCTAAAAGACCATAACATTCGTCTATGGCATCGAACTGAACCCTTATTTCTGTTCCTGTAGCATATGCATCAAGAATGGCATCGTTACATACGTATGAATCCTGACCTGACTTGGATCGCAGATAAACTCCGGTGCAGTCTTTAATAACGGTCATTTTCTCCCCTTTCTTTTTGCATGAAAACAAGAATGGTGTTGCAAAAAGTGAAGCAATAATTAGAATAGAAAGATGCTTATTCATTCTCAGCAATAACTTCCTTTACTTCTGGTAAATGTTGTTTTAGTAAACTTTCGATACCACCTTTTAATGTGGCTGTACTGGAAGGGCATCCTGAGCAGGATCCTTTAAGCAGTACCGTAACCGTTCCATCTTCAAATCCTCTAAAGTCTATTGCGCCTCCATCATTGGCAACAGCGGGAGCAACGTACTCGTCCAAAAGATCCCGGATCATATCGTCATATTCTGAAGCGACATATTCGCGCTTTAATTGTTCGGGTTGATTTTCTTCTATTTCTTTTGCGGAAGGCATCTTGATAACGATTTCTTTTCCTTCTGCAATCCAATTTTTAATAAATTCACGAAGTTCCATCGTGATAAAATCCCAGGATAGATTCTCGGTTTTCGTGATCGTTACGAAGTTCACAGTAATAAAGACCCCGTCAACGAATGGCAATTTGAACAATTCCTCCGCTAATGGAGAATATCCAACGGCCTCTTGCATTGTGTTAAACTCAACAGAATGACCAGGGCCCATCAAATGTTTGTTCGCCACAAATTTCATGGTTGAAGGGTTTGGCGTCATCTCGGAATAAACTGTAACTGGAATCTTCATGTGCCTGTAATTTTTACAAAGATAAGGTAAAGAATCCAAGTTTAAAGGGGATTCTTGCTTTTAAAATCGCTTAAATTGATCTATTTTTGTTGTATGATGATTCTTCGTTCATTTCTGATCGGCAGCATGATAGCATTACTTTTTGCGGGTAATGTGGGTGTTGACGTATACAAGCACATTTGCAAGGAAGATGGGGTAGAAGTATCATTTCTTATCAACACCAATGATCATTGCGAGGAGAACGATAAGCATCAAGAAGAAAAATGTTGTCATGAAGATGAGAAAAAAGACAACTGCTGTGATGATGAAGTAAGCTACTTCCAGATCAAGCTGGACTTTTTTGAAAGCTACAACCCTTATATTCTCTATGTTGACGGAATTGTTCCGGTAGAAATGGCCTGGGTAGAACCGTCGTTAATCATCAACAGAATGTGGTACAATGTGGACTACACAGCTCCACCACCACCCACAAACAGTCAACGACAATCCAATTTACAGGTATACATCATTTGATGACTTAGGTGAATTCATACAGAGTATTCACTTAAATAATTAATGATGAAAAATATAATGTTAGTGGTGTTCAGTGTCTTGTTCTTTGGCACGTTGAACGCCCAGGTAAAAGGGGTCATTTATGGATCCGATAAAAAGAACAAATCACCACTTTACGGAGCAAAAGTAAAACTACTTCAGGCTAAGACCGGAGCGGTTACCGACGAAGATGGGAAATTCGAATTGGTATTACCTAAAGAACTACCCGATACTATGGTATTTTATGCTATGGGATACTATCCGGATACGGTTGTGGTTGATAAAAAAGACCGTTTTATCTCCTTCGAAGTGGTTTTGTATTCTGATCAATTGTTACCGGAAGTAGTCGTTTCTTTTAAAAAAGGAACACATACGATCAGTCGTTTGAAGACACTTCATGTGGAGGAAATTTCCTCTGGTGAGCTGCGAAAAGCAGCTTGTTGTAATCTGTCAGAATCTTTTGAGACGAATGCGTCGGTTGATGTTAATTTCACGGATGCTGTGTCTGGTGCAAAGCAAATTCAAATGATGGGTCTTGATGGAGTCTATGCGCAAATCCAGTTCGAGAACATTCCATTTCTCCGAGGCCTTGAATCGTCTTATGGATTAACCTCTCTGCCAGGAACCTGGATCGAATCTATCCAGATCACGAAAGGAACCGGAAATGTGGTAAATGGCTATGAATCGATGGCGGGTCTAATAAATCTGGAGATCAAGAAACCGCACAACGAAGAGGCCTTCTATCTCAATAGTTATGTTAATGCAATGGGTCGATCAGAGTTAAACGTCAATACTTCGTTTAACCTGAATGAAAAATGGTCGTCAACGTGGCTTGCACATGGCTCATGGCACCCGATCGAGATGGATTACAACAATGATGGATTCAGAGATATGCCCAATAGCAATAATGCTGCTGTGTTAAACCGATATCATTTTCAAGGCAAACACATGGAAGCCCAGTTCGGTGTAAATGCTTATTTAGAAGAAAAAGAAGGAGGGCAAATTTCTTCGAAACGTAATGATCCGAATGGCTTTTATGATGTTAGAATAGATTCGAAACACATTAATCTGTTTGCAAAAACGGGATTCTTTCTGAAACACCCTGCCAAGTCAATTGGTGTTGTGTATAATTTCAAATACCAGAGTCTCGATGCCCTGTTCGGAATTCGTGAGTTTAAAGGTGAAGAAAAGCGTGGGTATATTAATGCCATGCACGAAGGAATCTTTGGAAACACGAATCATAAGTATAAGCTTGGTTTGAGTAATGTGTATTTGGATATCACCCAACAGATGGATAGTTTAGAGAATGACCGGGTAGAAATTGTACCGGGCTCGTTCTTTGAATATACCTATACCGGAATGCGGTTGTCCGCAGTCCTCGGGATCAGAGGAGATTATCATAACCTCTTCGGCTTTAACTATGCGCCACGGGTTCATATGAAGTACATTCTTACGGAAAACACTGATCTTCGGGCAACTGCTGGTAAAGGTTGGCGTGTGCCCAATTATATGGTGGATAATATTTCCTTGATGGCAACTTCGCGACAATGGATTGCTCCTGACACGATTATACCCGAGGTCAGCTGGAATGTTGGTGGAAGTATCATGCATGAATTCGAGCTTTTCAATAAAAAGGGTAGCATTACCGCGGATTATTATCATACGGCCTTCGAGAACCAGTTGGTTGTGGATAGGGATGCCGACATGAGTTCGATTGTATTTACGAATCTCAATTCTGCATCTTACTCGAACAGTGTGCAGGTGGAAGTCGCGTATTCACCCCACAAAACCCTTGACTTGCGTTTTGCCTACAAATATCTGGATGTAAAAGCGGAGTTTGGTGGTAAAATGCAGCAAAAGGTCATGGTACCAACGCATCGTGGGTTTGGGAATATTGCATATAAATCGAGAAACAAGAGATGGGAATATGACCTCACTTGTTCGGTTTTCGGTGAGTCACGATTACCCGTTGTTGAGTTGCCGGGCGGTGAGCTGACAACAGTTAACAAAAGTGAGGTTTATCCCTTGTTAAATGCGCAGGTAACTCACACGTATCACCGGTGGGATTTCTATCTTGGGGGAGAGAACATATTGAATTATACGCAAAAGAATCCGATCATAGATGCGGAGAACCCTTTTAGCAGCACATTCAATGGAACCAGAATTTGGGCTCCGATATATGGAACAAATATTTACGCTGGAGTACGTTTTGTTATCAAGCGTAAAGAAAACGAAGAATAAAAAAGGAACACTTATTGTATTATTAACTTAAAAATTAGAAAAAATGAAATTTGTATTATCAATAATGATGGTTGTGGGATTTTTTACTTTCTCCATTGGACAGGAAGTAAAAACAAGTGTAATTAAGACATCCTCTGAATGCGGAAGTTGCAAAAAGCGCATCGAGGAAAAACTGAATTATACAAAGGGAGTTAAGTTCGCAGAACTTGATGTTCCATCTAAAAATCTGACAGTTAAGTATTCAACAAAAAAGATTACCCTGGATGAGATTAAAACAATTTTATCTGAGCTTGGATACGATGCCGACGAAGTAAAGGCAGTTCCGGAAGCAGTGAAAAAGCTTCCTGCCTGTTGTCAACCTGGCGGTATGAAAAAACAGAAATAAAGAAAGAGCGGTCATATGGCCGCTTTTCTTTTTTTAGTGCTAATAGAATTCCGATTAATTTACTACTTTCGTTCTTCGATTTTAAAAGCGTTTACTATGTCATATTTGTTTACATCAGAGTCGGTTTCAGAAGGACACCCGGATAAAGTTTCAGATCAAATTTCAGATGCATTGATCGATCATTTTATGGCGTTTGACCCTGAGTCAAAAGTTGCGTGTGAAACATTGGTTACTACTGGACAGGTTGTTCTTGCCGGAGAGGTGAAAACAAACACATATTTAGATGTTCAACAGATCGCACGCGAGACTATTAAGAAAATTGGTTATACAAAATCGGAATATATGTTCGATGCCAATTCTTGCGGGATTCTCTCTGCAATCCACGAACAATCAGCAGATATTAATCAAGGAGTTGAGCGTTCGAATCCAGAGGACCAGGGAGCAGGTGATCAGGGAATGATGTTCGGTTATGCAACGAAAGAGACGGAAAGTTACATGCCATTGGCATTGGACCTCGCTCATAAAATTCTTCAGGAAATGTCTCAGATCAGAAACAATGAGTCTGATCTAATTCCTTATCTGAGACCCGATGCTAAATCTCAGGTAACGATCGAATATTCTGACAACAACGTTCCACAACGAATTGACACCATTGTTGTTTCTACACAACACGATGACTTCGATTCAGAAGAGAACATGCTTGCAAGAATTAAATCTGATATTATTAATATCGTTATACCACGAGTAAAAGAGAAATGTTCTGAGGAAATTCAGAAATTATTTACTGATGACATCCAGTATCACATTAATCCAACAGGAATATTTGTGATCGGTGGTCCCCATGGAGATACAGGGTTGACCGGAAGAAAAATCATTGTTGATACATACGGAGGAAAAGGAGCACACGGAGGAGGAGCATTTTCCGGGAAAGATCCTTCAAAGGTTGACAGATCTGCTGCATATGCAACACGTCACATCGCTAAAAATATGGTTGCAGCAGGATTGTGTGATGAGGTACTCGTACAGGTTTCCTATGCGATTGGTGTCGCACAGCCATGTGGATTATTTGTTGAGACCTACGGTAGCTCTAAGGTTGACATGACAGATGGTGAGATCGCTAAAAAGATCACAGAAATTTTCGATATGCGACCTTACTTTATTGAGCAGCGTTTAAAACTTCGTAACCCAATGTATTCGGAAACGGCAGCATATGGACATATGGGAAGAAAGAATGAAATAGTGACTAAAACATTCAAAGCCCCAGATGGAAGAGTTGAAACAAGAGAAGTAGAATTGTTCACTTGGGAAAAACTTGATTACGTCGATAAAATAAAAGAAGCATTCGGTTTATAAGCCGAAATCAATAGAAATTAAAGCCTGCATCATTGCAGGCTTTTTTATTTCATCGCTTCATTTTACTACTTATCAGTGATTTGTATCCGTTTATATATTCCTTCACCCTTTGTGGCTGTTAATTGAATATCTTGGATGAATTAAAATTATAAATTATGAAAAAGATATTTCTTTCAGCTGCAATAGTGGGAGCATCCCTATTCAGCTTTGCACAAGACATAACAGTAGATGAAATCCTGGACAACTATTTCGAGAACACCGGCGGCAGAAAAGCATGGAGTAAACTGGAAGGGCATAAGATGTCCGCAGAATTAGACCAGCAGGGTATGATCATCCCTATTGAAGTTTATGAAATGAAAGATGATCGGGCAATTACGAAGATCACTTTTCAGGGGATGGAATTGGCTCAAGGTGCATTTGACGGTGAGGTGCTTTGGAGTACGAATTTCATGAATATGCGACCTGAGAAAGCAGCTGCAGAAGCAACTGAAAACAAGAAACGCAACCTAGGAAGCTACCCGAATCCTTTTCTCAACTATAAAGATTTGGGATATGAGGTTGAATTAATGGGAACTGAAGACATCGATGGTGTTGAATGTTATAAAGTAAAAATCACGATGAACCCAACGATGGTTGATGGTGAAGAAACCGAAAACACGGAGTTCTATTATTTTGACGCTGAAAATTTTGTTCCGATTCGTGTGGAGGCTGAAATAACCTCCGGACAAATGATGGGTCAGATGGCCATTACAGAGTTAAGCGATTATCAGGAAGTGGATGGCTTATATTTTCCATTCTCGGTCACCATGCGTTCTGAAGAAGGACCTGGTCAGACAATTGAGTTTGACAGCATTGAACTAAACCCTGAAGTTAGTGATGACCTGTTCAAGTTCCCTGGTGGGGAAGAATCCGAAGAGACAGAAGAAGCGGAAGAAAAACAAGAGTAATCTTATACACTACAAGAATGAAAACACTTTTAACGGCATGTATAGCGCTGTGTGCAGCTGCTGTATATGGACAAAGTATTGATGAACTTGACGGTAACGATCTTTTCGGAGGGATTCGTGCAAGACATATTGGCCCCGCTTTGATGAGCGGTCGGGTTTCTGATATTGAAGGACACCCAAGCGATAAAAATGTAATCTACATTGGAACGGCAGGTGGAGGTGTTTGGAAATCCAATGACGGTGGCGTAATGTTCAATTCGATATTTGATGATCACTGTCAGTCGATCGGAAATGTTGCAGTTGATCCGAATGATCCAGACAAAACGATCTGGGTTGGAACAGGTGAAATTTGGACAAGAAACAGTACTTCAGTTGGAGATGGAATTTATAAATCTACGGATGGGGGGAAGAACTGGAAAAAAATGGGTCTGGCGAATTCAGACCGGATCAGCTCGATCGAAATCAATCCGAATAATTCGAATGAAGTATATGTAGGTGCACAAGGTGCCCTGTGGGGTGATAGCAAAGAACGAGGGGTATATAAAACTTCTGATGGCGGAGAAACATGGGAGCAGTTGTTCTATGTCAATGAATCGACAGGATGTTCTGATCTTATCATGGACCCGAATGACCCGAATACCTTGTACGCATCCTTTTGGGAACACCGACGTACGGCATGGTCATTTAGCTCAGGAGGCGAACACAGTGCATTGTATAAGTCTACCGATGGAGGGAAGAACTGGAAAAAGATTCACAATGGATTCCCGGAAGGTAAGTTAGGGAGGATTGCAATTGCTATTGCTCCGTCCAATTCATCTATTCTGTACTCGGTTGTTGAATCGGAAGACGAAAGGAAAAGTGGAATGTATCGTTCAGATGATGGCGGCGCAACCTGGCGACATACCAATAAAGATTTCGGATTAATCGTTAGACCATTCTATTTCTCGAGAATTGTTGTTGACCCGAAAGATCCGGAAATTGTTGTAAAGGCTGGATTGTTTGGATCGATAAGTAGAGACGGAGGAACCACCTTTAAAAGTCTCGGATCGATGCACCCTGATATTCACGACATTTGGTTCGATATCAATGACAATGACAAGATGTTCGTGGCGACCGACGGAGGATTATACCGCTCATTGAACAAGGGAATTACGATGGAGATCATTGAAAATCTTCCGATCTCACAGTTCTATCACGTTTCCGTGGACAATCAAACACCGTATAATATTTATGGAGGATTGCAGGATAATGGATCGTGGTTTGGTCCGTCCAGAAGTCCCGGAGGTATAGAATCACGCGACTGGGAAGTAATTGGTGTTGGTGACGGATTCAGAGTATACCCGCATCCAACAGAACCACATATCATGTATTCTGAAATGCAGGGTGCAGAGGCAATATGGAGATATGATCACAAATTACGTCAGACCAAAACGATTACCCCATTTAAAGCGGAAGGAGACCCAAAATTACGCTATAACTGGAACGCACCGATAACGACGAGCCCGAGTAATCCGGATCGTTTATATGTCGGAAGTCAGTTCGTGCACGTATCAGATGATAGGGGAGATACCTGGAGAAAGATTTCACCGGACCTTACCACAAATGATAAGTCAAAGCAAAATCAAGCGGAGTCAGGAGGACTATCCAAAGATAATTCAGGAGCAGAAAATCACTGTACCATTTTCACGATAGCTGAATCATCGCTTGATGAGCAGGTAATATGGGTTGGTACGGATGACGGAAATGTTCAGGTGACAAAGGACGGTGGAAAGAATTGGACGAATGTAACGAAGGGAATTATTTCAGCAGGATTGCCACTTAACACCTGGTGTTATCACATTGAAGCCAGTGTGTTTAATAAGGGCACTGCTTACGCTGTGTTTGATGGTCATACAAAGAATGATAAGAACGCATATTGCTATAAAACGACTGATTTTGGTCAAACCTGGACTTCAATTGTAACGGACGATATCTATGGTTTTGCAAGATCTTTTCAGGAGGATTTAAAAAATCCGAATCTCCTTTATTTGGGAACTGAATTTGGTCTGTACATTACAATCAACGGAGGAAAGAAGTGGTTAAAATTTGATAATAATATGCCTGCCACTGCTATTCACTATCTGGAGATGCATGAAGGGACGAGCGATCTAATTATGGGGACACACGGCAGAGGTATAATTATTCTCGATGACGTATCTCCATTAAGACAATTGACGGATGAAGCAGTTCAATCGAAGCTATTCTTTATGGAGACTCCCGTATTTCATATGAATGAAGAAAGCACTTTTGGAGGAACAAGCTCAGAAGTACAATTTGTTGGTGCAAATCCTTCTACTGGAGCACGGATTGTTTACTTCTTGCCTAAACGTCACACCTTTGGTAAGATGTCGATGAAGGTGGTGGATATGGAAGATAATTTTGTTGCATCCTTATCACCAGGAAAACACAAGGGATTAAACTTTGTTTATTGGAGTTACAATTCTACGGCACCGGTATTGGCTTCGGGAAAAACATTTGCTCAGGGAGGCATGGTATCTCCTCGCGTTAGTGCAGGAAAATATAAAATTGTTATTCAGAAAGGCAAAGACGTCTTTGAACATGTCATTGATGTAGCTTATCCTGAAAACTCTGTTCTCACTATCGAAGAGAGAAAGAAGCAGGAAGCAATTACTAAGAAGCTGTACGACATGAACGAGTCCCTTGCATATCTGGTATACGAAATTGACACATGGATCGATGCTGCCAATACAGCGCTTTCAGAAGACAGTAAGCTAAAAAAGATGGGCGCCAAGCTGTCCGATGAGTTGACATTATTGAAAAAGGATCTGGTAATCACTTCGGGTGATAACTACGTGGGCAGAGCAGAGAATCAATTACGTGAAGACCTGGGAGAGATATATGGTACTATAGCTGGTAACTATGACCCTCCTACTGCTTCACAAATGGATAACGTAGCCTTAATGGAAAAGGAGTTGGCAGACGCATTTGCACGAATGGATGAAATCCGTGGCGGTACGCTCAAAAAATACAAGGCAATGTTAACCAAACTTGAGATCAAGGAGCCCGAAATGAAACCTTATGATGAATACGTCAAGAAAGACTGAGTATAAAGCCTGCAAACGCAGGCTTTTTTATTGCTTGATAATTCGATAGACAAATGAGCCGTTATCGGATTTCAGGCTCATCAAATAAATACCATTGGAACTTTTCAGTTCTACCTTTTGAATATAGCTTCCATGGAAGGATCGGGAGAGGAGTATCTTACCGTTCAGATCAACGATTTCGATACTCCAATTACCGGTATATGCTTGTGGATTAATGGCAATAAAATCGCTTGTCGGATTGGGATAAACGATGAATTCTCCATTTGTGATTTCATCAAAGCCAGTAATTTGTTGTGCTGCCTTAACGGCCTGGTAAGCATTGACTCTTCCATAACCGACAGCATTATTCCATGACCAATAAGAAGGATTAATACTATCATAAGTATATCCTGGAACGCGATCTGCGGTTTGATTGATAACAGTTCTAACCTGCTCTCCGGTAAGATTTGGATTCACAGATAGAACGAGTGCTCCGACACCTGCTGCGTTCGGACAGGCGGCACTGGTTCCATTAAAAATAAAGAAATAGCTGTTGCTTGTGTAGCCGTTGCTACCTGTCATGTCGGTGGCACAGATTTTAACACCCGGAGCGATCACATCTAATGATTCACCAAAATTACTACCCCATCCTTCTCCATCGCACGACACACTACTTTTACGTTCATCACACATCGAACTTGCCCCAACGGCAATAGTTTTTGGGTGATTTGCCGGCCAAAGTACACCGCTGATATCATCATTTCCAGAGGAGAAAAACATTGCCAGGCCCTTGAAGTTTCTCGCTTCATTCCATGCATCCGTTAGTTCCAAATTGATCAAGGCGGTATCAATACCCAAGGCTGTAATAAATATCGGGGGCAAACCTGCTGAGGTACTCATGATGTCACAGTTTGCAGTTCTCCAGGCATAAGCTGCACCAGATAACATGGCATCCGTCGTGGTTGTAGCTTGAATGCCCACAGGAGCACCGTAATCGAAGTAGTAAAATATTCTAACCGGAATTATTTTGGACCCGTAAGCAATGCCGGCAATTCCTAGATTGTTATCTCCTTCAGCAGCTATGATTCCTGCACAGCAAGTACCATGACCATCGGAATTGTAATTAGGAGTTGGATAACCTTGGGTGTCATTTACAGAATCGGCAAATCCATCGAAGCCTGCTAATAAATTATTGAGCATATCTTCGTGTAAAGTGTCTACACCACTATCCAGGACCGCAATCTTAATATTGGGATCACCGGTGGTAATGGTCCAGGCTGAGTCCACCGACATGTCAGCTCCCGGAGTACCGTTATATTGAAGTGGCGACCCGGTGTTTTCTATCGCCCACTGGCGCGTGTATAGCGGATCATTAACACTTAGATCCATCGTAAATACCTGATCATATCCAACGTACTTAACGTTTACATTCTCCATGAGTATGCTGCGATAAGCCGTGAGCTCCTCATCATTTTTCACTTCCAAAGTGGTGTAGTACAGATCAGGAATAATAGCATGCGGCACAAGTTTTTCACTCTGTATAAAGTCTTCATCGGGATTGGAGAACTTAACCATTAGACGGTCGGTGTTATAGCAAAGATGGTGATCGAGTATTCGCACGAGGGAATAGAAACAAAAACTTTGAACTTCGCTTTCTTCAGCTTCTACAATCACGTATCCCCGTTCATTCGTAATCGAAAGAAGTTCAACATCAGTATTCAATAATTGCTGAATTAATTCATTTTGAGTTTGACCGGTACAAGGTGCTACTGCGTATCGATGAGCATAGCTGTGTACGGATAGAAATGTTAGTCCGACAAGGAGTAGTAGATACTTAGACATGTGTAATTTTTATTTCTAGTAAAGATAAGAAACAAACAAGTTATCTCTGATTAACTATGTACTAGGATATGATAATCGAGCGCATGGAGCCTGATCCAAAGGCCATCTCTTCATTAAAGAATGAAGCAACCTCTTTGTTACCTTGCAAGGCTAGCGTATAAAGTAGCGGCAAATAATGCTCAGGAGTTGGAATAGATAAAGTGGCCGAAGAACCTAAATTTTGATAATTGATGAGTTCGTTATGATCTCTATTTTCAACTAATGACTTAACTGTTGCGTCGAATTCCAGTGCCCAATCATATGCGGGCGGGTTCTCATCAAATCTCGCCATGCGGAGATTGTGAACCACATTACCACTACCTACAATTAAAACGCCCTTGTCTCTTAAAAAAGCGAGTTCTTTCGCCAGATCGTAGTGATACTGTGCATCCTTAGTATAATCCAGACTTAGCTGAAAAACAGGGATTTTAGCTTCAGGAAACATCTTTACAAGCACACTCCAGGTGCCATGATCAAGACCCCATTCGTGATCGAGTAATACGCTTGTTGACTTAACCTCTTCAGATACGAATTTAGCTAATTCGGGAGATCCGGGAGCCGGATATTGTACATCAAAAAGAGCCTGAGGAAATCCGTAAAAATCATGGATCGTACGTGGTGTTTCCATGGCTGTTACATATGTCCCTTTTGTCTCCCAGTGCGCAGAGATACATAACACTGCTTTAGGCGCATTTTCGAGTGATAAGGCTGCATCATGCCAGCCCTGCGTGATGGAGTTGTCGGAGATGGCATTCATTGGATTTCCATGACCAACAAACATCACGGGCATCCGTTCTGTGAATTCCTGATCAACGAGTTTATGAAGGTCTTTTAAATTCATAATTATGGGACTTAAGGCTAACAAGCCGGAGGATGCAATAAATTTTCTTCGGTCCATTCCATGCTATTCATACAGTAAAGATACAAAAATTAAATATATCTACCATGGTAAATAAAAACATTGCTTAACCTTACAATAAGAGTAGGGACACCCCTATTGTTTGATGAATCGGATCGTTTCTATTCCATTCGTGTGATGAATGTTCAGTAGATAAGTTCCCGCTGGCATTTCTGACACATCAAGTGACTTAATGATGTCATCACTTTCAAATACGAGTTTGCCATCGGCTGTTGTGATCTTCATCTGTCGATATCCAATTACTTGTTCTAAACCATCGATGAGCAGATACTCACTTGCAGGATTAGGGTGGATGCTCAGGATGTCTTTGTAAAGATCAGATAGACCGATATTATCAACCAGATAACACGATGAAGTGTCTACACATCCATTCAATGTGACTTCGACAGCGTAAGTACCATTAACTGATGGTTGGAATCCCTGACCCGTTTCTCCGGGAATCGGTGCATAAGCATTGTCACAATCGAGCCATTGATAGTTTGCACCCGCTTGAATCGCTGTGAGCAAAGTATCATTTTGAGAAACCACAACTACCGGCATTGGGTTAATGGTCAAATTCAACGTAATTACGGAATCACATCCTGTCGAATTGGTCAATGTCCACGTTGGTGTACTGGTACTGGAAGTATAGGTGTTTCCATCAATCCAGGTATAGCTAGCACATGCCGTAACCACATCTGTACCGGCATTTGAATTGTTAATGGTTAAGTTCAGCGTCACCACCGAGTCACAACCCGTTGAGTTGGTTAATGTCCAGGTAGGTGTGTTCGTGCTGGATATATACGTATTTCCATCGATCCAGGTGTATGTATCGCATGCAGTCTGGTTATCTGTTCCGGTGGAAGATGAATTAATGGTCAAATCCAATGTAACGACGGAGTCACAACCGTTCGCCGCTCCTCCGACATATGTGTAGGTGGGTGTATTTGTCGAGGAGGAATAGGTGTTCCCATCGATCCAGGTATATGAATCACAAGCCGTTTGTACATCAGTTCCGCTGGCGAAGCTTGTTATGGTCAGGTTCAAAGTAACCGTAGAGTCACAACCATTGGTTGCACCTCCAGTATACGTATATGTTGGAGTATTCGTACTGGACGAATAGGTGTTCCCATCTATCCATGTATAGCTACCACAAGCAGATACGACATCTGTTCCGCTGGTTGAATTATTGATCGTCAGATCAAGTGTGACAATGGAATCACAGCCATTCGCCGCACCGCCTACGTACGTATATGTAGGTGTATTCGTAGAAGAGGAGTAGGTATTCCCATCAATCCAGGTGTAAGAATCACATGCTGATTGAACATCTGTTCCGGTTGCGTAACTCGTAATGGTTAAATCCAGTGTCACGATCGAATCACAGCCATTCGCAGCACCACCAATATACGTGTGTGTTGGTGTGTTTGTACTCGAAGTATAGGTATTACCGTCGATCCAGGTATAGGATCCACAGGTAACCACGACATCTGTGGATGTTGCGTTATTCAGAATAGTAAGATCTAATTGGATAATACTATCGCACCCTTGCGAACTAGTCAGCGTGTGATTCGCCGTATTATTTGAGCTTGTATATGTATTTCCGTCGATCCAGGTATACGTCTCACAAGCCACTTGTGTATCAACCGTTGTAGGACCGGATGATCCGCCAATGCTAATTGAAATTCCATTAATAACGGCACCGTTAGCCCCCGCTAATGCGCCATTCGTTTGACCTGTGCAGTTCGTTCCGGTCTGAACACCTGAATTTCCACCAGAAAGATTAGTAGTGACAGCTCCTGGAAGCGTGTTAGAAGTAAGAATGACACCACCGCCACCGCCTCCTCCAGGACCTTTGCAGTTCGTAGCACTAAAGGAGTCAACATTGCCACCTTGTCCACCACTGACATCAAGATTAAGCGATCCGTTAATGGTGTTAACGTCGAGAACAATAGTGCCTCCGGCACCACCACCACCATGACCATCACCATCATTATATGCGGTCACATTAAGTCCGGATGCATCTATAAAATTCCCATTACTGTTCAATACATCGGCGATTAAGATTATAATACCTCCACCTGCACGACCATCAGTTCCGGGTAAGTTGTTCGCATGTCCTGCACCACCGCCACCGCCAAGGAACAGCTTATTACTTCCTGTGTAATAAGAAGAAAGATCCGATCCACCTTCTCCCGGGTAATATCCTCTGCAATAGTCTCCAAAGAAACAGTTTGCCGGAGATGCCGTTCCACCGACACCACCTACTCCGTAATTTGAGCCACCGCCTCCACCAGCGTTGTGATCATTTCCACCGCCTCCACCGTTGGCGAGATTTCCCATACCGAACTCTTTACCAGCGATAGAATCTGTGATCCCTTCACCTTTTCCAGCAGCCCTGCAAGACCCACTCGGGTAGAAATAGTCGGGATACTGAGGGTCACTTGGTGAGCATCCACAGCTGCATGCGCTGTAATTTTCCTGAGCCCAACCACCTCTGAATCCAGTTCCAAACATGACAATATCCTGATTGAGTGTAATACTACCGGATGCCACTACGATCAAAACGCCACCAGTACCAGGAGAAGCATTCCATGCCGGAGCAAACAGTTGGTTGTTTACAACAACATCATTATAGGTATCTACTCTAATCAGCTGAACGGAACCATTCGCATCATACGAATTCGATAATGAGGACTGAAAAGTCACAGTTTGACCATTTACACTGCAAATAATAGCAAGTTCATAATTACCGGCGTTTCCTATACTTGTTATATCGCCAAAAGCTGCCGTGTTCGTCTCATCGATTGTTGCACCCTTCATTTGAATGATAAGTACGGTGTCATTTGCATTGAATCCAACTGTAGATTGCACATCAACGCTTGTTCCGCTGTTAATAGTAGTAACCGGTGAAGCAACGGTATTGATGAGGCCTCCTATGGTTGTTTGTCCAAAAGAAAAACCAAATGTTAACGTGACACAAAGTATCAAAAAGATGGATGTAGAGATCGATCGATTCATGTGTAGTAGTTTACCGTGAGTAGCTAAAATACGAAAAAGACACATGCCATAGTTAGTATAATATTAGTTAAAAAGTGCGTTTTCCATTCATTTTAGTCGTATCTTTGTGTATCAACTTCCCAAACACTTCACGATATTATTAATAACTATCTTGTTGTTTGTCAACAAGGACATTAGAACTTATGCTAAACCAAATAAAATATAACAGGGAGAATAAAACGGACTTTCATCGAGTTCTCCAGAGTCGCGTCAATAGCTATTTCAAGGAAAAGGGAATATCCAAGCACGCCAACACCAATATGATTTTGAAAACAATTTTCATGATCGCATTGTACCTCGTTCCGTTTACACTGATGTTAACAATGGTGAGTAATACCTGGATGACTGCTTTCATTTGGGTTGTAATGGGCTTCGGAATGGCGGGAATAGGCCTGTCCGTTATGCACGATGCTAATCATGGAGCTTATTCAAAAAATCAAACCATTAATATGCTTCTGGGTAACCTGATGAATATTGTTGGCGGAAGTGATGTTAACTGGAGAGTTCAGCACAATATGTTACATCATACCTATACGAATGTATCTGGAATGGATGAAGACATAGATTCAGGTCTACTAATGCGTTTTTCACCGGAACAGCAGCACCTGAAAGGCCATCGCTTTCAGTTTTTATATGCGTGGTTTTTATATGGTATGATGACAATCATGTGGGTATTTTCCAAGGATTTCAAGCAGTTTTCCAGATACAGGAAACTAGGATTATTAAAATCTCAGGGCAAATCTGAAAGTGGAATGTTAAGTAAGCTCATTATTTTTAAGGTCGCATATATAGCTGTATTTTTAGTTCTGCCAATAATCTTCAGCCCGGTTGCATGGTGGTTGACAGTACTATTCTTTATCATGATGCATTTTGTTGCAGGATTAACACTGGCTTGTATTTTTCAACCGGCGCATGTTATTCCATCTTCTGATTTTAATGCACCACACCCGGAGACGGGAGTGATAGCAAATGATTGGGCGGCTAGCCAGTTATTAAATACCGCGAATTTCGCTCCAAGATCGAAGATTTTCAGCTGGTACGTGGGTGGATTGAATTATCAGATCGAGCATCACTTGTTCCCCACTATCTGCCATGTTCATTATAAGCATATTTCAAGAATAGTGAAGGAAACAGCGTTTGAATATGGATTACCATATTATAGTTATCAAACCTTTACTAAAGCATTGGCTGAACATGCAAAGCTATTGTATCATCTAGGGAAACCACCTGTAATGACAAAAGTTGGGGCTTAGTCACAACCTTTCTGTTTTCTCACCGAACAGTGAAAACAATATTGTAAAGCGTCCAGATACAAAAAATCACACCAAGTACAATCATCGCATAGGAATAGCCTTTATCCATTGTTTTAAAGGTCTTGCTGCTATTTTTTTGATGTGCTATATCCTTATTTCTTTTGAGACTCCAAAGTCCCCAAGAAATAAATATGAGGCTTAACCCTAAATGAACATATTCGTTATTTAGAAATTCCTCCAAGGCTTAATTATATTGAGTTGCCTTATCCATTATCATGATATACACCTTTTCCGGATCAATTTCATTGATATCAATTCCGTAGTTCATAACACCGGTATTTTGAAGATGAATCAATTCGAGGTGATTCGGATCATTTAGCGTGAAAATGAAAAAATGTTTGTCACCAACCTGGTCCAACATGCTTTTCATCAATTCCATGTCTGACAGTTCTATCTCATTTCTTCGATTTTGAAATTCAGATACAGTCATCTTGTGGTCTGCCTTTAATATTTCTTCCATCACTTGATTTCCTGAAAGAAAGTCCATCATGTCATTCACTTCCCATATTTGGAAATCCTTGTACTGGGTACAACTCTCAATAAAATTCTCTACTATCATTCTTATGTTATAATGAAATCAAAAGTAACGTATTTATTCTCTTCAGCAATGAAACCGGGTCAATCGGGCTTCAATTTAGCATCTGTTCAATATCTGTGATCGAGCCTGTTTCGAGTCAATACATTGAGAATTAAAGCGTGATAAACCGAATAACTATCTGGGATTCGAATGTGAGGGATTTCTAATAAATATCGAGTCATTTAAGGTATGGAGAAAGGCAATGATTGTATCTATTTCTTCAGGTGAAAGATCAACTCCTCCTTCTCGGGCATGCGTCATTTTCGGATCAATGTTGACACTCTGTTTAACTCCTGAGTTGTAGAATTCAAGAACTTCTTCAAGTGTAGAGAAACGACCGTCGTGCATATACGGAGCCGTGAATGCAAGATTTCTTAAGGTTGGAATTCTGAACTTCCCGTTATCCTCCGTAAGACCGGTAATGACTCCGCGTCCTGGATCAGGATAATTCAACGGGTTATCGATTTCATCGAGACCATTATTACTAAACGTTCCGATCGTCCCGAGTGCACTACCGTCCGTAATGTGACAATGAATACAATCTCCTTTAGTTTGATCGTTAACCAGAATATAACCTCGATATTCCTTGTGGGTAAAATAATCTTCACCTCGAAGCACGCGGTCAAATTTTGAATTATAAGAGAGCAGCGTTCGCTCAAATTGTGCAATGACTTTTGCAACGTGGCTACTGTCAATTTGATTTGTCCCAAAAACCAGGTAGAATTGCGTTAAATACTCAGGATCGTTGATTATCCGATGAACGGCGGTATGCCAATCGAGATTCATCTCATTATGAGCTCTAACCGGCATGAAGACTTGTTCTTCCAGTGAACCTGCCCGACCATCCCAAAAGAACTCCTTACTCCAGATCAAGTTGAATAGCGGCAGGGCATTTCTGCGTGTGACACTATCATGTACTCCTTTGCTGAATACCTGTCCCTGATCAGCGAATGCACTCTCCTGTCGATGACAAGATGCACAACTGATTGATTTATCCTCACTTAAGATGGGGTCATAAAATAGTTTTCTACCCAGATTTACACCTTCTACCGTGGTAGGATTATCCTCGTCGGTCGGTATTTCCGGAAAGTGGTTCAATTCCGGGAACGTGTATGGCGTCAACTCTATATTATCAAATGAAAATAAGGTAAAGACAATAATAGTCAAGCCAAACAGAGCCAGTCGATAAGTCATGGAATTAGCGCTTCAATACAATTTTTTTAGTATCCGATTGTAGATTGGTCTTGATCTTCAAAATGTATTCACCGTCCTCCAGATCGCTGATGTCGATAAAAGTCTTGGTCGGATGCACACCGAATTCTTTCACAATTCGACCATTCAAATCCAACACCTTAATTTCTTCAATGATGTGAAACTCATTTTGCTTCTTCGTATTTATTACAACCTTTCCGGTGGAAGGATTCGGTGAAAGTCGGATGTACTCATCCTGCTCAATTTCTTCAACGGTATGGATCCATGTTGGATGAATCATGAAATTGTCAATCATCCATCCTTCGTGGTTGGTGGTATTTGAATCGGAGACAAAGGTAAACCGACAATGCAATGTATCATTCCATTGCATAAAGGAACCGTCAAAACAGAGCCAGATATCCCTCCAGTTCGTGTCCGTTCCGGTAAAGACTTCATCCGGACCATTGAATGTTGTATTGGCCTGGTCGTAACCATAGAAGTTGTAGACATAAGGATTGTTCCATGCACTTTGCCACGTAGCTCCATTATCCAGGGAAAACTCAATATTCCCATAATCCAAAGAATCATCCATATCCAGCTTTTGCGTCCATTGAATAGCAACAATACTCCAACCAAAAACAAAGGGATCTACCCAAAACTGAAAAGAGGAGCTATTAGAGTCCGGATAGTGGTTTATAGTATCTGTAACGATTACATTTGGAAGTGTACTCGCTGAATTAAAAATCGATTTTTGGGGTGGTCCGATTTGCCAGATGTTGTTTGCATTGCTCGTATCTATTTGAATCAAAACCGAGTTAGAAAGTGAAGTGTCAGCACCATCGAAGTATTGGTTGTAGTTCTGACTGAACGAGAACGATGCAAAAAGCAAGCCCGTAACGAGTAAAATTGATTTCATAAGTTTTTGGTTAGCAGTTAGCTAAAGAACGAAATCAATAAGGAAAGAGTTGGATGTTTATTTAATCGATACTACAACTCATATCCTCACCGCAACACATCGGTGATTTGATCTTCCCGTGTCCGTTTGGGCATTTTGATATCTGGACAGTTCTGTTATCGTCCGTTACGATACTGTCATCTGCCAGTGGCGCACCACATTTAGCACATGTAGCATTTACTGCCATTCCGCATTTTTTACATTCGTAAGTTGCCATTGTTTTTGAATTTAGATTCTATTAAAAGTAAGGGAATTTTTCATCTTTTATTCCAGGGTCTTAATATGGCTATAAACAAAAAAGGTCAAAACAATTCCTCTGACCTTAAGTTTCTAATACGTTGAAATGGTTATTTTTCTTGTATTTTGGTTAACGGGTCCAGAGCCTAGAAACCTGTTTTATTATATCTTTTGTACCATGACAATAACAAATGGCAGATTAGGATTTACCTTGTTCATTTTAATTTCGTTAGTAATCATTTCTTGTGAGGACACGAAGAATATTAATGATGACATGAAGGCGGAATACAATTATCAACATATAGGTGATTCACTATCAATTATTTCACAGCAGGTATTATTGCGTAATGTGTCGAGAGAATTAAACGCTGGTGGACCCACTGTTGCGATTGATTTTTGCAATCTCAACGCTTCAGGATTAATGGATTCACTCTCAAATTTATACGGGGTGACAATTTCTCGAATTACTACACAGCCAAGAAATCCCGGGAATATGGCATCCGAATCTGAAGTGGGTATCTTGGCGGGCATGATGAATTCAAGATCAAGTGATACGCTTGTTATGGGTGGAGAAAATGTAACTTATTATAAAAGTATCCGATTAGGAATGCCAACTTGTTTGAAGTGTCATGGTAGCACAGACGATATAGAGGAAAGTACTTTAGAGATAATAAAGGAACGTTATCCCGATGATCTGGCAAGAAACTATCAGCTTGGAGATTTCCGCGGTGCCTGGAAGATTCAGTTTTAAAATTCTTATTGATTTGGTTAGTATGTCTGAGGCAGGGCTCACCTTTCGGCGAGTCATTTTCGGACAAAATCATAAAAGAAGCTTAGCCAATTTTGGTCTCGCTTTTTCATTTCTTCATCTTTAAACTCAAGCAAAATTGAAGTGTCTGTCCAACAAAAAAGGTCAGAATGTAAGTTCTGACCTTTTTAAAAAACTGTTAGTGACTAGTAGTCGTACCCGAATGCCCCATTCGTAATCACAATTGAACCTCCCGATGAATTATAAATGGTACCACTAAATGTTCCTTCTATAATTGTATTCGTCAAATCATGATTTGTAATAGTAATTGTTCCGGTACTACCATCTCCGAAATACTGATCTGTACTCGCCGATGTCGACTGATAACTGAAACCGTGGTTGTTACCGAATTGCCCATCATTGGTATACGATCCTACGGCTACCGATTGAGCAAATTTTATTGTCATGTTAGGGAAAGTTCCAACTGAACCTACATATGACTGACACATCTCAATTCCTGAAAAACTGGAAAGGTAGAAACTTGAAGACGTTGCCGGAGTTCCATCAGCAGTATATGTGCAATAGTTTGTGAAATTCTGATTGTTATTGGTTGGTGGATCATATGTACAAGATCCATCATCTTTTTTAGCCTTCTCGTTGTAGTTGTTAGCCGTCGGATCTGTACATCCTTTTTTCTTACATGAATCGAAAGTCAGAGCTAATCCAACAAGCAGACAGGTAAGTATTAAATACTTTGTTTTCATAATAATTAGATTTAAAGCCGCTTAATGCAGCCATTAAGTAGATACGAAACTACAATAAAATACAGACAATTAAGGGATTAAGCTTGATAACCCTCAATAATACAACATGGAGAGGCGAGTTAAACGATGGTAAATCAATACGTTAAGCATAGGGCGACTGTCGTTTTGTGCTTGTAGGACTAATTTAGATATTCGAGAGCTAGACTTGGTTGATGTTTTTTATAATGATTTGTTCGGTTTTCTGGTCCGTGGGAATGAAGGTATTGTCTAGCCGGATCGAAGGCTAACTTGGTTCTATATGGATATGCACGTTCCCAATGTTTGGAATTTCCGCTACTATTTTGTCTTTAAGTCGATGGGAGATTTCATGTCCTGCTTTAACACTAATTTTTGAATCTACGATTGCGTGTAAGTCGACCTGATATTGCATCCCTATTTTTCTTACGTAACACTTTTCCGTTCCTAATACACCTTCGACGCTTGACGAAACGGCACGTATTTCATCAATTAATTCATCATATAGCTGCTCATCCATGATTTCAGCAAGCGCTGGTCTAAATATTAAATAGCAATTGTACAGGATAAAACCCGACGCAAAGAGAGCAGCGATGTCATCAGCTATTTCATATCCCTCCCCCATAATTAGGGCGATGGAAATACCAATTAAAGCGGCGACAGAGGTTATGGCATCGCTTCTATGATGCCAGGCATCTGCTTTAAGGGCCGAACTTTTAGATTGCTTACTTTTTCTAATGACAATGCGATACGAAATTTCTTTCCATCCAATTATTAAAAGTAGGACAATGATCGTCCATGGTTCCGGAGCAGCATGCGGTACTGTGATGTTTTGAATACTGTAATACGCTATCGTTGCTGCAGAAATAATTAAAAAACCTACAACTACAAATGTTATTAGTGGTTCCACTCGTCCATGACCATAAGGGTGATTTTTATCGGCTGGTTTCGCAGAATATTTAATTCCCAGAAAGACTAAAAATGATGAAAAAACATCCGTTGTCGACTCAATGCCGTCAGCAACCAATGCGTATGAATTCCCTAAATATCCTGATAGCGTTTTAATGATTGCTAATAGAGCATTGGAAGCAATGCTGAATAGAGAGGTTCTTATTGCAGATTTATATGACATATTTAATGAGTGAGTTCGAAGTTAGCTTAAACCAGAATAAGTAAAAATGACTTTAATCAACAAAAAAAGCCCTGCAAATCTACGTTGCAGGGCTAAATGTACCCGGGGCGGGACTTACCTTCGGTGAGTCCCTTTCGGACAAAGTCAAAGTAAAAGCTCAGCCACTTCGTGTCAGCTTTTCTGTTTATCCACCCACATACTGAAGCAAGCTTCGATGCGGCAGTCTAAACAAAAAAGGCCAGAACTTTCGTTCTGACCTTTTACTTATTAGTACCCGGGGCGGGACTTGAACCCGCACGGCCCGAAGGCCACAGGATTTTAAGTCCGGCGTGTCTACCAATTCCACCACCCGGGCAACTCCCAGCGGACTGCTGGGAAACAAAAAGTCCTTATCGCTAAGGACTCTTTGTGGTTTGGCTTCTTTAGAGTTGTCGCTCAATTTTTTATTTCAATATCCCTGAGATTAGCTTCGCTGATCACTTCGTGGGATGCGTTCAACTCAAAACCACTTCTACGAAGTGTTCTTTTAAAAGCTCCCAAAAATGCTGAAGCGAGCTTCGACATTTTTTGTCACTTTCAAAAGCCAGCTTTGCTGGGTTTTGACTTGAGCGGGCGATGAGATTCGAACTCACGACCCTAACCTTGGCAAGGTTATGCTCTACCCCTGAGCTACGCCCGCTTATTTCAAATCCACCACATCGTTCTGTGGAGGGCGACAAATGTAATATGAATCTACAAGAAATAAAAAACTTTAAGCTGTTTTTTATGCAGCTCTTTGAATGTTAACTATTGATGTAATGAATCATCACGTAGGGATTGTTATTAAATTTGGCTTATGAGTGAGGAAATTCGAATTAATAAATACCTCAGCGAAGTCGGCTATTGCTCCAGACGGGCGGCAGATAAATTGATCGAAGCAGGCCGCGTTACTATCAATGGCGTTGTTCCCGAAATGGGGACAAAAGTGAAAAAGGGAGATGAAGTTCGCGTCGATGGAAAGTTGATCGATAAAACCGAGGAAGAATCGGTCTATATCGCTTTCAATAAACCCGTAGGAATAGTTTGCACAACAGATACACGCGTCGAGAAGGATAACATCATCGACTTCATTGGATACCCAACGCGAATCTTTCCTATCGGACGACTGGATAAACCAAGTGAGGGTCTCATCTTCTTGACAAATGATGGTGACATTGTCAATAAAATTCTTCGGGCGAGGAATAATCACGAAAAAGAATACATCGTTACAGTAAACAGACCTATCACTCCTGATTTCATCAAAAAGATGAGTAGTGGAGTACCTATATTGGACACCGTTACCCGAAAGTGCTTTGTAGAACAAATAAGCCCTTATGAGTTCAGAATCATATTAACGCAAGGACTTAATCGTCAAATTCGACGTATGTGTGAGTATCTGGACTATCGGGTTCGAAAACTAAAACGAATACGAATTATGAATGTGCATCTCGACGTAGGAGTGGGTGAGTGGCGATATCTGACAAAAGACGAATTAGCCGAGATTAATCGACTTACATCCGATTCCCGCAAAACGATTGATTAAGATTTTATCCCCCCGTTAGCTTTTTGATCTCATTCAGCTTCATGAGTGCCTCTACCGGAGTCAAGGTATTTATATCGATCGTAACCAACTCTTCTCTGATCTGTTCGAGAACCGGATCGTTCAATTGGAAAAAACTCAATTGCATATCGCCCAGATCATCCTCGGCAGCAACAGCCTCTTTAGTTTTTACACCGGCCTTCTTTTTAGTAGCAGTTAACTCATGACTAGCTTCGAGCTGGGCGAGCATGTTGGTGGCACGATCGAGCACCTGTTGAGGCATTCCCGCCAGTTTAGCCACATGAATTCCGAAGGAATGCTCGCTTCCGCCTTCAACCAGTTTTCGGAGGAAAAGAATCTTCTTTCCGATTTCCTTAACCGAGACATTGTAATTCTTGATCCGTTCAAAACGGTTCGTCATCTCATTCAGCTCGTGATAGTGCGTTGCGAATAAGGTCTTGCCCTTGTATTTCGGATGCTCGTGCAAGTATTCTGCAATCGCCCAGGCGATCGATATGCCATCGTAAGTGCTGGTTCCCCTGCCAATTTCATCCAGAATAATTAGCGATCGATTGGAAAGATTATTCAGAATACTGGATGTTTCATTCATTTCCACCATGAAGGTTGATTCACCCGAAGATATATTATCTGATGCGCCAACTCGCGTGAAAACTTTATCGATGATTCCAAGATTCGCTTCGCTTGCCGGAACAAAAGATCCCATTTGCGCCATCAGACAGATCAAAGCTGTTTGTCTTAAATAGGCACTCTTACCGGACATATTCGGACCGGTGATCATCATAATTTGTTGTGTCTCATTGTCCAGATACACGTCGTTTGAGACATATTCTTCACCAACGGCCAATTGTTTTTCAATGACTGGGTGACGACCATTCTTGATATCGATGGCATGCCCCTCGTTCATTTCGGGTTTAACATAATCATTGGCATGAGCTACTTCAGCAAAGGACAATAAACAATCCAGCTGTGCAATCAGGAAGGCATCATGTTGAATGGCTTCGATGAACTCAGTCATTCTGATAATCAGATCATGATATAGCTTTGTCTCAAGGGCGTGTATTTTTTCTTCTGCACCGAGGATTTTTGCTTCATATTCCTTCAGCTCTTCCGTTATGTAACGTTCGGCGTTTACCAGTGTTTGCTTTCGGATCCATTCTTCAGGAACTTTGTCTTTGTGGGTATTTCTCACCTCGATGTAATAACCAAACACGTTATTGAAGCTGATCTTTAGACTTACAATTCCCGTGCGTTCAATTTCACGCTGACAAAGCTGATCGAGATAATCTTTTCCGGAAAAAGCGATTTCGCGAAGCTCATCAAGCTCTTTATTAAAACCATCGCGAATGATCTTCCCTTTGGAAACCATGATTGCCGGGTCATCATCCAGAGTTGTATCGATTGATTTAAGCAGTTCCTGACAAGGGTCTATTCGGTTGGCAATTCTGCTTAAAACAGAATCCTTTTCTTTTTGAAGGAGCTCTTTGATGGGTTCCAGCTGAAGTAAGGTTCGCTTTAGTTGGATCGCTTCTTTCGGATTCAATTTCCCGACAGCCACCTTGGAGATTAATCGCTCGAGGTCACTGATATTTTTCAAATGTTCCGCCAGCGTACAGGCGATCGTTTCATTATTTAAAAGAGCCTCAACAGCATCCAGTCGATCTTTAATAGGCTGAATATCCTTCAGCGGAAGAACCATCCATCGCTTCATCATTCGGCCGCCCATCGCCGTTTTCGTATAGTCGAGGATATCAATCAAGGTCGTTGCATTCTCATTAGCCGATGAAATCATTTCCAGATTTCGAATCGTAAAACGATCGAGCCAAACGAAACGCTCTTCTTCAATTCTGGCGATTGCACTGATATGTCCGAGGCGATCATGTTGATTCTCTGCGAGGTAATGTATGACGGCTCCGGCAGCAATGATTCCCGATTGGATTTTTTCGACTCCAAATCCTTTCAGGTTGTTCGTTCCAAATTGTTTGTTCAAACTTTCGATCGCATAATCCTCCGAATAGATCCAGTCTTCCAAACGGAATGAATAGTATTTGTTGCCGATTATTTCATCGAAATCTTTTGAGTTGCGTTTATTGTAAAGGATTTCCGATGGCTCAAAGCTTTGAATAAGCTTTTCAATGTACTCCTGATTCCCTTCGGTGATCATGAACTCGCCGGTGGAAACATCCAAAAATGCAACACCGATTTGGTCTTTGTCGAAATGAAGGGCACACAGGAAGTTATTCTTTTTATTATCGAGCACCTGATCATTGAAGGAAACACCCGGCGTGACCAATTCGGTTACTCCCCGTTTCACTATTTTCTTGGTCATCTTAGGATCTTCCAACTGATCGCAAATAGCGACACGCTGTCCTGCTCGAACTAACTTTGGTAAGTACGTATCCAACGAATGATGCGGGAATCCGGCTAATTCAACTTCTCCGGCAGCACCGTTTTTACGATGAGTCAGAACAATGCCCAAAATCTTTGAAGCGATAATGGCGTCCTCGCCGAAGGTTTCGTAAAAATCTCCCACACGAAATAACAGTAAGGCCTGCGGATGCCGCGCCTTGATCTGGTTATATTGCTTCATTAAAGGAGTTTCCTTTTTGCCTTTTTCAGCTTTCGCCATCGTTAAATCGATTGATTTTTTAATTTTTGCAGAGTAAAAGTACAGGCACTGATCGAGTTAGCAAAATATACGTGCATCATGTTTTCCACAAAATGAACAAAAAACTAAAATTATGGGAATTAGAACGCGTTTCGAACGACGAGTTCAGAGCGCAGGATAAGTTCCCCATCATTGTCGTACTCGATGAGATACGAAGTCTGTCTAACGTCGGCTCGATCTTTCGAACTTGTGACGCCTTCAAGGTCGAGAAGATTTACCTGTGCGGTATTACCCCTCAGCCTCCACACAGGGAAATTCAGAAAACAGCTTTAGGCGCAACCGAATCAGTGGAGTGGGTGCACTGCGATTCCACGCTTGCAGCAATTAATGAATTAAAGGTTGCAGGTGTTAAGATTTGTACCATTGAACAGACGGAAGAAACCATTTCCTTGGAAAAAGTAGCTGATCTGGATGAGCAGAAGTATGCGCTCGTATTTGGTAATGAGGTCAACGGAGTGGATCAAAAGGTGGTGGATCAATCGGATCACGTAATTGAGATTCCACAGTTCGGGACTAAGCACAGCTTGAATGTTGCAGTTTGTGCCGGAATTGTCATTTGGGAGTTTACAAAGAAACACTTGTCTTAAAATTGCGTTCCTTTGTCGAAAATTAGCTGAACTGAATTATTGTATTGTTAAATTTGTAGCCGTTAAGATTAAACATAAATGATCAAAACTGATATAATCATCATTGGAGCAGGTCCGGTAGGATTATTCACCGTTTTCGAAGCCGGATTATTAAAGCTTCATTCTCACTTGATAGATTCATTGCCCCAGCCTGGAGGTCAGTGTTCGGAAATCTATCCGAAGAAACCTATATATGACATACCGGGATTCCCGGAAATTCTCGCTGGTGAGCTGATCGATAATCTCATGGAACAGGCCGCTCCTTTTAAACCTGGATTTACTTTGGGTGAGGCTGCTGTTGAAATTGACAAGGTTGCTGAGGATAAGTTCATAGTAACCACGGATAAGGGAACAAAGCACGAAGCACCGGTAGTTATTATAGCTGGAGGATTGGGTGTGTTTGAACCAAGAAAACCACCGATCGCTGAAATCACTGATTTTGAAGATAAAGGAGTGGAGTATATCATTAAAGATCCGGGAATCTATCAGGATGAGCGATGTGTAATCGCAGGTGGTGGTGATTCAGCATTGGACTGGGCAATTTTCTTAGCAGAGAATAATATTGCATCTGAAGTATCATTGGTTCACCGTAGGTCTTCTTTCCGTGGACATCTTGACTCTGTTCAGAAGATCATGGATCTGGCAGATCAGGGAAAAGTGAATTTGATTACCGAAGCAGAGGTTGTTGGAATTGGTGGAAAAGGGAAAGTTGAAAATGTTGTTATTGAACATCAGGTTGAAGGCGAGATCACAAAGGAAACAGATCACTTTATACCACTCTTCGGCTTGAAACCAAGTTTAGGTCCGATTGCCAATTGGGGACTTGAGATTGAGAAGAATGCCATCAAGGTTGATACCACCGATTACTCGACAAATATCCCTGGAATTTACGCCATCGGTGATGTCAATACCTATCAGAATAAATTGAAGTTGATACTTTGTGGATTCCATGAAGGAACAATGGCAGTACAGTCTGCATTTGCGAGAATTTACCCGGAGAAGAAAAATGTTCTCAAGTACACAACGGTAAATGGTGTACAGGGATTCTAATTAAACCTTGTTGATTATTCCTAACTTTAAGTCATGAATCGGAGAACGGTTAATGCTGTAATTGTTTTGGGGATCATCGCTTTGGCGAGTATTCTGCTTATTCAGATGATTTCGATCAACAAAACGGCTGAACTGCAGGATAAAAATATCGCAATCCAGCAGCGGCAGGACAGTCTTAATTTGGTGTTCTTTAAAGATAGAACTCACACAGCCTTGCGTAATGTCCTTAATGAAATACAATACCATAGTCTGGATAGCTCGGATGTTTTTGAAGCAGTTAAGCAGGTAGACACCAATTTTTTTAAAGTTGATTTTAGCACTGAATTGACTTCTTATGCACTCGAAACATGGCTTCAACGGGAATTCTACCACGAGAATCTGCTTTATGATTTTCAGTATTCCATTTACGATTGTTTTGATAGCACCACGACGATCAGTCCACTCGTTCGGTATTCGGGAACTGAATTCGTAGTGGATAGTCAGGTAAATGTTCGCCGCCCTGAATTTGAGTTCGAGAATAATGACCATTACTTTACTGTTTACTTTCCAGATGCCAATTTCGGAGCTACTACAATAGAAAAAGAAAGTGGATATTCTCAGTACATGTATTTGATTGTGATTGTCCTGATGGTACTGCTATTCTTTGGCTATGCCATGATTGTGATCATCAGACAGAAACGTCTCTCAGAGGTGAAAACGGATTTCATTAATAATATGACGCACGAGTTGAAAACGCCAATTTCCACGATCGGACTTTCATCTGAAATGATCATGCGTTCAGATGTGACTAAAGAACCCGAGAAAATTCAGAAATACGCAGGGGTCATATTCAAGGAAAACAAGCGTTTACAGAATCAGGTTGAGAAGGTGTTGAATATCGCAAAACTCGATAAGAATGAGATAAGCCTGAGCCGTGAAGAATTCAACATGCATGATCTTCTCGAGGAAGTAAAAGACAATTTCGAGTTTAATCACACGGATAAGGAAGGAGTGATAGAACTTATTCTACAAGCTTCTGAGTACATTATTCAGGCTGATCCGGTTCACATTTCCAACGTGGTATTCAACCTGATGGACAATGCAATCAAATATTGCGAAAGAGATCCGGACATAAAAGTTCGCACCTATAATGAGAAGCGGTATTTTGTTTTTGAAATAGAGGATAACGGGATTGGTATAAAAAGAGATGATCAAAAGATGATCTTCGATAAATTCTATCGGGTACCAACTGGAAACATACATAACGTAAAAGGCTTTGGGCTCGGCTTATACTACGTGAAACTAATTCTGGATGCGCACCATGGTCAGATTCATATAAAAAGTACAGTGGGAAAAGGAACGACGTTTATTGTAAAGCTTCCGCTTACTTAAATTTCTTGAGTTCCGTTACCGGTTGAGGATACATACCATCTCGCGCAATATGCTTACCCCTTTTATACACCATGATTCGTTCAGGGGCCACCTGACCTTCAACTTCGGCCTCCAACAGATAATACTTCTTAGCCTCAAACATCACCTCGTAGAACCCTCGTAACTGTCTGGTGCCAATGGTAATAACAACATCATCCTTGGTAAGCTTCACGTATATTGGTGTACTCGAGACATCAATGATCTCATTGCTCGTATCGAGCTTATACGATGATATCTCTCCTTTGTAATTACCAAAATATCTGCGTTTCAAATCAATTTCCTTTTGCGCAAAAGAACTGATTGAAAAAAAGGTAAACAAGATGAACACCAATGCTCTCATGATAACGAATTTACGAAAAATTGTGTGAATTTGAACGAATTCCCGCAGGATAGGGCATTTCCTGACAGATGTTGGCTTTTTTTTATAACATTGTATAATTATCACAACTGGATAAATTTGAAATTACACCGCGCCTATTTGATCATCACTTTATTGTTTCTGAACTTCATTCCGGAAACATTGCTTGGTCAAACACCCTCAACAGCGGACAAAGCTTCAAGACTTATCGAGTTGTTTGAGGAGCATCATCTGAAGCCCATTTCAGAAGATTCCGTTTTCAATCGACGTGTGTTCAATAATTTTATGGACGCTGTGGATCCGTCTCTATTGCTTTTTACTAAAGAGGAATACGGTCAGTTACGTGAGAAGTCGCATAGTATTCATGACGACATTGAAAAATCCCAGCTTAGTTTTTTGAATTATTATAAAGGGATCCATGCAAAGGCGATTTCCCGGGCAGAGCGAATGATGGAAGGTCTTGAAAAAAAGCCGATAGACGTTACTAATCCTGCCAAGATTGATGATGAAATGTTCGAACAACGGGTTTCAGAGAGCGAGCTGGAATCAAAGTGGCAGACTATTTTTCGCGTTGCTATTATGAAGGATGTAGCTTCTAACCTCGAGGATAATGAGTATACGATTCCATCTGGCGAAAAACAAAACCGCATTGATTCTTCTTCTGCCTATGTGCAAAGAAGATATTCGGATTACTTCCACAATCTGCAAGCATATCTACTTGATATAGACGCGATGTTTCTGAACGCGATCGCTGAATCATATGATTCCCATTCGTCGTTTTTCACGCCGGAAGCTAAAGTTGAGTTTGACAGCGAATTAACGAGCGAACGTGAGCTATATGGTTTTTCCTATGTGAAGAACCGGCAGGGTAGGTTTGAAATTTCTTACGTCATACCGGGAAGTTCAGCATGGTTGAGTGGTGAGGTTCACGTGGGAGATTTTCTTGAAGCTGTCAAATTCGGTAAGAGTAAATGGAACGAACTACATGGACTGACCACAGTTGAGGCGGATCAACTGTTTAAAAAATCAAAAGAAACAGAAATCACATTGCGCTTACTTGATAAAAGTGAGAATGAACGAAAAGTGGAGTTAAGGAAGCAACCCGTTTATAGTGACGATGACATCATTAAAACAGCGGTTCTCAAGGGTGAAAAGAATGTGGGCTATATTTCGCTTCCTGATTTTTACACGAACTGGACTGACACAACGGTATTGGGTTGTGCCAATGATGTGGCAAAGTCGCTGATCAAACTGAAGCAGGAAGATATTTCCGGCTTGATACTGGATCTCCGTTACAACGGAGGAGGATCCTTGTGGGAAGCGATCGATCTGGTGGGAATATTCATTGACTTCGGTCCTGTTTTGATTCGAAGTGAGCGAGACGAAAAGCCAACGACCATGAAAGACTTTAATCGCGGCATGATCTATCGTGGACCATTAATCGTCATGATAAACGAAGGCTCAGCTTCCGCTTCCGAAGTCGTTGCCGGAGCCTTGCAGGACTACAACAGAGCATTGGTTGTTGGAAGAACCTCTTTTGGAAAGGCAACGGGTCAGACCGTGATTCCGCTAGACCCAGAATTTACGTGGGAAGATGAGGATGAGAGTTGGGGCTATACGAAATTGACGCGTTCAGGACTCTATAGAATCAACCTCGGAACGAATCAATTGGCAGGAGTGAAACCCGATGTCGAGTTTATATTACCTTATACAGAAACAGAGACATTCACGGAAAGGTCTTATCCGTGTGTTATTGAACTGGACAGCATCAATAAAAAAATGTACTATACACCGAAACCAAAAATAGAAACATCTTCTATACGCAGTAACAGCCTCAAGCGTCAACCAATTAATGATCAATTTAATGCGTTAAAAGAGTTGTATCAGGAATTTGATTCTACCTATGCGGATATTAATGAATACGAATACTCGCTCGATGATTATCTTAAATACATGCAGAGCGAGTTGGAGTTAGACCAAAAGCTAGAAGATATTTTTCTAATGAAGACATCGGTATACGAGGCAGAGACGATGAACTTTGACGAAGGAATATATACGATGAGCGAATATATGGACGCTTACCGAAAATCATTTCTAGAAGATGTCAATGCTGATTATGAAATAGCTGAGACCTATCAGATTATGCTGGAATTAATAAATAATTGAATTTACTATCTTAGAAATTCAAAAAGTAAACAAATATGAAACTAATTACTACACTTTGCACCTTGTTTGTTGGATTAATAGGATTTAGTCAGTCTTCAAGTGATGCAGTCACTTACATGGAGGGTTTTTCTTCTGAGTATGAGGACATTCAGAAAAGTATGTGGGATTACACGCGGGTAATCTCACATGGTCGAGGAGCCAGAAAGGTTGAAAAAACGAGATTGGAGCTTATCAAGCAATCGGATAAATCACTTCAGCAGGCAAAACAAAAGAAAGGATTTAATGGAAGCACCGAATATCGCGATTCTGTGATCAGCTATTTTACGATCGTTAATCTGGTCTTGAAAGAGGATTATGAAAAACTGGTTGACATGGAAGAGGTTTCCGAACAATCATATGATCAGATGGAAGCATATATGACAGCCAGACAGTTGGCAAGTGATAAACAGACAGATGCCGCAAAAATGATCTCCGAACAACAACGCAAATTTGCTGAGGCAAATGATGTGACCCTGATAACTTCTTCGGATAAACTGGATCAGAAAATGGAAATAGCGTCTCAGGTTTATAGTCATTATAACGAAGTATACCTGATCTTTTTCAAGAGCTTTAAGCAGGAAGCTTATTTACTTGATGCTATTGCAGCCCAGGACATGAGTGGTATAGAACAAAACAAGGAGGCCTTGTTAAGCACGGTGGAAGAAGGTAAGGCTAAGCTTAAAGCAGTTGAGCTCTATCAGGGAGATGAATCATTAGTCGGAGCAACAAATAACTTGTTCGATTTTTATAAAGAAGAAGCCGAAGGAGTGCAACTTATTCAGGATTATTATTTGAAACTAGAGAAATTCAATAAAGTCAAAGAAGCTTTTGATGCGAAAAAGGAGAAAAACCGGACGCAGGAAGATGTGGATCAGTATAACGAAGCAGTAAACGAGATGAATGATGCTGTTAACGCCTACAACGAGTGGAATGAAGACACAAACAAAGCTAGGGAGAAGTGGATCAATGAATGGAATAAGTCATCAGGAAACTTCACTGACAAGCACATTCCTAAAGGGAGGTAAATAGAAATTAAGAATAATGGAAGCCTCTAATTTTTTGGAGGCTTTTTTGTACAACTTTTCCACCATTTAATTCAGTTACGAACAATTGCTTTATAAATACATGTATAAGCCTTAATTTTGATAGGCATATTTATCCGCAGCAGACTACAATGAAACAATATCACGATTTATTACAGCACATTCTTGATAATGGAACGGTAAAGGAAGATAGAACGGGAACGGGAACTATTTCTGTTTTCGGCTATCAAATGCGCTTTGACCTGTCAGAAGGGTTCCCTTGCATTACAACGAAAAAGCTACACCTACGATCAATCATTCATGAACTTCTTTGGTTCATTAACGGAGACACGAACATCAAATATCTTAAGGATAACAATGTTTCCATCTGGGATGAATGGGCGGATGAAGATGGTAATCTGGGACCAGTGTATGGTTATCAATGGCGACATTGGCCTGATGGAAAGGGAGGAGAAATAGACCAGATCAAACGGTTGGTAGATGGACTGAAAAACAATCCTGATTCGAGAAGGCACATCGTCTCTGCTTGGAATGTTGCTGATGTTGAAAATATGGCTTTGCCACCGTGTCACACTTTGTTTCAGTTTTATGTGATCGACGGAAAATTGAGTTGCCAACTCTATCAACGAAGTGCGGACACCTTTTTGGGAGTACCATTCAATATTGCTTCTTACGCTTTATTTACCATGATGTTGGCGCAAGTTTGTAACTTAGAGGTGGGTGACTTCGTTCATACTTTTGGAGATGCTCACATTTACAGTAATCATGTGGAGCAGGTAAAATTGCAGCTAACGAGAGAATGCAGACCTTTACCAACGATGAAGATCAATCCTAATGTCAAAGACATTTTTGAATTTAAATATGAAGATTTTGAACTGCTTAACTATGATCCGCATCCGCACATCAAAGGTGCTGTTGCTGTCTAGTTTATGGCTCATTTCTTCTGACTCTTTTGGTCAACAGAATGTTAGCTTCATTTTCGTGGGCGATGTCATGCAGCACGATGGTCAAATCGAGGCGGCATACAATAAACGTACAAACAGCTATGAATACGAAGATGGCTTTAAATTCATTAAGCCTGTAATCAACATGTACGATATTCGAGTAGCAAATCTCGAGGTGACACTGGCAGGTAAACCTTTTAAAGGTTACCCACAGTTTTCAGCTCCTGACGACTTGGCCCAAACACTAGTTAGCACAGGTTTTAATGTAATCCTTACGGCAAACAATCATTCATGTGATCGTGGAGATGCAGGTGTTGAAAGAACGCTCGATAAGTTAGATGAATTAGGTGTGAAGCACACGGGTACATTTCGTTCGCAGGAAGAACGTGATAGTCTATACCCACTGATGATCGAACAAAATGGAATAAAGGTAGCCATGTTGAATTACACGTATGGCACGAATGGTCTTTATGTTAAAAAACCCTTGATCGTCAATTACATTGACAGCACAATGATAAAACAAGATATAGCTCGAGCAAAGGAATTAAATGCGGATTATATAATCTGTAATATGCATTGGGGAACCGAGTATAAGCTCTTGCCAAACAGCTATCAAAAAACATACGAATCTGTTTGCTATCGGGCTGGAGCAGACATGGTGATCGGTGGTCACCCGCATGTGTTGCAGCCGATAGAAAAGAAAGTAGTTGGAGAAGAAGAAAAGCTAACCGTTTGGTCACTCGGGAATTTTGTTTCTAATATGTCTGTTCGCTATACCCGAGGTGGGGTGATGGTGGGAGCTGCTATTGAAAAGGAATCGGAAAAGATCACTATGACAGATTCAGAATACTGGCTGGTTTATGTCCATAAGAAACAGGAAGGTGCTATCAAGCAATACTACATTCTTCCGGAGTTTGAGTATAATACCTATAGAAGTGATTTTATTAGTGCATCCGAAAAGGATAAAATGGATCAGTTCTTTGCAGATAGCAGAAAGCTTTACGAAGAACACAATGTTGGAACGGTTGAACGTAAAATATCAGAAAACGCCGAATTAACGCAGCGCTACCAACAGTATTTAAAGGGATATTACTCGGTATTGGTCAAAGGATCAGACAGCTTGTTGGTCAAACCGGGAATAGGAAAGTACTTGCATCAAACCGTCGACAGCAAGGGCGAAAGTTTCTTGTTGTCTGGGATGTGGACATCGCCGGAAGAAGCAAAAGGCACACAACAGTTTATCATGGATTGTGGATTATCGGAGAATCCCGAAATAGTTTTCGTTAAACCGGAAGGTATAGAAAAAGTATCAGAATGAAAGTAGGATTGATTGTCGCGATGGACCGGGAAGGAGGCATAGGTCGAAATAATGATCTGATGTGGCATCTACCCGACGACATGAAATTTTTTAAAGAGACCACGAAAGGACATGTAGTCGTTATGGGTCGTAAGAACTACGAATCCATTCCTGAAAAATTTCGACCCCTACCGGGACGCGAAAATGCAATTCTCACCCGAAATGGGGATTTCAATGCTCCAGACTGTGAACTTTTTAATTCGCTGGAAGCATGTCTGGAATATTATAAAGACGACGAACGTATTATATTTATCATTGGTGGCGGTGAGATCTATAAACTTGCTTTGGAATCAGAAAGCGTGGATGAAATGTACATTACACATATCAACAAAGTTTATCATGCTGACACTTATTTTTCTGACTTTGATCGGTCGAACTGGACGGAAGAAACCCTGATAGAACACCCTGTAGATGACAGACACGAGGCGAGTTTTACGATTAAAAAGTATACAAAAAAATTAGAGAAACCTGCCTCACAGGAATCATAAATAATGGCTATTTCAGATAAGCAGGTTTACGAACACCGTAACGGTCGTTCTTGTTGAAAAAAAAAGCGGTTCTGAGGTTATCTTGGGTATTAGTTTCTCTAATTTTAGTCTTCATCTATTAACTCGTTTAATCAGCCTATGAAGGTTTGTATTGCCGAAAAACCCAGTGTAGCTAAAGATATCGCCGAAGTACTCGGTGCTAATCAACGACACGATGGATATTTTGAAGGCAATGGCTATCAGGTCACCTGGACATTCGGACATCTTTGCACATTGAAGGAACCTCATGATTATAATGAGAATTGGAAATATTGGAAGCTGGAGGATTTACCTATCGTACCCGAAAAATTTGGTATAAAGCTGATTCAGGATAGAGGGGTGGAGAAACAATTCCAAACGATCACCAATCTTGTGCAAGGTTCAGACGAAGTCATTAATTGCGGTGATGCAGGGCAGGAAGGGGAGCTCATCCAACGATGGGTTTTGGCAAAGGCAAAATGCAGTGTCCCGGTTAAACGTCTGTGGATATCATCCTTAACGGAAGAATCCATTAGGGAGGGATTCGACAAGCTCTATAAGGCTGAAAAGTACGATAATCTATACGCAGCAGGAAGTGCCAGAGCAATTGGAGATTGGATGCTAGGCATCAATGGAACAAGACTCTTCACCAAGAAGTTTGGCCAGGGTAAATCGACCTTATCAATCGGAAGAGTTCAGACACCAACACTCGCAATGATCGTAGCCAGACAAAAAGAGATTGATGCTTTTGTTGTTGAAGATTACTGGGAGTTGAAAACGACCTACAAAGAACAGGAGTTTGCTTGTCAAATTGATCGACTTAAGACTGAAGAGAAGGCTAATAAAGGGCTGGAGTATTTAAAAGGACATGAATTTGAGATCACCTCTTTCGAACAAAAAGAAGGAAAGGAAGGAAATCCGAAGCTTTATGATTTGACTTCTTTACAGGTTGATGCGAATAAAAAATTCGGTGTGTCCGCCGATGAAACACTCAAACTTGTTCAAAGTCTATACGAAAAGAAATTAGTGACCTATCCTCGCGTTGACACCACTTATCTGTCCGAAGATCTCTATCCTAAAATTCCCGGAATTCTAAAAGGAATGACGTACTATTCAAGGTTTACAGAGGTACTTCTTCAAAAGGCTATTCCAAAATCGAAAGCGGTATTTGACGATAAGAAGGTAACCGATCACCATGCTATTATTCCAACAGGAGTCGTGCCGTCCGGAGTTTCTCCTGATGAGAATAAAATCTACGATTTGATTGCAAAGCGCTTTATCGCTGTTTTTTATCCCCCATGTACCGTATCGAATACAACTGTTTTAGGAAAGGTAGGGGAACTTGAATTTAAAGCAACCGGAAAACAGATCCTGGAACCGGGTTGGCGTGAAGTATATGAGAAAGACAAGAAGGGTAAAAAAGATGAGGAAAAGATCATGCCTCATTTTGATGAAGGTGAGAAAGGTCCGCACGAGCCTTTAATCCATCAGGGAAAAACAACGCCACCGAAGCATTACACGGAAGCTACTTTACTCCGGGCAATGGAAACTGCCGGCAAACAGGTGGATGATGAGGAAATGCGTGAATTGATGAAGGATAACGGTATTGGTCGTCCTTCTACTCGAGCTAACATCATTGAAACCTTATTCAGGCGGAAGTATATCGAGAAAAAACGCAAGAATATCATTGCTACTCCAACGGGAATAGCGCTGATCGACACGATACAGAATGAATTACTCAAAAGTGCTGAGTTGACCGGTAACTGGGAACGAAAACTACGCTTGATCGAAAAAGGAGAATATAACCTGGATCAATTTAAGAACGAACTTTATCAAATGGTGAGAGATCTAACCGATGAGGTGATCTTTAATACTTCCTATACCGTAAATCCATTTGAGCGCTCAATTGCAGAGCAGGCGGCAAGGCAGAAGAAAAAACCTAAACCGAAAAAAAAGGTCGATTTCAGCACCATTAATTGTCCGAAATGTAACGAAGCTAAATTAATCAAAGGCAAAACAGCTGTAGGATGTAATAATTACAAAGAATGTAGTTTTAAGATACCATTTGAGCTAATGGGGAAAAAGCTAACGGATCGTCAATTATCTGATTTGATCGCCAAAGGTAAAACGGGCTTGATCAAAGGTATTGCCATCACAAATTCTGAGGAAACCAAAAGTGGTCGCTTCGAACTAGATGCGGCTTTTAATATTAGTTTTTCCGAGAAATAAATTTATTTCAGAATGATCTGTTCAATGCCTCTTTTATTACCGGATGTAAACTGGATAAAGTACGTGCCCGCGTCAACCATAGATAAATCAATGGTTTGATTAGCCATCACGTGTTCTTCGGCATGGACTAATCTACCCATCATGTCTAACACCTGAATATCGAATTGACGCGTACTATTACTCGGCGCTTTAACATAAACAATTCCTTCGGATGGATTTGGAACAACATTATAATGATAGTTGTCCAGTTCCTCAGCACTGGCGGTAAGATCGATCCACTCGATTTCTACCTCTGCGAAATAAGTGTTTTGAAGATCCAACGTATACAAAGTCGGTGTTGAAGGTGGAATAGTTGCGAGATCAACCTGAAGGACAAATTGCTGATTCATTACTGCTTCATCTCCGATACCACTGGTACATCCCGGAGAAGTTATGGCATCGCTCTCAAAACCTGACATTTCGAATTCGATGTAACTCGTCATCACGTTTACCTCATTTGCTATTTCGAGATTCTGGATGTCTGTCCACACGTTATAAGCTGCGTTTGGGTCGTCTTCAAATATCCAACAATACGTATTAGTATTAGCTTCAGCATCGATCGTCCAGATATTATAAACCGGATCTTGCGGTTGATTCGGACATAATGGTGCTAATCCCCCATCACATGGATCGGCTTTAGCTTTCAATCTTAATACAGTCACTGTATAATCAACCTGAGCAAACACACTAGTGCTGCAAAGTAGGATTGAGAGTAGTAGTAGTTTCATAATGAGAGTTTAAAGTGCACCCTAAAAATAATCTAAAAGAGTTACTTTTTTACATATTGGGTAAGAATTACAATTTTTTGCCCTTCTACCTTTCCTTCTATTTGATCCGGATGATCGTGAACCAGCGATATGTTTCTGACAGCTGTACCTCTTTTAGCTACCAGACTGCTTCCTTTTACGTTCAGGTCTTTAATGATGGTGACTGTATCACCGGCAACAAGCTCGACGCCGTTCGAGTCTTTGTGAATTTCTTTTGTTTCTCCTTCTTCGACTACTCCTTCTTTTGCCCACGCCAGGGTATCATGTTCCAGGTACATCATGTCAAGCAGATCCGAAGGCCAACCCTCGCCTTTTAGATGATTGAGCATTCGCCAGGCTACAACTTTTACAGCCGGAACCTCACTCCACATACTGTCGTTCAGACACCTCCAGTGATTGGGATCGATCTTATTTGTATCGGTAAGTTGTTCCGAGCAAGTCGAACACACCATTACCATATCATCTGCGGATGCTCCTGATTTTGGAGGAACCGTATATGATGTCAAGGAATCACTTGAACCACAGAGTTCGCACTGATTTCCACTTCGCTCATTCAGCTCATTGCTCATAAAATAAAAGTATTGAGATTGTAATTACAATAATAAGAAATTACCCAAAGAGACTTACCGAAATAAGCTCGCAGATGTCGAAGAATTGCTAATTTTGTGAGTGAATCGTAACTATGGCAGACCAAAGATATAATCTCAGAGGAGTTTCAGCAGGAAAAGAGGATGTTCACAATGCAATCAAGAATGTAGATAAGGGACTTTACCCCAAAGCATTTTGTAAAATCGTACCCGATTATTTATCAGGTGATGAGGAATATTGTGTCGTGATGCATGCTGATGGTGCAGGGACAAAATCTTCTTTGGCGTACATGTACTGGAAAGAAACAGGGGATTTGTCTGTCTGGAAGGGAATAGCACAAGATGCATTGATCATGAACATTGATGATTTGCTATGTGTTGGTGCCACTGATAATATTCTACTTTCTTCCACAATAGGAAGGAATAAAAACCTGATTCCTGGAGAAGTAATTTCATGCATTATCAATGGAACAGAAGAATTACTGGAAGATCTTCGTTCACAAGGGATTGGAATCCATTCAACAGGAGGAGAAACAGCAGATGTTGGTGATCTCGTTCGAACGATGATCGTTGACTCAACGGTTGTTTGTCGTATGAAACGATCTGATGTCATAACGAATAAAAATATTCAGGACGGCGATGTGATCGTGGGTTTAGCTTCATTCGGTCAGGCTTCTTATGAAGATGCTTACAATGGTGGCATGGGTAGCAATGGATTAACATCTGCCCGCCATGATGTGTTTGATAAATACCTTGCTAAGAAATACCCTGAAAGCTTTGATCCGGCAGTTCCGGAAGATTTGGTTTACTCAGGCTCTAAGAAATTAACTGATGCGACTGACTCGCCTTTAGACGCAGGAAAATTGGTGTTATCACCGACGAGGACTTATGCGCCAGTGATTAAAAAGGTTTTGGATGGTTATCGGTCTTCTATACATGGAATGGTACATTGTTCGGGAGGTGCTCAGACCAAAGTTTTGCATTTTGTTGATGATGTTCATGTGATAAAGGATAATCTTTTTGAAACCCCACCGCTTTTTAAATTAATTCAGGGGGAGTCCGGAACGGATTGGAAAGAAATGTATAAGGTATTTAACATGGGTCACCGAATGGAATTGTATGTTCCAGAGGATATTGCTGACGATATCATCGCCTTATCTGAGTCGTTTAATATTGATGCACAGATTGTAGGTAGGGTGGAAGCGTACTCAGGAAAAAAATTAACTATCCGTTCTCCTTACGGTGAATTTATATACGAATAATGAACGATCTTTTACAAAAGTTAGAGGCCATTAATGTGCGCTTTCAGGAGGTTGGCAAACTGATCGTGGATCCTGATATTATCGCGGATATGAAGCGGTATGTAAAACTCAATAAAGAGTATAAGGACCTTGAGGAGATCGTGGCAGTGTATAAAGAATACAAAAGTCTTATCGAGAATCTGGAGAGCTCAAGAAAACTTCTGGAGACGGAAGAGGACCCTGAAATGCGTGAGATGGCGAAGGAGGAAATTGATAATTTATCCGAGGCGAGACCTGAGATGGAAGAAAAGATCAAGTTTCTTCTCATTCCAAAGGATTCGGAAGACGAGAAGAGTGCGATTATGGAATTACGAGCCGGAACCGGAGGAGACGAAGCATGCATTTTCGTTGAGGATTGCTTCAGAATGTATACCATGTTCTTCAAAGAAAAAGGATGGAGCTATGAGGTTATGAACTCCACAGAAGGGGGAACAAAGGGCTACAAGGAAATTGTGATGAATATAGAAGGTCCGGCAATTTACGGAGAGCTTAAATTTGAATCGGGTGTTCACCGTGTACAGCGTGTTCCTGAAACTGAATCACAAGGTCGAGTCCATACTTCAGCTATAACGGTTGCTGTTTTGCCTGAAGCGGAAGAAGTTGACTTTGAACTGGACATGTCTGAAGTGCGAAGAGATACGTATCGTGCTTCTGGCGCAGGTGGTCAGCACGTTAACAAAACCGAATCGGCGATTCGGTTGACACATATTCCAACAGGAGTTGTTGCTGAATGTCAGGATGGAAGATCCCAGCATAAGAATTTGGAAAAGGCAACATCCATGTTACGTTCTAAGCTCTACCAAATTGAATTGGAGAAAGCAGAATCTGCTCGAGCTGAACACCGGAAGTCTCTGGTATCAACGGGGGACCGCTCTGCTAAGATCAGGACCTATAATTATCCTCAAGGCAGAATTACGGATCATCGAATCAATAAGACCATGTATAACTTGAGTTCATTTATGAATGGCGATATTCAGGAAATGATCGATGCGTTAAAGATGGCAGAGAATGCAGAGAAATTAAAGGGAGAAGAAGTATGACAAGACAGCAACTCATAGAACAGATCCGTAAAAAGAAGTCGTTCTTATGCGTTGGTCTGGATACTGATCTATCAAAAATTCCGGCTCATTTAATGGAGGAAAGCGATCCTATTTTTGCTTTTAATAGGGCGATCATCGATGCGACGAAGGATTTTTGCGTTGCCTATAAACCAAATATTGCTTTTTACGAAAACCTGGGTGATAAAGGCTGGAATGCACTGAAGAAAACGATGGAATATATTCCGGATGACATTTTTACCATAGCGGATGCTAAACGTGGTGATATAGGAAACACCTCCCGATACTACGCGAATGCGTTTTTCGATCACCTCAATTCAGATGCCGTAACCGTAGCGCCCTATATGGGAGAAGATAGTGTGACTCCATTTATGGAGCATTCGAACAAATGGGTGATTTTGTTAGCGTTAACATCCAATAGAGGAGCCCTGGATTTCCAGATGCTCGAAGATCAGGATGGTGTGCCACTGTATCAGCATGTTGTTCGTAAATCACAGAATTGGGGAAGTCCGGAAAATTTAATGTACGTAGTTGGGGCTACACGCGCAAGTGATATTGCGGGTGTAAGAGAAGTGGCTCCTGATCATTTCTTTTTGGTTCCGGGAGTAGGTGCACAAGGAGGAAGTCTCCAGGATGTTGTTCAATATGGCTGGAATAACGATTGTGGACTATTGGTCAATTCGTCACGTGGTATCATCTATGCATCCGAAGGACATGATTTCGCTGAAAAGGCTGGTGAAAAGGCAAGAGCACTTCAGCAGGAAATGGAACAAATATTGAAAGACAAGTCTTTCTGATTATCAATAAGTTAAGCAAATAATTTCGATCAAATATTTGGATTCGATTGATTGATTGCTTAAATTCAATAGACCAAATCTAAGGCCCTTGAAAGAATCTAAATGGTTTAGTTCGGTTGTTATTCTGGTGTTAATCAGTATTAACGGACTTTCATTCCTGGTCATGCAGTCGCAAAAGTTATCCAGTGAGAAGGTGATTATTGCCATGGGAGTTCTCGGCGCACTTACCCTTACTTATCTCGTTTTTCAAATGAGAACAAAGACTAGAACCCGGAGAAATAAGTAATTAGCCCCTATCTATTTCCAGTATCATTTTCAATTGTTATTGAATACTTAAATTCTTTGTGTGCTTGCATATAAACACTACTTTTGTTTGGCATTAATCACCTGTGGGAATTTATGTGGCAGAGTATCGCAAATATTATACTCAGAAATAAATTTATTATTCTGGGACTGATAACACTTTTAACAGTGTTTTTCGGGTATAATGCGGTTACTGGTCTTAAGTTAGATAACAAACACGGGATTTTATTACCAAACAATGCTCAGGCAAAGAAAGACTATGATAAGTTTAAGGAGTTGTTTGGTGAAGATGCAGGTAGCCTAGTAGTTGGAATCCAGACTGATTCACTTTATACAGAAACAAACTTCAGAAAATGGAAAGAGCTGGGAGACTCGATTCTTACATTAAATGGTGTTCAATCTGTTATTTCAGAAGCAAATTTATTTTCGCTCTATAACAATCGTGAAAAGAAAAAATTCGAAGCACGAATGGTGTTTTCGGACACTTCTTATCAAGAAAAATCCATTGACTCAATTGAGCGTGAAGTAAAGAACAATCCGGTATTCGATGGTGTATTGTACAATGATTCCAGTAATGTTTCATTGATGATAATCGCTATCGATGAATCCTACATTGCGGATATGAAAAAATCCAATGTGGTGATGCAGATCGAGAAGATTGCCAATTCATACAAGGATTATTTCGGTGCACCGAAGTATGCAGGTATGCCACATTTGAGGGTTGTGATCGGGAAACAAGTCGTTAGTGAAATGTACCTCTTTGTGGCTTTGCTGATCTTTATGACTTCCTTGCTGATTTGGTTATTCATGAGATCATTGCGAGTCGTTTTCACCTGTATGTTGATCGTTTCAATTGTCGTTATTTGGTCGATGGGTATCATCTCCTTGCTGGATTATCACATTACGATCATGATGGCATTGATTCCTCCGCTGATGATTGTAATCGGAATCCCGAACTGTATATTCCTGTTTACCAAATACCACCAGGAGATCAAAGAACACGGTCAAAAGGCACTTGCACTAACGAGAGTTATCAGGAAAATAGGAACTGCGACATTTCTGACTAATCTCACAACTTCACTCGGTTTTCTAACATTCGTTACAACGAACTCCGATAAATTGATGCAGTTTGGAATTTCGGCCTCCATCAATATCATGGTTGTATTCGTTTTGTCGATTTGTATTTTACCGATTACGGTGAGTCTTTCCAAAACACCTAAGCCTCGTCACTTAAGACATCTGGAAAGAAAATTAGCCGTGGGACTGCTCGATAACCTGGTTAATATAACCGTTAATCATAGAAGATGGGTTTACGTGGTTACGGCAGTTGCATTGATACTTAGTGTAATAGGCTTATTCCAGATCAGTGCCACCGGAAACATTACCGGTGACCTACCCCAGGGACATAGGATCGTGAATGACCTGGAATTCGTTGAAGAAAACTTCGGAGGAACCATACCTTTCGAAATTCTGATCGATTATAAAGAACCCAGCCGAAGGTTTAAAAAATCCACACTGGTAGCTTTTGAGGAAATTCATAATCAATTTAATAACGACACACTTTTCTCTAAGCAGTTATCCTATATAACCTTACTCAAGGCAGCAAACATGGCGTATCATGATAATGATTCAAGTCAATTCAGGGTGGTAACGAGTAAGCGAAAGTTAAATGCATTAAGAGATTATGTAAAGAATTCACTTGTAACAGATTCAAAAGGAAGTGGAGTTACCTTGAGTGAGGTGATGGATACAAGTGCATGTATCTTAAGAATTCGAACAACCATGCGCGATATCGGGTCCTATGATATAAGTGATAAGGCCGAATCAATGAAATTGGAAATGGACTCAATCCTAAATCCCGATAAAGCAAAAATTGAAGGTTTCTACACAAAGTATGATCAATACGGAAAGACTCAATATGTAGATTCGATCCTAACATCTTACAACGGGGTATTGAATGAATTAGCTGAATCATATATTGAGTCTGAAGACGACCGCATGGAGTATAATCTCGATCCTTACGTCTTCATATCTTCGAAGTATAAATCAAAAGACTTCAAAAAGAATCTCCGTGCTGCTATAGATCACGAATATTTCGACATTACTTTTACTGGTGTTTCTATTGTTGCATCAGAAGGAACGAAGTATTTAGTTCTAAACCTATTTACCAGTCTGATCTTTGCCATTCTTGCAATCGGAATTTTGATGGCGATTCTCTTCCGTTCATTGCGAATGGTTATGATATCGATGGTTCCTAACTTTATTCCACTTATATGTACAGCTGGAATTATGGGATGGTTTGGTATACCATTGAAGCCCTCAACACTTCTGGTATTTAGTATCGCTTTCGGTATTTCCATCGATGATACGATACATTACCTTGCGAAATATAGGCTGGAATTAAAAACCAAACAATGGGATTTAAAACAGTGTATCATTATGGCGATTCGAGAAGCAGGGTTAGGAATGTTCTATACGTCGATCATTTTGTTCTGTGGTTTCATAACCTTTACTTTTTCTCAATTTGGAGGTACTCAGGCATTGGGATTATTAATCTCCATAACGTTGATGATTGCCATGATCACCAACCTCGTTGTCTTACCTACTTTACTGTTGTCATTTGAACATCGACTTACCACGAAGTCATTCGAAGAGCCCTTTTTCGATGCTTATACTGAAGAAAGCAATATCGACTGGGAAAACCTCGATATACAGGCAGAGGAATCAGATGACGAAATACCAATTGAGGACATCAATGATGACAAAGAGTAATGGAGTGGTTCCCTGCATATGTTTCTAAAATTGAGAAAGAGCTGGAAGGGCTCAACCTACCTCAATCACCTGAGGGACTTTACGAACCTATTCGATACTTTTTGGGAATTGGAGGCAAACGGGTACGGCCGGTCTTGACTATGCTGGGTGCCGAACTGTTTGGAAAGAAGCATGATGAGACTCTAGCTCAGGCGTTAGCAATTGAGCTATTTCACAACTTTACCCTGGTACATGATGATATCATGGATGGATCACCTATTCGGCGAACGTTCAAAACTGTGCATGTGAAATGGGATGTCAATACGGGTATTCTATCAGGTGATGCTTTGCTGATCATGGCCTATCAGAATCTAATACAAGGAGATAGTACATGTATTCAAGAAAATATGGAACTGTTCAACAGAACAGCTCTAGAGGTTTGCGAGGGTCAACAGTTGGATCTGGATTTCGAAAACAGCCTGGACGTAAGCGTAGCAGATTATTTGGAAATGATTCGGCTAAAGACATCTGTTTTGCTTGGTTGTGCATTGGAAATAGGAGCTACCATGGCCGGAGCTTCAGAAAAGGATCGCAAGGCGGTCTACAACTTTGGACAAAACATCGGAATCGCATTTCAAATACAGGATGACATATTAGATCTCTATGGAGATTCCGGAAAGACAGGTAAGCAAAGTGGAGGAGATGTCATCAATAACAAGAAAACGATTCTGCACTTATCAGCAATTAATAACGCATCACAAGAACAGTTGGAGATTATTAAACAGTTGCAATCTGTTCAGGATCCTGTAATGAAGGTAGAACGCACCAGAGAGTTGTATGATCAGTTGTCTGTTAAGGCAAACTGCGAAGAGCACTTAAAGCAATATCTGAATGCAGCTATGACGGCACTGAATGAAATCAACGTTCCTAGTGAGAACAAATCTAAACTAGAGGAACTCGCTCATTTTCTTATTCAACGGGACTTTTAATTTCCCAAATCATTTTGTAATTCAGGGTTATTCCGACAAGAATGAATCAGGAACTAAGGTCTTTTATCCGGCCCTTTTGATTGCTTATAACCAGTGGTAGAGAGAATCTTATCCAGTTTATCTGCCAACAACAAATAATCGGATCCCCAACCATTGCTAAGTGCTAATTCCTGAAAGGTCGATGTCGGTAAAAATGCTACTTGCAATTCTCCTATTAGATTAATGTCTTGTTGCTCCAATTGGCTTCGAAGCCCTTTGACATAATTGTTGAGTTCATCCTGACTGTTGAACTCTGTATACATCAATTGTGATGATTGCGATGTGTACTTTTCCAGCTCGAGGAGTAGATCGCTAAGCGCTTTTAATATGGATTCATCGTAGATCATAACAAAGAGAAACCACTCCGGGAAAAGAGTGGTTCTCTAACTATAAATACAAAGTCGATGGACTTTAAGCAATTACTTAATTATTCAACAGTGCTTTGACCGTATCAGCGATCATCTTGCCATCTGCTTTTCCTGCCAGCTTTCCGCTCAAAATCCCCATCACTTTACCCATGTCCTGCATTCCACTGGCACCAGTCGCTGCAATGGTTTCTGCCACTGCTGCTTTTATTTCTTCTTCCGACATCATGTCCGGCAGATATTCACCGATGACATCAGCCTGGAATTTTTCTACTTCAGCAAGATCATCACGGCCTTCAGTCTTATAGAGTTCATAGGTTTCTATGCGCTGTTTGTGAAGCTTCATAACAATCTTCAACGCAGTATCGTCCGACACCTCGCCAGATGAACCACCTGAAGTTGCTTCCAGCATAAGTTTGGATTTGATATCGCGCAATGCGGCCAGTTTTTCCTTTTCCTTGGCAAGCATAGCTGCTTTGATATCTGCGTTTATCTTTTCAACGAAGCTCATGTTAGTCTACGTTATCGTGCAAGAATGAATTGTTCGTATTCAGTGAAGAATCTTCGTCTTCATCATCTTTCGAAACACTAAAACGACTGATATTCTCTTTTTCACTTGGCTTGCTCTCATCAAGATCAATATTCTTTCGAATATATGCAGGTTCTTCTTCCAGCTCTTGCAGACCTTCAGCCTTCTTAAGCTTTTGGGTGTATTCCTGAATTTTAGAAAGACGTTCCTGTGTTTTCTTCTGTTGTTCTTCAGCGGTATAAGTCTTTTTAGGTTGTTCCGTCTCTGAAGACATCTCAGTCTTTTCTTCATTATCCCGATCAAGAACATAGCGTGTAACCTCTTCCTCTTCTTCTTCTTTTTGCGCATTGGAAGTATCCAAATCAAAGCTGATAGTTGACTGCTGCGTTTCTTCAACGGTTTTTACTTCCCAGTTCTGAACTTCTTCTTTGGATGTGTCCTCTTCTTCAGACTTCAGGAATGGTTCGCCTTGTTCTTTTGTAATTTCCTGTGCACCGGACCACAAACTGTTTTCAGTCGGATTGGTCATTGGCTTAGTGATTTCTTCTTTTTTATTGTCTTCCAGAATACTCACATTTTTCGCAGGTGCTTTTTCAAACCCAGTTATCGGGGAGCTTTTGAATCCGGTAGCTATAACAGTTACGTTTAGCTCAGGACCTAAATTCTCATCTTTAGCGTGACCAAAGATGACATCTGCTGTTGATCCTGCAGCATCCTGGATATAGTCCGTGATTTCTGAGATCTCGTCCATAAGAACTTCTTCCGTTCCGTATGAGATATTTAATAGCACATATTCTGCACCGCTAATGTCATTATCATTCAGTAGTGGTGACTCAAGTGCTTTTTCAACGGCCTTTCTCGCTCTGTCTTCACCTTCTGCTGATGCACTTCCCATAATCGCAACACCGCTATCTTTCATAACAGTATTCACGTCATTGAAATCCACATTGATTGCTCCTGTGATCTCAATTACTTCTGCGATTCCGCGTGCTGCTGTGGCAAGGATATCATCTGCCTGAGCAAATGCCTCTCCTATTGAAAGATTACCGGTTACTTCTCGTAGTCGTTCGTTATTAATTACCAGTAGCGTATCAACATTTTGACGCATCGCCTCCAGTCCTTCTTCAGCCTGGATTCTTCGCTTACGACCTTCAAAATTGAAGGGAACAGTTACGATTCCAACGGTTAGAATGCCTAGTTCTTTTGCGATCTGAGCAATAACCGGAGCGGCTCCTGTTCCGGTACCACCACCCATTCCGGCAGTAACAAAAACCATTTTCGTTTCCTTGCTAAGCAGCTCTCTAATTTCTTCGATGTTCTCAACAGCTGCATTTTTACCGATTTCCGGCAAAGAACCTGCACCTCGGCCTTCCGTTAATGAAGGTCCCAGTTGAATCTTGTAAGGTACCGGAGAAATTTCTAAAGCCTGTAAATCCGTATTACAAACGATGAAATCAACACCACGTATACCTTGATTGTACATGTGGTTAACAGCGTTTCCGCCACCACCACCTACACCAATTACTTTGATGATTGAGTTTTTTTCTTGTGGAAAATCAAAATCCATGTCTATTGTATTTAAAGTAGTTTGTTAGCTATTTTCTTCGTCTTCTTCTACGAACCAATCTTTGCTTTTGCGAATGATCTCCGTGAAGAATGACCCTCTTTTTGTTCCTTTGTTCGTTACCACATTTCCTGCACTGGCAACTTCCTCTTCTTCCTGTTTAGCAATGCCTGCACGTTCGATCGTTTCGAATCCTTTAAGTACGAGACCGATACCGGTTGCATACATTGGACTCTTGATGACTTCCGTGTTCGTATTAGCTAAATGCTCTGTTGGATAACCAATTCTCGTGTCCATTGCAGTCACGTACTCGAAGAGCTGTGTAATATGTTTTAATTGAGAACCACCACCGGTCACAACAATTCCACCGATAAGCTTCTTCTCATATCCTGAATTCTTAATCTCGTAGTTAACGAGCTCAACTATTTCTTCCATTCTTGCCTGAATGATGCTGGCGAGATTGCGAAGTGTAATTTCTTTCGGAGCTCTTCCTCTTAGCCCAGGAATAACAACAACTTCGTTGTCCTGGCTTTCGCTGGCAAGTGCTGACCCAAATTGTTGCTTTAATTTCTCAGCATCTTTCTTCATGATGGTACAGCCTTCCTTGATATCTTCCGTGATGATATTTCCTCCAAAAGGTATTACAGCGGTATGACGAATAATTCCTTCGTGGAAAATGGCGACGTCTGTAGTACCACCACCAATATCCACCAAAACAATTCCCGCTTCTTTCTCTTCTTCAGATAAAACGGCTTCGGCAGACGCCAAAGGCTCGAGAATTATGTCATTCACCTTTTGTCCTGCGCGCTCCACGCACTTGTTGATATTCAGGCATGCACCTACGTTTCCGGTAATGATGTGGAAATTGGCTTCAAGCCTGTTCCCCGCCATTCCGATTGGGTCATTAATTCCCTGCTCATTATCTACAATGTATTCCTGAGGTAACACCGTGATAATCTGTTCACCTGGAGGCATTGCTAAACGATACATATCACCAACCAATTTGTTGATGTCTTCCATTGCGATCTCGGTCTCGAGATTTGATCTGGTGTGAATACCTCTGTGCTGAATGCTTTTAATATGTTGTCCCGCGATACCAACGTATACAGAGTTGATGTTCAAAGTTCCTTCAACGCGATCTTCCGCTTCGGCTACAGCTTTTTTGATCGACTCAATAGTCTGCTGTATGTTTGACACCATTCCTCTGGTAACTCCAAGCGATTCGGATTTACCCATGGACAGAATTTCGATCTTACCGTGATCGTTCTTTCTTCCCACAAAGCAAGCAATCTTCGTGGTACCAATATCCAATCCAACAATAATTTTACTCATCGACTTTATAGTTTTATTTCCCTACTGTTCTTCCGGAACAGTTTTGCATACAATCTGATCTTTATACTTGAGGCTGATCTCCGAATACTTCCCCCATCCTTCAAATGGAATCGCCTCACTGTAAAAAATCCTAAGTTTTTCGAACTTATCTGAGACTTCTTCTTCAGAATAAGCGGAACCGAAAATGATCTTTTGATCTCCTACCAGCGGTACTAACAGGAAATCTCCGTTCTTCTCCAGGTACACTTGACCTATCAAAGAGCGGAATAACGGATCCTTACAAACATAATCGGAAATACGATAGATATCGTCCAGTTTTCGAATACTTATCAAGGAATCGTTGTTAATAATTTCGGGTACTGATTCACCATTGATCCGATCCTTGATATGTCCCGTCACTACTAGTGTGTGGGCGGTATGAATGTCATTTGTTTTCATGATGTTTCCATCGGTATCCAGGTAGAATGTTTCACCTGCCTGATTGAAGATTCTGGCGATGGGATCACGCAAGATCATATCGATACACCAATCAGCACCGATTAGCTTGTAAACTTTTACCGATTTCACCTGTGAAACCTTCCGTAGATAGTCTTCAATCTTATAAATATCCAACTGTTCGCTTCGTTGACCTTCGAAGATTAGTCCTTCCATCTGGAGCCTTCTTTCTACCTCGCGTTCATTGAGAAATGGGTCCTTTCCATTGTGGTCGATATTGATTTTTGGAGTATTAAGTACAAGTTTATCTTCTTCCAATTCGATGTAGACAAGAGCGGCAATAATTCCTCCAACGAAGATTATCCAGATCGATATTTTCAACCATGTCTTCATGACTCTTTTAATGCTTTGGTTAGTTCAGGAACGATCCGATCAATATCACCAGCGCCAATTGTCAGAATTACCCCTTCTTTCCGATCTTTTAGATAGTTGACAGCTTCTAAAGGCTCCAATAAACGCTTATTTGAACTATCGATCTTTTCTAAAAGGGCTTCACTTGTAACACCGGATATTGGTTCCTCACGGGCCGGATAAATGGGCAAAAGTATTAGCTCATCCATTTTGCTCAGCTCTATTGCAAATTCATTGAAAAAATCACGTGTCCGGCTAAAGAGATGAGGTTGAAACACCCCGGTAACCTTCATGTCGGGGTAGAGCAATCGGATTGAACTGATCAAGGCTTGAATTTCAGTGGGGTGATGTGCATAATCATCAATATAGATCAGGTCGGCTGTTCTAATTCTGTAATCGAATCTTCGTTGTACCCCTTTAAAAGAAGAGAGGGAAGATCTGATTTCGACTTCACTGATTCCTAATTGTTTGCACATAGCGATACATGCAATCGCATTTTCCGTATTGTGTATGCCAGGAATTCCCAACGCAATATCGTTCCATGCTTCTCCATTAAATGTGAGATCGAATAGAAATTTCCCGTCTTCAAAACGCAAATTAGAACCGTTGTAATCAGCGGACTCACCTATTCCATAAGTTATCTTATTCGCGTGTTCGATTTGCTCTCCTTCATGAATTACAAGGAAGCCGTTTGGACTGATCAATGAGGCATATTCTTTAAATCCTTGAAGGAATTCATTGTTATCCCCGTATACATCGAGATGGTCGGCATCCGTCGTCGTAATTATGGAGGCAAAAGGTCTGAGTTGTAGAAACGAACGGTCGAATTCATCTGCTTCTACGACGGTATAATCTGATTCCTGATCCCCAATGAAATTGGAATTGATGTTATTCGAGATTCCTCCAAGAAAAGCATTGCACTTCAATTCTGTGTTATTCAACATGTGTGCGAGTAGGACACTCGTTGTAGTTTTGCCGTGTGTTCCAGCAACGCAAAGTGCCTGTGAGTGACGAGTAATCAATCCCAAAACTTCCGCTCGTTTGTAAATATCAAAACCGTGATGCACAAAGTATAATCGCTCTCCAAGATTTGGTGGAACCGCAGGTGTGTATATCACCAAAGTAGAATCTTTGTCTCTAAATGACTCTGGAATCGATGGACCTAAATCTTCAAAATGAATGTCGATTCCTTCTTCAATTAAGGCAGTAGTTATTGGTGATGAGGTTTTATCATAACCGCCGACTTCCCATCCCTTTTGTTTGAAATATCGAGCTAGTGCGGACATCCCTACACCTCCAATTCCAATCAGGTAGGCTTTACAATATGAGTCGATATTTCGTAGTTCTACAGGCATCAGATCAATTCTTCCAGCGTATTTACGATTTCAGCAGTTGCGTTCGGTTTACCTAGCTTTGCAATGTTTGCAGACATGACTTCTTTTCTCGAATTGTCTTGGAGGAGTTCCAGAGCCTTTGCTATTAAGACTTCTTTCGCATCAACATCTTTTACCAGAATAGCAGCGTCTTTTTCAACCAGAGCCATGGCATTTTTGGTCTGATGATCTTCAGCAACATTTGGAGAGGGAACTAAAATCACCGGTTTACCGATAAGACACAGCTCGGATACTGAAATTGCTCCTGCTCTGGATATGACTATATCCGCAGCGGCATAGGCAAGATCCATTCGATCAATGAACTGCATCATTTTAATATTTGAAGGGAGATTCGCGCCAACGGCCTCTTTTAACTTATTGTGATAGAGCTTTCCACATTGCCAGATCACCTGTACTTCTGCCGGTATCTTTTGCAGGGACTCGGTCATGCTCTCATTGAGTGTCCTCGCTCCCAAACTACCTCCAATAATGAGCATTGTCTGCTTATCAGAGCTTAGTCCATAATATCTTAAAGCGTCTTCTTTCTTACCGGTAATATCGACCATATCGGAACGGGTTGGATTACCTGTTAAGATGATTTTATCTGCCGGAAAGAATCGATCTAATCCGTCGTAGGCGACACAAATTCGTTGTACTTTTTTTGCCAGAAGTTTGTTGGTTTTACCGGGAAATGAATTCTGTTCCTGAACAATGGAAGGAATGTTGAGCATGGTAGCTGCTTTCAGGGTTGGCCCACTGGCATAACCTCCTACACCGACGGCTACCTGTGGATTGAAATCCTTAATGATCTTTCTCGCTTTAAGAATGCTTTTAACAATTTTGAAAGGCAGTGCGAAATTAGACAAGGCCAGCTCACGTTTGAGACCTACTATTTCCAGACCAATGATCTTATATCCTGCAGCTGGTACTTTTTCCATTTCCATCTTGCCAACAGCTCCTACAAACAAGATTTCAGCCTCCGGATTGCGTTTTCTGATCTCATCCGCTATGGCAATTGCAGGGAAGATATGTCCTCCTGTTCCACCCCCTGATATGATTGCTCGTTCGATCCGTTTTTTCATCTTAGGCGCTTTGTAGTTGATTTTCTTCTTTTTCGCTTACGCCCTGTTGTCTGGCTGCAATGGATTGTACAATGCCAATTGCCAGACAGGTCATGATCAGCGCAGAACCACCCATAGCAAGCAATGGCATATTCTGACCGGTTACCGGAAATATCCCAGTGCAAACGAGCATGTTTACTGTGGCCTGACTTAGGATGAGCATTCCTATCCCGACACAGACATAGGTGTCGAAGTTATTTTTGGAATTGAGACCAATCCGCATGATACGATAGAGCAATATCAAGTAAAGCAGTATGAGTATTATTGCGAACAAGGACCCGAATTCTTCCACAAAACTGGCGTAATAGAAGTCAGCATATGCCTCCGGGATAAATGACTTTAGCTCACCATCGCCAACTCCTTTTCCAAAGATGGAACCCGAATAAATAGCCAACTCAGCATTCATTGATTGTGAATTTGCAATTACATTTTTTTCATCATCGATCTTATTTAGAATCCGTTTCTCCCAGGTATCATAACGAGGAAGAATATTGAGATCAGGGGCGGCTTTATGAATCAGCACTATAAAAAACAATAAACCTATACCACCTCCGATGATACTTAGGATCTTTAAGATCGGAGCTCGCCCTAAAAATAGCAGGGCAGTAGCTACCGCAAACAAAATCGCTGCGGTCGAAAAGTTGTCTTTGACAATCAGTCCACAAATGATAATAATCGGTAACATGACGGTCCAGAAACCGTCTTTCCATTGATCAAGTTTGTCTTTCTTTTTTATCAGCAAGCGTGAAACGTAAATGATCAATGCGAGTTTCGCAAAATCTGATGATTGGAAGGTGAGACCAACAAAAGGAATTCGTACCCATCGCCCTGCATTATTCACCTTTGTTCCGAAAAAGAAGGTAAAGATGAGAAGGGCTATTGCCAGGTAAAAAGCAAACTTTGAAAGCTGAGAAATGTATTTTGGATCTTTGCGATGGACCCAATACATAACACCCAGTCCTATTAGTACATAGACAAAGTGTTTAAAGAGATATTTGAATGGAGTACCTCCTTCTACCTTGACGAGAATCGGCACAAAACTATATACCGTTACCAATGAAAAGGCGAGCATCAACAGTGTGATGATCCAGATCACGCCGTCTCCTTTCAGATATTTCAGGACTTTATCCATTAACTAGCGAACTCCCAGAAAAATTCCAGATCGGAACAGTTATCAGAATCATCAGTTGTAAACAAAAGAATCTTCTTCTCGTTGCTGATAGCTTGAAGTAGCTGAATTGCATGATCAATACTTCCCACAGCTGCTACGTTACCAACATTATCGTACAGTTCTTTTTTGAATTGAATGTTTCCCTGATCATAGATGATCACGTGATCCAATTGATTTTGAATCTCCGGATAGTAAGTCAATGCACAACGCAATTGCTCGTGTCGTGCGAGCCAAACCACCGGAAAAGGAAAATTCTGAACAACCGTTGCCAGGTTTTCGAAATTAGGTGCGGCCCAGGAAAAGGTATCCATACCAAGTGTCTTTCCATGTCCCTGCATGGAAATTCGCTTGCGAATTTCTTCTAAGCCCTCCTTTCGGGCCTTGATCAATTCGTCTTCAAGGTTCGTGATTAGTTTCTTATTCATTTTAAAGTGATCTTACGGCTTTCTTAAATTCATTACCTCTCTCTTCAAAGTTTTCGAACAAGTCGAAGCTTGCACATGCAGGCGACAGAAGTACCGTCTCATCTTTGGATGCCAGACGATATCCATAAGCAACCGCCTCCATTGCCGAGCTTGTTTCGTAAATGTGTTCGATGTGCGGACCGAAGGCTTCTTTGATCTTCTTGTTGTCTTTACCAAGGCAGATGATGGCTTTCACCTTTTCTTTGACAAGATCAGTAAGCTCGGTGTAGTCATTTCCTTTGTCCACACCACCGACGATCCAAACGGTTGGTTTGTCCATGCTTTCAAGTGCGAACCAGGTTGAGTTTACATTGGTCGCTTTTGAGTCATTGATAAACTCGATGCCATGTACCTTGGCGACGAACTCCAGACGGTGTTCAACATTAACGAAGTCAGCAAGACTTTCGCGAACGATTTCTTTTCTGATTTCGAGGATTCTTGACGCTATTCCAGACGCCAGAGAATTTTGGGTATTGTGTTTACCCTTGAGTGCTAATTCATGAATTGACATAGTGAATTGATTGTTTATGTTTATTGTTAATTGTTCCTTGTTATCGACATAACCTCCTTGGGCTATGACCTCCTTCAATGAGAAAGGGGCTTTTTTTGCTTTTATGGTTCTCTTTTCTACTTCGGCTCGGATGATCGGGTCGTCATAATTGTAAATGAACCAGTCTTCTTCACCTTGGTTTTGAATGATTCTGAATTTGGAATCGACATACTTTTGCATATCGTCATCGTATCTGTCCAAATGGTCGGGTGTTATATTCATTAGTATGGCGATATCTGCTCTAAAGTCGTACATGCCATCCAGCTGAAATGAGCTCAGCTCGAGAACATACCAGTCGTGATTTGTGGTGGCAACCTGTTTAGCGAAACTGTCGCCGATATTACCTGCAATTCCTGCATCGACACCAGCCTTTTCCAGAATGTGGTGTGTCAGAAGGGTCGTAGTGGTTTTACCGTTACTTCCTGTAATACAGATCGTTTTGGCTTTGTTGTAATACCCGGCAAACTCGATTTCCGAAATCACTTTAATTCCTCTATTAGTAAGTAGTTGAATGATCGGACTCGAATCCGGAATCCCAGGAGATTTTATGGCAAGCTCTGCTTCGGTCATGCGGTCTTCCGTGTGACCACCCTCTTCCCATTCAATTGAAAGCGAATTGAGCTCAGCTTTGACCTTGTCACTGATCGTACCGTAGTCAGATACAAAGACTTTCCAGCCCTGTTTCAAAGCCAGAACAGCTGCACCTACGCCCGATTCACCTGCGCCAAGAATAACGATATGTTTTCCCTGATCCTGCAAGCTATCTCACCTTAAGTGTTACGATGGTTATTACTGCCAGAAGAATCGCGACGATCCAAAATCGAGCAACGATCTTGGCTTCATGAAATCCTTTTTTCTGATAATGATGATGCAGCGGTGCCATCCGGAATATCCGCCTACCCTCCCCATATTTTTTACGGGTGTATTTGAAGTAACCTACCTGCATTATGACAGATAGATTCTCTATTAGGAATACCCCGCAAAGAATCGGGATCAATAGTTCCTTTCGTATTGAAATGGCAAATACTGCGATAATTCCTCCTAATGCCAGACTTCCTGTATCTCCCATGAAAACCTGAGCAGGGAAGGAGTTGTACCAAAGAAACCCGACACACGCACCGACAAAAGCGGATATGAATATTACCATCTCTTCTGCAAAGGGGATGTACATAACATCCAGATAATCCGCGAAGCGAACGTTCGAGCTGACATAGGCCAGGATCGCCAGCGCGATACCTGTAATAGCTGAGGTACCCGTGGCGAGTCCGTCAAGACCATCGGTCATGTTAGCACCGTTCGAGACGGCAATCACTATGAAGATCACAACCGGAATAAACAATAACCAACCGTATGTTCCGGCCCAATCACCGATCAACCAGTTGTAGTTGAATTCGTTGTTTTTGATAAAAGGAATGGTAGTGGTCATGTCATCCGTTACGATCCATTTCGAATTATCACCTTCATCCATGTCAGCGTGCATCTTGGTTACGAATGATTCACCTGCCTGAAGCTTGTAATCCACCGGCACATTCTTGTGCACCTGGATATCCGGATGGAAATAAAGAATACAACCAACGATCAATCCAACACCCACCTGACCGACGACTTTGAATCGTCCTGCCAATCCTTCTTTATTCTTTTTAAATACTTTGATGTAATCATCTATGAAGCCTATCGCACCTAACCACACTGTCGCGATAAGCATGGTGATAATGTAGATATTGTGTAGCTTACCAAATAGAAGCGTTGGTATCAGAATGGCGCTAAGAATAATAATACCTCCCATGGTTGGTGTCCCTGACTTTTGAAGTTGTCCTTCCAGCCCTAGGTCTCTGACTGTCTCACCAATCTGCTGCTTTTGAAGTTTCGCGATGATCTTCTTCCCGAATAACATCGAAACGATCAGGGAGGTGATCAAAGCCATGGCAGCTCTAAACGAGATATAGTCGAAAAGGCCCGCTCCGGGGAAATTCATTTTATCGAGATATTCAAATAAATAATACAGCATTACTTGTTTAGTTTGGTGAATAGTTCGTTAATGGTTTGTTTATCGTCGAAATCATGTTTGACCCCTTTGATCTCCTGATATTTTTCGTGCCCTTTACCGGCAACCAGAATAATATCGTTTGCTTCGGCCATGGAGACAGCTGTCTTAATAGCCTGTTTACGATCAGTTATTGACAGGGTCTTTTTGAAATTCAAAGCATCGACACCCTTCATCATATCTTCAATGATGTCGTCGGGATCTTCCGACCGAGGATTGTCGGAAGTAAGGATGACCTTATCAGAAAGCTTACATGCAATCTCTGCCATGAGAGGACGCTTTGTCTTGTCACGATCTCCACCACATCCCACAACTGTGTAGACCGTTTCATTTCGCGTTCGAATATTATCGATGGTTTTAAGTACATTTTCCAGTGCATCGGGTGTATGCGCATAGTCGACGATAGCTGTTATACCACTTTGGCTAATCATGTGTTGAAATCTTCCGTCAACCGGTTCAAGTTCACTGATGACACGCAGGGTTTCCCCGGAATCTTCTCCCAGCTCTTCCGCAATGGCATAAACAGCAAGCAAATTATAAGCGTTAAAGCTTCCGATCAATTTCGACCACAGCTCAATGCCATTGATCAGTAGTAAAAGTCCCGTGAACTGATTCTCCAGAATCTTCGCTTTGTAATCAGCAATATTCTTAAGCGCGTATGTACGCTTCCTGGCCTTTGTGTTCTGGAGCATCACTTCACCATTCTTGTCGTCGACATTGACCAATGCGAAGGATTCCTTTGGAAGGCCATCGAAAAAGGATTTTTTGACACGCAGGTACTCCTTGAAAGTTTCGTGATAATCAAGATGATCATGGGTGATATTGGTAAATGCACCTCCTCTGAAATGCAAACCACCGATTCTATGTTGATGTATGGCGTGAGAACTGACTTCCATGAAGCAATGCGTTACTCCTTCGTCGACCATTTTTCTCAGTAAAGAGTTCAAGGATACAGGATCAGGAGTGGTGTGCGTTGATGGAACATTTTCTTCACCGATCTTATTCACTACGGTAGACAGTAGTCCGCACTTATAGCCTAGCTTGGTAAAAACTTCGAATAGCAAGGTCGTAATGGTCGTTTTTCCATTGGTTCCGGTAACACCAATCAATTTGAGTTCTTTTGACGGTTCGTCATAAAAATTGTTCGCCATTATAGCGAGCGCCTTGGAGGTGTTCTCAACGATTATCAGGTTTACCGAAGCAGGCACCGTCACATCCTTATCGGCTATGATGGTTGAGCAGCCATTTTCAATCGCCTGGGAAATAAAGTCGTGACCATCAGACACAGATCCTCTGATGGCAACGAAAGCGCTATTGGCAGTTGCTTTGCGCGAATCAAATGCAATCGATTCAATCGTGACCCCAGTATTACCGTTGACGGCGATAATATTTACGTTGTACAATATGTCTGTTAAAAGCTTCACTTCTTCAATTCGATCTTTATTACTTTTCCCTTAATTATTTCTGTTCCCGGATCCATCGATTGTTTAATCACTTTTCCGAAGCCTTTTATTTCTGCCCGAAGCCCTGTTCGTTCGATCAGGTAGATGGCATCTTTGGCGGTCATGCCGATCACATTAGGTACCGTCGTTACTCCCACATACCTCTCTTCAAGCTTAACTGATCTGGATCCGGTGTTCGTGTTCACCCATTCTCCTGAACCGGAATTGTGCCGTTTGATGTTAAATGCTTTGTAAACCTGATTGAGGTGGTAGCGACTGCCATCTTTTGAAACAGGTAGGTCATTTTTACGCGAGTCAGAACCATTGACTGGTTGGTGATACTCCAGGCTGGATGCATATACTTTATTGGCAATTGCGTTAAACACCGTTCCTGATACTACGGCTCCGTAAATATTCTTTGTTGGTGCAGAGATTACCACAATACATGAATAAATCGGATCGTCTGCGGGGAAGTAACCCACGAATGAAGCCTGATATTTTTTCTCACCTTCAACCGTGTTGAAATTGTCAAGTATCTGTGCCGTTCCTGTCTTACCGGCGATATCGAAATACGCAGACTGAAGGGCTTTTCCGGTTCCTCTCTTAACAACACCATCCAGACATTTTTGTAAGTCTTTAAGTGTGCTTTCTGAACAGATTCGTTCCTTAATAACGACAGGAGGGAAGGTCTCAACCACTTGATTTGCCCTGGTAATCTCACGAACGAATTGCGGTTTAACTAACTTCCCGTTATTTGCGACTGCATTGTAAAATGTTAAGGTCTGGAGAGGCGTTTGTTGTACCTCGTATCCTATGGCCATCCAAGGCAATGAAAGACCAGACCATTGCGGCATTCCGGGTTCATAGAGGGTTGGTTTTGGTTCACCTTTGATTGGTATACCGAGTGAATCTCCAAGTCCGAAACTCTTTAATCTATCGACGAAGGCTTGGGGCTCACTTTTATATGCGTCGTTGATAATTTCCGAGAAGACGTTTGAAGAAACTTCAAATGCTTCCTGAATGGAAATTTCACCATAACCTCCTTGATGTGAGTCATACAGACGATCATTATAGAATTTGTAAACCCCTTTCGCATTAACGCGATCCTGGAGTGTAATTTTTCCATCTTCAAGGGCTGCCATTAATGAGGCTAGCTTGAAAGTTGACCCCGGAACCTCTTTAGTTCCTATAGCTTTGTTGTATGATTCGTAGTAATTACCATTTTCATGTTTTTTCAGGTTGACAATCGCTTTGATGTAGCCTGTTTTTACGTCCATCACGATCACGCAGCCACTTTCTGCCTCCTGCTTTTGCATCTGATTCATGAGCTCAGTGTGGGCTACTTCCTGAATTTCCTTATCGATGGTTGTGACGACATTTGCCCCTTCAACAGGCTCTTTTATGATTGGCCCGATCTTTTTCCAACCGGTTGATATCTTTTGTTCCACCTCTTCTCCGGGCTCTCCGCGCAAGTAGCTATCGTACGCACCTTCTATTCCGACCATTAGGTAATTGCCATTATTTTCACGGATGTAGCCTAGTGTTCGTTTCATTAATTCGCCGTGTGGTCTTTTCCGGATAATGATCTCTTCATTGTCGATCAACCCTCCTTTCAATCTGCCCTTTTCGAAAATCGGCATCTTACGAAGTGCTTTGCGTTCCTCATTCGTAGCCTTCTTATGGATCAGTAAGTAGCGCGATTTTCTGTCACGACCTGCACGAATAAAGTCTTCGTATTCTTTGGCGGTCTTATTGGGAAACAGTTTGTTGAGTTCAAGACTTAGCTTCTTGATCTCTTCCTCAAAAAGATCATTGTCAATTACGGTAGGATCCATGTGGATATCAAAGAAGGAGATAGAAGTCACCAAAGGGGTGTAGTTGTTATCCAGAATCTGCCCTCTTCTAGGTTCACGTTTAACAGTACGGGTGGGAATCACTTCGTTGCCGTCGGTAGAAGCCATGAAATATGGTTTACCACCCTCAAACTGGATACTGACGGTTTTAACGATGACCACGAGCATGAGAATGACGAATCCGAAGTAGATCAGATAAGCTCTCCAGTATATGTCCTTCTTATCACTCATTCTTGTCTTTTTCAATTCGAATCACCTTGGTTGGATTGGTGGTTTCCTTTAATCCTGAATTCTCCAATTTTTTGATGAGAATTGCGCGTTGTGTATTTTCTTCGAGCCTCGCTTTTGCATCGAAGTATTCACTGGTGGTTTGATCTAATTCCTTTTGTGTTTTAATCACATTGCTTGAAAGCTGCTTACCGTAGTAACCTTTTCCGACGGTTACGATCAATAAAAACATGAGGAAGAAGATGAAGTTGAGATTGTTCAGGATGAACTCCTTGGTGAGGAAGTCTCCATTCAAAATCTGAACGAATGCACTTGGTCCGTTCGACTTTTTTCTAGTCGCAGTTGTAGCCTTTTTTCGTTTTTTCTTTTTCTTCTTCTCAGCCTTGACTTTTTCCATTGCGTCTTGCTGAGCTCTATCCAGATATTCGTTATCCATTTCTCTCAGCAATTCTTAGTTTGGCACTTCGTGCCCGGTTGTTTGTTTCTATTTCCTTTTCATTTGCAGTGATCGGATGCCGCACGACCTCGGTAAAGTCTTTGATTACGTTTCCGTAAAAGTCCTTTTCTATTTCACCGCTGATCGAACCTCGTTTCATAAAGTTTTTAACCATGCGGTCTTCCAGCGAGTGATATGCCATGACAACTAATCTGCCCCCTGGCTTCATAACTTCGGCACAGCTATCTAAAAACTCTTCCAGCGCTTTCATTTCGTCATTAACTTCGATGCGAATGGCTTGAAAAACCTGGGCGAGGTATTTGTTTTCTTTTCGAGGCGGAATACATGTTTTGATGGCTGTTATCAGCTCTTGCGTGGTGTTGATTTCACCCGAAGATCGTTCGAGTAAAATGGTGTTAACAAGCTTGCGGGCATTAGCGATTTCACCGTATGAGCGAAAAATCCTTAGCAATTCATCTTCTTCATAATTGTTGATGACTTCAGCGGCACTTAATTCACTCTGTTGATTCATCCTCATATCCAAGGGGGCCTCCTGACGGATAGAAAATCCGCGTTCTGCCTCATCGAATTGATGGGATGAAACACCAAGATCTGCTAAAATTCCATCGACCTGACCTGCCTGCATAAGCTTCAGGTGATTTTTCATATGAGCGAAATTGGCCGCTATGAAGAAAAAATTAGGAGCGGACCAAGCGTTTTCCCGGGCATCCGGATCCTGGTCGAAAACGTAGAGTTTTCCTTTCTGATCGAGCTTTTCAAAAATAGCTTTAGAATGCCCTCCGCCACCAAAAGTTACATCGACATATGTGCCGTCGGGTTTGATTTGAAGTGCCTCGATGCACTCTGATAGCATTACAGGTATGTGGTATGCGGCACTATTCGTCATGATCCAGGTCCCCCATTACTTCGTCTGCTAAATCAGCAAAGCTCGCCATGGATCCTTCGATCATTTCAAAGTATTTCTTTTTATCCCAGATTTCGATACGGTCGTTGTACGCAATTAGCATTACTTCCTGCTTGAGCCCGACACGCTCCATGTGGTTAGTCGGAATAAGAACTCTCCCTGCCTTGTCCAGACTTATCGGTTTTGCACCCTGATGGAACAATCGATAAAACATCCGGTTTTTTGGTTTGAAGAGATTCATTGAAGATAACCTCTCGCTTACTTTCTCCCATTCGAATATTGGAAACAGGGTGAGACAATCCTCAAAACCCTTGTTCAACATGAAATCTCGCTGGGCATTAGCAGGCAGCTGCTTACGCAGCGCGGAAGGGAACATGAAACGTCCCTTTGCGTCCAATTTTACCTCGAATTCACCTACTAGTCCCGCCATGACGATTTAATTAATGGGTAAAAATACTCGAATTTTACCACTTTTTACCACCATTTTTCATATTGTTAATAAATATAAACGGATTTAAAAGAAAAATGTTTCAAATTATAACAAGGTAATTAAGTATACTAAGGGCTTAAGGTGTGTTTGTAATTAGTGGTAGAAAGTGGTAATTATGTTGAAAACTTCTACATTCAATTAGAATTCTTAATCATTTAAAATCGGCTAACTTTACGTCGTGAATCGCGAGTTGAAAAATTGGATACTTCTGATTGTTTTATCGGGAATTTGGGGAAGTTCCTTCATCCTGATGAAGAAAGGTATGTACACCGCTGAAGAAGAAATGATCTTCACGGATCGCCAAGTAGCAGCTATTCGCATGTTGATTGCAGCAGTTGTGCTATTGCCATTTGCTATCCCAATCCTTCGAAGAATTAAATCCGCGAAGCACTTTTTGTTACTTGGATTAGTTGGTTTTTCCGGCAATTTTTTTCCAGCTTATCTCTTTACTTATGCTGAAACGGGGATATCTTCCGGTTATACCGGTATGCTCAATAGTTTTACGCCTATTTTCGCACTAATGCTGGGCTTCGTCTTTTTTAAAAGTAGACTGAATCGCTTTCAGATTCTTGGTGTGGCCATTGGAACAGTAGGAATAGTTCTCTTGTCGATCGCAGGTTCTGATTTATCGGATAAAGGGACGATCTGGCATATCATGGCCGTATTGTTGGCAACATTATGCTATGCAATCAGTTTGAATGTGATCAAACACACACTTCAGGCATATAAAGGGATAGAAATAACAGCTATTTCATTTTTCATTATTCTGCTGCCTAGCCTGGGGTCAAATCTTATGGAAGGGAGCTGGGAGCAATTCAAGTTGAATGACAACGCGATGGAAGCACTCGTATACATATCAATTCTTGCGGTTATTGGAACAGCGTTCGCGGTGTTTTTATTTAACGTGCTTATATCAAACTCTTCTGTGTTGTTTTCGAGCAGTGTCACCTACCTGATTCCCATCGTAGCAGTACTAATTGGACTTGCTTTTCAGGAAAGAATTACGATTTGGCAGGTTCTTTCAATGCTCGTAATATTACTCGGTGTTTTTGTAGCAAATGTTTTGCCGAAGTGGAAAAATGTCGGAAGCATTCCGGTGAAATAAAATTGTGAATTTAACTCTGGAATAAATATTCCATTTTTTTCAGTGATGGCGTTGCATTCTAAATAAAACTGACTATCTTTGTCGTCCAATTTTTAAACAAGTTAAAAAGATGTACGCAATTGTAGAGATAGCAGGGCAGCAGTTCAAAGTGCAGAAAGACCAGAAGATCTTTGTACATCGTCTTGATGCAAAAGAAGGGTCAAAAGTAGATTTTGATCGTGTTCTTTTGGTAGACGATGGAAAGAAGGTTTCTCTTGGCGCCCCGGTTATAAGCGGTGCAACAGTATCAGCAAAAGTTGAAGAGCACCTGAAAGGAGACAAAGTAATCGTCTTCCGTAAAAAAAGAAGAAAAGGTTATGCTAAGAAGAATGGACATCGTCAATCGTTCACAGCATTAACTATTAACGACATTAAAGTAGGTGGTAAACCTGCGGCTAAGACGTCAACAGCAAAGAAGGAGGATGACAGTCCTAAGGCTGAAACGAAAAAAGCAGCTCCAAAGAAAGCAGCACCTAAGAAAGAGGCTGCTAAGGATGACTTAAGTTCAAAAACAGTTGCTGAGTTGAAAGAAATGGCAAAAGCTAAAGGAATCGAAGGAATTTCTTCTATGAAGAAGGCTGATTTGATTAAAGCTTTAAGCTAATTAAATAAAGAATTAAAACGGATTAGAAATGGCACATAAGAAAGGAGTCGGAAGTTCGAAAAACGGTCGTGAATCAGAAAGTAAACGACTAGGAGTTAAGATATTTGGTGGACAAGCTGCAATTGCAGGAAACATTATTGTTCGTCAGAGAGGAACAAAACACCATCCTGGAAACAATGTAGGCATAGGGAAAGATCATACCCTTTACGCATTGGAAGATGGTATTGTTGAGTTCAGAAAGAAAAAAGACAATCGATCTTATGTTTCTGTAGTTCCATTTGAAACTGCTGAAGCATAATTTTAAAATGATTTTAAACTAAGGCGAGCAGATATTGTTCGCCTTTTTTATTCTGATCAATTACTTAAATTCGCATTTAAATATTTTCAGCATGTTAGAGATCCAACGAATACGTCAGGAGAAAGAGCAAATCATCGAGGGATTGAAGAAACGTCACTTTGACGCAACAAAGATTATTGATGAGGTTATTTCTGCGGATGCTGCATGGCGCCAGAAAAAAACCGAGCTGGAAAATGTGGCTGCACAAATGAACAGCATTTCGAAGGAGATTGGAATTCTTTTCAGGGAAGGAAAGACTGATGAAGCGAATGCAGCAAAAGCAAAAACGGGAGAATTAAAGGAACAAGAGAATAAATTAAAGAACGAAGTAGATGCTCTGGAAAATGACATCACTGAGCTCATGTATCAGCTTCCGAATGTTCCGAATGAATTGGTTAAAGCTGGTAAAAGTGAAGAGGATAATGAAATTATTGAAGAAGTAGGAACTAAGCCTGTTTTTAATCACGAAGTATTTCCTCATTGGGAGCTCGCTGAAAAACATGATCTGATCGATTTCGAGTTAGGTGTGAAGGTAACCGGAGCAGGTTTTCCTATCTATAAAGGTAAGGGAGCTAAATTACAGCGTGCATTAATAAGCTTTTTTCTTGATGAAGCAGAGAAAGCAGGATATCAAGAACACATGCCGCCTCTTGTTGTAAATGAAGCATCGGGATTTGGAACCGGACAGCTTCCGGATAAGGAAGGCCAGATGTATCATATAGGTGAAGATGACCTTTATCTGATTCCTACAGCTGAAGTGCCGTTGACCAATATTTATCGTGATGTTATTCTTCCAGATGATAATTTCTCAATTAAAATCACCGGATATACACCTTGCTTTCGAAGAGAGGCGGGATCTTACGGTAAAGATGTAAGAGGTTTGAATCGACTTCATCAATTTGATAAAGTTGAGATCGTGAGAATTGAACACCCCGATAATACGGCAGATGCGCTTCAGGAAATGTTGGATCACGTTAAAGGATTACTCGATAAATTAGGGTTACAATATCGCGTGTTGAGGCTTTGTGGTGGTGACACAGGATTTGCGGCTGCCATGACCTACGATTTTGAAGTCTATTCAGCTGCTCAAGAAAAATGGTTGGAAGTAAGCTCGGTTTCGCGTTTCGATGCCTTTCAGGCAAATCGTTTGAAGCTGCGTTTTAAAAATGCCGACAAGAAATCTCAACTCTGTCACACCTTGAATGGTTCGGCACTGGCGTTACCTAGAATTGTAGCAGCATTACTCGAAAACAATCAAACTGCTGACGGAATTATGATTCCGGAAGTACTCCAGTCCTACACCGGTTTCGACCGTATTTAATAAAGTAGTTCGCTCGATGATCTAATTTTAGTATTTTGGATCGAATGCGCTATTGGACATTCTTGATATCGTTAATCATGTTGAGCTCATGTTCTGAGTTTCAAAAACCGGATCAATTAGCAGCTCTAGACAAGCTGGAATTGCGCATCGACTCCCTTCAAGTATTGTGTGAAGAACTGCAGGAGCTGGATTTAGCTTCTATTCAGAATAAACGAGCTGACCTTATATCTACGGTTGGCCAATTGCAGGATACGATTGATCTAAATACAGCAGTATTAATAGACAAAGTTCTAATCGCTACCGGTGAAGCGGTAGAGTTGGAGCGACAAGTGGCTTTCCTTGATTCGTGTTTGGAGCTTGAAAAAAATCAATTGCATTCACTTAGAAATGATATTAAGGGAGCATTGGGAAAACGAAATAAATACGATGAATACATCGTTTTCGAAGAGGATCGAATTGATTCGTTATTTATGGTAGCTGATCAAGCGGCAAGCACCTTTAATAGAGTCAACCTGGCCAGTGAACAATACTATGATTCACTTGTAGTAGAATTGGCGAAGTATAATTAAGGGTAACGGAATAATTATTGCGATCTTTAGGATATGAAGAAGCTTTTAACAACGTTGGTTTTTTGCTTGAGCACCGTGCTTATTATGGCACAGGGCTCTGATCAGCAATTGGCCGATCATTACTACGGTAAGGGTGAGTTTGACAAAGCTGTTATCTATTATGAGCGGATCTATGATCGCGATCCCTCAAAGTTTATTGTCAAAAGGTTTGTAGACTGTCTGGAGCAGACGGGTCAGTTTAAAGAAGCAGAAAAGTTACTTCGGAAGGAAGCGGCTAAACACAGCACCGATCTTGAGTATCAGATACTTCTAGCTAAGCATTATGAAGACCACGACAAAGCAGATAAGGCACTTAAAATTTACGATGGTCTCATAGAAGACCTTATGCCAAGTTCCCGGTCTGTAATTAATTTATACAATGCTTTTAAATCTCAAGGTAAAAATGAACTGGCTTTCCAAACATTGGAAAAAGGAAGAAAACTTCTAAAAAAGTCATACCCACTTAATTTTCAATTTGCTGAGTACTACGGTTCAATTGGTGAAACTGAATTAATGATGAATGAGTATCTCGACTTACTGGATTATCATTCTTCTTATAAAACGAGCCTTAAAAGAATTTTGGCCAATCAAATTGATTTCACAAAGGAGGATTCAGAGGAATACAACATTTTAAAAGAGGCCTTAATAACAAGAACCCAGAAGAATCCTTCTGAACTGGTTTATGCTGAGATGCTGACCTGGCTTTTCATACAACGACAAAACTTCGGAGCAGCTTTAGTTCATGTAAAAGCAATGGACAAGAGATCGGATGCAAATGGTCGTCTGGTTTACGATTTAGGAACTATTTGTGTTGAGAATAAAGATTTCTATCATGCTCGAAAGTCATTCGAATACGTTGTTGATATGGGTGAAGAGAGCGCATACTTTCTTAGAGCCCAAAACGCATTGCTGAACGTCAGATTTCTTGAGGTGACAACTTTGAGGAATTATTCGAATGAAGAATTATTAGCTACCGTAGCTGAATATGAAGCTGCTCTGGAGAAATATGGAATGAAGCGAAGTACGATTCGCCTGGTACTTGAGCTTGCACATATACAGGCATTCTACGCTAATCAGTCTGGTGAAGCAATTGAATTACTTACCAAGGCACTGGAGCTTCAGTCGACAACGGATATGCAACGCGCAGAGATAAAGATGCTTCTAGCTGATATACATGTATTACACGGAGATGTTTGGGAGGCGTCGTTACTGTATATGCAGATCGACAAAGATTTCAAATACGAACCCATTGGTCATGAAGCGAAATTTAAGAATGCGCGTATTTTCTATTATGATGGCGAATTCGATTTTGCACAATCGCAATTAGATGTGCTCAAACAATCAACAACAAAACTGATAGCGAACGACGCCTTAAAGCTATCATTGTTGATCACAGATAATTACGGTCTGGACAGTAATTACATCGCCATGAATTGGTTTGCAAATGCCGATCTGTTGATAGAGCAACATCAATACGAAAAGGCGTTCCAATTATTTGACAGCATAATTCAGGAGTATCCTTATCATAGTCTTGGAGATGAAATTCTATTGAAAAAATCAAAGGCGATGCAGCAACAGGGCAGATGGACCGAAGCAATTGTTTTTCTGGAAGACCTTTTGAAATATTACACGGATGATATACTGGCCGATGATGCACTCTTTCAGTTGGGTGACATCTATGAAAACCGTTTGTCCGATCCGGCAAAAAGCGCCGAGTATTATAAACGCATATTGTTTGACTACAAAGGGAGCCTCTACACGGAAGAAGCCCGAAAGCGTTACCAGTATTTGAGAGACAAGGGATTTGTCGAAAGTAAAAACTCCTTGTAAGAATTTGTTGATGACACCGTCTAACAACTCAAAAGTCATCATGAAAAGAATTTTGTTCTTCAACCTTATTTTATTCGTAGCAACTGCTTGTGCACAGGAACCTGAAGTAGAATCCACTGAGCAAGTTCCTTTAAATGAAGAAGTGGTGGAATTTAATCCATTAGGAGAATTACAAACTGCTTACTTTGCGAGCGGTTGTTTTTGGTGTGTTGAAGCTATTTACGAATCTGTTGAAGGCGTCGCGGAAGCAGTATCAGGTTATGCGGGAGGAGATGAAAAAAATCCAACTTATGCTGAGGTAAGCTCTGGAAGAACCAATCACGCTGAAGCAGTTATGGTTTATTACGATTCGACCCGCGTAAACTTTGAAACCCTGGTAGATGTATTTTTTGAATCACATGATCCGAGTACATTAAATCGACAAGGTCCGGATAGCGGCACCCAGTATCGTTCTATTGCCTTTTATCAAAATGAACGGGAAAAGGAAATCATCGAGGAAAAGATCTTGACTTTACTCACCGAAAAGACTTATTCCAGGATTACCACAGAAGTAATTCCTTTTGAAGAATTTTATGAAGCAGAGGAATATCATCAGAATTATGAAGAGTTGAATCCTGACAATCCATATGTGCGCTCAGTATCAAAGCCTCGATTGAATAGATTCAAGGAAAAAATGCCCAAGGTATTGAAACATGCAGATTAACAGATGATTAAGCCAACCTTTGCAGAAAATATTTCGTCTTATAAGTGAAATTTGAAATTATGACTATTATCAAGGAGAATTAGGTCAACTTAATTAACTTTGTAACTGTCACAAAATCAATCGTATGAAACTTAAATTACTATTTACTACAATTTTCGCCACTGCTTCGATCATGGCGAACGCACAGATTACCATTACACAAAATGAAATAGCCGGCAACTATGAGATGATTTTCATGGCCACGGACACAATTTCAACAATGTACACTCCCGGTAATGCTGGGACTGGTCAAACCTGGAGTAATACATTCGCTCAGGTAAACGTAGAGGATACCTTGATGTTCATGCCTCCTATTGGAATGCCGGGATCAATTGATTTTCCAAATTCAAATCTTTGTTATAGTGTTGCCGGTACAGATAGCAGCTGGTGGTTCTTCAAAAAAGACGCGAATGGGCTCATCTACAAAGGCCGATCTTTTGTGGACAATGGTCAGTTAACAACGATGAAATATAATGCAACGGTACTTACCTTCCCTGCAGAGATGGGAACGCAGTATAATTTCAGCGGCACCTTTACGGCTACAGAATTTCCACTTGGGTTTGACCCAGATGGAGCCGGACCTCACTTAATGGTTGATTCAGTTCGTATTATCAGAGATATTGACGAGTCGAGTAATATTGATGGACTCGGTACCATTACAACTCCGTTGGGAGCATTTCAATCGCTTCGACAAGTTGTTTCACGAATTTATATTGATACATTCTTAATGAAAACAAATAATGGTTGGAGCCTTTTCTCACCGGAAATGCAATTCTGGTCTGGGACAGGCAGTATAGATACTACAGAAGAATTTATTACTCGTTGGTGGACAAATGAACTGGGAATTCGAATGCCGGTGATGGAAATGTTCCATAATTCTTCAGGAAACGTCTATAAAGCGAAATGGGTGAAAGCAATGGCTCAGGCTAGTGTAGCGGAAGTTGAAGGGCACAAGGTTGAACTTTATCCGAACCCAGCGACAGACATTATTCATATCAATTCTGATTTGAATGAAGTTACTACTGTTGTTATCCGCGATGCTAAAGGAGCAATCGTATCTGAAGCATCATTGGAATTTGGATCCGGACAAATCAACGCCGGACATCTGGACAATGGAATCTATTTCATGCAGTTCCTGAACGATTCAAATGAACAGATTCATTCTGCAAGAGTTTCAATCGCTAAGTAGCGACTTACAATATTTTCACACTAAGACCCTTCCGAAAACGGAAGGGTTTTTTTGTTATTTTGATGAAGGTCATTTTCGAAGTCTATATATCCTTATTTTTTTGATGACATCAAATACGAGTAACCATGAGAGTTGAAGAATTAATGAGTTCACCTGTGATAATTACCCACAGAGAAAACACAATAAAGAACGTGAAGGACCTGTTCAATCGAAGACAAATTCATGCAGCACCGGTGCTTGAAAACGATGGAACTATTTCAGGTATAATAAGTAGCAGTAATCTTTCCAGATGCAATGATGACAATGCTAGAGTAGAAGATTACATGTCAGACCGGATACACATTGTGCTTCCCAATAACCGAGTAATTGATGCTGCAAACATGATGATTAAAAATCAGGTGCATCACCTCGTAGTAATGACAGATGGAAATGTAATAGGCATGATAAGCTCACTTGATATTGTGCGGATCTACGCCATCGATAATACGCCGGCGTAATTAATCCTTTTATTGACCTAAATAAATCCGTTCGGTGTGTAATTCGTCAGATTCTATCACGAGCATATAAATCCCTGATGATAGGTTAACGATGTCGAGCACGGCCGTGTTTGATTCACTTCCCGTTGTTGCAATTATACGTCCATCTGAATTCAATAAACTTAGTGTGAAATCATCTTTATAGGTAACGCGAACTTTGTCCGTGTTTGATGTAATCACTGGTTTATCACTTACAGTACATTTTACAGATCGTGTTCCGAGAACCTCAACGCTACCATCAAAATCTGTTTGACTCAAACGATAGTATAGTACTTCGTCATCACAAACGGATCTGTTATCATCAATGAATTGGTATTCGCTGATACCTGTGGAATTCCCTCTTCCAGGAATAGTTGAGACCACTTCAAAATCACCTTGAAGACATGATCTTTCAATAGTAAAATAGGCGTTATTTGTCTCGGAGAATGTTACCCATTCAATAATAGGTTTGATCACACAATATGCGTCCAGACTTACAAGTTGAACAGGTAGCCCGCAAGGGTCTATAGTCACTGTAACCTGATCTGTATTGGTACAACCATTGCCATCGGTGACAGTTACCGTATAAGTGGTGGTTGAACCTGGTGATACCGTAATTTGCCCGTTATCCTGACCGTTTTGCGGGCCACTTAATGTTAACGTTCCGGAATCGCCAGTTGACCAGGAATAGCTTGCTCCATTTTCTCCAAGTATTGGATCGGCTCCAATGGTAAATACATTGCCTGCGCAATCTGTTTGATCTCCTCCAGCGTTTGGTGTAGGCAAGGCATTTACGACTATATCCATCGTTTCTGTTGTCGCGCACTCACCTGGATCCGGTGTAAAGGTGTATGTGGTAGTTCCTGCTGATCCAGTACTAACATTAGAGTCCCAGGAACCTGCAATTCCATTGTCGGATGTACCAGGCAAATTGGAAGCCGCCTGTCCGATACAGTAAGGACCTTCCTGAGTAAAGGTTGGTGCTACTAAAGGATTGATAGTAACGGTCACCTGATCTGTTCCGATACAACCTCCGTCATCCACACTTAGTGTATACGTTGTGGTAGTAGATGGAGAAACAGTAGTTTGACCAGGATCCTGACCACCACCGGTAAGGTCGAGTGTTCCAGATGCTCCACTTGACCAGGTATATGTTGCTCCTTCAGTACCATATACCGGATCTGCTCCAATCGTAAAAGTCTCACCTTCACAACCTACCAAATCTCCTCCAGCATCCGGTACCGGAGCTGGGGTTATTGTTACAGCTACTGTTGCTTGTCCTACACATCCGGAACCGTCATCACCAGTTACAGTATATGTTGTGTTAGCGGTTGGATTCGCGGTTACACTTGATCCTGATGTAGAATTAAGTCCACCACCGCCTCCGGATGAACTCCACGTATATGAAGTGGCTCCACTACCCGTTAAGGTAACTGACGAACCTTCGCATACTGTTAATGGACTAGCTGATGCTGTTACAGCAGGTGGTATACACGGACAAATAATTTCAATGGTTGCTGCACCACAAAGTGCACCAGCGTAACCATCAATATAAATATAAGCACATTCACCGTCTGCAACCGTCACATTTGAAAAGCTAAACCCATCGGCATTTCCACCGGGACTACTTCCGTACTCCTGATTTTCTGGATTTGAGCAGTCGATGGTTCCACCACTGAATGATGAACCCACAAATACTGCACCCTGAAGATTACAATCGTTATTTGTTTCATCAACTTCGATGTCTATGTCAATAGTTGCTCCCGTGTTGTTACAGTATTGATACCAGGTTCCATTTTCTGTAGAAAAGGACACATCCTGATCGCCATCGCAGTCGAGGTCGGAACCTGCATAACAACATTGACCGCATGATCCGGTTGCCGTTGATGGATCACATCCTGTTGTTCCATTGCTTCCTAATGAGAAAGCATCTATTTCTCCACATCCAATGGAGGTGCCTCCACCTCCTCCACCTCCTCCACCGGAGGCAAGTGCTGAGTTCGTGGAGCCAATTACTAGCAATACAATTACGAATGTTAATCGCTTGATATCTTTTTGCACCAAGCTGAATAGGGTATGTGTTAACTTATTCATTTGGTGTGGTTTGATTGTTCGTTACTTGTAGGTAGATGTTAGCCAAATCTATTACATCCAGTGGTCCGTTATAGTAGACCTGAGTCACACTGTTATTTATCCTGATTCGCGTGAAATCTCTTTTAACAGGGCTTGCAAAAAATGCTTCGATTGCTGTTTTAACATCGTTGTAGGTCGCGTGGATGTTCGTACTATCTGTTGTAAATTCTACTCCTCGATGGTCATTCACGGAAACTCCAAAATCGTTCAAAACAGCTTGCTGTTGTGGGGTAACCTGTTGGGCGATCGATTGGAATGCTCCGGCGAACAATAAGATGAGAAGTATGGTAGACTTCTTCATGGCAATAGTTTTAGTTTGTCGTTTCGGGCTTTTGCCTCCGAAATCAAGCTTGTTTAGTTATAGTCTCTTAACCTTATAGGTTAAAAATCAATCAAATATAGGGTGAAAAAAATAATTTCACAAATCAGACGCTATTTGTGAAATATACTAAAAGGGTTTAGTAGCTACTTGTTAATAAGTTTATTGTTTCCTGTTAGCAAGTAGCGGTGGAGGTTCTCCGTTAAAAGGATTCCATCTGCCAATCGATTTCGCGGTCATTCCCGAAGCACGAACAACCGCCCGGTCTCCATAGCGTTTACGGATATGGTCCATTGCCTGATATAGCTTCAGCATATTGACATCTTCAAATAAATTAATCTGATGAGCCCCCTGTACCAGATGACTAAAGCGAACGCCGATCAGACGTACCAGTACACGGCGCTTGTAAAGCTTTCGAAAAAGTTCCAGAACAATGGGGATGATCGTATGGTCTGCTGCACTGTAGGGAATGTGTTTCTGCAAGGTGTAGGTCTGAAAATCGGAGTATCGAATTTTAACAGTAATACATGCCGTTAATTTGTTTCCGCGACGCAATTGAAAGACGAGATTCTCCGCCATGGCAACCATAATGCTCTCGAGTTTCTGCACGTCGATCGTATCCTTATTGAAGGTACGCTCCGTAGAAATAGATTTGCGTTCGCGATAGGGAACCACCGGTGTATTGTCAATCCCGTTAGCCTTCTTCCAAATGATGATTCCATTCTTGCCAAAAACACTTTCCATTAATTCGATCGGCATGTCCTGAATGGATTGAATTTTCTTGACCCCCAGATCGCATAAAGCCCGATAAGTCTTAGCTCCGATCATCGGAATCTTTTTGACCGATAGCGGAGCAAGAAAAGGTTTTTCTGTTCCTTCAATAATGTTGAGCTTGTTGTTCGGCTTGGCTTCTCCGGTAGCGATCTTCGAAACTGTTTTGTTGAGCGATAAGCCAAAGGAGATTGGAAGTCCACTCTCTCGAATCACTTTATCCCGTATCTCACTCGCCAACTTGTAGCATCCAAAAAAGCGATCCATACCTGTGAGGTCCATATAGAATTCATCCACCGAAGTCTTTTCATAAACCGGAACCTCTTCTTTGATGATTTCGGTGACCATTTTTGAATATTTGGAATAGATTCCTGAATTACCCCGGATCACTACTGCTTCTGGACAAAGTTGTCGAGCCATCCGCATCGGCATAGCTGAATGGATTCCAAACTTTCGTGCTTCATAGCTACAGGCTGCAACAACTCCCCGGTCAGAAGAACCACCGATCAAAACCGGTCGACCATTCAGACTACTATCCATTAAACGCTCGCAAGAGACGAAGAAAGTGTCAAGATCCATATGTACGATCGAGCGACTCATACTGCATATTCCCCCCTTTGGAGGGGGTCAGGGGGAGGAGTTTTTCCTGTTATTAATTTATCTTCTTTCTCTTTCTTCCGATCCTTATTACTTCGACTCCAGCTACCTCTTCTTGAATTATCAGTGACAAGCTCCCCTTCCGGTAAAGCCTTGTTTTCAGCATACCTCGGGTCCTCGATCATATCCAGCTTTTTCATAAAGGCAGCCTCCACGGCCAGAAAATCATATTCGGTTGTCACCGTTCCGTAAATGTTATAGATTCCTGTTCCCCGAAAAGGATATTGCGCGGCAATGATCGGAAAGTGGACAGTGTCCAACCACTGACCGAGTTCATCCAGAAAGGTTCCAAAGAACATCAGCTTGCTGTCTGAAGTCACGGTCTTCTTGTAGTGAATGAGATAACCTTTGATCCATACATTTTGTCCTACGTAATGCTTCAGATCATGCGCAAAAACTACAGGGGTATCTTCGTGATGAACCAGTCGAAAAGCGTTATACAATGGAAAGCCCAGCAGCTCGATCTGGTCAAAAGCATCTTCCTTCCAGTCGCGACTCAGCTCGGGAATCTGGTATTCCCTCGTATGAATTCGAAAGAGATCAGCAATGGCCATTGGATCGATTTTCCTGGCTACTTTGAAATGTGCTTCCCAAAGCAAGGTTCGTTTGTTCTTTCCGGTAAAACGAAACGCATCGATCCGGATCAGAATCATGATCTGCTCCAAAGAGATCTTTACCCGCTCAATGAAGTCGTTGAAGTCGCTAAAAGTGCCTCCTTTTAAAAGTGCCTCTTCAATACGTTTGGCTGAACGAAGCTCGAACTCATGTAGTAAATGATAACCCAGATAAATGTCTTTTCCATATATAGTAGTGTCATATAAACTGTGGTTGACACAAGGTGGATGAATGTTTCCGCCGCATCGTTTTGCCTCCAATGCATAGAGCTCGGTCCGGTAGAACCCACCGTAATTATTAATAGTCGCCACCATGAATTCGAGCGGATAGTAGGCTTTCAAAAAGAGACACTGATAACTTTCCACTGCATAGGATGCGGAGTGTCCTTTCGCGAAAGCATATCCTGCAAAACTCTCGATCTGTCGCCAAACTTCTTTGGTCATGTCAGGATCATGTCCTTTCTTATCACAGTTATTAAAAAACTTGTTCTTCACTGCCTGGAACTCATCTCGTGAGCGAAATTTACCGGACATACCCCGACGCATTTTGTCTGCTTCACCCAGACTGAGTCCTGCAAAGTAGTGAGCAACCTTAATCACGTCTTCCTGGTAGACCATCACGCCGAAGGTTTCGGGCATCAGTTCCAGCATGACCGGGTGAGCATCTTTTCGTCTTTCCGGATTACGATAACGCTTAATGTATTCCTGCATCATTCCCGATTTGGCAACACCGGGACGAATAACCGAGCTGGCGGCAACGAGTCCCAGATAATCGTCCACCTGAAGTTTGGTCATCAGCATACGCATGGCGGGAGATTCTACATAAAAGCATCCGATCGAATCAGCACTTCTGAGCATTTGTTTGATCTTTTCGTCTTCCTTGAAGCGAGGAATATCGTGGATATCGATCTCCGGCACATCAGGCTGGTTGTAGTCGATCACTTTCAGCGCATCCTTGATCTTGCTTAGTCCACGCTGACTCAGAATATCAAATTTGTAGAGACCTACATCTTCCGCTACATGCATGTCAAACTGAATGGTAGGGTAACCTTTTGGGGGCATGAAGGTCGCTGTGAAATGCTGAATGGGTTTTTCCGAGATCACGATTCCGCAGGAGTGAACACTTAGGTTGTTCGGAAAGCCGTGAATGTAATCGCCGTATTTCAATACCAGTTCTGCCAGCTGATTATCAGGAAGTGCACGACCCTTTGACAAAGCATCGATCTCTTCTTTGGGCAGACCGAAGACCTTTCCCAGTTCGCGTATGACTCCCCGTCTTTTGAAGGTGTTGTAGGTAGCCACCAGCGCTACATTCTGGAAGCGTTTAAAAATGTATTGGGTCACATCCTCGCGATCCTTCCAGGAGAAATCAATATCGAAATCCGGCGGATTAGTCCGGTAGAGATTAATGAAGCGTTCGAAGTAAAGATCGAGCTCGATCGGATCGACATCCGTAATACGAAGGAGGTAGGCAATGACACTGTTGGCCCCGCTTCCGCGTCCGACGTAGAAATAACCTTTCGACCGGGCGTAATTGCAAATGTCCCAATTGATAAGAAAGTAGGAGACAAAACCCATGTCGACGATTGTGGTCAATTCTTTCTCGATACGCTGATGGATCTCCTCGTTCATTTCGGGATAGCGGTAAGCAAGACCTTCTTCGCAGAGCTTGTACAGCATTTCGACATCTTCCTCTTCATCTCCGGTGTAGAATTGCTGGTTCTGTGGTTCAGCTGTTGCAGAGAAATCGAAGTAGATCTCACTTTCTTCGAGGATCTTTTCTGTGTTTCGAATGAGCCCTGGATAGTCCTGATACAATTCCAGTAGAACATCTTTTGGAAACATAACGTGATCCGGTGAGGCCTGCTCCGATAACGGAAGCTTGCTCAGGATAATATTATTGTCAATAGCCCGAAGTAGACGGTGGGTGTTGTAATCCTTTTTATTTCGGAAGCTGACCGTCTGTAGAATAACTGCTTTATCGGTTGGGACTTTTTGGATACGGATGTAGTCCAGATCAGTGGGTGTAATACCGATGTATTCGTTTTCCTTTAACTTGTATTTTCTTCCTCGTTGAAAGGGGTAGACTACAAAGGTATGTTCCAGTTCAGGAGCGATATTGGGAATTTCCAGTTCTTCGTGTAGCACTTTGGTGAGGTAGTAATTGATGTTTTCAAAACCCTCATTGTTCTTTGCGATGAGAATGAATTGCTGCTGCACTCCATTCCGGAAATCAACTCCAATGATCGGTTTGATGCCCAGCTTTTGCGCCTCACGGATAAAGCTCAGACAGGCCGATGTCGTGTTGATGTCGGTCAGTGCGATACGTGAAAGTCCGTTTTCTACAGCCAACTCCAATAAGGTTTTGGGGCAGAAGGACCCGTAACGCAAACTATAATAGCTGTGCGTGTTCAGATACATCTCAAATATAAATTGGGGAGGCTGAGAATGTAAAACTATTAAAAATTAATCATAATACGATTAAAAAATAATCAATTTTATTAATTTAAATAGGGAATAACATCTTCTCCCCTTGAGGGGAGATAAAGAGGGGAGACAAAAAGAGAGGTATGCATTCAAATAACTATTATAACAACAAGCTAAAGTTATTGGCAAGAGGACTAAGAACAAAATCAGTTTCGAATGCTGAAAAATTGATTTGGAAAAGAATATTAAGTAAAAAACAATTAGTAGGATATAGATTTCTACGACAGCGTCCAATTGATACATACATAGTCGATTTCTTTTGTCCGGAACTGAAATTGATAATTGAGATAGATGGAAGTTCTCATTTAGCAAAAGGGAAAAACGATCAAATTCGACAGAAAAAATTGGAAGACTTAGGATATACGGTAGTTAGGTTTAAGGAAGCAGAGGTTTTGAATAGTCTGAAGGAAGTTAAGTTGCAATTGTATCACATTACTGAAAATTTGGGAAATTAGGTCATCCCCCTTGGTCCCCCTTCAAAGGGGGAAATCCTTCTCCCCTTGAGGGGAGATAAAGAGGGGTGACAAAAATCACATTCTCCACAAAAACCGAAATGGTAACTTAGCATCCTCACCGGCATAATCGATCCCGATGCGCGGACCGATCTCCAGTTCATTTTCAGGGACATCAATTCCATGATCTTCGATCCAGATGGTTTCACCGATGAGTTCCTCACCGGTGTGATGGGTTTTGATCGCTAATGCTTGCGTTAAGGTACCGGGACCAGATGAGATATTTTTGAGATTGGTTTTCTTACGACGCTCGAGAAAGAGCTTCTTGCCTTCCAATGGTTCAACTCCACGGATCAGAACAGCTGTCGGATCATCCTTTGGACCGGTCACGATATTAAAAAGATGATGTATCCCGTAGCAGAGATAGACATACGCCTTACCACCTTCTCCAAACATGATCTCCGTACGGTCGGTTCGTCGTCCACCATAAGCATGACAAGCTTTGTCGTGAACACCGTTGTATGCTTCCGTTTCGGTGATAATACCTTTAGCCACCTGTCCATCGATTTCCGTACAAAGCACTTTCCCAATGAGGTCTTTCGCCAGGAACACGACATCATTATTCAGGTAATATGTTGCTGAAAGCTTGTACACCTTACAAAATTAAGGATCATATGCCTTAAAACCCTTTAAAGTTCGACCAAAACACGCATTTATTCATCTGAAAGGCAGAAGATTGGCTAAACAACAGGTTTTGAGTAGATTGATGTAGAATTATCGACATGTTGAGGTCATTTTCCATTCTCATTCTAAGTCTCTTTCTTACAATTAGTGTAGGGGCGCAGGAGTATTTTGTAGGCATTCCGGTGGACACGGTTGTATATCAGAGTGGAGTTTTGGATAAGTTTTGTTATCCTGATCGATCCTGGCATCTTCAAATCCCTGGAAGCAATGTTACTGGGGTGGATTACATAATGATCTTTAGTGATGTGACTGTGCCTAATTCGGCCTATATTACTGGAATAGGCACAATTAATTCAGGAGATACTATTCCAATTCCTTCCGGTACAAATGATCTCGAATTCTATTTTCCTGTTCCCGATACGATTACGTACGAAGTCAGGGCAGTTGGGACACCTACAATTTGTGGAGAAGTTCATGGATGTAGTTTTACTACGGTTTGGACGGCAGCAGATTGCATGTTTCAGAGTCAATATGTTTCGTATTCAGATTCATGTATGGTCAATTGTACACCAGGACCTTTTGTTCCTCCCCCGCTTCCTGATTTGACTGATCCCTGTGAGGTTAGCTTATCTCCCTTTTTTGATCCGGATAACTTTGCGTATAATAATTGTGGAAATTTTGCACAATCATTTCCAAGTCCAAGCATTATTAATACAACTGGTTTAACAGTGGTCACATGGTCCTATTATCGAGACACCTTGCTCATGACCGCAACTCAGAATGTCATCATTGGTAGTTTTGATACAATTAGTCCTTCGGTTTGCAGCAGCTATACCTCACCAAGTGGGTTATATACCTGGACGAGTAGTGGCACATACTCAGATACCATTCAAAATTATGCAGGATGCGATAGTGTGATAACGATCTACCTAACAGTAGGTGAGATGTCGAATACAATTAATCCGGTGGATTGTAATAGTTATACATCGCCGAGTGGCAATTATACCTGGACCACAAGTGGCACCTATCTGGATACTATTCCGGCAGTAGGAGGTTGTGATAGTATTATTACCGTGAATCTAACGATAGGAAATACTAGTAACACGATTAGTCCAGTGGTATGTAATGGTACTTATACCTCACCAAGTGGTAACTATATCTGGGTGAGCAGTGGAACCTATCAGGATACAATTCCAAATGCGGCTGGTTGTGATAGTATTATTTTGATAAATCTCTCTGTCGGATCACCAACATCCAGTTCTATAACAGAGAATACCTGTGGCCCGTATACTTCTCCAAGTGGAAATTATACCTGGCAGAGCAGTGGAGTCTATCAGGATACGATCCCAAACTCTGCCGGTTGCGATAGTGTAATCACCATAAATCTTAATGTTTTTGGTCAATGTCCTATCACAGAAAATATAACGGCATGTCAAAGTTATACCTCACCAAGTGGTAATTATACGTGGACAACTAGTGGAACCTATTTGGATACGGTTATTACCCCGGGAGGTTGTGAAGGTGTAGTTATTACTGATCTCATTATTGAGGACATGATTGCTTTCAGTCAGTCTGCTTGTGACAGTTATACATCACCAAGTGGCAATTATGTCTGGACTACTAGCGGAACGTATCAGGACTCTGTAGCAATGCCTCCAGGATTTTGTGATATGGTTACTGTCTATCTTACTATTTACAATAGCTCATCAAATACGATTAGTCCAACAGCCTGTAGTAGTTACACCTCACCAAGTGGTAATTACACATGGACTAGCAGTGGTACCTACTTGGATACGATTCCCAATTTATCAGGCTGTGATAGCGTGATTACAATCAATCTAACTATTGCCAACGTGGTAACCGGAACGGATGTTCAAAACGCATGTATTTCATATACATGGATAGATGGTAATACGTACACATCAAGTACAAATACTCCTACTTATACCTATGTGGGTGGTTCGGTGAATGGATGTGATTCGATCGTGACGCTGGATCTTACAATAGGCAGTTATTCAACAGGTACCGACATACAAACAGCATGTGATTCATACACATGGATTGATAGTAATACCTACTCCTCAAGCACAAATACACCAACCTATACCTATCCAGAAGGTTCAGTTAATGGGTGTGATTCCATTGTCACACTCGATTTGACAATTACAAATTCAACTTTCGGTACAGATGTTATCAGTGCTTGTGACTCATGCACCTGGATAGATGGTAATACGTACACCTCGAGTACGAGTACACCTACATACACACTTTATGGAGCAGCAGCAAATGGTTGTGACTCTATTGTTACACTCGACTTGACGATTACAAATTCAACTGTCGGCACGGATGTTATCATTGCCTGCGAATCGTACACCTGGATTGACGGGAATACCTATACCACAAGCACCAATACCCCGACATGGACCTTAAGCAATTCTTCAGGTTGCGATTCTGTCGTCACTCTTGATCTGACCATCAACAATGCGAACACAGGCACTGACATCATCACGGCTTGTGAATCCTATACCTGGATCGACGGAAACACATATACGACATCAAACAACTCAGCCACATGGATTCTGACGAACAGTGCCGGATGTGATTCCACCGTTACGCTCGATCTTACGATTAATTATTCTTCGTCAAGCACCATTTCAGAAACTTCTTGTGATATCTATTTATGGTCTGCAAATGCTACCATGTATACATCAAGCGGGACTTATACGACAACACTTACAAACGCTGCAGGTTGTGATTCTATCGTGACCCTTGATCTGACAATCACGAATTCGAATTCAGGAACGGATGTCATTACCGCCTGTGACACTTACACGTGGATCGATGGAAATACATACACATCCACCACCAATACACCGACATGGACATTAACGAATAGTGAAGGTTGTGATTCGATTGTAACACTGAATTTGACAATTGATTCGGTAGATGTTAGTGTTACGGACAATTCTCCCATTCTTATTGCAAACGATAGTACCGCGACATCTTACGAGTGGATTTATTGTGCTATCGGTTTGTCTGTACCAGGAGAGACGAGTGCGACATATGAAGCCAATTTGAATGGAAGTTATGCGGTGATCATAACAAATGGTGTTTGCGTGGATACTTCAGAGTGTTATCTGGTATTAAATATTGGATTCTCTGATATTTCGGAAACGGATGGAATGATTAACATATATCCAAATCCTTCTCATGGCAACTTCATAGTTTCATTTCCAAAAGCGCCGGAAGGAAAACTTGAAATCATTGATGCTACGGGGCGGATCGTTTACGATCTAGTATTAAATGATAAAACGCATTATATAATGGAAGAATTCTCGCCGGGTGTTTATACGCTAGTTCTTCGTTACCTGTCTGGTGATGTTGATACACGGAAGTTTATTATTGAATAGTAAGTAAAAGAATGATTAAAAGACATGTTTATTTGATTGTTGGCTTTCTATTGATAAACTCAGCTTTGAAGGCGCAGAACTTTGAATGGGCCAGGTCCTTTGGAAGTTTATTTCTTGATCAGGGTAATTCGATTACTGTAGATTCGGTAGGAAATGTTTATGTAACAGGTAACTTTAGTGGAACAGTAGATTTTGACCCTGGGACAGGGACTTACAATCTTACTTCAGCAGGAATTAGTGACGTTTTTGTTCAAAAATTGGATGCGAATGGAGATTTAATCTGGGCAAGAGCTTTTGGAAGCCCTGCTGATGATTACGCCTATTCCATAGCCATAGATGCTACTGGAAATGCATTCGTCACTGGGTATTTTAACGCAACAGCGGATTTTGATCCGGGTCCCGGAATCTATAACCTCACTTCTACGGGAGGTCAGGATATTTTTATTCAGAAATTAGATGTAAATGGGAATTTTATCTGGGCCAGATCATTTGGAAGTATAGCAGATGATTTTGGTTTTTCTGTTGCAGTAGATGCTTTAGGAAACGTATACACGACAGGTACGTTTAGGGATTCAGCGGATTTCGATCCGGGCGGAGGAGCCAGCATTTTTACTTCTGCAGGAAACTATGATTTCTTTATTCAAAAGTTAGATATTAACGGTAATTTCATTTGGGCAACTACTATTGGAGGAACTAATAATGATTTTGGCCTTTCTATCGAGGTAGATGCCTCGGGAAATGTTTATACCACCGGATATTTCACGGGGACAGCGGATTTTGATCCGGGTTTAGGAACCTATTACCTCACCGCTTCTGGCCCCATTGAAGCCTTTATTCTCAAAATGGATATGAACGCGAATCTCGTCTGGGCTAGATCTTTCGGAGGGCTGAATGCTACAAGTAGGGCCATTACTGTAGCCGCTTCCGGAAATGTATACACCGCAGGGAATTTTCAGGGAACGGTGGATTTTGATCCAGGCCCAGGAACCTACAACCTCACTGAGGTTGGAAGTCAGGACGCCTTTGTTCAGAAATTGGATGCTAATGGAAATTTCGTCTGGGCTAAAGCTTTTGGAGGAACTTCGCCTGATGTTTGTTTTTCTGTTATTACGGACAATGCTGAAAATGTATATACCACAGGATATTATCAGGAAACGGTGGATTTTGATCCTGGTACAGGTACCTACAACCTCACTTCTACTGGTGGTGCTGACATTTTTATTTTGAAATTGGATGCTAATGGGGATTATAATTGGGTTGAAGTAATCGGAGGGGTATCCAATGATATCAGCAATTCAATCGCCATTGATACTGCAGGCAGTCTCTATACCACCGGTTATTATAATGGAACGACAGATTTTGATCCGGGTGTATCAACGTATAACCTAACTCCTATAGGGAGTTATGACATTTTTATACTGAAGTTAGGCCAACAATGTAACAACACTTCATACAATGATGTTCAAATAGCTTGTGACTCTTTAACTTGGATCGATGGAAACACATACACATCGAGCACCAATACACCAACATGGATATTGACCAATTCATCGGGTTGCGATTCGATTGTAACCTTGAATCTTACAATTGCGAATTCGATTAGCACAGATATTATTTCAGCATGCGATACTTACACCTGGATCGATGGGAACATCTATACTTCGAGTACCAATACCCCGATATGGACGTTGACAAATACGGCTGGCTGCGACTCTATTGTCACCCTTGACCTCACAATTACCAATTCCGATACAGGAACAGATGTCGTCACTGCTTGTGATTCATATTCCTGGATCGATGGGAACACCTATTCTTCGAGTACGAATACCCCGACATGGACCTTAACCAATTCTTCAGGTTGTGATTCTGTCGTATCACTTAACCTAACAATCACTAATTCGAATTCATCAACCGATGTGATCTCGGCTTGTAATTCCTATACCTGGATCGATGGAAACACCTATATATCAAGCACCAATGTGCCAACATGGACATTAACAAATGGTGAGGGTTGTGATTCAATAGTTACACTGAATTTGACGATTGATTCGGTAGATGTCAGTGTTACAGATAACTCTCCTATACTTACTGCCAACGATAGCACAGCCACATCTTACGAATGGATTTATTGCAATACCGGATTATCAGTACCGGGCGGAACCAGTGCAGCCTTTGAAGCTGTTTTTAACGGAAGCTATGCTGTTATAATTACAGATGGGATTTGCGTGGACACATCCGAATGTTATCTCGTATTAAACATTGGTTTGCAAGATATTTCAGCTTCTGGTGAGGCTATTAGTGTCTACCCCAACCCAAATAACGGGAGCTTCATCATATCATTTGAACAAGAACCGGAGGGAGTATTAGAGCTCTATGATGTTGCGGGTCGAGTGATCTATAGTGTTGAACTGAATAACGATCTTGTTTATGAGATCAGAGAACTTAGCACTGGGATGTATCTGCTCAATATGACCCTTTCGAATGGCGACAATAAATCGTTCAGGATTGTAGTGGAATAATTTTGCGCAATCAAGAATGACTATTTTCTTTCCTTACATTTAGCCCATGTCAATAACCAAGATCAAACCTCAGCTGGGTCGCTTTGATACGACCATGGTAGTTGTCAGCCTCGTTATTGGTATGGGGATCTTTCGCACACCGGCTGAAGTAGCAGGTAAAGCTGGATTACCCGAAGTCTTTTTTCTGGCCTGGGTGGCCGGGGCTGCTATCAGTTTATTGGGTGCATTGACCTTCGCGGAGATTGGATCTCGCTACCCGGTTGCAGGAGGCTTTTATAAGATCTTTTCATTCTGTTACAATCCAACTTTCGCCTTTATGGTGAACTGGATTACGGTAATCTCCAATGCGGTTGCCAATGCAGCTGTCGCCTTAATGGGATCAGCCTATATTGCTCCACTTATCTTTCCGGATTCACCTCATTCGGGAACTCAAATTATTGCGATTGTCATGATAGCTGTACTCATGCTGATCAACCTATTAGGGATCAAAGTCAGCGCGCTTGTTCTCAATGTTCTTATGCTTCTTAAGATCGGTTTGATCATTCTTTTAATTTCATGTGCGTTTCTGGTTTCAAAGGAATTGTTGCCGGTAGAAGAAATTCAGGTCGCGGAAACATACAATCCCTATAAAGCTTTCATCCTTTGCTTTGTACCCATATTTTTCACCTTTGGTGGCTACCAGCAGACGATCAACTTCGGAGGAGATGTCAAGAATCCATCAAAGGTAATCCCGAGAGCTGTATTTATTGGAATTGCGATTATTCTGATTCTCTATCTGGCGATCAATTATAGCTATTACACCGTATTAGGACTCAATGGTCTCGCCCAGACAGAAACAATGGCAGCCGATGTTGCGAAAGTAGCACTCGGTCAGGGTGTCTCCAATGCAATATCGATCATCATGTTCTTTGCTGTGATGACTTTCGTGAATGTGGCCATGATCAGTAATCCCAGAGTATATTATGCAATGGCAGAAGACGGTGTTATGCCGAAAGCATTTATGAAGGTAAACCCCAAAACACAAGTTCAGCTGGTAGGTTTGTTTGTCTTCTGTAGCTTCATTTTTGCAACACTGATCTTCGATGCTTCATTCACACAACTTCTCGAATATGTGATGTTTTTTGATAGTATCAGTCTCATGGCGGCTGCTGCGGCGATATTTATTCTGAGAAGACGCGGAATAGGACGTGATAAGGAAATCTACAAGATGCGCTGGTATCCATTCATTCCCATCTGTTTCTTGTTGATTTATTCGCTGGTTACCGTGAGTGTGTTCTTAGCTAATCCGGAAGCGGTTGGATGGGGAGTACTACTCTTTGCGGCAGGTTACCCACTTTACTTATTGATAAAGAGACTTATACCACATCCTGAAAAGTAAATTAAAAAGCATCCTCGCATAGAACGAAGGTTTGAATAATTCAAATCACTGAATTATTAACAAAAAATGGCTCCCTATATCCTCATAGATTGCGTATCTTATGGCCGAAACACGAAGATGCCGGCTTCTCATTGATTTATTAGCGTTCATCCTCGAACTAAATCTTAGGAAGATGTCGGATACACATTCTTTTCATATCCCGGTCATGGGGATCGCGTACACGATCGATACGCCTCTAAAAGTCGCTCATTTAGGAATCAATTCAGTCATCTCGTTGGTTGACGATAACTTGCTGGAAAAGCTCCGGAAGTTGTATTTCAGTCAATATGATATTCCTTATATCCCAATATCAAGTGATGATAAGGACCACCGGGCAAAGAGGATAACGGCATATCTGAATATGTTAAACGACCTCGTAGAAAACAAGTTCGAAGATTTTAAAAAGCAGCTTCAGAGTAAGAAGGAAAATCTAAAACACTATATGAGTTTTTTACCTGACACTGAAAGTCTCAGGAAAGAATATCTCAATTGGACAAAAGTAGAGCTCAAAAAATGGATAAAGGATAATGTGACTGTCGGAAGGATTGATGTCAATATCATGACAAAGCTCGACAAAGAGAACCTTCACGAGAATAAAGTGCTTCCTCAGGAATTTAATGATGCTCACGCTGCAATTAGAGGCTTTGCGAAGAGTAAAATATCTTCTTCCGTTGTTCTTTCAGCAGGAATGAATCCTTCCTTATACAGCTATATTGAGTGCTTCGATGATTTTTACCCTGACCTGAATGGCACTATCAGAAAAAAGATAACCTTAAAAGTGAGTGACTACCGCTCAGCTGCAATCCAGGGGAAGTTTTTGGCAAAAAAAGGATTATGGGTTTCCGAATTCAGAATCGAATCCGGTTTAAACTGTGGTGGTCATGCATTTTCTACTAATGGGAATCTAATGGGACCAATTTTATCAGAATTCCGGGAAAACAGAGATGACTTGATCAACGGTGCATTTGATATTTATTGTCAGGCCTTAATGGAAAAAGATAAACAAGTTCCGGATAATGCACCTGAATTGAAAATAAGTGCTCAGGGTGGGGTTGGAACGTCGGATGAACATCAGTTCTTGCTTGAACAATATGATCTTGATTCAGTTGGTTGGGGCAGCCCCTTTTTATTAGTACCTGAAGCGACGACAGTCGACAATGACACCTTGCAGAAACTTGCGGCATGTAAGGAGGATGACATTTATTTGAGCTCAATATCACCATTGGGTGTTCCATTTAATAATTTAAGAGGAAACACAAAAGACCTGGAAAAAAACAGTCAAATTGAAAAGGGACGCCCGGGAAGCTCCTGTCCTAAAAAATACTTAGAACTTAATAAAGAGTTTAGCGAGAAGGGGATTTGCACAGCATCAAGACAATATCAGCATCTAAAACTCGAAGAAATCCGAGGTCTTAATCTTGGCAATCAGGATAGAGAAAGAAAAGAAAATGAGGTCATGGAGAAATCCTGCATTTGCGTTGGATTGGGAACAGCAGCCCTACTTGTAAATAACATGGATACTTCTCGTGAAGGAAAGGGTGTATCCATTTGTCCTGGCCCTAACATGGCCTACTTTTCAAAAGTTGTTAGTCTACAGGAAATGATTCACCACATCTATGGTTTCAAAAGCGTCAACTCCGAAATTGAGCGTCCTCATATGTTTATAAAAGAGCTTCAGATTAACATAACTCAATTCGAAAATACTTTGAAAGACCTCGAAGTTGAATCATCACCTAAAAGCTTAAAGATGGCGCGTAGTTTTTATAAAAATTTAAATGATGGAATCGATTATTATTTCAGGTTATTTCTGTCCGGGAAAGAGAATTTAGACTCCAATGGATTAATCCTTGAGAAGCTTATATTATGCAGTTCTCGTGTATCTGAACTCGGCAGTCAACTAGAAAAGTAATGTCTCTTTCTTGTTGATTTTCTACCAGATATCTAATCCCTCACAAGCGTCACGTGACCAGAAAATTGTCGACCAGGATGATCATAACCTTCCTGATAAAAGATAAAGAAGTAGGTACCCTCATTTAGTCCTTCTCCATTATAGGTGTTTTTATAACCCTCTTCACGATAAAGAATGTTACCCCAGCGGTTATAAATCACAAGCGTGTTATCAGGATATAATTCTGCTTCATCTATGATGAAATAATCATTAATACCATCTCCGTTCGGGGTAAAAATATTTGGCAACTCATCTGCACAGTTTACAACATCTACAAGAATGGAATCCTTGTAAATACATCCGAATTCATTTTCGACTATGACATAATACATTCCATCTTGAGTCATAATGATAGAGTCCATTTGACCATATCCTGACCAGGTATAAATCAGTGAGTCGTTGAAATTTGGATCACTCAGGAAATCCCTAAGACATATGACGGTGTCATTAGGCAGATCAATAATTGGTAAAGGATTAGCTTCAACAAAAATGGAATCCAAATAATTACAGCCCCATTGATCCCAAAGCTCCATGTAATACCATCCTTCTGAAGAGTCCGAAATGAAAAAGTTTAATATCGTATCCGTTGAGGTATAAAGTGGTGTTATCCATTGGATTGAATCAAAGACGGCACTGGGGTTCAGTTCTACTTCGTCATCCGCACAGCTAAGGCTTATATTGTCAATTATCTCAGGATTAATGTCGATGGTTCCCACATAAATACTGTCCGTATTTGTAGCGCACGAATTGAGATCGGTTCCTGTGACATATATATACCCTTCGTCAAATCCGGAAGATAGGTTTAATGTGCTACCAGTAACCTGACCGAACGAGCCGGTCCAAACGACTGTAGTCATTGGGTTGGTCAATGTAAGAGAAAGTCCCTGATTGTAACAAACAATAGAACTATCTCCAACCAGATCTATCACTGCAGGAATATTTATATCGATCGTGTCATAAATGTATTCGGTGAAGCAGGAATTCGATATTTCTAGTAAAACTACATTGTTGTTGACCAATTCATTTCCAGCCACGGTTAGCGTATTACCACTACCCGCTAATTGATTATCCACGTACCAGGCAAGGGTTTCTCCATTATTATTTACCGAAAGTGTAATAGAATCATTCTCGCAGACGCTAGATGATCCATTGATCGGATAGGGCGGTATCGGATCAATGACCGTGACAAATATTTCTTCAAATGACAAGGGACATTGAGGTGTGCTGTACGCAGCCAGGAAACTGGTATCATTAGCTATTCCTGAAACTAACAGACTAGTGCTTGAAGATATAAACGTAGTGTCTGAGGTATACCATTCCGTCGTATTGGAGTTTAATAATTGTAACGAAGCGCCCGCACAGATTGATGTATCCGGAATTATTGGTGGTGCGGAGGCTTCAATAAAATCTACGCTAACGGTATCCGTTTGTGCTTCACATCCATACTGATTAAACAAGGTAGCATAGTATGACCCATCCTGGGATGATAAAATTGATTGTACTCCGAATTCACCGGTATTCCATTCATAACTCGACATGCCCGGTGGAGCGGAAATCAATGCAGTTTCCCCGTAGCACAATAAGGTATCACTTACTGTCAGGTTTGCAGTAAACGAACCATCAATAACCTGGATACTATCCAGAGTTGTAATTCCACATTGTTGCATTTCACACACATACCAGCCTCCTTGATTTACAGTTATCTGAATGGAATTTCCTCCACTTGGCGGATTGATCCAGTTAATTGTACCTGTCCCTTCAAAAACGGCAAGAATATCGACACTTTCACCATCACAGATCACATTGCTTGGATCCAGAGAAAGGTAGGGTGACGTATATTCCCGGATTTCGAAGGGGGCGGTAGTTAAATTACACCCTTCGACATCAACCACATCGGCGTAGTAAAACCCTTGATCGTCATCCCAAAGCTCGTAAGTAAGTGATAAGGAATCTCCCATTGGACCAGTCCACATGAACGAAGTGAATCCCACCGAATCAATCCACATATAGACAGAATCATTCGGGCACACAATCCCGTCTTGTGGAATTCCCTGTATTTCCGGAGGTTGCTTTTCTAAAATTTCAAATGTGAAATCGAGCAATTGACTGCAATTTGTATTCGTGTCCTGCAAGTATCCTTTATAATGGTAAATGCCGGCTTCTGTGATTTGAACCGAATCACCCGCGGTACTAACCCAGTTGATACCTGTCGTACTATAAGGACCGGGGCCATACCAGGACAGCCCGGGTACAATGGTGTCAATGTAAAGATAGATTGAGCCGTTTGGACAAATTTGATTATCACCAAATATATTTACTTGAGGCAATGGGGATATCTCTACGTAAAAACTATCCGTTACGATATAATTTGTAGTGTCGACACCGCATAAGTTATCGTATCCCAGTGTAACGAAATAGGTAAATGTATACCAACCGGTTGCGTTAGGAAACGCCGTTAGATCGAATGTGTCTTCCATTTGAGATATGGCTGGGTAGGACACCCAATCATACGTTACGACAGGATCATTCGCAAGCTGTGTATATATACCGTTGGGGTTTGTTACAGAATCTAAAATAACAATGAATATTGGGTCTCCTTCACATATCTGGATTGAATCATTGAAATCGATATTGTCCACTAATGCCATGTAAGGAATGACATCATGGGGAGGAGTAAAATCTAAATCGATATGGAATGAAGCAGTATCCGTGCAATACGGGTCGGATATCACAATGTTATGCCATCCCTCTTCACTATAGTAATTGGTTAGTGTATCATTAATTATTACCCCTCCTGGAGTACTTATCTGAATACTGAGATTTGAATCAAGATCTGAGAACCATATCGGAACGGAATCTGGGGCACAAAAATTATAATAATAGTAAATGGGACCTGGCTCATTCACAGCAAGGCCCAGACTGTCACTCATTAAAGGTAATTGAGGTTGCTGATGTACAATCACGAAAATCGTATCGATGTTATTCGAACAGCCATCAATGCGTTCAACTTCTACGGTATAAGTACCAGTATTAGAAACAAATTCGATCTTATTAGTGTCCCCCGTATTCCATAAGTATTCATATTGAGGACCATAATGCAAATAGGTGTTAGCCTCGTACCAAATCGAGTCGTAGACACAAATATCTATTGTATCCGTACCGGGAAAAATGTAACCGTCCAGACTATCCACGCCTTGAGGGTTAAAGAAGTCGTATTCAGGCGTATTATTGTTTAATGCAGTACTAAGAAAAGAATTACGGGATCCATCACCCAGCAGGTAGTAGTGGAAGGGACCATAAATACCTGAGGGACCGAAAGTTAGATCGAAGTCTGCATAAGATACGGAATAGGTATTCATTGTACTCCCCGGAAAATTAAGGTCTTCCGTATAAGAACCGCAAACAATTGGTTGAATATTATTTATTACAGCTACCCCATGACCCTGATCCTGTTTCTTACTACCTATTTGTTTAACATATTCCTGTGTCCCATTGTTGTCGATCTTCCATAGATGTATGTCTCGAAATCCTACCGAATTATATAAGTGTTCCTGACCAACATGTAGTTCGGTCAGATTGCACGTGAAATAACCAGTAATATAAACGTCTTTCACAGCATCAACAGAAATTGATCTGGCCGAAATCTCGTTGTCGGATCCTAATGTTTGGTCCCACATGTAGTTTCCATTATTGTCTGTCTTCAGTGCGAAGATCTTTTTATAATAAGGATTGCTGATCGATGTAATTCCATTAGCATCGGTATACTGCATAGTACCAACAAAGTCGCCGGTAATAAGTACCTGGTCAGAGTTGTTTACTTCTAGGTCATAAGCGACGACCATGCCTGCTTGGAGCGTATTCAGCCATTGTAGCTGACCAATAGGATTAAATTTAGCCAGGAATCCGACGTTATATCCGTAATTATTGAATTGAGCCCCCGCAAAAGTCAATGTATCCGAAAATTGACCGGTCATAAATATATTGTTGGATGCATCAACACTTACCGCCAGTCCTCGGTCTTCGTAAATCGCTTCTCCAACCTGAACCCATAATGGATTTCCATTTGTGTCATATTTACTAATGAAAATGTCATGGGATGGTGTATTTAATACAGGGTCTGTCGTACTGATGAAGCTTTGGCCACCAATGGTTGAGTTACCTTGAAATTGACCCGTCAGAATCAAGTTATTCTGATTATCTGTCGTAATGCCATACGCATTCTCTTCACCACTTCCTCCTTCACTTATTGCCCACGTAGTTGTTCCCGAGGAGTTCATCTTGATAAGAAATATGTCTTTTGAACCACCCGATGCCGTAACCGTGTTGCCATCAAAATTTACGCTCCCGAAAAATTGGCCCGTCACATAGATGTCACCGTTGTTATCAATCGCTAGATCCAGTGCGCGATCAGAACCATTCCCGCCATATTGCTTTATCCATAAAAGAGCTCCCGAAGGGCTATATTTGGCGATATAAATATCTCCGTTTCCTGCTGCAGAAGGTTGAACAACAGTAATGTCAAAGGCCGTTTCACCGGTTATATAACCACAGATATAAGAATTGCCATTTTGGTCAACCTCAATATCCATCGCTTCATTTGTAAATTGACCGTTTGTATTTCTACCCCAAAGCTGGGCATATAGTGAGACGCTTGATAGAAAATAGATTAATAGTAGCAGGAACCTCATGAATAGGTGTTTCGTCTAATGTAAATACAATTATTACTTATTAATTGGTGCGTTGACTAATCGGTAGGTTACAGTATGTGAGTAGTTTAACTCATGTATTAGACGAAAATAGTTAGTGATTCGTTGGCAAATTATTAATATTCAGGCATTAATCATTAATTTCAAAATCCGAATTTCATTAGTATGAGTTAATATGATTGACTTCAAAGATCAATTCCTTTTAGACCCCAAAATCACCTTTCTCAACTTCGGATCATTTGGTGCCTGCCCAAAACCTGTTTTTGAAAAGTATCAGCAATTACAGCTTCAGCTCGAGCGTGAACCCGTACGATTCATTGTAAAGGATGGAATGGAGCTTCTGGCCAATTCGCGTAAGCAACTGGCATCCTTTGTGGGATGTCATAGTGATAACATTGTTTATGTCACAAATCCATCTTACGCCATTAATACAATAGCGAAATCATTTCCATTTAAACCGGGAGATGAAATTCTGTCAACCAACCTGGAGTATGGAGCCCTTGATCGTACATGGAATTATTATGCGAAGAAAGCTGGTGCAGAGTATGTCCAACAGGCGTTAAGCCTTCCGATTTCTTCAAAAGAACAGGTATTGGCGGATTTTTGGAAAGGATATTCGAAAAACACAAAGGCTATTTTTATTAGTCAGATCACAAGTGCGACCGGATTGATCCTTCCAGTAAAAGAGATCGTTGATGAAGCAAAAAAACGGGGACTGATAACCATTGTCGATGGTGCTCATGTGCCTGGTCATATTGACTTGAACATAGAAGAGCTGGGTGCAGATATCTATACCGGAGCTTGTCACAAATGGATGATGGCGCCTAAAGGAGCTTCTTTCTTGTACGTGAATAAAGAAAACCAATCCTGGGTGGACCCTGCTATTATAAGTTGGGGTTATGAAAGTGATAACCCTTCTCATTCCCAATTTTTGGATTATCATCAAACCAACGGAACGCGAGATTTCTCAGCTTTTCTGACAATACCTGCCTGCATTGATTTCATGGAAGAAAACAATTGGAAGGAAGTAGCGAAGGATTGTCGCAAAATGGTAATTGATAACGCGCAACGATTCTGCGATTTGATGGATGCAGAAGCATTGTCTCCGATCAACGAGGAGTTTCTGGGACAGCTATTTAGCATTCCCGTTTCGACTGCTGATCCGATGGGATTACACGATCTGTTATTCGAAAAATATAAGATTGAGATACCGGTTCCAAAAGAGAATGACCGATGCTATGTTCGATATTCCATTCAGGGATTCAATGATCAAAAGGATCTGGATCGACTTGCAGAAGCGTTGGTTGATATTCGCAAAACAAGTAATCTACTCGCATAAAACTATCTTTGTGTCATGGGAAATTATATGATTAGTGTAGATGAAGCTTTATCGATTATCGGTTCGAAAGTATCAACCCTCTCAACCGAACGAATATCCATTCAGAAAGCACTGGGGTGCGTGACGGCTGAGGATATCTTGTCTCCGATAGACATGCCACCGTTCGATCAATCGGCTATGGACGGTTATGCATTGAATGGAGAACACAACACGTATAAGGTCATAGGTGAAATTCAGGCTGGAGATTCCGGTGAAAACATCGTTTTACAGGATGGTGAAGCCGTTCGGATCTTTACGGGTGCTTTAGTACCTGATTCAGCAACAACCGTAGCCAAACAAGAAATTGTCGAGCGGGATGGCGATATCATCTCACTGACTGAAGATGTCGAAGCAAATAAAAATATCCGACCACGTGGTGAACAAATCCATACCGGGCAGATAGCCTTGTCGAAAGGAACAGTCATTAATCCGGGAACGGCGGGATACCTATACACCTTGGGTATAAGTGAGGTCCTGGTTCATCGCAAACCTCGTGTAACGATTATCGCAACCGGAAATGAACTGGTTGAACCCGGGTATAAATTGCAACCGGGACAGATCTACGAGTCAAACTCTCATACCGTTGCGGCAGCGTTGGAAGTGATCGGCGTATCGGCAAATATCCTTCGCGTGAAAGATGATTACGAAACCACAAAAAACACATTTGCGGAAGCCTTGGATCAAAGTGATCTCGTTCTGAGTATCGGAGGAATTTCAGTAGGTGATTACGATTTTGTGGAACAGGCATTTGAAGCACTGGGCGTAGAGAAAAAATTTTACAAGATTCGTCAGAAACCCGGGAAGCCGTTATTCTTTGGCTGTCGGGATGAAAAGGTTGTATTTGGACTACCGGGCAATCCGGCATCTGCGCTGACTTGTTTCTACATGTACGTTATTCCGGCAATTCGATATATGCAAGCTTATCCCGAAGTTCGACTGGAGCAAAGACATGTGCGTATTCAATCGGATATTAAAAAGTCTCCGAAACTTGCTAATTATCTAAAAGGTAAAACACGTGGAAATGAAGTAGGCGTCCTGGGAGCACAAAGTTCTGCCATGTTGAGTTCCTTTGCTGTAGCGAATTGTTTCATCTATTTGGAGGAAGGTAGAGAAGAGTGGAACAAGGGCGATGAAGTCACAGTTTTTATGCTTCCCTAGATCAAAAATTTTTTATTTCAATTCTGTACCGTATATTTAAGCGTTGTTTCTTCAAAGATATAACGCATTTTTATGTCAGAATTTAAGATTAAGAGTAGAATATGGATCGATGCGGAGGACGGAATGTACCTCGGTGAAGGTCGCATTGCCTTGCTTTGTGAGATAGATAAACAAGGATCAATTTCCAAAGCAGCCAAAGCCATGAATATGTCCTATAAAAAAGCATGGAATTTAGTCGACTCGATGAATTCCAAGGGAAGTGAACCCCTGGTCATTCGTAAAACCGGTGGTGCCGGTGGAGGAGGGGCTGAGCTGAGTGAAACAGGTCGCCAGGCAATACAAATCTACAACGAGATCAAGGATACGAATCAAAAACATCTGGCCGATATCAATAAAAACATCGAATTGAAATGAGTATCAGCATAGCCATATTATCAGGCGGAAAGAGCAGAAGAATGGGACAAGACAAAGGCTTTGTTTCGTTTAAAGGTATACCGATGATTCAACACGCTCTGAATACCGTGGATGAATTTGATCTTCCAATTACGATCATCGCCAATTCGGATGATTACAAAGCATTGGGTTATCCGGTTTTGGAAGATGAGATTAAGGATAAGGGACCGCTTGGAGGACTCTACACAGCTTTGCTTCATGCAAGTACAGACAAGGTCTTATTCTTACCCTGCGACTCACCTTTTATAGATAGGGTGGCAATTGAACGATTAATTGCTAATAGCAAGGATGAGGCCGCAACGCTGGCAACTCAGGATGGAGCCATTCATCCACTTTTCGCGATCTATTCGAAGAAGATAACCAATGATATTAAGTCGGAAATTGAAACGGGTAATTTAAAAGTGATTGACGCCATCAAGGATTATAAAAAGGTCAATTATGACGACATGGATAAGATGTTATTTGCGAATTTAAATACAATGGAGGATCTCATTACATGGCAACAATAGAGGTAAAATATTTTGGTCTGATCGCCGAGAAACTGGGTCGGGAATCGGAATCAATGCGAATTGAATTATCAGAAAATCTGGAACTCAAGAGGTTCTTCGAAAATCGCTATTCCGCATTGCAAGGGATGCCATTTCAGGTAGCCGTAAATCAAGAAATTAGAGATATGATCGGTGCGGATGAAGACATAAACGAGATTGCTTTATTACCACCATTTGCCGGAGGATAAGATGTTGAATCAGGAAGAAATAGCACATTACAAAAGGCATCTCATCATGGATGAGATCGGTCCGGAAGGACAAGCGATGCTGAAAAAAGCCAAAGTACTGGTAATTGGTGCCGGAGGCTTAGGCTGTCCTGTTTTACAATATTTGACCGCGGCAGGAATTGGAACCATCGGCATGGCAGACCACGATGTCGTGGATGTGTCAAACCTTCAGAGACAAGTGCTTTATGGTTATTCTTCAGTGGGCAAATTGAAGATAGAAGAAGCAAAGAAGAAGCTAGAGGATCTAAACCCGCATGTTCAATTGAATCTACATCCGACAGGAATTCAGGTTGAGAATGCCCTGGAGCTGATATCACCGTATGACATCATTGTCGATTGCACCGATAACTTTGGAACGAGATACCTGATCAATGACGCTTGCATCCTGATGAAAAAGCCATTTGTTTACGGTGCGATTCACAAGTTTGAGGGACAGGTGAGTGTGTTCAACTTTAAGGGTGGACCAAGTTATCGTTGTTTATATCCGAAACAACCTAAGGAAGGTCTCGTTGCCAACTGCGCAGAAATCGGCGTGATCGGAATCCTTCCTGGAATTGTCGGAAGCTTTCAAGCCAACGAAGTCCTGAAGATGATTCTGGAAAAGCCGGGAGTACTTTCGGGAAAGCTACTCGTTTATCACTCATTGCACAACAGCTTTCATCACTATAAGATTGAAGGGAAAGAACATCCGGTCTTTGAAAACGGTAAACTCAAGGATGATTACCATATACCATGCGGTACCGCGATTGAATCATTTGAAGCAGCAGATTTGGACAGCTTATCGGATCATTATGAACAGCTAATTGATGTCCGCGAGATTCACGAAGAACCCAAATTCGATAACTGGATCAATATTCCGTTAAGTGAGTTGGAAGCTCGTTTTACTGAGATCGATCCGCAAAAAAATACACTTGTCATTTGCCGAAGCGGTAAGCGCAGTGAACAGGCTATCACTTGGTTAAATGGAAAGGGATTTGATAAGCTAACTAACCTGAAAGGGGGAATTAAAAACTTAATACAAACAGATGAAGAATTGTTTTAGAGAAGGAGCGATCAGCTCGGAATTTATTGCGGAATCCATCGCAAAACATCAGGTAAAAACAAATATTGGTGCCCATCAGATCTTCCTAGGTCAGGTGAGAAAAGATGAGATCGATGGAAAAGAAGTAACGGCTATCGAATACACGGCCCACGAGGAAATGGCTAATAAAGTTTTTCATGAAATACGGGAAGCCGCATTCGATAAATTTGACCTCACCTGTATGCATATTTATCATAGTCTTGGACTTGTTAAAGCGGGCGAAATATGTTTGTTCGTCTTTGCATCGTCCAAGCACCGCAAGGAGGTTCAAAAAGCAATCGAATACCTGGTTGAAGAAATAAAAGCAAAGGTGCCGGTCTTCGGAAAAGAACTTTTTGAAGATGAATCATACGTCTGGAAAGAAAATAAATAATGGTTGAAATAACACACAAGAATACGTCTCTGCGGAAAGCAACGGCTCAGGCAACGGTTGCAGTGAGTACACAGGAAACAATTGATGCAATCGTCAACAAAAATGTTCCGAAAGGTGATGTCTTTGAAATGGCAAAAACTGCCGGATTGTTCGCGGTAAAGAAAACTTCGGATATGATTCCAGATTGTCATCCGCTTCCGGTAGAATTCACACAGGTGAGTTACGACATTGACGGATTGGAGATTCACATCTCGATGGAAGTACATACGATCTATCGAACGGGTGTCGAAGTAGAAGCGATGCACGGAGCAAGTGTAGTAGCATTAACCATGTACGATATGCTGAAACCGATTGATAAAGGAATTGAGGTACGCAACATCAAACTACTGAATAAGAAAGGTGGAAAGTCAGACTTTGCAGATAAATTCCGTGACGACTTGAAGGCAGCGGTGATTGTTTGCTCCGATACCATTTCGGCAGGACAAAAAGAGGATAAAGCGGGAAAAGCCATTATTCAAAAGTTGGAAGGAATGTCAGTGGAAATTGTGGACTATAAGATTATACCGGATGAAAAAGATGCCATTGAAGGGGCGGCATTGGGCCATGTGGCGAAAGAAACCGATTTGATCATCTTTACGGGTGGTACGGGATTATCCAAACGCGACATAACGCCGGAGGCAATTCAGCCTTTGCTAGACCGCGAAATTCCGGGAATCGAAGAAGCGATACGAAATTACGGACAGGAACGTATGCCATATGCGATGCTTTCGAGAAGTGTCGTTGGAACAAAAAATGAAAGCCTCATCATGGCACTACCAGGTTCAACAAGCGGGGCAAAAGAATCAATGGATGCCGTCTTCCCTGCAGTATTGCATTTATTCCGAATATTTAAAGGAGCGCGACACGAATAATGGGTAAGACCAATAAATATCAAAGATGGAAAGCCGACTATCAGGCACGGTATAAAAAAGAGAAGAGAATTTATCTTTGGAAAACTTGCCTAACTGTCCTAATAGTAGTGCTAATATACTTTTGGTACACAGGACAGTTAAAGTTCTTTGCGCAACCAACGTCCTATACAACTGGAGTCGTGACCAAAACGCGACCATGGCGAACGGGTCCACATGCTGGTAGTGGCTTTACGTTTTACATTCAACTTGCCAATTACACTTACAGCGTTGATGGTATTGATTATGAAGGGAGTTTATTCTCCGATAGAGCAATAGGAAGATTACATGAAGGCGATTCCGTAAAAGTCAAATACTCAGAGTTTTTTAATAGCATTTCTGAGGTTATTGAATTAGTAAAAAAATAAAACGTGGGTAGTAAGAAAGAAATAAAGGATTCATTCGGTAGGGTACACGACTATCTCCGCATCTCATTGACGGAGCGTTGCAATCTTCGCTGTTTCTATTGCATGCCCGAAGAAGGCGTTCAACTTCGCGACAAGGCCGAGTTCATGACCGCCGAGGAGACGATAGGTATCGCTCGCGCTTTTGTTGAACGAGGAGTGAAAAAAATACGCTTGACAGGTGGAGAACCGCTGATCAAGAAGAACGCAGAAATGATCATTCGCGAGCTTGGAAAAATGCCGATCGAATTAACGCTCACCACGAATGCGGTTGCGGTAGATCGTTACATAGATGTGCTGAAAGAAGTCGGTGTAAAGTCGTTGAATGTGAGCATGGATTCACTCAAGGCAGAACGCTTTAATGCGATTTCCCGAAGAAGCTACTTTGACCAGATCATGAAGAACATTCACTTGCTAAAGGAAGAGCAATTCGAAGTCAAAATCAATGTCGTTTTGATAAGAGGTGTAAACGATGACGAGATCATAGACTTCATTGAGTGGTCGCGAGAAACCGGATTGGATATTCGTTTCATTGAATTCATGCCTTTTGACGGAAACAACTGGAATCGAGATAAGACCATATCATATGAAGAGATAATGGTTAAGGTGAAATCTCACTACGGTAATTCGATCATTAAATCAGATGACGGTGAAAATTCAACTTCCCGGAATTATCACTTTAAGAATAGTAAGGGTTCCTTTGGAATCATCAGCTCGGTTACAAATCCATTTTGCGATAGTTGCAATCGAATACGTTTAACAGCTGATGGTAAGATTAAAAATTGTTTATTTTCGAACGACGAAATGGATCTGCTCAGTGCATTCAGAGCAGGAAAAGAATTAGATAAACTCATCGATATAGCTATGAAACGAAAGTTCAAAGTGCGAGCCGGAATAAATGAATTGACCGATGAGGAGATCAGCGCCTATCAAAACAGATCAATGACCGCAATAGGAGGATAGCATGGAGGAGTTGAATTGGATTTTTGTTACCTTGCTGCCTGTCGTCGCGTTTTTATATGCAGCAGTTGGTCATGGAGGCGCAAGCGGATATCTGGCTATGATGGCCATTTTTGCTTTCCCTGCTGAGGTAATGAAGCCAACCGGACTCCTGCTCAATCTTTTTGTTGCCGGAATTTCTTTTTTTCATTTTTGGCGTAAAGGACACTTCAATTTAAAATTATTCCTGGCCTTTGCATTAGGCTCAATTCCGCTGTCATTTCTGGGTGGAATGATTCAGATCGAAACGGAGATATACAAGATCATTCTCGGCGTATTACTCATTTTTGCCGTATTGAAAATGTTGGATGTTTTCGGAAAAGAAAGTAGTGACATCAGAAAGGTTCGACCCGTTGAAGGGATATTGGTGGGTGCAGTAATCGGTTTCTTCTCCGGACTGATCGGTATAGGAGGTGGCATTATTTTAAGTCCTGTAATACTGTTAATGCATTGGGGAAATATGAAAGAAGCAGCAGCTGTTTCTGCCTTGTTTATCTGGGTGAATTCTGCAGCAGGAATGGTTGGACAGTTTAGCACAGGCGTCAAACTCGATCCACATGTCTGGATCTTTGTAGCGGCAGCAGTCGTAGGCGGCTTCCTGGGATCGTACGTTGGTGCTGTTAAGATGAATAATAAAGCACTTCGTTACATGCTTGCTTTTGTATTAACACTTGCAAGTATCAAACTCATTTTTACTTAACCTAGTTTAGTCGCCGAATTTCGCATTCTTTTATTTGAGGTCAAGTACACCATGCTTGCATTGAATATAAAACAATAGGCAGGAAAGAGGAAAAAGAGCAATTGATCTTTGTTGCATGTTATCAAAGTTAGTGTCCAACATACCAGTGCGATGTTCCACCCGGCGGTTTTCTCAGTTTTGGGTTCTTTTGCAGCTTTGATTATCGTTGGCATTCCAAGTACTGCATCGGCAAATATGGCAAACATGGTTGTTGACCAAGGATCTATAAACAGGAGATATAAAATGATACATGCTAAACCCAAATACAAATAGTGCCAGTCTCTCCGAAGCACGACGTAGTTCTTAGTTATCCATGCGATAAGAAAGATCAACGTGCAGCCGATTGCAGAGAACAAATGACCAATTAGCGTCCAATTCCAACCTAATTCAATTAATTGAGACAATAAGGCAACACCAACGAGCACAGACCAACCCATCCAGGTGAAAAGACTTGGCGTGATCTGTTTTTTTAGAATTTGTATGATGTAAATAGTTTGGGCCGTGGCCAGAAACATCCCTGCCACAATGTTAATGACATATGAATAATGCTGAACCATACATTACCATTTTAACAGGGTCCCTCACTAAATTTGATAGAAATGTAGAGATAATTATAATATGATCAACATGTGAAGAGAAGAATCATTCCATTTTAAAAACGCGCTCAGAAGTGCCATCGTCATAAATATAGATCAGAAGCGTGTTAGCTTTAAAATCTGCAATACGCCCCATTGCATCAGTTATGCGGATCAGTTTTTTCTTTCCGATCTGTAGCTCTTCAATACCCACATCCGGGTCCAGTTTCCATGTTTCATTCAAGCGAATATCATTTTCATTTATTCCTGTTGTGTAATAAATAGCGGTGGAAGAAAAAGTCATGCCCCCGCGTCGACCAACTGCAATCCAAGGATCGGATGACCAGGTGGAGTCTCCGATATCAAAATAGTGAACATCAGCATGCGAAGTCAGATTGGAATCCAGACCAAAGAGAAAGTAAATCGAATCCTTGACTACGCCCATAGATGCATGTGAGCGACCCAGTCCGGGAAACGGGCTCAGTGAAGCCCAACTATCATTTACTGGATCATACCGATGAAAGGAGTTATGAAAAAAATCTGTACTGTCTCTTCCATGCGCTAAATAACCATAGGTGTCATGAGCGGTGGCAGAAGAGCGCCATCTTGTACCGAAAGGTAATGCCGATTTCTGCGACCAGCTATTCGCACTCATGTCGTAAGCCCAGACCTCATCAATGGCAAAATCTACGGCTGTCTTTCCACCAATGATATAAGCCGTATCTCCAAGGACAAAACACGCGCTGCCACTCCGTCCCGCTCCAGGTAAACTGGTCATTGTCGACCACTGATCAAGTATAGGGTCGTACATCAGCAGATCATTTAAAAAACTACTACCATTATAGCCACCAAAAACAAACCCATTGACTCCGTCACTGAAGGCTGTAGCATATTGACGACCTTGTCCGATGGGCAAGGAGTCGATCGAACTCCAGGTATCATTGCTCATATCATAAGCGTAAAAATCTCGTTCTGCGGACCACCAGGGAGTTAATCCGGAACCACAATACGCTTTATTACCAATGACAAACACACAACCATCGTCTATTGGATTTCCGGGATAATCATCGTATTGAACCCAACTTTGCCCGAAAGCGGTCAATATGTTCAACACGAATATGATTGGTAAGAACTTCATTGCAGTTATGTTTCTTTAACGATCTAAATCGTTAGCTATTGTCAGCATAGTGGTATTATGGCTGTTACTTTCTTCAATTTAAGAGTTTTAATCGTATGCGCCTCTTTTCAACGATTTTCTTATCGATACTCCTTTTTTCTTGTAAGCAAGATAACAGCTTGGCTCAAAGCGACTCAAACGAAGTATTTATTCCGGTCTACTATGCAGATACATTTGAATATCCGGTTGGCAACCCACCACTGGAGGGATATTACAATGCGCAAGGATTTGGCAGGAATAATCATCTGGGGGATGATTGGAATGGGGTTGGTGGTGGAAACACAGATTTGGGAGATCCGGTCTATTCGATTGCTAATGGCCTTGTAGTGTATGCAGAAGATCACGGTCCTGGTTGGGGAAATGTCGTTCGGGTGGTTCATTACCTGAAAGACAGCACACAGGTTGAATCGCTTTATGCGCATTTTGATGAGATTATGGTAGAAGTGGGTGATTGGGTACGCTTAGGCGATCAGCTTGGAACAATTGGTAATGCCAATGGTATTTATCCGGCACACTTACACCTGGAGATAAGAGATCAGATAGGTATGGATATAGGAGGTGGATATAGTAGAAACAGAGATGGCTTTTTGGATCCAACAAATTTTATTGAGAGACAAAAGTAAAAATGAAATTAAGGCGTTTTGAGTGTACCCTTGTATTTTAATTCACCGTCTTTATCATACTGAAAAATACTGTAATGTTGTGCGGTATCTCCGCAGGATTCGGTGAAATCAAAGTGTGTCTTTAGGATACCGTTTTTATAATATTCTTTAAAATATGTGAGTCTACCTTCGTTTGCCAGGACCTCGAATCGTATTGTACCATTTTTGTGTTTGGCTATGAATTTACCGTCAAGAGGTGGTATGGTCCAATTCGTATTTGGCTTGACAGCAGGGGCAATAACCGGTTGTTTTCTGGTACCGATTCTACCCATTTTGAAATATTCGAAGTCATCTTCGAACCAGCTGTATACTGCGAATCTAGCCTCTAAAGTATCATCGGTTCTCGATAAATCCTCGTCCACATAAACGATCCACCAGCCTGTCTTTTCTCCTTTTACGTTAGAACGATTCAAAGTATCCCCTTGTCCAACCGAAGCTTGGCTTACGAGAACAATGACTAAAAAAGAAAGCCGTTTAAGATTCATGGTTAGTGCTTATAGCTTTTTGCATTAATGCAAAGTAAAGAATTCGATTTGAGGCGGCTTCTTACTACCGTGTTCAATTTGAAAGTGTACGTTGTGTGCGGTAAGCCTTTTAGTGTTTTATCAATTTAATTGTATTTGATTTAGTCCTCAGATAATATACACCAGATGAAAGGGATGAAATGTCAATGGTAAGTTCACCTGGCTTCTGAGCTAGAATATCGAATTGAACTAACTTTCCAAGTACATCATTAATTACAATACTCGATAGTTCAGCTTGATTTCCTTCTACAAAGAATATCGAATTAGTTGGGTTCGGATGAACGGACACTTCTGATTCGATATAGACACTTCTATCTGTCGAAGTTGTTGAGCTTCCATTAAAATCGACTTGCGTCAACCGGTAATAGGACCATCCGGAATATGGTCGCATATCTGGAGTTTTATAGTACAGCTGTTCATTTGATGTGCCAGCCCCATTCACTTTAGCAACAAACTCCCAATGCTCTCCATCTTTACTTCTTTCAACGATGAAATAATCATTATTAATTTCAGATACCGTAATCCAATTTAAATCTACCCATTCGTTGTCAACTGCCTCTGCTGTAAACTCTTGTAATCCGATCGGCAACGGACAATTCATAGCCACAATCGTAATGGTGTCCGAAGTACATCCGCCGGTGTTGCAAGCCTCGAAAATAACAAAGTAGGTTCCCTGAGATGGATAATTATGCAATGGAGGATTCTGTGCAGTTGAGAACGTTCCATCCCCAAAATTCCACAACCAGGAAGTTGCCGGGTCGCCTAAAGTTGTGTTGTCTGTAAAGAGAACATCTAATGGTGCACATCCGGAAAATGGTGCAGCTGATATATCTGCAGTAGGAGGCGTTACCGAACAGTCGACAACTTCTACATAGTCCAATTTCATCTCTGATCCGGCACAGCCAGGACCAATGGTTCCGATTCTGATATTATCAATTGAAAGTAAGAATCCGTTTGTTGCAATATTTCTAAATGCAATATAGACTGTCTGACCTGCGAATGGCGATAAATTGACACTGCGTCTAGTGATGAATGCATTTTCCGTAGGAACGGACATAAGCAATGTGTTATAATTGGCAACTGAGGCAGGCAATTGGCCTGTTGTAGAAATGCGAACTTCATAACCATCCGGGAAGGCAGCATCTAGTGACTCGGCATCCCATGTTAACATTTGATTCGCCGGTAATGGTCCAATACCTACGGTCATCATCCAATCGTCAGCCTGTTCAGTTGGATTCACATTCCAGGATGTACTGACAGCCTCTCCATCTCCATCCCCGTCAACATCAAGTCCCAACCATGCCGTGGCATTCGTGCCTGTGAATGGAGGGTTAATTGGAGCAGCCGGAGTATATGGATCATTATCTGCGCGAGCATATCCAGCCGGGAAACCAGTTTCGAAATCCTCCAAATAGAAGGTGTCAATTGCCTGGTAGCTTAGGGAAGTAACGTCGAGATTAACATAGTACAATCCGGGAGCTCCATAAGTGTGAATAATCGTGTTTGAACTTCCGGAAGAAAGTACGGTTCCATCTCCGAAGTCCCAGGTATAATCCTGGTAATTAGCCGTATTGGCCGTAAAGGTGACGGGGTCGCCAACACAAATAGGAATCTGGGGAGTTTTGGTAAAATCGGCATCAGGAGTTCCCATGAAATTATAAGGGATGCTCCAATAAGTCGTATCTGATCTTCCACAATCATTTAGTGCTATAATCGTAACAAAATCAGGTCCCGGAGCCGTGTAATTTCGTGTGATAACAGAAAGTTCAGTAGGAGAACTATAGACTGTCCCATCAGCGAAAATGTAAGTCCAGTTCACCATTCCTGTATTGGGTCCAGAAGGAGCTGTACAGCCTGAGCCATCGAAAATAGTTTCAAAGAGGATATCAACCTCAGTAGTGTCACATCGCACATCTTCGACAAATCCTATTGCAAGTGGCAAAGGTTGGTACCAACCCATCTGTGGGTATAAATATAAATCGAAATCTAATGGCGCGTAACCACAGTTATGTCCACCAACATTGTAATCTTGACTAGGACAGAAAGAAGTGAGATAAGTATTGGTAAGTGGTGATCCTCCCTGGCCATTTTGATTCGTAAATAAGATCATTTGATCAGACGCATCTCCCGGGAACATTTCTATTCCTACATGGAAACTAGTACCAACAATTGTTGGGGCACAAACAAATGGTATGTTAAAGATGTTGTAGAAGCCAGCACCAGGAACTCCTATTTGCGTGGGTGAATATGCCTGAACGGCAACCGGACCAGACCCCCAATCAGGAAATCCCGGATTACCAGGATCATCTTCGTATACGACTACTTGAAATGTCAGATCATCATCTGGGTCTACCAAATTCCCCAAACCTGCCGTTAAGGCTCCTACTATTGACGTGCCCGGTGTCGGGGTAAAGTACTGTTGGTAGAATCCAGCAGGGTCGATCGGAGCATTACTTCCTTCTGCAGGTACACCTGTGAAATATCCAAAAGCACCTGTATACGCTGTTACCGTCGGAGCTGGGGTTAACCAATCGGTATCTAGTGTATCACAATCTCCAGCCGGAGCAGTAACTTCAATGTAGTCTACCTTGGTTTCGGTGTCAGCACCATTAGGACTATCAACAGTTAATGAAACGGTGTAAAGACCTACATTGGGATAAGTAACAGGCGGCGGAGTTTGACCAATATAAGTTGCATTTGGTCCTACACAACCAGCACATGTAACCGTTCCGCTAGAACCCACGTCGAATACCCAAGTCCAATTTGTAATGATTGCCTGAGGTGAAGAAAGATCCGTGAAATCAACAGTGCTCGGCGCAATCCAGGATGTTGGAGTGCCAACAAAATCCGCAGTAGGAGGCAGTGCTCCACACAGTCCTCCACCGTAGTTGATCCATGATCCCAAATAGGTTCCCGACATACAATGCATACGCCGTTCTTGCTGCGGTGTAAATTGGGAAGAGCAAAAAGAATAAGACATATGATTATTCACTGGTGCATTCGCCCATGGTCCCAGATCACATGGACCGTTAGGATTTGAACTTGTTGAACAATTGTATGAATATGTATCGTGTGGATTGGTATCACTACACCAGTCTCCTTCGCGATCACCTTCATCCGTATATGGACCACCAAGTGGTGTAGGCACTCCAGATGAGTTCGATGAGCCATTTGCATTACGAACTTCCTCATAACACGCTGAACATTGTGATCTTTCATCAACTCCCGCAAAGGTATGCTCCAATCCAAATGTATGTCCCATTTCATGCGCCAGTGTATGCGTTCCGACATTACAATTACCCCGATTCAATACAATACCCCCTGTTGGACTAGTTCCGCCCATTGGATCGTATGGAAAACGGGCGTATCCACCCGCAGACATGGTACCGACCACATAGATATTTATTACCTGAGTAGGATTGACATTATAGGCTGTTTTAAGGGAAACCTCTTCAGTATTCGAGTCATGATCATAATTGATATCATCCACGTAGAATGATGCAGGGTCAGCACAGAAAACCATATTGTGTGATGCAAAATCTGCATTCAACTCATTCATTAAATCATCGATTCTGGTTTGATCTATATTTGATGCAGCACCTAGTGCGCTGGATTGCATGACATGCCATACCAATTGAAAATATTTAATCGTAGTTGGTGCTGCATCTCTGTTTGCTGGATTATCGCATGGAACAGTGAATGCACAACCTGCGCTTTTGGCCGCTCCATTGTTATCTAACACATATGGTCTCGGTGTTGCACAAACGCTACTGATTCCAGGATCATCTGGAATTCTGAACTCAACTATTTCACCATTTACCGCCCTAAACACATTAGTCGTATCATCTGCGACATCATTACTTTTTAAATCGCTAATATTGATTGTGGTAGCGGCAATATCAACACCACTTTTATTCATTGTATTTAGATCATTCAGGCTAACGGTAGCTTTCTGAGGCTTATCATAGCTGGTAGGCGTACTCATCTGAATGACTTTCCGAATTGCCTTCCCAGCAGTTAAACCTGACTCCGCCGGATTGCTAATCGGTTCATATTGAGTAAGCGTTGTTCCTTGCGGTAAAGATTGTTGACTGCGATTTGTTGATCCTACTTGCGAGAAAGAAAGTTCACAAACAAAAATGAATGTGATGATGAGTAGCGATTTAGTCTTAGTCATGGTTTAAGCCGGATGTTCCAATATTAGCCCAATTATAGAGTCTACAATAGTTATTGGTAAGTAACGTAATCAAATGATATTCTGTAAGTTAAATATTTTATACTTAAAAACATAATTCTCCTAGGACTAATTCGATGGTAGCCTTGATAAACCCCTATGATTTCAAGAGGTCTACAGGGAAAGATTTAGCGAAGTGGTAAACTGGGGTTTAGAGCAAGGAATCAATCTTAATTGATCGACTCTATTTTATATCCAGCACCTCTATCAACAATGACGACCTCGTAATCGTACACGCCTTTTTCATAGGTGAATGAATAGGGCAGCTCAACAGTTGTAATTCCGTTCCTGATTTGTGTATTGAATCCAAGCGATTTTTCTACAGAAAGAAGTTTGCCATCCTGAGGATTTTCAGCCATCGCTTTTAATTGACTCTCGGTATCTTCCATTGACCGCACATTTGCTGAAAGGTATTTGCCAGCCTTTTCGAAATCTTGCTTGATGAGATGCGAGAAGAATTTTTCCGCACACTTCTCTGCGTCACCTGCTGCGCCACAACCAGTTAGTGAGATCATTAAGCCAATAAACAGTATAAAGGGAATGAATGTCTTTTTCATATGCGTGATTTAATCTCATTAAAATTAATAAAAAAGCCTCATCGATTGATTAAGCGTATGGTGGTTCCACCGGCAACAACATATTTTACGAATAGCCCTATTAAAAAAAGGTTTCAGGATTTCAACTTTTCAATAGGTTGATAAATGGCGAAAATATTTCGTCTTATTCCGAAATTTAAGATATGACTATTCAGCGGAATCCGCCCTAAAAATTTAAACTATAATCTTTGAATTATTTCATTCAGAATACTTTTCAAATTAATTCTTTCACAATGAGAGTAGCGGATTGCAGAAATTGGAGTCTGGTTTGGATCTCTACTGGTTTAACTCATTCATTTTATCGACCGAAGCAAATATCTTCCATCCGCCGTTGGATGATTGTGTGGCGTAGGACAAGTTATGACCAAGTCACTTGCACACGACTCTGATCGTACAAAGGATGCAGAAACGACGTCACCATTTGAATAATCTTCTAACTTTTTAGTATTACAAATTATATGATCAAGATTATTATGGCGTAGAAACACGCCTGTACAACTTTTAATAACTACCATTTCGCCTTTAATTCTTTTGCTGCAAGAACCTGAGATGCCTGATAAAAAACATATTAACAATATAAAAATCAGCTGTTTCACAAATATAAATTACAACATTTTAGAATGGTTACATCTTACAGTTACGCAAAACGTTTCGCGGCTATACAATTGCGCCGGTAAAAATAAGCGTGGAACATTGGTGCTATAACAGTGCGTGGTTTTATTCATTTGGGATATCTCCTATTTTATTTGCTATACCATTGACGGTAACATGTTTTAATAACTGGTAGTTTTCTTCCATCGTTGTATCGAATTTGTAGCGTAAAGTGTAGCAACAACTACAAGAGCAGAAGTTACCGTATCCAGTATAGAGTAGGTTTAATGTATCTCCATTAATTTCTGCCTCGCCTAAGAAATTATAACAACAGTTTGCAACAATTGAAACATCAATGGTCAATATGTTGGAGTCTCTTTTTATGGCTTTGAATTCAGGATAATTTTCATAATCTGGTCTTTTGGAATCATTACATGATTCAACAATTTCTAAGCTAATAGGAGAAAGTCCTTGGTTTAATAATTTTATGACTTTTGGAGTGTAAGGTAGCATTGTTGTGCCAACTAATACCTGTTGAGACGACACACCTGCCTCAATTAATATTGTGTCAATTTCAATCTCACTAAGGGACATTTGTTTTTTAATAAAAACTGTATCTGAATTGGTTTGCCCGTTTGCAAGTAAGGCGAACAACAAGAAAATGGCTATAAATGACGCTTTAACTACTCTCATCCTAATGCACTATAACGTTTCTGCGGCGACGCACCGCCGCACGTCTTTAAATGTTTTGTGATTGTAAGTTAGTGATTTGTTAACATTCCTTCAGCTTTTCGAGCGACAACCTCGCTCGAGCTTCAGTCTTCGCAAGCTTCGCTTGCTCTGGTGTTGTTAGTGGTATTCTATTGTTTTATAAAGTTAATGACCTCACCATTCGAGTTTAAAATATGTACTCGTTGTTTGTTTCTTGCAACTATGAACCTTGAATTTGAGATATAATCAGCAATCCTTCCTTCGTAGATAAACGAGGTGATAATATCTCCTTTTGAATTTATAATTGCAACGTCTTGACCTTTCCATATGGCTCCCCAATATTTATTCTGGATCACTGTTTCATAAGGGCCATCTTTCAGTTCCAAGTTAGTATTGTATCTATTCCAGACACTATCCGATTTTAACCAGAGATAATTTTCACTTACTATAATATCCAGGAAATAAATTGTATCAATTGCTTCAAACTGGGGATTCCTAATCTGTATCTGCTTACCAGGCTGATTAAAGAAATAATAACCATTAATCATCCAAGGTAGAACCGGGACGTTATAAGTTTTCCAGAGAGTGTCGCCGTTAAGATCATATACATTTGTTTCCAGATTTTTATAAGCTCCCCTGGTACCTATTATGGTATTATTCAGTCCTTGATAAATATAATCGTATTTAAAAGGAACAATCGTATCTCCACTGGGCGTTAAACATCCCCAATTCTTCGATCCAGAATATAAGTACTTATTATCTCCTGTCCTAATCTGTAATGTATCAATGAAATAACTTTGATCAGATAAAATGTTTGGGGTTGGTCTATTATATAGTTTATAATAATGGAGAATAGTTCCCGAGGTGTCGTAAACAATTAAGCTATCATTTCTGATTCCGTAAAACCACGAGTTAAAGAAATATGGAGATAAATCGTATCCAATATAATCATCCAAGCTTGGTTTGATGATTTCACGAAGTGTGGTGTCAATTAAACCAAATTCACCATCTCTTTCAACGAGTGCGTAGTTGTCTTGAAAGGAATAAATATTGTCATATTCCAATTGCATTGTTGATTTACATCCGCAAACAAACAACACAATTACACATGATATGGTATACACCCCTCTCATTATTACCACGAACATTTCGCGACGATACTATCGACGCACATATTATAGCGTTATAAGACTGAAAGATAGTGATTTGCCACTCTCCTTCAGCTTTTCGAGCGACAACCTCGCTCGAGCTTCAGTCTTCACAAGCTTCGCTTTGTCCTTCAGCTTTTCGAGCGACAACCTCGCTCGAGCTTCAGTCTTCGCAAGCTTCGCTTTATCCTTCAGCCTTTCGAGCGACAACCTCGCTCGAGCTTCAGTCTTCGCAAGCTTCGCTTGCTCTGGAGCTGTTATTGGTATTTTATTATACGAGTCACACATTAGATTTAGAAATTACCAATTTGTCCAAAACAAAAAACCAACTGAAAGCGTCAGTTTACCCAAATTTCGGTACTGACGTGAGAAGGCCTGATTTGTATACGAACTCAGTGGTGTGCCACTAAATTTGAATTCTCCGTAGTTAACATGTTTGTAACCAATATTAACTACGACACTAAAATCTTTGTCCTGGTAATTTCGAAGAGGCAAGGCTAAACCACCTTTAATTTCAAAAAAACGTGTATTTAGTTCTACATAGTCAATGTCACTATATTCTGGATCAGTAAATTGAATGAAGGAATCATCGTGTAATAGCAGCTGTTCAAATCCATAATAAAATTGAAAGGTAGGTCTGAACTTCACATTAAGCATAATACCGATTTTGAGGAACTGAGAGTAGGTTCCCCTGAAATCTCGGCCTGGTGAATTGCTCATTTTCACCCCAATTAAACTATCAAGTGAGTAGCCTGTAATTGGGTTATAGTTTTCTTCAATTCCACTCAAAAACGATTCTCGAAATTTTGCTGAATACAATGTTATTTTTGCACCTTTTATGCCTCCTCCAGCAAACAAAATAAATTGTCTAGTCTTATTGGTAAAGCTGACACCAACTGTTGACTTGCCAGCTAATCCACTTTTCAATGCTTTATCTGGAAAATTAAAGGCTTGATCTGCTGAAAAGGTAAATCCAAATCGCCTAGTTACAACAGTTGAATCCTGTGACATTGAATTCAATGGAATAATTAGTAGAATGATTATAAGGCTTTTCAAAACTAGTATTATCTATTTTCAGTGTGTTTAATATAATTACCATTAACGGTTTGCAAATAGGCAAAGGCACCTAAAAAACAAAGTACTTTCGGCGCTTTTGCTTATTTGATGTTACATGTATGCTTAATTCCAATGTTTTACTTCTAAATAAATTTTATTAATCCATCTTTTTGCGTCTTCTGGTGAGATTACTTTATGAACTAAAATCAATCTATCGACAAATGCACTAAGTTTTCGCTTATTATCAATATTTCCATTAATATCTAACTTGGCGAAATTCTTTTCATCCCTTATTAAAAACTCCTCATATTTTTTACGGTCGAAATTTTCAATATGATTGTTCAAATATTTAAAGCATTCCTGATAGGATTTTTTTACAAATGGGTTCAATTTGCTATAGGCATCTTTGTAATATGGATTTATCCATTCCCATGCTAGTTCTCTTAGATGCTCATCTCCAATAATTTTGTAAACGGTATTTAGTTTAAATGTATTCCATTGGTCAGGTTTTTCATTCATGTAATCTTCTGAAAAATTACCTCCTGAGATTAACATTCCATATCCAATGCAGATTTTGTCCAGGTTACCTAAATCATCATAGGTTTGTGGTTCAAGAATAAATGCTTGAAGATTATGATTAAGCATTGATGGTAATGTCCAATTGAAATTCAAATACGCATGTTTTCCAAGAATATGAGAACTATCCGGAATCTCTTTTGGAGCATATGAAATTTCCCAATTTAGAGATTCAAAATTCATGTAAGGATAGATAAATTCTTGTCCATTTAGATTTAAATATCCTTTATATAAACCATAACCTGCATTATCAAAAATTGAAAAAGCGGCGTATCCCTTCTGAAAAGTTCCAATATCCGAATATTTAAACTCGGTAAGCTCTGAACTATCTTTAACAACTAATCCCCACAAATTACCTTTCATTCCTTTGTAAACACCACTTGAATCAATTTGAATTAAATTGGAATATTTCGTATCAATTACATCTGTTACATTTTTATTTATTCCACAATTGTAAAGAATCAGTAAGGTGAGGAATGTGAAAATTTTATATCGATTCATTTGAAAGTAATAATTGAGTCTTAGTCTTTGGTTACAAATTAAGTTTTGCGCTACGCGCGGCCGCACATATTAAAGTGTCATATGACTGAAAGATAGTGATTTGTCATCACTCCTTCAGCTTTTCGAGCGACCACCTCGCTCGAGCTTCAGTCTTCGCAAGCTTTGCTTGATCTGGTGCTGTTATTGGTAGATCATTCAACAACAAAGGTATCTCTTGGGTGCGCCATTTACTTGTTCCGATTCGATGTATATTGATTTGCTGTTGAGAGGAATTATACAAAAACCTAATCCGTTGCCATACAAACTACTGAGAGCTGTTTCAAAGTCTACAATTTGGTCATCTAGATCATCATGAGAAATGATGTAACACTGTGTACCTGCTTTTACGTTAAGTTTTTTAGCTAGTGAAGATTCGTGAACGTTCTGTAGTTCAACCAGTTTGGTGTTGTTAAATGTATCTTCTATGTTGTGGTTTAATCTGTCAACAAATCGGCCACGCTTTTTTGATAATTCGTGCAGCGTCCTTTCCTTTTTGTTTTTAGCAACATAAGTACTTACGAAATCTTCTAATATTTTACCCCGGTTCATTGTGGTGCTATTACCTATAACGTTTTGCAGCAATACTAACGCCACACATATTAAAGTGTTATAAGACTGAAAGATAGTGATTTGCCACCACTCCTTCAGCTTACCGAACCCCTCGCTCGAGCTTCAGTCTTCGCAAGCTTCGCTTTGTCCTTCAGCTTTTCGAGCGACAACTTCGCTCGAGCTTCAGTCTTCGCAAGCTTCGCTTTGTCCTTCAGCTTTTCGAGCGACCACCTCGCTCGAGCTTCAGTCTTCGCAAGCTTCGCTTTGTCCTTCAGCTTTTCGAGCGACAACTTCGCTCGAGCTTCAGTCTTCGCAAGCTTCGCTTGCTCTGGTACTGTTATAATGCGTCTCTTTACTACACAATCTCAAGCTCATTTACATTTTTATCAACCTTTATCCATTCTCCACCGAAGTTTTTGTCTAGATCAACTTTTTCCGTGATCATAAACCAATTGGTTATATAAGTAACGCTCACGCATCTCTTATTATAGCCTAGCGCTCCAACATCCTGCATTTGAAATTCAATTCGTTTGGATCCAAAATGTCCATGTTCATATAATACAGTTTGAGTATTCCAGCTTTCCGTTGAAATTAGGTAGCCAAGAAAACCACGCTGTGAGACTACTATGCAAAAACTTAAAACAATGAAAACAGAAGTAACACCTATCCAAATATTCCACCTTCTTGATTTTCGAATGAAAAAATTATAAGCGATGATAATTGGCGTAGCCAGCAATGATCCGGAATGGATAAATGCTTTTAAAAATTCTCCTTTTATTTCTAGAATGCCAAATACATCAAGCACAAACAAAGCTACCATCAAAATGTAAATGAGATTAACAGTTGTTCCTATATACTTTACGGTCATCTTCTATACACTATAACGTTTTGCGGCTGCGCTACCACCGCACAGTTTGTCCGCCGTAGGCGGATCTTTATATTGTTTTGAGTTTGTAAGTTAGTGATTTGCTAACACTTCTTCTGCTTGCCGAACCTCCCATTCGAGCTTCAGTGTTCGCAAGCTACACTTTCTCGAGTGCTGTTATGAGTATATTATTTATCGAATCTTTTATTGATGTACTCTGTAATCTCTGGTTCTATATTTATTACTTCTATTTTGTCCAATAGTGGTTTTATATTGTCTCTTTGCCAGTAATATCTACACCAAAGTGCGGCACTAAGAAGTCCAAGAGTAATATGATATTGATTGTCTGATCTGATTTCAAGTTTGTTTAAATCTTCAAGATCATTAAATGATAAAGCATACACGAAGTAAATACCAGAAGTAGTTTGGGAATTGTTTACAACGTCAACGTATGCCTCAATCAATTCTTCGTGATACCCCGTTTCTTTTGAGGATTTCAATATTTGTCTGAGATATTCACCAAAAGGCGAAGTGCCATTATACTTAAGGCTGTCTACAGTTATTTTGCCCGTATTAAATACCCGAATTGAATCAATTTCCTGAAACAGTATTTTTTTTGTTCGAGCATCCTTTTGAATTGTAAGGGCATTTATCAAATTAGTTATTCTATATGCGTTGTAGAAATCAGCACTGTTTGTTTGGCATTCATTTCGGAGTTCAGAAATTCTGTGGAACAAACTATCATAAGCAGCACTAAAGTTTGCTTGGATATAATTTAAACCATCTTGATTGCTCTTCCGGCTTACACACTCCAATAACCTGATCGCTTCGGTTACAGATGATACAGTGCGTGTAGAATCGATTAGGTATTTTACCTCCCACAGATGTCTTGTATCTAGAATCTCGAATTTCACTCCTGAAATCATTGGATTACTAAACAAATATTCATTGCCAATTTTGTCTTCAGCGTTGTATAAATACTGAACAATCAATTTCCCAACTTTAGTGTTTTGTTTGTCCTCATCCTTAATAATTTCAAGGACTTCTATTATTGCTTTATTGTCTTTCCTTGATTCAATAACCTTTCCGCGGTAAATTTTTGTTGATGCAGTTACGGAACTGTACAAATAGTTGTGAATATTGCACATAGGACAAGCTCCTGCCTCACTGGCAAAAAGAAGAAACAATATAACTACTACCAGTTTCATTATTACTCATAACGTTTTGCGGCTATACTAACACCGCACAGCTTGTCCGCCGTAGGGGGATTATATAATGTTTTGTGATTGTAAGTTAAGAAAAAGCGACAAAGCTTTTGAAGTATTTTGGGTGAAAGTAAATAGTTGCCCGAAGAATGATTTGTGTGGCGGTATATAGGCGCTGTTATGCATGTTTTTGTTTGAGCCAATTTTTCAATTCTTGTAATTCTTGTATTGAAACCTTCACCGAACTGTTCAATTCAAGTGTTTCATCAGAGATTTTTAGACGACCTGTTTTTTGTTCTTCTATTTCTTGAATATCTACATTCAATGTGGCTAAATCCAATTCTTTTTTGCCGTCTTTGAATAATCTATAATTTGCTTCATAGTGCAGTTTGTTGTTGATAATTCGGTATTCTTCCGTTCCGTAAGTATTCCATAATAAAATACGTAACATATAGAATGCAAGAAGACCGAAAAGAGCAAGGAAAAGGATATTACCAAACTTGATGCCTGAGCCAGATTTAACAGTATATGCGATACCAAATAGAGGACCTGCAATCGAAACAAAAATGACAAGTACAAAAAACACTCGAATGAAAATTGGCGCGGGTAAAACTTCTATTGAGAAAGAGTTAGCGCTCTGTGTGTTGTATTTAACCTGGTTTGTACTCATTTCTTTAGTTTACAAGAAAGCAATATCTCATAGCACTTTTCAGTTTCCTCGGGACTTAATTTTGTCGCGATAATGGATAGAACCTTATACGAATTGATTGACTTATTAAAGCTCTTCAGATTTTTTGCATATAAACCGACATAGTCATCTGAGCGAACAAACTTGTACCTTACATTGTCAATGGTATCTATTTCAATTTTCACTTTACGAATTTCCTCAGGTACCTTTAATCCATATTCAATAGTATCTGATTTGTACACAAAAAGTAATTTGTATTCAATGCTGTCAAAAGTGCTGAAACTGATTAATTCTGTGTCATCAGCTATTCCTGTTACATCTCCTTCAGGTAGTAAATTGTTACTTCCGAGTGCATTCCACTTCCAGACGTCTTCTGACAGGTATTCGTCAACTGATTTATCTAGTGAGTTTGAATAGTAGCCATAATCAAATTGAAAGTCAATTTTTCCATTGCTAATCTTACCTATATAGGAATCTATTCCTTGTTCTTTTATTAACTCATAGCCTTGAGGAAACCGAAATGTGTAATTGCCAACTTCAATGTTACCCTCACTATTATTAGTAGGACTATCCGACTTGCATGCGGAAAAAAGTAGTGCAGAAATTGCGATATGTAAAACTGTTTTCGTCATTACCCATAACGTTTTTGCGGCTAGGCTAACACCGCACGGCTTGTCCGCCGTAGGCGGGTTTTTAAAGTGTCATGTGACTGAAAGATAGTGATTTGCCAGCATTCATTCAGCCTGCCGAACCTCCCGTTCGAGCTTCAGTCTTCGCAAGCTTCGCTTGCTCTGGAGCTGTTAGCAACAGCTTCCACCGTTGAGTAAAACAATAACGGCAAAAATTAAAATAAACAAAATAACTGGAGGCACCGTCTTTTTGATGTATTTGTGATTAAGTTCCTTAAGTCGAAGTTTATAATCAAACTTGCTCAAATCCAAGTCTTGTAATGCTAAATATTCTTTGATAAATGGAGCGCCAACTCTTACTATGTATATTACTAGTACTAAAGAAGCAACTAGTGCCGTGTATTTGAATTGAGAATTACTCATTTATTGTCGTTATGCTAATCTTATTCGAAATGGGGCTTTAATATCTTGTATGTTTTATTATACATTTTGAACCATTTAATATCATTTTTATCTGCAACAGTTAATATAACAGTTGGGTATTTGCTGTCTTTATATTCTTTTAATTCGACTTCGCTTATTTGGACCTTCTTTAGCCCTACCAGCAAATAATCGCCGCTATTTATCTCACCACTTATCAAATCACCAGTTAATAAAATTCCTTGCCCTCCTATATTCCTGAACCCATTTTTTATTTTGACTTTTGGCATGTCTAATTGTTGCTAATTTTTTGCGGTTATGCTATCGCCGCACAGCTTGTCCGCGGTAAGCGGGTTTTTAAGTGTTTTATGACTGAAAGATAGTGATTTGCCAGCATTCATTCAGCCTGCCAAACCTCCCGTTCGAGCTGCAGTGTTCGCAAGCTACACTTTCTCGAGCGCTGTTAGCAACATTATTTAATCATGTGGTATTTCTTGAATAAGGCTTTAAAAGGAAAGCTAGTGTTGTGATGAATAGCGGAGGTATAAATGGCAACTTTTGTATGGTGGCATTCAAAACAAATTTCTTGAATGGCGATAATATTATTATTCTCGTCTTTAAATATTACAGCATGTCTTGGATTATAACAGAGATCGATTAGCTCATTTTCATTTAATTTCCGGGGTCCTTCTAAAATTTCTTGTAAAAAGAATTGGTAATCAACCGAATCTATTTGCGTTACGCTCAAACTATCTATTAACCAATAGCGAACACCAGTGAAGTACTCTCCGGCAAATATTGAGTCTTGTTTGGATTTTTCCCAGTCGAACTCTTCAATAATTATTGATTCTTCATAACAGCTTTCTCCTTCGTAAACAGGTAGCAGTTTTGTTATTAAAATGGTTATTTGCGAAGTATTAAAAAGGGAGTCTATATATTTTAACTCCGAACCATGAAAAGTTGTATTGAACTTTAATTTATACCGATCAACACTAATCTCCTGCGCTTTTCCCAGCATTGGTAGTAATATAGCTATGAGCAGTATTTTTTTCATTGTTGATATCGTTTTGCAGCCACGCACCGCCACACATATTTAAGTGTTATAAGACTGAAAGATAGTGATTTGCCAACACTCCTTCAGCTTACCGAACCCCTCGCTCGAGCTTCAGTCTTCGCAAGCTTTGCTTTGTCCTTCAGCTTTTCGAGCGACAACTTCGCTCGAGCTTCAGTCTTCGCAAGCTTCGCTTTGTCCTTCAGCTTTTCGAGCGACAACCTCGTTCGAGCTTCAGTCTTCGCAAGCTTCGCTTTGTCCTTCAGCTTTTCGAGCGACCACCTCGCTCGTGCTTCAGTCTTCACAAGCTTCGCTTGTTCTGGTGCTGTTATACTCTGTTCATTTCTGACTTATACTCTTCGAGTAATTCATAAAACCGCGCTATTGAATCATTATGCTCTTCTTGAGTAATTGGGTGCTCTTCTAATTTTTCCCAGTTAATTTCAGATGGCTCAAATCCCAGGGAATATGCTACAATCATATTTACCCAACCTGCTGTTGATTCATAATACCCCAATTTTTCAGCAACCCAGTCAAAGAAAGGTTCATCAGTATGTTTAGCACTATATACATTTTGATCTAATAGAGCAGCGTAATAGCCCGATGCATATAGATAAATACTTTTCAGGCTGTTTTCACCTGTCCATATTGCAGGGCGAGGTTGAATTTTCTTAAACAACTTGTAGCATTCAAATACCATTGTCAATTGAGTAAAACGTTTTGCGGCTACGCACTGCCGCACGTGTTTTCACCCTGAGCGCAGTCGAAGGGTAAATGTTTTGTGATTGTAAGATAGTGATTTGCCAACACTCCTTCAGCTTTTCGAGCGACAACCTCGCTCGCGCTTCAGTCTTCACAAGCTTCGCTTGTTCTGGTGCTGTTATGGGTGTTTATTCTTTCTGCCGTGTACCACTATCATGTGCTTTTATTTGAAGCATTAGTTCTTCAAGTTCTCTATTTTTTATTACGCTATTTTGTTTCAACTCCTGCTGCATTTGAAAGGATTCATATTTCGCATAAAGCATACCGAATTCACGAGAAAAATAAAGCGTTTCGTCCCATTGAGGGTTTACTTCAAGATTTCTATAGCAATATAGCTTATGATTTTTCTCTCCTAGTTTAATCAAAAGAGAATCGGATAGGATGTACTTTACCGTTTCTGTTATTCCTCCTATCTCGCGTTCATCATTATCTCGAATAAGCAGTGTGTCGTGTAATTGGTTAATGCTTACGGTCCTTGTATGTTGGCGATAGTTAAGAGAATCTTGAGATTTGGGTATGAATCGAGTCATTATCGAATCTTTTGCATAATAGGCTGAATCACTCGAATAAATGAATGACGTGATATTCTCCTTTTTATTTTTGGTAAGCTTAAAATAGTCGATACTCCATAATCCTGTTTTTAGAGAATTAACCTGCCAAACAACTAGTGTATCTTGCGAAGTTTCATTACGAGTGATATGTGATTCATTGTTTGTGCATCCAAATAGAAACAAAAGAGCGCTAGATATCAATACATGTTTCATATACGATATGCTTGTCAGGTATTTGGCTATATTACCCATAACTTGTTTATACACACTACAAAATAGTACATAACATGCTCAATTGGTAGACTAAGTACTCATTTATACTTTATTGAGGCTTCGTTCTTGGACACAGACTTCAACATAAATTCGCATTAAGCTGATTTAGGTGTATTTATCCGATTTCATTCGGATAAATGTGAATTAATGGCGAAAACTTTCTTCCAATTTTAACCCATTTTAGTTACTGGATGTAATTCAGGTATTTCCACAATGAATCTGGTTCCCTTACCCTCAGTGCTATCAAACTCAATCGATCCATTTGCAAGATCGACATATTGTTTTACAATGTTTAATCCCAACCCACTCCCCTGTATATTTTGAGCATTGCTTGCCCTGAAAAAAGAGTTAAAGAGCATGTCTTGCTCCTTCTTTGGGATACCGATTCCATTATCGCAAACTTCAAAACAAAAGTGATTGTTTTTCTGTTGCATTTTTAGACGAATTCGACTTTCTTCCGGTGAATATTTAATTGCATTCGATAACAAATTAAGCATAACGGCCTTTATTATTTGCTGATCAATGAATACTTCTTTTGATGTTTGGTAAATTTCTGTAATGATTTGTTGATTATCTTTTAATATTGGATTCAGAGTTTCTTTAATATCCCCAATAAAAGTTACTAAGTCAGTTCTAGTAGGCCAATAGCGTTTTTTACCAGAAGAAAGCTCGTCAAATGATAAAAAATCGTTCAATACCGAAACCATGTGATTTGCGGAAGACTTTATTCGGTCAAAATGTTTAGTAATCTTTTCTTTCTCTACCAAGTCATTTCCGTAACTTTCAACCAAATCAGTGGATAGAATAATTGAAGTTAACGGCGTTCTGAATTGATGAGATGCCATGGAAACAAATTTCGCTTTGAAGCTATTGAGATCCATTTCTTTTTTAAGATCGTCCATTAATTCCTTTGTGCGTTCTTCAACAAGTGTCTCGATTTCAAAATTCATTTTACTTACCTTTTCTTCCAACTGTTTTTGTCTTGTCACATCAAAAGAGAAGATAATAACACCATCGTCGACCGCTTCCATGCGTAACTCGAACCAACCTTTGCTTCCATCCAATTGTTCAAATTGATTCAACATTTCGGTAGGACTCCCTGTGTTCATGCATTCCTGAATCCTGGCGTAAACCTCAGACCCTTTCAATGATGGAAATTTGTCGATCATGCGATTACCGATAAGGTCATCAATGCTTTGCATACATTGATCTGCGACAGCTTGATTAACATACAAATAACGCATGTCTTTGTCAATTACCTGCACACCTTCGTACAAACGATCGAAAGGTTGATACTTATTCATAATAGCAAACTCAAGTTCTAATTTTCTTATCAATTTATCAATAGGTATAAACACGTAATTTATGGGCTGGAATTGATAAAGCTGATCTCAAAAGGAATTAAACACTATGTTTTGAGTTGTTTGAATGTCATCTCTTGGACAACAGACTTCAACATGAATTCGTATTAAGGTGATTTAGATGTATTTATTCGTATTATTAAAGATAAAGGTGAATCATCCTTTTTCGTTTTTTGATTAAGCGACTGGGGACTGTTATTTGCGTGAAGTAAATATTGCTATGATTATTAAACAAAAAGCAGTTATTTAGATAACTATTTATTATTAATGATTTTATGAAAAAGAACTTTTATAATAAAGCGATAGATATTTTCCATTCTTTTGAGAGTATGGTATCCATAATACTATCTGTAATTATCGGTTTAATAATAGTTGTTTCGCTAATTAGAATTGGTGTTGATCTTTACGACTTATTTATTGTTGATTTGGATACTCCTTCTGACATAAGTTTTAAAAACTATCAGAAGTTATTTGGAAAAGTTATTACAATGTTAATAAGTCTTGAATTCTTAAGCTCTATATTAAAAGTTCTTAAATTACATCAAATTAGAACGTTGGTTCTCGATGTTGTTTTAATTACCGCTCTCGCAATAGCTAGAAAATTAATTGTGTTGGATTATGATAGTTATAGCTGGGAAAAAGTGATGACATTAGGTCTTTTATTAATTTCTCTAGGCGTATTTTATTTTTTAGTGCAAAATAAACGCAGTGCTAAAGTCTCCGGAACTTCTGAATTAACAGACCATGAAACATAACCAATCATTAACTTGATTATTTCCACCACTTTTTAATAGTAAAATAACCTAACATGGTGATGACTATCAAGATCATCAATATCCAAACGTAGAGATAACCATTTTCCCATTCTAACTCGGGAATATGTTTAAAATTCATTCCATATAAGCCAACAATGAATGATAGTGGAATAAAAATAGCTGTAACTACCGTCAATACCTTCATAATCTGATTCATTCGATTACTTAATCCGGAAACATATAGGTCTAATAGTGATGATAGATTATCACGTTGTATTTCCGTCAACTCGATAATCTGAACTAAATGATCATGTACATCGGATAAATAAATTAGCGTGTTTGAACTAATTAGAGGGCTTTGTTCCTTTATGAACATGGCAATCGTATCTTTAAAAGGCCGTATTTGCCTGCTAAATTGAACGATCTGCTTTTTTAAAAACTGAATTTCCTGAGGTGTACTTTCCCCGTAATTGTTAATTAAGCTGGTTTCTATGGCTTCTATTTTATCTTCAAAATGATCAGAAATGATAAAGTAGTTATCTGCAACTGTGTCAAGTAAGCGGTAGAAGAGATAATCAACACCTTCCTTGCGTAATTTTCCTCTAGCCTCGGCAATATTTTGTCTGAGTCCATCAAAAACATCACCATCTTGCTCCTGAAACGAGAGTAAATATTCTTTTCCCAATACCAAACTCAATTGTTCGGATTCGATTACGTCCCTGTTCAAGCTTAACATTTTGCATGAAAGGAATATTATGCTCTCCATATCCTCACCACTTGGTCTATGGTGGGTGTTTAATATATCTTCAATAATTAAGTGATGAATTCCAAATGATTCTCCGATTTCACCAATTTTTTCAGCATCATGTAATCCAGTGACATTAATCCATGAAATAAAATCAGATTCCTTCGATTTCGTACTTTCAATTAGTGAGGAATCACCCTCTAATCTATAATGATCTGAAGAATATTCCAGTAATGAAATTTTAAGACTGTCGACTCTCTTTTTTCCAACGTAGTAATAAGATCCTGGCAGCATTCCTACCTTTGATTGTCTCCGAAGTTTTTTCATTTCAAAGCAGTTGATTTTGATTTGGTTAAATCATTCTTATAAACGATTGTTCGATACGGAAATGGTATTTCAATTCCTTCTTGTTCAAACCTTTTCTTTACGCTTCTGCTAATGTCACTTTGCATCTTCATAACAGTTTTAGGATCATTCGTCCACACGTATGCTCTTAATTCAACGGAAGAATCAGAAAATCTAATTAATCTAACTTCAACAGGATGCATTTCCATTTCCCTTTCCTCTTCCGTCCTGTGATCAACTGCAAAAGGGTGAAGGATGGATTCTTCTTCAATAATTTTAATGGCCAGATCTACATCACTATCATAACTGATGCCGAAGTGGATAAACTTACATATGAATGTATCCCCAATGCTGTCATTAATAATAGTCTCTGCGCTTATCATGGAATTGGGAACTATGATTCTTTTATTTTCGAAATTTAACAGGACGGTGTGGCGAAGGGTAATGTCTTCGACAATGGCGTAATCCTGATTACCTACTTTTATCATATCACCAACACGAAAAGGTTTGAAAATAACAATAAATATACCGCCGATAATATTCGAAAATGCTTGTTGAGCGGCAAATCCTAATATTGCTAGTAGAATTCCTGCACCGGCGAACAAAGTGACAGCTAAAGATTTCAATTGAGGTATCAATGAAACGAAGACCCCTAAAGCAACCAGCCATATAATAAAAGAAACAGCATTTTTAATAAACTTGATCCTGGTAAGATCAACATCTTCTTTCTTTTGAGCACCAATGTATGCTTTGTTGATTAGCCATCTAACCAATCGGGTTAATAATATTGCACAAATAATTGTCGCGCCCATTAAGATGACATTATAAATGTCAATGTGGAACTTTTGAAAGAACTCAATCATTTTTAGATTTTTAAAATTTAACTATGATAATCTCTGTTTTTCATTTGTTCGTCTTAGCTAGAAAACAAAGATTCAATTTGTTTTACCTATTCAGTATTGCTAAGTGAACTTAATTAATCTCTTCTTCAATCGATGTGGTCGCATCATTGGGAATTCCGATTAATTGTAAGTATTTTTTAGTCAAGAAATAAAAGGCAGATGATTGCTTGTTATTATCAACTTGTAGTTGATCTTCTGGCGTGAGCACTATATTTGCATTACTTATATCGCTTAAAAAGTTATCGAAAATTAAATTCTGATTTGACTGAAAAGAAGGCTTCTGAGAGTAAGATGCATAAGCGAAAAAAAGAAAGAAAATTGTTACTAGAATTCTGTACCTAATTATAAATGAATTATATGCCATCATTAATTCTAAAGATAACAAATATTGCCAAAGTAATGTGTGGCCTGCTTTTGATAATGTTTTCTTCAAGCTCCTTTGCACAGAACGAAACTTCCGTTTTGTTTATTGGTAACAGCCTGACCTTTGGTAATGATATGCCGAAGATGGTGTCTGAAATTGCCACTGCACAAGGTAAAAGTGTCATTTTTGATACGGTTATAAAAAAAGGAATGACCATACAATATCATTCTGAACAAACGAGAACCTATAAAAAAATTAAGTCACGCAAATGGTCTTACGTAGTAGTGCAAGGACATAGTACGGAGTTTGTCCAGACGCAAGAGACGATCGATGAAAACACTCTTCCATATCTAAGAAAAATTATTGACAGTATACGACGTTATAGTAGCTGTACGAAAATTATACTGTATGAAACCTGGGGGTATAAGTATGGTTTGTTAGATGCTCCAAATGCGGAGAATTACACAGTCATGCAGAATCAAATTAAATTGCAAACCATGCGCGTAGCAGATATATTTTCAATTGGAGTATGTCCTGTAGGAGAAGTTTGGAAATCAATTTATAGTAAGGACACAACACTTAATTTATATACAGCAGACAATTACCATCCAAGCCGAACAGGTTCATATGTGGCAGCTTGCACCTTTTACATAGCTTTATTTGGAGAGACTCCATATGACAATCGCGGTAAAATTGGCATTAACAAGGAAGATCGCAGGACAATTGAAATTCAGGCAGCAGCATTTCTTTTAGGTAACAGATCAAAATGGCGACTGAACCAACTCAATAATGCACCAGTAGCAGCCTATGATGTAATTCTTCAAAATAACGAATTGAAGTTGGTCAGCAGAGCGACGAATGTAATCAGGGTAACTTGGTATTTCGGAGATGGTAATCTTTCAAAAGAACGAAATCCTAAACACGTTTATAAGAACAAGGGGACATACACTATCAATCAAATTGCCATTGGTAAATGTGGATCTAACAGCTTAAAGAGAATTATTACCGTTAAGGCATTAAATCCTGCAGCCAATAAATAACGGATCGTAATCGATTTTCGAATAAACTCATAGTATGACACAAGTTTCGCTTCTTCTTCCAGTCGACATTTATCTTCTATTTGCTTTATTAAGATTAATTCGACTTACTTGGATTAGAAATGTTGGTCTACACGTGGCGTTTAATTGGTGTTATGGATGTTTCATTTTACGCTTTTCCAAATGATGTTGTTCTCTTTTGTGTCTGCTAGATACACCTCTTCAACTAGTACTGGATTGTCGCGCAGTTCATCAAAAGCAATAAATTGATCTACCAACCTTAGATCTAATCCAATTTTTTCAATGGGATCCGAATATTTATTTTGTAAAATTTGAGTTTCAAATTCAATTGATTCTTCCGATTTCAACTTTTTAATTATCGCCCACGTTCCATTGCAATTGAATAAGGGCATCACTTTATGGGAATTAGGTTTTATAATAATGTAGTACTCTAGACCATTGCAGCTTTGACACAAATAGTTTACATCATTGAGAGATTCATTCTTAACTATACATTTTAAAGCGATCAAAAAATTGTCGTCGAATTCAATAGTGTCTCCGAATGTACAATCGAAGTGAATATCCTTGTTGGGTGAAATAGCCCTCACTGTATCATCTATCAAATAAGTAACCGTTGCATTTGAATCAATTTTCAAAAATCTTCCATCATTGGAGTAGGAATACCTTATAAAGATTAGCGAGCATAGTAACAAAGTAAGAATTAGAGTTCTTTTCATTTTTCCTTTAGTATCATTAATGATAACGTTTTGCAACTATGCTTTCGGCGCACGTATAAATGTAATGTGATTGTAATTTACGAATAGTTGAGTTAAATGAATTAGTTGTTAAGAGTAGAGTAAGGTTTGTGCAATGGAATGTAGGTGCTGTTATACCTAAATTATTTTTTTCTCAATTTTAAATTAACAAAGCAAGCGTCAACCGGACTCATCATTACTAACTCGGTGCTAGCGTTTTCATAGTTATCTTTTGAAGCTATTACAATTAATTCTCGTTCTTCTACATAAAACACACCTAAGGAAGTTTCTGATAATGTTAATTGTGAAATTAGTTTTCCTTCCTCAGTTAAGACTTGTATTTGTCCGCCTATTAATTCATTGCCGCTAGCGTCAATTAGTTTAACAATGAGGTTTCCCTCATATTCTACCTCACTGTTTGGTTTAAATTTTATCGTGTAACTAGGATCATATACAGAATCTGTTGATTTATTGGCTGTACCACAACCAAAGTTGAGGAGTACTGATGCAAGTACCAACAGAATCAATTTGCCAATATTACCAGAATGCCAGCTTTTCATTGTATATAACGTTTAGTGTAAAGTTATGTTATTGGAGCCACAAGCGTAAATAATTAATTTTAAACATTGTTATACGCTTTGAACTATTTCATTCTTTTTCTAAAATCTGGAAAATATTCGATTCTATCAATTTATTTATTCCCCAAGAACCTATTGTACAAGAATCGTTATAATAACGGCCAATTACGAAACCATAATATCCCCCTCTCTTAGGCATTACAACGCGAAAATTAGTTTTACTTCCTGGTAATATAGGTTGTTGAAAATGATCCAGATCTAGTTCTGAGCAAGTGAAATAATTGACACAATCAAATTGGAGATATATTAACCGAGGATCGTTATAGGTAAATGAACCAATAATGGCAGGAGCTCGAGAAACCAATTGATTTTCGTATTCACTTTTATCGTAAAATGAAAAAATCGCATGTTTGCGTGCACTTTCATCTCGGTTTGGGAATAAGTAGATTGTATCTTGTGAAATATTTTCTATTGTAAGAATAATATCTTCTCCAAAGCTATATACAGTTTTGTTGGTCTGGCAAGTATAATCGGAAAAGGAATCAATACGATTTAAATACTCATTATGCTCGAATACCAATGAATCCAAAATAGAATCTTCACTAAATGTAACTTCTGGAAATTCTATCTCCCGAAAATCAATAGTAGGCTTATTGTCGCTGCAGGACAAGACAAGAGCCAGAATTGAGAGGTATATAAAAGAGTTTCTAATTAATTTCAAGGAGATGTCATTGTTATTGATGGCCACTCGAATTGCTTACAACGTTTTGCGGTTGTACTATCGCCGCACGTCTTTAAATGATTTGTGATTGTAAGTTAAGAAAAAGCGACATAGCTTTTTAAGTATGTTGATTTATATGAATTAGTTGTTGAGAGTAAGGTCTGCGCGATGGAGCGTAGGTGCTGTGTTAGGTGTATTTCAATTCATTTAGTGAAGTCGCAATTGAGCTCTGCTCCTGTTTCAACATCAATTTCCTGTTCGAAACCACATATCCTGTATACCATTAGCTTGTTATTGGTAAACCATATCCCAGTTACTGGACAGTCTCCATCTTCAGGCCAGTTTCCAGGTGTAATGGTCCATAGTAGTTTACCTTCACTATTATAACATTGTACATTTTCATTACGAGTTTCGTGTTCGCGCCAATTTAAAACGACAATGAGTTTATCTTGAAGCACGACACTTGCTGTTACATTACAACCCAAATCAATGCTATATTGATCGTCAATACTTATAAACTGGCCGTTAATTGATATACTGTTCATTTCTTATATTACACCTAACGGTTCTCAACTAGGAGACGCGGGCTTCTTGGATTTGGTTGTTCAGCCCGTGGCTTTTAGTTGATGTTAGCAACATCATTCATTTATTTCGAATTCAGGCAGTTTAAATTCGCCAAGAGCAGCTATTAGTAAATTGCGATTTTCCAAAATTCGATTAAAGAAAGGTTTCAAGTCTTCATTCGTATAGAGCGTATCTTTATAACTGTAAGCATATAATACCAAGTATTTCTGTCCGTCAGAATTTTTTAATACTGAATACCGATACAAATTCCATTCGTATTGAGTGGCTCCATCAGTTATTACAAAATCAATAATTCTTTCATCCTTATTTTCATACACATTCCAGTTAATAACAGGGTTATTCTTTTTTAGCTCCACTAACTCATTAACTTTAAGTTCAGCTGCAACTTTCGGGGATATTTTCCCCTTTAAAGCTTCCACTAAGATCATTTCATTGTAGTCTTCAATTGTGGTACTATCCAGTAAATACTCTTGTTTATAATATCCCTGCATCGGATTTGAACTCCAAACAAGTGAATATTTTGAATTGTCAAATGTCAAAGAATCCGTATTGCCCAGGAAATTGGTGGTTTTCGTAGTCGAGATGGTGTCACTTAAATTTTTCACAACCGTTGAATCCTCTTGTGAGTGCGTAACCAAACTAAAAAGTAAAGCGGTTATTAATATTGTTTTATTCATTTTATCGATCTGTTGCGTTATTGTAATTGTTGCTAACTTGTTTATACACACTACAAAATAGTACATAACATGCTCAATTGGTAGACTAAGTACTCATTTATACTTTATTGAGGCTTCGTTCTTGGACACAGACTTCAACATAAATTCGCATTAAGCTGATTTAGATTTATTTACCCGAATGAATTCGGGCCAAGACGAATAAATGGCGAAATAAATTCCACCGAAAACGTTCTTCACCGGCTAAAACTGAAAACAAAAAAGCCCTAAAATCAACTATTTAGGGCTATTCGTGTATTACTGATGTGTATTTCCGTGATCCCACCAGGGAGAGCGAGCAAAGCTCGTGAAGACTGAGCGGTAGCGTAGGGATTCCGCGAGAACGAAATGGGTTTGCTGATCAAGTTCGAGCTCTGGCTCATTCAAGAGCTAAAATTTGTGTAAAATAAAAAAAGCCTCATCGGATGATGAAGCTTATAGTGGTCCCACCAGGGCTCGAACCTGGGACCCCCTGATTATGAGTCAGGTGCTCTAACCAACTGAGCTATAGGACCGAATTTCAATTTGAAATTCGAGACCGCAAATATAAGACAAGGGATTAAATATTCAATGTCCAGGACTAATTATTGAGCATCTTTATAATCAATCCGATCGAGACCAGTAATAAAAGGATACTGAAAAAGGCACGTAATAATTTTCCTGAGAACCTTTTCTGAAAAGCCGTTCCTATCCATACGCCTACCACTGTAATTCCAGTAATCGTCAATAATAGCCCCCAATCAATACCACCACTTTGCGTAATTTCTTTGTTAAAAGCATCTCCGATTAAAGCGACATACGATTGGATCGCAATAATAAACATGGATGTTCCTACGGCTCTTCGCATATCCAAGCCCATACGAAGTAAAATAGGTACAATGATAAAGCCTCCACCAGCACCAATAAAACCACTAAGTATTCCCGTAAGAATTCCGAATAGCATGACTACGGAAATAGATGTTCTCGCATCGGTAGCTTCGCGCTTAGAAATAAGTGTTCGAATAGCCGTATATATCATTACGGCTATCAGAATTATTGTTATCGTTAAGTCTCGCGATAATTCCAGATCACTTACGGAGAACTGGATCGGAAACAGGGGCATAACCCAAAGCCGAATGCTGAAAGCCGTAAGCATACTAGGAATAACGAAAATGATCCCATTCTTAAAATCGACTTGATCTTTACTCAATCGCTGCAAAACACCAATGCTGGCTGCAACCGCTACCACAAAAAGTGAGTAGGTGGTTGAAAGAAACATCGTCTCCCCAAAAAAATGATGTACCAGAGGAACAGTTAAGATAGAGCCACCACCGCCTACGAGACCAAGTATGATTCCAATTAGTAAGGCGATAAATATTCCGATATAATACATGCCCTACAAAGATAAGTGACTATTCCGCATTAGTCCGTAACCTTCATTACACTTTTCAGACGAAATAGCAGAAATGTCAGTATTCCGAAAATGATCGATGCAAATAACAAATGGGCTGTCTGAACGAGTCCGGGCATATCGACATAAGCTAACAGAATACCTGAAATTAATTCAATGATCAACAGTACAAACACTGCACGAAGTAGTGGGTTTTTATCTGTTTTTTCATTCTTCCAGGCAATTATTGACAGCAGGATTAACACCAACCAGGAGAAACTGCGATGGATATAAAAAGGCATTCCGAGTTCTGCAACCCATTGTTCACGAGTGTATCCTTGTAGAACCAAGTCGTCTATCGCTTCGCGTACTTGTGTCCCCAAAAACATCTGATAAAAAGTGATTCCGAAGCTTACCCAAATGAGTATCCGAATCCAGTTTTGGAGTGGTATACCTTCCTTAGAACGTGGACTGATTTGATAGATGATATAAAGCTGAATGCCAATAATGACCAGCGCCAGAAACATATGAACCGTAATAGTCCAGGGCACCAGATTAGATGCAACGACGATGGAACCAAACCAGGCTTGAATGCCCATCAACACCAGGTTAATGAATGCAGGAATCAGGATCTTCCGCCTTCTGAATTTGATCAACATCCAGATAAAAGCAGCTAACAGTGCATTGCCCGACAAAAAGCCAACCAGTCGATTAGCATATTCGGTCCATGTTTTCCGCACATTGAATGCTTGTTCTAACGTCAACGAAGGATCGTTTTCCAGCTCATAAGCAACTTCGTCGTATCCAATTGCACGAAGAAAGTCGCAGAACTTTACGATCTTCTTTTGACGCTTTTCCGCATAGATCTCCCGGTAATTCTCAGGGAGGTCTTCTGCTGAAGTCGGCGGGATCCATTCACCGAAACACTTCGGCCAGTCAGGACAACCCATTCCACTTCCCGTGATACGAACAAAACTTCCGGCGATCACCACCATGTAAATAAGGACGAGGGCAATCCAATTCAATCGTATAAATCCACGCGAAAAATCCATGAATCAAATGTAATCATTCGTATTTTTATTGATTCTATGGGTGCTAAAAAGAAGGTGGCGATAATTGGAATGGGATGGCTCGGCAATCAGGTATTCAAAACTTTGATTTCCGCGGGCTATCATGTTCTTGCTACCAGGCGCTCAAATACGAGTGGAACTTCTATACAATACGACATTAAAAATGATGCGCTTCCAGAGCAACTTAAAGATGTTGATTTCGCTATTATCAGTATCCCTCCGTTTAGATCCGATGATCCGTTAGCATATGGTAGGGCTCTGGCGAATGCGGTTGTAGATTTGAATCGGGAATGTCGCATAATTTTTACAAGTTCGACAGGCGTATATCCATCCCAACCGGGCGAGTATAAAGAAGATTTTCTGTTTGATGACGAAGACAAGAATGAACTGTATTTTGGGGAAGAAGCCCTTATATCAGCCGTGGGAAACCGATTAACCATTCTTCGTTTAGGAGGATTAATTGGAGTTGATCGCCATCCGATCAAGTACTTAAGCGGAAGGAAGATAGCTCAGGGAGGAAATGATCATGTTGCGCTAATTGACGGAAGAGATGTCAGTAATATCATATCGGAAATACTGGATGATCAAATTTTCGGGGAGATTTATAATATCACCTATCCAATCGAATTATCGAAGCGAAATTATTACGCTCAAATAGCTTCAAAAAAAGCTGTTGAACCACCACTGTATCGAGAAGAGGAAACAGACCCAAGAATCGTTAATAATTACAAGGCTGAATCAAGATTTAGACATTTATTCATGCATGATCTTTTTGGAGGAGTCAACCTTTCTCAAACAAAATCGTTAAACAGTTGAGAATGATTAATTTTATGGAACGACATTTGCTATGAAAATGCGTCTTATTGATAAATGAGATATCTACTGACCATATTACTGTTTATGAATCTGCTTTCGCTGAAGGCTTCTCACATTGTGGGTGGAGATATTTATTACGATTATCTCGGTAATAACAACTATCAGTTTAACATCTCGTTATATCGCGATTGTCTTTCTACGGGAGCGCAATTTGATAATCCACTGTACATGGCAATCTATACATCTTCCGGACAGTTGGTTCAAAATGTTCAGATACCATTTCCCGGAAGTACAACCTTGCCGGTTACCTTTAATAACCCATGCGTAAATCCACCGACCAATATTTGTACGGAGGTAGCGACATATACAACGGTAGTTAATTTACCGCCCATTCCAGGTGGCTACGACATTACCTATCAACGATGTTGCAGAGGACCTAACATCAACAATCTGATTCAACCGGACAATACGGGAATTACACTAACAACACATGTACCGGGTTCAGACACGGGAGCAAATGTTAATAGCAGTGCTCGATTTACAAACTACCCACCTTTGTTATTATGTAACAATGAAGACCTGATCTTCGATCACAGCGCTACCGATCCGGATGGAGATCAGTTAGTATATTCATTGGTTACTCCTCTAGCCGGAGCATCCAGCGTGAACCCACAGCCTATTCCTGCTCCTCCTCCTAACTATCCGCTAGTGAATTGGGATGCAGGGTTTAATGCAGCAAACCCTTTGGGTCCTGGTGCAACGATAAGTATTGATCCAAATACAGGTCTGCTGACGGCATCGCCAAATCTTTTAGGCCGATTTGTTGTGGGAATTAGAGTACAGGAATATAGAAATGGTGTTCTGATCAATAGTTCAATCCGCGACTTTATCTTCCGTGTATTTAACTGCAACGTTGATTTGCAAGCTATTTTACCGGATCAGGAAGATCTTTCATCCTTTGTATCGTATTGTCAGGGTCTGACCGTAGATTTCGAAAACAATTCGATTAACAATACGAGCTTACCACTGAATTACGAATGGGATTTTGGTGATCCGACAACAACTAATGATATCAGTACAGCATTTGAACCTAGCTATACTTATCCGGCACCTGGTCAGTACGTCGTAATGCTTGTTGTTAACCCGGGAATGCCATGCAGTGATACGGCTTACATGGATGTTATCGTGAATGAAACCCTGCTGATCGAATACACTTCACAAGATTCTCTCTGCATTTTTGATAATTCATTTGATTTTGTCGCCACCTCGACGACACCGGGCGTGACGTATGAATGGGATTTTGGTCCGAATGGAAGCCCCACTTCCGGTACCGGTTCAACTGTGAACGGAGTTACTTTTAACACGACAGGGTTTATTGAAGTCACGCTCACCGGAAGTATTCCTTCCTGTGAAGCTGAGTATGTAGATTCGATCTATATCTTCCCGGAACCTGTTGCAGATATCATATTGCCAGCTAATATTGAGTGTCTTGGATATACAATAGAATTCGGAAACAACTCACAGAACAGTACCATTTACGAATGGGATTTTGGTGACGGCAACACTTCTACTGTCGAAGAGCCAACCAATACTTATCCGGGACCCGGAAATTATACGGTGACGCTTGTGGCTGGATCAACACCTGTATGTAAGGATACGACGACAGAAACTATTCAAATTAACGAACCGATCATTATCGATTTTACCTCACAGGATTCACTGTGCGAATCGAATGCGGTATTTGATTTTGACGGAACGGTTTCGGGACCTCCGAATACGGTTTACACGTACAACTTCGGGCCAAATGGTACACCGCAGACGTCGAACAATGTGGATGAATTTGGAGTGACATTTGACACGACAGGATATATTCCAATTACGCTGACTGGTACAGACGGAATTTGTACAGAAATCGTAACCCACGGCATCTATATTTACAAAGAACCTACGATTGATTTCTCGTTAGAACCGGGATTACAATGCGTTCCATTTGAAGCACATTTTATTGATGAAAGCTGGGCCGAAACGACCATTTTCTACAATTGGGATTTTGGTGACGGAGGTACTTCTACCGACCCGAATCCGATCCACTTGTATACGGATACCGGTGCGTATGCTGTTACCTTGACCATAGAAACGATCGATGGATGTCCTGCAGTATTATCATTGACGCAATCCGACTTGGTACATGTTCGACCGATTCCTGAGGCAGGATTCAGTTTGTCTACTGATTACACGGATATTTGTCATTCTTCTATTGTATTTACAGATGAATCTGTTGGAGGATATGAGTATTTCTACTGGTTTGATGACAGCACGGCTTTCAGTGAATTGCAGAATCCACCGCATTTATACTTGTATGATGGTCATCACTACCCGATGCAGATTGTAACGAATGAATGGGGATGTAAGGATACAGCCTATAGCAAACTTTACATCGAGCCTTATACGTTTTATGCACCGAATGCATTTACCCCGGATAAGGACGAATTTAATAATGATTGGAAACCAATCGCCTACCTGGGTACGGAAGAATATCATCTAAAAATCTATAACAGATGGGGTCAGATTATTTGGGAATCATTCGACCTGAATGTTGGCTGGGATGGTATAATTGGCAATGGAAGAATGGCCGAAGATGGCACCTATATTTACAAGATTGAATTAGAGTCCTGCGAACCAATTGGACCTGAGAAAATCTACACAGGTCACATAGTCCTGATAAGATAGCACAACATACTTTCGGTGCTATTCAATTACTCTTATATTTGTTACAAGTACTTATAATGAAAGGCTTCATCAGCTTCATATTCATTATGTCCGTGTCTTTGCTGTACGGACAGCTGAACCCTCAATTGAAAAATCTTGGGGCGTATAAGGCGTATTATGCAATAGGTGATAGTGTCGTTGTGAATCAGGTCAATCGGATTGCGCTCGATTCGGCTTATACCAATGCTGAAAAATCACAGAAGTTTCTTTGGAAGAGTATCGAGATATCCAAAAAGATTGAATATCCCTATGGTAATGTGGAAGCTTATTTGGCATTGTCAAGCACCAAGGTATACCTGAATGAAATAGACTCGGCCATGTATTACGCTAACGAGGCGGTTGAACTGGCGAATAAAATGAACGACAAGATCCTGATGGCAAGGGCGAGAGGTCGAAAAGCTGGCACGTACTATTCCAAAGGAAAATACGACAAAGCCAGTGAGGAGTATTTCGAATCAATCAAGATAGCCGAGCAGGTTCATGAGCGTTTTGCCATAGGTAGTTATCTTGGTATTGGACAGGTTTACCGGAAAACAGGTAACAAAGAGAAAGCTGAAGAGTATGCGTTGAGGTCTTTAAGGCTAGCTGAAAAGTATAAGGACACTTCCGCAATGATGTCTGCTAATAACCTGATGGGGATCATCAGCAAGAATAATAAGAAAATAGACGAAGCTCTGTCCTACTACGAAGATGGCTTGAAGCTGGCGAGGGAGTCTAAGAATGACAAATTCCTTTCGCAGATCCTGTATAATATGTCCAACATTTATTTCAGACAAAAAAAGGACTACGACAAAGGATTTGAGTTGTTCAATGAATCCATAGACATCAGTAGAAATAATGGAAATTTCAGATCGATTGCGGTAGGCTTTCATGCCCTGGCAAATACGTATTACGATCTTAAGGAGTACGAGAAAGCTTTGTCCGCAGCAGATACTGCTTTGTATTATGCTGAAAAAAACAACAACCTTGATCTGATTATTGAATCTTACGCAACCTTAGCACAAATCAGTTACTCGATGGGAGAGAAGGATGACGGGTTTAATTACCTGGCCTACGCATATATTTATAAGGATAGCCTTAATCTGTCAAAAATCAATAATGCCATTGCTGACTCGGAGAGTCAATACGAATACGAAAAGAAGGAATTAAAAGCGCAGATGGCTCGCGATCAGCAAAAGCGGATCAACGAAGAAAAACTTTGGTGGCGGGATCTATTGTTGTGGATTTCCGGAATTGTTTTGGTCATCGTTTGCGTGGGTATTTATATGCTTTTCAAGAGCAATAAGCAGATTACGCTGAAGAATGTAACGGTTGAAAGACAGAAGGAAGAAATTTCGAATCAGCACCAGGAAATCAGAGATAGTATCGAATATGCGAAACGAATTCAAAGTGCTTTAATCGGTAATGCGCGGGAATGGAGAAAGCTCAGTGAGGAAATAGCCATATACTTTAATCCAAGGGATGTAGTAAGTGGTGATTTCTATTGGGTATACACCAATATGGAATCCAATCTCTCTATCTGGGCAGTTGGTGATTGTACTGGACACGGTGTTCCAGGAGCATTCATGAGTATGTTGGGCGTTGGTCTCTTAAATGATATCGTGATCGATAACGGTACAACAGATCCCGGAGAAATACTTGATACACTCAGAACAAAGATCATTGCTTCACTTGAAACGGAACAGGAAGATTCATCCAATGATGGAATGGATATGGGAATTTGTGTTTGGAATAGAAACACGAATGAATTAAGTTTCGCAGGAGCGAACAATGGTTTATGGCTGATCAGGGAAAGCTCGAAATTGGATGAGAAAATATTCAAAAGTATTCTCAAGGATGAAAATTCAGATCTGGCGCTGGCAGAATTAGCTCCGGACAAGATGCCGATAGGTCATTATTTCAAAGTTCCACCACCATTCAATACCAAAAAGATCAAGTTGGAGGATGGAGACAATATCATACTTTACACGGATGGTTATGCAGATCAGTTTGGAGGACCAGACGATAAGAAGTTTAAATACAAACAACTTAAGGAGTTATTGCTTGATCTAAGCTCAAAACCATTTAGCTTACATGAAGCGGAATTGGGAAGAGTGTTTGATGAATGGATGGGTGAGAATAGCCAAACAGATGATGTTTGTCTGGTTTCAATGAAGGTACGTTTTGGTTAATGTACTACAATTATTCAATCGTAAGAAATAGTGAGTTTTAAAGACCAAAGGAATATTATATCCCATCTAAATGCTTATCGTTTGTGGAATATCATGCGATTAAGAAGTTCCTATGTCTTTTCAAAATCAACCAAACGAAACAAGCACAAAGGACTCCCGTTCTCACTGAGCATAGAGCCGACAACAGCGTGCAATCTTGGGTGTCCGGAATGTCCAAGTGGTCTAAAGCAATTTACCAGACCCACTGGTAAACTCGATCTTAGCCTGCACGAAACAATGCTGGATCAGGTTAAAAAATCCGTTTTTTACATCAATTACTATTTTCAGGGAGAACCATTCTTACATCCTGATTTCCTGGAACTCATTAAAGCGGCGAAAAAGAGAAAGATCTATACCGCAACTTCTTCAAACGTTCATTTTATAGATAAGGCGAAGGCAGAGGAGATCGTTCGTTCAGGGCTTGATCGATTGATCATTTCCATTGATGGTCTGACCCAGGAGACATATGAACAGTATAGAGTTCACGGAGAATTGAATAAGGTTCTTCAGGGAACCGAACACCTTGTCGCTGCCAAGAAAAAGCTGGCATCCCGAACACCCCATTTGATTTTCCAGTTTCTAGCTGTTAAACCGAATGAACACGAGATTCCGCAAGTATTCAAACTGGGAAAGGAGATGGGAGTAGATGAAGTACGCATTAAAACCGCTCAGCTTTACGACTATAAAAATGGGAATCCATTGATGCCGGATAACGAAACTTTTGCTCGTTACAAAGAGAACCCGGATGGAACGTATCGGCTTAAATACAAAACTGGAAATAGATGTTGGAGAATGTGGTCATCATCTGTCTTAACCTGGGATGGTAAAGTAGTTCCTTGTTGCTTTGATAAAGACGCGAAGCACGTACTGGGTGAACTAACAAAGGAAACAACCTTCGATGAAATATGGAATAGTGAGCGTTACCAGGCTTTCAGACAAGCTATACTGAAGAATAGAAATGCCATAGATATTTGCAAGAACTGCTCAGAAGGAGCAAAAGTATGGGCATAAATATTTAAATCCTCCTTTTAGACATCATTTCGTATTTTTACCTAAACATCTAACCATGAAAAACCTATTTAATCTATTCAGCATTTTTATTATTAGTTCATCCTTTGCTCAATCGTATGATGTTAATGGTAATGGAATCAAATTGATAAATGAAATTGCCCCAACTGGAGGTACCATTACTCACGGAGAAGGTAAAGTACTAGATTCAATACGAGAATTAAGCGAAATAAATGCAATAGATACATCGGATGCATATCCATACATTAGTGAGGACGGTCTTAGGCTCTATTATACGAATGGTTCTGGAGGACCGGATAATAACATTTATGTCGCTACTAGATCAGACATTCAATCACCATTTACCAACATGCAATTATTGAGTCTGTTTCTGCCTGGAGGATCATTTAGTTCATGGCTGACCAATGATGAATTGGAGCTATTTTATTTTTATTCTTCTAATCTATATCATTCTAGTAGGGTATCAATAATGGATCAGTTTCCGGTTGGAACTCAGGTGAATCTTCAAGGTGCAAGTCCAAGTTTCAGAAGTGGGCCATCACTAACTCAGGATCTATCTCAATTATATCTTTATCGACCGTCAATGATTGAGATATACACAGAGACAAGTCCGGATAATTATATGTTTTCTGACTCTATTGTCTTGCCGGTTGGTTGGGAGTCAAATCCTGGTCAAATCAGCAAAGATGGTCTTTCATTTTATTGTAGTTTGAGAGAAGTGGACAGTACTTATTTATGGAAATTTTCAAGAGCGTCCTTAAATGACCCTTTTAGCAATCCCGTCATGATGGATCAATCAGTTAACTTACCTTTTAAATATAATACACAACCGTCTGTGAGCGCAAACGGTGACATGCTGGTTTGGGCAAGAAGTGATGCAAACTTGTGGAATGAAAATCAATTATACATAGCTCAGGACAAAAGTTTATCCATAATTGAGTTGACGAATTTGACTTCAGACCCAATCGTATTTCCAAATCCATTTGATTCAGATTTTAAAGTGACTTTTGAGTTGAAAAATAATCAATTGATAGGTTTCAATTTGCTGGATGCAACGGGTAGAGTTTGTTATTCTGAGACTAGTTATTTCAAATCGGGAAGTATTACTAAAGAGATCTCTTTGTCTGACTTTGAAGCGGGAATTTATACGCTGATGATCTCCACATCGAATGATGTTAGATCAGTGAAGTTGGTGAAATCTGCTAATTGATTCGGAAATTTAATGACATAAAAAAATCGCCCTCAACGGAAGGCGATCATTTAATATTTTTTCGAGCTACGCTTCAGTATCTTCGTAGATACGTTTAGGTCTTAGCATTTCAAATGCTCCAAGTGTTACCCAATAAGGAACTATGAACCCCAAAAGGAAAACTAATAGCCAAAATGCCATTCCACCTATCAAAAGAAACGCTACGATACCAAAAATGCTCATCTCTTTATTATTTTTGTTTGAACTTATTCTGAGGTAAAAGTAATAAATTATTCAATTAACAAAACAAAAAATGGAATATAGAATCGAAAAAGACACGATCGGAGAAGTAAAGGTTCCTGCAGATAAATATTGGGGAGCACAGACCGAGCGTTCTCGAAATAATTTTAAGATCGGACCAGCCGGATCTATGCCGATCGAGATCGTTCACGCTTTTGCCTATTTGAAGAAAGCTGCTGCTCACGCCAATTGTGAATTGGGTGTTTTAGAGGAATCAAAACGAGATTTGATCTCTCAAGTAGCCGATGAAATAATTAAAGGTGAACTGGATGACCAATTTCCATTAGTGATCTGGCAAACTGGTTCCGGAACCCAAAGCAACATGAATGTCAATGAGGTGATCGCAAACCGTGCCCACGTCATTGCGGGTAAAAAATTAGGCGAGGGAGATAAAACCCTACAACCAAACGATGATGTGAACAAATCTCAGTCAAGTAATGACACATTCCCGACCGGGATGCATATCGCATGCTATAAAATGATCGTAGAGGTTACCATTCCCGGAGTAGAACAACTGAGGGATACGTTGAAGTCCAAATCGGAAGCATTTAAAGATGTCGTTAAAATTGGTAGAACACATTTAATGGACGCAACTCCGTTGACCCTTGGACAAGAATTTTCAGGGTATGTATCTCAACTTGATCATGGACTAAAAGCCTTGAGAAACACATTGGCTCATCTCTCAGAACTTGCATTGGGAGGAACGGCAGTTGGAACTGGATTGAATACACCGAAGGGATATGATGTGCTGGTAGCGAAGAAAATAGCGGAATTTACGGGACTTCCTTTTATTACTGCTGAAAACAAGTTTGAAGCACTGGCGGCACATGATGCAATTGTTGAAACACATGGAGCATTGAAACAGTTGGCAGTTTCTCTGAATAAAATAGCTAACGACATTCGATTAATGGCATCGGGGCCTCGTTCTGGAATCGGAGAAATTACAATTCCGGCAAATGAACCGGGTTCTTCGATCATGCCGGGTAAGGTTAATCCGACACAGGCAGAAGCAATCACCATGGTATGTGCTCAGGTAATGGGTAACGATGTTGCGATTACAGTAGGAGGAACTCAGGGACATTATGAACTGAATGTATTCAAACCGGTTATGGCTGCGAATCTTTTGGAGTCAGCGCGATTGATAGGTGATGCCTGTGTATCATTCGATACAAATTGTGCGCAGGGAATAGAACCGAATCAGAAGCGAATTGATGATTTGTTGAATAACTCCTTAATGCTGGTAACGGCCTTGAATACGAAGATCGGATATTACAAGGCAGCCGAAATTGCTAATACGGCACATCAGAATGGAACAACATTGAGAGAAGAGGCAATCAGACTCGGATACGTTCCCGCAGATGAATACGATAATTGGGTGGATCCCAAAAAGATGATCGGTTCACTGGATTAATTGAGCCGGAACAAGATAGAAGCGGCTACCTGTAAGGGTAGCCGCTTTTTTGCTATGCAAACTTTTCGTTAGCCAATTACCCGTCTATTTCAAAAGTAATAGGTAGCCTAATTATTGTTCTCACCGGAGCAAAATCTGCTTCTGCGGGAATCCAATTAGGAAATGACCGAACGATTCGTTTGGCTTCGCGATCAAGCTCTGGAGTTACGCCCTTTATGATCTTGATGTTGCTGATTGATCCATCCTTTTCAACAATGAACGAGACATAAACTGTCCCTTCATCATTTCGAATCATCGAGATCTCAGGATATACCACAACGTTTTGTATGTGTTTAACTCTAGCGGTTGGACCACCAACGTATCTCGCTGGGACAGGAGGATGTTCCATCACTTCACCTTCAATTATCTTGTTAGTGTATATATCCTCACCTCCAATTTTGAACTTGCCGGGGTCCGCAGTTGGAGTCACATCAGGGGGTGCAAGTGTGCTTTTTGTCTCCTCGATATTCTCATTCGGATTCATTTCGGCTTTCACCATAGGTTCCTCCTGTTGCTGTTTAACAGGTTCAGGTTTTTGTTTCACCTCCTGCTCCTTCGGCTTTTGTATTTCATGGATTTCAATTTCCACTGGCGAGGAACTCAGTCGTTCTTTGGTTTCTTCGTGGTCGATCGGAGATCGATACGTAAATGCGGCCAGGGTAAATGCACCGGCCGTGAGCAATCCGATTTGAATCAGACCCGCTCGATTCTTCTCGAGGTCAAGCCTCGAGTCTTTTTTTGCGATCATAATTAAAAATTTAATTGTTATGGGCCAAAAGGCACAAAAAAAGTGCCATCGGCAGGCATTTGGAAATACCGTTCCAATTATTGATTAAAGGGTAAGAATCCGGATTTTAAGTGTCGATTGTTAAGCTCGATTATGAACAATGTTATGCGAACATTATCTTTTACCCACTTGTGAAAGATGTATGATTTAAACCTTAACTTAGCTGTAGTACGATGGCTAAAGTGAAAAAAACACCGCTTGTAATTGATGATGTCATTTCATTTGATATGATCGGTGTATGCTCTCATCACAATGATTATAGGTTAGTGTGGGGTATAAATAGCTTAATGGGCATCAGACTGGAGAAGGCAAATGAAGACTTCCAGGTTAGGAACCGGAAAGGCGAGGTTGTTTCAGCTCACACGAAGTATTCGTATTATGATGTGAATGACCGTTTGGAATATTATTTCGTAAAGAACAAATCGAATGGGGCTTATTTAATTCCCGAGAAACCATCAATCGATTATTTCTTATTTCTATACGAAAACATTGCAGTGGAACCGGATGAATTTGCCGTTAAATTAAGAGAAGTTCCAAGTATACTTGGTGTATATATTCTTGACCCACAAGAGTTAAAATCAGCTGAAGGGCTGGAATTTTATTAAAATATGAAACGAACCAAAATAGTTGCGACGATTGGTCCTGCTTCTGAAAAGAGAGAAGTACTTCTCGCTATGTTTAAAGAAGGATTAAACGTCTGTAGGATCAACTTTTCCCACGGTAGTCATGAAGACGCCGGTAAGGTTGTGAAGTTGATTCGTGAGTTAAATGATGAAACGGGCCTGAACGTTGCAATTCTGGCTGACCTACAGGGACCAAAGATAAGAACGGGTAAGATGAAAGACAATGGTGTTGACCTCGTCGATGGTTCAGAAGTAACGATTACAACAGAAGATGTTCTGGGCACAGCATCGCGTTTTTCAATTAATTATATAGGCTTACCGAATGATGTGAATGTCGGCGAACATATCCTGCTGGATGACGGAAAGATTAACCTAAAAGTGCTTTCCACAAATGAAAAGGACGAAATAGTAACTGTTGTTGAACACGGTGGAATCCTTTCTTCCAATAAGGGGGTTAATTTTCCCAATACCAGAATTTCAATGCCTTGCCTGACAGAAAAGGATATGGAAGATCTGAAATTTGCTTTAGAGCAAAATGTGGATTGGATTGGATTATCCTTTGTTCGCTCGCCAGATGACATTAAGGAATTGAAGGAAATCATTGCGAAAGAACAAAACAAAGCAAAAGTCATTGCAAAGATTGAAAAACCTGAAGCTGTCAAGGTTATTGATGCCATCATCGATGAATCAGACGGAATAATGGTTGCCAGAGGCGATCTTGGTGTGGAGATTCCATATCAGAATGTACCGCTGCTTCAAAAAGATCTGATTCAAAAATGTCGGCGTCATGCTAAGCCGGTAATCGTTGCTACCCAAATGATGGAGAGTATGATTACCAATATCACACCGACAAGAGCAGAAGTAAATGATGTGGCAAATGCCGTTTTGGATGGAGCTGATGCTGTAATGCTCTCAGGAGAAACATCGGTAGGTAAATATCCGGTTGAAGTAATTCAAACAATGTCCAATATTGTAACCGAAGTAGAAAGCGATGAAGGAATTTACAATAAGGAAGAATTGCCGGAAAAGAACCAGGCGAGATTTATTACGGACTCTATTTGTTTTAATGCCGTTAGGCTATCACAGCGCGTAGAAGCGAAAGCGATCTTGACCATGTCATTTTCAGGTTATACCGGATATAAAATTGCTTCACAACGACCGAAAGCTCAAATTTATGTCTTTACGAGTAACAGACAGATTCTAACTCAATTAAACCTGATTTGGGGAGTCCATGGATACTACTATGATAAAACGGTTAGCACCGATCATACAATCGCCGATATTAAATTTATCTTAAAACGGAAAGGCCTTTTGATGGAGGGCGATTTGGTAATTAATATCGCTTCGATGCCGATAGAAGCGCATGGAAATTCTAACATGCTCAAGCTTAGTTATGTTGAGTAAAATGTGAATAAAGAACCAATAATTAACACATTGTGCCTTGCATTGCACACATTCTTGGCTTATTTTTGTTATCAATTTTTAAAGACTTCTAAGTGCTGATAAGATTTATACTAAGCATTTTCGTGTTAACCATTTCCTTTCTCGGGAATTCGCAGTGCGCTGTTGATGTAGTTATCCAGGAAGGTGATACAATTGAAATGTGTGAGAATGCTTTGGAAACTTTAAATGCTTCTTCTGGTTTTGAAACGTATAATTGGACGGGACCGGTATCAGGAAATAGTCAGAGCATTACACCTACAACTTCTGGACAATATGTCGTAGCAGCAACGGATGCAGTAGCCTGTGTGTCTACCGACACAATAGAAGTGATTATATATCCTGCACCTGTTGATGCCATTAATTCAACTGAAGGATCTGTTCTTTGCCCCTCATCACCGGGTACAACCCTTTCTTTATCAGGAAGCTATATATTGTATGATTGGGGTGGAGGAGTTACGTCACCTACATTGTTTGCAACCACCGGTGGGACATATAGTGTGACTGTAGCAGATGTAAACGGTTGTGTGAATACGTTTGATTTTACCATTACAGAACCTGAGTTTACGCTGGAAGCATCATCGAACATAGCTTGTACAGGAGGATCAATTACATTGACGGCATCAGGCGGGACGAATTATTCGTGGTCAACAGGCGAAACGGGATCCTCAATTGTTGTGAGTCCGGCAGGTACAACTACTTTTTCGGTTGTCGTAACGAATGGTGCATGTACAGAAACATTAGCTATTCCGGTAACAATGGCTGAAGAAGAGGAGTTTGAAATGCCTGACACGATCTATATGGAATCCGGAGAAACGGAATTAATTGTTGGTCCTTCAGGTTACCAGGAGTATCTATGGACCCCGTTCACCTACATTAATGATCCTTCAAATCAAAATGTTTACGTTACCGCGGGCCAATCGCACACCTTGTATCTGGAGGCTTTGCACCCTGGAGGTTGCACATACGTCGACAGTGTTGTGATCATAGTGGTACAATTGACGGTTCCGACAGGATTTTCTCCTAATAACGATGAAAAGAACGACACCTTTGTTATTCCTGAATTAAATGAAATGGTCGGCTCGGTTACTGTATGGAATAGATGGGGAGATATCGTATTTGAATCTGACGCTTATCAAAATAATTGGGATGGTACCTGTCAGGGTATGTTCTGTGTTGATAGCGGTGTGGTTCCTGAAGGGACTTATTTTTACCTCATCAAGGTTGAGGAAATTACGAAGAAGGGGTATTTAACGATCAAACAGTAGCGATGAAAGGAGGGTTAATTGGCATAATGATTTTAATTAGTGGAATGGCGCTGAGCCAAAGAACTATTCGTTTTGCTCAATTGAACTTTGTACAGGGAATTAATAACCCTGCGGCAATTGCTGTAGATGGAAAAATCATGGTTGATCTCGTTGGACGTAGCCAGTGGTTTGGATTTGAGGGAGCCCCGAACACCTATGGTCTTAATGCACAGTACGAAATTGTGGAAGAAATGGCAGTCGGATTGAATGTTTATCACGATCAGATTGGTGTGAATCAGACGACTTCAATCAGAGGTCAATATGCTTACAGATTATACCGCTATAACGGAGACGTGGTAGCTTTGGGATTAGGTCTCGGAATAGATAATTTCCTGTCAGATTACGCTAGTACCTTTACGATCACACCGGATGACCCCGCGTTTCAATCGAGCTATTACAAAACTGTTTTCAATGCTGCTGTTGGATTGTATTATTATTCACCAAAGTATTACGTAGGCATTTCATCACCTCATTTGTTTTATCCAAAAGCATTTACCGGAGGAAAAACGAAACTTTATCCGGAACCACATGTGTATATGTCAGCTGGATTCTATATCGACGCAGGCGAGAACTTTACACTTAACCCTAATTTGCAGGTTAAATATGTGGAAAGTGCACCTATTGCTGGAGACTTGATCATACGAAACACCTTTTATGGTCGCTTTAGCGTGATTGTTGGGTACAGAACGGAGAACTCAATTGTTGCCGGACTGGATGTGCTGATTACACCAATGTGCAGAGCAGGCTATTCCTTTAATTACGACGTTGGCAAGCTATCACGCGCTAAGGGAATGTCGAACGAATTGTACCTAGGATTTGCATTCCCATATCACAGCGACAGAAGTGACTTTGGAAAGCGTCGTTATGTAAGTAATAAAGGCGGATTCCGCAGGGATTACAAACGACAGTATCACCAAAAGCATAAAATCCGTCATAACCGTTATCATTAGGTCGATTTTTCCTGCTTTCTTTTTCTAGCAGCTTTTGCGCAATTAATTATCTTTCAATGTATATTTGTGTTCTCACAAAATGCTAAGCTAAATGAAGAATTTCGCGAACAGACACATTGGTCCGGATCAGAATGAGATCAATGAAATGATGGGAAAGATTGGAGTGAGTTCAGTGGATGAATTAATTGACAAGACAATCCCATCGCATATCAGACTTGAAGGTGATTTGGATATCGCCCCCGGATTAAGTGAACAAGACTACTTGGAGCACATCGAGAATCTGGGAAATAGAAATAAACTCTACCGAAACTTTATTGGACTTGGCTACAACGATACAGTTGTTCCTTCGGTTGTGTTGAGAAACATACTTGAAAATCCAGGTTGGTACACGGCGTATACGCCCTATCAGGCGGAAATTTCTCAGGGTCGATTAGAGGCACTGCTGAATTTTCAAACGATGATTATTGACCTGACGGGACTACCGTTAGCTAATGCATCATTACTGGATGAAGGTACGGCAGCGGCAGAAGCGATGATCATGTTCTTTAATAGCAGATCGCGAGCTGATGAAAAAGCCGGAGTGAGTAAGTTCTTTATTTCGGAAACGATGTTCCCTCAAACGATCGATGTTGTCATTGGTCGCGCAAAAAACCTTGGAATCGAACTTGAAATAGGAAACCCGGAGACCTTTGAAGGTGGAGCGGATTACTTTGGTGCAATGGTTCAATATCCGGATACGTATGGAAACATCGGTGATTTATCAGGATTTATCAATCGCATGAAACAGACGGAAACAAAAGTAGCCGTGGGTGCCGATATCATGTCATTGGTATTGTTGAAATCACCGGGATCTCTAGGTGCTGATGTGGTATTTGGTTCATCTCAACGATTTGGGGTTCCCATGGGATATGGTGGTCCACACGCTGCTTTCTTCGCATCTAAAGAAGACTTTAAAAGACACATTCCGGGCCGTATCATCGGTGTATCGAAAGACGCAGATGAAAACCTGGCTTTGCGAATGGCACTCCAAACGCGTGAACAACACATCAAAAGAGATAAAGCAACTTCTAACATATGTACCGCGCAGGCCTTACTTGCTGTAATGGCAAGTATGTATGCTGTCTATCACGGTGCAGATGGATTAAGAGATATAGCGAATGACTTACATGTAAAAGCTGTAAAGACTGCGACTGGATTGAAAGAAATGGGCTTGAATGTGTCAGACAACAATTTCTTTGATACCATTCACATTACGGGAGTAAACCTCGCGAAACTTAAGTCTGAAGCAGAAGCACGTTCTTTGAATTTCAGATACATAGAATCAAATGAAGTGACTATTAGTTTTGGAGAGAGCCATTCTGATGCGGATCTAAAACTAATCCTGGAAGCATTTGCTGCAGCAGAAGGAAAATCTGCCCCTTCTTTGGATAATAATGCTACATCAAGCATTGGTGATGGCAACAAAAGAACAGATGAGATATTAACACATCAGACGTTCAACATGTATCATTCGGAAACGAAAATGATGCGTTATATGAAGCGTCTGGAGAATAAGGATTTATCATTGGTTCACTCAATGATTCCTCTTGGTTCTTGTACAATGAAGTTGAATGCTGCTTCTGAATTGATTCCAATCACGAATCCTAAATTTGCCAACTTGCATCCTTTCGCACCTGTTGATCAGGCAGCGGGTTATTTCGAATTGTTTGACCAATTGGAGAAGGACCTTTGTGCATGTACAGGTTTTGATGCGGTATCATTACAACCAAATTCAGGAGCTCAGGGAGAATATGCAGGATTGATGGTAATCAAAGCATTCCATGAAGCAAACGGAGATCATCATCGAACTAAGATCATTATTCCTTCATCGGCGCACGGAACAAACCCGGCTTCGGCAGTAATGGCAGGTTTCGAAGTAGTTGTTACCGGTTGTGATGAAAATGGAAATATCGATATAGACGAACTTCGCGACAAAGCTGTAGAACTGAAAGATAGCCTTGCCGGAATTATGGTGACCTATCCTTCAACACATGGTGTTTATGAAGAGGGAATCAAAGAAATCACTTCGATCATTCACGAGAATGGTGGACAGGTATACATGGATGGTGCAAACATGAACGCACAGGTTGGATTGACGAACCCGGGGAATATCGGTGCAGACGTCTGCCACTTAAATCTCCACAAAACATTTGCAATTCCGCATGGCGGAGGTGGACCCGGAATGGGACCAATTGGAGTTGCCAAACATTTAGCTCCATTTCTTCCTGGAAGTGAATTGATCAAAGCCGGCGGTGAGAAAGCTATTCATGCTGTATCAGCTGCTCCTTTCGGATCAGCGCTTATCTTATTGATATCTTATGGCTACATTAAAATGTTAGGCGCAGAGGGATTAAAAGCATCTACACAAGTTGCAATCCTGAATGCTAATTATATAGCTAGCTCGCTGGCTGGACACTACGATGTGCTTTACAAAGGATCAAATGGTACTGTTGCTCATGAAATGATCGTCGATTGTCGTGAATTCAAAAAAACGGCGGGAGTTGAAGTTGGTGATATTGCTAAACGTCTGATTGATTTCGGATTCCATGCTCCAACCGTTTCTTTCCCGGTAGCAGGCACCTTAATGATTGAACCCACAGAGAGTGAGGATAAAGCTGAACTTGATCGTTTCATCGAAGCAATGATTTGCATACGTAAAGAGATAGCTGAAATAGAATCAGGTCAGGCAGATCCGGAGAATAATACACTTAAAAATGCACCCCACACAGCGGATTGTATAATCAATAAGGAATGGACTTATCCATATTCACCTAAGAAAGCAGCTTATCCGGTTGATTACCTGAATGAGTGGAAATATTGGGTGCCGGTTCGTCGTGTAGACAACGCATTCGGAGATCGAAACCTCGTATGTGCTTGTCCGGACATCGAATCGTATATGGTTGAAGCGTAGACTGATTAGAAAACAGAGAAACCCCGATATAAAGTCGGGGTTTTTTTATCTTTATACGATAATGAAAACAAAATGCTTATTCTTTCTGCTGACTTTTGTTGCCTTTTTGGGATCGGCTCAGGAATTGTCGTTGGAAGAATATGAACCGGAAGTCGAATTTGACAATATACATGTTCAAAAGATCAGCGAGGATTCCTTACAATCCACCTTTATTATTTGGGTAAAAAAAGGAGTTAAGGAACATTATCACGCGCAACATACGGAGAACCTGATTGTGCTTGAAGGCAAAGCAGAGATGACGCTTGGAGATAGCACTTTTATTATTGAAGAAGAGGACTATCTGAATATTCCAATGGGTATGAAGCATTCGGTAACGCGTGTGATTTCGAAAAAGCCGTTAAAAGTCATTTCAATTCAATCACCCAGGTTCGACGGCAGTGATCGAATCTTTATTAAAGAAGAATAATATGAAACAAGTTTTATTGATTATCAGTCTAAGCATTTCATCCATCACTTTCGCCCAACTTGGTGTAATTTGGGATGGTGAGGTACAAGTGTCAGATGGAGTAACTTACGGAAAGATGCGGCCACGAATGGCCTTAACGGCGAATGACATCCCTGTTATAGTTTACGGTAAAACAGCTGGTTTATATGTTTCTCGATGGAACGGCACTTCCTTTGACAATCCTGTGAATGTATTACCAGCAGGTGTGCAGACATACATTGCAAACTGGACGGGTCCGGATATCGCAGCAAAAGGGGATACGCTAATCGTGGTATTCAAGCAGTATCCGTTGGAAAGTGGAAATGTCTATTCAGTTCGATCAACAGATGGCGGAATCACGTTTTCCGATACTATAAGGGTGGATAATCTTGATAATGCGGTAGCCTGGATGCCATCACTCGATATTGATCAAAACGGTAATCCGACGGTATCCTATATGATTCACGACCCAATCTGGTCAAATCCACGGTATGCACTTGCTAAATCTTCTAACACGGGCCTAAGCTATACCAGTGAAATAAATATTATAGATAGTATTCCAGGTGAGGCGTGTGACTGTTGTCCGTCGGAATATGTCATAGATGGTAATCGCGAAGTAATGTTGTTCAGAAATAATGAAACAAATTTACGAGATATGTATGCTGTCTATTCAAACGATCAGGGAAGTACCTTCCCTTATGAAACGAATGTCGATAACACAGGATGGATTGTTAATTCATGTCCATCTACAGGACCGCATGGTGCGTTTGTTAATGATCAACTTGTAACAACCTGGACTACGGGTGCATCCGGAAATCGACGAGTTGCACTTTCTGTATCTAATGTAGCATCAGGATTCAGTCTACTTGGCACATACACCAATGATGACCCATCCCAGAATAGAGATTACCCAAGGGTAAGTGCTGACGGAGATACGGTTGTGCTTGCCTATAAGGATTATTATGGATCTCAGTCGGATGTCTTTGTTTCTGTGGCACTATCAAGTAGTGTGGGAGATCTCTTAACCAATGGAATTATTGCATGTGAGGATCCCGCTGGGACACAAACGAATCCCGATATCATATTGCGAAATGGGAAAGTCCATTTGTGCTTTCAGGATCACAATACAAACAATGTGGTGTATAAATCCGGAAGTATTGGCGATGTCACGAGCGTAAAGGAAATGTCAATGGCGTCCGTTGTCATATTCCCAAATCCGTCTGTGAATGGAGCATTTAATCTAAGTACAGATCAAATAGAAAAAATCGAGATTTATAATTCAATTGGTCAGCGTGTTCCGTTCGAACTGGAAAAGTATCAAGGAATTACAAAAGTGACTACTCAGGCTGGTCAGTTTGGAGTCTATCAGGTAAGATTAACATTGAATAACGGTACACAAATCAACAAGAAATGGATCAACAATTAGAAGATATGATTGTAACAACAACGGAAACAGTTCCTGGTCGCGATATCATTGAGATAATCGGAATTAGCAGAGGGAGTACAGTCAGAGCCAGAAATGTCGGAAGAGACATTTTTGCAGGACTTAAAAACTTGGTTGGAGGTGAAATCGAAGAATATACAAAGCTTCAGGCTCACTCTCGGGAACAGGCGTTGGAACGCATGATCGATGACGCTAAAAAAGCCGGTGCTGATGCAGTGGTTAATGTTCGATTTACTACCAGCACAATTGTCCAGGGAGCTTCTGAGATTTTGGCATATGGAACAGCAGTGAAGTTAGGATGAAGTGGGCAGTTTTTTCCGTCTTGACCTTTTGGTTTCTCATCGTTTGTGGAGTTCTCGGGCTTATCATTTATTTCATAGTTAGGAGGATTCAAAAGAGCGATGAAGAGACTTTTGAAAAAAGAGACAATTGATGAAACCGGATCTGATAATACTTCATGGTGCACTTGGAACAAAACAACAATTCGGCAGGTTTATAGAGCTGTTGGAACCATTCTTTAATATCCATACCTTAGATTTCATCGGTCACGGAATGGAGCCGCCGACTTCATCATTCGGAATTGGCACATTTGCTGATCAACTAGCAGAATTTATTACGATCAAGGAACTCCATAAGCCAGTGGTATTTGGTTACAGCATGGGAGGTTATGTGGCCCTTTTTCTGGAAGCCAGCAGACCGGGTTCACTTGGAAAGATATTTACGCTAGCCACAAAATATGAATGGAATCCGGAGTCATCAAAGAAAGAAGCAGGTTACCTGCAAATTGATGTAATGAAGGAAAAGGTTCCGAAATACCTTGACTATTTAAAAAAACTTCATGGCGATCAGTGGCAAAACACGGTTAACCAGACAAGGGAGATGATGTTACGCATGGGTTCGGCGCCTGAGTTAAGCGAGGAGCGTTTAAAAAATGTTCAAATAGATTGTTTGATCAGTGTTGGAGAATGGGACAGAATGGTATCTGCTCAAGAAACGCAGCAATTAGCGAGTTCGATACCGAATGCCCGTTTTGAAATTTGGTCGGAAATGGAACACCCAATTGAGAAAGTAGATGCAAAAATTATCACCGAAAAGTTGACTTCCTTTCTGCTGAATTAATTATGTGTTACGATATCAAAGTTAGCCTTGAAAGACAATTGAAGATCGCCAGACAATATGGTGATCCAAAGGTCATCCAGGAGATTGAGAAGACGCTGTTACCATTGTTAAACCCAATTGAAAGGGAATATTATCAGGTGTCTGGATTCGTACATCCGGAAATCCTTGTGTTGAAAGAAGGCGATGGAATAGTTCCGAATCTGGAACAGTGGGGGCTAATTCCACATTGGGTTAAGGATCGTGAAAATGCTAATCAAATTAGAAATAAGACTTTAAATGCAAGATCGGAAACGATCAAAGAGAAGCCTTCCTATCGTGATGCGGTTAAGCACGGAAAATGTGTAATTCCGATTGATGGTTTTTACGAGCACGCTCAAATTAAAGGGAAAAAGTATCCGAATTTTATCTATCGCAGAGATGAGCGGCCTATCCTGTTAGCAGGACTTAGCAGTGAATGGATTGATGAAGAGACAGGAGAAGTGATTAACAGTTTCTCGATCGTTACGACACGCGGAAGTGATTGGATGCGTCAAAATATCCCACATGAGGATGACAGAGAAGTGAGAATGCCACTTATGCTCACCGAAGAAGGTGTTCGTGAATGGATTACGATTGAACCGGATGATTCCTTTGAAGATTACGTGAGGGAATTGAGCTTGTTGACGCATAAAATTAAACTAAATGCTCATACGGTCAGACCTATCAGAGGAAAGCAGGCAATTCCCAATTCGGAACATGCCAACGAACCGTTTTCCTATCCCGATTTAGAGAATACACTATTCGATTAATCACGTATTTTCAACCTTTTACATGTGAGTCCCGTTCTAATATTCAGGCAGGATCTGATTTGATTTCTGCTTTGTTATTATTAACTTTAACGCTCTAAAAATTAATGTACTTATGAGAAAAATTTACACTACTGTTTTATCGGTGTTGCTTGTAGGAGCTGCGAATGCACAAGTAGCTTCAGAATCCGCACCAGTAAAACGTTCAAACGACCGTACGGAGTATAAAAAACCTGCTGCGCACGGTACTTCGGAAGAAAAAGTTGTTATCTGGTCGAACACATTTGCAAACCCAGCTGATTGGGTTATTGCTCACGATGCAGCTAACTTTAATATTGACTGGCAAATTGGTAACGTATCCTGTACGGGGGGTTATCCGCTGGATGACATTCAATCAACAACTGCTAATGACGGCTGGGCATTGATGGACTCTGATGCAGGTAACAATTCAAGTCCTGATTATGAGGACGCGTGGTTGACAACGGCAAACCCGATTGACCTTAATGGTTATCCAAATGTGGTTGTTGAATTTGAGACTTATTACCGTCCTTTCAATAACGAAAGACCGTACTTAGTTGTAGGTATTGGAGATGGAGCAGGTAATGTTACTTGGCCGGATCTTGATCCGACAACAGTTGTCACAGGAATGAATAACGTATTCCCATTATTTGACAATCAGCCAGTAAATACGGCAACTGATAACCCGCTTTTAAAGCAGGTGAACATCAGTTCTGCATTGGTTGGACTTACTCCAACAGAACTAGCTGATATCTACATTCGATTCAACTGGACTGGTATCTGGGGATACGCTTGGTTCGTTGATGACATTGCTATTATCGAACAGCCTCTTGATGATGTTCAAATGATGGCAGCATGGATTGCTGGTGAAAACAATGAAGGAACAGAATATGGAAGATATCCTGACACTCAATTGGATGCTAACTGGTATGTTGGAGCTGAAATCTACAACTTCGGTGTGAACAATCAAACGAACGTTGCATTAACAGCTGACTTCATTTCTTTCAACTCTACAGCGAATGATCCATTGTTGCTGAGTGATTCTACTATTTACCTTGAGAACCTTGAGTCACCGGCATTAACTACTGGTTTGTACGAAGGGACTTATTCAGTTGTGTCTGACAATGAAACGGCTGCAAGCCCAGAGTACTATAACAACGTTGGATATAGAAATATGGAGGTTACTACTGGTGTCTATTCACAAGATGGTATCGGTGTTCACCCTACATCGGAGCTTACTTTAAGCTCACTGGGTACGAACTCATTCACTCCAGATAGTGATGACGGATTCGTAATGGCATCATGGTATCATATCAAGCAACCAATGAATATCGAAGCAATTGAAATTCAGCTTGCTAACGGAACGGAAGTAGGTGGAGACTTATTTGTAGGTATCGTTGATACACTTGATTTCTTCAATGGCAACATGAACTATCAGGCTATGTCAACTATGCACAACATTACATCAGCTGATATTGCCGCTGGATTCAAGAAGATTTACTTCCCTAGTGTTGTTACGCTGAATCCTGGATGTTACTACGCTGCAGTTGAGATGTATTCTTTTGCAGGAGCTAGTGATATTAGAATTTTAAACGACATGACTGTTGCTCAGCCTTTCTGGGCTTCTGCAATCTTCATTCCTGGAGATCAGTCGTACACAAACGGTGATGCATTTGGAATCAGATTGATCGGTGAGAATGTTGGTTTGGATGAATCAGTAATTGATGGTGTTTCGGTTTATCCGAACCCATCTGAAGGTTTGATAACAGTTACAAACGATAAAGGATTGAATAACTCTATTGAGGTATTCAGCATTACTGGTGAAGTAATTTTCACTGGTGAGGTGACTGCTCAAACAACGATTGATCTTAGTGATAATGGAGCAGGGGTTTACCTTGTGAAAGTATCTAATGAAACAGGATCTCTAGTAGAAAGAGTAGTGATCAAATAGAAATACTGAAACACTAATACAAGGGGGCTGCAAAGCCCCCTTTTTTATTGACCCTAAATCATATCTTTCATTAATTTTGCAGCAAAACTGATTTTATGAAAGCATATGTTTTTCCCGGACAAGGGGCACAGTTTATTGGAATGGGTAAGGATCTGTATGACAACTCTGATCTGGGCAGATCGATGTTTGAAAAGGCAAATGATGTACTCGGTTTTGATATTACGAAAATTATGTTCGAAGGGACGGATGAAGAGCTAAAGCAAACGAAAGTCACACAACCTGCAATCTTTTTGCATTCCACCATTCTTGCTGCATGTATCGGTGATGATTTCAAACCAGACATGGTAGCAGGTCATTCACTGGGCGAGTTCTCGGCCTTAGTAGCAAATAAGACACTCGGGTTCGAAGATGGATTAAAACTGGTTTCAGCCAGAGCAATGGCCATGCAGGAAGCTTGTGAAAAGGAGCCGTCTACGATGGCTGCAATTCTCGGATTGGAAGACAATGTGGTCGAACAAATATGTGCTGGAATTGACGGGGTTGTAGTTCCCGCGAATTATAATAGTCCAGGACAGCTAGTTATCTCCGGAGCCGTGCCAGCAGTTGAAGCAGCCTGTGAGAAACTAACGGAAGCTGGAGCAAGAAGAGCGCTGATTCTTCAGGTTGGAGGTGCATTTCATTCTCCTCTGATGGAGCCGGCAAGAGAAAAATTAGCTACAGCCATAGAAAACACCAATTTCGACACACCACTTTGTCCGGTTTATCAAAATGTTACCGCAGCAGCAGTTTCTGATCCTCAGGAAATACAGAAGAACCTTATTGCCCAATTAACAGCACCGGTAAAATGGACACAAACCATGAATCAAATGTTAGGTGATGGTGCAACCCAGATTATTGAGGTGGGACCAGGCAAAGTATTACAGGGGTTATTTAAAAAAGTAGATCGACAACTAGATACGTCAAGTGCAATTATAGAATAGATATTCACCTTTTTAATAAAGACCCTCGCAAATTTTGTGAGGGTTTTTTTATGGAATTTGCTTTCATTCTCATCTTACTATCAAATGTTGAATTTAAAAATGATTATTATGAAAAGGTTGATGATTTTAATAGTGCTTGCGATGGCTTCGAATAGTTTCGGTCAGGCAGCTTTAGGTGAAGTAGTAGGTGAAGTGTTTGATAAGGACAAGAATATCGGAGCAGTCGATGCACACGTGTATATCGATGCAAATGGTCGTCGTTATCAAGCTAAAACTGATCTGGATGGTCGATTTAGAATTAGTGCCATACCGGCAGGAACTTATATTGTAAATATCCGCTATCAGGGGGATACTTTAGAGCCAATAATTGCGGAGGTGCCAATGGACGGGTTCTTTAATGCCGGTGTTATTCAATACGAAAATATTCAATTGACGGATGTAGTCGTGGTTAAAGCACATGATCCAAACGTGGTCAAATTGATTGATGGTAACTTGCCTGTTGCGACACTTGAAGCAGATGAAATTGATAAGTCACCACAAAAATTCAGTGTCAAAGGATTAGTCACTTCAATGAGTAGTGAGGTGCGTCAGACAGAGGATGGTGAATTGGTTTTCCGTGGAGCAAGAAAAGGAGATATGATCTATATTGTCGATGGTGTTAAAACCAGAGATGTAGGGTCTGTTCCGGGCGTGTCAATCGGTAGAATGATGGTTTACACAGGTGGTCTTCCGGCGAAATACGGTGACACACTAGGTGGTGTCGTAGTAATGGAGTCGAAGAGCTACTTTGATCTCTATCGAAAATGGGAAGCCGCGCAATTGCGAAAGGAATATGGATTATAAGATAAAGGGACTTCGGTCCCTTTTTTATTCTATTTTCTTCAGGAAGTTCTTTAGTTCCTGTTCGTTTTCTTTGCGGATAACAAGAATGCGGTTGTCAGATTGGATTACGATATATCCATCCAAACCGTCCAAAATAACCTCGTGATCATTTTCAATATTTACAATACAGTCTTTCGAATTAAATAGATGCGTATTGTCTCCAATAATGGAGTTGCCGTGGTTATCTTTTTCCAAATGTGTATTGAGACTTCCCCATGTACCCAGGTCAGACCAATCAAATCCGGCGAGAACCACATCGATGTTCTTTGCATGTTCCATTACTGCGAAATCGATTGAGATATTGGTACATTCCTGAAATGCCCGGTCCTTGTTGGCTTTCTCATCCGAGGTGTTGTACCAGGATAAATCAGCGCAGAAGAGCTGGTGTAGATCCGCCTGAAAGTCTCTAAGAGCATTCAATACCGTTTCTGTGCTCCAAACAAATATTCCTGCATTCCAGTAAAAGTTTCCTGAATCGACAAATTCTTTTGCAGTAGCCAGATCAGGTTTCTCACGAAACTGAACGACAGGTAAGATGTTATTGGCTTCTATTCTTGCATTCTCATGAAACTCGATGTATCCATAACCGGTATCAGGTCGGGTCGGTTTAATACCAATGGTTACTATACGACCCTGGTTTGCGGCTGTCAAAGCAGAATTAATCGTTGCTTCGAAGTTACCTTCCTGCAATATCAAATGATCAGCAGGGGATATAATAAGTTTTGCTTCCGGGTTAATCGAATGAATTTTTGCTGCAGCATAAGCGATACAAGGCGCTGTGTTTTTTCGAACAGGTTCCGTCAAAACCTGATTGGCGCTGATTCCATTCAATTGTTCCAATACCAGATCTTTGTAGGCCTCATTCGTCACAATGAAAACATTTTCTGCAGGAACTACTTTCTGAAGTCGATCGAATGTCATTTGAATCAAAGACTTTCCCATTCCTAAAACATCTAGAAATTGCTTAGGTTTTTTAGGCGTAGACATCGGCCAGAATCGGCTTCCGATTCCTCCTGCCATGATAATTGCATAATTATTCTCCATGCTTAATTACTTTCACTTTAGCTAACGAGCTGACAAGATATATCTTTTGTGTGTTATTCTCCATACACAAATAACGAGTTCTTCTTAATTCACCTTTTGAAAACTGTCTGCCATTGAATTCAAATAAGCTGTTCATACTGACCTCTTCCAGCAGGCTTAATTCATCATCTAAAGGATCATATTTCATTAGAACTTTATACAGTCTTTTGTCACTGCAAGATGATGCCTTAATATTGATGAGCGAGTTGATCAAGGCATGTTGAACATCATCCGGAAGCGTTTCGCTGTCAATCACAGGTCTAAGTAATTTCGCGTAACATGATTGCCACTCCGGTCCGTGAGGTCGAATTCTGACGCCATGCTCCTGATAACTGACTAAATGAGCGAACTCATGTACAAGTGTGATCAGAAAGGCATATTGATTCAGATCCCCATTCACACTAATCTGGTGAAGTCCATTTCGGTTATATCGAAAGTCACCAAGTTTGGTCTTTCTAGGTTTGGAAACGCGAAATTTGACTGGGTATGAAGCTAACAGATCAAGAACATAATCGAGATGTTCGGTTGGTAAATACTTCTCGAGGACTCGTTTTTTATGATCAATTGTCTGCCTCATTTTTTCAAATGTAGTTATTAAGAACTCAATATGGAATGAAATCATATATATTCAGTGGGAATGATAGAAAATACCATTAAATTAGCGCTGAATGTTTCAGTTGATAGCCAATATTGGTAAGTACATGAGCATGATCCTTGCCGTTTTTTCAAAACCGGAAAAAGGATCTGTGTTTCGTGCACGACTTTTTGAAGAGATTGATTTTATTGGGATCAATTCCATCATTATCGTTGCATTGATGTCTGTCTTTATGGGCGGAGTAATTGCACTTCAGACGGCATCAAACATGGATTCACCATGGCTACCGGAATATACCATAGGATATATTACCAGATCAAGTACAATCCTTGAATTTTCACCGACAATCATCTGCTTGATATTAGCAGGTAAGGTAGGATCGAATGTGGCATCTGAAATCGGTACCATGAAAACTACCGAACAGATAGATGCACTTGAAATCATGGGTGTTAATAGTTTAGGATATCTGGTACTGCCAAAGATCATGGGTGCGGTAATTTTCTTCCCAATACTCATCGTGTTCTCAATGGGTCTGAGTCTTGTTGGCGGATGGCTGGCTGTGTTACTTTCGGGATTAGCATCCACAGAAACCTATGTCTTCGGAATTCGTTCTTTCTTTGAAGTAGGTGATATCACCTACGCTTTGGTTAAGACCGTGGTCTTTGCATTTCTAATAGTTTCGATTGCGTCATACTACGGTTATTATACCAAGGTAGGAGCTGTTGAAGTTGGGAAGTCAGCAACCAAAGCAGTTGTAAGCAGCAGTATTGCCATTCTTATTTCTAACTTCTTCCTTACCCAAATGTTCCTATTATGATAGAAGTGAGAGGAGTAAATAAGACATTTGCCGACAATCATGTGCTACATGATATTAACACCAAATTTGAGAAGGGGAAGGTTAATCTGATCATTGGACAGTCGGGTTCTGGAAAATCTGTGCTAGCCAAGTGTATGGTTGGATTACATAGACCTGAAACCGGCATGATATTATATGAAGGTGAGAATTTCACGGATATGGATCATAAGGAACGTGTGAATATCCGAAAGGAGATCGGCATGCTCTTTCAGGGTTCTGCTTTGTTCGATTCAATGACGGTGGAACAGAACGTTATGTTTCCGTTGACCATGTTCACGACCATGACAAAAAAAGAGAAACTCGATCGGGTAAATTTTTGTTTGGAACGCGTAAATCTGGATGGAAAAAATGATCTATATCCTGCAGAATGTTCCGGTGGTATGCAGAAGAGAATTGGTATTGCAAGAGCAATTTCAATGAACCCGAAGTATCTTTTCTGTGACGAACCGAATTCCGGCCTTGATCCGCTTACAGCTATCGTTATCGATAACCTGATTAAAGAGATCACATACGAGTTTGACACCACAACGATAGTGATCACCCACGACATGAACTCCGTTATAGAGATCGGTGATAATATTCTTTTTATTCATCAGGGACGTAACTGGTGGGAGGGAAATAGTAAAGGGATTCTGACAACAGACAACAAAGAGATCAGTGAATTTGTTTATGCTTCAGATTTCATGAAAGAAATCAGAACGATGATGAAGGAAAAACGTCAATAATTAATCATTCTCAGATCGATCGATCAATCGTGAGTCGATATTTTTTGAAGGATTTACGCCAAGTTTTTTAAGATCCTGAATTCGTTTAGTGATATTACCAGTTCCTTCAACCATCTTGTTCATAGCAGCATCATACGTTTTACTCGCCGTATTCATTTGTTCACCAAGTTTGATCAAGTCCTCAGTAAAACCAACGAATTTGTCGTATAAATTTCCAGCTTGCCGTGCTATTTCTTCAGCATTTTTATTCTGTAGGTCCTGTTTCCAGATGTATGAGATTGTTCGTAATGTAGCGAGCAGAGTAGATGTAGAAACAACCACAATATTTTTGTCCAACGCTTTCTCGAAGAGCCCTTGATCTTCCTTTAACGCGAGCGTTAAGGCTGGCTCGTTCGCAACAAACATCAAAACATAGTCCGGTGTATTGATATCGTGAAGCTTTTGATAGTCCTTTCCGCCAAGCAGTTTGACATGTGTATTAACACTTTCTATATGTTGCTTAAGAAATTTGTTTTTCTCTTCTGTAGTTTCAGAATCGACATATTTACTATATGCGGTTAAAGAAACTTTTGAATCCAGAATCAGCTTTTTCCCATCAGGTAGACTAATGATATAATCCAGACGCTGGTTAGAACCCCCCTCGGTTTTTAGATTGGTCTCTTTTGTATAATGGATATCCTTTTCTAAGCCGGCTTTTTCGAGGATCATCTCTAGTTGTAACTCTCCCCAGTTTCCCTGTGTTTTAGAGTCACCTCGCAATGCCATTGTAAGGTTCTTTGTTTCTTGCGTGATTTCTTGGTTAAGTTCTCTTAGCGATTTTAGTTGTTGCTCAAGAGCTGATGTTCGTTTAACACTATTCTCGTTATTTGTTTCAACCTTTTCTTGAAACTCTTTGATACGTTCTTTCAGTGGTGTAAGAATCGTGTCTAAATTTTCTTTATTCTGTTCAGTGAATTTTGAACTCTTCTCGTCAAGAATTTTATTGGCGATAAGTTCGAAATCCTTCGTAAACTTCTCCTGTAACTTCTCGAACTCAGCCTTTTGTTCTTCCAATTTTTCTTGCTGTGACTCGAATTTACCCTTCCATTCGGTAGAACTCAAAAGCTGCTGTTGGTGTTCTTCGCGACTTTTTTCAAGTGCTGACTTTACTTCGTCGAGATCACTTTTCAGATCAATATTAGATTGTTCCAGTGCTGCATTACGAACTGCCAAATCATTGGAAGAACCTTCGCTGCTATCCGATCGAGATCTGACAAGTGCGATCAAATAGCCCAGAACGCCACCAACAATTAACCCAATAATCAGGAACAAATAATCCATTAATTAAAGGTACGCAATATAACCGAAATGAATTTTACCGTCGGAGAAAAGAATGGGATTGTCCAGTTGTTTCCCGAGGGCATATGAGATCGAGAATACCCCCAAATTCGAATTAAACGCAAATCCAACACCGAAACCTGAAGGGGTATCGTTGTAATAGTCAACTGCTGCATTTTCGTACCAGCTTATATCATAGAAGGCAAAGGTGTGGGAATTTCTGTCTAACAGGAAACGATATTCAACAGTGGATGTGTTGTGGACATTAGCAAAAAGCTCATCTTCGTTGAATCCCCTTTGTGAGTTGAGTCCTCCGAAGCGGTATAGCTCATTCTCGAAAATCTGATCCGCGCCGTAGAAATAAGTGTTGTTGGCTAATCGCAATACATGCTTCTTATATAATGGAATAAAGAATTCAATTTCTGCTTTACCTCTGTAAGTAAAAGAGCTGATAACCTCTGAACTGTCCGTTTTTTGCGATTTCCGATCTCCCACAGACCCTTCGAAGTACAGGCTTCTACCTGATCTGGGATTTGGAATGTAATCGAGTTCAGTGGATGAAAAGGCAAGTCCATATAAGTTTGTCCGGGCATTACCCAAATTAGAAAACGTAGTATTGTTATTTCCTCCGGATAGTACGTTAGAACTGATATTTTCATAATATCCTTTCAAATAATTGCCTGAATTAATCGAATAGACAACGCCAAATTCACTTTGCACTTCCAAAAAGCTCGTATCCCGCTTATACATACTAAATTGTGCGTCAACACCAAAGGGTGTTTTAAAGAGGTATGGAATGTTAAAGCGAAGGTCTAACGATTGAGTTTGAGCCCTGATACTTTGCCAATGAAACTGCAGTAACTCCCCACGATTGAGTAAACTCAATAGTTTCAGTCTAAGGTCACCAGTGACGGTAACCCGCCCTAATTCAGCATCAGGCTGAAGCCCTAACACCCCGTTTGCTGTGCTAATCTTTACGGACTTTAGATAGAGGAAGAGCTCGCAACCATCTTCTGTGAATAATACTTCATGAGCTTTGATCTCTTCTAGAAAGGCTATCTGCCTGATTCGTTGTGAGATGACCAAAAGCTGACTTTCATTGTAATAATCGCCTTCATTGATTTCCAATAAATTGGATACATAAGTGTCGGAAATCCGTGATTCACCTTTCACATGTATCTTTTGCCAGATCATTTCAGGTCCTCGGTCTATAGCTAATTTGGCTGTTAAATTGTTAGCGGTAATGTTGGTATTGGTTAGTGTGTACTTAATAAACGGGTAACCATTGTTGACGTATGTTTTATTCACACGGACCAGCAATCGCTCGAATTCTTTTGGGGTGAATGGAATCTGGCTCAACAGTTTTTCACTAATTCGTCCATTTTTCTCTAGAAATTCAACTTCTTCTGGTTCTACTTCGAGCGATATACTTCCGAATCTGGGCCCTAACTCAAAAGCGACCTCATATTTGTTCGGATGGAAAACGATGCTATCGACAGAAGCGAGTAAAAAGCCATCTCCAATTGCACTATATTGAAGATCTCTCAGATACTCAATAGCTGAAATGCTATCCTTAAACTGAGTCTTTGGGTGCTTGATGTACTGTTGAAAACTCGTATTTGTATAGACTAATTCCGTTTTTTTTTGTCCGAATGCGCAATTCAGCTGAACGGCAGTAATAACGAGTAATATGTATAGATTAAATTTCACCAGTATAATTCAAATTGTTCTAGTTTGGCCTAAAATTAGCTTATTGTGGATAATAATATTTTAGTTTAACTGTAATTAATTGTAGTTTTGTTGTTATATTGTAAATGCAACAATCTAAGAAACCTTATAATTTAAACGAAGAAAAATGAAAAAAGTATTAGCTCTATCGCTTTTCGGTTTGATGTTAACTGCTGTGTTAGCTTCTTGTGGATCTTCTAAGGGAGGTCACTGTGATGCTTATGGAAATAAGAGCGGAAGTATTACAATTGAAAAAGCTGATTTACCTTCTTAAGGTATAAATCGACATTATATAAAAAAGCCACCTGATTGAGGTGGCTTTTTTATTATATCTATGTCTTAGTATTATTTGTAGACAACCAACATTCCTGCTGGTACAGCGTCGACTAATATCCAGTTCTCGTGTGTATAAACTGCTTCGCAGCTTTCACAATCATTAACGCCAACCGTATAAGTTACAGTGTTCGCGAATGCATCAAGCGAAACATCTTTGTCAAAAGAGACTTCACAATGCGCTTGTTTAGGGTTTCCAAGTATGTGATACTGGCCACTTACCCATTCAAATTTCTTTCTTGTTTTACCACCATCCAGGCTAATTTCGAATTTAGTTTCATAGTCATGTCCTGGTCTAATATGCCAGTCACCACCCATGTTACCGTAAGCAAGACCTGATTCAGGATAAACGATTGCATTTTCAACGATCATTGTTCCAGTAGTAGTTCCCTCGGGAACGCTACATTTTTTACTACACGAAGATAATAGCAAGCCCACCCCCGCTATAATTGTCATTAATCCAATTACTCTTTTCATATTGAAAAATTTATAATAGTAGTATTAGTACATGTAAAAATATGCTTTTTTCTGCTTGAAAAAAAATTATTTACGTCGAAGTTCGAATTTTTGACCTAGATATACGCGTCTAACTTGCTCATCTGCAGCTAATTCTTCTGCCGTTCCGGACTTCAGAATACTACCTTCGAAGAGTAAATACGCTCTGTCCGTAATTGATAGGGTTTCCTGGACATTATGATCCGTTATCAGAATTCCAATATTACGCTTTTTCAGATCCGCAACAATGCTTTGTATATCCTCAACAGCAATGGGATCCACGCCTGCAAAGGGTTCATCCAATAGGACAAATTTCGGATTGGTTGCTAATGCCCGTGCTATCTCAGTTCTCCTCTTTTCTCCACCAGATAAGCGATTTCCGAGGTTTTTGCGGACATGATTTAAACTAAACTCGTCTAACAATTCCTCAAGCTTCTCTTTTCGTTGCTGCTTATTGAGATCAGTCATTTCAAGAATAGCCATAATGTTGTCTTCCACACTTAACTTGCGAAATACAGAAACCTCCTGTGGTAAATAACCGATTCCCATTTGAGAACGACGATACATTGGAAAATTCGTTATTTCCGTCTCGTCCAAATACACTTTACCGCCATCTGGCTTAACCAGGCCAACAATCATATAAAATGATGTTGTTTTTCCTGCACCATTGGGTCCAAGCAGACCAACGATCTCTCCCTGACGCACTTCAATTGAAACACCTTTCACCACATCTCTTCCGCGGTACGATTTTCTTATTTCTGTCGTATGTAATCTCATTTCAGTTTAGAAGTTAATCGAATATCTTGCGCGTATGCCAAAGTTCTGTAAGTCCGTTACTTTCGAACCCGGTTCGTTGTGCGTTAATCTCCAGAACACATCCACACGGCCAATGTTGAAGATGTTTTCAATTCCTGCAGCTACCTCCACATAAGGAGTATCTCCAAATCTCTTGGTAAATTCAGGTAACAACATGTTCTGTTCGTGTTTGGTATCATCTATTTGGCCATATGCCATCTTAACGGTAGTAACAAGCCTCCAGCGCAACCATTTATTGAAGGGTAGACGGTCGAAAAATAATCCTTCCCAATGATTTTCGATAAAGGCGGTAACGTACTTGTCTGAAATAAACTCGAAAAAGTTCATTTTATTATACGCATTGATCATTAGCCAATATGACTGGTTTCCGGCATGTACTTGAAGAAATGGGTATGCAGCGCTTCCAAATATATATCCTCCGGTAAGATTGTATTTAATCTTCCCAAGAACACCGATATAGGTCGAGTGTTCCATAGTAAGTTCCAATTTTTGGTATTCGTAATCACTTCCAAAAAGGTCTTTGAAAGCAAAAATACCCTGTACGGAGAAGATTGGGTACCTTGATCCGACTGATGTTCGGTCAAATACACCTGAAATGAAGTCTTCATCTTTTCCCCATCGAATTCTTCCTGTTAATTCGCCCGTCTGAATTCTCGATATAGTATCATTTAAACCTGTCATAGGATCGACTCGAACATAATTTGCCAAACCAAGAGCGGTGTATTCTTTCCATTCAAAACCTCCAAATAGCACAAAATCTTTCCCAACATCCTTCTCCAAACTCATTCCAGCCTTCTCTACAAATGTCAGCTTATCAAGTGGCCCAGTTCTTAAAAGTGTCCCGAATGTAGAGCCAACAGCCGCTGCCGTAGGGGATTGCCCAATTTGTTCTATGTCGTAGTTATAATATGTTTCTAGCATTCCACGCTTTTTGGGACTCACATTAAAACGAATACGCCCGCCATATTTGAAGCGTTCGTCGCCAAACCCATAAGCTACCTTGCCCCCTAGTTCTATTCTATGGCTGAAATCATTGGAAGTTCTCAGAGCCAGAGCCATTCGAAATTTTTCCACAGGGTTTACGCTCATAAATGAGAAGGCATTACCGACTTCAATCTTTTTCACCCTCCAATACCCCGTTGATGCGAAATACGTGAAGTTCTTGAGGAACTTAAAGAATCGAAGCTGATTGAGTGAATCAATCATTTCATCAATACCTGCTTCTTGTGCAGAAAGCGGTTCATGCCTAATTTTAGACCAATATTCTGCGGATCTGTTGGAAGCACTGTCTAAAACTTCCACAGTACTACTCGATTTATAATACTCTTCACTCCGTACCTTATTAATCACGAAATCTCGTCGGGATGAATTTCGTCGTGCATAAAATCCGTAAATATCAGTGTCCCTGGTGATTTTTAGATCTACGATCATTTTTTCGTTAGTAAGCATCCATACTTCCGGTGCCACCATGTCAAACTTATGATCAAGATAAAGTCCCTGGACATAGTTTATATTTACCCAAGGTGAAATATCCGCCTTAAATTGCTTGACGGCATAAGTGGTGTCATGTATCCACATCTCCCCCTGAAAAGTAACATCCCCATCGCGTTTGGGTATAAAGCGGAGTTTATAACACCATTTATTGTCGATAAAAGTTGAATCATCCAGGTAGAAACGATAAAAACCTCGAGCGAAATCTGCAACGGGGCTAACAAAACTTTTTCCAAATAAAATGATGTAATTGTCGTAGACGTTTACATCGAGATACATATCACCAAGGAATTGACTTACCTCCAAATTATCGACACCACTGATACGAGTGGCCTTAACTATTTCTTTCTTCTTCTTTGGATCATTCTTGAAGTAGAAGTCGGACACAGACTCACTTAACAGTAACGGGAGAAATGACTTCTCTCCTTCTGTTGAATCGAGATATGCCATGACCAGATCTAAACGTTTAATCATTCCACGTTCCTCGAACTTATCACCAATGTTGTTTAAGTCCAATTGAATCTTATTGTAGACTTCGTACTCGTATGAATCCAGTTTCTCCTTGTTATTAATTTCCTTGTGAGCGATCACTTTTTTGTGAAGAATCGTGGAGGGAAATTCATCAGGTGCCTTTACGATTACATCTTCGAATTCAGTTTGAAGAATCCCCAGGGAAATATTAATCTCTTGCGATTGATCTTTATTGACCGGAACGGTCCGCGGTAAATACCCGGCGAATGAGAATACCAATGAATCAGTAGCATAGTACGTGTTGAGCATATAGTATCCATTCGTGTCTGTATGGGTTCCGATCTTAGAGTTTTGAAAGCGAACTGTAACAAATGGCATGACCTGCCCCGTTTCGGCATCCTTGACAACTCCCTCTACCATGGTCTTTTGAGCTGACGATGCAAAAGGAAGAAGGAGAATTATTAAAAGCAGTCTGATGATCATAACTATAGCAGAACTAATTTACGGAAGTTCTACGTATTCTTTTAAGTTAAGCAGCCTCATTTTTCATTTTCTTTTCAACGCGTGCAGAGACGAGAATTCCCGCTTCATACAAAAGAACGATAGGTATACTTACGATTACCTGACTTATCAAATCAGGAGGGGTAATAATTGCAGATAAGATTAGAATACCAATAATCGCGTGTTTACGGTACTTTCTCAAGAAGGCAGCATTCAGCACACCGATCCTGGTGAAAAGATACGATATCACAGGAAGTAGAAATAATAGACCTGAATAGAAGACAGTGGATAGGATCGTGCTCATATACGAATTAATCGTAAAGATGTTATTGATCTTTTTGCTGACCTGGTAAGACCCAAAGAACTGAATACATAGAGGTGCGACAATAAAATATCCGAAGCTTATTCCCATGAAGAATAAGATGCTGACATAAAACACAATTCCCGAAGCCACCTTCTTTTCTTTTTGACGAAGACCTGGTTTTACAAAACTCCATATCTGATAGAAGATAAATGGAAAGGATAGCACTATTCCGCCCAGGATGCTCATCATTAAGGCATAAGAAAACTGCCCTGTCACCTTCATGCTCTGCAGTTCTACAGGTACTTCTTCTACACAAATTCCGAAGAAGCGGCAGATTAATTCAAAAGTGATAAAGTCTGGACTCTTCATCGAAAGAAACAGATTGTCCATGATCCACTCCTGAAAAATCCAGAGTACAGTAGCAACAACCACTATCGCAATTGCTGAGCGTACCAGACGCCATCTCAGTTCCTCGAGATGGTCCAGAAATGTCATTCGTTTTTCCTCCGACATAGTAATGGCAAAAGTATACATTCAACATGAATTAAGATGCATAAGACATCAATCTTTAAAGGCTATTTGTTAGCCTTTCAAGCAACTTTCTGAAATTTCCATATTCGAATAGATATTAACTACATTTTTTTGTATTTTAGATATACACTTAATGCAAACAGCATTCAATGGAATTAGCCATAGATTTAAAAGATTCCTTAAAAACCTACTTCGGATTTGACAGTTTCAAAGGTGATCAGGAGAAGATCATCGAAAATGTGTTGAATGGAAACAATACTTTTGTTATCATGCCCACCGGAGGGGGGAAGTCGCTGTGCTATCAGTTGCCGGCACTTATATCAGAAGGAACCGCAGTGGTGGTATCTCCATTAATTGCATTAATGAAGAACCAGGTTGATGCGATTCGGCATATTAGTGAAAACGAATCAATCGCTCACTTTATGAATTCTTCTCTTACGAAGAAGGAAATCAATAATGTGAAAAATGATATCCGCGAAGGAAAAACAAAATTACTATATGTAGCACCTGAGTCATTGACTAAAAAAGAGAACATTGACTTTCTAACGGATGTCAATATTTCATTTTTCGCAATCGATGAAGCACATTGTATTTCCGAATGGGGGCACGATTTCAGACCTGAATACAGACGATTAAGAGAAATTTTCGAAAAGATCAGTGACGTACCGATCATTGCCTTGACTGCAACAGCAACTCCAAAAGTCCAAATGGATATTCAGAAGAACCTGAACATGCTAGATGCTGTGGTATTTAAATCATCGTTCAACAGAGAGAATTTGTTTTATCAGATTCTCCCAAAGAAGGAAGTTCAAAAACAGATCATCCGCTATGCGGTGAACAAAAAAGGTAAAAGTGGAATTGTTTATTGCCTTAGTCGCAAAAAAGTGGAGGAACTCGCGGAGTTACTTCAGGTAAATGGAATAAAGGCATTACCCTATCACGCTGGTCTTGATGCAGCTACGAGGGGGAAGCATCAGGATATGTTTCTGATGGAAGAAGCGGATGTGATTGTGGCTACAATTGCATTCGGAATGGGTATCGATAAACCGGATGTGCGTTATGTAATACACCATGATATTCCTAAGTCGTTGGAAAGTTATTACCAGGAGACAGGCAGAGCCGGAAGAGATGGAGGAGAAGGAGAGTGCATCGCTTTTTATCGTTATAAGGATATTGAGAAGCTCGAAAAGTTCCTTCAGGGTAAGCCAGTTGCTGAACAAGAAGTAGGAAGACAGCTGCTCAATGAAATTACATCATATGCCGAGACTTCGGTTTGTCGCAGAAAGATGATTTTACATTATTTCGGTGAAGAGTTTAATGAGCATAATTGCAATAAACACTGCGATAATTGTAAAGATCCGAAAGAGCAATACGAAGGGAAGGAATATGTAAAACTCTTGCTTCAGGTGGTTGAGGCATTGAAAGAGTCTCACCGTGCTAAGCATTATTGTGATTTCCTTTCAGGTATTGAAAATGCTGAGATCAAGAATTACAAACAGAATGATCACGATCTTTTTGGAAAAGGTAAAGAAAAGGATAAGCATTTTTGGAACGCTGTGATCAGACAAGTGGTGGTAGCAGGACTTCTGGAAAAAGATATTGAATCGTACGGCGTATTGAAATTTACGGATGAAGGAAGAACTTTCCTTGAATCACCTAAGTCATTTTCGCTTTATAAAGAACGGGACTATCTGGTTGAAGATAACGATGACTTTATTACTAATGATAAAGGGTCAGGCGGAGCACTGGATCAAGTTTTGTACGATCAACTAATGGATCTGCGAAAGTCAATCTCTAAGGATCAAAATATTCCACCATTTGTCATTTTCCAGGAACCGTCATTAGAGGATATGTGTATTCAGTACCCTACCACGATAGAAGAAATGACAAATATTCAAGGTGTCGGAACAGGAAAAGCCGCAAGATATGGCGCTCCGTTTGCATCGTTGATTAAAAGATATGTAGCCGAGAATGAAATCGAACGCCCACAGGATCTCGTGGTTAAGTCACTCGTCAATAAATCAGGATTAAAAGTTCAATTGATTCAGAATATCGATCGTAAACTGCCACTTGAAGACATTGGCCAAAGTCAAGGAAAGTCACTTGAAGAAGTAATTGATGAAATTGGTGCTATTGTTTCGTCCGGTACTAAAGTAAATATCAATTACTATATCGATGATATTTTAGATGAGGATACTCAGGAAGAAATCTACGATTATTTCTCAGAGGCAGAAACGGATGACATCCAGGTTGCTTATGAGGAGTTTGATGGGGATTATACGGAAGAAGAGCTCAAACTTGTATTTATCAAGTTCATGAGTGAAATGGCTAATTAATCCTCTCTAAGATAAATAGATGCCGCTGGTAAAACTCGGTGAATTCTATTTTTAGGCTTTTCTTCGTAAGTAAAATAATCCGACCGTTGTCAAGGGTGTCAGTTATACCCGAAGAATCCATTTTATACAATATGTAATTATCACTTCCTTTGATAAGCTCATAATACCCATTGTCGTTTCGATAAGATGTATCACCTTGATTGATAAAATACATGTCAATGGCATAGTTGCAAAGCGCGTCTTCGCAATTTTCGAAAGTCATTTGACCATAAGTATCATAACGATACGTTAATCCAGAGAAATTTGAATATTGATATTCGATGATATTCCAGCTTCCTGCCAGTTTCTTCTTAGTGCGCTGCTCTTTATCGCAGGAACTGATCAATACCAGTATGATAACAAAGAATATGTTGAAGGATCTACTCAAAATCGATGATTAGTTTTTTCTTAGAGGGAAGTAATTTACTGAACAATAATTCGATGTTTTCGTTGGCCCGCTCCCTTAAGCCAAATGATTCCGCATTTGTTTTCAACTTATGAAGTGCCTTTGCTTCCAACAATTTTCGTGTGCCATCGCTCCATTCACCTTGTTCTTCAAAGACCTCAGTTAAAGAGGGAGTTATTATGACGTCTAACACCTCGGAATTTGGAAGTGTAAGCCATATACTGTCCTCATTTTGTTCTATGTGATAATTCTGATCAGTGAGATCAACACCATACCTGACTTCGCCTCGTATGATTAATGTTAGCCGGCGTTTAACATCTCTGTTCATGGTTTTATCATAGAGATCTCGCCAATCCAGCGGGTTTAATAGGTCCGGTTCATCCTTAAAGTACTCCACTGTGTCGACAACTATTTCATCCTTATAACTAATGGTACTAATCTCTGCAATGTTTTTGATGGATTCAACTTTGATACCGGTCTCATCAATAGTAGAGGTCTTACCTCTCTCCCTCGTATATAGGTAGTATCCGGAAACAACAAGAAGTGTTATGATTCCCAGTGCAACAATATTTTTCAGTAGTCTTTTGTAGTCCTGCATTATAGTCCTGAATCAGGATTAACAATAACTTTTTCAAACCCCAGCTCTTTGTAGAAATCTTCTACGAAGGTCTTCGCATTTTTCTCCGCATCTTTTAAGATGCTCGTTTGTTCAATATCTTCTCTGATGGCTTCTTCACCTTGTTTCAGAAAATCATTTTTTTCCTGTTGAGTGAATTGATCCCTGAATCCGCTGACGCTTTCCATTTCAGTGTGCACAAACTTCGGATCCATCGTAAATGAAGTAATTTCTGCTGGCGGAAGATTGATTTCGATTGTCTTACCTTTTATCTTAATGTCGTCTTTGGACAGTTTCGACAAATCAATTCCCGCTTTTATTTTTGCCTTGCAACTGATAAGGATTCGCCGCTCGCCAAACTTGTACCATTCTTCGCCCGTTTTATCTAGCTTTACAATCTTGCCGACGGTGTACTCGCTAGTCGAAAGCTGGCCTATGTTTCGTATTTCATAAACGGATTCAGAATCGATGTCCTTTTCTTCGGAACAAGAAAAAGTGATTAGTAACATCCATATGTACCACGTATACCTCATTATTTAAATGCTGCGGCTGTCATCATTTGAACACCTATCACAAGGGCTTCGTCATCAATATTAAACCTTGGAGTGTGAACACCGTGCACAATACCTTTTCCTTCATTTCGAACTCCTAATCTGAAGAAGCAAACGGGTACTTCATGTGAATAATAAGAGAAATCTTCTGAAGTCAATCGGATCGGTAGTTCATGTACATTTGCGTCCCCGAGTAACTCCCGAGCCAACACCCTCATATCCTGTGTTGTCTGTGCATCGTTCATTAGAAAGGGATATCCTTTACTGATTTCAAGGTCTACCGTTGCTCCGGTCGATTCGGCGATTCTATGGATTGTATTGGAAATTAATTCATGAGCACGCTCACGCCATTCTTCATCCATTGTTCGAAATGTTCCTTTCAAATGCGCTTTCTCAGGTATGATATTGGTTGCCCCGAGTGCTTCGAAGTGACCTATTGAAAGAACACTTGGAATTTTAGGATCACAATTTCTACTAACAATTTCCTGCAGGGCAGTTACGATTTGTGCTCCGGTCAATATAGGATCGATGCATTTATGAGGAGTTGCACCATGTCCACCCTTACCATTGATAGTCAAATGGATCTCATCACACGACGCCATATACAATCCATCTTTGAATCCAACATGGCCGACTTCCATATCCGGAAATACATGAAGTGCTACCATGTCAGTGACTTTTGGATTGGCTAATACCCCAGCCTTGATCATGAGTGTGGCACCTCCAGGATTTTTTTCTTCACCGGGTTGGAAAATGAGTTTGACCGGTTTTGGCAGTTCATTCCGTAGCTCGAAAAGCAGTTCTGCCGCCCCCAGCAGGATTGAAGTATGTACATCGTGGCCACAGGCGTGCATAACACCTTCAACTTTAGAAGCATATACCACTTCATTTTGTTCAGTAATAGGCAAAGCATCCAGATCGGCACGCAGTCCGATGCATTCGTCATTGTCTGAATGATGATCGCCACGAATAACACCAACTACCCCCGTATTACCAACGCCTGATTCACAGGAGATTCCAATTGCAGTCAGTTGTTGTTCAACATACTTCATCGTTTCGAATTCCTGATAAGAAAGTTCAGGATTTGCGTGAATGTGTTCGCGATATGATCTGACCTTATCGTGCAGTCGCTTCGCTCCACTTTTGATATTTGAAATAAGATCAGGATTCATTGTTTATAAGATTATAGCCAGAGGTTATCATTCTATACGAAACGTAAGCCATGACGATGCCGAAAATCAATTTAACAACACCCTCAGATAATTTTAATGCGAGCTTAGATCCGACATAGCCACCGATGACAAAAGCCGCAGCGACAATCAATCCAAACTTCCAGTTAAGATTTCCACTTTTATAGTAGTTCATTACTGCAAGAACACCAATAGGTAACAAGAGGATAAACAGGCTGGTTCCTTGGGCTTCATGCTGACTCATACCGAGTACATATACAAGTGCCGGGACAATTACTACACCACCTCCTACACCAACGAATCCACTAAGTATTCCTGCAAGAATACCAATGACGATAAGAATATATATAGTTTGTGTTTCCATTTATCTTAGGTTAAAGATAATGAAATCGTTATTGTACCAGGAGATTACAACCCCGAATATCAGAATGATCGAATCGTCCCATCAATTCAAACCCATTTGATTTTATTCGACCGAGATCCTGGGTTGCAATGAATGAGCAGCTATACGTGTTAGCCAGGTCGATAACGTTAATTCCTCCGGTTTGATTATCCCGTTTAAGCAATTCAAGCGGATCGTTCACATCCCTGATGAGGACTTTCATCCAGGAAGGGGTATGAAATATCAGATCACTCGAAGCGTACGACTGAGATAAGAGTTCAGTCATTCCATATTCTGAATAGGTGTTTTGAGTTTTTAAGCCCTTTGAAAGTTCGGCATGAAGCTCCTGTTTTGAAATTTCTTTCCGCGTGCCTTTCATTCCTCCAGTTTCAATAATAAGGGCCTCTGAGAAGTTATTATCCATAGCTGCCAGATCTAGTAAGGCATAGGAGACGCCAAAAATCACAACTTGTTTTTCTTGCTGAATTGCATGGTAATAGCGTTCATGAACCTCTTCGAGAGACCCAAGTAGAAACGCCGATTTATCATCAGCCAGATTAATAAGATGATTAACCATATAAATCAAACTCGAATCTCCTTGTTCCAGGTAATTGGGTAATAACGCCAGAATAACTTGATCTTTTGGGTCGCCGATAGCCTCTGTATAACTCTTTAAGAATGACTGCTCATATAAGTTTAAGTCGGCCACATAATGCGTAGATCTTTCACCACCGGTCCCACTGCTTTTAAAAGTTATATCGATTTGGTTTTCATTACAAAGTACTTTTCGATTCTTAAAAAAGGAAATGGGTAAGAAGGTTATTTCCTCGATCGAGTTAGGATTAGGGTTACCGGTCAGGTCCACGAACTCCCTGTAAACCAAATTATTTTGATATTGATAGCTAAAAACGGCTAACGCCAATTCGCTGAACTGGTCGTCATTTTCAATGCTGAAGATTTTGTTTGAAAGATCCATTAGAATAGCATTCCGGCAACCACTGCAGTTGACATACATGCAAGCGTGCCCGCAATCAGTGCTTTCATCCCGAACTTTGCTAATACGCTTTTCTTTTCCGGAACAAGTGAACCTATTCCTCCAATTTGAATACCTATTGAAGCGAAATTGGCAAAACCACACAAGACATAAGTACTCATTAGAATAGATTTCTCGGACATGTAATGTTTCAGTGTTCCCAAATCCTTATAGGCGATAAATTCATTGATGATCGTCTTCTCTCCCAAAAGCTGACCAGCTAATAAACAGTCTTCCCAAGGAACACCCATGATCCATGCGACAGGTGCTAACGCATAACCAAGGATCGCTTCAAATGACAGCTCATTGTACTGACCAAGACTGGCAATGAATTCATTCACCCCAGTGTAATATCCAATCTTTCCCAATAGATAATTTGCAAGTGCGATGAGTGCAATGAATACGATTAACATGGCAGCAACATTAACAGCAAGCTTCACTCCATCGGTGGTTCCATTTGCGATTGCCTCAAGGGAATTAGCCCCCATTTTTTCTTTATCCACGGACAAGTCCGGATTGATCTTTTCCTTCTCAGGATAGAGCATTTTGGCAAAGACGATGGCGGCAGGAGCACTCATCAACGATGCAGTTAGCAGGTGCTTTGCGAAGAAAACTTGTTGTGCTTCATCCTCACCGCCAAGAAATACAATATATGAAGCTAATACACCTCCCGCAATTGTTGCCATTCCTCCGGCCATCAGACAAAGGATCTCTGATTTTGTCATTCTACCCAAATATGGCTTAACCAGAAAGGGAGCCTCTGTTTGACCAAGAAAAACATTTCCGGCAGCTGAAACACTTTCTGCACCTGAAAGCCCCATAAGTCGTTTCATTAACCAGGCCATGCCTATCACCACGCGCTGAAGTATCCCCCAATAGTATAACAACGCGCTTAAAGCAGAAAAGAAAATAACCGATGGAAGTATCCAGGTGGCAAAATTTTTGACGTGGACATTTACTGAATTAGTTACAAAGTCTCCAAAGACAAATGTTGCACCTTCGTGAGCCATATTAACGACCTTAACAAAACCTTTTGAAATAAAATCGAAGACGTCCTCAACGTAAGGAACTTTAAGAATGAGTATTGCTAAAAAGAGTTGGAGCAATATACCTTTGATAACCAATGGCCAACTAATCGCCTTCCTGTCAGCGCTAAACAAATAACCAATAAAGAGAAGGAATAGAATACCCAGTAGACCTCTTATGATCGACTTAAAGATATTTGACTCGGACGGTTTATTATTTCGGTAGCTGAAATTTCCGCCTTCGGATTGTAATGAAAGTCTGTTGTCAGCTTCGTACGTAATAACAATGGTGTCATTAACTATTGTACTGTCATTCGAATTCCCAATGAGGATTAATTCCTGTTTCTTTTTCTTCCAGGTCCCTTCTTTTAATATGGAAAGTGAAGAATCTAGATTAACAAACGAATGATCTGAATTGAATTTAATGCTTAATGAATCGCCGCGTTTATAGGACGAATTGGTGCTGATCTGCGAAAGACCAGTTCCAAAGACACCAATGATGAAAAGAATACTAAGACTGACGCTTATTGATCTCATCCCTGATTCTTGAAGCCAATTCATAATCTTCATTATCGATTGCTTGGTTAAGTTCAGCCTCTAGCTGGTCAATTGTCAATGTTTCCAGAGAGCTACCTGTTTCAGCTTCTTCCTCTTCGCCGAACGACTCGTTGATCAGGTCTTCTTCTTCCATAGCAGATTCATCCAACAGAATACCCGCGCTTGAAAGAATATCTTCAGAAGTATAAATATCGCAGTTAAATCTTATTCCTATGGCAATTGCGTCCGAGGTTCTTGCATCTATTTCAACAACCTGACCGTTTTGTTCGCAAACAAGTTTTGAAAAGAAGATACCCTCGTCCAGATTATATATGATCACCTCTTTCACTTCAATGTTGAAGGTTGTAGCGAAGTTTTTAAATAGATCGTGAGTTAAAGGTCTCGTAGGAACCATTTTCTCCAATTCAATAGCAATCGCCTGTGCTTCAAATCCACCAATGATGATTGGAAGTCTTCTGTTTCCACCTACTTCTGACAATACTAGAGCATATGCTCCAGATTGTGTCTGGCTGTATGATAATCCGACTATTTCAAGTTTGATCTTCTCCATGCGGTGGATTGAATTTCTCGTGAATTATGAAGGTTTATATTACCTGTTTCACGTAAAATTACAATTTCTCAGGGACTAGTTCGAAGCGTGGAATTTTTTTACGGCTTCCGTAAGTCTTGGAAGAACCTCAAATGCATCTCCAATTACTCCGTAATCTGCAGCTTTGAAGAAAGGTGCTTCCGGATCCGTATTGATTACCACGATAACTTTTGAACCATTAACGCCTGCAAGGTGCTGAATAGCTCCTGAAATTCCTGCCGCAATATATAAGTTGGGTCGAATTGCTACACCCGTTTGTCCAACGTGCTCATGATGAGGTCGCCACCCCACATCAGCAACCGGTCTTGAACAAGCTGTAGCCGCTCCAAGTTCCTTAGCAAGATCTTCTATAATTCCCCAGTTTTCAGGTCCTTTTAATCCTCGTCCACCTGACACAACCAATTCTGCTTCAGGCAATGGAATGTCTCCTTCCGGTTTCTTTACGTTCAATACTTTTATTCGAGGATCACCAGCTTGTCCGTCAAATTCCTCGACACCACATGCAGACCCTGATGCTTCAGGCTGTAAACTGTTTGGTAGCAATGAGATTATTTTTTTGTCGGTGTTGATCTTCACAAAACCGTATGCTTTTCCTGAGAACACATTCACTTTCACAGTGTCTCCATTCGGAACGTCGATTGCACCTGGCACCAGCCCGGCAATCAACTTAACTGATACACGAGGAGCCACGGCCTTAGCCACCAAATCGTGAGAGAAAACGATGGTATTCGCTCCAGTTGTTTGAGCTGCTGTAGTAACCACATTTGCAATCTGTTGGCTATCGTTACTTGTAACTGAACGATCAACCAATACTTTTGAGGCTCCATACTCGCCTAATCTGGCTAATGAATCATTGCTTTCCCCTCCACAGGTAACTACGGTGATATCCCCGCCTAATTTTTTTGCGTAAGTAACGGCTTCAAAATCTCCCTTTGAAAGTCCGTTTCGACTATTGATATATACTAATGTTGACATGCGTAATTCTATTAAATAACCTTCGCTTCGTTATGAAGCAATGAAACCAATTCATCCATATTTTCAGGATCGATCATCTTACAAGCAGACTTAGCTTCGGGCAAAGCATAACTTTCAAATGCTGTGTAATTTGATGCATCTACCGGAGAAACTACATTTAAGGGCTTAGTTCTTGCTGCCATAATTCCACGCATATTAGGTATGCGTTGTTCTGCCATTCCCTTTGCACATGATATTACTGCTGGTAATTCAACCTGAACCTCTTCGATTCCACCAACAATTTCCATATCGGCAGTCGCCGTACTTCCGGAAACATCCAGTTTTGAAGCAAGCGATATAAAAGGAAGATCCATTTCAGCGGCGATCATTCCACCCACCTGTGATCCATTGTAATCGATAGTCTCTTTACCTGTGAGTATGAGGTCGAATCCCTTGTCTTTCGCATAAGCAGCAATTTGAGTTGCTGTAAAATATGCATCGACAGGAGCAGCATCAATACGAACTGCCTCATCTGCACCGATTGCCAACGCTTTTCTGATTACTGCTTCATCTGAAGCTTCTCCAACCGTTACAATAGTAACATTACCGCCGTTCGCTTCTTTTAACTCGAGCGCACGAACGAGCGCATACCATTCATCATACGGGTTGACAATATATTGTACTCCGTTTTCGTTAAATTTCGTATTACCATCCGTGAAGGCAATCTTGGACGTAGTATCCGGAGATTTGCTAATACATACTAATATATTCATACTACTGTTTTTCTGTAAAATCGAATGCGAATTTAACAATATTCAACGCTTTTTAAACGAATAATTAAGATAATTCGACATCGACAAGGCAAATAACTAATTTCAATAATACATCTTCGAAGTTTGATATAAGTTAATCCTGAAAATTATTACATTTGGCAACCCAATTTCTAATTGGGTTTTAAAAGAAACTATGAAGACGGTACAATTTAGAGAGGCACTAAGAGAGGCAATGTCAGAAGAAATGAGAAATGACCCGAGGGTCTTTCTTATGGGAGAAGAAGTGGCGGAGTATAATGGCGCTTATAAAGTTTCTCAAGGAATGCTGGATGAATTCGGTGCGAAAAGAGTAATCGACACACCGATTGCGGAATTGGGATTCGCGGGAATTGGAGTAGGGGCATCTATGAATGGATTAAGGCCAATTGTGGAATTTATGACCTGGAACTTTGCCATTCTTGCAGCTGATCAGATTATTAACAGTGCTGCTAAAATGCTGCAAATGTCTGGCGGACAATATTCTTGTCCGATTGTTTTCAGAGGAGGAAATGGACAAGCTGGTCAATTGGCAGCGACTCATTCTCAGAGCTTTGAATCTTTCTACGCACACGTTCCCGGATTAAAAGTTGTAACACCCTCAACGCCTTATGATGCTAAGGGGTTATTAAAGTCAGCAATCCGGGATAATGATCCAATCGTATTCCTTGAATCAGAAAAGATGTATGGGGATAAGGGAGAAATTCCCGAAGGAGAATATGTGATTCCAATCGGGTTAGCGGACATTAAACGCAAAGGTCAGCACGTTACCATCGTGACTTTTGGAAAGATTATTAAAGTAGTCCATGAAGCTGCAGAAGCGTTGGAGAAGGAAGGAATCTCTTGTGAAATAATCGATTTGAGAACGGTCCGTCCAATAGATTATGAAACAGTTGTTGAGTCGGTTAAGCGAACAAACCGCTGCGTCGTTGTTGAAGAATCCTGGCCACTTGCTTCGATCTCTTCTGAAATTGCATACCATCTTCAGCGATATGCATTTGATTATTTAGACGCACCGGTTTTAAGGGTAACGCAGTCTGACACCCCTTTTGCATTCTCTCCGACATTGATCGATGAAGCGTTGCCAAATGTTGAGCGAATTGTTAAAGCGGTCAAGGCAACGATGTATAAGGACTAATCGAGTAGTTAGACATATCCTGGAAGTACTCCGTGGCTTTTATTTTCGATACCTTTGCGTACTGAATTTTAAATCTAAATTTCGCATAAAAAAAGGGAGACTTTGAGCTCCCCCTATTAATTAATTGTGCATTGAAATTACAGTGAACAAGATGCGTTGGGATCACTCATTTGGTACGTAGTTTCTACCTCATTGCATGAGCTTTCCGCATCTTTCTTCTTGGCGTTTTGAATTTCAAAATTCACTGTTTGCCCACTTACGGTGCAAGTGCAAGTGTAGTCTTTCTTACAAGCAGAAAGAGCAAAAATTGCTAATGCACCGAATAAAATCGCTTTTTTCATAATGGTGTTTTTGTTAATTACTTGGGCAAAATAGGATTATTTTGAGTTTATGAAATAAATAATGTGAGTTGTTTAACAAACCCGACCTGAGCACGAATATTTGTATTAGAGGATACAATCAATTAATAAGATTTCTTCATTAGCTGAGAATAATTACGAAAAGTGTGATTGGTCTGAGTGTGTGAAAATTATGTTGAAAAGTTTTCAATGATGGGATCTCAATAAAAACTCAATTATTTATATTTGTATAGTGATGACAGCAGGGGTTTTCCCAAGCGAATCATCTTAAAATAAAGGTGTTAGGAGATTACTCAAGTTAATTAGTTCTTCACCTCATCTAAATCGGGCGAAAAAGATGTAAACACAGCCATGTGAAAAAAGCGTCTTTTTTTTCGATTACGCCTTGATTTATAAATTATTCCTTCTATCTTTGCACCCCCAAATTGTGTTTGGGCTAGTTATATATTATTAAAAACTAAAGTATTTTTTATGCCAACTATACAACAATTAGTTCGCAAAGGGAGAACAGCCGTGGTAAAGAAATCGAAGTCTGCTGCACTTGATTCTTGTCCACAGCGTAAAGGGGTATGTGTAAGGGTTTACACCACTACTCCTAAAAAGCCGAATTCGGCTATGAGAAAAGTTGCCAGAGTGCGACTAACAAACGGTAAGGAAGTCAATGCTTACATCGGAGGTGAAGGTCATAACCTTCAGGAACACTCATTGGTATTGGTACGTGGTGGTAGAGTAAAAGATCTACCAGGTGTTCGTTATCACATTGTTCGTGGTGCGGAAGACACTGCAGGTGTTGAAGGTAGAACACAGAGACGTTCAAAATACGGTGCTAAACGTCCGAAGAAATAATCATTTAACAGACTAAGAGATGAGAAGAAGAAAAGCGAAAAAAATTGCCATCCTTCCGGATCCGAAATTTAACGATACACAGGTAACAAAGTTCGTGAACAACTTAATGTTGGACGGAAAGAAGAGCTTGGCATTCAAAATATTTTACGATGCGATCGAGATTGTTGATGGGAAAGTAGAAGAAGCTACAGGACTTGAAACATGGAAGAAAGCATTAGAGAACATTTCACCAAACGTGGAAGTTAGAAGTAGACGAGTGGGAGGGGCAACTTTCCAGATACCTACTCCTGTTCGTGATGGTAGAAAGCAGTCACTTGGAATGAAGTGGTTGATTGGATATTCTCGTAAGAGAAATGAAAAGACAATGGCTCAGAAGTTAGCTGCTGAGATCATTGCTGCAGCGAAAGAAGAAGGAGCGGCATACAAAAAGAAAGAAGACACATTAAGAATGGCTGAAGCAAACAAGGCCTTTTCACATTTTAGATTTTAATAGAGATGGCAAGAGATCTTAAATTCACAAGAAACATTGGTATCGCTGCGCACATTGACGCAGGTAAAACGACTACTACTGAGCGTATACTTTACTATGGTGGAGTTTCTCACAAAATTGGTGAGGTTCACGATGGTGCAGCTACGATGGACTGGATGGAGCAGGAGCAGGAAAGAGGTATTACCATTACTTCCGCTGCAACTACTTTGAACTGGAGATACAGAGACCAGGACTACCATGTTAACATCATTGACACACCGGGACACGTTGACTTTACAGTTGAGGTTAACCGTTCATTGCGTGTACTTGATGGACTAGTATTCCTTTTCTCGGCGGTTGATGGGGTTGAGCCTCAGTCAGAAACGAACTGGAGACTTGCAAATAACTATAATGTTCCAAGAATTGGATTCGTTAACAAGATGGACCGTCAGGGTGCAGACTTCTTGAATGTTTGTAAGCAGGTAAAAGAAATGTTAGGTAGCCACGCGCTTCCACTACAAATTAATATCGGAGCTGAAGATGATTTCAAAGGTGTAGTTGATTTGATCAACTTCAAAGGTATCGTTTGGAATGAAGAGGATATGGGAATGACGTTCCAAGAAATAGAAATCCCAGCAGATATTATGGATGATGCAACTCAATTAAGAGAAGAGCTTTTAGAGGCAGTTGCAGAATTTGATGAGTCGGAAACATTAATGGAAAAGTACTTCGACGATCCTGAATCGATTACTGAAAGAGAAATCCTTGATTGTTTACGTGAAGCAACTATCGCTGGTAAAGTTGTACCAATGATGTGTGGATCAGCATTTAAGAATAAAGGAGTTCAGGCAATGCTAGACATGGTAATGGAAATCCTTCCTTCACCACTTGACGTTGAAGCCATTGTTGGAACAAACCCGAAGACAGGAGAAGAAGAAAAAAGAAAGCCAAGCTACGATGAACCATTCGCAGGATTGGCGTTTAAAATCGCGACCGACCCATATGTTGGTCGTCTTTGTTTTACACGTGCTTATAGTGGGAAACTGGATTCCGGTTCTTACGTGATCAACACGAGATCAGGTAACAAGGAACGAATTTCCAGAATTTTCCAAATGCACGCCAATAAGCAAAATCAGATTCCATTCCTTGGAGCTGGAGATATCGGTGCGGTAGTAGGATTTAAGGATATTAGAACGGGAGACACACTTTGTGCGGAAGGTAGCCCAATTGTTCTTGAATCAATGAACTTCCCGGATCCGGTAATTGGTGTTGCGATCGAGCCGAAGACTCAGGCTGATACCGATAAACTATCAGTTGGTCTTCAGAAGTTGGCTGAAGAAGATCCAACGTTCCAGGTTCATACTGATGAAGAATCAGGTCAAACAATTATCAGTGGTATGGGTGAGCTTCACCTTGATATCATTATTGACCGTTTGAGAAGAGAGTTCAAAGTTGATGTGAATCAAGGTGCTCCGCAGGTTGCCTACAGAGAAGCAATCACTTCACCAGCTGATCACAGAGAGGTATATAAGAAACAGTCTGGTGGACGTGGTAAATTTGCTGACATCGTTGTGAAAATTGAGCCTCAGGAGGACGAAGAGAAAACAGGTCTTGAATTCGTTAACTCGATCAAAGGGGGTAACATTCCGAAAGAATTTATTCCATCTGTTCAGAAAGGATTTGAAGAATCAATGAAGAATGGAGCGCTTGCAGGATATCCGATGGATAGAATGAAAGTTGAGTTAATTGATGGTTCATTCCATGCGGTCGATTCAGATCAATTGTCATTTGAGCTTTGTGCTAAAATGGCGTTTAGAGAAGCTATTCCAAAGTGTAATCCGGTTATTCTTGAACCAATGATGAAGTTGGAAGTAGTTTGTCCGGAGGAAAATATGGGTGATATTGTTGCTGACCTAAACCGTCGTCGTGGTATCATGAAAGGTATGGACGACCGTGCTGGTGCTAAGGTGGTAAAGGCAGATGTTCCGCTTTCAGAAATGTTTGGTTACGTGACTCAGTTACGTACGATCTCTTCTGGACGTGCGACATCAACAATGGAGTTCTCTCACTACGCTGAGGCTCCTAAGAATATTGCCGAAGAGGTAATTGGCAGGGTTAAAGGTATAACAGCTTAATAGTAATTGAGATGAATCAGAAAATTAGAATAAAGCTAAAGTCTTACGATCACAACCTGGTAGACAAGTCTGCAGAGAAGATCGTTAAAACCGTAAAGTCTACAGGTGCAGTTGTAAGTGGTCCTATTCCATTGCCAACACACAAGAGAATTTACACAGTATTGAAATCTCCACACGTAAACAAAAAAGCGCGTGAGCAATTCGAACTATGTTCATACAAAAGATTGATGGATATCTACAGCACTTCTTCGAAGACAGTAGATGCATTGATGCGTTTGGAGTTGCCAAGTGGTGTTGACGTAGAGATTAAAGTTTAAGTAATAAAGGTTAATAAATAAATAGTTAAAGTATGCCAGGAATAATTGGTAGAAAAATCGGAATGACTAGCATTTACAGTGCCGAGGGTAAAGCAATGCCATGCACGGTGATAGAAGCTGGTCCTTGTGTAGTGACACAGGTCAAGACACAAGACAGAGATGGTTACGAGGCTGTTCAACTAGGATTTGGTGATCGCAAAGAAAAGAATACACCAAATGCATTGAAGGGTCACTTTAAAAAAGCTAAAACCGAACCAAAATCAAAGCTTGTTGAATTCGACGGTTTTGAAGGTCTTAATCTAGGGGACACCGTTAACGTGGACATCTTCGAAGAAGGAGAATTCGTATCGGTTGCAGGTATCTCTAAAGGTAAAGGATTCCAGGGTGTTGTGAAGCGTCATGGTTTTGGTGGAGTTGGACAAAGTACTCATGGTCAACACAACAGATTACGTGCTCCGGGTTCAATTGGTGCTGCTTCTTATCCGGCACGTGTATTCAAAGGAATGCGTATGGCGGGTCAAATGGGAAATAGCCGAGTAACGATCGAGAATTTACAGGTATTGAAAGTATTGGCTGACAAAAACCTGATAGTAGTAAAGGGATCTGTACCAGGTCCTAAAGGTTCAACCGTAACAATTGAGAAGTAATGGAAGTTAAAGTTATTAGTTCTAAAGGAAAGGCTACATCTAACTCAGTTAGTTTATCAGATAAGGTGTTCGGTATTGAACCAAATGATCATGCTATCTATCTGGATGTAAAGCAGCATTTAGCTAATCGTCGTCAAGGAACGCATAAAGCTAAAGAGAGAGCAGAAATTTCAGGATCTACAAGAAAGATCAAGAAGCAAAAAGGTACAGGTACGGCACGTGCTGGTAGCATTAAGTCGGGTACACGCGTTGGTGGAGGTCGTATTTTCGGACCACGTCCGCGTAATTACAGCTTCAAGTTGAATACAAAGACTAAGAGACTTGCTCGTAAATCAGCATTCTCTTATAAAGCAAAATCGGAAGATTTGATGGTAATCGAAGATCTTAAATTCGATGCGATTAAAACAAAAGATTTCAAAGCTTTGTTGGCTGATCTTAAGTTAGATAATGATAAGGTTCTTATGATTCTTGGTGAACACAATGATAATGTTTACCTGTCATCAAGAAACCTTAACAAAGTAAAGGTCGTAACAGCTGATTCTGTTAACACATTCGATGTGTTAAATGCAAACAAAGTTGTTATGGCTCAAAGTTCAATTGAAGTAATCGAAAAGATTCTAAACTAATTGAGAGATGGGAACAATTATTAAGAAACCAATTATTACTGAGAAGGCTACAGGACAAAGTGAATGGGAAAACCGTTTCACTTTCGAAGTAGATCGTTCAGCTAATAAATTGCAGATAAAAGACGCTGTCGAGAAGATGTATGGAGTTCAGGTAACTGAAGTTCGGACCATGAATTATGGCGGTGGTAAACCCTCTGTAAAGTATACAAATAGAGGTATCGTTGAGCAAAAGTCAAAAAGATGGAAGAAAGCTGTCGTGACTGTTGCGGATGGAGAAACGATTGATTTATTTAATAACTATTAAGAACTAAAGAATGGGTCTTAAAAAATTCAAGCCTATAACTCCAGGGCAAAGACACAAAGTCAACAGTGACTATTCTGAAGTTACCGCTAAAGGTCCTGAAAAGAGCCTGGTAAAAGGAAAGAGTAAGTCTGGTGGACGAAACAATGACGGTAGAATGACCATGCGTTATATTGGAGGTGGTCATAAGCAAAAATACCGTGCCATTGATTTTAAAAGAGAAAAGCACGATGTGCCTGCAACTGTTAAAGCGATCGAGTACGATCCGAACAGAACTGCACGAATTGCATTGTTGTACTATGCGGATGGTGAGAAGCGATATATCATCGCACCGGAAGGACTTAAAGTAGGAGATACGGTAGTGTCCGGAAGTAAAGCTACACCAAACGTAGGAAATGCGATGTTCCTTTCAGACATTCCAATGGGTACTGTAATTCACAATATTGAATTAAAGCCTGGTAAAGGAGGTGCTATTGCACGTGGAGCTGGAACATATGCTCAATTGAACGCTCGTGAAGGTAAGTATGTTACTATCAAAATGCCTTCAGGTGAAACTCGTATGATCCTGGCTAATTGCCTTGCAACAATTGGATCAGTTTCCAATTCTGAACACAACCTGGTTGTTTCAGGAAAAGCTGGTCGTTCAAGATGGTTAGGTAGAAGACCAAGAGTACGTGGTGTTGTTATGAACCCGGTAGATCACCCAATGGGTGGTGGTGAAGGAAAGAATTCCGGAGGTCACCCAAGATCTAGAAACGGAATGCCTGCTAAAGGGTACAAGACTCGTGCTAAGAAGAAGTATTCAGATAAGTTCATCATCGAAAGAAGAAAAAAATAATTAGGATATGAGTCGTTCGTTGAAAAAACCACCTTTTATTCATTACAAGTTAATGAAGCGCGTGGATGATGCACAGGCATCGGGAAGTAAATCTGTAATTAAAACCTGGTCAAGAGCGAGTACGATTACTCCCGACTTTGTAGGGTTGACTTTTGCAGTGCACAATGGAAATAAGTTTATACCAGTGTTCGTAACAGAAAACATGGTAGGTCACAAGCTTGGTGAATTTGCACCGACACGTAACTTCCGTGGTCACGCTGGTGGTAAAAAAGATAAGAAAAGATAATTAGCAGAGTTATGGGTGCTAGAAAAAGATTAAGAGCAGAAGCTAGAAAAGAAGCGAATAAGTCAATTGCGTTTGCAAAGTTGAACAATTCGCCGATTACTCCGAGAAAGATGAGATTGGTTGCAGATCTTGTAAGGGGAGTTGAAGTAAATAAAGCTCTAAACATATTGCAACATGATTCAAAAGACGCGTCTAAGAGTCTTGAAAAACTTCTACGTTCTGCAATCGCTAACTGGGAACAGAAAAACGAGGACAAGAACATTGAAGAGGAGACACTTTTCGTAAAGTCGATCGAAGTTGGTAGTGCTGGAATGTTGAAGCGTATTCAGCCAGCTCCGCAAGGTCGTGCTCATAGAATCAGAAAGAGATCAAATCATGTAACGATCGTCGTAGACGGTAAAAACGAAGAATAAATTTAGATAAATGGGACAAAAGACAAATCCAATAGGAAATAGATTAGGTTTCATCAAAGGATGGGATTCTAATTGGTATGGAGGAAGCGACTATAAAGATAAGATCGTTGAAGACGATAAGATCCGTCGTTACCTGAACGCTCGTTTATCTAGAGCAAGTATTGCCAAGATCATCATTGAAAGAACGTTAAAGTTGGTTACCGTTACTATCCATACTGCACGTCCAGGGGTGATCATTGGTAAAGGTGGTCAGGAAGTCGATAAGCTGAAAGAAGAGCTAAAGAAGTTGACGAAGAAAGAGATCCAGATCAACATATTCGAGGTAAAACGTCCTGAATTGGATGCTCGATTGGTTGCTGATGGTATCGCACGTCAGATCGAAGCTCGTATCTCTTTCCGTAGAGCGATCAAAATGGCTATCGCGAGTACAATGCGTATGGGAGCTGAAGGAATCAAAGTAAAGATTTCCGGACGTTTAAATGGCGCAGAGATGGCTCGTTCAGAGATGTACAAAGATGGACGTACGCCGTTACATACGTTCAGAGCTGACATTGACTATGCACTAGCTGAAGCGCATACGACTTACGGTCGTATCGGGATCAAGGTGTGGATCTGTAAAGGTGAAGTGTATGGTAAGCGTGATCTTTCTCCTAATGTAGGAGCTTCTTCTGGCAAAGGAGGAAGAAAACCAGGAGGAAAGAGAAGACCTAAGAAGTAAAAATATCTTCAATTGAAGACTAAATTTTAAAGAAATGTTATCACCAAAAAGAACCAAATTTAGAAAAGCTCAGAAAGGCAGAAACAGAGGTCTTGCTCACCGAGGAAGTACTATTGATTTCGGTACGTTTGCTTTGAAATCTTTGGAGCCAGGATGGCTGACTTCTCGTCAAATCGAAGCTGCACGTATCGCTGTAACACGTTACATGAAGCGTGAAGGAAAGGTATGGATCCGAGTATTCCCGGACAAGCCGGTTACTTCGAAGCCAGCTGAGGTACGTATGGGTAAAGGTAAAGGTGCTCCAAGCCACTGGGTAGCAGTTGTAAGACCAGGTCGTATTTTGTTCGAAGCTGATGGAGTTGATCTTGAAACAGCGAAAGAAGCAATGCGTCTGGCTGCACAAAAATTACCGGTGAAATGTAAGTTCATTGTTCGCTATGATTATATGGCACAAGGAAAATTTGCAACTGGAAAATAATTGAATTATGAAGCAGCAAGAGATCACAAAAATGTCAATTGAAGATTTGAAAGATCAAATCGCTAATACTTCTGAACAGTTGGCAAAAATGAAATTGGCGCACAAGGTGGCTCCAATGGAAAATCCGGTTCAGATACGAAATGTGCGTAGAACGATCGCCAGATTGAAAACTGAATTGAATAATCGTGAATTACAAGCACAATAGCTTGACTAATTAGAAACTAAGCTTGAAATGGAAAAGCGAAATTTAAGAAAAGAACGTATCGGGATCGTAACCAGCGACAAAATGCAGAAATCAATTGTGGTGACTGTTGAGCGTCGAGTGAAGCATCCTATGTATGGTAAGTTCGTTAAGAAGTCTACTAAGTTCGTCGCGCATGATGAAAATGATGATTGCAATATCGGCGATAAAGTAAAAATCATGGAAACTCGACCAATGTCGAAATCCAAGAATTGGAGATTAGTAGAAATTATAGAACGAGCTAAATAATTTTTAGTAATGATACAGAGTGAATCAAGACTTAAGGTAGCAGATAACTCCGGAGCAAAGGAGGTGTTGTGTATCCGCGTACTAGGTGGTACGAAGAGACGCTATGCTTCGATCGGAGATAAGATCGTAGTTACTGTTAAGAGTGCAATGCCCTCTGGAGCTGTCAAAAAAGGATCAGTTGCCACGGCTGTAGTAGTTAGAACAAAGAAAGAAGTACGTCGTCCAGACGGTTCTTACATTCGTTTTGATGATAATGCTTGCGTTCTATTGAACCAGGCAGGCGAGATGAGAGGAACACGTATTTTCGGACCGGTTGCTCGAGAGCTGAGAGATAACGATTTTATGAAGATCGTATCACTTGCTCCTGAGGTACTTTAAAATGAATGGAAGTTATGCAACAGAAATTACACATTAAAGTAGGAGACACCGTGAAGGTAATCACTGGTGAATCGAACGGTCAGGAAGGTAAAGTCCTTTCTGTCGATAGAAAGAAAATGAGAGCATTGGTTGAAGGTGTTAACATCGTTAAGAAACACAATAAGCCAAGTGCTTCAGATCCACAAGGTGGAATCGTTGAGAGGGAAGCTTCGATACACGTTTCAAACCTTATGATTGTTCACAAAGGTGAGGCGACTCGAATTGGTCGTAAACCGAACAAGGATGGAAAATTAGTACGTTATTCAAAAAAGTCAGGGGAGGAGATTAAGTAATGAGTTATACACCAAGACTTCGAGAAAAGTATAGTGCGGAGATCATTCCGGCACTTACTGAAAAGTTTGGGTACAAGTCCAAGATGGAAGTACCAAAGCTTACAAAGATTGTAATTAGCCAGGGTATCGGAGATGCCGTAGCTGACAAGAAGCTAGTCGATAATGCAGTGGAAGATCTTTCGCGCATTGCAGGTCAGCGAGCTGTTGCTACCATTTCTAAGAAAGACATCTCAAACTTCAAATTGAGAAAAGGGATGCCGATCGGTACGAAGGTAACATTAAGGGGAGACCGCATGTTTGAGTTCTTAGATAGATTGCTATCTATTGCGCTTCCAAGAACAAGAGACTTCAGAGGAATTAATCCGAAAGGTTTCGATGGAAGAGGAAACTTCAACATGGGTGTGAAAGAACACATCATTTTCCCTGAAATTGATATTGATAAAGTGAATCGCATTATGGGTATGGACATCACACTTGTAACAACAGCAAATAGTGATGACGAAGGCAGAGCCTTGCTCGATGCATTTGGATTCCCATTCAAAAAATAAAAAGAAATGGCAAAAGAATCAATGAAAGCGCGTGAGCGCAAAAGAGAAAAACTAGCAGCCCGTTATGCAGAAAGGCGTGCTGAGTTGACGAAGATTTTGAAATCGTCTGACGACTCAGAAGAAATGCAGGAAGCAAAGTGGGAAGCTATGATGAAGCTTCAGAAACTTCCGGCAAACTCATCTAAAGTGAGAGTTCACAACAGATGTGGTTTAACTGGTAGACCAAGAGGGTACATGCGTCAGTTTGGTATTTCAAGGGTGACATTCCGAGAAATGGCATTGGACGGAAAGATCCCGGGTGTTAAAAAAGCAAGTTGGTAAAATTATAAACTGGTCTCAGGTTCAATAAGTGTATTGAAAACCGTTACCGCAATTTTTAAATATGAATACAGATCCAATAGCAGATTATCTTACTCGAATTCGTAACGCGAGTTCAGCTAGGAAGAAGATCGTTGAGATCCCGGGTTCGAATGTGAAAAGAGCAATGACTCAAATTCTTTTCGATCAGGGTTATATCACCGATTTCAAATTCGAGGATGATAACAAACAAGGAAAGATCAAGATCGCGTTGAAATACAATGATTCAACGAAATTACCTGCAATTACAAAATTGCAACGTATATCAAGCCCTGGTTTGAGAAAGTATACCAGTGCTTCAGATATGCCACGTGTATTGAATGGTCTTGGAATAGCTATCGTGTCAACATCTAAAGGTGTTGTCACAGGTAAACAAGCACAAAAAGAAAACGTAGGAGGAGAAATTCTTTGCTACGTGTATTAAAACTTATAATAAGTAGAGTAAAATGTCAAGGATAGGTAAATCCCCAGTAACAATCCCGAGTGGAGTAGAAGTGAAAGTTGACGGTAACGTAGTTACTGTTAAAGGTCCGAAGGGTGAGCTTACACAAGAATTGGATTCTTGTGTTGAGATGAACATCGATGGAGACACAATAACTTTCACCCGCGAATCAGATGCACCGGATCATCGCTCTAAGCATGGTCTGTACCGTTCACTAGTGAACAATATGGTAATTGGTGTTTCGGAAGGGTTCAAGAAGGAATTGGAAGTGGTAGGTGTAGGATTCCGTGCAAACACTCAAGGCCAGCGCCTTGAACTTGCACTTGGTTATTCACACCCCGTTGTAATCGAATTCCCTTCAGAAATTAAGGTATCTACTGTGTCAGAAAAAGGACAGGCGCCAGTTGTAACATTGGAGTCACACGACAAACAACTTGTCGGTCAGGCAGCTGCCAAAATTCGTTCCCTAAGAAAACCAGAACCATATAAAGGTAAAGGAATCAGATTCAAAGGTGAGCAAATTAGAAGAAAGGCTGGTAAATCAGCTGCAGCAGCTAAATAATCATTAGATATCAAAAGTTATGGCATTTAGTAAATTAAAAAGAAGAGCAAAGATCAAAAGAAGAATCCGTAAGAACATTACCGGAACTTCAAGTACACCTCGTTTGTCTGTTTACAGAAGTAACAAACAGATCTATGCGCAGCTAATCGATGATTCTACAGGAACAACTATTGCTTCTGCGGGAACATTAAACAATAAAGCTGCAACGAAAGGAACAAAGATCGAGCAAGCAGCGGTTATCGGTAAAGAGATCGCTGAAAAAGCAAAAAAGGCCGGAATCGAATCAGTTGTTTTTGACAGAAACGGTTATTTGTATCACGGTAGAGTTAAATCACTAGCTGACTCAGCAAGAGAAGGCGGACTAAAATTTTAATAATGGCACAAGAAGTAAAAAGAGTAAAATCTGCAGATATCGAGCTTAAAGACAAGCTTGTTGCCGTAAACCGAGTAACGAAGGTTACTAAAGGTGGACGTACATTCAGCTTCTCCGCTATTGTTGTAGTTGGTGATGAAAACGGAATCGTAGGTCACGGTTTAGGAAAAGCAAAAGAAGTAACGGAGGCTATATCGAAAGGAATCGATGACGCGAAGAAGAATTTGATTCGTGTTCCGATCCTTCACGGTACTGTACCTCACGTACAGAAAGGTAAATTCAGTGGAGCTAGAGTTTTGTTGCGTCCTGCTTCTGAAGGTACAGGAGTTATCGCCGGTGGTGCGATGCGTGCTGTATTGGAGAGTGTAGGTGTACATAATGTACTGGCAAAATCTCAAGGATCGTCTAACCCTCACAATGTGGTTAAAGCAACGATCGACGCACTTTCTCAAATGAGAGATGCAGTTGCAGTTGCTAAGCAAAGAGGAGTGACTCTTGAACAAGTGTTTAACGGTTAAAAAGAGGAATCATGGCGAAAATTAAGATTAAGCAAGTAAGAAGTGCGATCAATCGTACTGCGCGTCAAAAGGCGACTATCAAAGCTCTAGGGTTATCGAAGTTGAATCAGACAGTAGAACACGAAGCAACTCCGCAAATCCTCGGTATGGTTAAAAAAGTTCAGCACCTGGTTGAGGTTGTTGAATAAACATTTAAAAGCGAGAAGAAATGAATTTACATAATTTAACTCCTGCAAAAGGATCAACTAAAAACAGAAAGCGAATCGCTCGTGGCCAGGGATCTGGTCGTGGTGGAACCTCTACGCGTGGACACAAAGGAGCGAAATCAAGATCTGGATATTCAAAGAAAGTTGGATTTGAAGGTGGTCAAATGCCGCTTCAAAGACGTGTTCCTAAATTCGGATTTAAAAACATCAATCGCGTTGAATACAAGGCGATCAATTTGGATATTATTCAATCATTGATCGATCGTAAAAAGGTGAAGGAAATTACTCCTGAGATCCTTAAAGAAAACGGTCTTGTAGGAAATAACGAATTGGTTAAGATTTTAGGAAGAGGCGAATTAAACAAAAAGATTAATGTTTCGGCTCACAAGTTTTCGGCTACCGCTAAGGCAGCAATCGAGGAACAAGGTGGGAATTGTACAGAAATCTAGTTAACTTTGCCAACATTTTTGACGAATGAAGAAATTTATTGAAAATATAAAGAACATCTGGAAGGTCGAAGAGCTTCGCAAAAGGATCATTTTGACCCTTAGCCTGATCTTGATCTACAGAATTGGTTCCTTTATTATTCTGCCAGGTGTAGATTACACCGCATTGGTTAGAGCGCAGGAGAGTGGTGATCAAAATATGTTGGAGACACTTCTTTCTTTGTTCTCCGGTGGTGGGTTTACAAATGCATCAATAATGGCCTTGGGTATAATGCCTTATATCTCGGCATCCATTATTATGCAGTTACTAGGAATGGCTGTACCTGCAGTTCAGAAATTGCAGCAGGAAGGTGAATCCGGTCGTAAGCAGATTAATAACTACACAAGAATTCTAACGATCATTATCTGTGCGTTGCAGGCACCAAGCTACCTGGCTCTTTATGTAGAGAGTAAAGGGGCATTACCTGCTGACGCTGGTACTTTATGGTGGGCGCAATCAATTATTGTCATGGTGGCAGGAGCAATGTTTGCAGTTTGGCTGGGTGAGCGTATTACAGACAAGGGCGTAGGAAACGGGATATCATTATTGATTACCGTAGGAATTCTTGCTCGTCTTCCTGAAGCATTTATGGCTGAATTCAGCTTCTCTGCACAAACAGGTAATTTGATCAAGATCGTTCTTGAGATCTTCATGTTCATGGTGGTTGTACTGGGAACAGTATTAATTGTGCAGGGAGTCAGGAAGGTGCCTCTAAATACGGCCAAGCGAGTTGTTGGTGGAAGAAATGCAACCGAACAAGGTGCGAGAAGCTATCTTCCAATTAAAGTGAATGCATCAGGTGTAATGCCGATCATTTTCGCTCAGGCTATTATGACGGTTCCGATCATGATTTTTACCGGGAGTGAAGGTGGTTTTATGGCTAATGTCTTTGGAGACATCTACGGCTTTGGATATAACATAGCACTTGCCTTGTTGATTATCATATTTACGTATTTCTATACGGCGATTATGATCAATCCTCGTAAGATAGCAGATGACCTGAAGAGAAGTGGCGGATTTATTCCTGGCATAAGACCAGGCGAAGATACGGCGAATTACATCGATTCACTTGTTTCGAGAATTACCTTTCCAGGATCACTTTTCCTTGCATTCGTTGCGATTATTCCGGCGATAGCAAAACTAGCGGGAGTGAACGATGCGTTCGCAATGTTCTTCGGAGGCACATCACTATTGATTATGGTTGGTGTTGTTCTGGATACACTTCAGCAGATAGAATCGTACCTGTTAAATCGTCACATGGATGGATTAATGGAAGGTACAAGAGTGAAAGGAAGAAGAACTCAGGAATTATCAGGAATGTAATTATATGGCTAAACAAGCATCAATAGAACAAGACGGCACGATCATCGAAGCATTATCCAACGCAATGTTTAGAGTTGAGTTGGAAAATGGACACGTGATCACAGCTCATATCTCCGGAAAGATGAGGATGTATTACATCAAAATTCTACCGGGAGATAAAGTGAAAGTTGAAATGTCGCCTTATGATTTAACAAAAGGAAGAATAACATTTAGATACAAATAGAAGCTTAGATCGGGGGAGAACTCATCTCAGAAGTAATTCTTCGGAAGGGTGAGAACAAACCCACCAAAGATCAAAAGTGGACGACTAAAGAACAAAAAGATGAAAGTAAGAGCATCAGTAAAAAAACGATCAGCAGATTGCAAAATCGTAAAAAGAAAAGGAAGGGTTTACGTGATAAACAAAAAGAACCCAAAGTTTAAACAAAGACAAGGGTAAAAATTAAAGTATGGCACGTATAGCAGGTATAGATTTACCAAAGAACAAAAGAGGTGTAATCGGATTGACGTACATCTATGGTATCGGAAGAAGTACAGCTAAGAAGATCTTAGATTCTGCCGGTGTTGATGAAAACATCAAGGTGCAGGATTGGGATGATAATCAGTTGTCAGCGATTCGTAACCAAATGAATGACATCAAGGTGGAAGGTGCACTTCGTTCAGAAGTACAACTTAACATCAAACGATTGATGGATATTGGTTGCAACAGAGGTATTCGCCACAGATCTGGTCTTCCACTTAGAGGACAAAGAACTAAGAACAACTCTCGTACAAGAAAAGGTAGAAGAAAAACTGTTGCTAACAAGAAGAAATAATTGTTAGTCAACTTGGACAATAAATAATAAAGAAAGAATGGCAAAGTCTGCAAAAAAGAAGAAGAAAGTTAAAGTAGATGCTATTGGTGAAGCGCACATTAAAGCTACCTTCAACAATATCATTATTTCTTTGACTAACAACTCAGGTCAAGTAATATCTTGGGCCTCAGCTGGAAAGATGGGCTTCAGAGGTTCGAAAAAGAACACACCGTATGCTGCACAAGTTGCGGCTGAAGATGCGGCTCGTGAAGCACATGACTTCGGATTACGTAAAGTAAAAGTGTACGTTAAAGGGCCTGGAGCGGGTAGAGAATCTGCGATCAGAACACTTCATAACACGGGAATTGAAGTAACAGAAATCATTGATGTTACTCCATTACCGCACAATGGATGTCGTCCACCGAAAAGAAGAAGAGTATAATTTATATTTAATAACAAAGGGTGGCTGTTCACACAGCAAGATCATCGAAGGATAAGCCTTAATTCATGATCGCTCTTAAATAAAAAGAAAAATGGCAAGATACAGAGGTCCCAAATCCCGAATTGCACGTCGATTCAGAGATCCGATCTTCGGACCTGACAAAGCGTTGGAAAGAAGGAGTTATGGTCCGGGACAACATGGACCAAACAAGAGACGTGGAAAGCAATCAGAATATGCTATCCAGTTAGGAGAAAAACAAAAAGCGAAGTATACCTATGGTATTCTTGAGCGCCAATTCGCGAACTTGTTCGATAAAGCGTCAAGAATGAAAGGTATTACAGGTGAGAACCTACTTCAACTTTGTGAATCAAGGTTAGACAATACCGTATTTCGTTTAGGAATTTCTCCAACGCGAAGAGGTGCACGTCAATTGGTTGCTCATAAACACATTACAGTTAATGGTGAGGTGGTTAACATTCCATCATTTCATGTGAAAGTTGGAGATGTAGTAGGCGTAAGAGAGAAGTCGAAGTCACTTGAAGCTGTGACAAATTCACTCGCATCGAATACAAACACGTTTGACTGGTTAGATTGGAATCCATCAGCGATGGAAGGAAAAATGGTAGCGGTTCCTAGCCGTGAAATGATTCCTGAAAACATCAAGGAGCAACTAATCGTCGAATTGTACTCTAAGTAAGAATAGTAATTAATCATATTGGAATCTGGCCAAAGGGTTTTATCGACCTTCTTCAATCTTTAAAACCGCGCAACCAGAGGACAATTAAAAAGAAGAAAAAGTAATGGCAATTTTAGATTTTCAAAAACCGGATAAGGTAATAATGATCCAATCCGATGAGCATGAAGGACAGTTTGAATTCCGTCCTTTGGAACCGGGTTATGGTATCACAGTAGGAAACGCGTTAAGAAGAATTTTACTTTCATCATTAGAAGGATTTGCAATCGCATCTGTTCGAATCGATGGAGTAGATCATGAGTTCTCTACAATTAAAGGAGTAACGGAAGACGTAACAGAGATCATTTTGAACTTGAAGCAGGTTCGTTTCAAGCAGCAGATCGAAGGTACAGATTCAGAAACTGTAGTTGTATCGGTAAGTGGGCAAGATCAGCTTACAGCTGGTGATATCGGCAAATATACATCTGCATTTCAAGTGTTAAACCCGGACTTAGTGATCTGCAACATGGAGCCAAGTGTAAAATTGGAGGTTGAATTAAAGATCGTTAAAGGTCGTGGATACTATCCTGCAGAAGAAAATAAAGAGAGCGGAGTTGCTTTCGGAACAATCTTCATGGATTCTATCTTCACACCAATCAAGAACGTTAAGTACGCAGTAGAAAACTATCGTGTTGAACAGAAAACAGATTACGAAAAATTGATTTTTGATATTACAACAGATGGATCAATTCATCCAAAAGATGCCTTGAAAGAAGCAGCGAAGATTCTTATTCACCACTTCATGCTATTCTCAGATGAGAGAATTACGCTGGACAGCGAAGTTAAAGCGGAGACAGAAGAATTCGACGAAACTTCTCTTCATATGCGTCAACTATTGAAAACAAAGCTTGTTGATATGGATCTTTCCGTACGTGCATTGAATTGTTTGAAGGCTGCAGATGTGGAAACATTGGGAGACCTTGTTTCATACAACAAGAATGATCTTTTGAAATTCAGAAACTTCGGTAAGAAGTCGTTAACAGAGTTGGAAGACTTGGTTGATAACAAAGGACTTTCATTCGGAATGAATGTTTCAAAATATAAACTAGATAAAGATTAGTATCGCAATTAGAGTAAAAATGGCGTAATAGGTGGCTGAGCTGTAGCGATACCGAAGACAAGACTCAGTTAACCGTTACTTACGAAATTTAAAATTATGAGACACGGTAAGAAATTTAATCACTTAAGCAGAAAAACTGCACACCGTAAGGCGATGTTGTCAAACATGGCATGTTCACTTATTGAAAACAAGCGTATCAATACGACTGTAGCAAAAGCGAAAGCTTTGCGTGTATATATTGAACCGCTATTGACGAAGTCGAAAACAGATTCTACGCATTCACGAAGAATGGTATTCCGTTACCTTCAGAATAAAGATGTAGTTGGACAACTATTCAGAGATGTTGCTCCGAAAATTGCTGACAGAGAAGGAGGGTACACAAGAATAATTCGTACGGGTTATCGTCTGGGAGATAATGCTGAAATGTGTATTATCGAGCTGGTTGATTTCAACGAATTGTATTCAACAGACAAGCCGAAGAAAACGAGAAAGAGATCTCGTCGTGGTGGTGGAGCTAAAGTTGCAGGAGAAACTACAACAGAAGAAACTGTAGTTGAAGAAGCTGTAGAAGAAACTTCTAACGAGGTTGAAAGCGAAGAAACAGTTGATACTGTAGAGGAAGCAACTACTGAGGAAGTAACAGAAGAGGCACCGGTTGAAGAAGAAGTGAAAGAAGAAGAGCCTGCTGCTGAAGAGACTCAGGAAGAGCCAACGGCAGAGGCTGAAGTAGAAGCTCCGGCTGAAGAAGAGGTGAAAGAAGAAGCGCCTGCGGCGGAAGAAAAAGAAGAGGAGCCAGCTGCTGAAGAAAAGTCAGAAGAAGACCCAAAAGCTGAATCTGATGATTCTGAAGAAGAAGAGAAGAAAGAAGATTAATTATCTTCACGATAATGGAAAGGGCAATGTGATCATTGCCCTTTTTTTGTGGAAAACTTTCACTACATCTTTCAAATTGAAATTCTAACTTTGTAAAAATTTTATGCTCATGGATCAAACTCAACCAGCTGTTTTACTCTTAGAAGATGGCACCGAATTTCACGGTGTTGCGATTGGAAAAATTGGAACTACAACTGGGGAAATTGCCTTTAATACAGGGATGACCGGTTATCAGGAAGTATTTACAGACCCCTCATATTACGGTCAGATACTCATCATGACCGCCTCACATATTGGCAACTATGGTGTTCATGAATCAGAAGTTGAATCTGATGGAATGAAAATTTCCGGGATTGTAATCAAGAAGTTTTCAGACACGTATTCTCGTCCTTCAGCGATGGGGTCATTACAAGAATACATGGAAAGAGATAATAAGGTTGGTATTTCTGATATCGATACAAGAGCTTTGGTTCGACACATTCGTGATAAAGGTGCGATGAATGCAATCATTTCGTCTGAAACGACCAATATTGAAGAACTAAAGAAAAAACTAGCTGTGGTTCCCTCGATGGCCGGCCTAGAGCTGTCATCAAAAGTTGCCACAAAGGAAGCATATGAAATGAAACCGGAAAATCCTGAATTTAAAGTTTCATTAATAGATTTCGGGGTTAAGAAGAACATTGTCCGATGTCTCGTTGAAAGAGGATGTCATGTAAAGGTTTTCCCACTCAATTCAACCATTGACGATCTGAATTCATTCGAACCGGATGGTTACATGCTTTCAAATGGTCCAGGAGACCCTTCGGCTATGCCTGAGTCGGTTGAACTGGTGAAGCAAATTGTCTTGCAGGATAAGCCCGTTTTTGGAATTTGTCTCGGACATCAGATTTTAGGATTAAGCCAAGGCCTTTCAACAGAAAAAATGTTTAATGGACATAGAGGGATCAATCACCCTATTAAAAATCTGAAGACAGGTAAAGGTGAGATCACTTCTCAGAACCATGGATTTGTAATTTCTAGGGCCAGCGCAGAAGCCAATACTGATATTGTAGTAACCCACACGCATCTGAATGATGATACCGTGGCCGGCATTGAATTAAAAAACAAAGCGGTTTTCTCTGTTCAGTATCACCCAGAGGCAAGTGCAGGACCTCACGATTCACGTTACCTGTTCGATCAGTTTGTCACAAATATGAAAAAACATAAATATGAGTTACATAGCGAAAGTAGTCGGTAGACAAATTCTGGATTCGAGAGGGAATCCAACTGTTGAAGTAGATGTCATAACGACATCAGGAATTCTCGGAAGAGCAGCAGTTCCCTCTGGCGCATCGACCGGAATTCATGAAGCTGTGGAACTTAGAGATGGTGATAAGAATACATACCTGGGGAAAGGAGTCCTCAAAGCAGTTGCCAATGTCAACTCAATTATCAATGAAGCCTTAATTGGCTTTGATGTTTGTGACCAGAAAGAGATTGATCTTAAATTAAGGGAGCTGGATGGCACGGATAATAAATCAAATCTTGGGGCAAATGCCATTCTCGGAACATCACTTGCGGCTGCTAAAGCTGCTGCGGACGAATGTGGGTTGAGCTTATTTCAATACGTTGGAGGGGTTGGTGCAGTGACCATGCCCGTTCCCATGATGAATATATTGAATGGAGGGTCTCACGCTGATAATAAAATCGATATCCAGGAATTTATGGTCATGCCTTTTGGGGCAGAATCATTCTCGCAAGGCTTGCAATGGGGAACAGAAATATTTCACCACCTGAAGAAAGTGCTAAAAGATCAGGGGATGTCTACAAATGTTGGTGATGAAGGAGGATTTGCTCCAAATTTAGGATCCAACGAAGAAGCTATCCAGGTAGTTCTTCAGGCTATTGAAAATGCCGGATATAAACCCGGAGAAGATGTGTATATCGCGTTGGATGCTGCATCTTCTGAGTTTTATGATGAAAAAGAAGGAGTTTACATCTTTGAATCAACCGGTGACCGCATGGATTCTGAATCAATGGTTAACTTCTGGGCTGATTGGTGTAATAAATATCCAATTATTTCAATCGAAGATGGATTGGCTGAGGATGATTGGGCAGGATGGAAGTTGTTGACTGACCGTTTAGGAAGCTCCGTTCAATTAGTGGGAGATGACTTATTCGTTACAAATACACAACGCTTAAAACGCGGGGTTGAAGAGCACATCGCCAATTCTATTCTCGTGAAGGTAAATCAGATAGGCACGCTCACAGAAACGATCGAAGCAGTACAAATGGCCACTCAAAATAGCTATACCTCCGTAATGAGCCACAGAAGTGGCGAAACGGAAGATAATACGATTGCAGATCTAGCTGTAGCATTGAATTGCGGGCAGATTAAAACAGGGTCGGCTTCACGATCAGATCGCATGGCTAAGTACAATCAGCTTTTGAGAATCGAGGAAGAACTTGGTCAAAATGCCGTTTATCCTGGTAAATCGTTCAAATTCATTTAATTGCGATTTGATCGTTAAAAATCACACAAAGTGGCATTTTATTGCACTTTGTTGGTAGATTTGTCAAAAAAATTGTCAAAAGACGCAACCTATTAAGTACTAAAAGCGTTTAGGCATTGACACACAGTCAATCTATATCTACTTAACTACAAACCAAATAATTGGTATGAAATTGATAACACAAAATTTGATGAAGATTACAGGCTTATTTGTTAGTGTTTTGCTAGCTTTTACAGGATTTTCTCAAGGTTCTAATACGGTTACTTTTAATTATACTGGTTCAGTACAATCCTGGACCGTACCTAACTGTGTGACCAGCATTGACGTAACTGTTGCTGGTGGACAAGGTGGTATGGGTGGAACTTCTCAGGGTTCACAGGTACCTGGTGGTGCCGGTACTGTTGTGACAGCTACTATTCCTGTTACACCTGGTCAGGTAATCGATCTTACCGTTGGTGGAGAAGGAAATTGGCCGAGTGGTACTGGCGGATGGCCGGGTGGAGGTAATGGATGGCCCGGATCATCTACATATGGACCTTCTGGTGGAGGTGGAGGATACTCGGGTATAGAAATAGGTGGAACATGGTATTTGATTGCTGCCGGTGGTGGCGGTAGCTCTGGTGGAGATAATTACGCTGTCACTGGTGGTGGCGGTGGTTGTTTAGTTGGTCAAAATGGCCCTGGATCTATTTTTACAGGATCTGGTGGTGGCGGCGGAACACAAACTGCCGGTGGTGCTGGTGGACCTCCTTGGGGAGGTGGTCAGTGGGGAACTGCTGGAGGATACTTGCAAGGTGGAACTGGGGGATACTACCCATACGCTTCCGGCGGCGGAGGTGGTGGCGGCTACTACGGTGGTGGCGGCGGAGGTGGTGATAACTGCTGCCCCGGAGCCAACGGTGGTGGAGCCGGTGGAGGTGGATCGAGCCTATTACCAGCAGGTGCTGGTTGTACTGCTGCCTCCAATACGAATGGTGACGGTTACATTACCATAACATATATAGGAGGCCTAAATGCTGTAGCTTCAAATACAGGTCCTTACTGTTCAGGTGATGATATTCAACTAAGTTCAGGAGGTGGAGCAACTTATAACTGGACAGGTCCTAATGGATATACTTCAACACAGCAAAACCCTGTTATTACTGCATCCACAACTGCAGATGCTGGAACTTATCAAGTAATTGTTACAGATCCAAACTGTCCGGGTGCAGATACAGCAACGACTACTGTTGTTGTAAACCCTACACCAACAGCGAATCCAATAGCTGATCAAACCGTTTGTAACGGTTCAAGCACAACAGCAGTAACATTCAGTAGTTCAACTCCTGGAACAAGTTATAACTGGACAAATAATAATACGAATATCGGATTGGGTGCTTCAGGAACAGGAAACATTCCTGCATTTACTGGTACAGCGCCAACAACTACCGAAGTAGGTACAATTACTGTGACTCCAAGTACTGCAACATGTACCGGACCGGATATTACGTTTACAATAACGGTAGAGCCGGACCCAACCATTACGGTAAGTAATGACACTACTGTGTGTGAGAACGGAACAGTAACCCTTGTTGCGAATGCAACAGGTGGTGGAGGAGGTCCTTACACGTATTATTGGGATTTTACCGGTAGTACAGCGCCTACGCAAATAGTTAATCCGGTTGCACCGGGCGGTACTTACAGCGTATACGCAGAGAGTGGAAATGGTTGTATTTCTGCAACGGAGAGCATTAACGTAACAATGTACCCACCTTTGACAGGTACAATTACACCGGATGACACGATTTGTCCTGGCTATCCTACAGATATTACCGCGACGGTTTCAGGTGGTATCGGAACGCCATACAACTTTGTATGGAGTAGCGGTGAGACACAGAATGGTAATAATACAAGCATGACTATTTCTGCTAATCCGCCTTCAACACAAAATTATTTTGTAACGATAACAGATCAATGTGAATCAACACCGTTGGTGATGTCAACAAATATTCGAGTTGCTCCATTACCGGTTCCTTCATACGAAGTGTTGGATCCTGAACAATGTGAACCGGCAGTCTTTACGGTTGTTAATACAACACCTGATTCATTGAGTCAGTATGTTTACTGGGCAGTTGATGAAGATTATATCTACATCAATCAGGATACTATTGTAACACCGGCCTTCATGGAAGGAACCTACAATATTCAAATGATTGTCACAACATATGAAGGTTGCGTAGATTCATTGACCTTCGTGGATGCGCTTGAAGTTAAACCAAGACCGACAGCTTCGTTCACGCATTCACCAAATCCGGTTCAAATGTTTAACACGGAAGTGTTCTTCGCTAATACCTCTTATCTTGGATATACATATGAATGGTGGTTCGAAGAAGGAATACCGTCTTCGTCAACACAAGAGAATGTTCACGTACAGTTCCCTGATGGTGAAACAGGTTCATATGAAGTAATTCTTGTTACAACCTCAGAACTTGGTTGTACAGACACGATGATATATCAACTAGTGGTGTTCCCAGAAGTTTTGATTTACGCTCCTAACTCGTTCACTCCGGATGGAGATGAGCATAATCAGGACTGGCGTATATTCATGGAAGGGATTGATGTATTCGATTTCGAGTTACTCATTTTCAATAGATGGGGTGAGATCGTATGGGAATCACACGATATCGAAATCCCATGGGATGGAACATATAATGGTAAATTTGTAGAATCAGGAACATACACGTGGGTTGTTAGAACCAAGGATATCCTAAATGATGGCAAGTACACGTACACAGGTTCGGTTACCATATTTAAATAACGGAATTTTATAAAGTAATTAAGCGCCCTGACTATATCAGGGCGCTTTTCTTTTTTAACTTTGTGGTAAAATTGATTCCATGGATTTGACTGATTTTCACAAAGAAATTTTGGAAGGTGTCCCGGCAGTTATTCCTGCGAAACAGGAATGGGATCCGAACATCAATCACGCCCCTAAAAGAAAACAAATTCTATCACAAGAGGAGAGAAAACTGGCTTTGCGTAATGCCCTTAGATATTTTCCGAAAGATCAGCACGCAGAGCTCGCAAAGGACTTCATACAGGAACTGGATGATTATGGTCGTATTTATATGTTGCGATACCGACCAAAACACACGATATATGCGCGACCAATTTCTGAATATCCGGGACAATGTCTACAGGCGAAGGCTATCATGCTTATGATCCAGAATAATCTGGATTATGCCGTGGCTCAGCATCCGCATGAATTAATAACATATGGAGGAAATGGGGCTGTTTTTCAAAATTGGATTCAATATCGTTTAGCCATGAAGTATTTGGCTGAAATGACAGAAGAACAGACACTTGTTATGTACTCGGGGCATCCAATGGGATTATTCCCATCACATAAAGATGCACCGAGAGTGGTTGTTACTAACGGAATGATGATTCCGAACTATTCCAAACCGGACGACTGGGAGAGGTATAATGCCTTGGGCGTTACTCAATATGGACAGATGACAGCAGGATCATATATGTATATAGGACCTCAGGGAATTGTCCATGGCACTACGATAACAGTACTAAATGCAGGTAGAAAAATATCAAATGATGGTGAAGGACTGGCAGGGAAACTATTCCTGACAGCCGGTCTTGGCGGAATGTCCGGAGCACAACCTAAAGCCGGTAACATTGCCGGGTGCATATCAGTTACAGCGGAAGTTAATCCAAAGGCGGTTAAGACGCGCCATGATCAAGGTTGGGTGGACGAAGTAATTAATGATTTAGACGAGCTTTGTGAACGTGTAAGACAGGCAAAAACAAATAAGGAAGTTGTTTCTATCGCCTATGAGGGCAATGTTGTAGATGTTTGGGAGAAATTCGAAAAGGAAGACATCTTTGTGGAACTGGGATCAGATCAAACTTCCTTGCACAACCCTTGGGCAGGTGGTTATTATCCTGCTGACATGACACCGGAAGAATCAAATGAAATGATGGCAAATAATCCGGAAGAATTCAAAAAGAGAGTTCAGGCATCATTGGTCAGACAAGCAAACTCGATTAATAAGCACGCCGCAAAGGGAACTTATTTCTTTGATTATGGAAATGCCTTTTTATTAGAAGCATCGAGAGCCGGTGCAGATATAATGGCTGATAATGGGATTGATTTTAAATATCCATCGTACGTTCAAGACATTATGGGCCCCATGTGCTTTGATTATGGTTTTGGACCTTTCCGGTGGGTGTGTACTTCAGGTTTACCGGACGATCTGCAGAAGACGGATGAAATTGCATGTGAAGTATTGGAAGAAATCAGACAGAATAGTCCGGAAGAGATACAACAGCAAATGGCGGATAATATCCAATGGATTAAAGGGGCGCAGGAAAATAAATTAGTTGTTGGATCTCAGGCACGAATCTTATACGCAGACGCTGAAGGTAGGATTAAGATCGCTAAGGCATTTAATGATGCGATTAAGCGTGGCGAACTGGGTCCTGTAGTACTAGGTCGTGATCATCACGATGTTTCAGGAACCGACTCTCCTTACAGAGAAACTTCCAATATATACGATGGATCAAAGTTTACGGCGGACATGGCGATACATAATGTTATTGGTGACAGCTTCAGAGGAGCAACCTGGGTCTCTATACACAATGGTGGAGGCGTTGGTTGGGGTGAAGTTATCAATGGCGGTTTCGGAATGCTGTTGGATGGTTCAGATGATGCTGAGCGAAGGTTGAAGATGATGCTTCACTGGGATGTGAATAACGGAATTTCAAGGCGAAGCTGGGCACGAAATGAAGGTGCTGTCTTCGCTATTAAAAGAGCCATGGAACAGGAACCTAGATTAAAGATAACTGTACCGGAATTCGTGGAGGATGACATCATCAACTCCATTTTTGAGAAGGCAGATGCCTGATAGCTAACTGACTTGTTCTATTGAGTTAGTGGACGTGTATACGAGGTAAGCCTGCACGTTCGGATAACCAATTTGTTCCAGGTTATGCCGATATTCCGATATCTGTTTTTTATCTGAAGATTTCGGGATGTCACCTGTTTTGAAATCGATAACAACCGTTTCATTCTCTTTTATTACGATCTTATCGGGACGAAGAGTGGTGTTTTCATCAACAATGATCGACTGTTCACTTATATACTCACGACTGTTTGATAGTAGTGAAACGTACTCAGCGTTATCAAACAATTTATGCAGCGAAACCCTCAATTGAGAACAATTGGATTCTGAAATTTCTCCTTCATCCACTGCTGTTCTGATTTGTTTATCGATGTCTTCACGATTGTTGATCTTACTCATCAAATAATGAAACTGCCGACCAAATTGCTGCTTTTCGTTAAGGTAATTTGTTTCGGTAAGTTCTTCCTTATCCTGAAGTGCGATATCGGGAAACCAAAGATTGTCTCTAATATCTATAGGATTCAAAAGTGTTTCACCAATCGTGTCAGCTGAGGTGTCGATTGTCTGATCGCTTCCAAATTCGAGCTCAACCCGGTTCATCTTGGAATCAATTCGTTCCATATTTAAAAGTGCCTCATGAAACCTGGAACCAAACTGTTTATCTCTGTGATAATTCGTAATGTAGAGTCTTTCCTGAGGTCTGGTAAGCGCCACATAGCTCAAGTTGATCGAATCGATGAGGATTTGTTCTTTTTCGCTGTCGTGTGCTTTTTTCAGATCTTCAATCAGATCACTGGCAGCAGGGGTTTTATAAAATACTAGATCATCCGAATCAATCAGTTGTTCACCTTTGACGTCAAGTGTAAAATCCAGTTTTGGAATAATGACAACCGGGAACTGCAATCCTTTTGATTTGTGTATCGTCATGATCTTAATCGCATCATCACTTTCAGGAATCTGAACGGCCATGCTGTTCTTCTTTTGTTCATATTCATCTATGAACCCTTTAAGATCTGGTCCGCGATGCAAACTGAACTCATAGATAACATCAGTTAGATGATGTAAATATGGATTTTCAATTTCGGAAAGGTCCAACAAATGATAAAAGCCGGTTAACAGATCGTACAAATGTTCGTATTTGAAAAACAACTTTTCGCGCTTACCGAAATGATCGACAATAAATTGTTCCGAATCAAAGAAGCGATATGTTTTACCGGCAGCATTTTTCTTCTCACCAAGATAAGAGCGGTATTTATTGAAACCCGCTTCTCTCGTTCTAAAGTATAATTCTGCAAAACGTTTGATTTCATGTTCTCCATATGGTCGAAGACGTAATTTTAAATAGCTGATACACAATTGTACAGTGAAATCAGAGCTGATCAACAATGAATCTTGCGATACAACTTTATAATCGAGATCATTTAACTCGATCGCCCAGCGATTGCACTCCCTGTTTACCCGTCCGAGTATGCAAATATCTGCTTCCCGGTATCCGGCCGCCTTACATTCCTCAATCTGATCAACAATTCGCTGGAGCAGATCAGATTCTTCAATTTCCCCGGCATGAGATAATAATGATACCTTTCCATCAAACGTACGCTTTGCTTGTTGGTTTATAGACGTATAAAATGAACGGGCATGGTCAGACATTTGTGTTCGCATTGATTCGAACAACTCATTATTAAATTGAACGATCACCGGACTGGATCTCCAGTTACTGAGAAGCTCTTCCTGAGCACCCATCGATCTGAAATAAGCTGATTTGCGCTTTAATACCGGATCGTTCGCTGGATTGTAAATCCCCGGAAGCTCGATGAATTGTTCAGCAATACCATTCTTAAATCGATAGATCGATTGCTTCGGATCACCGACAATAAGGTTTTTGTTATGGTTGCTGAGTGAATCATGAATGAGTGGCACCATGTTTAACCACTGCATATGAGATGTGTCCTGAAATTCATCCAGCAAATAATTTTTAAAGCGATTGCCTAACCTTTCGTAAATAAAAGGGGCATCCTCGTGCTGTATTAATTCTGAGATCAACTGGTTAAACTCAGAAATCCGAAGAACTTGCTGATCCTTCTTTACTTCTTCCAAAGCCTCCGCTAAAAATTTTAATAAGGCGAGGTTAAAGAAGTTCTTGCGATACTGAATGATGCGACGATAGGATTCTACTTCTTGATTCCAGAAATGTTGAAGTTCCAATAATTTCTTGCGCAGGAAATCCGGCATCTGTTTTTGTGATGTTCCTTCCCGAATGTTCTTTTCGACATGATCCGAAAATAGTTCCTTTTCGTAAAGGAAATGATCGGCTTCAATAATTTGAATAATGCGATTGGCAATCGTTTTACCTCCAGGAAGATCCTTCGGGTCATTAACATCGAGTTGATAAGCAGCTGCTACCTGACCCTGATAGTGTTTAAACGCTTTGTCCGTCGACTTTAATCTGGCATCTAATTCTTTGTAGCGATCTACAGAAAGATCACTTTCGATAAGTTTGTTAACGATCTGAAAGTTCTTTTCCTTTTTCAGAATAGAACCGAATTGAATCAAATTGGATCGAAAATTCCATCCTTTTTCTTCTTCCAGATTCGCTTCAGCATATTTGAAAAGAAGTCGATTAAGCGTTGATTCATTCTCATTTCCAAGTTGATTCATCAAATCATCAACCACTTCAGCGATCAGCTCTTCCTCATCCAATACGATTTCAAAATCTACGGGCAGATCCAGGTCTCTGCTAAACGATTTGATTAGTCGTAAATTGAATTTATCGATCGTCATGACATGGAATTCCTCGTATTGGTGAAGGATTCCTTTTAGCACAACACCACATCGACTTTGAATCTCATTTAATGTAATATTGAGCTCCTTTGCTAATTCTGCAGCCATATCCATCGTGCCCAATTCATGAGAGATTTCATCAAGCGATTTGATAATTCGCTCCTTCATCTCTAATGCCGCTTTGTTGGTAAAGGTCATAGCGAGAATCGAGGAGAAACTCTTTCCTGAGGATTGATCTTCGATTAATAATCGAATATATTCCTTTACCAGGTTTCGTGTCTTACCACTGCCGGCCGATGCATTTAATATGGTTAAGTTCTGCTTACTCAATGGCAAATGATCTATTGTCTAAAGTTACAATTCCTAAGATATTATGTCTTTATTTTCAACTTATTCATTGAGCGTTTCGTCCTTATTGTGGTCGATATTCGTTAAATTTGTTAGAAGTGAAAATGAAGTATCTCATAGGCATTCTGGCTATTGGCGTTGTGATGGCATCTTGTAAAAAGAAACAAGATGACCCATCTCCTCCAGTTGAGCCCGTAGAAAATTATATCCGTGTTGACGTTAACCCATTTTTTGGCGCAGACATGTTGTACCTGGATTCAGTCTATTCCTTTGGGAATGGAGATCTGATAAAATTCGACGAGATCAAGTTTTATCTTCAGGATATCAGAAATGGATCAAATCTGATGGTTGAAGCCGGGTTATTCGATTACCGCGCCAGAGGCAAGAAACTTCTTGAAGTGAAAGGAGAATACAGTTATTTCAATACAATCGATGCCAATTTAGGGGTAGATTCCGCAACCAATCATATGGATCCTTCGGGATTTCCAACTTCGAGTATGCTAAACATCATGAATTCTAACGACATGCACTGGGGGTGGAATCCAGGGTATATTTTTGTTAAAGTGGAAGCAAAGATGGATACGATTCCGAATGCGACGGAGCTCTTTGATCATACCATCGTCTATCATGTTGGATTAGATGCGAATCTCATGCAGGTTAATTTCACAAATGCAACTTGGAACGCTATTGGAAATAACACACATGCGTTGGATTTGAAACTTGACATGGAAGCATTTTTTGCGGGTCCAACACCAATTGATTACATGACCGAGTATACATCTCATGCGGCAGCAGGACAAGAAATAATCACAGCGAAGGTGATGAATAATTTTAAAAATGCACTGACTCTTTATTAATGCGTTACTTACTGATCATATTCGTAGCACTTGCTGTTGTTCTATCTTGTCGAAAGGATAAAACAGGCTATACTCCAACGCCATATGAATTGGAAATTCCTTCGCATTTTCCGCAGATGATTATCCCGGAAGACAACCCGATGACCGTCGAGGGTGTTGAACTTGGACGAAAACTATTTTACGAAAAGAAACTTAGTGGGGATAACACACAATCATGTGGATCTTGTCATTCGCCTCAAGCAGCCTTTTCTGATCCCAATCAATTCTCCACTGGAATTGATGGTATTCAGGGTAATCGTAATGCTATGGCCATAGTGAATCTTGGCTGGAATAGCGACTTCTTTTGGGATGGTAGAGCTGGTTCATTGGAAGAACAGGCACTGGGACCGGTGGTGAATCCGATCGAAATGCATGAAACATGGCCTAATGCTGTTGCTAAACTGAACGAATCTCAGGAATATAGAAATATGTTCTTTCGAGCTTTTGGTGAAGAAGGAATTGATTCAATCAAGGTGACGAAAGCACTTGCTCAGTTCATGAGAACAATGATCTCAGGGAAATCAAAATTTGACGTCATGTACAAATTTGAAAACAATCTGAGCCTTACAGCAGAAGAGCAACAAATTTACCAAACGGTCACTGCTTCGGAATGGGCAGGTTACGACTTATTTAAAAGCCTCAACGGAGCTGATTGCTTCCATTGTCACAACGGTCCACTAATGCAAGTCTTGAAGTTCAGTAATAATGGATTGGATGCTACATTTACAGATCTCGGTCGAGGAGCAATAACGGGAAATCCGAACGATAATGGGAAATTTAAAGTGCCAACCCTTCGAAACATTGAATATTCTGCACCTTATATGCATGATGGACGATTTGCAACACTAGACGATGTGATTGATCATTATTCGTTTGGAATACAAATGAGCCCAACGATCGACCCTCAAATTGAATTTGCATCTCAGGGAGGTGTTCAACTTGATCCTATTGAGAGAGACCTGTTGAAGCAATTTCTAATGACTTTGTCTGATCCTGAATTCATTAATAATCCCGATTTTCAAGACCCTAACTAGAAAATTTTGTTTCTTTTGTAACAGAAGACTTCATAATGATTGACGAAAGACGGTTAACAACAGAGGAGAAAGCACTAAAGATCAATTTGACTTCGGACATCTACGGATGTTTTGCGGAGATCGGTGCTGGTCAGGAAGTCGCAGCTAATTTTTTTAAGGCAGGAGGTAGTTCCGGTACGATTGCACACACACAATCAGCTTATGATATGAAAGTGTCTGACTCGATGTATGGTAAAGCAAAGCGATATGTCTGCGAAGAGCGTCTCGTGACCATGCTGGAAACGGAATACGAATCCCTAGCGAAAAAGCTACCTTATAAGTACAAAGAATCAAGATTCTTTGCTTTCTGTAATACGGTTGAGTCTTTGAATTATCATAAGACCAATCAAGGGCACGGATGGGTTGGAATGCGTTTTCAATTGTCACTGGAGGAGAAGCCCAATGATGTGATCCTCCATGTTAAAATGCACGACAATAGCCACAAAGCACAACAGGAAGCGTTGGGGATATTGGGGGTAAACCTGATTTATGCGTGTTATTTTCACAATCACGATTTAGACGAGTTTCTAACGAGTCTTGTACATAGATTACCAAGAGACCGAATGGAGATCGATATGTTACGTGTTTCCGGACCGGAATTCGACAATGTGGATAACAGAATCATAGCACTTAATCTTGTTAAACGCGGTATTACGGATTCAACGATGTTTGATCTTAGTCGAAATGTTTTACAACCGGCAACCGCATTATACAAAAAGAATATTCTATTGTTGCGAGGACGCTTTAGGCCTGTGACCAAAGTTCATATTGATATGATCGAAAAGGGCAAGCAGCAGTTCCTAAGTGAGCAGGGGATTAAGGAAGACAACGTCAGCCTCGTTGTTGAGTTGACGCTTAAAGATCTGACAGCCGACGGAAAAATTTCGGATAAGGATTTTGTGGATAGGGCTGAGCTACTGGGAACCTTAGGTTATACGGTGATGATCTCTAATTACCTCAAGCATTATAAAATGGTTGATTACTTAGCTCCCTTCACCCGTGGTCACCTGATGGGTCTCATAGTTGGGATATATAATTTGCAGACCATATTTGATGAACGATATTATGATAATTTACCGGGAGGACTTCTCGAAGCTTTCGGAAGAGGATTTGGTCATAATGTAAAGATGTACGTCTATCCGGCAAATGATGTCGAAACAGGAGATATAATAAGACTGGAGAATTTTCAGGTACCGGAAAATTTGGATGGACTTCTCAAGTATATGATCGACAATAACAAACTGGCCGACTTGAAAGAAGTTGACGAGAGTTTATTGGGAATTATGTCAGATGAGGTTCTTTCAAAGATCAAAGCGGGAGCCACTAGTTGGGAGGAAGATGTTCCAACCGAGGTTACGAAGGCCATCAAGTTTTATGAATTGTTCGGATATAAAAAGGAAGAGGGAGAAAAGGTTTAAAAGAATGTAGGATGCCGCATATTAAGAATGCTCTTATCAGATATCGGATCATCGATAAATGCCTCAGAAACAAGTACAATCCATTTCCATCCAAAGAAGATTTAAGAATTGCCTGTGAAGAATCACTTTTCGGTAGTTCTGATGGCAGCCATATATGTGATTCGACAATAGAAAAGGACATGTTCGCCATGAAAATGGAACATGATGCACCTATTCGATATAGCAAAAAAGACAGGGGTTACTATTACGAAGATCCGGAATTTACAATCAACGATATTCCCCTTACCAATGACGATCTGGAAGCAATCTCATTCGCGGCAAAAACGCTGAGTCAATTTCGAGATGTAAAGATGTTTAGCCAATTTGGCAGCGCGATTGATAAGATTGTTGACCGGGTTACTATTGGACCTAGAGAGGATGACGAACAGTACATTCAATTTGAATCAACTTATCGGGACGGTGGTAGCGAGTTTCTGGCTGACCTATTTGGAGCGATCAAATCGATGGTTTGGGTTCGCTTTGAATACGCCAGGTATCAGACAGAAGAATTGGAGAAAAGAGAGGTTCTTCCCTTATTATTGAAACAGTATAGAAATCGCTGGTATCTGATTTCCTGGGATCGCATGCGTGATGACTTCAGAACCTTCGGCCTCGATAGAATTGAAGACCTGGAAATTACGAGTGAAAAAGGAGAGCGACCAAGTGGATTTGACCCGGATAACTTCTTCAAACATTCCATTGGAATCACTAATGATAATTCACCACCTTTAGAAGTTATTCTTGATGCTTCTGAGTTAGCTTCGAAATATCTCGATTCACTGCCGCTTCATATATCTCAAAAGATTGTAGAGAGAAGAGAAAAGGGTTACCGATTTAAATTGACCGTCAAGATAACAGAAGAGTTAATACGCGAAATTATGAGTTATGGGGGAGCGGTAAAAGTGATTGAACCGGCATCACTCAAAGCTGAAATAGAGTTGCGTGCAAAGCGCATTCTTGATTAACGATTAATCTCGTTATATTCGTAAAAAGTCACATTATGGAGATTACAAAATCGATCGAAAACGGAGTCGCATACCTGGGATTAAATCGCCCGGAGGTATATAATTCATTTAACCGTGCTATGGCGCTTGCTTTGCAGAACGCACTGAATGATTGCGACGCGGACGACTCGGTCAGAGCAGTTGTTATCCGGGGTGAAGGAAAAGGATTTTGTGCAGGTCAGGATTTGGCGGAAGCAACAGCACCTAGCGGACCGGAACTTAGATCTATTGTACGGGAACATTATAACCCAATCATTTTAAAGATCAGAGAACTCGATAAACCGGTAATCGCGGCAGTGAATGGAGTGGCTGCCGGAGCAGGCGCAAATGTTGCATTGGCATGTGACATCGTTATTGCAAAGGATAGTGCGAGCTTTATACAAGCCTTTTCAAAAATCGGACTAATACCGGATTCGGGTGGAACTTATTTTCTCCCTCGATTAGTTGGAGCGCAAAAAGCACTTGCCCTTATGATGACCGCCGATAAAGTATCAGGAAAGGAAGCAGAGCAATTAAATATGATTTACAAGTCAGTTGCCGATGATGAGTTCGAAGATTATGTGAAAAGTTTTGCCGAGAAGCTGGCATCCATGCCTACAAAGGGACTGGCGTTAACAAAGCAAGCCGTTAATGCTTCGTTTAATAATGACTTGAAAACGCAATTACAGTTGGAGGAAGAGTTACAGGTTGAAGCCGGACAGACGCATGATTTCAAGGAAGGTGTAACAGCATTTTTAGAAAAACGAAATCCTGAATTCACAGGAAAATAAAGTTTAAATAAGATGAAAGTTGGAGTATTAGGTGCAGGAACAATGGGCGCGGGAATTGCGCAGGTTGCTGCTCAAAATGGACATAAAGTAGTTTTGGTTGACCTCAACAGTGGAATCCTTGAAAATGCGAGGACACAGCTCCGTAAGATCATGGACCGCTTGGTTGAGAAAGGTCGAATTACCGGAGAAGAAGCTGAAAATACCATCACTAACGTTACGTACAGTGAGGACATTCACGATTTTAAGGATTGTGGAATTATTATCGAAGCAATTATAGAGGATCTTGAGATTAAAAGTCAGGCATTCAAGCAAATTGAACAAATTACTACGAACTGTATTTTGGCATCGAACACCTCTTCATTATCGATAGCATCAATTGGTGCATCCGTTGAAAATCCAGCAATGGTAATTGGCGTTCATTTCTTCAACCCGGCACCGCTAATGAAATTGGTTGAGATCATTCCGGCTGTTCAGACCTCAGAAGAAACCTTGAATCAAACCAAATCGTTGATCGATTCCTGGAAAAAAACTACGGTAGTCTGTAAAGACACACCTGGATTCATTGTGAATCGAGTTGCCCGTCCGTTCTATGGCGAAGCGCTGAGAATCTATGAGGAAGGCATTGCTGATTTCGCCACCATTGATTGGGCCATGACGGAAGTTGGTGGTTTTAGAATGGGGCCATTTACATTGATGGATTACATCGGTAATGATGTAAACTACACAGTTACCGAAACAGTTTTTAAAGCTTTTTATTACGACCCAAGGTATAAGCCCTCTTTCACGCAAAAGCGTCATTCAGAGGCAGGTTATCTTGGAAGGAAATCAGGTCGTGGTTACTATTTCTACGGAGATGATGCCGTTAATGCAGAACCTTCGAAGGACCTCTTATTAGGAGAACAGATCTTCGAGCGCATCTTGGTAATGCTCATAAACGAAGCAGTAGATGCTGTTTTCCTCAATATTGCCTCAGCTAAAGAGATCGACCTCGCGATGACAAACGGTGTAAATTATCCCAAAGGATTATTAAAATGGGCTAACGAACTTGGCCTTGATCACGTGTTAAACAAGCTACAGGCAATGTTTGATGAATACGGTGAAGATCGCTACAGACCAAGTCCCCTTCTTAGAAGAATGGTGGCAAAGGGAGAAATATTTAACGTTTCTTAGTGTTTCTCATAGACCTTCTTTACTTATCTTTAAGAAGCTGATTAAGAAATAATTCGAAATATGAGAAGTTTATTATTTACCGTTTTCGTTGTTGGTATTTTAGTGTCATGCGGTGACCCGGTGCAAGAAATTATAACAGTTGAAAAAGTACGTGTTCCTGTCGAAATTTCAGAAGAAGATCTTTTTAAAGGAAATGTAATAACGGCATTCTTACAGAACGAAACGAAGTTCATCAAAGAAGCAAATGCCTTTTTTCTTAAAGGGATAGATTCATATAGAAACAAGGAGGACTATGATAGCGCCGCCTATTACCTTCGACACTCACTTTTAAAAGAACCAACCGCTAAGGCATATTTCGAGTTCGGTAATTTGAACATGGATTTGAAGGACTATGATCAGGCTTTAAAAGCATACGGCATGGTTGAGCAACTGGGTTATAAACCTTTTTCACAAATTCTCTATAATAAGTCATGCATTCATTCCTTAAAAGGCGAGAAAGAATTAGCCGGTAGATACCTGGAGTACGCTATTCAGGCAGGTTATAACAACATTGAACACTTAAATCGGGATCCGGATTTAAAAGAACTCCGTGAATCCTATTACTTTCAAAAAGCTTTAGATAAAGGACTACGTGGAATGTCGAATGCTGAGAATTTGTTTTGGCTTCAATTTAAGAATCAGTTCCCTAAAGTAGATCTGCCTGCGACAATAGAAACCCATATGACTTATGAGGAATCTGAGGCGCTGGAATTCATTTCATTTGATTACGAAAAGTATATCGCGGAAATGCGCGACGAGAAATTTTCCAGAGAAGTAAGCAAAGGATTTTATTACTATGCGCAACCTTACGAGAATGAAAATTTTGTCGCTGTGGTGTATATTGTTCGCGATGAATTTATGGGTGAGTACGCTCCACTGACTTATCGCCTGGCAACATTTGATCATGAAGGCACTTTGATTGACAAAGCAGACATAGGTGGTCATGAACTACTTGAAGATCCGATCAAGCGAGCAGAGTTGAAGAAGAATTTTCAGGTCGACGTGACCTTGCTCGAAGCCATACATGAAAAAGATCCTAACGAACACGGTTATTACGACAACAAATTGGTTGATACCAGGGAAGTTGGGAAAATGACTTATCGAATTGAAAAGAATGGTAAGATTATAGAGGAAGAAGCTGTCATAGCCTCTAAGTAGCCAATTTGTATTTCAATAAGTATTCCGGGTATTTCAGTCTTATCAATACCTGTGCGAAAAACAGATTCGGAATCCAACTGATATAAGCCAACAGGGTGTAGGTCGCAATGGGTCCGATATTCACCTCGAACACATCAAATAAATAAGCGTAAAAACGCAGTGTCACAGCTGATAATGTCAGCGCATAACTTCTGAGCATCCAGTTTACATGTTGCTTGAAGTTTTTCTTGCGAATGAAATAAAAGGCGAGAAATGTACAAATGATCCAGGAGAATGAAAGTAATACGAAGCTGGTTTGTGCAACTCTACCTCCATTTGCATAAAAGGACATGATGAGAGCGGCAGGTCCTGTGATCAATAATACATTGATGATATAAATGTAGCCACAGACTTTATGAAACCGAGGACTTTTACGCATGATCCATCGGTTAAACTGAAATAGTCCTGTTACAATCACTAGTGGACTAGCGAATACATGAATGTAAAATGATATTCGCCATTCATCAATATGATAGATCAATTGTTTCGTGGCAAGAAATTCTACGCCGCTCTTAAAATGAATATATGGCAGCGATAAAAGGATTAATAAATAAGAAGCATACGCGATGAGGATAAACGCAAATGTGTTCGCGAATTTATCAAGCGTTAACCTACTTCGTGGCATAGTCTAATAATACATCATGTGAAGCGTTCGATCTCCATCTACCAGGAAAGGCTCGTCATATTCACCTCTTTCATAGTTCAGCACGAGCTCTCTATTTCTGAAGATTTTATTTGGCTGCCATTCAATCTTGAGTGACTTCTCGTCGATGATGCTCCAACTTCCGTTTATTTCAACCTTTTGGTTTAAACCTTTTTCGTCAATATCAGATGGATAATATTCGAATGTACACAAGCCGTCTTCTTCGAAATTATACGATCCAATCGAATCATAGAAGATATCCCATAATATAAATTCACTCAGTGAAAATACATCTTCCTTTAATTCCTTTCGAACCACACGTTCTAATTCGAAGGACTTTTTCTGCAGCGAAACTGAATTAATTGGTACCCACGAACCTGTTGGATGATCATCGATTCCGTTGAAGGTTAGTTCAAATACACCATCAAACTCATGGTCGCCTGGCTCACTGAGTTGCATATGGATCGTATCGCCATTCCTTTCAACGGAACCATTAAGATTACGCTGAAGACCCTTGTGAATATTGTATCCGATAGCATTACTGCCACTCACATAATTCAAAATGATTCGAATTTCGCTCCCGCCAAAATCTCCTTTATATAGCCCACTCAATGTGTCGTATTCGAAATCATCTAATTCTGGAATATCAGCCGGAATCAATTCCTTCTTAATTACTTCTTGAACTTCTTGTTTTGCGGAACAGGATACGATTATAAGCCCAATCAGCGTTAGATAAATAATTTTCATTCGCGGTTCTTTAGTTCCTTAAAGCTAATTATTTCTCTTTAAATAGTTGCGTTGCTTTTTTGAAGTAATAAGCATCCAGCTTACGATCATTTAGAATCTGTGGATCCAAGTAAAGATCCGGTTCTTTGATTTTAAATGGATCGTCACTTTGCTTAAGTTGAGAATAATAAGTGTTTGGGTTTACAAATAAAACAAAGCCGGATTTAGGTAATGTTACCTCAAGCGTTCCAGAATTTCCTTTATAAAAACTACCACCAGCCGGTCGCCCGATAATTTTGGCATTTACAAGAGATTTTAAGTGACATGCCAGCATGGATGCAGATGAGAAAGTTCCTTCGTCGGTTACAACTATTACATCTCCTTTGAAAATCAATGTGCTGTCCTTGGCTTTGGTCTTGATCACACCATCATTAAATAATCCCCGGCGAGACATATATCGTTGCTTTCTACTCATTTGCCAATGTCGGATATAATCGAACCCTAACTTCTTGATGTATTTGTTTTTCGTTTTGAACGTAGGTTTTTCAACGACGTAACGACCCAGGTTGACGTCCGCCCCTAAAAAATAGCTCATGAATTCGTATTGCATGACCCCACCAGTGTTGCCACGTACGTCGATGACCAGCTTGTCGATGTTTTTATCCTTCATACTCTTAAAGGAGCGTTCAAGAAAATCACGGTACGAAGGACCGCCGCAAGCAACAAATGAATGAAATCGGAAGTACCCATATTTTGATCTGATGATCTTAAATTCACCGTATTCCGTTTCGAAAGAACTTAGTTTAACTGTATAATCGGCAATTCGTTTATTCATCGTATGAACCGGAGCGGATCCTCTAATCAGGTTTATTTCAATCGTATCATTTCGTTTAAGATACTTGACCGGAATCGTGTCATTAGAAAAGGGATCCGATAGGTGTCGGTAGAATTCAAAAAGATGACTCGCCTGATGATATTTAAATCCGATTTGATCTTCATCAGAAGAAATATAGTTACCGATCAATTGCATCATCTCATCTACTGATCGATGATTGATTTCGATGATTTCGCTTTTGTCAGGTATTCCAAGGATTTGATTTCTGTTAAAATTCGAAGCAAAAGAAGTAGGATAATCCCTTGGGTCAAGTTGATTGAATAATAATTTCTTTCCTTCCAGATAATAATCGATTGGTAACGAGTTCCTTTCCGCGAGCATTTCGTTAAATACTTTGCGATTTGGATAGATCTGAGTGTGACCGCATTTTAATTTGCGAAGGGTACTGCTGTATAATTTGAAGTTTTCTTGAAGCGTGAATGCTTGATCGAGTTCAGCTTCCAATTGATTAAAATAGATTTCAATACTGTCCTTGTCGGTGTGCAAATCAATCAATCCCTCTTTTTCATGAAGGACATCATAAAATACTTGGTAATCTTTATTCTGAGAACGATTACGTTGATTACTGATGGAAATAGTCAGTATAAAAAGAAGGACACAAATTAACTTAAAACTCTTCATGTGACGCGAATTCACTTACATAACGAATTAAAACTCGCCTGTCACATATGAAGATACACTATTTTAATTTTTCTTTTGCCTGTGCCGAATAAAAACCATTTTGTTCGGCAACCTTTTTATAGATTTCGTTAGCCTTAACGGTGTTACCCTTTTTTTCATGACATTGGGCAATTAACCATAAGGCCTCTTCATCGAAATTAGAGTACTTTCCATTTATACAGGTCTCGAATAGCTTTTGTGCACGGTCGTATTCTTTTAAGTTAAAGAGGCACAATCCGCCATAGAAATTCGCATTGATGTCATCCTTATACGTTGCAAGAATCGTTTCAAATCTGGCTAATGCTCTTTTGTAAGAGTTCCTGCTGAAGTAACGCATGGTCTTATCAAGGTATTCCACATAAGGAACGTCAAGCTCACGAACCGTCTGATCAAATTCTTCTGCATGTTGATTTTCCTTATTGGCTGGTGTACCCGTTAATATGATCTGTTTTGTTTTAACTGTTGGATTAGATCGATACTTTCTGTAATCTACCAACTTCAGATCATGCAGATACACCTCCTTTGCGTAGAAGTGCTCTCGCACAGGTTCTAACACTTCGGGTTCGATTTCAATGTCCAGAATAGGCAGATCCTCTATTGTGAGTTCAATAGGAATTAAATCCGGATCGGATTTTTTCTCTTGAAAATCGTTTTTAATTGTTTCAGCCTTGATTTGTTCTTCCAGCGGAGCAATTGACATATCTTCTATTTGCTGAGGTAATACAAGATCTGATTCGTCGAACTGCATTTCCTGTCCTTCTTCCAGTGAAAGCAGAACCTGGTTGTCATTTTGTTCTTGATTCGTTGTTTCTTCTGGATGATTACCAAATAGCATATATCCCGCGAAAATTACACCGACAACCAGAACACCTGATACAATGATGAATCCACTACCCGAGGGATTAAACTTCTTGTCTAGTCGCTTCATGACCTTTGTGTCATAGTTTAGTTTTTCCCACCCTTCAAGAGCATCACTGTCAAATTCGTTGTAGCTTGACTGCATTTCGATATCATTTCGATCCGCATTATCAGTCGCTGCTCCATATCGCTCCAAATCTTTTCGTGACAAGTTCCTTTCGGGCCTGAAAATTCTATTTATCCAATTATTTTTCATGGCTACCCTCCATCATAATTTTCAAATTGCGCTTTCCATTCTGGATTGCACTTTTTACTTTCTTTATACTGATATTCAATTCTGCGGCAATTTCCTGATAACTTTTTTGATCCAGATAGAAGTACTTAATGCACATTCTCTGCAAATCTTTGAGATCTTCAATTGCCGTTTCAAGTCTGCTTAATTGCTCTTCTTTAACAGATGCATTTTCAGTCGTTTCATTGCTCGTTAATCGGTCTTCAATTTCTTGTGTAACCGGTCCTTTCTTTCTCAAGCGCATCAGACACTCATTTCGACAAACCATGTATAACCATGATTTAAAATGTTTGATCTCATGTTTCGCAATCTTCTTACCCAGATTTTCAAAGACATCCATGGTAAGATCCTCAGCTTCGTGAACATTCTTTAAGTATTTCATGGCAGTACCCATTACCAGATGACCATACCTTTGATATAATTCTCCGACAATGCCGTTGCGTTGTCGTTCCTTATATGAATGAATCAGCTCAGCATCAGTAAATGATCCGTATTTATTCCTATTCAGCAGCACTTGTTATTATAGATGATTGAATTGCACTTATTCCATAAATATATCAGGAAAACATTTCTTTATGTACATTTAGTGTGATGAAAAAGATTGCACTAATTACTTCAGGAGGAGATGCACCCGGTATGAATGCCTGTGTAAGAGCGATAGTTAAGACTGCTTTACATTACGGTTTGACACCTATTGGATTTTACGATGGCTATGATGGTTTGATGAATAATAACACAATCTATTTCAAGTATGCAGACGTAGATAATATTATCCATCGGGGTGGGACAGTTTTAGGAACAGCGCGAAGTGAAGAGTTCAAAACAAAAGAAGGTCGTCAACAGGCGATTAAAAATTTGAAATCACATGGTGTTGATGCCTTTATTTGCATTGGTGGTGATGGAACATTTACGGGGGCAAACATCCTTTCAGCAGAAATGGATATTCCAGTCATTGGTATTCCTGGCACTATTGATAACGACATATATGGTACAGATCATACTATTGGATATGACACAGCGTTGAATACGGTGATCGAAGCAGTTGATAAGATTCGCGATACAGCAGGCAGTCACCATCGAATATTCTTTGTGGAAGTGATGGGTCGTGCAGCTGGATTTATTGCCTTGAATTCAGCCATTGCATCAGGTGCGGAGAATGTTTTGATTCCTGAGGAACTAACGGACATTGAAAAACTCGCATCAGATCTTAAGGAGCAAAATAAAGGTAAGAGAAGTTCCATGGTCATTGTAGCGGAAGGAGATGACGGTGGTGGAGCTAAGGAAATCATGGAAAAGGTTGCGCCCTATTTGGAGGGGTACACTTTGCGCCACTCAGTTTTAGGTCATATTCAGCGTGGTGGGAATCCTTCTGCTTTTGACAGAATGCTTGCTACGCGTATGGGGTCGTATGCTGTGGACCTAATACTGAAGGATGAATCCAACATCATGATAGGCTCAAAAGGTGACGATCTGGTAACGCTTCCATTGGAGAAGGCAATCCGTATTCATCCATCACCTGATCTTTCAAAGTTGGAGATGTTAAAGAAGCTTCGTACCCAGGAATTATAGCTTCATATTCTGTACAATTTTATTCGTCGATTTTTTTCAAAAAAAGTTTGTTGAAAGCCATTGTTATATTGGAATAGTTACATATCTTTGCCCCCCGCTTTAAACGTAAAGTGGGATATTTTTTGAGAGGGTGTTTGGAATTTTTTTCCAAAAGAGTTGTCAGAACAAAAACCTTGTATATCTTTGCCGACCCAAATCGGTTGAGATGCGGGATTTATTTTTTGGTGTTTACGGATACTGAGGAGTAACAAGAGAGTTCTTTGAAAGATTGAGAAATAAGGAAACAGCGTAAAGAAGAATTAAAATCCAAGCGAGTCCTAGACAAAAATTCAAAGTTTTATACAACGGAGAGTTTGATCCTGGCTCAGGATGAACGCT
>JASBTZ010000016.1 GCA_030148165.1 Bacteroidota bacterium
ATGTGCAAATGATTTATTTAAGAATTTGGAACTGTGCAAAAGTTGCATAAATCTAGCTGCAAAATATCAAGTTTTCGCGGTTTGTAAATCGAACATCATAAAGAGATAACTTAGAATTGGTAATAGAGTCTAAGTAAAGTCGTAAAGTATAATCCTGATTATCAGGCAGTAACATTTAGACATATTGTAGACAAAAGTAAAGAAGAAACAATTAAATCTAATTCTTGTATCCGCGATTGTAAGAAAAGGGTCGTAACACTTAAAACATGATTAACAGAACTAAATATCAATCCATATTGCCAGAAAATTAAAAAACGTGGAGCGGGAAGGTATTTGACGGATATTGGAGTTCAAGCGCAATGAATATAAATTCAGTTAACAGTTGGAACGGAAAGTCTCTGACCCCGATATACGCTTCATGTACCCATTAAGAACCTATTCCTCTTCATCAAAAAATAGCTCACCTCACATCTGCATTTTTTCGGATTTTTGTTGATGATTTAGCCTTCTTAGCTCAACTGGATAGAGCAGCTGCCTTCTAAGCAGCAGGTTTCAGGTTCGAGCCCTGAAGGAGTCACTGTTGTAAATTAGTATTTTCGGGGCCGGTTATCGCGTCACGCCTGGGGCGTGAAGGTCGCAGGTTCGAATCCTGCCACCCCGACAAAAGCCTTGCCTGTGCAAGGCTTTTTCCATTATGTACGTATACATCTTATATAGTGCCTGGTCGAAAAACCTAAGTGTCTAATAATCAGCATTTATATCGTTTATAACCTGTTCAATATTGTTGAAAAACTGTAAGTCATCCGCTATGATTAAATAGCTTCAAGCCCTATATTTACAGGGAGTTTGATAAGATTTACAAATAAAACATTCGACAAAAAATGCGTACTATTTTCGAGAAAAATCCGGATTTACTTACGGTTCCAATTGCCGATGCGGTGATTCCGACTAACTGCAGGGATGAATCACCAAAATTGTTAGCGGGTCTTCAGTTTATTTTTGTTAATGAGGAACTTAATAAACAAGTATTCTCAATTCTTTCAGAGCGAATCAACCCCAAAAAGGAAAAATTAGATAAGCGTGGCCGCAAAGGAATGGGACTTTGGGAAATATTAGTCTTGGGTGTTATGCGTCAGGGGCTCAATGCCAATTATGACAGGTTGCATTACCTGGCTAATGTAGACCGTCTGATGCGTACGATAATGGGTATTGAAACCTATTCAGGTAAAGGCCGGGAATATGGTCTTACAACAATTAAGGATAATGTAGGTCTTCTGGACCAGGAAACCATTGATCAGATTAATGATTTGGTTATTGCCCATGGTCATAAACTTTTAAAAAAAAAGAGGACGAAAAGCTACACATAAAGGCCGACACCTTTGTGCTTGAAGCAAATGTTCACTTCCCCACTGATTTGAACTTATTGTGGGACTCTGCTCGTAAATGTATTGACATCTGTCAATGGATCAGTAAAAATTATGCTTATCATGGATGGAGGAAATCGGCTATGTGGCGAAAGGAAATTAAAACTATCTTCAGAGTGAGCTCAAGAGTTAATCGTTCACGAATAAAACACGAGCATAAGCAGCAAGTCACCACCAATTATTTAAACTGGTGCAGGAAGTTGGAAAAGAAGGTTGTAAGTTTTATTGAAAGGATAAATTCCGGACATTCTATAGAGATGCTGTCAAAACTTCTGGAATTGGAGTATTATCTGGAGATGCTACGAAAGCATATTGATCTGGTGGAACGTCGCATATTACGCGGAGAGGTGATATCACCGGATGAAAAGCTTTATTCCATTTTCGAAATGCATACCGAATGGATTACCAAGGGTAAGAGTCATAAGCCGGTAGAACTGGGCCACAATATGCTGATTGCCTCCGATCAGTTCCATTTTATAGTTCACCACCAGATCATTGAACGAAGTTCAGATTCATTGTTGAGCGTTGATTTAGCAGACCAATTAGCGCGTAAATTCCCCGATCGGATCCATTCATTGAGTCTGGATAAAGGGTTTTACAGTAAAGACAACAAAGAAAAATTGTCAAAAATAATCCCGATGCCTGTAATGCCTAAAAGGGGTAAACGCAGTAAGGAGGAAACCGAGATTGAACACAGCAAAGAGTTCAGAAAACTCAGATATGCCCATTCAGCTGTCGAGTCCAATATAAACCAGTTGGAGCACAATGGGCTTAATAGATGCCCGGATAAAGGAATGAAAAACTTCAAGCGGTATGCTGCATTAAGTGTGTTAGCATACAACATCCACTGGTTAGGCAAATATTGTGTGGCTGACCAGGTTGAAAATCTTTCGAAAAAGGCTGCCTGAAAAATAAAGTACATTAAAAGTTCCCAAAAGCAAGGCAGTGGTATGCTCAAAAATTAAGAAATACAGCCTTTTTCCAAAAATACTCACTCCAAAATCAAAGCCGTTAATGAAAACGCATTTTTGCGATGCAAATAGTCAATGCTACCCAATAAACTCAAGCTGCATTTTTTATATCGATTGGGAAAAGTTGTCTAATTTCGTCCGGACACTATATAGCGCCGGTAAGAAAAAGTACTACGTTGGTCAAACACAGGACCTCGAACATCGGCTTTATCGTCACAATCGGGGATTGGAGCATTATACACGTTCAGGAGTACCCTGGAATTTAATCTGGAGTAAAGAATGCCGGGATAGATCAGAGGCAATGAAATTGGAGAGAAAGATTAAAAAACGTGGAGCGGGAAGGTATTTAGCCCATGAAGATCCGATCTGAAGGGAAGAGGAGGGAAATTACTGAAGCTTAATAACCATAGTTGAATACATTTTTGATTCATTTAGAATTTTTATCATATAAT
>JASBTZ010000009.1 GCA_030148165.1 Bacteroidota bacterium
ATAGCGGCAAGGTCCACCTCTTCCCATTCCGAACAGAGAAGTTAAGCCTGCCCGCGCTGATGGTACTGCCCTTTTGAGGGTGGGAGAGTAAGTCGACGCCACTTTTAAGAGCCCTCACTAGTAATAGTGGGGGCTTTTTTATGTATGCTATTGAACCCTCAAAAGGGTGTACCATTTTCTCGAGCACTCGGCGAACAACCTTCGCCGGCTCTCGGTCTTCGCAAGCTACGCTTGCTCTGGTACTGCAGAAGGGAGGTTGGGAGCGTATCCCGATTGTCATCGGGACGACGCCACTTTTAAGAGTCCTCACTAGTAATAGTGGGGGCTTTTTTTATGTATGCTATTGAACCCTCAAAGGGGTGTACCATTCTCTCGATCACTGGGCGAACAACCTTCGCCGGCTCTCGGTCTTCGCAAGCTACGCTTGCTCTGGTACTGCATAAGGGAGGTTGGGAGTGTATCCCGATTATCATCGGGACGACGCCACTTTTAGAACCCGATCCAGCAATAGGCCGGGGTTTTTTGTTATAACTACATTGAAAAACAGATCATTTCTTTTTAAGCGATTCAAAGATTTCTGTCGCACTATTTAGTAAGCCTGCATTATAAGAATGTGAAACGCTTCTATTATTTCGATAAGGCTTTCTTTCGTTATCATCAACGTCGGTAGCAATCAAATCACTTACTTCCTGAATTACCTCATTCGGCTTTGAACAATAATCGTCGTAATTGATAAAAAGGGTATTCGAATCTTCTATGCTAAGTGCATAGGAATAGTAATTGATCCACACCTGCAACCAGTAGTCGAGAGTATCTGGACTATCACTTGCACTAAATTCACTATTAAATTCAAATACCTTATGGCCTTTACCAAACTCGTGGTGTCCCAGCCAATTCATATACTCCAGAATGAACGGATCCTGTTCTTGCGACTCCAAGTATTCCAAGTGCTTCTCCAGCAAAGAAGCGGCGTGAGTTAATGGATCACGGAATAACAAAAGAAATTTAAAGTCGGAATTATGATTTCGGATGGATTGATAACGCAATAGAAAATTATTATTCTTTGCCAGATATAGTTTATCCGAATCATTGCAGATAACTCGTTGATAATTCAGGTAATCATTATATACATCCTCATCGATATCATGGAGCACCAAAGCATCTTCTTGAATAAAGGAATCATCCAGTTTAACTTTAAAAAAATACTCCTCCAGGGCTTCGTTTGAATTGAGCCCGATCATGATCCCATCTTTGTGACTACGTTCCTTTAGCTTTTGCTTCTTCGGATTATAAAATCGTTTCCAAAGATTCGGACTCAGTAAAAATGGCATGGAAGCATAGCTTAGAGACACCAATTGTTTATTCTTAGCCAGATCATTCATTAAACTGGTCGTACCGGCACGTGCTAAACCGCTCACAACAACAAAGTCAGGGCGTGTTTTTATCCCCTTTTTCTTAATCTTCCTGAGCTCACGCTTGAATAATCGTTGTCCCAGATAATAATTGTTCAGGATCATTCGATGCAGAAGCTGTGACATTTCAGAGTATTCAGATCTGGTTGGATTAATCGGAACGAAATAGATTATGGTTGCTGCAACTGAAATAACCAGAATGGAGAGCCAGCCGGTGAGAGCTACATCACTGTAATCTGCGTTGAAAATGTAGATGTGTATTAATACTGGTACTAAACCAGCAATAACCGCTATACTAATTAACAAGATTACCTTACCCAGGGAGCGTAGTAGTCCTGAAGTTCCCTTGCTGACCTCCTTAACTTTGATGTCCTCATCGGCTTTAGATAATAGATCGTTAAGAAGACCAACGCTGTTCTCCGCGACTTCATAGAACCAGCGACGTCCCCATTTGATTACAAGGGAAAGGAATGTGGTACTAATGAAAAGGATCGAATAATAAGCGATCATTTATTCTTTTTAAAGTACTTCTTGAGCTTTAGCCAAAGGATATATCCAAATGAGAATAATACGATTCCACCAATGACAAACATTAAAATGATTGTACCTATTCCCAGTCCAGGACCTATGTAAAAGAGATAGTTCATATTAATTCATTATTCGATTCCAGTTAGGTAAATGATGATATCCCGGGATTTTCGATTTTAATACGTCCTTATAGATTACCTCATCTCCTCTAATAATCCATAGAACACCTGAATTCTGTTCTTCGATGAAATACGTATTCGAATCCAAAAACTGAACCCGGCCTTCTGTCTTTGTAAAGATCTTATTTTCTCGGAAGACTTCCTCACCTATTAAACCAAATCTTTTAGACGATAGATTGTAAGAAACGACATTTGAATAGAAATCACCTGCGTTATTCATGTAAGCTGAATTTTTAGGTTTTTCTTTTGATGATTCCGTCCATAGCGGATATGCATTATTATTAAAGAATACCAATACTGAGTCATTGTAAAAATCTACATCATGTTGACATGCAAACGGACCTTCTATTACTTCTATTACCTCATTAGTGGACGGACGGAAATGCATAATAAAAGACAGATTGCGAGCGCTGATGAACAGATCTCCTTCTGCATAGTATTCAGTTGTTTTTAAAGCCGGTTGAATATCATTAATGTGTATTGGATCACTTATCACGGAGGATTTCATGAGATAGTTGATCAACCCATTTTCCTTGAGTATATCTGTTATAGACTCGTGATATAATACCTTACCCGATTTTATATCGATTTTTGAAATAAAATTATCCATATAGTACACAGTGTCTCCATCCAATGTATGCATACCTGTAGCTTCATAGGTTGGTTGGAAGCCACAGATCCAAATATTTCCATCACTTCCCAATTCCATCGAATGGTGATTCCAGACACTATCTTGTTTCCATATTAGCTTACCTTTCGCATCAATCCGGCGAAGGCCGGTCATACACTCAAAAGCGTAAATTAATGACTTGTCTTCCAATACTATCGGATTCCAGATTCGGGCGTGATCTTCAAAGGGATTATCAATCTCCCATGAATGATTAGTATTCCCTGACTTAAGATCGATAAGTGCTACTATACGACCACCCGCTGTATCTGAATAAGTTGCGAGCATCGTAACGCTGGTATCGAGTTGATTGATGGATTCAAAGTTTTCGGGCGTTTTAATAAAAGTTTGCGGGTAGCTACTAACTTCTTCAACTGATTGAGAAAAGAGATCCGGGAAGGTATATAAAGACTTTACCGGAGAATTTAAAAAGCCGAAACTCTTGTCACCGACAGTAATATGATGAACCATCCAACCGAAAATTGAAAGAATGAACAAACAGATTACTGTGTACGAGAACCATTTAATAAATTTACTCATTGGTTTGCCTGAGATTTCTTCTGTCAAAAGACGCGCTAAGTTATTGAATAATGTCTTTGTGGACAAATCTATATTATGCAAGTATTAGTCAATAACGAATTCCTCAATTAAGGATCTTTTCTCGGGATGCACAAAAAAACAATTTCGAATGCCATTGTCTTTCTCTCTGGTGATGGTTTCTACCTGCATCAGGCCTTTAGGAGTATGGTTATAAAATTCGTAACCGTGACGCTCAAAGATCTGTTGCAATTTGTCTTCGTTGGTGTTGAACAGTGTTTCACAAATGATAATTGGTTTTAGCTTGCTTAGGACGACTTCGGCATGGCTGAGAATAAGATGCTCAGTTCCTTCTGTATCAATCTTCACAAGATCTATTTTGTCCACCTCGTTCGATTCTACGTAAGCATCGAATGTGGTAGTTTTAACAGAAGTTGTAACAACATTGTTTTTAGCTGCTTCATTATTCAGAATTCGAAACTTTGTGGAATATAATAAAACAAAACGTTGAAATAAAAATGCCCGCACAAAGTGCGGGCATTTGAAATAATAAAAAGCTAGAATTAATCAACTAAGATTTTAGTTGAAAGTTCTTTCCCGTCTGCATTAATTGTTACCAAGTAAACTCCAGCATCAAGATTAGAGATGTCAAGAATGTTATTCGAAGTAACAGACAAGTTGCTATTATGCACTACAAGCTCTCCTAGAACGTTGTAAATTGCAACAGATGAATTGCTGATTGGAAGAGAAGATAAATCGATATTCAATTCCGTACTAGCCGGATTTGGATATACATTCAAGTCTTCAGCAGTAATACCGTCAATTCCACCTGTTTCAACACAGTATTCGATTACTCCATTGAATACACGAGGTGTAAACGTTACATCAAAGAATCCTCCGCCGTTTCCTTCAAGAATTGCAAGGTCAGAATTAGACGCAGCAGTTGAACCAACGGCAGTACCATTTGTGTAATTGAAGTTTGTTTGATTCTCGTCAGTAACATAAAAAGCATATGTTTGACCAGCTGTTAGTGTAAGTGCAATATCCACTGGAATTACACCAACCAAACCATCTCCGTTACCAGGTACCATTCCAGAAGCAAGGAATGTCCAAGCTGCGGCATTTGATTCATTTCCTACGAATGTTCCGTTTTTATAATAGATACTTACCTGATCAGTTGAATCATGTGAAACCCAAAATGTTTTAACGGTAATGTCTGCAGGTCCAATTATTACATCGAACATGTTTCCTGCGTGACCGTTTCCAGATAATAATGGTGTTCCAAGCGTATCAGTTTGAGGACATGCCATTTTAGCATTTCCACTTTGTAGTGTCTGAGTACTGTTTACTATAGCAGCCTTCTCATCCTGAGTAAGCTGTGTAGGGTTTAGGTCAGCGTCAGTTTGTGCCATTAGTCCACCACTGATTAGAGTAGCAAAGCCAAGTGCAAATAGATTAATGTAGATCTTTTTCATACTTTGAATTTTAAATTATTATGTAAACTTAGTGTAGATTTCGATGATATAAAAAGGAATTAACGAAATTAATTAACCGTCAATGGTTAATTGAGATTCTCATAATTTCTGATCCATGAAGAATCCTGAACATCTTTAAGCAACATCCAAAAGCTTGTGTCAACAAAAAAATTAGCATCAACGGACCTAACTCCGTATCGATCATACAAGTACTTCTCCTGATTTAACGATGGTTTGTGCAGTTTTTTACTCCAGCCAATATCACCGTTTCCCCTAAATGGATACTTGGCAAACCGGATCTTCCAAAGCGTTTTGAAAGGCTCGCAATAAGGAATATCTTTTAACGTAATGGAATCTTTTACAACGCCGCATCCGATGTTGTTTACTTCGAAGTAGTTAATGCGCTTAGGGTTATAAATGCTGGGCCAATGCCCGCTTACAATTTTGATAAATGATTGCTCATCAAAGAATCGTTTTTGGGTAATTACTCGACCATTATCTATAAAACAAGCATAAGTATTAATAGTTGAATTGGTTCCAATCGAGACACGGACCCCGAAAACGGGTCGTACCTTGTTCTCCAATAAGATGGAGGACGAAAGAATCCAAACGACTATGAGTAGCAGACGCCACATGACGTTTTAAGATACGTAAAACCCGCTAAATGGTTATAAAAGACGAAAAACGATGTAGCCAACAATGGCCATTATTGCACTAACAATAATTGGGATATACCAACTGGACGAAAGGAAAAAACTGACGAACAATGCCGGAATTATCAAGATAGCCATTAGATGAAACTTCCCTTGGTGATTCTTATTCAAAACGATGAATCATATTGGGGGTTATACAAGCGTGTAGCGCGATATCATCTTTGTGAATTTCTTCAATAGAATCAACCAGTTCATCAAAATGACTTAATCCTATTAATCTACATCTGGGCGAGCATTTTTTCAGAAATCGATCATAGATTCCTTTGCCATACCCAACGCGATTTCCATTCACATCCATTACAAGTAATGGAACAAAGACAAAATCAAAATGTTCCGCTGCAATTACTTTCCCTTTTTTAGGTTCAGGAATGCCATATGAGCTTGTTTCCAATTGATCGATTGACTCAAATAGGAAATGCTTCATTTCCAGGGTATCCAGATTTGTCTTTGGAATAGCGACATGAGCATCAAAAGAAATAGCTTTCTCCAGGATCTTATAAGTGTTTATTTCACGTTTACTTTCGATCGGAAGAAATAAACTGATCTTTTTCTCTTCGAGTTGAAAATTACTGAATAGATTGTGGCAGATTCGTTCAGAAGCAGCTTCCAACTCTCCAGGTGAAAGCGCTTTGCGTTTATCAAGATAATATGTTCTTAACTCTCGTTTTGTCATTTATTTAACAACATCAAGATGCAATAATGATGACATCAGGGGATAAATTCCTGTGCAATAATATGTTATCAAATTGCCTGATAAATATACATAAATAAAGCGTGCGAAAGACTTGAAAACAGAAGTAGTTCAGAGCAATTTTACCTTCATTATTGTATCGAATTAAAATTCGTAAATTGCATACTGAATTAATTGATACTATGAAAAAGACTATTCTGCTTACATTAAATCTATTAGCTGCTCTGACCTTTAATTGTTTGTTTGCTCAAGTGGAAACTCCAACTGACTCGACCGAATTCTTTGAAGAAGAATTTTTAGGTGATGAGTATATGGAAGAGGATACTGATCTAAGAGGGGAGACTTTTAATACGACAAGAGTGATTAATGGTCATTCGGTTGAGACACTTGGAAAGAAGATACTGGAGTTTAGGATTGAACATCGATTTGGAGATTTAGCGGGTGATGCAGGTGGCATTCAGACAATGTTTGGCTTGGATAACGCTGCTGATATTCGCATTGCTTTTGAATATGGAATAACCGACGATTTGATGATCGGATTGGGCAGAAGCAAAGGAACAGGGGCTCCCTACAGATCATTGATCGACGGATTTGTTAAATATCGAATATTAACCCAGGAAAAGGGTGCAATGCCTATATCTATGGCTGTAATAGGAAGTTCATTCCTTAGCTATATGAAGGCTAGTGAGAATATTGCAAGCGTTTCAAACTTTCCGGAATTTCAACATCGATTGGCATATTCAGCTCAATTGAACATAGCCAAGAAATTCGGTAAACGCGTGAGTTTTATGTTGGCCCCAACAATGGTTCATAGAAACTATGTAGATATCAATGACGAAAATACCATGTTTGCACTTGGCGCTGCTGTCAGAATTGGTGTAACTGAGCGATTAGGATTTATCACAGAATATTATTATGTTTTAGAAGATAGCGACGATCTTACCAGACCTGACAATGAAAATGGTTTAGGGATTGCTTTTGAGTGGTCAACATTTGGTCATAATTTTAAGATCAACCTAACCAACTCAAGAGGGTTTGGAGACGTCCAGTATATTACAGGGACTTATTCGGACTGGATGAAAGGACAGTTTAGGATCGGTTTTTGTATTGGAAGGAAATTCATGTGGGAATAAAAAAGAATGAATTATGAGTAGAAGGATTTATCCATTATTAACATTGCTAATTTTATTGACGTCAGCCGGGGTTCTATCGACCCCTCCAAAGTACTCTGTAGACAAAGGGTATGAGATCGCTTTTAAAAGTAAAGATCCATCGGGTACATTTACCTCTCTGAGTGGTTATATAGAATTTGATAAAGACGACCTAACCAACTCAAAGGTAGACCTTAAAGTTAAGGTCTCATCGATTTCAACTGGTAATGGGATGAAAAACAAAAAAGCAATGACATCAGAGTGGTTTGATGAAGCAAACCATCCATATATCACCTTTAAGTCTAAGAAAATATGGTTATACAAGGGAACGTATCATGTTCTAGGAGATTTGAAGATCAAAGGAACAACTAAGGAGTATAAAGTTCCGATGAATGTCGAGGAAAGCGGAGACGGACTTAAACTGACTGGCAAGTTTTATGTAAAAAGACTTCAGTTCGATGTGGGGAAACCAAGTCCAAATGTTCCTGATGTTATGAAGGTCAACTATACGATTCCAGTAAGCAAATAGCAATTATGTTTAAAAACTCATTCTTCCTTGGATTAGTGGCAGGGCTGGCTTCGACATTGGCCTGTTACATATACTCAAGTTTTTATTATTCGATGATAGTCGATTTTTCAGAAGCCGTCAATCTAAAAACTATTTTAGCCGGTTGTTTCGGATTTTCCATGCTCGCAGTGGTCATTCGATACGGTATAAAACAATTGATTAAAAATGATCGATTTGCTGAAGTAAGCGTCAATTTTATAATTAGTATGCTTTCGATCGGACTTGTTTTTTACCTGTTAAACGCGAATGATCCTCAATTTGAAAATGAAGATGCTCAACTGATGGTAGATTTTTATAAAGGATTTGTCATGCCAATGCTATCGTTTCCTGCTTTAGCTTGGTTTACTTTCATACCTCTATTCACCAGAAAATGATTAGAACACAGGTATTTTTATTTTCAATTTTGATGATATTAACTGTTTCTTGCTCTAAAGATAAAACAGAGTTTGCTGCAGCAGATTGTCCCGACCCAATAAGTTTCGCGAATGATGTTAAACCAATTATAGATGTCAACTGTGCGACAAGTGGTTGTCATGACGCAAATACGTCAACGCCATATGAGTTTGCCAATTACGACGATATTGCAGCCAACGCTAATTTGATATTATCCGTTATTAGACATGAAACCGGAGTTACACCAATGCCACTGAACGGAAACCAGCTTGCTGATTCACTCATTCAGAAAATCAATTGTTGGGTAATTCAAGGAAAATTAGATAATTAGTAAATTTAAAACTCAAAATAAACTACACATGAAGAAAAACTACTTTGTACTTGGACTAACAGTCATCTCTATTGGATTTCTGGCGTTTAAAAATTCTCCGGATAGCAGTTACTCAGATTACGATAAAGAATCTCATTTCTGGAGTGCCGGTGGTATTGCTCCTTATACTGGAGCGCCGGGAGAACAAAACTGTACCTTTTGTCACGCGGGAACTGTTCAGTCAGGTATTGGAGAACACGTTTTCCAGGTAATGGAAGGGTTTAATCCGGTAACTACGTATTTACCAGGAACCACCTATAATGTTTCCCTTCAGAAGACTTCAGACCCTGCTAAGAAAGGATTCTCATCTACCGTTTTGGATAATACCGCTACTATGGCTGGAACACTGAATGGTCAGGGAATAGGAGGCACTCAGGATTATGTGAATGGTAGTCGCCAATATGTTTCGCATACAGTGACAAGTAACACGAATGCAACAACAACTTGGGTATGGACCTGGGATGCACCTGCAACAGCGGTAGGAGATGTCACTTTCTTTGTGGCTTCAAATTCAGCTAACAATAACGGTACAGCTTCGGGAGATGTAATATACACCTCATCCCACACAATTTTCCTTGATTCATCTGCCGCAGTGGGAGAAATACAACATACGGAGCAGCAATTTTTTGAAGCGGGTTATTCACCTTCGTCTCATTCTGTGGTAATTGACTTCACTACATTGACTCCGGGGAATATGTTTTTTAACCTGGTTGATATGAACGGGCGATCAGTTTTCTATAAGCATTTAGGAGATGCGATCATAGGAGAAAATCATGAAGAAGTTTCACTTCCTAGTGACTTGGAAAATGGAGTGTATGTCGTTCATTATTTTATTGGGAATCAGGCAAGAACGGCAAACATCATGATCAGTAAATAATCGATATTAAACTTAATGTAGAAAGGTGTCTCTATGAGGCACCTTTTTTATTTAAGCCTTTCGTCTACGATGCTCTGAACCTTATTAAAGAACTGATGCGGCAGATATGTTCTCCATTCCAAGTCATCTAATGCTCCTCCCATAATGAAATACTGATCTACGCCAATGAGTTCCATTTCTTTCTCTACATGCTCGTGAAAATTAATAAGGACCACCCATCCATCATCAATATCTTCGATAGTTTCCTCGTAATAACAGTCGTCTGAGGAATGAAAGTTGAGAACATTCTCTCCAATAAAAATGAACTTGTTGATCTCATAATGGATCATGTCATCTAATAAGTCTCTTTTCAAGGTCATAACATCGTTTTCGATAGCATCATTCCATTCACCAATCATTTCAATGATAGCGTATCCGTCATCATAATCGACGTATAATATTTTAAGGAATAATGTTGGAGAACCAATCGTGTCCCATTGAGGATGGATTAAATAATTATAGATGCGATGCTCAAATTCAAACTCGCTATACTCTCTTCCAAAGAATGGTGAAGCTTCATCTTCAGAGGCAATATAGAGGTTGCGCCAATGATAATATGGTTCGACATGATGCATCTTCAAATTTATTAATTCATACAGGAATATGGCATAAAATATGCTTGTAAGCTGTAAATTTGATTATTCAACATTCAATACAACAATTATGATTCTTCGAAAACTCATTCTATTTATTTCAACTGCCATTTTGCTAACAGCTTGCAACGGGGGTGAAGGAGACGGACGATCCTTATCTAGTTATGTTTCTTCTTTCATCAATGATAACGACCAAGTGGTTGCATTTGGGAGTGTTCACCTGAAGGATATACTTGACAAAACAGATTACAAAAGTCACGACAAGCTAAATGCCTTTATTTCCGGCGAGATGTCCAGAATTGAAAGCGTACTCGACTTGAGTGAATCCGTATATTTCGTTGGAGAAGGACCTCTCAATGAGGACGGTAGTCCGGAAACTCTTCACTTATTCATTGATGTGAAGAATCAAGATTCGCTTGTGAGTGAATTGAACAGAAGATCGTACGATGTAAATAAGTTTAAAAAAATATATTACGCCGAGGATGGAGATTTTCTGATTGGAGTTAAAGATAACCTTGCTATCGTGACAATTACAGGTAAGGACTATGATGCTAAGAAGCTAGTAAAGCAAAATTTTAATAAGGTTGAAGGAAAAGAAACCAACGAAAAAGAAGAAGAAATGCTCGCGGAGGAGGCGGATTTGGTGATCGCCCTGAAGCTTGAAAACTTATACGGAACTTCAAATACAGATCTTGAAAAACTAGACAAGGCTACCAAGGACGATTTAATCGCCATGGCAAAAGATTCCTATATACAAACCAAGGTCAAGTTTGAAAATGGTGCAGCAACTATAGAAACACACAATCATTTTAATGAAAAACTAAAAGGTCAACTGTTTTTCAGATCTGATGCCAGTTCAAGAATCATAGAGAAGTTGAATAAAGGAGATGGTGAATTAATGGCAGGCGTAGCTGCTAACCTTGATTTGACAAAGATGGAGGCTTTCTACGAAAAGTACTCGCCAGAGGCATTGGATGAAATCTATACGATGCTAGGCCTAGACGGTGGACTAATCTCCTTGATGGGCTCTGAAAAATTGTTGTCGAAATTGGGAGATGGACAATTAGGATTGGCAGTTTATGCGAATCAGGAAGAATATGCAGTTAGCGTAAACACCTTTTTTGGAGCAACGGATTCAGGAAAGAGAGTATTTACCTTTATTCAGGGAGAATTACCGGAAGAAATGGAGTATTCGATTGAAAAAGAAGGTATCTACGGACGTGGGGGTCTGATGGGAGAGTCTTCAGAGTCGGATAATAGAATGTCTATTCCTAAAGGCTGTGAAGGGTTTGGAAAAAAAGGTATAACAGCATTCCTGAATCTTCAGGATTTCGATACAGAGTCATTTGAACTGCCTGGATCCTTGAAACTATTTGAGATAGTCGATTATGCAACATTCGAATACGACAATGATGGTGGCAAGTTATATATCAAGGCTAAAGAAGGTCAGGAAAACATCCTTAAACAGGCGATGAATAAGATGATCGAGCAGTTAGCTGGAAATATTAGTGGCATGATCCTGTAAGATGAAAGAGAACTGGCGAAAATTATCCGAAAAGGAAAAGCAGGTTATCCTTGAAAAAGGAACTGAAAGACCCTATACAGGAGAATATGATAACTTCTTTAAGGATGGTGTTTATCATTGTAAGCAATGCGATCAACCGCTATTCCATTCTGACACTAAATTTCATTCGGGTTGTGGTTGGCCTTCATTCGATGATACCATTCCCGGATCGGTTTCAGAAGTTCTTGATGCAGATGGCAGGAGAACGGAAATCGTTTGCTCGAATTGTGGCGGACACCTGGGACATGTATTTAGAGGAGAAGGATTCACGGATAAAAACACTCGCCATTGTGTGAACTCGATTTCACTTGATTTTAAGAATAAGGACTAATTGCTTGCACAATCAAGGATGTAATCACAGTTGTGATAGATGATCTCATGTAAAATCAATTGGGACGCGATCGCCAGCTGACTGTAATTTTGCGAGTTATTACCGAAATTGGCAGCAGTTGTCTGCCACATTTCAGTGATCAATGATTTATCACCTCGCTCAGGATTTATCTTATTAACTACGGCTTGAACGTTTAACGATCCTGCATGATAGACGTGTAATACGAAAAACCTAAACCATAAATCTGTTTCGTTATATTCAATTTCTTTTGCGTCGAGAATTCTCCTTGCTTCCGGAATACAAATCGTTTTGATTAGTTGAGATGATCCGTAAGCACTCCGGTCAAAATCCGCCCGTTCGTCCGTATATCTATTCACGATAAGCCCTTGTTTTCTGGCAACAGCCGGCATTAACTGAAATGGCCCATATGCACCAGCGCGTGATTTTTTCAGCTGTCCAGGACTCTCTATCAGAAGTATGGCTTGTGCATACCAAGGATCAACTCCGTTGTTTTCAAATGCCTCAATTCCCCTTGATATACTCGGATAAACAACATCGAACTTATAAAAATCACTCTTGCCCGTCGTAACAAAAATGCGGTCGTCAGCACTTAGTCCCTTTGCTACCCTTACACTGTCTCTATAGGCGTCTTTCTCAGAATCAGTCTGTTTCTGCCAGTCGGCAACACTCATTTTCGCAACGATTGTTCTGTCTTTTGCAACGTTAATCAGACAAGAGTCGGGCGATAATGACATGATTTGTTGCCAGAAGTGGGCTTGATTCAGATCAGACCAGCCTTCCATAAAGAGCGCGTCAGCACGCATGATCGTATGTTGTTCTGCCCCCTTCTTTACTTCTATCTTCTCATTGTCCCAGTTTTGATATTGAGCAAATGAAAATGCTGTATTCAGGAGAAATATGGAGAGTACTATTCGCATGATTATTTTTGGAATTCCGTATAAAGATAACGGCACTTTTGGTCCGTTGGTTACATATAATATACGAAGAATTCACAAACGATAGTGAAAATCGAGTAACTTTAATGTTAATGAGAGCCGTTTATACAATTATCTCTTTTCCGTTAATTATCTTAGTTAAGCTTTACCAATGGGTGATAAGTCCTTTACTACCGCAATCGTGCAGGTATACGCCAACATGTTCAAACTACATGCTGGAAGCCTTGCGCGTATGGGGTCCACTAAAGGGTACATACCTCGGAGTAAAGCGAATATTATCATGTCACCCCTGGGGTGGACATGGTCATGATCCAGTACCAAAAAGAAAAAATGAATCAATTTAAGCTCATATTATTTATGTTTTGCGCGACGATCACAAATGAATCGTCGGCACAATATTATACGCCTATCAAGCCGAGTATTGTGCGGTTGGCGGATAGTTCTGAACACATGACGATCGGATTATTCCTTGAAGACAGAGCTGAAGAAGGTAAAACATTCGAAAAAATAGAATATGGTATTAAGCTCAGCAATGACTTAACCTGGAAAATGGCCAATTTTTTCATGAATAATGAGAAGGATCATATTAACCCTTTTAACCGACACGATATTGATATTACTGTTGAAATATTTCAGATTCAGCTGGACGAAACAATAATTAAGGTAGAGGAGAGAGATGCGTTCTACTATGAAGAGTATAAACGTAATCTCCAACGAAATAGATGGGAAACAGACACAACCTCTTTCCCTTTTCGCGTTCGGTTTGCAGTTGAAGAAGAGGGGGCATACCGAATTATATTCACCTTGAATGTGAAAGGTCGGGATCTTGAAGAATTTGCAACGGATCTGTATATTTCTGATTCTTCAAACCCCGGATACATTGAATTAGGTAAGAATAAAAAACATATGCGTTTTAGTAAAACGAAAGATTGTTTTTTAGGTGTAGGACAACAAGTCCCCTGGGCGACGTGGATATCCTGGTTTGAAGCGGATAAACCTTCTGGGCCGGTCTTATACGATGAAGTTGAAAATTCGTTAAATGCCCTTGCAGATGCACAGGGAAATTATACGCGAATATTGGCGGTACCCTGGTTTATGCAGTTGGAGTGGGAAGCACTAGGTAACTATCAACCACGAATGGCCCAGGCGTGGGGATTTGATCGAATGGATGAGCTTTGTCGCGAAAAGAAGATCTATTACATCTATAGTATGATTCACTCGCAGATTTTGAAGATCCATGATGATGTTCCAAATACGGGATGGCTATTCAATTGCTATAACGATAATGACAGAACAATAGAGCCAATAGCTCATGAAGAACGTATTGGTATAACTGATCCGATCGAATATTTTAGTAATGCCACCGCAATTGATCACCAAAAGAATTACTTCAGATATATTGTTTCACGTTGGGGTTTTTCGACTGCTGTTGCTGGATGGCAATTAATGAACGAAATTGACCTGGTATCCCATTATGCTAATGAAGAAAGAAATGGGAAAGAGATTGATAATTCGAAGATGCGCAATGCAGTGACGAATTGGGTACATGAACATATTGAATACATCGCGGAAGACCTTAAGGACTCACATATGCGAAGCGTATCATTGGTAGGAGGTAAGCGCTGGGGTGCTGACCTATGGGATCCGGAAATCTGGAATCATGATTCCATTGATTATATCGGTTTTCACACCTATGCACACGAACAAGACACAGAAGGCGGCAACGTTAGATCCCGAAACATAAAAATTCGCTATTCACATATCAATAACTTAAATATAGGAATACAAAATGGTGAGATATCCATGCCATCCTATCAGAATAAGATGTTTATTATGGATGAATGCGGACACCATGTTGCTATCAAAGTACAATGGCCGGAGGATAAGGATATTCGTCCAACTGTTGATTTTAATAATTGTGCAGACTTCATGTTTAAGCAGGACACGTGGTTTTTGTTTGCAGCGGGGACCGGAAGTGCGGGTTTGGACTGGTGGAATTCAGAACAAGAAAAGCGAATGGCAGACTGGAAGAGATATTTACCGGGAATCCAGGCGTTTGTCAAGGATATTGATTTCGAAAATGTTGATTATACATCGATTAAAAATTATAAAGACGAACCGTATATCGTTCAGCGTTGGCCATTCACCAATAAGCAAATCGATAGAAGCAATGACCGTCATTACAAGAAAAAAGATATTCTTGAATCATACATTCAATTATCTTCAGATGGATTACAAGGATTTGGATGGATGCTCAACAGGTCTTTTAACTGGTACAATCTGATAGACTCACTACCATGCTTATCCGCTATGTATCATGGAACAGATCCCTATCATAAGAAATATCTTTACAAACCTCGCGACAGTGATGGAGAAGGAAAACCGGTGGATGTTGGTAAAAATAAGGGGATGATAAAAATTTACAATGTTGCTCCCAAGTCCAGTTACCAGGTAGACTTTTTTGATACAGAATCGGGTAAACTGATCGAATCCGTAAAAGTAAAATCTAATAATAGGGGAATGATAAAGCTGTATTCACCGGAAATGAAAGTAAGCGAACGTTACGACGTAGCGTTCAAGTTTTATTCAGAAGAAACAGGTTGGCGTTGATCCGTCAGCTTTAAGAATGGCAAAGCACTTTTTTGGTATCTAAGTTCATAAACAGCACATCCAAGCACTATAAGATAACTGCTTCCTACCATCAGGCGATAAACCAGGTCATGATAATCGAAGTGGGAATAGAACTGGTAGGAAAAGAAAACTACGAAAGTCCAGATAACTACAAAGGTATAGCTTGTAAGAACTGATAAAGTGAGAACTGTAATAAGGTACCACGGATGCAGCGTACTAGTCAGTAGGAAATAAATGACAAGTCCCCACATTATTTTTATCAATAGCTCTTCCCAGGTACTACGTTTTCCGTACAAAGCCAGTATGGCAATCGAAATCACGGTAATCTGTGAAAATAAAGATGTGAAGATCCTTAGATCATACCAATCGAAAAGATGTTTACCCAGCTCACTAATGGGGTAGACAACAAAGGAATTAAACTCGAATGAATTGAAGTAAAGTGAGAGACTCTCAGAAAATAAAAGATAATTATCGATTCGAAGGAATAGGGCGGCTAACAATGCTGTTCCAATAAAGGTGGCGCTATAAAATAAAACCGACCTTTTTAATCCAATCATTCTTAGAAAAAAGGGGAGCACCATCAGCGGTATTAACTTGACTTGTATTGCCGTCGCTAACAGAAAACCGGAAAGGATGTCTTTCGATTTCATCAAAAAGTAAATTCCGGCCAGCACAAAACTCATCATTACCGCTTCAAAATGAACATTGCCGAATGTTTCTATGATGAAAAGCGGGTTTAATACAAGTATCCAAATTCTTCTACTATCTAGTCCTAGTAAATGAAGTATCTTTTTAAGATAAAAAATGCCCATTAGGACAGTCAATAAGATCATAATCCGCATGACAAATAAATTGACTCCAATGTTATTACTTGTGAGTGCTGGTAAGTAGAAATAAAGCTGATTGATACTGGGGTAACAACTGTAATGTCTGGCAGAGAGTTCGCCCATTCCCCTATGCAGATCAACATAGTATGAACTTTCGGAAAAGGTCTCATTTGTGATAAGCTTATCTGGAATATGTTCGTATGGATTGATGCCTTTCGTCAGCATTTCGCCATCCCATAAAAACCGAAAATAATCATTGGAAAGATTTGGCTTAAAGACAAAACAGAAAGCGATTCCCAAAATGACAAGTACTGTCTTCACGGTTTTGTAATCTGATCGAACCAGCAATAAATACGATAGAAATGACAGAGAATATGAACTGATTAACCAGATAAAATTACTTCTATCTGGTTGCCAAAGAATAAAGACCAGACTAATTAAAAATACCAGTCCGCTGATTACATCTTTCCACGAAAAAGAATTCATTGTTATGATGCTGCTACCCGAGCTGCTTTATTTGCCGTTCTGATCTCTGCCACTGAGTAATAGAATACCATTCCATAACCAATGGCTAACATAAGGTGAAAGGGCACCATTCCAAGATCACCATAGATTGCTCTATTGATCGTTGTATAGGTGAAAAGTACAAACAGTAGACCTTCTCCGATGTTCAAGATAGAAAGCTTCTTTTTGTCGTATTTGTTCCCTTTGAATTCACTCTTAGCACTCACATTGAATTTTGGAGTTCGAACGAATGAAGATTTTATTCCGAAATATCCCTCTAATACCGCAACGGTATTATTCAGTGCAAGACCCATCGATACAATAAGGAATTGAAAGAAACGAATGATAAATTTTAAAAAGGCTATGAACTTATTTCCTTCTTTATCTCGATACGATTGCCAATAATAGAACATGAGGAAAATTGTACTTAAAAGGAAAATAACACCGTATTGCAAGATGTAGTTGAGACCTGAAAAACTGTCTTTTATATGCAAGACAGGCATACTAATCAACGAGATACAAAGTATAAAGAAGAAAACACTGGAGTTAAATAAGTGGGATAAACCATGAACTCGGTCGCCGAAACGAACGCCTTTCGTAGTCAGAATTCGTTTTCTCATTTTAATGAAACATTCCGCTCCTCCTTTCATCCAGCGATGTTGTTGACTCTTCAATGCGGACATAGTTATCGGAAGCTCAGCTGGGGCAATAACATTCTCAAGGTATTTGAATTTCCATCCTTTTAACTGTGCGCGATAACTCAGGTCGAGATCTTCGGTTAGTGTATCATGTTCCCAACCTCCCGCATCTTCAATACATTTCTTGCGCCAAACACCTCCGGTACCATTGAAATTGATGAAATGATCTGTTGAATTTCTTCCTCCTTGTTCGATAGCAAAGTGACCATTTAAACCAAAAGCCTGAAGTTCGGTGAGAATCGAATAATCCTTATTAATATGACCCCATCGAGTCTGAACAACTCCTATATTTTCATCCTGGAAGTAAGGCATGGTTCTTAACAAGAAGTCTTTTTCCGGAACAAAGTCTGCGTCAAAGATCGCAATGAAATCACCTTCAACCTGATCCATGGCATCATCAAGAGCTCCCGCTTTATAACCGATTCTGTCAACACGATGTATGTGTTGAATGTTTATTCCCCTCGCAGCCACCTCAGCTACCTTCTTAGCTATGACATCTTTCGTTTCGTCAGTTGAATCATCCAGTACCTGGATCTGAAACTTATCACGTGGATAATCAAATTGAGCAACGGTTTCGATAATCCGATCTGCAACATAAAGCTCGTTGAACATAGGTAATTGAACGGTCACTTTTGGAGCGTTGGATAGATCAAAATCAGGTGTTTTCTCTTCTTCCCGCAGCTTCTTAGTACGGAGGTATGCAATGGCAAGTCTGAGCTGTAAGACACTGTATAGGAAAATCAGGATCAAACAAACAAAATAAAAGCCTATTAGCCACTTGGATAACAAATGAGACCAAAAATGCTCTTGCCCTTTATAGTCTCCCCAATCGAGCAGCCAGGAAACCTTTCTACCGGCTTCAATATCTGAATAATTATACCCGTTAAGATGCTCTTCCTTTAGTTCAATTTCGCGATAAACGGTGTTGTAAGTTCTGTCATTAATTACGAGAAGATATGTGCCTAAAGGAATTTTTTCAAAAGAATAGACACCATTTTCATCCGTTTTGGCATTGTAGAGCATATTTGAATCCAGATCCTGGAGTTCCATGTCAACATTTTCAACAGGATCCTTTGTCTTTGCATCTATAATAGTACCCTTAACAAAGTCTACGTCTTGTGCCGTCAGATTGAATGACAGCCCAAGGAGAATGAATAAAAATCGCATCCGTAGCATTGCTTCGTCTTCTTTTTCGTGTGGCCGTCTTTTAAAGACGGTATTTAAAGACCGCAAATATAATTTTTATTCCGGCAAGTACGGTACCTTTTACTGTGCCACTTACTTTCGATACACCAATTCGTCGTTTATAGTTAACCGGCACTTCACAAAAACTCAATTTATTTTTAGCTGCTTTAATCTGCATTTCGATGGTCCAACCGTACGTTTTATCGGACATTTGAAGTTCTTTGAGCTTATCGGATCTGATAGCTCTGAATGGTCCTAAATCAGTGAAACGCGCCCTATAAAACAACCTAATCAATCGTGTAGCTAACCAATTTCCGAATACTTGTTGCGGGGTTAATGATCTTTTTTCTCTCTTTCCAAGAACTCGTGATCCGATTACGAGATCCATGTGTTGCTCAAGTATTGGTTGTACAACCTTTTGTATTTCTTCCGGGTAATCTGAATAATCACCATCCATAAAGACAATAATATCCGCACCGTTCTTTTCAAGATATTCGATTCCCTTAAGACAAGCCCAGCCATAGCCTTTACGTGGTTCATCCAATACGATAGCTCCGGCCTGCTCAGCAAATGCTTTCGTGCGATCGGTCGAACCATTGTTAACTACCACGATTTCTGCTATAAAATCTGTGGGGATGTCCTGAATAACTTTTGTGATTGCTTCCTCCTCGTTGAATGCTGGAATAATTACTGAAATATGCTTATCCATTAGTAGTTTTCAATATCCAGATTCCAATTATAAGGTGCGTAAGAAATGTCCGGATTTGAATCCGTCGGAATTACTTCAAGCCGCATCAGCAGTGTGATTACTTCATCTTTTCCTCCGAAGTCTGCTTCAAACCATTTGAATAGTTCACTCACTTCGACCACGTTATCGATTTCGTTATAGGTACTTGTCTGAGTAACGTATGACTCTTCCGCGAGCCCTAGTTCTGTGTCCAGATTTTCTACTGAGTAATAAGCAACAGGAGGACATGAAGAAGCGCCACAATTAAGGGTAAAGTGAATGCGCGGGTCTAGCTGATCAACTTTAAATCGATCAATAAATTCCTGCTTTTCATCCTGTTTTTGTCTTCTGAGGATACCATTTTCGATTTGATCCAGGCTCAATTGTTCTCCACCAATCTCTTGATCCTTGTCTTTAAAAAACTGGTCTTTGTCATCAAAGGCTTTCACATCTCCGCGAATCTTTGTTTGAACTAAGGCGTTATAGGTATTTATCCAAAAAGCTAGCTTCTGGTTGGAACTTTGGAGTTCGTCAGATAGTTTCTGTAGATTAATGTTTGCTATGGTATCCAGGTAAGCGTTATAATCCTGATTGGTTTTAATGGCCAGTATAAAGTCCTGCGACATACGTACCGCGCTTGTAGGGTATAAGGAGTTATTTTCTGCTTCTTCACACTGAGCGAACAAACTTAGCAGTGCAATTAGTAAAAGTGCATTAACGGTGTTCATAACTGGCTTTTACTATTGTACGATTAAGCAAGAGAAAGCTTACATTATTTCCAAACCCCTCTTTTAGAAAAGGCATTGATTCTCGCCTGAATTCTTGCTTCGGGTTTTAACTTCGCTAATTCTGCCAGTTCTTTCTTGAGGTATTTTTTTACAGCATTGAATGCAGCTTCATGATCTCGGTGCGCACCTGGTAAAGGTTCTTTGATGACGGAGTCTACAATTCCAAGCTTTTTCATGTCTTTTGAAGTAAGTTTTAAGGCTTCAGCAGCTTGTTCCTTATATTCCCAGGATCTCCAGAGTATAGAAGAGCAAGATTCAGGTGATATTACCGAATACCAGGTATTTTCCAGCATAACTACGCGGTCACCAACACCAATACCCAGGGCACCCCCTGATGCTCCTTCTCCAATTATGATACAGATGACCGGTACTTTGAGACGCATCATTTCGTAGATATTCCTGGCAATCGCTTCACCCTGACCACGTTCTTCTGCTTCCAATCCGGGAAATGCTCCGGGGGTATCTATGAAGGTTACAATCGGTTTTTCAAATTTTTCAGCAAGTTTCATAAGGCGTAGTGCCTTTCGGTACCCTTCGGGGTTTGGCATTCCGAAGTTTCTGAACTGCCTCATTTTAGTGTTCACTCCCTTTTGTTGACCTATGAACATGACCGTTTGACCTTCAAACAGTCCAAATCCACCAACCATAGCTTTATCGTCCTTTACATTACGATCTCCATGAAGCTCCTGAAATTCGCCATTCGTTAGGCTGTCAATATAAGCAAGTGTGTATGGTCTATCCGGATGTCTCGACAGCTGAACACGCTGCCATGGAGTTAAACTGCCAAAAATCTCTTTTGTTTTTTTGGATAATTTGGATTCAAGCTCTTTTATCTTGTCCGTCATATCCACTTCTGTATTCGCTCCGATCTCAGTTGTCTGAGCGATTTGATCTTCCAATTCTTTTAACGGTTCTTCGAAATCCAAATATGTCGCCATAACTATTGATTTGAGGGTCGAAAGTTACAAAAATTGTTTAGTTCTCTTATTTTTGAACAATGATATTATTTCCCCCTGCAAAGGTCAATATTGGTCTAAATGTTCTCGGTCGAAGACAAGACGGATTTCACGAAATTGAAACAGTCATGATGCCAATTGCGCTTTGTGATATACTCGAGTTATTACCGGTAGATCACTTTGAATTTAAGCAGAGCGGTTACCCAATAGAAGAAGACTATGAATCAAACCTCTGTGTCAGGGCATATAATGCAATGCAGGCGAAGTATGATATTCGTCCGGTATATATGCACCTGATTAAGAATATTCCTATGGGAGCCGGATTAGGGGGAGGCTCGTCAGATGCGGCTGCTGTGTTACTTGGTCTTGATTCACTGTTTAACCTTCATTGTTCTACATCCGAATTGGCAGATATAGCAGCACAACTCGGTAGTGATTGTCCATTTTTTATTAAGGATGAAATTCAGTTAGCAAAGGGGAGAGGTGAACTTCTCTCACCAGTTGATCTCGATCTCACTTCGTATTGGATTAAATTGATTAATCCGGGAATTCACATTTCGACCAAAGAAGCTTATGAAAATGTTGTTATCGATGAAGCCAGTGACCTGAGTGAAATAATCAAGAGTCCCGTGTCAAAATGGAAGGATAACATTGGTAATGCCTTCGAACGGTCTGTTTTTCAACGATACCCTGAAATAAAGGATATAAAGAAATCGCTATACGAGGAGGGGGCACTGTACGCAAGCATGAGCGGCAGTGGTTCTACTGTCTTTGGCATATACACTGAAGAACCAAAATTATCTCCGAATTATAGCGATCAATGGGTATTCAAACTTAATGTTTGATCAAACGCTGTGTTAATGCCATTCCATTGTCAAGTTCAAATCGCATGAGATAGCATCCATTCGACAATTTTGTAATAGCCACCTGACCTTGCTGATTATTAATCTCTTTCGATAAAAGCAGATCTCCTTTCAGATCAAAGAGCTCAACATGAGCAATTTGCATTCCTTTCATGCTAAAATTAACGATATCGTTTGCCGGATTCGGGTAGATCATCAGATCATCAAGTAGATTCAACTCTTCGATACCAATGTTGCTGTTCGGGTTTGCTTCAAAATGGTAGATACCTCCTAAATCTTGTCCAACGAACAGGTTGTAATTCCCATCCGAATCAATGTCGTTGACAGCAAATGAGCTGTAACCACTTACGTCGAGATCCAGATATTGATCAGAAACCAATTCAAAAGTGTCACCCGGATTTAAATTGCCGTCAATGCCTTTGTAGTATATCAAATTCCCATCTACTGTACCGAGAAAGAGAATGGTGGTATCGTTATGTCTGAAAAAATGAGGAGCTGTGTACCCATCCGGTGTAAGGGAAGATATGCTAATCATCCCGAGGCTGTCATTTTTAAGCTGAAATGATGGCGTTGTTGGACCTCCTACATTCTCATAATATACCAGGGTACCGTCTTTATTACCAAGCACGAGATCCAGTAGACTATCTTGATTCAGATCAAATAATTGTGGATGTGCATAGGCTCCAGAGCTGATAGGAAAACCTATATCATCTGGATAATTAACAAAACCTGCACCGAAGATTGCTCCTGCACCGACAGAGGAGTTTTCGTAAAACACAACGGTTCCGTTTTCAAGACCGAGGATCATATCTTCATCGTTGTCACCATCGATATCTCCAAAAGTAGGAATCATGTGAAGGCCAAAATTCTCCTGGTTCAGGTTGTGAAAATTAAAATCTACATAGGTGAACTGCGGATTATTTGCGGTTCCTGTGTTTTGATAATAGGCTATAGCACTTTCCTTATCCAGCGGTTGAATATAGCGGTAAAAATTAGCAACGAACATATCTTCCAGCCCATCTTCGTTATAATCAAAGAATACCGGAACACTTCCTGTCCCGTGTTCGATCATTTCTTTCTGAAAATAATTCTGAGAATCGAAGACAAAGATTGGATTCGAATCAGATCCAAAGTTCAAATAAAACCAAACACTTTCCTCATTTTGTGAAACGTTCTTTGCATTCGGTGCCACGATCAAATCCTTAACATTATCAAATGTGACATCTACATAAAAACCCGCAGGGAACAGCGGGACATCCACGCTGGTTGTATTCGATGGGAAAGCAGGATCCTGACTTATCATTGGTGAATCTGTATTTGGTGCCGACCCTCCATTAATCAATAGATTTAAGTTCTGGTAAGATACGTCACCTAACACCACGTCAAGAACTCCGGAGTTATCTACATCCAATGCGAGCACTGAAGAACCAGAGTGCTTTTTCTCTGAAGAATTATCGCTACCGTTGTTTCGCAGTGGGTTAGGAATAGATCCTCCTACACAGGGAGCGTTCGGATCGTTTAAAAGAACATTATTGGTAATCGCGTCTTCTGAGAATTTACCCCAACATTCATTCTTCAATTCAAAGACCAGAGAATCCGGGATTCCGTACAATTCCATACTTTGATTTTGATGGTACTCCAGATATTTTCCTCCCTGATGAAAAGTAAGTACGTCAATATCACCATCAAAGTCTACATCTACAATTGCCGGTATGTCTGATGAGCTGACATATAGATTTACATAGTTGCCCAAATAGTCCGTCATGACTAAGTCTTTTGCGACTTCCCATTGTAATCCGTTAGCAAGGTCTCCGATGTTACGATATACTTTTAACCCGCCAATACCATAGCACCAAAGGTCTTTTCTCCCGTCATAGTCGTAATCTACCATAGTTGCCCTGTATCGAATATCATTGGGAAAAAGCTGTGCAGCATTGTACACCGGCTTATAATAAGGAACAATATCAAATTCTTGTGAAAGAACTCTTATTTCTTCTCTACTTCTATCGAAAATAAATAAGTCGAGATCTCCATCGAAATCAAAATCAAAATCAGATACCTGTGGATAGTTCAATCCACCCCCCCAAGGATATGCGAGTGGTTTGGGTCCCCTAATAACTTCGATCGAATCGTTGTATTCAAATCCAAATTGTGAAAGTGCGTGTTGGAGCGGCCATACAAGGATTCCAAGAAGCAAAATAAATGATCGTTTTTTCATAGTATTTAAGCTAACTATATGACGTTAAATTTAGTGAACGAGTTGGATGAAACATAATTTTTCAGTGACTAAGAATGAAATTGTCAACTGTTAAATCAAGTTAAATAGAACACTGAAATCAAATCAAATCTTCGGGATATCGTTTTTGTGGAAATCAAAAACACACTCCAATGAAAGAACTATTTGAAAACATTTTCTTTAAGATGGGAATGATTGTGATTCTCATCCTCCTGTTATTAATTCCTGCCGTAATGGTTCAGGGTTTGATAAAAGAGCGTATGCACCGCCATAATGAGGCGATCTTTGAAGTAAGCTCTAAACACGCAGACAACCAAACAATTGCAGGTCCTGTGCTATCGATTCCATTTTACGAAACGAAGAATGTAAGAGAGCAGAATGGAACCTATCGCGAGGTCAAGACTAAGAATTATCTCCATATTCTACCGGATCAGTTGGATATTAAAGGCGAAGTAGACCCTGAAAAGCGAAAACGTGGAATCTATGAAGTTGTGGTTTATGGATCAGATCTCAATTTTAATGGAAATTACAAGCCAATTGATCTCGATAAACATGGTATTTCGAAAGAGCATGTCCTGTGGGATAAGGCCTTTATTACAGTTGGGATTTCGGACTTGAAAGGAGTTACAGATCAGGTGAAGCTCAAAGCAAATGGTAAAAGTTATATGTTTAATCCTGGAGTTATAAGCAATGACATTGTTGGTTCCGGTTTACATACCATGTTTCCGCTGGATTCCGGGATGCAAAAGAAAATTGATTTCAATTTTGATTTAAAGTTGAATGGAAGTGATAATTTAATGATGTTGCCAATTGGAAAAGAAACGAATGTGAATCTTGCTTCCGAATGGCCCGACCCTAGTTTTACAGGCAATTTTCTCCCTGCATTCAGAAAGGTTACAAAATCTGGCTTCGATGCCAAATGGAAAGTACTTCATTTAAACAGGAACTTTCCACAGGAATGGATTGGTAACAAGCATCAAATAAACACATCGGCTTTTGGAGTCTCCATGCGATTACCTGTCGACGTCTATCAGAAATCTGAGCGTGTTGCCAAATATGCTGTCTTGTTCATTACGCTAACCTATCTGGTGTTCTTTTTTGTTGAAGTGCTGAATAGGATCCTCATTCACCCGGTACAGTATATATTGGTTGGTTTAGCATTGGTATTATTCTATGTATTACTGTTGGCTTTCAGCGAACAGATTCAGTTTAACATGGCATATCTTGTTTCTTCTGTGATGACGATAGGTCTTGTCACCTTGTATTGCAGGTCGATTTTAAAATCCTGGGGTCTTGCTATGATGACTGGATCCATTCTATCGATCCTTTACGGATTTATTTTTATCATCATTCAAATGCAGGATTTAGCGTTGTTATTTGGTAGTCTTGGAATATTCCTGATTCTGGCAACCACCATGTATTTCTCGAGGAAAATAGAGTGGTTTGAATTGAAGAAAAGTGAAATAGATAAAGAGTAAATATGAAGCCCCTTCACAGGGGCTTTATTTAGATTATTTCAAAAAGGTTAGAAGCTGATTTTCTAACCTTTTTTCTTTCAATGTTCGGGTCATCCGGATGTCGGTAGCCAATCGGGCAGACAAGTACTGAAGTGAGGTTTCTGTCCTTAAGACCAAGGATCTCATCATATTCTTCCGCTCGAAATCCTTCCATGGGGGTAGAATCAATTTTTAACGTAGCACAGGTATGTAACAACTGACCGAGGGCGATATAGGCTTGGCGCTCCATCCACTCCTGAAGGGCCGAATCTTTTTTATTTCTGGCAAAATTCAGGATGTTTGTCTTAAAGGTTTCCAATACCTCGAGTTTTTGATCCCTCGTTGAAGCGATAGTTTCCATATATAGATCGACATCTTCTTCCTTCAGTTCACGGAAAGAACAAATCACTAGCAAATGAGATGCGTCGACAACTTGTCTTTGCAGATAGGATGACTGCAGCAACTCCTCACGTAAATCTTTGTCTTCTACAAGTAAGAATTTTAAAGGTTGTAAGCCATAAGATGTCGGCACCAATCGCAGTGACTCCATGATTACGTCCAGATCCTCTTTGCTTATTCTTTTTTCTGAGTCAAATTTCTTTGTGGCATAACGCCAGTTCAAATCCTCAATTATTTGATGCATGCTATTAGTAATTCATTGGAACTTCGAAAAACAACACTTTTGTATCAGATTTCGCACTCAATTCTACCTGCTCTGTTTCCCAAAGCCCTATTGCGTCTCTTTGTAGCAGTTCTTCATCATCAATTATTATAGAGCCTTCTACTACAAAGATGTACACACCATTCGTTTTCTCGTATAATTGGTAAGAGATCGTTTGCTCTTTATCTGATTCAAATAAAGAGATAAAAGCATTCTGATTGATCCACGCCTCGCTAGGTCCGTTCTTTGGTCCGACCAATAAATTAATCTTATTCAAATGAATATGATCCTTTATTTTAATTTGCTGGTAGCGTGGTTCCACATTTTGCATATCGGGAAATATCCAGATTTGAAAAAGTTTAAGAGATTCATCTTGTGAGGCATTTAGCTCGCTGTGAGTCACACCTGTTCCGGCACTCATGATTTGTAATTCTCCTGGCATGACCACACCTTCATTTCCCATGTTGTCTTGATGGCGGACACCACCTTGTGTTGGTATGGTAATGATTTCCATATTATCATGAGGATGAGTTGAAAATCCCCTTCCGGGAGCTACTTTATCATCATTGATTACTCGCAGTGCTCCAAATTGAACCCTCTCCGGATTGTACCAGTTTGCAAAGCTAAATGAGTGTCTGGCTTCTAACCATCCATGATCAGCGTAACCACGACTTTCTGATTTATGAATTACTTTTTGCATACGACAAAGTTAGCCAATATTCATAAATGTACCACGGTAAATAAATTGAAGATGTGTTGAAGACGATCTATTCAGCAGATTCAATTACTCCAAGGCTATCCAAAAATTCAACGGATAGAATCGGACGATCATTTCCGGCCTCAACCATTTTTTGTACTTCTTCAGCTACTTTTCTGGCATCCGCTTCCGTTTTGAAACCGTTGATTCCCTGCACAGCTGGAATGTGTTCCTGATTGATGATCATTTTAGTGCCTCGAAAAATCTGATATCCCCAACCGATATCTTCTTTGAAAATCAGTTTATAGGATACAACATTAGCGTTAACCACATTGTTTTCCAGACTGTCATCAGGATCTGACTGAATCGTTTGATTTCCTTCTGTATTACAGGCGGAGACTATAAAAAGCAATAAAATTACTCTCTTCATTTACACGAAAATAATCTTTTCTGTATAAAGGGTTTGTTTATTTTCATTCATGAGTTGCAAGAAATAGGTGCCGTTCGGCAAACTTTGACGATGAACAGTGATCTTATTTCCATTGTATTCGATTCTCGCAGCTCCGCTAACTTCTCTACCTTGCATATCCATTAGGACAAGTTCCAGATCATAATGATCCGTTACAACATTGAAAGAAGTAGTTACAGGATTCGGATAAATCGATACATCATCAGAGTTCAGCTGTGCTATTCCTAAAGTCTTTTCATAAGAGAAGAAATCATCATATAGAATTCCGTTATATCCGGTTCCCACATATGCAACACTTCCAATTACGAAAGCAACCGCCTGACTTCTAGCCGGACCCGGGAAATTCGCTCTTTGTGTCCAGGTGTCACTATAAAAATTATACTCCCAGGTATCATTGTAATAATTGAAGTTGTCTTCACCTGTACAAATAAAGGCTTGAGGAAATTGTCCCCAACCTACCGCACCTCTACGTGCTGCTCCTGGAAAGCTAGCTTTTTGTGTCCAGGTATCAGTTGTAGGCTCATATTGCCAAAAGTCACTTTTAAGAACTCCGTCGTCACCAGTACCTACATAGCCCTGACCTCCCATTGCGAAACCTACCGCGTCTTGTCTTGCAGACCCTCCAAAGTCAGCCACCTGTTGCCACATATTCGTAGTTGCACTGTACTTGTACATATCTCTATAATATGTTGAACCATTCGAACCTGTTCCAACAAAAGCTTCATCTCCTATAGCAAAGGCTATGGCAGAGTTTCTAGGTGTTCCAATGAAGTTTGCTTCTTGCGTCCATGTTCCAGTGGAAGGGGTAAACGAAAATACCGCTTCTGAAGGTTGTAATGCACCACCACTTCTTGACCCGAGCAGTATGTAACCCTTACTTCCTATACTGAAAGCAACGGCGTTAGCTCTATCCTGACCACCACCATTGGGTCCTCCGATTTTTGCTTCAAGAAACCAGTCATCTAAGAATGGAACATAAGCGTGTACCGATCTCTTTGTTCCTTGCAAGTCGAGTCCACCTGCGATAAACCCTTTACCGTCAACCACGAATGCTGAACTAGCAGATCTTGTTTTTCCTTTTACAGAGTCTTTTTGCATCCAAATATCTCCTTGACTGAAAACAGATGGTGTTATTGCTAAGAGGCTAAATAATATAAGATTCTTCATATTACTGCTTTATAAATTTATGTTGTGCTAATATTTTATTGTCATTTCCAATAGCTGCAATCAAATAAACCCCCGATGACAAATGGGAGACATCGATATTATCAGTCGTGTTGATTGTCATTATTCGACGACCCATAGATGAGTATAACTGAAATTCTTTGATGTATTCAGACTTACTATCAATCTGAATATAATCTACTGCCGGGTTTGGATAGGTCTTTAATTCGACGTTATATTCTTCGAGACCTGTAACACCAGGGTGATACTCGTGGAATGACTTTTTCTTACCGGAATAGCCTTTTCCGGTACCTACATACCCAAGACCATTGAGTGAAAAACCAACAGCTCCTTTACGAGGACTACCACCGTAATCTGCTCGAACCATCCATGTATTCGTAATCGGATTGAATTCCCATAGGTCGTCCAGGTAACCGCCATTTGTACCCATACAGACATAACCTCTTTGTCCAATAGTGAAGGTCGCTGCCGTTGAGCGTTCACCACCTGGTAAATCTGCGCGTTGCGACCATTGCCCTGTACTTTCTTTATACTCCCATATGTCCTTGCGATAAATATCGTGGTCAGTACCGAGTCCAACATATGCTTTATCCTCGATTACAAAGCTGCTCAACTGATATCGGTCACCACCCGGGAAGTTGGCTACTTGTTGCCAGGTATTCACAGAAGAATTGTAACGCCACATGGTACTTAAATAATTATTCGGACCGATCTTTCCACAAGCTACATATCCGTTTGTTCCAATGGCAAAGCCAGTGGCGAAGTACACCCCCTGAAAGTTGCCGGGATAATCAGCCATTTGAGACCATGTATTAGAAGTAGGATCGTATCTCCATAAATCTCTTAGTCTTGTAGCGCCCGGGTCTTGTGATCCAGGTTTGTTTATGCCTGTACCAACGTATCCATAGTCTCCAATTGTGAAAGCTACGGCATCCCTGCGTTCAGAGGCAGTACCTGGTAAGCTTGCAACTTGTGACCAGCTATCTGTTGCCTGATCATACCTCCAAAAATCTCTCAGAACAACTTCGTTCGTGTCAATTCCGGTACCAACATAGCCGTAATTGCCAACAGTAAATGCAACCGCTCTAGAGCGTTTCATTTGTAGTGTATCCGATTTCTTAACCCAGTAATTGGCAGTTTGTGCACTTATTAGAAATGCACTAAAAACTATCCCGATCGTGAATAAGTATTTCTTCATCTTTCTATTATTAAATCAATATCAGTTTATCCTGATGTATTATTTTATTATTTACACGCACCATATAGGTGTAAGTTCCTTTATCTAATTGTTCTCTTTCCAGCGTTAATTTCCCGTTAATAGTCGTTCCGTCTAACACGAGTTGACCTTTCATGTTAAATATAAAAACTTCAAATGATGAGAATTCTTCAGACTCGACATGAATGTACTCCTGAACCGGATTTGGATAAGTAATGATTGTTTTGTTTGATAAATTAAGATTGTCCAAACCTGCCAAAGAATCTGCAAGCGTGGTCGCATTAAACTCCCAGAGATCATTGAAATTCGTTCCGTTCGTGCCCAATCCAATAAAGCTACGGTTGCCAACGGAGAATCCAACTGCAAATCTTCTTGAAGCACCCGGAAATTCCGGTAGTTGTTTCCAGGTATTCGTAAGCGGGTCATATTCCCAGACTTCTGAATTGATGTTCGAAAGTCCTCCTGAAAAACCTGTAACGATATATCCTTTATTGTTTTGAGAAAAACCAACTGAACCCGAAGTTGCCAATCCCGGAAATGATGCCCTTGTAATCCATGTATCTGTCGTGGGCTTGTACTCATAAAAAGCACTTCCTGACTTTAAGTATCCTTTTTCTCCTATGGTGAAGCATGAGTTCCATGCCCATACAGCAGGGGCAGGGGAAGCCTTTGCTGTCCAGCTATCGTTAGATGAGTCATATTCATAAAGAACATTATCATCCATAATGTATCCTTTGTCGTCGATCACAAAGCCTTCAACATTCATAACCACACCTGAGGCGGGAATAGAAGCTACCTGAATCCACATGTTCAGGGTAGGATCGAATTTATAGAAGTTATTGTTTGTTGCCCATTGCCCTCCACCAACACAAACGAAGTTATCAAAGCTAAAAATCACGGGTGCATATGTTCCATTGCTTCCACCAATATAATCCGCTTTCTGAGTCCAGGAATTTGTTGCAGGATCGTACTCCCACCAGTCTTTCTTGACGATGTTTGGTCCTGCACCATTATAGTGACCAAAGCCCATATATCCTTTAGTAAGCGTAGAACCAGCAGCACCACGATGCCTTCCTTCAGCCCCCATGAATGCACGTTGTTCCCATCCACTCTCTGCGAAGGATGTGGAAAGACATAGTAAAAAACTGATTAATATCTGGAACTTAACTCTCACTACAGAACTACTACTTTATTCGATTTCAATACTTTTTCCTGATACATTATCTTATACAGATAAGTACCTCCTGTCAGCGATTTAAGATTGACGTCAATCTTAGACGCATCAAATCTTTGGCTATGAACAACTTCACCAGACAATGAGTAAATGGTCAAGTCCAAATTCTGCGCTAAATCATTATTCAGTCCATTTATTTTGATGGATAAATGATCAACAACTGGATTAGGGTAGGCAACAACTTCAAGCTCTTCCATTTGTTTTTCAATCGTATAGAGTACCTGATCGAACATCCAGAAATCCTTGAAATTTGTACCGCTTGTTCCTAATCCACAGTAAGCAACACCATCATGAACGACTGAGGCCAAATATCGTCTTGCCGTACCGGGGAAATCCGGAATTTGTGTCCATTGATTTCCGTTCGGGTCATACTCCCACATATCACTGTAGTTAGTGCCACTGGAAGCATTGTCGCCTGTCAATATGTAGCCCTTACCGTTTAAAGCAAAGCCCGAAGCCTCCATTCTATTAGTTGGACCTACATCTGCCATTTGTTGCCAGCTATTGGTAGTTGGGTTGTATCTCCAAAAATCATTTTGGGATCCTGACCAGGAATTGAATCCGCCGGTTCCAACATAGCCATAGCCGTTTAATTCAAATGCAACAGAGGAAACTCTACCTGTTGTAGGTAAGGATGCAATCTGTTGCCATGTATTATTAGCAGAATTATAACGGTAAAAATCATTTAGCTCACCACCGCCAAGTGTTTCACCTGTTCCAACAAATCCATAAGTGTCTATCGCAAATGATACTGCTCCACGGCGTCCTTGTCCGGGAATACTAGCTATCTGATTCCATTGATTAGTCGTTGGATCATATCTGTAAAAACTATTTTCATGCACATATGGATTCCCGGGCCCTCCTGGCTGAGTTCTACCCAATCCTACATAACCATAATTACCAATTACGAAACCCGATGCATGATATACAGGCCCCTCCGGATAATCTGCTTTTTGCGACCAGGAATTGGATGCCGGGTCATATTGCCACCAATCAGCGAATAGAATATTAACTCCTGCACCGTTATAGTGACCTTGGCCTGTATAAATATAGTTTCCGATTGAAAGCATCGGAGTTCTGTGTCTTCCTTCTCCTGCGAAGTCGGCCTTTTGGATCCAACCATAACCGAAAGAAGTTAAATTAATTCCGAGAAAAGTAAGGAGTATTAATTGTTTCATTTATTCACTATTAGTTTTAAGATGTGCTTCTTGAATTCAGTATCAATATTTACGAAATAGATGCCATTTTCAAGGTCGTTAACTTCGATTACCTGATCTTTTATATAGGTAAGAGTTTTAATAACTGATCCCTTAGCATCCAATATTGAAATCACTTCGTTTTCCAATCCATTTATTTGAAAGCTCGATGAACTCGGGTTAGGGAAAAGAACAAATGGATTTGATTCCAGATCGTTTAAGCCTAATGCTTCATTGATGGTTAAAGTATAATTTCCCATAGCGGTTCCATATCCTTCGACAACAACATAAACGGAGTCGTACCCCACGATGTTCACTTGTAGTTCCGATTGAAGTCCACAATTTTGAGAATCATCATTAAAAGCTAATGGATTTCCTTGAGGGTCATATACAGACAAGAATGTGTCAAATGAAGAACCGCATAAAGAAACGATCATTGTATTGGTGCTACCTGAAGGTTTTACGCTATAGAACACATCCGGAGAAAGGTATGCCGGATTCTGATCGGTATAACAAAAATGGTCTGTTGAACGCGAGTCTACATATGGGAAAGTGCTGACATCTATCGCTACCGCCTCGTAGTCACCCGGATAGCTGGAACAATCAAATCCCGGAACTATATTTATCATGAAGTCCGTTGCTGATCCCCATGTAAATGTTGCACAAGGGTTTAAAGGTGGAGGTGTACCGCCTTCTTGCTGAATAACACGCATCCTTGTCGGACCCTGTGTTGCTCCTGCAGGAACTTGAAATGTAAAGCTTTCAAGAGACTGAGGAGTACCTTGCCATTGACCGATCGATTCTCCAGGTTCAAACGTGGAGTTTTGATTGTAGTCGATCCAGGCTTCTCCGGCGCCACCGTAAATACCGTTACATGTCCCGAACAAAATATTAACAGTGTGTAGATTTCCAATACCAAGATCAACAGTTTCAGCGGTGTAGACTTCTAATCCTGCCTGACCTGGACATCCGGTGTAATTAATCGATGTGGAATTTAAACCGGTGATCGTAACTGACTCAACATTTGAATCGGCGGTTTGTGATGGTCCTGCATTACAATAAGCAGATCCCGAACCTCCTTGTATGACAACTGTAAAGTCAACGACTGAACCCCAGGTAAATGCGGCACAAGGGTCGAGCGGAGGCGCACCACCACCTTCACGTTGCATTACGCGCATTCTAAATGTACCGTTAGTTGCTCCTGCCGGAACAGTAAAATTAAATTGACTGATTGCTACTGGCGGTGTTCCTTGCCATGTTCCAATACTTTCTGATTGATCAAAAGTCTGATTACCGTTGAAATCTATCCAGGCTTCACCATAACCGAAGTAGTTACCATTGCATGTTCCGAACTGTACCCATGCGGTATAAGAGTTTCCTGCAGTGAGTGTTACCGATTGTCCTAGAACTTCTTCTACACCTGTTACTCCCGGACATCCTGTATAGCTTATTGATCCTGAAGCTCCAACCAATGAAACTGATTCTACATTCGAATCAGCAGTTTGAGATGGACCACCTGAAACACAATATTGTCCAAATGAAACTGTTATAAAAGAAAGGCACGATAACGACAGTAGTAAATGTTTCATAATTCTTTGTAGTAGTTAACGAAGTGTTAATATACGCATAATAATCTTCTGACTTATAACAGAGGATTAAAAATATGGACGAGAAAATTTCATTAAAAGTTGGACGTTGAAAACTTTTTGAAAACAATCTAAAAATGAATGAAAGTTCGTGCTACTTTTTTTGGAATTTTGAACTTCATCTAAAACCCTTGCTATGGAAACAATGACGAGAGAAGAGTTATCCACTGAAATTGAAGCACTTAGAGCTAGATTAACCGGAGATATGTTTCAGGATATGGAAATTAAAGACCAGATCCATAACCTTGAAATGAAGTTGAAAGGTGTAAAACCAATGGATAGCCATTTTGACTGTGTAGGTTGCGGATCGTAATCTACTGCATAAAAGCATACATTAAAATGTTGGCTCCCATTTTTAGAGCCTCCTGTCTTTTTTCCGGGGCGTCATTGTGTACGTCCTGGTTTTCCCAACCATCGCTCAGATCGGTTTCATAGGTATATAAACATACCAATCTTCCGTCTATAATTATGCCAAATGCCTGAGGCCTTTTGCCGTCGTGTTCATGAATTTTTGGTAATCCATTGAAGTCATACTTCTGATGAAAAATATCATGATCGAATGGTAACTCAATCAATTCATTGTTGGGAAAAACCTTTTTCAATTCTAATCGAATAAACTCATCCATTCCGTAATTGTCATCGATGTGCAAAAAACCTCCGCCTTCCAAATAGGTTCTAAGATTTTCCGCTTCTGAGCTAGAGAAAACAACGTTGCCGTGTCCGGTCATATGAATATATGGATACAACAACAGGTCAGGACTACCGACTTCAACATACGGAGTTTCCTTGCTAATATTCGTTCCCAGATTATCATTGCAAAAGTTAACCAAATTGGGAAGCGCAGTAGGATTGGCGTAATAATCTCCGCCACCGCTGTATTTAAGGACAGCAATCTGCATGCCGGACTGACCCATAAGAAAGAATCCACTTACGCAAATGATAATACTAATTATAAACTTCATAATAATTTTAATGCTGCTTCTGTACAGGCCACAATTCCAGCCGTTTCTGTACGAAGCCGATTGTTACCTAAAGTAATTGATTTATAACCGTTATCCAAAGCGACCGCTAACTCTTCGTTTGTAAAATCACCTTCCGGTCCAATTAGAATAGGTCCTGTTAATGATTTATCCGCCTGGAGAATGTTAGTCTTGTCACCATCATAACAGTGGGCTATTAGGCCCTTTGGATTCTCTTTAACAAATGAACTGAATTCCGATACCTCATTGATTTTGGGTAGAAACCATCGACCTGATTGTTTCATTGCAGAAACAGCTTTCCGTTCGAATCGATCTAATTTCAATTTGATACGTTCAGAATTTTTTGTGCGTAAAAAGCTGATCTCATTTACCCCGATTTCAGTTGCCTTTTCTACAAACCATTCCATACGATCATTCTGCTTAGTTGGGGCAATTGCAATGTGAATGGAGTTCACCGGATGTTCCCGCGATTGAATTCTTCTGACAGATACCTTACAGCTTTTGGAGCTCTCAGTTAAGACGCAATCGTAGTAATTTCCATTCCCGTCTAAAAGTGCCAATTCATCTCCTTCTTTCATCCTAAGAACGCGCACAATGTGCTTTGACTCTTCCGGACTAAGGGTATGAGTTTTAGTTCCAGGGTTTATATGTGGATCGTAGAATAAGCGCATTAGTGCATCAGACGATAAATCATTTCTTTCATTAACTGACCATCAGTTGATGAGCTATCGCCAACTCCTTTGGCTTTTAGATCATATTCATGGAGGATGGCAATATTGGTTGCAATTTTTTTGGGCTTATAAATTTTAGCGGAGTTCAATAATTTTCCGGCAACGAAGGGATGAACTTTAAGTGTACTCGCAATTACTTCTTTTGATTTATTATCGAGGAAGTGAATTCTCATTAATCTTTCAAAATGACTATAAATGTTAGCAGTGATCGGTATGATTGATCCTGCTTTTGGATTATGAGCGAAATAGTCTACGATGACATTAGCTTTATGGATATCCCTTTCACTAATGGCATTAACCAGCTCATACATATTGTAATCTTTCGATATTCCGATATTCTCTTCAATATGTACATCGTTTATAACTGTTCCTTTTTCAACCAGAATTTCCAGCTTATCCAACTCATTGACGATCTTACTAATATCGTTACCCAGAAACTCTGCAAGTAATATAGATGCTTTAGGAGTGATACCAAACCCTTTCTCTTTAACATAACCTGAAATCCACTGTTCCAGTTTGTATTCGGGAATTTTATCTGACTTATAAACGATGCCGTTCTGGGCCGCTGATTTCATTATTTTCTTGCGACTGTCATAACTCTTGTACTTATAGTTGATTACAAAAATCGTCGTATCCGATGGGCTCTCCATATATCCCTCCAGCTCTTCAATCTTTTTAAGATCCTGAGCCTCTTTCAAAATGACAATTCTCCGTTCGGACATCATCGGGTATTCCCGAAGAGTAGAAATAAGTGATTGAACTTCTGTATCCTTACCGTAAACCACTGTTTGATTAAAATCCCGCTCGTGTTCTTCCAGTGCATGTTCAACAATAGCATCTGTTATAGCATCAATAAAATAAGGTTCTTCGCCATGGAGAAAATATACTTTCTCAAAATTACCCTGATTAATCTGTTCTATGACAAGCTTATAATCCATTATTGATGTTTCGCCCAGATTTGTACCAGTTCTGTCAACGTCGCCACAGCTTTTTCCATGTCCTGAACACTCACGTATTCATGACGCGAATGAATGGCCATTTCACCTGTGAATATATTTGGACACGGCATTCCCATAAAAGACAAGCGAGATCCATCTGTTCCGCCTCGGATTATTTCGGGAGCCGGAGTAACGCCAGCTTGAGTCATAGCCTTAATCGCATAATCCGTAACAAAAGGTACTTCCTTAATTTTCTCCTTCATGTTGCGGTACTGCTCCTTCACTTCAAATTCATATTTGAGTTCCGGATAGTTGGAAAGCGTGTTTTTGAGAATTCTTTCTAATCTTTCTTCGTATTCAGCTAGTTTAGTCGTATCGTGATCACGTATAATAAATTTCAATGTCGCTTCTTCCATTGTACCACTTAAATTCGTGGGGTGTACAAAGCCTTCTCTATTTTCAGTTGTTTCCGGTGACCAACTATCTTTTGGTAAGGAGGCAATAAAGTCTGATGCTACTTTGATAGCGTTTACCATCTTATCTTTAGCATATCCGGGATGGGCAGCAATTCCTTCGATCCTGATAGTCACCCCATCGGCAGAAAAGCTTTCGTCTTCTATCGAACCTAGCGTACCCCCGTCCAGGGTATATCCAAAATCAGCATTGAGTTTGTCCATGTCAAGTTTATCCACTCCACGCCCTACTTCTTCATCCGGTGTAAATAATACTCGAATCGAAGGATGAGGTATTTCGGGATTCTTCTTCAAATGATGAACCAGATCCATGATTATTGCGACTCCTGCTTTATCATCCGCACCTAACAGAGTGAGTCCACTCGCTGTTATTAGATCATCTCCGATCTTTTCCTTCAGATAAGGGTGTTGTTCCGTCGTAATAATTTGTGTCGGATCATCCGGTAAGGTGATCGGATTTCCGTTATAATTTTCATGGACGATTGGTTTAACATTCGTTCCACTGCAATCAGGAGCAGTATCCATATGGGAACAAAAACAAATAGTGGGTAAATCGTCCTTGCCCGTATTATTTGGTATGGTACCAAATACGTAACCCCACTCATCCATTTCTGCATCCTCAACCCCGAGATCTTTCAGTTCCTGAACGAGCTCACGTCCAAGATCTTTCTGAATCATCGACGAAGGAAAAGACTCTGAATCAGGATCGGCAGTGGTGTCAATTTTAGCGTATTTGATGAAGCGGTCTTTAACCGTAGATATGTAGTTGTCCATGAAATTCTGATTTGTCCAAATGTAATCATTTAGAAAAAAAAAAGGCCCTCACTTTGAGAGCCTTTCACCATTAAATATGTTTAGTTAGAAAATCTCATTTTCATTGAAATGAAACCTTCCTTCGATTCCTGCATTTTCGTCAGAATCTGATCCATGAACCGCGTTGCGACCTTTGGATTCCGCATATAATTTCCTGATGGTACCATCAGCTGCTTCCGCAGGATCAGTTGCGCCAATCAAAGCTCTGAAATCTTCAACGGCATTGTCTTTTTCCAGGATCGCTGCCACTATTGGACCAGAAGTCATGTATTCTACCAACTCACCAAAGAACGGACGCTCTTTGTGAACAGCGTAAAATTCTTTGGCTTGATCTTCAGAAAGACGTGTGTATTTCATCGCCTTCACCTCAAATCCAGCTTGAATGATCATGTCAATGATCTTTCCCATATACCCGTTTTCGATTGCATCGGGCTTTAACATTGTGAATGTTCTGTTTCCTGCCATTTTCTTTTGTTTGACTTAAATTTGTGGCAAAGATAATCAATTGAAATTGTTGCAGGAATTATTTATTCCTTAAATCCTTCACGAAATCGATGAATGAATCGAGGTCGTTCTTGGTGGTTGCAAGTCCAACTGAAATTCTTGTTGCTCCTCGCATTTTGTTCAGTGCCTTGATCATGTCATGGTAGTCACCGGAATCTCTACTGTTGAAGTAATTCGAAATCTCATCTGTGGTCAAACAGTTGTTTACCTCATCAATTCCCGGATTGCAAAAACACCCTGACCGAATAGAGATATTTCTTTCATTCGTCATGTTTTCAATCTTCTCGAAGTTGTAGGATTCACCTTGTGTATTGAAAAACTTGACGATGATTGTTCCTCCCTGATCATTGCCATCTGCCGGACCAAAAACCCTGACAACTTCTTTATTATTATCATGTTTGATTGTTCTCAATTCGGACTTTAGATAATCTATTAATGATTTAACACGCTGGCTCAGACGATCCATCCCTATCTCTTTCATAAAATCGAGTCCGGTCTTTAATGCAGGTATTCCCAGATAGTTAATCGTTCCGTTTTCGAATCGTTCGTGATTAGCTATGAGAAAATGGTCGCTACTTGCAACGGATACAAGACTCACGGTGCCACCGGCAAACCAGGGTTTTTCCAGTTTATTGAACGATTCTTTATGTATTAAAAGACAACCTAATCCAGTAGGGTAGCCGAAAATCTTATAAAAGGAAATGGAGACAAAATCAGGATGAACACGGCTCAAGTCTAGAGTTGAAGTAGGTACAAAAGCTGCGGCATCCAACAAAACATCCCATCCTTTACTTTTAGCTTCACTAACCAGCTCGAGGCTGTGTTTAACACCTGTCACATTTGACTGAGCAGGAAATGCAAATAATCGATTTTTGCCTGCCCCGTTATTTAAACGCTCGGATAAAATCTCCTTGTTGATCTTTAAATCTTCATACTGAATCGGAAAGTATTCATGACGGCCACCTTTTTTTCGGCAATATTCACGGATACCATTTACTGAATTGTGATTGTCAGCTATAAGCAAGAATTCACCGTCCTTGTCAAAAGGATAGCATTCACCAACTATTTTTAATGCATTGGATGCATTTGAAGTAAAAACACAGTAATAGTCATCGGCATTAAAAAAGTCGAGTACAGCCTGACGAGCTTCTTCCACCAGTTTCGTAGCACTCATCGAGGTAGGATTGGTTGAGTGTGGGTTCCCGAAGGTGCCATTTTTCAATTGTTCAAGATGATTTGTTACAAGTGATTCCGGGTAGAGATTGCCACCTGTATAGTCCAGATACACATGTTGATTATCATCCAGACGCTTGAATTCTGAAGATCTCAGATCGTTAAAGAACTCTTCGTGCATTATGCTTCCTGTGTTAGCCATCTTAGGGCTAGATTTAAAAACTTTAAACATTCAGTGAATTTGAGTAGGATAATATTACTAAGACTTGACGCAATTATCAAATAAAAGAATTTTAGTTTCCTTGAAATTCTAAATTGAATTAATCTTGTTAGATTTGTCTAACTTTTTGTAATAAATGGAATCGATAATTGAATATTTCAGTGAGATAAACCCTGTCCTTGCAGCCTTGTATGCAACCTTGTTTACCTGGGGACTGACTGCAGCTGGAGCCGCTCTCGTTTTCTTTTTCAAGAGTATGCATCGTGGTGTATTGGATGCCATGCTTGGATTCACAGGAGGTGTAATGATCGCTGCAAGTTTTTGGTCACTATTAAATCCGGCAATTGATATGTCCGAAAAGATGTACCCGGGATGGTCATGGATGCCGGCAGCAGTTGGATTCTTAATTGGGGCTTTATTTCTGTATGGGCTCGACAAATTGATGCCTCACCTACACATAAATTTTAGGGTGGATGAATCGGAAGGTCTTAAGACACAATGGCACAAGACTACCTTGCTCGTATTAGCTATTACCTTACATAACATTCCGGAAGGTTTAGCTGTAGGTATTTTGTTTGGTGCAGCTGGAATAGGAATGGAAGATGCGACAATAGCTGGTGCAGTAGCACTTGCGATAGGAATAGGAATTCAGAATTTCCCGGAAGGATTTGCAGTTGCAATGCCACTACGCAGACAGGGAGTAAGTAGGCGAAAAAGTTTTTGGTATGGACAGTTATCTGCGATCGTGGAACCGATATTTGGTGTACTCGGTGCAATTGCTGTAATATACATGCAGCCGATTCTACCATTTGCACTTGCTTTTGCGGCTGGCGCGATGATTTATGTAGTCGTTGAAGAGGTGATTCCGGAGACCCAGAGAGATAAATATACCGATGTTGCTGTGCTCGGATTTATTGGTGGGTTTCTGGTCATGATGATTCTCGATGTATCCTTAGGATAATTTTAACAAAATTTTAAGTCAAAAGTATTTGGTAGTTAAATTTCTACCTGTATCTTTGTTTTATCAAAGGCGATGAAGTTCTATTATCGTTTTTGGGTTTTATAGTTTTAGCATGGTTTAGCAGGAAGAGGAAGAAGTTTCATTTAAACTTGTTCCTCTTTTTGTTTTATAGAGTTTTTGCTTAGCTTTATCTAGTTATTAAAACCTCACACCATGAAATCTATATTCCTTTGCACTCTCGCACTTTTCTTAACACCGCTTTCATTTAGTCAGACTCAAGGAATCTCTTATACCGCTGTAGGAAGAGGCGTTGCTACAACTTTTGTTACGGATTATCATTCACTCGGCACAAATTCATCGGCTTTAGGTTGGGGTAACAGATTTGACAAGAATTTTACGATGGGTACGACTGAGTTTAACTTTGGTATTTATTCCGATTCGATGAATGTTGATAAACTTCGAAGTCTGTACAAAGCAATTAGAAAAGATATCAAAGGAGAAGAACAGGAGTCGGGAGAATGGGATCAGCAATTACAGTATGCAAAGGAATATGCCAGAGCGGGTATTGCCATGGATGCAACATATAACTGGCTAGGCTTAGCTTATCACAATGAAAAGTTTGGTGGAATTGCGCTCAACATCAACGAACAATATAATTGGTATTCCCGATTAAATGAAGAAACAACGGAGTTAATATTTGGGGGTAAGTTTGCCGATTATTTTGATTCCTTAACGGTGGTATTTGGGTCTGATACTTCTGTAATTGCCAATACTGGCAATATTTCAAATGACACACTTCAAAATGTGATACTTGGAACCATCAGTGTTCCTTTATTATTAAGCCAGATAACAGATGGTTCAGAATTGCGAATGGTTTGGAATCGAAATTACAACTTTGGTTACGGACGAAAATTATTCGGAGATGATTCTACACTTGCCATTTATGGTGGAATAGGGGGTAGATTCATACAATCCATCGGTATGATTTCACTTGAATCTAAGGATGGTGAAGTAACCATGTATTCATCTTTATCACCTGGATACGATATCGATTATGGATCACCGGCAATTTTTAATCCTTCAACATATACTGAAACCGGAGCAATACCACGACCTGTAGGAAGTGGTTTTGGTATCGATTTATCGGCGAGCGCAAAAATACTCGGCTTTTTGAAAGTAGGGTTGGCCGTTAATAATATTGGATCCGTTAAGTATACTCGAAATGTGTATAAAGTAAGGGATTCTATTGTTGGTAGCATGAGCCTGAATGGATTAGAGAATTATAATATTACTAATTCACTTGATCAACTTCTTCAGGATGGCGGTCTGCTTTCACTTGAAGGTCAGGAGGAGTACGTCTTAAAAAACCCAGCTACGATCAGAATGGGAGCAAGTATGAGTATTGGGAAAATAGCTAATGTTGGCCTTGATTTGATAGCTCCGTTCCAAAGCGGAATGCCGGGTACATTAGAGAATTTTGTCATGTCCATTGGTGGTGACATTCAACCTATTAAGTGGTTAACCTTGAGTGCCGGATATTTCGGCGGAGGAATTTATAAGCACAATATTCCAGTTGGAATCAATTTTGTTTTTGGAGGAGGATCGTACGAGGCAGGAATTGCTTCTCGTGATGCGTTGTCGTTCTTTTTGGATTCGTCAAACAGTATTTCGACTGCTTTCGGCTTTGCGAGAGTTCGATTCTAGATCATTTTAAGAATCTCCCTGAATTCGGATAGCATCATGGCGGTTGCGCCCCAAACTATCTTCCCATCGATATCGAAGTAGGGTATGTCCTTGCGAACCATGTTGTCTGCAACTCGGATATCCGCTCTCTTTAATACATCTTCTCTCAGGAGATTTCTAATATTGAAATGTATAATATCATCGACCTCTCTTTTGTCCGGAATCAGATCCGGCAAGGATTGCATAGCAAATACGAAAGGCTGAACTATAAATTTGCTAACAGGGATATGAATATCGCTTAGTTGACCAATCAATTCAGCGTAATCCATTGGAATATTTATTTCTTCGAAGGCTTCACGCCTCGCAGTGAATTCGAGGGAAATATCTTCCGGGTCTTCTTTCCCTCCGGGAAAAGCTATTTGGCCACCATGAACCCCTGGGTAGCGAGGTCTCTGAATTAAGATGGAATGCATTTCCCCAAGCGATTCATATAAGAAAATAGCTACAGCGGAATTTCGATATTCTTCTAAATCATCTATTTCTGAACTAACCGGCCTGTTTACTGGAAATACAAGTTGGTGAGCTGACTCTCCAGGCAAGTCGTTCTTCAACAAATTTTTTAGTTCATTGAATAAAGATGTACTTGACATTACGTGTGAATGGAATTAAGGATATCGATAAAGTCATCGTATAGATAACCCATGTTTGACCTCTTACCAATCATTTGCACAACATAGAAATTACCATCGATTTCCAATGTTGCCGTAAAATAAGATGAATCAAAATTATAATCTTCATCCGAACTCCCGTGGATTGTTTGAATATAGCCCGGATATTTCACTGTTTTAGGCAATTCTTTCTTAATGGAGATGGTCGGATTATCTAATGTACGAGCACGTCTAATAACATAATGATCATGGACAGCGTCAAGCGCATTGATCTCTTCCTCAAATGAGAATTGAAAGACTTCCGCTTCGTCCTCTGTGAACTCTTCAATACTGAAGTTGACATCAATCGCGTATACAACCATGGTCAGGGCATTGTCCTGTATCACGTAGGAATCGCTATAGTCATTCACGAACATATCACTGATCCTAAAATCCACCCCTCGAAAAGATTCATTTCGGGGATCGGGAAAATCCATTCCATTTTCCTGAAGCTTTTTAATATCATTTTTATGGGACGAACCCGGACAAGCCGTCAATAACAGAAAAAGAGCCGAAAGCAGTACGATATTTTGGATTCGGGCCATACACGAATATACTTTATTAATTCTGTTTAAGCTGATCAAAATACTAACTTTAGCAAAAAATAACTGAGACGTGCTTCAATATATACGCTGGGATGTAAGCCCTGAATTAATAGATGGTTGGAAGACTCCAAATTTATACGGATTGCTTTTTGTGACTGGCCTGATACTCGGATTTTTTGTCATTAAAAGGATATATAAAAAGGAAGAGATCAAGGAGTCACATTTGGACAAGTTGGTACTTTACATGATAATTGCCACAATTGTGGGGGCGCGATTAGGTCATGTTTTATTCTACGGACCTTATTTCGATGAAATAACGCCTCAAGGTGTATTGGAAGAAGGGTACTTTTCTCACCCACTCAATATTTTTAAAGTATGGGAAGGAGGACTTGCCAGCCACGGAGGAGCTATCGCCATTTTAATTGCACTAATTATTTACTCATACAAGGTGGTACATCGCCCACCGTTGTGGATTTTGGACCGTATTGCTGCACCGATAGCAATTGGAGGAACTTTTATCAGATTGGGGAATCTCGTAAATAGTGAGATCGTGGGTGATCAGACGACTGTTCCCTGGGCTTTTGAATTTATCAATTACTGGAACCCGGAACTACATAGCTTTGATCCGACTCCACGACATCCTGCTCAATTGTACGAATCGTTAGCCTACCTGTTCATTTTTGGACTTCTGATGTATCTCTATTGGAAGCGTGATGCATGGAAAAGACAAGGCTATCTGTTTGGAGTATTTCTCATTACCCTTTTCGGAACGCGGTTCCTGATCGAGTTTGTAAAGTTGGGTCAGACTGCACGAGATGAGGTTTGGATGCTAAACACAGGTCAGGTACTAAGCATTCCATTTATTCTCGCCGGTATTTATATAATTTGGCGTGCATTCAAAAGACAAGCGCAAGAATTATAAAGCTTCTATTTATTCTTTATTGTATTCCAGGTTTCATAGAGCTTTTCCTGGGCAGGTCTGTTTGCTTCTATTTCTCTGAGCGGATCAACTTCTTCCAGTGAATCAAAACAATCTTTGGGCAGTGCTTGATATAAGACAGTACCTTTCGTCTTCCAATCGATCATTTCATCACTTACTTGCTTGATTACTTTGCCGGGATTGCCCACAACGAGACTTCTCGCAGGAATTACCGATTTTGCAGCAATAAAAGTTAGGGCCCCTACAATCGATTCATCTCCCAGCTGGACATCATCCATAACAACACTGTTCATTCCGATCAAACAATTACGTCCAATTGTTGCACCATGTATAACGGCCCCATGACCAATGTGAGCACCCTCTTTTAATGTCACTGTTGTACCGGGAAACATATGAATGGTACAACTTTCCTGCACGTTACACCCGTCTTCAATAAGTATTTGACCCCAGTCGCCACGAATGGCTGCACCGGGCCCGATGTACACATTTTCACCTATAATCACATTTCCGGTTACAGACGCTTGAGGATGTACAAAACTACTTTTCTTTACTACCGGTATAAACCCCTTGAAGGAATAGATCGCCATGATATTCAATTATAGTATAAAAGTAATAAAGTATGCAGAATTCAATCCCTTGATTGTTTTAACTTAGCGGAATTGTTTATTATGTCATATTGCACGTATTGTCAGTTAAAAACGACCCACGAGGTTCACAAGGAATATCATGATTTACATTATGGTTTTCCTATACTGGATGATAACGAGTTATTTGGCAGGTTAATTCTTGAGATCAATCAGGCAGGACTTTCCTGGGAAACAATACTTAAGAAGCAGGATAATTTCCGTGAAGCGTATGCTAATTTTAATATTAGTAAAATAGCCAACTATAAAGAAGAAGATATCGTCTTATTACTAGATAATCCGGGGATTATTCGAAATAAACTCAAAATAAACGCTGCCATATACAATGCACAACAAATCTTGTTTATTCGAGAGGATTTTGGTAGCTTTAGAGAGTGGCTGGATCACTTTCATCCGATGGATAAGGAGGCTTGGACAAAGCATTTTAGAAAGCACTTTAAATTCGTTGGAGGTGAGATCGTGAATGAATTTTTAATGAGTACAGGTTATCTGGAAGGTGCTCATGAAAAAAATTGCCCGGTTTTTGATAAGATAGTTGAGAAGAAACCTAAATGGCTCGAAAAATGAAATTAATAGCAATAATAGGAGTATTGTCACTGACATTCACTGGTTTTGGTCAGGTGAGTTTTAATGCCGGTGGCTCTATGTTACAACAATTTAGCCCAAATAGACCATGGGGAGGATTTCATCTTGGATTGGAAATTCCGCGAGATGATCAACAATCCTTTTATTTCCGATATACGCATCTATTTGCGAACAAGGAACCCGATTCAGTTACCTTCTATTTTCCTGCACGCGATATCAATGCCTTACCGCCGGGATCATATATCGATCTTCCGGTTAATGGTGTTCCAACAATGAATTACAATATTATTGAGGGAGGAACAAGATATTATCTTGGTAACGGATTTGATTTTGGCTGGGCAGCTTATGGAGGCTCCAACGTTATGCTGATCCTAAACCGAGTAAGAATGAAATATGAGCCTTTCGATGAGGTCTTGTATGAGCCTATTGATGATTATGATGGCTCCATTATTAGTCTCGGATTCGGTTTAAATGGTGGAGTTAAGTACTCTATGATTCCTTATGGCACGATATATCTGGATGCTGGTGTAAGTTACTTGGTTGCAGCTCTACCGAGTAAACCGGAAGTTTATGGAGGCCTGTTTAATCAATTGCTGTTTAACGTTTGCATTGGTTATCGAAAGGACATCCTTTGGTAGAAGCGCCAATTCGGCTTAGACTTTTCCCAATCAATTAGTACTTCTTGCAGGTTGTGATAGCGACTGTCCATACCCTTAATTAACGAATCATACAGCTCTGCCTCCGATAGCTTATTTGGGGGTAGTTTAAATGAGAACTTCGCAGACATTTTTGATAGAATCGGGAACAGATTCTTCGGTAGTGAACTATGGTCAGGAAGAGGATGCGTTAATTGCAAGTTTGTGAATATGCTAGGGTTTGGATGCGCTAGCGGTAATTCATCGGTGAATAAATTCCAAATAGTAATTCCTAAAGAATAAATATCTGTTCGCTGATCAGCTATGCTAAGACAATTTAAAAGTAGTTCGGGTGCAGCATACCCAAGCGGAAAGATGATTTTGCGCTGCTCGGGAAGATTTGTTCGAATGGCTAATGCGAAATCAATGAGGTGAACTTTGAGCGGATCCAAGCTTGAAATAATGATGTTGCCCTGACGAATATCTCCATGAACTACTGAATCTTTCTCTAATTCTGAAAATACTACACTGAGTTCTTCCAGCAGCGATTTGAGAAAATCGAGCTGATTTTTACGTTTAAGACTAGTCCATATTTGTTTTAAAGATTTACCCTCAACGAAATTTCGAACCAGAATCGCTTCCTGATCTGATTCGTAATAGTCGAGAATATGTGGAAGCGAATCATCTTCGAAACTAAATTCGGCTTCATTCCTAAGACGTTCGATCGATGTGTTGTCAGACCGACTTTTATCCAAAGCTTTGATTAAAACTGGCTTTCCGGATTCTTTAACTTCACCTCTGTAAAGTTTACCGAACTTACCCGAACTCGAGCTTTCGATGATATCCGTGATCTGATATTTATCCGCAAGCATCATGTAGCGTTAAAAATAGGACTTTGTAACACAAGATTGATATATTCGTTTCATGTCTTTATTGCTTATTGCTGAGAGTGGAGGAACTAAAACCGATTGGCGTCTTATAAATAGGGGCTTAGTGGAAGACTCCTTTGTAACTGACGGATTACATCCAGACTCCTGGAATGATTCCACATGGATTGATCTTGAGCAAGAATTAATACATCGAGTGGATCTAAAGGCTGTCAGACTTGAGTTTTATGGTGCCGGTTGTTATAGAGATCCGAATAAGACCGTAATGTTTGAAAGATTTCAATCACTGGGATTTAAAGATGTCTCGGTATTGTCTGACCTTCATGCAGCCGGAAAGGCAGTTTATAATAATGGATCAGGCTGGGTCGCAATAATGGGAACGGGATCTGTTTTATTTTACTATGATCAAGGACAGATCGGGCAAATTATCGGTGGTAAAGGCCACATAACCGGAGATGAAGGATCCGGCTACTATTTTGGTAAACTGGTGTACGAAGATTACCTGAATGGACAATTGAACAACCAAGCATTGAAAATATTAGAAAATGTCCTCGGAAGTAAAACCTTGCAAAGTCTTACTATTTCGAATAAAAACGAACTTGCTCGAATTGCAGCTGAGCTAAGTACCTATTCCGCTGAATTCGATGATTATCACCGTAAAAACTTCACGCTGTTTACAAATTCCCACTTAAAAGCTCAAAATAACATAAAATCGCTCGGCATTGTCGGTGGATACGCATTTTTTCATCAGAATATATTAGAAAATGTTCTGAAAGCATATAATATTGAAATTCAAAATATTATAGCTAGGCCAATTGATCATCTTGTTGAGCAAATCACCTCTGAGAACTAATAAATTCTAATTTATGGCTAACATTTTCTTTTAGTTACCGTATACCCACAATTAGTCGACCAAATGTGTTGATTCGTAGAAAAGTTGGCCGTTTATTGAAAAATAATTGCCAATTTCAATATTCGAGAAGTGATTTATGATGAATAAGTTATTAATACATCCGACCGCTCACACTCCATTAATCGATTTTGATGGTGATAGTGGATTGATGGTTATCAAAGGTCGTTCGATTCCAGATTCTCCGGATGAGTTCTGGTTTCAGGTGCTTAGCTGGTTTGAAGCTTATCTATTAGCCCCAAGTCGTAAAACCACCTTTAACATCGACCTTGAATACTTTAATGTTACCTCATCGAAGAGAATTCTGGCGCTGTTGTATAAACTCAACGAATTATCTGATGATGGACGAGACGTTACCGTAAACTGGTATTATCGTGACGGTGATGAAGACATGTTTGAGGTTGGGCAGGATTATGCTTACATGGTAAAAGTACCTTTTTCGTTTAAGTCTTATAAGGATAGTGATCTAGCATTAGCTATTTGATCTAAACTTTAAATATTAAGAGGCACTCATCAATAATGGGTGCCTCTTTTTATTTTATGCTTAAGGATGCTTACTTTTGTCCGCGATGAGATTAATCAAGGACATAGAACATCCTCGTTATAAGATTCAAGTTTTTCAATACAATGGTAAGTATATACTTAAAATTGAGTTGGGGCAGTTTGAACAGACTTATAAGATTGGTGAAACGGATGTAATGGGCCTTGCAGAAATAGAAAAAATGATTACACCCGAGTTGCTTTCTAACGCTTTACAAAGATTTGTTGATATGCGAGCTGATTGGGAAAATGCTTTTAAAAACAGATATACATGAAAAAAAGTTATTTAATTCTGGGAATGTTGATTGCCGTTTTGATGTCATGCGGTGATGATAATAGTGAACAGGAAAAGAAAGAAAATGTTGACACTACTGCTAAAGTTCAAACTCGAAAGCAAGGAGAGTTGAAGATTGCTTTTTATTACCAGGATTCAGTTGCTGCAAACTTCGAGTTCTTCAGAGAACAGGATTCTATCATTACGAAGAAACAGATCGCTTATCAAAATGAGCTAAAGTCTAAGCAGCAGAAATTCCAGAATTATATTTTAACTCAACAACAGCGTCAGGAAAGTGGTTTATTGAGTCAGAATGAGATCATGCAGGTGCAGCAAAGTATTCAAAATCAAGAACAACAGTTGTATGAGTTTCAGGAAACTCGTGGAGCTGCATTGGATAAAGAAGCGGTACAGCGAATGACTGATATTAATAAGAAGATCAAGAAGTTTTCGGAGGACTATTGCAACGAAAACGGAATCGATATTTTATTGATTTATGCAGATGGCTCCCAGGTCCAGTTCATCACATCGGAAATGGATTTAACGAATGAATTCGTAGCTTATCTCAACAAGCGCCAGGGTGAATTGGCGGACGACATTCAGAAATAATGCTGATCGCTCGACAAAAAAAGCAGGAAAATATAGCTGAGTACATCATTTACATGTACCAGATCGAGGATTTGATACGAGCGCACAAATTTGATCTGGATAGTATCATGGAAAATGTTGTTAAACCACAGTTGCCAGACGACTCCTTCGTTAATCAATATCGAAATTGGTACCAGGAGCTGATCGAAAGCATGCAAACGAGTAGAATTCAAAAGAAAGGTCATTTGCCTGAACTGAATGAAATTATGATCGAAATCTCTTATCTGCACAATACGCTCATCAATATGACTAAAGATGAGAAATACATTGGTGTTTTTGAAAGGGCAACTCCTTACATAGATGAGTTTAAAGAAAAGTCAGACCTGAAGGACAAGAATCAGCTTGAAGTAGCTTTTCATGCTTTGTATATGAAACTTCTTTTGCGCTTGCAGAAGAAGGAAATATCATCAGAAACGGAAGAGGCTTTTGATTCGATGAGAGTTATGATCGCCTACCTCGCCAGAGCATATCATAAAATGAAGTCAGGAGATCTAGATTTCCTCCAGAATTAGAAAATTTTACCCGGATTGAGTATTCCATTTGGATCAAAGTTCTTTTTGATCATACGCATAAGCTCCAGTGACTTATCGTCAAAGGCGATATCCATATAAGGACGTTGTACCAGTCCAATTCCATGTTCTCCGGAAATGGTGCCTCCCAGTTTAACAACCTCCTTGAAAAGTTCGCGAATAGCGGTTGGAAGCTCATTGTCCCACTTGTCTTGATCCATGTCACCTCTGATGATATTAATGTGCAGGTTTCCATCACCGGCGTGGCCGTAACAAACGCTTTTGAATCCATATCGATTACCAATCTCTTTTACGAATCCAAGCAACTCAGGTAAATAGTAGCGCGGAACAACTGTATCCTCTTCTTTATAGATGGAATTTGCCTTAACGGCTTCACCAACTGATCTTCGCAATTTCCATAAAGCATCCTTTTGATCTCTGGAGTCTGCAAAAAGGATTTCATCAATATCAAATTCTTCCACAAGCTGCATAATCTTACTACAGTCATCCATCAACTTTTCACTGTCAAATCCATCAACCTCTATTAACAGATGTGCAGCATGATCATCCGCGATCACCACATTAGTCTCACCTAGAAAGTCTTGTGTCCAGATCAAAGCGTCACGCTCCATAAACTCAAGACCACTAGGAGTAATACCATTATTAAGTATTACGGACACCGCCTTACAAGCATCTTGCGCATTTCTGAACGGTACGAGCATAAGCATGTCGTAGGTTGGATGAGTTATTAGTTTCAATACAATTTTTGTAACAATACCAAGTGTTCCTTCAGACCCAACTATGAGCTGTGTAAGGTTATATCCTGTTGCATTTTTAAGCACATTTGCTCCGGTCCAGATTATTTCGCCGGTAGGTAACACAACTTCGAGATTAAGAACGTAATCAGCTGTCACCCCATATTTTACAGCTTTAGGTCCACCGGAATTTTCACTTATGTTTCCTCCGATAAAACACGTGCCGCGACTTGCAGGATCCGGTGGATAGAACAAACCTTTTTCAGCCACAGCTTCTTGTAAAACTTGGGTGATTACACCCGGCTCGGTGGTAACCTGGAAATTATCTTCGTCAATATCAAGTATGCGATTAAATCTCTCCATGGATATTAGAACACCTCCATGAACCGGGATTGCACCACCGCTTAATCCAGTCCTTGCGCCTGCAGGTGTAACACATATCTTATGCTCATTGCAATACCTTAGAATTCCGGAAATTTGTTCACTTGTATTCGGTTTAAGCACAACTTGTGGTAGGTAGGAAATGTCTTCGGTCTCGTCATGAGAATACTTCAACAAATTCTCCTCATCCGTAAAGCAATTTGCCGGAAGTATTGTCTTAAAGAACTTGATATGTTCAGGCGTAATACTGGTAAACATGTTAGTTTATGGTGTATTCCGAATACATTTCAGGTATTTCGCATGGAACATCCAAGACCGTATTGATCTTAACACGCAATGCATCTGACTGATGAGCTTCTCCATGATTTAAAAATATTGTTTTTGGAAGCTTATCGAAATGGCTCAACCAATTAAGCATGTCTTCCTGGTCACCGTGCGCACTCAAAGATGAAATACTTCTTATTTCGCAGAGAACTTTATGGTAGCGCCCAAAGAACTTGATCTCGGCACTTCCTTCCAACAAAGCTCGCCCCCTCGTTCCCTCTCCCTGGTAACCCACGAATAGAAGGGTGTTTTTTTTGTTGCCAATGTGATTGTTTAGGTAATGGATGATTCGCCCGCCCTCCATCATACCACTACCTGCGATGACAATTTTAGGTTTGTTATCCAGACAGATCTTTTTTGAAGTATTTGCGTCGGTAATGAATTTAACTCCTTCATAGACATTTTTAAGTTCAAATGAAGATAAGTTCTGAAGCTCACCAAACCGTTCATACACTCGTGTGGAATTAACACCCATTGGAGAATCCAGATAGATTGGCATAGCAGGCAAATCCTGCTCCGCTCTCAGCTGATAAATAAGGTAAAGAAGTTCCTGTGTTCTTTCCACCGCAAATGAAGGAATCATTAAAATTCCTCTTTTATCAAATGTATCGTGAATAACTTCGCGCAATTGTTTCTTTGGGTCTTCATCGCTATGAAGACGATCGCCGTACGTTGATTCAAGTATCAAATAGTCGGCTTCCTTGATCTTTTTGGGAGGGTAAAGAAGCATTGGTTTCATTCTGCCAATATCTCCTGAAAAGACTATCTTTTTATCGATTGCTTCAAGATTAACGAATGCAGAACCCAGAATATGTCCGTTATTAAGAAATTCGAATTTCAAATCATTATTGAGAATGACCCATTCATTGAAATTATGCATTGTGAACAAGGGAAGCGAATTTTCAACATCTTCGACAGTGTACAGCGGTTTGGGTTTCTGATGTTTCGAATAAGAATATTTTGCAGCCCGCATAGCATCTTCTTCCTGAATCTTACCACTATCCCGAAGGATGATCTCGGTTAATTGAAAGGTCGCATGCGTGCAATGAATTTCTCCCTTGAAACCATTTTTTACCAGTACTGGAATAAATCCGCAATGATCCAAATGAGCATGTGTCAGAATAATTTGATCAATGGTGGATGGGTCAATTAGAAACGGTTGTCGATTGAGTTTTCGTAAGGATTTTAATCCCTGAAACATTCCGCAATCAATAAGGGTTTTCGTTCCATTAACCTCTAGAAGCGTTTTCGAACCAGTAACGGTACCGGCTCCCCCAAGAAATGTCAACTTAATGTCTCCCATATATCAGAAGAAAAAAGCGGGGTTAGCCCCCGCTTTGATTAGTTTGCTTTTATTTCAAATTCTGTACGTCGATTTTCTTGTCTGCCGGATGCTGTATTATTGGAAGCGACTGGCTTAGAGGATCCATAACCCTTTGCAGTCATTCGACTTCCTGCAATTCCTTTAGACACGAGATACTTAACAACCACTTCAGCACGATCCTGAGATAGAGTCGCATTTAAACTTGCCGATCCTGTGTTATCAGTATGTCCTGAAATCTCGATTTTTAATGACGGAACATCTTTAAGTAGTTTCACTAGTCGATCTAACTCCGTATTCGATTCAGGTCTCAGTGTTGATTTTCCCGTGTCAAAGAATACATTCCGCAATGCAATTTTACTACCAACGGCAATATTCTTTAATTCAATGACTTTATTGACCAGGTTGTCTGCTGATCCTTCCGGTATATCAAAGTTTTCAGAATGGAACAAATAGCCTTCTGCCTTTACTGCTATCCCATAGTTTTTACCTGACGCCAATGTAATAATGAACTTTCCGGTGGCGCTATTCGTGGTAAACGTTTCAATGGTTTTACCTGTTGCGTTGTCAGTGATTTCGATTTCCGCTTCGACCGGCTTTTTCGTCATGTGATCGATCGTCTTTCCTTTGAAGACTGTGAACGATTTCTTCTTTACTTCAACCGTAGATTCTATTGAATTATCCTTCATTGGATTTACTATCGAAGCTAACAAATAGTCTTCGGAAGCCATTACCGGTGCTTTTGGAGGCCCCCAGAATGTTACCTTGTAAATGTCGTATCCTCCCTGACCACCTTTGCGATTCGAAGCGATGTAAGCATACTTTCCGTTCGCAGTAGATGAGAAGAAGAAATCATCATAAGGAGTATTGATTGGATAGCCCATGTTTTTTGGTTTTCCCCAGGTTCCTTGAGATCGTTCACTTACAAAAATGTCGTAACCACCATATGAACCTTCTCCCTGAGAAGCGATATACATTTTTTCTCCATCGATCGTAATATAAATAGGTCCTTCGTTAAACTTACTATTGACTGTCGAAATCATCTGTGCAGCCATGTAGTTCTTTTGAACTTTACTTTGCATACTGCTGTACATGACGTCGAATCCATTTGATCGATTCTCGTTATCTCTGTTGAAATAAATACTCCATCCATCTTCACTGTATGCTGCGAATCTTTCATTAGCGCGTTTGGAAGATATTTGAAATGGCATCGTCGTTGGACTTGTCCAATTGTAGCCGTTTAATGAGCTTTCAAAAATATCATACTGACCATCAACTTCTCGGTGAAGAAGCATTTTAGTACCGTCATAGCTCAGATTGTTAGAGACATCATCCGATGTAGTATTCACTCCACCTTTTAATTGCTGAGGAGCGGACCACTTTCTTTCTGAAATAGAAGAAGAGTAAATGTCTTTATCATAACTTCCTGCTTTGTTCGGTGTATGACCGTTTGGTCGATCAGAAGTATAAATAATTTCCGCTCCATCGGTAGAAATTGAAGGAGCGTAATCATTGTATTCGGAATTTAAAGCAGGTACATTATCGACCCAGGCACGTATTGGGTCTTGTATCGCGCCACTTGCATCACGACATTCTCTTTTTCGCTTACTTACAAACTTATTGAAGTTGTCCGCCTTTCGATACTCACTTTCAAATGCTTCATAAGCTTTTACGGCTTCATCAAACTTTTCATCCAGTTGAAGCGCTACTCCATAGTAGAAATTCATGAAATGGTCGCATGAAGGATCCAGTTCATTTGCTTTGTACAAATAGGGGATACACTTATTCGCATAAGGAGAGTTCGCGTAGCATACGCCAATTTTAAAGTTAAGAAGTGCATTGTTTGGGTTGAACTCTTGTGCTTTCAAATAATGATTCAAAGCGAGTTCATAATTTAAACCAGGACTTTGAACCTGGAAGATCGCTTCATTGCCAAGTTCAAAAAATTCATCACCGGATTTAATATTGTCCGTAGCTTTCTTTAAGCCATCCTTGTCGTCCTTGAAATTAGCAGATTTAAACTCTACATTCTGTCCATATACTGATGTTATCAGTAAGGATAATAGACCTGTTATAAATATTCTTTTCATAGTTGTATCCTTAAATTCCGCAGTTTCCTGAATAATATTGCTGGCCCGCTTCTGATCCTAATTCGCTTGCCTTTTGCCAGTCTTCACATGCACCATTCATATCACGAAGCATTTCTTTTGCCATCCCACGATTTACATAAGCAGCAGCATTGTTGTTGTCCATCTGAATTGCCTTGTTTGCATATTCGAGTGCTTTCTGATATTCTTTCTTCTTGAAATAAATACCACTGATATTGGACGCAGCCGGCGAGTAATCAGATTTTACCTGAAGCGCCTTGTTGAAGTCTTTGATTGCATCGTCTAAACGATTCTGATGCATTTGCACTACACCTCGGTTGTTATATGCAAGATGAAAATTTGCATCGATCGAAACAGCACGATTGAAAGCAGCCAATGCACCTGCATAATCCTTCATCTTCGTCTTTGTTGTACCGATATTGTTCAAAACGAAGGCCATTTTAGGATTTTTTCTGAGTGCCGTTTCATAGTCTGCTAAGGCCTTTGAATACTCTTTCTTCATTCTGTATGAAGAGCCTCTATCATTGTAAGCATTGACGAAATCAGCATCTAATTCGATTGTCTTAGAGAAGTGTTTAATTGCCCCATCGTAATCCTGCTGAAGAAATCGCAGTGTTCCATAATTGTAATAAGCCTTAGGATTAGATGCATCCAGTTTGATAGATTTATCATAGTCCAACTCTGCATTCAGGTAATCACTTAACCCCTGATAAGCTCTTCCTCTTTGGAAAAAGGCTTTTGAATAGTCAGATTTTAATTCAATTAATTTACTCAGTGTTTTCACGGCTTCATTAAACTTCTGAATCTCATTCTGTGCAACTCCCTTGTTGTAATAAGCTGCCGTGAATTGAGGATCGAACTTAATCGACTTATCAAATTCTTTGATTGCATCGTTGAATTTTTTCTGGGTAAACAGCTCGATTCCTCTGTTATATGCTTCCTGGCTATTGGCGATGGCCTCGTTTTCCAGATTCAGCGCTTTGATCGAATCGCGATAAGCTTGTTCTTCAGGGGTGAGTTCTTCAATTTGCGAAAAACCATTTGCCCCGATCATTATCGTGATGATCATTAAGGTCAATTTCAATCTTCTCACTTTAGTAATTTTTTATTTGGGAACCCCAAATTACAAACTTTGTACCGAAGTTTGAAGATAAGTTTTCAACAATCCTAAAATTGTTAAATTAGCGACAAATATATCCCATATGTCAAAAGAAGTTTTCCTTGTAGATGGTATCAGAACAGCGATTGGAAATTTTGGAGGAATGCTTTCACCAATAAGAACTGATGATCTCGGAGCGCATGTAATTAAGGCACTTATTGAACGTCATCCAAACCTTGACCCAATGCTAATCGAAGACGTACTTTTCGGATGTGCAAATCAGGCAGGCGAAGATAACCGAAACGTAGCCAGAATGTCGGGACTCCTTGCGGGACTTCCTTGGCAGGTTGGGGGAGAGACCATCAATAGGCTTTGTGCATCAGGTATGGCATCAACGATAAATGCCAGCAGAGCAATCAAGGATGGAGCAGGAGATATTTATATCACCGGTGGTGTTGAACACATGACCAGAGGCCCTTGGGTCATTTCAAAAGTTTCAAAGCCGTTCGGAAGAGATGCGGAAATGCATGATTCATCTTTCGGTTGGCGATTTGTTAACCCGAAAATGCATGAGATCTATGGAACAGATGGCATGGGAGTGACGGCAGAAAACCTAGTTGCAAAATATGGTATTGAGCGGGAAGCACAGGATAAGTTTTCTTTCTGGTCGCAACAAAAAGTTAAACAAGCTATTGAGTCGGGAAGGCTCGCCGAGGAAATAGTACCGATTGAAATTCCTCGTCGCAAACAAGATCCATTGATATTTGCGACGGATGAATTTCCAAGGCCTTCAACTAGTATGGAGGCTTTATCAGGATTAAGAGCTGCGTTTAAAAAGGACGGTTCAGTTACGGCCGGAAATTCTTCTGGTTTAAATGATGGAGCTGCCGCATTACTCGTTGCTTCGGAAGATGCTGTTAACAAGCATAACATGAAACCACTTGCGCGAATTGTTGGAGCTGCAGTTGCAGGAGTTGAGCCTCGAATCATGGGAATTGGACCGGTTTACGCATCGAAAAAAGTACTTGAAAGAAGTGGGTTGACCTTAGATCAAATGGATATTCTGGAACTAAACGAAGCATTCGCTGCTCAGGTTTTAGCTTGCACGAGAGAAATGGGTATAGCTGATGACGACGAGCGAATCAATCCAAATGGTGGAGCGATTGCGCTAGGACATCCGCTGGGGATGACAGGTGCGAGAATTTTACATACCGCGGCGATTGAACTGCAAAAATCAAATAAAAAATATGCACTGGTATCCATGTGTATTGGTGTTGGACAGGGATATGCGACCATCCTGGAAAAAGCCTGATAACCAACCAAGGCTACTCTGAATGCGTCTTGAATAAGAATGAAAAGATTTATATACATACTACTGCTACCACTGCTGATGATTTCCTGTAAAAAGGAAGACACAGTATGGGAAACTGACTGGGGATTTCCACTGATTAACGACACTTTAACGTTGGATAATTTAGTCAATGATTCAACTTTGTTTGAAAACCCTTCGGGATATTACGAGCTTGATCTGACTAGAACCTTGCTCGATATCGATGTTAGCGAGATTGTAGATATTCCAGATACGACAATTGTCGAGAACTTTACAATCGCATTTTTGAACCTGACGATGAACCCGGGTTTCAATTTTGTCAATTCAGTAGAAGAGCACACTTTTGATATACCTAATGGAGCACAACTGCAAAAGATAATTCTTCTCGAAGGCTATATCGATGTTACCGTTAAGAATCCTGTTGGTACCAGCGCAATATTTGACGTTGTTTTACCAGGAGTTATTAAAGATGGTATTCCATTCGTTGATCAATATATAGCGCCTCCTGGGACCATGGCAAATCCTGGAATTGCAACAAATACTTTGAATCTATCGGGTTATGAGATCGATCTATCCGGTGTTACGGGAGCGGAATGGAACAAGTTCCGGTCGCAAGTAGCGGTGATGACAGATCCAAATGGTCCTACAGTGGTAACAACAAATCAGGATACTACGAAAATTGAGGCGACATTCAGAGATATTAAAATAGGATATGCTCGAGGATATTTCGGAAATCAGATCATTTCGGATACTACGGAGATTTCCATGGATGCCTTGAATACTTATTATGGAGGTGGAATGCTTGATTTACCGGCAACATCAATAACGCTTGAACTTGAAAATGGTGTGAAAGCCGGAGGAAAGGCAACGCTTCACTTTATGGAAAATGAGAATAACCAGGCTAGCACAGTTAGTTTGAATTCGTCTCAAATAGGGAGTCCTACCTATATTAATTCGGCAACAGGAAATTGGGGGACATTAGCTCCATCATACCAAAACTGGGTTTTCGATAATAGCAATAGCAATATCGAAACCTACCTTGAAAACCTAGGACATAAGCACAGGATAGGATACACATTTGAATTAAACCCTTGGGGTAATGTGTCGGGCGGATGGGATGAGATATTTCCGAATAGCCGACTAGTCGTGAGGTTAAATGCAAATATGCCTATCAATGTAGGAATGGATAACCTTGTACTTCGTGATACCTTTGAGGTTAATCTGGAGCAGGATCCGGGTTCAACCAATGTTAAGAGTGGCGAATTTGTTTTGGAGGCGGATAACGCTTATCCATTTAGAGCAAGTGCGGAGTTAATATTGCTTGACGGAAATAAAAATATCTTACATGAAGTGATCGGATCAAGTGATTTAGAATCCGGTCTATATGGACCGATTGAAGCCGAGTCCGGTTTGAACGTGAAAAAGAGTACTTCTCGTTTTGTTTTGAGTGAAGCAGTTTTAAAAGATATCAATAGGGTCAAATATATGATCGTTCGAGTAAAGTTAAATTCACCTGATCCTGTTACTGGAATCAGTGAACAACAAAGTATCCCGGTTGGAGCCTTTATTCGTGTAAAGGTTAGATCAAAACTTACAACTGAAAACCACTATTAATGCGGAATATAGTCCTATTAATTATCGTGTCTATTCCGGGATTACTGTCAGCACAGATATTACCTCAGTATTACGACACACTTGAATATAATAGCGTTATCTCCTTCATGGGAGGAATTGATTATGCAGCTAGTGCCGTTAAAAAGGATATCAGCAAATCGATATACGCTGGTGGTTTTATTTCGAACGAAATGAAGGATTATTCATTCGATCGACACAAAGGAGTCAACAGAATTGGGGGTGAGGCATTCGGTGAGTTTAGTTATTCTAATTTCAAGGTGAACCTCTTCAAGAAAAAACCATGGGGAATGCACATTACAGCTGGTTCATATTATTTTGGAGGAGCTGTTTACGGAAAGGATCTGTTTGGTCTTGGGTTTTATGGCAACGAAAGATATATAGGGGATACAATTGATTTATCCGGTACTGATTTGAGCTTTACAGGATTTGAAAAGATAGGGTTTGGTTTCATTGATCCAAAATCCAAATCTAGTTTAACCTTCAATATTTATAATGTAAACAATCGATTCAACGGAGATTTTCGAGATGTAAAAATCATCCAGTCGGAGGATAGTAGTTACATCGAACTGATTATGGACGGTGATGTAGAATTGAAGTCAAATCTGGCATATAATCAAGGATTTGGGTTTGGATTAGATTTTAATTACTATTTGAATATTGATTGGCAGTCAGGTAAAACAGCCTATATCAATTTTTCTGCAAGAAATGTTGGTTTCGCTTATATGTATCAGGATCAAAATGTTTATTCGTTTGATACAACCTTCACTTATAGCGGACTCACTTTCGAGCAAATTACAGGTGACAATTCCATTCTTAAGGATAGTATTGATATATTAGACACGCTAGGAATTAAATCGGGAGTTTCAAACCCTACGTTCATTTTGCCAAGTTATATCCAAATTGCTAAGATTGTAGATGAGCATCAGAAATCTAAAGTTCAATCCTTTTTTGGAATTCGGATGTACCCAACTTTAATATATGCTCCATACGTTTTTGGAGGAGTAGACTATAAAGTTAACGACTGGTTAAGATTCGGTGCTATGATGTCATTTGGTGGTTTTACTAAACTGAAAGGTGGATTCTATACCGGTGTTAAGAAAGGCAAATTCACCCTGGGTGTTTCAAGTGAAAATGTTCTGGGCTTTGTTTCTAAAAAGGCGAGCGGTGAATCGCTACAAATTAATTTGAGATGCGTGTTATAATTATATTATCATTAATTCTGTTGACAAACGTCGTCTGTGGTCAAACTGGGTTTTACCGGCAGTATGCGAATTCAGGTTTTGATTTCGGACAAGGTGTGACTCAATTATCTGATAGTAGTTTCTTGATTACAGGAGCTTCCAGTTCTTTTACTGGAAGTCAGACCCAAGCATTTATTCTCAAAGTTGACAGTATTGGAGATTATTTATGGTCAATCCCTTACGGAGGATCAGAAAGTGATTGGGGGCGAAGGATCATGGCAGTTGAAGGATTTGGGATATTTGTTGCAGGTTATACGAACTCTTTCGGATCAGGTGATTACGATTGCTACTTATTTAAAACTGATGATAATGGTAATCTAGAATGGGAAAAGACATATGGCGGATTCGGTTGGGATAAGGTAAACGATGCAGTTCTAGCAGGCGATTCAGGTGTAGTTATGGTTGGAGAGACCAATTCATTCCCTTTGAATGATCGTAATGCATTCATTGTTCGCACAGATAAGTTTGGAGACACACTTTGGACAAAGGTATTAGGGGGGGCAGGAGAAGACTGGGCGTCGGCGATTGAATTTTACGATGACACGACATTTATCGTATCTGTCAATCACTACATTGAGGATTCATCAAGAATGCAACCAGCTTACTATCGTTATCATGTTGATGGAAACATGATCTCAGCTGATACGTTGTATGCCACAGGCAATGTAGAAATCAATCATTTCTATTTGCAAACGGACACTCTGAACGCTATTGGAAGGCACTATGTGGGGCCTACAGATTCATTGGATTTGATACGATATGTCTATAACTTTTCAACTCAAAGCTATTTACATTTTGTGAATACCGACTTACCAGGAAATTCGGAAGGAGTCTTTTATGTAAGAAATCCACAAGCCTATAACGCCAAATATATGGTATACAACTACGAAAATTTTGATTCATATCCTGACGGAAATGACATCCACGTCGGATTGGTCAACTCAGGTAATTCCTGGTTCGGAACCGCGACAAAAGTAGAACATGAAGGACCGGACGTCGCTGGCGAAATCATAGAATGTAATGATAATACTGTCATTTTAGTTGGATATGCTACCACAGGAGGTTTCGGGGGGGCTACCGTTTTTCTCAGTAAGTTTGGGCCAGGAGCTTACCCGGATTGGACTGGAACAACGTATGACGAGCTGGTTTCACTCGAGGAAGTTTACACTGATCTTGACGTTGGGATGTACCCAAACCCGACAGAATCATCCTTTAAAATAATTGTTGATCTGGAAGATGATCTGGAATATCGCATCATAAATCAAATAGGTGAACCGATTAAAATAGGAACTTTCAATAAAGAATGTCAAATAGATGTTGCCGATATATCTTCCGGATTGTACCTCGTTGAATTATTTCAAAATGGAGTCAAACAAGGGGTTTACCGACTTATTAAAAAGTAATCACCATTCGAAGGCTTCATCATTAAACCATTTGCCCTGCACGCGCATGGTTTGTTCAATCACATCCCGAACACAATGTCGTCCTCCATTATAGGGCGATTGGTAATCGCAAATGGATTTGATCTCAACGGCAGCATCCTGTGGGCAACACGCAACCCCAACTCGCTTCATAACATGATAATCAGGTATGTCGTCGCCTGTGTACAATACCTCTTCATCCGTAAAATTGTATTCGGTTTTGAGCGTATCGTAGACATGTAATTTATTCCTTGATGATAAGCATACCTCTGTTGCTCCCAATCCTAGAAGTCGTTCCTTGACCTGTTCGGAATTACCACCGGTGATAAATAAAAGCCGATATCCCATTTTAGCGGCATACTGAATAGCGTAACTATCTCTGGAATTCAATGTTCGAACAACCTGATCATCTATCAATTGTACGCTCCCATCCGTGATGACACCATCTACATCAAAAATAAAGGTGCTTATTTTATGCAGCTTCTGTTTATAACTAATCATGGTCCATACGTTTCTATTATGCTCTTGCTGATTAGGTCGTAAAGTTCCTTTTTAATACCGGTCAGATGTGCCGCCTGTTGTTCGATTGTATTCAGATCATTTCTTCGTGCTGGTCCCGTTTGTGCTTCATAGGCAGAAACATAATCGAGTTTATTGATTGTTTCCTTTAGAAGTGGTCTTAAATGCTCGAAACTGACATTATTCTCACGCGCTAGTTCTTGTGCGTGATGAATCAAGTGATTTGTAAAATTATTGACCCAGACTGCAACCGCATGCATTTTTTGTCGATGATCCGAATCCGCTACATGAACATTGACACTGATAACTTCTCCAAGTTCGATCAATTCTTTTTGATAACCAGCGTTTTCGGATTCAATAAAAATTGGGACGTCTGATAATTCCAATTCTACCGTTTTTGAAAATGTCTGTAACGGATAGAAAACGCCTATTTTACTTCGCTTTGGCAAGTCCGAAAGATCTTGAAATCCGCTTGTATAAGCAATTGGTGTATCAGTATTCAGCTTCTCAACAACGTTGGCGATTTCATCATCAGGAACACATACGAACGTTAGCTGACCAACTGGTAATTCTTCTATTTTGCTACAATAGGAGGCGTTCACTTCTGCAGCTAGCTTTATCGCTGAATGTGATTCCGGTCCGTATATATGCGTTACTTCGATGCCTTTCTTCTGGAAGGCACGCGATAAATGTGTTGCCACATTCCCGTATCCGATAAATGAGATTTGCTGTATTCGATTCACAACTTAAAGATGTGAATTTTTCTTATAATTCGATCTGCGAATCAAGCTATTTCCCGTGGCACTGTTTGTATTTCTTGTCACTGCCACAAGGACAAGGATCATTACGACCAATTTTCTTTTCAGCTACAACCGGTTGCTGTTTAACGACCTGCTGTCCAGAATTCTGAATAGCTTCATCATAACCTTCTCGCCCTGGAATCTCACCTTGACTGGTAGCAGCAGAGGTCGCCTGAGCTTTGTCGTAGTTACTTTGCTCAGTTACATCCTGGTTAGTAGACTGAATATCTTCAGTTGTTGGAATGTCCATGCGAATTAAAAGCTCTACGGTCTCTTCGTTTAGGCGATTCAACATTGCTTTGAACAGTTCGAATGATTCCAGCTTGTAGACCAATAATGGGTCTTTTTGTTCATACTGTGCATGATGTACAGCTGATCTTAAGTCGTCCATCTCACGCAGATGTTCCTTCCATTCGTTGTCGATCATTCCAAGAATAATATTCTTCTCGAAGGCTTTGCTTATAGCAGACCCCCCACTTTCGTATGCTTCTTCCAGATTAATCACTAATTGAATTTCACGCTTTCCATCAGTTAACGGGAATACAATATTCTTATACTTATCAGACATTGTTTCATGAACATGCTTGATCTGCGGCATGGCTTTATTGGCGATACGTTCATTCTTCTGCGTATAATGCTCCACGATTTGATCGTAAACGCGATCAACCACTTCGTTAAGATCCATAGCGGCGAACTCTTCTGCTGTAACCGGAGCTTGAATTCCTGCTATTTTCAAAAGATCTAACTCAAACCCTTCAAAATCACTGACGTCATGCGATGCCGTAATTTCTTCAGCTACATCATAGAACATATTGTCAATGTCAATGTCAAGTTTGTCTCCAAAAAGGGCATTTTTTCTTTTCTTATAAATGGCCTTACGCTGAGCGTTCATAACGTCATCATATTCGAGTAGTCGTTTACGCATCCCGAAGTTGTTCTCTTCAACTTTTTTCTGCGCTCGCTCGATCGATTTGGAAACCATGCTATGTGTGATGACTTCTCCTTCTTTCAATCCTAGACGGTCCATCAACTTAGCTATTCGTTCTGAACCAAATTTTCGCATCAGATCATCCTCCAGTGATACAAAGAACTGTGATGATCCCGGGTCACCTTGTCTGCCTGAACGACCTCGAAGCTGACGATCAACTCGTCTTGAATCGTGACGCTCTGTACCTATAATAGCCAGACCACCTGCTTCACGAACACCCTCACCTAATTTGATATCGGTACCACGACCAGCCATGTTGGTAGCAATGGTTACAGATTTTGCCTGACCTGCATTTGCAACAATCTCAGCCTCTTTCTGGTGATATTTCGCATTCAGAACCTGGTGTTGAATGCCTTTCATTTTTAACATTCTACTCAGTAGCTCTGAAATCTCAACTGTTGTCGTACCCACAAGTACCGGTCGATTAGCCTCCACCAACTTTTCAATTTCCTCAATGACCGCATTAAATTTTTCACGCGCTGTTTTAAAAACCAGGTCATTCTTGTCATCTCGTTGAATGGGTTTGTTGGTAGGTATAACAACAACATCCAACTCATAGATATCCCAAAATTCTTTCGCTTCTGTTTCCGCTGTTCCCGTCATACCAGATAGCTTGTGATACATTCGGAAATAATTCTGAAGTGTAATCGTTGCATATGTCTGTGTAGCGGCTTCAACTTTTACGTTTTCTTTAGCCTCGATAGCCTGATGTAATCCATCAGAATATCTTCGGCCTTCCATGATACGTCCCGTTTGCTCGTCAACGATTTTTACTTTACCATCAAGAATTACATATTCTACTTCCTTTTCAAACAGCGTGTATGCCTTCAGTAATTGGTTGATCGAATGGATTCGTTCGGACTTAATGCTATAATCTCTAATCAGAGCGTCTTTACGTTCCCTGAAGGAATCGGGTTCAAGATTTTCTTTTTCAAGTCTTGCGATCTCAGCACCAATATCCGGCATAATAAAGAAATCTCGGTCTTCTGAACCAGAAATAAGATCAATACCTTTATCAGTGAGTTCTATCGTATTGTTTTTCTCATCGATGACAAAGAACAATTCCTTGTCGATCTTCTTCATGTGCTTACCCTGTTCTTGCATGTAGAAGTTTTCAGTCTTCTGCAAGTGCGCCTTAATACCGGGTTCAGAAAGATACTTGATCAAGGCCTTGTTTCTAGGTAGACCTCTGTAAGCTCTTAGCAATGCTTTTCCACCTTCCTCCAGCGCTTCTTTCGCATTTGTTTCTGCATCTCCATCACCGGTGATAACCGTAAGCAGTTTTTTAGCATCAGCCAAACACTGGTTGACATACTTACGTTGTACGGCAACAATATTTTCTACGCGCGGCTTGAGCTCATAATATTCGTGCTGATCACCCTTTGGTGTAGGTCCCGAAATGATGAGTGGAGTTCTGGCATCATCAATTAAAACTGAGTCGACCTCATCAATGATCGCATAATGATGTTTCTGTTGAACCAGATCATCGGGACTCCCTGCCATATTGTCACGGAGGTAGTCGAACCCAAATTCATTGTTGGTTCCGAATATGACATCACATTTATATGCTTCTCGTCGCTCTTCTGAGTTAGGTCTGTGCTTATCAATGCAATCAACGGTTAATCCGTGAAACTGATATAATGGTCCCATCCATTCTGAGTCACGTTTAGCAAGGTAGTCGTTAACCGTAACAAGATGAACACCTTTTCCCGCGAGAGCATTCAAGTAAACAGGAAGTGTTGCGACGAGTGTTTTTCCTTCACCCGTCATCATCTCAGCAATATTTCCTTTATGAAGAACAGCACCACCCATTAACTGTACGTCGTAATGGACCATTTCCCAGGAAACCTTAGTTCCGGCAGCAGTCCAGCTATTGTGCCAGATTGCTTTGTCACCTTCGATGGTAATTCCATCTTTTTTCCCAGCGAGATCTCTATCAAAGTCCTGAGCAGTGACAACAAGTTCTCCGTTTTCACACCATCTTCTTGCAGTTTCTTTTACAACTGCGAATGCTTCATGCAGGATTTCTGCCAGTACTACCTCAATCCGTTCATCCAGCTCAACAGTCTTCTTGTCTACTTTTTCAAACAGTGACTCCTTTTCTTGAATAGGAGTCGCAGGATCCATAGCTTTATTCTTAAGCTCAGCGAGCTCATTTTCGACAGCTGCCGTCTCCTTTTTAATGAAAGATTTGAACTCTTCGGTTTTTGCTCTTAGTTCATCATCACTAATATTGCGCAAAGCATCGAATGCTTCATTGCTCTTATCAATATATGGTTGATATGCTTTTCTGTCTTTTGATGACTTATCTCCGAAAAATGATTTTAATAAACTGGATACCATTATCTGTATAAAATAGAAGTTCGTAAAGTTAATAAATTCCCAATCTTCAAAGGAGTTTTAGGCAATTTATTGATGCTCTGTTCCTCATAAATTATTCCAATGAGGTCGATGGTGACAAATTGTCTATTATCTGTTGATATCTCGATATAAAAAATAGAATCAGATTGAATGAATCGGTTTATCTTTGCCGCATGCATGAAAAAATATTGATCCTGGATTTCGGCTCTCAGTATACGCAACTGATTGCGAGAAGAGTAAGAGAACTTAATATTTATAGTGAAATTCACCCATGGAACAAGTGTCCTGAAATAGACGCTAATGTAAAAGGTGTGATCTTGTCAGGAAGTCCTTTTTCCGTGCGGGATCCGCAATCTCCAAAACCCGAGCTTAACTTTAAAGGAGATCTGCCTGTTTTGGGTGTTTGTTTTGGAGCACAATTTATGGCTCATAATTACGGAGGTGAAGTATTACCGTCTTCCATACGTGAATATGGTCGAGCAAATCTGTCATTTGTTGATCAGGATAATCCTCTTACAACAGGTCTTTCAAAAGGATCACAGGTTTGGATGTCGCATGGAGATACCATTAAATCCATTCCCGATAGCTTTGAAATTATCGCGAGCACAGCAGATGTTCAGGTTGCGGGTTATCATATCAAGGGAGAAGAAACATACGGTATTCAATTTCACCCTGAAGTGTATCACACACTGGAAGGAACTAAACTGTTGGAGAACTTTCTTGTTAATATCTGTGGATGTTCGCAAGATTGGACACCGCTTTCTTTCGTAGAAGAGACTGTTGCCAGTTTGAGAGAAAAATTAGGGGATGATACTGTGATTCTTGGATTATCCGGAGGTGTGGATTCTTCTGTGGCTGCTGTCTTATTAAACAAAGCCATCGGTGATCGATTACATTGCATATTTGTAGATAATGGTCTCTTGCGCAAAAATGAATTCGAATCGGTATTGGATTCATACAAACACATGGGTCTGAACGTAAAGGGTGTTGACGCCAGTCAACGATTCTATGATGAATTGAAAGGCATTTCTGACCCGGAAGGGAAAAGAAAAGCAATCGGAAAAGTGTTCATTGACGTATTTGATGAAGAATCCAAAAAAGATAAAGATGCAACCTGGTTGGCACAAGGAACGATCTACCCGGATGTGATTGAGTCTGTATCGGCTAGTGGAGGACCAAGTGCAACGATTAAGTCGCATCATAACGTGGGTGGCCTTCCTGACTTCATGAAGCTGAAGGTGGTAGAACCCCTAAAACTTCTTTTTAAAGATGAGGTTCGTCGAATCGGTAGATCTTTGAATATGGATGAGAATATATTGGGACGTCACCCCTTCCCGGGTCCCGGACTTGGCATTCGTATACTTGGAGATATTACACCTGAAAAGGTGGCGATTCTACAAGAAGTTGATCATGTATTTATTTCTGCACTGAAAGAAGAGGGTCTTTACGATGATGTGTGGCAAGCCGGAGCAATATTTCTTCCGATTCAATCCGTTGGGGTAATGGGTGACGAAAGAACATATGAAAATGCTGTGGCCCTCCGTGCCGTAACATCTACAGATGGTATGACAGCAGATTGGTGTCACTTACCATACGAGTTCTTAGCTAAAGTCTCTAATCGGATTATCAATCAGGTAAAAGGGATCAATCGGGTGACCTATGATATAAGTTCTAAACCACCCGCAACGATCGAGTGGGAATAGTTCTATGGCATACGAATTGTTAATACATATTGCGTAAATTTGAATCATGCGAATTTTCCTGATCATCCTTTTGGCCTTTAATTACAATTTGTTGTTTGCTCAACCTGGGGAAGCTCCAATCGTTGATAAGGGCGGGCAAAAGTGCTATGAGCATACAGTGCAAGCAGGTACTACACTTTGGGGATTACAACAAATGTATCATGTTTCATCTGAGGAGATTATTAAGTATAATCCGGGAGTTGAAAGTGGTCTGAAAGCAGGTCAAAAGGTCTATATTCCAGTCAAAGAGTCACAAAAAAAGTTAATAGATTACAAGGTTAATAAAGGTGAAACCTTGTATGGGATTTCAAAAAAATTCGATACGACGGTTGATGAATTAATGGCTTTAAATCCGGAACTAAAAGATGGATTGAAAAAAGGTCAGGTGATCAAAGTTCCTTCCGATGAAGATGTTGTCGTTCGCGACAATGAAACAGTCATTCAAAATGAGGTGACCACCCCAAATCCATTTGCATCAGATACGGTTCAGGTGAAAGAACAAGAGCCACTTGCAACTGACTTTAATGATTCAATTGTAGAACATACTGTATTGGCTCATGAAACGCTATACAGCATCTCGAAAAGATATATGGTTCCGGTTGAAAAGATCATGGAAGTGAACGGATTGAGAAATTCTTCAGTTAAGAAGGGCCAGATTCTAATCATACCGCTCAAAAAGGAGCGTACAGAAAGGGTGGAGATCAGAGAGGTAATTGACGATATTGATCGTGAGACTGACCCGCTTGACGTCGTATTTGAGAAAAAAGATCATTATAAAATTGCATTGTTCGCGCCATTTTATCTTGATTACGGAAAAGGTTATTCTGAGTATGTGTCACGTATTGCAACGCAATATTATCTTGGTGTCAAGACGGCGTTGGATAGTTTGAAAATGAAAGGTCTAAATGCTGATGTTTATGTTTTTGACACGAAGAATGACTCTGCAACTGTGGTTGGCATCTTAAATTCGAAAGGTGTCGCAAATATGGATTTGGTGATTAGTCCATTCTTCAGCAAGACACAACAAATAGTAGCCGATTTCTGCTATGAAAATCAAATTAGAATGGTATGTCCGGTGAAAGCGAACGGTAAAATTCTGGATAACAACCCATTCGTCTATGCAAGCGTGCCATCGGATGTGAAAATGATTCAAGGACTCGCAAAGTATACGCTTAAACATAATAGCAATGATAATATTGTAATCATTAAACCCACAAAACCCGAAGATCTGGTGCTGTATAATGCGTTCATAAAAACATTTAAGGAAGAACCTTACGAAGGAACGAGACCACGTTTGATTGAAACAAATGTGGACGGCATGAAAGTATATCTTCAAAAAAGCAAGGACAATATTATCGTTGTACCTACCAATAACAACACATTTGCACGTAAATTTATGTTTACCCTGAACAGATCGAATTTCAGGGCTCGTAAAGATGGACTGTATGTTTATGGAACGAAGGAATGGGCAGATTTTACGGATGTAAATGGTTCATTCAAGAACACTTATAATCTACATTTTGCCTCTCCTAATTATGTCGATTATTATACAGAAGAGATGATCGAACTTAACAAGCAGTTCAGAGCGAATTACAAGACGGATATGTCTATGATGGCAATACAAGGTTATGATGTAATGACCTATTTCTGTTCAAGCTTTTTCATGGAAAATGATCAGCCTTATCTGATCATGAATGGTTATGATTTTGAGCAGATTTCCGAAAGCGATGGGTACATGAACAATCATGTATTTATCCTTCAACAAGAAGAATTCGAACTGATCAAAGCTAGTCATCAGGAATGACCAGGGAATCCATAGCTGAGGCATTTAGAAAACTACAGGATCATATTTGCGATCGACTGGTTAACGTTGATGGCAGAGAAGAATTCAAAGAAGATATATGGAAGAGGAAAGCCGGTGGAGGAGGAAGAACCCGCGTATTTGAAAATGGAGCGGTCATTGAAAAAGGTGGGGTGAATTTCTCTGAGGTGTTCGGTGAAGTAACGGAAGCGATGAAGTCGAATACCGAAATAACTGCTGAAGATTTTTTTGCTACGGGCATTTCAGTTGTCCTTCATCCAAATAACCCGCACATTCCTATTATTCATATGAACGTCCGCTACTTTGAGCTGAGTGATGGAAAGTATTGGTTTGGCGGAGGAATTGATCTGACGCCTCATTATGTTGTAAAAGAACAAGCGGTGGCTTTTCATCACGAATTGAAGGAGGTTTGTGATAAATACAACACATCTTTTTATCCTGAATTCAAGAAATGGGCAGATGATTATTTCTATTTATCACATCGAGATGAGACGAGAGGAATAGGCGGAATCTTTTTTGACCACTTGAAAGAAGATGGCAATATTTCTAAAGAAGAATTGCTTGATTTTTGTCTAGACCTCGGAAGAACATTCCCTGAATTGTATGCGTTTCAGGTTGAAAAAGGCAAGGGTAAGGCCTTTAATGAACTCGACCTGGAATGGATGAATATTCGACGAAGTAGGTACGTTGAATTCAACCTAGTTCATGACCGAGGAACTAAGTTTGGCCTTGTCTCTGGTGGCCGAACGGAGTCAATTCTCATGAGCATGCCACCAACTGCCATATGGAAATATGATTTTCATCCAGAAAATAATCCTAAAGCAAGTGAATCACTAAACCTTTTAGTAAAAGGAATAGATTGGATATCCTAGCTTTTATTGTTTGATTATTAACAGGATATCGATTTTTTGTTGTAAAAAACAAACAAATTTGGCAACGCTTTCCTTATCTTTACGTCAACTGCATAACCAAACTATTAAAACGGATGAAAAATTTAACATTAGTTACCCTTGTTCTTCTTGGCAGTACTGCATTTGCACAGCAAAAGACAGAAGCGAATTCAGAAGTGAAATCTGATCCAAAAACTGAAGCTTCAAAAAATGAACAGCCAACAACTGTTGAGTCTAAGAAAATTAAGACAATTTCTCCAAAAGATGCGCAACGTATCCCATTGGTGAAACCTGGTAAGAGGAACACAGACCCAGCTAAAAAAGATTAATTATACATTCTAGTTTACTACTGGTGGCTGTGCGAGAAATTGTACGGCTTAAAATATTTTAAGACTAACTATTGCATTACTTATGAAAACAATTATGATGATCCTGTTTACGTTTCTTTTAGCAAACGTATATGCACAGGATAAACAATTAGACCGGAATGCACAGCTTGCAAAACTGGAGTCTACTCAACTAGAGATCATTCAATTGGAAGATAAGATCACTAAGATCGAAGAGCGCGTTAATCTGACACCTCCTTCAGAACAACATCCAAGCACGCAGGAAGAGCTCGATAAGTTGAAATCAAATCTATTGAAACTAAAACGTGTTGAATTTTCTATCAAAGCATATTTAGAAGAATCTAAAGGTGTTGATAAGAAAAACGTGGAGAAAAACTAGACTACCTTAAAGAAACCAGAAATGAAAAACATACTCTATACTATACTATTGGTAGCCTTCGGTACTAAGGCTTATGCTCAATGTCCGCAGGACAACACCTTTGCCCTTGATGCAACTCCACCGTGCCCCGGAACTCAGACAATTACGAATGTAAGTGGTGGTTCTTATTATACGGTTAATGTTGTAGCTGGAAATACATACACTTTTACAACGTGTGGAAATACTGCGTTCGATACGCAGATTACAGTATACAATGGTGCTGCCGTAATCGGTTATAACGATGATGATTGCGGGCTTCAGTCAACAGTTGTTTGGACGGCAACCTTTACCGGTACAATTGAAGTTTATGTCGATAACTTTCCTTGTAGCAATAGTGGAACGGGAGCTCAACTTGTCGTTGAGTGCGAATTACCTGTTCAACAAGGAAATGGTTGTAACACGAACACAACAATTTGTACACCGGGTGTCGCGGGACCATTTGCATTCTCAACTCCAGGGAACCCTGTGGGAAGCTGCTTGGACTGGATTGGGTTGACATATGCATATATCGTACTATACATTACACAAAGTGGACCACTTGAATTGTTAATAGATGGTGATGCTGCAACGGGATTCCTCGATGTGGCCATCTTTGATATAACCGGGGCGGCCGATCCTTGTTTGGCAATTGAAAATCCGGCTAATGAAATTTCGTGTAATTACGCATCGAATTCGAGTGGATGTAATCAGATTGGTACAAACTTCCCCTGCCCATCTTCAGTACCTTCTCCTTGGGTAAACGCTGGAGATGTAATCATGATTGTGGTGGAAAACTGGTCGAATGCGTCTAACACATTTACCATGGAATTAGGTCCACCACCAGCTGCACAGACAGGACCACCGGATCCAACCATTACTCCTGTTGGACCCTTTTGTGATACTGATCCACCGGTTCAATTAACGGCGGTAGATGGCGGTGGTACTTGGAGTGGTACAGGTGTATCTCCATCAGGAGTATTTGATCCAAGTGCTGTTGGTGCGGGTACATATGTAATTGATTACTCAGTAGGATCAGGTCCTTGTGAAGCGAACTCACAAACAACTATTGATGTTGTGGTATGTAATGTGCCATGTTTCATGAACTATATTGATGTGAACGTTGGAGCATGTGATCCCAACACAGGTAATTTCGAATTAACGGGTGAAGTTCAGTTTACGGATCCTCCGACGACAGGACAATTGATTGTGGAAGACTGTGAAGGTAACCAGCAGGTGTTTAATGCACCATTTACTTCACCTGTGAATTATACAATTTCAAACTTGCCTTCAAATGGTACTACGAACTGTTCAGTAACGGCATGGTTTACGGCAGATCCGTTATGTACGTTGACAACACCATTGTACGATAACCCAACGGGCTGTCAGTGTTCAGCAGATGCTGGAACTTTCACGGATGGCACTACTGGTAGCACAACTGATACAGGACCATGG
>JASBTZ010000013.1 GCA_030148165.1 Bacteroidota bacterium
ATCGAATGAAGGATCAACTGAAGTGTATAGTTACGAGATCACTGATGTGAACGGAAAAGTGGTAAGTACTGAGGCGAATGCTATTAACGGTACTGAAACTGAAGAAATCAGCTTAGAAGGTCTTGAGCCGGGTGTTTATATGATCCGAGTTCATAACGATAACGCTGAGAAATCGTTCAGAATTGTAAAACAATAGATCGAATTATTGATCAGGAAAGGGAGGCTGAAGCCTCCCTTTTTTTTATACATACTTTTGCTAACTTTATGTCAAACAAATGATATGAAAGAACCATTTAACCTCCAACAATGGATCGATGAAAACAGAGATCTTTTAAAGCCCCCTGTTAGTAACAAGAATCTCTATGTAGAAGCCGGTGATTTTATCGTAATGATCGTTGGCGGTCCTAATGCACGTAAAGACTATCATTTCAATGAGAGTGAAGAGCTGTTCTATCAAATAGAAGGTGATATCACCGTGCGCGTACAGTTGGATGGAAAACCTAAGGATATCATTATTAAAGAGGGTGACATATTCTTGCTGCCCTCCAATATACCTCATTCTCCTATACGTGGGGAAAATACGGTTGGTCTTGTGGTAGAACGAGTTAGAAAAGATACGGACCTAAGTGATGGATTGATGTGGTTCTGTGATGAATGCAATCACAAATTGCACGAGTTCCGTTTTCCATTAAACGATATTGAGCATGATTTCCTTTCACGATTCCGTGAATTCTATGGTTCGGAAGATTTGAGGACTTGCGACAATTGCGGACACGTCATGGAGACTGATCCTCGTTTTGTTTAACGTAGGAGGTTTACGTGTCCAACGTATTTGTATTCTTTCCCATTAATTCCACGTACACTTAGCTTCCATACGTACGTGCCATCCTGGCAATTATTCCCTTCGTATGTGCCATCCCAATATTCATCTATATCATTCAGGGTACAGATCAACTCTCCCCATCGGTCAAATATGAGTAGTTCGAAGGAAGATACATTCCCACCTTCAACCTTGAAGTAAGTATTGACTGAATTATCACCTCCAGGAGTAAATGTATTTGGCACATATATGATCGGGTCGTAAAAAATATTGACCGTATCAGATGCAGAACATCCATTGATATCCGTATAGCTGGCGATATAGGTGTAGTTTTGATCCGGGTTTGCTGTTGGATTACTGCACACAACACAAGTTAAATATTCAGCCGGATCCCAAACAATAGGACCTGGTGTAGACGTCGTTGCCGATAATGGTACGAGATCTCCTACAAAAACATAGGCATCCGGGCTAGCTTGAATCCATGGTTGTGGGTAAAGATCAACAAATACAGAATCAATTGACACACAGCCATTCATATCGGTACCCGTCACATAGAACATGGTGGGTTGAGCAGGTGTGGCGTGAACAAGCGAACTTATTGGGCTATCCAGATAAGCAGACGGATTCCATTGATAACTCACTCCACCCGTTACCATAAGCGTCGCAGTTTCTCCTGGACAAATGATGGTATCGTACATGGCTTCAATGAGTGCCGAAGTAACGTCGATAAAAACACTGTCAAGTACAGATCCACAGACATTGCTAAAGTTACAATAGTAGTACATATCATCTACAGGAGACACCTCAACAACGTTCGTGTCGACCGCAGAAATATTGGAGTTTGGCGACCAGAAATACATATCTGCTCCTGAAACTGTTATTGTTACACTTGAACCCTCACACATAGATAGTGTATCCGGAATTATCGGTTGTGGCGGGTCAAAATACACGTCAACAAATACTGATTCTTCGAGTACACAACCATTAGCTGTGGTGATGGTTACCATATAGGTGATATCGTTCGTTGGAGTACATGTTGGGTTCGCAACGTTCGGATTACTCAAATAATTCGCTGGCGACCATTGGTATGACACTCCTCCGGTAGCAAGCAGGTCTATACTCGAACCAATACAAACAACGGTATCGTCAGTTATTGTAGAAGTTCCCAAATAAGTCTCCAATGTCACATAGGCTGTATCAATTCCACAGGTGTCCGAAATGATTACCGTAAAGGTCGTCGTAGAATCTACTGTAGCCGTTGGCATTGATAACGTTGAGTCGTCAAGATACTGAGCCGGAGTCCAGGCATAAGTTGCACCACCATAAGCTTCAAGCTGATAAGAATCTCCCGGACATATCGGTCCAGGCGGTGTTACTACTCCACCAAGGAAGTCACCTATTTCAACAATAATATCAATTGAGTCAGGTGTAAAACATCCATTTGTATCTGACACCACCAAAGTCGCATAATACGTTCCAGGTCCAGGATACAAGTGTGATGGATTTTCCTGAGTTGAGGTCGTTCCATCACCAAAGTCCCAGAAATAAGCATTGCCGTTTGAACTGGTATTGACAAAGTCGACACTATTTGGCAGACAAACAACCGGATTCGGATCTGTTACAAGCGCTTCGATCTGACTCAATTCAAACTTGAACGCAGCCATGTTACAGTTGCTGCTTAAATTTGTTTCCGACCAAACTCCCGGCGTGGATGTAAATCCGTTAGGATTACCCCCACACGCTCCACATACCGCATGGTATATACGTCCCGATTTATCGAATCTACTTGTTCCGCCATCAACATGATTGTAACTACTTGTAGTGCCTCCCATAAACGTGGCATATTTTAAGAGTGTCGCGTCTTGTCCGAGAACAGCAATCCAGAAATTACTTCCGTTTGTTGTTGACTGATAGGCAGCATTATTTGGACCACTGGTTACAGGAAATCCATTCGATGATGAATTGACAGCCTGACTCACGCCGGGGTTCGCGTTAAGTACACCACCCCAACCTGACAAGTATATGTCATAGCAATCTGAAACCAGAAATGCTGTTGGTGAGATTTCAACATTTCCTGTGGAAGCTCCAACCATCGTCTTCCATAATACGGTTGATAGATTGGAATTGAATTGCCAGATAAACTGACCTGAATTGGCATTTCCGTATTGTCCTGCAGTGATACCAAGATTGGATTGTGTCTGTCCTAGAACATATACCTTGTTATCCAGATCGAGTTGAACAAAGTACGTCTGATCGTATTCATTTAATCCAATGTAAGATCCTGAAATAATCATACCACTGCTTGCCGTAAATCTGGCTATATATCCATCTCTGTCTCCATCAAAGGTCAAATCTGCACCGGAGTTAAATGGCAATGAACTTGAAGATGTTCCTCCGACCAAATAAACCTCTCCGGCCGAAGATACTTCAAGAGCATTCCCTGTCTCAATTCCCGAGCCACCGAAATATGTAGACCAGGTAAGTGTATTCAGTGTTTGAGGCATTTTGAACATCACCGCATCTTGCGTTCCATTTAATGAATTCTGTGTTCCCATTACAGTCGGGAAATCACTGGATTGAGTCATGGAAGCAACGTACACGTCGTTGTTGGCATCGAGAATGATCTCTCCACGGAATTGATCACCATAGTTGAACTGAAGATTTGAATTGTTCAACCCATCGTTATTACTCCCACCAATATAAGTTGAAGCCAATAAAGCGGATCCGTCCGAACTCAATCTTGCTACGTATAGATCTGACCCCGCAGTGAATCCTAAACTATTCGTCTGATTATTTGGTATCGAAGGGCCTCCATTGTAGGAGTTATCATAAGGGTTCCCCGCCATTGGGAAATTACTGGATGATGTGATTCCAAAAATGAACAATTCACCATTGTCTGCTGCTACGATACTATTCGGAGTTTCAGATTCCGATCCCCCCAAATATGTCGAGTAGATCAATGCTGTTCCGTCATCCGTAAATTTCGTTATTGCTACATCTATTAATCCGCCATTGGGTGATGAATCATACGCACCCGGAGTTGTCGGATATCCCAATCCGAAAACGACACCACCTCCGAATAAATTTCCATCGACGTCAGGTGCAGCAGTAAAACCCCAGTTATCAGCAGTAGAACCACTAAATGTAGAAAAAGTAAGACTCGGGTCAATTACCAAATCCTTCGTCTGATCGTATCCTTCCGGAAAAACATAGCTGATCTGATTTCCTTGTAGTGAGAATCGAACCTCAACATGTTTTTTGCCATTCTCTCCTACTGTCCAGGCAATAGGTGCGGTTTCAATGATTTCGCCGAATCTGTTAGCGATATGAAGATTTCCATCTTCATCAATCTGAACATCACTCTGGCCTATCAATTCGTTTCGGATCAATTGCGGCGATACTCCAGGGTGTACCACAAACGAATACTTAAAGCCGCCATCGGAGCCATCCATGACCATGTCGATGCCCTCGTAGTAATCAATCAACGTTATTTGTGCAAATGAATACAGCTTAGATTTCCATTTTGACTGATCATTTCCGAGAAGGTAATTTCGGTAAAACCCTGATTTTTTATTCTCTGTAGCCTGGCCTTGCCAGTCAGATCCTATAAACTTGCTCTTGATCACATGTGTTTCAAGCAATTCATTTTCATGATGATCGTCTGAATCGTGTGAATGTCCATATAATTCGTGAGCATTGTTCAAATGAAAAGTAAATCCATCCTTTTCGATAAGCATTTCACCGGTGTGAAGTTCTACTTTGTACTCAATACGGTCATCCCACTGGCCTGCATTTGGATGCATCCATACCTCTTGTCCAAAAGCAGTAATTGAACTAAGAATAACGGTTAGTAAAAGCCAACTTTTCATTGAGTCTGAAAATACAATAATTTGAGGATATTTTTGTCATGATCTTTTCCGTAAACCAAAATCTCCTCTATTTCTCTAGTTATAAGTCGTTTTCAAACGAAAAAGGTTGCCAAAAAGCACTCCTTATTTCGACATAATTTAAACGGTTTAATAGTCTTTAGATTATACGTAAATTTGTGTCGAAATTATTCAGTTCATACTATGAGTGATCCTATCAAGCACGAATGTGGAATTGCACTGCTTCGTTTAAAGAAACCATTACAATACTATGTCGATAAATACGGTACCGCATTTTACGGACTGAATAAGCTCCATCTCCTGATGGAAAAACAACACAATCGCGGGCAAGACGGAGCCGGTGTGGCTAACATCAAGTTCGATATGAAACCGGGTGAAAGATATATCTCACGCTATCGTTCGATTGACAGTAAACCAATACAGGACATATTTGACCACATTAATGGACGCTTTGCCAAGATTCAGGAAAAGAACCCTGAATTATTGAAGGATGTTGAATACCTGAAAAAAAATGCAGGATTTACAGGCGAATTATTCCTGGGTCACTTAAGGTATGGTACTTTCGGTCAGAATTCAATTGAAAGTTGTCACCCTTTTCTAAGACAAAATAACTGGATTACAAGAAACCTGGTGGTAGCAGGAAATTTTAACCTGACTAATGTAGATGAGCTCTTTGATGTTTTACTTCATGTAGGCCAGCATCCGAAGGAAATGTCTGACACTGTAACAGTACTTGAAAAGATCGGTCATTTTCTGGATGTAGAAAATGAAGAAATGTACAATCAACTCAAACCTAAGGGCCTAAATAATATGGAGGTCTATCAGCAAATTGCTAAAGACCTTGATATCGAACGAATTTTGAAGAAGGCTTCTGAAGATTGGGATGGTGGCTACGCAATGGCTGGGCTCTTTGGACATGGCGACGCATTTGTTCTCCGGGATCCGGCAGGAATCAGACCTGCCTACTGGTACGAAGATGATGAAGTTTGTGTTGTGACTTCGGAAAGACCGGTGATTCAGACAGCATTTAACGTAAAGAGTTCTCAGGTAAATGAACTTAAACCCGGACATGCTCTGATCATCAAAAAAGATGGGCACATTGCGCAAAGATTAATCAATAGCTCGTCAGATCATAAAAAATGCTCCTTTGAGCGTATTTACTTTTCCAGAGGAAGTGACGTTGATATTTACAATGAAAGAAAGCAACTGGGGAAAAATATAGTTCCACAAGTGCTGGATTCAATCAATGAAGATTTGGATAATTCGGTCTTTTCATTCATTCCGAATACAGCCGAAGTTTCTTTCTATGGAATGATAAAAGGATTGGAAAATTATTTAAATCACAAAAAAATTCAACAGATCATTGATCTGGGTCCTAATCCGCTACCTGAAAAGATTGAAAAAATACTATTGCAACGTGCCCGGATTGAGAAGATAGCCATTAAGGATGCTAAACTTCGAACGTTCATTACCCAGGATGATTCAAGAGACGACCTGGTAGCACACGTCTACGATATTACCTATGGCAGTATCAAACCTGGGAAAGACAACCTTGTCATCATTGATGATAGCATTGTAAGGGGAACCACATTAAAACAATCCATCCTTAGAATTCTCGACCGATTGGAACCTAAAAAAATTGTCGTGGTGTCATCCGCTCCACAGATCAGATTCCCTGACTGTTATGGAATTGACATGGCTAAAATGGGAGATTTTGTCGCCTTTGAAGCTGCTGTTTCATTACTTAAAGAGCGAGGAATGGAAAATATTATCGAGGAGGTCTATAACAACTGTAAGAATCAGGAAAAACTTGCAAAAGAAGATATCCAGAATTATGTGAAAGATATTTACGAACCCTTTACTTACGAAGAAATATCCGCCCAAATTAGTAAGCTTCTTACACCTGAAAGTATTAATACGGAAGTTGAGATCATCTATCAAACTGTCGAAAACCTCCATCGTGCTTGTCCTGATAATAAAGGTGACTGGTACTTCACCGGAGACTATCCTACCCCTGGAGGTAATAAGGTGGTGAATAAAGCATTCATCTACTGGAAAGAAGGACGAAACGAAAGAGCCTATTAAAAATGAAAGGCAGAACGGCGATCATATTCTATATACTAAGCGTCTATGTAGTCGTTCAATTCATCTGGTGGGGATACCATCTAATTGAGTTAACGAACGAATTAAATAAGGAGTCCGAGCTCATCGCTAAACGGGTAACCATGATAATCGGTGAGGGAGCAGTTTTTTTATTACTTCTACTGGTAGGTATATGGCAAATCAGAAGATCAATAAGGAAAGAACTGGCTCTAAGTGATCGTCAAAAGAACTTTTTGCTCTCTGTAACCCATGAACTCAAAACACCTCTGGCAGCAAATAAACTATACCTGCAAACGATTGAGAAGCGTGATCTGAATGAAGAACAGAGAAACGAACTCCTGGCGAAAGCAATTGAAGAAAACGTTCGACTCGAACGAATGATTGACAATATTCTTAATGCCAGCCGACTCGAAAACAACGTACTTACGCCTGATAAAGAAGAATTTGATCTCGAACAAATGATTTCTGGTATCAAGAATCGTTTTGAAGCAGTTTGGAAATCTTCACGAATTGAAGTGCACTGCGAAAAGGGCTTACAGATCACAACTGATCGCTTCATGCTGGAAACTATTATTTCAAATCTTGTAGAGAATGCGTTGAAATACGGTGGTGACAAGCCTGTTGAAATATATGCGCGTCGTGAAAACAACCGCTATGTTCTAGGCGTAAAAGATCAGGGAAAGGGTATCGATAAGCAGTTTAAAGCAGATGTTTTTAAAAAATTCTACCGTATCGGTAATGAAGAAACCCGGACGCAAAAAGGAACCGGATTAGGCCTTTACATAGTCAATCAGCTTGTGAGAATGTTAAATGGTAACATTCAATGCCGGGATAACGAGCCGATGGGTAGCGATTTTCAAATAACTTTGTAATATGTCACGAAAATTAGGACTTATCATACTGGATGGATGGGGAATCGGAGATCGAAGCAAATCCGATGCGGTTTTCAATGCAAACACACCATTCATGGACCATTTGATGGCCTCTTATCCAAACGCCACCTTATTAACCAGTGGAGAAAACGTTGGATTACCAGCTGGTCAAATGGGAAATTCTGAGGTTGGCCACCTCAACATTGGAGCAGGTCGAATCGTCTATCAGGAGCTGACTCGAATTAATAAATCGATTCGAGATCGTGACTTCTTTGAAATTCCAACTTTACTCGAAGCTTTTGATACAGCAAAAAAACGTGGGTCGAAGCTGCATTTTATGGGACTTGTTTCAGAGGGAGGTGTTCATTCTTCTCAGGAACATCTTTATGCCTTATGCCATCTTGCTAAGGGGAAAGGAATTGAAAATGCATTCATCCATGCATTTACGGATGGTCGTGACTGTGACCCGAAAAGTGGACTTGGATTTATTCAAAAACTCGAAGCTGAAATCGAGCAAACAGGAGTTCAGATTGCCTCCGTGATTGGTCGTTACTACGCGATGGACAGAGATAACCGTTGGAATCGCATTCGCAAAGCCTATAACCTGATGGTTCGGGGACAGGGGCAGCCATTTGGTTCAGCTGAAGAAGCAATTACCACATCCTATCAAAATGATATAACTGACGAGTTCATTGAAGCTTCGGTGATTGTGAAAGATGACAAACCAATCGCAACTATTGACGAAGGTGATGTGGTCATTTGTTTCAATTTTAGAACGGACCGTCCAAGACAGATCAGCATTGCTCTGACACAAAAGGACCTTCACGAGTACAATATGGCGAAATTGGATATCTCCTATTACACCATGACTTCTTACGATGATAGCTTTAAGAATATTGGTGTGATCTTCGAAAAAGACAATTTGAAAAACACTCTTGGAGAAGTTCTTTCACTAAAAGGTCTGAATCAGGTTCGTATTGCCGAAACGGAGAAATATCCTCATGTTACTTTTTTCTTCAGTGGAGGAAGGGAGCGTACTTTTGATCATGAGACCAGAATTCTGGTAAATTCTCCAAAAGTTCCTACATATGATATGCAACCCGAAATGAGTGCATTCGAAGTGCGAGACCAGATTGTCGAATACATCAAGACAAACGCACCGGATTTCATTTGTCTCAATTTTGCTAATCCGGATATGGTAGGGCATACCGGTGTTTATGACGCCATTATTAAAGCAGTTGAAACGGTGGATTCATGCTTGAAAGATGTCGTTGAAACTGGGCAGGAAAATCATTACGAATTCATTATTATCGCTGATCACGGTAATGCGGATAATGCAATAAACGAAGATGGTAGTCCGAATACGGCTCACTCATTAAATCCGGTACCCGTGATTTTCGTTACAAAAGAAACTGAATTTCAACTTTCAGATGGTATTCTGGCAGATGTCGCTCCTACTATTTTAAGCCGTTTTCATATTGATCAACCGGAGGAAATGACAGGCAGCTCTCTGCTTTACGTTAGTCTTTAAGCTTTGAAATGATATTGGTCGTTGAGTGTCCCTCTACAAATGGAATCGCTACGACTTCGCCGCCGTATGATCGGACTATATCAGATCCAACGATGTATTTTTTATCATTGGAATCGGTCACATTCGGGTCGTAATCAGCCCCTTTTGCTAAGACTGCTGGCTTAATCGCCTGAATCAAATCGAAAGGCGTGTCTTCGCTGAACAATATAACCAGATCAACCATTCCCAAGCCGGCAAGTACAAACGCACGATCACTTTCCTCATTTACGGGTCGATCCTTTCCCTTTCCCTGTTGTCTGATTGATGAATCCGAATTCAAGCCAACAACCAATCTTTGTCCATAAGATGCCGCTTCAGCCAGATAGCTCACGTGACCGCGATGCAGGATATCAAAACAACCATTGGTGAAAACCACTTTATCGCCCTTTAATTCCCAACCTCGAATGATAAAGATTGCCTCTTCCAATGAAACGATCTTGTTCACGATAAAGTCACTACGTTTCGACATCTTTTAAACTTTAATTCTGCGTTGAATGATAAATAATGAGATTAACCCAAGTACGACGATCAGTAATGTTTGGATCACCCATACAAATATACCATAAGCAGCGAAATCAATTTCGTATAGGAAAAGTACCTGCGTTACCCAGGCCGGATATGCACCTAGTCCTCCGGGTAATATGGCAATGGCAGCAGCGCCAACGATGAATGCCCCGAATACACACTCGATGGGCATATTTTTCGTTTCCTGAAAAGCCTGAGCTGCAACCCAGATCATACCAACGTAACAAACCCAAATAAAAATAGTGTGAAGGAGAAAGGCCCATTTCTTTTTCATGGTCCAGATCGATTTCAACCCTTCCAAGAAGCCTTTAATCTTGTCATTCAGGAATTTTCGAATCTTTTCTACTTTAATGTATAAGACTAATCCGACAGCTCCCATCACAATTCCCGCTCCTCCAATTATCCAGATCCAATTAAATCCGGACTGGTCGTTCGTTTCCGTAATTTCTTTGAATTGGTCTGTATTGATCTGCAAATAACCCGAAATAAGAAAAACAAGACCAAGCATGAGCACATCAATAACTCTTTCAATGATTATCGTGGCAAATCCTTTCTCAAATGGAACATCTTCAGCGGAGGCTAGTAATCCTGCTCGGGCAACTTCACCTGAACGCGGAACTGTATAATTAATAATGTAACCCGACATGACGGAGTAAAATGAACTGCTGAATCGTGGTTTGTAACCCAGCGGTTCGAGAAGGAATAACCAGCGATAAGCTCTGCTCATGTGACTCAGAACGGCAAGTAAAAGGCTCAAAATCACCCAAAAGTAATTCGCTTCAAAAATGGCGTTGTAGGTCTGATCGACATCCTTCTGAGTAAGCCCACTGATAAAATACCATGTCAGGTACACACCGATACCGGCAGGTATAATAATCTTTAATGACTTAATGATCTGTCCTTTCAAACTCAGTCTAAACGGTTAGTGCTCTCATTTGGAAATACAAGAGTTGGTTTGAATGTTTTCGCTTCTTCAAAATCCATAAACCCATAGCCAATAATAATGACAATATCTCCCACTGAAACGCGTCTTGCGGCCGGTCCATTCATGCATATCTCTCCGGATCCTCTCTCTCCTTTTATTACATAAGTCTCCAACCGCTCTCCATTATTGATGTTCACTATTTGGACGCGTTCACCTTCAATAATATTGGCCGCTTCCATAAGATCCTCATCAATTGTAATACTTCCAATATAATTGAGGTCCGCTTGTGTTATTCGAACCCGATGAAGTTTTGATTTAACTACTTGTACTAACATCTTACCAATGATTGCTTCGCAAATTTACGGTATTATTCGCAAATGCAAGGCTATGTAAGTTGCATATTATCGATGAGCCGGACCCCATTGCAAAACGCGGCAATGCATGCGCGTGCGCCCGGCACCCATTCGTTCAGGAAACGCAATGTGTGAGGATGTACGATTTCGAAGTATTCAAGCTCTAAAGTGGAATTTTCGAAATTTCGCTTAACCATTTCCTTGATTTCGCTAATTGAATGATCTTTTGCAAGTTCCTTTGCTTTTGAAAGTGAGTTATAGATGACAAGTGCGTCTTGTTTATCCTTCTCACTTAACCTGAAATTACGGCTACTACTGGCTAAACCCGAATTTTCTCTAATAATATCACAACCCACTACTTCTTTCTCTAAACCGCATTTTTCGACCATGAACCTCATTATAGCAAGTTGTTGATAATCCTTTTCGCCAAAATAAGCTCTTGTGGGATGTAAGATTTCATAGAATCGATAGATAACATCTACCACACCTTGAAAATGGCCAGGTCGAAATTCCCCTTCCATCGTTGTTGCTAATTCGCCGAGATCGATATTTACAGACGTGAAATCCTTCGGATAGACATCATCTACTTCGGGTATAAAAACAATTACCTGACTGCCGTAATGGTCAAGCAGAGCAAGGTCTTCCTCTATTTTTCGAGGGTATTTCTCTAAATCCTCCGGATTGTTGAATTGTTTCGGATTAACAAAGATGCTCAGCACCGTAATGTCATTCTCCTCGTTCGATCGGTCGATCAGAGATAAATGCCCATGATGCAACGCTCCCATTGTCGGAACAAAACCAATATTTTGATCCTGGAATTCCGATTGAAGAAAATTCTTTATCGAATTTGCTGAATAAAACGTCTTTAATTTACCCATTTCTCCCCGAGTAGAAAGGCACAAAACTATCCGTTTTTGTTGAAGTTCCGCTTTTTTTTCTATATTTTTGTAAGGTTAAAATCAATTCACATTTCATGGATAAAAAGAAAGTACTATTTATCTCGCAAGAGGTAGCACCTTTTTTGCCAAAATCTGAAATAGCAACGTCTATTCGAAATTTAGCTCAGGGGATTCAAGAAGGAGGAAAAGAAATTCGTGTGTTCATGCCTAGATTCGGCGTGATCAATGAAAGAAGACATCAATTGCACGAGGTGATACGCTTATCAGGTATGAACATGATCATCGATGATAACGATCATCCGTTAATCATAAAAGTGGCATCTATTTCTGCAGCAAGAATGCAGGTGTATTTCATTGACAATGAAGAATACTTCAAACGAAAAGCTGTTGTAACGGATGACAAAGACAATGAATTCGAGGATAACGACGAAAGAAGTATGTTCTTTTGCCGTGGAGTTCTTGAAACAGTAAAGAAACTCGGATGGCAGCCTGATGTTATTCACTGTAATGGATGGATGACATCTTTGATGCCTCTTTATATTAAAGAACTCTATAAAGACGACCCACATTTCGAAAACACGAAAGTGGTTTATAATATGTTCGACAAAGGCTTTAACACAAATTGGGATGATCGATTTAGTGAAAAACTTAAATTTGATGGCTTCTCTGAAGAGGTGGTAAAAGACTTTGAACAGGTAGATTATAAAAGCTTAAGTGAAGCTATTGTGAAATATGTTGACGGTCTGAGCGTTGGAAGTGAAGAACTAAGCGATGATCTACGTGCTGTATTCGACGGTGCTGACTGTCCAAAACTGGACTTTGTTGCCGAAGAAAGTCACACTAAAGAGGTCTCGGAATTTTTAGACAAGATAATTGAAGCAGAAGTTTTTATATAAAAGAATGCTAAACAAACCAACTATGTGGCGGAAAGGTTTATTTCTTTCCGCTACTTTTTTATTAGCTGTTTTGGTCCTTCCGGCCTGCAAAAAGAAAGAAACTCAGATAGGTGGCAATACCATCGATCAGTCCGAATTATTAAACTCAGGAGGAATAGACACGTTTTCGTTGACCACCTTCACCATCGAAATAGACTCGGTTGTAACAGACAATGCGGCATATGGAATGCTTGGGTCATATCATGATCCGGTATTTGGAACCATGAGCGCAGAGATTTACACGCAGTTTAGATTATCCGGATTGAGCCCGAATTTCGGAACGGATCCTATCGTGATCGATTCATTTGTGGTAGGCCTGGTTTACGCTAATTATTACGGCGAAGTCGGTAATCAGACTTTCGAAGCATATGAAATTAACGATGTCAATGGACTTTCAATGGATACTGCCTATTACAACACCTCATCCCTGGCAACTACGGGAACCAATCTCGTTCCGCCTGGTATGGAAGTAATTAATGCGGATCCTGCAGAAGTCACTGTAATAGGTGGAGACACGGTGGGCTCCCAACTCAGAATTCATTTGGATACGGCATTGGCAAGAACGATGATTGATGAAGCAATCATGAATTCAACTACGTTCGAAAGCAATGAAAACTTTGTGGATTACTTTAAAGGTCTTCACATTAAGACAATGAATGGGTTCCAGGCTTCAGGAGAAGGGGCAATCTTTTATTTTGACCTGAACGATGCTTCGTCAAAAATGACTATTTACTATACTCAAAATGGTGATCAGAAAGCCTTTGATTTCTTAATTAATTCACAATGTGTCGATTTCAATCATGTTGAAGTAGATTATACCATGACGGATGTTGAAAATGTAATTGCAGACACCGTTTCGGGTCAGGATCAGTTTTATGCACAGGCCTTTAAAAGTAGAGCGGTAGTAAGGATCCCTGGATTGGATAAAATTCCCGCAAATGCTGTCATACACAAAGCATTATTGGAATTGCCTGTACAATATCAAACAGGAACGGCATATGATCCGGGTGGCGTATTGACAACTGTTGTTAGAGACCAGGAAGAAAGTGAATTATTCTATGCCATTGCTCCTATTTCTTCTTATGATGACTATAGAAAGAGTTTTATCGTGGATCTTCGTGGTCAGGTTCAGAACATTATTAATGGCACTACAACTAACGACGATATCATTTTATACCCGAGTCTTTTTATTTCTTCAGCGAGCAGAATTATATTCAATGGTCCAGATACCGGTAATAAAGCCAAACCAATACTTACAATCATTTATACTGAATTTTAAAGCCTTATGTGTGGAATAGTAGGATATATTGGAGATAAGGATGCTTATCCTATTCTAATAAAAGGATTAAAAAGACTTGAGTATCGAGGATATGACAGTGCAGGTGTAGCTCTGTTGAGCAACAATAGAATCAATGTGTATAAAAAACAAGGTAAGGTAGCCAATCTCGAAGATCACGCAACGGATAAGGACACTTCCGGCAACGTTGGTATCGGTCATACACGTTGGGCCACGCATGGTGCTCCAAATGATGTTAATGCTCACCCTCACTATTCAGAATCAGAAAATATTGCACTAATCCATAATGGTATCATTGAAAACTACGACTCTATTAAACAAGAGTTGATTAATAAGGGCTATTCATTTAAAAGTGATACTGACACGGAAGTACTCTGTTTTTTAATCGATGATATCCAGAAGAATACTGGAGTTAACATCGGAGAAAGTGTCCGACTGGCTTTGCATCACGTTGTTGGGGCTTATGCCCTGGTTGTGATGTCAAAAGACGATCCGGGAACCTTGATAGCAGCTCGTAAAAGTAGTCCGTTAGTTGTCGGTCTCGGAAAAGACGGAGACTATTACCTGGCTTCAGATGCGACGCCAATTGTAGAGTATACCAAAAAGGTGGTTTATCTGGATGACGAAGAGATCGCTGTGGTTAGACCGGGCGAAGAGCTTAAGATTTATGGTATCGACGACATCGAAAAAACACCTTATATCCAGGAATTGGAGTTACACCTTGAAGAGCTTGAAAAAGGCGGCTATGATCATTTCATGCTGAAGGAGATTCATGAACAACCCAGATCAATTCGGGATTGCTTCAGAGGTCGATTGAACACCGATAGTGGCTGGGTATCACTCGGAGGTATTAAAGAATATGAAAATAAGATAGCCAATGCCGACAGGATCATAATGGTGGCTTGTGGAACATCCTGGCATGCCGCATTAGTCGGTGAATATTTATTTGAAGATTTGGCGAGAATAAATGTTGAAGTAGAATACGCTAGTGAATTCCGTTATCGTAATCCTATCATTACTGAAAATGATGTGGTCATTGCCATCTCTCAGTCAGGTGAAACAGCGGACACCCTGGCTGCATTGGAATTAGCCAAATCAAAAGGAGCTACAATACTTGGTATTTGCAACGTAGTCGGATCGTCTATCTCAAGGGTTACTGATGCCGGTTCTTATACGCACGCTGGACCTGAAATTGGTGTTGCTTCAACAAAAGCGTTCACCGCTCAGGTAACCGTTCTAACACTCATGGCTTTAGCACTTGCCCACAAAAAGGGTACACTGAGTGAAACTAAGTTCAGAACTTTGTTGTCTGAATTAGAAGCTATTCCTGAAAAAGTGCAGAAAGTGCTTGATGAAAATGATAAGATCGAATTTATTTCAGGACAGTATAAAGATGCTACAAATGCACTCTATCTTGGAAGAGGAAACTCATTCCCTGTTGCATTGGAAGGAGCGTTGAAACTAAAAGAGATTTCTTATATCCACGCGGAGGGATACCCTGCTGCAGAAATGAAGCACGGACCTATTGCTTTAATCGACGAAGAGATGCCTGTTTTTGTTATTGCAACAAAAGGAACTTCGTATGAAAAAGTTGTTTCCAACATTCAGGAGGTGAAAGCTCGTAAGGGTAAGATCATAGCCATTGTGACAGAAGGAGATACGCAAGTGGCTGAATTAGCTGACCATGTCATCGAAATTCCTGAAACAGACGAACATCTCGTACCTTTACTAGCAACGATTCCATTGCAACTACTTTCGTATCATATAGCTGTTATGAGAGGCTGCAATGTCGATCAACCACGTAACCTTGCCAAATCTGTAACGGTTGAGTAAGACTATCAGTCTCAACGATAAGAACAAAGACTTCTTCCACAGTGTGTACGAAGTCGTGAGACTTATTCCGAAAGGTAGAGTTACCTCATACGGCGCCATTGCAAAATATTTGGGTTCTGCCCGTTCCAGCCGAATGGTCGGATGGGCTATGAATAATGCACACGATCTAAATGACGTCCCCGCACATAGGGTAGTAAATAGAAATGGATTGTTAACTGGCAAAATGCATTTCAGCACTCCATTAACCATGGAAAACCTTCTCAAAGAAGAAGGGGTTGTTGTGTTGAATGATCAGATTGTAAACTTCGCTCAAGTTTACTGGGATCCAAACCGTGAATTATTGTAATTCACCAAAAATTTCCATTAGGAATGTATCTTCATTCCCTGACAATTTTGCCAAAAAGAAAATTTGTTGTTCAATTTCGCGAATTTCGCTTACCAGATGTTGATCCGGCGAAGAAAAATTACTTTCTTCAATAAGCGTCATTTGCTCCTTCAACTCTTTCGCCTCCTCAAGGCGTTCCTGATATTCGGATGTACACGAAGTCATGTTCAGTCCGAAAAATAGTAGTAGTACACTAAAGGTCAAAAACTTCATAGATGCAAAGTAACGACACTATGTTGGATGTCGCAAATAATGTGATAATAACTACGCGATAAATATTCAATAGGTTACACGAAATATTCGATGGATCATCGAAAATCGCTTTTTAAGCCCGAAATACCGCTAAAAGCGATAAAGATCTTAAATTCGTAACATGAATATTGTGACAGGTGGAACAGGATTATTAGGCTCACACTTACTCTTTGAGCTTAGCCAGTCTGAGCTGCCTATTAAAGCCATGTATCGTAAAAAAAGTCGGATTGATCTGGTTAAAGCAGTATTCCAATACTATGACCCGGATAACGGCGATTCAAAATTTCAAAAGATCCAATGGGTAAAAGGAGATATCCTCGACATCCCCTTTCTAGAAGACTTTATTGAAGAAGGGTCTACTGTTTATCATTGTGCTGCTTTGGTTTCTTTCAATCGCAAGGATTTTAACGAGTTGTTAGCTATGAACAAAACGGGTACAGAAAATATCGTAAATATCTGTTTGTCCCAAAATGCAAAGAAACTTTGCTATGCCAGTTCAACTGCAGCTGTCGTAGGTGACAATACGATTCAGGTCAATGAAAAACTTCAATGGAAAAAAACACCGGAAACAAGTTGTTATTCGATATCTAAATATGCCGCTGAACGAGAGGTTTGGAGAGGAATGGAAGAAGGTCTTGATGCCGTAATTGTTAACCCCTGTGTGATATTGGGCGCCGGGGATTGGAATGAAAGCTCGTTAACAATATTCAAGACGGTGAGTAAGGGACGGTCTTTTTATCCTCCCGGTTCAAATGCAACCGTTGACGCACGAGATGTTGCAACGATCATGGTAGAGTTGGTTAAAAAGGATATTAGCAACGAACGATTTCTGTGTATCGGATCAAATCAAAGTTTTAAAGAGCTCATCACAGAGATAGCTGATCAATTAAACGTCAGAAAACCTTCAAAAGTGATCAGTAGATGGCAGGCGAATTTGGTGCGCGCATTGCTGTCATTTGCTTCGTTATTTACCGGAAAGCGGCCGGCGATGACAAAAGAAACGGTCACCAGTCTGTTTAGTGATAAGCAATACAATAATCAAAAAATTGTTCAGACCCTTGATTATTCGTTTTATTCACTCAATGAGCAGGTTGAAAATGCTGTTCGCGGTCAAATTCAATCAAAGAATTCGTAATCAAAGAAGCGAAGGATCATCATGAAATTAGTGCTCACCTGACGAGTAATAACCGTTGCCAGTAATTTCGACTTACTGTTATAGATGATCTGATAATCCGTAATAAATTCTCCATTCTTATACAGGTGCTTTTCAATCAGATTTCCGTAATCATCATATTCGAACAACCATTCTTCTAAATATCCTTCGGAGCGATTGCTTGATTTTCTGACTGCTCCCAATAAGCCCTTTTCATTATACTCATATTGGTAGGTATAAACCTTAGAGGTCATTTTTATTCGTTCAATGCGCTCTACCAAATAACCATCTTCATTATAATACATGATCTCCTCGAGGTATGGGAGATCGTAATTGTTGAACTTCGTTCGTTTTGTCTGACCATCATAGATCGAGTATTCAAATCGCTCGTTGTTGAAGGCTAAGGTCTTTGTTATATTACCCATGCTGTCAATCACTTCACGTACAATCTCTTCACGTATGACTCTGTCCGTGGAATCATAATGATAAATAGTAGTTAGATAACCTTCCTGGTCCGTTTTCCTGTGTTTGATCAGCTGATTATTATCATTGTAATAATATTTGTTCCAGGTAGTATCAATGGTGCCATCATCTTGTCTCGTCTCAAAAGTTGCTATTAACTGGCCCTTCCTGTTGAACTCATAGGCATAATTGTATTCCGTTGTTTGCATAGGTTCGTCGCGTTTCTTGTAGACATAAGTCCCTTTGAGCTTTTTAAGTTTGTTTTCCTTTACAAAATCAGCGTTAAAGAAGGGTTTGTCGGTGAATGCATAACCCATCCGGTTATCCAGCACCTGGCTATAGGAACATATGGAAATAAAAAATATACTGATCAGAATAAATCTCACGATACAAAAAAAATGCAATTTTAGATTGTCACTTCACTAACGAAGGAAATGTTATTAAAAGTCTTTAATGGATAACGAGATCCATCGCTTCAGATACACTTTCGACGGGAGCGTGACACGTCCCATGTGTACATACATAAATCCTGCCTTGTTTTGAACTTCTTCCAGAAAAGACCGGCAAGCTCTCGTCATTCGAATCATTATAACAAATCAGTGCTTTCGTGATCGGCGCTTGTTGAAACTTTTCCGCAAATTCTCTCGCACTTTCACCCGTACATACGATTTCGTAGAACCCATAAACAAAGTGATTAAGCAAGATTGCCCAGTTAGAGTAACCGGCACCATAATGTTCCATTCCCTCATAGACGTTTGCCAACATTTGTTTAGAAATTGACATGTAGGAAGGATTGTTCAATAGCAATGACAAGTAATATAGGTTTCTAGCCATTACCGAATTACTGGATGGAATAACGTTGTCGCTCAACTCCATTTTTCTTGCTATTAACTTACTATTAGATGGTGTATAGTAGAACATCCCTGATTTTTCATCCTGAAAGTTCTTCAGGCAGTATTGCATCAGAGAATCTGCGTATTCGATATATGAACTGTTACCCGTGGTTTCGAAAGCCGTGATGAATGCATCAATTACGTGAGCATAATCTTCCAGTACTCCTGGTATCTGTCTATCTCCTACCTCACCAGATCTGATCACTTGAAAGTCTTCCATGACCCTGGATTTAATCCATGTTGCATTACTAACAGCAAGGTCTAAGAAGAGGTCATCGCTAAAGACCTGATGGGCTGTCAACAAGCCCTTCAAGGTCATCGCATTCCACGATGTCAACAATTTATTATCGAGTCCCGGTCGAATACGACCATCCCTGGCATCGAGTAACAACTGATTCACCCGATTGATGTTGTCATACAATTCGTCTATCGTCCAACTCATCTTTTTCGCGAACTCTTTGTCGGATTCTGTTCGCAGGAGGATATAATAGCCATCCTCCCAGTAAGCTCGATTATTAATTGAGTAAAACGCTTTAACCCACTGATATTCTTTACTCAACACTTCTTTAAGCTCTTCTTCTGTCCATATATAAAACTTCCCCTCTTTGCCTTCCGAGTCAGCATCCAAAGCAGAATAAAAAGCACCTGAATCATCCCGCATTTCCCTTATCAGCCAATCTATGGTTTGATAAACAACTTGCTTGTAAAGCGGTTTTTGAAAGACTTTGTAGGCCGTAGAATATAGGGTGATGAGTTGACCATTATCATAGAGCATTTTTTCGAAATGTGGTACTTTCCAGAGCATATCGACCGAGTATCGGGCAAAACCTCCACCAATCTGATCGTAAATCCCTCCCATGGCCATTTTATCGAGCGTATTTTCTACGTGATTCATGATGTGCTCGTCATCGCTGTGCAGTGCATACTCGAGTAGAAATTCGTAATTGCTTGGTAATGGGAATTTAGGAGCTTTCGTTGGCCCACCATGTTCATTATCAAATCCTTTCGACCATCGCAAAATCATTTCATTCAATTTCTCCTCTTGAAAAGGCCTGATTTCATTTGGTTCTGTAATCAATTCACTTTTGATGATTCCCTCGTGCAACTGCGATGCATATGATTCCATACGAGATCGTTCATTCTGAAATGTTTGATTCAGTGATTTCATAATATGCATCCATTGATCTTTCTGGAAATAGGTCCCTCCATAGACAGGTCTGCCATCCGGTAAAGTAAAACAGTTTAACGGCCAACCCCCTCTCTGTGTCATCAATTGAACAGCAGTCATGTACACCTGATCCACGTCCGGGTGTTCCTCCCTATCCACCTTAACATTAATGAATAGCTTATTTTGAAGTGCTGCAACCTCTTCATCTTCGAATGATTCATGTTCCATCACGTGACACCAGTGACAAGAAGAATAACCAATGGAAATTAAAACCATTTTATCTTCTTTTTCTGCCTGCTGAAAAACATCCGGACTCCAGGGAATCCAGTTTACCGGATTATGTGCATGTTGCTGGAGATAGGGCGATGATTCATTTATTAGATCGTTAGTGTATTTTTCCATAATTTGATCGCCTTGAGTATAGCACAGTACGTGGTGGAGTTATCCCCTGTTAATTCTTGATAAAATTAAGGTCTGAACTCAGGCTGTGCTTCAAAGCTCCTTAAATTTATAGTTTATTCTTACAACTTGAAAGAAGTACGTGCATATCAGGTGTTGCTATTCATCGCGGGAATCCTGCTTATCCTCTCGCCTGCAGTCTATTTCATGCCAGATGATGGTGTAAAGATTGCTGGTATGCAGTTCAACTTTTTAACGCAAGAGAATTTTATTCATCCGAAGAAACAGGAAAAAGCTGACATAACCGACATTATTGCCGATATCGATACCAGTATGGTAATCGAGGATGACCCGTTAGTCAAGCATCAAAATGGATCCCATGGCGAGCTTGGCGCACCAAATGGAGGTAAACTGATCGATTCTGCAGCTACATCTCTTCAAATGAATGATGCCGGACTTAAAAACTTGTATTCCTTCTTTGAAATCCTGAAGAAGGTATCCGCCAAAAAAGAAAAAATATCCATTCTTCATTACGGTGATTCTCAAATTGAAGGTGATCGTATGACTGGGTATATTCGCGAACGCATACAAAATCAGTTCGGTGGAAATGGTCCGGGATTAATTCCCGCAACAAACGTATACAGTACAGTGGCATTTGAGCAAAGCTACTCAGAGAGCTTTGTTCGTTATACCGGTTTTGGCGGTAACGCTCTGCAGAGTAAAAAGTATGGGGCAATGATTTCCGTTGCCAGATTTACACCGGAATATGAACTCGATAGCACATTAAGCAATGCAGATACACTCGTTGAGCAGAGCGGATGGATCGAAATTGCACCTTCCAGATCGGCTTATAGACGGGCACGCACGTACAACAATGTCGTGATGCATTACAACAGTTGTATTTTACCTACTAAGCTCCATGTCTATCAAAATGGGACGCTCATTCACGAAGAAGATTTAATGAATGATGGAGAACAACACGTCTTTCGTTTATCCTTTCCTGATACACCCGGAAAGTTGAGATATGAGTTCAAGGGTAAAATGAGTCCGAATATTTGTGGATTCTCTCTGGAAGGTGATTACGGAGTACAGGTTTCTAACATCGCCATGCGGGGCTCGAGCGGAACCGTTTTTGGTCGTGTAGACCAAAACGTACTAAGGTCCATGTATGAATCGCTTAACACTGAATTAGTTATCATGCAATTTGGAGGTAATTCCGTTCCTTTCTTTGAGGATAGTGCATCGGTGGAAAGCTTTGCTCGTTACTTTAAGAGTCAGATTAATCGAATAAAGAGACTCAACGATGGAGCAATGGTCATCGTAATAGGCCCTAGTGATATGTCTGTTCTTGAAGATCAGATATATGTTACGTACAAGTTTCTTCCCTACTGTGTGGAACAGATGAAAAAAGCAACAAAAGACGCGGGTGCTGCATACTGGGATCTGTTTGCTGCTATGGGCGGTGAAAATTCAATGCCTTCCTGGGTTGAAAAGGGTCTCGCGGGAAAAGATTATATACACTTCAGTAATGCAGGATCAAAAATAGCTTCACAGCTATTCTACGACGCCTTTTTAGCTGAATACAGTAAATGGGAGAAGAACAAACCTTAGTGAAGCTGATCATCAATATATGTGCATTATTTGTAGCCCAGATTAGTCTGGCTCAGGACACAATTATGCCCATAATTGATTCCAGTGCTTTTGTGCTTCGGTGCGACTCATTATCTGCTTATCATTTTCCGGATTTCAGAAATATGGATACCAGTCTTAAAACGAGCCGTTCATTCGTTGATTACGGGAAAAACAATTACCGATTTTACACAAAAGAAAGCCCAAATTTCCATCAATTGTATGAATCGTTTACGCAGATGGTAGACAAAAAAGAAGGGAAGCTAAACTTTTATCACATAGGTGGTTCTCACTTACAAGCTGACATTTACTCAAATGATGCCAGGGAGTTCTTACAGGAAAACTGGGAAGGAATTGGCGGAGAACGAGGCTGGGTATTTCCGTTCGATCTTGCCAAAACGAACAATCCCGGAAACTATGAATTCTCTTCACCAAATTCATGGACACCTTATCGATGTTTACCTCATAAACCCGCGAAATACGATGTTGATTACGGAATCATGGGGGCTATGGTGACTTGCGACGACTCGATAATCACGGTTAAATTTGAATTTGACCGTACAACTAGTAAACCGCCTTTCAATCATATACGGGTATTTCATAACATTGGTGAGTTTCCTTACTGGATGCATTTCGGTGAGGCTGAGATTTTGGTCCTTGGAGTTGATCACAATCCTGAAGTAGGTTACACCGATATTTATTTTACGGACCCGCTCGATTCCTTCAATCTGCAGTTTCAGCGAACCACAAAGTCAGCACCTGAATTAGAGATCTATGGTTTCACTTTAATGAATGACCAGCCAGGCGTTTCGTATACATCAATAGGAATCAATGGTGCAGGGCTTTATACCTATCTCGATAATGTCCGATTCGAAGAACAATTAAAAACATATCCACCTGATTTCTTTGCGTATTCCGTTGGTACGAACGATGGAAATGTTCCGTACGCTGACTTCGATCCACAAGAATATAAAGCAAACCTGGAAAAGTTGATGCAGATTGCGCTTCGTGCTAATCCGGATTGCGCCTTGTTGCTGACAGTGCCAAACGACTCTTATTATCGACGTAGGTATTACAATCGTAATATCGCAAGGGAACGAAGCGTCATAATAGAACTCGCCGAAAAATATAAAATGGCTGTATGGGACATGTACGGTATCATGGGAGAACTAGGTTCAAGCAAAACCTGGAAATACAAAGGACTTATGCGTAGTGATCTTGTGCATTTTACACACGAAGGATATCATTTCAAAGGAGAATTATACATTGATGCCTTTCTAAAATTTATGGATCAAATGAAGGCTTGTGAAGACACCATGCCATAACAATGGAAGAAAGTAATTACATATCAGAATACTTCAACAGGTTCATGAATATCTTTTCGACTGAAGTTGGAGATGGAAGTTCAATGGTATTCACTAAGCTTGATTTTTGGCTTTTCTTCTTACTGGTGATGGTCTTCTTTTCATTCTTTCACAAGAACAAATTGATCAGAAGTATTTATCTCACAGCTATTAGCTGCTTCTTCTTCTTTAAGACATCCGGATTGTACGTGATACTGTTGGGCGTGAGTGTCACGGTTAACTTTTTCCTCGGTCAACGGATATATGAATCCAAGTCTGAATTACGGCGGAAATGGATCATCGCATTCTCCGCCATTTTCAATATTCTCATTTTAGGATATTTCAAATACGCTTATTTCTTTACTGACTCATTCAACGAGATGTTCAATACGGATTTTGAACTCGTGAATCACTTTGCGCAGTTCGGAAACAGTTTCTTTGGAGAAGGAACATTTGTCGAGCGAATTCTATTGCCGGTAGGTGTCTCATTCTTCACTTTCCAGAACATCAGCTACGTAGTTGATATTTATCGAAAGGAGATAGAACCAGTTAAAAATTACTTCCATTATTCGTTCTTCGTTACCTTCTTCCCTCAGCTGGTAATGGGTCCGATTGTTCGTGCAAGAGACTTCATTCCGCAAATCAGTAAAGCTTACAGGCTTACGAAAGATGAGTTCAGCTGGGCGATCATCCAGATCGTCACCGGCTTGTTAAAAAAGATTGTTATTGCGGATTATCTCGCTGTTCATTTCGTTGATAAAATCGCAGATGCACCTGATGGGTATCCCGGTTTTGTCAGTATCCTAGCTATGTGGGGCTACTCTCTTCATATCTACGCAGATTTCTCAGGGTACACCGATATTGCCATTGGTCTCTCGAAGCTTATGGGCTTTTCGTTAAAACCAAACTTCAATTCTCCTTACAAGGCTAGAAGTGTAGCTGAATTCTGGCGGCGATGGCATATGTCCCTTGGAGCCTGGCTGAAGGATTACCTGTACATTCCATTAGGAGGAAATCGAACGGGAGGAACAGGATCATATATAGCCATCTTTGTCATATTTGTCTTTCTGATTTTCATAACACAATGGTATGAACTGATCTATATCTACATAGGCCTAAGCTGTATATATCTCTTAGGTGTAATGCTGATCACCGATTTTAAGCGTTATGTTCATCGCGACCTCAATCTAATCATTACAATGGTCGTCGGTGGCCTGTGGCACGGAGCCAGTGAGAATTTTGTGATCTGGGGAGCAATGAACGGTTGTGCGCTCGTTATCTACAAATACTGGAGGAAGATCAGTTTCTATGAAAACAGCAATGTCTGGATCGCAAATTTCTGGAAGATCTTCGTCACCTTTAATTTCATTACCTTCACACGAATTTGGTTTAAACTCGAAGACGACGGTCAACCATTGGTGATGCTTGATCAGATTTGGAATCATTTTGACTTTACCTGGGAATCTTTTGTAGTGGTCTTGCAAACCTATCAATCTGTCTTCTGGATTATGCTTGCAGGATTTATTGTGCACTGGTTGCCGGATAAAGTAAAAGCCTTATATGAAACTGCTTTCAAACGAATGCCAATGCCTGTTCAGGCAATTTCAGTAGCAATTATTGTCTTCCTCATGTACCAGGCTGTTTCCAGCGAAGCTCCACCATTTGTCTATCTCCAATTCTAAATTGCGATTAGTACAGGGGTCAAAAAAAAGCCTCCGGACAGGAGGCTTTACAACAACCGTTTGATGTGCTAGTTATTGTTTAGTTATTTTCTCAAACTTGATGATCTCATTCTGATTATTCAGCACTTTTACGATGTAAATACCGGTGCTTACATTCGAGAAGTTATCAATCATGTACGTTTTCTTATCTGGTGATAATTCAATTTCTTCAACAATCGTCTTACCGGAAATATCGGTGATTAAAATTGTATGAACCCCATCGTTCTCATCATTGAAGTCAATGAACAGATCTCCGGAAGTTGGATTCGGATAAATCTGTATATCCGGACCAATATTTGTGTTGATCGCAATGACTTCTGAATAAGACGCCGATCCATTGAAATCAATCTGTTTTAGACGATAGTAGTTCATTCCTTTCAATGGTGCATTGTCCGTCAAGCGATAAGAATTTGTAACACTACTATTTCCTGCTGCATCAACCTGACCGATATCCTTGAAAGCATATCCATCTTCACTTCGCTGAACCAGGAAGAAATCGTTATTGATCTCTGTAGCCGTAGTCCAATATAAATCATTCACATCGCCATTATTCTCTCCGGCAAAACTCATGAGTTCTATTGGCAATGGGTTACATATAATGATATTTACGGTATCGTAAACCGTACAAATACCCCCCGTTACCTCAACCACATACTGTTGATCAACCAATGGTGTAGCTGTTGGGTTGGCAATATTTGGATCATCCAAGCTAGTCGCAGGTGTCCAAGTATATGTCGGAGATACCGGTGGCGGGTCATAAATTCTAAGGCGAATATTTGGTCGATACTGATATACATAAACCGGGTCAAGACTACAACCACTTGAACCAGGACCTCCTCCTGACAAGTTCTGATAGTTTCTCATGGTCGTACCAAAACCGGGTGAATTATGATAATAATGATTCGCATAACTTATGGCTGAATTGTTATCGAAACATGTTTCGATAACAATATTCGATGTTCCATCCCAGTCGAATGGTTGAGAGAGAATAAAGGTGTTCCAACCAACAGCCACATTATAATTCTGAGGCCCCCAAACCGGCCCAACTGTTGGAAGCCAACCATTGGCTGCTACCAATGTGTTTTCGTTTGTACAACCAATGCTAATCTGGAAGTCATTGAAAGCACCAGTCGTAAAATTGGAGAGAATATTAAATGAAAGTTCCGTTATTGTTCCAGATTGGAATCCTGCAGCTTGTAAATCAGATGCATGGTATAAGAACTGGTACTTAACGTCAGAATAAGACCCATAGAATGGTCCGTATGTTGACGTTGCAGTAGTTCCCGTACCAACGAGATTCAAGGTGTTTGGTCCTGAATAACCAGCTGTATTCAAACCACAAGGAATCGTAGTTGGAACTGGTCCTGTAAACAGCGCGTTTAAGTTATACGAATCTCCCGGACAAATCATTGTGTCCGGAGCAGCAGTTACACTGTTAGAAGGATCTATCGCAACCTGAACCTGGGAAGTTGAAGGACATCCCGGATTCGCCGGATCCGTAACAGTTAAGGTATACGTTGTTGTTCCTGTAACAGTAGCTGTTGGATTCTGTATACTCGGGTCGGAAAGTCCTGTTGAAGGCGACCACGAATAGGTGGCTCCACCACCCAAAGTTGCATTACACATTGTAAATCGCATATTAGGTCTAACAGTTGTTCGTGTACCAGTGGCGTTGTTACAAGCACTGCTTAATGTTGTATTGTAATACATACACCTGTAATACGGAGAGGTAGTCGAATAATAGGTGTTCTCTGATCCAATGTGGTCATCGTGATGTGCACAGAACTGAACCACAATATTCGATGATCCATCCCAATCGAAACCGGTAATATTGAAGGAATTCCAACCATTCGCGGTAGTGTAATATGGGTTATAATACACCTGCGTTAAGGACGATACCGGAATAAACGAAGTAGTCGTATATTGCTCTTGAGTCGTACATCCCATCCAAATTGTTAAATCATCGTATGAACGAGCAGTTCCCGTTGACACATTTAGTTCCAACATAGTAATTGTACCGGCAGTGAATCCCATTGTGGTTAACTCATCAGCACTAAAAATATATTGCTTCTTATTATAATACGTTGAAGCTGAAGTCGATCCATAAAATGGCCCATAAGACGAGGTAGCTGTTGTTGCGGTTCCACTAACACCTGTGCTAGAAGCACCCGTACAATTTGCGTAATTAACTCCACAGTTTCCTGTTGCAGCAACCATGTCTAATTGAACTACATCCAACGGACAAACCGTATCAAGATTTGCTAAAGCCGCTATTGGAATTCCACCTACTTGTACAGTAACACTGTCCAATTTATTACAGAATCCATTTGAAGTTGAGATGTAATAGGTTGTTTCACCAGTAGGAGAAACTGTTGGACTCGAAGCTGACGGATTTCCAAAAGCTCCCGCCGGTTCCCAGCTATAGGTATATGGTCCTGGGCCACTCGCTCCAGCGTTCAACGTAGTGGTTTGTCCATAACACAAACTGATCGGACTAGCCGTTGGACTCAATGTATAATCCGGACTTACATTAATCTGTGCAATACCTGATCCTGTACATCCATTTGCCGTAACATCCAATACGTAGGAAGTTGAAGACGTTGGTGACGCAGTAGGGTTTGCAATTGTCGTTGAACTCAACCCTGTACCAGGAGACCATGAATAAACTGGTGAACTGGCATCTTCAACACAGAGTGTCATTCTAATATTTGGTCTGTTAGTTACCCGCGTTCCCGTAGGTGTTGAACATCCCGTTGTAAGGGTCGTGTGATAGTATAGACATCTGTACGCTGGAGAAGTTGAATGGTATAAGAACGAATCTGATCCTTCATCATTTGTGTTGTCCTCGTCTGCACATATCTGTATTACCAGATTCGATATTCCATCCCAATCGTAATCAGCGATGTTAAATGCACACCATGTGTTGTTTGGTGGATTGTAGTTATCACCCGACCAAACTAATGTCATACTTGATGTCGGGATAAAAGAAGTCGTCAGATACTGATCCTGAGTGGTACATCCAATCCAGATATCTACATTGTCATACTGGTATATATACGACGTTGTTGATCGTAGCGCAAGCGTTTTGATCGTACCACCATAGTAACCCATCGCATTCAACTCTGCAGCTGTATATATGTACTGGGTCTTATTCGTATAATTACTCGTAGTTGACGTGGATCCATAGAATGGTGTGTAAGATGTTGTTCCTGTGCTGGATGTTCCGATATCAACAATATTATTCGTACCGGTACAGCCTGAACTTGGTCCGCAAACCACCGGGTAAACATATGCCTCTGTTACGAATGGAACCGATTCACCTTCACAAATATCAATTGACGACGGTGTAATCGTAACCGTTGGCCCAACTCCTGATACTATGACATCTGCAGTAATCGTTTTTGTACATCCATCGATCGATGTTACAACTGCCGTGTAGGTTGTCGTCGTTAAAGGATTCGCCAATGGGTTTACAATATTCGGATTATTCAATGTCGACTGAGGTGTCCAGGTAACCGTATACGGTCCCTGATTACCCGTAATATCGAGCTGTGCTATTTCATTTGCACAAATGCTCTGCGATGCTGGTGTTGCTAGTGGCGTAAAATCAGGTACAACAATGACTGTTACCGTATCTTCGTTTGGACAAGTACCAACGAGGTTACCTGTAACTATATACTGTTGAGTTGATGGCGGATCTGCTATTGGGTTTGGACAATTCGTACAACTTAAACCAGTTGCAGGAGACCATGTATAAGATCCTGCACCATTGGCTTGTAGCTGAGTCGTCTGTGATCCACAAATAATAGGGTCCGGTCCTGCCCAGACACCCGTGGCAATCGAGAATTCGACAGCGAAACCGGAGGTTCCCATTACCGGACAACCATCATCGGCCGCCACAAAGGTGACGACGGATCCTGTATATCCGGGTTGGGCTGTCCAACAGAAGGTTCCCGTTGCAGGGTTTGTTCCTGTTTGAACAAATGTTGCTCCCGGTAGTAAGGTTGTACCATCTGTAGTTATTGTGATGATATCCGCAGGATTGACCGCATCTTGAAAGACGACATCAAAACAAATATCATCTCCCCAACAGACACCTACCTCCTGTGGCCCAAGTTGAGCTCCGGTTCCTGTAACATTTTGTATTCCTCCTACTGGATTGGATGGAGGTGTATTGTTACAGGCCATTACCTGTATCTTGAAATCATGAACGATGCTGGCAATCAGGTTTCCATTTGCATCAAATGATTCTATTAGAATATTTACTACATAATCACCGGTTGTTGGCTCATTAAAACTGATACATCCTGTTAACGGATCCAATGTAAAGTTGCTTAGTGGTGAAGTAGTTGACCATGGCGCATTGAAAGCGATTGGTGTTCCCGCTGCTCCCATTGGGGGAATCATTGTGAAATAGGTACTATCTCCTTCCGGATCTGCTATCGTCAAACAATAGTTGAATGTTGTGTTCGCACAAGCATAAGGCATCGGAATTGATGTAACCTGAGGTGAACTGTTACATGGAGCTGTTTGGGTATTCATGACTGTCTCCACATACATATTGTTTCCAGTACCACCTGTCATGTTGGTAGATGCGTCACGACAACATAAGTCAAAGGAAATTGTCCAGCTATCACAATCAGCAGGTAAAGTAATCGTCGCTTCATAGGTATACTTCCAAAGGCCCGGACTCGTACCACCGGAACAATCCGATGTTGCAGAAGCACATAACTGGTTCACATCTTCTGCCTGCCCAACCTGATTAAAGATTGGCACAACCGGATTCACCAAACCGCAGTCATTCGTCAACGTAAAATAAGTTGATGACATAGTTGCCGGGTGTGTCCCGGGACAAACGCGATATAGCGTCAGTGTAAACGTATAGGTTAGTGGGTTATTCGGATCACAAGTATATGTGATATTTGCTCCTGGTATGTGGGTTGCAAATGCTTTGTTGCTATATCCAACCCCGATCAGTAGGAATAAAGCGAATAGTAGTAATTTTCTCATGGTTATAGTTTTCCTAATAGGAGTACGCTATTATTTGTAATTCGTTGCTTTTCAGTTTAGTAATGCACGATAAAAATAACCAATCATCACGTTTTATTAGTTTGATGTTGGTTTCTTAACGCATCCGTCGGTGGCGTGTTAAATGAAAATTGCCCCCTGAAAATTCAGGAGGCAATTAGATGTATTGAAAACTATACTATAAACTATTGTTTTGTAATCTTTTCTAGCTTAACTACTTCGTTTTGTCCATTCACGACTTTCACAATATATACCCCCGAACTTAACTCAGAGAAGTTTCCGATGATATATGTTTTCTTATCTGAAGAAATATCCATCTCCTCGGCGATTGTTTTGCCTGAGATATCTGTAATCAGAACCGTATGTGTTCCACTTTCTGCGTCCTCGCTAAAATCTAAGAACAAGTCGCCAGAAGTAGGGTTCGGATAGATCTGAATATCTTTCAGACTATTTGTATTAAGCGCAATTACTTCTGAATAAGACGCCGTTCCGTTAAAGTCTATCTGCTTCAGACGATAGTAGTTAATTCCATCCAATGGATCTGTGTCCGTTAATCTGTAATCTTGCTGCGATGTACTGTTTCCAGCCGCATCAACCTGACCAATTTCTTCGAAAGCATATCCGTTATCACTTCGCTGAACGAGGAAATAATCATTGTTAATCTCCGTTGCAGTTGACCAATAAAGGTCATTGACCATGCCATTATTCTCTCCATTGAAGCTCATTAACTCCATCGGTAAAGGATTACAGATGATTATATTAACCGTGTCATAGACCGTACATAGTCCTCCCGTAACCTCAACAACATACTGCTCGTCAACCAGCGGAGTTGCTGTAGGGTTTGCTACGTTTGGATCACTCAATGAAGTTGCCGGAGTCCAAGTATACTGCAGTGTCGCCGGTGGTGGCGGATCACATACTCTGAATCGAGTTAATGGACGGTTTACACTATTAGTTCCACCAGCAGTGTATGGACACGCAGCCGTAACATCACTGTAGTAATATCTTGATGAATTAAAGGTTGTTGTTGTCCATGGAGACGTACAGTTATTTGTATAAGAAAATGCCAGATTATCGTAACAGATTTCAACTACCAGATTTGAAACTCCATCCCAGTTATATGGTGTATCAAATACAATCTGATTCCATCCAATAGTAACCGTATGTGTATATGGATTCTTCACCTGAGTTAATCCTGATTCCCATCCAGTCAATGAAGTGGTATTGGTACACTTCATGGAAACCCGATAACTATAATAAGTCGAGGTACCATTTATACTTTGGACGTTAAATGCTATTGCATTCATCTTTCCGCCCTGTATACCCATAGCATTTAATTCAGCCGCTGTGTATAAGAACTGATGTTTTGCATTTCGGTACCAGTTTCCAAACGGTGCCGGCCATGTAGTTGTACCATTCTGTCCCGTCTGAGACCCAATAATGTATAAGTTATTAGGTCCTGAACAAGCTCCTGCTACTCCACATGGAACAGAAATAGGATTGATCGGTCCACTAAACACGGCATTCAGGTCATATGAATCTCCAGGACAAATCATGGTGTCTGGTGCTGCATTCACTGCATTCGAAGGATCGATTGCTACCTGAATCTGAGATGTTGATGGGCATCCCGGGTTTGCCGGGTCAACTACCGTCAAAGTATAGGTAGTCGTACCTCCAACCGTTGCCGTTGGATTCGGCATACTAGGGTCTGAAAGTCCTGTTGAAGGTGACCATGAATAAGTCGTTCCCGCTCCTAAACTAGAACTACACATTGTAAAGCGCATGTTTGGTCTATTGGTCACTCGTGAACCAGTCGCATTGCTACAAGCGCTACTTAAAGTTGTGTTGTAATACATACATCTGTAGGCAGGAGTCGTTGTCGTGTATCTACAGCTTTCTGCTCCAATATGATCGTCGTGGTGAGCACAGAACTGAACCACAATATTAGACGCCCCATCCCAGTCAAAACCTGTAATAGCAAAAGTGTTCCAGCCAGTAGCTGTCGTGTAATAAGAATTATAATAAACCTGTGTTAATCCTGAAACCGGTATAAACGAAGTTGTTGTATACTGATCTTGTGTCGTACAACCCATCCAGATCGTTACATCATCGTAAGATCTACCTGTACCGGTCGACACATCTAATGCAAGCTCTGTAATCATTCCTGCCGTTAATCCCATCGCTGATAATTCAGCCGCTGTAAATATGTACTGTTTCTTATTATAATATGTCGATGCCGAGGTTGATCCGTAGAATGGTCCGTACGTAGTAGTTGCAGCAGTATTCGTACCACTAACACCTTGAAGAGGGCTACCTGTACAATTGGCATAATTAACACCGCAGTTTCCTGTCGCAGTTAGCATATCGAGCTGTACAACATCCAATGGACATACGGTGTCCTGATCTGCTATTGCTGAAATAGGTACGCCACCAACATTTACGGTAATACTGTCTAATTTATTACAGAACCCGTTTGAAGTGGATATATAATACGTTGTTGGACCTGTTGGTGTTACTGTTGGGTTTGCCGTTGTAGGGCTACCGAATGCGCCTGCCGGTTCCCAACTATAGGTATATGGACCTGGACCACTAGCACCTGCCGATAAATCCGTTGACTGTCCATAACAAATGCTTATTGGACTAGCTGCAGGATTCAAGGTATAGTTAGGGCTAACGTTAATTTGAGTAATTCCGGATCCTGTACATCCATTCGCTGTTACATCAAGAACATATGATGTTGAAGTCGTTGGTGTTGCAGTTGGATTCGAAATATTTGGGTTAGATAAATCTGTCGACGGAGTCCAGGCGTAAGTAGCACCACCGGCATCTTCCACACAAAGAGTCATTCTAATATTTGGTCTGTTAGTTACCCGTGTTCCCGTTGGTGTTGAACATCCCGTTGTAAGGGTCGTGTGATAGTATAGACATCTGTACGCTGGAGAAGTTGAATGGTATAAGAAGGACTCGGATCCGGACAAGCCATTGTTATCTTCATCAGCACAAATCTGAATCACAATATTGGAAATTCCATCCCAATCGTAATCCGTAATATTAAAGGCACACCAGGTATTATTTGGTGGGTTATAATTGTTTCCGGACCAAACCAATGTCATACTTGACGTTGGGATAAAAGACGTTGTCAGATATTGATCTTGCGAGGTACAACCTATCCAAATATCCACATTGTCATACACATACGTGTAAGAAGTAGTTGAACGAAGCGCAAGGGTTTTGATCGTACCTCCATAGTAACCCATCGCATTCAACTCTGCTGCCGTATAGATATACTGAGTCTTATTGGTATAATTCGTTGTATTAACTGTTGAACCATAAAAAGGTGTATAGGATGTTGTCGCAGTACTTGAAGTTCCTACATCAACAATATTATTTGTCCCTGTACAACCAGAACTAGGTCCGCAAACTACTGGATAAACATATGCCTCTGTTACTAATGGAACCGATTCACCCTCGCAAATATCAATTGACGATGGTGTAATCGTAACCGTTGGTCCAACACCTGAAACGATAACGTCCGAGGTGATTGTTTTTGTACAACCATCCACCGATGTAACCACCGCGGTATAGGTAGTTGTACTCAATGGGTTTGCTAATGGGTTAACTATATTCGGATTGTTTAGTGTCGCCTGTGGCGTCCAGGTAACTGTATATGGTCCCTGGTTACCCGTAATGTCCAATTGTGCTATTTCGTTTGCACAGATTGTCTGAGATGCTGGAGTTGGTACCGGTGTAAAATCAGGTACCACAATGACTGTTACCGTATCTTCATTAGGACAAGTACCAACAAGGTTACCTGTCACTATATACTGTTGGGTTGATGGCGGATCTGCAATGGGGTTGGCACAGTTTGTACAACTTAGCCCTGTTGCAGGAGTCCAAGTATACGATGCCGCTCCGTTTGCTTGCAACTGCGTCGTCTGTGATCCACAAATAATAGGGTCCGGTCCTGCCCAGACACCCGTAGCAATCGAGAACTCGACGGCGAAACCGGAGGTTCCCATTACCGGACAACCATCATCGGCCGCCACGAAGGTGACGACGGATCCTGTATATCCCGGTTGAGCTGTCCAACAGAAGGTTCCCGTTGCGGGGTTTGTTCCTGTTTGAACAAATGTTGCTCCCGGAAGTAAGGTCGTACCATCCTGAGTAATGGTAATTACATCAGTAGGGTTGGCGGCATCTTGAAAGACGACATCAAAGCAAATATTATCTCCCCAACAGACCCCGACTTCGGTCGGCCCTAGTTGCGTTCCTGTACCGTTCACGTTGGATATACCACCGACGGGATTGGAAGGTGGAGTATTGCTACAGGACATTACCTGTATCTTGAAATCATGAACGATGCTGGCAATCAAGTTTCCATTTGCGTCAAATGATTCTATCAGAATATTCACTACATAATCTCCAACCGTAGATTCATTGAACGATATACATCCAGTTAAGGGGTCTAACGTAAAGTTACTTAATGGTGAAGTAGTTGACCATGGTGCGTTAAAAGCAATTGGTGTTCCCGCTGCTCCCATTGGGGGAATCATTGTGAAATAGGTACTATCTCCTTCCGGATCTGCTATCGTCAAACAATAGTTGAATGTCGTGTTAACACAGGCATAAGGCATCGGAATTGAAGTAACCTGCGGCGAATTATTACACGGTGCAGTCTGTGTGTTCATCACCGTTTCAACATACATATTGTTACTTGTACCACCTGACATATTCGTCGACTGGTCACGACAACATAAGTCGAATGAAATTGTCCAGCTGTCACAATCAGCAGGTAAGGTAATTGTTGCTTCATAGGTATACTTCCATAGACCCGGACTCGTACCACCGGAACAATCCGATGTTGCCGAAGCACATAATTGGTTCACATCTTCAGCCTGACCAACCTGGTTAAAGATCGGTACAACCGGATTCGCCAAACCGCAATCATTCGTCAACGTAAAATACGTCGATGACATAGTTGCTGGGTGTGTACCGGGACAAACTCGATAAAGTGTCAGGGTGAATGTATACGTGAGCGGGTTGTTTGGATCACAAGTATAAGTGATGTTCGCTCCAGGAATGTGAGTTGCAAAAGCTTTGTTAAAGCCTGCCCCGATAAATAACAACAGGGCTAATAGTAGTAGTTTTCTCATGTTCAGTTAGTTACTAGCAGCAAATAGCCGCCTTGCTTCGCAAGGTAGAGAAAATACTAATACGGTTTAGTAAATGTGAATATTCACACGCATTTAGTTATCAAACATGAAGATTTGGCGAATATCCGAATTTAGCCCTAATGACTATTTCGTTTGGTCCAGTTTTCGCACCATTGTTAAAATCGTAGCAATACCTACAGTTTCGCCGGTTTCATCGTAAATATCGACTAAAAATTTGACAATTCCTTTTGCGATATCCTCTTCATCGCGCTTTTCCTGATCGATTTTTTCCTTAACTGTGAACCTTACACCAATTGTTGAACCCGGATATACAGGCTTAGTGAATCTTGCCTCATCGATTCCATAATTCAATAAAACCGGCCCTTTCTTGGGGTCAACGAATAATCCGGCGGCTTTCGATAAGATGAAATAACCGTGAGCAACGCGCTGTTCGAATATGGTTCCATCAAGTGAAGTCGCATCTACATGAGCATAAAAATTATCACCTGAAACATTTGCGAAATTGACAATATCAGCTTCTGTTACCGTGTGTTTATGCGTAAACACCGTGTCGCCGACGTTAAGTTCTTCGAAATGCTGTCTAAATACGTGTGGATTAGCTTCCGGTTGAGCTGCACCAACCTGAAATTGTTCAGTAATTTCTGTAATGGTCGTTGGATGTCCCTGGATGGCAGTCCGTTGCAGATAATGCAATATTCCACGTTTACCACCCATTTCTTCACCTCCACCCGCTCGACCCGGTCCGCCATGTGTCAACAAAGGCATTGGAGAACCATGTCCGGTCGATTCTTTAGCACATTCCTTATTAAGAACCAAGATACGGCCGTGCATGCTGGCAGCACCCAGAACAAATTCTTTAGCTTCATTATCATCCGGAGTAACGATGGATGAGACGAGGGATCCTTTACCCATTCTTGAAATCTCTATCGCCTCTTGTAAATTCTTGTAGGGCATGATCGTCGAAACAGGCCCAAAACATTCAATGCTGTGAACATCTACCTTATTAAATGGATCGTCATTTCTGAAAAGTATCGGTGAGAAAAATGCTCCTTTGTTCTTATCTGCTCCTACCACCTCAAAATTGTCCATGTCACCAAAGACAATTTCCTGGGATTTATTTAACAATTCGACATTTTCCCGAACCCGTTCAACCTGGGTCAGTGTAGCCAAAGTCCCCATTCTAACACCTTCTACCGATGGGTCGCCTATCATTGTCTTTGCCAATCGCTCAGAAATTGCCTTCTGTACCTCATCCATCATATTCTCGGGAACGATAATTCTTCTGACAGCAGTACATTTTTGTCCTGCTTTAACAGTGATTTCCTTTGTTACTTCTTTGATAAAAAGTCCAAATTCTTCCGTATCCGGCGTAGCTTTTTCACCTAGAACAGATGCATTTAATGAATCAGCCTCCAGGTTGAACTGGACTGATCTTTCAACAATATGTGGCAATCCTTTTAATTTTTTACCCGTGCTTGCACTTCCCGTAAATGTTACTGTATCTTCACTGTCTACATGATCTATCACACCTCTTCCTAATCCGCAGATCAATTGAAGCGAGCCTTCAGGGAGAATATTTGAAGCGATGATGTCACGCACCATTACTTCAGTTAAGTAACATGTGTATTCCGAGGGTTTCACAATACATGGAACTCCAGCCATCAGATTAACCGCAATTTTTTCGAGCATTCCCCAAATCGGGAAGTTAAATGCATTGATATGTACCACGACTCCTTGTTTCGGCACCATGATATGATGACCAATAAAAGTACCCTCTTTGGATAGAGGTGCCGCTACTCCATCCACATAATAAGGAAGATCCGGAAATTGTCTTCTCAATGATGCATTAGCAAAAAGATTTCCAATACCTCCTTCAATGTCAATCCATGAATCAACCTTTGTTGCGCCAGTCCATGCACTGACCTCATAATACTTATCCTTTATCGATATCAAATGCAGCGCCAATGCTTTTAGCATTCTACCACGTTCCTGAAAAGTCATCTTCCGCAAAGCCGGTCCGCCAGTCTTTCGACCATATTCCAGTATGGCTGCATAGTCCAATCCTGCGCTGGATGCTTCACCTAACTGTTCGCCAGTTATTGCGTTATATAGCTTTGTTTCAACTCCTTCTCCGTCAATCCATTGACCTTGAACATAGTTTTGATATCGCTGCATAATTTATTATTTTTAGGATGCTAAAGATAGCCATTATTCATGACCGCTGAAAAAGAACATCTTAATCTTTTCGGGGGACAACTTATTGCACATGAGAGTGTGAAAGGGGTTGAATTCCATTTGTTTGATAATAGAATCTTCTATGTCAAATTGCCTCGCTATGAAAAAATAGGAACGGACGTCATTCAGCTGGGTTATGATTTTTTAGACCGAAACGGTGGAGGACAATTTTACAATGTTTATCATTTCGGTTCATTTGCAGATGTAGAAGCTGAAGTTCGAGAATGGGCTGCAGATCCTGAAGGAAACGATTACACCATTTGTGACGCTTTAGTGATCGATAGTCTTGGACAAAAAATTATCACTGATTTTTATATGCGCTTCAACAAGCCAATCAAACCAACCAGAGCGTTTTTCTCATTGGAAAAAGCGAAAGACTGGATCTTTGAGCAAATAGAATCTACCGAATAATTCATTTTCCTTACTTTTATTTGATTCAATCAAACTGACAATGAAAGGAACTGTACTACTATTATTTCTATTTATGACTTCAATTTTAAATGCTCAGTCGGACAGCAATGTCGTTCTTGTTATACACGGTGGTGCAGGAACTATTCTTAAGAAGAATATGACACCAGAAAAAGAAAAAGCTTATAAAGCGAAACTGGAAGAAGCCTTAAATGCAGGGTATGAGGTGTTAAAAAACAATGGATCCAGTGTGGATGCGGTTCAGGCCGCCATCAACATCATGGAGGATTCTCCTTTGTTCAATGCCGGAAAAGGCGCTGTTTATACAAATAAGGAAACCCAGGAAATGGATGCATCGATTATGCGAGGAAATGATAAGAATGCAGGAGCTGTGGCAGGTGTTCAAACCATTAAAAACCCGATCAATGCAGCCAGAGCTGTAATGGAAAAATCAGAACATGTGTTACTGACTGCAGATGGGGCTGAAGAATTTGCCGCAAAGTGTGAGCTGGAAATAGTCGACACCTCCTATTTTAGAAGTGATGTTCGATTACGTCAATTAAAAAGAGTACAGGAGAAAGAGAAAACAGTATTGGATCACGATGGCGATCAGGGTGAGGTGGATTCATCAGAAGATGAATTCAACATTGATTACATTGAAGACAAAAAATTCGGGACAGTTGGAGCTGTCGCTTTGGATCAAAATGGAGATCTGGCGGCAGGCACTTCAACAGGCGGAATGACTAACAAGCGTTACAACCGGATTGGAGATTCACCAATCATAGGTGCGGGAACGTATGCAGACAATCAAACTTGTGGTGTCTCCTGCACAGGTCACGGTGAGTATTTTATACGCAATGTCGTAGCTTATGATGTCTCCGCTATTATGAACTACAAAGGAGTCTCTTTGGATACGGCAGCAAATGAGGTCATTGATAAACAAACCGAATTCGGTGGTACCGGTGGTCTTATTGCATTAGATAAAGATGGAAATGTTGCTATGCCTTTCAATACAGCCGGCATGTACCGTGGCTATGTTAAGAAGGATGGATCAATCTACATCGGCATATACGGAGAGGAATAGCTTATACCAGTTCGAACTGAGCTTCGTGTTCTTTAATAAAATCGAGTGTTTCTTTAATCTCGTTTAGATCAAATGAAGTAACTAGTTTTATTCGATATGGTTTAAATCCTGCAATACCTTTAAAGTAATTCGTATAGTGCCTTTTCATTTCCGCAATCGCCAATGTTTCACCTTTCCACTTGATGCTCATCTCCAGATGCTCGCGAGCCATTTCAACTCTATCATTGATGGTTGGTTTCGATAAATGCGATCCCGTCTTCGCGAAGTGTTTGATTTCATTAAATATCCAGGGGTAGCCTATACTCGCTCGACCTATCATGATACCATCAACACCATATCGCTCCTTGTAATCAACTGCTTTTTCAGGCGTATCTATATCACCATTTCCAAATACGGGAATTTTCATTCTTGGATTTTCCTTTACAGCGGCAATCAGTGACCAATCTGCATCACCCTTATACATTTGCTTACGCGTTCGTCCATGAATAGAAATCGCTTCAATTCCAACGTCCTGCAATCGCTCGGCAACTTCAACGATATGTTTGGATTGCTCATCCCATCCGAGTCTGGTTTTTACTGTTACAGGAAGCTTGGTCGACTTGACTATCTCCTCCGTCATTTTAACCATCTTGGGAATATCCTGTAAAATCCCCGCTCCTGCACCTTTACAGGCTACTTTCTTCACGGGACAGCCATAATTGATATCAATGATGTCCGGATTGGTCTTCTCTGTAATCTCGGTAGCCTGTTTCATGCTCTCGATATCATAACCAAAGATCTGAATCCCAATTGGACGCTCATACTCGTAGATATCGAGCTTTTGCACACTTTTCGCGGCATCACGAATAAGACCTTCCGATGAAATAAATTCCGTGTACATCAGGTCTGCACCATGTTTTTTACAAAGTGCCCTGAACGGGGGATCACTAACATCCTCCATTGGTGCCAACAGAAGTGGGAAATCACCTAATTCGATATCGCGAATACGAACCATGGCGCAAAGATAGTTCTTTTAATAGCCAATTATATTACCCTTCTAGTTCGAACTCTTCCTTTTTTGCCTCCTCAGCTTCTTTCTTCCATTGATTAAGCTTCTTTTTCAGGCGACCTTCTTTTCGAGGTGTCGTTATTTCAATTAGTGTATCTATCTGATTTAACGGATCCACATCCAGCTCCAGGGTCTCGTGATCTTTCTTCTTACCACGAATAAAGGTCTTCACGGTAGAATCATTCTTGAAAAGACCGAATTCACTCTTCAAAATACTTTTTACTTCCTTTTTTTCCTCTTCTTTCTTTTCCTTCCGCTTATCGCGATTTGTTGCTTTATCCCATTCAATAATTGGATTATCCAAATCACCATACATTCGTAAGAAGACGAATTTCCCGGTGCCGTCATCCTCTATCTCGCCAAACTTACTTTGTTCTCGTTCTTTCAAATCTCTGAATCTAAAGCCAAAACGATAGTCAATCTTATTCGAAAAGGTATGTTTGCCGGAAGCCTCGAGATCTAGTGCATTTGATTTGATTGACATTGTCGGAATAGTGATCACACTGTTTTCTATATACATGTTGTTCTTCAGCTCTTCAAATCGAAGATCCATGAGCTTTTTCTCAAATGCGTCAATATTGTCCTTCCCGATTGCCATTCTTGCTGCGGAAGTACTTCTCAGGCTTTCAGTAATGTCTTTAAATGCTCCTACATTATACAATCGACCATCCTGTACTTCTATCGCTATATTTGCTTTAATGGCATCGTAAATGATTCCTCCTCTGAAATCGAAAGGTGCTTCTAAATTCATGCTTGCAATAGCCGTTCCGGTAATGTTATTACTTGTGATGATATCCTGCTGAAAATTATTCCATTCTTTGAAAATCTGTTTGAAATTAATATTTCTGGAAGCAGCCTGACTGCTGATGTAGAAGAATTCCGGGCGACGTTCTTCGATCGTGAGAGTTCCGTTAATGTCAGCACCACCTGACGTGAGCGAGATCCTGGGAAAATGAATGGACCGTTTACTCACCACCATGTTACCACCTATATTCAGAAAATCATGCGATTCATAAATGAGGCGCCCAACCTTCAGGTATATTTCACCTTCAATATCGTCAGGTAGTAGAAATGTGCGTTGCTGTTCAACCTTTTCCTCTTTTGACTCCGTGCCTAGGTCGGCCAAATCAACTAACTTACTTTTTAGTTCGACATCGGCCTGCAGGTTGCCCCGTTTACTCAAGTAAGAGATTAGCGAACGAAATGCACCATTCAGAACGAAATCCGATCGGCCAATTGTTAGACTGATATCATGCAAGCCCAGTTCATCTCCTCTTAGATAGGTCATTCCCCTGATCGATTTGAATACTCGCTTATCGTTCCGGAATTGTGCGTCTACCCCATTTAGACGCATGTTACCATTACATTTATCTATTCCATATGCCAGTTTGCCATTATCGAGTTTTTCGGCGGAAATTTTGAATTGAGAAGAAACATCTACCGTTCCACGTAATTGTTCAAATTGTTTTAACCCAAAAATTGACTTTAATATGGCAAGGTTTATCAAGCCATCAGCATTTCCCTCGTAGACCGGTTTTTCGAAATTACTAAGCAGCACATTTCCGCGAAACAACCCACCTTGAGTCCGAAAAGAAATTTCATTAAGAGCCAATGATTCTCCGGTTATTGCATCATGATTGGTATAGTTCCCGTCAAGTTTAAGATTGGTTAGAACAACAGCGGTTGACGGATCCTTTAGTGTTGCATCTTCTATTCCGAAATGACAATCAATATCTGACCCTTGTTCGGACTTTGTATCACCATTGATCGACAAACCGAAAATCAGGTTTCCATCACCAGAAAACTTCCTGACTTCAGCACCTTCTTCAAAGGCCAACTTATTGGCAACATCATCAATTTTCAGATCCTTGCCTTCTAAACTAAAATCGTAAATGCTATCCTTTACAAATCCTTCAAAGTTGAATGGAAGTTCCGCAATACTTATAGCAGATGCCGGAATAATCACGGAATTCGAATCTGTATTAACCTGTATTGTTAAATCGAGAATTGCATCTTTATCTTTGACCAGTTTGATCTGTTTACTTTGGGCCGAAATGATATTAAGCTCACTGGTAGCCTTCGCATTGAATACCGATTCGCTCAGAGAACCCACTAGATCCATCGATTTAATAGTGGTATAATAATCCTGACCCGTGGCTTCATTTGAATATCTGAACCTGAATTTTTCGAAGGAAACTTCTTCCAGATCCATTTTAATCGCTTCCTCTGAAGCCTCATCTGCCGGCTTGAAAATGTCATAGTTCGATTCCCCTTCTTCATTTACCTTCAGTGATAAAACACCGGGTTTGACCTCGATAGACTTGATCTTATAATCTTCGTTCCAAAGATCCCAGGGATCGAATTTGAATCGCAAGCGATCAGAATATAGTAATGTGTCTTCTCTCGTGGCCCCTGGAAAATTATCCTGCACGAAAACCTGATTCAGATCAATTGACATGTTAGGGAAAGAGCCCCAAAAGGTTAGGTCAACTTCATTCACATAAACCTTCGATTTCAAATGACCATTTAACTTATCGATTGCCAACTGACAGATATCATCCTTAAAAAAGTATAGGACCGCCGTGATCAGCAGAACAAATCCTAACACGATTCCAAAGAACCATTTTAGGATACGAAAAATTACTTTTCTGGACATATAACAAAGTTAACGGGAAAGGCATCGGGCTTTTTTCTTACTCTCCTACAGTTATTAACGCAGCGCTGTTGGGATATGTTACTAACTATTACTGATTTTAACACTTTTTCGTCATTTGTGTCTATCCTACAAACGCGCATTAATTATAGGCTTTGCTGTCACTCAATTTGTTCTTAACTTTGTCCGAACATTAATTCTTTAAAATGAGTTTACTTACAGTAGGATCAGTTGCGTTTGATGCCATCGAAACACCATTTGGCAAGACGGATAAAATCATCGGTGGTGCCGGAACATACATCGCGTTAGCTGCGTCCTTTTATAACAATAGACAAAATATTGTTTCAGTTGTTGGAGAGGATTTTCCAAATGAAATGTTGGAAGAATTGAAACGCCGAAACATCGATATATCAGGTATACAGATCAAACGAGGAGAAAAAACTTTTTTCTGGTCAGGTAAATACCACAACGATATGAATTCCAGAGACACATTGGTTACCGAGTTAAACGTGCTCGAGCATTTTGACCCAATTGTGCCTGAATCGTACCAGGGAACGGAGTATTTAATGCTTGGGAATTTGAGTCCGCAGGTACAGAGACAAGTGATCGAACGACTGACGGAACGCCCAAAGCTTATTGCGATGGATACCATGAATTTCTGGATGGATATTGCGCTGGATGATCTCAAAGAGACACTAAAGCTCATCGATGTATTAATTATCAATGATGAAGAGGCGCGACAGTTATCCGGAGAATACAGCCTGGTTAAAGCCTCAAAGATTATTCGTGAAATGGGTCCTCAATACCTGATCATTAAGAAAGGTGAACATGGAGCACTCCTTTTCCACGAATCAAAAATGTTCTTCGCGCCTGCTTTGCCTTTGGAAGAGGTTTTTGACCCAACGGGAGCTGGAGATACCTTCGCAGGTGGATTTATGGGTTATATTGCAAGCACGGATGATATATCTTTCGAAAATATGAAACGCGCTATCATTAATGGTTCTGCACTTGCCTCCTTCTGTGTTGAAGAATTTGGCACTGAACGACTGATGAATATTACTGCTAAAGACCTGGAAGAGCGAATTGAAGAGTTCGTTTCATTAACGAATTTCGACATGATTCAAATAATCAGCTAAATTTTGGATGCCAACGCTTATATAGAAAAACTTAAACAACTCGCTGAGCAAGAAGATTTGCTTGGAGTTAATCACGAGGTAAATGAACTTCGTTCCAAGTTTGACGATTACGTCATTGAAGAAGAGCGAAAACTGCAGGTAGCACAGCTTGAAGCAGAGGAGAAGGGAGAGTCAGCTCCTGAGGCAAACGGGGATTTTGGTAAGGAGGAATTTTACGAAATCTATCAAACCTATAAATCAAAGCGTAAGGAACTGGTAGACCAAAATAAGGCGGTAGAATTAACCAATCTCAAGCAGAAAAAAGACCTCATTCTACGCTTGCAGCATGTTATATCATCAGAGGAGAATATTGGTGCAGCTTTTGCTTCATTTAAGGAAATTCAGGAACAATGGTCTTCCATCGGAGCTGTTCCAAGGAAGGAACGCAATGATGTTCAAGCTGAATATTCACGTCTGGTTGAAGACTTTTTCTATAACATCAAGATTTATAAAGAACTTCAGGATCACGATCTACATCGAAATAAACAATTAAAATCTGATGTGATTGATGGATTGAAGGGGCTGAACAAAGTAGAATCAATTAAGGAAGTCGAGACAAGCCTGAGACAACTTCAAAATGATTGGGAAAACATTGGTCCTGTTCCTAATGAAGAATGGGAGGAATTAAAAGGGGCTTATTGGACAGAAGTACGATCGATCTATGAACGAATTAATCGTTTCTATGAGGACCGAAGAAGTCAGCAAAAGCAAAATATAGACAGCAAGAAAAAGCTAATTGAAGAAACGAATGCCATTGTTGAACGATGCAGTGAATTTGATACGATCAAACTCTGGGAAAAAGAAACCAAACAGATTCTTGGAATCCAGGAGAAATGGAAAAGTATCGGCTTTGGTCCAAAAAAGGAGAATAATGCAGTTTGGAAAGAGTTCCGAGGACTTTGTGATACATTTTTCGCTGCAAAGAAAGAATTCTATAAGTTAAAGGAAAAGGACTTCGATGCTGTAGCCGCTGAAAAGGGTACTTTGATTGAAAAAGCAAAATCATTGCAGACATCGACCGATTGGAATGAAACGAGCTCTGAGCTGATCAAGCTTCAAAAAAAATGGAAAAAACTTGGTCACGCAGGCAGAAAGAATGAACAAAAGCTCTGGAAAGAATTCCGAGCTGCCTGTGATGCATTTTTCAATGCCAGAAAAAAGCACTTCGAAGAAGAAGAAAAACAGTATTTGATCAATCTGAAGGAGAAAGAAAAGCTCATTAGTGAACTTGAAAAACTAAAGCTCCCTGCAAGTAAAAATGATGCCATAGAGAAATTAAAAGCGATTGGAACGAAATTTAATTCTATTGGCCATGTTCCGAGAAAAGACAAAGACAGAATTTTCAAGTCTTATAAGAAAGTAAGAGATGAGAAATACGCTTCTCTGAAACTAGATGCAGAAGAGAAGAATAAAGTGATTTTCGAAGCTAAACTTGACGCACTGTCCTCCGATACGGCTTCCGAAAACCAGATATACAAACTGAAACAGGATATTCGCAAGGAAATCGATCACTGGCAAAAAGAAATCCTTCAATTGGAGAACAATCTTGGATTCTTCGCAAATTCAAAGGGTGCTAATCCACTGAAGGATCAAGTACAACAAAAAATTGACGCCGCCCGCGTGAAAATTGAAGAGGCCAAAGCAAAGCTTAAAATGATCCCGAAATGAATCGATTTATAAATGCCACACTTCTTTTCGTTGCATTACCTACTCTGTTTCTTACTATAACAGTTGGACTCGATCTCCCGGTTCGCTTTATGAGAGTAACAGGCTCTAACTTTCCTTATCACGAAGAGATCTTTCTTGGGCTGGGTTTGTTCATTCTTATTCTGAACATCAGAAGAAGTGTGCGACGGTGGATGGGAATGCGCGTCGTAAGCAAAAAGGATAAGTTTAAATGGAATATTGCTGTCAGCTCTAAACGAACCAAAAGAGTGTCCACTTATCTGATACTTGAATCGACCGTAATGTTGGTCCTGGCTTTCGGATTACTCACACTTACCGACAAAGCGTGGATGCCAGCAATTGGATTCGCTTATGGCGGACTTGATGGACTTCTGTTTATGCTGATCGGTATAAGGGGTAAAAGATACCGTGTAGGACTTTCATCTAAAGCTTTAATCGTAGCTGATCGCGAGGTAACTCTGCTTTACTTCACCGGACTGCGAGAAGTTACTGTTCATCAGGATAGTATCTATTTTGACTATATAAAAGGTCTCCAGCTATTGTTTCCACTGGATTGTATACCTGAAGAAAAACGAGATGAGTTTTTTCAGCATTTGGAGAATTCTACAAATCGTGATAAGGTGTACTTCCGAATGAAAACCTGATTCTAGTATCGAAAAGTAAGCAAGCGAATAGCCTGATTCAGATTTTGCTGAGCATCCGACAGTTTTTGAATCGGAATAAAGTGACCTCCACCCAGCTCAGCTGCTTCCCTCATTTCTTCCTCATCTACTGACTTATTCTTGATTCCCACCACCGACATATGGATACCTTTCTTGGCATATCGACGCACATATTTCTTATAATCCTGTGATTGACGATTAAAGGCTCCGTCTGTAATAACAATGACGTGATTCACCCCGCCTTCTATATAACCGCGTTTTGCCTGTTTGAAGCCCATTTTAATTCCTAATCCTCCGGCTGTAAAACCAAATGCCTTAAGATCACCCACCTCCTCATTGATTTTTTCTTTATCGGCACCAGAGGTTGGTTTTAGCATTACCTGCGCATTTGATGAATAGGTCACAATACCAATTTTATCCTGTGATCTTAACATATCTACTAGTTGATACAGGGAGTACTTCATCAGTTCAAGTTTATCTACTTGTTTCATGGAGGATGAGACATCTAGAACGAATACGACATTGACCGGTTTAAAATATTCGTCGTCAAAGTTATCCTTCTCAAGCTCTTCTAATGCCGGGGGCAATTCTTCTACTATCGGAGTAGTTTCTTCCTGTGCAAGTTCTTCTTCAATCTCAATTTCAATTTCTATTTCTTCCGCCTCTGGTTCTATCTCTACAACCACCACATCATTCGTGTCGACAGGTTCTTCGATTATCACCGGTTCCGGATCACGCTCCAGTTCGAGAATGACATAGTTTCTTTTAAAGTTTATGTAAGCACCTAGCTCAGCCGGTTTATATCCTTCGTGAACTGCATAGAAATAGGACAAACCAAGTGTTGCGTTTTCCTTAATCTTTCCGTTTCTGTCGGTTACTTTGGTCCAGATTACCCTTCCATTCTGTATCAATCGAACGGCTGACTTAGACAATTCTTCCCGGGTTTCTTTATCCACTGTTACAACAGTGAGGTCGAAGCTGTTTGGGTCTCTGCCACCAGGACGATCGTCAAAGTTTGGACATGCGGTAAAACTGTTTGTGTTCGTTTCCGGAGCTTCACTCAGATTTCCCGTCAACTTAATCTCCACTGCTTCGTTTCGATCACTTGTAAAGACTTCGACTTTGTAGTTAAATCTACCTTTCTCTTTTGGGTTAACCTGAAGACGAAGGACAATCGAGCTATCCTTCTCTATGAATTGATTGGAATTAATATATACAACTTCATATGGCTTCTTTACTGACAGCAGCCATTCTTGTTTGTTACCGGTGTTCGTCAGGATAAAATCAACGTAGCGTGCAGAATATGGCTCGAGATCACCGAAATCATGCTTAGTCTTATCAAAGCTTATCTGTGCAGACAGAAAGCCTGATACAAGAATGAAAACATATAACAGAAGTGATCGCATATATCAATATAGTACAAAAAGCAGACCTAATCAGCGCAAACAATAGCCCAAAAGCGTTTCAAGAAACTCTCCCGGTGCTTCCGCGTGAACCCAGTGTCCTGCCTCATCAATCGTTTTCAGTTCCATATCCGGAAAGTATCGCTCCAAATCTGAGACATCACTATCCAAGATATAATTTGATTCAGAACCACGAATGAAGAGAGTTGGAACAAAGACCTCCTTAAATGGAACCGGAGATAAAATGTCACTCATTTCGCGTTCCAATACCTCAACGTTCATGCGCCACGCCAATTGTCCTTTCTCCTTCCAATATAAGTTCTTTAATAAGAATTGTTTCACCCCATTGGAATCAATGTATTGAGAAAGTTCATCATCTGCCTGACGACGCGAGTTGACATTATCCAGTTTAACACTGTGAATTCCTTCAAGAATATGTTCATGGTGCATTGGGTATTCTTTAACACCAATATCAACAATTACTAACTTCTCCAGCATTTTTTCGTGTTTCTGAGCAAAATGAGCCGCAACTTTACCGCCCATCGAATGACCAATTAAAATAAACTCATCCAGTTCAAGATCAGTAGCTAGTTCATAAATATCATCAGCCATTAATTCGTACGAGAATTCATCGCTCCAGTCTGACCTGCCATGATTGCGTAGATCAACGAGGATCACCCTGAAATAATCCGCAAGTTTCTTCGCGTGCGACTGCCAGTTATCCGAAAAGCCAAACAATCCATGCAGGATCATGAGTGGCTTTCCCTCACCTAATTCGCGATAATAGAGTTTCATTCGATTTTCTTGAGCTACAAAAATAATGGAAATAAAAAAGGGGACTTACGTCCCCTCCTTAAATACACATCAAACTATTATTTGATTATCGAGAGCTTTTTGACTTCTCTGCGATCTCCTTGAGTAAACACTACCTGATAAAGACCTGATGATAGATCTCTTACTTCAAGTGTTGACTGCATTCCTTCATAAACATCAGTAAATGTTTTAGAACTTACTGTCTGTCCAATATCATTAACCAATGCCACCGTTAATGGTATATTTTCATTCTCACCCAGGTAAGTGAAATTCACATATGAATTCGTTGGGTTAGGGAAAGGGTTTGAAACCATATCGCCTTCCAATACTTTATTTCCTGAAACCGAAATTACATCGAAGAATTCTCTTGTACCATCGAAATCAGTTTGTGAAAGTCTGTAATACGTCAGTGGGAAGAATGGATTTGGATCTCTCAATTCATAATATCTTGCCTGAGATGTCGTACCAGAACCATCGACATAGTCAACTACTTCCCAGTTAATTCCGTCTACACTTCTTTCAACTGTAAAGTAATCATTATTGATCTCCGAATTCGTAGACCAGAATAGCTTATTGGTGCTTCCCTGGTTAATTCCATTAAATGAGCTCAACTCAACCGGAGCGAATACCGGTGTACAATCCAATGTACCTGTACCACCAATTACCATATCGATAACCGGCTGTGGACCTCCATTCTGGTAGATATTTACAACCATGGCGTATGTTTCACCAGCTTGTACCTGAAGAGGTATAATCCAACCGTCTCCTTCTTCGCCTTCATAACTTCCGCCGTCTCCAATTGTAGTACTCTGACCAGTCACACCATTCATAAAATAGTTACTTACGTCAGCCTGGGTACACAAGACCGGACTATCTCCCGTATTTTGTGGACAAGGCGGCACATCATTCGTAGATGGGCCGTAGATCGCAAAGTTATAATCCTGCCCTCCAGGACCGTTGAAGCTAAATTCAACTGAACCATTGGTCAATGCCGTAAAGTAGAACCATTGCGATGCAACCTCTCCTACTTCATCGAAACAACCACCTGTTCCAATTGACATGTCTTCATTTACGTTACCAATGTTTTCTGTTGGATAGAGACCAGAAGCACAAATCCATGTTCCGCACTCTCCAGGACAATCCGTACCCGTACAGATGGAATCATTCACACCCGGTGTAGCAGAACAAGATACTGTTGCTTGCCATCCAGTGGCAGTAACAGCATTATCTGAAGCAAAAATAAATGTCAAACAACCATCTGGTGTAGAAGATGTTATAATTAAGGGGTTAACACTTCCTGAATACTGTCCAATTATATAAGAACTATCGTAATTCCCGTCTAATACTGTCAAGAAATCTCCCATCGTTGCTGATCCTGAACCAGCAGGTTCTGTGTTGAAGAAGTTTGCACCCGTCGAGAAATCAACAGTTACATACTGACCAGGTGTTGATGGACAAATAATATAGGTAGATGTTGTATTGTTCTGATAGTTACCACCAGCTCCTCCCGGATCATACCAGGTCTGTGTAGACGGACAGTTTATTGTTGTCGATCCAGGTAGAATATCTCCTACAACAGTACCAACCTGCATTGCACAAAGATTATATTGTCCTTCGAGGCCGTTCTGTTCCCATACTCTTACATAAATTGTTTCACCTGGCGTACCAGAATAAGTTAACTCAGCTATATCGGCAGGTGATGACGCTGCATCACACCCTGCATGCTGGATATCCAAACAATTAGCCCCTTCAGAATATATGGCGAGTGCCATTTCCATACCATTACCAGCGGCTTGTGTTGCATTTATAGTAACAGTCCCCGATGCAGGAACAGTCACTTCATACCACGCATCATTACCTTGGTAATTACCACAGCCTGGTTCTACCATACCGGTAGAATTAGTAGCGTCAATATTTGAATACGTGGTATAAGTACAAGATCCAATGTTCACAGTAAGTGGCACATCAACTCCTCCACAAGGTTCGTCATTACACAAGAGAGGATAACAAATTGTCACCGTATCACCTAGTGTTTGACATCCAGCTTGAGTAAACACCCATGCTATTGTGGCACATGTTCCAGGTGTTGCTATAGAAAGAGTTGCATTAGGGTCATTCACATTAGAAATGGTTGGAGAACCCGAAATTATTACCCATGTTCCTGTCCATGCCGGATCCGGTGTGTTAGCCTGCAATGTTGTTACGTTACAAGTAACCGGATATGGTCCTCCTGCATTTGGGTATGGATAAGGAGGTGTAAATTCAACGATTACTGCACCGTCTGCACCAACACCACCTGATGGGTTAACACCACCACTTTTTGGTCCTGATCCGCCGCCGCCGCCGCCATAGGGTCCACCAGGACCACCATTTACACCAGCTCCACCACCGGAGCCACCGCCGCCACCGAATGGACCGCCGGTATTACCGCCGCCGCCGCCGAAATTAGAATTTCCGTTTCCGCCAGTACCACCAGGAATAGGTCCAGCCCATCCGGAACCAGTACCTCCGCCTCCACCAAGGCCTCCAAAGTTGTCTCCTAATCCTCCAAGGCCTCCACTGGCCCACATAACTCCACCATTCCAATTCGACTGGCTTCCGTTACCACCGTTAAATCCACAGCAGCCCGCAGCTCCTCCTGATCCAACCTCATATGGGAATACTTGTCCAGGTGTAACAGGGAAAGTCCAGGATACATATCCTCCACCGCCTCCGCCGCCACCGGCAAGACCATTATCATTGGAACCACCTCCACCACCGCCGCCTCCATAGAGGTGAACAGTAATGAAAGTAACATCACAGGGAACCGTGAACGTTCCCGGTCCAGGTGTGTTATCGATGTAGTACTGCTGAGCACTCCCGGTGGAGTAGAACAGTAGCGCAATCGAAACGCAAAGTGTAGTTAAAAATTTCATAGCAATATAGTTGTGTGTGTGTATTTCTGTTGTTGTCGGATTTATAATGTACGCATAATATTTGAAAGTGTTACATGTTTTTTTCAAATATTCTGACGTAACGATACAACCCGTTACATTAAATAAACTCATTTTGATTTAAAAAGGTTACGTTAAATGAATAACCCTCCGTAGATATTGAACTAAACAGGTTTAGGGTTTAACATTTCGTTAAACACCGCTATTTGCTAGACGAACATAAATATTGCGCCTATTAATAAGGAATTAGGCTTATATCAGATACTGTGTTATCAGCTCAAATAGGTTGGGGACCTCTAAATTTGTGGTTATGGCCTTAACTTTGGGCTCTTCCGAAGATGTTTCATTCGAGTCTTCACTTAATTGATTTTCAGACGAGTAAGCCTCTGACCCCATAGAGCGGGCGCTGAATTGTCCGTCATTGATTTCTGAAATTAGTGCCAAAATCTTATCGGCATCAATTTTATCCTTATCGAAGTAGACTTTTGCATAGTTAGTTGCCCGATCCTCGGAAAAGTCAAAATCAACTTCAGAAATCGCATCCGTACCGTATAATTCCTTTCGGATAGTACCTCCACATCCCATTTTACATACCATTCCATCAATCTCCAGGTTTAAAATTCGATCAGCACTAACCACAATGGTTTCCGTTTGATTAGTAACGGAGTTTTGATCTTGATGGGATACCTGAGATGAATTTTGCTGGCTGCATGCTATTAATGCTAATGCACAGCTGAATGATAGTGTTCTTGAAAGGATATTCATATCAATGTGTTGGACCACCAAAAATACAACATTTTCAAGCCTCCTTCATGAAAATATTGTTAAATCTTATACTAGCTTTGTGTTGTTATGAAGATCAAGGAAGCAGTTTTTGTTATTTCGAACACAGATCTGTCGAAATGTCCGCAAGATGGTAAGCCCGAGTATGCCTTCATCGGAAGATCCAATGTCGGTAAATCTTCGCTGATCAATATGCTTACGGAGAAAAAAAATCTTGCGAAAACTTCAGGAAAGCCGGGAAAAACACAGCTGATCAATCATTTCCTGATAAATGAGGAGTGGTACCTGGTCGATTTGCCGGGTTATGGGTATGCCAAGGCTTCTAAAACAAGTCGCGCTCAATGGGAAAAATTCATTTCAGATTACCTAACCAAAAGGAAACAACTCATAAACGTCTTCGTTTTACTGGATTCGAGACTGGAACCACAAAAGATCGACCTTGAATTCATGAATTGGTGTGGGGAAAAGGAAATTCCATTTTCGATGGTCTTCACCAAGATAGATAAGCTTTCGAGCTCAGCTCTTCAAAAAAACCTAGCAAAGTATAAAAAGGAAATGCTCAAATATTGGGCTGAATTGCCTCCGGTGTTTACCACTTCGAGTACTTCAGGATTTGGAAGGGAAAAATTGTTGAATTATATCGAATTAATCAACAAAAATCTGTAATCACAGTCCACTTGGGATAAAAGTCATTTATTAGCTATTTTGGTGATATTAGTTACATTATAACTCATACAAATAGCCGATATTTGTCCTATAGGAAATGAAAAAACCGATATTATGATAGTAGAACAATTATATACCAAATGTCTCGCGGAAGCAGCTTATTACATCGAAAGTGACGGTGAAGCGGCTGTTATAGATCCGCTTAGAGAGACAGAACCGTATTTGGAAATTGCTCGCAACAACGGTGCAGAGATCAAATACATTTTTGAAACGCACTTTCACGCAGATTTTGTTTCGGGTCACATTGACCTTTCTAAAAAGACAGGAGCTGCGATCGTCTACGGACCAACGGCGAATCCTGGTTTTGAAGCGATAACAGCAAAAGACAATCAAGAGTTTAAGATCGGTTCCGCGACCATTCGAGTAATACACACACCTGGTCACACTCAAGAGTCAACTACCTACTTGTTGATAGATGAAAATGGTAAAGAAACAGCACTTTTTACAGGAGACACTTTATTCTTAGGAGATGTTGGAAGACCGGACTTAGCTGTGAAAACAGATCTTTCTCAGGAAGATTTGGCAAAGATGCTTTTCGATTCTCTTCGCAATAGAATAATGAAATTCGATGATGATATTATCATATATCCTGGCCATGGTGCTGGTTCTGCTTGTGGAAAAAATATGAGCTCAGAAACTATTGGTACGTTGGGAGAGCAAAAACAAACGAATTATGCCTTGCGAGCTGACATGACCAAAGAGGAATTTGTGAAAGAGGTAACAGAAGGAATTCTTCCTCCACCACAGTATTTCCCTAAAAATGCAGTCATGAATAAAATGGGATACGATTCTTTTGATGAAGTACTCAGTAAAGGCAGCAGAGCCTTGAGTCTGGATGAATTCAAAGAAGAAGTAAGCAATGGGGCATTAATTCTTGATGTTCGCAACCAAAATGACTTCGTTAAAGGATTTATTCCTAATTCACTCTTCATTGGTTTGAATGGAACATTCGCCATGTGGGTAGGTGCGCTGATTGAAGACATCAACCAACCAATCGTCTTAATTACACCAGAAGGAAAAGAAGAAGAGGCCGTAACAAGATTATCACGAGTGGGATATGACAATGCTGTCGGTTATCTCGATGGCGGCGTAATGACCTGGGCAGAAGCGGGAGGAGAGCTTAATACGATCACTAATATTTCAGCTGCTGATCTAGCGGAGAAACATGGTGATGTGGAAGTAGTAGACGTGCGAAAACCTGGCGAATACGAATCAGAACATGTAGTAGATGCCATTCATTATCCATTGGATTACATGAATGACGATCTAAACAAACTGGATAAAGACAAAACGTATAATGTACATTGTGCAGGGGGATACAGAAGTGTGATCGCTATCTCACTCCTTATGCAAAACGGGTACAAACACCTCATCAATGTTCTGGGCGGCTTTGGTGCCATGAAGGAAACGAACATTCCTAAAACAAATTATGTTTGTCCAACGGAATTAAAATAAAGAATAACAAGTATTGAGCAAGCCGGTCCAATAACGGGTCGGCTTTTTCTTTTCAGAACAGTATTGTCATTTATATCGACCTTTCAATTATTTTTGCCACATGGTACAAAAGGACGATAATCTAAAAGACATTATTTCGCATTCTAAGGAATACGGATTTGTCTTTCCTTCATCTGAAATATACGATGGGCTTGCTGCAACCTATGACTATGGTCAGCTGGGTGTTGAACTCAAGAATAATATCAAAGAATACTGGTGGAAAGCAATGGTTCACATGCACGAAAACATTGTGGGCGTTGATTCCGCAATTTTCATGCATCCTACAACCTGGAAAGCTTCTGGTCACGTAGATGCTTTTAATGACCCACTCATTGACAATAAGGATTCCAAAAAAAGATATCGTGCCGATGTATTGTTAGAAGAATTTGTCGAAAAAATTCGCCAGAAGATTCAGAAGGAAGTAGAAAAAGGAAAAAAACGCTTCGGCGACGATTTTGATGAAGAGCAATTTCTCGCAACCAATCCTAATGTACTGCGAAATCAAAAGAAAATTGAAGAGACGGAAGAACGCATGAGAGCAGCACTGGAAAGTTCTGATCTAGAGGCTATCTATAATTTGATTGTTGATCTCGAGATAGTTTGTCCGGTATCCGGATCTAAGAACTGGACAGAAGTTCGACAGTTCAACCTCATGTTCTCAACCGAACTGGGCTCTGTGGCCGGAGATGCAGCGACCATATACCTGAGACCGGAAACGGCGCAGGGGATTTTCGTGAACTTTCTTAACGTTCAGAAAACAGGTCGCATGAAGATTCCTTTTGGAATTGCACAAATCGGAAAGGCTTTCAGAAATGAGATCGTTGCCCGTCAGTTTATATTCAGAATGCGTGAATTTGAACAAATGGAGATGCAATTCTTCGTTCGTCCCGGAGATGAAATGAAGTGGTATGATTACTGGAAAGAACAGCGTATTAATTGGCATAAAGCGCTCGGCCTTGGAGAAGATCGGTATCGTTTTCACGATCATATGAAGCTTGCACATTACGCCAATGCTGCCTGCGATATAGAATATGATTTCCCAATGGGATTCAAGGAATTGGAAGGTATTCATTCGCGGACAGATTTTGACTTAAAACAACACGAAGAGCATTCCGGGAAGAAGTTGCAATACTTCGATCCGGAATTGAATGAGAGCTACGTACCTTATGTTGTCGAAACTTCTATTGGATTGGATCGAATGTTCTTAGCCGTATTGAGCAGTTCATATAAAATGGAAGATCTGGGTGACGGTAAACAGCGAGCACTTCTTTCGATTCCTCCTGCTCTCGCTCCATATAAAGTTGCTATTATGCCTTTGACGAAAAAGGATGGGCTTCCGGAAAAAGCAAGAGAAATTATGGATGCCATGAAATTGGACCTTAATTGTATTTATGATGAAAAGGGTGCAGCGGGTAGACGCTATAGAATCCAGGATGCAATGGGAACACCGTACTGTGTCATGGTCGATCACCAAACATTGGAAGACAACACCGTAACCATCAGAGATAGAGATACGATGGAACAGGAACGTGTTAACGTTGACGATTTACATCAGATTATAGGAGACAAAGTAGCTATGCACAAACTGCTTACGTCTTAGAATGCTTTCGCTGACGATACATTCCAACCAAAACTACAATTAAAAATACCCAGGGTGCACTGTGAAGGACCAGGTCAAACCAGTCCATTCCGGTCATTGTACGGCCTAACCACAGATTTTTAAACTGTTTCCAGATATGTGCATGTGGGTAAAAAGGAGCTAATCCCAACGTCAGACACAAAATAATTGCTAACTGGAGATGCTTATTCATCGATAATCTCTTCATTTCCTTTTCTTCTTTCTTTAAAAGGTTGGACTATATGCTGGAAAAAACCTGTAGGATAATTCTCAATGTCCTCAAATCCGAGTTCAATGTCGCGGCCACTGGACGGTATGTAATTCGTGCCGAATAGATAATCCCAGACACTCAGCGTTATTCCAAAATTCATCCCATGTGGATGTGATTTCGGTAATTCTTTTGCGTGATGCCAGATGTGCATTTTAGGATTATTAAAAATATACTTCAATGGGCCATAGTCCCACCCTACATTAGCATGGTTTAAATGACCGATCGTCGTTGCGAAAAAGTAGATGTAAAAAGCCTGACGAATATCAAAATTAAAGAGGTATGCGATAAAGGTGAATTTGAATACCTGATAGACAACGGACTCCATGAAATGGAAACGCAAATGAGCTGCAAAACCCATTTCGGTAACAGAATGATGTACTTTGTGGAATTTCCAAAGGAATTTATTCCGATGTAGGATCACATGTACACACCATTGCACAAAATCGTAGAGTAGAAAGTACAGGACGAATTGTACCCAATGTGGTAAATGTGAAAGGTCGATCAAATGTTCCGCAGGCAATCCGATCAGAGCCATCAACTTTCCAAATAACAAAAAAGTCGTTTTGGATAACGCAGCAAACACGATCAGACCGAATAAAAAGTAATTGAAGAACATGTAAAAGGTATCGATCCAGAAATCTCTGCGTATCAACGGTTGTTTCTTTCGCCATGGGAAGAATATTTCCAGGCTATAAACGACAATGGAAACAACGATTAGGAAGTAGAATCCGTTCGGGAATTTGAAGGGATCGGTAATAGCTCCCCAGAGATAGTTCCAGTATCCCGTATAGGTTTTCTCTATGAGCTCCAAGACCTCCTGCATCATCAACTTTTAATCCAGGTATTTGAGCATTTTTGTCCATGGACCACCATTGTATGCCTCAACTCCGGCAGCTTTTAATTGTCCTTTGGCAGCTCCTGAACGCATTCCGGATGCACATACAACAATCACGGGTACCCCGAGACTCTTAATTTGTTTAATCTTGCCTGGAATTTCCCCAAGCGGAATGTTTTCAGATCCTGGTGCCGCACCTCCTGCGTATTCACCCGGATTTCTCACATCGATAATAACCGCTCCTTCATTGAGCAGTTTCTTGTAGTCGGTTTTCTTGAAGAGTCCTAACATAATGCGAATTAATTTCTACAAATCTAATGACAGAATAGCGGTAAATCTGTAACCAAAGTTACTCTTTCGTTTTTTGAAGGTAGACGCGATATCCAATCAGCGCTGGAATACCGAAAATAAATATCACTGCTGTAACCATGCCGCTTGTGGTCAAATGAAAATCAATGATTGTTTCCATGTTTTCTTCCGAATGACCGATCCCTACAAAATAAGAAAGACTCAATGAATGAGGCTCGGTAACTTGTGTAGCACCAACTTGATGGATTATTTCACCATCGAATAATTCGATCGGTATAAGAAATAATACCGCACTGATCACTATTGAAATAGCAATAGCATATGCGATTGATTGTTTTATCTCAGGTTTCACCTTGTAATTTGTATAGAACAAAGTTACTCTTATTTTTACAGGCATGAAGTCGAAACTTGGCTATTTATGTGGCTCCGTGAGCTGGGGTGGACTGGAAATGAATCACGTTCGAAATGCTAAATGGATGCAGGAGCGCGGATATCAGGTGTGTTTTCTTTGTGTGAATGATTCTCCGGTAGCAAAATATGCAAACGAGCAAGGTGTTCCGACTCATTTCATTGAAAGACATAAGAAATACTATGATTTCAAAAAGGCTTCGAAACTGGCTGATTATTTACTTAAGAATGAATACACACATGTGTTGATCAGGTCGAATGAGGACATGTCAATTACTGCTGCTGTAAAGCGCAAGCTAGGAAAAAAGATCTTCACGGCTTACTTTATGGAAATGCAACTAGGTGTCAAGAAGACCAACCTCTTTCACACCATTCGATACAGCTATATTGATCTTTGGTCTTGCCCTTTGAATTGGCTTGCAGAACAGGTTGAAACGATGACCAAATTTAAAAATCAACTGGTTGTCATTCCATCGGGAATAGATCGCTCATCCTTTAACATCTCCATCTCCCAAGAAGAAGCCAGAAAGTTACTCGACCTACCTTCCGGGAAAAGAATTTTTGGACTTATTGGCCGGTTTGATCCACAGAAGGGTCAACTTTTATTACTTGAAGCTACAGAACTTGCTAAGAATAAAGATTTTCATGTGGTTTTACTCGGTGAGCCAACTGTTAATGAAGGAAACGACTACTTTGAAGCCATGAAGGCGAAGATCGACTCAGAAGGACTAAATGGTCGTGTTTCTATTCGTCCATTCATGCAAGATGTTTCTCCTTTCTTTCGAGCTGTCGACTGGTTTGTGATGGCTACCAAGGCAGAAACCTTCGGTATGGTGACAGTCGAATCCCTAGCTTGCGGCACGCCTGTATTAGGAAGTAATGCGGGTGGAACTCCGGAAATACTAACCGGAGGCGAAACCAAAGGAGGGGTACTTTTTGAAACACTCAATTCAAAAGATCTGGCAGCTAAGATTGATCAAATATGCCAGGAAGAATTGCAAATTCCCGAAAAACAGCTAATGGAAATGGCGAAAAAGTATGATCACCATAGGGTTTGCGAAATGGTCGAAAAGGCACTTCAGGTAACTGTTTGATAATCTTTTCAGTATAATGTCGTTAGATTAGCACGTACTGCGGATGAATCTGTACTCAAATAAACAAAAATGGAAGATCGTTCTTCTTGTCTTTGCCCTGCTTTTAGTAGGTGCATCGCTATTTGTGTCCAATGAGATTGTATCAAAAGTAGCTCAACGCGAAAAGGATCGTGCACAGCAATGGGCCGGCGCTATTAAAAAGAAAATCGAGCTGGTGCGTCTCACGAATAACACCTTTTCGAAGCTTCGTGAAAACGAACGAAAGAAAATGGAAGTCTGGATCGATGCCACCAAGGAAGTATCGAAAGCAACAAGTCTGGATGTTCAGATGAGCTATGAATTCCCCTTAAAGATCATAAGCGAAAACAAAGATATCCCCGTTATCGTCCTCGATGACGATCAACTCGTATCCGGTTTTAGAAATCTGGATTTTGATACAAGCGATTTAAGAACGGCATACCCGGATATATCCTCCAGGGAACTGACTCAGTTAATGGAAGACTCTCTGGTTGCCCTGGCTAATTCCTGGAGTAAAAAAAACCCTTCCTTCACCATTGAGATTTATGAAGGCTTATTCATGACCTATTACTACAACGATTCAAAAGAAATTGAGCGACTCGAAACGGAACGAGATTCTTTAATCCAGTCTTTCAATAACGATCTTATAAATAATGAGAGTCTGGTTCCGGTCTTACTGGTCGATTCTACATCGAAAGAGATCATCGGAACTAATGTAGCGGAATACAATGACCCGAAAAAGGTAGACCAGTATATCAGCGATATGTCTGCAGCCAATACTCCAATCATCATCGATTTTAAAAGTGGCCAAAAAAGCATTTTGTACTACGATAATAGCCCGGAATTGAAACAATTACAGTATTTCCCTTATATCCAGTTTCTCTTGATCGGATTGTTTGCACTGATTGGGTACATCATCTTCAGTACATATCGAAAGGCTGAACAAAATCAGGTTTGGGCAGGAATGGCAAAGGAAACTGCTCATCAACTCGGAACTCCTTTATCTTCCCTCATGGCTTGGATTCAGATGTTGGAGTCTCAGGATATCGACCCGATGGTAACTCAGGAAATGCACAAAGATGTTGACCGATTGAATAAAGTGACAGACCGCTTTTCCAAAATCGGTTCCGGTGCACAAATGGATTGTGATAATTTAAGTGAGACGGTTGATGGTGTTATGAGCTACTTAAGACCACGCATATCGGATAAGGTCGACGTACTTACTGAAATTCCTATGAATGTTGTAGTGAAGCACAGTCGCTCTCTCTTGGAATGGGTAATCGAAAACATCTGTAAAAACGCCGTTGATGCAATGGAGGGTGAGGGAAAATTAAAGGTGTCCATTGTCAAAAATAGCGACTGGGTCCACATTGATATTACCGATAACGGTAAAGGAATTCCTTCGAATCAGTTTAAGACCATCTTCGAGCCGGGTTATTCAACGAAAAAAAGAGGTTGGGGTCTTGGACTTTCTCTTGTAAAAAGAATCATTACCGAGTACCACAAAGGCAAAGTATTTGTGCTCGAATCACAGGTCAACGAGGGAACCACTTTCAGAATTAGTTTGCCCTTATAGATTTTGCATATCCACTGCTCGCATGGATATAAAGGCTTTCAGAACGACATCGCCGATATCGGGTACTTCTACATGGATTAAATATAACCCGCTTGCTATAGGAATATTCGCGTGATTAACCAGCGTCCAATCCAGGTAGGTAATCGGACTATCCTTTTTAAAGCTCTTGACCAATTTACCCTGTGAATTATAGATTTTAATATTACAACGCTCCGGAAGATTCGTGATCTTAACTCTGGTATCGAGTTTGTTTCGCTCATATTCTGAGTATGCGTAATATGGATTCGGAACAACATTAATAATGCTTAGTGCATCCGCCAATTGGTCCGCAACTCCCACTTCCGTAGCAATGTCATCCATGTTCCAGGAATACATTGGTTTCCCGTTATTTTGTCCCGTAGCGTTAAAGTTCTTATACTCTTTATTTAAACGGAGCTTGATCTCTACGTCGGTTGATAATATATCTTGGCCTGGCGTTAAGTACGGATAGGCGATCCAACTTAAGGACCCATATGTAAATCGCTTCTCCGGAGCATTATTCATTTCAACAAGTAACATATTCTGATATAACACATTCGTCACCGCATTTTCAACTGTTGCCGGATCGTACGCAGGATGATCATATCCCAATAAATAATTATTTGTACTCTTATTATTGTAGCTAAATACATATACAGGGTGCATTCCTCCCATCACCGGATTACCCAATGCATTAAACACTTTATCTGATGGATTCCAAATCATGTCGCCTCCATTATCAGAAATAAGGAATGAATTCTCTCCAAAGGCCATGTATAATCTCGCTCCCGATTCCAAATCGATCGCGTAACCAGGAAACCATCCTAAACCAGTTGTCCCCGAACCATCTGGATTACCATTCTTGTCAACAGATGTACTTTTACGCATCTCGCCCGGTTCGGCATTGCCAATATTCAATTGAGCATCCCTTCCCAATTCAATAACCGGACATCGGGTCCACTTTGACTTATCATTCGTAATAACGATATCAACGCTTGGGCAAAAACTAATTGACGCAGCATTCTTTGCAGATGCCGGGTTCGGGTAGTTGAAATATGCCAATGGCATGTAATCCGCCTGATATCCGACCAATCGATGAGGCGCGATCCCTCCCGATAACACATTCTCATATAAAGCTGTTGGATCCGCATTCAATTCGTCCCGATAGTTACATGGATTCAGCCAGTCCTCAGCCGGTGCAGGTGTACAATCAACCAGTGGGTCTGGATCATATGTTCCAGATCTAACCCAATTCGTTGGGAAGAACTGGTCATCATCTTCGATAAATGACATCCAACGTTTTGAGCTATCCGAGAATTTAATGTCTGCACTGATAAAATCGGTCGTTCTGGCCTCAACGCCACCAACTGCACCCTCCGGTAAAAAATACTTAACCTGATTGATCTGCACGGAAACACCCCATTGCGGTATCAACTGCTCGTTGTCTGAAGCAATCGTTAGTTCAGAGCTTACTGATTCAAGCAACGGTCCATTCTCATACGCATAGCGATTGATGACCCAGGATGCGGTATCTGCCCCATTACTGTTCGTAGGATTGAACTCTTCAAATACACATTCGAAATAGCCATTCGCCACGTTAAGTGGATCGATTACCTTAATGTTGATAGGCCCCGAACCATATTCATACGTTGGCGTATTTAAATAACCATTATTAATGATATAATCTTTCGAGCCTTGTGTCAATTCAAGTGCACGTCCACCGTTACCGTATCCATCCAATCGTGTTATTCTTGGACTCGAACCATATTGAATTTGTTGTAACGTTCCATTTGCTTCCGGACTCGGGTTATGCGGAATCCCCGATTGTACTCTGATTTCACCAATGGCAGCTTTTCTACTTGCGATGTACGGTTTTTGCTGACCATCAATTAACAAGGGATCATTCGGATCATACTCTTTGTAGTTGTTGTAAGCATATGCTACCGCCACAAAATAATAAGTCTTGAAGTTAATCAGTGTTCGGTCCCCCTGAGCAAATGCATCTTCTTTAATGCTGAAGCTGTGTTTAATACCATCATCTGCTCCATCCACTTTTTCAACAGGGATTGCGGCCTGAATGTGTTCATCAAATTCAAAATTGATCAATCGACCTACACCATCTTTTACATCACACTGCGCTATCAATCTAGCCTTCGTAGGATCTTCAATATCAGAAACTGAAGCACTCTCATCCTTCAATTGATAGATCTGATATCCTTGAAAACGATAATTCTTATCTGCTGTAGAGTCAGCTGCAATAAAGGGGTCAAATTCGATATACTCCTCTTTATAATTATTGGAACTGATTGAATTACTAATAGTCAATATCAACTCGTTCTCCAATTCTTGAATGGCAAGCTCCGGAGCGTGAGGTGCGTCGAGCACCTTAAAGCAGTTCTCAAATAATGACTGCGCCTTGTCGTCTGCACGTTGAAGTGCTTCCACCGAAGCAAAGGGATCTCCGCCTGCTGAACGCGCCCATACTACTCCAACAGTAATGTTGTTAACGGCTCCAGGCTTGAGAATAAAAGGTCCTGCAGATTGAACAAACCTACGGTCATACGGAGGATTGTTTGCCGTCTGTTCAGTCCAGGTTGCCTGTGGTACACCATCCGTTCCCCAACCAAGAGGATCAGTGTCTCCCGGGAACATGAAGTCACACTCAACATTCGGATCAGCCTGTGGATCTGAAATATGTCCTGATCCACCATAATAAAACGGGGTTCCGTCTTTCCAGAATCCTCTCAGATAATTGTAATAATCTGCAGCAGATATAGGGTCCGTCTGATTGATATTTCCAGCTCCAACATTACTGTAGTACAAGAAACGACGCATTCCGTATCGCTCGTTGTCCACGATACCATCACCATAACCGATTCCGTTTAATGCTTCACCCGGACCAATACCAAAGGCATTGTCAATGCTGTCGTTGTCCTGATAAGGCCCTTCAAAAAAGTCCACTCCAACTGCCGGAGGGCTAGTCCCGTATCCTAAGAATCCCGAATTGTCTGCATCAAGGTTATCTCCATTGTAGTAATACCCCAGACCTCTGTTTACATCACAACCGACATAGTCGTCAAAAGGATCACCTAATGCACCATCTGTAAAACAACCGAAATAAGTATTATACAATGTCTGTGTTCCCCTGTTGATCAATTCATAATTGTAGAAGGTCATGTTATTGATCTGATCATTCGAAGAGAAGGCGAAGGCCTGTGCGCGAATCTCCATACCAATCGGTTCTGCACCTGTTTCTGTATGAATATTTCCCTTATCATTCATGATCCACCAAAGGTTTACATCACCATATAGGTTTACCGTACGTTCAGATGAACATTCCTTTGTTTTGTGGATATCATACCAGGGATAATCCCCGTCCTGCCAGTTATAATTACCATCGTCGTTTCTATCAAAGAAAGGCGCCAGATAGTATCCTTGTCCCTGAGAAAGATCACCATGAGCCGGCCACTCTTTTATTATCTGAGGAACCTCGTAATTTGGAAAAAGTTCACCCTGTGTATTTGTTCCGTTAGCTATGTCATTCAAACCTGCCTGATACCAAGCGTCAAATTCTCTTACTTGATCCTGCGTAGTTATAAAATGGCGATCGTATTCCTTACAGTTTAGCGCCGATGTTTCCGCAGATCCTACCGTTAATGGCCCGGTCCAGTAATCCTGACCGTTCCGATATCGTAACGCAGCCAGCTTTAGCTGATTATTCACATCAGTTCCACCCAACCAAAGTGCAGAAGTAAATAAGGCCATGATTCCGGACCCCTTTGGTATTTCATATTGTGCGAGATTTTGACCCGGAACCTGCCATAGGTTTCCTGCGGTGTGAACCATGCACTTCACATTATTCAAGTCCAGATAATTGGTGGTGTTTGGTGGGGCGCAGTTTGCCGCTTTAGAAATATCGCCTGTAATAACCGGCATCTCACTTCCCTGATAGGGTTGTGCCCAGACAACGGACAAAAGAAAAATCGAGAAAATCGTTAATAGGGCTTTCATAGCGTAGTTTTCAAGCACCAAAATAGGGATTATTTAGCACCTTTCCATAGATTGATGAGCGATATTTGGCGTGCAGTATACAGGTCTATTCAATGCGCAAAACAAATTCTTGTAACAAGGTAGTGATGTCCTGGTATTCATTAAAAGTCAGGTCTTCATAGACATCAAAGATATCGTGATAGTTTTTGTTAAGACCCACTGTGTAGATGAAAAAAGCAGGGACTCCAGCCTCCGTGAACCAATAATGATCGGAGTTTTTGGTCGGTCCGCGTTTCTTCACTTTGGCCAGAAGATCCATTTCTTCATTGATGCTTTTCAAAATTTCGTATTCCTTTTTAAATATCGTTGAATTCACCGCAGTGATCCCTTCTTCACCGGAACCCATTATATCCATGTTGATGAGAAACTTGATCTTCTTCAACTTAGTCAAGGGATTATCCACGTAGTACTTTGAACCTACCAATCCAGCTTCTTCTGCTCCGAAAGCAATGAATATAATGTCATGCTTAGAAGGAGATTCACTAAAGTGTTTTGCCAGGGTGATAAGCATTGCTGTACCACTTGCATTGTCGTTAGCTCCGGGAAAATAGGTGTCTGATCCCATACGTCCCAAGTGATCATAATGTGCTGTAAAAACAATGGTTTTTTTACTGCACTTTCGCGTACCTGGAATTCGCGCTATCACATTTTGGGTGGTATATGAAGGGATAAACTTCGACTCAATATTATAGCTGATCTTTTGTCCGTGTTCATAGATTGAATCCTGGACATAAATGTGGACACTTGGGTTTCTTGTCTGCGAAATAGACCAGATAAATTTGTCATTTATTACTTCAATGACTGTAAACCCGACAGGCAGCTGACTCGCCATACTGCTTCCAAATCCTCCTAATTCTTTGAGTATTGAATCCGGAGCATTAGTGAAATCAATAACGAAGCAATTCACTAGCCGCTCCGCTACCATTCCTAAGGAATCCGATAATCTGTTTTCGTCGAGTACTACTTCATGATCAATGAGAATTGAAGATAATTCCTTTTCGATGTCCTGACCGTTAGATGCCGGGTCAACCATAAAATGAACACCAGGGCTTAATGTTCGATCGCCAAGAGTCATCGTCATCTCACCCGGAAAAGTATTAACCGATAAATCGAACTTCTGCATATATAAATCCCCAACCGGTTCAGCGCCTGCCCTCTTAAATTCATCTACGAGAAAATTTGCTGCTAATGAATCTCCATGATTGACAAATCCTCTTCCGTGAAACTCTGGTGAACATAACTGCTTAGTCACTCTGCGCACTTCATCTATCTGTCCTGAAACAGTATGGGAAGATAGTAGCAGGAAAAGCAGCCAAAAATTACGCATATCTGCGATTGACGTAGTTCATAAATTCAAGTACATTGTCATCTTCCGGATCCCAACTATGTTCAGATGCCAGGGAATCAATTTTTTGCTTTGCAGCATCCAAATCGGATTGACTATCCAATGCCTTGACCGCATCAGAAAATAATTCACTTGATCCATCAAAGAGATTATTAATAAAGCGCAAGCGTTCATTCAGACCAAAAGCACCTATCAACGAATCTAATTTACCTCCTGTAAAAGCGGAAGCAATGGATCTGTCTTGCAGATTCAATTTTTCGATAAAGGTTGCTCCTGAATCTTTCTCTTCTATTTCCGTTGCCGGATCATCTGTTTCGATTTCAATGGATTCTTCCTCCTCGATCTCTTTCTCAATATCTTCAACTGTAACATCGAAAATGGACATGTCAAAAGACGGATCTTCGTCCTCTACTTCTTCGATAGTTTCTTCCTCAGGCTCAACTTCCTTCACCTCAGTCGAAGTACTCTTATTTTCAAAGGCTTTATACTTTAAAATAATGCTTCGCTCGTGTAGCCTTCTTGTAACTTCTTCCATTTGAGCTAATTCATCTACTGAAAGTTCTCCTTTCTCGAGCCGATCAATTAGATCCGACAAAAGTTTGAGATCTGATTTATATAGATTTAAATTGTCCATTTAGTCTGCAATTTTTTCAACATTTATGCCAAGTTGCTAACTTGGTAATCGTTATCCGATTCAAAATAACGACATTTATTTCCCAAAAATATTCAAGAATTAGCGATAATCATTGATGTTCACTACATTTTGTCTTCGATATTATGTTGAAAACGTCGATTAAATTAAGATAAATATGTTCTTAGAGCAATTTCCGGGTGAAGGTAGATTAAACGGATGGATCGAAGTTGTATGCGGTTCCATGTTCTCAGGTAAAACGGAAGAATTGATACGAAGACTGAAGAGAGTGCAATTCGCGAATGTTAACCTAATGCTGATTAAACCTAAGCTTGACGATCGCTATCACGAAGAAAATGTCGTGAGTCATCAGGGAACTTCATTTGAGGCAATTTGTGTTGAACATTCCTCGGAGATTCTGGATATATGGAAGGATCAGGATGTGGTCGCTATTGACGAAGCACAATTCTTTGACCTGGAGCTGATAGATGTATGTACCGAGCTAGCCAATAAGGGTGTGCGCGTAATTCTCGCCGGACTTGATATGGACTTTAAAGGAAAACCATTTGGACCTATGCCGGGATTACTGGCCGTAGCAGAATATGTGACGAAGGTCCATGCCATTTGTGTTTCATGTGGAAACCTTGCACAGTTCTCACACCGAACAGTGACAGATGAAGAACAGGTTATGTTGGGAGCAGTAGATGAATACAAACCATTATGTCGTTATTGCTTTAATGGGGAGAAAAGGTGAAACTAGGCTTGTCATATCAAGAACTCGGTGATCTGTTCGATCAGAATTTGATCGATAAAGGATCTATCGATCACGTTTCTATTGATACCCGAAAAATAGTTGAAGGGAGCAACACTTTATTTGTTGCGTTAAAAGGAGAATTCCGCGACGGACATCACTTCATTCAGGAAGCCTACGATAAGGGAGTCCGATTATTTCTGGTGGAACAAAACCCTGACCTAAACATGAATGATGCTTCATTCATCGTAGTGAGGGATCCCTTAGGGGCACTACAAAATCTCGCAGCATATCATAGATCCAAATTTGAAATTCCGCTTATTGCTATTACAGGCTCCGCAGGAAAAACAATTGTCAAAGAATGGCTTGGCCAATTACTGAGCAAAAAGTTTCGCGTTGTTCGAAGTCCTAAAAGTTATAACTCCCAAATCGGTGTTGCACTTTCACTCCTGGAAATAAGACCCGATTCTGAGATCGCCATTATTGAGGCTGGAATTTCAAAACCGGGAGAAATGGCTGTTCTGAAGGAATTAATCAGACCAACTCATGGAATCTTTACCATGTTCGGGAAAGCCCATCGCGATAACTTTTCTTCAGCGGAGGAACATATACGTGAGAAGGTGAAATTATTTGAAGGGGTCGAATCGCTGATTGCACATTCATCGATCGAACTTCCTAAAGATGATAGAACGAAATTCATTGATCGGGACAGTTACACCTTTATTGACGAAATACCTTTTCACACAGCAATAAGTAAAGACAACGCATCGCTGGCAGTTGCAATGGCTATGGAATTAGGTGTTTCTGAAGCAGAAATTCGGGAAGTTCTTCCAGATCTTGAAGCAGTAGTTTTGCGCATGGAAACATTTGAGGGAGTCGACGGCTCAATCATTATTAATGATTCGTACAATCTCGACATTGATGCCTTTCGGTCTTCTCTGGAATATCAGCTATCCCTGGCAAAAGACAAAGAGCGCGTGGTGATTGTAGGGACTCAGGATGAACATAAAAAGAGGGAGGTAGAAGAACTGCTACAAGAGTTTCAGCCGATCCGTTCGCATTTTGTGACTTCGAATTCGGAGTCTTCAGTCGATGTTAAAGATTGTGTCGTTTTAATCAAGGGTAATCGATCATTGCATATGGAACTGTTAGCTTCTCAGTTCAGGTTGAAAAAACATGCAACCTTCGTGGAGATCAATCTTAATTCCGTTCGAAGCAACATTCAGGCAATCAAAAAACATCTTCCGGATACAACCCAGGTTTTGGCCATGGTTAAGGCGGCGTCTTATGGATCAGGGGAGATCAAAATGGCTCAGTATCTGGAACAAATAGGCATTGAATATCTCGGAGTGGCCTACGCGGATGAGGGAGTTGAGTTGCGTAATGCCGGAATATCCTTACCGATTCTGGTCATGAATGCAGAACCAGAAGGTTTTCAGGACTGTATCAAACACGATCTTGAACCAGCTATTTTCAGTGTTAAGCAATTACATGCTTTCATAGGGGAACTGATTTACGCAGGACGCAATGCCTATCCAATTCATCTCGTTCTTGAAACCGGTATGAATCGATTAGGTATAGCTGGATCAGATCTTGCTCAGATTATTGAGCTCCTTCAGGCTCAGCCAGAAGTACATATTAAATCAGCCTATTCTCATTTAGCGACTGCGGATGATCCGAAATCTGACTTTGTACATGAGCAAGCAGCTCGATTCAGGGAGATGTGCAGTGTGCTTTCGAAAGGACTATCCTACCCCTACTCCAAACACCTACTCAATTCCTCCGGGGCACTTAATTTTTCTGAATATCATTTTGATATGGTTCGTCTTGGAATTGGAATGTATGGTTATCTGAATGCTAATGTCGATCTGGAACCAGCATTGAAGTGGCATAGTGTTGTTTCACAGGTGAAAAATATCAGAGTGGGGGATTCGGTAGGGTATGACCGAATGAAAATAGCATCCGAAGATATGACCATTGCCATCATTCCTGTTGGATATGCAGATGGTTTACGAAGGTCGTTAAGCAATGGACAGGGTCAGTTATACATTGGCAACAAGCCTTGTGAGATTCTCGGGAACATTTGTATGGACATGACCATGATCGACGTTACCGGACTGGATGTCAAAGAGGGTGATTCTGTTGAAATTATTGGAGAAAACCAAACGATGGAAGAGCTTGCTAAGAGAATGAATACCATACCTTATGAGGTAATGACAAGCATTTCTAAAAGAGTACATCGCATATATTCGGAAGAATAATCAACCTCCCATTCTCAGGTTCTTGCCTGAAATCGTTCGTGTTTCATCAATTTCAACCTTTTTAGAAAAGATAAACACGCCACCCTTAGCCTTCCCTTTCAAGCGAACCGTTACCTGATCCTTACCAGCATAGCGCATTACTTTCATCAGTGTGCCTTTCTCGAGAAAAGCCGTGAGCGGCGCCTCAACCGCGGTTTCGCGTTTTCGCTTTAGTTTGACCTTTTTATCAAGACTTACCTTGCCGACATAATCTCCCTCTACGTACAGGTCAAGTTTAGATGGCTTGATCTTTATCCCAAACCAATTACCATTGTAAACGTTCGCCCCTGCCGTAAATTTGATTGTTTGACCATCAACCTTATCGAGGTTGAATTTCTCACCCCCTCTTATCTCAGGTGCATGCAACGCACACGAAACCAAAAACAACGAGGATATGAGAATTAGGAGATACTTACGCATAATTAATTTTTAGACAGATCAGTAAAATAACGGTAGAAGTATGGAATCGTTTCAATTCCTTTATAATAATTGAACAAACCGTAATGTTCATTCGGTGAATGAATTGCGTCACTATCAAGCCCAAAGCCCATTAATATAGTCTTTACACCAAGTTCTTTTTCAAACATGGCAACGATCGGAATTGAACCACCACTTCTTACCGGAATCGCTTCTTTTCCGAAGGTTTGACCATAAGCTTTACTTGCAGCTTCGTAGGCAATTGAATCAATCGGTGTCACAGCGGGTTCACCACCATGGTGCGGAGTAACTTTTACAGTAACTCCCTTCGGAGCTATCTGTACAAAATGATCCATGAAGAGCTTTGTTATTTCATCGGGATCCTGATCCGGAACCAAACGCATGGAAATTTTCGCGTATGCTTTAGATGGTATAACCGTTTTCGCACCTTCTCCAATATATCCTCCCCATATTCCATTTACATCCAAGGTAGGTCGAATCGAGCCTCGCTCCATCGTTGAATATCCAGCCTCACCATAAACGCTGTCAATCCCTATTGATTTACAATATGCTTCTTCGCTGAATGGAGCTTTAGCCATTGCCGTTCTCTCTTCATCACTCAACTCAATCACCTTATCGTAAAATCCAGGGATACTTATGTGATTGTTTTCATCGTGCAATGATGCAATCATGTCTGCAAGAATATTGATCGGGTTTGCGACACAGCCCCCATAAAGTCCGGAATGTAAATCTCTGTTAGGACCTTTGACTTCCACTTCGACATAGCTAAGTCCTCTCAGTCCGGTTGTAATCGATGGAACATCATTCGCTAACATGCCGGTGTCAGATACCAGTATGACATCTGCAGCCAGTTTCTCTTTATTATTCTTCACAAAAATTCCGAGATTTTCGCTGCCCACTTCTTCTTCTCCTTCCAGCATAAACTTAACATTACATGGAAGTTCATTTGCCTGCATCATCGCTTCAAAGGCTTTTACGTGCATATACATTTGTCCTTTATCATCACAAGCTCCTCTTGCGAATATTGCTCCTTCCGGATGCAGCTCTGTCTTCTTAACTACTGGTTCGAACGCCGGACTATCCCATAGCTCTATTGGGTCTGCAGGCTGAACATCGTAATGACCATAAACCAGAACGGTTGGTAAATTCTCATCAATAGTTTTTTCGGCGTAAACGATAGGATATCCCTCTGTTGGACAAATTTCAACCAAGTCAGCTCCCGCTTCTTCAACTTTTGCAGCCAATTCTTTCGCCATCCTGTTCACATCGTCCGAGTAGTTCGGATCAGCTGAAATCGATGGGATTTTTAATAACTCGATCAATTCATTTAAAAACTTGTCTCGATTGTCAGAAATATATTGCTGTGTCTGTTTCATTTACCTGTTTAATATTGTTTATGGAGGTCTAAAATTCGTAATTTTATTGGTAATATTGGACATCAGAACGTGATTAATGGAAATTCACGCAACCATTTACGCGCTTATCATGTCTAAGATTTAGACTACGCAAATAGATCATAAAATATGAAGACGAAATTATCAGCATTCTTAATTGCCATTACATTGATTTGGCAAGCTAACGCTCAGATCACCGTACAGAATACACAAACTCCGGCTTCGCTGGTTCAGAATGTATTACTAGGTTTTGGTGTAACGGCCTCAAATATCATGGTTAATGGTAGCCCGGCGAATGCGAACATTGTTCAGGGTAACGTAACTTATTTCGATGCTGCTGGCACAACATTTCCAATACCAAATGGTGTTCTATTGACGACTGGAAATGGTGTTGGAGCAATCGGTCCGAATAACTCTCCGAGCTATACCGACAACATTCCGCCAACTGCTATCGTATCAACTGATCCTCACTTGAACGCGATTGCGAATGCAAACCCGACAAACGGAGTTGTTGTTGAATTTGACTTTGTTCCATCAGGTGATACAATTTCATTCAATTATTTATTTGCATCCGATGAATATCCGGAATTCTCGCCATCAACATTTAATGATGCCTTTGGATTCTTTCTTTGGGGTCCTGGAATCAGTGGACCTTATACGCTAGCAGGTTACCCGGCAGGCGGGGAGAACCTCGCCATCATTCCGGGAACTACTTTACCGGTAACGATCAATAACCTGGGGCCTGGTGCTGGTCAATATCCTCAATACTATACCGACAATCAAAATGGAGTTGCATATGGTTCAGCTGTTCAATACGATGGTTCTACAGTCCTGCTGTCAGCAAATGCGTCTGTACAGTGTAACCAGACTTACCATATTAAGCTAGCAATATGTAATGTGGGTGACCAGGCTTACGACTCTGGGGTATTCCTACAGGCTAACTCATTTAGCTCTGAAGCTGTTCAGGTTGCCGTTGCAACCGTATCAGGTGACACTACTGTAATTGAAGGATGTACAGATGCAAACCTTATGTTCATTAGACCTCAGTCTCAGATTAACGACACATTGATCGTTAACTACACGGTAACAGGTTCTGCTACTATGGGGCCCGATTACGACTCTTTACAGAATCCGGTGACCTTCCTTCCTGGTGAGGATACTATCGTCTTGACAATAAACCCAATTGCCGATGGTATTCCGGATAATCTGGAATACATAACGATAACGGCAACAACGATTACCGTCTGTGGAGACACGATTGTATCGACGGGTACCATTTGGATAATAGATTCAGTCCCACTGCCAATAGATGAACCCGACCCAACTGTCTATTGTTACAATGATTCAGTAATGGTGACGGTTACGGCCTCGGGAGGAGCACAGCCATATACCTGGAGTTGGTCCAACGGGCAAACCGGAGACACGGCCTATCTCGCCACGGTCAGTGGAACAATGCAGGGCTCTGTAGATTATTATGTCACCGTCACGGATGATTGTGGCTATACCAATACTGATACCGTCACGGTCACGCTCAATCAAACGTTGATGGTCGATTCGACTTTAATGGGTCCTGCAAGTGCCTGCTTACCAGACGGCTGGGCCTCAGCTTATGTCAGCGGTGTGACGAGTACTTCCGGTCAACCATATTACAACTGGACAGGGCCAAATGCAAATCCTGGTCCTTATGACGTCGATGCTACCGTTATAACCGGTATACCTTCCGGATGGTATTACTTTACGGTAATCGATGATGTATGTATCGCTTGGGATAGCGTTTATGTAGAACAACTCGATCCACCGGTTGCTGCAGCTGTGGGAACACCATTGGTGGGTTGTTCACCACTTGCGGTTCAGTTCACAAACAACTCGCAGAACGCAACAAACTTTACATGGAACTTCGGAAATGGAAATGTTGTTACTGTTGGAAACATGAATCCACAGTCACAGACTTATACGGATGATGCCCTTATCATGTTAATCGCGGCAGATGCAAACAACTGTGCGGATACTACTTATTTGAATGTGGTTGTTGAGCAATGTGGGTGTACGGATCCTGCAGCTGTTAACTATGATCCGATGGCTGTTATCGATGATGAAAGTTGTGTATACCCTATTCCGGAAGTAGAGGCTCCGAATATCTTCACACCAAACGGAGATGGAGACAATGATTACTTCGAGTTGGACACTAAGTTCGCTGATGTAGTTGATTTAACGATAACGAACAGGTGGGGTAATATCATGTATCAATCAAGCGGACCAAATCCTGTTTGGGATGGAATTGCGCAGAATGGAAATGATGCAGAAGAAGGAACCTATTTCTATACGTACAAAGCTACCGGCACAGGTGGCGACGTTACGGAAGGTCACGGATTCTTCCACCTATTTAGAAAATAGATTTTAACATTGAACTAGAAAAAACCTCCGAAATCAATCGGGGGTTTTTTAATACAAGAAATTGTGATAGGGATAGCGTTTCTTGAAAATGTCTTTGACCTCATCGTAAAGGACTGATTTGAATTCGTCCAGATTTTCTTTTGTATGTGCTGAAATAAAGACGCTCTTCGTGTTGTTGAGTTTCGCCATCCAGCTTTTCTTTAACTCTTCCAGACTTACTGCTTCTTCTTCTGATTGTGCTCTATAGGAATCAATCTTATTGAACACGACAATTGTTGGTTTATCCGTTCGATCAATCTCTGCCAGAGTCTCATTTACAACATGATAATGATCCTCAAAGTTCGGGTGAGAAATGTCTAAAACGTGAACCAGCACGTCCGCTTCCCTTACCTCATCCAAGGTAGACTTAAATGATTCTACCAGTTGATGTGGAAGTTTTCTAATGAACCCAACAGTATCTGTTAACAAAAACGGCAGATTTTCAATCACTACCTTTCTAACCGTTGTGTCCAACGTTGCAAACAATTTGTTTTCAGCAAAGACATCCGATTTACTAAGCAGGTTCATCAATGTGCTTTTACCGACATTTGTATATCCGACCAGCGCAACTCGCACCAGCTGTCCCCGGTTTCCACGTTGCACCGCCATTTGTTTGTCAATCGTTTCAAGCTTCTTTTTTAATAACGAGATCTTTTGTTGAATGATTCGTCTATCCGTTTCAATCTGAGTTTCTCCTGGTCCACGCATTCCAATACCCCCTTTTTGACGCTCAAGGTGAGTCCACATTCGTGTAAGTCGAGGTAACAAATATTGAAGCTGGGCAAGTTCTACCTGCGTCTTGGCATACGCCGTTCGCGCTCTACTAGCGAAAATATCGAGAATCAAATTATTGCGGTCCAGCACTTTACGCTGAAAAGCTTTTTCAATGTTTCGCAGTTGCGATGGAGATAATTCATCATCGAAAATGATCAGGTCAATGTCGTGTTCTTCGATATACTCCTTAATCTCCTGAAGCTTTCCCGACCCAACGTATGTCTTCGGATTTGGAACGGGTATCTTTTGTAAAAATTTCTTTTTCGTATTAGCCCCTGCAGTTAACGCCAAAAATTCGAGTTCATCAATATACTCCTCCGCTTGCTCTTCCGTGATGTCACCTGAAATAACACCGACGAGAACGCAGCTCTCTTCTTTTGCATCTACCAGTACGTGTCCTTGTCCCATTATTCTTTTCTGAGTGAAATAATATGATCAATCAAATTATCCAACTCTTCATCTGTTTTAAATGCATGCGTTTGAGGTGGCATGGAATTTCTCCCCTTCTCAATAACCTCCTGAATGGCATGGTAATCAAGCGTGCTCGTAGATAGCGCACTTGCACCTCCCACACCAGCGTCTCCGTTGGGTCCATGACAAGCGGTACAATTGTTTCGGTACAGTTCATCACCCGAAAGAGATTCTAAACGAATATTTTCACCCTGACCATTGTTACCGGCACAAGATGCCATCAGCAAGCCAAGAAATGCAAATCTTAGAACCATGCGCCGCCTAAATGTTCTCTGAATGGCCATGGAATCGTCAGTAAAATAATTACCAAAGCAATTAAATAACTGACCATTATGCGTCGGTGCTTATCCCTTGATCCTTTCAGTTTTTTCTCGGCCTTACTTCTCCCCATCGTGACAAGAACTACAGCGAGTACCATACCGAAAACATGTTCCAGATTGAAGAATCGATACATTCCCATTGCAGTATCACTTGACATCCAGTTGTCAACTGAGAAATTAACTTTTTGCGATACAAAGAATAATGCAATTCCAACTAATAACTGAACGTGCAAACTGATCATCGCAAAGAGATTCAGCTTTCTTGATCTTTCCGAATATGTTCCGGAAGACTGTGATTTGGCAGCATTGATAATTGCCCATAGCATCAGCAACAGGACTATCCATCTCAAGCCGGAATGCGTATGTATTAATATATCTTTCAACATTGTCTTCTTCTTTTAGTTTGATGTAAAAATACTAAAATGATGACGAGATAAATGGTAATCATATACAGATATCCTTTCGATTTTATAAATTCGTGGACACTCAACGCTATTATGTAATATGAGGTACTTCTTTTTTCTGATTTTAATGACCTGCTCCATACTAAATGTATGGTCTCAGGAAGTGCCACAGAATGGCGTTAAAGAATCGGAGCCTACCTACATTGCATTGAAGAATGCAACGATCTATGTGACACCGGAAAAGAAAATTCCACGGGGAACGATCCTGATTAAAGGCAATAAAATTGAAGGAGTCGGTCTGATGGTTATAATACCTGCGGAAGCAGTTGTTATCGATTGCTCGGATAAAATTATTATGCCGGCATTCATCGATCTTTATTCTAACGTTGGTTTACCAGAAGTCAAAGCTGCTGAAAGGAACAGTCGAACACCTCAGTTAAACTCTTCTAAAAAAGGTGCTTATTACTGGAATGAAGCAATTCATCCGGAAGTAAACGCTTCTGAATTGTATGTCAGTGATCCTAAGGCGATGAAGGATCTCCTGTCTAAAGGATTTGGTTATGCCCTCGTGCATCAACAGAGTGGAATTGCACGTGGTTCGGCAGCATTTGTTTCACTTGGGACAGAAGATGAGAACTTATCACATCTTACCAATACCAGTTTCTTCTCACTCAGCAAGGGTGTTTCCCGTCAGAGTTATCCTTCTTCCCAAATGGGATCTATTGCCCTTCTGCGCCAGGCATTTTATGACGCAGAATATTATGCTGATAACAAGGATGAGATCAATTTGTCATTAGAGGCATTACTCGCTCAACGTTCCCATCATTTGTATTTCAATACGCGAGACAAATACGAGATACTTCGTGCCAATAAAATTGCCAATGAGTTCGGATTAAACTTTAAATACATTGGTTCCGGAAACGAATATGAGATTGCACACTTACTCAAGGATCAAAAGCTGGAAATCGTTTTACCACTTACCTATCCAAAAGCATACGATGTAAAAGACCCATATATCGCCAGACAAATTCCATTAAGTGATTTAAAACACTGGGAGATGGCACCTCAGAACGCTGCGATCTTATCTCGTAATGGTGCGTGCATTGCGCTTACCTCGATGGGTACTAAAAATGATGACGAATTCTGGGATAATGTGCGTAAAACCATTTCCAATGGACTCAGTGAAGAGAATGCATTAAAGGCTCTAACAATGGGTCCTGCGAAGATGATTGGTGTTGAAAAAGAAGTAGGTTCACTAGAGAAAGGAAAGCTAGCAAGCTTTATGATCTATGATAAGAATCCGTTTGAAGAGAAATCGCAGTTATTAGAGTCATGGATCCAGGGCAAGCGCACCATCTTAAAAACAACCCCGATACATGACGTGCGTGGCAAGTATACGTTTAATGTAGATCGACATAAGCTGGGATTGGAGATCTTAGGAACACCCGAAAAACTCAAAGCAAAGGTAAGTTATACATACAGGTCACCGGAAGGCGTGACGAAAGATTCCACCATCAGTGCGCACATTGCGCTCGATGATAACGACATTAATCTGCAGTTCATCATTGACGCAGAGGACCTTAAAGGAAATGTATCACTTAAAGGTAAAGTGAATACCAAACTGGGAATCTTCGAAGGAGAAGGCTTGCTGCCAGGTGGAGAATGGATCAAGTGGACTGCGGTTAAAAACGGGAAGGTTAAAAGCTCGAAAGACAAAAAGCCTTCAGATCAGATCGCGGACACTCTGAACAGAACCTGGTTCCCGAACATGGCTTATGGTTTTGAAAAACTTCCTGATTCGGGTGCAATCGTCATTCGCAACGCAACTCTGTGGACCAATGAGGAAGAAGGTATTCTGAAAGATGCATCACTTACGATCAATAACGGAAAGATTGTATATGTAGGAACCGGAAGTCCTCCTGTACCGGCGGGTGCGAAAGTGATCGATGCAAAAGGTAAACATGTCACATCTGGTATTATTGACGAACATTCGCATATCGCTATTTCAAGAGGAGTGAATGAAGGTGGTCAGGCTATTTCAGCAGAAGTGAGTATAGGTGATGTAGTTAACCCGGATGACATTAATATTTATCGTCAACTTTCCGGAGGGGTAACTGCTGCACAGTTATTACATGGATCCGCTAATCCGATAGGTGGTCAATCCGCTTTGATCAAACTAAAATGGGGACATTCACCTGATGACATGCTAATCGATAACGCACCAAAGTTTATCAAATTTGCATTGGGAGAAAACGTTAAACAATCAAACTGGGGTGATAACAATACTGTTCGTTTTCCGCAAACACGGATGGGAGTTGAGCAAGTTTATTACGACGGATTCCTGAGAGCAAAAGCGTATCAGGAACTTTGGAAGACATATCGAAAAGACACGACACGTCCGAAACCATACCGCGATCTGGAGCTTGATGTTTTAAGTGAGATACTGAGAAGAGAACGATTCATTTCCTGTCACTCATACATTCAATCTGAGATCAACATGTTGATGCATGTGGCAGATTCCATGGGCTTCCGGGTAAATACCTTTACACATATTCTGGAAGGATACAAGGTAGCCGATAAGATGGCAGAACACGGTGTGGGCGGATCCACATTCTCTGATTGGTGGGCGTATAAATATGAAGTAAAAGATGCTATTCCATACAATGCTAAGATTATGCATGATCAGGGTGTTGTTGTTGCGATTAATTCCGACGATGCGGAGATGGGAAGAAGACTGAATCAGGAAGCAGCGAAAGCTATTAAGTATGGTGGTATGTCACAGGAAGATGCCTGGAAAATGGTCACACTTAACCCGGCTAAATTATTACATCTGGACGATCGAATGGGCAGTCTGAAGGAAGGTAAAGATGCTGATGTCGTAATATGGACGCACAATCCTTTATCGATCAATGCTAAGGTTCAGTATACCATTGTAGATGGAGAAATACTCTTCGATGAAGAAACAGATCGGGAGAAGAGAAGAATTAATCAAGCTGAAAAAGCCCGAATCATTACCAAAATGTTGGATGACAGTGAGAATGGAGAAGAAACAAAACCGTTCTTCAAATTGAAGCGTGGAAGTTATCATTGCAACACGATTGGAGAAGAAATGTCTACTGAAGAAAATGAGCACTAAGATGAAAAACGTACTTCTCATATTATTCTGCCTGGGCTCACTTGGATTGAGTTTCGCTCAGGACTACAATCGCATTTTAATTCTCGATGGTGAATTACATGTAGGAAACGGTATTCGCTATGCAAGTGCCGCAATAGGCATTGAAAATGGTAAGATCATCTTTGTCAAGAATTCACTGGCTATGACCATCGAAGAATCCGAGTGGGATACCATCGTTCGGATGGAAGGAAAACATATCTATCCGGGATTTGTTGCACCGAACTCCACGCTCGGGATTACTGAAATTGACGCTGTACGTGCAACACGGGATTTTGATGAAGTAGGTTCATTTAATCCACATATCAGAACGCAGATTGCCTTCAATGTAGAATCTAAGGTGATCAGCACCGTTCGAACGAATGGGGTTTTACTGACTCAGACAACTCCTCGAGGTGGCTGGATTTCAGGGAGCTCTTCTGTGATGAAAATGGATGGCTGGAACTGGGAAGATGCTACCGTAAAGGGAGATGATGGAATCCATTTGAACTGGCCACAAACTACAACCGGAGGAGGATGGTGGGCTGAACCTGCTCCTAAAAAGGGTAACGACAAATACAAAGAGCAAAAGCAAAGTATATACGATTTCTTCGAAATGGCGAAGGCCTACTCCGAGACCAATAATCCGGAGAATTTCGATTTGCGACTGGAGTCGATGAAGAAGTGTTTTAATGGATCGAAACGTGTGTATGTCCATGCTGACGAGCTTCAGCAATTATTGGATGTGATCGAATTCGCCCAACATTTCGATTTAGCTTTTCCTGTAATCATTGGTGGGTATGATGCCAATCTGATTATGCGTCAGTTGGTAGATGCAGAGATTCCTGTCATGGTGCAACGACCTCACAGCTTGCCGGAGACAGAAGGAGACGATGTTGATCACTTATACAAGCTACCTGCACTATTACAGGGTGGTGGTGTGAAATTTTGTATTCAGAACGCCGGAGACATGGAAGCCATGGGTGCGAGAAACATTCCTTTCCTGGCTGGGACGGCCTTCGCTTATGGACTAACAATGGAAGAAGCGATCAGCGCCGTGAGTCTTTGGTCATGTGAGATCATGGGAGTTGACAAACAATATGGAAGTATCGAACGAGGAAAATCGGCAACCCTGTTCGTTTCTGAAGGGAATGCGTTGGATATGATGTCCAATGATGTTGTATTTGCACTGGTTGACGGAAAATTTATGTCTTTGGATAATAGCCAGAAAGAACTGTATGAAAAGTACAGCGAGAAGTACGAAAACGAGAAGGAATAATTCGCGCAAAGAGACAGTTATTAAGAATTGTTATCTTTGTTTATAATGAATCTAAATAATAAATATTATGTCTTATAAATTACCAGAATTACCATATGCATACGATGCGCTTGAGCCGCATATCGATGCACGTACGATGGAAATACATCATACAAAGCACCATAATGGATACACAAATAACCTGAACAATGCGATCGAAGGAACGGATTTCGCGGGTATGTCCATTGAAGAAATTTTAAAGAACTGCAAAAGCAATCCAGCTGTTCGAAACAACGGCGGTGGTTATTGGAACCACAGCTTGTTTTGGGAGATCATGGGACCTAACGGTGGTGGTCAACCATCCGGAGAATTAGCAGATGCTATCAATTCTGCTTTTGGATCATTTGATGGATTTAAAGAGCAATTCTCGAAAGCAGCAGCTACTCGTTTCGGATCAGGTTGGGCTTGGTTATGCGTAAAGGATGGATCACTTGATATCTGTTCTACTGCGAACCAGGATAACCCAATGATGGAAGGAGAATGTGGTGGAACACCTATTCTTGGATTGGACGTTTGGGAGCATGCTTACTACCTGAACTATCAAAACAGAAGACCCGATTACATCAATGCATTTTTCAATGTGATCAATTGGGATAAAGTAGCAGAAAACTACGCAGCAGCGAAGTAATAGCTTAACATAATTAGAAGAGAGGGCATCCATTGGGTGCCCTTTTTTGTAACCAAGATTTTTGGGCTCGTTTATATATTAAACTCCTTAATATGTTTAAATCAATTTTTACAACTCGCCTAAAATTCCTGTATTTAATTGTTCCATTTTTTATCCTCGCATTTGTTTATCACAAAGAACCCACTCGAATTTCTTTGGATGAAGCCATAAAACAAAAGCTCGTTACGCTGGAATTAAATTCAACAGGAAACTATCGTGGAAATAGTGTTGTTTTTAAAGTTCAGAACCAATCCACCAAACCGTTACACATAACAATTCCGGCAGGAAATTTATACCATCCCGATAATGAGGATGAACAAACGCTTCTTCAGCTTCAGGATGATTTCATTGTGGTCAATCCGAATGAGAAAGCATATAAGGTCATCAATGCCTTCTGCACGGAATCCGGAGATGGATGTCCTACCAAAGATTCTGGTTTTACACTCGCTAAATCCGACAACAACAAGTTTAACAAGCTTATTGCGTACCTGAAAGATCATCAAGTCAATCCGCTCAGTATTCAACCTGCGGTCTGGGCCATTTCTGATAACCGAAGTATTTCCCATTTATCAGATGCAAGTGCCAATGACAAGGAGTTTCGTTCCTTCATGTCTGAAGTTACCGGACAAAAAAACACCTGGTATTCGAGTCCGCAAGAAGTTGACATTGACCCGTACGGCAATTTTGTATTTGAGACCGTCAAGATATCAGGCGAACTTGAGTTCGATTGTCGTAAAGGGGTAAAGATCTATCAAGACGTATACAAAGAAGATGGCGAAATGGTGATGTCTACCAATCAGTCATTCACTCCACTAAGCGATCATCTGATCTTTCGTTTTAATCTTGCCGTGAGAGGTTGGGAAAAAGGTGATTACTACGTTAAAGTTCACACGGGAAATCGTGAGTTATCGCGATTTGAATTTAGTATCTAAGATCCGCCGAATTTCGTTCATAGCAATGATTAAGGCAATGGGCAGCATCGGGTATAAATAGCGATCCTCATTCAATCGTTGCACGTAGATCAAATAAATAAAGCTCACCGTTATGCTCAGTCCCATGATCCAGATTGCCGGATCTGCATAGCGAACACCTGATCGTGCCATAGCGATTGCCAGGCTTAGTAGAACGATACCAAGGCTCAAATATCTCAGTATTTCGACCAGGACATTTCCTCTGTAAAAGCGTTGAAAGATCTGTTGATGTAAGTGCGAATTAAGTAATAATTCCTTCGCACTTTTGATGGGTGTCAACAAAAATGCGGTCATCGGATTCTCCCTGGCTACCTGATTTGTAATTTTCTTAATCTCTTTCGACAGCTCCACCTCGCGTTCATTGAGTTCTTCTAACTTACCCGAAGCAAGCAATGCTTTTTGATTGTGCAGATGCAACTGATAACTTCGTAGAACAGGTTTTACTTCCGAACGTATTTCTTTCGGTATTTCTGCCGCGACCTGATTCAAAACAGCTTCCGAAGAATCCGTTTCAAGTTGTGCAATGCTTTGGTGAAACACATCAGATCGGTACTCCCAATTCTTATATAACTCCGTCATTTCTTTATGCGCAGGCCTGTAAATTGTTTCGTTCTTCGCGGAATAAATTGGATGCAGGGAAAATGTTCCGGTATAGGAATAAGTTCTAATCAACCAGATGCAAAGGGGTATAAAGATCAATGGCAGGTATCTCCATTTCTTTCGCTTCTGAATAACTGCAAATGCCGCATAGAAAAGAATGAAAAGTAAAAATTGAGGACGTACGAGCAGGGTGAATGCACTAATAGTAATAAAGCGCAGTGGTCTCCTGTCAGTTTTAAGATACATCAACCATTCATAAGTTGACCAAATCAGAAATAACGGAGATATGCTTTCGGTGATCGTGAAGTACATCATACTGCTATAGACTGGCAATAAGGCATACAGGGATGTTGTGATAAGTGTCCACTTAGGTGTTGCCCCGAGAATTGTCGAAATCCTTGCTACCAAAAAGATCGATGCAAAGAAGGCAATGATCTGAAGGATCTTCATGACGGTGTAGTAATGCTCTTGTGAGATCATATAGCTCAACAAGACCATACTTCCATATCCCGGAGGTCGCTGAGAGTAAGAACTAGGTCCAATACTGTTATCCTTCCAGATACCTGTTTCAAAGAAATTAATTGGGGGTGAAAAATAACTGGCCTCATCGGCTGAGGTAATCATTCCGTTGGTGGAAGGGAATTCGCCATTCAGGAGATTTTGATCCAGTTCCTGGTAAAATACAGCCAGAGCAAGACCCAATAATCCAATAAATAAAATGCTTTTATTCTTCAAGAATTTAAGCTAATTCGGGCATGTTAAGAGCAATCACCTCTTTTACTTCAGGTGCAGCTTTCTTCACGCTTTCCTCCAAACCAGCTTTAAGTGTCATTAATGACATAGAGCAATCGCTACAAGCGCCCATCAGTCTTACCACAACAGTTGAGTCGTCTTTGACTTCAACAAATTCGATGTCTCCTCCATCCGCATGAAGAAATGGCCTTAATTGCTCAAGAGCTCCTAATACCTTTTTTTCTATTTCTTCTTTATTCAGCATCTTACTTTGTTTCGTTCGATTCAACTTGTTTGACAAATGTACTAACTAATTCCTCAAAAGCCTTCGTGATTGGCGTATTTTCCTGAAATACAGCAGGTCTGCCCGCGTCACCAGCTTCTCGCACACCCTGAACGAGTGGTATTTGACCTAAAAATGGCACTCCCATTCCCTGAGCCAGGTTTTTAGCCCCATCACGACCAAAAATGTAGTATTTGTTATCCGGTAATTCTGCCGGTGTAAACCAGGCCATGTTTTCAATAATACCTAATACTGGAACTTTAATGGAGTCCAGTTTGAACATATTGACTCCTTTTCTCGCGTCGGCCAGGGCAACTTCTTGAGGAGTGCTGACTATCACAACGCCGTCTAACGGAACGGTTTGAACCAGAGACAGATGTATGTCACCAGTGCCTGGTGGTAAGTCAATCAATAGATAATCCAGGTCTCCCCAATAAGCATCTGTGAACATTTGAGTCAAAGCTTTGGAAGCCATCGGTCCTCTCCAAACAACCGCATTATCCTGTTCTGTGAAAAAGCCAATTGAAAGCAATTTAATACCGTAACTAAGTACAGGGTTGATCATGGGTTTCCCTTCCACCTCGATCATACTTGGTCGCTCGTCCACGACATCGAACATCGTCGGCATAGAAGGTCCATAAATATCCGCATCAACGATCCCTACTTTATAACCGGCTTTTGCAAGACCTCCTGCCAGATTAGCTGTTACTGTAGATTTACCAACTCCGCCCTTACCAGAAGCAATCGCAATAATATTCTTGACCTCAGGTAAGATCTTGCGTTTTACATTCTTCTCTTCAGCAGACATTCCTGTAACCTCTGTTTTGACTTGAAGGTCTTCTCCGAACTCATTCTTGAGATTAAAGGCCAAGGCTTCCTCCATACGTTTTCTTGCGTGCAGCGCTGGATTGGAAATACGCATCTTAACAAAAAGCGATTGCTCCTCAATTGAAATATCTTCTACCAGGTTTGCTGATACAATGTCCTGTTTTAAGTCAGGCTCAGTTATTCGCCCCAATACTTCCAGGACGGCTTCTCTCGTGATGTTCATACTGAAATGTAGACTTGGATTATTCCTCCTCGATCCCTTTAAATGATTTGATGGATTTAGCCATCAGTTCAATGATCACCTTTTCATAGCCTTCTTCTCTAGACTGCAATTCATAGGTGATATCCCCGATTGTTTTTTGTCCATAAACATGGTAAGATCTATGTTCTATACCGACAGATGGTGCTGCTTTTTCATTACCATCAACAACCAGTGTTCTTTCGTAAAGGATTAAGTTGGGTTCATCAATAATATACTTGATCTTGTAAAAGTCCGTTTCTGCCAATTCCTTCTTCTCAACCTTAACCAGATCCTTATTATGACCGTAGTCTTCAATTAAGAGTCGAAAATTAGGTCCAATATTAATCGTCCATTTAATATCGTCCTCAACGTGCTGGATTTCAGGCTTCGTAGATGCTCCGATATTCGCAGTCTCATCCGGTAATTTGATCAAAGCAGGGATGTCGTATTTGTCCAACATAACATCCTGGAATTCGTAGTAATCTTCGTCTACGACCACTTCGTCTACCGGGTCTTCAACTTCCTCAACGTCACCACAAGATTGAAACATGAATGTCGCTCCGACTAGCAGCGCGAAAATAAAATATGATGTCTTATTTAACCGGTTCAACATAATGACTATTTACAAGGTTATTAATACAAATATATGTAAAAAGTATCTGTGCATGGAGACTACATGATCATAACTCCTTTTTCACCTAAAATAGGGATGTGTTTCATGTTTTCTTCGGAGATTGTCTCGGGCACAAAGACAAACTTCTTGTCAAACAATTTACCGTCGACCCAAAAACTCACCCAGTACTCGTTGGCTAATCCAAATACCTCTTCCATAATCGGCTCAATTTTCGCTGCTTCATTCGGCAAAAGCACTTCTAAACTATGTCTAAGAACGGAAGTTTCAACTTTCTCACCGGTGTTGGCATTCTGACCGTATCCCTTACTCGTAATGATAATTCCCTCCATGATATCCTCACGTAAGTTTAAGAGGAAGACATTGTATATCTTCTCTCCGGACTCACCCTCGCTCATAACGACAGCGACACCGACTTTTTCAACTTCCGGTCCCTTCAGTTCTTCACGCATATCACTTTTTTATTTGCTCTTCGATTGATTCAGCTAGCGAAAGATATCGAAATAGTCCGCTTGGTTGATCAACTTGATACTTGTTTTTCTCAAGATATTCTGGATCGTTCAATTTATCTTCTGGGATTTGAACCTTCCCTGTCCGATCGGTCCCCATTCTTACAATTAGCAGGTTCTTACTTGGAATGGTGATTAAATACTGACCTTTGATGCCTCTGCAATAGTACACAGGGTCTTCTCCTCCCAAATACAACCAAATATGAAGACCGTATTTGTAGTTCTCAATTCCTTCCTTGGTAGCGATTGGAGCAGGCTGAATCATCTCCTCATAAAACCATTTCGGTATGATCTGCTCATCTTTATACTTTCCTTCGTTCAGGAACAACAACCCTAATCTGGCGTAATCTCTTGCATTGGAATAAAAACAACAAAAGGCTTTTTCATCACCGTCTTCTTTATCGAGATTCCAGAATGCATTCCCTGAAGTTCCTATTTTCGACCAAATTTTTTCCTCCGCGTACTCACTAACACTTTTACCTGTAGCTTTCTTCAACACAAAACTTAAGAGTTGAGAATTCCCACTTTGATAATTGAATATCTTGCCGGGATCACTCACTAATTTTTGTCTTGTAACCTGACCGTATAGATCCGTCCCATAGTAAGATTCCGCATTATCCGAGAAGGGGTTTTTGCCGCTCTCATGCCAATCAAGACCAGATGCCATTTGCATCAGATGACGGATTGTAATCTTTTCTCTTCCGCCATCTTTGAATTCCGGGATAAATGCAGAAACCCGTGTATCTAAAGAATTGATATATCCTTCCTCTATAGCAATTGCCACCAGGCTCGCGGTAATTGTTTTCGCTACCGAAAATGAATTGGACACCGTAGATGCATCATGAGTGTCCCAGTATTCTTCGTAAAGTAGAGTGTCTCCTCTCAAAACAAGTAAGGCTCTCGTACCATATTCCTCTACGAACTTTCGATCTTCTGCAGAAAGTTTAAGCTCGTTGTACGCTGCATGTAACACGAATTCGTCAGTCACATCATCATGTTGAATCGTATCATTATAAAAAATGTCTTTGTCGTAAATAGAAGGGCCTTTGCGTCCAACCAAATAGGTGTTCGCGATTCCTTTATAGAGATAAAAACGTCCAGAAAGAAGAATGATGGCATTTGCTGTAATAAACAAGGCCAAAATCGTAAGTAGTGTGTACCTAATTAACTTGACTAGGATCCGCTTCATCTTCGGTATATATAAAATTGAATTGCTCAGCGAGCTTTTCCTTTAAAACGTCTGAAACCTCACTGATATTTAGTTCTCTCCCAAGCTCGTGTTCCATTGAAGTTACTGCTTTATCCTGAATTCCGCAAGGTATGATGTGCGAAAAGTATTCGAGTTTAGAATTGACGTTAAACCCTATTCCATGCATGGTTACCCATCTGGAACTTCTTACACCAAGGGCGCAGATCTTTCTGGCAGTTGGCTTATCCCAATCCATCCATACTCCGGTAAGTCCTTCGATCCTACCTGCTTCAATACCATATTCGGCGAGTGTTTTAATTACAGCTTCTTCCAGAAATCGTAGATATTTGTGAATATCCGAGAAAAAATGATCCAGATCAAAGATCGGATAAACGACTAACTGTCCGGGACCGTGATAAGTGATGTCTCCCCCTCGATCGATCTCGTAATAGGTCGCTTCATGCTCAGTCAGCTGATTTTGATCAAGCAACAAGTTCTCCTTATCTCCACTTTTTCCAAGCGTGTAAACGTGAGGGTGCTCACAAAAAAGCAGGTAATTCTTAGTTGGAAGATCAGATTCACCTTTACGAACCTTGATCTTTTGATCGATCGTGCTTCTAAAAAGTTTTTCCTGATATTCCCAGGCTTCCTTGTAGTCTATCAACCCAAGGTTTTTGTAAATAACTGTTGGTTGATCAGCCATTGAATTTCGCCAGTTCCGATTTTAAATAGTCAATCACTTCAATATCTACCGGGTCAACATCCTTCATTTCCGACAGGAATAAGGAAGCCCAGTCAACTACATTGATTAAATAAATGGATTGCTCGATGATGCCTTTACCTTTCGAAGAAATGGAAAGTACATTTTGCGTCTTCTCTTTTATTCTGGATTTTGTGATTTCAATTCTTTTGACCGTGCTGGGATGAGTTCCTGTTGTATCAAAAAACACAACTGCAAAACGGTCATCTCCTCCACCCCAGCCAACAAGTTCATTGTGATTCATCTCCGGTAATGCGTGATGCCAACATAGCTCTTTGCTGTTTTCATTAAACTGCTGACGCGCTCGGATCAAGACAGGCGCGTAATCTTCATCACCGTAAAGTATGCCCACTTTACCTTTCAAATGAGTCGCCAGAAATTTTGCTTCGGTAAGGATTTGTTCATGCTCCGAATTAATCAACTCTCGGGCTGATTGCATTTCACCCAGATGAGCTGTTGGGATTAACCCAGTTCCGTTAAAGATTCGCAGAAGCTGAACCAGTGAATAGGCAAGCATCGTTCTCGGTGGATTTCCTCCGGGAACGTTAATCTGATCAAAATTATTCTTTTCGCATAATTCACTCAATTTGCCTCCCGAACAAACTCCTACAATCCAGGCTCCCTTATTTACGGCCTTCTCAATGGCACTTAATGTCTCTTCAGTATTACCTGAGTAAGATGATCCGATTACCAATGTATGGCTGTCAACAAACGCCGGAATGTTATAGCCTTTGGAAATGGATACAGGAACTTTTAATTCATTCAATAACCATCCTGAAACCAGTGACCCTCCGATACCGGAGCCACCCATTCCACAGATCAATACATTGTGGATCTCTCTGTCCGGTTGCCTGATTTTGGCTTCTTTCGCAATTTCAATAGCTTCAGCTATGTGATCCGGAAATGCTGCGATCAGATTCTGCATCATAACTCTGCCTGTTTCTGGTTTTTAACGTAATAAGGGACCGTAAAGTTACTCATTCCAATGCAACCATAGAAACCTGTTTCGGAGATTCGCCAAAAAATAGATAAATCAAAACCAGACAGCGCGAATAATCTTACTTTTGTTCTAATAATTAGATGCCATGAAAGCAAAGACAGCCAAAGAAACACTTTCGATTACCACGAAAGTTGTTTTACCTAATGATACAAATACACACGGAAATCTATTCGGTGGTGAATTATTGGCGTGGATGGATGTTATCGCGGCGGTCTCAGCTCATCGACATTGTAAGCGTGTAGTGGTGACTGCAACCGTCAATAATGTATCGTTTCAACAGGCAATCGCTCACTCATCGATCGTTACCTTAGAGGCTAAGGTTTCAAGAGCCTTTTCTACTTCCATGGAAGTGTTTATTGATGTTTATGTCGAGGACAACGTCCGGGGTACACGAACGAAATGTAACGAGGCGATATACACCTTCGTGGCTGTTGACCAGAACGGAGAACCAATTGAGGTTCCCGAGTTAATTCCAGAAACGGAAGAAGAGATTCGCCGATATAACGGGGCCATGAGAAGACGTGAATTGAGCCTTATTCTGGCAGGAAAAATGAAGGCTCGTGACGCAAGCGAATTAAAGAAACTTTTCATGGATGAGGATTAAGCCTCGAGATCTCCGGCAATCACATTTACATCCTGGTCCATCATACATTTAAAGTGTTTTTTCGGGCATTGCTCAAACCCAATCTTAGAACAAGGTCTGCAACTTAGATCTGAAACTTCGTGAATCGAATAGGATTCCGGATTATCTGGTTTATAAGGATACATGCCGAATTTGGGAACAGTATTTCCCCAGATGGAGACAATGCGGGTGTCAAAAGCTGCAGCAATATGCATCATCCCGGTATCATTGGTCATAAGAGCCTTTGCTTGTTTGATGATACTTCCAGATTGCTGAATATTGACCTCGCCAACAGCGCTTCGAACATTTTTAGAAGAACGCTGAATGATCCAGCCGGCATTCGAACGATCTTCTATCCCTCCTATGAGTATAACGTCTGAGTTCAACCGCTCGATCACTTCCACCACTTTTTCCTTGGGAAATCGCTTTGTAGCGAATTTAGCTCCGATGGCTATGGCTATATAATTCTTCGCAGCTAACTTGTATTGACCCGGGTCAATTTCATTAGATGAACTAATGGCAAAGTTGACCGCATATTTTCTGTTACTAACCGTCAGTTTTTTAACTGCTTCAAAATAGCGATCTACAACATGTACATCCGGGAGATCATCCGCTTTGAAGCGAACGAGTTTCCATTTCTTGTAATTCAATTTTGGAAAACTGGTCATCGGACGCAGTAACCTCAACTTCAATGATTTTGTTCGCAGATTGTGATGAAGATCCACGATGTGATCATACTTCTCTGCTTTTAATGCAGGAATAACTTCGGAAATGGAATCTTTAATGGTGAAGACCTTATCCACAAAAGGATTGTGTTCAACTAATTCCTTGTACGGTTCCTTTGTCAGATAATGAAGCTCACAATTGAGCTGATCCTTGAGTGCTTCAAGAACAGGTGTAGTAAGAACAATGTCTCCAATTGAGCTAAAACGAACAACGAGGATCTTCACGATTCAAAGATAGGATTAAACCCGAATTAGCGAATGAGATTAACGTGTCCAACTGCTATTTTACGTTCGTCACTTTCAAGTGTTTTAAACTCCAGCTTCCACGTATAAGAGCCATCCTGACATTTTCTTGGGTTAGCTGAATTGCCATAGGTCCCATCCCAACCGATCGAAGAGTCGTGCGATTCAAAAATAATTTCTCCCCATCGATCAAAGATCAAGAGTTGATAATCATAGGGGTCAAATCCGGAAGTAAATACAGGCTGAAATGTTTGATTGTAAATGTCATTATCCGGTGTGAATGTATTCGGTACGTAATAAATCAAATCTTCTTTCACCTGAATAATTAACCTTGCGGTATCTGTACAACCAAATTGAGTAAACGCTACTAGCTCGACATAATAGGATTGAGCTTCTTCTTCTGAATAAATATGATTCGGATTAACTTCGGTTGAACCTGACCCATCACCAAAATCCCATACATAATTAATCGCGTTGATCGAATTATTGGTGAATTGCACTTCAGTGTCCCATAAAAGAAGTTCATTTTCTGATGCCGTAAATGCAGCGATAGGGCCATCTTCAATGGATATATAATTTTGATAAGTACTCGCCGAAACGCAACCGGTTAACGATGTCACGCTCAGTCCAATATTGTACTGACCACTTTCATAGAAGGTATAACTCAATGGTCCACAATCCTGTATCTGTTGACCATTAATTGTCCAGATACAATCAGTTATTGACGAAGTTGTCACAGAATTATTATTGAATTGTACCGTCAGCGGAGCACAGCCAATCGTATCGCTCGCTGTAAAATATACCTCGGGGGCATCTTCGACCTCCACGATGACCGAATCAGAATTTGTGCAACCGATACTATCAACCGCAGTTGCCGTGTAGGTCACAATACCAACGTTTTGATTAAAAGGAACCCCGTTTTGGATCCCGTTATTCCATGTGATTGTTCCTGTACCACTTGCCGATAAGGTAATTGGAATGTTATCACACAGTATTTGATCAGGCCCTGCTGAAATACTTGGAGCAGGTGTGACCAGGATATTCACTTGGTCTGTATTTAGACATCCATTAAGGTCAGTTCCCGTGACTGTATAGGTAACTGCACCAATTACCGGAACAAATGCGACCCCATCAACGATGCCGTTATCCCAGGAATAGGTGTCTGCCCCACTTCCAGTCAGCGTAACAGCAATTCCTTCACAGACTTGTTGATCTGGTCCTGCATTTACCACAGGTAACGGATTAACCGTCACATCCACAGTGTCACTATCCATACAGCCGTTGTTATCTGTTCCGGTCACGATATAGCTAATTGTCCCTGTCGCTTGTGAAAATGGAACATTATCGATAACGCCGTTATTCCATAAATACGAGTTGGCGCCAGAACCCGATAAGATTACTTGCGTACCGTCATCACACAAGGTTTGATCAGGACCAGCATTTACACTTGGTAGTGGATTAACCGTTACATTAACTTGGTCGGTATTGGAACATCCCGAGGTATCTGTTCCGGTAACCGTATATGTTACGACTCCAGGAGATTGTGAGAAGGCTAATCCATCCGTCACGCCATTATCCCAGATATATGAATTGGCACCTGTTCCACTCAGGGTAATTAACGTTCCATCATTACATAAGATCTGATCCGTACCGGCATTTACAGCAGGTAATGGCAGCACGCTTATAACAACAACATCGGTATCCGAGCATCCCGTGTTATCATATACAGAATAGGATGTAGAACCCAAAGGAGGAGTAAAAGCAACTCCATCGGTCACGCCATTATCCCAAACATAGCTTGTTCCACCACTAGCATTTAATGTGACCTGGTTGTTTTCACAAACTGTTTGATCTACACCCGCATCTATTTGAGTATTTGGATTAACAATGACATCAACCGAATCCGCATTTACACATCCGTTCCCATCCGAGCCTATAACGGTATAAGTCATTGTGCCAACGCCACCTTGAGTGAAGGGAACACCATTTAGAACACCGTTGTCCCATGTATAAGTTTGCGCACCGGTACCTATAAGCGTAATTTGTTGGCCATCACATACGGATTGGTCAGGACCAGCATTAACCGACGGTAATAGATTTACAGTAACTGTAACCTGGTCAGTTCCCACACAACCTCCCCCAGTCGTTGTTACTGTGTAAGTTGTTGTTTGAGATGGTGAAAAGGGTATTCCATCAATTACGCCATTATCCCACATGAAAGTAGTTGACGAAATAGCATTTAATGTTACCGATTCACCCTCACAAATTGTCACATCCATTCCCGCGTCAATGCTCTCACCTGGTAATATTATAACATCTACCTGATCTGATACAGGACAAGTTCCTGAAGTTGTAACAGTATAGGTCCCACCTGCAGATGGATAAAATGGGATTCCATCCTGAACTCCTTGATCCCATGCGAACGGAGTCGAACTTGTAGCACTGAGAGTAACGGGATCTCCTGCGCAAATGGTTACGTCAGGTCCGCCGTTTATCTGGTCCAATGGAAGTATTGTAATACTAAATGTTGTCGGCCACCCCTGACTACATACTGCCCAAGGATCTATATAATAGACGTCAATTGTGCCCGTAGTGGGAGAGATTACAACTGGCGCAGTATATGCAGGTACAGATCCAAAATCACCATTGGTAGGTAGTCCTATAGCCGGATTATAACTGGTCCAATAAAAGTTGTTAGCATAATTTGGATCATTACTAAATATGTTAGCCGGGTTTCCCGTCCACGAATTTGTTGTAGAAAAAATAATTTCCGCAATATTATCACCACTGCAAACGGTTAGGTTTTGAGGTTGGTCAACTTCTACACATCCAACACAACCACCAGTAACCTGATTTGAGGCCGTGACGATTTGACCAGTTGCATCCATGATAAGCACAGAGCTTAAAGGTAATCCCCCACCCCAGCAATCAACATAAAACCCTTGACCTGAAGTGACCGAAGTCCAGGTCGCTCCGCCATCAATAGACATCATGAATGGAGGGGCATCACCCCAAATGGATAATTGCACATTGTCTCCCCATCCCCCAAAATAATTACACATGCATTCTGTTACATCACCCCATAACTGAGCTCCAAGATTCGGATTTGGTGCTCCAACTGCTGCACTCGCTCCGTTTCCACCGCCTCCGGAACCTCCGCCCCCACCCGTCGGCGTGCAATTCGTACAGAAAATGGGTGTGGCCGGTGCGCCCGGATTCCCTTGTGCAGGCCAGAAAGAGTCTCCGTAATAAACTCCCTGACATAAATCGGTAAAAGTTACAATGGTGTCATTCACAACGGTAAGTGTATCTGTATATCCCAAGCTATCGGTAATGACGAATGAATAGGTGCCCGGCAATGTTGCTCCTTCCAGCCACACTGTAACCGTACCATCACATGGTGAACAGTTCCAGGTAGAACAGTCTGTGGAAGACATATAGATCGTCGCCTGACCGAACAAATAACTTGTCGATGCAATAAATGATATGTAAAGAATGAGTGTTCTCATCTCTTAGCCGAAGGCTAAGTTATCATAAAAGACCAGAAAAATCGAGGTAAATGAGCGAATCAGGACTGAAAATGAACGTATTAGGTCCTAGAGTTTCTTATAATTCTCATAGACAACCTTCAAAAAAGCCCTTCCGCGTTCGTCTTCGATTTTGAAATCTTCGGGTGTATACGTATTCACCTGATAAGTTTGGTGTTCCATATGATAGGCCAGCATACCTTTTTCGGTTACCCAGCCATAACCTCCGATTATCGTGTGTAAAGCAAATTGCGGACACTCGGGATTCATCAGGTCTTTACTCCATGGATACAATGATAGATCTCCTCCCATCTGATACATAAGTGTGGCTGCCAGGTCGGTTTGCGAACCTACTTTTTCAATGCGCTTACCTCGATATTCCTTTTTCAAAGGTTCACCCCAAAGTAACAGTGGTATGCGGTAGAATCGGTTTGAGTTGGGATCAGTAGAACCAGGAGCAGCGTGACCGTGATCCGCCATAAAGACAAACAAGGTGTTTTCGTACCAATCCTCCTTCTTACACTTTTTAATGAAATCACTAATGCACTCATCCGCGTAGATTACTGAATTCATGAAGTTCACTTCCTCCCCTTCCCAGGTTCTTTTTCGCTTTGAGACGGGATGATCATACGGTGAGTGGGTGCTCCCTGTGAATGCACAATGCATGAATGGTTCTTGTGATTTACTAATTCGTTTCAATAGAAAATCATATAGATCCTCGTCGTAATAATTCAGCTTCCCTCGTTCCAGACCATTCGGAAAATCATTTTCATCTACTACATCCTGAAAACCGTGATCCATGAAATAGCCGCCAATGTTTCCATATTTCAAATCCCCGCTAAAAACATAATGAGAACTGTAACCCCAATCTTCGACATCCTGATTCAATGACCTCAACTTGCGGTGTTTTTCCGGTTGTAGCGATATCGATATACCCGGAATTCCGGGATTACCGCTGAAAATACTTGAGTTTCCTATTTCTGACGTGTGTCCCGTTGAATAGATATTGGTAAAAAGTAAGCCTTCCTCAGCCAATGCATCGAAATTCGGTGTCGCTCCTTTGTTATCACTTAAACATCCGACAGCCTCTGCCGCCCAGCTTTCCATGATCACAAAAACCAGGTTGGGACGTTTATTATCTAAAATGTAATTGTCGTGTTCACTCGGGTAATCATACAATTCATCCACTATCCTTTGGGCCCTGGCAAGATCGATTTTGGGTAGTGATTCATCAATATCGCTCTTATTATAAAGCAAATAACTATTACCGAAATAGTATACCGAATTGACGGCGATGTCATTGGCCACATGATTATTTGAAAAATAAGCTGAATCAATATTGATCGGGATTTGTTGCCATCCACCTCGCGCTAACAGGAAGAAAATGCTCCCGAATAATCCGAAGAAGATCGCGCCAAATGAATAGTTTAGATACCATTTCCATTGATTACCATCAAGTGATTTCTTAAACAGCCAATTCATGATCCTCCAGGCAAATGTTACCTCCAAAATGACATATATAAAAAACCAGATCGTCATGGCATAATCAGCTGTTCTTACTACCTCATCCGGATTAGACAAATGCATGAACACGCGGGATGTCAATTTGTGATTCCACTCCGTATAAGCATTGATTTCCCCTGCGTGGATCATGGCACAAACCAGTACCTCTAGAATTAATACACCTCGAAATAACCATCTGGTCCATTTGGAAGGATTCAGATAATGAATAATGAGAAACAAAAGTGGTAGCAGTCCTAGATAGGCGGCAGATGCAATATCTAATCGGATCGAATAGAAGAAAGTCGCCAGCCATTCCCAAAAACTGATGCCTTCCAACTTATCCCAGTTGTGGATAGAGAAAAGAATTCGCTGGAAATCAAATAACAGAATCCAGAACAGAAACATCTTCAGAATGGTAATCAAAAGCTGCTGAACACTTTTCATGCGTCAAAGTTATTGATATTAATGAGATGGACGTGCCTGGAACACCTCAGAAAGTTCTATCACTAATTGATACACAAATTTGCAGTATTTGGTAGAAACAAGTACTTTTGCCCCCTGTTTTAATTAACCAATAAACAAAAGATGGAAAAGAATCTAATTTACATACCCATTGGATTAGCTGTATTAGGATTGCTATTCATGTTAATCAAAATGTCTTGGGTAAAGAAGCAAAGTCCTGGAAATGAGAAGATGCAAGGTATTTCAAAAAGCATTAAAGAAGGTGCGATGGCATTCCTTAGTGCGGAATACAGACTACTTGCAATTTTTGTTGTAATCGCATCCGGAGCACTTTACGGAATTTCTTATATCGTTCCTACTACTCACTGGTTGATCGTTCCGGCATTCATTATCGGTGCGGTATTCTCAGCTGTGGCTGGAAACATCGGTATGCGTATAGCAACTGAAGCAAACGCCCGAACAACTGAAGCGGCCAGAACAAGCCTTCCAAAAGCGCTGAAAGTATCATTTAGTGGTGGTACTGTTATGGGACTTGGTGTTGCTGGTCTTGCTGTATTAGGATTGAGTTTATTCTTTATGGTATTTGCTCGACAATTCATGACAGGAGGACACTTCTACAATCAAATGACAATGGTGCTTGAGGCATTAGCAGGATTCTCATTAGGTGCTGAATCGATTGCACTTTTCGCACGTGTTGGTGGTGGTATTTATACAAAAGCTGCTGACGTTGGAGCTGACCTTGTTGGTAAAGTTGAGGCAGGTATTCCTGAAGATGATCCTCGTAACCCGGCAACTATTGCTGATAACGTAGGCGATAACGTGGGAGACGTTGCAGGAATGGGAGCTGATCTTTTCGGTTCTTATGTAGCGACAGTTCTTGCATCGATGGTATTGGGTAACTACATCATCCGTGACATGTCAACTGAAGCAGGTCATCAGTTTACGGATGCTTTCAGAGGAATGGGACCTATCCTTCTTCCTATCATGATTGCAGGTGTAGGAATTGTAGCATCGATCATAGGTACTTTCCTAGTACGTATTAAGAGCAACGATGCCAAAGAAGCAGATGTACAACGATCATTAAACTTTGGTAACATTACTGCGATCATCATCTCTGCTGCTGCAGGATGGTTCCTGGTCCAGTGGTTACTTCCTGAGACTATTAATATGCAATTCTTCGGTGAAGATGAATTCAGAGCTGTTCCATCACGTCATATTTTCTACGCAACATTGGTAGGACTTGGTGTTGGATATTTGATCTCATTCTTTACAGAATATTATACAGCACTTGGTAAGAAGCCGGTTCTTGATATCGTTAGAAACTCTTCAACAGGAGCTGCAACAAACATCATCGCTGGTTTAGCGACCGGGATGATTTCAACATTCTCTTCCGTTCTTCTTTTCGCTGCAGCGATTTGGGGATCTTATGCACTTGGCGGATTCTACGGAGTGGCAATCGCTGCTTCTGCTATGATGGCCACGACTGCTATGCAATTGGCTATTGACGCATTCGGACCAATTGCTGATAATGCAGGTGGAGTTGCTGAGATGTCTGAGCTTCCTGATGAGGTACGTGAAAGAACAGATATTCTTGATTCAGTTGGTAATACTACGGCAGCTGTTGGTAAAGGATTCGCTATTGCATCTGCGGCACTTACAGCACTTGCATTGTTTGCTGCTTATGTAACGTTTACCGGGATTGATGGAATTAACATCTTTAAAGCTCCAGTACTTGCTGCACTATTCATTGGTGGAATGGTACCGGTAGTATTCTCTGCTTTAGCCATGAAATCAGTTGGTAAAGCAGCGATGGAAATGGTGAAAGAAGTACGTCGTCAGTTCAAAGAAATTCCGGGTATTATGGAAGGAACAGGAACTCCGGAGTATGGTAAATGTGTTGAGATATCTACCAGAGCTGCCTTAAGAGAAATGATGCTTCCAGGAGCTCTTACTATCCTTACACCATTGATCATTGGTCTTGGTACCGGATTGATTTCAGGTAACTGGCCAATGGCAGCTGAGGTGCTTGGTGGATATATGGCAGGTGTTGCTGTATCCGGTGTACTTTGGGCGATCTTCCAGAACAATGCAGGAGGTGCATGGGATAACGCTAAGAAGTCTTTCGAGGCTGGAGTTGAAATTGATGGTGAGATGACGTACAAAGGATCTGATGCTCACAAAGCAGCGGTTACAGGAGACACAGTTGGTGATCCATTTAAAGATACCTCTGGTCCATCCATGAACATTTTGATCAAATTGACTTGTCTTGTTGGACTTGTTATCGCACCTATCATGGGTGATGGTCATGGAGGAAACGAAGGACATACAGGTGCTTCTTGTAAAGCAAAAACAGAATGTCACAAATATTCTTGTGGAGACAAAAAGTCTTGTCACGGAAAGAAATCTTGTCACGGAAAGAAGTCTTGTCACGGAAAGAAAGATTGCAAAAAATCATGTGAAGGTATGATGGGATGCAAAAAAGGTGCTGATTGTACAGATGATGCTTGTAAAGCGCATATGATCGGACCTTGTGATCTGCGTGAATGTTCCAAATTGACAAAAGCAGAGTGCGAAGCGAAGTGTAAAGAACTTGGATGTTCGGAAGAACAAACAGCAGCTTGTCTCGCTCACTATGATGCTGATGGAAATTTCATGATGAAGGGTCATCACTAAAAAAATAACCTAACCCATATCATACGATGAAAGCGTCGATCCATTTGTTCGACGCTTTTTTTATTTTCGTGTTCAACTATGATTAGTTCTAAGTATTATCATTAATTTATGGTGAATGTTCAAAGATGACGGTCTTATATTGGTTTCTTAAACGTATTTTCCCTCTTTCATTAAGAGCCTTTTTCGGGCAGTTTACGACGAAGAGCTATGATTTGGTTCCAGTCAATGATCCAATAATTTTTGTGTCAAACCACCCCAGCGCTCTTTTAGATCCGCTCGTTTGTGGCATCGCGATTCATACACCAATACATTTTCTCGGTAGAGCAGATCTGTTCAAAAACCCTATAGTTGGAAGTCTTTTGAGGAAAAGTCACATGTGGCCAATATATAGAGATGTTGACGGAAAAAGTTCTTTAGAAAAAAACAACATTGTTTTTGATCAATGTTATCGCTCTTTAAAAAACGGAGGTCCAATATTGCTTTATGGTGAAGGAGTTACCGATGAAAGATTTATAAGAAGAGTTAAAAGAATTAAAAAGGGTGCAGCAAGAATCGCATTTGGAGCGGAAGAAGCGTACGATTTTAAAATGGGTTTAAAAATTGTGCCTGTTGGCCTGAATTATTCAAATCCCGAAAAAATCAATACCGATTTACTAGTCCATTTCGGAACACCAATTGATGTAAAAGACTATGAAGCTATATATAAAAAATCGCCATCCAAAGGAATGCTTAGTCTAACTCGAAAGGTTGAAGAAGGCGTCCTCGAGGTTTCGATTCACATTGAAAATATTGAAGAGACGAAAGCGTTTGAACAGATACTTATGCTATATGAGAATTCTCTGCACTATCATAAAAGCGATGGAGCGGTTGACTTAGATGAAAGGTGGATAAAAACAAAAGAACTTTCCCAAAAGATTAACGATAGTGATAAGGAGGCAAAAGATCGGATATTTCAACTCGTTTCAAATTTCTGGAATAAGTTATCCGTTAATGGAGAGGAATTATACATCGTAAAGGAATTAAATGGCAAGCGTACTAAAAGAATTTTTGACTTAGTAGAATTAATACTTGGTCTACCCTTTGCTTTAATTGGAGTAATATTAAACCTCCCTGTTTTTTACTTACTTCATATACTCCCTGGCATCTTCACAAGGCGTATTTGTTTTCATTCGGGATTAAGGATTGCGCTTGGAACGGTCTTGATACCCTTATTCCTTTCCATCGAGTATTTAATTTTTAATCTCTTCTATCATATCCCTTACTTGTACCCCGCTTTAATAATCGGTGGCATATCAATGGGGATTTATGCTATTAAGTTTCGAGCTGTTTTAGGGCGTACTATTATGAAATCTCGAGCGATAAAGAAACTGAAAAAAGTGGATAGTTTCGAATTAAAAACGTCCTACGATCAGATACTGAATGAACTGGAAAATCTCAACTAATTATTTAGGATTCCTTTCCCAATAATTGTCCTTTATACGTGCAAACCTTGACATTTTCAGCAGCCAGGAAGGTATTGACTTATCCGGGTTTCGGCTTGAGAGTCTAAGGAAAATTCCCATTTTTTCTATGATTGGCATTTTATATACCTCTGTAAATTCTATCAAGGTGCCATCCGGATCTTCCAGATAGGTACAGTGTACGTGTGTTTTCCCCATGTGGTGTTGATCAGAGGAATCGCATGTGAAATTATAACCTGAGTATCCTAATTGTTTTTCAATCTGCTTCATTCCCCGAACATCAAATCCTAAATGAATAAATCCCGGGTCTCCCCATATTCTGTCTTTAAAAATTGGCTTCGGTGTTCTATCCTGTACTTGAAGCAACTCAATTTGTGTTGTTCCTATTATTTTAGAAAATGCTCCTTTAATAGGGTGTTTTTGTTGAAGGATACTGCGTTTAAATTGAGAATCACCGCCTGGGAATCCTTTAAGATCATCAAATACTCCTTCGGTCTCCAGAATTACTTCATCATAACCCAAAGCGGCATAGAATTTTTTTGACTTATCTATATCAGAACAGCCAATACTACATCCGCAAACGCCCGCAGTATTTTGGGTGCCTTTCTTAAAGAAATCATCAGATTCAATCAATTGAAAATGGAGATTTTCCGGACTCGACAGGTTCAATATTCGTCTTCCTAAACCATCTTGCAATATGTCACTGGTCTGGAATAACTCAGCTTTGATAAACTCATTCGCCACATCATTGAAACGGTCAGAACAAACTTTAATCTGACAATTAAATATTCCTAAATCTCCTAACTGCACTTCAAAATCAGGTTTTCTCGGTGTGGTTGAACGCAACTCTACAAGTTCAATAGCTGTACCTCCCTGAAGATTATAGATCATTGCGGCTCTTTTATTAACCGTTTTATTATTGGTATAAAGATCCATCAATGGGGCTTCTGCTACAGAGTCAAACATGGGAATATCATAACCAAAATACTCCTTCATCCACTTCCATGTACTTACTAGGTTGGTAGTTCCAATGCCAATGTGTTGTAATCCATTAATTTGTCCTTTCATTACTTCCTTTCCCTTTTTATCCATTCAATTGTCTGTTCCATAGCTTCATGCAAGGATGTTGGATTGTAACCTAATTCTTCTTTTGCCTTACTAAGATCCGTTGCCCAGTTATGTCTAATCTTATTAGTCCATCCCCAGGTTATCACCGGATTAAATTTAAACAACTTAGCCAGAGCGCCGACAAAAATAGCGTATGCTGAGATTAAAAAGAATGGAATTTTGACAAGTCTTTGTTTCTTTCCCGTAATCCGATCAACCTCATTAAACAATTCCGTGAATGAAGCGTTAAATGAACCAATCAAATACGCTTCACCAGGTCTGCCATTTTCCATCGCCAATATGTGTCCTTGAACCACATCTCTGATAAATGCATAGTTACCTATAGCATTGCCTCTACCTATTTGAATCTTCCATCTTCCTCCAACATATTTCTTGAGAATTTTAGAAACTATACTTCCATCAGTAAGTAAACTTCCTGGTCCAAAAATTCTAGTTGGACAAACCAAGCGAATATTAGCTCCTTTCGCTATGTATTCTTGAACTCTTTCGTTCATCAGGGCTTTAGAGCGTTCATAATCATCAAAAAAATTAACCCACCTTTCCTGAGTTTCTGTTACTAAGTCACCTTTTCGGGCAGGTCCAATTGCCCCAGCTGATGAAGTAATAACGATATCATTAATTCCTTCAATCATTGCAACTTCGATTAAATTCATGGTTCCTTCAACATTTGTCTTGTAATAAAGCGAAGGATCCTTGCTCCAACTTTTAGATAAAGCGGCGACATGATAAATTTGAGCGCAATTTTTAACGGCCTCTGATAAACTGTCCTTATCTAGGATATCTCCCTTAACCAATTCAATATTAGGGTTATCGGACCAATCATTGTGACACTTGAATCTATAGAGTGCTCTTACTTGCCTTCCGTGAGAAACCAATTCCTCGACAATTTGACCTCCCAGATAGCCACAAGCTCCAGTAACTAACACTTTCATTTGATTCATTTAAGACTAAAATAATACTAACATTCTATGTCCTGACTTGTTTAACGAATTTATTTGATAGCGCATACATTTTACTCTGATGAACCAATCACATATATTCTCACTTTTGATTATTCATTTTCGTTAACTGTAACTAAAACATCAGTCAAACTGTTTTTCTAGTTGTCTAAATATGCGGAACATACTGATCATATTCTTAATTCCAATATCGTGTATTGGTCAACAGGATCCATTAAGCGGGCTCTACTGGAATAATTACGCTCATTATAATCCAGCAACAAGTGGTCTGGAAAATCAATATGATGGTTACGTTAGCTATAGGAATCAGTGGCAGGGGGTGAATGGTGCTCCTGTCACGCTATTTGCCAATGCGAATACCTGTTTAAAGGAACATCATGGTCTCGGAATCAATTATATATACGATAAGATTGGATTTACTGCCTCTCAAATTCTTAACGCAAACTATAATTATCAGTTTCTTCTCAAAAATGAACAAAAGTTATCGCTTGGGGCTGCTGCCGGAATAGATATGTGGACCCTTAATCCGGAATGGATTCCTCCCCAAACATTAAACGATCCGACATTGCCCGGTGCTCAAACCAATTATTATCCCAATTTCAATGCTGGAATCGCGTATTTATCAAAGGCGATTTATGTAGGTGCTGGATTTAACCATTTGAATCAAAGTCGCTCTGGTGAGGTTTACATTCGGATGCTACACAGTTATTTCCATACCAGATTTAAGCTTGCTCTTGGACCGCAATCAGACTTTAACAAAAGGGCTTATATATGCATTTCAGGTATACTTCGAACGGACTGGATCAAATCGGCAGCAGATTTTGATGTTCGCGTTGTATTGCTCAAAAACAGATTATGGGTTGGCGGCGGATATCGAACAACGAAAACAATGAAGCTGCATCTTGCCTGGGACTTTAAAGAAAAGTATCGCATAGCCTATGGGTTTGAAAATTTTGGAGCGTTCGACAAGCTAGATACCAGCACCCATGAATTCACCATTGGATTTAAAATTCCCTATCAGAAAGGACAAGAGATGTAACAATTTACTACATGAATTTGTTCTAACTGTATATGCAAAAAGCACTAATCATCATATTTTTTCTTGGATGCTTCGGGGCCAACGCTCAGCTACGAAACGCCTTCTTCTGGAATCAATACGCTTTAATTAATCCCGCGATGAGCGGTATCGAATACCAACATTTCGGTTTAGCTTCTTACCGGGAAGAACAATCCGGCAAATACTTGAGCGCTACCGGACAATACAACACCATTTTGAAAGATCGTCATGGTCTGGGAATCAACTATGCTTACGACGAAAGAGGTTTGACCTTTTCCCATGCAGCAAATTTAAATTACAATTATCAACACGAATTCGATAATAAGCACGCCTCAAGAGTCTCGCTTGGGCTTGCGCTCGGTTATCTGCGATATACTTACAATTATGACATTATAACTTTTACCTATAATACGGGGGACCTTTTGCCAATAGAAGAAGTAGAACGTGATCGATTCAATTTGAATATGGGAGCTGCCTATAAAGATGATCGCTTCTTATTTGGTGTAGGCGTCAGACATTTATATACCAGCGGAAGAGGAGACTATTATGGTCCCGAAGCCATCTTCTACGGTATAGGTCGATTTACTCAACAGATTTCTACGAAATGCTCACTGATCTTTGAGTCTTTGCTTCAGGTTGATCGATTTAATTTTGGGAGCACTGACTGGAGTATACGAGTTCGTTTATGGGACAAACTTACTACAGGGTTAAATGCTCGTGATTTCAACACCTTTGGTGCACATATTCAATATGACATCATCGATCGAATTCGTATTGGCTATTCATTCGAATACTTCACGACGACATTAAGCAGCTACCGAAATCCCACGCATGAGGTTATACTTGGAATTAAGATCCCCTAATCTATCTTTTAGTCTGTTTTATCCGGGATAAGCAGACTCCTGATGTTAATTCTTGGATTGCTTCTGACAGGCAGTTCAGGTTATTTAGCCCTGAACAAACCATATTTGAGGATACAATAAATAGCCCGAAAACCATCTTTCCAGCCAATTTTTTTGCCTTCCTCATAGGTTCTCCCATAATAAGAGATCCCGATTTCATAAAATCGTATATTCTTTACTCTGGACATCTTTGCGGTCACTTCAGGTTCAAAACCGAATCGTTTTTCCCGCAAATTTAGCGACTGGATCAATTCAGTACGGAAAAGCTTGTAGCATGTTTCCATGTCTGTAAGATTCAAATTGGTGAACATGTTTGAAAGGTTTGTAAGGAATTTATTACCTCTCGAATGCCAATAAAATAGGACCCGATGAGGATTGCCTCCAATAAAACGAGAACCGTAGACGACATCGGCAAAACCATCGAGCACTGGTTGCAAGAGCAAGTTATATTCGCTTGGATCATATTCAAGATCAGCATCCTGAATGATCAGGTATTCACCACTTGCTTTGCTGATTCCTGTATGGAGCGCGGCTCCTTTGCCCATGTTTTTTTCATGTTCGAAATAATTGATCTCAAGCTCAGGGTTTGATGTGATGTATTTTTCAATTGCTTCCTTCGTGTTGTCCTTCGAGAAATCGTTGACGATAATAATTTGCTTTTCGAGTCCCCCGATCAGTTGTACAGCTTTGATCTTATCCAAAATAAGATGGATCGTTTGCTCTTCATTATAAGCGGGTACAATTATCGAGAGTTTGTTCGTCATGTAATAAATAATCAGTTAAGAGGAAAACGAAGATATAGTAATAGATCCAATTTCGGTCTTAAACGAACTCATAGAACTTATCATGATTGACAAAATAGTAGGCTTCTTACTTTTCGGTACTTTAAAGTAAAAAGAATACCTGTTCGATTTTCCCACTTCTATAATCGGATTTTTGATTCGGAATTTAATCTCTTTCACTTTCTGATCGCTCACGGTTTTACAATGGAGATAACTCAAGTCATATCCCGGTGAAGCTTTGATGTCCGTTTCCACTTTTATCCATTGGAAACGTTCCGAATCTATCTCCAATTCAAGAACCTGACTAGCAGTCCATGGTTGGTTTACTATGTTCACGGTACTATCAGAGTGGTAAATCAAATTGGATTTAAAGTCAGCTTCATCAATAAACTCATCGGTATCCAATAAGCTCATGTCCTCTGGGGTCGGGTCAGGGTCAAGGTAAATACTGGCGTAATATTTCCTGTTCATATCCCGATAATGCAATATGTTTTCGTTGTATTGATAGGTCTGAAAGAAATTTACGTAGATCAAAAACATGCCTAAGGGGTAAAAAACAAATCGAATCTTCTTGGTGTCGATATGTTTAATAAAAGAGGCGAATGCCAGCGCAAATAACGGGTAACTTTGAACCAATGCTCTAGTAGAATAGGTTGCGCCATATTTCCAATCAGACCATGCGATAACAATCCAAATATTCAAAAGGCAAAAGACCAGAACGGATTTTCTAAATGGATAGTTCTTCATAAAGAAAAATCCAATAATGAAGAACACCGTGATTGGTGTATAGATAAACCATCCGTTTTCAAATCCAAACAACACGCGGAACCAGGGATTAAGAAAAAACCACTTACTACCGACGTCATAAATAAATGAGCCAGAGGCAATTTTCCAGTATATAAGCTGAGGTAATATGCCAATTAATCCTCCTGCAACCGCAATCAACACATGTGTTCTATACTTTTTAACCTTATCCCATTTCTCCTTACTTAGTTCTCGCGAATGCATGTTCCACAGGATCGGAATAAAGATCATTATCGCTTCTGTGGGTCGGGAAATAGTTGCGAGTCCAATTGTTAAACCAATGAACGCAGCCCATTTTATTCCCGGTTGTTCATGCCATTTAATGGTGAGGTAAAGGATAAGAACGTACAATGCGAAAATGAATGGGTGGCTCTGAGCTGATTCGACAGAAACATATTGTATAAAATTCGATGCCAGGGTCAGCAATAAAATGGTGGCCATGACCACCTTATCATCAAAATACTTCAACAAGATTTTTCTTAGTAGAAACAGGGATAAAATAACGTAGAACAAGGCCGCAAAAGCGATGGCGTATTGATATGGAGGTGAAAAACCATCCGGAGGGTAATCCGTTAGATTTGCAACAGCATGCGCTCCTAAAAAGAAAGGTAACTCCATTATCGCGACTCCACCCAGGTATTTAAAGACATGATTTCCATTGGTGTGGATTCTTGTTTGATACAGATCGCCACACGTAACCTTGTATTGTTCTTCAACTTCCGGAACCCACTTTAACTCCGTGGCATCGTTGTAAATAATCGCTGAAGGGAGATACATATAATAACCAAAGGCATCACAAGTGGTAACCTTTAAAGGAGCTTTTCCCCCATATTCCGAATAGTGGAATCGATAAAATATCAATATGATACTTACTAAAGTTACTGCCCACAATGAAAGTTTATTATTCATAAAGGATAAATGTAGTAATAATTGAAACTGAATCCTTTAGCCAAATAATTGATGAGCCAGAAAGAACAATTATATTTAATCATCCGAACGAAGTTCAAATCAACTGAGAATGAACAAGCAAGAGATTAGAGCAATTATTGCAGAGCAGATGGCTAAGACAGAAGCAGCCATTGAAGAATATAAGGAGCTGGCCAAGCCGGAAGCACCGGATGTTGCCATTGGTCGTGTTTCTCGCATGGATGCCATCAATAACCGTTCAGTTTTGGAGGCCGCTTTGAGAAAAGCAGAAGAAAAACTTAAAAACCTTCAAAAGGTTGAGGGCATGCTGGAAGGAGAAGATTTTGGAATTTGTGCCAAATGCGGAAATGAGATTCCTATCCAGCGAATAATGATCCGTCCAGAGAGTTTGTTATGTGTTAATTGTGCCCATTGAAAGTCATCTCTACAAATATCGGTGCGCGAAGAACGGTCACATGGAAATTTAAAAAATTTACAACCGGGATATTCAAAGAACCATCTACTGAAGGGATACAGCTGGGATATGAAGATGTGCAAAAAGACGTAGTACACGATCGTAAGTATCATGGAGGTGTTGACAAAGCCTGTTACATCTATTCCCTTAATCACTATCCTTATTGGCAGAAAAAATACCCAAAACTCGAATGGCAAAATGGTATGCTGGGTGAAAACCTGACAGTGCGGGGGTTTGACGAGAAACACGTTTCAATAGGGGATATTTTTAAGATTGGGACTGCTGTCGTTCAGGTATCAGAAGCACGTCAACCTTGTTCTACCTTAAACATGCGCTTTGGATCCAGTAAAATGATCAAAGATTTCATAGCATTTGGACATTGTGGCGCATATGTGAGAGTACTTCAGGAAGGTCGAATCATGCCTGATGATAAAATGATTTTGGAAGCTGGTGCACAAGAGCGACTAACACTACATGAACTTTTCCATTTGCTCTACAACAAAAACGCAGATGAAGAACTTATTCAGAAGGCTCTGTTGCATCCTGATCTCGGTGAAGCCTGTCGTGCCAATGTCAAAAAGTTTCATCGCCTTTAATTCACCGACTTACTTCTCTGAAATCATTACATTTACAAGACTGAAAATCAAATTTTATGAGGACTTCCATAATTTCTATTCTAAGCTTATTCATCCTGAGTACTGCCATTGGACAGAATGTGATGACTCCGGAGCAATTGATAGAACTGAATCGCGTTTCCGGACTCGGATTAAACAAAGATAAATCTGCTGTGATCTATGCCATATCGAAAGTGGATTTGGCTACCAATCAGCGAACGACTACTTACCATAAGGTTCGATTGGATGGATTAAGACCTCACGAAATACAAAATGTGGATGCGGAGCTCAATGATAAACACGTCTCACCGGACGGTTCTAAAAAGATCATTATCGAAGAAGTGAAGATCCGCGATGTATACGGGTCAGACTACTACCCCAATATGGATCAATCAAAAATGATGATATACGACGATCTGAATTATCGTCACTGGGATCAATGGGAAGATGGGAAATATAGCCATGTCTTTATCGAATTCCCTAATGGAAAAAGTATGGACATCATGGCCAATGAACCATTCGATTGTCCACAAAAACCATTTGGTGGTGATGAAGACTATCTTTGGTCGCCTGATAGCAAACAGGTCCTGTACGTCACAAAGAAATCCTACGGGACAGATTATGCGGTTAGTACCAATAGCGATATTTTCAGCTACGATCTCGACACGAAACAGACTACTAACCTTACAGAATACAATAAAGGCTACGATACAAATCCATCATTTTCCTCTACCGGTGTTCTGGCCTGGACACAAATGAAACGCGATGGTTATGAATCAGATAAAAACGATATTATTATCCTATTTCAAAACAAGCATTTAAATCTAACCGAAAATTGGGATGGCACCATTGGATCGTACTCTTGGGGGGAAGATGGTAAGAAGATATTTTTTACTGCTGCCGTTAAAGGTACCGTTCAACTTTTCGAGATCATGGTTCCAAAATCATTGAAACAGCATGAAAAAGCTCCTGCGATTCCACGAATGATCACAGAAGGTCAATTCGATATTCGTGGTATTGTTGGTCAAAAAGATAACATACTGATTGTTGGAAGAGGTGACATGAACCACGCAACTGAGTTGTACTCTGTTGATATTAAGACCGGCAATATGACCCAAATTACTCATGCCAATGACGAATTGTATAATAGTCTTAGTCTGCCAGCGGTTCAAAAAAGAATTACCAAAACAGTAGACGGGAAAGAGCTGATTTCCTGGGTGATTTACCCGCCAAACTTCGACAAGAATAAAAAGTACCCAACCCTACTTTATTGCCAGGGTGGACCACAGGGAGCATTAAGTCAATTCTATTCATACCGTTGGAATTTTCAGTTAATGGCATCGCAAGGTTACATTGTTATCGCCCCAAACAGAAGGGGAATGCCTGGTTATGGTGTTGAATGGAATGAACAGATAAGCAAAGATTATGGTGGACTCAACATGCAAGACTATTTATCAGCTATCGATGATCTGGCAACAGAAAAGTACGTTGACAAGAATCGTATTGGGTGTGTTGGAGCGAGCTATGGTGGGTATTCTGCTTTCTTCCTTGCTACGATGCACGAAGGTCGATTCAAATCATTCATCGCTCACGACGGTATTTTCAATTGGAAGAGTATGTATGGAACAACGGAAGAATTATTCTTTGTAAACTGGGACCTTGGAGGAGCGTATTGGGATAAAATGAATAAGGCTGCTCAAAGAAGTCACACCTTATTCAACCCTTCTGAGCATGTTGAAAAATGGGATACACCTATCCTGATTATACAGGGAGGCAAAGACTACAGAGTACCTATCGGACAAGGATTAGAAGCTTTCCAGGCAGCTCAATTGCAGGGTCTCAAAAGCAGGTTATTATTCTTCCCGGATGAAAATCACTGGGTATTAGATTACCAGAATAGCTTCATCTGGCATACCGAATTCTACCGTTGGCTCGCTGAGACTTTGTAAATGGAAAAGAACCCTTCCATCTTAATCACCGGTGCGACAGGTGCCATTGGTTTTGAAATTCTGAGGCAATTCAAGGATAAAGGTGCTATAGAAGATGTAAGTGTTCTGGTACGTGACTCCAAAAAGAATCGAAAAAAACTTCGAGTATTTCCAGGTCTAAAAATTTACTGTGGTGATGTTACCGATCTGAATTCAGTTAAAAAGGCTGTGAAGAATAAGAGCGTTGTTATTCATCTTGCCGCACTGATTCCTACTGTGGAGCGAAATAACAAACACCTGGTAGATACAGTGAATATTAAGGGAACGGAAAATGTTATAGCAGCCATGGAAAAGAAGTGTCCGGATGCCTTCCTTTTGTATAGCTCATCGGTAACGGTGTATGGCGATCGCATCAAAGATCCATACATCAAAGTAAGTGATCCGCTAAAAGGCGTTGAGCACGATAATTATTCGAGAACCAAGGTGATCGCGGAACGCGAAATTCAAAGCAGCAGGGTCAGATGGAGTATATTCAGACTGACTGCAATTATGGGAATCGGAAATCATAAAATCGACCCACTCATGTTTGAAATGCCACTGAACACTCCCATGGAATTTGCAACGGTACGGGATACGGCAAGGGCATTTGTTCATGCAATTGATCACCTCGATGAAATTGAAGGTCGCATTTTTAACCTTAGCGGTGGTGAAGTTTGCAGGATCACATTTGGTGATTTTCTGCAACGTGCATTTCACTGCTTCGGATTAGGTAAGTTGACTTTCCCGAAACATGCATTCGCATTTCAAAATTTCCATTGTGGGTACTTTGATGATGCCGACGAACTGGAAGAAATTCTTCATTTCCGTTCGGACACGACAGAGAGTTATTTTAAACGATTCTGCGGCAGTGTTACTTCAATCCAGCGATATGCAACGATGCCTTTCGCCTGGTTCATTAAAAGATATTTGTTATCACTTTCTGAACCATACAAAGCGTATAAAAAACAGAATAGAGATCGGATGAATTATTATTTTGGTGAACAATGATCAACCTGGAGTCATTTAATCTGATCAATTATTGCTGGATCGCTATTGGAGCGATTACCTTTATCATTCTGGTCTTTACCAATATTCGCGCTCCGTATGGCCGTCACACAACCGATAAATGGGGAAAGATGATCGACAATAAATGGGGCTGGTTCTGGATGGAACTACCTGCATTACTATTGTTTCCATTATTGGCGATTTTTGGTCCCACAGACCTTGATCAAATGGGAATGTTGCTCGTTCTACTATGGTCGCTTCATTATATAAATCGAACCGTAATCTTTCCATTCCGAATAAAAACAAAGGGCAAGAAGATACCATTAACCATTGTTTTCAGTGCCTTATTCTTCAACGGAGTGAACGGATTCCTGAATGGTTATTTCATCGGTTACCTGTCCGAGAATAATGGTGAATTCTACTCGTGGAATGTAGCGCTCGGTATCGGGATTTTTCTGATTGGAATGATCATTAATCAAGTCACCGACACCAAGCTGATTTCACTGCGAAAAAATAATTCGGGATACGTGATCCCTCGTGGCTGGTTATTTGAGTATATCTCTTGTCCCAATCACTTTGGTGAAATTGTGGAATGGACCGGTTTTGCCATCGCAGCCTGGAATTTACCCGCGTTGACATTCGCATTATGGACTTTTTACAACTTAGTGCCCAGAGCACTTAATCACCACGATTGGTATAAGGAGAAGTTTGATGATTATCCGAAAAAACGCAAAGCTGTAATTCCTTTCATACGCTAAGAAAAAGTTGAAATCCGTTTGATAATACACCAGAACCTATATATTTGAGGGAAATCGCTAAAAAATAAAACCCACGAAATGAAGAAAAAGTTTCTAACTGATATTGAAATTGCACAGGCATGTAAGATGAGTCACATCGAAGAAATTGCCTCGAAAGTAGGTGTTTCAAAAGATGATCTGGAGCTATATGGAAAGTACAAAGCTAAGCTGCCCCTTTCTTTGATCAACCAAAAGAACATCAAAAAGAATCATCTGATCCTTGTGACTGCGATGACACCGACTCCTGCGGGAGAAGGAAAAACGACAACTTCAATTGGTCTTACAGAAGGCATGAATAAGATCGGGAAACAAACGACTGTTGTACTTCGCGAACCTTCACTCGGGCCTGTGTTCGGAATCAAAGGAGGTGCTGCCGGAGGTGGTTATTCTCAGGTTGTACCGATGGAAGACATCAATCTTCACTTTACAGGGGATTTTTCAGCAGTGGAAAAAGCTAACAACTTGTTATCTGCTTTAATCGATAATAATATTCAGAGTAAATCCCGTAATCTTGGAATCGACCCGAGAACAATTGGTTGGAAGCGCGTGATGGATATGAATGATCGTGCACTGCGCGATATCGTTATTGGGTTAGGAGGAACCGCAAATGGTACTCCTCGTGAGGATGGATTTAATATCACTCCTGCATCGGAGGTTATGGCAATTCTGTGTATGGCAGAAAATTTCCAGGATCTTAAAAAACGATTGGGTAACATCTATGTAGGTCTAACTTACGATAAGAAACCGATCTATGCACGTGATCTGAATGCTGAAAATGCAATGGCAATCCTGCTTAAAGATGCTATCAAACCTAATATGGTTCAAACGATGGAAGGCAATCCGGCGATCATTCACGGTGGCCCATTTGCTAACATTGCACAGGGTACCAATACGATTCTAGCGACAAAAATGGGACTTTCCGTTTCTGATTATGTGGTGACAGAAGCTGGTTTTGGAGCTGATTTGGGAGCTGAAAAGTTCTTAGACATCAAATGTGTTTCTGGGGATCTAAAACCAGAGGCTGTTGTTCTTGTTGCCACGATCAGAGCATTGCGCCACCACGGTGGAGCACCGAAAGAAGAATACAATACGCCGGCTGTTGAACGTGTTGCGGCAGGATTCGCAAACCTCGAAAAGCATATTGAAAACATTAAAAAATTCGGCTTGAATCCGGTAGTTGCAATTAATGCCTTTCCAACTGATACGAAGGAAGAAGTCAAGCTCATTAAGGATAAGTGCAAGGCTATGAATGTTCAAGCCATTGTGGCGAATGGATGGGCGAAAGGTGGTGCCGGTATGACAGACCTCGCTGAGGCTGTTGTTTCCGAGATAGATTCAGGACAAAATAAATTTGAACCGTTGTACGATTGGCACATCTCAATCAAAGATAAGATTGAAACCATCGCCAGTGAAATATATGGCGCTGATGGTGTGGATTATTCAAAACAAGCCATTGCAGATCTTGCGAGAATTGATCAGCTTGGTTTGAATGAGCTCCCTATCTGTATGGCAAAGACGCAGAAATCTTTCTCTGATAATGACAATCTGTTGGCACGTCCAACTAACTTCAGAATTACAGTTCGAGAGTTTGAGTTTGCAGCGGGCGCAGGATTCATCATACCTATATTAGGTAAGATGATGCGAATGCCAGGTTTACCGGCAACACCGGCATCTGAAGGGATGAATATTGATAATGATGGAACAATTTCCGGATTGTCGTAAAAACCAATAAACACTTTAAAGCCTCTTCTTTGAAGGGGCTTTTTTATGGAGGATCGGGGAAAAATATCAATCATACTGCCAACGAGAGATACTGCTCGATACCTTGAAGAATGCCTCGATTCAATCTTAAATCAGAACTATAAAAACTGGGAATTATTAGCAGTTAACGATGCTTCTTCAGATCACTCGTTTGAGATCATTCAAGAATACGCCAGCAAGGACAAACGAATTCTAGCTCTGGACAACCCGAAGCCCGGCCTGGTAAATGCATTGCGATTTGCTTATTCGAAAAGCACAGGAGAACTGATCCAACGAATGGATTCTGACGATAAAATGCCAGCTTCTAAGCTTGAGTTAATGATCAGCGAATGGAAAAAACATGGCACAGGTTCCGTTATCACGGGTGCAACCGAATACTTCACGGATGAAGGTGAGATTGGCGAAGGTTTCCGACGATACGATGCCTGGTTGAAAGAGGTCGCCCGATCAAATACTCATAAGCATGAAATCTATCGGGAATGCGTTATACCTTCTAATTGCTGGTTGGTCCATCGGGAAGATTTTGACGCCATCGGTGGATTCGAACACGATACAATGCCGGAAGATTACGATTTGTGCTTCCGATTCTACAAAGGTGGATTAAAAATTGTGGGGATAGACCAGGTACTTCATCACTGGCGCGACAGAGCAGATCGCATCTCCAGAACCCGGGAAGAATATCGCGATAATCGTTTCTTTGAATTAAAGGTTAAGTACTTTCTTGAATTGGAAAAAGAACCGGATCGTCCTCTGGTAATCTGGGGTGCAGGAAGAAATGGAAAGGATCTCGTGAAGTTATTCCAGGATGCAGCCGTTCATATACATTGGGTTTGTGATAATCAAAAAAAAATTGGAAAGGATATCTATGATCTTCGATTACATTCGATTGATACAATTTTTGACCTCGATAAGCCACAAATAATTATTGCAGTTTCATCACCTGAAGATCAAGAGAAGATCGCCGATCGCATGTTAAAACAAGGTCTGCAATCAGGTCGCGACTTCTGGTTCTTCTCTTAAGTTAAAATTTGTTCGATGGCATCCCCATTTTGTTCATTCCTGATTTTTTTTTTGATTCGTGAATAAAATAATCCTATATTAAAGTTTCAACAACTGCAAGCTACTACAGATGAACCAGCAAACGAAACTCAGCAGGGTTATAAAGGAACGCATCCATGTGGTGCTCTTCCTGTTTCTACCCTTATTGGCATTTTCTCAGGAATATAAATTGCACCCGGAACTTAAGGGTTATGATGGTTGTGGTAAGCGCAAGAATCCGTTAGCGTGTCTGGAGAACACACTTTCTTCCATTGAACATGATCTTGGCTTTTACGCGAGTTTAGATAGAAACGGCGAAGCATTCTATACAGCTCAATATTGCTTACAAATAGCATACGTTTATCGTCAATTGGGCTTCGGTAAAAAAAGTCTAGAATACCTTGTAAAGGCAAAAGACGCCTTTGATAAAATTGACCCGGAATTTGATCAACAAAAGACGGGTGTAGTTGGATTAGTTCTCGTTACTGAACTTGACGAGTATTGCAGCATGAATTCAGCTTCTGAATGCGATGAATGGTTTGGGGTGCAACAAGCTGCTGTAAGCTCCAGTGACAAGGAAGCAGAAGAAAGAGTAGAGACAGAATTGATCAATCCTTCCGTGATGGAACAACCCATAGGTGGGAAAGTGGAATCAAGTTTATTGAGATCATTAGAAAAGTTTCTTGCTCAGAATCCAATCAGTTATGAGTTTATGAAAACGCATGCTTCTGATTCATGTGTTATACATATTACACATCGGTCAAGCAATTCAGAACACGTCCTTGACACGTACTTAGAACACTCCTGGCATGTTAAACTGGTAGGTCAGCATTTGATGGGTATTGCAAAGGAGATTAAATACGACGAATCCGTAGAAGAAGACCATGTGGATATGACCATTCTCGTACGTCCCGATTCAAAGGATACCGTGATGTTTAATGATGGAAAGTTTTATGTCTATTACAAAAGGCCATAAAAAAAGGCCTTCCATTCTGAAGACCTTTCCTTTTTTTATTTCTTTTTAACCTTTTAATGCTTCGGCTCCACCAACGATCTCCAAAATTTCATTGGTAATAGCTGCCTGACGAGCTTTGTTGTATTCAAGGGTTAATGTTTTCTTAAGATCTGTTGCGTTATCAGTCGCTTTGTGCATTGCCGTCATACGCGCTCCGTGCTCTGAAGCATGTGAATCAAGAAATGCTTTGAATAGTTGAACTTTTAGTGTCTTCGGTATCAAATTCTCCAGGATCTCTATTTTCGATGGTTCGAAGATGTAATCGCCTGCTGACTGATCCTCACCTGACTCATTCTCAACGATTGGTAAGTACTGTTCAGTTGTTACTTCCTGAACCGCCGCATTTTTAAATTTGTTGTAAACAACAATAACCTTATCAACCTTGCCTGCAGCAAACTCATCCATCAGTAATTGCGCTAGCTCTGAAGAACGTTCGAATGACAGATCATTGAACATTTCTTCTGCCCCACCGATACCATCCGGACGATAATTCGCATCACTTCTTTTGAAAGCGTCATTCACCTTTTTACCAACTGCAATAACTTTGGTGTTGTAGTTCGCATATTCATCTTTCAATAAAGCGTTTACCTGCTTAATGATGTTGTTGTTGAATCCACCACACAAACCTCTGTTTGAAGTAACGGCAATAATGTATGCATTCTTTACTTCCCTTTGGTTCGAATAAGCGTTCTCCGACAAGTCCAGTGTTGCACTTAAATTACCCAGAATTTCCTGAAGCTTCTCAGCATACGGACGCATCTGCGTAATTGCATCCTGCGCACGCTTCAATTTTGCAGCGGATACCATCTTCATTGCTGAAGTGATCTGCATCGTTGAAGAGATCGAGGTGATTCTGTTTTTTATTTCCTTAAGATTCGCCATTCTTTAACGTTTGAGCGTTTCTCTTTTTTTAATATTTCGCTGCAATGTCTTTTGCAACCTGTGCAAGAACATCTGTCTCAGCATCCGTATATTTCCCTGCCTGAAGAGCATCAAGTGTATCTCTATGCTTCGCATCAAGGTAATCGAGGTATTCGTTTTCAAATTCCTTAACCTTATCTACAGGCACGTTTTGAATCAATCCTTTTGTACCCACATAGATAATCGCAATTTGATTCTCCACCGGATAAGGGTCACCTTCTTTTTGCTTAAGGATCTCCACGTTACGTGCTCCTTTATCAAGCACTGACTTCGTTGCAGCATCCAGATCCGAACCAAACTTCGCGAAAGCTTCAAGCTCACGATACTGTGCCTGATCTAACTTCAGCGTACCTGCTACCTTCTTCATCGATTTAATCTGTGCCGAACCACCAACACGAGATACCGAGATACCAACGTTGATCGCCGGTCGGATACCTGAGTTGAACAAGTCACCTTCAAGGAATATCTGACCATCTGTAATTGAAATTACGTTCGTTGGAATATATGCCGATACGTCACCTGCTTGTGTCTCAATGATCGGAAGAGCAGTAAGTGATCCACCACCTTTCACTTTATCTTTAAGCGATGGCGGAAGGTCATTCATTCGCTTTGCAATTGTATCATCAGCAATTACCTTCGCTGCACGCTCCAATAATCTCGAGTGAAGATAGAATACGTCACCAGGGTATGCCTCACGACCCGGAGGACGACGAAGTAGCAACGATACCTCACGGTACGCAACTGCCTGCTTTGATAAATCATCGTAAATAATTAGTGCCGGTCTTCCAGTGTCACGGAAGTATTCACCGATCGCTGCTCCTGTCATTGGTGCATAGAACTGCATTGGTGCAGAATCAGATGCATTCGCAGCTACTACCACGGTGTAGGCCATTGCACCAGCGTTTTCCAGCTTCTTCACAATACCTGCAACAGTAGATCCTTTTTGACCGATCGCCACATAGATACAGAATACCGGTTCGCCTTTATCGTAGAATTCCTTTTGGTTAATGATCGTATCGATACAAACAGTTGTTTTACCAGTCTGACGGTCACCAATAACAAGCTCTCGCTGTCCTCTTCCGATCGGAATCATCGAGTCAACTGCCTTTATCCCTGTTTGAAGTGGTTCGTTAACCGGCTGACGGAAAATAACACCTGGTGCTTTACGTTCGATTGGCATTTCGAACAGCTCTCCTTCGATCGGTCCCTTACCGTCAATCGGATTACCCAATGTATCAACAACACGTCCAACCATTCCTTCACCTGTTTGGATAGAAGCAATTCGTCCAAGACGTTTTACCGTATCACCTTCTTTTACTGCAGTAGACTTACCAAGAAGTACGGCTCCTACGTTGTCTTCTTCCAGGTTCAATGCGATCCCTTGTAGACCACCATCAAACTCAATCAGCTCACCGTATTGTACTCCTTTCAATCCATAGATTCGAGCAATACCATCACCGATCTGAAGTACAGTACCTACTTCCTGTAACTCAGCTTCAGAACGAAATCCTGAAAGTTCTTCTCTTAATATTGCAGAAACTTCTGCTGGTTTTACATCTGCCATTTTGTATCGTTTTTCTTGGCGCTAGTAGCCAAATATTATCTTGTTAAACTCTGTTTTAATTTATTTAGTTGACTTTGCACTGAAGCGTCTACCTGCATATCTCCCATTTGGACAACAAATCCGCCGATCAGTTTTTCGTCCATTTCTTCTGTGATTTCAGCAGTGCCAGGAATCGCATTTGAAATTTTATTAATGATCTCTGTTTTGACTGAATCATCCAGCTTAGCTGCAGATACAATCTTTACCGGGAAAATACCTTTATGCTCTTTCACTTTCGCTTCAAACGCAAAAGCGATCTCCGCAAGAATATCTTCTCTTCGGTTTTTCGTGATCAATCTCAAAAACGCCTTCGTCACATCTTCAAAGTGATCAAAAATTCGATTGAAAATCTCAATCTTCTTTTCTGCTTTAACGATCGGACTAGAGATCAGATGTCTGAACTCTTCGGTGTTTTCGTATACCTCCAATAAGAAATTCATGTCACCCGCAACTGAATCGATATTCTTCTGCTCGATCACTAGATCGAGTAGAGAAGTCGCGTATCGGGATGCTGCTGCTGTGCTCTTCATTATTGTTTTCTTAATTCAGGTTAATGTCCTCTGCCATTTTGCTGGCCAATGCTTTTTGCTTGTCATCCGAAGTAAGTTCCTGACGAATAACTTTTTCAGCGATCTCCAATGACAATGCTGCAACCTGTGTTTTCAGTTCTGAAATCGCTGCTGCTTTCTCATTTTCAATAGCGCTGCGTGCGTCGTCGAGAACCTTAGCTGCTTCTGCCTTCGCCTCATCCTTCGCTTCGGCAACCATCTTCTTAGCGGTTTCCTTAGCATCTTTGATCATTGCATCACGTTCAGCCTTCGCTTCTTTAATCAATTCTTCATTGCTCGCCTGAAGTTCTTTCATTTCCGCTTTTGTCTTCTCAGCTAATTCAAGAGACTCATTGATTGTTTTTTCTCTTTCACCAATTGCATTGATAATTGGTTTCCAGGCAAACTTACCCAGGATAAAAAGCAGAATAAGGAAGATGAAACCTCCCCAGAATAATTGACCAATTGCCGGTGTAACTATATCCATTTTTTTTCTTTTTAATCTAGTTTAAACAACTGGCAGCAAGCAACCCTTGCCGCCAGTTATCAATTTTAACCTTGTAGCATTGCCACAACGATACCGAAAAGAGCTACCCCTTCTACTAGTGCCGCTGCGATAAGCATTACAGTCTGAATTTTACCAGCAAGCTCTGGCTGACGCGCCATTGCCTCAAGTGCAGATCCACCAATACGACCGATACCGATTCCGGCTCCGATTGCTGCTAGACCTCCTCCGATTGCTGCTATTCCTGTTATGGTTTCCATGATTATATAGATTTAAACAATTACAAATTAATGGTGGTGAGAAGTTTCAACCGCCATTCCAAGGAATAATGCCGATAGCATCGTGAAGATGTATGCCTGTAAGAAGGCTACTAGAATCTCCAATAATGAAATCAACAATGTCATCGGAACAGACAAACCTGCCCAAGCCACGCTTTGGTTAACAAATATGATCGAGATCAACGATACCACAATAATGTGACCCGCCGTGATGTTCGCAAAAAGTCGAATCATTAACGCCGCCGGCTTAATGAAAATACCTGCGATCTCAATCGGTATTAATATAGGGTACAATGCCACCGGTCCCGGAGGCGTAAATATGTGTGCCCAAAAGTTTCTCTTCGATGACGCTATTTGAATGATGAAAGTAAACGTCGCCAACAAAAGGGTGATCGAAATGTTACCAGTCATATTCGGGTTAGCCAGGAATGGAATCAGACCTAACAGGTTTCCGAATAGAATAAAGAAAAATACGGTCAATAAATACGGAAGGAATTTCTTGTACTTATCGCCTTCAATGTTCTCCTCTGCTACCTCTTTAATAAAGAGAATAACAGGCTCTGTCCATCCTGCAATTCCTCTAGGTGCTTCCTGCTTATCTTTTTTGTAAAATCTCGCTGAACGCAAGAAAACAAGCAATAACAGTCCCGCTACCATGAAGATGGTCATCACATTCTTCGTCAATGAAAAGTCCAGCAGTACCTGCTCAGCGTTTTCCGGGTGATGTTCCTCGTTAAAGACTACAGCTTCCGCTCCTTCTTCTAACTGATAAATTTTCTCATGAATCTTAACGAAGTTCATTCCTTTTTTGCGAACAACTACTTGTCCGTTGTCATCGTGATGAAATGCAGACGACATAAATGTAACCAGGCCTTTGTCTGTCCAAAGAATTACCGGTAAAGGAATAACCAACCCATCTGTGAAATGGATCTCATGCGCATCCATTGCGTGGTGCAAAGCGTGTTCTGCGGCATTAAACTCTTCTTCCTGATGCTCTGTATTCGAGTGCTCTTCTTCAGTGTGTTCACTGCTGAAAGCCACAACCGATCTACCGATTATAAAAAGGAATAATAAACTTCTGAAAAACAACCTACTTCCCATGTTCATTACGCGCAAACGCTTTAAAATTTCGGCACAAAGATAGCGTTATTTGAACAATAAGAAAGTAATTCGTTAGCAACTTTTGAAAAAAACTAAAAATTTAGACGAACGCCTAAAAAACAAGGTGGAAAGCATCGAATTTACCCTTAAAAACGTACTAGGTTTTATCGTATTTACCATCCAGCATTCTAACGAGAATCAGTGTCTCTAAAAACAGCGAAGGAAAGAAGATTAACAGAAATTGGTAGACAAATGGACGTGTATATTCATCTTTAAAAAATAACCAGGGAGATAAGAATGCTATCACCAGAATCATTTTAATGATCACATAAATGAAAAAACTCTTTCCAACTGACTTTGGATTCTTTAAATATCTTCGATAGATTAATGAAATTGCCAGTAGGGTGAGTGGAACAAAAAACAGATAGAGCAAACCAAACTTACTTGTAGTATAAACTTCAGGTAGAACGGTGAATATCAAAGTCACATGGATAACTGCTAACAGGGTAAAAGCGACGATCACCGGTCTGATCATCCGCAAATAAGTTCTAGTCATTATCCTTCGTTAAGTTAGCGGCTTCTTTAATTACAAAGTAGAGACTGGCTCCTATTCCTATTAATGAGAAAAGAATGGTGAAATACGGTTTTTCGTTTTGCATCTTCTCGTCGAGAAGCTTACCTCCCCAGGCGCCCCCACCGATCAAAATGATCATTTGAAAGCTCAAACCTGAGAATCTTGCAAGTTTGTTGAGCCTTTTCTTCGACATTTAATAAACGATATCCTGAGTTTCATTCTCTTCCTGAGCTTCCGGTGCAGCAGAAATAGTGGACGATCCTGGCTGATTGTTCGCGTTATTGTTCATTTTACAATTTCCAGAGAATTCAGCACCTTCTTCGATCTGAAGCTTCGAAGTAGTTATTTCACCATTTACATTCGCCGTGTTTCTAAGCGTAAGCAGGTTCTCTACCTTTAAGGTTCCTTCTACATTTCCTTCGATGTCAGCATCGAGACAAGACAGATTTCCATTGATCTTTCCATTTACTCCGATCACAACTTTCGACGTAGAAGCTACATTCCCCTTCACTTCCCCATCAATTCGAAGATTGGATTCTGTCATCAGATCTCCAATTACCTTCGACCCCTCTACAATCACATTTAGTCTGTCGGGACTATCATTTATTGCCATTCCTTTCTTTTTCATGCTAGTAATATTCCTCGTAAAAGCTTTCGTATTCTACCAAGTTATGCTTTTGGAACAGAACTTTCAAATTTTCTGGTGTAATCATCAGGATTTTAGCGTTCTGAAGATCCAATAAATACTTCCTTGTTTTCTTGTATACACGAATATAATTCGTCGCTGACATCTCATCTTCAAATGAGTCCACTAACACGACACTCTGTTCCTTTCCATAAACTTTCGAAGAAACTTTTAATTTGTCCCTACTAAAGAATTCGCGATGAAAATCAGAGATTTTCGTTTTTGCATCATTAGAAGTCGTTCCTTCCGGAAGAAAGATAATAACAGAAAGTTCTGAACGATCAGTATAATTGAACGGGGTTTTGCTTCCAAAGTCAACCGCCTCGTTTTTGCTATATCCATTCTTAATGATTGAAAGCATCTCTTGTGCCCTGTTTGCTTCTGGTGTCCCCGGGTACTCAGCGATCGTCTGATCGAGATAAGGGATCATGTCATCCTTATTGTCGTTCACTTGTCCAAGACACATCGCTTTCAACAAAAGGTATTTAGCTCTAAAAACATTGTCTTTTTCTTCTTTGATTACGACATCAGCGGACGTCATAACGGCATAATACATGCCCTGCTCGTATCTATTCAACACCGTCACATATTTCTGCTCTGCCAGCGCATCCAGTTTTTTCTTTTTGATGAAATAATCCGGATCTCTCAGATAATTTGCATAATCACTATTCGGATAGTTATTCCAAATATAGTCGCGGTATTTGCTTGCCTTATTATTATCCTTTCCTTCATAGATCTTATAAAGTTGATAGGCTGACAGTAAGTTATTAGGATTTTCGATTTTCTTGTTCAATACAGCTTCAAATCTTTCAACGGCCAGATTTGGTTCATTCAACTGATCCTTATAAATAACACCTGCATTATAGGATGCCTGAAGCAGTCTTTCATTCGATAAGGCCAATGTAGAATCGGTTAAAGGCAATGTCGATGTGAGGTATTCAACGGTAAGTGTATCCTGTTCTTCCACAACTAAGGAATCTTCCTCCAGCTCTTCTTCGGTACCTTCGGTTACGTTAAGTACCGGTGTTTTTTCTGATCTTCTCCAATCATCTTCATTTTCGCGTTGACCCCAAAGTCTCTTAAATTCTTCATATCCTTCACTTCTTGTCTTGGCGTTATTCCAATACCATTTGGAGCCCGATCCTGACTGGATAAACAGATTTTCATTTGACTGAAGCTCTCTCAATCTTTCTGCTTCTCGTTCTTTTCTTCTTTTTTCGTCTTCTTTGATCTGCTTGATCAAGTCCTTTAAAAATTTCTCGCGCGCATCATCTGATAGCGCTGCAATTCTCTGCACACTATCTTCATGATCTGCTGTTTCCACTGCCACAACAAGGTCTGCCAAATTATCCGCTTTATTCCTTATGCCCTCTGCATTAGGATAATCATCGTTAATAACTGTTGCGCATGAATCATAATATTTTTGAGCGCTAACATAATTTTTATCATCAAAGCTCAGGTCACCAAGACGCTCATATGCCATTCCCTTTTGGCGGGTATTTTTAGTAGAGTAAAATGCGGAAAGCGTTAGGTATTCGATACCCTTCGGTTTATTGTCCTCTTTTAATTCCAGATTGGCTAACGCATAGTAGATCTGATCCTTAAATTCAGCATTCTTGCCATCACGCAACATTTTGAAAAGATCTTTTCTGGCTTTTTCACCACCTCCAAGGAAAGATCGTTGCAAGCGGGCATTAAACCTCATTTCGTATTTCGCCTTACTCTTGATCACTTTTGAATAGTGTTCACGCGCTTTTACATCGTCTTCTTTTTGTGCGTACAGCTGACCGAGAATAAAATGTACGCGTTCACGATCGTCATTGTAACCGGCATGCTTAAGTGATTCCTCGAGGTGCTTGATCACATCGTCAATCTCGTCATTCTCCATTGCCAGCTCTGCTTTGGTTCGTTCCAGATCGAAACGGATATCACTCGGGAATTTTGCTTCTTTTTCCTCTTCCTTCGCTTTTTTCTTTTGGTATTTGCTGAGCTTAGACTTCTTTTCCTCTTTGGATTTTTGTTCCGCTACAGCCCTATCCAGATTATCCAGGTTGAATTTAGCTTTGGTCAGGTCTCCCTGAGCTAAATAGGTTTTGGCCATCCACAACTCCCCTATGTACAGTGAGGGATCATTGTCGTAGAATTTACGGATGAACTTAAAACTCTTCAGAGCACCTGTATAATCTCTACGATAATAATATGCAATTCCAATGGTGGTCCAATTTTCATCGATCCAGGGATTGTGTTCGTCCTTCTTTCTTGCGGGACGATCATTACTTGGCATGGAATGGTCGCGAATTACTTTTTTACATTTCGCAATTGCTGTATCAATTGCCGGATACATCCCTATTACCTCATCTTCATCTGGCATAGGATTTATTGGAAGAATCTCATAGTAATTCTCTTCACGAGATTCACGATAAGTTGTCATTGATTGGCGAAGAAGCTCATTCGCGTTGAAATAGCCATTATAATGGGCATTAACACCATGAAACGTCCTGCTCACAAGAGAATTTTTCTCCGTGGAACAAGCATAGACTGCCGCAAACAGCGCTAGAATAGCGACTATTTTATAGTGAATCTTCATGAATTCTTTGAACGTTCTGTTTGAGAAAACTCCAAAATTCTCATTTTATTATACCTGTAGCTCAATTTATTGCTACGCAATATTTGTAAATACTTGCTGGATGTCATCATCATCTTCGATCTTATCCAGCATTTTTTCAATTTCAACTAGTTGATCCTCGTTAAACTCAACCGGTTGGCTTGCTATCCTCTGCAAATTCGATTTCTTGACATCGATTTCTTTTTCTTCCAATGCAGTAGCCAAAGAACCGAATGATGTATAATCCCCATACACATAGACCGTTTCTTCGTTCACTTCGATCTCTTCTAGTCCTGCATCGATCAATTCAAACTCCAACTCTTCAATATCCATATCTTCCGTCTTTTCAAATTCAAAAACAGATTTGCGATCAAACATATATTCAAAAGACCCATTCGGCACTACACCTCCTCCGGCTTTATTAAAATAGGATTTAACATTGGCAACCGTTCTGGTGGGGTTATCTGTTGCACATTCAACAATAACTAAAACGCCATGTGGACCTTTTCCTTCGTAAACAATCTCAGAAAATGCATCTGCATCGCTCGAAGTTGCTCTTTTGATTGCCGCTTCGATATTGTCTTTGGGCATGTTCTCTGCCTTTGCGTTCTTTATTGCCGTTCGCAAAGCTGCATTCATATCGGGGTCAGGACCTCCTTCTTTCGCCGCCATCGTAATGGCTTTTCCGAGTTTAGGGAATAGTTTGGACATTTTATCCCAGCGTTTTTCTTTGGCTGCCCTTCGATATTCAAATGCTCTACCCATACATCACAATTTTGTAAGTATGCAAAAATAAGCGTTTTATTAGTTGTCACAAGTGTTTTTGACCTAAGAAATTGGACTGCAGTGGCTAAGAAGTTAATTCCGATTATTTTCACAGCATTTTATTACTATGTCATATAATTAACGCTTTGAATCGAAGGATTCATTCATTAATTTTGATCCAACTTGTAATTGATATGAAAACGATCCTTATTCTTGGCGCCGGTCTTTCTTCCTCTTCTTTAATTCGTTATTTACTCGAGCACTCAGCAGAGAATGACTGGCAATTGCGAATAGTCGATCGTGATCTGGATTTGGTGAAGCAGAAAATCGATGGACACGTAAATGGCATGGCTCTTTCTTTCAACGCCCTCGATTCGGAAGAACGACGACCTGAGATTGAAGAGGCTGACCTGGTAATTTCCATGTTACCTGCACGTTTTCACGTTGACGTTGCAAAAGACTGCATTGAACTCAAAACCAATCTGATCACCCCTTCTTATATATCCGCTGAAATGCGCGAACTGGATGAGGCAGCAAAAAAAGCAGGAATCGTGATTATGAACGAAATTGGTGTGGATCCCGGTATTGATCACATGAGTGCCATGAAAATCATTCATGAAATTCAGGATAAGGGTGGACGCCTGACCAGCTTTAAATCATTTACCGGTGGATTAATCGCCCCTGAAAGTGATAATAATCCTTGGAATTATAAGTTCACATGGAATCCAAGAAACGTGGTTTTAGCAGGACAAGGAGGAGCGTCGTGTTTTATTCGAAACGGAGAATATAAATACATTCCCTATCACCGACTCTTTAATCGATTGGATTATATGACCATCGAAGGATATGGTGATTTTGTTGGATATGCGAACCGTGATTCACTTTCTTATCGGACGACATATGGAATTGAGGACATACCAACCATATTTCGTGGAACGCTACGTAGACCCGGATACTGTGAAGCCTGGGATGTCTTTATCGAATTGGGCATGACAGATGACAGCTATCAGATGGTTCAACCAAATCTGACACCACGTAAGTTCTTAAACGCCTTTCTTCCGTATAACCCGAATAAAACAGTTGAGGTTAAGTTCCGCGAATTTCTTGGTAAGGAACGTGAGCATCTGTATGAGCGATTTGAATGGTTGGATATATTCGACGGGGAAAATCAAATTGGACTGCATGATGCCTCTCCGGCAGAGTATTTACAAGCAATTTTAGAGAAAAAACTAATGCTGGATGAAGGCGATAAAGATATGATTGTGATGATTCATGAATTCGAATATGAATGGAAGGGTCAACAACATAAAATCACCTCACACATGGTTAACATCGGAGAAGACCAGGTTTATACATCCATGTCAAACACTGTTGGATTGCCGGCTGCGATCTGCGCAAAAATGATTCTTACCGGAACATTGAAAACCACAGGAGTTACCTTGCCAATCTATAAAGAGATCTATCAACCTATTCTTAAAGAGCTGGAAGAATATCATATTCGATTTATTGAAAAAGAATTCAGCCCTTCAGTCTCGGGTCAATAATTATCTTTGCGAATAACGTTTTCGCGTTTAAGCATGAACAAGGACAAATTCACGGTTACCGCAGCACTACCCTATGCAAATGGACCCCTTCACCTGGGGCACGTGGCGGGTGTGTATTTACCTTCTGATATATTCGTGCGTTTTCTGCGCATGAACGGCCATGATGTAGCCTTTATCTGCGGTAGTGATGAACATGGTGCAGCAATAACCTTAAGAGCTAAAAAGGAAGATGTTTCTCCGAAAGAGATTGTCGATAAATACAACGCCCTGATTGGTCAGGCATTCAACGATTTTGACATCTCTTTTGATATTTTTCATCGCACTTCAGCTCCGATACATCACGAGACCGCTCAGGAATTTTTTACGGTGCTAAATGAGAAAGGTGAATTCACCAAGCAGACTAGTCAGCAATACTATGACGAAGAATACGATCAATTTCTTGCTGATCGATATCTTACCGGAGTCTGTCCAAATTGCAAAAGCACAAATGCTTATGGAGATCAGTGTGAAAGCTGCGGTTCCTCATTGAGTCCAACTGATTTGATCAATCCTGTTTCTACTTTGAGTGGTAAAGCACCGATCATGAAAGAAACCTCGCATTGGTACCTGCCAATGGAACGGCACGAAGTGTGGTTGAAAGATTGGATTCAGGAAGGCAGGCTGAACGGTGTACAACAACATGATCCAAAAGCCTGGAGGAATCAGGTAGTTGGACAATGTATGTCATGGATTAATAATGGTCTTCGACCAAGAGCGATGACGCGTGACCTTGACTGGGGAGTGAAGGTTCCGGTAGAAGGAGTTGATGGAAAGGTCCTCTACGTGTGGTTAGATGCGCCAATTGGATACATCTCAGCAACCAAACAGTGGGCGTTAGACAACAACAAGGATTGGAAAGATTACTGGACAGGAGATCGAAAACTGGTTCATTTCATTGGTAAAGACAATATTGTGTTCCATGCGATCATCTTCCCCATTTTATTGAAGACTCATGGAGATCTTGTTTTACCTGACAATGTCCCGGCATATGAATTCCTGAATCTCGAAGGAGACAAGTTCTCTACCTCCAGAAATTGGGCAGTATGGTTGCATGAGTATATTTCAGATTATCCGGACAAGATTGATGAGCTAAAGTATGTCTTGACATCCATTGCTCCCGAAACCAAAGACAGTGAGTTTACCTGGAAGGAGTATCAAACCCGAATCAACAGTGAGCTTGCCGATATTCTGGGCAACTTTGTGAATAGAGCGTTGGTTCTTACTCATAAATATTATGATGGAAATGTGCCTGCGAGAGGAGAGTTGACTTCTTATGATCAGGAAGTACTTGAAGATCTGAAAGCTATTCCGGGAAGAATCTCGGCACTTATCTATCAATACAAATTAAGAGAAGCTCAATCGGAAGCCATGAATTTAGCTCGATTGGGGAACAAATACCTGGCTGACACAGAACCGTGGAAAGTGATCAAAGAAGATCCGGAACGTGTTCAAACGATCATGAACCTTGCCCTTCAGATCACAGCGAATTTAAGTATCGTTCTACAGCCTTTCCTGCCGGCTACTGCTAAAAAACTAAGTGACTTTTTAACTTTTAACTCCAATGATTGGAATACTGCCGGAGGCGATGAGTTATTGCCGCAGGGACATACCGTAAACAAACCAAGTATTTTGTTTCAGAAGATCGAAGACGAATTGGTTGAAAAAGAAATTGAAAAATTAAAATCCAGTACCATGGAAGAATCGAAGTTTGATCCACAAAAAGCAGAAACATCGTTTGACGATTTTATGAAGATGGACATTCGTCTGGGTAAAATATTGGAAGCAGAAAAGGTGGAAAAGGCGGACAAGCTATTAAAGTTATTAGTTGATACGGGGCTTGATAAACGCACCATCGTTTCAGGAATTGCTGAACATTATAAACCGGAAGAAGTAATTGGCAAAACAGTCACTGTCCTAATGAATCTGGCTCCAAGAAAAATCCGTGGTGTTGAATCACAGGGGATGATCCTCATGGCTGAAAATGAAGATGGTGAACTCAGCTTTGTTGGTTCAGAAAAAGATTTTGAAGCGGGCTGCGGAATTCACTAAACATTTATAATTGCAACTCCTGCTCGATAGATCCAAATTAGATATACAATTCCAGCTTCCGGAATTCGTACTTAAAACACAACAACAGATCAGTAAAGATTTTGCAACTGTCGGAGAAACTTTTTCTGACCAGTTTATTGAGGAGGAATATTCCTATGATGAAATACTGACGGAAGTGCAAAAACACCTTGTATCAGTCATGCGTTCAGGAGAGACAACCTTACTACAACTGCTCTATCAAATTGACCTGCCTCAACAGGATTTTCTATCGATCGTAACGGACAAAGATTTTTCAGAAAAAATGGCTGACCTCATCATTCGCAGAGAAGCCTATAAAGTCTATCTCCGCTCCAAATTTTAAAATACTAACGTAAAAGGGTTGATATTTTAGATAAAAGCCATTGGGCTGCTTATCTATTTAACTAAATTTGTTATACCATAACTGTGCACAAGAAACATGGATAAAGTATCATATGTAGGCAATGCGGATGTAAACGCTATTGACCATTTATACAAGCAATACCTTCAGGATCCGGAAAGCGTAGATATAGGTTGGAAGAAGTTTTTTGAGGGATTTGAGTTTGCGAGGACGAATTATGAAGAGGCGGGAGAGATCCCTGAGCAGTTTCACCGAGAATTCAAAGTAATTAATCTCATCAACGGTTATCGTAACCGTGGTCACTTATTCACCAAAACAAATCCGGTTCGTGAACGACGTAAGTATGCCCCAACGCTAGCAATAGAGAATTTCGGACTGGAAGAGTCAGATCTCGACACCGTTTTTCAAGCGGGTGAAGACATTGGTATAGGACCTGCAACTCTCCGCGAAATAATCAGTCACCTGGAGGACACCTACTGTGATGCAATTGGTATTGAATACATGTACATTCGTGAACCGGATCATATAGCCTGGTTCAAAAATGCAATCGAGTTAAAAAATCGACCTCAATACGATGGTGAACGCAAAAAGCAAATATTTGAATTACTCACGAAGGCGAGTAATTTCGAATCCTTTCTTGGGAAGAAATTTGTAGGTCAAAAACGATTTTCAGTTGAAGGATTGGAAGTTTTAATTCCGGCAATGGATGCTTTGGTACAGAAAGGATCTGATGGTGGAGTTGAACAATTTGTCGTAGGTATGGCTCACAGGGGTCGATTAAATACTCTGACAAATATTTTTGAAAAACGACCTAGAGACATCTTCTCTGAATTCGAAGGAAAAGAGTTTGAAAAGGATGAACGCTTTGACGGTGACGTAAAGTACCATCAAGGATTTACATCATTTGTCAAGTCGAAAAACGGCAAGGACCTCGTTCTTACCTTATCGCCAAACCCTTCTCACCTGGAAGCAGTAAATCCGGTGGTCGAAGGAATCGCCAGGGCAAAAGTTGACATGAGTCTTCAAGGAGATTTCAAAAAGATCTGTCCGGTGCTCATTCACGGAGATGCGGCTATTGCTGGACAGGGAATCGTTTATGAGACAATTCAAATGGCTCAACTTGATGGATTTAAAACGGGCGGAACGGTTCATATTGTAGTAAACAATCAGGTTGGATTTACTACGAACTACCTGGATGGTCGTTCATCTACTTATTGTACGGATGTTGCAAAGACAACGCTTTGCCCCGTTTTCCATGTGAATGGAGACGATGTCGAAGCGGTCGTTCAGGTAATGGAAATGGCAGTTCAATATCGACAACATTTTAACAGTGACATCTTTATTGATCTGCTCGGATACAGAAAGTATGGTCACAATGAGGGTGATGAACCTAAATTCACTCAACCCAGCTTATACAATCTAATCTCAAAACACCCGAATCCAAAAGACATTTACTTTAAGCAATTAGAAGCTGAAGGAATACTTTCGAAAGCGGAAGCTCAAAAGATGACGGATGCATACAATGAATTTCTGGAAAGTGAATTTGAAGAAGCGCGAAAGAAAGAGAAAGCACTTGTATATGATTTTCTGAGCGATGTCTGGGAAGGATATCGCCATGGTAAGGAGGAAGATTTTGAAAAATCACCAGATACAGGGGTTGCGAAGAAAACACTTACGTCTCTAGGCAAAAAGCTGTCCTCTCTACCGGAAGGAAAGAAGTATTTCAGAAAAATTTCTAAAATCTTCAAAGATCGTTTGGATTCAATCGAAGAAGACCGTCTGGATTGGGGGGCTGCTGAAATGTTGGCTTATGCTACCTTGCTGGAAGAAGGTCACCCGATCCGAATTTCCGGACAGGATGTTGAGCGAGGAACTTTCTCACACCGTCACGCAGTTGTTAAAACAGAGGACACGGAAGAAGAAATTATTCCATTGAATATGCTTTCTAAAAAGCAGGCTCCTTTCTATATCTACAATTCATTCCTGTCAGAATATGGGGTATTGGGATATGAATATGGGTATTCACTTGCAACACCTAATGGCTTAACAATTTGGGAAGCGCAATTCGGGGATTTCTACAATGGAGCGCAGATCATGGTGGATCAGTTTATTACTGCAGGAGAAGACAAATGGTCAACTCAAAGTGGATTGGTAATGTTGCTTCCACATGGCTATGAAGGTCAGGGTGCAGAACATTCAAGTGGTCGCATGGAGCGTTTCCTTCAACAGTGTGCCGATTTGAATATTCAAGTATGTAACACCTCTACTCCTGCAAATCACTTCCATCTGTTACGACGTCAGTTAAAGCGTGATTTCAGAAAACCATTGATTGTGTTTTCACCAAAAATGCTGCTGCGTCACCCTAAAGCTGTTTCCGCATTGGATGAAATGTCTAAAGGAGGTTTTCAGGAAGTTATTGACGACCCGAATGCGAAAGCAGCAAGCGTTGATACCGTGGTGCTATGTTCAGGTAAATTCTACTATGAAGCAACAGATAAGGCGTCTGAGCTAGGAGTTGACGACATGGCATTTGTTCGCATAGAACAACTTTATCCACTGCCGGAAAAACAGATAAGAAGCATCATTAAAAAATATAAGAACGCCAGCAACATTGTATGGGCGCAGGAAGAACCAGCAAACATGGGAGCCTGGACATATATGGCGATGGCCTTGCGTGACCTGAATCTAATTGGTGTTTGCAGACTGGCTTCTGCGGCGACAGCTGAAGGATCCCACGATCTTCATAAACGCAGATTGGATACGCTGTTCAACGAGCTGTTTCAGTACGCAAAGGTGAATGCATAAAAAATTAAAATCTAATAAATAGAGATATGTCAGTATTAGAAATGAAAGTACCAAGTCCTGGAGAATCGATCTCTGAAGTTGAAATTGCTCAGTGGTTGGTTTCGGATGGAGACTATGTTGAAAAGGATCAGGCTATTGCTGAAGTCGATTCTGACAAGGCAACACTTGAACTTCCGGCAGAAGAAAGTGGAACGATCACTTTGAAAGCAGATGAAGGGGATACTGTTGCGGTTGGTGCTGTCGTTTGTCATATCGATACCTCAGCTGAAAAACCTGCGGATTTTGAATCTGCTAAAGAAGAAGAAGCAGTAGCGGTAGAAGAAAAAGAAGAGAAGGAAGAAAAGCCAGCGAAAGCAGCAGAAGAGAAAAAAGTGAGTCCGGATCCGGTTAAGGAAACGAGCTATGCTAAAGGAACTCCGTCGGTTGCAGCATCAAAGATCATGGCGGAAAACGGATTAAGTGCAGCTCAGATCAATGGTACCGGTAAGGGTGGACGCATTACCAAACAGGATGTGATCGCAGCTATGGCTGGTGGGTTTGATACTTCCGCAGCAGCAGGCTGGGGAGGAACAAGAGATCAGTCGCGAGAAAAAATGAGCATGCTTCGCCGTAAGATCGCTGAACGACTCGTTTCGGTTAAAAATGAAACAGCTATGCTGACAACCTTTAATGAGGTTGACATGAAACCGATCATGGATCTTCGTAAAAAATATAAGCAAGCCTTTGCAGATCATCATGAAATCAATCTTGGATTCATGTCGTTCTTCACGAAGGCAGTAACTGAAGCATTAAACCTGTTCCCGGCAGTTAACGCACAGATCGATGGAAAAGAGATGGTCATGCATAACTACGCTGACATTGGCATTGCTGTTTCTTCGCCAAAAGGATTAATGGTGCCTGTTATTCGCAATGCTGAGCAAATGTCACTGGCTGACATCGAAAGAGAGATCAAGCGTTTGGCTGTTAAAGCACGTGACGGAAAGATCACCCCGGATGAAATGGCTGGTGGAACATTCACGATTACAAATGGTGGTGTTTTTGGATCGATGCTGTCTACCCCAATTATAAATCCTCCGCAATCTGCTATTCTTGGAATGCATAATATTGTCGAAAGACCCGTTGCGATCAATGGTGAGGTTGAAATCAGACCGATCATGTATGTTGCGTTATCTTACGACCACCGAATCATCGATGGAAAAGAATCTGTAAGTTTCCTTGTTAAGGTAAAAGAGATGTTGGAGAATCCGGAAAGAATGCTGTTCGGATCCAAGGATCCATACGAGGTTTTGCTTGGACTGTAAGTCATTAAAATTTTTAAAAAGCCACTCCATAACGGGGTGGCTTTTTTATTTTTTGACTCATATTAAACCTTTTGAAATTTAACCTGTCGAAGAAGGGTAAAACTTATTTCATGAAAATACTTTGTTATCTCTCACTGCTATTGGCAGTTGCTCAAATCAACGATGTCCATGCGCAGGATTCGACAGTTGTACAGGACTTCGAACTATGGACCGGAATTAAAATTGAAAAATCATTTTTAGAAGAAAAGCTGGACTTTGGTCTTATTCAGGAATTCAGGCTCGATGACAATTCGACCCACTTAAACGTATTCTTCACAGAGCTTGAAACCAAATACACCTTGAAAAACAATCTCTATTTCGGTGGCGCGTATCGTTTTATTAAAAATGACAAAAAGGACGGATTCATCAGCCAACATCGATTCAATTTTGACATTGGTTACAAGTATGAATTCGATCGGTTAACGCTTGGCGCTCGCGCCAGGTATCAAAACCGAATAAGCTCGGATGAAGATGAGGCTGCCGTAACGAAATATCGATTTAAGCTCAAAGCTGATTACAACATCAAGAATTGGAAACTGGATCCATATTTTTCCGCAGAGGTGTTTTACCGGGGAGAAGATTATACCATTAATTACATTTCGGAAGTTACGGAAGATACGCAACGAGCGACCGGCTTCGAAAAGATGCGTTACACGCTGGGGACCAGCTACAAGTTTAATGAGCGATTTGAACTGGGGGCCTATTACCGCATTGAAAGAGAAATGAGTGATTTCCCTTTATTCTATAATACTCCGGCCACCTATTATATCGGCGGACTAAACCTTACCATAAAACTTTAAACCATGAAAAGAACAATCAATTCCATACTCACTTTAGTCCTTCTCGGAGGAATCGTATTTACCTCATGTAAAAAAGAAGACTTGATTCAGGGTGGTCATGATCTTGAAGATTGGACTGCAGCAACACACGGTTATAATGCCGATCCTGATTATGATGTCGTATTCAATCAGAATAAAGTACACCGTCTGGATATTGTCTTTGAAAAGGAATATTGGGATGCCATGCAATCGGATCTGGATGCGCTAATGGCCTCTATGACCGGAGGCCCCGGGCAAGGTGGATTCACAGAAGAAAGCCCAATGTACGTACCATGTCAAATGTATTATGAAGGTAAGCAATGGTATGACGTAGGCATTCGCTACAAAGGGAATTCAAGCTTAAAGAATGCTTATCAACAAGGATTGGGAAAACTCCCGTTACGAATAGAAATGAATCATTTCGAGAATGAAAATCCTAATATCAATGGTCAGACATTTTATGGATTCCAACAGCTATCTCTTTCCAGCAATTTTAAAGATGTTTCATTCCTGCATGAAAAGGTAGCTGCGGATGTGTTCAGGGAATTTGGTGTTCCGGCAGCGCACACCGCTTATTATCGGGTTTATGTGGATCACGGTGAAGGGCCTGTATATTTCGGGCTGTACACCATGGTAGAAGTTATCTTTGATCGCCCTTTGCTAAACAACCAGTTTACGATCGGTGGTAATTGTTATAAACCTGACAGTGAAGGAGCTCGTTTAAATGATGTCAATCAAATTAACACAACTTATTTTCCAAATAAAACATACGAAGGGGCATCCTTAAGTGATATTCATCAGCTGGTCAATGCCCTTTGTGATGATATTCGCACTTCGAACCCGGTTCATTGGAGAACTGAATTAGAAAAGATCATCGATATGGACAAATACCTGAAATACCTTGCCGCAAACACAACCATGAAAAACTGGGATACATATGGAAGAATGACGCATAATTACTACTTGTATAACAACCCTGCATCCGGGAAGTTCACGTGGATTCCCTGGGACAACAACGAAGCTTTTGCAGACGGCCCTCCGGGAGGAGGTGGCGGACCAGGTGGTCCCGGTGGAGGAAGTATGAATGCGCTGGAATTCGACTTTTCGAGTATCGCTACAACTCCACTGAGTTCTACCGGAGATATTACCTGGCCAATGATATCTTATATTTATGCAGACCCTGTTTACAAGGCACAATATGATGCCTATATCGATGAGTTCATAACGACAGTCTTTACAGTCTCTAATATGAGTGATAAGTTCACAACATATCATAATTTGATCGAACCCTATGTAATAGGAGCCGAAGGTGAGATTTCCGGATATACCAACCTAACATCGCCAAGTGACTTCACAAATTCGCTTTCGTCGATAATAAGTGATGTTACAAATCGGGTTGTTGAAGCAGATAATTACACTCCCTGATTATATCTCATAAGTTTAAAAGGTGCTTTAACATTAAAGCACCTTTTTTTATGCAATTTGAAATTGGAAGTTCCGTTAAAACGTATTTTTGCTTATTCGAGCAACAATGTTTAAATTAAGGCTCATCTTAAACGACTACGAATGAAACAAGTGACATTAAGTTTGGCAATTTTCTTGTTGACCGGATATTCATTTGGTCAGATTACAATTGGTAAAATTAAACGAGGAGTAAAGGAAACTAAAGAAGTATTAAACTCAGGAGAAGAAGAGGAAGAAACCGAGGAGGAAAGTGAAAGCAAGTCCGAAGAAACATCTGAGGAAAGCATGTCTTCTGAAAGTGGTGGAACAGAAAACAAAGAGAAAGAAAAATTGACACTTTGGACCAAGTTTGATTTTGTCCCGGGTGATTCGATTCTCTTCCAGGACAATCAGGAAAACGAAGAAGTAGGTGAGTTTCCTTCAAAATGGGATCTTGCAACCGGAAATGCAGAAATGGCTGTTTTGGGAGAGCAAGATGTTATTCAGCTTGTTAGTCAGGGGACTTCTATCACGCCCCTCATGAAAACGAAGGAATATTTGCCTGAAGTATTCACCATAGAATTCGATTTATATTCTTCTGAATTGATGCCTTCATATAAGGTCTATTTATACGATATGAAGCAATATAAAAAGGACTGGCGAAGTGTTGAAACGATTGATTTTATCAATATCGGATCAGATGAGACAAAGATGGGAGACTATAAATCCGATTATGATATTTTAGAGAAAGATGCGTGGCACCATATTTCAATAGCGTTTAATAAACGAAGTCTCAAGTTATATATTAATGAAACCCGGGTACTCAATATTCCTAATCTGGAATTTAAACCAAAAGCCTTTTCATTGGGAACCGGAGGAGCATATGCCCGAGAAGAGACCGATATCTGGTTATTCAAAAATGTGAAGATTGCGGAGGGCGGAAAGGACTTATATAACCGTGAAGTAACAGATGGTAAAATAGTCACTAACGGAATTCTGTTCGATATAGGCAAAGCTACCATTAAACCGCAATCTATGGGTGTGATCAATAAGATCTATAAGATCATGGATGGCAACGATGAAATCAATTTTACTGTGGTTGGTCATACAGATAACACCGGTAACGATGAGTCTAATATGGAGCTATCAAAAGCACGCGCTGAATCTGTCAAGAACAAGTTGATCGAAATGGGAATTGATGCCGGCAGACTTAAATCTGATGGAAAGGGTGAGTCAGAGCCGGTTGCTGACAATGACACCAGTGAAGGTCGGGCTATGAACCGAAGAGTTGAGTTTATTAAATTTTAAATAGAAAGACAATGAAAACAAACAAAAACTACTTACTGATTTTATCATTTGCATTCTTGCTGTTTGCTTGTGGATCGGACAATACAGAAGGAACAAATGGAAATGACGATGAGGCTACTGTGGAGAATGGAAAAACCGAAGGTGAAGAAGAATTTGAAGCAGAAAACCCACCAATTGACTTGTCAAATGTTCCGCAGGAGTGTTTAGATAAGTTGAAGGAATACGAAGCATTTGTAGATGAGATGCATGAATTCAAAGTGAATAAGTACGAAAAAGATAAGGAGAAATACTTTGACGAATACATGGATTACATGTCAGAAAACTCATCATGGGGTACGGATGACGTATTAGTGGAATGCAGTGATGACATGAATGTATTCGGAGAAATCATGAGAATTAAAGCGAAGTATTAAGAGTCGATTATTATGAACAAGATTTATTCAAAGGCAATGCTGGTAGCACTGCCTTTTCTTTTCTATTTTGGTTATGACAAATCTCAACCGCATATTCCTGCGGAAGATCCCGACTATACGCGCTTTCATAATGTGACGGAATGGGAAGGAATCATTAAAATTACTTTTGATGGGACTTCAAGTAAGAACGAGACTACCTACCGGGTTGATCATGAATATAAACTCTATTTTGTTACAGGTGAAGGTATAAAAGCCATGGCGGACCCATTTGGTGGTGGAAGCCCTTATGGTGATATTAGCGAAGAAGATCTTCGCAGCGGAAATTATGACCCTATGGAGTTGGCACGTCAGGTAAGAATGAATCAGAACGCTTTTAAACAGTGGGGAGCTGGACATGGAATTACAACTCCACCGTTTGAGACTTCAACTAGTGCTACGATCAGAAGTGAAATGAGTAAGTCATTTGAAACTCACTCAGGTGAGGGCGGTAGCCCTTGCACGATTAACGAAATTGAAAGGTCAACCGTGGATGGTAAGAATGAGAATGGCGGTATATTGATGGTCATCAATAAAAACAGCGGTACATATAGTTTTATGGGAGCTGTTAGTTTAAATGGCATTGAAGAGTCAATCAAACACACGTTCTCGCCGGATCATTGTGGAGCTAATAAATTTGAAAATAAATCCTATACGAAGGAAGCAAGCGGTCACGCTTATCTTAATGAATTTATCAACGAGGTAACAATTGTCAATCAAAAACTCCCTGAGTCTGGATTAACATTAACTGGAAGTGGGATGATCACAGATCGATTAAAAATGAAAGTCCCCGATAGTGATCAGGAGCAAGAAGTCACCGTGCATGTTAAATGGACAATCTATCCAAAGGGTGAGAAACAACCTGAATATTACGTTGAATTAAAAGACAAAGAATGGATCCCCGAATTGGATAACTGGGTAGGCGTGGAACTAAATCACCAGGAAGGAGCTCCTCAAAAAGTTCGTTTTACCTTATTCGACTATTCCAGTGAACCAGGGACCTATTTGAATTCAGAAGATGATAATGAAGATCCTGATCTGGAATTCGACCCTAAAATGGAAGAACTAGGGTATGTGATCAAGAAAGAAGGAGAGATCTTCACTGCTACACTGGAAAACCCAGTTTCAGGAAGGTCTACCGCGATTTTGCTTTCACACGATTACGGAGCTTATGGAAAAATCAAAGCTGAAGTTTATGTGAATGGTGGCTGGCAAATCGTCAGAGACAAAGGGACCCAAAAACCAAATGTTTCTGTTCCCTGGGATGATAATGAGAATCACATTGCAGATCATTGGGAGGAGGAGACAGGCATTCTGGGTATGAATCTGGATGCGAATTGGGATGAGGATCCTTATCCTGAGCTGCAAAAAAAACCAGGAGATCGGTTTACGCTTTATGAAGAATATAGAGGGTTTAAGGCCGTTAGTCATTTATTGAATGATGGTAAAAGGCAGATCGCAACAAAAAATAATCATTTTAGAATGGACCCGTTACATAAGGATGTTTTCGTCTATGACGAACATGGCTTATTTCACCAGTATTACGACCCCGATAATCCGGCTAAACTAAATTGGCATTATATCAAGCCTGATATGATAAAAGAGTTTACCCCTAATAATCCGACCAATTCTAATCACAGATTAATCAATTTCAATACTTCAGGAAAATTTCATTCTGGTGAGCAGTACGCCATGCATGTGGTAAATCATGAAAATCAGGGAGGTCTTGCAGGTGCAGCCAAACATTTAGGGGATCTTTACGTTCAAATGGACAAGGCCAATGAAACTATATGCACACAGAAAGTCAATCCTCACCCCCTGTGGTGCCATTATGCGATTAGAATATTTCCAGACAGAATACTGTCTCACGTAAAAAGTGCTCCTTTAGAAGCCAATGCTGACATCCAATTATTGTATTTAAAACTTATGAAAAGTACCGTTGCACACGAAGTTGGCCATGGTATTGGAATCCCTCATCATACAAACCCAGAAACACTAGAGGAAGAAACTGAATCGGGTGTCAAAACTTGCTATATGCGCTATGAAGAAGTTTTTGAGAAATTGCATCCGAGGTTAATAACCATGGATCACTATTGTAAGGATGGTGAATTTTGGTTCGAGGTGATCGAAAGTGATGGCAACCTAGATAGTATTCCACGGAAGAAAAATTCAAGCCATAAATGCTGGGAACAAATCAACATAAAAGGGAACTAAATAATATTTACAAAAACGTCGATTTTTTGTAATACATTTCTTGATTATCGTATTCTCCTGATTCTCAGTTTTTTAATGCGTGCATAATATTATTTTGAGCTAACTATTTCATTCTCAAACATAAAAAATTTGTTAATTTTTCAATTGAGGTGTAATTTTTTGAGAGTTCGACCGTTTAATAGATATAACGATGCCTGTTGAGGAGTACACGAAAATTGGCACGCAATTTGAAAGTACATAATCAACAAAGTAGAAGTTAGTTTTCATAAGTAGTAGTAGTTTAGGTTTTGAAAGGGATAGACGCCAGTCTGTCCCTTTCATGTTTTTGTACACTTGCATTGTGTATTACAGATTTTGCCGTAATTTCGCGATGCAATTGACGCCGAGAGAATAACATGAAAAACATCCGCAATTTCTGCATTATCGCGCACATCGACCACGGGAAAAGTACCCTGGCTGATCGACTGTTGCAAACAACTGGTACGATCTCAGACCGTGAGATGCAGGATCAGGCTTTGGATGACATGGACCTGGAGCGTGAACGCGGAATTACCATTAAGAGTCACGCAATCCAGATGGATTACACCAAAGATGGTGAACATTATACCCTCAATCTTATTGACACTCCGGGACACGTGGATTTCTCGTACGAAGTTTCCCGCTCCATAGCAGCTTGTGAAGGCGCCCTGTTAATTGTAGATGCCTCGCAGGGGATCGAAGCTCAGACCATATCAAACTTATATTTGGCATTGGAACACGATCTTGAGATCATTCCCATTTTGAATAAAATGGATCTCCCTGGAGCAATGCCGGATGAAGTGACTGATCAGATTATTGAACTGATAGGTTGCGATGCTGAAGATATTATTCGCGCTTCGGGTAAAACTGGGCTGGGCGTTGATGACATTTTAACGGCGATCATTGAAAAAGTTCCCGCACCAAAAGGAGATGAAAGTGCTCCGTTACAGGCGATGATCTTTGATTCTGTTTTTAATCCTTTCCGAGGTATCATTGCTTATTACCGAGTTAAAAATGGTACGATCAAGAAAGGCCAAAAGATAAAATTCTTCAATACAGGCAAGACCTATGATGCGGATGAGGTAGGAATTCTAAAAATGGACCTCCAACCACGTAGTGAAGTTAAAGCCGGAGACGTTGGCTATATTATTTCGGGCATCAAAAAAGCCGCAGAAGTTAAAGTAGGTGATACGATCACTTCACTGAATAATCCATGCACGAATGCTATCAAAGGTTTTGAGGACGTTAAGCCGATGGTATTTGCTGGAATCTATCCAGTTGACACAGAAGATTACGAAGAGCTTCGTTATTCCATGGAAAAACTTCAGTTGAATGATTCGTCTCTTGTTTTCGAGCCGGAATCATCCGCGGCCCTTGGTTTTGGATTCCGTTGTGGATTCCTTGGAATGCTTCATATGGAAATCATTCAGGAACGATTAGAACGAGAGTTCAATATGACCGTAATTACGACGGTACCGAACGTATCTTACCATGCTTTTTTGGAACGAGATCCGGATAATGTGGTAATCGTTAATAATCCTTCTGAGCTTCCTGATCCATCAAGTTTGGAACGCATAGAAGAACCTTATATTAAAGCGCAGGTCATTACGAAATCTGAATACGTAGGACAAATCATGAACCTCTGTATTGAAAAACGCGGTGATTTGAAGAACCAGGTTTACCTGACACAGGATCGTGTTGAGATAACTTTTGAAATGCCAATGGGTGAGATCGTATTTGATTTCTACGATCGTTTAAAAACTGTTTCGCGAGGATATGCATCTTTCGATTATCATCCGGTGGGTTATAAGAAATCTGACCTGATCAAGCTTGATGTATTATTGAACGGTGAACCGGTTGATGCACTTTCAGCTTTGGTGCATAGAAGTAATGCCTATGAACTTGGTAAAAAGATCTGTATTAAGTTAAAAGAACTGATCCCTCGTCAGCAATTCGAGATTCCTATTCAGGCTGCTATCGGTGCAAAGGTAATCGCAAGAGAAACGATCAAAGCCCTGCGTAAAGATGTTACCGCGAAATGTTATGGTGGTGATATCACGCGAAAAAGAAAACTCTTAGAAAAGCAAAAAGCTGGTAAGAAGCGAATGCGACAAGTCGGTAAAGTGGAGATTCCTCAAGAGGCTTTCCTCGCCGTACTTAAATTGAATGATTAAAAAAAGGGGATATTGCTATCCCCCTTTCTTATTCAATCGTACCGCGAATCACAACTTGCTACTCAACTCATTCTTCAAACCACTCCATTCGACAAGGTGCAGCTTCACGGTACCAACTGGTATCTTTGCTTTAACCAGGACAGGGATATGATTCTTATCCGCTGTAACCCAGAACTGAACATCTTCTTCACTTTCAAAATATCTACCCGTTTGCACAACCGGCACAAACTTGTAGCATTTGAATTTTCCCTTTCTGATCTTGATCTCTTCTGTTTTTACATACTTTACTTTCAGATCGTAATTCTCATCATCCATGAAACATTTCAATGAAAATGTTTTTCCCGGTTTCATGTCTGAAAAATCGAATGTTCTTGCACGGTAAAAGGAAGATATCATGTCTTGTGTTCCCATTGCTATCGGGAAGTCCTTCTCTCCGTTATTTACTTTCTTATAATTCTGTTTGAAGGTATAACTCTGCTTTATTTCATATCCACCTTCATTGACGTCGCGATCAAAATACCAAGGCATGATTGACTTTTTATCAATGTAAGACTCGTATACATCTCTTACTTTATAAAATGCGTTGAATCCTCCTAATGTACGTCCTGTACCAACCACATGATATAATGATCGATTCGCACCTTTCTTAGAAGTCGACTTAACTTCCAGGATCGCTTCACCGGCGTCCATAAATCCGTAAGTCACTCGATATCTTAACTTCTCACCTATCTTGAATGAGCTGTTCGTCACACTTGGATAAGTAACCATTGTGGAACTTGACATTCCGAAAAAAACGGCCACCAATGCTATGAATGAAATCAGTTTTTTCATGGTATTGAATTTTTATTATCTAGATCAATTGCAAAGTATATGCCAAAATGCGTTATTCTGCTTCTGTCGAAAAGGACTCCATGTCGATTATTTCATCATCCACGATGTAATAAATGATACCCTGGGACGAATTGCGACGCTTTAGCATAGCCCTTGCTTCTTCTAACGAATCAACAGAAACAATATTTCTTTTCGCATAATAAATTAACTGTGGCTCGGGTATTAAGCCACTTATAAAAACAACTTCTGAATCTTTCGCTGTTTCGCGAATCTTCTCTCCCATTTCTTTGTGTATCGCATATCGATCGCCTTTCCATGAAGCATCCCCCGGTCGATTAATCGCGTAGTACATGCTTACTGAAATGATCACCACTAAAGCGAATAAGGTGTTCCGAAGTCCCTTTGAAAGCTTTTTCATATAGTATAATTCTCCCAGCAGAATGGCTGTAAGGACACTAATGGCAGGGGCTCCATACAACTGAACAAAATCATGTCCCGAATAATTCAGCAGCAGCAAATGAAGGATAATCAATGGTAATATGGCAATCCATGTAAACATCTTTGAATTCTCAGAAAGAGTTATGCTAAACTGTCGATTTCTAATCTTCGAGAGTGGCCAGATGATGAGAATTAAAAGCGCAGGTAAGAATCCCGTAAGGTAGTTTTTAAAAATATTCAATACCTCAATGGTTTTCGTTCCTATAAAATCAGATATACTTCCACCTTTTACACTTCCCCTCGCCTGATACCTATGGAACATTTGTTCCAGATACACCTCATGTCCTGCTATTAGAGAATATTGCCAGAACATTAGAAGCAGTGCCAGCATGGCGACGGACCAGCCTCCCATAATGAGTGCTAACAGTTTCATGTTTTTTCGCTGTTTCCATATCCAGTAAATGCTGAGTCCAACAAGAAAAAACACACCGAGCCAGGAGGTGTATACCGCTAGAAAAATACAAGCCAGAAAGCCAATTGCCATCCAACCTTTGCGACATTTGTTCCAGGCGAGTAAGCTGGTGATTGCCGCTATGAAGAAGAGAATGACAAGCATATCACTCATGTATACATTGCTCTGGAACCACATGGTAGATGGTGAAAAGACGTAAATCGAGTAGGCCATGAATGCCGTTACGTAACGATTCTTGTCATATGACCCCAATAACAAACTGCTAACCAATACATAGATCAATAAGGCACAGATGAAGTGTATCACCATATTGAATATCTGCAAGGCTAATGGACTGGATTTAACATGCAGTAATTTAAAGGTAAAATAAGGCAAATAATAGGCTAAAGGTGGATGAGACACATAATAATAATTACCCTTGTCATCCTTCATTTCGTGGGTTGAACTCGACCAATTGTTAATGCCTTTATCGGCATCCCGATGAAAATTCGTAGCCGGGTTATAATTAAAACTGGAAATTCCTTCGTTGTCCCAAACCGAATGGATCTGTAGAACCAAAGCGGTGCAGAATTCATGATGTTTAGATAGAGGGCGATCAAGATTTGGTATGCGGATCAAAACAGAGATAAGAAATATCCCTAGCAGGATCGCTGCTCTTTTCAGTTTTACCGATTTGATCATTAGTTGGGTTGCTGGTCTGCAACCTAAGGTAAAAGTATTATCTCAACTATACAACAATGTTGACGATCTTGCCCGGTACGACGATCACCTTTTTAGGTTCTTTACCCTCCAGCCATTTTTGTGCCTGTTCCTGTGCCAGTACTTCCTGCTCCACTTCCTGTGGTGTAAGAGCAGTCGGCAATTCAAGTTTGAATCGCATTTTGCCATTGAATGATACCGGATAAGCATAGTTGGCTTCTACCAGATAGTCTTCATTAAACTCCGGGAACTTCGCATAACTGATCGTTCCGGCTTCATTGCCAAGTACTACCCACAATTCCTCTGCAATGTGCGGAGCATAGGGAGACAGTAAGATGGTAAGTTGTTCCAGAATCTGCTTGTTATTACATTTCTGATCACTCAACTCGTTCACACAAATCATGAAATTTGATACCCCCGTATTGAATGAGAATCGATCCAGATCATCTTCGATCTTTTTGATCGTCTTATGAAGTGTTTTTAACGCATCTTTCGTTGGCTCTCCATCATCTAAAACGACCTTGTTTTCTTGATCGTGGAACAAACGCCATAGCTTTCGCAGGAAGTTGTGAACTCCATTGATCCCTTTGGTGTCCCATGGTTTGCTCTGCTCTAATGGACCCAAAAACATCTCGTACATGCGTAAAGTATCCGCTCCGAACTTATCGACTATATAATCAGGTGTTTCCACATTCAACTTCGATTTGGACATTTTTTCTACTTCCCTTAAACAATGATATTTAGTGTTATCTTCAGAAGTAGCAATCATATTCGAATAAAACTCATTATTTTGAAGTTCCTTTAGTATGATATCATCATTTTTATCAATACAGTTAACAGGAATTCTTTTTAAAGTGGGAGTAAAGTTTACGTTAAGTTCTTTTAGATGAAATGATTTTAACTCGTACCCTTCATTCAAATTCTTAGCGTCAGACAATACTCGTTTAACTAGCAGATTAGAGTTTGCATCACCCTCAATCGATAAAACGTCGAAGATAAACATGCCATCAGAATCTAACTCTTCTTCCATTGGAAGAAATTGGTAGTTCATAGGAACATTCACGGTCACTTCAGAATCATCACCTCCGTGACTAAGATATTCCACCTTTACCGAAATATCTACCACTTTATGAAAAGCACTATTCCCCAGGATCATCCCCTGGTTGATCATCTTCTGGAAGGGTTCATCAAACGGTATATATCCCATATCATATAGGAACTTGGTCCAGAAACGAGCATACAACAAGTGACCGGTTGCGTGTTCTGATCCACCAATGTAAAGATCCACATTGTTCCAATAATCCACTTTGTCTCTGGCTACAAACTCATCATCATTCTTAGGATCCATGTAGCGAAGGAAATACCACGAGCTTCCTGCCCAACCAGGCATGGTATTGTACTCCATTCGATCTCCTTCGAAGTGATTCCAGTCTTCTTTTTTGGCTCTTGCTAAAGGTGGCTCGCCATCTTCAGTAGGCAGGTACTTATCTACCTCAGGAAGTGTAATCGGCAGATCTTCATCGGAAACCAAATAAGGAGTTTCTCCTTTATAATAAACCGGGAAAGGTTCTCCCCAGTAACGCTGTCTGCTGAATACGGCATCACGAAGTCTGTACTGTGTCTTTCCCTTACCGATTCCACGCTGTTCTATTTCATAGATGGCCGTTTTGATCGCCTTGTTCGCAGGCATGTCATTCAGGAAATCAGAGTTGGCAATTACAGCATCTTTCTCCGTGTAAGCTTCTTCTGAAATATCGATATCCTTGAAAATATTCTTGATCTCAATTCCGAAGTGCTTAGCAAAATCCCAGTCGCGTTGATCACCACATGGCACGGCCATTACTGCTCCTGTACCATAAGAAGCTAACACATAATCGCCGATCCAGATCGGAACTTTTTCTCCTGAGAATGGATGAATGGCAAATGCTCCTGTGTTTTGTCCGGTAATATTTTTCACGTCAGATTGACGATCTCTCTCCGATTTCAATGATGCCTGACGCTTGTATTCTGCTACATTAGATGCAAATTCGTCCGTTGTGATCTCATCCACAAATGGATGCTCCGGCGCTAGCACCATGAAAGAAACTCCGTAGATCGTATCAGGGCGTGTTGTGAAAACTTCGATCTTTTTATCGAATCCATCCACTTCGAACCGCACAGATGCACCTCTTGATTTTCCGATCCAGTTTCGCTGTTGATCCTTGATTGAATCAGACCAGTCTATTTTATCGAGACCCGTTAACAATCGTTCTGCATACGCTTTAATACGCATGGACCACTGACGCATCAGCTTCTGCTCAACCGGATGCCCTTCACGTTCTGAAACCCCGTTGACTACTTCGTCGTTTGCCAGCACGGTTCCCAATCCAGGACACCAGTTCACCCAACTATCAGCCAGGTAGGTCAAGCGATATTCCTGTAAAATTGAATTTTGCTTTTCTTCCGAATATCCTTTCCAGTCATCCGCGGAAAATACTTCCTCAAAATCGGTGCATGCATCAATAGCGGTATTTCCTTCATTTTCAAAAGTGGCGATTAGCTTTTCGATTGGTTCTGCCTTGTCCGTTTGATTATCGTAATAGGCATTATATAGCTGCTTAAAGATCCATTGGGTCCATTTGTAATATTCCGGAGACGAGGTTCTCACTTCTCTTTCCCAGTCAAATGAAAATCCGATCTTATCCAGCTGATCCCGGTAACGGGCTATATTCTGTTCGGTCGTTATTCGGGGATGCTGTCCCGTCTGAATCGCATACTGTTCAGCAGGCAATCCAAAAGAATCGTAACCCATCGGGTGAAGCACATTGAATCCCTTTAGTCGCTTATATCTTGAGTAGATATCAGAAGCAATATAACCGAGTGGATGTCCTACGTGGAGTCCTGCACCTGATGGGTACGGAAACATATCCAAAACGTAGTATTTTGGCTTTTCAGAATGATCTTCTGCGCGGAAAGTTTTATTCTCTGCCCAGAATGTACGCCATTTGGCTTCTATCTCACGGAAGTTATAATCCATCCTTTATCTTTCAAATTCTATTCGGGCAAAGATAGCGAATTGAGGCAGATATACTAGGTTTCGCCTCAGGTTTCAGAATGCAATTTCTACTCAAATAATGCTTATTTTTACTAACAGGGATGAAATTGCCTTTTTTACATAAAGTCTTTTATCTGGGACTATTCATACTAAGCCTTAATCTTCATGCGCAGGTTTCGCATGAGGAGCAGATGTTGCAGTCTATTGAGTCCGAAAAAAATCCCAGGAAGAAATTCAGCCGGATGATGTCGCTTGCGGAGTATTATAAAGAGAATAATATCCGGAAAGCTGATTCTATAAGACATGTCCTGTTGCAAGACAGCCACATCCTCGATGATTCCATCCGTTTCAGCGCCTTATTTTACTTTGCCGAAGTCTCTTTATTAGTGGGAAACCTGGAAGAATACCACAACACAATTCTGGAATGTCAACCCTATCTGAACATTCTCGATTCGAAAGATGTGGAATTCAAGATATTTCGACACCTGGGATATTACCACAGCTACATGCAGGAGTTTGAAACTGCTGATTTTTACCTGAAGAAATCTTACTTGTTTGCTAAGCAGCTGCAATCAAAAGAATATACGTTCGAAGCACTTCAATACATCGCTCTGAATTTCATGTATAACAGCAAGAAGGACTCTGCATTAGCATATATGAAAAAAGCTATTACAACGGCGAGGCGCATTAATGATCGCAGTTACGCAGCGATCGCTCTGAACACACAAGCAAGGATATATGACTTCTTCGGACAGCTTGAATTAAGTGTGGCAAAAAACACGTTAGCCCGAAGGATTGCAGAACAAGTAAGAGACAAGCATTTACTGGCAAAGATTAAACGGGAAATGGGTCAATCTCAACTGGAGATCAACAACCTTGATGAGGCCGAAAGGACATTCAATGAATCTTATGAATACGCCAGTGCCATTCACGACATGCGTCAAATTGCCCTGGCTCTGTCGAACTTGGCAGCAGTTCAGTTAAAAAAGAAAAACCTCGATAATGCTATTCAAAACGCCGAACGCGCTATTGAATACCTAACAGAATTAAATGATAATAATGGACTCGGAGAAGCACACAATATTCTGGGTATGATCTACAAGGAGAAGAAGATGTATGCCAAAGCATCTTCTAACTTCAACCTGGCATTGATCTATTATGAGGTCAATAATAACAAGGAAAAAATTGCCCACGTATATCACAATGTGGGTACTGTCTTCAAAGAACAAAAGCGATATAATAATGCTTTGAACTACCTTAAAAGGTCTGTCGAGATTCGTGAAGTATACGGAGCTAAAAATCAGATCTACCACACCTATCGCGTGATGGCAGACGTCTACAAGGAACTGAACAATACACAAAAATCACTGGAGTACTTGGAGCTTTATGTGAATTATCTGGACAGTAATACGATGTTACAGACCGCGACCAAGATTGCTGAACTAACTGAATCATATCGCGCGGAGCAACGGGAAAGACTCATTACGCAGCAGGCCGACTCACTCCGAAGACAACAACAGGAACGAACGCTTACGGCAACTAAACTGGAGAATAGTCAACTGCGAAATAACTTTCAGTGGTATTTCATTGTCGGATTCATCATCATTATTATTCTTGGAGGTGTAATCCTGTTCTATCGATGGAATCAAACAAATATTCGTCAGCAGCAGCACGAAGCGGAGATGTCGCAGAAATTATTGAGATCACAGATGAATCCGCATTTTGTCTTCAATGCGATGTCGGTAATACAGAGTTATATATTCGAAAACGATACGGTTAACTCGTCCAAGTTCCTGGTGAATTTTTCCAGGTTGATGAGGCTTATTTTGGAGAACTCACCTAAAGAGTACATCCCCATTGAAACAGAAATTGAAATTCTGAATAAGTACTTACAAATACAGAAACTACGATTTCAGGACCGATTCGACTTCGAAATTACAGCCGATGATGCACTCTTCGATGAATCGGCCATATTGCCCCCGATGATTACCCAGCCATTTATTGAGAATGCGATCGAGCATGGACAGCTTCACACAATCGAGGGTGGCTTTATCAATGTGACGTTTACGAAGCAAAAGAACATGCTTCACATTACCATTGTCGATAATGGTATTGGTCGAGATGCATCACGCGCTATGAAAAAGAGTTCGGCTCATAAGAGTATGGCAATGGATATTACAAGACAGCGAATTGACACGATCAACAGGAAAAGTCACACCGAAGGTTACCTTCTGGTAGAAGATTATGACAAGAAATTGAAAACTGGAACAAAAGTGTTAATTTCGTTACCATACACTATCGCCACAAAACCATTAATCTAACATTATGAAAAAGATCCTAATCATCGATGACGAAAACAGAACGAGAGACTTGATCGCTAAAATGATCGATTCGTTTGGTTTCGACGTAGTGACTATACCGGAAGGTGAGAATGTTCAATCTGCTATCAAAGCAATAAAGAAGCACCAACCTGATATTGTATTCCTGGACATTCAAATGCCTGATGGTACAGGCTTCGATGTAATCAGATCTATCGAGAATAAAGATTTCGAAGTGATCTTTATTACTGCTCATGAAGAGTTTGCAATAAAGGCGATCAAGTTCAGTGCACTGGACTACTTACTTAAGCCAGTCGACACAGCAGAATTGAAGGCCGCTCTGGAAAAAGCATTGGAGCAAGTTGACAGTCGAAAAGAAAACTCGCAATTCGATGCCCTTCAGAAAAACATCAATCCAAACGAGAAAAGACGACTTGTATTAAAGACACAGGAAAGCGTACACGTAGTTGATCTGGATGAGATCATTCGTTGCGAAGCTGATCGAAATTATACCTCTTTCTTTTTGAACGGAGGAAAAAAAATACTCGTGTCTAAAACGCTCAAGGAATACGAAACTTTATTATCAGCTCATAACTTCCTGCGCGTTCAACAATCACACCTTGTAAATATCGATTATGTCGATCGATATGATAAGAAAAATGGTGGTGCTGTTGTGATGAAGGATGGCTCTGAAGTGCCTTTGTCACCGGCTAAAAGAGAGCTCTTTTTCCAGTGTCTGGAAAACATCTAAAATAAAAAATCGACGAAACCCCTATTTTATTCAATCGAATAGCGTCAATATTCATTTACTTAAATATTGTCATACATTATTCTTATTCTTGAGTTAAGAAATAAGGAGAAAGATCAGGTTATTTTCTTTGAGTTTCGCTTTGAAATACAGAAAATTACTGCTTGGAGAGGCAGTTTCATTTTCTAGTTTGATTAAAGAGTATAACAGTTCTTATTAATTCTGTATACAAAGCTTTAACAAGCTTAAAGAAAATACCTGATTATTTTATTTCTAGTTTATTTTAGGTTTAATCTTCGACTACGAAGATGTTGTTGTTAAAATACACTACTACAAGAATTTAACTTACTACTGCGTTAATAAAGAGTTGGTATCCGATATCAACTCTTTATTTTTTGCCCTCAATTTTGTACAAGACCGGGCGGCTGGGAGAAGCATCATTCTCAAATGAAGCCATTTGAATATTCATTAGGTATACACCATCCTGAATCTTATTGTCGACAAAGATCAATTCGGTAATTGTTCTTTTAAAATTTGGTTTCTCAGGTACTTCCCAAAAAGCATGATGAAAGACCAACTCGCCATTGTCACTTTCACGGTCTACGGAAGGCAGATCGAGAAGTAAATGTTCTACACCTTTTTCAATCAAGTAAGAGGCGCAAGCAACATCCATATATGGAGGGTTTGTATTTGAGTAGTTCTTATGCAGCTTCGAACCATCATTCGGAAGAGTTCTGATCACTAAAGCTTTTGTATCGATACTCAAACTCTCAAGCTGATCCACTGTTATGACAAAATCTATCTTGCCATCCGCAGCTTCCTTACGCTTTGGTAAAATCGACACAAGGCGTGCTTTATGAAAAAAGTTCGTTAATACATCATTCACTGAATGTATTTCCTCCGTTATATGACCCAGGCACTCTGTATGCGTACCATGACCATGCGGGTTGAAGAATATGTTTCTGAAGTTTACATTCCCTCCCTCTCTGACGGATCCAATGTAATGTTCTGTCCTAACCGGTTCAAACCTTGGCGGATCCACATACCAGGCACGAGGATTTCGATCTGAATTGGATAAAGGCATGGAAATATCCATTGGATTATCCGTGTCAATATAGCTTTCAGAATCAATATAGAGCTTCATACGAATCGAAGATAATCAAAAGTATAGAACGAAATCGCATAAATTTCTCAGATTTATTTACCATGGTATTTATTTTTGTATATTTGTAAAAAATTGAAGAAAATGAAGAATAAAATTATTATCCCATTAAGCATTATGCTTATCGCTCTCGCATCGTGCGGCAGTGACCAACCCGAAGCAGAAGAGGTTACAGAAGTAACGTATACTCTTGACACAGAAAACAGTGTTCTTAATTGGCATGGAGAAGAAAATGCTGAACACGCTCACGATGGAACACTTTCCTTTTCATCCGGATCATTAACGATGGTGGAAGACGAGGTTAAAGAAGGAGAGTTCATTATCGATATCGCATCAATTTCGCCGACAACGGAAGGGTTACCGGACAATAAAAAAGCCTCTTTGAAGGAACACCTGATGGATACGACCATTCTCTTTTTCGACAAGTATCCCAATGTAACAGTTAACACCGGTGCTTATAAGGATGGTAAACTCTATACAGTCATTAATGTTAGAGGTGTTGAAATTACCAAGGAAATTCCTGTCGAGATCAAACAAAATGGAGATGAGCTTACTATGGAGGGTGACTTTTCTGTTGACTTTGCTGACGCAAAGATGCCTTATTTGACTGAACCGAAAGAAAGTACAGGAAAACCAGGTGTAAAGTCAGTTATCGATTTCAGTTTAGAACTTAGACTTACGAAGTAGTACCATATAAATGATTAATAAGGGGGAGTTTATTGCTCCCCCTTTTTTATTTTTACAACTATGGATTTCAAACCCGAAGCAGTCATCTTTGATTTCGGCGGCGTATTAATCAACATTGATTACGACGCAACGGTTATTGCCTTTCAGAAACTCGGAGTTGAGCATTTTGAAGAACTCTACAGTAAGGCAGTACAAAGTGATCTATTTGATCGCTTTGAAACGGGTCAGATTTCATCTCAGCGCTTTGTCAATGCATTATTGGACTATTTACCACCGGGTACTACCCCCAACCAAATCGTGTCGGCCTGGAACGCCATGATAGGTGAGGTCCCTCCGGAGAGTATTACGCTTTTAGATCGATTAAAAGAACAGGGGCTAAAATTATTTCTCCTGAGCAATACCAATGCAATACATATACCAATCGCTTTAAAGAAGTGGGAGATTGTAGCACCTGAACCATTTAGCTCATATTTCGACAAGGTTTACCTATCACACGAGATTCACACGCGCAAACCTGCTTCCAGTGCATTTGACCTGGTCTGCACCGAACAAGGACTCGATAAGGAGAAAACGCTATTCATAGATGATTCAATTCAGCACATCGAAGGAGCCAAAAAATACGGTTTGCAGACCTTTCATTTAGAAAATCAGCAAGACCTTTACTCCCTTTTTTCCTGACAGAGTTCTACGAGCAGTCCTGCTGTTGATTTAGGATGAAGAAATGCAATACGTTTATTGTCTGCTCCATCTTTTGGCGTTGCATGGATCAACTCAAAGCCTTTATCCGCGAGACGAGAAAGCTCACTTTCTAAATCGTCGACTTCAAACGCCACGTGATGAAAGCCCTGTTTGTTTTTCGAAAGGTATTTGGCAATGGCCGAGTTGGGATCGGTCGCCTCCACTAATTCAATCTTTGATTCGCCAACCTGGAGGAATGCGGTTCGAACAAACTCTGATTCAACAATCTCAGTCTTGTATGAGCTTTTATCGAACAATGTTTCGAATACAGGCAATGATTCCTCAATGCTCTCAACTGCAATCCCTAAATGTTCAATCCGTTTAATCATGGCAAAAAAAAGCCCCGCTTCAGCGAAGCAGGGCTTAGAATTAAATTCGTATTAGTTTTTAATAAACTTCTCGTTTACGTTATCGAAGTTTATGTAATAAACACCTCTCAGTAAATTCGTACAGTTAACAGAAGAACCAACTCCTTTCTTTACGATATTACCGTAAGCGTCATAAATCTCATATCTTGTTTCGATTGGTTGACCACCTGCTTCGAATTTGATCTCATCTTTAACCTTAGCTGGTTTTTTCGAGATCGCAGGAACAGTAGACGTAAACTTAACTTCTTTCGAAGGTCTTTTTGTTCCTGAGTGGTCAATTTGAACAATTCTAACCGTGTTTTCTCCAGAGTGCGGGCTAATTGTGAACTCATACGAGTTTTCTGCTCCTCCACCTTTTCCTTGAACTTCTCCTACAGAAACCCATTTGTTCCAACGATATTGTTCAACGATAAAAGGAAGCTTTCCTTGCTCATCTTTAGTAGTCCACTTCAACTTTCCATCAGGAGAAATTTCCATGTTAATTACATTAAAAGTTGATCTTGGTAGAAGTACTTCCGGGTTTAATATCTTAGGCTTACATCCATCATGATGCTCAATAACAATAAAAACCGGTTCGCCGATTTCGATATTAAATAAAGCAAAATCAATCTCGAATGCACCGACGCTAGTTCCGCCAGGCATGATATCTCCATTTACAGTCACCTTGGTAGCGCAGTACCCAAATCCTTCATCATCCATCGGATTCTGAACGTATAGGTTCTTGCCCTGGTAAGTACCTTCTACTGACAGCGCAGCATAAGACGCGAAAGTAAGCAGTCCAAATGCTAGTAGTGCTATTAAATTTTTCATCAATTGTCAGTGTAATAGTGCGTCCCCCTTTTCAGTTTGAAACACAAAAATTATACATCTCTAGTTCTTATCAACGTACAAATATAAAACCTTTTTTAGTTTAACCCCCTGATTCGCGAAGAATTATTTAACAAAATGTTGTATAATAAGCGAAATATATTCATGAATGAGGTACATATAATCATTTAAGCGGCGCTTTATCTAATACTTTGAGCCTTGTTTTTCAGATTTTTATTATCCTTGTAACAATACTAATTTGGAGTTAGATTTGAAGAGGACCGCACCAATCATTTTTTCACTGATTTTTGTTTTACTTTCCTGTAGTGGGAATAACGTAAAGCAGTTCGAATATAGTGGTGGTACATTCACAATGGCACTGGAAAACGAACCATCTACCTACATCCCCAGAGAAGTGTCTGATTATTACTCTGCGTCCGTTCTGGAACAAATCGTTGAAGGGCTGGTAGGCTTCGATCCCAAAACGACAAAAATCATTCCCAAAGTTGCCTCGGAATGGTCGGTTTCCGATGACGGAATGGTATATACGTTCACACTCCGCGACGATGTATATTTCCACGAGCACGAAACATTTGGTTCGATGGAGGATCGAAAATTAACCCCTGAGGACGTGTTATATACTTTTGAACTTGGCTGCAAGCCAAATGAAAAAGGAGAGGCGACCGACATGTACAATATGGTTTGCAAATCACTGGTGAAGGGAGCAGATGACTACTATGAAGGAAAGACAGATAAGATCAGCGGGATTCAGGTTGACGGAAATAAAATTATCATCGAATTGTTATACGATGACCACAATTTCCTTTACAAACTAGGAAATGTAACAGCTGCCATTATTTCAAAAAAGGTGGTAGACGCAAATAATGAAACCGATGTGATCGGAACAGGGCCATTTGTTTACCATGAATATGTTTCAGGTGATCAACCATCCTTAATCTTGCTAAAGAATCAGAATTACTATCTGAAAGATGACGAAGGAAATGCACTGCCCTATCTGGATAGTTTAGTCTTTCTCTTCCAAAGCAGAAAGATGGAGCAGTTGGCCTTATTTGAAGACGGAGAAATTGATCTGATCATAGGGCTTCCAACATCTCGTATTACCAGAATGCTGGAAGGCAAGATGGAAGATTTCAATTCGAAACCTCCTAAATTAATCCTGGAAAACAATCCTTTACTGGAAACAAACTACTATTTCTTCAATCTAAAAGACGAGCGCTTTCAGGATCCGCTGGTCAGAAAAGCCTTTAGCTATGCAGTAGATAAGGAGACTATCGGTAGAGAAATCTTACGAAATCAATTCTACGATTTAGGGAACTACGGAATAACACCACCTATCGCGAAAGCACTTAAGGGATATGATTTCAAAAGTATCTACGAAGTGGGATATAGTTACGATCCTGAAAAAGCGAGAGAACTTCTTGCCCAAGCGGGTTATCCAAATGGAGAGGGCTTTGGTACAGTTCAATTGAGATACAATATCAACGACATTCATTCTGCTGTTGCCGATGAGTTTTCGAAGCAGATTTATAATGTACTGAGAATTAATGTAAATATTGATGGTTCAACCTTCGAACAACTAATCGAAGATGGCGAAAATGGGAATGGTGATATATTTCGATTAGGCTGGAGTGCCGATTACCCCAGTCCGGAGTCGTTCCTGTCAAATTTTTATGGCAAGAACGTGCCCGATGATCCATCAAAGCCTTCAACCGTAAATAAATCGCGGTACAAAAACCCGGCTTTTGATAACTATTATGAACAGGCCATTGATTCGAAAAAAATGTCTGATCAGATGATGTACTTCGCAAAAGCGGAAGTTGAACTGATGAAAGACCCTCCTATTATTCCGCTATGGTATACAGGAGATATTGAGATTATCCAGTCTTACGTGAGGAACTTCCATTTCAATTCACTGAATTACATTGACTTCACGCGGGTCTATAAAAAAGAGTGGACGAAGGAGGAATATCAAGAAATGATGAATGAAAAAAAGTGATAGAAACGCGCTTTTATTAGGTTTACTAATTATGGAACATGAAACACCTATTCACCTTAAGCCTCGCGCTTATACTGACCACTAATTCCTTCGCTCAAATAACACAAGTCGTAAGAGGTACAACTGTAGATTCTGAAACACAATTCCCGATAACAGGCGTGAAAGTACAAGTCTTCACCAACGACAGCACGCTTAAACTGCGCGCCATATCAGATTTGGATGGAAACTTCAGAATTGAGAACGTACCTGTTGGAAAGCACCAGTTGGTCGCCACATATATGACCTATGACAACAAAACCTTAACGATCGAGGTAACTTCGGGTAAAGAGGTTATTGTTAAGGTTCCCATGCAGGAAAGCTTTGTAGAACAGAAGGAGGTTGTAGTTACGGCAAGAAAGAAAGGCGAGGTTCTCAATGACATGGCATTGATATCAGCTCAAAAATTTAGTGTATCAGAAACCGATCGTTATCCGGGTTCAAGGTCTGATCCTGCCAGAATGGCTTCTAACTTTGCTGGTGTTGGAGGAGCAGACGATTCGAGAAATGATATTGTAGTGCGAGGAAACTCTCCATTGGGAGTTGTTTGGAAAGTCGAAGGAATTGACATTCCTAACCCATCGCACTTTGCTATATCGGGAAGTACGGGAGGTCCTGTTTCAATTTTAAATAATAAGATTCTCGCTAACTCCGATTTCTTTATGAGTGCCTTTCCGGCGGAATATGGAAACTCGACATCAGGGGTTTTTGATCTGAATCTGCGAAACGGAAACAACAACCGACATGAGTTTACCGGTCAATTCGGGTTTTTAGGAACGGAATTCATGGGCGAGGGTCCGATGAATAAAGAAAGTAAGTCCAGCTATTTAGCAATGGGGCGCTATTCTACTTTGAGTCTGTTTCAAGCTATGGGTGTTAATTTTGGTACTGATGCGGTGCCCGTCTATGGAGATGGCGCTTTAAAAATGAACTGGCCATTAAAAAAAGGAGGTACGATTGCGTTGTGGGGAATTGGCGGAAAAAGTAAAATTTCAATCGTTATTTCCGACATCCTTGAAAACGATCCGGATGCACAGGAATTATATGGTGAAGGAGACCGGAATCAATATTTCGGAACTTCCATGGCAGTGGGAGGTTTAACCTTTAAAAAGCCGGTGAATGAAAAAACATTTGTCACGGCGACACTAGCGCATTCATACGAAGAGCAACATACACATCACGATTACATATTGCGATCGCCCAATTTCGCAGACTCTTCTATCAACATAGATTCTATCTATCATCTTCAGGACTACTCATATGAGATCATGAAAACCTCAGCGTTTTTTAGCCTTAAAAAGAAGGTGACAAAAACACACCTGATCAAAACGGGAATCAATATAGACTTGTTTACATTCGACATGGTTGATTCTGTCTTACAGGACATATTTACTCCGGGAGTTTTTGTGAAGAGATGGGATTATCAAGGTAATGCCGTTCTCGTTCAACCTTTCTTTCAGTGGAAATGGAGAATGACAGAAAACATGGACTTCACGGCCGGGCTACACAGTCAATACTTTACACAAGGTAACAGTCTAAGTCCTGCAGAACCTCGTATAGGCTGGAAGCTTCGAATGAAGAATAATCAGGCTATTTTCGCCGGGGCCGGCATGCACAGTATGACACAGCCAATGTATACCTATTTCTATCACAAGTATGATTCCCTTGGGAATAAGATTCTTCACAACGAGGACATGGGCTTCTCACGAAGTATCCACACGGGCCTTGGATATGAAAAGGCATTTAAGAAAATGCTCAACTTAAAAATTGAATCGTATTATCAATCACTTTACGATATCCCGGTTACCGTTGAACCATCTTCTTTCTCATTGATTAATATGGGAAGCGGTTTTCAACGTTTCTTCCCGGATTCTCTTGAGAATACAGGGACGGGAGTTAATTATGGGGTAGAACTGACACTCCAGAAGTATTTTGACAAATCATTCTTCTTTTTGATCTCAGGAACCTTGTTCGATTCCAAATACACAGGATCTGACGGAATTCAAAGAAACACATCTTACAACGGAACTTATATTGTCAACGGCTTAGCTGGGAAAGAGTTTAAACTGGGTGAAAAGAGCACGATATCATTAGGTGTTAAGATTACCATGGCAGGTGGTAAACGATACGGATATGTTGATACTGCTGCATCCAATGCTTTACAGGAAATTATTTACAGAGATTCGCTATTCAACGAGCGTCAATTCCAGGATTACTTCCGGGTAGACGCGAAAATTGGATGGAAGTACAATGCTAAGAAAGTAACACACGAAATAGGTTTAGACCTGGTAAATGTTACAGGACAACAAAATCTGCTTAGTCTGGCATATTCTCCGAACCTTTTTGATCCAAGCCAGGAACCAACCGCAGAAAAGTATCAACTTGGTTTTCTGCCGATCTTCTATTATAAAATCGATTTCAGGCCTAGTGTACGTGACGAATAGAGAACGACAAAACAATTCGCACATATTGTTAAAAATTGTATCTTAACAAGTCTAATCGAATTATTGCTTCTCATGAAAACTCATTTAATCAAATTGCTCTCAGTTATTTTATTGCCTGCAACTTCTTTGTATGCGCAAAACATTAACTATGAATGGGGTGCCAATACTGGTTCCGTTGAATTGGATCGGACAATGGCCTTATGTCTGGACAATAGTGGAAATGTGATCGAAGTGGGAAATTACCGTGGCACAGTGGATATGGATCCGGGTGCAGGGGTACAAAATTTTACTTCACTAGGTTATTACGATACGTATATCAAAAAGATAGACCCCTTTGGAAATTTAATTTGGGTAAGAAGTGTCGGGGGAAACTTCGACGATGTTGCACGTGCAGTTCATGTTGATGACGCAGACAACATTTATATTACAGGAAACTTTGTCGGAACAGCTGATTTTGATCCGGGAGCCGGAACAGTCAGTTACTCTTCCTTCGGACCCATACCGAAAGTGGATATCTTCATATTAAAACTAGATCCAAATGGGGATTACTTGTGGTCACACCATATAGGGGGGGCAGATCATGACCGTGGATTTGCTTTGGGATCTGACGATTTAAATAACATTTATATAGGTGGGTATTTTACGGATTCGGTTGATTTTGATCCGGGACCTGCAGATGCCAGTGCATTCTCGACCGGTGTTGAGGATATGTATCTTTTGAAATTGGATGAAAACGGTGGGTTTATTTGGAATAAGACATTTGGCGGTACAGACACGGAAACAATCCTTAGTCTCGTTGTTGACGGAAACAGTGACATTGTCATTACGGGAAGTTTTGCCGGTACGGTAGATTTTGATCCTAATGCCGGTGTTGAGAATCACGCGTCTAACGGACTTGAAGATATGTTTGTGTCCAAATTGGATTCCGCCGGAAATACAATCTGGACGATCACCGAAGGTGGAATAGATGAAGATGGCAGCAAGCATGTTACCGTGAATGATGCTGATGAAATTTATATGGCGGGTACCTTCATGGATGTCGTTGACTTTGACCCTACTACCGGAATTGACCTTCGATCTTCCAACGGAAAAGAGGATGCTGTAATTCAGAAGATCAGCTCAGTTGGGCAAATTGAATGGACAAGGACCTTCGGGGGTGACTCGACGGATGTGTCCCGACGAATTAGCATAGATCAATCCCAATCTCTATTCGTAGTAGGAAACTTCGAGGAGCAAGTTGATTTTGATCCGGGAACTGGAATTGACACCGTTACATCAGCGGGGTTAGCTGACATTTTTATCACCAAATTTAACGGTAATGGAGACCATATGTGGGTGGAATCATTTGGAGATTCTGCCTCTCAGGCGGGAATTTCCATAAGCAATGATGATTTCGGCAACCTCTATATTACCGGGACTTATCTTGGAAGTACCGATTTCGACCCTTCCGCAGGAACAGCTATTTTAACATCTGCTGGTCTAACAGACGCTTGTTTGATTCAGTATTCATACTGTGCGGAAACCACGTCCACCGTTGTTGTTAGCGCTTGTAATTCGTACACATCTCCAAGTGAAAACTACACATGGACAACTTCCGGTAACTATGTAGACACTTTATATGGTAGTAATGCTTGTGGCGGCGATAGTATTATAAATTTCCAGCTTACAATAGATAATGTCGATAATACAGTGACTCAAATAAACGAAGTCACATTACAGGCGAATGACCCGTCAGCAACTTATCAATGGATCGATTGTGACAATGGACCCGTTGCAGGCGCAACAGATCAGTCATTCACAGCTACACAAAATGGTAATTACGCTGTTGCGGTGACAAATGGAAGTTGTACGGATACTTCAGCTTGCATTCCCATTACTTCAGTTGGAATTGATGACCTCGGATCTACGATAGGTTTTTCGATCTGGCCGAATCCAACATCAGGAGAGATCCAAGTATCAATACCTGCATCAATTGTAGATGCATCGATTGGAGTCTACGATGTTAGTGGCAGAAGAATTCAATCAATAAAAGAAATCAATGGTGATGCGGTGAATATTGATATTCAATCGCCGACAGGTATTTATTATGTTGTCTTATTTAGTCAGGAGAATCGTATTGCCTCCAGGAAGCTCGTCAGACTTTAATTACCATTCAGGACAGGTATTACATCCGTTCTTCGGTCTGATATACAAGATAAACCCGATTACAGTTTCGAAAGAAACGTAGCCGTATGCATGTCGGGCATAAGATCCGGGGTCATTTGGTCTTGTTCTAACCTTCAACTGATGCATGAACCCACCGGAAAAATTGGTCTGAATAAAGGCGTGACGAAAAAATTCGAATCGGGGACCAGCATGAAGTGACAGGCCATAACCCGACATACTAATCGTGCGCATGTTCTTTCTACCGGCAAATGTGAAGTCGTTAAATGACAATAAGCTACCAAGTCCCACTCCTATGTTGGTCGTAAACGCAAACCATTCATTCTGTCCCACAGTGAACCAGCGATCAGAGCGAGTAAGCTCGAAACGTAAATAATTCAAGCCATCTGAATTTTCGTAATGAAAATGATTCCTGTCTGTCGTGATTGGCTCCTCGCTATAAACACCTGACCAGGATGTGTCACCAACCTCAGGACTAATTTCGCCACTTAGATATACCTCGTTGTTATCAGCAAAAATGTATTTCATGTGATCATAACCGAACGAAATGGCATAGTGATTCCGGAAATAATAACCTACTCGTGCATTGAATTGGGGGATCGTGATCTTTTTCGGGTTAAAGTATACCGTCGCATCAAAGGGTGACGGATTATCATGTGCAACTGCCCCTTTCATCGTAAAGTCGTATCCCGGTCCAACGAAACGCATATTACTCTTCGAGTAAGCGCTGCGGTTATACCCCCAATAACCCCATAAGGTTCCTGCCGCAGTCGAATGTTTCTGCTTCTTAGGCGCATGCTGAGAATAGCTCACAAAACTCGTTAAACCAATAAGCAGGATTAAGAGGGTCTTCATTAACTCATTTTTAAAAATGCCACTTCTTTTTCAGTCAAGTGTCTGAACATACCGCGAGGTAAATCTTTTTTGGTCAATCCAGCGAATACTACGCGATCCAATTTAATAACCTTATAACCAAGCGCCTCAAATGTTCTTCTTACAATTCTATTTTTTCCGGAGTGCAATTCCACTCCGACCTCATAACTATTTCCATCTTTCACGTACTCCGCATTATCAAATCGCGTTGTTCCATCTTCCAGTGTAATTCCATTCAACAAACTGTCAAGATCTTCTTTGCTCACTTTCTTATCAACTGAAACGTGATAGATCTTCGATGCTTTATGGCGAGGGTGAGTCAACTTTTTGGCAAGGTCACCATCATTCGTGAACAACAGTAATCCTGTTGTGTCTTTGTCCAGTCTTCCTACCGGATACACTCTTTCTTTACAGGCCTTATTAACCAATGTCATCACGGTCTTTCTACCTCGTGGATCATCCATCGTTGTAATAAATCCTTTCGGTTTATTCAGCAAAACGTACTGCTTTGTTTCCGCATTAATCGTTCCGCCATCATACTTCACAACGTCGCCTGGGTTTACCTTATACCCCATTTCTGTAACGACTTTGTCGTTCACGGTTACAATTCCGGTTTTTATAAGAACATCGGCTTCTCTTCGGGAACAAATACCTGCATTTGATAAGTATTTGTTCAGTCGAATGCTGTCATCCTTAAAATTTGGAAGTGGATCACCCTTCTTCAGGCTTTCCTTGTAATCAATGTATTTCCCTTTTGCTTTTGTTGCCTTTCGGCTCTTAGACTGACCATATTTCGAACTGGTCTTTTTATCGGACCCTTTATTATTTGATCCTGCTTTTTTGTTTCTTGAGTTCATCACGAGCTTAATTTATTCCACAAAGATACACCGAAATTATTGATTCCTTTACAAGCTAGGGGCCAAAGGCATTTGGAATATGCTCAACGGATACACTTCCGGAATTTAAAATAACAGAGACAATATCGAACCTGACATCCAAATCTATATTTCTCGAAAATATATAGCGATTTGCAATAGCTATGATCTGTTTCTGCTTTTTACGAGATACCGCTATATATGGTTCTCCATGAATGTTACTTGTTCTTGTTTTTACTTCAACGATGACCAGTTCCTTGCCATCAACGCAAACAATATCAAGTTCACCTTTTCCAAAACGATAGTTTCGTTCCAGGATTTTCATTCCTTTTCGTTGTAAATAGCCAACGGCAATATCCTCACCGTCACGGCCAAGTAGTAGGTGGTCCATACTTTAAGTTACGAATAATATGGATGGATTCGAAAGGAATCTAAAGAATTTATTCGATGACCTCAAGCCAGATATTACCTCCTCTGTTCTTTAAACAAAGTGGCATGTGCTCAGCTATCCAATCCTTATGAAATTGCCCTAGAAAGGAACTGAACGCAATTATTTTGAATTTCGTCGAGTTCGTTAAGTATGCACGTAAAATATAATCCTCGTTCCAATTTCTCTTTTTATTCAAAACCCAGTCTTTAGGATATTCGAAGGGATAGAAAATGTCGTGAAAATGGATCTTAACTCCCTTTTTCAATACCGGCAATACTTCAAAAAGAAGAAAATTGACATCACTTCCTGTTTTTGACACATGCGTTGAATCAATAAATAATATATCTCCTTCTTCAAGTTCTTCGAAAAGGCTGATATCTACTTCCTGTACCGGTTTCTGGATCAAATCTATCTGCTCATTTGCTTTTAACAATTTATTTAACCGGTCGGGGTAGGGTTCAATAAAGGTGCATTTTATCGAATTATCGTAGAACAGGTTATTCGTATCGAGCATGACGGATGAGCTAAAACCAGAACCTACCTCAATAATTCTTTTTGGATTATTATGACGGATCATGCAGAATAAGAAAATGGCATCTGAATAACTATAAACGCCATTGTCGTAATAATATCTCAGTCCTTCTTTCGGTTTATCATCAAAAGGCAGATCCTTGTAATAATCCCGGAACCTGGATAGCAATTCCAATTGTTCCTCTTCATTCAGATCAATTCCTTTAATGGTCCTTTGTGGAGTCGCCCAGATTTCCGATTCACGTTTCTTTAATTCAGCTTTTGAATTAATCGGAGAGTAAAAATGGCCGGCAGGAAAGCCTAATTGATTAACCGACCTTAATAATTTGATTGGTCGGGCAATCTTTCTGAGCACGTTTTTCATTAATGGAGTTTATGAGTGTAAGGTAAGATAACAAATATGAACATAATCCAAAAGCAAATGTATCAATATACATGATCCGATTAATCTTATTGTTTAGTATGGTGTCTGTGTTTGCTCATGGTCAAACTCAAAATTCTTTGGTGCTAGGCAACTACGGCCGTGTGTGCTTTCAGGATTCAAGTATTATATATCTAAAGGATAGCCTTCCTGAATCATTTGATAACACTTGTTGTCTGCTCGTCTTTTCAGGTGCTATCAGTCAGCTTAATGATCACGATATCGATCGAATAACAGACTTTGTACAGAACGGTGGGGGCTTGTATCTTGGAGCTGATAACTGGCCACTTCAATCAGAAGCGAATCAAATGACCCAAACGATCTACAGCACAGAAAGTTATGGAGAGTTCGAGGAGAAGAATGCCGAAGTCAATTCCGAGGGGGGAAATTTTAGTCTGGCCGAGATCGATTCTATTCCCGCCGGGGAAACAACCGTTGCCTTTCCACTAGATCCCAGACTAACGGTTGAAGCCTGGATCAATGATGCTCCGTTAATATTATCCGGCAGTTTAGGCAAGGGACGAATTGTTATTGATGGTGGCTACTCACGGTTTTATTGCACATATCGTTCGGATCAAAGCGATGAACTACTCAAAAAAATCATTGGTTATCTGCGAAACAATCAATAAATGATCAATATCAGCGTTAACTAATGAGTGAAAGCTTTTTGGACCATCTTACTATTACTGTTCCCTCTATTGACAAGTGCACAACAGCGGATATCTTTTGACGCGAATACACGACTCAACACAATCAATTTTACAGCACGATACATGAAGGTGATTAAGAAGCCTTTTTTTCTAACCGGCGGTATTTGTTTTGGGCTTTATGGCAATGGTACAAATTCATACGATTCGTTAGATGTGGTTAATAGTCGGAATTATTCTCCTTACAGCAAACTGGATCTAACAAGAGTAGATACCAGCGGAGTATACGAATTAGTAAAATATTCAGGAAACACCCGCGGAATTGGAATTGACCTCGGTATTGGAGCTTACCATGAGTTTTCGGTGGTGCATGGCATACGTTTTAATTTGAATCACCGATTCATGTTCGTTACGCATATCGTAAGCGCTTATTATAAGGATTGGACAGCTGGCAATATACTTATCTGGCGTATTGAACAGGCTCACGTTGCAGGGGCAATTATACCTGAGCTATATCACACCATCCGTATTGGGGGAAGATCAACTTTTTACTACGGTATCAAATCGCCCTACTACTATTCAATGGATAAAGCGAATTATAATCCGAAAACCACAAATGATATTCTTTTCGGCTTTGAACCGGAGCTGGCCTTTGGTCTGACCTACCAGGTTGGCAATTGCGACTAAACTTCCCCCATCAGCTCCAGGGTCTCTTTGGCAGCAGCTTGTTCAGCGCGTTTTTTAGAACTTCCCGACCCACGACCGAATTCCTTTTCGTTGATCATTACGCGAACTGTGTAAAGCCAGCTTGACCCTTGATTTTCTTCAGTTACAACTTCAAACTCCAATGGCAATCTATTTTTTTGACTCCAGATGAACAGTTTTGACTTAAAGTCTATTTCTTCTTCCAGTAGTTGATTGATATCCACGTATTTTCTGAAGATGTGGTGATTCACGCTTTTCTCGACACTACGCAGACCCCCATCGAGGTAGATCGCTCCAATGAGTGCTTCGAAAGCATTTCCTTCAATCGTTTCAATTTTGATTGATCGGCTTTTATTATATTGAAGCACTCGGTGAATTTCCATTTCATGTCCGATCATCCCCAGTGTTCCCCGATTTACGATCTTCGATTTGATCTTGGTTAAGTATCCTTCATCTTCTTCCGGAAATTTAGCAAACAGCATTTCGGCAACAACCGCATCAAGAATGGCGTCACCCAAAAACTCAAGGCGCTCATTAGATGGCAGGTTCGTAATGTTGGACGAAGATTTATGGGTAAGTGCACGAACGAAATAAGCGACGTTTTTGGGACGATAGCCAAAACGCTTTAACATGAACAAAATCACTTCTTGTTCATATCTAGACTTTTTTTTTGAAAGAAATGGGAAAAGTGCGAACACTACCCTTTATATTTTTTAACGATTAAACTCGTATTGTGACCTCCGAAGCCGAAGGTGTTTGATATTGCAATATTCACTTCTCTCTCCTGCGCCTTGTTAAACGTGAAGTTTAACTCGTTATCCAATTCAGGATCATCATTGAAGTGATTAATCGTTGGTGGAACAATATCATTTTTAACTGCCATTACACATGCAATTGCCTCGATAGCTCCTGCTGCACCCAATAGGTGACCTGTCATGGACTTTGTTGAACTGATGTTCAGTTTGTAAGCATGGTCTCCAAACAGACCCTGAATTGCTTTTACTTCCGCGATATCACCAAGCGGCGTTGATGTACCATGAACATTGATGTAGTCAATATCCTCAACTGAAAGATTCGCATCTTCCAAAGCATATTTCATCGTGTTCATTGCACCTATTCCGTCCGGATGTGGTGCGGTCATGTGATATGCATCACTGGACATACCTCCACCAATAACCTCAGCATAGATCTTTGCACCACGCTTTTTAGCGTGCTCATATTCTTCGAGAATCAACGCTCCCGATCCTTCTCCTAAAACAAAACCATCGCGTTCCGCATCGAATGGTCTGGATGCTGTTTTCGGATCGTCGTTTCTTGTAGAAAGCGCTCTCAACGCGTTGAAACCTCCCATTCCAACTTCGTTAACCGCAGCTTCAGATCCTCCTGAGATAATAACATCAGCTTTCCCCAACCTAATATAGTTGAAGGCATCAATAAGCGCATTCGTTGAAGATGCACATGCCGATACCGTAACGTAGTTAGGTCCTCTGAATCCGTATTTAATTGAAATATGACCTGCCGCTATATCGGCAATCATTTTTGGAATAAAGAATGGATTAAATTTTGGAGTTCCGTCTCCGCCGAAAAAGTTTTCACACTCATCCTGGAATGACTTTAATCCTCCAATTCCTGAGCCCCAAATTACACCTATACGATCTAAATCAGGGTTTGACTCCATCAGCGCAGCGTCTGCTATGGCTTCATCCGTTGAAACCATAGCATACTGCGAAAATGGGTCTAATTTCCTTGCTTCTTTTCTATCGATAAAATCGGTGACATTAAAGTCTTTGACCTCGCAAGCAAATTGTGTTTTGAACTTTGAAGCGTCGAAATGAGTAATCGGAGCTGCACCACTTTTACCGTCCACAAGTCCTTTCCAGTACTCGTCCAGGGTATTCCCGATCGGGGTCAATGCACCCAAACCAGTGATTACTACTCTCTTCAATTCCATGTCGCTTCGTTCTGTAAACTATATCCTAATATTAATTAGCGTTCTCTTCGATATAAGCTATCGCGTCACCAACAGTTTGGATATTTTCAGCTTGATCATCTGGAATTGCAATGTTAAATTCTTTCTCGAATTCCATGATCAATTCAACTGTGTCAAGTGAGTCAGCTCCAAGATCATTAGTGAAGCTTGCTTCATTAGTAACCTCACCTTCTTCAACACCCAACTTATCTACAATGATAGATACTACTTTTGATTTAATGTCAGACATTTCTTCTTATTTTAAGGGTTAATTCAGCCGCAAAGAAAACCACAAATTATCAAAAGACAAAATAATTCAGTCATAATATTCAATGACTTCGTCCAATGGTTTGCGTTTCAAATCCGGCACTGTAACTTCATCTGCAGGGAAACCTACAGGTATTAACAAAAACGGCCGTTCATTTTCTGGTCTTTCCAGAGCCTTTGCAATAAAATTCATTGGGCTTGGCGTATGTGTTAAGGCAACTAATCCGGCATGGTGAATAGCCATCAATAAGAAGCCCGACGCAAGTCCAACAGACTCTGATACATAATAGTTGTTCTTCCTGTTTCCTTCTTCATCCAGGTCATACGCTTTTTTCATAACGACCACAATCCAAGGTGCTACGTCAATAAACTCTTTGACCCAGTCCGTACCAAGTGGTTCCAGATCTTTCAGCCATTCTTCACTCATTCGGCCGTCGTAGGATGTTCGTTCCTCTTCTTCCGCCAATTTTCGCAACTTGGATTTTAGCTCCTTATTCGAAACCAAACAAAAAGTCCATGGTTGTTTGTGTGCTCCCGAAGGAGCCGTTGAAGCCGTTGCAACGATGTTTTCTATCACCTCTCTTGGAACGGGTTTGGATGAAAACTCCCGAACCGACCTCCTTTTATCTGCCCACTCATAGAACGACCTTGATCGCTTGATCATTTCTTCATCAGAATAAGTCTCTTTGGTGTAGGGCACGAAGGGATATTCCTTTTTCATTTTGAACAGTCAATAATCTTGATGTGAAACGAACTAAATATAATCAATGTTCCTAACTTTGAGGCATGCAGAAAAAACGCCTTGCCATTTTTGCCTCCGGAACAGGGAGTAATGCCATGAATTTAATTCGGCATTTTGAGAACGATGCGGATTTCGAAGTGGCTTTTGTCCTTAGCAATAAAGAGAATGCGCCTATTGTTCAATCTGCATCCGAAGCAGGTATTAAGGTTCTTTGCTATTCCAACGAAGAAGTTTCAGACGGACAATTGCTAACGAGGCTGTGTCAGGAGACTCAGATTGATTGGATCATCCTGGCGGGTTATCTGAGATTAATTCCGAGGGAGTTGATTCAGGCATACCCTAATCGAATCATTAATTTGCACCCCTCTTTACTACCCAAATACGGTGGAAAGGGAATGTATGGAGCCAAAGTACACGAGGCAGTTTTGGCTAATGGAGAAACGGAAACCGGCATTACGATTCACTTTGTGAATGAAGTTTTCGACGACGGAGAGATCATCGCCCAGTTTAAATGCCCGGTTAACGCTGATGAGTCCGTTGAAAGTCTGCAGCAAAAGATCCACGGACTGGAACACGAAAACTTACCATCAGTGGTAAAAGAAACAATTTTAAAGCATGGATGAAATAATAGGTCAAATTGACCTGATACAAACACTTAAAGCAACTACTGTACTTTTTGCCGTGATTGATATTATAGGTACCATACCTTTAATTATTCGGGTAAAAGAACAAGCGGGGGACATCCATCCTTTGCGGGCCAGTTTGGTCTCTCTCACGTTGATGATTACATTTCTTATCGTGGGAGAAGGATTGCTGGACTTGTTTGGGGTGAGCGTTGAATCCTTTGCTGTTGCCGGTTCATTTATCTTATTCGCTTTGTCGCTTGAAATGATTCTGGGAATAGAGCTTTTTAAGGATCAGGCATCCGGAAAAACAGCAAGTGTTGTTCCACTGGCATTTCCAATTATTGCGGGAGCCGGTACGATGACATCGATCATTTCACTTCGCGCAGAATTCAGTGAAATCAACATCAGCATTGCCATTTTTATTAACGTCGTTCTGGTGTTTATTGTTCTTAAGCTAACTAACCGTATAGAAAGATTACTCGGAGAAGGCGGTATGGCTATTATCAAGAAAGCATTTGGAATTATTCTTCTGGCAATTGCCGTTAAACTGTTCTCTGCAAACGCAAAGGAGTTATTCAACTAGCGGCCCGGTGTAAACGTTCCTGAAGAATTCGTGGTTCCTTCGATCACTTGCATACCGTGTTCGAATTTTAATTCCTTCAGTACTCTTCCCCGCTTATCGTACATGACGAATTTACCGTGCTTCAATCCATCTTTGTATTCCATTTCCTGCATGAGTTTTCCGCGCTTGTTGAACTGCTGCATAGACCCATCCAGTTTCCCTTCTTTGTAATGTGATATGACTGCAGGGACTTTTCCACCGGGATGGTATGCAATCCATTCACCATGCTTTTCTCCTTCCTTAAAATCTCCTTCTTCTGTCAATCTGAAGTCTTTTGATGAATAAGATGCGGAATGACCATGCTTCTTACTCTCGTATACCACATGATCCTTCATGATGCTATAATCCATTTTGGATTTGATCTTAAATATCTTGTATGTTACAACATCTCTGGGTTTTCCATTCTCAAAGTAATCGATCCATTCACCAACTTTCAGATCATCATCATATTTCCCAGTAAGTTTGGCTTTACCGCTAGGATAATAAGACTCCCAATTTCCGTTCAGCTTACCGCTTTTGAAGCTTGCTTTATTCTTAACCGTGCCATTCGGCCAATAATTGATCCATTCGCCATTTTCTTTTCCTTCAACATACTCGCCCTCCATCAGTAATGCGCCATCTTCATACCACGTTTTCCAAACGCCTGACTTCAAATCGTTTTTAAAATCTCCTTCTTTAAACTTGCCGCCAATCACGTAATAATAAGTCCAGGTACCTGTTCTAAGTCCCTCATCATAATGAGCATAATAAGAAATCTGACCGGTTGGATGCCAATAGGTCCAGTCACCATGTTGAAGATCGTCTTTGAAAGTCCCTTGTTGTCCTCTTGTTCCCTGGTTTGTATACCAGGTCCACTCTCCGTCCTTTAGACCCATTTTGTAATGGCCTTTCACTTTTACTTCTCCAAAATCATAGAAGTACGTGTATTCGCCATCTAATTTGTCGTCGGTATAATTGCAGGTTTTTTCCTTTTCTCCACCGTAATAATAGTAGTCCCAGGTTCCGTAGCGCTTATTCTCTTTGTACTGTCCCTTCATTTTAGGGTAGCCATAAATACTACGCTCTTCAAATTTACCGTCCTTCAGACCATCTTTATAATTGTACCACTCTTTAACAGCTCCGGTCGTGTAATAGGTAACTATTTCGCCGTTGCCGTCTGTTAATGTCTGCGTGTGAAGCGAATCGGGCAGATAAAAAGACTGCATGTAGTTCACTCCACCTTTTACTATTTCTTCTGATTTAAGCCTTCCATCCCGATAGTAATGTTTCCAGGTGTTGACAGGTTCACCCATGTCATATTCCCCTTCGACCACTAACACGCCTGACTCATTCCACTCATAGTAAACGCTGTCCTGACGGTTATACTTGAAGAATCCTTGCTGTCTCTTTTTACCATTCGGGTAGTACATAACAACTTCACCATGCAGCATTCCCTTATAGTAATTTCTCACTTCTTCGATTTCTCCAAGACGATCAAAGTAAACCCACTTACCATGCTGGTCTGTCGTCTCTCCCAGCTGATCTTTATAATATTTACCTTTTGATTGAGGCTGTGTTTTATTGAAATCCCAATAGGTTGTAACCTGTTTGGTCAGGTTTTCTTTATTTATTTCAACTTCCTGTGCGAATGACGTAAAACTAAGCAGTGCAATTAGAACGATTCCTATTTTCACCATTTTAATTTTACTTACCATAACGATTTGATTACTGTATGTTACTTGTGTACATCTCATGCGTACCTTTTATCATTAAATACACCCCGAAAACAACAAAAACGATTCCAATGAGGCGATTCAATGCTATCAGTCTTTTCCTTGTCACAAGTGGTCTCAATCTTTTCGCGCCAAATATCTTGAGTAGATCGATTGAAAAGAAGGTAATTAAAATGGAGGCGATAAAAAGGATCATCTTATAACCCGCGCCTTCTATATTAGCTGCATCAGTAGCGGCACTATCATTTTCCGGATAACCGATCGTCATGATCGAAAACCAATAGAATACGATCAAGGGGTTAGCTAAGTTGAGCAGAAAACCTTTTATGAACAACAGGAAGTAATGCGTCACCGTCGTTTTCTGTAACCGACCATCTTCTAATTTTGTCTCACTCACCCTCTTAAAGAAATTAATAACTCCATAGATGGTGAAGAGACCGCCTCCGATGATCATCAACAATGAGTTGTCACTCCCTTCAGCAAGATCTGAAACCTGATCCAGAAAAAATATGGCTATTAAAATGTAAAAGATATCATTGAGCAGTACCCCCAGATCAAAAGCTATTGCGGCTTTAACTCCTTTTTTAATGCTCGTTTCCAACAGGACAAAAAACACGGGACCTAACATAAAGCTTAGGATAAGTCCGGTTACTATACCTGTTAAAACTACGTTCATCTAGAATTTATCAATCGATTCAGCACAAAAATAACGTTTCATTTCTCTTTGCAGTAAAATATAATCGATGATATTTTTTTCACTAATGTTTTCTGGCAAGCACTTATTTTTCATTCAAGTTGTTTACATTTGTAGACAATTGAACAAAAAGGGAGATTGTAAAGAAAAGTATTTATGAAACTTGCTGAAGCAAATAAGAAACTAGAGAGCATAATCAAGAAAGTTGAAAAAGACGGGGTGAAGGCTGCTAAACTAGTAGAGGATCTCAAAGAACTTCGCGAGTATGCGTTGAAAGAGCAAGATCCGCTCGTAACAAAAGTTCTTCGTCTGACATACGAATACTTGCTTGACAACAACTCTTTCGATGTGCAGGCTCAGTATGAAGAGGATGAAGAGGGGAATGAATTTCCTATCGAAATAGAGGATAAAGAAAACCTATTGTACCTATTGACACTGTTGGAGCGTTCTGAGCACAAAATAAATAGAGAAGAAATCAAAGATTACCGTACGGCACTTAAGCTCGTTCTGTATTAGACTTCCATAAAATATTCGATGAAAAGGCTGATTTATATATTAATCAGCCTTTTTTATTCATTTACCCAACCCTTTTTCAAGTGGCTGCGTCTTAGTAGTAAATATTGACTTTCTGGTTTGTTCAATATTTTGGTTTTATTTTCCTTGCAGGTACCTGAAAAGAGCTTCTACCTCGAGATTACCTCCCAAAAAATCTTAATTAGCTCTTTTCAGGTTTTTTTATTCGCAGTACTTACAATACGAATAATACTGAGCCTTGTGTTCGAATGGAACATTCACGTCGTAAATTTCTTCTAACATCCCACTAAGCAGTTTTGGAAACTGATTAACTAATTCATCCAGTGTGAGCGTAGCAGCATTTAAGGTGAAAGGCTTGAATTTTCCAGATACAAACGATATGATACTCGGTTCCGCCAGAATGCCATGCGCATCGTGATACATAAACGCATATTGAATCAATTGAAGCACATGCTTGCGTTCGCGCAAACTACGTTCAATGTTATTTTCCGTTCGTGCTGATAAGAAAGTGACATTTGTTTTGTCAACTTTTCCCGTCTTATAATCTACGATACGAATCTTATCGCCAATTCTATCAATGCGATCGATATATCCTCGCAAGGTTACTTTTTTGGTTTCTCCTGCAACCGGAATTTCGACTTGGCTACGATACTCTCTTTCCAGGGATTCGATATAAACATCTTCCTGCTGCTCGGATAAAAATTTGATCTCGGCTTTCAGAAATTGCTTAATCATATGGGATGCCATGCGATAGGAAAGCAAATTCTTACCGGTCTTAAACGTTTTTTCATCCTTAAAATACTCCAGGAACTTCCGATGCAGTATCAATTCATAATTCCTGATCATTTGCTCTACATCAAATGAAGTCAGGTTCTTGACCGACTGTTTGTTTCCGTCTTTATCGAATATCGCGAAGGGTTCGTATAATTCTTCCAATACACCATGAACGAAGATCCCGAATGTGCTGTGCTCTACTTCTTCTTCAACAGATTGTTCTTCTCCAAAATCCATGACGTATTGGAAGTAAAAGTCGAGTGGGCAATTAAAGTATTTACCCAACAAAGTCGCTGACGCTGATCCCGCAAACATTGTATCCAGTCGATCCAATATTTCAGGCGTTTTTTCAATCGACAAGTGCATTTTCTTCTTCTTCAGATCGATATTGTAGATCTTTTTGTGAAGTCTTATCCCCTTGTTCATTCTGGAAAGTTCTTTTTCGATCTGCAATAAGTACCTACTGGGTTCGGTAACTCCGATCGCCTGTTCTGCCGAGCAATAAGTGATGGTTACTTTTTCAGCCCGATGAAGCAGACGATAGAAATGATGCGCAAAAATTCCTTGCTTTTCCCGTGGTGTCGGCAGATTAAAATATCTTCTTAGATCCATTGGGATGAGCGTCTGAACAGGATTCGTCGGTGGCAGCTTCCCTTCATTCATTCCCAAACAAATAATATTATTGAAATCCAGCCCACGTGTTTCGAGCATTCCCATTAATTGAAGTCCGGATAAAGGATTACCATGATAGGCAATGTTTCCATTGTGCCAGTGCTGATTAAACAAGTGTTTGAAGCTTCGCATGTTTAATGCCGGAATTCCTTCAGCGAGAATATTCTCAAACTCGATCAAGCCTTTGTCAAACCCTTCAATAATGGCTTTCTCAAAAGCAAATTCTTTTTCCAATCCTCCAAAAATGATGGAATTGAGTTTTCGAATGCATTTTAATGCCTCGACCCAATCATTTTTCCAGTCCCTCGTGATAAGATCCATGATCTCTGATAACTGGGGACCAACCTTTAGGGATGATGCATTGATAAAGATCTTGTTATAGCGATAGATGTTGTCTTCCTCGTTCCGAACCAGTGTCTTCTCCTCTTCATCCAGATACGCTTCAATAAAGGGATGATTCAACAAGGATTGCAAATTGACATGATAGATCGCAGCCGTATTAAAACGCGTTTTATTCTCTTGAATCGCTATTATCAAATCCACCCAGGTTCTGATGGCCGTGTTGCGAATTGGCAATCCAAGTGTAATATTGGCTCGCTCAATACTCTTAGGCAAGTTTCTGATCATGGAAATGATCAAGCTCTCATCCGCCAGTAAAAGAAGTGTGTTATCTAATTCTTCCGGACTCATTTGACTTAACAAGGTTGAAGCTACCTTGACTTGCCCTGTATTTTGCGCACATTCAATAATGTCGATATCAAGCTCTTTGGAGAGCATCTCATTTTCGAGAAAGGAAGGCTTTCCAATTTCGAGATCTTCCATTTGCTTTCTGAGAAAAACACCTGCTTCATGTTGTACGTCTGAATAATAGTATTCATCTGCATCGATCAGGGGCTCACCCCTGCCCATGCGGTTTATCTGTTTGATAATAGAAGTTTCGGCCGGAGATAGCGCATTGAAACCGGCGAATATGAATCGTCTGTCCGAATCCTTTTCAAACGCAAGATTGATGTTCTCCGCTATCGACCTAACTGCTCTTCCCGAATAACACAGACCTTTTTCCTCCAGTCGTTTGTTGAGTTCAAAATAGTATCCGGGAAGTCTGTCCCAAAACTCCATGAAGCGTTTTTGACCATCGGATAACTCATCGGCGCCAAAGCTCCACTCTTCAATTTCCTTAATGTCTGCCAGATTCTTGAAGATGTCCTTCGCATTGACCAGATATCGATCAATCTCGTTGAAGTCAGACAGTAAAATTTCTCCCCAGGCCAGAAATTCATCAAAGCTTTCAGAGGCTTTTTCCGAACCGCCGGATTCGCGATAGATTTGATATAACTGTATCAGCGCCCTTGTCCGATCGATTACGGTCAAACGAGAGATGTCTTTCACCCATTGATCAATCGTTACTATTTCCGGAGCGATTAAGGGTCTTTGATATGCTCTGAATAAGGCCGCTGTCAGGTATTTCTTCATCCGTTGAGACGGCAGCACAATAGTCAGGTGCTGTAAGGGTAAGTCAGCCTCCTTGATTTGCTTCGCTATTTTGTCGACAAAATTCAACTGACTTTACGCGTTAAGAAGTTCATAAAAGTATTGCGATTCAGCACCCGGGTGATCGCCTTTGGATAACTCTTCTCAAATGAGCCTGGAATTCGGTTTTTATTTCTTTTCTCCCAATCCATGTTGTAGGCAAACAATTCATCTCCGTCCAGTTCGATCAAATCAATCTGCTGACGTGTATGCGTTCGCCAGAAATAAAATTCAGCAGAACCACCATTCATTCTTGTCCATTTGATTCTTTCCGAAATCAGGTAATTTTTCCAAAGTGCCTGCATATCATTTCTTAGCAGGGGTTTATTGAAGTTCTGAATCAAGGCGTTTCTAATGCCATTATCCATAAAATAAAAGCAATGTGCTTTTTTCAATTCGTATCGCTGACCTGTTTGATACGTTGGCAGGGTAATAATAATAAAGGATTCTTCCAGCAAGCGAATGTAGCGTTGTACGGTTTCATTGTCCAGATCGCAGCGCTCACCTAACTCATTATAGCTGATTGGATTGCCGATCTCAAAAGCCAGTAACTGTAAAAGTCGGTACATTTTTTCTCCTTTATTCACGCGTTCATTCACCCCGAGTTTATGGAATACAAATTCAGCGATCATTTCTCTCAGTAACAGTTCAGCATTTTCTGTGTCTTCGAGAACGAGCGGGAAACTTCCATAGATCAACCGGTCTTCCAGAAGCTCAATCTGATTGGTCATTCCGAAATGTTGTGCGCTCTCATAAAAGGTTGGAGGGAACACTTCAAAGTACAGGCCTTCATGCTTGAGCGCCTCTATTAAATGTTCATCCAGATCAGGTTTGTACGAACAAATTGAAATGACCCTGGAAGAAACTTCATCAGACAGGATCGCTTCCATGACGGTGTCCAGTCCTGAAGCAAATTGAATCTCATTTAAAATGATATAATCGGAATCAATGCGTATTTCTTCAAGAATTTCTTCAGGCGAATTATGTGTTTTACAATCGATGATTCGATAGGATTTATTCGCATCTGAAAGCAGCTTTTCTACGAGTGTTACTTTACCGGAATGATCGGGTCCCTGAACGAGCAATAATTTACTCGAAGCCAATTTTTTCTCAAGGGGTTCCTGTAAAGATCTTTCTATCATGAAGTGCTTTTCTCAAAGATAGAAATACCTAAGTTTTTCTCAAGTTAAAATTGAAAATTGCGATTAATCGAGCCAAACTTTATCGAAAAAGCGAAATGCCCGTTTTGAATTCATGAACTTATTGCCCCCGTATGCTTTGATGACAATGTAGTTCGCTTCAGACATAATCACCCTTGTCCAATAATATCCTTCCGGATAAGAATCGGCTATTCCCTGATAGGCTTCACCGCCGTTATCCAGTGTGATTTTTTCAATCGGGCTTTCAGATGGACTGGGGATCAGATCGTTCGCTAAATCTCTAAGACCTATTGATTCTAACCTCGGATAAATTTCAACGACATAGGTGTTTCCCTGTCCCATTTCGCGGTAGATCAACTTCAGATCATAATTGAACATATCCCCTGATACCTCCTGAGGTTTGCCTGGGAAATCCACATACACACCCAATGTATCATTGACGTAATGATACACACGTGCCTCTTTCACTTTTGTCTTGTACGGAAGATTTTCCTCGCTGTAGATAGCCAGTACTTTTCGAACATGATAACCGTTCTTTCTCAACAAGGTGATCATGCCGTCTCTTCCTGCAAGGTGACCTGCACCAACTGCACAAAAGACCGATCGAAGTTGTAGGATTGAATCGAGGTTATTGACCATCTCGCGATTCCGATCAATGATCATTCGATCGTATAGGTCCGGATAAACTCGGAGGTTTAGTCTCAACATTTCATCCATCCCTATAATGTCTCCCTTGAGATATAAGTCAAGCATGTCGTCTCTCGAAGTCAGGAATGATTCCAACGTCATTTGCGATAGGTCCGGCATGGCAACGTTTTCGAGTAAACCTAATTGGTCCGCAACTTCCTCGAGCGGAACAAACTCCTTACCTGCATTGAAACAATACTGTTGTAGGTAGGCATCCAGGAATTGAGGCATCCCATCCTCGTCACCGTAGGCTGTAGTAGTTGAATATTTGCTCGAGGTATAGGGTTGACCCTCGTTGTCATAATTCAAGCTGATGTCTTCCCGTCTGGTGTCATATTCATCAAACATGGAGAAAACATCCGTTTCCAAAGCAATGATCTCTGCACGATCCAGGGCATAATAAGTACTATCCGAAAAATTGAAAAGTCTGCGATCATTGGAATGAAGGGTGCCGAATAAATAGGATTTATGGGTGCTCCCTTTACGAGAAATCTCCCACAATAATTCATTTTCGTAGTCAATCGTCTGACCAATTGAAACAAACGAAACAAACAGAAAGGCCGCCACTGTTTTCATTCCTGCAAAGTTAGACATACTGTTCCGTTTAATTGACTAATCGATCGACCAATTGATCACCAAAGGAATACGGTATGTATGCCAGGTTCGGTATTGGTTTGGTAATTATTACCGGAGTCTTCTTGCCAACAGTAATCGTGCCATGTGTATCACTTAATCCCATCGCATAAGCACCATTGATTGTTAAGGCATTCAGCGCTTCTTCCGGCGTCATTTTCATTTTGATACAGGCAAGCGACCAAACAAAACTTAGATTACCACTCGGAGTGGATCCCGGATTAAAATCACTTGCAAGTGCGACAGGAAGATCGTTCTGCATCAACCTTCTCGCATCTCCGTAAGGAATACTCAAAAAGTGCGAACAACTTGGTAGGACGGTGGGCATTGTCTTTGATCCTTTCAATGCTTCTATATCTTTATCATCCAACTCTTCCAAATGATCTACTGAAAGGGCTCCCAGCTGCACTGCTTTTTCAATTCCACCGAGAACCGAAAACTGATTCACGTGTACTTTAGGGGTCAAACCTCTTGAAATTCCGGCTGCCAGAATTTCAGCCATTTCATCTACTGAGAAGTAATTTCGCTCGCAAAAGACATCGATGTAATCTGCCAGTCCTTCCTTTTCGATGACCGGAAGCATTTCATTGATGATCAGATCAACGTATCCCTGATGATCTTCTTTATACTCCGGTGGAAATGCATGCGCTCCTAAAAATGTCGCTTTAATGGCGATGCCCGCATTTTCCTTTAAACGCTTGATAACGCGAAGCATTTTTAATTCTGCTTCAACCGTTAAACCATAGCCGGATTTAATTTCGAGCGCTCCCGTTCCGTACGATTTCAAGCGATCTATTCGTGCCAAGGCATCTTGATAAAGATCCTCTTCGGACATTTCCTGAAGCTTTCTGGCCGAGTTAAGAATGCCTCCACCTTTCAGGGCAATCTCTTCATAGGAAAGTCCCTTGATGCGATCAACAAATTCTTCTTCTCGTGATTTCGCAAAAACGGTGTGGGTATGTGAATCACAAAAGGCCGGTAAGACAAAGCATCCATCGGCATCAATGACTTCCAGGTCGGTCCAGTCTGAGATTCCTTCCCACTCATCCATGCTTCCGTAGGCAACAATGACCCCATCTTCCAATGCTAAAAATGCATTTTCCAATATGGGTAATTCGGACATTTCCTTCCCTTTCCGGATCGCAGGTAGCTCTTCACCACACTGGACAAGACCTTTAATATTCTTGATCAGAATCTTCGCCATACACACAATGTTAGGCAAAATCATTGAGTTGAATTCCCAACTAAGTTTAAATTATTTGGTAATTCGAGAAAATCGCTAAATTTGCAGCCTACTAATTTTTAAGCCTGGGTGGCGGAATTGGTAGACGCGCTGGATTCAAAATCCAGTTTCTTCGGAAGTGCGGGTTCGATTCCCGCCCCAGGTACTAATAAGTGAAAGGTCAGGACATAGTCCTGACTTTTATGTTTCTATAGACGTAGCGAAGCTTGCTTCGGCTAAAGAATAGAGAAACATAAAAGCAGACACGAAGTGGATGACCTTTCACTTTGACTTCGTCTGGGCGGGAATCACCGACGTCAGGAGGTACTTTCCGCTATAGATAATTTCTGGTTCAGACCTTTCACTTTGACTTCGTCTGGGCGGGAGTTCCGAAGGCAATTCCCGCTAACCATCATCCCTGTTTTAAGGAAGCGTAGCGAAGCTAAAGAATAGAGAAACATAAAAGCAGACACGAAGTGGATGACCTTTCACTTTGACTTCGTCTGGGCGGGAATCACCGACGTCAGGAGGTACTTTCTGCCCCAATAACCAACCCTCTTCTTGTGAAGGGGCTTTTTGCATCTTAACAACTATGGCTACAGTTTACATACTACATTCGGATAAGCTGAACAAATTCTACATCGGAAGTTGTCAGGATCTGAATGTCAGGTTAAATCAGCACCGAAATAAGGAATATAAGAATTCATTTACCTCAAAAGCGGATGACTGGAAAGTTTACTTTTCTGTGGATGATTTGTCATATGATCAAGCCAGACAAATTGAAACTCATATTAAAAACATGAAGAGTTCAATATATATTCGAAACTTGAAAAAGTATCCGGAAATCATTGAAAAACTAAAGGTAAAATATGGGGCGGCGCCCCTTAATATTTCAGGAGTGTGGTCCAGTAGCAGTCGAAAACAATTGTTCTTTCGATACACCAGAACTGTACAGGTCTTTTTGGCAACAAGCTTTTTCAGGTGTAGCCTTAGGTTTCGACTGGGTTCAACGGGAGCTACCTAATACATATGCCGTGTTGGGTCAACTATCATCATTTGTTGATGGTATAGACTTTGACGGAGAAAATAGGCATCCTGGATGAATGAAAATAGATAAGGGTTTTACCCCATATTTATGGAAGAACAAGAAGTCTTATTCAAAAAATATGATTGGTAAAAATGAAAGGACTGATCTAATGTATTTAAGATCTGGCGACAAGAACTTTGCTATCGGAGTCAATACCAATTTGAATGTTTCGTTTTATGCGAACGGTGCATACATCATATATGTTTATCAAAATGAGGAATTGATTTCAACCGAGCGATTTATAAAAAATTAGTTCGGCAATTTATATGTCAAAATAATGTTTCCATACCCTCCTTTATTCCAATAATTCCAACTATTGAAGGCAATTCTATAGTTGAATTTCCATTTATATCCAATCCCAGCGGACAAATAGTATTTCTCATTAATGTTGTATTCAAATCTTGCTGAGACACCTGGTTCTAATGCCATTATTAATGGTGAATAGCTATTCCTGTCGAATATAATTAACTCATCAGTAATTGCTTCTGGTTTTGATTCTTGTGTTGTTGTTCCTTGTATATAATTCTCATATGTTGAATGAACAATATTGGTTTTAATTGAGTTGTTCAATTTGAATTCTGGGTTCAAGCTAATTATCGGATAGATTTTTACTTTGTCCCTGTCGACAACATTATAGCCCACTCCAATGGTAAATCTCAAATAATCCAGTCTACCACTTAAAATAACATTATTTGTTGTTTTGCTTTTAACCCCAAAACTATTATCATAGCGGTATATTATTTGAGTTTCTTCAAAATTGTAATGCCAACTAGAATATGCTATATCGGCATTTATTCTCAACCTGGATTTAGCAAACTGCATTTCTAAAACTGCGTCATTTCCTATAAGCATTGAGTTTGGTTTCGAATTTGTTGCAAACCCATTCGCACAATTGCAATATCCTTCTTCTTCTCCAAAAAGAGTTTCAGAATTTACTTGATAACCTACTCCTATTCTATAATTCCAGGTGCGCTCAGATGATTCGTTTTGAGTAAAAGAGCTAAAGCAAAATATCAATAGATAAATTGCAAGGAGTGTATGCTTTATTTGAAAACAAGCCAACATCGCAAACAATTTAAGGTAAAAAGTTGAAACTAAATTATTTAAAGAAAGAGACCAGCTAATGATCTTGCCTTTTCTTTGACTTCGTCTGGGCGGGAGTTCCGAAGGCAATTCCCGCTAACCAGAATCCCTGTTTAAGGAAGCGCAGCGAAGCTTGGGTTAAACCTGTTGTATATTACAACGAGTAGAATAGAAAACAACTTCCATAAAACCCTCTGTTATTATAGTACCAGGACACAAATTTAACTCGGTACTTTTGTTGAAGTTGGTAACCTATTCCAATTGATAAATGAACTTTTGTACTGAGTGCATATTCCATGTTTAAATTTATGGCTGGTTCTAGTTGTAATATTTTGGCATCTTGGTTAGAACCATTTATGACATCAAAACCAACATATCCAGAAGCAGTTACATCTGAGGTCGTTGACTCAGAATAGGTGCCTAAAATGTAGTTTTCGTATGTAGCATGAATCAAGTTTTCTGTTTCGGTTCGATTAATTAAAAATTCAGGGTTCAGCGTAATGCTGGGATACAATCTTAATTTTTCCAAGGCCATTAAATCATAGCCCACTCCAAATGAGATTTTGAAATAATTTGATGATCCGGAGAAGGTGAAATCCCTCGTGGTTTTACCCTCATCACCGTATCCAAATTCATGGTACAAAACTGTATTTGTCTCATTTATCTTATATCTCCAATGTGATACCCCTAATGAGGCAATCAGTCTAAGTTTATTTTTAATTGCCAGACCCTGGATGGTAAAATCATGACCATAAAGTACATAGTCTGGTTTCGAATAAAACGAAGATGCCCCTTTACCACATGGGCAACCAGATTCATCGCCTAAAAGTGTCTCTGTATTTAATTGGTAACCAACTCCTATTCTATAATTCCAGGTGCGCTCCGATGATTCGTTTTGAGTAAAAGAGCTAAAGCAAAATATCAATAGATAAATTGCAAGGAGTGTATGCTTTATTTGAAAACAAGCCAACATCGCAAACAATTTAAGGCAAAAAGTTGAAACCAAATCATTTAAAGAAGGAGACCAGCTAATGATCTTGCCTTTTCTTTGACTTCCCCAGCTACATGCAAAAATCAGTAAAAACACCTATTGCCTAAGTCTTTGTGATTCACTACTTTGTAAGGCTTTTTTAAGCAAACAGAACCACACATGAAACTATTAAATCTAACCACCCTTCTTGTATTTGTGCTACTGGTTGAACAAACCGGTGCACAGGTACTTGAAGTGAAAAGCGGCAATCAAGGATGTTGAGATTATTGAGAGGTGATAAAACCTCTTGTTGTGTTTAGGAATAATAAAATTAGACCTGTTAAATGAAAATTGATATTCATACTCATACTAAAAAATGTAAGACAGGTGATTCTGAACATCGGAATATAGATGCTGATAGATTTGAGGAAATCATAAGATTAACAGATGTCAAAATTTTAGCAATCACTAACCACAACCATTTTGATTTAACTCAATTCATTGAAATAAAAGAGAAAATAGGTGATGCTTGTCAAATTTGGCCTGGAATTGAATTAGATATTGTCGAAAGTGGTCGAAAAGCTCACTTAATAGTGCTCTCCAATCCAAAAAGAGCAAAGGAGTTTAGTGAGACAATAGACGAACTTCTTGTAGGAAAAACCGCAGATAACTTTACTATTTCAATTGAAAAAACAGTTAGTTCATTTGATAGTTTGGATCCAATTTATATCGCCCATTATTTCGGTAAAACTCCGAATTTATTGAATGAAGACATCGATAGACTTACGAGTCTCGTTTCAAATAAAAATAGAATCATGAAAGAAGCTTCAAATTCTATTTCCGCCGGTATTTTTATAAGCCATGGGCATAATTCAATTTTTGGCTCAGACGTGCATAATTGGAACGATTACCAAGAAATATCCAAAACATTACCTGATTTAAGACTTCCTGTCGAGTCTTATGAACAATTTTGTCTGCTTCTCGAAAAAGACAATGCAACAATCAACACGATCCTCGACAAGAAAACGAAAGAAAGCTTGCAGTTAAATGTATTTGGCATTGCCGAATTGATTGAACTTGACATTTTCAATGATATAAATATTTTATTCGGATCAAAAGGGACTGGCAAAACAGAAATCCTTCGTTCTATATCAAAGTATTATAACGACCTTGGATTTGAAAACAATATTTACGAATCTAATTCAAAGAAACTAGAGGATGTGTTTGATTTAAAGGGGCGGGAATTTGATGTCAATTGTGCCGAATTAGGAATTGACAATTGTGCGGAAGAAATTAGAAGATTGAGAAGTGCTAGTGAGAAAAACGTGACAAGTCTGAGCTCCTTCTTACGTTATTTTTCAGTAGACGAAACAAATAGGATTTCTAGAAACTTGAAGATTAAAAATTACACTCAGGAAGATAGATCCTCTCCTGAAAGAGATTTTAAAGAAGTTCAAGATATCTATAATGAATTTGAAGACTTTTTAGAATACATCGACAATGAAGAGACATTGCAAGAAGTGGTAGGTGAAGAGCTAATTAACGAGCTGAAGAGTGTTCTCAATAAAATAAATGTAAAGCTTAAACTTGACTCCCAGAATAAATTCATTGACCTAAAAAGTGTTACTCTTTTTAATCAATTAATCACTGTATTTGTTGAAGAGATTGCCAGAAAAACCGGTCAACCTCAAAAACCTACAACTACTGGTTTTAGTGCTTATGCAAGTAACCGAATTGAAATTGAGCGAGATATTAGCAAAATAAATTCTTGTATTTCACAATCAATTGAACCAGAAGTAGCTTACGTAGGTAATCTTGGAGAGAAAGGGCATTTATTTTGTCAAACAAATTTGACGATTCAAAATGGATCATTTGTAAACACTAATTATCAGCCCGTTAAAACTGCAACTAAGAGCCCTCAAAAGAATGCTGCAACTAAATTCGTGTTGATTGCAAGGCATGTTTACTCAAGTTCATTATTTGAGAAAATAACAGAGTTTAAACAAATAGATGGTTCTGAAACCATTAATAGCATCAACGATCTTTTGCTATTCTATAGACACTTTACAATAAACGATGAGCACTACACCCCTTCAACAGGTGAGTCCTCAATGGTCTTATTGCACAACGAACTATCTGAAGAAAAAGAGATGTATCTAATTGACGAACCAGAAAAGAGTTTAGGTAATGACTACATAAGTGATGTAATTGTTCCACTTTTAAAACAACGGGCACAGAGCGGTAAAAAAATTATTATTGTGACCCATGATGCTAATATTGCAGTTAGAACACTACCCTATAATTCAATATACAGAGAGCATGACGCAAACGGGTATTACACTTATTCGGGTAATCCTTTTTCAAATAATTTAAACTGTAATATTGGAGAAAAAGAGGATCTTGATTGGAAAGAAATAAGTATGAAAACACTTGAAGGTGGTAGACAGGCTTTCGGTGAAAGAGGGAAAATATATGGAAACACTTAAAGCATCAATAGCTAGAACAGAGGCAAAAACATCACTTCTCCTTCACATGAGTGACGGTATTGCTTTGGAAATTGAATTAACGGAGGACAAACCGATTGAAGTAAAAGCTGTATTCAATAAAATAATTTCTTATTTGAAAAAAGGTAAATTTAATTTTGAAGTAGAGGATGATAAAGAGGATTTGTATTTACATGTTTGTACGGAATATATTGAACAATTAAATGCAGAATTAACCAGTATCTATAGTGAACTCGAAGATTATGAACTATTGGATGAGCAAGAGTAAAATGAGCTATAAACACATGTGCCACATTAAATCATAGGCCTAACTGTAAAACGGTATTAGTAATTATTAAATTAGCACATGCATTTTATTATTGGAGTACTCAGTTCACTAACCGCAACCACCGTAATATATCTGCTCAGATATCAGCTAGGTTTTCTAGTAAATTTTTTATTTACAAAAGTCTATCCTGACGTTACGGGTGAATACAGAATCTATGAGTTCGAACAGGCTGGCTCAGACTGGACAGATTATGCAGTCGAAGACGATGAAGTAGAAGAAGAGGAAGAACAGGATACAGAAAATGAGGTTCTGAGTGATACTTTGAGTGGAAAAGTCTCTGATAGAGAATTACTTGAATGGTTAAAAAAACATGAGCAAAATAACCCTGAAATTATTAAACTAAGACTGAAGCAGTTTGCCAATCGTGTTAAAGGAGACGTTATCTTATCAACGAATGGTAAAATCACTGAGTTAGAAAAAGTTCAAGGAAGAATAACACCCAGTCGCATACTTATTCTCAACTCTGAAACCAAGGACGAACACCATCATAATTTTGGCACATACCTGTTGACCATAAAGAATGATGCTAGAATAATGAAGGGAACTAAAAGTGGCCTTTGTATCAGTTGTGGAGATGCTTTCTCTTCTCCAATGATACTAGAAAAGGATTGATCCTACTAATAGTACAATTACACCACCACACAGATCATTTTCCGTCAACTGTTTACTTTCACGCAAAACACCTCCAAACCAAATTGCTTTTTTGACTTGCCATTACAAGAATTCATGAAACGTCAAGCGTTAATTTAATACTACAAACTAATACCACAATCCCCTCCCACAACAAATCCCCATTCCCCATTCCCCGATAATTCCTAACTTCATGCTATGGTTCATCAATATATCATAAAGGGCATGTCGTGCGAAGGATGTCGTTCACATGTTCAAGAGGCTTTGTTGTCAATTCCCGAAGTGGAAGAAGCACAGGTTGATCTTGCTTCCGGCACCGCAGAAGTGACGATGTCTTCACACGTTTCGTTAGATAAACTGCAAGCGGCACTAACGGAACATGCCGGAAATTATCAGATCTTTCACGAAGGACACGAGGAGCACGAGGAAGAAGTTAAAGAAGACAAAATAGAAAAACCGTCGAACGGAACAGGAGTCTATTATTGTCCGATGCATTGCGAAGGAGATAAAACTTACCCGGAGCCGGGTGATTGTCCGGTGTGCGGCATGGACCTGGTTGAACAGGTAGGTGTCGGAACCCAACACGATGAGGGTGAATCAGCCGAGAGTAAAACATACCAGCGCTTACTGAAAAAATTCTGGATTGCGGTCATCTTCACCGTTCCCATCTTTTTGATCTCCATGAGTGAAATGATTCCCGGGAAGCCCCTGTTGGAATGGTTGCCCATGCATGTCTGGAACTGGATTCAGTTCGCCTTGTCCATTCCGGTTGTGTTTTACGCCACCTGGATGTTCTTTCAGCGTGCTTACAGTTCCATTGTTCGCTGGAACCTGAATATGTTCACGTTAATCGGTATCGGTTCAGGCGTTGCCTGGCTATTTAGTGTGGCCGGTTTGCTTTTTCCGGATGTTTTTCCGGATGAATTCAAAACGAAAAGCGATACGGTTCATATGTACTTTGAGGCTACAACGGTTATCCTTACCCTCGTTCTGCTGGGACAGTTATTGGAAGCAAGAGCCCACAGTCGAACAAACTCTGCAGTTAAAGAACTACTGAAATTAGCTCCAAATGAAGCCACAAAAATTGTAGACGGTAAGGAAGAAGTTATTAAACTGGATCAGATCGAAGTCGGAGATTTATTACGCGTGAAGCCCGGAGAAAAGATTCCGGTCGACGGAGTTATCACAGAGGGTTCGGGATCCATCGATGAGTCCATGATTACGGGTGAACCGCTACCGGTTGATAAAGTGGTGGACGATAAGGTTACCTCCGGAACCATCAACAGCACTTCTTCATTTGTAATGAAAGCAGAAAAAATTGGTGCAGAGACCTTGTTATCACAGATCATTGATATGGTTAACACGGCAAGCAGAAGTCAGGCTCCGATTCAAAAACTAGCTGATAAGATCTCTGCTTACTTTGTTCCGGCAGTGATTATCATCTCCGTGATTACCGCAATCGTCTGGATCTTATTCGGTCCGAATCCTGCCTATGTTTATGCCTTAGTGAATGGAATTGCCGTTCTGATTATTGCCTGTCCTTGTGCGCTCGGTCTGGCTACTCCTATGTCGGTCATGGTTGGAGTCGGCAAAGGAGCTCAATCAGGTGTATTGGTTAAGAATGCTGAAGCACTGGAGAAGCTCGATAAAATTGACTGTCTGATCATTGATAAAACAGGAACGATCACGGAAGGTAAACCGTCGGTTCAGGATGTTATCGTGGAGGATCAGGATCAAAAGGAACATATTATTTCCTTGATTGCCGGACTCAACAAACACAGTGAACACCCGCTCGCTCAGGCGGCAGTGGACTTTGCCGAATCGAATGGAATTGATGCCGCTAAGGTAGATGACTTCAATTCGATTACCGGTAAGGGGGTTGAAGCCAACTATGAAGGAAAGAAACTATATCTAACGAAGCTCTCCCATCTACAGTCGCTCAATATGTCTATCTCCGATTCGCTCAAGAACAGGGCGGAGGAAAAGCAACAGGAGGGAAAGACAATATCCTTTATTGCACTGGATGGTTCCATTATTGGTTTCGTGGTGTTCTTTGATGCCATCAAGCCGACAAGCAAACAAGCTATTCAGGAAATTAAGATAATGGGCGTCGACGTTATTCTTATGACGGGTGACAATGAACATACTGCAGCGGCTGTTTGTGAAGAAGTCGGAATAACGAATTTTCACGCCAATGCCATGCCGGCTGACAAACAAGACGAAGTTTCCAGGCTTCAGTCGGAAGGTAAAAAGGTGGCCATGGCAGGAGATGGCATTAATGATGCTCCGGCCTTAGCTCAGGCAGATGTTGGTGTAGCGATGGGTACCGGAACGGATGTGGCAATCGAAACGGCAAGCATCACTTTACTTAAAGGTGACATCAACGGGATTGTGAAAGCCTTGCACTTAGGAGATCGCGTGATGCGAAATATTAAGCAAAACTTATTCTTTGCTTTGATTTACAATTCAATTGGTGTTCCTATTGCTGCGGGTGTGTTATTCCCTTTCTTTGGAATATTATTATCTCCTATGATCGCAGCGCTAGCCATGAGCTTTAGCTCTGTTTCGGTAATTGGCAATGCCTTGCGCCTGAGAAGTGTAAAGCTTTAGGATTTAGAAATAAAGCCTGGTTTGATAGAATTTATTTGACCAATACGTTTTAATTAAAACGATTTGTCCCGATTTCGTATCGATTGGCATCTGCTTTTCGATCGTTCCATGCGTAATAATCTTACCACTCAGATCACAAATGTATAATTCGCCGCCCAACATGACATCGTCAAATAATAATCCTTGTGGGGTAAGCTGAATTAAATGATCATCAAATACTTCCTCTAGACCTACCGGTGAAACCACAAATCGATATTCTATCGTCACCACATAGGATGGATTTGCCGGATCGTAAATATCAAAAAAGACTGATGCGGTAGTCGCGACACCATTAAACTCAGCACCAATAATCAATTTTTGCGGGAAGGCCAGGCCAGCGAATGCTGTGAATTCTGCGCTGTCTCCGTCATTAATAGTTGCGTAAAAGTTATCCTGATCATCGAAACTAATATTCCACTGTGCCGGAACATTTGAGAAGGAAGTCTTCCATCTCAAGGTGGTATCAACGCCAACATCATTGAAAACTTCCAGGTACCAGTGTGCCGGTGACTGCGTCACATCCTTAACCAGTACCGTAACCGTATCATTAAAATGAAAGGCCTGGGCAAATGAAAATGCCGAAGTCAATAAACTAAAGGCTACTAATAAGCTTCGCATATGGGTGTTTTTTGTAAAAATAAAGATATGCTTTTCCATAAAGCTTGAATCAAATCCATCTTAATTGCCTGACTTGAATTCCTAAATTTAATAGATCATGTTTGACGAAATGTCCTGCTTATGAGGATTTGAGGCACTCATTCTTATTTTTATTTAGACTGATTATAAATAAATACCACTTTTTAGGTATTGTCGATTCGTTTCTCCGTCACTTACTTTGTATTAATAATTAATAACGATTGACAAAATCATGAAAATACTTACCTCCTTATTTTTAGTTTTTACCGTAGGGTGTATATATGGCCAGACCTTTCTTGACTCTACAATAAACAGTTCGACAAAACGAATTTTCTTTTCTGACCCAAATGCTTTTGTTTTCGGTAGTTACGGTGAAGCGCATTACAATCAGGACATGGTTAATGGCAGCTATCAAAACGGTAATATGGATTTGCACCGATTGATTATGTTCATGGGCTACAAGTTCAATAATAAACTTCAGTTCTTCAGTGAGATCGAGTTTGAGCATGTGAAGGAAGTTTATGTAGAACAGGCATTTCTTAACTATAGCTTTAATAGCTTCTTTAATGTGAAGGGTGGTATCATTCTAATTCCTGTGGGATACGTAAACGAATTTCATGAGCCTACGCTATTTAATGGAGTCGAGCGACCAAATGTTGATAAATACGTCATTCCAACTACCTGGCGTGAAATGGGATTGGGATTACACGGTATATTAAAACGTGCGAATCTTAAATATCAGTTATATCTGGTTAATGGAATGATGGGATATAATGGTACTGCAAAGATTAATAGTGGTGGAATTCGTTCTTCTCGTCAAAAAGGAGCTGAAGCAAGTTTCTCATCTCCATCGCTTACAGGAAAATTAACTTATTACGGACTTAATGGCTTGCGTTTAGGTGTTTCCGGTTTCTTCGGAAATACGGTAAGTACCATGTACGATGGTCTTGACCGAATGGATGCTGCGGCAGTTACCATGGCTGATAGTTCTGTCCTGGGTATTGGTATGGTGTGCGCTAACCTTCAGTACAACATCGGTGATTTTCAATTCACAGGTATTGCTAATGTCACTTCGCTTTCGAATACTAAAGAATACAATGAATTCACTGGATCCAATGCTGCCGAACAGATCATGGGTTACTATGGAGAACTGGCATACAAGTGGTCACTTAAAGCGGGAGCAGAATACCCTAAACTAATTCCATTTGTTCGATATGAAAACTACGACACACATTTTGATGTTGGTCGAGATATTACAAAAGACTACGGCAAGAATAAGCGCATTACTACTGCCGGTCTTGGCTTACAAATTACACCTGGAACGATTGTAAAAATAGATTATCAGTATTATGAAAAAGGCAAAGAGGAATTAGTGGGAAGTGGTGAGCCTGGATTTATATATGACAAATCTATGGTTAATGTTGGATTTGGTTATTGGTTTTAATGATGAAGAAAATTTTTCAAATATCTATTGTTGTAGCACTTGCCGGAATCATTCTGGCATTTGCCACACCTGAAAAAAAGGTTGAAAAGCTCGTTTCCAAGATCTGGAAGAAGCAGACTATTGAACTAATTGATGTAGAACTTCCTGATTCACTTAAGAAGGATTTTCAGCAGTTTAAAGAGATTTATGTGGATGGTGTTCCTGAAGGGTATGCTGTTTATACGACTGCTTTCGGATGTCGCGTTGGTGGTTGTGCAGCTCCGGGTAATGCTAACGTACAATCGTATGAAACCTTTGATTATATCGTAGTCTACGATAATAACCTGAACATATTAAAGGTTGATGTGGCCAACTACGGCGGAGATTACGGTTATGAGATTTGTAATCCGAGATGGCTTGCTCAATTCGTTGGTTCCAGCTTTGGATTCAAAATAGATGAAAATGTAGATGGTATTGCCGGAGCTACCGTTTCCGCAACGTATCTGATTGAAGATCTGAATCACGTTGGAAACACCGTTCAGGCTCTTCTCAAACCTGATTTCACCAAGCTATAAAAAAAAACGGCGCCCTCTCGGACGCCGTTCGCTACGATATGCAGTTAGTCCTGCTCCATCATCTCAACCTCACTTGATGGTGCAAGAGCATCTTTAATCTTCTGCTCCAGTTCTTCCATGAGCTCCGGATTATCCTGTAATATCGACTTAACTGCGTCACGACCCTGACCAAGTCTTGTTTCACCATAAGAGAACCATGATCCACTTTTGGAAATAATATTTAAGTCAACGCCTAAATCTATAATTTCACCCACTTTGGAGATTCCTCCTCCATACATGATGTCAAATTCTGCTCGTCTGAACGGTGGTGCTACTTTATTCTTCACCACTTTCACTTTAATGCGGTTACCCATAACTTCATCACCTTCTTTGATCTGACTTGATCTTCTGATATCAACACGAACCGAAGAATAGAACTTCAATGCATTACCACCGGTAGTAGTCTCCGGATTTCCGAACATCACGCCGATCTTATCTCGAAGCTGGTTAATGAAAATACAGCAACAATTAGCTTTGTTAATCGAGCCTGTCAGTTTTCTTAAAGCCTTCGACATTAAGCGTGCCTGAAGGCCCATCTGAGAATCTCCCATCTCGCCTTCGATCTCCGCCTTTGGAGTAAGTGCTGCTACAGAATCGATAACTAAAAGATCAATTGCTCCTGAACGTATCAGGTTATCTGCAATCTCCAGTGCCTGCTCACCATTATCCGGTTGCGAAATCAATAGGTTTTCAACGTCAACGCCCAGCTTCTTTGCATAGAACTGATCAAATGCATGCTCCGCATCAACAATTGCCGCGATACCACCTTTTTTCTGTGCCTCGGCAATCGCGTGGATTGCAAGTGTTGTTTTTCCTGAAGATTCAGGGCCGTAAATTTCAACGACTCTTCCCTTTGGAAATCCACCAACACCTAATGCGAGGTCGAGTGTTAAGGATCCTGTAGAAATCACATCAATGGGTTCACTAGGTTCATCTCCCAATTTCATAACGGCTCCTTTTCCGTAAGTCTTTTCCAACTTGTCCATTGTGAGCTTCAGGGCCTTCAATTTTTCTTCGTTGTGTTCTTTTTCTGCCATATCGTAAATTTTAGTTGCGTAATAGTACGCCGGTTTGTTATTGGTTCAAATTTGCACGTGTTAGTTCGTAAAGTATTTACGTTCTACTTTAATTATTATAAATTTCCATGATCTCACGTGTGTGATCCTTGGTTTTAGGTTTCTCAATAATTCCTCTGATTGTATGATCTTTATTCAGCACAAAGGTCGTTCTGTGAATTCCATCATATACTCTGCCCATGAATTTCTTTTGACCCCAAACGCCATAATCATTCAGCATCTTTTTATCTGTATCTGCGAGCAAGGTAAATGGCAAATCGTATTTATCGATAAACTTCTGATGCGATTTTTCGCTGTCAGCACTCACGCCTAAAATGACAATGCCTTCATCCTGTATCTCTTTATAATTGTCGCGAATATTACACGCCTGCATTGTACAACCGGGTGTGTTGTCCTTTGGGTAAAAGTAAATCACAACCCGTTGACCAGCGTAATCACTAAGCTTTACATCATTCCCGGATTGATCCTTTAGATTAAAATCAGGTGCCTTATCTCCTACCTTCAAGTGTTTCATTTGATAACTTTTTAATCAATATTGTGACGATTAATTAATCAAATATACATGCAAATAATTAAAAGACAAGATTTTTGTCAAAAAAATAATCAACTACCGACTATGAATAAAAAAGCCCCACTGCTGCGCAGTAGTTGTACTACTGCGGCAATCAACCACTACTCACTGCTCCGCAGTAGTTGCACTACTGCGGCAATCATTCCCTGGCCATAGATATTTATCGGAAACCGCCTTATCCAACAACTTGAAGTATGCGTGGAATACAACACACCTCCGTTAACAACGACTCTTGCTCATGATAATTACTTGCAGATGAATACTTCCAATCTACTGCATCATTCACAAAACCCGCGACAACAGGATTATTGTGAATATAATTAATCTTGTTCCAGATAAATCTCTCAGAATACAATTCAATTGCATGACTACCTGATTGCCAGAATTGGTAGCCTATTGATTCCTTTTTCTCAAATTCGCGCAACATCCATTCTCTTCTGGATTCAGGTTCATTTTTGATCTGATCGATAATTGATCTTGCAGTGTGTCGCTTAAAGTCGCGAATTACATCTTTCAATTCAAATGGAGCATCGCAATTGACAATTAAATGTAAATGATTTGTCATTAAACAATATGCATATAGGTTCAGACCTTTGTGTGTGATGCAATAATTTAGCGAATCTATGATTGCATCTTTATGGTTTTTTCGAGTGAACACATCAATCCAGCCGACTACAGTACAAGTTATATAATAGGTAGTATTCTTCTTGATTGTTTGTTTTATTCCTGGCCTCATTTAATTAAGTTAGTAAATAGTCCGCAGCAGTACAACTACTGCGGAGCGGGATTTCCAAAGGTCTTTGACCGCCCGGACCTACACCATTCCATCCAAGAAATGGGTTCGGTGGGAACATTGGTGAATTATTAGTCATACTCGAAACTTGGCTATAACCGCTTGTAACAAGTAAAATGGAAAAAATAAATAGTAGTAGTGTGGTCTTTTTCATGGCTATTTTTTTTGAATTTTATAGATGTGTTGATTATGTTGAGATTGTATTATCACGAATAATAAGCCGCTATCGAAGCTTGATATATCGAGTTCTATATTGTCCGAGTTTAAGTTGAATTCTAAGTAAAGCAGTTGACCCAAAGAATTTGTAATTATTAGGTCATAAGATAAGTTCTGTTCGTTTCTAATCGCAATGTAACTTTGAGCTGGATTGGGATATACGTTAAAATGTTCAGTTAAATCATACTCAGGCACTGATACGTTGCAAGGTAACAAATCAATACCACCATTACAGAGTAATGAATCTGTTGATATGCAAACGTCATCAACGAGATTATAGCTGTAGTTATTCATACAATTACCACAGTTAAAGTTCATTGTATCTGTGTTTAAGTCATCATAGAAATTACCTAACGCCAAATATTCGTAGGCTGAATCTGCAATTATGCTACCTGAAACTCTGACCCAATTTGCAGTATCATTTATTATTGCTGTTGAAACTAAATGAGCGTAATTATCTATTGGAACTGGGTTGGCAGAATTGAAAGGAATAGTTGAAAGTCTCATGCCAATATTATTAGAAGCACATTCATAAAAGAAAGTTCCATCATTAGTTCCTCCCATTACTGTATAGAAGGACAAGAAGTACTTTTGACCCACAACTAAAGGTTGGTTCAATTGAATTCCAATATGCTCCCTAACATTACTTGCGGTAGCTGCCCAAAGTCCCATTCCTGCAAATGCTCCACAACCCCTCCGGTCTAATTGATATAAAGAGAAACTTTGTGGAACTCCCATTTCGTTCGGAGCCGAACACGAATTGTAATAGTCCGGCGTTGTAGGAATTGAACTGTATTTGCTCCATCCATCTGCAAATTCTATTTGGTCTCCTAAGGAAGGACAATCAGTGTTAATCTCGAAAGAAAAGTTAGGGACAAGATTAACTTGCCCATAAGAAAGGAAGCTCCCCAATAGTAGTAATAGTACTAATAGTTTTTTCATGATTCAGCGACTTTCAATTTACGATTTTATTTTCAATAAGAGGTTGGAGAAGAGAGAAATAAGTATTTATACTTAAGTCTATTTAGCCTGTTTATTTCTTTGCTCGATTCACCAAGATTTAATCATTTTCATCACATCAATACAGCTGAAATCATTTCAATAAAAAAGCCCCTTAGAAAAAGGGGCCTTGAATCTTAATTGTGAAAAGTATCGTGTCTCGACACCTCACGATGTCAGGGTATCTGTCCTCCCCCTACCCCCCTCCGAAGGGGGAAATATTACTCTTCTTCCTCTCCGCCGGTAATTATAATGGATCGATCTCCATTATCTTCTTCCAGCTTCTGGATGAGTACTCCATACTTTTCTTTCAATTCTTCATAAGCTTTCACCTTTCTTCTCGCCTGATCTGCCAGTGCCACATCATTATTGGCTTCATGTTCGGCAATCTCCGCTTCCAAATCACCAATTTCACTATCAAAGTGCTGTACCAGGAAACTCAGGTTCTGAGGCATGAACAAGGTCATGTAAAACCCTCCGTTCTCTGATTGATCCATATATACCTCAAATGCTTTATCAATCAATTCAGGATCCTGACGTCTAATGTATTGCGTAAAAGCTCCAAGTAATCCAAGCTTGTCAAAGCCCTGAACGATATTTCCGGATAAGGCCTCTGCAATGAAGTCATACTTTTCCGGTCCTGAATGAGACGCATACAATTGCGCAACTCCGGATATCATTTTGGACGAGCGTTCCTTCTCCAGATTTTCTGCCAGACCAATTGCCTGTGCTGTGTCAATCTTTGCCAGATATCTTAAAGAGGAAGAAACCACAGAATAAGAAGGGTCTGTCTTAATTCGCTCAACATAAATCGTGCGAAGCTCTTCTTCTTCCAATTCTTTTCCCAATCTGTTAAGGGCCGCGGAACGAACCGAAGACTTCGGATCATTGACGATCATTTCCTTCAAGAGCTCAATTCCCTTCGTTTCATTCTCCTCTTTCAATCTTCCCACTTTACCAATTGCCAGTAGACGAATATCCCAGAAAGGATCCTTTAATGCGTCAAGGATCAACTGCTGTCCAGCCTGCGATCGATCTTTACATCCATTCAATAATCCATCGCGTCGTGCAAAGTACCGTTCACCATTATAATACTGATGAATATATTGTTCGCGTGTTTTCTTTTCTGATTTCTTCGCAAGTAGCATTTGCTGGTAATCGTAAATGATACTCTTCAGCTCTCCTTTCAAGGGAAATCTAAATGTCTCTTCCACCTCATCTAATACCACGTCTTCAATGTGCTTTCCATCATTATCGAAATAAGCGATCTGGAACGGGAGCTTGTATACAGGTGACAATTCGAAGTCCTGTTCTTGCGTAACCGTAACAATCAATTCGCTCGTTGCAGAGTCAAGGTCCTGCCTGAATTTTAGTACCGGATGTCCGGATCCTAAAAACCACTGATCAAAGAACCAATTCAAATCTTCTCCGGAAACTTCTTCGAAAGCCAAACGCAAATGATGAAACTCTGCTGCCTTATACTTATTGTCAGTCAGGTATTTATTTAATCCGGCAAAGAATGCGTCGTCACCCAAATAGTTGCGCAGCATGTGTAAAATTCTGCCTCCCTTATTATAGGAGTGTCCGTCGAACATCTGCTCTTTATCATTGTAATCATACCAAATCAGATCATGGTGACCTTGCATGCTTGCACTCTGATAATACCCGTCTGCTTCCGAATCCGCATGATAATCTGCTTCATCTATTCCATAGCGGTGCTCATCCCATAAGTATTGAGAATAGTTCGCAAATGATTCATTTAATGGAAGATTTGACCATGACTCACAAGTTACCAGATCACCAAACCAATGGTGGAACAATTCGTGTGCGATAATGGAAGAGCTGTTTCCATCCAGCAATTCGCGTTCATTCGCATAAACAAAATCTCCAAAAACAACTGCTCCTGTATTTTCCATTGCACCGGAAACATAATCGCGAACCACGATTTGGTGGTATTTATCCCACGGGTATTCTACACCCAGTCTTTTTGAGAAGAAGTCGATCATCTTTGGTGTTTCTCCGAAAATCGCTTTTGCAGATGACTCCCATTCAGGCTCCACGTAATAATTCACCGGCATTTTTGATCCGTCAGGTCGCTCATAAAAATCCTTGACAACTTTAAATTCTCCAACACCCATCATAAATAGGTAAGGTGCGTGAGGTTGATCCTGCTTCCAGTGATCCACACGTTTTCCGTTCGGTAATTTCTTGCTGGAAACAAGTTTTCCATTAGACAGGGTCTGGTACTTATCCTCAACCGTGATGAAAATTTCTTGCGTCGTTTTAGCATTTGGCGCATCGATCGTAGGGAACCAAACCGAACTCGCTTCCGTTTCTCCCTGAGTCCAGATCTGCGGCATTTTTCCATTTGGATCGCGTTCCGGATTAATGAAGTACAGTCCTTTTGCTTCCGAAATAGCCATACTCCCTTCCGATTCCCTTTCTTCGGGTTTAGCGACATAATCGATTACGACAGTAAACTTGTCATTCATCGTATAGGTTTTACCGAGTTCTATGGTCAAATAATCATTCTCGTAAGTGTACTTAAGTTCTTTCTCTGCAACTTTAACTGAATTGATGTCCATTCCCTTCGCATCGAATATTACCTGATCGCTCGCATAAAAGTGTGGCTTCGCCGTAATTGTTGCGATACCGTTCATTCGGGATTCGGGCCAATTAAAGTTTACCTCCAATTTCGTGTGAATAAGATCGGTTAGAATCGTCTCAGAAGGATGATAAACCCCTCTCTCAGGAATCTCTTCTACAACTTCAACAATTACTTCTTCTACAACTTCCCCGGTAGAATCTGCATATGCTTCTTCTTGATTCCCTTGATGAACGCCACATGCACCCAAGATGAAAAGTGATAATCCTAATACGTAATGCTTCATTTCAATGATTTTAATGCTATATACAAAACTGGCAAATTAATTCGTTTTGATCACCCAAATCTACAGTATCGGACGTCTATTCTGTTATTTTTGTAGAAATAAGTGATAAATGGCAAATCGAATCTGGAACATCGACGGAAATGAAAGCGTTGGAAGTGATGGCGCAGTTGTCAAGTGGGATGACGAACGTTACTTTACCATCGCTTTTGGCGGAAGTACTTTTCATGGAGAGATCCTCGATGAGCAAACTGAAAGCAATTTCATCAAAGTAAAGATCAACCATCGTGTTTTTGAAGTCCGAAAGAAAGGCGCGTTGGATGACCTGATCGCAGAGTTAGGATTAGACACACCTAAGATCAAGAAACTCAAAGAGCTTGAAGCTCCGATGCCCGGTCGTATTGTAAACGTAGCTGTGGCCATTGGAGACGAAATAAATGTCGGGGACGAAATTCTTTCGCTGGAAGCCATGAAGATGGAAAACGTTCTTAAAGCAGAGGGGGTAGGTATCGTGAAAACGATCAATGTTCAAAATGAGGACGTTGTAGAGAAGGGAGCCATTCTCATCTCATTCGAATAAAACAATGACCGTATAAATAATGGTTTTTAGCAGTGTCATATTCCTGCTTTATTTCTTGCCGGTATTTTTATTGGTCTATCAATTTTGCCCAAAATTTCTGAAGAACTGGTGGATTCTAATCGCCAGTATAGCTTTCTACACCTGGGGTGCTCCGGAATTCGTTTTCATTTTAATGGGTTCCACCATAATCGATTTTTATCTCGTTCAGAATATTTATCAAGCTAAAACTACAAAGAAAAAGCGATTATTTCTGACGGTCTCATTAGCGATGAATCTGGGATTACTGGCTTACTTTAAATATGCCAACTTCTTTGTAGAAAATGTGAACTCGGTGTTGCGATCAATGGAGGTCAATGAGGTAGGATGGACACAAGTTGCTTTGCCGATCGGTATATCCTTTTACACTTTTCAAACCCTGACCTACGCTATTGATGTCTATCGCGGTACACATGCGCCGTTAAAACAAATTCACAACTATCTACTGTACATTGTGTCCTTCCCGCAAATGATTGCAGGACCGATTGTTCGCTTTAACCTCATTGCAGATCAAATCACCGAACGTCGCGAAGTGATCGACGATAAAATTTTTGGCTTTTATCGGTTTTGTATAGGTCTGGCGAAGAAGGTGCTCATTGCGAATGTACTTGGCGAATTTGCATCGGGAATATTTGAAGTCCCGGTCGCACAACTGAACCCCGCTACTGCCTGGGCAGGTATCCTTGCCTATACTTTCCAAATCTATTTTGACTTCGCAGGATACTCCGATATGGCCATAGGTCTGGGGAAAATGATGGGCTTTACATTCCCGGAAAACTTCGACAACCCATATAATTCACGAAGCATTACTGAATTCTGGAGAAGATGGCACATGACGCTGGGACTCTGGATGAGAGACTATCTTTACATCCCTCTTGGCGGGAGCAAGGTAGATAGTAAGGCGCGTTTATATTTCAACCTTTGGTTTGTGTTCCTGGTGTCTGGCTTGTGGCATGGTGCCAGTTGGAATTTTGTGTTTTGGGGAGCCTTCCATGGTGCTTTCCTCATATTGGATCGATTATTCCTTAAAAAATTCCTGGATCGCATCGGGAAACTTCCGAGCGTTATTATCACATTCACGATCGTTGTTATTGGATGGGTGTTCTTTGCCATCGAAGATTTTGATCATTCAAGCGCCTACTTTGTGTCGATGTTTGACTTTGGTACCGTTGGAGGACGCGATCTGCTAATTGGATCCGAGGTCTTGCTTACAGCAGTGATTGCAGCGGTCATTTCTTTTGCCAGGTTAACAAAGGTCGGAGCAAACCTGGAAACAAGCATCTATCGATCAGAAAACCTGAGTAATTCAAGATCGCTGATAATGATACTTACTTCGATTGTGTTTTTCGTCGTATGTCTTTCATATATAACAGCCTCCGACTTTAACCCTTTCATTTATTTCCGATTCTGATGAAGTCAAATCGATTAAAGAACATATTATTCTATATCGTGCTTCTGGGAATGTTGATTCCGATGATTCAGCATATGACTCATTTTGCAAATGAAAAAGGATTAAAGGGTGCCGTCAAAGATCCGAAAGCTCCTGTCATATCAATTGACGCATGGAGAAATGGCACTTATCAGGACAGCATGGATACTTACCTCAACGAAGCGTTTGGATTCCGCCCTGATTTCGTTCGAATCCACAATCAGATTCAATACTCATTATATGGAAAAGCTCAGGCAAGAGGTGTGATTATCGGCAAAGAATGGTATTTGTACGAGTACAATTATATACGAGCCTATTACGGTCTGGACTTCGTGGGAGATTCAACGGTGAATTCTAAAATTGAAAAGCTCGAATTTATTCAGGATACATTGGAGAAAATGAACAAGCAAATACTGGTTGTTCTCGCTCCGGGTAAAGGGTCATATCTGCCAGAGTATTTTCCGGACTCCTCCAAACATGAGAAAGGACGAACGAATTATGAAGCCTATTCCGAAAGGCTTAAGGAATCTCGTGTAAATTTTGTCGACTTTCATCATTGGTTCAGAACCATGAAAGATGAAACGCCTTACCCACTCTATCCAAAAGGTGGAATTCACTGGAGTAAATACGGTGAGATACTTGCTGCTGATTCCATGATTAAGTACATAGAAAAGATCGGTGATTTCGATCTCCCTGATTTAGTGATCGATGAATTTGAAACATCATCAACTAATAAGGAGGGCGACTATGATATCGGTGAAGGAATGAACATTTTATTTCAGACACCTACCTATCCAATGGCCTATCCGAAGTTTCATATCGAACATCCCGAGAAGAACACGACGAAAGGATTATTCATTGCAGATAGCTATTATTGGGGAATGTTCAATTACGGTTTCTCAAACAGCATTTTTGGTGAAGGACAGTTTTGGTTTTATAACAACGAAATTTACCCGGATAGCTTCGATGAACAAAAACTGGTTGGCGGCATCGACATACGAAAAGAAGTTGAGTCTAACGATTTCATTGTTCTGATGTCAACAGATGCAAATCTCTATAAATTCGCTTTTGGCTTTATTGACAGACTTTACGAAGCTTACAAATAGATCCTGCTGCGTGTTTATTACACGAAAAATAAGTATCTTTTCGTTCACAATTTGAACATGCTAAGCTCAGTGAAACTATTATTTCTCACATTTTTTGTGTTGTGCCAATTTACAGTATTGGCTCAATTCACGGACTCGAATTTACCAATCGTTGTGATCAACACGGCTGGTGGTGTTCCTGTTCCAGATAACCCAAAAGTGGATGCGACCATGGGAATCATCTACAATGGAGAAGGAGTTCGAAATTATATGACCGACCCATTCAATGAGTATTATGGCAACATCGGTATTGAAACTCGTGGATCCTCCTCACAGGGCTTTCCCAAAAAGCAATATGGCGTGGAGACTCGGGATGGATTTGGCGTCAAACAAGATGTCAGCATTTTTAACATGGCTATCGATAACGACTGGGTTTTATTTGCGCCTTATTCAGATAAATCTCTGATGCGAAATGCTCTTGCTTACGAAATGGGGTGGCAGACCGGGCAATACGCGCCTCGCACACAGTTTGTTGAGGTCGTGCTAAACGGAAGCTATGACGGCGTATATATCTTCACAGAAAAGATCAAGCGTAAGGATGGTAAGGTCGGAACTGATGATGTCGATCCAAACGACAATACCTTCAATCAAATCTCAGGTGATTATATTTTCAAAGTAGACAAAACCACCGCCGGAGGTGTTATTGCGTGGACCTCTCCTTTTCCTCACTATTCGGGGGCTTCTACCTATACGAAATTTCAATTACACGATCCGGATCTGGACAGTTTAAGCTCTGCTCAATTCAATTATTTAAAAGATTACGTTACCGATTTTGAAACAGCTTTGATGGGTCCGAATTTTACAGATCCTGTTTTAGGCTATGCACCTTATATAGACGTTGAATCATTCGCTGATTTTATGCTGGTCAACGAAGTCAGTAAAAATGTTGACGGATATCGCATCAGTACCTTCCTTCATAAATTAAGACTGAGCGAAGGGGGCAAACTTTGGGCTGGTCCATTGTGGGATTTTAACCTGGCTTTTGGAAATGCGAATTACTGTCAGGGGGGATGGACCACAGGCTGGGAAATTTATTTCTATCAGGTTTGTCCCGGAGGATCTTTGCAGAACCCCCCATGGTGGGAACGCTTAGTCCAGGACCCTGAATTCACGCATTTGTTGAATTGTCGATACCAGGAATTACGACTGGGACCATGGCATACAGACACCTTAATGAATCGAATAGATGAAATTGCTCTGTATCTCGAAGAGTCACAAATAAGAAACTTTCAGCGATGGCCAATCCTCGGAACCTTTGTCTGGCCGAATAATTTTGTTGGAAGTACATACGCTCAGGAAGTAGGTTATTTAAAATCGTGGTTATTTGATCGCTTAAACTGGATGGATAACAATATGTTTGGAAGCTGTAACGATCTGGGTGTTCAAAATGAAGAAAAACTCATTTCCAGTCTTATCCCGAATCCTGCCTCGAACAAGGTGCAGTTCACATTCTCAGGCACCTTAACCAATGGAAGCATTCATCTTTACGAAAGCAGTGGGAAAATAGTGCGATCACTAACAGATATAAATTCAGCAATTATAACCCTCGATGTGTCAAATCTTGAAGCCGGAATTTACTTCTACATGGTTGAGCACGAAACAGGAACAGCCTCGAGTGGTAAACTAAGTATCATAAAATAAAAAGATGAAAAAATCATTGATGACGTTATTTGTGGTAGCAGCGCTGCTATCATGTAACAAGGAACCCGGATCTGGCGGGAACTCATCTATAACAGGAAAATTAAACGGTATGGTTACTAATTCGGAGGATCCTGAATATGAAGTTACCACTGTTATTGTACCGATTCAGACTGGTGAAACAGCTATTGACGATGGTGACTTTTGGGTGATCAATGCTGCGGGTGGTAATCAGTATTATGTTTGGTATGATAATACCAACAATCCACTTTCTACCGATCCGATGATTCCTGGAAGAATTGGCATCGACGTGGAATTCAACTTTTCACAATCAAGCGCAACTATTGCTTCGAATACGGCTTTGCGATTTCAACAGATTGCCGCTGCTGATTTCACGGTTACAGTGGACAATGATATTCTGACTATCACAAATACCGAATTTGGTCAGGTGGCCGATGCAGATAATATGAATTCCCCTTTTGCCATTGATGTTCAGAATCAAGGTGCCGGCGGTTCATCGGGGGGAACGGAAGGTCCAATTGTTGAAGAACGCGTCTATTTGATTTATGGAGGTGAAGATTTTTATTCGGAAGATGTACGAACCGACGATCAGGGTAGATATCAGTTCAGAGGACTTCGAAAGGGGAACTATACGATCTATTCTTTTTCTAAAAATGCAAGTTCTGGAATACTCGAGCGCGTAGAAGTTGAAGCTGAGATCACAAAAAACAAAACGGTAGTAGAAGCACCTGAACTTTACGTCATTAAATGATTCGGGCAAAATATATTGGCTTTTTTCTCTTTGCGCTTCCTGTAATTGGTTTCGGACAAGAAACTGATCTAGGTGCATGGAACAGCATTACTATAGAATCAGACCTCTCCAAAGATTTCAAAGTTGGTCTCGAAACCGAGTTGCGTTTGGATAATAACATGACCATTCCTTACTTGTTTTTTTTCAGCCCCTATGGTGAATATGACCTCAATAAGCACATCAGGTTTGGTGCAGGATATCGTTATTCATACCATCTTACTGACAGCGATAGAAGTCACAGGGCTACTGCTGAGATTGTATTCAGGAATTTAACGGAGTTCTTTATGAAGAAACCTCGTTTGGATGCTTCTATCCGATTAAGAGGAACGCGAGAAGCTTTCAATTTAGCCCGGACAGAATCTACACTTCGTACCAAGTTGTCTCTCAGTTACAACTTACCCAAAACTAAACTTGAGCCTAAAGCCGCTGTCGAATTTTTCTATGAATTCGACCAGCAGTTGGTCTATACATTTGAAGATGTGAAAGGTGTAAGCGGGTGGGATAAATACCGAATCCGCATTGGAGTGAGCTATCCATTTAAGAAGCGTCATGAGCTATTTCCCTTTTACCAGTTCCAGTCTGGATTTAATGAAGCTTCGATCGGCAATACTCTTGGGCTAGCTTATGTCTATGACTTTAAGTGGAAATAAAAAAGGAGACTATCAGCCTCCTTTTATTCTGTTTAACTTGTTGTTGTTTGGGCAAATGCCTTCCGTATAATTGCGGGGTATTTGCTCCCAAATTCTACGATACACCATTCGTGAAACTTCCGAACCTCTTCAGCATCATTGATCCATTTCAAAGCTTTATAAAGCTCTTTTTGAAATAACTGAGGATCGAAGCTTACACTGGTGAGGATTTTTTTTGTGAATTCAAGCATGATGTTGTGGTTTGTTTTAAGAGTTCTTTGAATATAACAAAATTATTCCTGTCATATTGTTCTTCGAATCGTTAAAAAATGAAAAACCCGCTAATTTCACATCAGCGGGTTTTGAATGTATTAAATTCTAACGTCTAATTAAAGTCGTGTTTAATCACTTGATATATTTCTTCTGTCACAGCATCCCGGACATAGATCAGGAGATGTAAGTTTGTGTCATCGTACAAATGACCATCCGATGTATACTCCGGTCCGGCTGGTAATGCATAACTATAATTAAAATAGTACTTGCCGTTTTGCATATGGGCGGCATCAAGTTTTTGACCCAGGAATCTGCCATCAATACAACCTCTCATTACATTGTGGTGAAGATAATTCAGGGAATCAACACTACTTGGGAACTTCTGCGGTTTAATAATGGAATCTTCCAGCAGATAAACGACCGTATACAGATCATTGGTTAATGTTGGGTCAATAATCTCGATTTCCGTGTGTAGAAATAAACCGCTTGTAGAAGGGTAATAATTCGAGGCCGCCTGAATATTCACTTTGAGATCATTTGCTGCTAATGCACTAGCAACTGCCGATGACCAATTAGCTGGTGAAATAGTAATTTGATTAGACCCATCTTTTATACGGCTCACTGTTCCTTGCGGATTGCCAAAGAATTGCGAGGAGGGATCAACTCCATTCGGTCCCATCCGATCTCCGATTTGCAATGCTTCCGCATTGGCAAAATTATGTATGTATGTCGGTGGAACGACGGTTTGAAAATCTCCTGGTGCTATATGTGTGGCGTTCCAGTTCGTTTCATTAAACGGTTCTGGGCCCGTGTGAACCGCGGCGGAAAACACCGTTCCGGGGTTGTTGCTTTCCAATTGTTTAGCAAGTTCTGCCGCAGGTGGGCAAAAAACACACCGATGACCAGTATAGTCCTCAACGAGTAAATTTCTCTGGGTGTTCGTGTTTTGAGTAAATGTGGGCCACTCATTGTTAGCATAATCTGCTGAATCTCCTCCTGGATATAGGTCATAATTCAATTCAGTGCTCACAACTTTTGGGTAAATATTATCAACCTTATCACATGCCAAAAGTGCAGTTGCTAAAAGTCCTATCAATAAAATTCTTTTCATCTCTAATCAATTTAGAAGCTATGTGTAAAGCTCATTGTTAAACCATATGATGCCGGTACATTTCGACAGATTCCGCCGACACAGAATAGTCCGGCACGTTGTTTACCGTATCCGATCGTCAGTCTTGTCGCCCCTCTAATATATCCTGCGGATACATAGACGTGGTGAACTCCTGTCTTTCCACCTTGCGTAGAATAGTAAGAGAAGGTTCCTTTGCCTTCTGATATGCTTTCTCTACTCTTCAGGTTATATTGATCCATTATACTAAAGAACCAATGTGGAGAGAAATTGTATTCAACAAGCGCTGTTATCCAGTTTCCTTTGTCATTCCAGACATCTCCTTCATATGTTAACGTATCTCCTGCCTCCGTGATTTCTTCGAAGTACCCGTATACTTTATTTATAAGCAAGCCCTGTAATTCAGCCCGAACAGAATGCTTCCTGTTAATCTTATAGCCAACCTCTATTACGCCAATTTGTGATCTGATCACTCCTTTTGCAAAGCTTGCTACTTTATTAACGTCATTATTCATCATCATGTTGAAATAACTCAGCTTTAAATTGAATTTCTTAGAGAATTTGCGATAAATGCTCACGTTAATATCCTGCCAGAAGAAATTTGGATTGTTGTAATACTTTGTGGTGTCGTAGTGGACTTCAGAAGGGTTTGTGATATAACTGAAATCAGATAAGTCTGAATGGCTAAAAACACCTGATTCGTAATAAATCCCTGTAGTATCACCCGGCACATAATTCGATAAGTCCCTTTTCGGACTCATAGCAAAAGATCCATTCAGGTTGATCGAAGTCCCATACTTACCACCTAGTTTTGATCCTCTTTTAATCGTGTATAACACTTCTCCTTGATAAGCTATTTCCCCTAATGGTTGAGTAGCCCATGGATAGAGCGAGGAAACCAGGTTGTACGTATGTACCTTATTCATGGCGGGCAAATAATTAATCAATAGATTTTGAAGCTTTGCAGTTCTATCTGAACGATAGCTCATATTATCAACCGACTTCGCCGATAAAAGAATTCCCAAGCCTTTCTGTGAATAACCAAAATTAATTACTGCTGCATGTCCATTGTTATAGATCACTCGTCCATATGCATCATATTGATCTTCACTGGGGTCCTGACCTTTAAAAATATACTCACCGTCCAGTGTATACTTTCCATATCGCAGTTTCAGTCTACCACCATAAGCACCTACATTTTCCGGTAGAATTATAGAGTCAATATCTTCTGATTGGTATTTACTGACCAGAGATCCTCCAATTGCAACATTCAGCTTTTTGTCTTTTAATGCCTTAATTGCCTGGTTTAAATTAATTTCTCCGTCAACACCTCTCACAATTCCATCGCCATGCTCTATTCGGTTATTAAATTCTTCACGCTGATAGCCATAAACTCCTTTGATCGTAACTCCGGTAAGTGGTCTGAGGATTAATCTGGCGCCATCCATCATGTTATCATAACCAAGGGTGCGATCTTCATATGCACGGAATGCCAATCCTGATCCGAATTGCTCGTAAAATGACCCCATTGTCACGTCTACAAAATCGTTCTCATAACCGACATAGCGCATTCCGATTCCGGTTCCGTTAAAGTTTACAGGATATCCTTGAATGGATGGAAGGTAAGATTCCATCCTCAAACCGGCTTTAAAATTCCCTTGAGTATAAAATACATTCATATAGGAATTCAGTAAACTTATTTGATCCGGTTGATTCGCCCCAATAGTCTGATCTTCCAGTAAATACTGAAATATACTTTCAACATTACCGGTAATATTAGCGGCATTATTTTCCTGCTGACCAAAGACAGCGATTGGTAAGACAGCCGTCGAAACGACTAAAAGAAGTTTTTTCATCAAGTAAAGTAGTAATCCAAATTATTCAGCAACCAACTCCAATAGGTGATCATAGAGTTCGTCTTCATCACCAGGAGCATAGTTGTTATGAGAATAAACAACATTCCCATCCTTGTCAAGCAAGAATGTATGAGGTACATTGTTTACACCCATCGCACGTTTAAAGTCACCATTAGGGTCCAATAAAACTAAATATTCCCATCCTCTTCCATTCACATAAACAGGTACGGAATTTTTTGTTCGTTCATCATCAATTGAAACAGCAACAAGGTTAACTCCCGTTTCGTCCTGCCAATCTATATACAGATCGTGAATGGTATTCAATTCCCTTTTACAAGGAGAACACCAGGTTGCCCAAAAGCTAATAATAACCGGGCCATCAAATCCCAGCTCTGCCGTATTAACCGCGTTTCCCTCCATGTCCTTCAACTGAACTGAAGCAACCTTTTTCTCAATTTTTGAATGTTCTTCCTGACCAAATGAAATTAGGGTAAAAGAAACAGCAGCTAGTAATAAAAATATTTTATTCATCATTGTTAGTTTAAATTCGAGCAGGTAATTCAAAAATCCTGCCGACTCTCAAAATTAATCGAATTTCATTTGTAATGAGTCTAGATTATCCAATATATTCTTGAATTCCTAAATTAGTGACTTCTTTTCCAATTTCAAGTATAAGGTCTATTTTAGGATTTCAATATAACAAAGGCTTTGATTTTTAATTTTTGGTTCAGACTTTGATATTTGTTGTCAAGTACCGGCTTTATGCCTATATTTGGTTAGTAACACAGATAAGACTATGAAAAGAATTTTACTTACTTCATTATTAAGTTTTGGGATTGTGGCATTTTCAAATGCTCAGATCGAGATGTACCTGGACGGTGGATCTACAGATGTTTCCGGAACAACAATACAACTAGGACCTGACTATCCGGGAGACGAAATAGTATCTGATATCCATATCGTAAATAACGTAGGAAACCCTGGGGATTCTGTTTACTGGACGATTACAAGAGTTCGTGTTAATGAGCAGGCATCATGGGTAGATTACTTATGTTGGGGACATGAAACTGATCCTTTCGGAGGGATTTGCTACTCAGCAGGCTCAATGGACTTCACATCATGGACAACGCCTACCGGAGTATGGGTTGATGCAGGAGAAGGAGGAATTCTTCAAACGTATATTACGCCAGAAGAAAGTGCACCTGCAACGGTTACCTACAGATATTTTGTCTCAAAAGATAACGGTCAGACATATGATGACTCAGTTGATATTGAGGTTTCTTTTTCTGCAGGAATCGAAGATATAAAACCTGAGTTAACAATGGGTGTTAGCCCAAATCCGGCGAGTGAAAACCTAACGGTTTATACCAATGGAATTGACAACACTACTGTTAAAATGGTTGACGTTCTTGGAAATGTAGTTTTAAAAGAAACAATCATTGAAGAATCAAAATCAATTAACGTTTCAAAATTCAGAAACGGTATTTACTTTGTAATGGTGGAAGCGCCAAATGCAAAATCAATCAATAGAAAAGTTATTATCAGACATTAATCCTGATAAGACACGATATGAAAGGCCGCTTTATAGCGGTCTTTTTTTTGCAAAATAAATCTTGATTCGTTTCGTATATTTGAATGTAAAATTGAGCGAATTACCTTTAATATATAAGACTGCTATTGAGGCATCCATGGAAGCCTCAGATGCCATTGTCAAAATATATAATCAGGACTTCAAGGCAGTTTACAAAGAAGATGGATCTCCCGTTACGGAGGCAGATATAGAATCTTCAAAGATCATTCATCAATACCTTGCAAAAACTAATATTCCGGCTATAGGCGAAGAAATTGAAGAGCTGGATTATAGCGAACGATCGAAATGGAGTGAAAACTGGCTTATCGACCCGCTTGACGGTACAAAGATGTTTTTGCGTCGCAATGACGAGTTCTCAGTTAATATTGCTCATATCGTTCAGGGGAAGGCTACCTTTGGAATAATTACAAGCCCTACGGAACGAGAAATTTTATTTGGTAATAGTGAATACGGAGTTCATATATCAACTTTCGCTGATTTTTCTAAACCGGATCAATGGAAAAAAGTCACACCAATGACCAGCATGAATAACCCATTGACCGTTATTTGCTCAAGAGACTATACACATGGGTCCGCTTTCAATTACATGCAGGTACTCGAACGGGAGTTCGGAGAATTGAATTATTCGAAAAAAGGTAGTGCATTGAAGTTCTTTGATCTTGTTCGTGGAAGCGCAGATATATACGCCAGGTTTGCGCCAACTATGGAATGGGACATCGCTCCGGGCCAGGCTATTTTAGAAGCACTTGGAGGTCAGGTTGTTGATGTACGTAATAATAACCCGCTTAGGTACAACAAGAAAAGCTTATATAACCCACACTTTATTGCAATGTCGAAGGCATTCGCTAAAAGATGAGACACCTACTGACATATGGCTTCATTCTGCTTGTCGGAATCTCATTCGGGCAACAAAACCTGATTCCTATTGGTAGCTTTTATAAAGACCAGGTGTTTGCTAATAAATTGAATAAGCCGTATAACGAAGGTTCCTTTTTCCCCGTAGTTGAAGCGGATTACAACTTAATTAATGCCATCGTTGATTCGAGTAAACAGTACTATGAGTTCACTCAGACATTGTTTAAAAAACATCTGTTTGAGATCGAAGCTAAAGATTGTCAGATCAACATTTCACCGGTGATTGATTTCTCATTGGGAAGAGATTTGGCAGACACGAATGATCGTAAGTTGTTTCAAAATACACGTGGTGTTTATATGGAGGTTGACCTGTTTAAGAACTTCTCGTTCTCTACCGCATTTTTTGAAAATCAAGGCCGATACACAAGATACGAAAGCAACTTTTACGAGAGTGCCGGGGAAAGATATCCCCAACCGGATTCCACTTATCAGAGACAAAATGCTGTCATTCCAGGAGCGGCAAGAACAAAGTACTTCAAGGATGATGGCTTCGATTATGCGTACGCGATAGGATCATTTTGCTACCGGCCAGTTGAAAAAATTTTGATTGCCGCAGGTAACAATCAGCAATTTATCGGAGAAGGCCACCGTTCGCTACTGCTTTCTGATAATTCAGCAGGCATTCCGTATCTCAGGATAACATATAAAATGTCAGAAAAGTTCACCTTTTCTTATATGCGGGCGAGAGCATTGAATCTACTTCGAAGACCCTATACAAACACGGCTGAAGCATATTATGAAACAAAGGGGCTTGCCGTAAACTATCTTACTTATAAGCCAACCGAAAATATTAATATCAGTTTATTCGAGGGAACACTTTGGAACCAGGGCGATTCAATTAGCAGCCAATCATTACACCCATTATATTATAACCCAATCACATTAGTTTCTTCATTTGCTGTGGATGAACCGGGCGAAATCAACCCGTTGATCGGCCTGAATGCAGGCGCACAAATTTTACCTAAACATCGGGTCTATGGCCAAGTAGCTTTTAGCAACCTCGAATTTAGTTCAACCGCTTTCCAAATAGGTTATCGCGGATACAACTTCTTTGGGTTGAATGATTTCATGATTCAGCTGGAGTATAACGCTGTGCCCGAAAATTTCTATGAGAGTGAGAACCCTCGTTTAAACTATAGTAACTATAACCTACCACTGGCCCATGCGAGATCTAATTCCTTTAATGAGTTTCTAGTTAGAATTAATTACGAATGGAATCGAGTATATTTTGAACAGGCATATCATTATTATGACCTGAAGAATCATTCAGGGTCAGCCTTGTTACCCATTTATCAAAATGCGGGTGAAGAAACCTATAGTATCAATTATTCGAATTCAGAAATCGGATATCGTTTCAATAGAAAAATGAATCTCTGTCTATTCGGTGCTTTTACATATCGAATCGATGGTTCAATAGACGGCACAGAAACGCAATTCGTCAGCATTGGTTTGCGCACAGCAATTCTTAATCATTACAAAGATTTTTAATGAAGCGATCTGTGTACATAGTATTAGTAATTATGCTGAGTGGTAACATGGCTGCCGGTCAGGTTGAGGTGTCACACCTATTTGAAGAATTGCCAGTTGACACTATTCAAAAAAGATCTTTTGACAATCACAATAGCCTCAAGCCATTTATACGTCAAGCTAATTCAACCGACTCAAGTTCATATATCAAATTAGCCGGTTTAAGCGATCTAAATTACATGCAACAAACTAATGCGCATTATAAGACGGGAGCTGGTATATCGGTGGAGTCCGGGGTAAAGAACTGGTACTTTCGTCTTGCCGGTGTCCAGGGGATTTCTTCTTTCAATATGCCCTTTGAGCCCAAAGCATTTTATGTGGGTGATTCTGTCAATGGTGGGCTTTTATACACAGATATCCGATCCAGAATTTCGTATACACCAAATCACATATTTAATTTTCAGGCAGGAGTAGACCATAACTTCTTGGGAGAGGGTAGTCGGTCGCTATTATTAGGGGATTATGGAAAGCCATATCCATTCGCTCAGATCAGAACGAAGTTTTGGCATTTTGAATATTCCGTACTTTATCAGTTCCTGAATGAGGATAATTTTGATAGAAATAAATTTGCTGCTAGTCATCATATTTCATTCAATGCAACAGACAATCTCAACATTGGAATATTTGAATCCGTTGTGTTTCAGCCGAAGGATAGCACTCTGAATAGAGGTTTTGACGTAGAGTATTTAAATCCATTCATTTTTTATCGGCCACAGGAATATGCGCTGGGGTCTTCTGACAATGTTATTCTTGGTCTGGACCTGTCCTGGTCATGGAGGAGTCATGTAGCCTATGGTCAGTTAGTGCTGGACGAATTTTATTTGTCAGAGATTAAAGCTAAATCCGGATGGTGGGCAAATAAGTATGGTGCACAGCTGGGTGTAAAGGGAAGATTTAAAAATTGGGGCGATTGGTTCTATCGATTAGAATACAATTTTATCCGACCATACACATTTTCACATATTAGCGATGTTGTAAATTACGGAAACAATGGATATTCACTTGGACATCCTTACGGTGCTAACTTTATGGAAATTCTAGGTGAACTCAAGTACCAGAAGAATAAATGGCTCATTAAATTATTCTCCAACTATTTTCTGACAGGAGAGAACAAGGATGGTTTCAATTATGGAACCAACATTTACGATTCCTACGTAAATCGGCCTTTTGAATATGATCACCGAATTGGTCAGGGAACTCAGGTGAATGGCACAAATGTGATGCTCACCATTTCATACGAACTTCTTAAACATGGAAAAATGAACGTATTCGTGGAAAATCATGTTCGCAATCGCTATCAATTGGCCAGAACTGATTTCTACCTTGTAGCAGGGATCCGGTCTATGCTTTGGAATGACTATCGAAATTACTAAATAAAAAAAGGTGGCCCCGAGGGACCACCTTAGCACATCGCAGTTGTAGGTTAGGTAGGTTATAGTCCGATGATGTGCTTCACTTCAACTTCCGTTATGTCCTTAGTTGACCCGGACTTGTCAACATAAGTTCTTTTAACTAGTCGGCCATGGATGGCTAATTGCCTGCCTTTTTCACCATAATTTTCTATGAAGCTGGCCATGTTGCCCCATGCAAATACTCTATGCCATTGAGCTTTTTTGTCATGAAATTTATTCGTCGCGAAACTAAAGCGCGCAATTTTACTGCCGTTTTCAAAATTTGTGATTTTGGCTGGTGAACCCATGTTACCAACGAGCGTGATATTATTTCTTAATGTTTGCATAAGTGTTAATTATAAGATGATTAAATCGTTTACCTCTACTTCGGAAATAAACTGTTTTACTCCTTGTTTGTGATAGAATCTGGTTTTCAACTTTCCTTCGATCGCCAGCTCTATTCCAACGTCTCCCAGTTCTTCCAGAACTCGGACCCATTTCCCCCACGCAGCAATTCGATGCCAGTGATTGCGACGCTTAGTCTTGCCTTGCTGATCGAGATACACTTCGTTGGTTGACATAGTAAACTGTGCAACTTTACGGCCTCCGGGTAATTCATAATAGCGAGGCACTGAAGTCATTTTTCCAATTAAGTTCACGTGATTCATTTTTATTTCTTTGTGGTTAAAGAAAATGGAACCGGCTTGGCCGGCCCCACTCTCAGCGGTTAGGTTATTTTTCATCTTTGGACTTCGTGTTAATCAAAAGGAATTCACTCGCCTCTATAACCGTGCTATATCTGCGCTCTCCCTCTTTTGTTTCGTAGGAGTTGTTAACCAGACGACCTTCAACGATGACCTCTTGTCCTTTATTCAAAAGCTTCGCCATCAGGTCAGCTGTCTTTCCCCAGGCGGAGATGTTGTGCCATTGCGTAACATCCTGCCACTCGCCATCTTTATTCTTGTATCCTTCGTTTGTGGCCAGGGAAAAACGTGTGAGTGTTCTTCCACTATCAAACTTCACTACTTCAGGTTGCGCTCCAAGGCGACCTATCAAACTCACTTTGTTTCTTAATGCGTTCATACTTTTAATTTTTAGAACATTAATAATTGAATTGAATCAAGCCGAAACCATATCGACATTGACACTGCAAAGTTGAAAGGGGGTCTAAATTTTATTCGGTTCTTTGTCGTTTTCTTTCGATTATTTTTCGTTTGTTGTCGGTTTTATTATTGTTTATCAATGATTTAAGTAGTTTTTTCTCTTTCTAAAAAAATCATCTTTAGAATGACTAATTTTGCCGACAACATCAATTTTACACTGTATGACTGCCCAGGAAGCCGTTAAAAACATAAAATCCGGAGACAGGATTTTCATACATACCGGAGCTGCCATTCCACAGTCGCTCGCTCAAGCTTTGGCTGACAGTAAAGATGAATTGAAAGGCGTTGAGATTTATCAATTACACACAGAAGGAGATGCTCCTTATGCAAAAGCTGATTGTGCAGGTTCATTTCATATCAAAGCGTTCTTCGTCGGCAAGAGTACGCGTGAAGCAGTTCAATCCGATCGAGGAAGTTATATCCCTATTTTTCTAAGTGAAATCCCATACCTGTTTAAAAGTGGGACCATCCCTCTGGATGTGGCTTTAATTTCAGTTTCAACTCCTGATAAGCACGGATATTGCTCACTTGGCCCGTCTGTTGACGTAACTCTTGAAGCAATGAAACAGGCGAAATTGGTGATCGCTCAAGTGAACAGTCATTTACCAAGAACACATGGTGACGGAATAATTCATATTAACGACATTGATCATTGTGTTTACCATGATCAACCATTGCCACAGTCACCCGTACCGGATCCTTCCGATATCGAGCAGGCTATTGGCAAAAACATTGTTGAATTAATTGATGATGGCTCAACATTACAAATGGGCATTGGCGCCATACCTAATGCCGTTCTAGGCGCTTTAACAAATCACAAAGATCTTGGAGTACACACGGAAATGTTCTCCGATGGCATACTGCCTCTTGTTGAGCGAGGGGTAATTAATGGCAATCTGAAAAAAGAACACCCGGGAATAATAATCGGTTCTTTTGCTATCGGTTCTCACCTTCTTTATGATTTTATCGACGACAATCCCCTGGTTCACCTCATGGATTCAAATTATGTCAACAATACGGATGTAATTCGTAAAAATCCTAAAGTCATCGCCATCAATAGTGCATTGGAAATAGACCTTACAGGACAAGTGTGTGCGGATTCCATTGGTAGCACTATTTACTCCGGAGTCGGAGGTCAGATGGATTTTATTCGCGGAGCTTCGCTTTCCAGAGGTGGAAAACCAATAATTGCCCTTCCTTCAACTACTAAAACAGGGGCATCTAAGATCGTTCCTTACCTTAAGCAAGGAGCTGGTGTAGTAACTACTCGCGCGCATGTTCACTGGGTTGTGACAGAATTTGGTGCGGTTAACCTATATGGACGTTCAATCGAAGATCGTATGAAATTGCTTTCCAATATTGCCCACCCAAATCATCGGGAAGAGCTGGATAGAATAGCGCATAAAATGAAGAACTAGTTGTCAGTAATCATATCTTTGTCGCCTAGATTAAATAACTATAATGAAACGTGACTACTGGTCTTATCCTGAATCCAATCTGTTCGTTGAACGGTACTCGAATGTAGTAAACAAAGAACATTTTGACACTCTTGACGGTTCATTGATTGCGCAGATGGATAAATCGAAAGAAATTAACGCAATCATTGATATGAGTGATGCTACGCTTTTCAATATCCAGTATGGAGAAATCTCGGGTTTATTTAAAGGATTCATCTCTAGATTGGGCGGAAGCAGCCAATCGATCAAAGTAGCCATTTTTTGCGGGGCGAATTCTAAGGATGATTTTCTGAAGATCAGCACCTTTACAAAATACGCAACCGATAAGATTAAAATCGAGTGTTATTCAGAGTGGCTACCGCTTTTCAACTGGCTTGAAATTGAAAATAAGCAAAGAGACCAGATAAGGGCTACATTGGTTCCTTGATGAATCAAATACCTTTCTCATAGCTTTCCCACGCTGTAACGCGAAGAATTCCTTATATTTATTAGTAGATTGCTAGTTATATTGGGATGACAACACGTAATTATCAGGGAAGAAAATATCATTTTGGCACGGTTGAGAAAACCGATGACTCGCTTACCGTTGAAGGAGCGCTTCAGATTAACATCAATGAGGAGCCTTTTACGATAACGATGCGAACTCCCGGTAATGATGATTCGCTCATAAGAGGGCTGCTTCATTCAGAAGGGGTAATTAACAATGTAAATTTCACTCCGGAAATAACATTTGCAGATGAAGAAGAGAAAGGAATGATTGTGGCTAACGTTACTGTCCCAGCCTCAGAATTGGCCGAGGGGTTTAGCAACAGCCGTAATTTGCTTTCCGTCGCTTCTTGTGGCGTATGTGGCAAAACTGAATTGGAAGATCTATCTTACAAACAATTAGTTGACCATGTACAAATCCATCCGGAAACATTGGATCAGATGTTTGTACAAATGGAACCATTTCAGAAAGCCTTCAAAGAATCAGGAGGTTCTCACGCAGCTGCAGCATTTGACGAAAATGGTAAAATGATTTACGCATTGGAAGATATCGGCAGGCATAATGCGGTTGACAAGGTCATTGGTAAGTTAATCTTAACCAATGATTATAAGAAAGCGGTCTGCATGACTGTTAGTGGAAGAATTTCGTATGAGATCGTCGTTAAATGCTTCAAGGCACGGATTCCAATTTTAGCTGCGGTTTCGGCTCCTTCTTCTTTAGCGGTTGACTTTGCGAAAGAATTGGGCATAACATTATTAGCGTTCTGTCGTAATAATAGATCAACGTGTTACGCGAACACGCATCGAATTAAGAATCATAACCTGAAAAACCAGGCAGGATAATAGATATATGGGAAAGAACTTAAGTGAATTATCAGGAAGAAAAGGACTCGGCGATAACTTATTTGATCGCATGGGTAAACTTGCACAGCAGGAAGGTACGCCAGACAAAGAAGAACTTGCAAAGCTTGCAGATGAATTCCTAATCGGATCAGCAAGTACATATGGAACAACGACATTCTACGATTTCCTAAAGCCAGAAAACAAGGGTAAGAAAGCATATGTATGTAATGGAACGGCTTGTGTCTGTGCGGGCACACAAGATGATGTAAAGCAAACGCTTGGCAAGCATTTCTCCGAAGATGAAATAGGACACATGACCTGTTTAGGGCGTTGTCACGAAAATTCAGCATTTAACTACAATGGACAAAATTACAGCGGCAACGCTATAGCCGAATTGGAATCTATTGTGGCCAGTAAAGAGCCTCTTCAGGACAAGTATAATGTACAGGCGCATCAACAAGCGATCCTCACCAAAGATTTTACCTCAATCGACGAATACTATAGCTCATTTGTGGATGCCCTTCAAAAAGATTCTGCTGACATTTTAAACGAAATTAAGGTCTCCAATGTACGTGGTCGCGGGGGAGCCGGATTCCCCATGGGAATGAAACTCGAGTTTTGTAGAAATACAGAAAATGAGACCAAGTTCATCATATGTAACGCCGATGAAGGTGATCCGGGAGCATACTCTGATCGATATTTACTTGAGCAAAGACCTCATTCAGTATTATACGGTATGTTGATTGCCGGATATGTTACACATGCAAACTGGGGAGTTCTCTATATCCGGGCAGAATATCCGGACTCATCAGAAATTATTGAACGGGAAATTGAAAATCTTCGATCAGCCGGACTAATCGGGGAAAATATAAAAGGCTCTGGGTTTAATTTTGATTTTAAAGTAATTCGCGCGCAAGGTTCATACATATGCGGGGAAGAAACTGCATTGATTAATTCGATCGAAGGACAACGACCAGAGGTTCGTGTTCGACCGCCATACCCTGCTCAGGAAGGACTCTTTAACAAACCGACAATCGTGAACAACGTGGAAACCCTAGCGAGCCTTAATTTTATTATTGAGAATGGAGGAGCTGCATGGAAGGCTATCGGAACTGAACGGTCCTCCGGGACAAAACTGGTTTGCTTGGATAGTTTCTTCAACAATCCAGGAATCTATGAAGTTGACATGGGAACCTCACTGAGTACGGTCGTCAATCAACTTGGTGGAGGATTCAAAGAACCCGTAAAGGCTATGCAAATTGGAGGGCCTTTAGGTGGTCTTGTTCCCGTATCTAAATTGGACAATTTGGCGATTGATTTCGAATCATTTGCAGATAATGGATTTCTGTTAGGTCACGCTTCGATAATATGCGTGCCGGAAAGCATGCCTATAATTGATTTTCTGGAACATTTGTTTGACTTCGCAGCCTACGAAAGCTGTGGTAAATGTTTCCCTTGTAGATTGGGAACTAAACGCGGCCATGAAATGCTGAAAAAAGCAAATGAATCTGATTATAAGATCAGTAAAAAGTTGTTTGACGATCTGCTCAATACTTTGGAACAAGGATCATTATGTGCCCATGGTGGTGGTATTCCGCTTCCTGTAAAAAATGCACTTCAATATTTTGAAAACGAATTATCGAACCATTTCGAATAAGATATTATGGAAAACATTGCATATATAGATAACGTAGCACATCCCTTTAAATCAGGTGAAACCATTCTGAGCTTCATCAGACGAATCGAGGGTGAGAAGTTAGTCCCTACTCTTTGTGACGCTCCAAACCTGGATCCTTTTGGCTCATGCAGGGTCTGTAGCGTTGATGTTGCACTCGAAGAAAACGGAAAGACGAAAGTAATGGCTTCGTGCCACACGCCCATTAGTAATGGTATGTACATCTACCCAAGTACAGAAACCATTAAAGAGCTGCGAAAAAATATTCTGGAATTGGTGTTGACAGACCATCCGCTTGACTGTTTGACCTGTGAAGTGAATGGAAATTGTGAACTACAAACAGTAGCCGCTCAGGTTGGAATCAGGGAAGTCAGATATCCGGAAGGAGAAAATCATCTGGATTACCAAAAGGATTTGAGTCATCCGTATATGACATCGGATCTGTCTAAATGTATCAATTGCTATCGATGTGTTCGCGCTTGCGATGAGGTACAAGGTGAATTTGTACTAAACATGGCTGGTCGTGGTTTTGACTCGCATATTATCAAAGGCAATGATGAATCTTTTATGGATTCCGATTGTGTAAGTTGTGGTGCATGCTCACAAGCTTGTCCAACATCGGCTATATCGGATGTATTCCAGTCGAAATCAATAACAGAAACAGAGAAGACCCGTACTGTTTGCACCTATTGTGGTGTAGGATGTAACCTGGAGGTTTCGACTAGCAATGGTGAAATCCTCAGTATTCAGGCACCTTATGATGCTCCGGCTAACTTAGGCCATACATGCCTGAAAGGACGTTACGCATTCAAATTTTATAATCATCCGGATAGATTGAAAAGTCCAATGATTAAAAAGAATGGCAAGTTAGAAGAGGTAACGTGGGATGAAGCGTACGACTACATTGAGTCAGAATTTAAGCGTATCCTTTCTGAACATGGTTCAGATGCAATAGCGGGAATTTCTTCAGCGAGAACTCCAAACGAGGAGAACTACCTGATGCAAAAGTTCATGCGAGCAGTTATAGGAACAAATAATATTGACTGCTGTGCTCGTGTTTGTCACTCACCAACAGCACTCGGGATGCAGCGAGCATTTGGAACAGGTGCTGCGACGAATTCGATCGAAGACCTTGATCACACAAGTTTCATTCTTGTAATTGGTGCTAATCCAACGGATGCACACCCAGTCACCGGCGCGCGTATCAAACAAAAGATGATGAAAGGTGTTCCTTCGATTGTGATCGACCCAAGAAAGATCGAGCTAGCGCGGTATGCAACATATCACTTACAATTGAAGCCTGGAACCAATGTCGCATTATTAAACATGATGCTCTATTACATCATTTCAGAGAAAGCAGTTGATGAGGCATTTGTTGCTGCAAGAACCGAAGGATTTGACGAAATGAAAGAAGAAATCCTGAGACTTGATATGGATGAGCTGTCAAATGTCACTGGCGTAGAAAAAGAATTGGTGAAAGAAGCAGCACTTGCTTATGCAAATGCTGAAGCGGCAATGGAGTTTCACGGATTAGGAGTTACGGAACACCTGCAAGGAACATTCACGGTACAATTGATTGCTGATTTAGCAATGATCACAGGAAATATCGGCAAGAAAGGAGCCGGAGTAAATCCACTTCGCGGTCAGAACAATGTGCAGGGAGCTGCCGATATGGGGGCTCAGCCGCACCAGGGAGCAGGATACCTTGATGTTACAGATCCTCAGGTTAATCAACTGTATAACACATTTTATGGAGCCGAAGTGCCAAGTCATATCGGATTTAAAATCCCTGAAATGTTCGATGCAGCTATTGACGGCAAGCTTAAAGCTTTGTGGATCATTGGAGAAGACGTTGTTCAAACTGACCCGAATACAAACAAGGTTATCGAAGCAATGGAAAGCCTGGATATGTTGATCGTTCAGGAACTATTCATGACTGAAACAGCAAAAAAAGCTACAGTAATTTTACCGGGAGCATCTTTCCTAGAAAAAGACGGAACCTTTACCAATGGTGAAAGAAGAGTTCAACGAGTTAATCGAGTGGTAGAGCCATTAAAAGGAACTAAAGTCGATGGTCAAATTATCGTAGACGTGATGAGACGTATGGGTTACGATCAACCTGACTATTCCGGAGCCGGTGTACTCGAAGAGGTTTCGCAAATAGTTCCTTTCTTCAAAGGTGCAACCTGGGAAGGACTGGGTGATAACGGCAAACAATGGCCAATTCTCGAAGATGGTTCGGATACGCAAATGCTCCATATCGAACAATTCAAACGAGGCTTAGGAAAATTCTCGTTCTTCAACTATGAGAAATCGCACGAAGTTGAAAGACACGAGAAGGATTTCCCTTATATCATTACAACAAACAGAGAGCTGGAACACTATAACTGTGGTGCCATGACAAGGCGTACCGGAAATGTCGAGATTCTGACAGAAGACGTCTTATTGATACACCCGGATGATGCCGCTAAGGAAGGAATTGTCGATGGTGATTTTGTATGTGTTGAAAGCCCACGAGGTAAAGTAGATATCCGGGCAGTTCTCACAGATGAAATGAAACCGGGTATTCTCAGTTCCACATTCCACTTCCCGGAGATCATGTTGAATATCATTACCTCAGACGAGCATTGCTCAGAGGCTATGTGTCCTGAATACAAAGTTGTAAGTTGTCGTATCAGAAAGAGTAAAGGGAAGCCAAAAGCGATGGCAGAAAGCTTAGTCTAATGAAGACATTTCTGGCAACTATAATAGGTATTGTTGTTGCGATCGCAGCCACGAAAGGGTTAGAGATTCTTGGTCACAACATCTTCCCGGTGAAATTGGATATCGATCCAAACAACATAGAGGAATTAAAGTTGATTATGTTTAAGATTCCAGTTTATTTACTGGTAGTAATTGTGTTCGCACACACCTTGGGCTTGTTTCTTGGTTTCATCGTTAGCAGGTTGATCGAACGGAAATCAATACTTCCTCTATACTATATCAGTGGTTTAATGATTCTATTGGCAGTAATTAATCTCATATTAATTAAGCATCCGACATGGTTCATAATATCAGATCTGCTCGCTTTGTTGCTCGTATCGATTGCCTATATTGGAACAAGAAAGAAAGCCTAATAGAAATTTTTATCCCGGGCAAGGCCAAACATGCTTTTTAATACAATTGACTATATCATATTTCTTCCCGTAGTCATCATAGGCTATTATCTTATTGCTCCTAAATACCGATGGGTTTTATTGCTTGCTGCTAGCTATTACTTCTATATGTGCTGGAAACTCGAGTACATTTTTCTCATCTTAATTTCAACATTAATAGACTATTTGTGTGGGATTCAGATGTCTAAACATGAATCGAAAAAGAAAAGAAGGCCTTATTTAATTCTCAGTCTGGTTTCCAATCTTGGAATTCTCGTTGGTTTTAAATACTTCAATTTCTTCTCCGAAAACATCAGACTGCTCTTTGAGAAATTTGACGTGTCAGTAGACCTCCCAATCTTGGAATTCCTGCTGCCCGTGGGTATTTCGTTTTATACCTTTCAAACACTTAGTTATTCCATTGATGTGTATAAGGGTAAGCAAAAAGCAGAAAGACACTTGGGAATCTTTGCATTATACGTAGCGTATTTCCCACAACTCGTTGCTGGTCCGATCGAAAGATTTAGTCGCCTGGCCCCTCAGCTTAAACAACATCACAAACTGGAATACGATAATCTTGCGAACGGATTCCGACTGATTATCTTCGGATTGTTTGCAAAAATGGTGATCGCTGACAATCTCGGGCTATACGTCAATCAAATCTATGAGCAACCCGAAATCTATCATAGCTTTAGCATTGGCTGTGGGCTCATTTTTTATTCATTTCAAATATATGGTGACTTTTTTGGGTATTCTCTGATTGCAATTGGAAGTGCGAAACTTATGGGGGTAAACATCATGGACAATTTCAATACCCCCTACCTATCCAGAAACATTGCAGAATTTTGGCAGCGCTGGCACATATCTCTTTCAACCTGGTTTCGAGACTATCTATATTATCCGCTGGGTGGAAATCGAGTAAAAGTGTTACGTTGGATTTTTAATATCCTGATTGTCTTTGTCATTAGTGGATTCTGGCATGGAGCTAATTTAACTTTTCTATTTTGGGGTCTGGTCTTCGCTTTGGCCTATATTATAGAAAAAGGAGTGAATCATTTTCTCTCTCTCCCTAAACCCGAAAACAGTTTGACGTTAGCCCGATTATTACTTTCGGTTAAGACATTTATTATCGTCACTATCGCCTGGGTCTTCTTTCGAAGTCAGACTATTGAAACTGCCTTTGACATGTTCTATTATTTGGGCAACAATAATTCCGGGGACTATCAAAATTTGCCCGCTGGAACAATCATGTGGGTGGTTTTAAGTCTATTTCTTCTAACAGATTTACTACTATTCAATACTCGCTTTGATAAGTGGATTCAATCAAAAAGTTTATTTGTCAGATGGTTTATTTACTTCCTCTTAATTTTTACAATAATCGTGTTTGCAGGAGTCGAAGAATTCGCGTTCATCTATTTTCAGTTTTAAGCAATGATCTGGACTAAAATTACATATCGGTTATTAGCGCTTATCACAGGATTAATTGCGATGAATTTTATTTATGAACGTTGGTTCCATGAATCGGATCTTCAATTACATTCCTCTGTCATCAATAAAATTAGGGCCGTTTCAGAAGAAACAAAAGTTCTGTATCTGGGAGAATCTTCTAATAATACATTCAGATCGGGCGAATCAGATGAGCGCTCAATAAGCACGATGATCGATAGTCTTTTGCCAAAGGTTAAAGTATCGGGAATTACAAACGAGGCTTCTCATTCAGGAATATACAAAACCCTACTTAAAAATATTGACGAAGACATCGATGTTGTTGTTATCACATTGAATAGCCGATCCTTTGGTGCCGGGTGGAAGTACTCCTCACTTGAAACTCCTCTTCAAAAAAGCATGGTTATGCTCCAGAATTATCCACCTTTATTGAATCGCTTGTTGCTTTCATTTAAAAACTACGACATAAAATCAGCAGAGGAAAGGTCGAAGCAAGTGTTAGCTGCCTGGTCGGAAGAATATTTATCCTTTGAGGGCGCCCGGCCGTATTCTACTACGAATAGCTGGGATTATCACATGGCTATTACGGGTATTAAAGATTCTTCCGGACAACGGAATCAGGCCAAAACGGAATTAGCATGTCATTACATTAAATCTTATGCTTTTGAGTTGGATACAGTAAATGATATCCGAATCAAAGATTTTGATGAAATCATTCGTTTCGCCCGGTCGAAGAAATGGAAAGTTGTGTTGAACTTGCTCGCGGAAAACACGGATAAAGCAGATTTGTTAGTTGGCTCGGATCTATTAGCAATTATGGAGCGTAATCGGAAAAAGATAGTTGATTACTTTCAATCAAGGAATGTAGCAGTAGTGGATAACTACTATGAGGTCCGTGATAGCAGCTTCATTGATCAAAACTGGACGACGGAACACTATGATCAATTCGGACGGATGACCATCGCTCAAAATGTTGCGGACGAGATACGCAGGCAATTCTATTCAAAACATTAATTGAATTATCTTTGATTCAAATTCGGGTATGTTTACAGGAATAATTGAAACCATCGGTAATGTTCGATCAATTGAAAAGATTGATTCAAATATTCAATTCGAGATCGAAGCAGACATTGCGAACGAACTAAAAGTAGATCAAAGTGTCGCGCATAACGGATGCTGCCTAACCGTGGTTAGTATAGAAGATGACTCATACAAAGTGGTAGCTATTGAAGAAACCCTGAATAAAACGAATCTTGGTCAACTTGAAGTCAATGACAAAGTAAATTTGGAACGCTGTATGGTAATGAATGGACGCTTGGATGGCCACATCGTCCAGGGTCATGTCGATACAACGGCAACATGTACGGATATAGCTGAGCGAGATGGAAGCCATGTTTTTACTTTTAATTACACCAGTGATAATGTAACTGTCGAAAAAGGAAGTATAACTGTGAATGGGGTAAGTTTAACCGTTGTGGATTCAAAGAAAGGGCAATTTTCAGTTCATATTATTCCTTATACCTTTGAAAACACAAATTTTTGTAATATTCAAAAAGGTGACCGTGTCAACATTGAGTTTGATATAATCGGTAAATATGTCGAACGCCTAATGAATGCTAAATTGTGACCAATCTCATGTTTTCTATATGAAAATGTTGTTACTTTGGTCAACTCAAACCTTAATAAAACAAGACGATGAACGCAGAAATTCAATTTGTAGATCTAGATAGAAGTGAAAGCCTGGAAAATCATGTTCAGGAAAAATTAAATAAACTCGGGACGAAATACGAGTGGGTTGTTTATGCACATGTATTCTTCAAGAAAGAACCTCATGACGGACTTAAAGAATGTGTTTGTGAAATTCGACTTAGTGCTCCGGGACCGAGAATATTTGCTCAGGATAACCAGGAGAATTTTGAAAAGGCCGTAGCTGAAGTAATTGGTAAATTGGAAGTACAGCTAAGCAAAAGAAAAGATGAAATGCATCAGCACTAATTGATTAACTCCATTTCTTATCAATTAGCTTCTTCATCTTCTTTCTGAATTTTTTAACGACGCTTTCTCTGTCTCCAACACCACCGCACTTGACTATTTGTGTGTGGACACAAGTACCATTTCGATAGAATTTTACTTCAAAGGAAACGGACACAACGTCCATTTGATACATTTTGTACAAGTTCCCCGCCTCCAGTGCTTCTGCAAAACTCGGCTGACTTGGTGATACTTTGTATCGCTTATCATACCCTCTGACGCTTACCAGCATGTACGTGTCGAATCCTTTCTCCTTAATGCTGTTTTGAAGTGAATCCGAAGCCAATACCCGGGAGTCTTCACCTAGCTTAATGATGTTGAGTGAAGGTAGGGCTTTGATTCCCCTACTGGTTAACAGTTCCGTTAAATTGATCTCAATCGAATAACGCTCATTCTGATCATCCATCATTCCGATGATCACGGCGTTCGTCAATTTAAATTCATCTTTTTTCTTTCGCTGTGCATCAGCTTGAAATACAACCAAGCTGCATACTATAACAAGAACCAGACTTTTAAAATAATTCATTTGCAATCTTTTTTACTTGGGTACTGTTCGACATGGTATAATAGTGTATACATGGAACACCGGCATCTTTCAACTCTTTCGATTGTTTGATCCCCCATTCAACGCCAAGCTCTGCAACCTGTTCGTTTGTTTTACATTTTAATAACTCCCGAGAAAGTTCTTCAGGATAATCGATGTGAAAAAATTTCGGGAGAAAAGAAATGTGGTTGAGGTTCTTGATCGGCTTCAATCCCGGAATAATTGGAACTGTAATTCCAACTTTTCTACATGCCTCAACAAAATCAAAATATTTTTTGTTGTCAAAGAACATCTGTGTAACAATGTATTCTGCGCCAGCGTCAACTTTTGCTTTTAAATATTCCAGATCCGTTTGAAGGTTCATTGCTTCAAAGTGTTTTTCCGGATAACCAGCCGCCCCGATACAAAAATCGGTTGGTTCCAATTGTATGTCATCAACCAAATAATTCCCGCTATTCATTTCACCGATCTGTTTTATCAGATCAACAGCAAAATGATGTCCATGCAAGTGAGGTCTGAATGTCGACTCTGTTTTAATTGGGTCTCCACGTAAGGCCAGCACATTGTCTATTCCTAAAAACTGTAGGTCGATCAATGCATTTTCTGTTTCCTCTCTGCTAAAACCACCGCAGATCAAATGAGGTACGGCATCGATATCATATTTGTTCATAATTGCCGCACAAATACCAACTGTACCGGGCCGTTTACGAATGGCTATTTTTTCCAACAATCCGTTTTCCCGCTCCTTGTATATAAACTCTTCCCGATGATAGGTCACATTCACAAACTTTGGTTTGAATTCCATTAACGGATCAATACCATCATAAATTGACTGAATACTCTTTCCCTTTAACGGGGGCAAGATCTCAAACGAGAATAATGTGCCTTTCGCTTCTTCCAGATGTTGGGTAACCTTCATACATGCAATAAATTCGGCTCAAAGATACATTTATTGATAAATCCTCATGCCAAAAAAAGTTATTTCAAAAGATGTTCTGAATATGCCAGATCCGCCTGGTTCGTGATCTTAATGTTCTCCTCATTACCACTAACCGTTGTAATGGTTACCCCTAACTTTTCCACCAAAGTCGCATCATCAGTAATATCGTGGCTAAATTCCTGATCGTACGCTTTCTGTAAGACCTCTTTTTTAAAACACTGAGGGGTTTGAACCAATACGTATTTTTCTCTATCAACAGCTTTGGTTGAATTATCCTCAAGTATTCGAAGGCTTTCTGAAATGGGAACAATTGGGATCACCGCGTCACTTTGCTTTACTTCCTTATAACATCGCTCGAGTGTTTCAGTAGATACCAAAGGTCGGACGCCGTCATGCACAACTACATAGTCGCCTATGCAATACTCCAGTGCATTTTGAATGGAATGATATCGTTCTGCTCCTCCTGATACCACGCGATGCGGAATTCGGAAATCACTTTCGGATATAATTCCTTCCCAATAGGATTTCCATTCCTCCGGTAATGTAATGATCAGTTGCGACTTCGGATTGAAGTGGTAGAACCTTTCAATCGTGTGCATAAGGATCGGTTTCCCTTTTACCATTATGAATTGCTTCGGCAACGATGAACCCATCCGTTTACCAAATCCTCCCGCGGTTATTATTACAGAGTACTTGCCCATCTTGGAATAAAGATCATAAAAAAAGGTTGCCCAAAGGACAACCTTCTCCAAATATCTTCACAGTCTTATTTCAGTTGTTCCGAATTTCCTTCAGCTTCATTGTTGAATTTCTTTTGCCAGTTGAGCCAATAAAGTAACCCTACAAATCCAAGAATTAGCAATCCATAATTCATGATTGCAGTAATTCCCATATCAGCTTCCAACAAATTGAAGCTTAGCTGAAACAAATCTCCTATTTCTCTGAAAAAGCCGTCTAGTGTCATAATTCAAATTATTGTTACACAAATAAAACTAATTTTTATCAAATAAGCACCATTTGATGGCGAATAAATGGTGATACAGAATCATTCTAAATTCGCTAGTCTTTCTTCGATCATGCAGGTTAATTCAATAAATTCTTCCACGGACATTGTCTCTGGTCGTCTTGTCATGAAATCATGATCCAATTGACTACCCTGCATCAGCCCTTTTAGTGAATTTCGCATTGTTTTTCTACGCTGATTAAATGCTGCCTTTATAATTGCTTTATAAAAGGCCTCATCGCACGGGAGTTGATTCCGGTTATTCCTGGTACACCTAATGACACCTGAATCTACCTTCGGGGGTGGATTGAAAACCCCTTTGCCAACTGTAAAACAGTAGGAAATGTCGTAATAGGTTTGCAGTAGCACACTAAGAATCCCATATTGCTTTGATCCCGGTCCTTCAGCAACACGCTCAGCAACTTCTTTTTGAAACATTCCCATGATTTCAGGGATTTGATTTCTGTACTCCAAACAACGAAACAGGATCTGAGATGAAATGTTATAAGGAAAGTTACCTACTACACCAAACGGTTCCGATCCAAAAATCTTTGACAAATCCATTTTGAGAAAATCGTCATGTATTATCTTTCCTTTGAGGGACGGGAAGTGGTTTTGAAGGTAATCGACGCTTTCTTTATCAACATCCATGACCCAAACCTCCAGATTCTTTTCCAACAAAAAACTGGTTAGCGCTCCGGTACCGGGACCAATTTCCAGTACTTTCTTACAACCATTAAACGATCCATATTGTGAGGCAATACGATCACATGTGTTTTTATCTGTCAGGAAATGCTGACCCAGATGTTTCTTTGGGCGAACTGTCATGACTTAAACTCGTCGATAACAGAAAGCATGGTTCTGAAAGCCGCAAACTTTCCTTCATATCGATCTGTATGTTCCTTCTGTAACGCTTCTGCGTGTTCATCACGATATTTGTTAAACAAATCTTCAGATGCGCAGACGTAGGCTATGGCATAGGTAAATCCACCTTCTTCTTCACCGTGTACTTTCGAAATTCGGCATTCTTTAAAACATCCGGTATTCATCACATCCGGAATGTGTTTTGCACGCATCCAGTTCAACCATTCTTCACGAACGTTCTCATCAATGCTTACCGTTACATTATATATGATCATAAGTCTAAGTTAGTAATCTGACAGCACACCAAAAAGATCTACAAGCCTGACATAAGTCGATTTCGTTCCTGTAATCATAAACTTCGTTTTTGTTCTGGTAAGATCCGAATATTTATATGCCGTATTCATGGTTTCTTCATATGCTCCATCCGTCACACAGAAATGGTGCGTAAAATGCTGAGAAGGCAGCTCTTCTGCTTTCGCTTGAGGATGCTTCGTGAACTTCGTATAATGCTCTCCAGCTACAACTAAAATTGCATCACCATAATCAACAGGTAGCACAACAGTTTTGCCCTGTTCCAGTAGTGTAGATGTGACTACTCCACTGCTCTTATCTTCTGCGATATAGATGATTACCTGATAATCAGACTCATTTCTGAAAACTGCACTAACCGGCTCATTTCGCTTAGAAGGATCAGTTACTCCCTGATATCTGGTAAAGGGTTCAACCCGAGCAGCGCACGAGTCTTTCGAATAATTGGATTTGATGTTCTCATCCTTAGAAAGATCCTGATATATTGCTTCAAGTTTTTTGTTTCTAAAGGGTTTTCGAATTGATAAACTGATTCCACCGCCGTTCATATTACCAGGGTCGATTACCAGCTCTTCATTTTCCATCTGTGTATCCATGGTCTGTACAAGTGAATCGATCAATCGTCGCTCATCAGGCGTGAACTCTTTAAACGAAGAACCATCTTCGAATTCGTGCTCGTTTACCTGACTGAATGGTTTGTAGTAAAGAATATAGGATACCGATCCTGCTACCAGCAGAAAAGAAATAAGCAGCAAAATATCTTTTCGTCGCAATGATGTTGAACCCTTACCATGATTCTTCACTCGAAAATGACCTTCTCTCAATGCACGTCTGAGGTCGTTTATTTTATACTCGTGCTCCTTGTTGAGTTGAACAAGTTCCATTGATTTTAGGACCCAATTAGCAAGGCGAACCGTGCATGCTTTGGATCTTAAACTAGCCAATATGGTGTCAACATAAGTCAATTTTGCTGCATAGGATGACTTCGACAGTTCATTAACGATTGCAATATGATCGTCCGTGCAAAGTGGTTTGACAAGTTCAATGAGTTCCTGCTCATCTACAACTCTTTTTGCTGCCACACTCATCTCTTCAAGTGCAGTCTTAATCGGCTTAAATAGTTGATCTTCTACTAAGATTCTACTCTCTTCATCCAATAGACGAACGTAAGAAAAAACTGATTTGCGATCAGTGAGGTCTTTTAAAGAAACTGTTAGAACGCGCTCTGTTAAATATGGACTCACAAAAGACTGAAAAGCTGAAAACAGTTTGTGTTTAGTTATGCCTTGTCGATCCTCAAATGCTTCCAGTTCTCCTTTTATTAATAAACGTGACAGACTATCATTCGCTGATATCCATTGGTGAAACAGAATTTTATCCGGACTGGAAACCGACAGCTTAAAGGCCGCCAATTCTTCTGAATTCATCGCGCCATCTGCAATTAATTCGGCGCCTCTTTGATCTATTTTTTCATGAAATGATTGAAGCCCTTCGTCCGTAAACAACTCATCAATTTTATCGTAACATGAGCTGAATATATTTAAAGGAATAAAGCGCGGCATTTTGCTAATGATTAACGTAGATGTTCAATTGCTCTGATCACCTCTTTGTCACTCTTATTGTTGACTTCATAAAACCCCTGCTCCATCCAAAGCTGTCTCGCAATTTCACTTTTGAGGAGTTTTTTAAGCAGTGTTTTACTTTGACGAAGTCCGTTTTCATCAAGCTTCACATCGTAAAATTTCGCTGCGTAGGTCGTAAATCGATCAAGAAGATCATCACTGACATTAAATGATGCTGCGTAATTTTTTGGCGTAGACCATTTATTCCTATTGGAGGAGGCGTAATCAAAACTAAATGCATTGATCGCAGCGGTGTACCTCAACTGCGACAAATACCAGCTCGAACCTAATGTGTCAAGCGGTACAAATATGTCCGGCATTATACCACCACCACCATAAACAATCTTTCCTCCCGGCGTCACGAATTTTAACGAGTCTACAAACAAACTCGAATCCGGGCTGTATAATTCGCCGTTGTCATACCGCTCCATCTGGTCCCCGTAATATTCTTCAATATCCCCATTATACGGTTTTTGAATACATCTACCTGTTGGTGTGTAATAGCGTGCAACCGTTAACCTCAGAGTACTGCCATCCCTAAGTACCATATCTTCCTGAACAAGTCCCTTTCCGAATGACCTTCTACCGATTATGGTTCCCCGATCATTGTCCTGAATAGCTCCTGCTAATATTTCTGAAGCGGATGCACTGTTGGAATTGATTAAAATGGCAACCTCTACGTCTTTTAATGAACCATTTGGAGTTGATCGAATGACCTCTTTTTGAGAGTGAACTCCTCGAGTCTCTACTATCGGAACATTATTTCTCAGAAATTCATCAGCAATATCCGTCGCAGCAGATAATACTCCCCCGCCATTATTCCGTAAATCAACGATTAACTTCTTGAGCCCATTGTCTTTCAATACTCTAACCGCCTTTCTGAACTCACTTGCAGTGTTCAATGAGAATCGGTCGATACGAACAAAACCGATTTCGTCGTCAATCATATAATATGCTGTCACGGATTCAACAGGTATGGTGCCCCGACGAACTTGTTTTTTATATGTTTTCCCATTACGTAAAACAGTGATGTCGACAAAGGTTCCTGCTTCTCCTTTTAGCATACCCATGATTCGCTCATTCGTTATGTCGCCTGTAACTTCCTCATCATCAACAACAATAATTTTATCCCCTGCTTTGAGTCCGGCTGCCATAGAAGGAGAATCATTTAAAACATTCGTTATACAAACTGTATCGCGAATAATGAAAAACCTAATCCCCACTCCACCAAAATTTCCACGGATTTCTTCATTCATGGCTTCAATCTCCGATGCGGGGATGTAATTGCTATGAGGATCCAGGGTATGTAGCATGTTGCCAATAGTTTCCTCAAAAAGCCTTTCGCTGTTAACAGAATCTACATACTTGCGATCAAGTATTTGAAGGATGTCCTGAATTTTTTGGTATTTCGAATCGGTATTAATCGCAACCGGTTCAGTTTTATCAGCAAGCACATTTCCCAGGTATAATCCTGATGCCATGCTTACCGCAATAAAAAGTGGTATGAGAAAGCCGCTATTCTTCATCAAATGGATTTTCTATTTGTACAATATCTACACCTGCACTTTCGAGAAACTTCAACCCGCTGTCGTCTTTGTATGATCGGCTGAATACCACTTTTGAAATCCCGGCCTGGACAACTAATTTACTGCATTCCTTGCAAGGGGACAGGGTTAAATAAAGTGTGGCGCCACCACAGTCATGTGTTGATTTGGCAACTTTTAATATAGCATTGGCTTCCGCATGAAGAACGTACCATAGTGTTTCACCCGCATCATCTTCACAGCAATTGTCAAAACCACTCGGTGCACCATTAAATCCATCCGAAATGATCATCCGGTCTTTAACGATTAATGCCCCTACTTTTTTGCGATTACAATGTGAAAGTTGCGCCCACGTTTCCGCCATCCTCAAATAGGCTTTATCGTATCGAAGTTGTTTGGCGTGTTCTTTAGTCATGCGAGTATCAAAAGTAGTGTTTATCTGAGTGATTCGTTTAAATGAGGTCAAGTTTAACTTAACTTGTGAATTTGTATCCAACCCCTCTTACTGAATGAAAATGCTTTGGGTCTTTTGGGTTATCTTCAAAGTATTTCCTTAGCTGAAGAATAAAGTTGTCAATCGTACGAGTCGTTGGAAACTGGTCTTTACCCCAAACCCGGTCTAAGATTTCCGAACGGGAAACAACCTCGTTTTCCTTTTCCTTAAACAACTTGATTAACTCAATCTCCTTTCTGGATAATGTTAGATTAGAGCCGGAAGTGTTGTTACTGGCCTCATAACTTTTGAAGTTAATTATCCAGTCACCAATAGACACTTCGTCTTCTGTCGTCTGGAGTTTAGAATTGGTTAATACCCGAACGCGAAGCAAAAGTTCTTCCAGGTCAAATGGTTTCGGGAGATAATCATTCCCTCCTGCCTTTAGACCTTCTATTCGGTCCGTTGTGGTGCCTTTTGCTGACAAAAACAAAACGGGAACATTTGATTCTTCACGCACTCTTCTGCATATTTCCACCCCGTTCATACCCGGTAACATCACATCCAATATCAATAAAGCATACGAAGGATCGTTACGTATGGCTTCGTAGGCTTCTTGTCCATTCGCAAAATGATCAACCTCAAAACCATCCAGTTTCAAGTTCAATTGGATCATCTCTGCGAGACTCTCCTCATCTTCTACTACGCAAATCCTCGTCATGAAATAAATTTATCAGGATAAAAATAAGGATTCGATGCAAAAGCACATAGATTTTTCTGGAACTTCGAATAACTAACAAATCGTTAATAACTAATTGAAATTATCAATTGCCGGTCATGCGAAAATGGCTTATTTGAAGTAGTTTTGCACTTTGTTAAAATTGATCCGATAACATGCGAAAAGAAATCAAATCAGCCCTTATTTCTGTGTTTAATAAAGACGGGCTGGAGTCTATTGTTAAAGAACTTCATAAGAACAATGTTGTAATTTATTCTACGGGAGGAACCCAGGCTTTCATAGAAGATCTTGGTGTTCCGGTAGAACGTGTTGAAGACCTTACATCCTATCCTTCGATTTTAGGTGGACGTGTAAAGACGCTTCACCCAAAAGTTTTTGGAGGAATTTTATCGAGACGGGATTTGAAAGATGATCAGCTTCAAATAGCTGAATACGATATTCCGGAAATTGATCTGGTAATCGTTGATCTATATCCTTTCGAGGATACGGTGGCTTCCGGTGCGGATCATGCTGCTATTATTGAAAAAATAGATATCGGTGGAATTTCATTGATTCGCGCTGCGGCTAAAAATTACAAGGATGTGGTCATTATTCCTTCAAAAGATCAATATGGTACACTACTTGAAATTTTACAATCGAACGGAAACACGACCTCAATAGAAGAAAGAAAGGTGTTCGCACGTGATGCTTTTGACGTTTCATCCAATTACGACACGCACATATTTAATTATTTCGACGACAATTCTGGAAGCTCGTTCAAGCAAAGCCAGATGCAGTCACAATCGCTTCGTTACGGAGAAAATCCACACCAAAAAGGAACCTTCTTCGGCAATCTGAATGAAATGTTTGATAAGCTACACGGTAAGGAGTTATCCTATAATAATTTACTCGATGTAGATGCCGCAGTTAATCTTATTTCTGAATTCAAAAATGACGAGCCAACTTTTGCGATTCTGAAACATAATAACGCATGTGGTCTTGCAACGAGATCAAGCATTGAGGAAGCATACAAAGACGCACTTGCAGGGGATCCGGTCAGTGCCTTCGGTGGTATACTTATCAGTAACTCGAAGATTAACCTCGCATGTGCTAATGACATCAATGAATTATTCTGTGAAGTTGTAATTGCCCCGGAATACGATGCTGAAGCACTAGAACTTTTGAAAAGTAAAAAGAACAGAATTATCCTTGTTCAAAAGAATATTGATTTACCTGAGACTCAATTCCGATCTATTCTGAACGGGGTCCTTGCTCAGGACAAAGATCTGAAACAAGAAGTGAAAACAGACCTTGAATGCAAAACGAAGGCCGCTCCATCTGATTCAGACATCGAAGATCTTCTCTTCGCAAATAAATTGGTTAAACATACGAAGTCGAATACGATCGTGCTAGCAAAAAATAAACAGTTATTGGCAAGCGGAACTGGTCAGACATCTCGTGTAGATGCATTAAGACAAGCTATCGTGAAGGCTAATGCTTTCAACTTTGATCTCAACGGGGCTGTCATGGCGTCGGATGCGTTCTTTCCATTTCCTGATTGCGTTGAAATCGCCTATGAAGCGGGTGTTCGATCAGTGATTCAACCGGGAGGTTCAATTAAGGATGAACTGTCGATCAACTATTGTGATGAACATGGAATGGCTATGGTATTTACGGGCACAAGACATTTTAAGCATTAATTATTCGATGTTAAATAAAATAAAGGTATATTCACTATATAAATTACTCTCCAAACAAGCGCCACTGTAAGGAAAATGGGATTATTTAGCTTTTTAACTCAAGAAATTGCAATTGATCTGGGTACAGCAAACACCTTGATCATTATGAACGACAAAGTTGTTGTCGACGAACCTAGTATTGTCGCAAAAGACATTCAATCAGGCAAAATAGTTGCCATTGGAAAGAAAGCACAGCAAATGCATGGAAAGACCCACCGTCTAATAGAAACGGTTCGTCCACTGCGCGATGGTGTAATTGCTGACTTCCAGGCTGCCGAGCAAATGATTCGCGGAATGATCAAAATGATCGGAAATTCACGAAGTCTTTTTAACCCTTCCTTGCGAATGGTAATCTGTATTCCATCAGGCATTACCGAAGTAGAAAAAAGAGCGGTTCGAGATTCGGCTGAACATGCAGGTGCAAAAGAAGTATACTTGATTCACGAACCTATGGCAGCTGCAATTGGTATCGGTATCGATGTGGAAGAGCCAATGGGTAACATGATCATTGATATAGGTGGAGGTACTTCTGAGATTGCCGTTATTGCATTGGGTGGAATCGTATGTGACAAGTCAATTCGCGTTGCAGGAGATGATTTCACGCAAGATATTGAGGAATATATGCGTCGTCAGCACAACATACTTGTTGGTGAGAGAACAGCTGAAGAAATTAAGATTAATGTGGGTGCGGCATTGCCTGAACTAGATAATCCGCCAGAAGACTACCCGGTTCAGGGACGTGATCTAATGACGGGTATCCCGAAAGAAATTGTGATCTCTTATACCGAAGTTGCACATGCGCTGGATAAAACGATCTCGAAAATTGAGGAAGCAATATTATCAGCACTCGAGATGACACCACCTGAATTATCAGCAGATATCTATAAGACAGGTATCTATCTGGCTGGTGGAGGATCCATGTTAAGAGGATTGGATAAGCGAATTTCACTCAAAACGAAATTGCCTGTGCATATTGCTGAAGACCCCTTAAGAGCTGTTGCCAGGGGCACAAGTATTGCCTTGAAAAACATCGACAGATTCCAGTTCTTGATCCGGGATTAATTCCGTAAAATCTAATCGATAACATAAGGATTAAAGCAAATGCTTTTTCCTATTTTTGTATATGCGCAACTTCCTTGCATTTATTCAACGATTTAGAGTGTTTCTCGTGTTCGCGGGACTGCAGATTGTAGCGCTTACATTATACTTCACATTTCTTTCTTATCCGCGAACTCAATTTCTGACTACAGCGTCCTATGTGAACGGCTCCTTACTGTCGGTGAGACACCAGGTGTCAAAACACTTCGCACTCGAAGAAAACAACAGACTCCTTCAGGAGGAAAATATTGCTCTTCGTTCACAACTTCCTCAAAGTTATGTCCAGCTTGAAAAAGAACATTTGAAGGACAGTATGCTCGCGGAAATTGATGATACCTTGTATCAACAACAGTACAGCTATATTCCGGCCACAGTTATTAATTCAACACATGATAAAAGAAATAATTACCTCACGCTAAATGTCGGCAAACTACACGGAGTTGAGCGAGGAATGGGCGTTTTTTCCAGTGAAGGCATCGTAGGTGTAATTCATAATTCAAATGATTATTATTCTGTTGTAAAGTCCTGCTTGACTGAAAACATCAACGTGGACATCATGATCGCCTCATCGGGTCAGTTCGGTTTGCTTAAGTGGAATGGTGTGAGTCCGAATAAAGGTACCATGTGGGGTGTGTCAAACGACTTAGACATTAAGTTATGGTCAAAAGTCGTCACAAGAGGCGGAGGTGGAATCTTTCCAAGAGGGCTGCCTGTAGGAAAGATCAGTAAGAAAACTCCGGTAGAGGGGAAGCCTTTATGGGAGTTGACCATTAATTACGCTGTTGATTATAAATCGCTTCAACGCGTTTATGTCATTAAAAACCTCTTGCGCGTAGAGCAAGAAAAAATAGAAGCGAGCATACCGCCAGAACTGGATGAATAGTCTTGTTAAACATATTGCTCGTTTCATCGGATTAATTCTGATACAAACTCTTGTTCTTAATCAGATCGAAATAGGTCTTGGAATTCAAATCATGGTCTATCCATTATTTGTGCTTTTACTTCCTGTTGAAATGAAAGTAATACCATTAATGCTTGTTGCTTTCGCCATGGGACTTCTGATCGATTCAATGTCAAACACTTATGGCTTACATGCATCATCCTTGTTGCTGTTTGCCTATACAAGGCCCATGATTTTTAAAATGTTCGCCCCGCGAGATGATTATGACCCGCTTTTAGAAACACACATCTTCGACATGGGAAGGGCGTGGTTTATTCGCGTATTTGGAATACTATTGTTGATTCATCACTTCTGGTTTTTCCTACTCGAAATGTTCCGATTTGATGAGATTTTCTATATCCTGCAAAAAACAGCTTTAAGCGTTATAATCTCCTTCATTTTCTGTATTTTATTACAGTACCTCTTTATTCGAAACAGAAAAGAAAATGCAATTTGATTCCCGTAAATATGTAATTATTACATTTTTCATCCTCATTGGGATCATTTACGTTTTCAAACTCTTTTACATGCAGGTTGTTGATGACAGCTGGAAGCTAAGAGCTCAGCAACTGGCAGAAAAGCGTATTGAGATCACCCCTCCGCGTGCGGTTGTATTTGACCGGAACGGTAAAAAGATTGTCTCCAATAAGACGTACTATAACTTAATGATGGTAGAAGACAATATCGTTGATCTGGATACTGTAGCTTTTGCCAAATTAATCGGTTGGTCAGTTCAGGAAGTCCGTGATCGCTTCGTTGAAATCGTTGAGGGCGAAGGGGTATACACCAGCCCGCACACTGGCAAAACAACCCCAAACTACCAATCCATTCGGGCATATCCTTTTATTAAGGAATTGACAGCAGATGAGATGTCCAAAATTGCACCGCATCTTGACAAATATCCGGGTTTCTACGAGGATGTTACAAGTATGCGAAACTATCCGTATGCAAGTGGGGCTAATATACTTGGATATCTTGCAGAAGTTACACGCGAAGAGGTAGATAGAGATGAATTTTACAGGCCCGGACAGGTTATTGGTCGCGCCGGAATTGAAGCTTTTTATGAAAAACAATTTCGGGGAAAGAAAGGTGTTCATTACATCGTTTCGTCCGCCATGAACAACACCGTAGGTGCCTTTGAGGATGGTAAATACGACACCGTTGCCATACAGGCCCCAGCACTTTACATGGGTCTCGATGTCGATCTTCAAGCATATGGAGAAAAACTACTTCAAAACAAACGAGGCTGTATTGTCGCTATCGAACCGGCTACGGGTGAGATACTGGCCCTTGTATCATCTCCAAGTTATGATCCAAACTTGCTGGTAGGTAATCGAAATATTCGCGAAAACTATCCGAAACTATTACAGAATCCGGACAAACCGCTTTTTCCTAGACCATTGGCCTCGGAATATATGCCCGGATCGACGTTTAAACTTTTGCAATCACTTATTGGTTTGCAGGAGGGTGTTATTCATGAAAACACAGGTTTTCCTTGTAATAAAAGTGTTGTTGGTTGTCACAACCATCCATCTGCTCAATCTGTCACTCAGGCTGTTCAGATGTCTTGCAATCCTTATTACTATGCTGTAACGCGACGAATCATTCACCAGAATAAATCCAAAGACATTTACGAAGATGCCGAGATTGGTCTCGGAATTTGGGCAAAATACATGCATAGTTTTGGACTCGGTCAGCGACTTGAAACTGACATTACAGGCTTAAGACCTGGCGTCATTCCCGATCCTGCCTATTACGATAAATGGTATGGTCATCACCAATGGAAGTTCTCAACGATCAGATCCATTTCGATTGGACAGGGAGAAGTGCAATTAACTCCGCTTCAGTTAGCGAATGTTGCGGCTATAATGGCGAATCGGGGTTGGTATTATACCCCTCACTTTGTGTCATCTATTGGCGAGGATGGGCCGCTCCCTCAGTACAGGAAGAAGCATTACACGATGGTTGACAGAAAAAACTTCGACCCGGTAATAGAAGGAATGCGAAGGGTTGTCTGGGAACCCGGAGGCACTGCACGAAGGGCTCGTATTGATGGCATTACAGTCTGTGGTAAAACCGGAACCGTTGAGAATTATATTGGTCAGGTAAAACAAAAAAATCATTCGGTTTTTATTGCTTTTGCACCTATGAATGACCCAAAAATTGCCATTGCAGTATTCATTGAAAATGCCGGTGGCGGTGGAGGAACCTGGGCTGCTCCCACAGCCAGTCTGATGATCGAGAAGTACATCAACGGCGAGGTTAAAAGTACAGCTAAGGAAGAGCGTATCATGAACGCAGTATTAAAAGGTGGCCCTAAATGAGAAAGAATCAATCCATAACAGGAAATTTTGATTGGATTCTGTTCATTGTGTACATAATCTTAATTGGAATGGGGCTGGCAACCGTTTACTCAGTTGCTTATGACCCTGAATATCCAAGTATCTTCGCCTTTTCCAAGGTATACGGCCGTCAGGTTATGTGGATCGCCGTCTCCTTATTCCTGGGGCTTCTCGTGTTTTTGATTGACTCCGACATCTATCGAAAATTCTCAGTTCCCATATATGTATTCACCATCACCTTACTCGTGATCGTATTATTCATGCCTGAAAAGAACGGTGCCCGTGCCTGGCTCGGCATCGGATCTTTTGGAATACAACCAGCTGAATTTGCCAAAATAGGAACCGCAATTTTACTGGCCCGTTTCCTCAGTTCATTGAATCTGAAACAACAAAACATCCGAACGGTCTTAATCGCCAATAGCATCATTCTTGTTCCAATGGTGCTGATCCTGCTACAACCTGATGCCGGAACTTTCGTTGTTTTCACCGCCTTTCTTTTTGTTATGTACCGTGAGGGCGTTACCTATGATCCGCTCGTGTTACGACTGGTTAATATCATTCCGGGTATCAAATTCAAACAAACCTGGGTGGGAAGTCACTTTATTCCCATACTATTCGTCATCGTCTTCCTTAGTGTGGTTACTTTGCTTGTAAGTAATCAAACCATCACGTTCGAGTCTTTTCCTGACGTTGAATTGCCCGGCTATTACGGTGTGCTGTTTTTTATCTTTATTATCGTTCTGGTAGGCTATCTTATCATGCGATGGTTGTTTTCTAAAAGAGAGCGAAAAAGGGCATTGATCATTGCGATAATGGCTTTTGTAATGTCAGCCGGTATCATTAAAGTTGTGAGTTTTACCTTCGATAAACTGGCAGATCACCAAAAAGAACGGATAGAACTTGTACTAAAGCTGAAAGAAGACCCTGACGGAGATGATTATAACCGAAATCGAGCTATGGCAGCTGTTGGTTCAGGAGGCTTATTTGGTAAAGGATACCGTAAAGCATCCGTATCCAGTGTCAGAACTAATCACGTTCCCGAAAGTGAAACTGATTTCATTTTTTGTCCATTTGCGGAAGAATGGGGTTTTGCCGGATCGTTAATACTCGTATTTCTATATATGTTCATGATGATACGGATTATCATGATAGCCGAACGACAGCGGTCATCATTCAATCGCATTTACGCCTATTCTGTGGCAATGATCTTGTTTTATCATTTCGCCATCAACATCGGAATGAACATTGAATTCGCACCGGTTATCGGGATTCCTTTGCCCTTTTTTAGCTATGGAGGTTCTTCTATGATGTCTTTTTCGATTATGATGTTCATTCTTCTAAAGCTGGATAGTCAAAGAAAAGATGTGTTAAATTGACTTAAATCAAATACTTTGATCGTACGATATTCGTTATTTTTACAATGAATCGCACAGCTCCATGGAAAAGAACCAGAACAAACTCAAATTCACAAAGCGAACCACAAGGATTATATACGTAGTTCTTTGGTTTTTCGCAATGCTTCCTGTAATCACACTCGGCTATCTCATTTATTCTCAACCGGAAGATGAATTGCCTTCTATTGAAATGTTGGAGAATCCTCCTGAATTATTGGCCTCAGTTGTGCTGGCCGATGACGGCGAAACCGAGCTGGGTAGATATTGGAAAGTAAACCGAACTACAGTCGAATACAAAGACATTTCACCCAATGTAATAAATGCTCTGATAGCAACCGAGGATGAACGATTTATGGATCATTCAGGGATTGATTTCAGAGCACTGGGAAGAGCCGTTGTGAATTTCGGTAAAGCGGGAGGCGCTTCAACAATAACACAGCAGTTAGCGAAACTCCTATTTACCTTGCAGGAACGAGATCGAATTGCACGATTAAAAGCGGAAGGTAAAGAAGTTCCTGATACAGGTTCCGGTCTTTCAAAGCGATTGAATGAAAAAATTAAAGAAAATATCATCGCGGTCAGACTTGAAGAACGATATACCAAAGAAGAGATCATCACGATGTATCTCAATCAATTTGATTTTCTTCACAATGCAGTTGGAATTGAAAATGCAGCTAAAGTATATTTCAATAAGAAACCGATTGATCTAGATAAAAATGAGGCAGCCATTCTGGTGGGAATGTGTAAGAACCCTTCCCGTATTAACCCATACACTTACCAGGTGAAAAATTATCGCCTCAAAGTATCGGCGCGAGAGAATATTCCGGCGGAACAAGTAACGGATGCTCAAATCAACGAACTGCGCTCAAAGGATAGTTTGATCGCCATTCGAAGAAGGAATACTGTTTTGGACCAGTGGTTAAAAAATAGTGAAAAGGACAATGCCAACATCGATGTCAAAATCACTCAAGAAGAGTGTGACTCGCTCAAACAACTGCCTATTCTAACTGATTATCAGGTAGTGGATCACAAGCAGGGAATTGCTCCTTATTTCAGGGAATCACTTCGTGCTGAATTGAGTGCTTTATTCAAAGAAAAGGACGAAAATGGCAAACTCAAATACGCTAAAGAAGATGGCTCTGCTTATGATATTTATCGTGACGGATTAAAGATCTATACAACGATCAACGTCAATTTGCAAAAGTATGCTGAAGCTGCGGTCGAAAAACACCTGAAAGAAGACCTTCAGCCAGAGTTCACCAAGAACAACCTGAAGATGAAGCGTTTCCCGTTCAATGATGTTCTTGATCAGCGAAGATTCTCAGATGAAAGTGTAGAAAGACTAATGAACTCAGGTAGAAAAAATTCAGATAGATACCGGAATCTGAAAAAGCAAGGTATGAGTGAAAAGGAGATCATTAAGACCTTCGAAATCAAAACCCCTATGCGCGTATTCTCATGGGATGGTGAAATCGACACGGTAATGACTCCGAATGATTCCATTCGTTATTACAAGAATTTACTACGCGCTGGACTGATGTCGATGGATCCTTCAACCGGGTTTATTAAAGCCTGGGTCGGTGGAACGAATTTTAATCACTTTGCATTTGATCATGTTAAAACCGGAAAACGCCAGGTTGGATCAACGATCAAGCCTTTTGTTTATTCAACAGCTATAGCGATGGGCGTTGTTAAACCATGCACGAAATTTGAACCGGGAACGTCCTATTGCGTTGATGTGATCGGAGAAAACAACAAGCTTACCAAGCAGTGGTGCCCACGAGGAGATATTCCAAAGAAAAACCCAACCGTTGCAAATGGCTTGGCTAATTCGAGTAACCCAATAACCGTAGCGGTAATGTCCAGAATGGGTGGATATGCAGGACCTAAGAATATTTCCAAATTGTTAAAAGATCTCAAGATTAACTTAAGGCCGGAAGATGAGGTGCCGTCTATGTGTTTGGGAGTAATGGACCTGTCATTATACGAAATGGTTGGTGCACAGGCCATGTTCGTTAATCAGGGAATTTATATAGAGCCCACAACAGTATTGCGAATCGAAGATCGAAATGGAAACGTCATATACAGTGCTGACCCATATGCCAAAGAAGTGATGAATTCGCACGTAGCCTACACCACTTTGGACATGATGAAGGGTGTAGTTGGATGGGGAACTAGTCATAGCTTAAAATGGCATCCTAAATGGGGTGGTCTTTCTGATATCCCAATGGCAGGTAAAACGGGAACGACCCAAAACAACTCAGATGGCTGGTACATGGGACTGACTCCAGATTTGGTTACCGGAATTTGGGTAGGAGCAGAAGATCGAGCAGTGCGTTTCAGGTTGATGGCCTGGGGACAGGGTGCCCGGATGGCGCTGCCTATATGGGGATATTATATGCAACAAGTATACAAAGACAGTGAACTTGGAATCTCCAAAGAGGATTTTGAAGTGCCGATCGGATATGATCCGGAAATGTTCTCATGTGATGGTGACGGTCAATCCAGCGATATCCCTAACTTTGGTGTCAAGTAAATCATATTATGAATAAGGTAGTTAAAGATGTTGAGCAGGCACTAGAGGGTGTAGAAAGCGGTATGACACTAATGCTTGGAGGATTCGGGCTTTGTGGAATACCCGAGAATTCAATCGCTCAATTAGTTAAGATGGGAGTAAGCGACCTAACTTGTATTTCGAATAATGCAGGGGTCGATGATTTTGGATTAGGCTTATTACTTCAAGGCAAACAGATCAAAAAAATGATCTCTTCCTACGTGGGAGAAAACGATGAGTTTGAGCGACAAATGCTTTCTGGTGAATTAGAGGTTGACCTCATCCCTCAAGGGTCGCTTGCAGAAAGATGTCGCGCAGGTGGTGCAGGTGTTCCAGCCTTCTTCACTCCGGCTGGTTTTGGTACAGAAATCGCTGAAGGAAAAGAAGTACGAGAGTACAATGGCAAACCTCACATTCTGGAATCAGCCCTAACGGCTGACTTCGCTATCGTCAAAGCATGGAAAGGAGATACGGAAGGGAATCTGATCTACAAAGCTACAGCAAGAAATTTTAATCCATTAATGGCTATGGCCGGAAAAATTACGATTGCTGAAGTGGAAGAATTGGTTCCGGCAGGAGAGCTGGACCCCAATTTTATTCATACACCCGGAATCTTCGTTCAGCGAATTTTCCAAGGAGAAAAGTTTGAAAAGCGAATTGAGCAAAGAACAGTTCGACCAAAAGAATAAGACAATGGCACTAGATAAAAACGGAATAGCAAAAAGAATCGCTCAGGAACTGCGCGACGGATATTATGTAAATCTTGGTATTGGAATTCCAACCCTTGTTGCCAACTATATCCCTGAAGGAATTGAGGTAGAATTTCAATCCGAAAACGGAATCCTCGGAATGGGACCATTTCCATTCGAAGGAGAAGAGGATGCAGATCTGATCAATGCCGGTAAGCAGACTATTACTGCACGCAATGGTGCCGTGTTCTTTGATTCGGCGACATCATTTGCAATGATACGAGGACAGCATGTACAGCTTACCGTATTGGGAGCAATGGAGGTTGCACAAAATGGTGATATCGCCAATTGGAAAATTCCAGGTAAGATGGTAAAAGGAATGGGGGGTGCCATGGATCTTGTTGCGTCAGCAGATAACATAATTGTTGCCATGATGCACACCAACCGTGCAGGAGAATCCAAACTTTTGAAGGAGTGCACACTTCCACTGACAGGTGTAAACTGTGTGAGTAAAGTTGTTACGAATCTTGCCGTTCTTGAAATCAGAGACAATCAGTTTCATTTAGTAGAGCGCGCACCGGGCGTTTCTGTTGAAGAAATTCAGGCGGCAACCTCCGGCGATCTAGTTATTCCGGATCATGTCCCTGAGATGAATCTCGATTAATTTTATCGCATGTCGGAAAGTCTTCAGGTTGAGCTTGCTGATCTGAACAAGTTAAATGGTCAGGAGGTAAAAAAGCTTTTTGATATCATGATACATGGCTATGCAACTACCGAAGCAGAAGTCTGGGGACCTAACTACATGCGAATGCCTTTCGAAGAATTTAACGAAGTGATCACCAGTGGTCAGTTATTTATTGCGCGATTGAATAACGAGCTTGTCGGAAGCATTCAAGTAAAACCACTAACCGAAGACACTTATGTATTTGGACTACTTTCTGCGGACTTTAATCAAAAAGGAAAAGGTATTGGGCGTAAACTAATTGAAACAGCTGAAGATCATGCCCGACAGGCAGGCGCAAATTATATGCAACTCGAAATTCTAAGACCTCTGGATATCGATGTCCCTTTTAAGACTGTGCTAAAAGATTGGTATGAAGGAATGGGGTACAAACTTGAGTCTACCATGACATTCATTGAGCGTAAGCCTCACAGAACAGAAAAAGCTAAGCAACTAATAAGGCCATCTGTTTTTGACTGCTACTTGAAGGAACTCTAATTACTTATAGAAGTTCATTTCATCAATGTAGTTGAAGACTGCCTCCGTCAATAGGTAACGCACAGACCTTCCCTCTTTGATTGACTGACGAATATGACTGGCCGATATCTTCATGACGGGTCCGTTTTCGAGAAATGAAATATTCGGATGATCATATAATTCACTGCTTTTATTCGGTTCGTTCATTAAACGCTCGTGGTAGGTAACCGGTCTTGGGTAAATGTAAATCTGATAATTCTCCAAGATGTGCTCGTAGTTCTTCCATTTGTGAAAGGTATACATGTTGTCTTCGCCAAAGATCAGCGCAAAAGCTGTATCAGGATGTTTCTCCTTCAAGTAGGCAAGGGTGTTTACCGTGTAGCTCGGCTGAGACAGATTAAACTCGATGTCTGAGGCTTTTAATTTTGGATTGTCCAGAATTGCTTCGCGAACCAGTGCCATGCGATGATAATCTTCCAGTAATGATTTCTTTTCCTTGTGCGGGTTATGAGGGCTGACAACAAACCAAACCTCATCCAGTTCGGTGTGATCTGCCATGTGTTCAGCGATAATCAGATGACCGACGTGAATGGGATTGAATGATCCAAAAAATAAACCAACCTTTTTCATCATTTCTCAAGAAATTCAGCTACTAGTTCTTCCGCTTTTGTAAAAGCTTGTTCCAAATCATCATTCACCAATACATAATCGAATTCCGAAGCAAATGCCAGCTCTTTGGTCGCTTTATCCATTCGTTGCCTGATCTTGTCTTCGGATTCAGTGCTCCGTTTTCTCAATCTAACCTCAAGCTCTTCATAACTCGGTGGCTGAACAAATATAGCGAAGGCATTATCCTTGAATTGTTTTTTCAAATTCAATCCACCTATAACATCTACATCAAAAATGACTGCCTTTCCTTCGCTCCATATTCTTTCAATCTCAGATTTCAATGTTCCGTAGAAATTATTTGTGTAAACTTCTTCCCACTCAATAAAAGCATCCTCTTTAATTTTCTCTTTGAAGCCTTCCAGACCTAAAAAATGATAATCCACCCCATCACGCTCATTCTCTCTTGGCTCACGACTACACGCCGAAACGGAAAATTCAAGTCCAAGACCCGTCTTCAGTAGATGATGAACGATGGTAGTCTTCCCGGCTCCGGAAGGGGCAGAAAAAATGATGCATTTTCCATTGTTCTTCAAATCCATTTTCGTCCTTGATTAAAGGGTGTTTAAAATTTGTTCTTTGATTTTTTCAAGTGCATCCTTCATTCCGATGACAATCTTCTGCATGTCCGCTTGATTACTCTTGCTGCCAAGAGTGTTGACCTCACGACCGATTTCCTGACAAATGAAACCTAATTTCTTGCCTGAATGTTCATTTCGCATCGTTTCTTCAAAATAATCCAGGTGATTACTCAATCTCATTTTTTCCTCCGAAATATCCAGCTTCTCCAGATAATAGATCATTTCCTGCTCAAAGCGATTTTCGTCATATGCTCCTTCTACTTCCTCCAGACCCTTTTTCATTCGCTCGCGAATGACCTGCACACGTTGCTCTTCGTATTGTGGTACCTCATTAAGAAGATTTCGAATTTCATCGATTCTGCTTTTAAACTCCCCTTCGAGTTCCGACCCTTCTTTTCTTCTGAATTGGTTCAATTGATCAAGGGCTTCTTTAATCAGACTAAACACCCAGCTTTTTTCATCTTCATCGAGCTCCTCTTTCGTGGTCTCATAAATGTCGGGCATACGCATCACCAATGGAAGAAGGTCGCTAGTAGAGTCTCCCAACTGATCACGTAATGATTTTAATTCGTTATAATATGACTGAGCCAGGCTTTTGTTAATGGAAACGTTACTTTCTTCACCAACACTGTCAATAGATAAGTTGAAGTCTACTTTTCCTCTTTCCAGTTCGACAGAAATCAGCTTTCTTACGTCGCCGTCAAGCTCCTTATACTGGAGCGGTAGTCTTGCGTTAAGGTCAAGCGACTTACTATTAAGAGAACGAATCTCAACAGAAACCTTTTTAGTTCCCTTACTACCACTTGCCTTGCCGAAGCCTGTCATTGATCTGAGCATACCGATCTTTTTTTTGTAAAAGTAAGCAGAAATCTAGTTTCCTACCGAACTCTTGCGTTTTAAACGTATGAATGAGCTTGAAGAGGTGAGATATACCCCGGTAAATATTAACAGCATATAGAGTACCTTTTCTAAGGTAATGGTATCGGTGTAGTCTTCTGCTAGTCCCACTGAACTTAATAGATATGCAAATAACATAACAAGAACAGGCTGTAGATAAATGTAGGCACTTGAAACAGAAGGAGTAAGAAACTTCAAGCCATAAACGGTAAGTAAATAAGTAAGGAACGTCACTCCAAGGATTACAAAAAGAATTACATAGATGATGTCTGCGGGTATTGAGGCGAAATCTGTCATTGACAATTCAGCCAAAGTTGGAGGGTAACACACGACAAATGTCAAGCCGAACGAAAAAACATAAGTAATGACTGTAAGCGGTGCATATTTTTTCATAAGCGGTTTAACAAGCACCAGGTACATCGCATAGCTCATCGCGTTGATAAAAATAAATATGTCTCCCAAGGTCGAATCTCCGTGGCCGGTTCCAGCGGTGAGCGTCAAAAAAATAGCCCCTATTGCACCCAATATGATTCCGAGTGACTTTCTCCAGGTAATTGCCTCCTTGAGGATTAAATACGATAGAAAAACCACCAGAATCGGATTGATCGTCATAATAATTCCCGAGTTAATGGATGAGGTCAGACTTAATCCGTGGAAAAAGAACAGTTGATTGATTGTGACACCAAATAATCCACAAGCTGCCAATAAGAAAAAATCCTTTCGATCAATTTTTTCCCTAACAAAAAGAAGGTTTATAATCCAGAACAGAAGGGTTGCTCCAGCCGCTCGCAAGAAAATAAATACGCTTGGAGTCAGGTGTTCGGGCATCACTCCCTTTGCCACGACATGATTTGCACCATAAAGGGCATTCACAGCAAAGAGTGCCAGGTGTGCCTTAAATAAATTTGACCTCAATCAGCTACGCTTAAAGGATTCAACGGCAGCCTCTACAACATTCTTCGAATTCCCGACAAATACCTCATCACCGTTGATTATAAACGGTCGTTTCAAAAAGGTATATTCCTCCAACATGTATTTCTTGTAATCCTCTTCAGATAAATTCATTTCATTCAAACCCATCGATCGGTACTTCATTGCCTTTTTCGAGAAAAGAGCTTCATAGGAGCCAACTTTCTCTTTAAGAAAGTCTAGCGTTTCTTCATCGATGTTTTGTTCCTTGATGTTTTGCAGCTCAACATCAGCGCCCGGGTCAAGTTCCTTTAGAATCCGCTGATTAGTGCTGCAGGTTTTAAGATGAAAGATTTTCTTCATTATCTGCCCTTTTGCGTATTCTTATCTTGTTCATTCGTAATACCTGTCTTACATCCTTTTTGACGTTTAGGTAGGGCAAACATAAATTTCACATGAAACAAAATAGGCCAATATCTGGATGAGAACCAGTGCATGGAAGGATTTCCGAAATAGTTTGATTTATCTCCACTACCATCAATCCCTGTAGTCGCCGTGTGGTATCCAAGGATAGGAAGTCTTACACCTGGAATAATGAACATTCCTCGTCGTGGGCTAAATCCAAATCCCAAACCATAATGTAACTGAGCATGGAATGGCTTGTAGAATTGTGACTCACTTGCAACGATCGGATATGCTCCACCGGTGTAATCTTCTGAATCCGTTAAAATGCGATAGTCAAAATTGAAGCCAAGTGAATGATCTAAAAAGAAAGGTAGCTTCTTATCCCTTTTCTTTGGATGGAAATATTGGTTTTTATGCAATGAGAATCTACCGTAAATATTACCGTTTGCGAATTGATAAGCTTGTTCATCGGAGGTTGTTGGGGTGCCAAGCGCATCCGTAAAATTTATTTCAATGTCTTCCTGACCTCGAAAGTATTTAAAGCCGAGTCCCCAATCGAAATAGCTCAGAAGAATAATATTCTTATCCTTGATCCTGATCTTTGGAAATCGTTTAGGGAAATGAAACATGCCAACTTCTGCATAAGCCCCTAATTTTCCTTGAGGGTCGTGTAGGTAATTCCCTCTAAAACCACCCGTAGTCATATCAACTTCCTTTGTTTCATTTTTTCCGGAAGTCATTAAATAGGTCGCCCCCAATTGAAATTGTATCCCATAAGGATTATAGTCCTTGAAACTTCGCGCTCCTCCGAAAGCTTTTCGCTTCGAATCCGGAGTTAAATCCCTCTGTGCGAAAGAAAATCCTGCCCAGAGAAACACTAATATTAAACCATACTTCATCCCACTATATTTTTTCCAGAATTGCATTCATGATTTCATCCGATTCCCAAACAGATTCTATGTCCGGTCTATCCATTACTTCTTTCATGATCATATCCTGATGTTTTCCATTTTTGTAAGCCTCACTGTAGCGAATATCACTAAACGTCACCTGTGAATATAACGGCATCCACTTGTCAGGGTACAATTTAGAGAATTTCGCTTCAATCTTTTTCTGCAAGAGAAATTTTGGATCTGCTACATAATCCCGCATTACGTAATAATTTTCCAAAGAAAGATTCTGCAAAGCGTCACCATCCGGTTTTCTAATAACGCTAAATTCTTCAAATATCTTATCCCAATCCTGGTTGTATTTCTGCATTAATTCCCACATAACTGTGCAATCTTCGAATCCAGCATTCATCCCTTGTCCATAAAATGGAACCGTCGCATGAGCTGCATCGCCCATTAGGACAGCCTTTCCACTGTGCCATGGATAAGATCTCATTATAGCCAATGCCGATAGGGGGTGGTCTTCCCAGGCATGAGCTATGTTCGGCATCATTTCGTAGAAATCCGGAAAGGTATTTTTGAAAAATGAATCGACCTGCTCTTTGGATTGTAGTTGGTCAAATGAATTGGCTTCTCCCTCATGCGGCATGAATAAGGTACAGGTGAATGATCCATCTTCATTAGCCAGTGCAATCAGCATAAATCGACCACGTGGCCATATATGTAATGCATTTTTGTCAAGTTTATATGATCCATCCTCATTAGCGGGAAGAAGAATCTCCCGATATCCATCGCTGATATAAAACTGACTAAAATTAAACAGTTCCTGCTTCTGAAACTCATGATAACGTACGGCACTAAAGGCGCCGTCAGCAGCGAATATTACATCCGCACTATCTGACATTTTTTCTCCCGTTATATTGTCTTCGAGATATACAATTCCCTTTTTGGAATCTACATCGATGCATTCTTTATTGTAGAAGATCTCAGCGTCACCATACTCTTCAGCGATATCCATCATTTTAGCATTGACCCCGCCTCTTGATACAGAAAAAATAGCCTGCCCTTCCTGTCCGTAAGGCTGATAGGTCAAGTTACCTTCCATATCGTGCATCGTTCTTCCATACATGGGAATTGCAATTTTACGAATTTCATCACCAACACCAACGGCGTCTAATGCCTTCCAACCTCGGTTGGAAAGTGCCAGGTTGATCGATTTTCCTGCTGAAATATCTGCTCTTCGAATATCCGGTCTTCGTTCATAGATCTTTACTTTATAGCCTGCCTTTGATAAATACACAGCCCACAGCGAACCAACTAAGCCAGCTCCAACGATGATTGCATTTTTTTCGCTCATAATCTATTTTCTTTTCCAGCCTTTCGAATAAGGCGTTTCAAAATAAGAACTCCTTTGTCTTTCTTTTGCTTTCCGACGTTGATAGTTAACACTTAATCGCCACAATAGAATTCCGCCAAAGACAACTGCACTTGCCTGAATTGCTAGATTAATGTAGGTGCTCATTTCCGATAAAGACCCGGAAAATTTAGCTTTAATCAATGTCTGTATTGTCAATTCATCCATTATTGTATAGCTTTCTCAAGGCATCGTCCGAAGCGGAAACAATCTTCAAACGAATTGTACAACGGTGCCGGTGCAATTCGAATAACATTTGGCTCTCTCCAGTCTGCAACTACGCCTTGATTTGTCAACTCATCGAACAGATCTTTCCCCTGACCGTGAGCTAGTATAGACAACTGTGCTCCTCTTTTTGAAGGGTTTCGCGGCGTTACTATTTCAAACGTACAACGCTCTGCATTTTTTTTCGAAACATCATCAATAATGTATTCTAAATAGGCTGTTAATAGGTCTCTTTTCTCTCCGATTCGGTCCATCCCTGCTTCATCAAAGATCTCTAAAGAAGCAAGGTGTGCAGCCATTCCCAGAACAGGAGCATTACTCAACTGCCATCCTTCGGCACCTTTCATTGGCTTGAAACCAGCTTCCATTTGAAACCGTGTGTCCTTATCATATCCCCACCATCCTGCAAAGCGAGGAAGATCAGGGCGGTTTGCGTGTCGCTCATGAACAAACATTCCGGATACGCCTCCTGGAGATGAGTTCAAATATTTATAGCCGCACCATGCTGCAAAATCAACATCCCAATCGTGTAAATGTAAATTGATATTGCCCGCGGCGTGTGCCAGATCAAAGCCAACTACAGCGCCGACTTTGTGCCCGGCTTCCGTAATTTTTTCCATGTCGAATAGCTGTCCCGTATAGTAATTCACTCCTCCGATCATTACCATTGCAAGCTCATCACCAAGCTGATCAATCTTGTTGATGAGATCATCTTCATTAATCAGGTGTTCCCCTTCTCTGGGTGCTATTTCGACGAGGTGATCTTCCGGATCAAGTCCATGAAAGCGAATCTGTGACTCCAGAGCATACTGATCACTCGGAAAAGCCTTTGATTCACATAGAATTTTTGTCCGCTTGCCTTCCGGTCGATAAAACGACACCATTAACAAATGTAAGTTTGTCGTCAGCGAGTGTGTTACGACAACCTCCAGTGGCTTAGCGCCAACTATTTTTGCCACTTTTTCCGTACAAAATTCGTGATATGAAAACCAGGGACGCTTGGCAAGAAAATGACCCTCTACGCCAAACTTTGCCCAATCTGATAGCTCTTGTTCAATATATTTCTTCACCGACTTAGGCTGAAGCCCTAATGAGTTTCCTGTAAAGTAAACGACCTCATTCTCCGTAAAAGTCGGGAAATGAAATCGGTCTCTATAAGATGCCAACGAGTCATTCGCGTCCATCTTTTTCGCAAAATCAACTGAGTTTTCGAATATCATTGTTGCTGTCGTCATGAATTCAAAGATAGTCAAGATTCACTGAAATTCTCAACTTATGTCTCTCTGAAAATTGATTCCGAAAATGACTTTTATCATCGTGCCAATTTCATATGATTAAATCAATCTCGTCCTGCTGGCAACTATTTTGAGGATAGGTCGTAACTATAATCAGTAAGGCTTGCTTATTTAAAGAATTGCGTTTCACTCATTTTCAGTCACTTGTGACAAGAAAAAGAAGGTGATCAATTGTGCAATTCGAAGTATTTGAAGTACTTTTAGAGAAATGTCATTGAAAACAACCCGGCTACTGTTCTTCCTGGTAGTATCGCTGCTACTATCATTCAACTCGAATGCCCAACAGGATAATGTCTTAATTATATACAATTCTTCCTGGGGAACTCAAGGTACATTTAACTGTGTTCAGGATTATGCCGGAGCCAATGGGAATTTTACGTTATGTCCCATGCCGAATGGAACAAATGTGCCTGCTCCACCGTGCGTAACTAATTTATGCAGTTACGATGTGATTATGGTTCAGGCAACTTATAGTTCCTTAGACCCCGCATTTATTGCTCAGTTAATAGCTTATCTTCAATGCGGAGGAAATCTATACTTCCAAAATGATATTGGCTCTGGTCCACAAGCACAGGCACAGCAAAACATGAATGATCTTCTGGCTGCGATCGGTCAGCCACCTATAACCTTAACACAGGAAATGGGAAGTTACCCTAACCAACAGCCGGTAATAGATGTTGGTACTTCGGGAATCACAAATCTTTGTTCTATCTCTCCTCTTTATTATGCTTCCGGAGGTCTTTTAAGTGGGCCCGGACTGGCAAATGCTGCCACGGTTGATTTGCCGATAGGGACAATTGCTGCGTTTTGGCAAACACCCTGGGGTGGAGTCCTTGGTTTGGGAGGAGAATTTTACACGAGTGGCAACTGGTCTGGCTCCTGTCTTCCAGGATCCGGCGAAATGGTATGGGGATTCATGAGTACCACAAACCCCGGTTGTGTAACCGTTTTGGCAGACTTTACGCCATCCAGTACTACTATTTGCGCTGGAGACTCGATTACGGTCACCGATGTGAGTATAGGTGATAGTCTAAATGCCTGGAACTGGGTGTTCAATGGTGGAAATCCCGGTAGTTCAACGTTACAGGATCCCGGTTTTATCAGTTACGCAAATCCCGGAACATTTGATATTACCTTAACGGTAACGGATACTTCTGGTGTCACAGATGACACGACCATGCAGATCACGGTTACTTCTTGTCCGCCAACGGCTTCTTTCAGTGTCATTGATACAGTCTGTGCAGGGACCCCGATAACGGTAACCGACCTGAGTACTTCACCAACGCCCATCCAAACATGGGCCTGGGATTTTACCGGTGGAACGCCATCAAGCTCTACTCAACAAAACCCAGGAAACATCGTTTACAATACAGCGGGTAATTACAATATCACATTGACCGTTACAAGTGCATCAGGGTCGGATGATACAACGATAACTTTAGTCGTCATACCTTGTCTGCCCGAAGCCTCCTTTAGTGTCATCGATACGGTTTGTGTAGGAACACCTATAACGGTGACAGATCTAAGTTCAGCACCAACACCTATTCAAACATGGGACTGGGATTTTACCGGTGGAACACCGGCAAGCTCTACCCAGCAGAACCCGGGAAGCATCGTCTACAATACTCCAGGTAACTATGATATTACTTTAACCATAACGAGCGCAACCGGTTCTGATGACACGACCATTACCATTGTTGTTGAGTCATGTCCACCGATTGCATCCTTTAGTGTTATTGATTCAATTTGTGAAGGTCAGCCGTTTACAGTTACCGATCTAAGTACCGCTCCTACACCTATTCAAACATGGGCCTGGGATTTTACCGGAGGAATCCCTTCGAGCTCTAATCAACAGAATCCCGGAAACATCGTATATAACACACCTGGAACTTATAATATTACATTAACCGTCACGAATGCTTCAGGGTCAGACGATACTACTATCACAGTCGTCATTTTGGATTGTTCACCCCCGACAGCAATTTTCGCTATTCCTAATGACACGATTTGCGTCAATGAGTGTTTTGCACCGATTGATCAAAGCACTTCCCCACTGCCTATCGTTCAATGGGATTGGACTTTTAGCGGTGGAAATCCAGGTGTTGGAAATGGCCAAAATCCAGGCAATGTTTGCTATAACAGTCCGGGACTTTACGATATTACTTTAACTGTCACCAATGACATTGGTCTGATCGACGATACAACCATTCAAGTCTATGTTCAATCGTGTAATCCGACAGCGTCATTTAGCGTCATAGATACTGTTTGCGCAGGAGACCAAGTGATTCTAACTGATCTGAGTACTTCACAGTTCGGGATTCAATCCTGGGATTGGTCCATGAACGGTGCAACCCCTTCATCCTCCAATGTTCAGGATCCCGGACCTATTGTTTACAATGTTCCTGGAGTCTACAACATTACACTTACTGTAAGTGATTTTTCAGGAAGTGACGATACAACGATCACTTTAGTTGTAATTAACTGTGGATTACCGACAGCCATTTTCTCAATCCCGGGAGACACACTCTGCCCTGGAGATTGTATTACACCAATTGAGATGAGCGTTTCGCCGACTCCAATTCTAACCTGGACATGGAATTTCACGGGTGGAAATCCTTCCAGCAGTGATGCTCAAAATCCGGGGACGATTTGTTATCCAAATAGTGGGGTTTTCCCTATTACATTAACCGTCACCAATATCGCAGGGAGTCATGACACGACCCTTTATGTGGTTGTTGATAATCCACCGATAGCCAACTTTGGTTATACGCCTCCAACGCCAGTCGAAAACGAGACTGTATTCCTACATGATCAGTCTACAGGAGCTGTTAATTGGAACTGGTTCATCAATGGTGAAAACTTTGATATTCAGAATCCAATAATAAGCTTTGAAGAGCCGGGAACGTATCCTGTCTTCCTCATGGTGGAAAGCGATGCCGGATGCATTGATACGATCACCAAATACATCTATGTAGAAGAAGAGTTGATTTATTACGTGCCTAATACTTTTACTCCGGATGCAGATGCCTTCAATAATGTGTTTCAACCGGTTTTCACGTCTGGATTCGATCCATACGACTATCAATTAAGAATCTATAACCGTTGGGGACAGCTGATCTTTGAATCGAATGACCCTGAAATTGGATGGGACGGTTCCTATGGATCAAAGGGTCAGATTTCTCTTGTACAGGGAGGTATTTATACATGGACCATCGAGTTCAAGACCATCTTAAACGATGAGCGAAAATCCATTAACGGACACGTCAATGTGATGTATTAATCGGTCATTTTTGACTTCAACACGATCTTTCAGCTATCATTTATTCAGGATGTCAAATTGCTTTTTACCTTTGGTGAAAATTTAGTACATGGGTGAGACAGTAACAGGAATTAATCGTTCTACATCGAATAAATTATTTGAAAAAGCTAAAAACTATTTCCCTGGAGGAGTTAATTCGCCGGTTCGAGCATTTAAATCAGTTGATGGGTCACCCTTGTTCATTCAGAAAGGAGATGGACCTCACATTTGGGATGAGGATGGAAATCAGTTCATCGATTTTTGCTGTAGCTGGGGGCCACTTATTCTTGGACATAATAATCCCGACGTATATAATAAGATTGTAACGACTCTTCAGAATGGTTCCAGCTTCGGGGCACCGACTGTTTTGGAAAATGAATTGGCAGAATTGATTTTGAATCGAAATCCTTATATCGAAAAAATTCGATTTGTCAGTTCGGGAACTGAGGCTGTCATGTCCGCCTTAAGAATGGCGCGTGGATATACAGGTCGAAATAAGGTTGTAAAGTTTGAGGGTTGTTATCACGGTCATGTTGATTCAATGCTTGTGAAAGCCGGAAGTGGTCTTGCAACATTGGGAACATCCTCCAGCGCAGGAGTTCCCGAGTCTTATGCCAGTGAAACAATTGTGCTACCCTTAAATGATCCGGAAGCCATAAAAGCTTGTTTCGAGAAACATCAGGATGAAATTGCCTGCGTGATCATTGAACCAATTCCTGCAAACAATGGACTTCTTCTTCAGGATCAGTCATTCCTTAATCTTTTAAGAGAACTGTGTACGGAAAACAAAAGTCTATTGTTTTTTGATGAAGTAATCTCCGGATTCCGTGTGGGATTCAACGGTGCAGCAGAGTATTTTGGAATTAAACCCGACATCATTACCTATGGCAAGATCATCGGTGGAGGATTACCAGTGGGTGCGTATGCCGCAAGTAAAGAAATTATGGGGTGCATAGCACCTGACGGGCCAGTTTATCAAGCAGGCACATTGTCCGGTAACCCGGTAGCAATGGCGGCCGGTATTGCCCAATTAACAGCTTGTTCAAAACCTGGGTTTTATGAAGATCAGGAGTCGCGAACAAGTGCCTTTGTCAATAAGATTAATTCCCACGCTAAAACAAAGGGATATGATTTTGAGATCGTCACAGTAGGCTCGATTTTCTGGTTGTCTTTCGACGGTAAAAAGCGAATTCAGCGAGCTGATCAAATTGACGGTGACATGTCGAAATTTAATTTGCTTTTCAATGGACTGTTACAAAGAGGAGTTTATCTCGGGCCGAGTGGATATGAGGTTGGTTTTGTTTCAGCAGCACATACTTCGGAAATTCTGGAAAAAGCTGCTGATGCATTCTGTGAGTCACTGGACTCGTTCATGTAGTTATTCGCTGTTACAACCTTCTTGAAGCTCTTTTAACGTTTCGCCGTCCGTGTTTTCAAAGTCCTTACAGGCGTTGCGCTTTTTCTCAAGTAATTCTTCCTGAATAGTATACGCCTCCTCCGAGTTGTCTCCATTGAGAATACTATTGGAGTGCTCATTGAGTTTTTCGCCGGCTTTCATACAGTCACAAAATGAATTGTCGCTACATGCGGTCCCAAGGATCACTATTAAGGCACCTAAGATTAATTTTGATTGCATAGGATAAAATTAAAAAAGCCACCCGAACCCGGATGGCTTTTGTGAATATAATTCAATTGATTACATATTGCTTTTTTCGATCTTCTTCTCTTCCTTGATGATCACTTTTTGCTTCTTCTCTCCTTTCTCCTGCTCCTCGATCTCTTTCAATCTCTTCTCTGCTTCCTCTCCTTCGTAGATCTCAATAGATTCTTTTCCATCCTTTCGTTTTATAACTTTCAGTTGCTTTACACCATTAACTTCAGTCATTTTAACTTCCATAGCCTCGCCTTCTGTCTTCCCAACATTCGGATTGTCTTTCTGAAGATCCGCCAGTTTTTCATCAGCAGCATCTCCTTCATAAACCTCCTCCGTTATGGAACCGTTATTGTCTGTAGTGATGGTCAGTTTTTTAACTCCATTTTCATTGGTCATTTTAACCTCTTTCTTAACGCGATTCGATGCTTTCGCGCTTTCTGAAGTTTTTACTGTTGTTTCAACTTGTGCATTTAACCCCGTTGTAATAAGGGAAATAAACAAGGTGAATAAGACTGTCTTTTTCATAATGTAGATTTTTAACCATACAATAATACATCAAAAGAAGAAGAAACTCAAAAATGTTCGTGTTAAGGTCTGTTAATCATAAGCTTCTTGACAGAATGTTTATTTTTACCTCAAAAGCAACGAATGTCTAAACTGCCTGATGTAGGAACAACAATATTCACGATCATGTCCAAGTTGGCAAATGATCATGAAGCTATAAATCTTTCTCAGGGCTTCCCGAATTTTGATGTTGATCATGAGTTAATAAACACCTTAAAGCGCAATGCTGAGAATAATGCATTTCATCAGTATATGCCAATGACTGGTTTCCCGCGTCTTAACCTGGCTGTTTGTGATGCAGTTCAAAGTTCCTACAAAAGAGCATTAGACCCAAGTTCCGAGGTGCTAATTACTGCCGGAGCAACACAAGGAATTTTTACAGCCATCATGGCTCTTATTGAAAAGGATGACGAGGTGATTATTCTTGACCCGAGTTATGACTGTTACGATCCGGCGGTCGTATTAGCAGGGGGAAGACCGGTTCATGTTTCTCTCAGTAAAGATTTCAAAGTGGATTGGGATGCTGTTCAGGGTTCTATGAATGACCGAACCCGTATGATCATAACAAATAATCCTCACAATCCTTCCGGTCGAGTCTGGGTGAATGAAGATTTTATGCGGCTTGAAGCCCTGATGGAATCATACCCAAACGTTTTGATTTTATCCGATGAGGTATACGAGTACATTACCTTTGAGAACAAACATATTTCTATCAATGAACGCAGTTCACTTATTGACCGTTCAATTATAGTCTCCTCATTCGGGAAAACATTTCATATTACCGGGTGGAAAATTGGTTATTTGGTGGCAAATAAATTCCTCATGGATGAGATCAAGAAAGTTCATCAGTTCAATGTGTTTTCAGTGAACAGCATCGGTCAGGCTACGCTCGCAGACTATCTCACACAGGTTGACTTGAATAGCCTAGGTTCATTCTACCAAAAGAAAAGGGACTTGTTTCGTTCATTGCTTCAGAGCAGCAAATTTGATCTTCTACCATGTGAAGGCACCTATTTTCAAGCAGCACGATACGACAAGATTTCCACCCTTGATGATGTAAGCTTTTGCAAGGAATTAACGATGCGACATGGCGTTGCTGCCATACCGATATCCGTGTTTAATAAATCAGGTGTTGATAACCGGGTTATTCGGTTTTGTTTTGCTAAGACAGATGAAACATTAATTGAAGCTTCTAATAAATTATGCAGGATCTAAGAATAACACTTGTTCAGGCTGATCAGATCTGGGAGGATAAATCGGCTAATTTTCACAATTATACTCGGCTGCTGAACGGTGTTGAAACCGATCTCATCTTGCTCCCTGAAATGTTTCAAACAGGATTCACTATGAACACTGCTGAAATGGGAGAATCGTATAAAGAAAGTCCAAGTATAGGCTGGTTGCAAGAATTGGCAAAAGCAAAACAATCCGCCATTTACACCTCACTAATCATTGAGGATGATTCAAAGTATTACAACCGCGGTGTATTCGTTGAGCCCACTGGTGAAGTGACCATTTATGATAAAAGAAAGACCTTTACTTTAGCGAGAGAAAACGAATATTTCGCGAATGGTGATCAGGAAGTCATTGTAACATTCAAGAATTGGAGTTTTCAACTTCAGATTTGCTATGACCTGCGCTTTCCTGAAATAGTCAGGAATTCTATTGATTCCAACCATCAACCAAAATACGACGTTATACTGTATGTCGCCAATTGGCCGGAGAAAAGATCTGAACATTGGCGGTGCCTGCTTCGAGCAAGGGCAATTGAAAATCAGGCTTACGTTATTGGCGTGAATCGGGTAGGAAGTGATCAAAAGGGGCATACATACAGTGGTGACTCAAAGTTGGTTAACGCCCTTGGTGAAGAGCAAATTTTAACAGCATCTGCTGAAATGACAACAACATTTGTGATAAATAAACAAGAATTGAACGAAATTCGTGAAATGATCCCATTTCTAAAGGATAGATAGGGTCTTGCGAATAAAATAAAAGCAAGTTAATTTTACAATCGATATATTTGGCAATCTAAAATTCAATCTATATGAAAAAAGTATACTTAAGTGCCTTGTTCTTTGGACTATCTCTGGGAACAGTTATGGCACAAGCAATTGAAAAACCATATTCATTTGGTCAAGCGAGCACAGAATACAAGCCTGCGCAGCAAATGCCGGGTGAAGCAGCACCTAAAGCATTGGGTGTGCAGATTTTGGCTGACGACTTTACTACATCAGCGGGGTGGACAGCAACAACAGTGTGGGACGGAGCTCCTGGTCAAACAGGTGCAACTTACGGTTGGAACATGGACGCAACACCAGACAGCTGGTACTTCACAGGGGGTATCAACTCTACATCAGGTGGTAATTTTGCCGAAATCAACAATGGTGACCCTATAGCGGGGACTCAAAATGATTCTGTAACATACAGACTGACAACATCATTTGGAATTGATATTCCAAACCTTCCGGCGAACACTTCTAACACAGACCAGGTTACTTTGCAGTACGAACAAACTGGTGCATTGTTTAATGATGCCCAATTAACTCAGGTTAGTACTGATGGAGGAGTGACGTGGACTACTATTCGCGATAACAGAGACTTCCACGGAGTATTATCTTCAACTGGAGGATCTCCATACCCGGATCCGGAATTAGTTACGATCAACCTTGCGCCGTACATCACAGGGAACGCAAGTAACGTATTGATCCGTTTCGAGTGGACTACAGCTTATCCAACGTTCTCGAACAATCCTAACGTATGGATTACCTACGGATGGCTAATTGATGATGTTGAGATATGGACAAACCCTGACCATGATCTAGAAGCTCAGGATGCATATTGGGGAACATGGTATTTGAACTATTATCAGATTCCACTTACTCAGACTGCTCCGATCGATTTCACTACCAATGCATTTAACAATGGTATTCAGACACAAACAAACGCAGTACTGAACGTTGATATCACTGGTGCTGAAACATTCTCTGGAACTTCTCAGTTGGCGAACATCGCTCCAGGTAACTATGATAGCCTTATTCTTCAAACTCCATTTACACCAGGTACAATTGGTACGTACAATGTAACATGGGGTATAACTCAAGATCAGGTGGATGACGTACCAGGGAACAATGATAACCCGAACATTACATTCGATGTAACTCAGTATATCTATGCTCGTGATGATAACAACGTTTCGGGTATTACTGGTAACAGTGGTGAAGAATATCAGGCAGGTAACTTCTTCGATGCGTGGAATACTGAAAATGTGTTTAACATCGATGTGATGCTTGATAATACTAGCGAAATTGGTGCGACACTTTATGGTAAGATCTACTGGATCGATACGACTCAGTCTGGTGGATTGGAAAACCTAATCGTTCAAATTGGTCAGACTAACTATCACCAGATTACTGCACAGGACCTTAACGGTGTTCTTACAATGCCTTTATTAGCACCAACTCAGCTTGATGCTGGTTCTACTTATCTGGTAGTTATTGGATCAGATGGCGACGGTGGTGCAACAGATGACGTTGTGATTAAGGACGCTGGTGTTTCTGACCCTCAAACTTCATTCTTCTATGATGGAACGAATACAACTTGGTATTACACAACTGGTACACCAACTGTACGTTTGAATTTCCAGGACTTCACTGGATTGGAAGAAAATGATGCGCTTACAGGGCTTAATGCTTATCCAAACCCGACGTCAAATGATGTTACTGTTTCTTATGCATTGAATAATGCATCTGAGGTTGCAATTCACATTGTTGATATCAGTGGAAAGGTAATCGAATCAACTGATTTGGGTGTTCAAACAGCTGGAGCTCACATGTTTGACATAAATTCTTCAAATCTTTCTAGCGGTGTGTACTATGTTACTGTAGAGCATGCGGCAGGATCGAACACAGTTAAATTTGTGAAGAAATAACACAAAACCTATAAATCATAGAAGGGTCGGTTTTCAACCGGCCCTTTTTTCATGGAATACATCGAGCTAGGATATATCGGTCTTTTCATTGCATGCTTCCTGTCGGCCACTATTTTGCCATTTGCGTCAGAAGGAGTGGTAGCATATTTTGTTCTAGACGGATTTGATCCACTTCTTGTGTGGTCGCTTGCTACCGTTGCGAACTCCTCAGGAAGCTTAAGTAACTATGCTTTGGGCATGCTCTCTAGTCCGGATAAAATTAAATCCAGGCTTAAGCGGCCGGATAGGTTCGAGCGCTTGTCACAAAAAGCCGAAAAGTATGGCTTCTGGTTGGCGGCATTTGCCTGGGTTCCTATTATTGGCGATCCACTAACCATTGTGTTGGGGTTCTTTCGGGTTCGATTTGTGCCTTTTCTAATACTATTAATTTTAACAAAAGGCCTCCGTTATCTTGTTATAATCTACCTGCTGATGTAAGAAAGTCCGTGCTTTCGACTTACTAAAGCAAGCATTTTGCGATATTTGTAAAAAATTTCATCATGTCACGAGTTGTTACCCTTCACGAATTCATCATGGACAGGCAAGCAGATTTTCCATATGCTTCAGGTGAGCTTTCACGTCTGTTGAGCGATATCGCTATCGCCGCAAAAATGGTGAGTATGGATGTCAGACGTGCGGGCTTAATGGAAAACATCCTTGGTGCCGAAGGGAATACAAACGTTCAGGGAGAAGAGCAACAAAAACTCGATGTAATTGCCGATAAACAATTTATCAATATGTTCCGTGCCGGTGGTGAGGTGTGTGGAATCGCATCGGAAGAAAACGACGATTTCATGGCGTTTGAAAGCGAGTTTTCCAGAAAAGGAAAATACGTCGTTCTCTTCGATCCTTTAGATGGGTCCTCCAATATTGATGTCAATGTATCGATAGGAACTATTTTCTCCGTCTTCAGAAGAAAAAGTGAGATCGGATCTCCTGCCACATTAGAGGATATGATGCAGTCAGGCGAGGAACAAATAGCCGCTGGATACGTGCTTTATGGTTCTTCTACTATGCTGGTTTATACCACAGGTAAAGGAGTTAATGGCTTCACGTTAGATCCTATGATTGGTGAGTTTTGTCTTTCGCATCCTGACATGAAAATGCCAGAGAATGGTAGAATTTACGCCATGAATGAAGGAAACATCAATATCTGCGAGGGAGGGATCAAAGAATATATTGAAAACTATTGCCAGAAGACCTTGCCTGGTGCCGAAAGGCCTTATTCGGGTAGATACATTGGTTCACTCGTTGCCGATTTTCACCGAAACCTTATTAAAGGAGGAATCTATATCTATCCAGACACAACGACAGACCCGGAGGGTAAACTCAGACTTCTATACGAGTGCAATCCACTGGCATTTATAGCAGAACAAGCCGGAGGGCTAGCCACAACGGGTAGAGAACGTGTCTTATCGATTCAACCTGAAAGATTGCATCAACGCATACCGTTCTTTATTGGTTCAAAGCAAATGGTAGAAGAGGCGATGAGCTTCCTCAAATAAATGGAAATAAAAGACCTCAAAGACGCATTTAAATCTCTAACTCAGGTCGAAGAAACTGCCGGTGAGCTACAACTGCACAGTGTAAAAATTAAATGGAAAGGTCATGTCGGATCTTCGTCATCTATATGTGCATCTGCAGTATCTGATCAAATTCCCGGAAATCATCTGTTTATACTAGACGATAAAGAACAAGCTGCCTATTTCTTAAATGATCTTCAGGGATTATTTCCATCCAAAACAAATTTACTTTTCTATCCGGCTTCCTACAAGGTCCCTTACGACATTGAAAAAACCGATAACGCTAATGTCGTGTCACGTGCAGAGGTGTTAGAGCGGATTTCGAATAGTCGTAATAACTGGATCATTACCTATCCAAAGGCCTTGTTTGAAAGAGTTCCTTCAAAACGGACACTGAATAAAAACACCTTTAAGGTGGAGGTGGGAAAATCATATGGGCTCGACTTTTTAAATGAGACTTTAATCGAAATGAAATTTGACCGCGTCGACTTTGTATACGAACCCGGTCAGTTTTCCATCAGGGGTGGAATCGTTGATGTTTATTCATTCGCAAATGACGACCCTTATCGAATTGAATTTTTTGGTGATGAGGCAGAAAGCATCCGTACTTTCGACGCGAGCACGCAGCTATCTATCAAGACGCATAAGCACTTTCAAATTGTTCCGAATGTGCAAAATAGTTTGTCAATAGAAGACAATGTTTCCTTTTTGCAATATCTTGGTGACGGTGTTACACTTTGGGTTAATTCAGTCGATCAGATTCTTGGAACATTGGGCCGAGAATATAAAAAAGCTGTTCAGATATTCGATAAACTAGATGGTGCCGTCAAACACTCGCTTCCGTCAGAACTATTTATTGACGAAAGTGATTTAAAGACTGAATTCGAATCAAAATCTGTCATAGAAATTGGAGCCGATCGATATTTTGAAAGCGATTCCATCATTGACTTTAACTTTAAACCACAACCAAGTTTTAATAAGAACTTTGACCTTCTGGCAAAGGATCTTATTAAACATCATCAGAACAAGTACGAGAACATCATTTTCTCAAATCAGCCGAAACAAATTGAGCGCTTAGAACAGATCTTTCATGATATCGATGACAGTGTTTCGTTCAGCCCTATACCCATCGCTCTTCACGAAGGCTTCATTTCTCCCGATACCAAGCACGTTTGTTATACGGATCATCAGATATTTGAACGATATCATCGTTTCAGATTAAAAGAAGGCTTTAGACAGGCAAAACAGGCACTTACTTTAAAGGAACTGTATAATCTTCAGCCTGGAGACTACGTGACACATATCGATCACGGTGTTGGTAAATTTTCCGGATTGGAAACCATTGATGTAAACGGAAAAGAACAGGAGGCAATTCGGCTTTTGTACCGTGACAATGACGTACTGTATGTAGGGATACATTCCCTGCATCGCATCTCGAAATTTACAGGTAAAGATGGTGCGGCACCAAAGATCAATAAACTCGGGACCCAAGCCTGGTCAAATCTGAAGAATAAGACTAAAAAGAAGATAAAAGAACTCGCATTTGATCTCATTAAATTATACGCAAAGCGTAAAGCACAGCCCGGTTTTGCCTATAACCCTGACACCTATTTACAAAATGAACTGGAAGCCTCATTTATGTACGAGGACACTCCGGATCAATTAAAGGCGACTCTTGCCGTAAAAGAAGACATGGAGTCCAGTACGCCAATGGATCGACTCATTTGTGGCGATGTTGGTTTTGGCAAGACCGAAATTGCGATCAGAGCCGCCTTTAAAGCAGTAGCTGACAATAAGCAAGTGGCTGTTCTTGTGCCGACCACTATTCTTTCGTTGCAACACTATCGTAGTTTTAAGGAAAGGCTGGAAGACTTCCCTTGTACGGTAGAATACCTGAATCGATTTAAATCTGCTAAAGAAACTACAGAAACAGTAAAGAAACTTGAAAAAGGTGAGATTGACATTCTGATCGGCACCCATGCAATTGTCGGAAAGCGTGTCAAGTTTAAAGATCTCGGATTGATCATTATTGACGAAGAACAAAAATTTGGCGTCTCTGTCAAGGATAAATTAAAAACGCTCAGAGCAACGGTAGATACACTTACTCTAACCGCTACGCCAATACCCAGAACATTACAGTTTTCATTAATGGGAGCTCGTGATTTGAGTATTATTAACACTCCCCCACCCAACAGACAGCCTGTTTTAACCGAGATAGTCGTTTACAATGAAGAAACCATTCGTGACGCGATCAATTACGAAGTTAGCCGGGGAGGTCAGGTGTTCTTTGTGCACAACCGGGTTCAAAACATTCAGGAAGTGGCAGGAATGATCCAACGACTCTGTCCGGGTGTAAAAGTTGGTATCGGTCATGGTCAAATGGATGGAAAAAAATTGGAAAAAGTCATGTTCGGATTTATCAACGGTGAATACGATGTCCTTCTTGCAACGACCATAATCGAATCGGGTATTGATATTTCAAATGCAAACACGATTCTAATCAATCATGCTCATAATTTTGGTTTGAGTGACTTACACCAGCTACGCGGAAGGGTGGGACGATCTAACCGTAAAGGGTTTTGCTATCTGATTGCGCCACCGTCAAGTCTTATTACTTCAGAAGCACGCAAAAGACTGGAAGCACTAGTTCAGTTTTCAGATCTTGGATCCGGTTTTAATATCGCTATGAAAGATCTTGACATCCGTGGCGCGGGGAATCTTTTAGGAGGTGAGCAAAGTGGTTTCATCGCCGATATTGGGTTTGATATGTATCAGAAGATCCTCAATGAAGCGATTGAGGAATTGCGGGAAGGCGAATTCAAAGACCTGTTTAAAGATCGTAACACAGATCAGTTCACGCATTACGCAAAAGATTGTCTCCTGGAAACAGACCTCGAGGTGCGAATACCGGATGATTATGTCAACAACATCACTGAACGACTCAGCTTATATCAGGAATTTGACAGCATTGACAATGAAGAGCGTTTAACCGCCTTTGTTGCGGAGTTGGAAGATCGATTCGGGCCTGCACCCAAACCGGTAAAAGAACTGGAGCTTTCATTTAAACTTCGTTGGCTTGCGCAGGATATCGGAATTGAGAAACTGGTACTTAAGTCCAACAAAATGATCGCCTACTTTGTCTCGAATCCTGATTCTGAATTTTACAAATCGGAGGTGTTTTCAAAAGTGTTGGATTATGTTCAACACAATCCACAAGGAGTCAGATTAAATCAGAAAAACGAAAAGTTGCGACTGATCTTCGAAAATGTTGATTCCCTTGATTCATCCTTTAACAAGTTAAAAGGAATATTAGAAGTTGAACTTCTTAGCTAAGTCCTTCTTCAAGCATCGTAATTATTCCTTCGCTCGCATTCATTTCTACCTTAACACCAACAGGTAGGATATACTTGTTTTTCGTATGACCAAATTGTGCGCCATAGTAAACAGGGATGTCGAGCCCATTAAAATGCTGATCAAATACTTCCTCCAGGGTAAATGAAAATTCCGGCTCCTCCGGTATACATTCCCTAAAAACTCCCAACACAATACCGGATACCTGGTCGATTACACCTGCCAATTTGAGCTGAGTTAACATGCGGTCAATTCGATAAGGTTCTTCCATAACATCTTCCAGGAAAAGAATCTTACCGTTCCAGTCGGGTAGATAATCCGACCCTATCAATGCCGAAAGCACAGATAGATTCCCGCCATATAATTCTCCTGTTGCGCTTCCTTCTACAAGCGTTTTAATCTTTTGATCATACGATTTGTTTTGAAAGGATACGGCTTCATTCGCATGAAACAATTGCTTGAAATAAGACATGGTATAATCATTCCAGGAAGAGTTTCCTCCCGGACCATGAAATGTCACCAAGCCTGTTCTGGAACTAATGGCATTAAGAAGAGTAGTGATGTCGCTGAAGCCCATAATTACCTTCGGATTGTTTTTGATCTCGTCAAAATTCAGGTGTTCGATCATCCGTGCGCACCCCCAGCCACCTCGTACGAAAAAAATCCCCGAAACACTCTTATCTCTGATGAGGTCCATAAAGTCATTCGCCCGATCCTCATCGGTTGCAGAGAAATAACCATATCGTTCAGTAAGATGGGGGGAGGCTTTAACATTATATCCAAACGATTTTAATGTGTATTCGAAGTCCAGCCATTCTTCATTGGTCTTAATAGCTCCGGCGGGAGCGCATACTCCAATCAGATCGCCCTTTTTAAGCCTGCGAGGCTTTAATTTGGTCATTGACATCTCTTCATCCTTTTGTGTGACGGATAAGCATGACGTGCTCAATACTGTTAGTCCCATTAATGGGATGAATTCTCTTCTGCTAAATGCTTTCATAATTAAAAGATATAAATTCTTTAATTCGTAATTGCAAACTAAATTGCTTTCATCATCGTTATTAGAACAGATTTTATTCTATGAAGAAATTTTTCGTACTACTGCTACTGGCATTCTTTGTGTACTCTTGTGCTACTGATCGGATTAGATATGTTCGCGTAAAAGGTCAAGAGAAAGAAGTTGTTACGATTGCTTCCGAAGACCATAAGGATACTTATGAACCTGAAGCTAAAAACGAAACGAATCTCCGACTTACTTCAAGTGATAAGGAAGGTCAATTGGTGGCGGAGCTACAAGAAGATATCGCTCCAGCAGAAGTTGTTTCAACTAAACCCTCGAATAAATCAGAATCGGGTATTAATCCTTTGTTTAGCGATGAAGAAGACCCGTTAAATGAGAAAGTTGACGCAGCCTTATGGGCAGAAGATCAAGCTTTTAGATCCCGGCGTAATATGCGGCTTTCTATGATATTTCTGAGTCTGACAGTTATTCCTTATGCAGGATTAGTTTTGTTTTTCATTCCTGCCTTAATTCTTTTCATCATTGGTTGGACACAGTATGCATCTGCAAACAGATCTCGTTACATTACGGTAAAGGGAGATGCGCTTCTACATAGTGCTAAGAAAGGATTCTATGTATGGGGAGCATATATTCTACTTCTTTTTCTAGCTGCCGCCCTCGTAATTGGCTTATACTATTATTGGTAAATTAGTACATTCGATATCGAATGAAGTCGCCAAAAGCCATTGTATCTGTTACAAATGATCTTTACACCGATCAGCGTGTGAATAAAGTTTGTTTATTCCTGCAGAATCAGGGATATGATGTGCTGCTGATAGGTAGAAAAAGACGCTCCAGCCTGCCTCTGAACGATCGGTCTTATCGCATGAAACGTATTAAATTGATTTTTGAAAAAGGCCCTTTATTCTATGCTTTTTTCAATTTGCGTCTTTTCTTCTTCCTTTTATTTAGGAGAGCGGATGTCCTATTGTCCAATGACCTTGACACGTTGTTAGCTAATTATTTAGCCAGTAAATTTAAGCGAAGGGTTAAACTTTGTTATGATTCACATGAATTGTTTACTGAAGTTCCAGAACTGACCAATCGACCAAGGATTCAACGAATTTGGGGAAGAATCGAGAGGTGGATATTTCCCAAACTTAAATGTGTTTACACCGTTAACGAATCTATTGCGGCTATTTATTCCAAAAAGTATGAAAAGGAGGTAAGGGTAGTTCGCAACGTATCAAAACGATGGCAGGCAAAGGGAGTTAAATCAAAGAAAGAACTTGGCATTCCTGAAAACGTACCATTACTTATACTTCAGGGGGCTGGAATCAATATTGATCGAGGAAGTGAAGAATTAATCGCTGCGATGGAGCAGATTAATGCGGTACTAATGGTTGTTGGAGATGGCGATGTGCTTCCGACACTTAAAAAATATGTAGATCAAAAGGGTTTGAATAAAAAAGTCATCTTTTTTGGCAAGAAGCCCTATGATGTGATGATGAACTACACCTATTACGCAGATATTGGTTTCACCCTGGATAAGGCCACCAATGCAAATTATAAATACTCCCTGCCGAATAAGGTCTTCGACTATATTCATACAGAGACAGCAATTATAGCAACTGATCTGATCGAAGTAAGCCGGGTGGTTCGTAAATACGACATTGGAATTATTTTGAACGAATTATCCGTAGAATCAATCGTGCAAGCAACCCGGAATCTACTTCAGGACAACCTACGATTGAAACAACTTCATGATAACTGTAAATTAGCAGCATCGAAGGAAAACTGGGAAAATGAGTGTGATGTTCTAAGAGAAATCTACCCTAAAGTTGAGTCATAAAAAATTACATATCGTCTCTTTTGATGTTCCATTCCCTCCGGACTATGGAGGAGCTATAGACGTTTTTTTTCGGATCAAGGCATTACACGCGCTGGGTGTGGAAATTACCCTTCACTGCTTTCACTATGGTCGCGGGATGCCCGAAGAACTTAAAGAATACACTCACACTATTCAATATTATAAAAGAAAAAAGACCTTTGCCGATTGGTTAAGTCGTTACCCTTTCATTGTAAAGTCCAGAGCTTCGAATCATTTGATTCGCAATTTATTGATGGACGATGCCCCGATTCTTTTTGAAGGCTTACACACATGTTTTTTTCTTTCAGACGATCGTTTGAAAAACAGAATCAAACTCGTTCGTGCCCATAATATTGAACATGAATATTATTCTGAACTGGCCAAACATGCTTCCGGTGTAAAAAAGCAATATTTTGTTTCTGAGGCTAAGAAGTTAGCGCGGTTTGAACCCACCCTGAAGCATGCCAACCGAATTCTTGCGATTAAACAATCCGATGCAGAACATTTCGAGCAATATAATGATGATGTTAAGGTTCTACCTCCGTCTCTTCCCGCTCTTGAAATAAATCCACAAAGGGACACAGAGCCGTATTGTCTCTTTCAGGGGAATTTGTCAGTAGTAGAAAATGAAAACGCTGTTAAGTGGTTGATCGAACATGTCTTTGAGCCCATCAACCTGACAGATAAGCTAGTCGTAGCCGGGAAGAATCCCAGCAGTGAGCTAAATACGATTTGTTCGGAGAACAATGTTGCTTTATATGCAAATCCGGATGATCATCAGATGGAAGATCTTACACAAAATGCCCGCATCCATGTACTATATTCAGACCAGGCTACCGGAGTCAAATTGAAGTTGCTAAATGCGCTTTGTACGTCCGGACATGTGATCGTTAATCATAAAATGATCGAGGGAACCGGCTTGGTCAACCTTTGTAATCTGGCACTAATAAAAGAAGATTTTCAGTATCTGGTTCAGAACAAACTCATCGTAGAGCTTAGCTCGTCCGAATATCATGAACGAGTAACATTTCTACGGGATCATTTTGACACACAGTCAAACTGTCGCACAGAGATTCTACCCCTGCTTTAATTAAAGGAGTTGCCAGATTTCAAGTTGGTTTAAACGATCGTGTACATCGTAGTTTTTGCCTCTTGGTTTCGAAAAAACATGATTTATTTCTTAATGAAGCATGACCTGCGTCATGTTTAAACGGTTCAGCTGTATCTAACTTAGTACCATGCAATTAATGAGATACAAATAACGAAAGTTGAACTAAAACATAACATTATGAAAAACTGGATACTAATTATAGCTTTGTCGGTACCGATTGTATCATTTGCTACAACGTATACGACATTAGAAAATGGTGACTGGGGTGATCCAAATGAGCTTTGGTCTCTGAATGGGGTAACGCCATGTAATTGTAATCCCGGCACCATCGTGTCAGGTGATACAATCATCTTGAATCACGACATTATACTACAGGACGTTGGTTTAGTATTAACAAACGGCTCCTACATGCTTATCAATGCAACCGGATCTCTGGATGGTTCTGCCGGAGTCATAACGATCCAGACATCCGAGGTAGAAGCATATGGAGATATTTCCGCAAAGAAGTTAATGGTGGACTATATGGCTTCACTCAATCTTTATTGGGCTGAACTTAGTATCGTCACGCGTATGGAGGTTAATGGATATGTCGGAATTCACTTCGCGAACCTCGTGGTGGATGCAGGCAATATCAACATCTTTGAAAACGGTGTGTTCGATCTCACCGAAGGAGCGAAACTTTATTTCGAGTTCGGAAACTTCAACAACTACGGAGTAACTAACCTCTGTGATGAATGTTGTATCGAATTGGGGGTTGGAAATATTAAAAACTTTACAAGCGGTGTCATCAATGGTGGAGGATCCATGATCTCAAATAACGGAAATATTCAAAACGAAGGGGTTTGGGATGTTCTAATCAAGTGGTGCTCTCAGGGGTCTGACTTTGGAATGCCTTCACCAGAAGATTGCTATGGGGCAAATGCCAATTGTTCCCCAGTCCCGTTACCTGTTGAGATCGTGTCATTTGATGGAGAGGCGAAAACAGGATACAATCAGATTAACTGGGTTACGGCAACAGAACTGGAGTGTGACTATTATATCGTAGAGCGCTCATTGGATGGTGAAAACTGGGCGCTTGTTGCTCAGGTTGATGGATCAGGAACCACCTCTGAAGAATCAAAATATACTGTTCGTGATTTGATCGAAGAGCCAAATACTTATTACTACAGGTTGATTCAGTTCGATTTTAACCTAAGTCAAAAACAGGCGGGTGTCATCACTATCGAATCATTGAGAATCAATAATGCGTGTATTTATCCAAACCCTAATAATGGCGAGTTCACCCTATTGATGGATGAAGTAAAACCAGGCTATGCGGTAAGCATTTTTGATGTAAATGGGACCCAAGTTTATGAAGTCCCTGATTTATATGGTAAACGAATCGAAATTAAACCTCAGCTGGAAACCGGTGTCTATCTTTTAATTATAGATAAAGATGGTACAACTGAAACCTTGAGGTTTATTGTCAAATAATTTCTCTCGTAATGTTAGCAGATTGCCACGAGGTTCAGGCTTCGTGGCAATTTTATTTTTCTTTATCCTCGTCGTCCTCAATCTGATTTTCTCTAAATGCAGAAGGCACGAGTTCTGGCAGTGCCTTTAACAGAATCGGCATGAGTAATGATCCGCCGGGTAACATAAAAATCGCAAGGGCAGGAACAGACTTCGCAATATCCTTCAATTGCGCCTTGATGGCTTCTTTTTCAGCTGCGGATAGTTCCTGCGTAGTTGACTTAGAAATCAATAGAACTAACTCTTTGCTTTCTTTAATCTCAATCGCCAGTTTTTCTTTATTTCTAACGATCACTCTTGACCATCTCGAAGTCAGGCTGATGTACACTTTTTCATAAGCCGCATGATCACTTAGAAAAGGCGCGTTATCCTTGCTGTTCCAAACGAAGTTCTCAACCAGCGCAAGGCTTTCATCCAACTCGTTTAAAGGGATGCCCAATTTATCCGCCATACTACTCAAAAACTCCATTTCCGATTGAAGTGCTTTATGATTGGAGAAGATAAGCAGGGCCGATATATCCAAGAGGAAATGCTTTAACAGCCAATGGTCTTTGATGGAGTCTGAAAAATCATCAAGATCAGCCCCGGATTTTAATCGTTGTTTTGCGACCATTCTCAGTTCATCGGGCAATCCGGCTGAAGCAAGAAAGACGTTAAACATATCCTTTTCCTTGTCTTCAAGTTGTCCATCCGAATATGCTGCACAAGTCATTGCTAACAACGCGTTCATGGCGTATTCGTTGTAATTCATCAAAGCCTCATACTGATCTTTGTGTTCAAAGTCGTCGAAAAGGATTACATCGAGAAAAACAAACGCGTTACTTAGGGAATTTACCCACCATTTGTTTTCCAGAAGTTTCAACTTTATATCCACCCTGCTTGTCAAAATCGACTCGAGCATTTCTTCTTTAGAAGCTTTTCTGAACAAGGAAAACAAGTTGGTAATAGATCGAGCGTTGTGAAACTTATAGAATTCAATTAATGCATCGACGAATGCCTCTCGATCAAATTCCTCATCACGATTAACCTGCAGATAAATAAATAGATGAGCCTCGAATAGAAGAACCTTTAGTTTTTCCTGGGTAGTCCAACTCACGGTATCCAGTTCTTTAGCAAATATCAATTCATGCGGATGACCGAAAACGATACCGCTATTTACCAGGGTCAAGTGCATAAAATTCAACTTTCGAATGCTCTTCGGTCTGTTGATTTCCAATCGCACATTACCCTTCTCGACCAGGTCGAAGTATTTTTTTATCCAGCCTTTTGAACTAGGTGACAGCATCTACTAACAAGTGTGATACAAATCTACGTTTTTCGTAACACTAATGACCAAATGCAAAGCGACAAGCAAATCCTACCCTCAAACCGATCTGTCGTTCCGGAATGACTCTAATTGTTGGACCAAGATCTAAAGCCAGGTTAATCGGTATAAAATCGGTTGTGTATTCTAAACCAACAACTGCATTGATTCCACTCCAGTATCCGGAGTGTGTCTCGTTATCATATCTGTTGTCATAATTCGTATTCCAATAGCCTAGGTCCAAGCCAGCGCCGCCATACCAATCAATATTACCCTTCAAAGGCTGATTTCTGTGATACATCCCTTCCAGCCATAGGTATCTTCGGCCAAAACCAATATTGGTCTCCAACGCATCAAACCCTGTAAAAAAATGCTTGACACTTAGTTCAGCTAGATTAATGTCCAGATTTGACCAATCGCCTTTTACACCAACAGCCGTATTGTATTGTTGTGATAATACTGATAATGAAAAGACGCATGTGCACGCCCAAACGATGAGATGACGGAACATAAGAAATAAGGGTTTTAAGGTTTAACAGCTTAATACTATAACGCGATTGGTTACATTATATTTTTCCAGCAACTGTAAACACCTTCTTTTTGGTAAACATAAGCGCACCTTGAATAGAGAATGTTTCAAAAACTCCAACGTAGGTACCTATAGAAGCTTTGGTGCCATCATCACGCAGACCATCCCATGTAAATGAACCTTGTTTACCGAGCAATTCATTCTTCATTAAAACCCTGATTAGTCTGCCTCGATCATCAAAAATGGTAAAGGTTCCAAGATAACCTGGCTCAACAAACTCATAATTTATCTGAAGTACATCTTCAAATCCATCATTGTCTGGTGAAACAGTGTTACTGGTATAATTGAATTCTCCGTTGTATTCTGCTGCACGATACTGTGAGTTTTCACCCCCTGGAGTTGCAAAACCCACTGCTTCTGCAGCTGTATGCCAATTTGATGATTCATCGGATTCATTTTGTGTGTCTATTCGTTCCAATGATTTACCATCCACATCATCCACTAATTGAAAATGCCAATCCTCACTGTAGGATACTTTATCCCGAACCGTGTTATCCTGAAGCAGATAAACCGTGCTAGAATCGTTGTTATAAGAAGGCAAATCCATTACATAATATTTACCTGTGATTGCTGCCGGATAATCCTGTAGAATTTGTGTTGAGTCTTCCGTAAGAACCAGATAATCATCTGGATGTATTTTAATCGGATCAGTTATCGGTTTCTGATTAGCTATAGTGTCGTTATCAAAGTTTGCGAGTTGCCAATTGAATAAATCGATCACCTTATCCGATCGGTTATATATTTCCACCCAGTCAGACCCCCCTGTTAGCGGATTAAACATAATTTCATTTATCACCAGGTCTCCTGCCGATCCCGTCTCTGCCAACACAAAGCTGGCCGTAACGTCAGTAAGGTTTAGCCAACAATCAGAAATATCCTCCAACTGAATATTATATACAGTAGAAAAAGCCAGGTTTTCATTGAAATGAATGGTGATCTGAGATGGAGTTGCCTCGGTTATATCAATGGATTGAATTGTAAGCACCGGATTTGAGCTAAACATAGTGTTCGCTACAGATGTTGAATCAACTCGCTCATTAAACTCAATATTCAACAGGTTCGGTGCAAAGGCCGTCGCAGTTGTGATGAAAGGTGCATCAATATCAGGTGTCAAATCATAAACTGAATTAACCTCACCAGGAGTGCCCCCATCAATATCGTTACTGGCTATCCAGTTGGAAGCATCACTACATGGGTCGTCCGGATTAATGAGTTCTATTGAATAACCTCCATCCTCTTTCGCAGGGTCCTGATACCACTGGTCTGTATAATTTATAGAATCTAAAAGTACTCCCAGATTACTTTTCAATACGATAGCATCACCAGCATTATTGAGGCCAGCGAAACTTGTTACGCCCACAGCGTTGAAGAAAGAACCTGTTGAAGCAGTTGCACAAAGCACCCGATACTCACCCGGCAAAAGCCAATCCGTTTGAATGGTCCCACTTGTAGCATTGTCGGATAAGGTCCAATTACTCAGATCAAACACTTTCGAGCTACGATTATAGATCTCAACATATTCGAGATCCGGTAGAAAGACAGGAGGAGAAGGGTCACACATGAATTCATTGATAATCACATCACCAAATTCTGCTGTGTCTGCAACCAAAAAAGTGAAATTAACCGACTGTGCACCTGACAAATTTAAAGCAGCATCCGCAATATTATTCGTTGTTAGCTGATACGAATTCCCATTTAATAAAACTGACGCTGTAGTCAGGTGAACCAAGGTTGGGTCCATACCATCCAACGCTGCATTGGACACCGAATTAAAAGGAATGATATTATAATTCCCTATGTTTTCTGCACTTGTTTGATCCAGGGGCTCATCAAAAAAGACATCAACCGAAGTATCATTAATCGCAACTGCACTCAACAAGACAGGTGGAGTAATGTCAACAATTTCATTTCCGACATAAATATCATCGTAATAAAAATCGGTCGCATTACTAACTGTATAGAGGTCATATACACCAAAGTGTGTACCTAGCAGAGCGGTAGCATCATTTACTGATCCAGCAAGTGTGTAATTGGTGCCTCCAGTATCATCAATATACATATCCCAATTACCTATATTGTCACGAACTACCCTCACCCTAATCGCAAAGCTAGTAGCAATTTGTGCGAGTGGGCCGGCGAGCAATTCCGTATGCAGTCCTGACTCCGCTTTAAATAACCTTACTGCGTCATTTGATCCTGCTTCACCAAACTGTAAATAGAAACCATCGGGGTCCGCAGTTAGATCTGCATTGCTCGAGGTCAAATATACTCTGCCATAGTTTCCTCCTGATGGCGAAAACGCCTGTCTTACCCACAAATTCCACTCTCTGTTATCAAGAGAAGTTAATCCATGTGGGGTGCTTAAATAGGAAGTGTCGGCGAGCGTATTATTCAGTTGAAGCTGAAAACTCCCATTAACGGTGTAATGAGTATCCGTTCCCGACCAAAGGGGGTTTGACGTAAAATCACCATCCGAAAAATCGTCGGTAATCTGAGCAAAAAGCGCAGAATGTGTTAAAATAAATAGAATGCTGAAAAAGTGCCGCATCACAATAGTTTCAGTGAATCTAAATATACAAATTTTGGAGTATTCACATTATTACCTAGATCAGGTGGAGTTAAAGACATAGAATATTGGTTGTTAACTGCAAATGTCACCTAATGTTGAAAACTAAAAAAGATTGTTAATAACTCTCGTGTCTCCCTATGGGTCAGGCTTTTCGGGATATTTAAATATGTGTGCATAATGTTTTTTTCTACGTTGATGCAACTTTTGTGGCAACTGCGCGACCACGCACACGTTTTAATAGTGGCCTGAGCAATTTTTTCAGTCAGTGCTACTACAAGTGGAGGTGATATGCGTGCGAAAAATTTAATTAATCAACTTAATACAGTACTTATACTATTACTGGTTCTGGTAATTAGTCGAAATACGGCAATTGCGCAATCTGCTTATTGCGATAGCACTGTGCCAAGCTTTGTTGTAGATCTTTCCGGCTCACCTACCAACAACTGGATAAGTCCTGTCATAGTTCGAGATGGTAATTGTTGCAATTCGGTTAACCCAGACGTCTGTCTTGAGTTTGTTATTACTCTTAACCCTAATACGATTGCTGTCAACTTTAATATTGCATCGGGTGCAGTACCGCCAGGAGCCTTATACTATCAGATTGATTGTGGTCCTCCAACTCCTGTAGGATCTCCGATATGCCTTAATGGCCCCGGTCCTCACCATCTAACATTTTGCAAGCCCGGAAACAACGCCAACACATTTAGCATTACGACTTATGCAGAGCCAATTGTAGGTCCGGATATAACTTTAAATGCAGGATGTTCAGGATTTTTGTATGCCAATTATTACAATGTGCCATCAATTACCTGGAATAGTATTTACCCGGGGAACCCGGGAGATTATAACTATTTGCTTTCCTGCACTAGTGGATGCGATACTACTTATCTAACAGCCCCTATGTCAGGTCCTCCTTACGTTGATTACTTAATTTGTGGATTGGATCTTCCGAATTGCAACCCGAATCCTGTCTGTGACACTGTACGCGTTTATTTAGTTCCTCCCGTCGATGTAAATATTACATCTAACCCCGCCTTTATTTGTGGCGGTGGTACGGCTACGTTAACGGCCAATCTTACCGGAGGGTCTGCACCGTATAATTACCTGTGGAGTACAGGGCAAACAACCGGATCAATCGTCGTGGGACCTGGTACATATTATGTAGAGGTGTCCAGCGCAACAGGATGCATAACGACTTACGATACCTTAACGGTGCCGGGATATCCGGCCCCGATTGCCGAGGCAGGACCCGTTCAAACTGTTTGCTTCGGGACAGCGGTTGTTCTTTCGGGATCCGGTACGGGTACTCCCCCACTAAGTTATTCCTGGAATGGCGGAGTTGTCGATGGCGTGCCATTTGTGCCTCCTGTTGGTACCAATGTTTATACTTTAACAATTACTGATGGAAATGGCTGTACGGACACAGATCAGGCGGTGGTATTCGTTAAACCTCTTCCAACCGCAAATGCAGGCCCGGACCAAACCGCGTGTTTAGGCGAAACTGTGACTTTAAGTTATTCAGGAAATGGTTTGGTTAATACTATTAGTTGGACCGGTGGTGTAACAAATAATGTCCCTTTCACGCCACCACTTGGCACTTCTACTTATATTGTTACCGTAGGAAACAACGTCGGATGTTACAACTCAGATACCGTTGACGTTATTGTAAACCCACTGCCTATTGTTGTTGCTGGGCCTGATCAAATAGTATGCGAGGGGACTGCTGTCACAGTTAATGGCTCAGGTGCATCAACCTACACATGGGATAATGGAGTAACTGATGGTGTTCCTTTTATCTCACCAGTAGGAAACACCACGTATACCGTAACAGGAACCGATGCTAATGGGTGTTCGAACACGGATCAATTAGTTATAATTGTTAACCCACTTCCTATTGTAGATGCCGGACCAGATCAGATTGTTTGTGAAGGGGAAGCCGTAACCCTAAGTGGATCAGGTGCTTCAACTTATGCGTGGGACAACGGCGTGGTGAATAACTCACCATTTATTCCTAGTGTTGGCACAACTACTTATACGGTAACAGGCACAGATGGAAATGGCTGTGTAAATACTGATCAGGTCATAGTCACCGTTAACCCACTCCCTTCGGTTAATGCAGGACCGGATCAAACAATCTGTGTCGGGGAACAGGTTATCCTTTCGGGGTCTGGTGCTTCGACATATAGTTGGGATAATGGCGTACAGGATGGTATTGCATTTACCCCAGCAATTGGTTCTGTAACTTACACGGTCACAGGTACCGATATTAATGGTTGCGTAAATACAGATCAAGTAGAGGTAACCGTTAATCCTTTACCAGTTGTCGATGCAGGAGCAGATCAAGAGTTCTGCGATGGCACCAGCGTTACACTCACCGGGTCTGGTGCAAGCTCATATAGTTGGAATAACGGCGTAATAGATGGGCAAAGTTTCATCCCTCCGGTAGGAACCACTGTATACACCGTTACCGGAACTGACACAAATGGATGTGTGGCCATGGACTCTGTCGAAATATTGATAAACCCTCTGCCGAATGTTAATGCTGGGCCAGATCAGATTGTTTGTGAAGGAAGTCCAGTCACTTTGTCGGCGACAGGTGCAGTTAACTTTACCTGGAACAATGGCGTTATAGACGGTGTTCCATTTGTCCAGGCTGTGGGAACAGTCATTTATACTGTTGTGGGGGTTGATGCAAATGGTTGTGTAAACGAAGACGAAGCCTCCATAACGGTGAACCCAAATCCTATTGTGGATGCAGGGATAGACCAATCATTATGTGAAGGTACAGAACTAGTACTTCTAGCAAATGGTTCCCCGAACCTCAGCTGGAACAACGGGGTTCAAAATGGAGTTCCGTTCACTCCAGCACCAGGATTATACACATTTATCGTTAGTGATTCGCTGCCTACCGGATGTACCGCTACTGATTCGGTAATAATTGAAGTTTTTCCGAATCCAATTGTCGTTGCAATTGGAGACACCATTTGTCAAGAAGTGGGCGTTGTTCTATTGGGACAAGGACAAGGACAGGGTGCCATGGAGTATAGCTGGAGTGGAGGAATTACTAATGGCGTTGAATTCTTTCCGGTCAGCAGCGGTGAGTACATTTTAACCGGAACCGATGAAAATGGTTGTTCTTCACAAGACACCGCAATCGTAGTTGTGTATGACCTACCTAATGTCAGCTTTTCTATAGACAATCTAGCCCTGACAACCCTTAATCCGACAACAAGCTTCACAAACTACACTACCGGTGCTGTTAGCTATTTCTGGGACTTTGGGGACGGAGGAACCAGCACACAGTTTGAACCTACACACTCGTATTCTGAAGAATCAGGGATGGAATATGCAATCACTTTAACTGCATATTCTGAAGAGGGTTGTGTCAATGAGCTCACCAAATATGTTCATGTTATGCAGGAATTCACGATCTATGTGCCGAATGCATTTACGCCCGATGGTGATAATTATAATGGAGAATTTAAACCGGTTATGTGGGGGTTTGATGAGGCAGATTTCGAGATGCTGATTTTTGATCGTTGGGGTGAATTAGTCTTTGAAACACACGACATGAACATCGGATGGGATGGTACATATGCAGCTCAGAACTATACAGTTCAAGATGGTGTTTACACCTGGAAAATTGAAGCTAAATTAAAAGACTCCTCAGATTCCAAATTATTCGTGGGTCACGTTGTTCTGATTAAGTGATCTACCCTTCAAGTGTTTCTTAGCTTTCAATAGTCAGTTATTGCTGATTTGCAGAGTAATTGTGTTAGAATAAAAACAATTCTAAAAAAGTGGCACGTGGCAATAATTTCAGTGATTTTTATATACTAAATTTGTGCTTCAAAAGTCTAAAAAACGAGGATATGAAGGTAGCTGTAGTTGGTGCAACAGGGATGGTTGGTAACGTGATGTTGCAGGTGTTGAGAGAAAAGTCATTTCCAATAACAGAATTAATTCCTGTGGCCAGTGAAAAATCTATCGGTAAAATAATCCCATTTGGTGGGCTCGAGTTTCCGGTCGTTTCCATGCAAGATGCTATTGACAGGAAGCCGGATATTGCCTTGTTTTCTGCCGGTGGAGAAACCTCGCTCAACTGGGCTCCTAAGTTCGCTGAAGTTGGGACTGTGGTAATTGATAATTCTTCTGCATGGCGGATGAACCCTGATCATAAACTCATTGTTCCTGAAATTAATGGCGATCTGTTAACATCAAATGACAAGATTATAGCCAACCCAAATTGTAGCACCATTCAAATGGTATTGGCATTAAAGCCACTCCATGAACAATACGGTATCAAGCGCGTTGTTGTTTCCACTTACCAGTCGATTTCCGGCACAGGTATTAAAGCTGTTGAGCAAATGGAAAATGAGCGTGAAGGAGTTGATGGTGAAATGGCATACCCTTATCCAATCGATCAAAACTGCCTTCCTCATTGCGATGTCTTTCTAGAAAATGGCTATACCAAGGAAGAAATGAAATTGAGTAACGAGACTCAAAAGATCCTCGACCCATCGATCAAAGTGACGGCTACTGCTGTTCGGGTTCCGGTATCCGGAGGACATTCAGAAGCTGTTAATGTTGAATTCGAAAAAGATTTTGATTTATCTGAGGTTCGTTCCTTGTTACATCAGCAGTCAGGCATCATCTTAAAAGATGACCCCACAACGAACACTTATCCGATGCCGCTTTATGCAAAAGGAAAAGACGAAGTCTTTGTCGGTAGAATTCGTCGGGATGAATCACAGGAAAAGACCCTTAACATGTGGATTGTTGCAGACAACCTTCGCAAAGGTGCGGCGACGAACGCAGTACAAATAGCTGAGCTTCTTATGCAAAAGCAGTTAATTCCTTCAATGGTTTAGCTACGCCAAAAGCGCAAACGGCTATTCAACACATTTGCCCTAAAGTCGTCCAGCTTTTCAGTTACCCCGTTATTGTTGAGCTTTTTAAGAAATTTTACGGTCCCCTTTCCTTGCTTGTAATCCATCTCATCAGCAAATATTGGCACCAGTGCCAGGAATTGAACTGTCCTATCATTTAGTTCTAGTGGTGCCAACTCCTCTTCCAGCAGTATAGGCCGTATCATGAAAAAGTGATTTTGTTTCATCGTTTGTGAAAGAGATTGCATATCCTTTCCGCATGGAATTGTGTGCCCGTGACCAAACCAGGTTTCTCGGTTCACAACAAAAGATGAGAGCTTTTGAATCCACGTAAAAACCCAGTTCATTTGCGGATTATCTAGCTCTTCCCATTTCCAGTAGTTCGGAAGACAGAAATACAACTCGTTATACTCATTGCCTTTTTCAGCTTCTGGTACCGGCATTTTGTAATCGGACAAGCCATTGGTAACGATAACTGTTACAGGTGACTTTAACTCAAGATCCAGAGCCAATAGAGGAATTTCGCCTTGCTGTACAGGAATCGATTGAACTCGTTCTTCCCCAAACCTTGTTATTAGTGCCTTTTCCAGATCTGTCATTCCTCAATCACTTTTTCCAATAATATCCAAAAAGACTCGCTGGAGTTAACACATCCCTGAGATAACATTTCGTGAATCTCTATTTCTCTATTTTTAGTGTAGTGCTTATCTGACTTAAACATCGTCAACTGATCCGGACTTTTAACTAAGGCCTGGTGTATTAATTCAGGGGTCTTCAATGACAGTTCCGGGTTTTTTGAGTTTATTGATATCAATTCGATCTTGTCCTCATTCAGCTTGAAAACCATACACGATGAATCCGTTCTGTGTTCAATGAATTTTATCTTTTCATAAACCTTTTGAAGAACAACATCTGAAAACAGTTCAATCAGCTTAATTGCTTTCTCAGGGTTCTTTTCATTGATTTTGACCCATGTATCGCCATCAACACCATTGCTGATCAGAAAGTGCTTAAGGTCTTCCTCTAACAACTCAAGTTCTTCATCTGTCAGCATTCGGTATTTCATGCTACAAAACTAAGTTTATAAACGTTACATTTGCCTATGTCCGGGAAAAAAGGAATAGCAATTCTAGGATCAACAGGGTCAATTGGAACTCAAGCGCTTGAGGTTGTTTCCGCATTTCCTGACAGTTTTGATATTCAGGTATTGACTGCTAATACGAATGCCGATCTTTTAATAGAACAAGCTAAAAAGTTTAAACCAAATCAAGTGGTCATTGCTGATGAAAATGATTATACCCGAATCAAGAATGAATTATGGCCGCTTGATATTCATGTCTATTGTGGGCATGATTCACTTTCTCAGGTAGTTGAAGGAAACGATATTGACATCGTACTCTCGGCTTTGGTGGGTTATTCCGGGCTCGAGCCTACTTTATCTGCAATTGAGGCCGGTAAGACAATCGCGCTTGCCAATAAGGAAACACTGGTTGTTGCCGGGGAGTTAGTTACCCAAAGAGCCTATGAAAAAGGAGTAAATATTTATCCTGTTGATTCAGAGCACTCGGCCATATTCCAGTGCTTAACTGGTGAATTTCACAATCCGATTGAAAAAATATATTTGACGGCCTCCGGAGGTCCATTTAGGGGTAGGACAGCCTCCGAACTTCAAGCAGTAACCAGAGAACAGGCATTAAAGCATCCCAATTGGGAGATGGGGCACAAAATCACAATTGACTCAGCTACTTTAATGAATAAGGGCTTTGAGGTTATAGAGGCAAAGTGGTTATTCAATTTAAAACCAAATCAAATTGATGTCGTGGTACATCCTCAGTCAATCATTCACTCAATTGTACAATTTGAGGATGGCAGCATGAAAGCTCAGATGGGATTGCCCGACATGAAGCTTCCAATACAGTACGCTTTGACGTACCCTGATCGTTTTGAATCTGATTTTCCACGTCTTGACTTCAACAAATTGTCTCAATTGACTTTTGAACAAGTAGATCGTAATGTATTTAAAAATCTGGATCTGGCATATCAAGCCATGGATCGTGCTGGAACTGCGGCATGCTCTTTAAATGCTGCCAATGAAATAGCTGTTGATGCGTTTTTGAATGACCGCATTAAATTCTTGCAGATATTTGAAATTAATGAAAGAACGATGAGGGAAGTTCGTTCTATTGACAAGCCAACTTTGGCTGACTACATTGCAGTCAACAATGAATCTCGTAATTTTGCGCAGGAGTTAGTCAATCAGATATCTTAAGGAAAAGGCTGTTCCGTGGCCAAAGCCATTATACCAAGTGAACAAGAACATTGGGCGATAATCAAGTCCAATATGCAATGGAACGTCATGTTGGCTAAAGTCATATTCAATTCCAATTTGTCCCCCTATGCCAATATAGATTCCATCTTCGTCGTTATCATATCTTTCATCGTAGAAAATTGCCTGAGCACCAGGTCCAACATACCAGTTAAATCCCTCTGTAATGTTCCAGTGCCAATGGTAAACCCCTGAAAGCGCTGTTACAGAATAAATGTTTCCACTTCCCCATCCTATTCCATTATTCCAATTTCTTCGATACCATCCTAAATCAAGTTCTAACCTGTTCCGGTCACTAAATCCTAATTGATATGAGACTTCTGGTCCGTAACCATAAAAGCCACCACCGCCACCGCGTATTCCTATAGCATGCTTGTGAACTTGTGCCTCTGCTCCTAATGAAAACAACACAAGAATTGCAAGAAGTAAATTTTTCATAGCTCTAAATTTTAAAGATTAAGAGTCTTTCTCATTTCTTTAGAAAGGCCGTCCTTATGTAAATATATATTAATTGTTTTCCATTTAAAATAGCTTTCCGAAACATAAAGATATCCTTCCGGATAATTTCCGGTTCCCCATGAGTTTTTCACAAGGAAATACTTTGTTCCATTTTGATCTTTGTAAAGCCCAACGATGTGCATTCCATGATCATCCGTTGTAGTTTTGTTATCATAACCTTCCTGTCTGATCTCTGGCGTAACATCAACTTCCTCAACAGGTGTTTTGAAGGCATTGGAAACCTTTTCCGATCCTGCATCCGAAAAGTTCTGATTGTCCTTACCCGATACTTGAATAGTAGATTCATCGACCGGATTGATTGCTAAACCATTACTAAAGCTGAATCCCTTTTCGGACACATCTGCTCCCCATGCAACCGTATAGCCTTCACGCAAAGCATACTCGCATGCATTCATCAAATCATCCAGACCAACGTTATAGCTCTCTCCCCAGGCCCAGTTGTCCTGAATAGCAAGCATACACCTTTCGTTTTGTGGGTGATTTGTAAAAGAAGTTAGTGAAACGTATTCGTCCATATTCAATCCAATTGCTTTCGCGTATGAATCCGGCGTGTATGATTTACCTTTAAAATCAAATTCTTTAATGTCTTCGCCCAGGTAAGCATCAAGGATTCCGTTCATTGCATCCTTCCATGCTGGAGTAAGTCCCTTCGAGGCTTTACCTGAATGCTTCAACAAGCCTTGCATGGCTCCATCTAATACGGCAAATAGTTCGCTGTGATTATGCTTGTCAGAACCATAATTTAACCCCTCATATACTTCAAGTGGAACAATACCGTAATTTCTAATTACGTATGGGATATCGTGAAAGGCTCCTCCTTGCGAGAAATTTATTTTTCCGTCCATGCGAATAAACTTTTCTGCCTTTGACTCATACGCTTTTCGTACAACGTACATTTCGGAAAGTAAGTCTGGATTCTTCGTTCCTTTTCTTATCAGTTCAGACTCAAAGAATGAAAGCGCTGAAAAGCTCCAGCAAGTTCCGGTGTAACCCTGACTTTGAACAGGGGTAGCATCCAGATGAGCCACTTTCGCTAGTTTATATTCACTGTCTTCTGCGTTTTTTACTGGCTCGGAATATCCGAACTGCGACATTGCATAAGAACTCGCAACAAGCATTACGAGAACAATCAATTGTTTTTTCATTCTATAAAGATTAATTGTAAAATTACTTTAAGACCCAACCTCTCATTCCCAGGCTTTCTGCCTGTGAACGTAAATCAGTCATTGCTTCCATAGAGACCGCTTCTCCGGCTGATACCCTGTGAAGTCCATTGTGAACATCAACTATACGAGCATTCATGCCATTAGATCTCAGTTTTTCTACCAAATTTGTCGCGTTTGATTCAACGCTGAAACAACCAACAATAAAATTCATCGCTTCCGGATTGAACGCCTCTTGAGTCGTTCCATTGTTAACTGGCTTATTGTTGTTTTTTATTTTAACCGGGATGAATCTGCTTTCATCCAGCTTGTACGTGTAATAGTCCACTTCATCAGGGAGTTCTTCAATACTACTCTCTAGTGCTTGCTTCTCTTCCTGCTCGAGGATCGCCTCAAATGTGTTTTCAGCAGATGGCTGATATAAGCTTTCCGGTGCATTATAGAACGGATTGAAATCATTCAATGATATTACTCCTGATTCAAGAACATCTGTCTTAGCAGGAATCCAAACTGAATAGAATGCGATAGGTAGTATACAGGCTGCCGCAATATACCGACGTAACCTATAAGGTCCTTTCTTTTCTCCCTTCTCCGCGACAGTTTCTGCGCTAACCTGTTCTGTTAATTCCGGTTCTACTTCTGAAATTTGAGATGCAATTGGAATAATCTTCGTTTCTTCTTCGACAGGTACTTCAATCGATTGCTCTTTTTCAAGGGTCAACTGTTTTTCAACCTCCCGCTCCGGAACGAAATTCAATGAGCCCAAACCAAATGATTGTAAAAGAAGATTTGAGAATCGATCCTGTTCAAATCCTAAATTATTCTCCTTGTCCAAATACAACATTCCAACTCGTTCGATCTCAACTCTACCGCCATTCTGCAGTGATTTATTCCATTCAGCAATTTGTTCTTTCACGATTGCTTCTGCTTCTTCGAAAGAACGATTCGTTCTATGCGCAAGCTCGCTGATGATCAATCCATCATTATTGATCAGTTGTTTATTGAAAAGTAATGCTTTACCAGGGGGTGTCATGGTTCCTTTATCGAAATCGATTTTCGCGGAAACCGGCTTAGTGACGAATCCACCGAAAGACGGGATGATAACGCAATTAAAACGCAACAACAAATCCCCTATTATCTCTTCCATCATGACCATATAAACAAAAATACGTAATTCCAGTAAGAATCAACAGCGAAAAGAAGTCTGAATTACAAGAGCTTTAATACGGCATCCAAATCCTCCCGGGTGTCGATATTTGGTGTTTCGATATTCGTGTCAACCACTCTTATTCGATAACCATGATAAAGCCATCTTAACTGCTCGAGAGATTCGATTTTTTCGAGTGCCGTTGGTGCAAGATTGACTAATTCTTTGAGGGTTTCGCTTCGATAAGCATAAAGTCCGATATGGCGTCTAAATGGGTACTGCCGGATTTCCTCTGTGTTGCCACGTTCTGCATTCGGAATGGCACTTCGGGAAAAGTAAAGCGCATCACCGTTTTTATCGCACACAAGTTTCACCCTGTGCGTATTGTACATGTCCTCATCACTCACTTCTGTATAGCCGAGTGTTGCAATCGAAACGTTTGAATCATTAAATACCTCACATAGATCTTCCAATTGTTCGGTATTTACTAGCGGTTCATCACCCTGGATATTGATAACCACATCCGCATCGATTTGTCCCAAAACCTCACCGCATCTATCTGTTCCTGTTGGATGATCCTTTGAGGTCATCACCACTTTACCTCCGAAGCTTTCTACCTCCTGAAATATCCGCTCATCATCTGTGGCTACAATCACTTCGTTCAATCTGGCGCAGTCCTTTGCACCTTCATAAACACGTTGGATCATAGATTTTCCTTTGAGATCAATCAAGGGTTTTCCAGGGAAGCGCGAAGATTCATAACGCGCTGGTATTACACCAATAATTTTAAGCATAATCAGAATTTTACCTGAAGCTGCAAGATAAAACTTCTTGGTGGTTGTACATCACCAGGTCTAGAGGTATATTCTCGATTAAAGATATTGTTAGCAATAAGTGACGCTCTATAATGCTCCTTAAACTTATATGCTATTCTCGCATCAAACACGAGGGCCCCCTTGTCGTTTTCTTCCAAATATTCCTTCAAACCAGGTAATATGTAGGTGTCAGGTGCGACTTCACGCAAGAAATCAACATCAATATTTGTCATATTACTATTATACCTAGAAGAAAATCCAACACTGATTTTTTTCCATTCTACCTCAACGTCTGCTTTTGCCAGGTGATTAAATCGATATTTCAGCGTATTGTCATATATGCCTATTGTGTCGCCAGAAGGAAGAATACTATCCTTGTAAGTTGAAAAAGTTCTCAGGTATTCCTCGTTGTCATTAAGCGTAATAGGGTTCATAAATGTGTATCCAAGTAATGACGTTATTTTAAAATCACCTATTTCACCCATCGTGTTGATCGATAGCTCCACCCCTGTTATCCTGGCTTTTTCTGCATTTTCTGCACTAAATCCAACCATGCGTGTTATTAACTCTGAAAGAGTTATGCCCGGGTTAGTTTGTTGATATTGCTGGTAAACCTCAAGTAACTCTTCTTGATTATTAACTCTATAGGCTGAATCCGGATGGAAAAGTCCAAATGAAAACTCCATCATATTGTCATATTGATTCACGAAACCAGCAATGTCAATTAGTGCCTTCCACTTCTTTTTGATCATTAAAACCTGTTTTACTCCCAGTTCTGTTGCCCACCCTGATTCAGGAAATAAGCCCGGATTTGGAAATACATTTAATGCTCCAACAGATGTTGAGGTGTATCGTTCTGCAACTGACGGATATCTTATTCCCTGGCCGAAAGAAGCCCTTAGGTGGGTCCCTTTAAACAGCTGATAGTGTGCCCCCAGTCTCAAAATGGGATAAATAGGAAAATTACTCGAGGTATCGCCCAATGGATAGCGTGAATCTGGTTCCAGGTCATCTTGTTCAAAATACTCTAATCTTAGTCCTGCTGTCAGATTTAGTTTGGAAATCTTATGTTCGTACTGCGAATATGCGGCAAAATTGTTAGAAGCATGATCACCGAACAAGCTAGAATAAACATCCGTTCTAATTCCCGTAACTCCCGATGTAAGAACAACACCTTTATCCCATTTATGCTGGAATTGGTAATCGCCATAGAGGACCCCTGAAGCTGTAGATTGAGATGCGTTTGTAAGGTTATTATTCTGAATGTAGTAATATCTTGACTTCACCGTATGCAGGTTTTTGTTTTTGTCAAAAAACTTGACATATGGATCAATGCTGAAACGATATGCTTTTTGAAAAGTAAGTGTTGAGCTAGAAGTTGTGTCATAAGGGTCTGCTCCACCTTGAGGGGTATACGCAAGCGAATCACTTTCCCAGATAATAAAGTTGCCATTCTGCTGCATCTGAAAATTGTATCCAATTCCTGCTTTCAGGTTCTTAAACTTTTGAGGCCTCATGTAAAAAGTTCCGCTAACCCTACCTCTATCTTCCCATTCTCCCTCTTTGTATCCGGAGGTAGTAAATCCATTTATAGAGATCGTATATCCGACATTCTTATACATCTTGCCATAATAGGCATCACCCATGTAATGCATCGGATTATTGGACGTTAAGCCTCCCGCCTTATAATTTGCTCGTTGCTCATCAGTTAACCACCATGCTAAAGATGCTCGCTTTGGATTTGCGTAGACACCTGCCTGAATCTTCCCTCTGAATTCTCCCTTTAGTCCAGGTTCTCTCTCTGATAAGGAAATGATACCATTCAAAGCCCCACTACCATAAAGAACAGAAGATGCACCTTTAAGAATCTCTACTTGCGATGCACACTCCATTGGAATTGAGTTCCATTTTGCATCTGCAGCATCTCCTGATAGAATTGGCATCCCGTTCCAAAGTAAAAGAACCCTAGATCCTGCACCATAGGCAAATCCACTTCCCCCTCTTATGCTCACAGTCCCATCCATTGTATAAACTCCCGGACTTTGATCAACCGCCTCTTCCAAATTCGCTAATCCTTTATTGTCTATTAGTTCCGGTCGAATGATTTCCATCGATATTGGAACCTCTTCTATATCCTGATCCCGTCTTCCGGATGTAACAACCACCGTTTTTACCTCCTGGATCTCCGATTTTAATTCAATCCTAAGATCCTTTTCCTTCTTCACTTCAACTGTATCAGTGTAATATCCCTGCGCAGAAATTATCAAGGTTAATGGAATTGAACTTTCTTTTAATTCAAATTTGCCATCGAAATCTGAGATCGCCTTATCTCCTTTTGTACTAATGATTTTTGCGCCGTAAACCGGTTGTTTGGTCTTTTTATCCTCAACCGTACCACTGATCTGAGCAATGGTATAGATCGGAGATAAAAGAAATAGTAATAGCAAGTTTTTCATATGAATTTTTTGTAAATTCAAGTAGCCTAAAATACCAATTATTTTGAACTACACCTACCTACACTATCAAATTGGGCTCGATCACTTATGTGGTGTCGGCCCGAAGACAGCAAAGCACTTAATTAAGGAATTGGGAAGTGCCGAGTCATTATTCCAAAACACCTTTCCCAGCCTGGTGAAAAAAACACGGTTTTCAAGAACCTTTTTCGAAAATATGAGGCGTGAAGAAGCTCTCCAGTTAGCAGAAAAAGTTGTTGCTTATAACAAAGAAAATAAAATACAAAGCATATTTTATCAGGACGAACGGTATCCTGAGCGGCTCAGGCATTGCGAGGATGGACCATTAAATCTTTTTATGCTGGGGGACATTGACTTAAATGATGGACATTTTGTTTCTATAGTAGGTACGCGTGACGCTAGTCCATACGGTCGGTTTTTTTGCGAAAAGTTGGTGCGTTCATTCATAGATCAGAACATCATCGTTGTGAGCGGTTTGGCCAATGGAATTGATTCCTGGACACACCACTATTGTGTCCAATACAATGTGCCAACAATTGCTGTTTTGGGTCATGGATTAGACCGAATATATCCCGCCAACAATAAAAATCTGGCCAAGGCAATCCTGTCTAATGGTGCTCTAATAACTGAGTTCATTCAAGGCACCAATCCTGACAGAGAGAATTTTCCTAAACGAAACAGAATAGTAGCGGGAATGTGCGATGCCACAATTGTAGTAGAAAGTCGTGAAAAGGGTGGTTCACTCATCACCGCTAATCTCGCAAACGACTATAACAGGGATGTATTTGCCGTTCCAGGAGATGTGGATCGCGAAACATCGGCCGGTTGTAATGCATTAATTGCAAATGATCAGGCCCATTTGTTATCAGAACCTGCAGCCTTGATGTCTCAAATGGGATGGGTTGCGAAGAAGCCCGCGAATCGTCAAAGGAAAGTGATACCCAACTTAAGCTCGATTCAAAAGAAAATAGTTGCTCTTCTGGAAAAGTCTGATGAAATGCATCTTGATAATATTGCCTTATCCATGAAACAGAGTGTCTCGACTATCAATGTTGAAATGCTGCATTTAGAATTAGAAGGTGCAGTAATCTCCTGCACTGGTAATCGCTACAAATTACCATAAAAAAAGCCCCCGACTTAGCAAGGGCTTAATTTGTATATTAAGTGATTATTATCTTCTTAATCCAATGCTGTAGAACCTTCTGTTGTCAATAACATCTGCTCTCTCGATTAGACCCTTAACAGCATCACCGGAGAGCTTAGCTCTAGCAGTAGAAAGCAATTGATTTCGTTCGACTTCATAATCTTTGGCTACAGGAACCTCATCCGTCCGATCGATTCGAATGACATAAACACCCTGTTTACCCTCGATTGGTTGTGTTTGCTGGCCATCCTTTAAGCCTGTATAAAGTGCTCCAACAACACCTGCCTCGAATCCAGCGCTAGCAATTTGTGGATTCGCAAATGTTACATCTGCTTTTTGGATTGGGTTAGCGTCAGAAGCAAGTTCCGTCAAAGTCTTTTTCATCATTTGTGCTTTCAAACGCTTCACTTTCTGATCTTGGATATAGTTTGCTCTAACCTTATCTTCGACATCCTCAAAGTTCGTTTCACCTTCGGTACGAATAGCGGCAAGAACTGCAATCAGAAATTTATCTTGGTCACGTATTGGTGATTCGATAAGGTCTCCGACAGCCGCTTCTTCTTTGAAGGCCAATTCAAGAATTTTATCTTCGGCAAGTTTTGTGTTGAAGGCTGTCATACGAGGACTTTTCTCACTAATGTTAACCGGTCTTGAGAAGTATCCTTCTTGCTTGGCAACGGTATCGAATATCGCAACCATTTCTTTTGCGTCCTTCGCTTTACTCATCTCATCATCCAGTTTCCAAAGTAATTTGTAGACACTTGTTTCAATTTCAGATAAAGTAGCGTCACTCGTTTTAAGTGTTTTGCTGATAATTCCAAGTCTCGGATATTTAGGCCCTTTTCTGTCTAGTACTTCAATGATGTGAATTCCATATTGAGATCGCACTTGTCCTATTTCACCAATTGGCTTATCGGCACAGTAAACTGCAAATGGCTGCACCATTTCAGAAAAGAAGAAGTCTCCTAATTCACCTCCCTTTTCTTTCGATCCGGTATCTGTACTATACTTGTTCACGAATTCAGTGAAGTTGTCGTGGTTGATAACGGCAAGAATACTGTCAACTCTTGCTTCAGCCACAGACTCCTGTCCTTCCGTCACCGGAATCAGGATGTGTCGCGCGTTGATCGTATCTTCAGTAAATCCAATAATCTTAGCAATGTTGAATGTACCCATGTGCTCATATGGTCCAATGATGTCCCCAACAGAAGAATTCATAAAAGTAGAATCCATACTTCTAGGGAACGTCAAGTGTTGCTTAGCCTTTCTATGCGATTCCGGCAGAGCTGTACTATATGGGTTCGTTGTAAAGAATCTCATATCGCTGTACTTTACGATATAGGCAGAATCATTTTCCGCAGTCGCCAGGTCATTTCTGTATGTTTCCATTTTATCATGGAACTTGGCAGAATCTTCAGCTGACGGCTGGATAGCTATATCGAAGAAGTTAATGGAGCGCATGGACTCTTTATTCTCATACTTCTTTTCGTCTTTATGCTCTTCAAAATATGCTTTCAGATCTTCATCCGTAACTTCGATGTCTTCATCCTTTATTTCACTATATCTTCTCAACACAAAAGAGATGCTCTTTTTCTCTTTCTGAGCATAATAGTCTTCTTTTGCCTCTAGCTTTGTTACATAAATTCCTTGCTGAAGGATTTGAAAATACTTTTCTCTTTTACGTTTTTCAATATACCCTTGTTCGATTTCTTCCCACAGCTTTTGGTCCTCTGCTTTTTCTGATGATTTCATGTCATCAATTTTAGCCTGCAGCAAATTCTTGTTGAACATTCCGGTTGCTGAATCCTTGAAGTTGCTCGCCAGATCTGGCATTACCTCAAAGCCGTCTTCTCCGAAGAGATAAGCATCAAATTCGTTCTGGCCGACTGTGATTCCAAGCGCATCATATTCTTGTCGGATAACCAGATCCTGAACAAAACTTTTCCAAACAGCAGATTCATCAACAGGCTCAGGTTCCTTGTTCTGTTGCTCTGCAGTTCGTTCATTGTTTACTCTCTGAATATTTATTGCCTCCTGAAAATCGACAGGGTCAACTTTTTCTCCATAAACAGTTCCTAATCCATACACCTCCTCAAGGCCTCCGCTAATTCGTTGCCAGTCACCAAGGATAAAAGCTATTAATGCTCCCCCTACGATCACCAGAATTAACCAGGATTTTTCCCGAATTTTACCAATTATTGCCATTGTATTATTCTTCTAAATCAAACAAGTGTGCGAATATAGTTACACCAATTCAGTTTTACAAGACAAAAAGTGTTGAATGTTACTGATAACAGGAGCTTAAAACAAAAAGAGCCCGCACACTAGCAAGCTCTTTTTCTAAATTGACTAATTAATTATTCTTTTTTTCTTTAGAATTACTGTTGTTCCTTCCTTCACTGGTAGTTGCTTCCGAATTCTTTTGCGTTTCTTCTGCTGCTTTCTTCTTGACAGCTTCTTCAGCAGCTTTACGTTTTGCTTCTTCATCTACCTTCTTCTTGGCAGCTTCTTCCGCAGCCTCCTGCTTTTGCTTTTCTAATCGGGCCAGTTCAAGTTCTTTTTGTTTTTCTATGTCAGTTTGTAGTCCTCCACCCTTTCGATCTGGTTGAGTAGAGCCACTATTAACTTTTGTGCCTCCACTTTCTTCACCAGACCCTTTATTTCCGTTGCCGGATCCTCCACTATTTCCATTATTGCCTGACCCATTTGAACCGGAACCAACATTTCCTCCGCCACCTGATCCTCCAATCGTATTACCTTGACCTGAACCAGATTCGACGTTAACATTACCGGACCCCGAGTTGGATCCAGAAGAGTTATTGTTTCCTCCCGAGTTTCCACTTCCACCTGAATTGTTATTGCCTCCAGAATTTCCACTTCCGCCTGAATTGCTGTTTCCTCCGGAACCTCCATTATTGCCAGAATTTCCGTTTCCACCAGAGTTTCCGTTTCCGCCAGGGTGCTCCTCCTCATCAGGACACGGTCCTAACTTGTCGCCGTGCGCCTGGTGTGCTGGCCATGCCGATAACGGAATCTCCAACTGCTGAGGGTTGCCTATGTTCCCCGGAGGGTAGTGACAGATTGTGATCTTCTCTTCCGGCTCCTCCTCTTGAGGGCATGGGCCTAACTTGTCTCCATGCGCCTGGTGTGCCGGCCATGCCGATAACGGAATCTCCAACTGTTGAGGATTACCTGTATTCCCCGGAGGGTAGTGACAGATTGTGATCTTCTCTTCCGGCTCCTCTTCTTCAGGGCATGGACCTAACTTGTCTCCATGCGCCTGGTGTGCCGGCCATGCTGATAACGGGATCTCTAATTGCTGAGGGTTGCCTGTATTCCCCGGAGGGTAGTGACAGATTACGATCTTTTCCTCTACAGGTGTATCTACCACCTCTTTTTTGCGAATGATCGTAAAGGTCTTGATACTTCTTCCGCAATCGGTTGTTGCAGCAATTTCAACTGTATTTGTACCTACATTCAGGTTTACTGTTCTTGTGAATAACTTCGTTGCTACATTGTAAGCTCCCCCAGTAAAAGTTGTTCCATTCACTTTCACCATTACCACATTACTACTCGTAATTCCTTCAATCAAAGCCTTCACTTCATAGGATGCTTGACTCACAGTAACAGAGCCTCCAGAAGGACTAACCATTGTTATAGCCGGAGTATTACATGGTTGATGTAATATCGTAATCGACTCGGTTACAGTTCCACAATCATTTGTTGCAGTTATCTGAATCACATTCGTTCCAACGTTTAAGTTTACAGTTGAGCTAACCGTGCCATTCGCGAATGTAAACGGCTTGTTTCCTCCATTTACACGGAATCCGATGTTGCTCTTTGTTAACACATTTGAAACCGTTGCTTTAACCGTTAGTCTATTCTCTGTAACTGTACTGTTATCCTCTGTCAAGAAAGCAATTACCGGAAGTTCACAGTCATTGTGATTAATGACGATTGTTTCATTATCACTACCGCATTCGTTTGTTGCAGTGATTTTAATGGTGTTCTTACCGCTTACCAATGTTACGTTTGACTGGAATGTGCCGTTCGAATTATTATAGTAAAAGTTCGAAGTGTTCATTCCATTTACTGTCATCTGAACATTATTTGCTTTAGGCGAAATATTCGCTTTGATAACATATTGTTCCTGGTCCGTGTTTATATTATTATTTGACGGTACCGTTACGTTGATAACAGGAACCCTACAAGTAACATAGCTTATGTTTACTGTTTCTGAAGACGTACCACAACCATTTGTAGCCAATACTTGAATGGAATTCGCGCCTTCCTGCAGGAAGACACTCGCTTCAAACTGATCTGTTGTTTCATTGTAAAAGAAATTAGTTGTACTAACCCCGTTCACTTTGAAAACAATGTGATCTCTGTTTGCTACTTTTTCAATCTTCGCACGAACAGTGATCATCTGCTGATCCGTTTCCATGCCATTCGTTGCTGGATTAATGATGTCGATAATCGGGTTAACACAGCCTCCGTTTGTAAGATTGTTGTTATTGTTGTTTTGGTTATCAACACTGCCCCCGGCGTTGCCTCGAACACCTATATGAAATCGCAAGTAGCCACTTGTATAATGATATATGTCGTTCACCCATCTGTTATCAACAGTACTAGGGTCAACAAAACCATCCCAGTCATCCTTCATCGCGAACGATGTCTTATGCTCAATCCCCAATGAGAATTTCGGTCCAATCTGATAGCCCAAACCTAATCCAAGACTCGGCACAAAATCAACATTATAACCAAGATCTTCACTGCCCTCATTCATAGCTGTTTCGCTCAGTCCATCCAGCGTAGTAAAGCCATTTGAATAATCGTAATACCCTGAGGTCATAAGTGAGCTGTCCGCATTGTACAAATCACTATAGGTTTGATTCCATGCGATATTTGCACCTGCAAAAATGTATGGGTCCCAACCAGTCGTTTCGCGTAACCTATTTAAATGGATCGCTAATTCAAGTCCAAGCTCACGCGTTGTGTTCATGAAGTTATTAACCGTGTATCCAACACTATCCTTATAGTATTTGAACTTTTCAGGTAAATACGTTCCCTGGTAATTTGAAAGACCAGTTGTATCTGTGTCCTGACCATACCATTGACCAGCAAGGAATCTCATTCTGAGATCGAATGATGTGCGCTTTCCATAATTATAATTGAACTGTTTACCCAGAATAAATCCCCATCCAGCGTAAGTGTCGTTTTTAATATCTGTTGAGTTCCATGTTCCTCCAACGTTAAATCCAAAGAACCATCTGGAATCTGTTTCATAATCAACTTTCTGGGCAAATGATGAATTTGCCAGCATGATGCCTAGTGCTAAAATTAAAATCCTTTTCATAAGCGATGATTTTATAATTCGGGATCGAATGTTCTATTATTATGCCAAAGCCCCATATAATTCATGGGTTAAGTAGTTATAATCAAAATATTGTCGGTAAATTTATCTTAATTTTGTTATAATTACTAATAAAGACGCGGGTTTTAGAAGGTGAGAATTATCGTTGTTATTTTTTTGTTAATGATCTTTTCGGGGTGGAATTACACTCATGGACAAGAGGCCAATAACAACTGCTCTAATGCGGTCGAACTGTGCCCAGGGCAAGTGGTAACGGCGAATAATATTGGTGCCAATGTTACCTTTTGTCCGAACTGTGAGGATGACTTCAATTATTGCTTCACAACAGACAACACGATATGGTTTGAGTTTACCACGAACCAAACCGGAGGCAATGTGCAAGTGGATGTCTCAAATCTGATTTTTGAGAATAATCCCGGACAGGACAACGAATTACAGGCTACTATTATTCAAGCCGCTGTGCCATGCGATGCCTCTACCTATACACAAATTGGAAACTGTCTTTCGAACGAAACAGCGAACTTTACACTAACAGGAATGGGCTTAACCGCAAATACGACCTATTATGTGGTTATTGACGGTGATATGACTGGAGCGGGAATTACTTCTCCAGCAGAATGCACTTTTGATATATCTGTGAGTGGGCCAGGTGTAGATCGTCCATTATCGATACTAACGGTTACCGCAGACACAACGAGCATATGTCTCAATGATATTGCCGGCTTTGCTGTTTCATTAACAGATTGTCCTTCCAATGGCAACTTCGAATGGTACATCAATGATTCTCTGGTTGCTGTTACTACAGATACCTTGTTCTTTACAAGTGAATTGCAGGATGGAGATATCGTTACTGTTGAAACCACCTGTTATTCCTTATGTCCTGACTCGGTGAGTGCTAGCAGTGTGCCAATAAGTGTCTATTCCTTTTTTATAGATGCAGGAGTTGACCTAACTATTAACAATGGAACTGCTGTTCAACTCCTGGGCTCAACTACTGCTACTGATTATTCATGGGCTCCTGCATTCTTAGTTAGTGATCCAAATGTGATTAATCCAATCGCCGACCCATCCGAAACAACCACTTTTGCTTTCACGGCAACTCAAAATGGATGCACCCTTACCGATTATGTCACAATTACTGTAATACGCGACCTTGAAATTCCAAACACCTTTTCTCCGAATGGAGATGGTAATAATGAAAGTTGGATCATTCCCGGCATTGATACCTATCCTGATAATCTAATGATTATCTATGATCGTTGGGGACAGGAGATATTTAAAACGACTGGTTATTCTGAGATCCGTTCATGGAACGGAAAGACTAAACGTGGAGGAAATGCTTCTGAGGGAGTCTATTATTATGTGCTTGACCTGAGGGACGGAGTGAGCGACATTATTAACGGGACCATAACCTTGATTCGATGAGAAGTATTGTAACGATTTTTATCCTCGGGTTTAGTTTTACTCTTAACGCACAACAGCTTCCGCAATATACGCAGTCTATATTTCATCAGTTTTCATTTAATCCTGCTCATGCCGGAATAAAGAAATGCATTGATATCCACTCATTGTATAGAACTCAATGGGTCGGTTTTGATGGCTCACCGAATTCCGGATTCTTTACGGTTAGTGTACCGCTTGGGTCAAAAAGAAAACAATATCTCTCTGCCAGACAAGGTCTCGGATTTAAATTTGAAAATGATCAGATTGGACCATTCAGCTCGAACCGAATCAACTTTGCTTATGCCGCTCACTTTAATTTCAGTAAAACGAATCGCTTGTCGATGGGACTTTACGGTGGTGTGGTCCAGATAGGTTATGATCCATCGGAGGCCACTACCTATGAAGTGGATCCGGCGGTAATGAATCAGGCTAATTTCGTATTGCCAGATGCCACATTCGGTGCCTGGTATAATACTTCTAATTACTACTTCGGACTGTCGCTCCCTTCAATGATTTACTCTAAATGGAAAAATATAGGAGTTGACCCAAGGAATCGATTTCACATGATACTTAATGCGGGTTATCAGTATCTTTTAAAAGAGGATCTGACGTTATCCCCGACAGGTCTAATTCGAATCCCTCCACGTGGTCCGCTTTCTGTAGATCTTAGTCTACAATTAAATTACAAAGGCTTTCTTGGGTTTGGACTCGGTTACAGAAATGTAGATGCACTGATGGCTTATTTCAACATTAAATTATTTGATCAACTAACGATCGGGTACTCATTTGATTATACCCTGTCGGACATTCAACTAGCAGCGAAAAACACACATGAGGTTTCATTACGATTTACTTCATGCAAAACGCCGAGGTCGTCAACCTCGGCGTGTCCATTATTTGAATAATTTAATGTGTATTAGTCGATCGCTAATTTGACGATCTCAGTTTCATCTGTGCTGCCATCCGTAACGGTTAACATGTACATTCCTCTTGCTAAATCTGAAACAGGAATCTCAACAATGTTGGATCCTGCCTTAAGCGTCTCCTGAGAATTGTAAACTACTGCTCCGCTTGCACTTTTGATTGATATGGCGATGTTCTCTGCCGATTCAGCATAAAGCTGAACATTGAACACCTCTGTGGCAGGGTTCGGGAATGCCGACATGACTTTAAACGACCCCTCAATCGTAGGTGCTATTGCAATTGTGTTTGAGTAGGTGTAAGCGCCGTTAAAGTCAAGTTGCTTTAATCTATAGTAATAAATTTCGTTGCCTATTTCATTGTCATGAAATCTATAATCATGAACCTCAAATGACGTTCCTGTTCCTTCAACTTCTCCAATTTTCTGGAAGCTGCTACCATCAGTGCTTCTCTCGATATTGAAATGAGAACAATGCACTTCTGATGCTGTGGACCACGTCAATTCATTATACGATTCGTGTCCGAGCCCATTGAATTCGACCATTTCTACCGGCAAAGGCAAACAACTAATGTCAGCTGTTCCGAAGAAATCAATTGGCACATTCGTATACGCCGAGCTATAATTTGAAAGTAGGATCACAAATGCATCTCCTGTATTTACATTCATTGTAGGCTCGAAGTTATTCGCAAATCCTCCTGCAGGCACGGTACTTGACATTCCGGTAAAACCATCACACGTTCCATTCCAGTTACATGCTTCAGGTGGTAGGGTATTGTTTAAAATATCAGTACACGCATTTGGATCATATGGCCACATAATCCAGTCAAAACAATAAAGTCCTGAACCCGGTGTTCCCATGCTGAACTCAAGGGTTCCTCCTTGTGCTACATTGATCGTCATCCAGGTACTATTCAGTTCACCTGATAAAAGGCACCCTGAATTAGCACTAGACGGATTTGTGCTTGGGTTTGAAATACACCCTGTACATAACTCGTCAATTGTTCCATAACCACTTGGGTCAACTGCAAAATTCTCGTCAGAACATAAAGGAATAGCTCCCATACAGTCTCCTGAAGCATATCCCGAAGGATTCGGACAATCAACATTAAATGCCACCTGAGTTGTCGCTGTTGTTTCAGGATCCAAAAGTATGTAATACGTCTGTCCTGCAATCCAGTTCATCGAACCATATGTTCCCGGGGTGAGAACGTCGTCAATACAGTTCCAACCTGTCGGACCACATCCTGTTGTTGCATTCATCCAGGCAAAATCTACGAATCCACCTGTTATACTTGAAACCTCAATAGAATGAATTCCCGAAGTAGTAGGAGTAAACTCCCAGATTGACTCAACTCCCGGTGTACTCCATCCACAAGGCGCAGTGTTCCATGAGCCTGTTCCTGTCATAGTTGAACTTTGGCTGGTACCACATCCGATAATTGTATTAATAGACGCACAAGGACCCACTCCGCCTCCACCTCCTGTAGAACAGGTAACGTAAATAGGCGTACAAGTTGTCCCTGTTCCACATGGCCAGGAATTAACCTGTAATTGAACTGTTCCTGTAAAAGTAGCTGTCCATGTAATTACTGATTGTAATCCACAAGCATCATCATTTTCAGCAATGTATGTTGCTCCATTGTTTGTAAATAATGTCAATTCAGTGTCATAAGTAGCTCCGCAGGTTTCAAAAGTATATGTATTACCCGCTATTACATTAATTGTAATGTACTCCCCTGCCCATGCACAAGTAGTTGCTGTTTCCTGACCTCCGGTACATGCCGGAGTATATGTGATCCACGGGTTGCCAAGGAAAGGACACTGTGCATTCGAATATGCCGTGGCAAACAGTAGAAAAGATATAAGTATTAGTTTTTTCATCGTTAGCGGTTCAGTGTTTATTCAATAATTAGGTATCCATTCGAGTGATTCAAAACGCTCTCACGTTTCGCTTCCGGAAAAGAAAGAAATTCTTCAGCGCTGATTTTAAGAACATTGTTGTTCTCGATCATTGCCTCGTAAGCTTCCCGATTTGACCTCTTAAATTGATCAAGCTCAACTTTATAGTCGGAGTAACTCGCAACCAAGTCTCCTTTCAAAAGAAACTTCGGAGCTTCCGAAGAAACTTTTTCAGTATTGAACGAGCTTTCTATTGCAGTGTAATTCAGCAAAATCTCTTTATCCGAATGAAGCGTTATGTGATATTTGTTCTTAAAATCAAATTCGTAAACCTCATTTCTCAATCTAACTGAACTATATTCTGTTACATCAAATAGAGAAATGTTGAATAGATCAACGTAATCAATTTCGCAAGAAGAACAGTCTATTAACTCTACATCGAATGACCTTGTAAAGAGGTACTTCATTTTTTCCAACTCCACAGGATTTTTCTCGATCAAGTCACGTATGCCATCTGCAGTTAAATTTTTAATGGCTGGTCTGTTCTGAGTAATGTCATTGTATGGATCCTGTGCCTGTGCTTCAAAATGAAACAGGACAAGTCCACAAATAAATACACTGAAATGTAAAAATTGTTTCATAGTCTAATAGCGTTTAGGCAGTAGTTTCGTAGGTATTCGCGAGCAAAGATAATGATATATTACTGAATCACAAAAACTTAGGTACTACTGTTAGTTTTACTACACCGTTTTAGTATGTTGACGCTAGATTTAACACGGGGTTGCTTATTTAACACATGGTTTTCTTCACTTCTGTCTGTTGCTTAGTTCATTGTTGATCTTAATTAGGAATGCAAGAAATCCATTCAAAGCACCCTTAGAATTTTAGTCAATGCGATTTCTTTCGTATTTTGCATGCTGAATCAAGCTATAACTATAAATATGAAAACAGCATTATTACTGTCATCTTTTGCCTTTTTGTTCGCTTTTAATGGACAATCGCAGGAAGTCCTCAAATTGAAGTCGGGAGATTACTCCGTTTCGCAATTGGAGGCATCAAACTCCGTTCGACCAAATGAAAAATTGATCAATGGCAAGTTCTATCGAATTGTTGTATTTAATGAGATCCCCGATGAATCAACAAAAAGGGAGCTTTCCTCCGCAGGTTTTGAATTGATCGAATACCTCCCGCATAGAGCATTTATTACTTCAATTAGTTCCAACGCAAATTGGTCGCTTTTGGATTCAAAGAAGGTTCTGAAAGTAGTAGACATCGTTAGTGACTTCAAAAAATCAAAAGGATTGTTTCATAACGACATCCCACATTGGGCATTGTTTGGTGAATCACAGTTAGAGCTGGCTGTTACTTTTTACAATGATCTATCGTCGGAAGAAACTTCAAACGCGCTTGCGGATATTGAACATGTCGTTGTAGAAGAGAATCATGGTATCAGTACAAAGATCATTCGAATTGAACTTGATGATCTGGAAGCTTTGTTAGCAATTCCTGCTGTTCAATATGCAGATGCTGCTCCGGAACCTGGTGAACCGGAAAACCTTCCGGGAAGAACAGATCACCGAAGCAATACACTTTGGACCAGCTATCAAAGTGGATTAAAATTCAGAGGAGATGGTGTAAACGTCCTTATGCAAGATGATGGAATTATTGGTCCGCACATTGATTACACAGGTCGCGATGATCAGTCAAACTGTATTGGTTGTAGTACAGATCCAAATGATGATCACGGAGACCACGTTGGTGGAACCATCATGGGTGCTGGAAACCTCAACCCGAAATATCGGGGAATGGCTCATGGTGCTAATCTGATTGTTTATCAATACTGGACAGGTAACTATGCTGTTATTATTCCTCCTTTATATAATAATGACTCGATGGTAATCTCATCTGCATCGTATAGTAATGGATGTAATGCTGGTTATACTTCTTTAACTCAAACACTGGATCAGCAAACACGGGATTACCCGGCACTTATTCACGTGTTTTCTGCAGGTAACAATGGATCTTCAGCATGCAGTGGATCGAGCAACTATGGTGCAGGATGTTGCTGGGGAAATATTACCGGTGGACATAAGGCAGGTAAAAATGTAATGACTGTAGCGAACCTCAACGACATTGATAATTTGAATTCATCAAGTAGTCGTGGGCCTGCATCTGACGGTCGAATTAAACCGGATATCAGCGCAGTTGGAACCCAAGTTATGTCAACGCTACCGGGTCAAAACTATGCGGCATTTACAGGAACGTCTATGTCATGTCCCGGAGTGTCAGGAACGCTGGCTCAACTATATGAAGCATATCGCTCATTAAATGGTGGACAAAACCCTGAGTCAGGACTCATCAAGGCTGCGGTTTTAAACTCTGCAGAAGACATTGGTAACCCAGGCCCGGATTTTAAACACGGATGGGGAAGAATTAACGCCAGACAAGCATTTGACCTCCTGAGTAATAACATGTATCTGGTTGACTCCGTTTCTCAGGGAGGGCAGAATGTCCATAATATCACGGTTCCGGCTGGAGTCAGAGAACTACGCGTGATGACGTACTGGACCGACTACCAGGGATCAACCAGTGCATCCATTGCATTGGTTAACGACATTAATATGGTTGTTACGGATCCAAACACGACGAATTACAATCCATGGGTGCTTGACCCAACTCCAAACGCAACAACTCTGGATTTACCTGCTGTTCAGGGGGTAGATAACCTTAATAACATGGAACAGGTTACAATCGATGATCCTGTTGCAGGAGTTTATACAGTAAGTGTTGATGGTTTCGGAATTCCTCAGGGACCACAGAAATATTATGTCGTGTATTACTTTGTTTATGACGAAATACACGTTACATATCCATTGGGAGGAGAAGGATTTGAACCCCAAACAACCGAGCGTATTCGTTGGGATGCATCGGAGGGTACTGATCCATTTAATGTTTCCTATTCATTAGATGATGGTGCAACCTGGACGTTGATCGGAACAGCAAATGCGGATGAACGTCAGCAAAGCTGGACTGTGCCGAACGGAACGTTATCAGGTTTGGCTCGAGTGAAAGTGGAGCGAAACGGACTAGAGGGAATCAGTGATACGACATTCTCGATTATTGGTGTTCCTCAAAATATTGATTTTGTATGGGCGTGTCCCGATTCAACAATGATTACCTGGGATTCTGTTCCAGGAGCTACAGCATATGAGGTGAGCATGTTGGGAGCAAAATACATGGACAGCATTGGAACATCGACAACAACGAGTTTTGTCGCTCAGGTTCCATCTACGGATGAAGGCTGGTTTAGTGTGAAGGCTCTTGGACCCGATAATGCTATTGGCGAGCGTGCAATAGCCGTTCAAAAATCTGCAGGAGAATATGGCTGCTTATGGAGCGCACCTTATGCTGATTTCTCTATTGATTGTCCTTCCGCAGGTGCCGGTTCATGCTTCAATGTGTATGATCAGTCGATCAATACGGATCCATCAGCAACGTTTACCTATTACTTCCCTGGAGGTACTCCTGCAACAAGTAACAGCCCGAATCCGAACGTATGTTATAGCGCTCCGGGGACTTATGATGTCGCCATGGTTGTGGATAATGGATTTGGTGTTGACTCAATCTATATGACCGGTGTATTTAATGTAGTAACCACTCCTGCCTTGCCGTATTTTGAAGGCTTTGAAAATTATTTCAACTTCAATGCACTGGAAGAGTGGAGTGTTAACAATCCGGATCTGAACGGAACGTGGTTAATCGGCAATGTTGGTTTGAATAGTTCCAAGAGTGCTAAAATGAATAACTACGGTCAGGATGCCGGATATATTGATGAACTCATCTCCGGACCGATCGATCTTTCTTCGCTGGTACCTGGCGTGGATCAACTTACCTTAAGTTATCGATACGCCTACGTGAAGCGTGTTACTTCAAACTGGGAATGGTTGAAGTTATACGTTCGTGGTGCTTGTACAGACGGATGGGTTGTTCGAAAGTCACTTGGGGGAACAGTGCTCGGAGCTAATACTGCTCCTAACAACTGGATTCCAACATCTGAAAATGATTGGGTTACAATTCATGTGACGAATATCACGGATATTTATTGGACAAGTAATTTCCAAATGAAGTTCCAGTTTGAAGGTGATGATGGTAACAACCTCTATCTGGATAACATTAACATTTATAATGGTGCTCCTTCTGATACCATTGTTGGTCTGGAAGAAATCGGAATTGAAAACATAGGAGTTTACCCGAACCCAACAAGTAGTGAGTTAAACGTGAGCTTCGATCAGTCTACCGGATCTCCGGTTGATGTGATCATTACAGATCTTTCAGGAAAGTCTGTGTTCAGCAGATCATTAATGGGACAGCCAGGAAATAATATTGTCGTAATAGATACACACGAATTCTCATCAGGTATGTACCTGTTAACCTTGAAACAAGGTGAGCATAAAACCGTGAAGCGATTTATTGCTGAGTAAGCTCGAAGCGAACCGGCTTCTTGCTTTTAGAAGTACTAAGAATGAAGTAGGGCTGCGTCAAAACTGACGTGGCCCCTTCTTTTGGACTCACTTTTTGCCCAACCACAACAATCTCTTTATCCGTTTCTAGAACCTGATCAATCAGAATTTCATATCCTCCCGAAGGTTGCACCTTATCAATGTAATAGATGATCATTTCGGTTTGAAAGTCGATCGTCACATTTGCAATATCTTCAGATACGGGATTGACTGAGCCCATTTGAGTCTTCAATGCGCTCCATGCCATTTCGGTATAAACAGCTTCGCCGCCCTCCTGAATACCTTCTGACCCTCCGCCAAATAATGCTCCTTTTGTGGCAAAGATAATCTCTCTGTTTTCTGGTGTGACTTCTTCTACTCCTTCTGCCATTGTTCCGCAACCATTAAAAATAAGTGTTGCTAAAAGTGCAAATATTAACGCAGGTATTCTTTTCATGTCATTCATATCTTACTGTTTATCCAATAGTTCGTGTGTAAAAAAACTAAAATTAGGCCAAAAATGCATTTAAGTTCTCATCATCTTTGTCTAAAAGGTGAAAATTATGAGAATCATTGGCGCATTTATTCTAATATCGATCGGTATCGCATCTTGTGTTCCGGCTAAGAAATACAACGAGCTTTTAGAGAAAGAACAGCGATGCAGCGAAGAATTAGAAAAGTATAAATCAGACGCTATTAATTTTGGGTCACAAGTAAGTGGACTCAAGTCTGAGAATGAAGTTCTCATGAAATCAGTTACCATGCTGAAAGCGGATACTGCAAGAATTGGAAATGAATACCGCATACTGCGTGCAAAATACGATGACCTGGCCGCATTGAACGAAGCGCTTGAAACAAATTACAATCAGCTCCGATTAATGGGTGCATCAGAAGTTGCTCAGTTGAAAGCACAGTTGGAAAAGGATGCGCTCGAATTACAGAAAAAAGAAGATCAGCTGTTGGAGCGCGAGAAGAAGATCAAAGCTCAGGAAGAACGGCTGGCTGAATTGAATGCCATCATCAAGAAGCAGGAAGAAGCTACCCGACTACTGAAGGAAAAAGTAGCCGCGGCTTTAAAGAACTTTACCAATCAAGGACTAACCGTTGTAGAAAAAGACGGGAAGATCTACGTGAACATGGAAGCGAAACTTTTGTTCAAGTCTGGAAGTATTGCCGTTGAACCGGAAGGTGAAAAAGCATTGATTGAGCTGGCTAAAGTATTACAAGACGAAAAAGATTTAGAAATCATTGTGGAGGGTCATACCGACACCGATGCTATGAACTCCAATACGCACCCATCGAATAACTGGGAACTATCCGTGTTGCGATCAACATCTGTTATATCCATCATGACGGCAAACTCTGGTATGGTTCCCGCAAATATCATGGCGGCTGGTCGAAGCGAATTTCATCCAGTTGATCCGAACAACAAAGCGAAGAACAGACGAATTGAAATCATCATCAGTCCTGACCTTGACGCCCTGTATGAGTTGATCAAGGAGTAAGCTTTTTGTTTACTTTTGAGGTATGTCCAGCATTCGAAAGGATATACAACTCAAGCTCAAAACACTGCCCAATAAACCAGGAGTATACAAATACTTTAATCAGGGTGGTGAAGTAATCTATGTAGGGAAGGCAAAGGACTTAAAGAAGCGGGTTTCCTCTTATTTCACCAAGGCTCCTGAATCAGGAAAAACACAGGTCCTTGTCAAGCAAATACGTGATATCCAGTATATCGTTGTGGACAATGAATTTGATGCCTTGCTACTCGAGAACAACCTCATCAAGCAACATCAACCGAGGTACAATATCCATCTGAAAGATGATAAAACCTATCCATGGATTTGTATCAAAAAAGAACCTTTTCCCCGTGTTTTTACCACCCGAAAATTGATCAAAGACGGGTCCAAATATTACGGCCCTTATCCGAGTATGGCAGTGGTTAGCACACTGGTTGGACTTATGCGAGATCTCTTTCCTCTACGAACCTGTAATCTTGACCTGTCAGCTAAAAAGATCGCAGCAGGCAAACATAAAGTATGTCTGGAGTATCACATTGGTAATTGTAAAGGACCGTGCGAAGGAAAAGAAAGTGAAGAAGAATATCAGTCCTATATCGATGCCATTGAACAAATCGTAAAGGGAAAGTTGTCTGCTGTGATTCGTTCCCTTAAGGAGCAAATGGATCAAATGTCAAAAGAAATGCGGTTCGAAGAGGCTCAGGAATTAAAAAACAAGATGGCGCTCATCAAACGCTATCAGGCAAAGTCCACAGTAGTTTCACCAACCGTTGACAAGGTTGATGTAATAACCGTTGTTCACGATCAACGATCTGCTTTTGTGAATTATCTCGTGATCAGTAAAGGTGCTATCATACATGGTCTGACCGTTGAGGTGAATAAAAAACTCGATGAGACAGACGAGGAGATCATAGGCTATGTTCTGCCCGAGCTAAGGTCAACCTACAACAGCGCCTCGAAAGAAGTGTTGGTGTCTCAGCACATGGATATCGAACTGGAGGGTGTGAACTTTTTTGTGCCACAGCGCGGTGATAAAAAATCGCTGGTTGAATTGTCAGAAAGAAATGCGAAAGCTTATCGACTTGAAAAGTTAAAGAAGGAGAAGATCACGGATCCGAACCGACATACAGACCGTATACTGGAACAGATCCGAAAGGACTTCCGATTACAAAACCAGCCTGTTCATATGGAGTGTTTTGATAATTCAAATCTTCAGGGAACAAATCCGGTTTCAGCATGCGTCGTTTTTCGAAATGCTAAGCCCAGCAAGAAGGATTATCGACATTTTAACATCAAAACTGTTGAGGGTCCAGATGATTTTGCATCGATGGAAGAGGCTGTTTATCGCCGTTATAAACGTTTGATGGAAGAAGGCGAATCTTTGCCTCAGCTAATTGTTATCGATGGTGGCAAGGGTCAACTCAGCGCTGCCATGGAGGCGATCGACAAGCTCGGAATACGCGATCGGGTTGCAGTGGTTGGCATAGCCAAACGTCTCGAGGAAATCTTTTTTCCAGGAGATTCTCTTCCGATCTATCTCGATAAGCGTTCTGAAAGTTTAAAAGTAATTCAGCACATGCGTAATGAGGCACATCGTTTTGGAATCACGCATCATCGAAACAAAAGAAGCAAGGGCGCTCTAATTTCTGAACTGACTCAGATCCGAGGCATTGGTGAAAAAACCTATGAGCAGTTAATCAAGCGTTTTAAATCGGTAAGCGGAGTACGTTCGGCCAAATTCGAAGAGCTGGAAGAAGAGGTGGGTCTGGCCAAGGCAAAGATCATTCGCGATTACTTCGCTACAAATTAAAAATAAAATCTGCGTATTTCTTTTCCTGAAAGTCCACGTGGTAAGACGTATTCGCCTCCATGGCTTGTCGTTTCTGATCGGTTTGCAAAACAGCTTCTTCTAAAACTGTTCTGAACTTATCCTCATTGTAATAAAATGTTGCATCTTTCAACTCATCAATATGCTTATACCCTTCATGGATCAGCATTGGAATACCATAAGCCAGGGCAACAGACATGCTTCCCGGAATCTGATTTTTGAAGTATTGATCCGCGCTGGGCGTGTCCGGATGAATTAATGGGAGGATGAAATTTGTTGTTATCAATTCCTCGTGAAAGCTTTTCTGAGAAACAAAGTTTTGGTAAATCTTAATCGAGATTTCTTCATTCTCTAATTGCTTTAAAAAAGCTTCAACCCCCTCCTTACGCTTGTCGGTTTGACCCAGGAAAACGAATTCATACTTAGTTGGATCGAGCCCTTTAATCAGTTCAAGGAAGCCATCCAGATCTTTTCGGCGATATTCCACTCCGCCGATGATGGTGATTTTTGTTTTTTCCGAAGAATGATGTTCCTTGTTATCATAGGGGAATCGAATCGGATAAAACCAACTCAGTTTACTACTACCGTTCGCTACTGAATCGTAAAGAAAACGAGCCAGGAAGAAATATTTTTTGAATTTCAGGTTAATCAGCTTTTGGGTGAAGCTTCCTTTTAGTTTTCGGGTCGTGTGTAACACCCCTATGAACTCGATCTTATTGAATAAGGCCTTCAAAGCGAGATCCCGGACGATGCTTCCCTGGGCTGTGTTGAAAATTACTTTATCAAATTGATTTGACTTCAAATGCTGCCATAAAGCTGCGACGGTTCGCTTGCGATTGTTGTTCAACTCTTCCTTGGTAATCGTTCGATGCGAATCCAGAAGTTCAAGAAAGTTCGGATTACGATCCAAAAGATCAGGAGTACAAATCAATTCGATTCGATGTCCACGAGACTTGATCGCATGCAGTTGTGTTAAGAGGCACTCATCATGAGATCCTCCCAATTCGATAAATGCGATATGTTCTGATTCCTTCACAGCTTTAACAAAAATAGTATCTTTAAGAGCACTTATACAATCCGATATGAAATACCTGTTTTTCCCCATATTAGGCCTGTTCTTATTAACTGCTTGCGGCGAAAATCAACCAGACACACCTCTTATTGAACGCAATCCTGAAGTAAAGGAATACTTTGTTACGCTTGAAGAAGTAGTAGACGAATACTGCAACATGGTTGAGCAAATGGTAGAAGACGCGCAGGCAATCGATGCCAAAGAAGAGGAGGGCGAAGAGGCTACGATTATGGACGGTCTGAAGATCTTTGAAAACATGGGAACATCGATGTTTAAAATGGCAAGACTTGCTGATAAGATCGACAAGATGGAAAGGCAACACCCGGAATTTGAAGACGAGCTCAGTGAGGCTGACTTCAAAGAGTTCATGGGAATTTACACGCATATGATTAAGCGCTTTTACGAAATGGGGAAGCGACTGGAAGAGGCTGAAAAAGAAAAGAAGGCGAAGGAGATCGCGGAAGAATCTGAGGAGGAAGAAGTGCTTGAAGAGGCAGAATCGCAGGAAACTCACTGATACAGCGAAATTTTTCCGGATTTATGTTTTAAAATAAATTCTTTGTATATATTTGCAATCGCTTTGAACGCAAAGCAACATTCTCCCTTAGCTCAGCTGGTTAGAGCATCTGACTGTTAATCAGAGGGTCCTTGGTTCGAGTCCAAGAGGGAGAGCAGAGGAACAGCCCTGCAGAACTCACGTTCTGTGGGGTTTTTTTTGTTGTTCTTAGCTTGCCTCCTTAGTTGTGACTGTATTGTTTACCACCTAAAGTCCTGTCCTCTTAAACAGTATTGACACCTTAATTTTCCGTTTTTCATTCTAACAAAATATAGGCTCCAATATTCAAAACTGCCGGGACTTGATTTTAGCCTCACCCATACATCAACATTGTAATCGTTATCTAGCACTTCACATTTCTCATTTGCAGAATGACTAACAGAGATGTCTTTCATCCCAATTATTGTGTCCCAAGCAATGGTCTTTGTCAGAGTGTCTTTGATTAAAAATACTAGATCTTCCGGGATTTTCTTTACTGTTAAGTCAACGCCGGGACATGGAGAATTATAGTAAATAAATCCTTCGGGCAATTCTTGTTTGCTTTCACTTTCCTTATCGCTAGCACAGGAGAGAAGAATAATGCCAAGAATCAAATATGCTGAGTGTCTAATCATAATGATAGCTTATTTTTTTATCACTTTAAACTTATTCTCAAAACACTTTTTAAACTGCCGCGCATCTCCGTAAGTGAAGTAAATCTCAGCATTGTCTTCATTAATTAGCACAACCCTGAATGCAACTCTTCCTATTGACCCTATTTGAAACTTATACCTCGTAATTTCTTCAAACAAGATTTCGTTATCTCCCATTTTCAGCTTATCACTCATGACTTCAAGTTCGTTTTTCCTTTTTAGTAAATACGGGAACTACAACTCCTATTAAAATGAATCCGCCAAAAAGAGTTATTCCAACAGGAATGGGAGGTAGACTTCCAATCACATACTTGGATATTAGAAAGGTGATAATAAATAGCAGAAATAAACAGATTCCTGAGATTATTCGGGTTTTCTTTTCATCGATAATGTTAAACTTCATTTCTCTCACAATACTTCACTAACAGCTCTTCTATTCGTTTGTTGTTGGTTCTCAAAAACCCGAATTTTCTATTGTTATTTGTTTCAATGACTAATACTTTATTGGACTTATATGAATCGTAATAAAAGTTGATAATGTCCTTATAGCTGACAAAGGTGTTATCTTCTTCCATTGCCCATCTAAAAAACCAAGGAGCTGTTAAGATTATACCTTCTGTATTGAAAATTATTAAATCAGCATTGCCATTAACCCTAGCTTCAAGTGGTTTGTATCGAATAATGCTGCGAAACCACTCTTTATAAATTACTCTTGCTCTCTTATATGGCTTTAATTTCTTCGCTATCCTAATATTCTTTATAATAATGATCGTAAGGAGAATTGCCCATATAATGGCAATGGCATAGGGAAATATACTATCCAGACTTTCAAACATTTATTAAATATAAACTAGTCAATTGATAATTGAAAAGTAAATAGTGTCCGATAATTACCTAAAAGAATACACCTGCATACAGATCGCAACATATTCGTGCCGTTTTTTTTTCGTGTCGGATGTTGAAATTAATTGATTAATCAAATACATTCAAACAACTATAAACAGGCAGCGTATAAGCAGCATTTTGTACAACATATCACACCAAATCAGCATATTATGTTGTATTTTGTAGTGCATATATACTAGTTAGCGGTAATAATGAAAACTACAGCTTGAAAAGCTTAGTGCTGCTGTATTTGTTCTGCGAGTGATGTACTTTAAGCATGTACATTCCTGTTCCAAGGCTGGTTAAATCAATTTCCAATTCATCTTCAGAATAATTGTCTAGTTCAAGTAAAACTTGACCTTGCAAATTAAGAACTCGAATATTTGTGATTGGTGATTCACTTCTAATGTTAACTATATCTTTAACTGGATTCGGATAAACTAAAACTTCTCCTGATAGTTCATCTAACCCTCCAGTACACCAAGGACCTTCTGAAAAATTCATCTTCAGATAATGATATGGTGTAATTCTGGAGTCCAGAAAAACGTATTCCTCTTGCGAACCTGAAGGATACAGTGTTATTACCCTAAATGTTGAATCGTTCTTGATGCGCATATCATGATACATATCGGTAGAACAATATACTTTCATGTAATCACCTTCATACCAATTATCCATAATTATATCAAATCGATCACTACTTAAAGTAGAGGAATAGAACAAATCATCAAGATCAAAACAATAACTTTCATAATAGGTTGGCCCACCACCTCCAGTCATAAAATAAAGGAGATAGTCGTTAGGTAGCTGCTGATACGAAGTTATGCTATCTGCTGGGTGTACTCCGAAGCTCCACGGACCAACTGAATTATTAACAACTCTCCCAGCAGATTCAACATTTAAGTAGCCCGACCATGGATTATATTTTGTAATGCTATAGCGATGGCTTATAACACCAACCTCACCCGGGGCAAATAAGTAGTCCCAATCGATCGGCCATGAATACGTCCAGTCATGTGTGAAGGAGATTACGTCGTATGTCCCCACGACATAATTCTCTATAGCATTATCAAGAGTATCGCTATCGGCATACAGGAGCTTATAACCGTATCGTAAAGTGTCTTCCCAATTAAATGAATAGCTATTGTCGGGTAATTTGTATTCAAACTCTACATAAACACTATCCAACGGAGCAATATTGAAATTGGCTAATGTGGTATCCGGGACAATTGTAATTGTATCTATAGTCCATTCATAGAAAAATGTTAAACCAACATTATACGCCGTATCTGTTCCGTGATTATACACCCATGTACCCCATATAGAATCTGGTAATTTAAAATCTACTAATGGCAACGTTCCATACTGAGTCCACCAAGATGATTCCATGTATATACCAACATCAGAATTAATAGTTCCGGTTTTATCTCCAAACGAAACGATGCAAATTGAACCTCCTGAAAGCGCATTCAGAAGCGAATCTCCAATATCACTTGATATTATAACAAAAGGTATATTCACTCCTGCGTAAACGGTGTCATCAAATGGAAGTGGACGACCTGCGACCGTATCGATAATCAATGCTCCATTCGCTCCGGCATTTTGAACGTTCATTAATGACTGTCCAATATTGCAAGGCTCTCTTCTAAATAATGCTATTTGTCCAGCTACATTTGAAGTTAGGGCACCACACGCTTGACCGATTACACCATCACTCGCATAAGCTAGTGTATCCGAAAACCAATTTCCGTTTTGATTTAAATTAGGTGAATTCCAGCTAAGATTAGGAGCAATGCATGGATAGACGCCAGCTAAATTAGATGGCTCATTAGTTTCAAAAACTAATTGGCCAAACACAAAAGTTTGGGAGAACAAAATTAACAGCAGCAGTAGTGATCTCATGTGTTCAAATTAACGAATATTTATCGTTATCCGTTGGAATTCAAGACAATTGAACAAAAATACCGCTAACAGCACCTACACCCCATCGCACAAACCTTACTCTAAACAACTAATTCATTTAACTCAACTATTCGTAACTTACAATCACAAAACATTTAAAGACGTGCGGCGTTGCGTAGCCGCAAAACGTTATGTGCAATAGGAGACATATGAACATCATGAAAGTCTTGCAAACAATTTCTTTTATCACTTTTGCTATTTTGATTCAATCATGTCAAGAAGATGACACTGCTGAATTATCTCAACAGTTATATAACAACGAGGAGATTAATATTCGTAATCTGGAAAGTGATATTGTTGAGCAAACAATTAATAAACTCGTCAAAATAAATACTCCGCCGCCCCCAGTGCCTGTGCCAAAATTTGAGGAATCTGATGAAGAATATGAATTAAGGTTAAAAAAGGAAACGTCAGATTATTACAACAATATTGATACAAACCATCTAACTATTTGTCTATCTGATTCTCTTCATGTCTTTGACTTTTATCACACGGATAGCTCCAAGAATTCACTTAGATCTAAGTTTCATGAATTTATAACAGACCCTAACTTGAAATCAAAATTGTTCAACATTTCAAATATTAAAAACATTGGCAAAGCAAACGTAATTCCAATGGATAAGTTTCCTGAAAATCCATGGTCACAAGAAAATGATGACTTTAAAGGTTGGGTAGCATTTTCAAGAATATATTTCTCATCAGATATGAAGACAGCGGCATTTACAGTGCACTATGTTTGCGGGGGGTTGTGTGGACAAGGCACTTATGTGGAGGTTGAGTTTAAAAACAATAAGTGGGAAATCACAAAGAAGGAAGGGACTTGGGTGTCCTGATGATTCATAATTAGAATAGCACATAACAGCACCTACGCTCCATCACACAAACCTTACTCTCAACAACTATTTACTTTATCTCAACTATTCGTAACTTACAATCACAAAACATTTTAAAACGTGCGGCGGTGCGTAGCCTCAAAACGTTATAGTTAATAGCCCAGGGTGTGGAATTATTTAAGATTGTATAAAGCAGACTCTACAAGCTCCTTCTTCAAACTAGTTAGACTAGCAACACTCGTGTTATCAATTTGGTAAACTTTACCATTGATATCAATTGATTTAGATCTTTCACCTAGTTTGATTGCACAAATTTTCTTGTTCTGATTATCATCAACAAGTATTGTAAATGAACCCTTAAGGTCTCGATAACCAATTCTGTCTAACTCACTATTCTTAATCTTGTTAGTCAAAGCGATAATTGTCTTTATCACACTGTAAGCTTTTTTCTCTTCTTCAGTCGTGATAATACCAGAATTGGAACTTTTGACTTCTTTTTGTATCAACCTATCGAGAGCAGTCTTTAATGATATCGAGTTAATTAGCTCTTTAACCTGATTTGTAGCTTGGTCATTAACTCTTTTTGCTCCCATTTTATAGCAAATTTCTTTTAACATTGCTTCAGGTGGATTCGCTAACACATCAAGCAAAGCATCGTCAAATTTCTCCAAGTAATAAATTTCTTCTGCTTCTTCAATTATATCATTCATTTCAAATGTTGCTCTATTGAATAGTGCTAGCATTTCCAAATCAGCTGAATCGAAATTTTCAAGATCAAACGTGTAAAATGGTGTTGGGTATAGTCCGGTTGTAGAACTTGTGTCTCTCGTGTAAAACTGATAAACGGTACCGTTCGTCAATATTCCAACTTTCGCAGAAGGTGTATAATGCAAATACTCATTTAATTGCCTAAAATGGTTGTCTGTAAAACTTGTTCCCAATTTTTTACACTCCACGATTATTTGTGGTGCGTTTTTTCCAAGTGTAATAGCAATATCGACCTTTCGTCCTCTTTTGCCTCCAACGTCCGCAATGTACTCATGTGAAAAATCGTCGATTTTGGAATAGCCCAACTTCTCAAAAAAATCATGAATAAGAAAATCTCTCGTAGTTGCTTCGTCATTACTACCTTGAATTGCCTTATCGTAATCCCAAGAATCAAAAGTTCTTTGCAATTGACGAACTATCTGCTTTACTTTCTTACTGTCCATGATATGAATATTGGTTAGTTTGAATAAAAATAAGAATTACTAAACTCACCACACCCAAAAAATGGATCTAACTATAACAGCACCTATACTCCACCACACAAATCATTCTCCAGGCAACTATTTACTTTCACCCAACTATTTGTAACTTACAACTACAAACATTTATAAAACGTGCGGCGTTAGTATAGCCGCAAAACGTTAGTAGCAATGATAAAGCAGAGTACAACATGAACAAGTTTTTCGCAAGAGAATTCCTTATTATTATGGTTACAGCAATAATAGTTGGTGTATTATTCTTACTACAGTATGTTTACGACAAGTCATATATTTCCGAAATAGATCAGACAAATGGGGAAATCAATAAAAATGTTGAACTATTAGACTCTATTGACAAACTCCCAAAATTCAAACGTCCTTATGCTCTAAATGTAAAAGATGCGTTGTTGTACAAAGATCCATTAGAAATTCGCCCATTGACTAAATACGCAAAGAATGATAGCCTTTTTTATACAAGATTGAATTCGACAACATTTCTTGATTCTATATATTATTTTTTCGAAAGCCATGTATCTGGATTTAACCGCACGGCGGAAGAATTCAAGGAACAGGTGACAACATCTAAAAAAAGAGCGAAAAAGGTATTATTTGCTCCTACGGAAATACAATTATTAAAATCTAAGTTGAAAACAATTTATTCTAATAAACACCAAACAAAAAGGAACTATTATCTTGCAATGATCCTTGTTCTCATATTGATTTATCCTGTTAGATTATTGATTTATTTAACTAGAAAATCAATTAATACACTTAAGAAATAAGTGCTACTAACAGCACCTATACTCCACCACACAAATCATTCTTTGCACAACCATTTACATTCACTCAACTATTTGTAACTTACAACTACAAACATTTATATTACGTGCGGCGATAGTATAGCCGCAAAACGTTACCAGCAATAGAAGTGTTTTGCCCACATGACTAACCACATCCGGAAGGGCAAAACCGGACAACCACCTTCAAAATACATCACATTTTACCAGGAGAAAAAAAGAGCCGAAAATTGAAAAATCAGACGCTGTTTTTTATTAACTTATATAAGAGCAAGCTCTCGCAGCTTGCTCTTAATATCAGTGTAGCGTAAAACAGGGCGCCTCGTATGTTATTACCGGTACCTGTTAGCCTAAGTGAAGCTTAGAATTCGGAGCTGTTTGAACAAAGTGAGTTCTTCGAATTCGCGAAACGTGGCTCATAACAGGTGGTAATGTTATACAAGCGCAAGGGCTCTTTTTGTTTTACTTTTTTAGCTCCTGAAAAAAGTAAAGGCAATATGGGATTAGTTCGGTGGTTGAAATATGCTGCTGGTAACAGCAACTACATCGCATAAGGCAGATCCTACATTGATCCATTATTCATTCTAATGAAGATGACTTATATTTAAGAAAACATTTGTTGTGTTTACGCCTAACGCGGCGTAGTCGCAAAACGTTACAGGTAATAAACCACTCCCCAATAAATCAACAACTTATACCATTTGCTCAAAGGTGCGGTGCAACGTGATCAGCTAGTGCGAAATGTGATTATATTAGGCTAAAAACCACTGCTATGAAATGGATTATTCTTATTTGTTTATCATTTACTTCAATCAGCAGCTTTTCACAATTTACATCCATACCTGATTCTAACTTTGAACAGGCACTAATAGATCTTGGATTGGATTCAGGGACGCCAAATGGTAGTGTTCTAACGAGTAACATAGACACCATAGTTTTTTTAGGTGTTTCCCAAAAGAACATCTCTGACTTAACCGGCATTGAAGATTTTACACTCTTGGAAACCCTTTCGTGTGGTGGAAACCCTCTTACAAGTATAAATACTTCAAATAATCTATTTCTAAAGGAGTTGTATACACCAGCTTGCCAAATCACGGCTTTGGATTTAAGTTCTAATTCATTACTGGAGTATCTGTACTGTGCCAACAATCAAATCACCTCACTCGACCTTTCGAACAACCCATTACTATATGCACTAGAATGTCAGAATAATTTGATCAGCAGTTTGGATATTTCTATCAACACCGAGTTATATTATTTCGATTGTGGAATATCAAATCAACTGACAAGCTTGGATGTTTCTCATTGTGATACGTTACGGTTCCTTTATTGCGACAATAACCAACTAGAGTGTCTGAATATAAAAAACGGAAACAATGACGACCCAATGATTTTGGAGGCGGTCAATAATCCAAATTTAACATGTATAGAAGTCGATGATCCAAATTGGGCAAACGCAAACTGGTCTGTTACCTGGGGCAATATTGATCCGGGAATGTCATTTAGCAGCTACTGTGGCAACGCATGCACTACTGGTACTGAAGAAATTACGAGTTCTCAAAAAAAACTAATTAAAGTGGTTAATTTAATGGGGCAAGAAGTGGATGAAATTGCTAATGGTGTGTTAATCAATATTTATAGCGATGGATCATCTGAAAAGGTATTCAACAAAGAAAATTAAAACTACCTGTAACAGCACCTATACTCCACCACACAGATCATTCTCCGCACAACCATTTACTTTCACTCAACTATTTGTAACTTACAACTACAAACTTTTATAAAACGTGCGGCGATAGTATAGCTGCAAAACGTTATGGGTAATAATAAGAAACACAAAATGAAATACACTTTAACATCAATCATCGTATTGGTTTCATTTTTCAACCATTCACAACACACATTTATTGGAGCTCCCAGATTTGATTGGTTGGAGGGCACTACGGTCTCAATAGAATTATCAGGAGATGCTGCAATGGACAGTATCATATATGAAACAGCTGAAGAACTTTGGACTTACGGGAAGTATCTATTTATAACTCCGGACAGTAACGGCGTCTATAATCATAACAAAGGCCATATGGTGATCGGATTAATGGGTATTAAATATGGACTTACAGAACATCTCGATTTTGCTTACTATTATCCCGATGATATCAATGTAACAAGGCTAAAAAATGTGCTGGCTACAGTTCCGGTGGATTGTGTTAATCAGGAGGGTATAAAAAACCCGCTTAAGGTTCACTTTCCGACAGAGTGTTCCCTCTTAGATATTAAGTATAAATACAACATCTTGTTTAGGCAACTTGTCGAGGTAATTGAATTTTGTAAACTAAAAGAATATAAGCCAACATACCTTCATTATCAGGGAGTTCAAAAATACTATGATTGGTACAATGAGTATTCTAGAAAGCACTACGAAATTCTACGGTTTAAACCTATTTTAATCTCCGATGAGATGCTGTCTTATTCTGTGACTGAAAAGGATGTCAAGAATGCATACCATCATCAATATAAAATTGTGGGACGAGAAGAATATATGAACATAATAGAAGCTAATGACACCTCTTATTTCTACGTTCTGTTTGGTAAGGCACCACAGTTCAACCTATGTGTTTATGATCCAGCTAATAATGTAACGCTTTTCAGTTTATTAAATAAGGGTAAGTTTTCCACGTATGAAATCTTGAACATTAAAAAAAAGCACATTACCGCTATAGACGATCATCTTGCAGCATTATTGAAAAATGGAAAAAAAAGGCAAAAGAAGAGACAGAAGAATCAGTAGGCATGGGTTAATTTTGCTATTGGTTCTTTCATGCAACTATTCAATATCGCAACTTGATTCATTTGTCTCGCCAAGCATCTCGCTTCAAGTAAGCCCATTTGCCCCAAAGCTTTCAATGAAGATGATTACAATCGAGGTAAATCAAGATGAATTTGCTCATTTTATGGTTGTAGGAATATCTGTGAGTTGTACAAAGTACACTACTCATTCAAAAGGAGAGTCCTCAGTTTTGAGAGCGATGGAGTTTACATCGAAAGATGCACTAAGCTTTATGCTGGAGGACACGACTTTGGTGTTTAGGAATTTCGATGACTCAAACACTGTGCGTGAAATAATTGATATTGACGGTTCAGAAAACACTCATAATGCTTGTATCGATAAAATTCTTATCCCAATTGAAGACTGGGAATTAGACATTATTCAAAATCAGAAAATTAAAACGATAATTTTTGATGGTAAAGAGCTTAAGAAAACAGTTCGCTGTGTTAAAAACAAAAGAATTAAACAGCTTGTTCTATTGATGAAAAAGTGGTCTAACACGAAATGACCGTAAAAAATGTACCCATAACATAGAACTGAGCTAAAAACCAACTAATTTCTTTCTTTTTTAAGCTGCTATTTTACTTCTGTAATTTTCATCATAGATCATCTCGTTCTTGCATACTCCATAGGCTTGTTTTATCAGCTTATTGCACACCGCTATTA
>JASBTZ010000014.1 GCA_030148165.1 Bacteroidota bacterium
CGATCGTTTCCGTACCATCGTACAATCCGAATCCCATGAATCCGTACTGAAGGTTAAATCCAGTTGATGGATACGTACCTACACCAGAGCTTTCAACCCAGTTCCATCCTGAGAAGATTGAATCTGTAGCCGAAGCTGCAGATAATCCTGTCACATCAGAACAGTTTGGAAGCGTTGTAAACTGACCAATGATGCTATCACTCTGTAGCGTAGGGCTACAATCAGCGTAGATGTAAACATCATAAGTTGTAATATCATCCAGACCAGTCATTACTAATGTTGGTGAAGTTGTTGTAACTGTAGTTCCAGAAACCAAAGGATCAAAACCTTCAACTCCGTAGATAACAGTCCAGTTAGTTTCACCTGCAAGACCAGCGTTCCAAGAGATACCAGCCTCATCATTTGTCGTATAAATAACGGTGTAGTTAACCGGTGCTGGACAATCCGTATAGTAATAGTGCGCACAAGTATTGTTCATTAGATATGTGTCACTGTTACTTGATGTCGCGATATCCTGATTTGGTCCAGCTACTCCGATACCAGCACTTAGTCCGTAATCGGCATATGCTTGAGTTCCGCCAAATACCACGTCTTCATATACGAAATAGATTTCACCTGTCGCTTCTTCAATTTGAACCTGGAAAGTTACATCCTGACCAATTACTCCTGAGAAGTGTGGTCGTTCATCCCATTGTACTATAAAGATCTGATTCGGAGACGTTCCAATAGTTTCGTAATAAACATCACCTGATTCAGAATCGATATCATCCCAGAATGGATAAACACCATCCGCAGTTGTCCCTGTGATTACACCACCTGTAGAAACCTGTCCTGTTAATGTGTTGAACACGATTCCACCGTTATTACCAATGGTTACATCGTTCACCAAACCACCTTGATATAGTAAACTAAATGGAAGTGTAACACCGATTTCAGCATCATCCGTTAGCGCTGTTCCCTGACCAGTAGTAGAGATGTCGTAGAAACCTCCCATTGGACAATCTGTATTGCTAACCATGTAAATGCCCTGATCGTATGTATTGAACAAAATCGGGCCTGTCCATGTAGATGAATCACCAGGTCCACAAACTGACTGAATGTATACTTCATAGAATGACTGCGAAGTCAACCCGGTTAATGTATCAGGATTTTCAGTCGTGAAGAATGAAGTTCCTGTACCAGGAGTAAATCCTGCAGGACCATATTCAATCTGCCAGTTAGTAGCTCCACCATTTTCAGTCCAAATTAGTTCAGCAGTTGTTAAGTCAGCTGTAACAAGGTTGAAAGGATTCGGCGCTGGACAAGTGATACACGTTTCAACCTGAACCAGGTCGATTGCCATGTCAGCGGTAAAGCTAACACCTGTTCCACCATAACTAAAATCAATATAGATTTGTTGACCTACCCATGCTGAAATGTCAACACCAATTTGTTCCCATGGATCCGTAGCAGCTGTTTGATACTGACCAGACCAAGAGAATACTGTAGTAAACGGTCCGGTTGGAGTTGTACCAACGCCTACGTTTAATGTTCCTATTTCTGCACCATAGGCGTGCATGTAAAATGAAAGCTCCGCTGCAGAACTCGCTGTCGAAAGATCGATCATTGGAGTTACCATAGATGCTATTGTTGTTCCTGAACCAGACGCTTCGAATTCAGCGTAAGTTGTTCCACTTGCCGGTCCCGAAGGTCCTGTATTCGTTGAGTTTCCTCCCGGGAATGCCGTTGGGAAATCCCAGTCTCCAGCTGCCGTTCCAATATCTCCTGTCCATCCAACTGCAGTTTCCATGTCATCCGAAAAAACGAATGTTGGGAATCCAGTTGCACATGTCACTCCAACTGGTGGTTGGAATGGTGTGTTAAAATAGAAAGGTCCTGCCCAAACACTTGAAGGTCCTCCACAATTTGCCATCACGTAGAATTCGTATCCTGTTGCACTTGTAAGACCCGTTGCATTTGTAGTTGTACCAATAACTCCAAGAGCTGATCCTAATTCGGCACCTGTGCCAGGTACAAAACCGGGAGCACCCCATTCTACATCGTAATCAACAGCACCACCTGATGGGTTCCAGTTTAAATCTGCTGAAGTGGTAGTTACATTTGATACGTTAAGTCCACCTGGTGCAGAACACGCAGGACAAGAAGTTGTCCCAGTGTAGTTAACCCCGGCAGGAGGTCCTGCACTTTGGGCATACTCTGTAAGCATATCCGCATTTAATAGGTTGTACGAAACTTCCCCGTTCCAACCTCCTGGAGTCCAGGTTAGCTGTATTGTTTGACCCGGTAAAACGGTGAACGTAAATAATTCGTACGATCCAGTTGCCATAGAGTATGGTGATCCGGCTACCGGTACACCATCAAGCGTGATATCTAATAAGCCACCGTTCCAGCCGTCACCAAAACTGTCAAATGCTTCGATTGTCCAGGTACATTGCGCATTAGTTGAGAATGTACCAAGAAAAGCCAAGCTAAGAATTAGTAATAAATTTTTCATAATTGATTGGTTTTTTTTGAGTTTATAAAAATAGAACATTAAGGGCGATCAAAAAAATCTTTGACCAATTATTCACAGATTATTTTCGCTTTGATAATTAATTGATTTAGCCGATAAAAAAAAGGGAGGCTCCGGCCTCCCTTTCCTGATCAAAAACTCGATCTATTGTTTTATGATTCTGAACGATTTCTCAGCGTTATCGTTATGAACTCGGATTATATAAACACCCGGCTCAAGACCTTCTAAGCTGATTTCTTCAGTTTCAGTACCGTTAATAGCATTCGCCTCAGTACTTACCACTTTTCCGTTCACATCAGTGATCTCGTAACTATACACTTCAGTTGATCCTTCATTCGAT
>JASBTZ010000010.1 GCA_030148165.1 Bacteroidota bacterium
ATAGTTCGCCATCAAAGAAATAAGGAGACAGATCATATGAATGAATATTTTCTAGTATGGGAGGAATAACTTCGTTTAGAGCAGTATCAATAATTCCATACTTACCATTCTTAAGAACCAAAGAATAATTATCCTGAAAAGCATACATTTCATCGTATGGAAGCTTTACCTTTTTTACAGATTGCCCTAAGAGGTTTATTGGCAAAAGAGCAAGTAAAAATATAACAGGAGTCTTTTTCATTGTTGCTAACGGTTTGCAGCTACGGCGCGAAAGGCGTTACCACAAGTATTGTTTTCTTAAATATAGCTTATCTTCTTGAGAATGAATAGTTGAGTAGAGTGTCATCTGCCTTATGCGATGTAGGTGCTGTTATGACTTCGCCCTTATTTTTAGAATGTATTTGTCCCGGCGATAATGGCTTGATTAATTATTGAGTACAATTGTTCTGAAAGTCTATCATATGTTTCGTTATCTTCTTTGTTGCTAAAGCCTAAATCATTCCACGAACCCATTCCTCCAAAGACCCATGAAGAACCTGCGGAAAAGATAATTTGCCTGGATATTAACGAGTAATTTTCGACCGGAATAAGATCAGTATGATAGTATTCTTTTTGGGGAGTTTCACTCTCTAATACTGATTTTGCCTTTGCAAATTGTTCTCCCCAATGATTCAAATCTTGATTATATGCGAATGCTGCAATTTCAGTGAGGGTTTGACTAAGGCTTTCTTTAATTTTTTTATTGTCGATTTGTAAGTTGCTAGTATATGTATTGATTGCTGTCATTCCATAATTAACCGACCAAATTTTTCTGTCTTGATTATCTTGATCAGTAACTTCCCATCTATTTGCCCAATAATTTGAAAAACCGTCGTAAATGGCCTCAATCAACCAGGTTCCTCCACCGCCAACCATACCAGCTAACCGATGATCCTTGGCGAAAGTTTGATCTTGCGAGTATTCGAAATAAAGTCTCAAATGTTTGCAACCTTCGGATTTTAGAAACTGAAACCATTCAGTTGGTGTGGCCGCAATAATACTCTCCTTAGGTTTTGAGAAGAAGAACTTCTTCTTAAACACTCTAAAGTCAACGCGATTACAGAATTGAAACGTGGTGTTTGAGGAATTGAAGTCAGCTGGAACTATGCTGTTTTTTAAATAGTTATTACCATGGGCTGTTAATGCAATAATTTGTGCTAAAATTCCTGTCATTTGGGTTAACTAAGGTGAGGCATAACGTTTTGCGGCTACGCACCGCCGCACGTCTTTATATGTTTTGTGATTGTAAGTTACGAATAGTTGAGATAAATGAATTAGTTGTTGTAAGTAAGGGTTGTGCGATGGGGTGTAGGTGCTGTTAGTGGTATGCAAATTCGGACTTTATTTCCTCGCCATCAATATAGTATGAATAGCTTATGATTTTTCCCGAGTTGTCTCTGAATGACCATTTTCCTTGTTCGAGATCATCTTTATACATTCCGGAGACACTTATATTTCCATTCGGTAAATATTCATAATTCATACCGTTCTTAAGGCCGTTTTTATAATAAAACTTGCGTTTAATACTTCCGTCCTTGTAATAACCGTAACCAATCCCATCATAATTTCCATTTTTCATGGTGTACTGTAACAATTTCAATCCATCATTATCATAATAAATGAGAACCCCATCGCAACATTCACCCTCGCAATAGCCATCGATGATTTCTACTTGCTTAAGTGTTCCATCTTCTCTCCAGTGTTTTCGATGTTTAATATATAAACCGTTGTCACAATAGGCGAGATCTTTTCTGTTCCCATTTTCAAACCACCATTGCCAGAGCCCGTCTTGCTTCCCATTAATAATTTTTCCTTTGTGTCCTAGTACACCATTCGGATGAAAAAAGTGTCTAATGTAACTCGTAGTATCGGCTGAATCAAAATATGTGTAGGTTACTTTTGTGCTACCATCTTTATATACTTCTTTTATTGTTGCGCTGGGTGATTCTGAGCACGAGCAAATAATTACTACAGCTATTAAAAGTATTATCGGAGTTTTATTCATTACCACTAACGTTTTGCGGCTACGCACCGCCGCATGTCTTTAAATGTTTTGTAGTTGTAAGTTACGAATAGTTGAGCTAAATGAATTAGTTGTTGAGAGTAAGGTTCGTGCGATGGGGTGTAGGTGCTGTTAGTAACAGGTTAATTTATCACGCAAACAGGACATCAAACGTTATTGTGTAGTAGATGTTTGTTAATAGCAACGAGATTAGTGTTCCAAGAATGAATAGAACCCATCGCAAAGTTGAATTGAGACCTTTTGTGTTGAATAAATAGTGCATAACAACCGCTGGCAGCCACGCCAAAGTGTAAAATAAGTTAGCTAAGAATAGGAAGATAATTCCATCAATTATGATCCGTTTATCTCCTATTATTGATCGCATAGGGTAGCTCCAGTATACTACCATTAGAAATACCGAAAGGCCAATTAACGCAATGTTGTATATGATTCTTTTTTTCTCCCACCAATAAATCATTTCTTTAACGGTAGACATCTTGGGTGTGGGTTTGTCCTGGTTGTCTAATACATTATGGGGTTCTTCTTTTTCCAATAGTGGTTTGTGTGTACTTCTATTGTTACTAACTAGTATATATGCACTACAAAATACAACATAATATGCTGATTTGGTGTGATATGTTGTACAAAATGCTGCTTATACGTCCAGTCCATCAAGGGGACTCTTAACTTGTTTCGACCCCTCTGTACTAACGTGCGTGTAAATCTCAGTAGTCTTTGAACTACGATGTCCAAGAATCTCTTGAATATACCTCAAATTTACTCCGCGCTCTAACAAATGAGTAGCGTAAGAATGGCGCAATGTGTGCAGTGTACATGTCTTTTGGATGCCTGCATTTACAACAGCTTTTTTATATACGCGTTGCAAACTCGTTGGGCTGTATTGTCTGCCATCTTGACCGGTGAATAAGAGTTCATTTGGTCGATATGAGCGGTAGTAGGATCGTAAATGCGCCAACATCTTTTCTGCTAAAGGAACTATACGATCTTTATTCCCTTTGCTTCCCTTAATATGAACTACCATCCTATCACTGTCAATATCTCTGATCTCAAGGTTTAATAATTCACTTCTTCTGAGTCCACACGAATAAAGCATCATAATCATCGTCTTATGCTTGATGTTGATGATACTATTAATAATTTTCTGAACTTCGTTTTCACTGAGAACTACTGGTAACTTTCGCTCTTTCCTCGGACGTTCAATTTCATCCAACAACATTTCGTGATAGCCTAATCGAGCATAGAATAATTTTACGGCATTGATAACTTGATTTTGAAATGATCCCGATAAAGAATATTTAATAATATAATTCTGATTGAAATGAATGACGTCTTCGGGTGTTAATGAACTTGTTTTTTTATCATGATGAAATCGCAGAAAGATGGAAATGGAGTCACAATAAGTCTTAATCGTATTTTCACTATAGCGCCTTTGTTCCATCCAGGATCGAAAATCACGAATTTGCTCATGCTGATGTTTTCTTAATTGAGGTAGTTCGGGAGTTTTCTGTTTTTTAACTTTTATAGTTGTTGATCTTAATCCGGAATAATCTATTGTAGCAATGTTTCGGAAAAGTCGGGTAATTGTTGCTACGGAAAATTCTTCATCGGGAAACATGAACCCCCTCATTGCCTGAGACCAGGTTCCAGCCTTAGAATTGATAAAGCGATAATAAATGTCTTTGTCGTAATTAAATGTTGCGAGAATGATGTTCTTCCCATCGAACACACAACGGCGTAGGTAAATGGTATTCATAATGGTAGGTTTTAGGTATAGCGTAAAGTCACGCGTATATATAAGTTAGGAAAAAAGCTCCTTATGATCTGCAATTAAATTATTGATTAATCATTTTGTATGATGATATCGATTCAAGTCGACAATTAGCACCCAACGCTTCACGCCCAAAACAATTTGCTACATTTACGCGGAGTATGAGTAAAGTGTTAATCATTGGCATCTTATTAGCCTATTTTGCTGTGTTGGTCATCGTTGCAAGACTAACAGCAGGGAAGGGGTCCAATGATTCTTTCTTCCTGGGAGAACGAAAGTCACCCTGGTATATCGTTTCCTTTGGAATGATCGGAGCATCACTAAGCGGTGTCACCTTCATTTCAGTACCGGGTGGTGTAGCCTCCGGTCAATTCAGCTACGTGCAAATGGTCTTTGGTTACTTCGTTGGCTATCTGATCGTTTCCTTTGTCCTCATGCCGATCTACTACCGAATGAACCTGACCTCCATTTATGAGTATCTGGGAGAACGCTTCGGTTTCTGGAGCTATAAAACCGGGGCAGCCTTTTTTCTCTTGTCGAGAATCATTGGCGCGTCCATCCGATTGTTACTCGTTGCAAGTGTGCTACAACAGATCTTATTCGATGACTGGGGAATTCCATTTTGGGTAACGGTTGTGGTATCTGTTCTGCTCATTTGGATCTATACGCATAGGGGCGGTATTAAAACGATTATCTGGACCGACACCCTTCAAACGGCCTTCATGATATTCGCTGTGATCTTTTCGGTTTATCTGATCAGCAATGCGCTGGATCTACCGGCTCAGGGAGGTGTTGTAAAATCCGTTATGGATAGCGCGTACAGCAAGATCTTCTTCTTTGAGGATTACTTAGACGGCAATTACTTCTGGAAACACTTCCTCGGGGGTATTTTCATTACGATTGGTATGACCGGACTCGATCAGGATATGATGCAGAAAAACCTGAGTTGTAAGAATATCAAAGATGCACAGAAGAATATGATCTCCATGGCCACGGTTTTGGTAGTCGTAAACTTCATTTTCTTATCCTTGGGAGCCCTGTTATTCCTCTATAATGAGGCCACGGGTATTGGAGACGAGGTACTTGCCCAGAACAGAACGGATTTATTATATTCTGCCATTGCCCGGAACGGAAAGCTCGGAATAGCTGTTGGAGTCTTTTTCTTACTTGGTTTGATCGCAGCGGCATACAGTAGTGCTGATTCCGCATTAACTTCATTGACAACCTCTTTTTCGGTCGACTTCCTGAATGTGAAGAAGCAGGAAATTGCTAAACAGGAATCCCTTCGAAAGAAAGTGCATGTGCTTATGTCTGTCGTATTGATCCTGACGGTTATCATTTTGAGATATACCACAGACGACTCGGCTATATGGCTGCTCATTAAATTGGCAGGGTTTACATACGGACCGCTTATTGGATTGTTCTTCTTTGGCATCCTGACCAAAAGGTCTCTGAAAGATCAATGGGTGCCGGTAGTATGCGTCTTCGTTGCCGTATTCATGGCGTTAACATGGTATCTCAATTCAAACGGTATTGTTGCCTGGTTTGGAGACTACAAATTTGGGGCGGAGTTAATAATTTATAACGCAATCATGTCTTTTGTTGGACTATATTTGATTTCGCGAAAAACTTCAATAAATTAGAATATGAGAATTTTGTTGCAAGATAATGGCCGGCATCTAAATTTTGCGCCTTTAACCCTAACCAGACCCGTGGGTAATCTTAGGCTTGGAATCTTGACAAATGACGAGCGGTGGAAGCTTTTATTGCCGGATACAGAAATATTCTTTGAAACAGAAGACTATTTATCGGATAAGTTTCAACCGGCTTCTGGAGCAATTCGCGTGAACGCGTGCATCATTCCAGATCAGGAGCTGGCTAATACTATTGCCAAACTCAAGGGAAGCGAAAAGCTGAGTTATGAAGAGTTGCCGATTGCCAGTATTGGTAACGGAGAAGTTTTAGTCAAATATAAAGGCAAGGCTCCACTCGTAATTAAAGAAAGGTGGGATTTGTATAGACTGAATGGCGAAGTACTGGCAAATGATTTTGAATTGATTTCAAAAGGAAGAACGAGCGTTCAGCTATCTTCAACGAATACCATCATTGGCGATACAAGCAACATATTTGTCGAGGAAGGAGCAAGGGTTGAAGCGGCTATTTTGAACACCACCAACGGACCAATTTATATCGGGAAGAATGCAGAGATCATGGAGGGAAGCATTGTTCGCGGACCTTTTGCAATGGGTGAATCCAGTGTATTAAAGATGGGAGCAAAGATCTACGGACCAACTACCTTAGGGCCTTACTGCAAGGTAGGAGGCGAAGTAAACAATGTCATTTTCCAGGCATACTCAAACAAGGGACACGATGGCTTTCTGGGCAACTCACTGATAGGTGAGTGGTGTAATATCGGTGCAGATACGAACACGTCTAATCTCAAGAATAATTACGGTGATGTTAAAACGTATTCCTATAAAACAGGAAAGCTGGAACAGACCGATGTACAGTTTATGGGACTAACGATGGGCGATCATTCCAAATGTGGAATCAATACGATGTTTAACACCGCTTCAGTTGTAGGAGTTTGCAGCAATATCTTCAGTTCTGCATTCCCACCTAAGATGATCCCGTCATTCAGCTGGGGAGTTGATGGAAGCAGATATAACTTCGACAAAGCAGTTGAGGGAATTAACAATATGATGAGTCGACGAAACATGTCCTTATCCAAGGCTGACAAGGCCATATTAAGGCATATATCTGACAAAAAGTAAGACAAAATTACAGGATTCCTGTCTTGGCACATCCTTTGAACCATGGGCTTCCGACGTGGAAAGTTCAATTAATCACTAAATCATTTGATTGAACTGACACAATGACGTAAGAGAATTTATATGAGTGATTTTTTTGATAGTGACTATTTACAGCTAACCAGCAACCTTGAGTCTGACGCTGAATTTATACCATTGATCTCGGCTGAAGAGGAAGAGAATATGAGTCGGGAAAAGTATCCTGAAGAGCTGGCCATTTTACCCCTTCGAAATAATGTGTTGTTTCCGGGTGTGGTAATACCGATTACAGTTGGAAGAGATAAATCCATCAAACTTATTCAGGAAGCGAATAAGGGAAGTAAAATTATTGGCGTCGTTTCTCAAAAGAATCAAGGGGAGGAATCTCCTGAATTTGCAGATTTGCACCAGGTTGGAACGATTGCGCAAATTATTCGCTTATTGAAAATGCCGGATGGAAGTTCCACCGTGATCATTCAAGGGAAAAGAAGATTTGAGATTACACAGCCCTTACAGACGGAACCTTACATGACTGCCAGGGTCAAAATACTGGAAGAGGTCAAGATTGATCGATCCAACAAGGAGATGGATGTAATGTATAAGACCATCAAGGATCAGGCGCTCAAGATTATTCAGGATAGCCCGAATATTCCTTCAGAAGCTTCCTTTGCGATCGGAAACATTGATAGCCCGACCTTTCTCGTGAACTTCATTTCATCTAATATGAACGCCGACGTGGCGAAGAAGCAGGAAATGCTGGAAGAATTGGATGTGAAGAAACGCGTTATGATGGTGCTGGAGCATCTGACCGCAGAGATTCAGATGTTGGAAATGCAGAATGAGATTCAGTCGAAGGTTCGAAAAGATCTGGATCGCCAGCAGCGAGAATATTTCCTGCACCAGCAAATGAGAACCATTCAGGACGAATTGGGTGATAATCCACAACAGCAGGATGTCAACGAGATGCAGGAACGAGCGAAGGATAAGAAATGGAGCGCTGAAGTGGAGAAGTTGTTTGATAAGGAATTGGACAAACTTAGTCGAATGAATCCGCAAGGTGCAGAATATACGGTTCAGCTAAACTATCTGGACTTAATGTTGGATCTGCCCTGGGATGAATACTCGGAAGATAACCTGGATCTGAATCGCGCAAGAAAAATATTAGAACGGGATCACTATGGTCTGGAGAAAGTGAAAGAGCGAATTCTGGAGTATCTGGCTGTATTGAAATTGAAAGGGAACATGAAGTCTCCGATACTTTGTTTCTATGGCCCTCCGGGAGTTGGTAAGACTTCGCTTGGGAAATCCATTGCTGAAGCCTTAGGTAGAAAATATATACGTATGTCACTTGGAGGTTTGCACGATGAGTCTGAGATCAGAGGACATCGAAAAACCTATATCGGTGCCATGCCCGGTCGTATTATCCAAAGCATCAAAAAAGCAGAGATCAGTAATCCGGTATTTGTTCTGGATGAGATAGATAAGCTTGGACGCAGTAATCACGGTGATCCTTCTTCCGCATTATTGGAAGTTCTTGACCCGGAACAAAATAAAGCATTTTACGATAACTACATCGAAACAGAGTATGATCTGTCACGTGTAATGTTTATCGCTACAGCGAATACCCTGTCTACCATTCAAGGACCACTTAGAGACCGAATGGAGATTATAGAGGTCAACGGTTATACAGTTGAAGAGAAGGTAGAGATAGGAAAAAGACACTTGCTTCCAAAGCAGATTAAAGAGCACGGATTGACTTCAAAGGACATTTCGATCGATAAAAGAGCGATGGAAAAATTGATTGAAGAATACACCAATGAGTCAGGTGTGCGTGGTCTGGATAAAAGAATTGCCAAACTCGTTCGAAACAGAGCAAGACAAATTGCGATGAACGAGAAATTCGAAGTGAAGATCAAGTTAGAAGATCTGTATGAGGTGTTGGGTGCTGGTACTGCAAAAACAAAGTACAGCAACAATGAAGTTGCGGGTGTGGTTACAGGTCTTGCCTGGACCAGCGTTGGAGGAGACATTCTTTTCATAGAATCTTCAGTAACGAAAGGTAAAGGCAAGTTGACACTGACCGGAAACCTCGGTGATGTCATGAAGGAATCAGCGGTGATCGCGTTGGAATATTTAAAAGCACACAGCAAGCTGCTAGGCCTGGAACAACAGGTGTTTGATGAGCACAATGTGCACATTCACGTTCCGGAAGGAGCAACCCCTAAAGACGGACCAAGTGCCGGTATCACGATGCTTACATCACTCGCATCTGTGTTTACACAACAAAAGGTGAAGAAGAATCTGGCTATGACAGGGGAGATCACCTTAAGAGGAGATGTCTTACCGGTTGGTGGCATAAAGGAGAAAATTCTCGCGGCAAAACGAGCGAAGATTAAAGAGATCATTCTTTGTGAAAAGAATAAAAAGGATGTCGATGAGATTAAAGATGAATACCTCAAAGGACTGACCTTTCATTATGTAAACACCATGAAAGAAGTTTTGGAGATCGCTTTAACTAAATCAAAAGTGAAGCATCCCATCAAGATCAACTGATCAACTACAAGTTTTTAGTTATAGAAGAAAAGGCATGATCACTCATGCCTTTCTTTTTTATTCTTCTTTCCAGTTGACGTCCTGGCCTTCAAAGTAAGGAACACCTTTCTGTTCCAGTGCTTCTTCCAGCGAATCCAACTCGGAGATCAACTTATCCAGTCGAGCCCGGAAGTCCGTATACTCTTCTCTGACGATTTCCATGTTCTCCTTCTGTGTTTTCGTGACACTTGTCGTATTGGAGAATAACTGCCAGTAAACCGTCCCAACGCGATTGGATATGCTCGGTTCACTTTCAAACTGATACTTGGACTTGATCCAGTCACCCCATAGCTCTTTGCGCAATTCATTGAATTGCGTGCGCATTGCATCGGTCTGCTTCAACCAGTTGATATCGGCATTCGGGTAATTTCGAATGGTATAATCAATCAGTTTTAATCGATCTCCATTTTCATTTAATAACCTTCCGGCACCGTCTACCTGACGCTTAATTTCTGCAATATCAGCACGACCTTTCGCTAACTCTTCATTATTGCTTGCCAGAAGCGTTTGATTATTGAGTCCTTTCACCTCGAAGGAAGTCTTCTCTACAAGTGGTTTGATCTCACCATCCTTTTCGTAGAAGATCTCCACGGTGTATTCACCCGGAGTAACCATTAATCCGTAATCCGGTGCACCGTATCTTCCAGGATCAGATTTACGCATGCGCACAGGCGAAGTGGATGTCTTTCTCAGATTCCACGAAGTCCGGCTAATTCCTTTCTTCGGTGAGCTAGTCATTCGATACACTTCAGTACCGCTTGCTTCTCGGATAATCCAGATAAGCTTCGCTTTGTCTTCGTTTTCTTCCGCCCATAGATCCTCAAAACTAGGGTAGTAAGCAGGCTCTTTTGCTTCTTCTTTTTTCTTCTCTGCTTTGTTTCTTTTGCTCTTCATCGAAGATTCTGTTCCTTTCAGGTACAAGGTAAATACCGCACCGTACTCAGGATTCTCTGCTTGCCACAGGTTAGCCCCTTTGGAACTGTTTCCTCTGTATCCCAAAGGAGACGATTCAACAAACTGAAGTGCCGGCTTAACAGGGAAGAGGTACACCTCTTTATTCAGATTTTCTTCCGAAACATTGCGTAATGGTGAATAGTTGTCCAAGACATAGAATCCCCTACCAAATGTGGCAACAACGAGGTCGTTTTCACGCTTTTGAATGTCAATATCATAAACGGCAATCGTCGGTAATCCTGCCAACTTAATCCAGTTCTTACCTCCATTGTTGGAGAAGTAGCATCCGAATTCTGTTCCCGCAAAGAGTAAGTTCGGATCTACGTGGTCCTGACGAATGCTGTATACTGAACCGCGTTCCGGTAAATCACCGGAAATAGATTTCCAGCTTTTTCCTTTGTCAGTCGATTTCATAATATACGGCTTGAAGTCACCGGACTTATGATTGTTAAAGACAGCGAATACGGTATTTTCATTATGTAGACTCGCAATGATCATATGGGCACGTGTCATGTCCGGAATACCATCGAAAGAGCTATACTTTTGCCAGCTTGCACCATCATTCTCCGAAACCTGAATCAGTCCATCATCTGTTCCTGTGTATAGCAATCCTTTCTTAATTGGCGACTCATCGAAAGCCACAATGCTACCATAAATGGATGTGGACATATTCTTCATAACAGCCTCAATCGACCACACTTGTCCCATAACAGGAAGTTTGTTGCGATCCAATTGTCGACTCAGGTCAGGTGATACTTCTTCCCAGTCATCACCACGATTAGTGCTCTTGAGAACTTTATTGGAGCAGAAGTAAAGTGTTTTATGATCATGAGGAGATATGAGCAGTGGTGAATCCCAATTCCATCGATAGCCTTCACCGTCTTTTCCTGGCAAGGGCTTTATAGGTGTTTTTTCCCCGGAAGCACGGTCGAAACGAACAAGGCCACCATACTGTGCCTGAGCATATGCGATATCAGGGTTTGTTGGATCAATAGCTGATTCAAAACCGTCACCTCCGTTGGTAATGTACCAATCTGAGTTTAAGATTCCCGCATTATTTGTTGTAGCTGATGGACCTCCCATGGAATTGTTGTCCTGTGTTCCCCCGTAGATATTGTAGAATGGTTTATCATTATCAGTTGCAACCTTATAAAACTGAATGATAGGAAGGTTATCATAGTATCTCCATTCCTTGGCATGATTCCATGTTTCGTATATACCGCCATCACAACCAACAATCCAGTGATCGCTGTCATTCGGGTCTATCCAGATGCAATGATTGTCGACATGTTTGTTCTTCTCGCCGGTAGGCTTAAAGTTCTTTCCGCCATCGTCTGTGTGATGCAGCCAGGTATTCATGGAGAACACTTTGTCTTCATCAGTTAGGTCACAGATGATTTCCTGATAGTAGTTACCACTTGTTTTGTACGAAGACATTTTCGACCAGGTCTCTCCTTTATTCGTGGAACGGAAGAATCCTGCCTTGTCTTCACGAGCTTCAACAATGGCATAAACATAATCAGGATTAGCCGGAGACACAGCAATGCCGATTCTACCCATTTCTCCTTTTGGTAATCCGGAGTTAATTTCTTTCCAGGTCTCACCACCATCTGTAGATTTATACAATCCCGATTCAGGTCCACCTCCAAGGTAGGTCCACTGACGTCTTCTTCGCTGATGAGCAGAGGCATATAATATATTAGGATCACTTGGATCTATCGCGATCTCTGCGATTCCTGTATGTTCAGAAATGTCTAATGTTTTCTTCCAGGTTTCACCTCCATCAGTAGATTTGTAAACACCTCGATCACCACCTGCACTCCAAAGCGGTCCGTAAGCAGCAACCCAAACAATGTTTTCATGATATGGATGAACAATGATCTTACCGATGTGCTCAGAATCCTTTAGTCCCATATTTTTGAAGGACTTACCTCCATCTACTGATTTATAAACACCGTCACCGTATGCAACGGAACGCTGGTTGTTGTTTTCACCTGTTCCAACCCAGATCACATTCGGATTAGTAGGCGCCATAGTAACGCAGCCTGTAGAATAAGATCCATAACTGTCAAAAATGGGCTTAAACGTGGTTCCATGGTTGGTCGTTTTCCACACACCTCCGGATGCGGCTGCCACATACCAAATGTTATGATTGTCCGGGTGAACAGCAATATCCGCTATTCGTCCTGAAGTTGACGCCGGTCCGACTAATCTGAATTTAAGTCCGGAAACAGTTGATTTACTAAGTAATCCATCATCGTCATTTTTATCTTTTTGTCCCAATACAGGTAGGGTGATCAATAAGCTGATCAATAAGAGGTATTTCATAAGTTTAAATTTTGCAGTAAAATAGTAAAGATTCCACTGATTGAAGCCAAGACATAGGATGAATGGACAAAAATTGTGAAGAAAGCCCCTTATTGCTGTAACTTTGTACCCGTTTATTCGATATAAACACTTGGGTACGCTTATTGCTGACGTAAAGCGATTTTTACAAATTGATCTGTATGACTAAATTTTACCTTTTGTTTATTCCGGCAATACTTGCTTCCTGGGGAATTAACGCTCAGGAGGAAAATGAAGCATGCCTGGAACCATCCAAGAAAATTGTAAAATTGATTACCGCGGCTGTCAATGCGAAAGATCTTCGCACGGCTTCGGAAAAATTCAATGAGGCGATCAAAGCCGATGAAGAAAATGCAACGGCATATTTCGAATACGCCATGTATGCCTATAATCAAGGATTGGAATACTATGACAACGATCCGAATCCGGCAAAAGGAGATCGTGCCTTCAGCAAAGCAGAAGAACTTTTCGAGCAGACCATTGAGCGTTGCTCGGAGTATCATGCGAATTGTTACTACTATCTGGGGGTTATCAATTATACCCAAAAGGAAATGGAAAACGCGGTTCGCTGGTTTGAAGCATTCAAAAAGTTTAAAAGTCGCGATGTAGAACGCTATCCGGAAGATCACGCAAAGAAGCTAAGCGATGTGAGTGAGGTATTGGAAGATTACTATCGGGATAAAAAGGTGAAAGAAACCGAGGTGCCATTCAAACCTGTTATTGTTCAAAATGTGAGTACGCGGGAGATGGATGAGTACTTTCCGATGATATCTCCTGATAACGAATTAATGTTTTTCACTCGACGTGGTGAGCATGATACGTTAGGTACAGGAAGAACTGGAGTTGTTGAGAAATTTACAATTTCAGAAAGACCTAACATGGTGTCTGAATTTAACGTAGGAGAACAACTACCTGCTCCTTTCAATATTGAAGGTAAATTCCAAAGTTACGGTGCAGCAACATTATCTGTTGACAACAAGGAAATGATTTTCTGTGCCTGTAGGAAGGAAATAGTTTTAGACCAACCCTATATGAATTGTGACCTCTGGAGCTCAACTTACGTACTTACTGGAAATAAACATAACAAGTATAAGTGGACAGAGCCGGTTAACCTGGGGGCAGAAATTAATACTAGCAATGGATGGGAAGGGCAACCTTCACTTTCCGCTGACGGAAACACTTTGTATTACACAGTTAATCGACCGACATCAGAGAATAACGATATCTATATTGCGAAGCGAAAAGAAGACGGAACGTGGGGTGTGGGAATTCCTTTTGACGTGGTGAACACAAGGGGAAAAGACAAGAGTCCATTCTTACACCAGGATAGCGAGACGCTTTATTTCGTTTCGGAAAGCTCCAAAGATCGACCGGGTGTTGGTGGACTAGACATTTTCTATATCCGTCAGAAAGAAGATGGTAGCTGGACAGAGCCTAAGAACATTGGTTATCCGATCAACAGTCCGAATGATGAACTGGGAATTTTTGTTTCCATCGATGGAGAGATAGCATACTTCTCTTCACGCGTAGGCGGAAACTGGAACATCTATTCATTCGAATTATACGAAGAAGCACGTCCACAAAAAGTAGCTATTCTAAAGGGAGAGCTAAAGGATGATTCGGGGACTCCGGTTACAGATGCTACGATTGAAGTGATGTATGAGGGGTCTGATGAGGTAACGGAAGTAAAGGTTAACGGAGATGACGGGAAATATGCTGCTATCGTCAAGACGAAAGACAAGCAGGATGTCATGGTAACTGTTAAGAAGGAAGGTCATGCGTTTGACTCTAAACTCATCAACAAAGAATCTTTCAAAGAAACCGGAGACGTAGCGATACGGGATAATGATCTGAAGGTGAAAGAGCTGAAGGTAGGAGAGGCCTATACCATTAATGACATTCTTTATGCTACGAATTCATCTGTTCTAAGCAGTAAATCGAAGTTTATCCTGAAAGGTTTCGCCCGATTTTTACAAGAAAACCCAAGCATCAAAGTATCTATTCAAGGTCACACGGATGATGTAGGCGATGATAGAGAGAACATGATACTATCAGAAGAGCGGGCACAGGGTGTTAAGAGCTATTTATTGTCTCTCGGAATTGAAAAGAATCGCTTAACAGCTAAAGGTTTCGGTGAGACCAAGCCAAAGGTAGAGAACTCAAGCGAAGCCAATCGCGCTAAAAACCGTAGAACAGATTTTGTGATCGAAGGGATGTAATCATTCGATCGGATGGCGGTGATAATTTAAATCGACGAAGCCATCAATACCCGGTAGAATACCCTTATCTGAAAACTGCCAATAGAGAATCCGCTCATCTTTAAAACGATCCTGACGCTTGCTATAGTTGGCAACCCAAAAGTAATGATCCGGAAAAGCATCGCGTAAAAAACGCCTGTACATATCGTAAGAGGTGTAAATGATAGACTGTCGTCCAGTTTCCTTCTTGACGTGATCCAACCAGATCTTAAGGTCACTAATTAACTTACTCCGGGTACCTGTCTCATTTTCGATGTCCAGCACGGGAGGAAGATCCTCGTCATCCGGTTTGTAGTTGGCCAAAAAGTGTTTAGCTTGTTTTGTTGGGTCGTTTCCGGGGATATAAAAATGATAGCCGCCACGAAGCCATTGACGATGCTTTAAGCTATCGTGATTTCTTTCAGCGTATTTATCGACCAGGCTTACACCTTCCGTTACTTTAAAGTATACAAAGGAGATCTTGTCACCGTTCGAGTCATCCAGAAGCTGCCAATTGATTTGGTTTTGATAGTGCGATACATCAATGCCGTAACCGCTGAATCCTTCTGGAATAGCATTTGGATTGAGCTCTGTGATCGGTTTTTGTTCGCGTGAGTCCAGAACCCGCCATAATACAAAGGTTCCACAAAGTAGAATTCCCATAATCAATAGGAAAGCCAAATTCTTTTTACCCTTGCGTTTGCTCATGTATAAAAATAAAAAAGCCCTTGGTGTGACCAAAGGCTTTCTTTTATTTTCTAGCTTAAATTAAGCGAAGCTTTTCTTTTCTTTAATACGAGCAGACTTACCTGTTCTTTCACGGAAGTAGAAGATTCGTGCTCTACGTACACTTCCTTTCTTATTCACAACAATTTTGTTGATGAATGGAGAATTAACCGGAAAGATACGCTCAACACCAACGTTTCCTGACATCTTACGAATTGTGAAAGTCTCAGTAGCTCCTGTTCCTTTACGCTGAAGAACAACACCCTGGAACGTCTGTGGACGCTCTTTGTTTCCTTCTTTAATCATGTAGGTAACAGAAATGGTATCACCACTGCTGAATGCAGGGAAATTCTGTGTTTCTACAAGGTCCTTCTCAAGTTCTTTTATGTATTCCATGACACTAAATTTCTTTACTTCCCTCTAAATCGGGGTGCAATATTACGAATAAAATCCGATACAAATATAGGCTTAAGCTAACTTTTTCACAAAAAGATGTGCAATTAGTTATGTTCGTGAAAGGGCTTTTATGTCCTACTGCTTAACGATCTTAACCACTTTGCCGTCAATCGCCAGAAAATAAAGCTCAGCAGCCAATGTGCTCACGTCAATTTTCATGTCAGTATCCAGCGTGCCCTCCAGTACTATTTTACCATCAATTGAACAAATAGCGTAATTGCTTGAATTGAGATCACCACTAATAAATAGTTCAGTTGTACTCGGGTTTGGATATACTGCAAAGTCGTTTTCTTGTTCCGGAGCCTTAACAAAATAGGTGTAGAATTCATATTCTGCTCTTCTCGGAGATAGGCGATAAGCATCGCTGTTGGCAGCGCGAATGTAAAATTTAGCTAATGAACCCGTGCTGGACAACGCATTTGGAAGCATAGCGGTAAACTGACCGTCTCCCGCTACGGCATCGCCATTTGATCCGTCGTCATACATTTGATAGGACTTAAACTTTGAATTGTAGGGGCTAGTCGTAAACATGAGTTCAACGGAATCCACGTTGCTTACCGTGGCTACAACATGCTCTTCATCATCAATCATGGCGAGTTGTACATTCGTTATTTCCGGTGGTATCTTAGAGATCTCCGGATTCGCTTCTAAAAAAGGTTTTCTCAGATCTATTGTCGACAAAATACCTGCGATAGGGAAGATCGATCCACCAATTTGATTCTGAACATTCGTATAATACTGGATGATGTTAAAGATCTTATTCGTGTCCTCAAAGGCCGCCGCCGCACCTAAAGCCTGTAGATCACTTACAAATGTTTCTATGGTGTCACGAATTAGACTTTCCTCCAGAACAGTTCGTAAATGAGCGGTGTAGATTTTACCATACTTCGAGTTCGGGTCACTGGTGAGCGCTACTACTAAAGGTTCGGTGAGACAGTTATAGCCATTATAAGGGTCATATTCATAAAGCTCGTTAAAATTCGGGTTGAAGTTTAATAGCGCACCAACAAAGCTTTCGGATACATCCCAGGGAATCATTTGGAATAAACCATCCTCAGTCTGGTAGAGATAATAATTGTGTTGAAAAAGACCGTTGTAGGTGTCCAGATTTGCAATGACCTGATTCACCGCAAAAGCCCATAACACCCTATCCACATTGAGTACAGAGTCAAGCAGTAGCGGGTTATTATTGAGAATATTGATAAACTCCACAAGCTCACCCCATCCATAATCTGATTTCAAGGTGTAATGATTGTAGTACAAAGTTGTATCGGAGCCAAGCCAATCCAAATTCGAGTTTCCGGAAGGACCTGGTTGACCAAATTGCTGAATAGGATCACACTTGAATAAAACACCATCGTTCTCATTGAAGTGCTTTTTAAGAAACGTTCGGTCAACAGATTCTGTATTCACATATAAACCCAGATAATCTCCCTGTACATTGACCCGCATCAAATTTGCCTGCGGTGAAGGAAGGTATCTTCGATAGATATCGTATGCGGTTACTTCTTTCGCAAAAGTTGGATCAAACATGCCATTCGCCAACTTGAGTTTCTTGAGATTCATAATCTCCTGTCCTAGCTGATAGTAATTGAAATCCAGATTGAGCGGAAGCTTCACGATTCCTTGTTGCTCCGGCCAGGCAAAGGTCGAATTGCCTTTATAACGCACGCCAACGCTGTCATAAAATAGCCCATTGCTAAAAGTAACAGCAGCCGGAATTCGAAGATTCGTATCGGTGTACCAGTATGACACCAGCGTGTCGTGATAATTCGGATCGTAAAAATTGATATCAATGGTTCGAAGTGAATCGACGGAGAACATGCCTCCGGGTTGCTCATAAAATCCTTGCGGATTGTAGGTGTTGATCGTTTGACCAAGCCCGAAGCCCGTACTTGTTATAAAAATCAATATAATAGCAACATATCTCATTGATAGAGGCTAATTTACGAATATTATGGTCTTATTATGCGAGGATTAACAGCTAAAGATTTCATGGATATCATTTAATCCGTAATTTTGAGCAAATTTTCAGCTATGTCTGTACACGAAAATGCAAAGAAGGTAACTACACACGTTCTTCAGGAAATGAAGGAGGCAGGTGAAAAGATCACGATGCTAACAGGGTATGATTATTCGATGGCTCGTATCATTGATACGGCTGGGATAGATGTCATATTGGTTGGCGACTCAGCTTCGAATGTCATGGCGGGTCACGAAACGACACTTCCCATTACACTTGATCAGATGATCTATCACGCATCTGCCGTTGTTAGGGCTATTGACCGAGCATTAGTTGTTGTCGATCTTCCTTTCGGATCGTATCAGGGCAACTCGAAAGAGGCACTGAGTAGCGCGATCAGAATCATGAAAGAATCCGGAGCGCATTCGGTGAAGTTGGAAGGCGGCCAAGAAATATTGGAATCGATTACGCGTATATTGACAGCTGGAATTCCGGTGATGGGTCACCTGGGGTTAACACCTCAGTCCATTTATAAGTTTGGAACCTATGTGGTACGGGCACGAGAAGAGGAGGAGGCACAAAGACTTATCGAGGATGCTAAGGCCCTGGAAGCAGCAGGATGTTTTGCCATTATTCTTGAAAAGATTCCGGCAGAGCTGGCAGCACGAGTAGCGAAAGAGATCAATATTCCAATCATCGGTATAGGTGCGGGCAATGGAGTAGACGGGCAGGTATTGGTCGTTCATGACATGCTCGGTATTAACAATGAATTTAACCCACGATTCCTTAGAAAATACCATAACCTATATCAGGAAATGCTAGGCTCATTCCATCGATATATAGAGGATGTAAGATCAGGAGATTTCCCGAACGAAGAGGAGAGCTATTAGGATTGTTCGATTCTCCGAATATTCGATTCTCCGAATTATTAAAACTATGAAATCATGTTGATTGTTTTTTTCGTAATTTAAATAGAAATCTAATCTATTTGAATATGCATAAATATCAACAGCTTAACTTTTGGAAGAAAAGTAAAGACCTGTCGATTCTGGTTTATGAAGCTACAACATGCTTTCCAATTGTTGAGCAATATAGTTTGACTAATCAACTTCGAAGGTCTGCTGTTTCAATACCGTCGAATATTGCAGAAGGAGCTTCAAGATCGTCGAATAAGGAATTCAAGAGGTTTATCGAAATTGCGAATGGTTCGGCATATGAGCTTCAAACGCAATTGTTGATTTCGAAAGAAGTTGGATATCTCGAATCTGAAAAATATGAAGTTTTAAATGCTGAATTACTCTCAGTTATTCAAATGATGAATAAATTTAAGTCGAGATTATGACCAATCAAACAATCAAACAATCAAACAATCAGGAAGTCGAAATTCTTCACGAGGACAACCACACGATTGTTATAAACAAGAAATCCTCTGACATTGTTCAGGGCGATAAAACGGGTGATAAACCGCTTTCTGAGATCGTTAAGACTTATTTGAAAGACAAGTATAACAAACCCGGAAATGTATTCTGTGGCGTTGTACATCGACTGGATCGACCAACAAGTGGTGCACTGTTGTTTGCCAGAACGAGTAAAGCTTTAGCGCGACTCAATGAGCAATTCAGAACGAAATCGACGAGAAAGATATATTGGGCAGTCGTAGAGAATATGCCGAAGGAGAAGGAGGGAAGGCTGGTCAATTTGCTCATGAAGAATGAGAAGCAAAATAAGTCATATGTCTACGACAAGCACGTGGAAGGTGTTAAAGAGGCCATTCTGAATTATAAATGGCTGGCATCTTCTGATCGTTATCACCTATTGGAAATTGAACTGGAAACAGGTCGCCACCATCAGATTCGTTGTCAACTGGCACATATCGGATGTATTATCAAAGGAGACTTAAAATATGGCGCCAAGCGATCCAATAAGGATGGGTCCATTCATTTACATGCAAGAGTATTAGAGTTTGATCATCCTACTACGCAGGAGCGCATAAAAGTAACGGCCCCTGTGCCAAAGGAGCCGTTGTGGGAGTGGTTTGAGAAGTACTTGTAGGTTGATTACTCGATGCCAAATGATAATTCTTGTCCTGTGTCATAATTTACTTTGAATAAGCAACCAGATATGCGGTTAGCTAGTTTAGTTCTAAACACATTCATACTTTCTCGCAGTTCCTGTTCCTTGTAATTCTCGCGTTCCGTGAGCAACCAGTCCAACTCTTCCTTAATCCTCATCGGTTTACCGATTCGCTTTTTATTTAACTGAGCGAGACTTGCTTCAAACTTGCGTTCTGAGATCTGCTCTAGCGTCACCGTTCCAAGATTTCCACTGTTAAGTGTCTGCTTCTGGAAATAATGGTATCCATTTTCATTGATTCCGATAACTGCCACATCGTAGATGATGTCACCGTTTAATCGGTAATCAAACTTTCCGTTCGAAGGATTTATGCGCTGATAACTATTCAGCTGATGAGGGAATAAGTACATGTAAAGCATCTCGTATTGTTCAGGATTGCTGACATCGATCGTGAAATCATTGTAAGTGATCTGTGCTTTTTTACCTGTTTTGGGATCGGTAATCGTCGTTGATTCACGTTTCACTGTTGCTTCACATACATATTGATCAATGTTTTTAATTATTGGACCGGGACTTATTGTTCCACCACGTCCGATGACCGTGAACCCTCTGGTATAACCGAGCTGTTTGTACACATTGTCCAGATTGAAGCTAAACTCTTCTTGCAGATTCGTGTTTTCCCGATCCGCTTTTCTGTTTTGCTCCGACTGACGTTCTTCACCAACTTTGTCATCCCATTTTTTCTGACGCTTAGCTTCTTTGTCCTGAGCGTATTTTGCTCGCTTCTTTAAGGCTTCGACGCCTTGTTCGTAGAACTGCTTCAGGTTTTTAAGATGCGGGTTATTCGGATTTAACTTCCCAACATTCTCAGCTGCATAGGCTTCAAATTCAGGATAACCCATTTCAACTACTTCGCGGTCAATAGATGACATCGAACGGTTCAGTCCATTGACGTATTTGTCCAATACCGTATTGTCGCAAGTGTTATGTACCGCCTGCATTCTTCTTTCGAACTCATGTGTTGCCAAAATGGTTTTGTTGAATTTCTTGTTCCAGAATCCAAGGACATTGGAAGGGGAGATGAATCGCGGAAGGACATCTGTCTCAAACGCTGGCACTTCGTGTACATCATAAACCATGGAATCTATAAAATTTGCTTCTTGCGGGTACGAATATGCAGGAACGAGCCAAGACGTATCCGGTTCCTCGGTATCACCTAACCATTGTATTATTCTAATTTGTCGCTCAAAACTCAAATACAAACTGTCTCTTTTTTCTTTACTTCGTTTCCATTTGATTTCATCGAGATAAGGCTCGTAGTCTTTTGGATAGAAATTCAGTTTTGACATACTGATCGGAACAGGAATTTTTTCGAGCTCTTCAGGATTCTGCCAGTCGATGCTTCCATCAGCTTGCTTGACTCCATCAAAGAGCATCATGTCTTTTTTAAGTTCATCAGTTGGAACCTGAACGTAGACACCGACTTCCGGATTAAAAGCCAAAGCTTCACCGTCCGCCGTGAATCCCTGCACGGAGAACATTCCTCCCGTTTCAAGTAATCGATCGCCTGACATCGTGGATAATCCTGACTTAACGATATCAGCAGCATCTAATGCCTCCTGATATTGAAGAACCACATCGCCACTATATGGCTGGCCATTCAGTATGAAGGCATTTTCCGGCACGGATAGCAAAACTCCTCCTTCGGACATTTCAACGGATCCGTCTTTAGGAATATCGAAATATTGCGTTTCAAGTCTGTCAATTCCAGCCTCCTGATCGAGTTTTTCAATTAATTCATTGCTGATATTGGATTCTGAAGAAAAGTCAGTAATACCTCCCGAAAGAAAATATGTTGCCGTCAAAGCGACAATGATTATACTTAAACTAAAACCGGCCCATTTCAAAATTTTTCCGGCGTGGTAGTTTCTTCCCGTTTTCTTGATTGCTGTTCTCGTATAAGCCCTTTTTGCAGCCTGTTGAATACTTCTTTGCATTTCAACTTCTTCCTGTAAATTGCGATTAGACTTTAGTCTTTCTTCAAACGCCAGTTTGTCTTCCGGAGACAACTCGTTGTTTAGGTATTGATCTATGATCTTTGTGATATTTGGATTCATGATTTCAGATTTAAATGTTGTGAGATAAACTTTCCAGTGAACGAATCTCATCCTTCACTTTATTAATGCATCGGTACTTCTGTGCTTTCGCAACCTTATCGTTTCGCATGCCTAATTTCTTGGCTATGTCAGCCATAGCCATACCTGCTCCGTAGAAGAGCTGTAGTAATTGTTGGCATTTTTGACCGATTTGCGATAAGGCGTCTTCGATGCTTTTCAGTTTCATCTCCTTCTGAAACCAATCGTCTTCGTAGTCAGCAATGTTGTCATTTATACTCGTATGTATATGTTTTCCTTCTTTTCGCGATTGATTGTACCAGAGGAACTTGCACGTATTTCGCACATAGTAAAAGGGATCTACTTTGAGTTCAAATGTCGCGTCTTGAAGTTTACGTGTGTAAATGAGTAACGCTTCCTGAAAGATATCTTCAGCATCTGTAGTTTTTTTACACCCCAGAGAGTATAGAAAACGCTTTATATCCGGCCACTTTTTATAAAGTGCCTTCAACTCGGCGCTGAGCTCTTTGGTGATTTCTGTTCTTTCCTTCATAGTGTTCTTTTACTACAGATGTTAGGATTTCAGAAAGGTAAACAGAAAAAAAACAAAATTAATTTGCTTCTGTAACTTTGGGTGCATTTCGTTTGCTCCGATCCTCTTATATTTGTTGCGGAATCTAAATTCAACAAGAAATGGAATATACAATAGTCGACGTTAGAACTCCGGAAGAATTCATGGGAGGAAACGTTTCGGGATCGATCAATATACCTCTTAACGAAGTTGTGGATCGTAAAGATGAAATTATGGAGCTGAAGACTCCGGTAATCTTCTGCTGCGCGAGCGGTGGAAGATCAGGTCAGGCAACAGCTTATTTTAAATCGCAGGGACTTGAATGTGAAAACGGCGGTGGCTGGATGGAAGTCAATATGCGAGTAAATAAATAGATGCAATTATGTGTTCGTTAAAAAAGCCGCTCCGAATAGAAAGCGGCTTTTTTATGTAAAAAAAAACCGGCCTTTCGACCGGTTTAATAGTTACGTGGGTGTGATTTATTCAAATGTTTTTCCTAACATTTTTGAAGTCATACCTCCAATAAGCGGAAGTTCTTTCTCTTGCTTGTTAGCCGCATTCACAATGCCAAGGATTACTAAAGCCAGTATTCCTAACCATAGTATCATCGACATTAAAGAAACAACTGAAAGCATTCTCCAGCTAATTGAAATTAGAATAGCGGAAAGAATCATTAACACAATATAAAGTCCTACTGTAAAAATGATTAATCCTAAAGACTGTCTTAAATGAAAGGCTCCGAATTTTTTATCTGCACCGGATTTATCATTATTTAATACAATGGCAATAATAAATCCGATGAGCGTGATATAGGCAATGATACCTACAGTTCCGTCCTGTACCTGACCGTCATTAGAAGTGTCAATTGGTTGATTTGTTTGTTCGTTTTCCATAATATGAAAGAGTTTGGTTCACTCAAAACTAATAAATTCTAATGGCTTTACTTCCGATTAGCTATATAACCTTTTAACATGGAAGTTTTTAATAATGTATTTTGTAAGCAATTGCTGATTTATCCGTTACATTAATAGAATGAGAGCAATATTTACGACTGTAATTATTTTGTTATCCTGTGCCGAATTATTGGCACAGAATGAAAATGTTGTCGGAGATTTTACAGCAGATGAGGTCAATGGTAAGGTTTATCTGACCTGGATTATTCAGCAAGGGGAGACATGTAATGGAATTACAATTCTACGTTCGACAGATTCCGTTAACTTTAATCAGATAGGAAGTATTGAAGGAACATGTGGTAGTATTCAGGAAGCAGTGCCTTATGATTTTACTGATCTATATCCGGAAAAGAATAGCATTAACTACTACCGTTTAGATTTAGGCGGAGTTGGATTCTCAAAGATCATTCAGATTGAGGTGATCGATATTTCAGCTAATAATTATTTACTGAGACCAAATCCTGTCACCGAGTTTTCAGAGCTCCATTTTGCGAACGATGGAAATCATTTAATTGAACTTAAAGTATATACCGATGATGGAAAGTTAGTTCATCAGGAGCAAACAACGGATGAATTGATTCTTCTGAACAGGCAAGATTTCAATCCGGGCAGCTATTTCTTTGTATTGGTAAATACCCAGACTGAAGCCAAAATTAAAGGTAGATTCGAAGTCCAATAAAAAAGCCCCTGAAATCAGAGGCCTTTTCTTTATTGTTTGATGATTCTTTTTAAAAGCTTTTTCCCATCTTCCTTTTCAAGCTCCAGGAGGTAAACTCCGAAATTAAAACGGCTTAGATCAACCTGATCAAATTGCTCCAGCTCCAGTACCTTCTTTCCATAAAGGTCATAAATACCACCACTTTGAATGGTTCCATTGTATTCAATATGAAGTATGCCATTGGTTGGGTTCGGGAATATTACCAATTGATCCATCTCAATTGAGGTCAAGGCTGCAGGATTATTGTGAACGAGATCATAACGTTGAAGTGCTAATACTCCATCGATAAGTTGAACCTGACCTTCTGTAAAGGAGTTCTGACAAGTCTCCGCTGAATAATCCATGAAATTCTCAACCATATCCGGAAGATCAATTCCTTGAATATTATCTACGCAGGTGTTTTTAGTTGTGTCACAGTCTTGTTGTGATTGATCTGCCGCATTTGGCGTGTCAGCGATACCGTCTTGCGCGGTGCAATCTCCATCGCCCCAAATGTGTCGTAGTCCTAAATAATGCCCTACTTCGTGTGTGGTTGTTCTACCTCTAACATCAATTGGTCCAGTCCCGGGGTCTAATGGGTTAGGATTATTGGACCCGAATGCCTGATACTGAATTACCACTCCATCGCTCATTCCGTTTGTTGATCCCGGAGGCCAGTTTGGAAGATTGTCAGGAGGTGTAGCATAACCTAGTAATGCTGTTATTTCCTGTCCAAAGAAAGTAACAGACATGTTACACACCCATATATTGAGATAACGCGATTGATCCCACGGGTCTTCACCACCATCGAGCGTACTTTTTACCTTTTCGAGGTCAGAAAAATCTCCACTTAGAAGTGCCATTGATCCAAATGAAGTAGTTGATGTGCTCGTTCTGGTGATTCCGTTTGTTGGGTTACCTAGTGGGTCAATATTAGCCAACATAAAGTTGATCTTTGGATTTCCTTTTACAATATCAAACGCCGGACGCATATTTGCTGTGTCAGCATTCATACGATTGAAATCTTCATTTAAGGTTTGAATTTGATTATAAATCACAGAATCAGGAATGTTTTGTGCCGGCGTATTGTATACGATATGTACAACTACAGGTATCGTGTGTGGAGCCGGGTCCTTTTGTTCTGAATTAGACGAAAATGCAAGCGCTTCGTTGAACGCTTTTTCCACAGATGCGGCGAATCCCGGATTCAATGATTCCTGATACTGAATGTATTCCGGACTCATGCATCGGGGTATATTCAGCTCCTGAGCAAATGAAATGTGTAGTGTAGTTAGTGCTAGTAGAGAGAGTATAGTTCGCATAATAAATCGTTTTAGACCAGCAATTTATTATGGATTTTGCAAAAAGAAAAATGGAAATTGTTCAACGGCGATAAAAAAGGATAGAAGGAAAATCAATATTACAACTTGATCTTAATTCCTGCATTGAAGAAAAAACCATCTAATGGCCCCCATATATCGGTAAACTGGGGCGTCTTATTTGGACCTGAAAGAATGCTTTCGGTACGTGTCTGTCTGGTATCCGTAAAGTTTTCAGCATTTAAGAAGAGTACAATATGATTGAGAGTTCTTTCGACGACAATTCCTGTTGTGAACAGCTCCGGTGAATACAATCCGGAAGAAAGTAGCTGTGCGGACTTGTATTCATAATCCCAGCCGATTCGCCATTTATTATCCTCCACAAATAAAAGGTCACCTTTTATACTGTGCACAGGTGTAAGAATGAGCGATTCGTTTGCTGTACTGTTTGAGTAAAAGGCGTTCGTATAGGTATAACCAAAAAACCAGGTGAACTTCCAAACCGTAAGCTTAATCTGTGATTCAAATCCCTGGCTTATCATTTGCCCGTCTGAGTTTCGATAATTCAGAGCACCTGTCGTATCTGAATAAAGTCGGATCGGATTCTCAATCGTGTTGTAGAAAAACATCTGATTCAAAGTAAGTAAGATGTTATCACTTCCAAATGTCGACTGATATTTCAAGTCAAAATTACCGCCAATTGATTCTTCCGCTTCTACATTGTTAAAGTCTATGGCTTGAATGTTTTTATATGCGAAAGGCTCAGACTCTTCATTAAAAATAGTTGGCATTCGATACCCCATTCCACCACCTATCCGTAGGCTTAGCGTTTTGTGAAGCTTAAATAATGAGCTTAGTCGGGGAAGTACGAAGAGATCCCCTTCCGTAGAAGTTTGATCTGATTTAGCCTGGACAAAATCTGATCGCAGCCCACTCTCCAGCATGATCTTTTCCGTTATATTCCATAGGTAATTCAGAAAGAGCCCATTCGTCAAATAGCTTTGGTTTCTGATTCCAATGCTGTTCTGCTCCTCTTCCATGAAAGCATCCGTGTATAGATTGAATCCAACCGTTAGGTTATGCTTGTCTTTGTTGTAGTTATAATTTAACTCACTGAATGAGTTTATCTGCTGCCCGCCAAAAAAGGTTATGTTACTCAAAGTGTCTTCGTGCAATTGAATTTGTCTTTCGAAGGAACTGACACTGTTTTTAAGGCGGATTGAGTGAATCTTATTAAAATCATGCGCATAAGAGAATTGTGAAGTGTATCGCCTGCTCTCCTGGTCGTCGAGGTAAAAATGTGTTGTATCTGCTTCCTTACTATTGATCAGAAACATGTCTCCGCCGGTTCTTGATTCATTCGAAATATTAGCGCCTAAGTAGAATTCGGTTTTATCGGATGGTCGGTAAAAGAACTTTGGATTAAAGTTGAACTTGATGACTTCTGGAATATCCGCATAATCGTCATTGTCGGCATCGTAAGGTGAGTGAAAATGCATCGAGGCCAGATTGGTAAAAGCGAACTTATCGAAGGTTCTCGATGTGAACGCATTAAAATCTTTCGCTCCAATATGGGATATATTCAGATGCAATAAGCTCTCGTCTTTATCACCTTTTTTACTTAACAAGTTAACAAGACCCCCAATGGCTCCACCTCCATATAATGTACTTGCCGGACCTTTGACATATTCAACCTGACGAAGATCGAGCGGTGGAATCTGAAGGATATCCAAACTTCCTGAAAATCCTCCATACATCGGAAATCCGTCCTTTAACATCTGAGTATACCTTCCTTGCATTCCTTGAATTCTGACAACTGCTCCATTTGAAGATGCTGCGGTTGTTTGCACTTGAATACCGGTGCTGTGTGTTATCAAATGTGCAATTTTACTGGGTTCCATCGATGCTGCTTCGTCTATTTCTTCCGTAAGTACTTCTGTTCGTGTTGGAAGATCCTCAATGGAACGATTTGCACGTGTAGCTTCAACTATGATTGCGTCAAAGTCTGTCTCTACCGGCGATAAGTAAAATATGAGAACAGGCTTGTCCTGTTCCAATGGAATTGTAACGGAGGTTGTATACTCCTTATAAGATAAGTGGCGTATAGATAAGGTGTGATCTCCTTTTGGTAAATTAGTAAACACGACCTTTCCTTCTTCATCACTCACGAATCCTTCCGATATATCGGTTAACACAACCTTGGCACCGAAAATAGCTTCTTTAGAAATGCTGTCTTTGACATAAATGATTAATTCATTTTCAAAGATTTGTGAAGACGCGTTGAGGTTCGTACCAATAAATAAAGAAATTAGGATGAACCGAGCCAGTTGATTTTTCATAAGTGCTTGTAAAAGTATAAAATCATCCGTCAATTATTCCCAGTATTTTCCGAAGAGCCTGAATTGTAAAGCAAAAATTGTTAACCCACCCAGAATCCAGAAATGAGGGACATAACCGCTATAACTGCTCGACATTTGTGGGCCGAAGTAATCGAAACCTATGGACGTAAGTGCTACCGTTAAACAAAAGAAAACCACGTTTAAAAGGCTAAGATGGGTCACGACTAAAAAGAATGAAGAGAACAATAATGCTCCACCAATCATTATTGGTACGTGTAGTAAAAAGAAATCTTCCGCTAACAACTCTTTCATTAGTAGGTTATTCTATGAATCCCAATTCAAAATTATAAGATCGATTAGTGGAAAAAAATGACTTCTGTCAGACCCTAATCGATTTAGCATGTTTTTAAAATGGTTATTTTAGGTGATTCATTTTACACATGACCGATCAGGAAATAGATAATGCAAACGAAAAAGCTTGGGTTGACAGATTACACGATGTCAAAGAAGCATACAACGCAGCATTGAAACTTATCGAATGGTCGGAGTCTATCAACTACCAAAGAGGAATTGCAGATAGTTGCAAAACTTTGGGATACTGTTATTGGCGGTTTTCGGATTATTCTTTATCGCTCAGTCACTCCTTGCGGGCCTTGAAGATTTATGAAAAGCTCGGTAATCGAAAAGGAGAAGCGGATACCTTGAATAATATCGGTGCGGTATATATGTTTCAGAATGATAATGTCAATCGACTTGATGTCAATTTGAAATGCAAAAAAATCCGAGAGGAAATTGGAGATTTGGAAGGTGTTTCTTCATCAGAAGGTAATATTGGTGAGACTTACTTTGAGATGGGCGATTACGAAAACGCCGTAAAGTGTTTCCAATCCGTTCTGTCTGATAAGAATTCATCTCCACAGGGTCTTGCCTGGTCTCATTATAACCTGGGAAGAGTAGCCTGCATTAACGAGGAATGGGAAAAAGCACATGAAGCATTTTTAAAAGGTTTGGAAATAAGTGAATCAGTAGATTATACCGTCTTAATTACTGATTCAAGATTAGCCATTGTTGATTTATTACTGAGACAGGATCGCCTCGATGAAGCATTGGGCTATGCTGAAAAAGCGCTTAAAGTTTCAAGGCAAATAGGCGCTAAGGAAGGTGAAAAGATGGCGCTCTACTATCTATCGAAGATTTACGAGGTCAAAGGTATGTTCGAAGAGTCTTTACGCTATCACAAAGATTATCACACGCTGGACAGGGACATTGCAAAGGACACAGAAATTGAGCGGTTAAAAACAGCACAATTGCAAGTGGCGCTCGATAAAATAGAGGAGCAAAAAGATGAGTTGGTTGATTCAATTAAGTATGCTCAGCGAATTCAGGATGCTGTACTGACCAGAGATCAACAACAAACTCTCCTAAAAAATTATGCTGTTTTTTATCAGCCGAAAGACATAGTCAGTGGTGATTTTTACTGGTATCAGGAAAAAGATGATACCTTCTATTTATGTGTTGCTGATTGTACAGGACACGGTGTTCCGGGAGCATTTCTTACCATGCTGGGAACGACCTATATGAATGAAATCATTTCCCTCAACGACGGCATCTCACCAGCTGACTTCCTGGAAGAACTAAGAAAGCGAATCATCGAAGCACTGACGGGTTCTGAATTGCTTAGTTCGCGCGATGGTATGGATCTTAGTATGATTCGTGTTAACGCCAAAACGCTCGTTGCCGAATGGTCCGGTGCAAACAACCCGCTTTGGATATTGAGAGACAAGAAAATCCCTTATGTGGGCTCTGACAAACATCAAGTGATGGAACAGGGAGACTGGAAGTTGATCGAATATAAAGCCGATAAGCAACCAATAGGTATGTCAGACAATATCCTTCCTTTTCGAAATCACAGGTTGCAATTAGAACCGACAGACGTTTTGTACTTCTTTACAGATGGCTTTGCGGATCAGTTTGGTGGACCAAGGGGAAAGAAATATAAAACCTTAAATTTGAAGCGCAAACTTTTAGAGATTCAAAATCACTCAGTTGAGGAGCAGATGGAAATTCTGGAGTCCGAGTTTTTCGATTGGAAAGGAGATCAGCAGCAAGTTGATGACGTTTGCATATTGAACTTTCAATTATGAATGGAAGATCTCAGCGAGCATACATCGAACACTTCCACCACCGACTGATTCAATTGTCGGAATTGAGGCCGGTAGAATAAAATCATTCAGCTTTTCCAGTTTCCTTCTTTGATCATCATTTAATGAGTTGAAAGCTTTCTGTGACATCACAAGTATACTTTCATTATTGGTGTTCTTAATCTGAAGCATGTTGCCTGCAAACGAATTATAAATCTGATCATTGGAGAATGTAATCAGTTCTTTTCCCGATTCACGAAGAGAACGTAACACCCGTTCCCGATCCTGTTGAATGATGGTGTCTGCACCAATAATAGCATAATCATCGCCTATACAAAGCATGACATTGGTGTGATAAATCAGCTCTCCATCCATTCCAAGTGCTTCAAAAGTAATCGCTTTGTAATTCAATTCGTTTGCAATTTTTTCGACTAATTCTGGGCTTGTTCTCGGTGAGATTGCTGCATAAACGGTTTTGTGTTCATGATCAAAAATGAGACTTCCGGTTCCTTCCAAAAACCTTCCATTGGCTTCTTCATCCGAGAAATCAACTAATTTGTAGTTGTTTCTCCTAACGAGATCCGCGATGATATCGTCTCTTCTTTCAGCTCTTCTGTTGGCAACAGCCATGGGGTAGAGGATTAACTCGTTAGATTGATGCGTCGAAAACCAGTTGTTAGGGAATATCGAATCAGGCGTATCGGTATTCGTATCAGCAAAATCGATCACGTTAACATGGAGTGCCTCCAGTTTTGCTTTGAAAGCATCAAATTCCTTCAGCGCATTTGTCTGTACTTCTGAGGAATCTATTTCCGGTTTATTCTGAAAGGAATTGCTTTCTGCAGCCTCGTCGTTGTATCCAAAATTGGTTGGACGAATCATTAAAACGGTATCTGTCAGGTGTTTCATTCGTCAAGACTGGCAAGGATAAAATCAACTCGCTCTTCTGGTGGTAAAACGGGAACATATACGATGGGATGTCCTAATTCCGCATAGACATTCTTTATTAGCGAATGTATCTTTATCTGATCCTCTTCACTTTCGAGTCTGGCGTAGTCGTTCACTAAGGGAAGGCGATCAAGGATAAAGATCTTCTTATATCGAAATTTTTCGATGGCATCAATAAGTCTTGGATCATATTCGAGCCCAAGGAATTGATAATAAGCTTTTGCATCCGGAAGCGCCCGATCGAGAAATACGAGTTTGGTCGGATCAAGTGAATCTTCTTCTTCAAGCTGCATTTCCAGGACTCCAATCTGAAATTCATTTTCGTTTGCTCGGATCTCTTCGATGGTATCTCCTTCTTGTTTTCGGGTATCAATGTAATGTCTGGCGTGCTCAATTGTTGTGACATAACCCCTTTCCTTTAATAAGTTAACAACGGTGGTTTTTCCGGTGCAAGGACCGCCTGTGATTACACACCAATTAGTTAAAATTTTCCCTACTCTTTTCTCCATATATGAATTAGAAGTCGACTAAGATAAGCTTTTCAAATAATTTGATCCTGATCAAAACACTTACCGTTCATAATATCAAAACAGCCGTTCAGACAATTCTTGATCAGAATATTTATAATCTTCTGAATATGTTGTATTTTGAGGCTCCTAAATAAACTAGAAATGCTAAAACAAATTCTCTCTTTATCAGCTATGCTGATTGTTTCGACAGTTGGATTAAGCCAGCTGAATCTTTCATTACTATCTCAATATCAATACCCGGCAGCCAGAGGCGATGGTTCTGATATTTGGGGATATGTAGATCAGTCAGGAAATGAATATGCCATCATGGGTCTTGAAGAAGGCACATCGATTATGGATGTTTCTGATCCGATGAACCCGGTTGAGGTTTTCTATTCACCTGGAACATCTACTATATGGCGTGATATCAAGGTTTGGAATAACACAGCCTATATTACAAATGAAGGCGGCGGCGGGCTAGAGATCATCGATCTATCGAATTTGCCAGGTCCTATTACTCCGGGTGATGTGTATTACTATACCGGTTCGACTTATCCGTTTAGCACGGCACATAATATTTACATTGATGAAAATGGAGTTGGTCATATCATGGGGGCTGATAACGGAGTTGGAGGATCAATCATGTTGGATTTATTTACAAATCCTTTGGCTCCTACTGAACTTGGTCGCTACAATGATTTCTATTTGCACGATGGGTTTGTCAGAGGAGATACCTTGTGGGGAGGAGCCATAAACGATGGTTTCATGACAGTCGTAGATGTCAGTAATCCGGCAGCTCCTGTGACTTTAGCGACAAAAGATACACCTAGTACATTCACGCACAACGCGTGGTTATCTGACGATGGCAATACGGTATTTACAACTGATGAGGTTAGTTCAGCATATATAGGAGCCTATGATGTTAGCAACCTGTCGAACATTGTTGAGATTGATCGGGTTCAGTCAAATCCGGGTAGCGGCGTTATACCGCATAATGTATTTGTTATTGGGAATTACCTGGTGACTTCTTATTATCGCGATGGCGTTACTATACATGATGCGACTTATCCATCGAATTTGATTGAAGTAGGAAACTATGATACATCGCCTATGTCAGGAGATGGTTTTAATGGGTGTTGGGGAGTCTATCCTTACCTTCCGTCAGGGATTGTAGTTGCCAGCGATATTGAGGGTGGTTTATTCGTTTTTGCTCCGACCTATCAGCAGGCAGCTTATTTGGAAGGTAATGTGACTGATGTAGTAACGACAAGCCCTTTAAATACGGCAAACGTTCAATTACTTACAACCTCAGTTAGTGAATTAACGAACGGCTCCGGAGACTACCAGACAGGTGTAGCGACAGCAGGAACCTTTGATGTTGTATTTTCAAAGCCTGGTTACATCAACGATACAGTTTATGGTGTGAGTCTAACAAACGGAGTTGTTACCGTTGTTAACGCAGCGCTTACTCCGCTACCGACATTTACCTTACAGGGTATGGTGATCGATGGAAATTCCAATCCGGTGATTAATGCTCAGGTGAAGTTTGAGAATGCTACTTATTCCAATACAGTATCTACGAATGGTCTTGGAGAATTTACGATCAGCAGCTTTTTAAATGATACATACGATGTAATGATTGGAAAGTGGGGTTATCTCACTACGTGTTTTCTGAACGAAGTAATAGATTCAACAGGAAATCCATATGTATATCAAATAGATGAAGGCTACTCGGATAATTTTGATTTTGACTTGGGTTGGACAGTTACAGGTAATGCAGCAACTGGAGATTGGGAGCGCGGTGAGCCTGTTGGAACTTCTTTTTGGGGTTTCCCGGCTAATCCAGATCTGGATTCACCAAATGATTGTGGAGAACAAGCTTATGTAACCGGTAACGGAGGAGGAGGAGCAGGTAGTGATGACATCGACGATGGAGTTACCATTCTTACTTCACCCATTTTCGACCTATCTGGTTATGTAGACCCAAGCATTAACTTCGAGCGTTGGTTCTTCAATGCAGGTGGATCTGGTACACCGAATGATTCACTAGTTGTAGAATTAAGTAATGGTGTGACTTCAGTTATTATTGATTACGCAGTTGATGGTGACCCGGGAATGGGAAACTGGGCGCCTAAATCAGTCAATGTTAATAGCATAATGACGGCAACGAGCACAATGCAATTGAAAGTTCGCGCGATGGACATTCCTGGTGGACACCTTGCAGAAGGAGGTCTGGATAACTTCAGAGTTATAGAAGAATCCGGAGCGGGAATTGAGGAGCTGAGCGAACGCATAAATCTATATCCTTCGCCATTTAATGAATACATTATGGTTGACCTGACTGCTCTTGAGGGAGCAACAGATATCGAAGTATATGATCTTACTACCGGCAGAATTTTAGATCAGCTTTCAGTGGATGGTAACAACATTCACAAAGTCGATACGGACTACGCGAAGGGAATCTACTTGGTTAACATTCGAAAAGATGGGGTGTTGATCAGATCAGAGCGTATGATTAAAATGTAAAAACACTTATAGAGAAAAAGCCCTGCAATTAATGCGGGGCTTTTTTATTTAATACGTTGTCTGAAATGACTTTTTGATCGAACCATCGCTGTATAGAAGAATGAGTGGTTTATTAGGTTCAAAAGTAGTTTCACGGCCCATCAAATCATATACCTTGATAACTTCCCTTTCAACAGATGTTTCTGTCAGTTCAGGAACTCCGACAGTACAACCATAAATACGGTGTTGGGTCCTCCAATTAAGCGAGGTAGGGTATAACATGCCATTGTTGCCATTTACCATATCATTGATGATAATACCGGAGCCTTCGTTGAAGTTGTAATAAGCAACAAGATTGGGATCGCTACCGTTCGGTAAACAGCCAGCATATAGGAAGATTCCCTGATCATCCATAGCCGTATCCCAAATACTGATATTATCTAATAATCCGTTATTGTAATCTCCCGTTGCTCCAAGTGTATGCCCAAAGCTCAATTGATCCAGATTGCCACCCTGTGGCGGGTTGAGATAGGACTTCGTTTCCACTAGGGTACCTTCAATGTACAGTTTTAGTGTCTTAGCAATATTATCACGAACAATTGCAACATGTGTCCATTGATCAAAAATGACACTCCAATTGAAGGTAACTGATTCGACAGAACCACTTGCGTATTCATGTGAATAGCGGAGTTGGGTTCCACCCGGTAGAAGTTCTACTTTATAAAGGTCATTATTGGCCAGTACACTAGAAGTATCATCTCCCATGCAAATTAAGCTCTTTAAAGAAGTCGTTGATTTAATCCTGATGTCAAACATCAGCGTCATGTTACCGGATAGCTGAGCTTCCTGACAATTCGGAACATGAATATAATCACTCGATCCCCAAAATCGGATGGAGTAGGTGGTAGCCTGAGCATTTGCAAAACCCGTAAAACAAATAATGAAATAGAGTAGCAGTGTATAGTTAGTAGTTTTCATAGAGACCTAATATATTAAAATTCATGCGATGTTCGCCTCGTTAGAGCATGATAAAATGCTCGAATTGCACTTGTTATCAGCTGTTCTAATTTTTCTTTTTTCTGTTATTGTTAATCATAACGGCTGTAACTGCTATAGTAGCTCCCGCTGAAGCACCAATGACGGCAGCAGGGCTTTCAAACTCGATGAGATAAGACACTAAGGTAGACACGAGTGCAGTTATCGCCGCAACACCTATAATGATATAAACCTGATTTACATTCATACCTAAATGTAATAAAAAAAGGAGTCCAATACTGAACTCCTTCGTTGTGATCCCGCTGGGACTCTTACATGTCTTGCGAACCACTCTTTTCTTAAGGAATTCAATATTTCAATTTTTCGCTTGGTGGATAACTTGCAAACTTTCACCGACACCATGACACACTAAAAATATAATTTCATTCACATTAAACATGTTTTTGTAAATTAGGAATCTACGCTGAAATGAAATTTAGAAACTTAGTATACATATCGTTTTTTATTCTCCTCGTAGTTTCTTGCCGAAAAACAAATGAAGAGACTAATTGGACTTGGGAGTCTACTGAACTCAAGTATTCTTTTTTAAGTCATTACAGGCATCAATTTGAAATGCATGAGCACCGACTGGATTCATTGAAGATCAACGTTGAATTGTTCGATCAGATCCCTATTATTACGCGTTTTAATATTGCCAGAGAATCATGGAAATCAGCTTGGCAGAGTTACCTTGAGTTAAAGCCCTATAAATACATATTCGAGAATATGACTGGGGTTAATGATTTTGATATTAGTCGTGTAGAGAGTCCGGGATTGAATTACGCATACTTGGATTCGACCGCCGTAAGTCCAAATACGGGAATTATTATGGATCAAGTCACCTATCCCATAATCGATTTAAACGTTATCAATTCATTACATAATCCAGGAACAGTTAACAGTACACTGGGCTACCAGGTTTTAGAATTTTTACTTTGGGGGGAGGATAATGTTTCTCAAGTTGGTGGAACGAGAGCACATTTCGAATTTATATCTACATCTCAGACAAATATTCGTCGTCGTACTTTTCTAAATCTAGTTACAGCTCAGTTATATCAGGAATTTCAACCTTACTCATACACCAGCATTGAGAGTGAGATTTTTACCACGGAAAGCAAAGAGTTTATTGACAATGTATTAAAGGGACTAATTAAATATATAGACATTGATATTATACAGCAAGGACTTGATAAACCGCTCGATTCGCAGGATATTGAAGATGAAATAAGTCGATTTTCAGATAATACTAAACAGGATATTCATTACATGCTAAAATCCGTCGCATCCTTAATCAATGGGAGTGACGAAATTGACGCAGCACATGAATTCTTTTTGAAAGACTTACTAAGAAAGGTGAATACAGATGATTATAGCGATATAATGGACGCGTTAGCTCAAGCGAAAGTTTTATCGCAAGGATTATGGGATCCATTCGATACTGGGATAATTGACCCTAATGGGAGAACTGTCATGATTGAACTTAGGGATCAAATGAAAATCATCTCAGATAGAATAAAATCCATTCGCTCACAAATGGTTTTATGATTAACCTAAAAGGTATAACAAAAGCCAAACTCTAAATGCCAATTTAATAAGCTCTCCCTTTGAATGTTTTTTTGTATATCCTTGTAATTCAAATACCCATCCATAATTTCTTCGTCCGTTAGATTTGGAATAAAAATTAAAGACATCGTATTATAGGAACCTGTTTTGAAATGAATCTTATCTGTAATAGGCACCTGCAAATAAAGCCCGTATCCAAGTATAATGCCATGATACATAGGTGATTCGCGCTCACGAATAAAAACATCTACCTCAGATAAATCCTCTTCTTGACCTGAATAACTGACTGAATATCGATACTGTGAATTTATTAAACGGGAAAGAGAATAGCCGAATGAGATTTCGTGATGAACACCTGCTCCTGCTTGCGATCCTTTTGCGCTAAGAGAAACAGTAGGTAAAACTGAGTATCTATGGATTCTTGTGCTTTCTGAATGAAGCAGAGCGGTTTGAATTTGCTTGCCTAATATGTAGCTTATAAAAGAAGATGAGATTTTCCTGTCTGGAAAGACTTCAAATTGTTTTAAACCAAGTTTTACTCCGAAACTCAGTTTCGAATTAAACACCTTGCAATAATATAAATTTGCACCATAATCGAACCAGTCCCTACCCTCAACTAGTTTGTTTGAACTCCTGACGTAATATGTGGTATCATTAAATGCTCCTGAAAATAAGGGTATGTTAGCGATACCCGTAACTGATAACGAATGGGTTTTACCCAGATACCCTACTTGAGAATTTCCGAAATATGAAATCAGTAACAATGACGATACAAGTGCGATATTTCTCACTGATTTATTCATAAAAAGATGTGACGGAATGATAAATTCTATTGTTCATTAACTTCGGAGTTAATGGTTCGAAATAACGCTCGTATTCAATATATTTCACAATCCCACTTTTTCGATCAATGAGCAAGAACGCATATAAACAATCATTAGAACGTATAATAATATCACTAACTACATATGGTATAGTTACTCCCAGTAATCCTATCGTATGGATCTTTCTGAATTTGACTTTTGGTGAATACTGAAAGACAGCGAACGCAATGTAATCTTCAGAACCAGTTTGATCAAGATTTATTGGCAAACATGCAGTTAATTCGGAGTATTGATTTTGGGAATACATTTGAGAAAAAGAACTCTTTACTTCACTGTATTCGGTATTGCTTAGGTCACTGATATGTCCAAAAGTATATAATTCGGTTTTCTGTTCAATTACACTTTGATACTTTGCTTCATTTGAAATGTTTTTACCTTTCTTATATAATTCGATTATTGGATACACTTTGATAGTCGAATTTTCATTGATTACTTTAAGTTCATTACTTTGATAATCGTTAAGAAACGAATCATCCTTAAATACGTTTATCAACCAATTGCTATAATAACATGAAGTGTCAGGAACGTATGTAGAATCAGTTATTATAAATTTGTCACTACCGGCAAAGTGTCTTAACTTAAATTGTTCATCTCCTTTGATCAATTGTAGAATTTGTCTCCAACAGTTTTGAATAGCACTGTTTTCTTTCCACTTATTCTTTAATTGATTCAAATGTTGGATCGCAATAGCTGTAATCGCAAGGCCATCGAGTTTTCTAATAATAAAAAAGAAGTTAGCTTTTTTACCCGTTATTGACCATTGATAGATTCGATATCTATCCTGTGGAGTAATTTCACCAATTGACTTCATGGCGAGTCCAAGCCAACTATACGCTCTTAGTTCATCAAGCCTTAGGCTAGCTCCATACTTTGCTTCTTGTAAGAAAATATTATAAATCGCAGACTCATATTGTTTGTCTCTTATTTCCTGTGTCAATGTCAGTTCTTGCGCTTTTTTACGTAGCTGATACCAACGCTGGTCAGAGCTACGACTTATGGTTTTTTCCGTTATAAATTGCTTGACATTATTCAATCTTTTGTTGATCGATTCAGCGAGAGTTTTTTCATTCTCGGCAAGACCAGGTAGCGAATCAGTCGATTCACCATGGAAATTGCTAATATCAGCTGGGAGGATTACGTCTCCAACCTCGAAGTAACTATTAGGAATAAATGTATCAACGAAAGGCTCATGTTTATTTCTTAATAGTTCAAAACAGTAAGGAATATCAATACGATCAATCAAGTTTTGTTTCTGACAGATCTCCAAAGCAAGTTTATCCCACTTCAATTGTTCCTGAGCAGTTTCCTCCATTACTTCCAGTGTCTTATTAAAATAGGAAGCCGTGTATTCAATTTCTCTTTTACTGAAATCTTGATAATTGTTGTATTTGGCTACTTCGCGCGCTATGAAAAAATACAATAAGGCAGGAGAATCTATTTTGGATAAGAGGCCGGTTGTGATAAAAATTTCTCCGTGTGATGAACAAAATGTACCGAATAACCCAGACTGAAACGAATAAATCGAGACGGGATCGTCGCTAACCTTTTTTAAAACTGTATTTAGGTATCGATTTAAGGAATCATCTAGAATGACTCTTCCACTATTAATAAGTTCGATAACGGTTCTTTCGTAAGTACTTTTCTTGTCAGCGAAGTGAACATTTTGATCTTCAGTGGGTCGTTCAACGAAGTAACTGGATTGATCATAATCCAATGGTAATTGGCTTGTATTACTTTCTTGACCATAGATGAGACTAAGACAATTTAGTGTGATTATAAGAAGAATGTATCTCATTACTTCGGCCTTTTCAGTACTTGAAAAGTAATAAAAATAACATTTAGAAAAGGTGAATGTGGCTATTCGTGTACAATTAAATCAAACGGCGAGCGATTTCCGATATTTCATTCGATATATTACCTAATAAAACACCAGGATCCATAACAAGCAGAATACCAGGTAGATACAGTTTTTTTGTGAAAAAACAATTTGTAAATGTTGATAAAGTATGGTGCTAAATCGTTTTAATAATTGATTCGATTTCGCATTTTGTTCACCCAAATTAACCACTATGAACACGAAAGTACTACTACTCGCACTTACTCTATTTTTATTTGCTGGCCATTCTTTTTCTCAAGTCATTGGAGGAAGGGATAACAGTGAAATGACTCCAAAAGTTGCAGAAGCCACTAAACTAAGCGGTGGAGGATTTGTTGGTGATGTGAATGTAATGACAGGCGAATATGGTGCTACAATCCCATTAGGAACTGTTTCTACTCCAGCCGGTCTGAGTTATTCTTTGGAATTAAACTATACTAGTTCTTTCAGTTTTGGTCAAAACAGACCGATGACTGCTGGTATTCCTTACGGCGACGGATGGTCTCCAAATATCCCAACGGTATCGGTGGAGACCGATGTAATGCATAAGTTTTCTTGTTCCGAAATGTTTAATGATGGAGCTCCGTTTAATGATCCAAATCTGAGTTTCAATAATATTACACAGAATGAATTTAAGGCAACTGATGAGGCTGACCTCTATTGGTTCTCGCCGATGGTTAGTATTCCAGGAGTAGGTTCAGGTAGAGCAATCTTCAAGTACGTTGATGTTTCGGATGAAAAGTGTTTAGTTTTTGTCATGAACAAGTTTGAATCACCGATCGAGATTCGATTTTATGGTAGAAAGTGGGTGGTGCGTATTGCTGATGGAACGACTTATGAATTAAACACGCATCTAGCAAATTATCGGGCTCCATCTAATCAGAGAATACTTCATTATGACCAGGACGCCCTGATAACTAATAACGCGAACCAAAGTGTTGTTGCAGCAAATGACTATGGTGCCCATTCGCCGGCAATACAAAATGCCATTGAACCAAAGGAGTCATACAGCGTATGGTATTGTGATCTTATCTACAATCTAAATACACCTTTGCAAGGAGTACGATTTATATATGATAAGTATGGACAGTTTAATTTTTACAAAGAGTACGAACAAGTGCGATATCAGAATGTTCGTGAAAATTTACTTGATCAGACCAACGACGTGAACTTCAGCGCTTATACTGAGGTAATTCTTAAAAAAGTACAGTCCTACGTTATCGAAACACCGGTGGATATAATAGAACTTGAATATGATATATGGGATGATGCCATTGACAATGGGGTGATATTGGACCCAGATAATCCTAGCAACTTTGTCGTCGATGACATGTACACAGGTACTTCAATCAAGTTATGGGATGCTGATTTTGATAATTGGTTACGATATAAACACACTGCAGCCGCCTCGAACTATTTGTCAGGTCAGATAAATTCAATAAACCCCTATGTAAATACTAGTACCGGATCTTACTGGGTTGAGGATTGTCCGCCGGGGAGTGAGGCACCATTTGATCACGGATTCCTTGAAAGCGATCGTCTTGGATCTCAATACATGTATCCTGGTGATATATATGAAATTAAAACAAACATTAGTCGTGACGACGCATATAGTTATGACATAGGCAATGGTACGATAGATATAGCTGTAAAATCTGGAACACTAGGTAATTCGGCGACTAATGAAACCAATAATTACGTTGCCCCATTAGGTGGGAATTATGCGGCTACGGAATTTGATTTGGAAAAAGGCGAAGAATTATACAGCACTTTTAATGCTGCTGTCAAATGGCAAATGGGGCATGGTCAAGCCACGATGCAAACTTCGAATTTCTTCGTCATGCCAAACGTTCCAAGCACTTATGACGGGTTTAATATTCAGATCGGACCAGGAAATTCTGATTTAGATTTTTCAGCAGATCCTTCCACTGAATATTATTCATTACAAAATCCATTGTTGTCTGGATCATATGCGCCGCTTCCAAATGTATTAAACGCATACCCGTTTAATAGTGTAAATAGAAATTTAGCTTCGACCAAACAGATTCCTCATAATTTCGGCACAGGTCATCCTTGGGGTATGATGATTCCGGCATATAATCAGATGGCCTTGTCAGATGCTTCATTAATAAATGCTCAACCTGACCCAGAATTGCTGTATCATACGTGGTGGTCAGACGGCAATGACCCTTGGCCTAACGTCCCTACAAAATTTGATGAAACAGTAAAGCTAAACTCGGTGGAGCTCATCCGTTATTCAAAAAATTCATACATGTTACAAGCCGTTAGGATATATCATGTAAATGGAGAATATACGGACAACAATTTGGTGCCAAACCTTGGCAAACATTTGGTTACACAGAAAAAACTAGAATATGATTTCCATACCGAGCCAATTCTTAGGAATTACGATTATGTAGATGGAAATCCTGTAAGTATAGAAGATCAGATTTACTTACGTCGACGAGTAATTAAGTTAAGAAGAGTTCGTGAAATCCCATTAAATGGAGATCCCTATTTAGCAAATTATGGTGTTCAAGATACATCAGATGTATTGACTACTTTTTTGGAATATACCAAAGTTCTGGATGGAGAAAGCCAGCCATATACTTATGATTCCGATGAGCCTTATAGAGGGTTGACACAGTACTTGTTAACGGGTTATATCGATCATTTGGGAGGTGAAACCAGGATTGAATATTATCCTCTTCAGGCGATAAATAGTCCATCGCGGTATGCAAGTAATTATGCATTTAGCAGCTGTAATAACTATATATATAGCTCGAATAGCGATAATTCATTGGAGTCTTTTGGAAAGGGTAATTCATATACGGCTCATCTTGCAGTTAAGTTTGTGGGTAGAAGTGATGAGGACAACGAAATTTTTGATGAAGCTGACTTGAGTTTAAGTGGTTTAAAAGTCTGGGAGTATGTCTATGATCTAAATAATATCATACTCAATCCAAAGCAACTTAACTTACCTCAGGAACATTTTAGATTACATTATTTCAATCGTTACGATGTTGCTTTCGGTAAAGTAACGGTCTTTAGCCCTGCACTTTCCACAGGTGAAAAGAACTATACGGAATATGAGTTTTACGGGGATAATGATGGAAACTTAACAATAGAAGACTATTTATATTACGGTAAAACTAAATCAATTCGAAATTATTCGGATCAAGGCGTTTTACACGACGAAAAAATTATTAATTACGGGTATACTCAAGCCTTTAGAAATGCATACGAAAGACCTAATTTGATGCGAGAGCAGCTTGGGTATGATGATCTGTTAGCCAGGTCCTACGAATATGAAGATGAATACAAGGATGAGTTGCTTGAGCTGACTGATCCTAGTGGTTTACCTGTTCAGGGGCCAAATGCATATTCCTATTTGGATGTTCCATACTTAAATGGGAATTTCACAGATCGAGAGCAGCCAAAGCTTCTTGATTTTTATTTCTACACTTTGCTTCAAGCTCAGAATCCTGATTTCTTCTTCCATTCATATTTTGTTAAGAAGACGAGTGAAATAAACCGAGTTTATGAGAATTCGTTAGTCAAGCAAGGAACAATCGTAAATCCTACAATACCAAACACTGCTGGCGAGCGGGGTAATTCGGGTGGATCGGGAATCATTAATTCGACACCGTACAATCCAGAAACGGATGATTTATTAATTCAGGGAATAAGTAATAATGATCCATTGATTGATTCGGTATTAATAAGTGAGTCTCCACTTTCCGATATCGTATTGAATGCAGTCGTGAGTGCTTCAATGGAACCATCAAAGAAGTCAAATGTGCTAAGTGCCCAGGGGGGATTATCAAATGATCTCTGGTTTACTTTGATAAATGATAGGGGAACATACAAAGAAAATGAGTTGTCACAAATGATATTCGTGCAGCCTTATTTTTCAGATACGACTCAAAAATATCTTATCGAGCAATCGACGGTTCGAGACAATTACAGAATCACAGGTGACTTGCTATTAAAGAATGATTATCTGTCCGATGATGTAATTTCTTATATGATTCAGCAGGAACACTCAATGCCAGCTGAGGTATTCACAGAGGTCATCGCCGGACAACCCCAACTGTCTGAATCAGCATTGCTCAGCGTTATATATGCTGACAAATTAAAAGGGGTGAATTTAAGTCGCTCCCTGGGAGAACAGGTTTTGACTGACACACTTTATAGAAGCATTATCAGTAGAAATGATTTCTCTAAGGAACATATAACGAGATTAATAGAGGTTGCGCCGGTATATCCATCTGACGCCGTATTAATTGATATGTTGGAATTATCGCAATTCAGTATCGCACAATTAACTAGAATCTTCGCTGTGGCGGACAGAGAGGTGGGAGCATCTGTTATTCAAAAGATTGATGAACTTTATCCCCCAAATGTTGCTGGCAAAATTAAACCAAAGCCATTCAGCGGTAATATTTTAAGTCAGTTTTGTAATAATGCAGTTATAGAGGGGAGAACCTTTATTGAAACAAAAACGGAGTATGAATATTTTGAAGCTGACTTTAATGGAATAGCTGTTGGCAAGGGATATGAAATGCTATTTGGTCACCGATCAAATGTAGATGAACCAAGTCCATACCCATATACTGTGGTTGCAGATAATTTAGGGGCACACGTCTATGAAACTAAGATCGTTAATGGAGTAAACTTAAAACATGAGCCGTCATGGCAGGTTTTCTCAATCACAACAAGTTCTGATCAGTTACCTGGAGCATATAACAGAGAAGAGTATTATTATCTGTATGATCTCCAAAACAGGTACGACAGATATTGGTATAATTATGATTACAATCCTAATAACTCGGAGTACGAAGTTGTTGAATTCGCGCTACTGGGTTCTCCGGATACATTGACATACAATTATAATTTCCATAGTGCCTACAATCCAATGGGTGGTGGAGCATATCCCGTTCTTCCAAAAATTGACGGAATGGAAAAAAGCAGGGAGTATGGAAATCGAGTTCTGGCATTCCAAAAGACAACCATCTCAAAAAACACAAGAGACAATAAGCCATTAATACGTTCAGAGTATTATGATTATGACAGTCGTTGGAATTATAACGATTTACCCGGGGAGCCGATTACGCAATCCTATAATGGTCCCGGATGCATATCAACTCCACCTCCAGCTGGATGTGATGGTACAAATGTGTATGACTGTACAGATTGCTACCAATTTAAATATACAACTCAGCAGGCAATGTATGCGCTGGTACCAATGGGTTATTGTGCATGGTCATCTCCTTTATTTGGAACAATGATCTGCCCGGAGGAGAATGATGTCACTGAGTTTGATCCAAATGCATTTGTATTGTACTGTAACAATGGATTAGCAACAAATAATAGGACCGTACCTAGTGATAGCACAGATACAATTCCTGGTGGTGGGACCGGAAGAAAACCCCTGGAAGCTGCGTTAACTGCATTGCAAATGAGGTCTGTTTCCGTTCAGCTAGACACACTGGATCACTCTCTGGACCAAGAGTTTGCACTCAGAAGATTGGACACGAAGAATGAGTACATCGCTGAATTCTATGTTGGTGACCCAGCGGTGCTTGACGCTAATGGATTTGCGGCACCTTATGAAATGATACCGCCATTTGATCATCTTAAAGTAAGGAATATTCTTGAACGAAACAGGTATTTACAACCGGCATTAGAAGAAAACCAAGTTGGGCTTCAAACGAAGTATTATTACGATGTATCGCAGATGTATTGGAACGTTGATGTAAACTGCGTAGACCCCTTCCTATCTAATAACTATACATCTTTTGAAAATAGAGATATTGGTCTTCCCACGAGAATTTGTGTTGGTTATAATAAGCTGGATTCACTTTCAGCGACCTACCGTTATAATAATATTGCTTTAGTATCCGATGTTACTCAACCTTCAGGCTACCGCATGGAATACGAATTTGATGATTACAATAGATTAGTGAAGACACTTGAAAGAGGAGCAAATCTAAATAACTCTAGGGAGATTTCATCGATGACGTATAACTACTGGCGTCATAATTTTAATCTTGGTTTCGATCAGCGCATAGACGAAAATTATATTGGGACAACTCTAACCACTGATAATCAAGGACAGCAGGAATTAAGACAGGTATTTATGGACCCTCTAGGAAGAAATCATAGTGTGATTTCAGCATATTATGATTTCAATGGAATTTTAAATCAAATTCATTCAGGAACCCTAGCGTTTGATAAATGGGATAGGACGGTAAGGTCATATAAAAATTATTCAGAAACGACTTCTGCAATTAGTGCATCCAATAATTTGAACTTACCATATGCGGAAGTTCTCTACGAAAAAAACCCAAAACAACGCCAACTTAGAAAATCAAACTTTGGCGTAGATGTAAACGGAATTCATGCTGTGAAATCTAATTATTTTATTACTAACAATATATTTACGGCCTGTGAACTAGGTCTGAATACGAGTGAATTAATACTTATTATGGGACCATCCTCAACTGCTCCGTATAGATTTATTAGGATGGAAAAATTTGATCAAGATGATAAACTTTATGTGGAGTATGTAAATGCGATGGGTCAAAAAGTAGCCTCTCTAAAATACAGTAATAATAATGAAAAGATTGTCACTTTGTTTGTTTATGATAGTTATGGGAATTTAATAAAGACTATTAATCCAGAAAAGCAAGAATCTAATTACACATATAATATTCTTGGTCAACTTACTATTGAAGAGACCGTTGACGCCGGCAAAAAAAAATATATGTATAATAAACAGGGGCTTGTCTCAGTCATATTGGATCAACAAGGGATCAATAATGAATCAACGGGAACCCGAGATCCATTTTATCGAGTATTTGAATATGATGATTTTGGACGCTTGTTACAAGTTGGACGTTCTATGGCACTCCAATCAAATAACAGTGGTTTATTTAATGGTAATTTATACGGACCGCTGTTATATGAAACTACATTTATTGATGATGGATCTGGATCTCCGATTGTAGACCCGATAACCAGTGATCTTTTCCTCATTGATTACGTATACACAAACATATCTTCGCAAGATTGGTTAGTTTCTTATTCTTGGTATGGATCAACGCCTCAAGGAGGAACCAGTATAAATTATTTAGAGGGTATTACAAGCAATCCTTGGTATAAATTAGATGCTCATTTTTTAGAAAAGGAATTTTCTTTTGGTGCTAATGTTAATAGCATTGAGATCGGTAAAGTCGTTTCGAAACGAAGTTATAATAATAACGGAATTCAGATTGGTGAATGGAGTTATACTTATGACAACTATGAAAATATTGCTTCTGAATTTATTCAATTTAACCCTAATGGTGTAGGTTCGGGAGGGGTTGTAGATATTAACTCAAAAATTTATTATCCGAGTTATAACTATCGAAATACGATTTTGGAACAGCAGGTTGACTTGAATAATGATGGCATTAATGATTATCAGTTATTTATGGAGTATGATCCTCTGAATAGACTTAACACAATTTATGCCGCGTCTGGTTCGGCTTCTTCGAAATATAACGCAACGAAAATAGTAAGTTACGAACATGATGATGCCAATGGACTAGTTCTAAAAAAGAATCATTATATAGATAATCAAGGAATAAACCTGTTAGTTAATGAGATTGAGTACCAATACGATATTCGAGACAGGTTGACCAATATTACTGCCGGTCAGCTTTCAGCAGGAGAAAACCCGCTAATTAGTTATAATTTGTATTACGACAATCAAGTTCCTATGTATATGAATAATGGGACAGCTGAGTTGGTAAACTATGATGCGAATTGGAACGGGAATATTAATGGAACAATTACACGCTACGACTTTACAAGTAATAGCACAATTGCCAATAATGTGATAGGATTTAACGGAGCCACTCTTTATGGATTTCAGTATGATAAAGTCAACCGCCTAATTCAAGCCGATGCCTCAGTTTGGGACTTTCTGCAACCTGGCAACTTAAGTGTTGAGAGCCATCAGATTGGTGATGGAGTGTATGAGTATGATAAAATCGGTAATTTGGAGTCGTTGCACAGAACACTCCGCAATACAGACAACTACCAAGGTGCGCCTTATACGATGTTAGATCATTTCAATTATCAATATGGAAACGGGAACAACCGACTGTTGAGTGCTAATGGACTAAGCGGAACAATAAGTCGAAACTACACCTATGACTCAAATGGAAATGTTTTGACAGATGATTACAAGAACATTAATTCGTCGGAATATGGTAGATCATCTTACCCTTACGAGTTAAGAATAGATTCTGACAATAACATTAATACTTTAGATGATGAAATTTCATTTCTTTATTCGGCTGATGATGCTCGCATTTATAAAAAGGTAAAAGATGACGCAGGGGAAGTTTATTATTATTATTTAACTGACACGAAAGGCAAAACCATAGCGATTTATAGTTCAGTGACAGGCTGGGAATATTACGTAAATGGAACTGAACGTGAGGCTCGTATCATTCCGTCCTCGAGTCAGGCGCCTGGCTCTAATTCAGGAAATCTCGGTTTTGATAAAAATCAAGTAACTTTCTTCATCTACGATCACCTTGGAAATACTCGAATTGCTTTAACAACTGAGGCAATTAATATTTCAACAACAACAACTGTTGTAAATAGAATTGATTATGTAGTAGACTTTTTCCCATATGGAAAAATTTTAAGAGAATATGTAAATGTTGACAAGGAAAGATATTTAACTACACAGCACGAACGTGATCAAGAAACCGGGTTGGATTATCGAGGTGCTAGATATTATGATAGTGATATAGCAAGATTTTTAAGCCTCGATCCAAAAGCTCGGAAGTATGTTTCGTGGTCTCCTTATAATTACGTTGTCGGTAATCCAATATCATTTGTGGATCCAAGTGGAATGGGGCCAGAAGATCCTCCGGATGATTATAAAGGAACAATAGATGCGAATACATTTGGACAAAACAAAGCATATATGGATGCTTATTTTAATTTAATGATGGATGCTGCGGGTGGAGATGTTAGTCAATTATTGGAGTTTTGGAAAAGTGGAAAAAAAGGATGGTTGGATCAAGACAATCCTCAAGAATATAAATTTGGCGTTGCTATGGAGCAATTCAGTATGTATGCTTATCGTAACGCTGCCCTTAAAAAGGAGTATTTGGGAATGAAGGCTCAATATCAATTTAGCCTTGATTACAATCCATTTGAAGAAATGAGTTCAACTTCTCAAGGTGGAGTCCTACGGGTGGACTTAAGTCTAGCTCCCGAGGACCAAATTTATAACATAAATCAAGCAGTGAAGTATTTAATACAGAATGCACATGAATCTTCTACAGGTTGGTGTGCGAAATATGTTAGAAAAGCTTTTGAAGCTGGTGGTATAAGTACATCTGGAAGACCGGGCTCGGCAAAAGATTACGACACATATTTACAGGAAAATAAAGGGTTTAGGGCTGTTAATCCAAGAAATTACACCCCAATTAAGGGAGATGTCGTTGTATGGGAAGGTGGATCTCACTCTGAACATGGTCATATTCAGATGTACACTGGTAAACAATGGGTTTCTGATTTTCGACAAAACTCATTTTATCCGTATAGTAGTCATAGCATACCACATACAATTTTGAGGCGATAAAAAAATATAATTATGATAGTTAACAACAACTTTAATTCAATTTTATTGACATTTGGATTGGTAATGTCTTTAATAAATTGTTCTTCAGAATTGAATAATGAACAAAATACAGTATTTGTAAAAGATAATTCGTATAAAAACGATGAGGCTATTGCGATGCTCAATGAGTTTTACTCAATTTATATTCCGACTGTTGAAAGTTCAATGGATGAAAAAGCGATAATTGAAGTACAAGATAAATACTGTAAGGCATCTTTGTTAATAAAAATAAGAAATAGGGAACTAAAATATGATCCATTTCTTAATGCTCAGGATGCTGATCAAGCGTGGCTTCAATCTTTAAATATTGAAGCTGTTGGTAATCATGAATTTAAAGTTACCTATATCAGTTCATTTGATGGAGAAGAGGTGCAAATAGTTCATGTCGTTGAAAAAATTGGGGATAATTATCTTATTGCGGACATCAAAAACTTGAAATAAGAGTTGGACTAACCAAATGGATTACTTGTAGTATAGATGTGTTTCTCCTCTGCTCATTAGAGCTAAAGAATCCATCCAAATACGCGATACTTTAATTTTATCATTTATCAGCTCTCCTGTTCTGACCATACGCTGTGTTCCATTTACATCAATAATTGCCAAAGGCGATTTAGAAGAACTCTTTTTAACCAGGCCATAATATTTAATATCCGGCCAGACTACGTCTTCAGAGTTGTAATTAATTCTACCACCGTTATTGCTGGAAACAGGGTTGTTATTTAGAACGATTGAACCGGTGAATGGATCCCTGTAATTCGCTTTCAGTTCGAAGGTATCCTTTAAAATTGCATGAAATGATTGATTACTGGTGTGATCGGCGGCTTCGAATGTTGTTGAAGAAGCAAAATTGTCCTTGATCCGGAAAAAGACTTTATACCAGATTACAGCTACAGCCGCCAAAAGAATATATGTCAACACTTTGTTTTTCAATGCTTAAAAAATAGTCAATTGAAAGGTTGTAGAATAGCCACTCGCGTTTCCTGCATCGTCAGAATTCATTACTCTCCAGTAATAGGTCCCGCTATTTAATGCAGCAATATCAGTCGTTGCTGATAAAGAGTTAGCGTAGATAATATTTGAAAACCCGGCGTCCGTAGCTATTTCGATAGTAGAGCTAACTGGTGCATTAATAGTCCCAGGATCAGTTCCGTTACCCCAAGAAAAGGTGATACTTCCCTGACTCAAAAATGAAAAGTCAGCCGGAGAACTAAGTGTCGGAACATTAGGGTCAGTTGTATCTACGTATAGCATGCTGGTCGAGTAAGGCGTTTCACTTCCTCCTGAAAGAAATGCTTTAACTCCCCAGTGATATTCTCCTTCTGTCAAAGTGTTTGACACTGTGTAGTTATTGGTTGAAATATTGTTTTGCGTTTCTATTATCGTTCCGGTTTGAAATGAATTACCCATACGAATTGAATACTCATAACTAGTAGCTCCGTTTACAGCGCCCCACTGAAATAGATTATTAAATGTATTATTGACGTATAAGCCATTGGAAGGACTCTGCAAAACCACATTACTTCCCGATGAACCGGACTGCGTCCCTACCCAAAACTTAATTGGACCTAGTTCTTGTGATTCGTAGCCGCCATTCTGTGCAACCAGTTTTAATTCGTATTCATTCGAATCCAGAAAATAGATAAATGACGTACTTGTAACTACCGTGTCAATTGGATAACTGCTGATGTTTGAAAAAGATGGAGAAGCTACCATCAAATGGTATTTTGTGGCTCCTTCAGTTGCAAACCATTTGAAAAAAACGGGGTTCGCACTTACTGTGTCATTTGCTTGAGGTAAAATTAACTCCGGTGTCTTATTCGTAATATCTTCGGCTACTATTTTTTCGCATGAAAAAGTGCAAGCGATAATAATTAGCAATGTGCTTGTATGTAAGATTGTTTTCATTTTATGTAGTTCTGTATAAGTAATGTGGTATAGAGCTTCGCTGAACTGTTTGAGTCATTCTTCGAATAGGTGAAATTCACATTTAACAGTTTGGCCAAGTTATATTCCCTCTCTAATTCATAAATAAATCGAATCGCATTGGAATAATCTCCTTCTAAGACGATTCGATGGGTATTAATTTCAAAATCAGGGTGCTTGTAATTCAATACTTCATCTATCTGTATAACCTTTAGTCCATTTGACCTTTCGGCAAAAAAATTAAGAAAACCCTGTTGAACTTTCTCAACGGAATTATTTTCTTCACCTATGTACTTGTTCAAGACGGATAGTCTAAGTTGTTGTTCTCTGATCTCTTTATCACTTTTACTCGCAAATTCAATTTTTTGCTCTAGTTCATCTCTGTAATTAAGAGTCTCAATCGTTGTGCTAAACACTCTTTTGTAAGCGACAAATAATATGAGAACTGTTAGAATTAACAGCGCATAATTCTTTTGTTTAAAGCTATATTTATCGAAGAAGGTCAATTAATGCGTATTTGAATTCTGAAATTTGACATCTTAGCGTTCCCCTTTGAATAATTTAGTAGCTCAATACTACTTACCCATTCTTTTTTATCTAATTCTTCCATCCAATTATCAAGGACAATATTGTCGTTGGATAAGCCACTAATATCGATAGTATGATGATCGATCTCTACTTTTTCTTTATCTCTAAGTTTATTTGTTAATGGAAACAATTCCAACGAACTTAATTTGATTTCTCCCGGAACGGAGGCACCAATTTCATCGAGATAAAAAGCAAAAAATCTTTTCGAATTAATCCCTGCGCTTAATATAATTTGTTCTTTGCGTTGTTGTTCCTGAGTAAGTTGATCTAACATCCCGAGATTGCTGGCGCTAAGGGATAGGTCAGATTCAAGTTGAGCTACTTGATTATTGAGTGAATTCTGATAGAAATAATTAGCAACCAGTAAGACTAAAATAAAAGATAGGGCACCTAAGCCCATTAATTTAAACTTCTTGAAGTCTTTATAGTTATTAGTGTTTTCAATCAAATGATTAAGCTCAAATGCTTCATCCTTACTTTGCCAGTCTTCATTGAGGTAATGATTCAGCAATCCTTGAATTAATGTAAAGTCTGAAATCTTCTCACTGTTCGGATTTTGTTGAAAGGAATGGATGTGACCATCTGATCGTTGTATAATATATTCGTTATTAAAGTTTACGTTTTGCGATGAAATGATTGCAGGTATAACACCGGAGGAGACACCAAGCAGATGCAAATTATTAATCGAGAAGTATTCCAGTTCTTCATTTATCTTATCAATTCTAAAGAACGAAGCAATTATCGTTGAACTATCAGTGTAATGCGTAAACATGAATTCATCAGGGTCCGCATTTAGTATCAGAGATCGTTTAAAATCTTCTGAATATTCAACTTGTCTATTGATCACTCCGGAACCTATGACATGAACGTGGTAAGGACTCGAATTACCAAAGTGTTTTATAATCGCATCCAGATTTTCGAAAATCTGTAATTCTTGTGAATCACTTCGGGATTTATATGCTGAATAATGTTTGTCCTCCCCATTAATACGCAGTATAACAATTATGAGATCATTAGGTTTCCATATGTCAGTTAATCCAAACATTAATAGCTTACAATCGGTCGAATAAGAATATGTAGTTTAGATTTTTCCCTTTCTTTCTCTCTGCTGCTAAAGAACCATTTTATGACTGGAATTCTTGAAAGGAACGGAACTCCTGAACCGGAATCACTTTTTTTCTTTTTCTCTAGGCCTCCAAGTAGGATCATCTCACCATTTTTAACCCGAACTACTGATTCAAATGTTTGCGTTGAAATATTCGGAGGAGACTTCGGATCTACTTTACCCGCAAAATCATCCTGTTCAACGCTGATTGTTAACGTGACATACTCATCCGTGCTTACATATGGTTTGATAGTTACGGAAAGGTTCGCTTCGATAGATTTCCATTGCTGAGATTGAAGGACGCCTTGGTTCGTAACAGAAGTTTGGACGTTAACCTGAGTTTCCTGATAGTACGTGGTTTCTCCAATTGATATGGATGCTTCATGACCATTTAATGTAGAAATCTTTGGAGTACTTTCGATCTTAATAACATTATTACTTTCTAATGCCTGAAGTGATACATAGAAATTTTCATTGACCTGTCCTAGATTTACAAGACCAAACCCGGTAATCGCATTAAGAATATTGTTGACGGATTTATACCCCAGTTCTACATCAAGCTCTGGAAACACAGTACCTTGAGTTACCGTCGGTTGATCCTTGATTCCCGCCTTGATACCTGTCTTAGTTGCAGATCCTTTTTCAGAAAACAACAGCATAACATCAATTTGAACCATTGGCACGACAATGTCGATCGACTTCACGAATTCCTTGAGCTGTCTGTATTTCTCTTCATTTGCCGTGACGATCAATCCATTGAGCTCCTCGAACTCCTTTACGTCAATACCTGTCATCATTTCCTGAGGAATTGCCGTTAGAACAGATTCAATCGTTCTGTTTTCAAGCCTTATCATTCGTGTAACTCGAAGCCCTTCCATCTTTTTCTCCCCGATAAAGAAGACATTGTCTTCCTCGCGAATGCTATAAGGTGTGCCACTGAATACTCTTTGTACCAACTCGTCAAATCGAACATCCTGTAGATCCAGATTGGTTTTACCCTTAATATCTGAGTAGAACACGTAATGAACACCTGTTTCTTCTGCAACCGCTTGAACCAGGTCAGCCAACTCAATGTCCTTCGCTAAAATATCAATGGTTCCAATTGGATTTTTTGAAAGAAGAAAATCACCCGATCGATATTGGGATTTGTAATTTCCGATTTTCAAGTTATTTGCATTCTGTCCATCGGGATCTGTGTTTTTCGATAATCGAAAGTAATTATCTTCTTCTGATAAAATCAAATTGTTAGATTGAGCAAACATCTCAAGAACCTGATCGATAGGTCTGTTTAAAAGATAAGCGTTGACCTTTTGATCCCTTACATCCGGATCAATCACAATGTTTTTATCAGAAATTCTCGTTACCTCCTGTGTTACGCGCCATAAGGTGTCATTCCGCAAATTCATTGATAAAAATGTGTTCGCAGGATTATAAGACACATCAATTTTGTGTATTTCAGGCTTATCAGTAATCTTTTCATTGGTAGACCTTTTACGAACTGACATAATACTTCCCACGAAATCATATTCGATATCGAAGTTCAAGTATAGGAACACCATGACATCTTTGACCTGTGCATCAAAGAAATTGTAGGAAATAGGATCACTCAACATGGGGTCAACACTGATGTTAAGGTTGTTTTCGAGGGCTATTGAATTCAATAAATCCGACAACTGCAGGCTACTAACATTTAGTTGCAGGTTGTTATTGAGTCCTGGGTGCTTCGTGGCTAAGCTGTCAAGTGCGGTTCTAAGAGTACTCTCGGAATATACTTGGGAGTAGCTTAAGCTAGTCAGAAGCAACAGGGTTATTAATAGTAGTTTTCTCATGATCTTTCAATTAATAATGGATACACCTCTTCAAGGGAAGTATCACCTTTAGTAAGTATACTATATGCGCGATCTTTTATAGACCTTATATTTCTTGATTTATAATGTTGTTCTACAGTATCCGATTCATCTTTAATCAAATCACTTAACTCTGAATCAACAGGAATTACCTCGTAAATAGCTAGGCGTCCTTTGTATCCGGTGTAATGACAATCTTCACATCCTCCAGGAGAATAAACTTCACCTGGCATTGGGAATTTATCATCCTTTATTGGCCAGATAGTTTTATCAATGCTTTCTTTTTGTTTACAATTATTGCAAAGCTTTCTAACAAGTCTTTGTGCAACACTGGTATTGATTGTATTTGAAAGTAAGAATGAAGGAACTCCCATATCTCGAAGTCTGGAGATGGTACCCCATGCGGAATTCGTGTGTATTGTGGACAATACAAGATGCCCTGTTAGCGCAGCTCGTATTGCCATTTCTGCTGTTTCAGGATCACGAATTTCTCCAAGCATGATGACGTCAGGATCTTGTCTTAGGAATGACTTCAGCGCACTTGCAAAAGTTAGACCTATAGATTCTTTTAATTGAACCTGATTGATACCGTCCAATGTATATTCGATAGGATCTTCTACCGTTACAATATTTCTTTTTTCACTATTAAGTAGTTTCAGAGTAGCATAAAGGGTGGTAGTCTTACCCGATCCGGTCGGTCCGCTGATTAATATAATTCCATTGGGTTTTCTTACGCCTCGTAAATAGTGTTCTTTTTCTGATTCTGACATTCCGAGGAGTTCAATATCAATTGAAGACGCATCATGACCTAAAATTCGCATTACGATTTTTTCCCCGTAAAGCGTTGGTAAGATCGACACCCGAATATCGAAATCATCGTAATTAATTCGTCCATCCTGTGGAAGACGTTTTTCAGATATGTCAAGATTTGATCGTATTTTGATTTTGTTGACCAATTCCGGATAGTCTGATTTATCTATAGTGTAACGCTGAATTAGGTGACCATCTATTCGAATACGAACTCTAGCGACGTCACTATAGATCTCAATATGAATATCACTACTGTTGAGTTTGTTTGCTTCTTGAATTAATCTGTCAACAAAATCGACGTTCTTATCGAATTTAAATTCCTTATTAGTTGTTCCTGTATTTCGATAGTACTTTCCAAGTAGCTTGTTTAGATCTGTCTGATCCACTATGTTAAATGCCACTGATCTTCCTAAAACTACTTCAAGTTCTTCTTTTATCAAGTTGACATCTTTATCTTTTCCAACTAAAAAGTGGTAGCCAAGTTCGTCCTCTTTTACAGGAACAATACCATAATGCCAAGCTACATCTGAATTGATAAGCTGAATTACTTCGGGCGATATGAATTGATCTAATAATTCAGCCATGCGATATTAATTGATTTAAGCAATGGTAAAGAACAAAGTAAAACAAGTGCCATGTAGCCCGCAAAAGGCACTGTCTTTCGTGGCTTTATTATACTAGCTGCTAAATGCAAGATTAGTGAAGCAATGGTTCCAGTAATAAAAATGAACATGTATTGTTTCCATTCGAATAATGGGATGATCGCAATCAGAAATAAAATATCTCCCCAGCTGAAATAACCTCTAGTTATATTGACTATACGTCCTAATTTGAGAGATAGATACAAGGTCAGACCAAGTAGAAGAAGACTAAGGAAGGCAAGATTAAGAACAAGATTACTCCATTCAAGCTGTGACCAATTAAAAAACACCGCGGTTGTTAGTAACACAGGAAATAAGAACCAGTGAACACCACGATACCTAATGTCTTGCCAGAAGATTAACCCAAGAACGATATAGAGAATAAATATCGTCATCAGTCTGGTTGAATTTCAGTTAACTTGCCTTCAGTATCTATTTCCCAAATATTCTTTTTCCCATCTCCATTAAAATCAACGACAGCTTCTGCTTTGGCTTTGAACCCTCCTACAGAAGATTCAGTTATGGTGACTTGATAGTTTGCAGTACCTCCTTCGGTAACCAATTTGTGAGGTATATAGTTTATTTCTCTCAGGTCGCCGGAGTATTTGGAATATTGAAGAAAGTAGGCGTATTCAAGATTATGAATCATCTTTAGTTCTTGCTGAGCCTCGAGGCTTTTAGTTCTTGATGCGACACCTGACTGATTTGGTACCACCAACATGATAAGAATACCCATAATGGCAAGTACAATTAATATCTCCGCTAGAGAAAAAGCATCTATGTGTTGTTTAGTGTTTCGCATTTTATTTGATGACATTACTCAGGTTAAACATCGGTAAATACATAGCGACCATTATAACGCCAACGATTCCGCCAATAATGACAATGATCATCGGTTCTATAATGGTTCCAATAAGTTTAGTTTTATACTCAATATCCTCTTGATACTGTCTGGCTAATCGATCGTAAGTCTTATCCAGTTGGTTAGTTTCCTCAGCAATCTTTGTCAGGGATATTAGGCGTCTATCAAAAATAGTAAATTTTGAAAGCCCTTTGTGAAGTAATTCGCCCTTTACCACATCTTTTTGTACTTGTTTAAGAGCATGTTCTATGGGATAAAACTTTATCATCTCTTCAACTAATTCAAGCGACCGGACCAGAGGAGTTCTTGCGTAAAGCAGAAGCGAGAGACTTTGCAAGCAGCGCGTGACATAAATCTGCTTGATTAAGGGCCCGAAAACCGGTAGCTTCATTATGATCCGGGATGTTGTATTTCTGTACCAATCTTTATCTTTATTCGTATAGCCAATGACGACTAGCATTACGATTACGCCGATGAAGTATAGCAGGAATGTCGAGAAGTGTTTTGATACAACAATGATCTTTTGAGTTAGGTAGGGGAGGTCTGCGCCAAACTGCTTAAACACATCCTCAAACATCGGTACAACGCTGTTCAGCATAAAATATAACACTCCGATAGTTATTACGATGACGAATGCAGGATAAGTGAAAACACCAACAAGTTGTCTCCTTAATTTCACTTTGCTTGAGAAATATTCAGATAAATGCTCTGTGATAATTTTCAGCCTTCCGGTTTCTTCTCCAATTTTTATGCTTTGATACTCGTAAGCTGAAAAGTGACCAGATTCTTTAAATGAGTCTGACAAAGAATTTCCCTTGACCAATAGACCCAATACACTTTCTAGCACAGATTTAGTTTTTTGGTTTGATTCTTCTTCGATCAACAAGGTCATTATCCGCTGGACATCCACACCGCTTTCCATTAGATTGGTGAACTCATTATAAAATGTTTCTTTAGCCTTATCGCTGAAAGCCGGTCTGAGAGAAATCTCTCGTTGCAATATATTCTTTTGATTATTTGCCATACCTAGTGGAAAAATAATCATTGATAATACAGTCGATGTTTTTACTACGGTTCATGCTAAATTCAACTGGCTGTTCGTTGAAACTTAAACTGATAGTCACAGACTCACCCAGGTCTTCATTCGTTACATCCATGTTATCACAGCGAAGCCCAAACGATTGTGAGATGTCCTTATTGTTTCTAATTAGTGTATCATCTTCAATAGAATATGAAATGGCAGACCCATTGGTGTAAAAAATTAATGAACCCTCATTATTTACCAGTGAATCTGATGAGCAAGCATCTTCCCAGAAGCTTGATCTAACAATATTAAACTGGTTAATTTTTTCCGATATACCGTTTGCCAGATGAACTTGTTCGTTTAGGCGGTTTAATGAATAGGAGACAATCGCTATTATGATACCCATAATGGCAACAACTACAGTTGCTTCAAAAATAGTGAACGCTGGCAATATGAATTTATCGCTTCTAATCATTTTTTTTAGTCATGTAATCCTGAACCCACAGAATCTGCCCTTCGCTGTTTAGGTATTTGAATGAAGACAAAGAATTCGTGCCGACTGATACACCTTCAGTCCGTACCTGATCAATGCTTATTACGTTGACCGTATCTTGATCGAGTTTATTCCAGACCTTATTTAGCACTTCTGTCTGTTTAATTAAATCCGAAGTATTCGTCATGGACTTGGTAGATCGTATAAAAACAATCGATGCTATGCCGAAACAAATAGCAATTATTGAAACTGCAATTAAAACTTCAGCAATACTTGAAGCAGCTATTTTTCTTTTTAGTAACATGCTAGAATACTTGATATCATTGAGTCATTTGATCCAATCCAATTCGGATAAATAAATTGATCTGGTAACTGTTTAGATGAGATTAAAACATCCAAAAGAAAGTTTTTATAGATCCCACCACCTAATCTTAGCAGAAATGAATTCGTATAAATTGATCCAATAATTTTACCTTTTACTTCGGTTACACCAACATTGTAAATCAATCCACCTACAATCGCTTCTTCTATTATCAATTCAAGTTCATTTCTTTTTTGGGGGGCTTCTTCCCAAAGCAGCACTCCTCCCAATACCATTGAACCAACTGATAGTTTAATAAAGTTTGCTTCTTCGGGATTAACTTTGTCCCGAATTAAGACACATGCTGAGGGATAATTAAGTTCAACTGAATCCTCACAGGTGATGGACTCTTCTGCAAAAGCCTGTACAACTCCTTTAAATCCTTTTTCAAATCGGATTTTAGGCGCAACCAGTATTATATGTTTTAAATCAGAAGAGGCTTTAACGAATATGGAATCGAACGAGTGAATAATTAAATTACCTCTAATTTGGTTGTTTAATATTATGGGTTTTAAGGACGAAAACAGTGAGGTTTTTTCTCGAAATGATAGGTTAGTGTCAACGAGATTTTCAATTGGTTTCGTCCATTTGATCAAAGAATCATATTGGTAATGTTCACGATGAAAATCAATAGCTGGCATTTCCTTCTCACTGACTTTCAAACTACCGTTGTATAATTCTTCCCTTTCATAACTACGTCCCGCAACGTAGCCCCTCTCAACTCCCCGGTCGGTGGTTTCAATATTTCCTTCAATTAAGGTGTTACCACAAACTTTAAGATTTGACTTGTTATTGGGTGTAAAGACGGTTGGGAAGCTTTCTGTGGAAAGGGGAGAGGAGATAGCATTCTTTTCCGTGGACAAATTCCCGTGATAAGTATAAACATTGATTGCCTCGTAAACTCCCCATTTAATCTTCTTAACTTCAGTGGTATCACCTGATATGTGTATAATTTCCTTGTATTCACCAGGCACTATCTCTGTTCCATAATTCAATCCTAATTTATTGTCAAATAAAACATGAACCCGAGAATTGATACTTGCTTGAAGTCTATTGTTGGTAGAAGCAATAAATAGAAAACCAGAAGTCATTAATGCGATGAGAAGCATAAAGCTTATGGCGTAACCTAGCGATGACGCCTTAATTCTTCTATTGAACCGGTTTAAATATGGCATCAATTATTTAGATTGCTTTTCGGAACTTGAATCTGTCTTACCTTTTCTGGAAAAAAGTCGATTCCATAATGATTTAGGTCCTTTTTGTTCCGATAAGGAACCCTTTTTATAGTAGGTAGTGGAGATTTCTTTACCGAACTCGTCATATAAAACCATTTTACCATTAAGCTCACCACATTTCCATTTCTCCGTTTTAATCAGTTTTCCTTCCTCGTTCCAGTAGCTCCAATGACCAGTTTTCAGCCCTTTTTTAAACTTGCCTTTTTGTTTGAGCTGTTTGTTGTCATAGCTAACAGAATAATCACCATGAAGTAGGTCACCTGACGCGCCTCCTTGTGTTGTCATTACTCTTTGTGTCTTATACCAGTGGTACGTCTTTTCAGGATCGTATTTTCGAACACCTTTTTTATCGTTGTCCAACACCGTGAATTGATACTTCAATTCATCTTGTGATACATTCCTAATTAATGAATAATCATCGAGTTTGTTTTGACAAACAGATGTTAGTCCAACGCTAGTAAAAGCTAATAATGTAAGTGCCTTTTTCATGTGTAAAAAATGGGGATTGAAGATAACGAAATCATCTAGAAATCCCCATAAACGTTGAAAAGTTGAAAATGCTTGTTGAAAAGTCTGGGAAAAACTCTGCCATTTATCCGAATTAAGCTGATTTATATGGATTTATTAGAATTTTGACCATTATCGACCTTCACCGGCTAAAACTGAAAACAAAAAAGCCCTAGAATCAATGATTCAGGGCTTTTCGACTTTTAACGATATGTCTTTTTGTGATCCCGCTGGGGAGAGGAACGCCTGAAGCGTTCCGAAGACTGAGGATAGGTGAAGGTATTTCACCGTTATCCGAAGGACTACGCGAGAAGAGTGTATTATCGATAAGTTTGTGAGAGCCCCGATCGAAATACGATTGATAGCTATAAAAAGAAAAAGGAGTCCAATACTGAACTCCTTCGTAGTGATCCCGCTGGGGAGAGGAACGCCTGGAGCGTTCCGAAGATTGAGGATAGGCGAAGGTTGTTCGCCGTTATCCGAAGGACTACGCGTGAAGAGTGTGTTATCGATAAGTTTGTGAGAGCCCCGATCGAAATACGATTGATAGCTATAAAAAGAAAAAGGAGTCCAATACTGAACTCCTTCGTTGTGATCCCGCTGGGGCTCGAACCCAGGACCCACGCCTTAAAAGGGCGTTGCTCTACCAACTGAGCTACGGAATCTAACCGCTTTTGCGAGTGCAAATATAGATGTTTCATTGATTTTATCAACCCTTTGTTTTACTTTTTTTGAGTTTACCACCTATTTGTCGCAGGATGATTTATTTATGACTTCGCCAGATTTTCCGTAACTTTATATAAGCGAGAATCCTTGAGTTATGGAACGGGTTATATTAGTCGGATTTATGGGGTGTGGGAAAAGTACACTTGGCAGAAAGCTCGCAAGCAAGCTTAATGTAGCTTTTATTGACTCTGATTCCGACATCGAAAAACGATACCAACAATCTATTGGAGAATTATTTACGCGTTACGGAGAATCTCATTTCCGTGAAATCGAACGACAGTTTATAGAACCATTATATGATGAAACAGCATTCGTATTGGCAACAGGAGGAGGGATGCCCTGCTTTGGTCAGAATATGGAAATGCTTAATGAATTGGGAACTACCTTCTATTTGGAACGAAGTCCGAAAGAATTGGTTCATCGTTTAGTCCAGTCTAAAACCAAACGGCCATTGCTTGCTGGTTTATCTGAAGATGAATTGCTAAGCTACGTCGAAAACAAACTAGCTGAAAGGGAACCGTACTATCATCTTGCGGATTTTACTCTCGGTCGTGATGAGCAGAATGCCGAAACTATTCAGAAGATTCTTCATCATCTGTCGCCTCTCCAAAAAAGCTAATAGAACCACCTCGCAATTCGTTCTTGATCATATAGGAATGAATGATTAAGCTGGAAATGGCTACTAACAAGGCTATTTTATCGTAATTGGTCGTGTCCTCCATAAAATAATCCCAACTGATATAGAAGATAGTCATCAACAGATAAAGGATGATGGGTAACAGACTGAAGTACACAAATAGACGCTTCTTTCTATACAACAAGATTAAGCCTAAAAACACAAATCCCCATAAGATGATACCGATCGAATGGTAGGTGAGTAATCGCTCCATAAATTCCCCCCTGGCGTAACCCAGCTGCTCTCCGCGCCTGAAAAGTATGTATTCCACAGATAAACCTTTCTGTTCGAAAATCATGTGACGTGAGTTGATAACGAAATATGAAAGGATACTCCAGCTGAAGAAAGTAACCCAGATCAAAAGATTAATGTAAAAGGTAATGCGTGTATACATATCTGGCTTTTTCTTGCCAAATATTAAGTTTCGAATCTTGAGAATGAATGGAACAGGACTCTGAAAAGGTGTCTTCCTAATATTGCTATCTGGTGAATTTGAGGTGTCAGTCATATCAGTCAACAACGACAACTAGATATTTTGAAATCTTCCAAAATTCAGATGGATCGAGGATATTAATAATGCTACCTGCGCCATTTTCAACCAACTCGTAAGATTTTGTTGGATGATCCGTAATGAAATGCGGGTTTTTACCTACGATTCTGATCGACTTGGTTTTTGACGCATCAAGGGGAGAGAAGTATTTTTCGTTGAAATCATCTTTCAATTCCGTTTTTCTTCCCAGACCAATGAATCCGTTTTTTCGCTCAACTACCTCATTATTGCTTAACTCTTCAGAAGTGCCATAAGCATAATAAACACGGTTCATTTTTTCAGTGAGCTGTTCTACCTGAAAGGCTTGTTCCTGGTAGGCGTCAAACAATCTTGAATATTCCTTATCCAAAACATCCAGTTCAGATTGAAGCAAATTGATTTGCTCATCTTTCCATTGAATGTCCTTCAATAATGATTCAATCATTATCTCCAGCTCCGCGATCTTTATGCCACTCGACTTGATTTGATCATTCAATTGTTTAACCTTTCTCGCATTCTCCTCTCGAAGAAAATTGATTCTTCTGATTTCTTCCATGATCCACTGCTTATCGTCTCCGGTAAGTTCAGGGTCTTCAGAGATAGCTTTGATCTGATCTTTTCTAATGCCGATAGCCTCCAGATTCGACTTGATCTCATTAAAAAATGCAAGTGATTCGTTGATAACAGAATCCTTTAATGAATTCTCCAATTCCAGTTGAGCAATCTGGTTCTGCAGTTCGGTTACGTTGTCGCCCTGTTCATTAGTCGAGTCTTCGCCCTCCTGTACACATGAGGTGATTAGAATTAATACGAGTGGTAAAAGGAGAGTGAACTTAGGCATTCTATTCGTTTTAAAAATTGTATTTTCATGCATCTTAAATGCAAGTATTTACTTAATGGAAAAATACAAATTTATGCTTAAATATTCAATTGTACTGTTCTTATCACTTGTAACCTCTCTTGTTTGGTCACAGTCAATTACTTACGAGTTGAGAATGCCGAAGCCGCAGAACCATTATTATCACGTTACCATGCGCTTAAAGGATTTTGATCAGGAGACACTTCACATCAAAATGCCTGTTTGGACCCCTGGATCATATCTTGTTCGGGAATTCGCTAAAAACGTTGATCAGGTAACAACAATGATTGACGGCAACACGTCCAAAGCAATCAAGACGGATAAAAATACCTGGTTGATCAATGCAGAAAAGGCAAAAGAAATTTTAATTGAATACGAAGTGTACGCTTTCGAAGTATCTGTGCGTACTAGCTTTTTGGATTTAACACATGGATTTGTGAGCGGTTCAGGAGTCTTTATGTATGTAGATGGATACAAAGACAAAGGAGGAATCGTTGAAGTTTATCCTTTTCAGACATTCAGTAAGATCACCACATCGTTAGAAGAGAAAGGCGAAGGAGTGACCAATGATAGGAGCAAGGCATTTGTATTTGAGAACTATGATCAATTGATCGATTGCCCGATCGAAATTGGAAATCACGACGTGTTTTCATTCGAAGCTGCAGGGGTTGAACATACAGTAGCTATGTATGGTCCCTCTAACGCTGATGCGAGCATGTTGAAACGGGATATGACGCGAATTATCGAGTCTGCGACAAATGTGTTTGGTCATAATCCGAACAAGAAATATACGTTCATCATTCACAATGTAGCCGATGCTCAAGGAGGATTGGAACATATCAATTCCTGTGTTTTAAGTGTGAATCGCTGGTCTTACCAGGGAGGAAAGTACATTGGCTTTCTTTCACTGGTTGCACACGAGTATTTTCATCTGTGGAATGTAAAGAGATTAAGACCTAAAGAATTGGGACCGTTTGACTATGACAATGAGGTTTATACCAGCCTGCTGTGGGTCATGGAAGGTTTTACCTCGTATTATGATGAGCTATTATTGAGAAGGGCAGGATATTATTCTCAGGAAGATTACCTGAAAAGATTATTTAGCTCCTTAAATTATGTCGAAGGTACACCCGGTGCTCGTGTACAGCCAGTGGCTCATGCCAGTTTTGATGCCTGGATCAAAGCCTATCGTCCGAATGAGAATAGCAGGAACACAACGATCTCCTACTACCCTAAAGGAGCGGTAATTGCTGCTCTGATTGATGCCATGATCATCAAGAAATATAAAGGATCAAAATGCCTGGATGATTTCATGCAGCACCTGTACAAAAGATTTTATCTGGATGCCGGTCGTGGATTTACAGAGGAGGAATTTAAAAAAGAGCTCGAAGCGTTTTTGGCTGAAAACCTCGATCAATTCTGGGCGAAGTATATCAATGGTACTTCCATTCCGCCTTATAGAGAGTACTTCTCTAGCCTGGGAGTTTCTGTAAATTATATCGGTAAAGAAGAACCAAGTGTAGGAGTAGGACTGGAGTCGAAGGGAGGTAAGACAATAGTGAAGAGTGTACGACGAGGTTCATCTGCTGAAAACGCTGGAATAAGTGTTGGCGATGAAATTGTTGGAGTAAATGGTTTGCGGGCTGAGCAAAAAGGATTGGAAGATTATTTCAGTACCGTAGCGGAAGGCGATCGCATTGAAGTGTTATTAGCCCGGGAGGATCAGTTGTTTTCAACTGAGATAGTAGTTGGCACATACGAACAACCGAAATTCTCCTATCGGATTAGCACAGATAAGAAGAGCGATAAATTATTGAACTATTGGTTACGAACGGATGATTAGATTAGCCCTGATTGGATTTATTACTGTTAGTTTCAGCTTAACAGCACAGAGTGATTTTAAAAGTGTTCGTCTAAAACTACCAAAGGGCGCCATTTATGAGCCATCCCAAATAGAACCGTCCATTGCTATCGATCCGAAAAACCCTAAAATAATGGCCGCAGGGTCTGTACTTTCGGATTATTACTATTCAAAGAATGGTGGTAAACGATGGAAAAGTAAGACACTTAAAAGTAAGTACGGCGTATACGGTGATCCGGTTTTGGTTTTTGATACCGCAGGATACTTGTATTATTTCCACTTAGCAAGTTACTCTAAGACGAGCCACCTGGATCGCATTGTTTGTCAGAAAACGGATAAGGTTTGCGGTAAATTTGATGAAGGAACTTTTCCGAATCCAAATGGAACTAAAGTACAAGACAAGCAATGGGTCGTTGTTAACCCTCAAAACAACGAGCTTTATATGACCTGGACTCAATTCGATAAATACGATTCGAGTAATCCCGAAGATACTTCAATCATCGTTTTTTCTAAATCGAAAGATCAGGGAGCTACCTGGAGTGAGCCAATGAGAATATCGAAGTTTGGAGGAGATTGTAAAGATGGCGATGACACTGTTGAAGGTGCTGTTCCGGCGGTAGGACCTAACGGTGAATTATATGTTACCTGGACAGGACCTAACGGTCTCGTATTTCAAAAATCAATGGATGGAGGAGCTACCTGGTTAAGACAGGAACAATTGATTGAAGAGCATGTAGGTGGCTGGACATTTGATATTCCCGGAGTCTACCGTGCAAATGGATTACCGATTCTGAAATGTGATTTGAGCGATGGCCCTAATCGCGGAAACCTGTATTTAAACTGGTGTGATCTCCGCAATGGAGAAGATAACAGTGATTCCTGGCTCATGGTTTCGAAGGACGGAGGGGAGAGCTGGTCCGATCCAATTCGAGTGAATCAGGACGAAAGTAAGAATCATCAATTCTTCACCTGGATGACGGTTGATCAATCAACAGGCTATCTTTATTTCGTGTATTACGATCGACGGAACTACGATAATAATCTAACGGATGTCTACATAGCCTGCTCGAAGAATGGAGGAAATACTTTTACAGAGTATCGTATCAATGATGAACCCTTTCTTCCAGACGCGAAAGTTTTCTTTGGCGATTACCTCAATATCGATGCGGTCAATGGTGTAATCAGACCAATTTGGCCCAGAATGGATAATGGTAAAATATCGTTGTGGGTAACGTTGATTGATGAATCAGTTCTTCATTAATTTGAACTTGTAAACCCCGTCATTCTTTGTTTCTCTTGCCTGCAACTTCCGATTGTTAGCGTAGGCTTCTTTCCAACGAAAAGTCCGGTCATTCTCTGAATTAAGATCAAATACCTGAAACACTAGATCCTGTTTGCGTTCAGCATCATCGTCAGAACCGGTCCAGTATTGATCGATGTACCAGTATCCCGGATAATCAATTCCTGTATCTGAATCGTGAATATTACACGTTTCGTCATAATTAAAAGTAAAGGTGTATTGATCCCAGTTCTCTGTGACATCTTTTCTTTGCATGGTTCCTTCCTGACGAAATGTTACTTCTGCAACGGACCAGCTACCAATAACCTTTTCATGCAAGGACTCATAAGAAATTGACTTATTGCATGAGCTCATTAATAAGGCTAAAACAGCGAATGATATGACGATGCGGGATGTTTTCATATGACTCTTTATTCCAAATATCATTCCGAAATTATTCGATCGGTGCCTTGGTGAATTGTTTGCCTTTGTTGTTAATGATTGGAAAGAAGTATTTGAAATCTATTGAAAGGAATGACCCATCCACTTCACCTACTAGACGCGTTGTGTTTCCTTCATAAATGTAATCTGCTACCAGGTCGAAGAGCGGTGATAGTGGAACACGTCCTGAACCACCCAGGTAAAAGAAACCGCTTTTTTTAGTACGCAATTCGAAGCCAATATTGGCATTGACGTCAAATCCCAATTTTGATCTGGTAAGACCAGTATGTTTGTAATAATGTTGACCACCTGGCTGATTAAAAGCCCCGATATCTGTTGGTTTAAACGTTAACAGAAACCCGAGGGATGCATTAGCATACCATTGTTCTGACATCTTGATATACATCAATATGTTTAGGGGAATATCATATTCAATGAATGTAAGCGTATCTGTTGCATAAGATGCGGAGTCAGGATACGCCATCGTCAGATCAAAGTTTCTTTGCGTGTAGTTGATCCCGGTTTCAAAAGCGATTAACTCTGTGAGGCCAGCTCTAACTGTTCCCCCGAATCCAAACCCCATTTTTTGACTTAGCGTCGTTTCGAAGCCTTCGCCTTGCAACGATAATTCAGGATCACCAATAAATTGAGTAGGGAAGACCGGACGTATTTGAAATCCAAAATACGAAGGTACTTTCTCCTTTTGAACCTGACCGTAGGAAAATCCGGTCATCAAACAGCATAATATGACGAGTAATCTTTTCACTGGATTGACTAACGATAGATACAAAACATTATTCTGATAAATGCCCATCAATTAGTGGCTGGTTTGTATTATTGATTGAATTGAGCTTTCCCTGCTGATTACAATACCCTAATACGGCTAGGGTCATGATGATGATAGATCCGACGATTAGTCCATAACGAAGTCCGCGTGGACGTATAAATCGTTGCTTGTGCCTTGCTTCAACATCATAATTGATCCGCATCGTGATGTTGTAGTCATTCTTATGGACGCCAAAGAGAATGTACACTTTATTGGTTCTTCCTTCCTGTTTTTCTTTTTCAAACCAAATCTCTTTTTCGATAAGCATTGCCTCGAATGAATCTGCGCGATGATGATCGGCAAAGCGAAAAACAATGTAATTTGGGTTTGTAGGATGCTTGATATAATTGACAAGTCCTAAATCAACAATATGGTCTACTGGGTTATCCATTCTGTAGAGTATTCCAGCGGTTTACGATGAGCTTTCGGCCATTCAATTTCAGGATAGCCAATATAGAAAAGGCCGAGACACTTGTCTTTATCACCAATGCCCAGGAATTCATTCATCTCTGGAGTGTATATGAGCTTTGGTGTTGACCAGAATCCACCTAGTCCGTAGGCGGTTGCAGTCAGGTGCATATTTTGAATAGCACATGCTACTGCTTCAATTTCTTCAATTTCCAGAATCTTTTCTTCCTTTTGTCTTTCCATCCATACCGCAACCACTACTGATGCGCGCATTGGCCGCGTCAACATTTTTGCCAGCTTCTGATCGTTTTGATTTTCGACAGGTGTTAGTTTTAAATAAGTTTCACTTAGGAAGTCCGCTAATTTTTGACGGCCATCTTCCATGAACACCTTGAATCGCCAGGGTTGCGTATTACCGTGAGTAGGCGCCCAAAGTCCATTATTCAGAATAAGTTCAACTTGTTCTTTATGAACCTTACGCTCACTGAACTGCTCCGGATAGATGGTACGTCTTTCCCGTATTAATTCGGTAATTTCAGATAGATTGAATCGCATTGTCTCTCAACTATTGAAGACAAAATTAACAAAAAGAAAATCCCGTATGGAATATTAATTATCTCGAGCCTTCAATGCTTTTCCGAATGTGGAAGAATGTTTTGTCAATTGTTTCATACTGACCATTCGGGGTAGGTCCCAGAGCAGGACTAGCTACTACGTGTCCTGTAGCATCGATTAACACATAGTGAGGGGTGCTTGATATGCGGTAATTATCCCAGAAAGAATTGTCAGGATCTAATTCATAGACGTCCCATGGAATCGAAGCGAGCAATTCAGTTCTTTCTTTACTTGTTTCATCCGTTTTTTTACAGATAGAGACGAATTGTATGTAGTTGCCATAGCGCTCGTAGATGTCATTGAGAAGCTCCAGCTCTTTTGTGTTATCGAGAATCTCCGGGTCAAAAACATGTATGTACAAATGTTTTCCCTGGAAACTTTGAAGGGTAACCGTTTTGTCGTCCATTTTGAAAACAAAATTCGTGGCCTTGCCGCCAGGCACGAGTTCTGTTAGCCTAAACTTCAGGTTTGAGGCAATAACCTTGTTCGCTTCAAACAGTGCGTGTTCGCTGATACTATCCATGATGGTTAGAATATTCGTTTGGGGGTAGTCATCACTATAGTACACATCTGCTAAGGCCTTAACCATCATCATTTCGCGTATACGCACGTTAATGAGCGTGTATTCTTTACCTAGTGCATTCATGATTAGGGTGGGGCTTCCTCTCAATATTCCCTGATAGACCTCTTCGTTCACTTCGCTCTTTAGTCGTGGAATTAAATTTTGATAGAAATCAGTGATGTACTCCATATAAGCATCATTGTTGTATTGAACTGGTGTGTGCTTGATATAGAAATCGTGCTTTTCGTAGCGGTTCCTTTGAGCGATATTCTGAATATTATCCAGCGAAGCGATCGTGAACCGGACGAATGTCTTTAGATAAGTACTCGTATCGTCTTTGTAAGCCTTTTCCACATTGGCTTTGAAACGATCCATGCTTTCGGCGAATTCAATTGGTTTCGCATCTTTCAGGTAATAATAGTTACCTATAAAATGATCCACCCAACGTTGAAACCCAAGAATCTTGTAATTAATATCTGTGCTATCAAGATCATAAAAGGCAACTTCTACCTGATTCCCATTTCGCTTGTAAGGGTCGAACTTGTCTTTTTCGGGGAAGAAAACGCTGTATTTAGATCCTGGCTGTACATACATGAAGCCGCTATTGTTGTTCGATTTAATAATTAGTTTCTGAGTAATCGGAACGTCAGCAAGAAATATAAATGTACTGTCCTCTTTAACCTGTGTTGTCGCGATTCGCTTCAATCGATAAGTTATGTAGTCCTGAATACTATAGAGCTCGATGGATTTCCCTACATAGGCTGGTGCAATACCTTTAATGGTGACATTCTGCGCAAAACCAGTGCTCTGCTGCAGCAATAAAAGTAATATAAGGAGAAATCTTTGTTGCATGCTGTTAAATTGCTTTACACAAGTATAACACGAATTATACCACACTTCTTAAACGAGCAATTCGGGCTTCGTTACAAAGGCGTCAATGGGTCCACCATTGATATAGATCTCACGTATAATTGACGAATTTATTGCAGAATAGCTCTGGTCTGTTATAAAGAATACGGTTTCGATTCCGGAAATGGTAAAGTTCATATGCGCGATTGATTTTTCGTACTCAAAATCTTTGGAATCTCTAAGTCCGCGTATAACGAAGTTTGCCCCGATTTCTTTGCAGAAATCTACAGTTAGCATTTGAAATCGCTCAACACGGACAGCAGGTTTATCCTTAAAAAGTTCTTTGATGTGACCTTCACGCTTTTCTATATCGAAGAGATATGTCTTTCGACTGTTGATACCAATACCGATTATTACCTCGTCAAATAGATCCAGGCTTTTGTGTACAACAGCCTCATGTCCTTTTGTAAAAGGATCAAATGAACCCGGGAAAAGACCAATTTTCTTCATGTTGTTCGTTTAATTGAAAAAGCTAAACTGTACATTACCAAATTTACGTAGAAAAGCGAAATGGGTTATGTTTTGCAGGTCTGTTTCTTTTCCATGCTCAATAATGAGGGTTCCTTCATTCGCCAAAAGCCCTCTATTGAAAACCTCTTCAGCGATAGCCTCGTATCGATCAAAATTATAGGGTGGATCGGCAAAAATCAGATCATATTGTTCCTCACATGTAGATAGAAACTTGATAATATCTGATTTGACAATTCGAATCTCGTTTTTGCAATCGTAATGTTCAGCCATGTGTTTAATGTGACCAATACACTTAAAATTGTTGTCGACTGCTGTTACTTGCCCAGCTTCTCTTGAGAGAAATTCAAAGCTGATGTTTCCTGTGCCGGCACAAAGATCAAGAATCTTCAGTTCTCCGAATGAAAGTTGATTTTCGAGGATATTGAATAAACCCTCCTTGGCAAAGTCCGTGGTAGGACGAGAGGGAAAGCCCTTTGGGGCTGTATATCTTCGGGTTTTAAATCGGCCTCTGATTATACGCACAACAGCTGCGATTTAGCAATAAAGTCATCCACTGCTCTGAAGTCAAGCGCTGAAAGCAGGTCAATACGCTGATACATGTTTTGTACCTCTTTAGCCAATTCTTCATTTGATCGGAGACCGGTAACTATTTCCAACGATCCTTTTTCATTTCCCAATTCTTTCTGCTGAAGGGCGAATGACAGATGGTAGATTACATCCTCCACCGTGGAATAATCGAAATAAGAGTAGAATTCAAGTTTATTATGCTTGGTCAATGTTAGCAGGAAGGTGTTCTCAAATAATACAATCGTTGCTTTCAGATAGAATGCATCTTTGTCAACTACAGCACGTACTACATGGGAACCAGTATGCTGAAGGATAATTCGTGGAAACTTTAATACGAAGGCTGATTTGATCCAGTTCGGTACTTCATAGAGGTTTACAGCACTAAGCTCAGAAATTCGATTGTAGTCCACCTCCTGATCATTTTCGTTCTCTCCAAAGCACAGTTTGAATAGTTCTTCCGGCTTCGAATCACTGAAAACATTACTCGGAACTAATGTAGAACGGTTTCCCGACCAGGCTAAAGAGTAATCATCATATTCATCACTCACGAAATTGGTCGATTCCAATAATTCCTCCGTCGACTTACGTTTAGCTTCAGCGCTGTTTCCGGCAATGGGTAATTCAATGGAATTAATTACAATGCCATCTCGAAGCTTGAATAAGCGTATAAAGTCAGTATTTGCCTCCGCGGCAAGATGTGTAGCCATGATTTATTCTTCCCAGGATCCGTCCAGATCATTCGTTGTAAGCGATCCAAAGTGCATTTTGATACGCTTTCTTCCCGGAAGCTCTGCAAATGGTAGAGTACCTGATACCCGAAGTGCAGGAACTTTGACATCACCCATCATAACAGAGTCAGCTGTTTCTATTAACCATTTCTCCCTTGCTCCTGTAAAAGGAATAAAAGGAAGAGAATCCGGTGAAAACGTGGGGAACCCCGCTACTTCACGACTTCTAACGTAAGATTCATTTTCAAATAACCTTTCAAGCAGACTTGCCGGAGTGGTGTCTCTAACAAAGTCTTTGTAGAATCGCTCGTAATTTGGTCCTTCGGGCCATTTAGAAAAATGGTAGGCTTCTATTTCAGAAATTTTCTCATTACCGTAAGGATGCCCCTTTTCATGTAATCCAATTTCAACTAGGTAAAGGTGCTCTGCCCTAATCATGAATGTATCAGGTGCTTGCCCTTTCTTCTCAACATAGTTGATCTTACCATTCTTCGTGAAATCGATTAGATCGTCCCAGTTGTCTATATAGACGCCGTTTTGTTCTGCATAATTCTTTTGGATTGTTCTGATATCCTGTAAGTTTTGAATTGCAAGTGCTTTACATTGGTCACGATCTTTCAGATACTGAGTCATCTCGATGATCTGATCTCCTGACATGTAAAAAGCAACCAAAGCACCTATTCCTGCTACTATGCCAACGACATATGCAATCTTTGTTGTTAATTTCCCAGTACTGTACAAAATGCTTAGTAACGCAGCTGCGAACAATAAAACTGCTGCCATCATGAAAGTCGCATCCTGATTTTTTGTAATACCGATAATGATAACGATCAAGCCTACGATGAAAAACAAAGTAGGGACAGAGTATTTTTTGAGAAGCATTGAAAGTTTACTGTTCATAACGTGGTAATTCAATTTGATGAAAACAAAACTACAATTTTTTGAATATTGTCGGCTGTCATACAATCATTTTTTTTAACCCTTCACTCAATGGCTAAAATGAACGAATCTTTGGTACTTTTGATTTCATTCAAAGTATGTCGAATTCTCAATTTCAACAGCAGCTGATCCAGGCTTTTAAATTGGATCCAACACAAGATCAAGGCGATCTTTTTCATCGTTTAGAGGACTTTATGCGTTCCAGAAATGAGAAAGAGCTCTTTATATTAACGGGCTATGCCGGAACCGGTAAAACCAGTGTGGTAGGTGCTTTCGTGAGGGCATTGAGGAAGATGAAAGTAAAGGTTGTCTTGCTGGCACCAACGGGAAGAGCGGCTAAAATATTGGGGAGAAGTGCCGGACAATCAGCTTATACGATCCATAAACAGATCTATCGTCGTAAGTCCTCGGTCGATCCGTATTCATCGCTAAGTCTGGCGCCTAACTTAACTAAGAACACGGTTTTTGTCGTCGATGAATGCTCTATGATCGGTGATTATACCCTGGCAAAAGACGGCAATGTGAATGCGAGAAGCTTATTGGAAGATCTTCTGGAGTATGTATATGGTGGTGTTGGCTGTCGTATGCTGTTCCTGGGGGATGAAGGGCAGCTGCCTCCTGTGGGAAGTGACTATTCCCCTGCATTGAATAAGCAGTATATGAAGCAAAACTATCCGTCGCTTAAGATTTCAGATTTTCGTTTAGACCAGGTACTGAGACAAGCAGAAGACTCGGAAATTCTATATAATGCTACTTTGTTGAGATCGGTGGATTGGCAGGATTATCCGAAATTTCAGTTGTCAGGACAAGGTGATCTGTTGCGTATCGAAGGTTCCGAGCTTCAGGAGAGAATAGAAAGTAGTTATGATAAGTGTGGAACAGATGATACGATTATCATTACTCGTTCGAATAAACAGGCGAACAAGTACAATCAGCATATTCGTGGTAGGATCTTATGGTACGAGGAGGAGCTATGTGTTGGAGATTGTCTGATGGTAGTTAAAAACAATTACTTCTGGCAGGATGACCAGTCAAAAATGGGCTTTATAGCCAACGGAGAATTAATGGTTGTTAAGCGAATTCTGGCCAATGAATCTCATTATGGCTTCAATTTCGCCCGCTTATTGGTGGTGTTCCCGGATTTTGAAGATGTAGGAGAACTCGAACTGATCGTTAATAAAGAAGTTTTATTGACAGAAGGACCCTCCTTATCTCGGGATCGTATGAAAGAACTCTTCTATGAAGTGGAAAAGGATTATTTCCATCTGACCAATAAAAGAGATCGTTACGACGCAATTCTAAAAGACCCTTACTTCAATGCTTTGCAAGTAAAGTATGCCTATGCAGTGACATGTCATAAATCTCAGGGAGGTCAGTGGAGGCATGTCTATATTGATCAGGGTTATCTGACGGATGAAATGTTGGATGCTGATTATTTCCGTTGGTTGTACACTGCATTGACACGAGCAACAGAACAAGTTTATCTGGTGAATTTTAAGTCAGAGTTTTTCGAAAGGACCTATTAATTTAATAGTTCCAGTTTTAGTGAAGTAGGACCAACGCTGACCTTCGCTTTTTCAATTTCTTTATTCAGACGATCGATTACCACCTTGGCATCTTCACGACTCAAAAACTTCCCGGCGAGGACATTTAATTCACTTTTTGCTTTTGCCAGAATCGCTGCTGTTCTGTAAGCCGAAAGGATGTCATTTTTACTCAAGCCATATTTATTCATGGCATCAGAGATGTAGCTGTTAGTAACAGAAATATTTGATTTTACCGGATCAGTGAAAGAATTGATTTCCAAACATATGTCTCTATCTATATGAATTAAAAGTTCAGATTTTCTTAAGCGTTGAAATGTACTGTCCATCTTCGTTTTTTGAGGATTTCCAGGATAAGTATTCAGCTCCTCTGCATTGTAATCTTTAACCGTGTGAACACCATCCCATTTCCCGACACCTTCACCCCTGGCTACGACACAGAATGGAACGTCACGATCCAATAATCCTTCGAAGAATACTTGAACGGCAACACTGTCTTCATCGGTAAAAAGATTCTGTTTTAGTTCCCATTTATCGGAGTCAAACACATCTACCAGATCCAGATTAACGCGAGCATTGTAATCAGGTTTTGCGTCCATTACATTGATATGTAGCATTACCTCATCAGCAGACTTCGAAAGTGATGATTCCGGAATGGCTATTAATCTAACTTCAAATACCTCGGTAGAATCAGTAGGTAGAAATTGGAATTCCTGTGTACGGATATCAAAGGTTGAAGAATCCTCGAAAACATAAAGGCCATTATACTCTTTAAATGAAGCCCAGCGATATCCCATTAATAGCTTGTATTGATCTAATTTTAGTTGATAACGCGCCATCTGGTCCAAAGCCTCCTGCTTTCTGATCTCCAGCTCTTTTATTTTCCGTTTATAACTTTCAAAAATGTCATACAGATGAACGATGTCGCTTTGCATCTTCTTTCTAGTTTTGCGATTAGATTCTGTTGTCGGTGTACCATCAAATGACCCTGAACCGGAGCCTTTGCGAACTGCTTTTCTTTTGGATCGCTTTACTTTACCAGAGGGTTTAGGCGAGGTGGTTATCGGATTATAACCCATGTCTGAATATTCCTTTTCTTTCTTTTCAATCTTCAATTCTGTTGCGTCCTTCTTTTTTTGGTTGTATTCGATCCAGTGGTCGATTCCCTTTCTACCAAACACTTCCTCGTTAATTGCTGCAATCTTGTTGTATTCGAGGTCGTTGATTATGGCCTGAAAGGTGGTTCCACCCGAGAAAGTAGAATCCGGCGAGAGGAAGCGTGTTTCAGTTGAACCAAACAGATGATAGTTGAGTCCGTTCTTCTCTATAACTACAGTCGTCTGTTTTGATGAATTGTACCCCCATACATCAAAATGAATATTGGTATAGCGGTTGTTGCCAACGGTGTGGAAGTCCTTCGTAACATGACGCATTGGCTCGATCTCCTGTGTTGGTTTTTTCTTGCTTTCGTCCGTTTCTATATAGGGCACATATGGAAACAGTCCTACTG
>JASBTZ010000004.1 GCA_030148165.1 Bacteroidota bacterium
ATATTCCAAAGTAGATGATTGGCTGGCCAATGGGGCAGGGCTCTGCGCCTTTGTCGTGGCTTTATGTCCGACATTTCCGGAGTATGGAGTTGACCCTTGTGCTGATAACTTATGGCGAAGTGATTTTCATTTGCCAGCTGCGGCTGCGCTCTTCAGTATTTTTGCCTTCTTTTCACTCTTTCTATTCACCAAGAAGAAATGCGGTAAGATTTATCGCTATGACTCCTGTGATACGGAATACGTGTTTATAGGGTCAATCTATATTTCACCGAAGGCCCGAATGCGAAGTGTGATCTACATCATTTGCGGTGCGGGAATTATCGCTTGTCTGCTGGCGATGGCCATATTCATTTTTGTATTGCAGCGAGAAGGAGGCTTCTTCATCTACATGATGGAATTTGCCGCACTCGTATTCTTTGGTTTTTCGTGGTTAACAAAAGGAGAATTTCTCTTCCTCAGCGACCCGGATCAAACCGACCCCAAATACGATGATCAGCGCATTCTGGAACGAGACGCTCTTGCACAGGGATATGAGTGGGTGAGTGATAAGCCTGACGGCTTGAGTCGGAAACATACATGTAGAAGAGGATAATTTCGTTTTTACAGATCACTTTTACCGAAAATACGTATCATTTTTAGACAGAATTGATACGTAAATAGGATCTAAATGATATGTATTTACATGGATATACGGGAAAAATTTACCCTAATACGTATCATTTATAATAAAAATACGTATCATTATATAGGAATTTTGATACGTAAATTAGTTGAGAAGCGATACGTAAGACGCAAAATTCAAATTAAATTGATCAAGGATGAGCAAAGCAAAAGATGAAAATAGCCGTCGAATCCTGGAATTTGTAGCTCAAAATCCGGGATTATCGTCCTCACAGATCCACGAACAATTGGAGCTGGGGGTAGAGTTGGTAACAGTCAAGCGAAATCTGACGGATTTGGTTAAAAAGCACCGGCTAAGAACCATCGGCAGAGGCAGGGGAACCCGTTATCTGATCGATCCTTCTTTTAAGCTGTTCGCACCGATCAATATGGAGCGCTACTTCACTATCGAACAAGACGATCGCGAAATCATCGAGCGTTTCGATATCGATCTGCTCACCGAGGTACTGCCACAGGTGGATCTTTTTACAGCAGATGAACTCAGGGACTTGCATGAAATCCACAACAAATACAGAAGTAATATCAGCAAGTTATCCACGAATGAGTATCGAACTGAACTGGAACGCTTGTCGATCGATCTGAGTTGGAAATCTTCACAGATAGAGGGGAACACCTATACCTTATTGGAGACTGAAGCACTGATCAAGGAGCAAAAGGAAGCCGTTGGCAAGAAAAAGGAAGAGGCGATCATGCTACTGAATCATAAGGACGCAATGGATTACATTCTCGACGAGCCGAACTACATAGCCCCGATCAGTCTTAGCAAATTGGAAGAGATCCATCGAATTCTGACAAAGAACTTGCATATTGATCCCAACATTCGCAGTGGTCTCGTGCGCATTACCGGCACCAACTACAAACCATTGGACAACGAATTTCAGATCAAAGAAGCGATAGAAGCGATGTGTACGCTTGTTAATCAACGTGAAAGTGTTTTCGAAAAGGCACTGTTGCTTTTAGTTGTAATCTCTTACATACAGGCTTTTTCGGACGGTAACAAACGAACAGCAAGAATCGTTTCCAATGCGATACTCATCAACGAGGATCATTGTCCGCTTTCCTTTAGAACGGTTGACTCGACGGATTATAAAAAAGCGATGTTACTTTTCTACGAGCAGAATAACATTACGGCTCTGAAAGAGATCTTTATGGAGCAGTACCAATTTGCTGTGAAGACTTATTTTAATTAGCATTCAATTGTTCTTAGCTTATCCCAACACAAATGCTTTGTTTATTCCGGCATCATTAGGGAAATTAAAACCGCGCCTCAGTGTCCTCAGTTATTAATCGTTGGCTGAGGCTCTCGAAGCCAACATCTCAACGATCCCGGTAAGATCGTACCTAGGCGCATCTAACAGTCAAACTGCTTATGCGTATTTTTTGTCCCCTTGAGGGGACTTATAGGGGTGACTTAGTAAAGGGAAATATTGTCACCCCTCTCGATCTCCCCTCAAGGGGAGAAGCCATGGCGTGTCTTAGCTCCGACCTCCCCCTTAATCCCCCTCCGAAGGGGGAAATGGACTCATAGGCAAGAACTAAACCTTCCCCCTTTGGAGGGGGACAGAGGGGGAGGCTCATCAAACCCATGTGTAAATGCCAAAAAGTAGCAAATAAGGGTATTCACGTATTGCCAATAACCCCTAGAATCACTAAATTGCCTCCTGCAAGAGAAATGCGCAGCATTAACCCCTGCATTAAGCCACTTAAAAAATGATAAAAAAACTCCTATTCCTCCTCGTTATAGCCTTCACGCTATCCTTCACTGGAAGTGATGGAACCCTGAGGCCACTGAGGTCACTCGAAGTGACGAAGGGTGACTCGACTGAAGGCGGCCTTCGAGAGCCTCAGGCCTCGAATGTATTCATCTGCAACAACGGCAAAACCGAAGTCTATCACTTAACAAAAGAATGCTCCGCCATGAAACGCTGTACTAGCGGTATCAAACCCTTGAAGCTGGAAGAAGCGAAAGAAGAAGGCTTGAGGTTGTGTGGTTACGAAGATTAAATAATGGAAGAACTATTAGATAAAACGACTGAAGAAAAGAACGAAAAGAAACGTGACTTCGGAGATGTTATGCGCTGGATCGTATTCGGACTTTTCATTCTTTTTCTGCTTATGAAAAACCGACACTGGCCGGGTGGAGGAGTAGGTTTAGTCTTCACGGGTTTAATAGCAATGATCTCGGGACTCATCATGATCATTCAAGGCTTTGTACGCAAACGTGCATCGAAGGGAATGCTGGATGCAGCCGTAATGGCAGCAGTTATCTATCTCATCTTTCGCTTGCAGTTTTGGCAGTGGGCGGATAGGGTGCTGGTGTTGATGGTTGGTTTAATGGCCATAGGCTTATTGATGCACTTCAATGAGAAAAAGCAATTGAAAGTCCGACAATGGTTTGCGATTGTGATGATGACATTGTGTTTTGCCATTTATCAAACGCGGGATAGCGACCTGTACTATACATTAAATATGACCTCGACCTTGAATCGTTATGATCACAATAGTGTGTCCATGGCCTGGGAGTCTTATGCCCGACATTTATATTCCGATGGTAAATCGAAGCAGGCAATCGAGGCACTGGAAAGAGCTATTGCAATCGCATCTATTCAGGAAGAAACGGAGCTCGTTAATTATTATGCTAGCTTGAAGAATAATATCGAAATTGAAAGGGCTCGATGGGAATATAGCGATGAGCGGCGTAAAGAGTTCTATGAAAATGAACGGCTCTTCCCGAATTAAATACAACAAGTATGAGAGAAAGTAACTTTGAAAACTGAAACCGAAACATATTGTACCGATTGTGGAGTGGTAATTGACTCTAAGTATGAACGATGTTATTCTTGTAATGAAAAGAATAATGGAAACACATCATTCAAACACGTCGAATCTGAAGGCGAAGAATTCATTGCTGATTTCTTTTACTTTACTGATATCAAGTTTAACAAGCAAGTCGAAATCCATAATCTAAAAGGAGACAGTAAAAAGTTTCGAGTAGCAGATTTTGAACTTACAGACTACAATATCTTGGTTGAATACGACGGTTATTGGCACATTGATAAAGATCGATACAAAGAGAAAAAGAGAGTATATAAACTCAATAATAGACCTTGTATATATCTATATCCAGAAAATTTGGGAGCGCTGGAGTTCTTTTTTGATAAAAGGATTCAAAAAGTGTTGAAGCTGCATAACATGAATAAAGAACTTAGGAAATACCGTTGGTTCAAATTTAGAAAGGGTGAATCAAAAAGAATTGGATATACCATTGCACTACTAGCTGCTATAATAGTCGTCCCCATTTTTGATATGACAACTGGACCAGCGTTATACGTTTTTGTTGGGTTAGGAGTGGCCTATCAGTTTTGGCAGACTATTGAGGCATATCGTGATGTGTTTGTTCATGATAAATACCCAATACCAATGGATTAGATATCTTTAGAAATCGAAATAATTAAATGAAATTCAACGAAGACTCAAGAGTTAAAATACCGACGATACTTCATCTAATGAAGTTAGGATATACCTACATGTCCTTAAAGGATGCGAAGTGGGATGAGTCAACGAATATTTTCACAGATATCTTTCATGAAAATGTCAAGCAGTTAAATCCAGATTTAAACGATGATGAAGTCTCAAGATTCTATGATGAAGTTTCATTAACACTAGAGAATGAGGATCTAGGTAAAGCTTTCTACGAGAAGTTAACTGATCGTTCAGGAGTTCGATTGATTGACCTAGAAGACTTCGACAATAACGATTTCCATGTTGTAACTGAGCTGACCTACAAAAAGGATGACGAAGAATTTCGTCCGGATATTATTTTGGTGATCAATGGAATGCCCTTAGTTTTTATTGAAGTTAAGAAGCCAAACAACCAGGATGGAATTCTTGCTGAACATAAAAGAATTCAAACACGCTTTCAGAACAAGAAGTTTAGAAAGTTCGTCAACATTACACAACTGATGGTCTTCTCCAATAACATGGAGTATGATGACGATTCACTATCTCCGATCGAGGGATCTTTCTATGCAACGACTTCATATGAGAAACCAAGCTTTAACTATTTCAGGGAAGAAGAGAAGTTTGATTTAATCGAAATATTGGAAGATGTATCTGATGATCAGGAATTGGAAGTTCTTAAAGACAACAATCTCGTTGGAATAAAGAGTTCACCCGAGTTTCTGACGAATAAAAACCCAGATACACCAACAAATAGAATCTGCACTTCATTGTTCCAAAGGGAAAGGCTTAAGTTTATTCTAGAATACGCGTTCGCCTATGTAAAAGAAAGGGATGGTCTTGAGAAACACGTCATGCGTTATCCTCAGTTATTTGCGACAAAAGCGATTGAACGATCATTAAACGAGGGAACTAACAAAGGCATCATCTGGCATACCCAGGGATCTGGTAAAACGGCCCTAGCTTACTACAATGTCAAGCACTTGACGCACCATTATCAAAAGAAAGGAATTGTTCCGAAATTCTATTTTATCGTTGATCGTTTGGATCTTTTGACTCAGGCAACAAGAGAATTCACCGCTCGAGGTCTTGTGGTTCATAAAATTAACTCGAAAGATGATTTTGCTAAGGATATTAAATCGACACAGGTCATACACAATAATTCAGGTAGACCGGAAATCACCGTTGTCAATATTCAGAAGTTTGAAGATGACCCGAATGTAATTCGAAACAAGGATTATCAATTGAACATTCAACGTATTTATTTCCTGGATGAAGTACACAGGAGTTATAATCCAAAAGGAAGCTTCCTGGCAAATTTGGAAGAGTCAGATAAGAATGCCATCAAGATAGGTCTCACTGGAACACCATTGCTGGGCACTGATTACAATTCGAAGTCACTCTTTGGAGGCTATATCCATAAGTACTATTACAACGCATCTATAAAAGATGGTTATACCTTGCGACTGATACGCGAAGAGATTGAAACGAGCTACAAGCTTACGTTAAAGAAAGCTTTGGAGGAAATAGAAATCTTAAAAGGTGATGCAGATTCAAAGATTATTTATGCTCATGACAAGTTTGTAGAACCAATGTTGGATTATGTTATTCGTGATTTCGAACAGGCTCGAATAACTATGAATGACAATTCGATCGGAGGAATGGTTGTATGTCATTCATCAGATCAGGCAAAGAGGATGTTCGAGATCTTCCAAGCTAAGTTTACAACTGAAGCAAAAGAAGACACTCCAACCTATCAAATGGCTGCAGAGGATCCATCGAGTTATGGTGATAAAAAGAAAGCAGGAAGTAAGGTGAAAACAGCGGCTTTGATATTACACGATATCGGAACAAAGCAGGAGCGAAAGGATCGAGTGGAAGACTTTAAGGAAGGGAAGATTGACTTGCTATTTGTATATAACATGTTGTTGACCGGTTTTGATGCAAAACGATTGAAAAAGTTATATATCGGTCGTGTTATCAAAGCACATAATTTGCTGCAGACCTTAACAAGAGTGAATCGAACTTACAAAGACTTTCGATATGGTTATGTCGTTGACTTTGCAGATATCCGTAAAGAGTTTGATAAAACGAATCGGGACTACTTCAACGAATTGCAGTCAGAGTTGGGTGATGAGATGGAACATTATTCCAATATCTTCAAATCAGCAGAGGAGATTGATTCTGAAATACAAGAAATTAAAGAAGTGCTTTTCCATTTTGATACAGTCAATGCGGAACTGTTCTCGCAACAAATTTCGGCTATCAATGATCGAGGCGAAATGTTAAAGATTAATAAAGCCTTGAATAATGCCAAGAGCCTTTATAACCTCATTCGTCTTTCTGGTAATTATGAAATGTTGGAGAAGCTGGATTTTCAGAAGCTGACGGTATTATCCCGATTAGCGCAACAAAGATTGACTTTAATTAATCAGAAAGAAGCGTTAGAGAGCAATGTGGACACCACGAACCTCTTGAATATTGCATTAGAAGATGTTTTGTTTGCCTTTACGAAAGTGAGTGAAGAGGAGATGGTTTTGGCGGATCAATTAAAAAATGTTCTACAACGAACACGAGAAGCATTGAGTGGTAACTTTGACCCTAGGGATCCGGTCTTCATTTCGTTGAAAGAAGAGTTAGAACGCCTATTTAAGAAGAAGAACTTGACTGAAGTTTCAAAAGAGGAGATGGAAGACAATATTAAAGACTTGGATAGTATATACGCTAGAGCTAAAGAACTCGAACGAAAGAATCAATTGTTACGTGCGAAATACGACAACGATGCCAAGTATGCGCGCCTGCATAAGCGCTTGATGGAGAAAGATCCACTGACCGATAGCGAAATGAAACTATTTGAAGCCTTAAATGGCTTGAAGAAAGAGATTGATCTACAAATAATTCAAAATTCGAAGATGTTGGAGAATGAAAGTTTTGTGGAGAAGATGATAGCTCGGTTAGTTGTGAATGAATTGAAGAATAAGAATCATTTCGAAATGGACCTTGAAAAGGTTAATCGAGTCAAAGGACTGATAGTAAAAGAATATATGAATGAATTCCATGGACGTGTGGCATAATTGAAATGAAGAGGAAAATGACAGCAACAGTAGAATTTGAAAAACAGACGAAGACACTTATTGATGATCTCAAGAGTGTATGTGCTAATTATGGATTGGGGAATGATGGAAACGAATTCAAGATCATTACACAGGTATTCTTGTATAAATTCTTGAATGACAAGTTTGTTCATGAAGTAAAAAAGATCGACCCGAAGGTGGCGAAAGCAGATGATTGGGAGGAAGTACTGAAAGAGTATAGCGATGATGATTACGAGATGTTGATGCTTCAAATGAGCGAGAGTACGGCAAAGATACGTCCGGATCATTTCATTTCATCCTTATTCGAAAGGCAGAACGAACCTAAGTTTGCAGAAATATTCGATAATACCTTATTGGATATCGCGAAAGAGAACAGTGATATCTTTTCCGTAATTACTGAAGGAGGAGAGAAGATTACCTTATTCGAGAATATCAGTAAGTATGTGACGGACAAGCGCGATGAATTCTGTAAGGCAATTGTGAATAAGCTTGTAGGGTTTAGCTTCGAAGGCATTTTCCACGAGAAGTTTGACTTCTACGCAACGATTTTCGAATACCTGATCAAGGACTACAACACGAATAGTGGAGGGAAGTATGCCGAATATTTTACACCGCATGCTGTGGCGAAGATTATGGCGCGTTGTCTCGTTCAAGAAGATGTAAGTAATGTGACTTGCTATGATCCATCAGCAGGATCGGGAACATTATTAATGAACTTAGCCCACCAAATTGGGGAGGATAAATGTTCGATTTATTCGCAGGACATCTCACAAAAGTCTTCAAACCTATTGCGTCTGAATTTGATCTTAAATGACTTGGTGCATTCGATTCCTAATATTGTAAAGGGTAATACCATTCTTGATCCATACCACAAGGAAAACGGTGATCTACAGAAGTTCGATTACATCGTTTCGAATCCACCGTTCAAATTGGACTTCTCCGATTTTAGAGATGAACTGGATTCGAAGGAAAACCACGATCGATTCTTTGCGGGAGTCCCGAATGTGCCAGCCAAGAAGAAAGAGTCCATGGCGATTTATTTGATGTTCCTGCAGCACATCATGTATTCGCTAAAAGATACCGGAAAAGCAGCTATTGTAGTTCCAACGGGATTTATCACCGCACAAAGTGGTATTGATAAAAAGATCCGTCAGAAAATGGTGGAGAATAAAATGCTAGCTGGTGTGGTGAGTATGCCTAGTAACATCTTCGCTACTACAGGTACTAACGTATCTGTTTTATTCCTAGATAAAGTAAACGAAGGAGATGTGGTTTTGATTGATGCTTCCAATTTAGGAGAGACGATCAAAGAAGGAAAGAATCAGAAAACGGTGTTGACTTTCAATGAAGAGGAAAAGATCATTGAGACATTTAACAGTAAAGAAGCAATTGATGATTTCTCCGTGGTTGTTTCTTATGAGGATATCAAAGCGAAGAATTATTCCTTAAGTGCTGGGCAGTACTTTGAGGTGAAGATCGAATACGTCGATATTACTAGGGAAGAATTTGAAAATAAACTGAAAGGGTTTGAGGATAAATTGAAAAATTTGTTTGCAGAGTCCAAGGAATTGGAGAAGGAGATTAATGAAAATTTGAAAACGTTGAATTATGAATGATGGGTTTAGCGTTTATAAATTGGGGGAAGTTGTGGAAATTATAGCTGGGGGTGATAAACCAACAATATTTAGCGAAAATAAAAGTGCTTCAATTAGGATCCCCGTGTTTGCGAATGCAGAAAAAAAACTAGGTTTACAAGGATATACAGATACTCCTAGAATAGTTGAGCCAGCAGTGACAGTTGCTGCGAGAGGTTCAAATGTAGGGTTTGTAGCAGTAAGAAAAGAACCATATTTCCCTGTTGTCAGATTACTTAATTTGATTCCAAATAGAGAACTTGTAGATGTAGATTATCTGCTCTACAATCTAAAACAAAACCGTCAAAATGGCACTGGTTCCGGACAACCACAAATAACAATTCCTGATATTTCGAATAGAAGTATTTCATTACCCTCACTCCTTACACAGCAAAAAAACGCAAAAATCCTTCGTGATTTAGACGCCAAAATCGAAATCAACAACAAAATCAACGCTGAGTTAGAAGGCATGGCCAAACTCATTTACGACTATTGGTTTGTGCAGTTTGATTTCCCGGATGCAAATGGAAAACCATACAAGTCTTCAGGTGGTAAAATGGAGTACAATGAAGAGTTGAAAAGAGAGATTCCTGAGGGGTGGGAAGGTTGTCAGTTAGGAGATGTTGTTGAACGAACAGGCACGGGACTTAACCCTCGTGACAATTTTAAACTTGGTGAAGGAGACAATTATTATGTTACAATCAAAAACATAGAACAAGGAAGGGTAATACTCGATGACCGTTGCGATAAGATTAGTGATGATTCTTTAGAAATTATTAATAATCGATCGGACCTCAGAAAAGGTGATATTCTTTACACTAGTATACAACCAGTAGGTACAACTTATTTGTTGAGAGAGAAACCAGCTAACTGGAATATTAATGAATCAGTTTTTACTATCCGCCCAGATTACAAAAAAGTTACAAGTGAAATCTTATACATGTTTGTTTCTGGTGAATACATTAAAGCATACACAAACAATGTTTCTGCCGGAAGTATTCACAAGGGAGTGCGACATGCGACTTTAAAAGAATGCAAGTTCGTACTTCCCAAAAGGTCAATTGTTGATTCTTTCACGAATAAATTGATTCCAATTTTAGACAGATTGGACATTATTGATAAAGAAAACCAAAAACTCGCTGAGCTTAGAGATTGGTTATTGCCAATGTTGATGAATGGGCAGGTGACTGTGAACTAAAATATTATAATAAATATGGCAAAACCGGTTAAAACTGTTATTAGAAAAGTAAATCCATCAGATTTATTCAAAAGTAGATTTCGAAGAGAACTATTAAAATCAAATAGTGCACCATTTCTTTTCGCAGGATCAGGGTTATCAATTAGATATTATGGGATTCCTACTTGGATGGATTTGCTTAAATTATTCGTAGAAGACAATAGAGATTGTTTCAAATTCGAATTTGGTTATTATTCATCAACATGCTCTCAAGATCCTTTAGAAATAGCCTCCATTTTAGCCAAGGAATTTCATGAACATTGGTGGCAAGAAAAGAAGTTTGAAAAAAATAGAAACAAATATTCTTCAATTTCTGGTAAAAATATTGAGATTCCATTAAAGATTGAATTGTGCGAATTGCTAAATAAGATTAAGAAGGATAACAAGAAATATTCAAACGAAATAAACCTGTTTAGCCAATGCACATTTAGTGGAGTCCTTACTACAAATTGGGATGATCAACTTGAAAATATTTTCTCTGATTTTCAAGTTAAAATCGGCCAAAAGCAAGTCCTTTTCTCTGATCAAAACCATATAGGCGAAATATTCAAAATTCATGGTTGCAGTTTTCAACCGGAATCATTAGTCTTAACTACAGAAGATTACAAGAATTTTATAAATAAAAACCACTATTTAAATTCTAAAATATTAACTCTTTTTGCAGATTTTCCAATTGTTTTTATGGGTTATTCTTTGTCTGATCCAAACATAGAATTAATCCTAAAGAATATTGTCGAATGTTTAAAAAATGATTTTATTAGCATAGAAAAACTTAAAAATCGCCTGTTTTTCGTGGAATGGCAACCGGAACCATGTTTTCCTACTTTAGAACATACTACACATGTTTTAAAGTCTGTATCTCTGCCCATTAATAAAATTAAAGCTCACGATTATTCAGAGATATTTGAAGTTCTTGCATCGATACCAAGGAAATTGCCAATTCAGATATTGAGACAGCTTCAAGATATGGTATATGACTTCGTTATCTCAACAGAGCCAAAGAAGAAAATTCTAGTCAACGGAATAGAGGATCTTGATAACATAGAAAACTTAGAAGTTGTTGTAGGGTTTGGAAATATTGCGAAACTTAATGATAAGGGAGTTACAGGAATTGAGGATTTGGAGTTATTTGAAGATATACTATTTGACACTATTTCGAAGGAAAATCATAATGAAATAGTAGAACGATTATTGCCCAGTCGAGTAAGAAGGAACAAGTATATGCCATTCTTTAAGTACAATCAACTAGCTGGGAATTTAAATGCAGATAATAGCCTTAAGAAGTATGCAGAGGGTAATTATACGCTTGAAAGATCTAAAAATATTACGTTGGAGGACTATAAAGTGCCAAGCCAGAAAAAAACTTACGAAAGGCAAGTTTCAAGTTTTGAAACTCTTCAAGAATTGATCGAGTCATGCGACATAGATCATGCCGTACAAAGGATACCATACTTTCAATTAGATAAAGGTGACGTTTCGGTACTTCATGAATTTTTAAAAACATGTTGGCAAAATGATAGTCTAAATAAAATTTATTTTACTCATTATCGAAAATGTATATGCATACTTGATTTTTTAACGTATGCTAACTAATGCAATTACTTTATGTACACAAAAAAATGATGGGCCGAACCCAGGGATACGATTATTAATAGATACAATAGAACAGAAAATTGGAACGTGGAGAATTTAAATTTTTAGGAATTACTTTCACTTTTAGAGTATTTGTATGGCTAATAATAGTCCTTTTGGCAAGCACATTTGCACTTTTATTTCTTGACGATGAATCCGGAATGGGATGGTCCACCCGAGCCACCTCAATCACCGACAGGGGGAGAAGGAACAAGGCCTGCTTGCAATGTTTGTGGTCAAAAACCATGTATATGCGACAAACCAGAGCCAGAGCCTTGTGACATCTGTGGAAATTATCCCTGTGTCTGTGATACAGGACCAAAGCAATTACTACGGGTGCAGCTTTCTAATGGTAAAGAAATAGAGATTGATGCAACTTCAAAGACTTCATTTTGGAGTCCGGAGGGCAAGCCCATTTCAGCTACAGAGTTTATCCAGCAATTATTTGGTGATCTACCTGGCTTCTTTAATAGTGAAGAGGAGCTCAGAACACTTTGGAGTAAACCAGATACTAGAAATAAATTGCTTGTTGAGTTGGAGGAAAAGGGATATACCAAAGCTCAATTAGAAGACTTAAGAGAACTTGTTCACGGAGAGGATAATGATCTCTTTGATGTGTTGACTTATGTGGCTTATCACAGAAACCTGGTTCCAAGATTGGAGCGAGCAGAAAGAGCAAAGATCCGTTTAAGCGATTATAACGCACAACAACAAGGATTCTTAAATTTTGTCTTGGAACAATACGTAAAATCCGGAGTTCAGGAATTGGACGACTTCAGGCTACCTGATTTATTAGAGCTGAAGTGCAATTCTATTACGGATGCTAAACAAGTACTAGGTGATAACAAATCAATCAGGGATACATTTATTGGCTTTCAGGGATATTTGTATGAAAAAGTGGGATGAAATTCTAGAATTAAATAAATTTATAGAAATGAAAATCGAGCCTACAACATCTGAAATAATTAAAATAGACTCTTTATTTGAAAGAAAGTGTTGGGCAATTGAACAAGACAAACCTTTGGATATTTCTCTTTATAACAAGTATATTGATCGCTACGCACGTCTAGCGCCAGAAACACGAGACCTATTTTTAAAGTTAAGTGAAAAATTCACGGTTATTGGTAGTGATCAGATTTATTTCATGTTCAAAAGAGCATTTGAGAAAATACCTGGTGCGTTTCTCAATAAATTTAGAGTAATATATTTCTATCCTCTCGTGAAACCTTATATTCACATAGGAAAAGGCAAGCGTAAAGTAGCAAGGCCCAAAGTGAAAAGCGGACAAAAAATCATGGTATTTATTGAGGTCAACGAATTCAGAGAATTGCGTTTTTCAGATAAATTAAGATTACCTGACGATTTCAATTTGCTTAAAGAACAGTTTATAGCTGATAGAGATTTACTAGTTCTGATTGATGATTTTGTTGGTACTGGGAACACTGCTAATGAAATTTTTAAAGAGTTATTTGAATTAGAAAAATTCAATAACAATAATACAATATTGTTGTCTTTGGTGGCGCAGGAAAGAGGTGTGAAAGCAATAAAGGAAGTTTCTGGTGTAGAGACTTATTATGAAAAAGCAGAGCCGAGAGGTCTTTCTGATTCTTTTGAAGGAATCGAACTTGAACAACATAAATCAGTTGCAGGAAAAATGGAGAGGAGCCTAAAAATACCGGAAGAATATCATTTAGGCTTTGAAGAATCAGAGGCCCTAGTTTCAATAATGAATAAAAGCCCAAACAATACGTTTCCCGTTTTCTGGTATGAAACGAAGTCTTTGGTAGCACCGTTTAAACGCGAAGCAAAATATAGACGAAAATGAACGATACTTTAAATGATGAAGAGCGGCTTCTTCTGCTGCAGCTAATAGATAATAATGGAAGCGTTGAAGATCTATTTGATCTAGGTTATAAATATTTTCAGATAACTGCATTTATTAAAACAGAAATAGCGAATGGCAATGCTATACTTCAAAACGAAGTGCTGTGTTTATCGGATGCAGGGGTTAAGGAGAAAGACAGGATTATTGAAAATCTAGGATTGCGTGCTTCAGGGAAGTTTGTAATGCCAAAGTTGGCATCGAAAATCGATAACGATAAAATGGATCTTTCCGATATTTTTGTGCCATCAGGTGATGATTTGCCATTTTGAATATTGACAGGAATAACGTATTATTGTAATTGAATGACGAGGTCGTCATTCGTATAGGGAATATTATTTCAGAGCATTTCGATTATTAATTGCCTCCAGAGTCGTCAATTAATAATCGAACTTCCAAAATTGGGGCCTTAGGGCCCCATTTGAGATTTATAATGGAATTTAGTCAGTATTCTTCCAAATTCATTGCAGCTGCAACCAAAAAGGGCTTGTCGAAATCGGAGATTTCAAAGTGTCTGTCTTATGCGGAAAATTTGAAGAGTAAAAATGTTCCAATAATTTATAATCTTACTCATTTATCTAGACTAACAGGTTTCGAAAGAAAGTACTTATCTCAAGCAGCTGTAGTATCGCAACATACAGACAACTACTATAGATATTATATGATACCCAAAAAGAACGGTGAAACCAGAGAAATAAAAGAGCCGTTACCGAATCTAAAGGAAATACAATATTGGATTTTGAATAATATTCTTGAGAATCTAACACCAAGTAGTTTTGCTAAAGCCTACACAAAAAATAGAGGATTAAAGCAGAATGTAAGATTTCATAAGGATCGTGATATGGTTATGTCGTTGGATATATCTGATTTCTTTCCTTCTATTAAAATTGACTCTGTGATAAAAATATTTTATAACCTTGGTTATTCACAGGAACTGTCAAAAATATTAGGGAAACTTTGTTGCCTAAAAGGCTCATTACCGCAAGGAGCTCCTACGAGTCCATTTTTATCAAATTTAGTATTCTATAGATTGGACCAAAAAATTGCAAATTATTGTTTGCCAAAGGATATTCGATATACTCGGTATGCGGATGACATGACCTTTTCAGGAAATTTTGACGAGTCAAAGCTAGTTGATTTTATAACCAATTTACTCAACAAAGAAGAATTTAAAATCAATGACTCAAAGACTAGAGTCATGAAAAGAAATGAAAGACAATGGGTGACTGGCGTAGTTGTTAATTCTAAGATACAATTGGATAGATCTCAGAGAAGAAAGATTCGACAAGAAATGTACTTCATAGATAAATTTGGTTTAAAGTCACATATGGAGCATGTTGGCATGAACCAAAAAAACTATCTTGAGAAATTGCTTGGAAAAATAAACTTTGGGCTTTATCTCAATTCTGTCGATACAGAGCTACAAGGATATAAGGAAAAGGTGCTCCAACTGATAAGAGAGTATTGAAAAATAACCATTTACTAAAGCTTATGGGTGATAAATAGATATACTTTTGCCTTAATTTCTTGTAATAATGAGTTCCTTTATGAAGGATATAAATCATATTGTTTTAAGTACTGAGGAGCCGGAAAAGACATTCAAAATTCCTATTCACGGCTCTATATTTGCAGTGACACGAATTAAATGTGAATTTAATTTTAAGAATAACCAATGGCACGAAGTTTTAAGAGTGAATAATCTAAAAATTCGAGTTGAATTATCATGTACTTATACAAATTCAGAATGCGGCTATGAAATTTTCGTGAAAGATATTTTCAAAGAAGCACATTATTTAAATGTTCCCGAACAATCGTTTAAAACTCCTACGATAGAGCTTCCAAAAGAGAATTGTAGATTAACAATTGGTCCCAATCCACAGAAATATGATCGTATGAAGATCACTTTACTTCAAAATAGCGATGTTTCATTTATTGTGAATTTGTATAGCGACTAAATTAGTCCCAAACACTTAGATCAGAAGATATTATTGAATACAAACCATCGCTGATATATCTATATGTTTTGTCAGGTTTATTGCTATCTTGACATAATTGAATCAATTACCATTCATACCAAACCAAATTTATAAACGATCATCAATCCATGATCAATATGGAGGTAATCGTCAAAGTGGTATTTGCCCTACATCAAAATTTCCGTACATATTTATATTTAGTGGTTCAGGAGGGAAGCAACATGGTTATAAAGATCAATGGGAGAATGACAAGGTGTTTTCCTACACAGGTGAAGGGCAATCTGGAGATATGGAATTTACAAGAGGTAATTTAGCTCTTCGGGAACATTTGAATGAAGGTAGGCGGGTATTTCTATTTCAATATGTTAAATCAGGTTACGTCAAGTTCATTTCTGAGTTAGAATTCTTCGATACGGGCTTTTTCGAAACACATGATACAACAGGTAAAGAACGTTTGGGTATAAAGTTTTTCTTTAAGAAGGCAGGATCGCATTTATACATCAAACCAGAACAATTAGATGAGCCGCAGGCAGTGGCGGAAAGTCAAAAAGCATTGAAAATAATAATGCCGAACGTGACTGAAAGAAAAGGATTAGTTACATCTAGAGTTGGTCAGGGAGCGTATCGAAAGAGTATAATGCACAGATGGGAATACCAATGTGCTATCACCAATTTTAATGATCCTAGAATTTTGATTGCCTCCCATATCATCCCATGGAAAGATTCAAGTGATGAGCAACGGCTAGATGTCGATAATGGCATTCTCTTATCACCGACTTACGACGCATTATTCGATAAACACTTAATTAGTTTCGAGGATTCAGGCAAAATTATTTTATCGGATGAAATTGAAAGCAAGGCTTACAATCAGATAGGAGTTTCTGGAACAGAAAAGATTCGAGACCTTTCTTTAGGAAATAGAAATTATCTTGAGAAGCACAGGGAGCGATTTGCTTCGTAGTCAGTAACTTGTTAGCTTAGTAATCGAACAGGCCAAAAGTCAATGCAGAGATTGGCCGGAGGTACGGTAATAATAATATGGTTATGATTCGAGTTTTAGTTGTATTGATTTTTTCATTACCACCAGTAGTTGCTTTTAGTCAGACATGGATTGATTTTGATGATGTAGTGATTATTGATGACACGGTTTTCAATAAAAAAACTGGAGAATATTATAGCGGTCTGATCACAGACCACTATGATGATGAAACGCTTAAGCTAAAGGTTCGATGTTCAAACGGTCTAAGAACTGGAAAATTTGAAACGTTTTATTCTGATGGAACAAAACACATAGTCGCCAATTTTGAAAATGGAAAGTTAAACGGGACATCATATTCTTATAGTATGGAAAATGCTTGGAATCAAGGTGATCCTCATCATTGTTATCTAAAACAAAACTTTAAAGAAGGAATACTCCATGGGCCTTACGAGTCATATTATTCGAATGGCAATATTTGGCAGCAAGGGACTTATGTAGCCGGCGAAGAAACAGGAGAACACAAGATATTTAGAAATAACGGAAACTTGTTCGCATTCGGATTCGTGTCTAACGGACTGGCAATGTACGAATGGATCATATTTGACGAGGACAAAGAAATAGAATGTAAAGTATATTTTAACAATGAAGGTAAGGCACGTTCTTCAGAAGGTAATTGTGACAGAGTATTTATTGGATCAACTGATATAGATGACGTTATCCGTTGGTCATTGGAGCTGAATTGATCACGTTACAATATTTCTAAACACAGCTCGTTAGTTATTTAATCATCAAGACTTCAACACTACGTTGATGCCAACCGACCCTTCGGCAAGCTCAGGGCGGCGCCCTCAGAAATGAGAGACCGTTCAGAAGCAAGATCGAAGCGCAGGGCACGGTGGAAAAAAGATGAGAGGTCGCACCACCTAAACGAATTTGCGAATTCCATTTCTTACTTGATGATGTATTGTTTAACCGGGTTGGTATTTACCGGCCATAAATCTTTACATCATGAAACAGTTTCTTTTAATTATTGCAATGGCCGTTTCACCTCAGCTATTTGGGCAGGGCGTGATTACCATCAAGAACTTACGACAAGCCTATCCGTTTGGACAGTTGTTCAATGTGGATAAGCGACAATTGCGGAATTACGCATTTCTGTATGATTATGATACCTATGTCAATTACTACCTGGATTCCATTTTAGTCCAGTACAAAGGGACTATTGAAGAAGGTACTCTTCTTGACGATGGTGACCTTGAATACTATTTAGATAGTGGTAATGGCTATGGTTGCACAATTACATACCGTCGCTATGATGATGAAACTTCCATGCTAAGAATTTGGACCTATGCCATTATCGAAGAATAACTATAAAGCCCCGATTCCGGAAGGTCCAAAGACACGTAAAGATCTTTGTACGAATATTATTTACAGGGAAGAAAAGCGTGTGTCTGTATCATTTACCACGCTGGTTATTCGAGTGAATCGTCTTGAAGAAGTCTTTGGTTCCATTGAAGAGTTTCATGAATTGCTGGACATTACCATGATATGCAATGGAGAATTGTTATGGGTCAAAGAAATGCAGTCGCCTGCCAGTTATCTGGAACAAATGGTTGTCGAAAAGCTAGTGCCAAAAGGATTTCAAGTTAATGTTGATTTGGCATTTGTCTCAGAATACATGTTGGATTACATGAAGATGGAGAATAACCTGGAATTGCTTGGTAAACCGCATCCATCTTTGAAAGAGATCAATTGGCTGAAAAGTGTAATTGAATGGGAAGGGCAATATGTGTGGTTGAAATAAAAATCCCCTGCCTCTCAGCAGGGGATTACACCGAATCTAAATCATCATAACTACTCTCCATAGCCTCCCGTATTAGATTCACTTCCCGAACTCGGGTTCTTCAGGTCAACAATGATCCGGGCGTTTTTGTACTTGTCAAAAAACTCCGGGTTGTCTTCCTGTAGCACTACCATCAGCTTGTCCAACTGTAGCTTCAGCATCAAGCTGATCTCTCGATCCAGGACCTTGATCTGCGCGGTGATCGTCTTGCGTTCAACGATCGCATTACGAGGCGCGGTGAAGAGGACCTCGAGCTCGTCCCGAAGCGTTTGCAGCTCCGTGATGCTGTTTTGGTCCACACCGAAATCACCCAGATCATTCACATGCTCCGTCGCTTTCTCAATTATGAGATCCACGACTTGCAGTGCGTGCTGATGCGCGCCCATGCGGATTGACCATTTGTTGATTCGCATTTGCTCGATGAGTCCGGCCTTATTGGTAATGACCGCAAAGGCAGCGATCGAACTTGCCATCGAAAAGGCTTTTTCGGAAACCTCCTCGCGTTTGGCATCTTTAACGGCACTCACACCTACGAGCGCCAGTCCCTGATTGTAGGCATGCGTTTGCAGCAAGTCCACCTTCGAACTAAACGTGTTGAACACGGTGTCGAAAGCAGGTAGTCCTGCCCATGCGCTACTGTTGGCCTCAACGACCGACTTCACGGCCTTGTACATCGCCAACTTGTTCTTGATTGATTTAATCATAACGTAAGGTATTGTGTTCGCTTAACGAGAACCCGACGAGTCGACACCCTGTCTCACATCACATGCTCTCACTCCACGAACGGGTTAAAACTCATCAAGCTGTACAGCTGATAACGTGCCGAAGACTCGTCGTTAACAGAAGTTTAAGTTAAAATAAGTGAAGACGGGTGAAGCATTGAGTGAAGTGTAGTGGAAGGGAGGTGAAGAGCAAGTCGAAATTGGGTGAAAATGACTTGAAAAAGGGTGAAAATGACTTGAAATGGGGTGAAAATGAGTTGAAATGAGGTGATTTTGATCCAAAAGGAGGTGATTTCGACTTTGAGTAAAGTCTACAAGCTATTTTCTATAGTGGGGAGGAGTCAAAGTTTTATCAATTTTAGTTGAAATTGGGTGGAAATGACTCAAAAAAGGGTGAAATAGGGTGAAAAATGGATGAAAAAGAGTCGAAAATGATGAAAAATCGGTTGTTTTTGATCTTCCCCCTTTGGAGGGAAGAAGAAGCGAAGCTTCTGAAGACCAAGCGTCAGCGCCGGGAAGGAGGAGGTACAGGATTTACGGCTACCACTTTATTTTATCCATTTTCAAGTTGAGTGATCCTAGGTTCAGGAACTTTGATCTGTTAATTTAAAACTCCTCCCCCTTAATCCCCCTCCGGAGGGGGAAAGGTGATATTTGCCCCCGACGGGGTGACGTGGGTTTCCGATGACATGACGTGAGGTAACGAAGAAGTGTCGTCTTGTGCCGACGACTTGGCGTGAGGTAACGTTGGTTTTACTTGTCATGGCGACGACTACGCTTCTAGTCATCAAGATTTCTTTTTCTTGTTCTTTTACCATCGCCGTAAAAGAACCAAAAGGTCTAGTCCGCATTGAGCCGTTCGGGAAACTCGCCTCAAGGAGTAAAGCATCAAAAGAGTGTGACACGTCACAAACGACAAGCGCTTTTGAGCTTTACTAACCTTTCGTCTCTATTCTAATCCTCACTTCTCCAATCCGGACGGGTTTAAGTGAACGGGTCCCGGCAAGAAGGTACCTAGGCGCGTCTAACGGTCAAACTGCTTATCAGTATTTTTTGTCCCCTTGAGGGGACTTATAGGGGTGACTTAGTGAAAGGAAATATTGTCACCCCTCTTGATCTCCCCTCGAGGGGAGAAGCCTTAGTGTGCCTCAGCCTTTTTAGTGCTTTTCACCGAACGGGTCCCGACAAGAACGTACTTAGGTGCATCTAACGGTCAAACTGCTTATCAGTATTTTTTGTCCCCTTGAGGGGACTTATAGGGGTGACTTAGTGAAAGGAAATATTGTCACCCCTCTCGATCTCCCCTCGAGGGGAGAAGCCTTAGTGTGTATCAACCTTTTTAGTGCTCTTCACCAAACGGGTTGAGGCAAGAACGTACCAAGGCACGTCTAACAGTCAAACTGCTTATCAGTATTTTTTGTCCCCTCGAGGGGAGAAGCCTTAGTGTGCATCAACCTTAATCAACAATAACAATCTCTACTCTCCGATTTAATTGCCTGTGTTCTTCACTGTCATTTGGAACGATCGGATGCATTTGACCATATCCTTTTGCCTGAAGGCGGGTAGCATCAATTTCATGGTCAACCAGGTATGTTTTGACGGCCAAAGCTCTGTTTAAGGACAGCTCCAGATTATGTTGGACCGTTCCGGCGTTATCCGTATGACCAGCAATTTCAATCTTGATTTCCGGATGTTTTTGCAGAAACGCGACCAGGCTATCCAGATGCGAATAAGATTCTTCACGAATGATGTATTTATCCGTATCGAAATGAAGATTTTTTAGCGTGAAATGACCGTCTGCTATTAGTATGCTTTCCAGATCATGAGGGTTTTCGACAGGATCGTCAACAGTTAGTGCGCTGTCGGGCTCGTCATAAACAGGTTTAAGCAAGACATCATCCACGTAATAATAGGCTGACTTTGACAGTCGTGTCAGGAAGATATTTCGCCCGTGCTTTCGTGTCACAAAATTACTTCGCAGCCGTACTTTGTTTCGGTTTCGTCCATGCTTTTTTCGTTTACGTGTTTTTTCAAAACTGCCTATCGTCAGGTATTTTTCTCCGCCTTCTGCAACAAATGTCCCGGAGACTTTTACCCAGTTAATGGTGTCAGCAATAAATTCATTCATTTTCATTTGCGGGACGACAGGCTCTATTGCCAGATATTCCAAGCGATAAAAGGTATCACGTCTGAAGTTGAAGGCGAGCATACGATAAAACTGTTGTCTCTTTAATCTGCGCTCGGCTTTTTTTCGAGTATCATAACCAATCACATTTAACCTGTGACCCTGAATTTTTTCACGCGAGACATGAATCCCTAAGGTATTCGTAGAGTAAGAAGAAATCTCAGCGAGTGACACGTAGAATTCGGCATAATACTTCTGACCACGAGTAAGCGTATCTTTTAATTCACTCTGAGCGTATTCACGATAGTTTTTACTCGATATACCACCACCTGTTGTATTTATTCCGATATAACTGTTACCCGTTCGAGCATGCTGATACCCCCACATGTTTTCCGGAACGCCACACATTCCGGGATCAGAACACGATTGAAAGTAATCGGTGGTACCACGGCTAGCCAAATACCAGTTGTTCAGTTCGTCTAATTTTAAGGAATTACCTTCGCTAAACATATTTTGTGGACAGCCATTGTGTTCTTCGAAGCTATGGTTAACGACTAAGTTTGTATCATCCTGAGCTACAAGGTAGTGACTCATGAGTACGGCAACTATTAAGAGAGTAGTGGACTTCATTTTTTTCATATCGCTGCCCTATACAAATAGCGGTCCAAACTGAAGCAAACAAGTACCATTCGATGACAATGATTAATCTCTTCCCTATAGGCTTCAAAGAATCACCGAAAAATCATTTCGCCCTTCTTTGGAAGAATCGTAAATTCCCTGCATGATACCAACGCATCGTTCGGAGAAAACAAGTCAACGCGGAATTGTGGTGAACCATTTAGGTCAACTCAATGAATACGATTTTACGGAGCCTCACCGCCATGACTATTTCGAGTTCTTCTACTTTAAGAAAGGAGGAGGGGTGCATTACATCGACTTCATTGAATTTGAGATTCATGCTAACTCGGTGCACATCGTCGCGCCCGGACAAGTACATCAAATGAAACGCGAACTGGATTCGGAAGGACACGTGGTCCTCTTTGAACTTCCCGCTATTGCTCCTCCGGCTGCGATTGAGAATTTCCTCTTTGAACATATCTGCCTGGACGCGGAAGAATTGAATCCGGTCTTTCGATTGGATGCCGATCAAAAAGAAATCCTGGATCAACGCATGGGAACGATCTTCGCTTGTGCGCAATCAGGAAGTGATCTGGATAAACTACGACTGGTGAATGAAATGCAATTGTTTTGCATTGCTTGTATGGAAAAGACTGGCGACCAGGGCGTGTCCGTTAGCTCGGATTACCTGAAGTTCAGAAGAGCCTTGAAAGACAACTTCAAAGAACTCAAAAAGGTGAAGGACTATGCCGAGTTGTTAAACATGACCGAGCGTTCCCTCAACGATCTATGTAAAGCACATTCCGGTAAGAGTGCCAGCGAAGTCATTTACGATCTTCTGATTATGGAAGCGAAACGTTTATTGCGAACCGGGATCTCTGTCAAAGAGACGGCTTATGCCTTGAATTTTGATGATCCGGCCCACTTTTCGAAGTTCTTTAAAAACAAAACAGGCAGCTCACCCAGCGATTTTTAGGATTATACATGCCTTTGTATAATTGTACATGGTGTTACCAACAGCGCTGCCATAAGTTTGTCATGAACTTTAATGTAAAAGCTATGAAAAAAGTACTCCGACATATCAAACAATAGGAAATTCGAATTTCTCCAGGTCCCTTAGCAATCGCGTTGAGGGACTTTTTTGTTTAAAGGAGCAACTCCCAGAAACCCACATCCATCCAGCGACCAAACTTCTTACCGACCTCGGTGAAGTGTCCCACTTTTCTGAATCCAAATTGTTCGTGAAGCTTCACGCTTGCTTCGTTGGGTAGGGTAATGACGCCAATTACCGAATGGAAGTCTTGCTGTTTGAGCAGATCGATTAGCTCCCGATAGAGTTCTTTTCCGATTCCCTTTCCAAAGTGTTTCGGGTCGACATAAACGGTACTCTCTGTGGTATAGCGATACGCAACTCGTTCCCGAAAGGTGGTGGCATAGGCATAACCGAGAATCTCATTATCAATTTCATATACGATGTAGGGAAATCCCTTTTCGAAGTGAATTTGCTGAATTCGCGAGCGCATGTCATCCGCGGTGATCAACGTTTCTTCAAAGGTCACGCCGGACGTTTCGATGTAGTAATTGTACATCGTAGTTAAAGATTCAGCATCTTCCAATTTAACGTTGCGTATCATGGGATTAAATTTAGCATTTCCTAAAACTTTGGCAATCACTCCAAACGAGCTTGCGAGTTGATAAGGACAATTAAAAACAAACGCAACCGCATAAAGTATTCAAAGAGCTTTTTTATGCACTTTTACCTTGATGCAAAAGTGCCAAAAGATCAAGAAGCGTTGCTAGACCTTTGCCTCTCGCTGGCCTTCTTGTTACTGGCCGTCTCCGATTCGCTTGAGCAAGTTCAAGAGCCATCTTGTCGCACAGGCCTCCCAGACGGACTGCATAACCACGGTTTGCAACACTTCGCGTTATGGTTAAAATGTCTGAACTTCGTCCTCCCCCTTGATCCCCCTCCGAAGGGGGAAATAAAATCGGTGCATCATCTTCGTCCTGACTAATTCGAACGATCGAGTAATCGGGAATTCGAAAAATCCAATCCCTAAAGTCTAATATCCATCATCTAATATTCGGAGATGCAGCACTAGAGCTTTTTATGCACTTTTACCTTGATGCAAAAGTGCCAAAAGATCAAGAAACGTTGCTAGACCTTTGCCTCCCGCTGCCCTTCTTGTTACTGGCCGTCTCCGATTCGCTTGAGCAAGCTCAAGAGCCATCTTGTCGCACAGGCCTCCCAGACGGACTGCATAATCACGGTTTGCAACACTTCGCGTTATGGTTAAAATGTCTGAACTTCGTCCTCCCCCTTGATCCCCCTCCGAAGGGGGAAATAAAATCGGTGCATCATCTCCGTCCTGACTAATTCGAACGATCGAGTAATCGGGATTTCGAAAAATCCAATCCCTAAAGTCTAATATCCATCATCTACATATTCGGAGGTGCAGCGCTAGACTTTTCTTTGATTCTTTCTTTTTGGTAATGAAAAAGAAAGAATGTATGATTCAGGAGAGCAACGCAAGGGAAAAAGTAGCAAGAAAGCATTATTTTCATACCATGTTCAGCTCAGAAGGAAACATACTCATATTCGCTATTATCCTAACCTTCATCATCTTTGGTGGACTCATAGGAGGCTACATCTTACATGATTGGGTAACCATGACTCCGGAGAACTGGAAAGGGGTGATCGTCATGCGCTTCGTGTTGCATCTGGTTGGGGTCTTGCCTTTCATTCTTTTGCTGGGCGGTCTGATGGAATCCTTTTGGAAAGGCGCGTTGATCGGAGTCGCTATTCTCGCTGTTATGAATTTTAATCCAATTCTTGATTTGGTTAAGGGTCCAATCGAAATCGATCAGATCGAACCGGAAGAGTGGGTTAGGGAAGAGTATAATAACCCTAGCTCCGATGTTGATTTCTCAACCCATGAAGTCCCGATGATTCGATTGGAACAAAACGGTCGCTCGATTATGCTAACTAAAGAGCGTTGGGACAAGCTTGTTGCGAATTGTGATGGTGAAAATCCCATTCACTTTATTGGTTTAGAATACCTCGAAGTTGAACTCGAATGGAGCTGCGACTGAAATTGACTAAAAAACGCCCATAATTGACCAAAAACGATCAGAAAACATCAAAAAACAGGCAAAAGTGATCAAAAAAGCGCTAAAAGCGATGAAATATATTTCAAGATGGGAATAAAAAAGCGGAACTGGCGTCCCGCTTTAACCTAACCCTAACCCTAAACCTAAACTAACTACTACTAGGAAACTACTCTTTAATAAATTGCATTTCGTTGTTAATGTGAATAGTATCGCTAACCACTACATTTCCTGCGTCGGTCATCGCGTTCCACTTCAAACCAAATTCGCTTCGTTTGATTTTACCACTTAGGGTCAACCCTGCTTTGGTCTGACCATAAGGATCTGTCACGATTCCTGCGAATTCACCTTTCAGCGTAACCGGTTTCGAATGATCGCGGATGGTTAGTATACCATCTACCTTAAGATCTTCACCGTCCACTTCCACGTTCGTACTTTTAAATCCGATTAAAGGAAACTCCTCAGCGTTGAAGAAATCATCTGACATGAGATGTTCATCGCGATCTTTCGTACCGGTATTGATACTTTCTACATCTGCTTCAAATTCGAATTCAGCGTTGTTGAAGTCTTCTCCATCTGTCTTTGCGTTTGCCCGAAATGAACCAAAGGTTCCTGTCACGTTTGTGATCATCATGTGCTTTACTTTAAAAGCGATATCACTGTGCGTCGGGTCTATTTTCCATGTTGTCTCCATAACGATTGGTTTTTATGTGTTAGTACTAAGATACCCTGGTAACTAATTAATTCCATTGACCTATGTTAAGACTTTGGGAAAAGCCTTATTTCTTTGCTTCGATGAGCTTGCGCTTGAGACGGCTTAAAGACTCCGGGAGGATGCCCAGATAAGAAGCGATCTGGTGTTGAGGTACCAGCTGTTCAATGTTTGGAATGCGCGCGAGTAGATTCATATAACGTTCATCAGCCGTCTTACTTATGGCTGCGAGAAAGCGATTCTGATAAGAGGTGAGGTGTTTTTGAATGATGATCCGAAACATGCGCTCGAGTGCCGGGATCTTCTTAAAGAGTTCTTCTTTTTGTTCGGGACGAATCACCAAAAGTTCGGATGGCTCCAATGCCTGAACGCTCATAAACGCCGGACTCCCTTCATAGAAAGAGGTGATGTCGCCCACCCACCAGGTCGGCAACGCGAAATTAAGGACATGTTCATTTCCTTTATCGTCTGAATAGAATACACGAAGTGTTCCGTTCAAAACAAAGGCTTCGGTTTCGCAGCGATCGCCCTGATGAAATAAAAACTCTTTCTTGTCCAGATGCATCACCTTGTAAGAGTCGCAAATGATTTGCTTGTCGGCATCACTCAGGGTAATGTACTGTTCGATGTAGTTGATTAAATCCTCGTGTTGCATGAAATAAAGATAATGATTGTCCTTTTGGTTCTCTATTTTTCTATCAGGATGGTAACCCTGCCTCACTGCGCCCCCGCAATAATTAATTATGAACGCGCCTCAGCGACAAGTGGAACGATCGCACTGAGATGTGGGCACCATGAGATAGCTGCGGAGCAGATCATTGAAATGGTCACATCTTAGAAGAAGAGTGAACATGAGGAGGTGCAGCGCTAGACTTTTTTGCACAACTTTTTGGGGCAATGCCAAAAAGTTGTAAATAATAATACCTACGGTATTCCCCATCCCCTAAATGTTAAAAAGTAAGGATCGTATACCAAGACGAATATTGCCAGCGTTACTATCAAAACTCGCATCATGAAAAAACTGATCATCCTACTACTGATCTCACCTTTTAGCTACAGCCAGGACAAAACAGCAGACTTTAGTCTTCTGGGAGGATATGAATACAACAGTCCTAATTCTACCGGTTGGAACATCTTGTTCACCGCTTTGGGACCTACGGAAAAGCTGCCGCGACTGGAATTTGGCTTCTCGCTAAGCTACGGTGTCTCAGAGTTTAACCGTGACGATAATGACCAACAGCTTTATCCCAGTGATGAATTCTCAGTAAATCTTGGCGGACCAGTCAGAAAAAGACATTATGAACGTAGCGAACGCTTTCGTGCCGGAATAGAAACGCAGTATGCTGTGATCAATGGTGAGCGAAGTAAATTGTACCTGGGAACTGCCTTAACTTTGGAGCTTTTATCAAGCTACCGTGAGTTTGGTTACGAGATTTATCAGGAAGTGGATTCAACAGGTTTTACTTATTCTTCCGAACCTTATTGGATTGAGCAGCGAGGAAATGAGATCGAGAATAGGTCTTTACTGTTGCTGCAACCCTTTCTGGTTTACCAATTTGGTCTCTCAGAAAAGATCTCAATAAACCTTCGAGCGATGAGCAATATTTCCCTTCAAAGCATTATCTATCCGAAACCCGGACCACAATTAAACCTGGGAATTACGTATAGTTTGTAGCGTTTCCCAATTTTCATAGTAATTAAGTCCGTCCTGAATTGACGAGCTTTTTTATTATCCTTATTTTAAAGCCAAAACAAATCAATATGGCACTGGTAGAATCAAATACATTTGAAATAGGAACGCAGGCTCCTGACTTTAACTTACTGGATACGGTCAGCGGAAAGCATCGAAGGTTGAATGAACTGAAAGGGGAGAAGGGAACCGTGATCATGTTCATTTGCAATCATTGTCCTTATGTGAAGCATGTGAACGCAGGTTTAGTGCAGGTCGCTAATGATTATCAAGATAAAGGGATTGCTTTTATTGCTATCAGTAGTAATGATACTAGCACTCATCCACAGGATGGTCCGGAGCACATGAAACAGGTCGCAGCAGATCTGAACTATCCCTTTCCGTACCTCTTTGATGAAGACCAAAGCATTGCCAGAGCATATGATGCTGCCTGCACGCCAGATATCTATTTGTTCGATGATGACTTGAAAGCGGTTTATCACGGTCAATTGGACGATTCGCGTCCAGGCAATGACATACCTGTCACAGGAAACGATTTGCGAAACGCGATGGATCACTTATTAAATGGAGAAACACATCTCGAAGATCAGAAACCAAGCATCGGTTGTAGCATAAAGTGGAAGACTGATCACTCCAATTGATTATTTTCGTTGTGTGAAGTTATTCGAAGAATATCAGCTGAAGAATTTAACGCTTTCTTCCAGAGTGATCATGGCACCATTGACGCGCAGAAGATCAACGCGTAATCATGTTCCGGTTAAATTTATGGCTGACTATTACGCGCAGCGAGCAAGTGCCGGACTTATTATAGCTGAAGGAACTTCTCCTTCACCCAATGGAGCAGGCTATGCAAATATACCAGGACTCTATAATGAAGCCCAAAAAGAAGCCTGGAAACCGATCACCGAAGCGGTTCACGAAGAAGGAGGAAAGATCTTTTTGCAGGTCATGCATACCGGTCGTATTGCTCATTCAAACAATCTAACGGATGGTGGTCGCGTTGTAGCTCCTTCAGCAATTGCTCAAGAAGGAAACATTACGACCTACGATCTCGATAAGCAACCGTACCCAGTACCGCACGCATTAACATTAAATGAAATTGAAACAACGATAGCAGAATATGCTCATTGCGCACGACTCTCAATTGAAGCCGGGTTCGATGGTATAGAAATACACAGTGCTCATGGGTATCTTCCAAATCAATTTTTAAATGCATCGAGTAACCAGCGTGACGATGAATATGGAGGAAGTATCCCCAATCGCCAACGCTTTCTGCTGGAAGTGATAAGTGCATCCAGTAGCGAGATTGGCTCGGACAAAGTTGGTTTACGTATTTCACCATTCAGCTATGCAGATAAATATGAGGATCAGGAGGAAGTCCTTGAGATGTATCGTTCATTGATTCCACGATTAAATGATTTTGATCTATCGTACCTTCACTTGAGTCATATGGGAGATCCGGAACCAATTAAATTTAAGCTCTGGAAGGAACTTCGATCACTTTATAATAGTACCCTGATTATATGTGGTGACTTCACCAAAGAAAGTGCAGAGCAAGCGCTTCAAAATAATGAAGCCGACTTAATTGCCTTTGGCAGAGATTACATAGCAAACCCCGATCTCGTAGAGCGTTTCAAGAATGACTGGCCGTTGGAAGAACGTGATCGGACAAACTGGTATACACTGGGTAAAGAAGGTTATTCGGATTATCCTTTTTATACAGATAAAATAAAAGAGACATGAAGATTTTATTGACGATTTCCTACTGTATTATTGCGCTAGCCGCTTCAGCACAACTTACCACTGCTGATTACGAAAAGAAAGAAGTGTACATAACGATGCGTGATGGGGTCAAACTTTTCACAAGCATTTATTCACCGAAAGAAGCGAAAGAGAAGTACCCGGTTCTCATGATTAGAACCTGTTATAGTGTTGCACCCTATGGCCCCGACACCATGCCTGAGAAACTGATGCACAATCCGGACCTGGTAGCTTCCGGTTACATCTTCGTGAAGCAGGATGTGCGTGGAAGATGGATGAGCGAGGGTGAGTTCGAAAACACAAAACCACCTTATTCCTGGTCAGAGAAAAAGCGTACAGATGAGGTAACGGATTCATACGACACCTACGACTGGCTCGTAAAGAACTTAGAGCACTTCAACGGGAAGATTGGACAATATGGAAATTCTTACCTCGGTTTTACTTCTTTAGTAGCATCGGTAACGGATCATCCTAATTTGAAAGCCGTGCTTGCCATGGCTCCGGTTACTAATTTTTATTTCGAAGATTTTAATCGATACGGTTTGTACGGATTGAACTACATGCCGGTAATGGATGTGTTTGGTGTTCAGAAAGAAGCGCCTACAGATAAATCATGGTACAGTAATAATCAACGCGAATTTCTACTTGATAAAGAAAAGGAACTCACCGTTGATTACTACGATTACTTCCTGAAACATCGGGCCTTAAGCAGTACCGATCATTTGATCGATCCGGATAATTTCTTCTGGAGCAATATTAAGGAACATCCGAATTATGATGATTACCGTCAACAACGAAATTGGATTCAGTATCTGGAGAAGAGCAAGTGCCCTACAATGGTCGTAGGTGGTTGGAACGATGAGCAAAACCTTTATGGAATCCTCAATTCCTTTAAGAAAATGTATCACGATGCACCTGATTCTCAGGCGAAGCTTGTTTTGGGTCCCTGGTCACATGGTCATCCTAAAAAACGAGATAGCTTGTATTATTTAGGTGATATCTTTTATGGTTATGATCTGGCGAAAACGTACCAGGAAGAAATTGAATATAAGTATTTCGAGTATCACTTGAAGGGTAGAGGTCAGGAGCCGTCCTTTAGAGCGCATGTATTCGATACCGGGTCAAAAGAATGGAGAGATTTTGGCGATGATCCATTTGATGATGAGCTGAACCGCGTGACCATGTATTTACGTCCGGATGGCATGATCGGTGCGAAAACGACAGGCAGTAGATCTTATATTTCTGATCCGGACCACCCGGTACCATTTATTGAAGATGACCATTTCCATCGAATGGCACCTAAACATTACATGACAGATGATCAGCGCTTTGTATCTAAAAGACCCGATGTATTAACATACGTAACGGATCCGTTGAAGGATGAGCTAACTGTTCAGGGAACGATCGAAGCGATTATTCAATTTGCAACGGATCACGAGGATGCTGATTTGTACGTCAAAGTGATTGACGTGTTTCCCATGGATCGCGAACCGGAGTCAACCGATAAGGATGGCGTAAAGATGAATGGCTTTCAACATTTAGTAAGAGCCGGATATATACGAGGCCGTTATCGCAATTCATTCGAAAACCCCGAACCGTTTAAACCAGGTGAGAAGACTGAAGTCACTGTACCACTATTAGAAGTGCTCCATACATTTAAAAGAGGTCATCGAATAATGATTCAGGTACAGAGCTCCATGTTCCCGCTATTTGATCTGAACCCACAGAAGTATGTGACTAACATCTATGAGGCGACTGATGATGACTTTGAGTCAGCACAACATATTGTCTTTGGAGATAGTCGAATTATAATTCCCGTAGTTCGACGCTAAGATTCGATTTAGACTAAGTTCTACTTGCTTTCACCAAAGCTGAGTCTTTCAATAACTCGCGATAAAGTGATCGACATTCTTCCAGTAGTTCATTCAAGTGCTCCGGATATAATTCTTCTTTGGCTTTGTATTTCATGAACCCGGTTGAACGATGAATATTGGAGTACCAGTGCTTGGCCCAGAGACCATCTTCCGGTCGCGGACCAGCTGGCCAGTGCAGCATATTCGATTCAAATGGAATACCAATTCGTTCGCATACTTTGCGCAATACTAATTCAGGGTCGAGTAGTACTTCTTTGGAATCAAGGATCAGATAGGGAATACCCTCCTGGTCAAAGTAACTCTTAAGTTTCAAATGCTCAGCGTAACCGACATCTTTCAATGATGGATTTGGAATAACCTTATCAAAGGAGGGCAGCATATCGATAGGGTCACGCGTCAGAATGATGTTGAAACCATTTCGCGTAAAATCAAGATCGAGGTCCATTAGATGATGGGTCATGTTCTTAAAGAATACAACTTCCTTTTCGTGTGGTCCATTCATGAATGCTACAACGGCATTTGGATCGCATTCCATCTGCTCCATGATCAGATCTGCATCCGGATGGTATTCATGCGCTTTGGTGTTAGCCAAATAAGCACCATAAAGCGGTTCATCGTACACGCGCGTATCGGAGCGCTGTGCGAAGGAGTACATCAGGGTGGTCGAAATATTTCTCGGTCCTGACCACAGAAAAATGCGTTGGGTATTATCTGCTTGCATCGTGAATTAATTGTTGATAAAGATCACTAAGTTTCAAGGTTATGGATCCAGCTGATCCGTTTCCAATTTCCTTCCCATCGATTTTGGTGACGGGTGTGAGTCCGCCAAAGGTTCCGGTGACAAAAGCTTCATCTGCACCATAGGTATCATACAAGGAGAAGTTCTTTTGGTGACAAACGATTCCATTTTGCTCACAGATCTCGATCACTTTGGCTCTTGTAATACCGTTCATACAATACTCACCTGTTGACGTCCAAACCTCTCCATTTCGAACTATAAAGAAGTTGGTCGCATTGCAGGTACTCACAAACCCGTGGATATCCAACATCAAAGCTTCATCCGCTCCTGCTTCTATGGCTTGCATCAATGCTTGTACCTCATGCAGCTTGCTGTGACAATTGAGCTTAGGGTCGAGGTAATCCGGTGATCCTCTTCGAATCGTGCTGGTGAACAAACTCACCCCTTTGTTCTTGCTTTCAGGTGATGCTGTTTTGTATTCCGGGATGATCACCAGATTAGGTCCGCTGATTGTTAAGCGTGGATCCTGTGAGGGCGTCTTCTTAATTCCGCGCGTAAGCATAACGCGAATGTGAACGCCGTCTTCCATATGATTTGCTTTCAGTGTGTCGAATATCTTAGTGATCAGTTCTTCCTGACTAAACGGTAAAATGATTCCAACGGTCTTCGCTGCCCGCCACATCCGGTCCAGATGATCCTGAATAAAAACCAGCTTGTTGTTGTGAAGTCGAATTCCTTCCCAAACGCCATCACCAATCAGATAACCACTATCGAACACAGAAATCTTAGCTTCAGAACGAGGATAGAGTTCACCGTTAATGGAGATCAGGATCTTATCGTTTCGCTCGTCGTTAATAGCATTATGTGTTCCGTGTACCATTAAAGTCATTTCGCGAGATAAATATAATTTAAATGCCTACATATTTACGTATCTTTAATTCAACCTAATACGACATACTATGAAAAAGATATTCGCATCAACAATCGTTCTTATCCTTTTAGCGATGAATGCAAATGCTCAGTATGAACCGGGAGATATCGATATTTCGGTAGGTGCCGGATTTGGATTATACGGAGCGAAAGCCAGTGATGGCAGTCAGGACTCATCAGGCGTCAATGCAGGTAGTGGATTACTTAATTTGGGCGTTAATTATGCTATTTTGGATAAGCTCGCTTTGGGAGTTGGTTTTGAACGTAATGGTTTTCTCACTCAGAATGACAGTACAGATTCAGATACCTATGGCTATTCTTACAATTATCGCTTGAATTTAAATTATCGCTTTGTCAACTCAGCGAAAAATAGTCTTTCGATTCAATCAGGAGCAGGCATTAGCAGTTTTAAGTTTGGTGATCGAAAATCTGGGGAAACAGTTAGCGGGAATGGTTTCACGTATGAATTTGACTTGATGTGGCAGCATTACTTCGGCGAACATGTCGGTATGTTTCTGAATGCAGGTTACGTAGGTTACATCTATAATGAACTTCGTAATCAGGATGGTGATTTGTGGATTGTCGATGAAAACTCAGATGCTATTACCTTTAGTCTTTCGGGTGTTAATGCCAGAATAGGCTTGCAATTTAAACTATAACTTTGCTAGAGTTTAGTGCCGATGTACTGATAATGTATGGTGTCTACAAAGGTGAAAGAGAAATCCCAGTTGCGCTGCATGTAATCATAATAGAGCGAATCATTTGACCAGTAAAAGTTTCGATCATAACTTGCATAATTTCCCGAATTGGAAATCTGTGATTGACTCGTGTAGTAACTGTGGAAATAATTGAATGTTCGATTTATTCCATTCACTGCCAGACCGGGAAATGAAACAGAAGGTAAATAATCGACTGTGTATTGGCCGGAATAACTCGTATCAAGCGCATTAAAATCTTCACGTTCTTTTACACCCAATTGATACATGCCCTCCATCTGGTTAAAATAATGTTGAAGATTGCCTGAAGTTAGTTCCAGATTGGTTTTATTACCTGAATAGGTAGTGATATACGTAGGACTGCCACTTCCCGCATTATAATGTTTATAGAAATCAATCTGATCGAAGCCATCTGCAAACTCCAGGGTGGCCCAGTATCCTGACGTAAACTGAATCGTATGAGATCCACTTCCCGTCGTCATATCATATGCTGATAGCGGAAAGGAAAGATCACCATTGAATACGATTGAATCATTCATAATTTCAACTTGAATAACCATGTCGTAAAGAACATCTGAACTTTGAGAAGTGTATTGTTGTTCGTAAGTCGAAACACAATAATATTTGCCCTCCGGTGAGAACAACCCTCCTCCGTCTATAGGAGCGGGAACTTTGTCCTTTTTACACGAGAAGAGTAGGGGCAGTAATAGTGAATAGATCAGAATTTTTTTCATGTCGGTTAAGGTTATCTTCTATGACGCACTAAACGAAGCGATAGTTGGATTGTTGCTTAATTTGTCTACGAGATGTCAAGCAAATTATTGAATCGATGCATCAATGCATTTAATCAATGATTTCTTTCACGCGTCCAACCTTACCATCATCCAGCATTACTTTGATTCCATGTGGATGAAATTTGGATTTGGTCAGAATACGTTTTACAAAACCATGCGTGAGTTCTCCGGTAGCTTGGTCTTTCTTTAGAACGACCTCTACTTCCAGTCCGATTTCGATGTTTTCTCTTTTTCTACCGTCCATACGGCTAAGATAGAGAATACAAAAGCCCTCACGCTATGCATGAAGGCTTTTTTATAGAGGGTATTGGAATTTCGTCTACATTGAGTCTTAGAAATTACCGATTAACGGCAACCTTATAGACGTGATTATCGACGTATACAAGATAAATTCCTACTGGTTGATTTCCCAGGTTTATTTCTTGATTAAGTTCCCCTTCTCTTATAAAGCGACCAGCCATATTATAAATCATCAACGGACCTTCACGAGTTGATTTAACTGTAAATGATCCCGATGTTGGATTAGGATAGATTTGAATATCCGTGCTCGATATAATATCGACTTCTTCTGTGCTAAGTTGTGCCAGGGGAGTGTTGGTAATAACATAACCGCTGTCTCCGACAGCAAAGGTTACATTCTGTAGATACGAGTCTATGGCATGTATCGGTTGATCCACTTCATCGATCCACCAGTTGGAGGCATCCATACTGCTTAATATCAAACCAAATTCACCGAAAACATATTCTGCACCCGTGTAAATCTTTCCGGTATCACTTTGGTGTAATGAAAGGAAATTTGGATAGTAGAAGGTGGCGTTGGTACCATCCTGGAACCAGCTTTGACCCATATCATTCGACCTGAGTAATCCAAAGGTTAAATTGGTATCAGAATATGCTACATAAGCCAGTGTATCGTTAACGATTAGTACTTCATTTAACCAGGCACTGGAGTTCAAGCCAGTTGGAATAGTGTCCCAGCTTTGGCCGTCGTCTATTGATCGAAGCATTCGGTTGTTTGCAATACTGGCAATCGCGTAGTTAGCTGAAAAGTCCATGTCACTAACGAATGCATCTGTTGGTGACTGAAATGTGCTGCTCAAATAGTTTTCGGTCCAGTTCGGCGCATCGTATTCCTTGATAATAGCCGGCTGAAAACATCCAGCTCCACCGAGAAAGAGATGGTTCTCATTGAAAGTATAAATACTGCTTTTATAACAGATATTTCCAAGTTCAATGTCAGTGACGGGTGCCCAGGTTAATCCCCCATCAATCGTTTTGTAAAAATCTGAGGTCCAGTCGCAAATCATATATCCGACTGTTTCCGAAACAAATTCAAGGTCGACAATGTGGTAGGTAAAACTCGCATTTATACCGGTGTACGGAATAATGTTCCATGTTACACCACCGTCCGTTGTTTTAAGGAGCGTCGAGTCGTTGCCGCCGATATAACCAATTGAGGGACTCGGAAATTCGATATCATTCAATTTAACATTGGTGGGAACGCTTATTTCATACCAGTTCTGAGCGTTGACAAACCCAAGACAGATAGTTAGAAAGGTGGAAAATGTAAAAAATAACTTTTTCATGACTTATTGATTTTAATATAGAATCAAAATTACGACGTCGACCTTTGGGATACCATGTACAATTCGGAAATAATCATGTACTATTCTGAATATCAGAAGGGGCATCAAAATTAAGTTCGTAGGATATCTCTTTAATCGATAATCCTGTTTGTAAATGAGGTTTGGCTTCCATGATAATTTGATTGTACATAACTGAACTTGCAGATTTTCCGGTAAATAGTTTTGAGTTAGACTTGTACCTTTGTTGTCGTCTGCTTTTATATTAAGTCAACTGTAGAACACTATAGATTCCACCGACAATACAAATAATGGATATTATCATTATTACCCAAGTATAATTCGCCGTTTTGCGAGTGTTAATCTCAGTTTTACGAGTATGTTCTTCTATTAGTTCAAGAAGTCTATTATCCTCCATTATTAAAAATTATTCAAGGTTTATTTTGTTGAAAGATAACAAATTACATCTACTGTAAGGTTTGTGCGTTGGGGTGAAGGAGCTGTTAGTATCTGATCAAAAAAGAATGCCAATCTTTCAAAGAGTCTTCTTTTTGTTGTTTTTTGCCAAGCCGCAATGAGCCCCTTCTTTTTTAAACAAAATGTTTTGCAAAACCCAAGCTTTTGCTAATTTTGCCTCCCGGCTAATTCGGGACGTTCTTTCAACTATTGGTGAGGTGGGTGAGTGGCTGAAACCACCAGTTTGCTAAACTGGCGTACGAGAAATCGTACCGGGGGTTCGAATCCCCCTCTCACCGCCATAAAATAAGGTGACTTTGGATGAGAACCCAACGGGGTTCGTGCCGAAGCGAAGCGGAGACCACCGTACCTGTGTAACAGGTACAGGTAATCCCCCTCTCACCGCCATGAAATAAGGTGACTTTGGATGAGAACCCAACGGGGTTCGTGCCGAAGCGAAGCGGAGACCACCGTACCTGTGTAACAGGTCCAGGTAATCCCCCTC
>JASBTZ010000005.1 GCA_030148165.1 Bacteroidota bacterium
AGCGTTCATCCTGAGCCAGGATCAAACTCTCCGTTGTATAAAACTTTGAATTTTTGTCTAGGACTCGCTTGGATTTTAATTCTTCTTTACGCTGTTTCCTTATTTCTCAATCTTTCAAAGAACTCTCTTGTTACTCCTCAGCATCCGAAAACACCAAAAAATAAATCCCGCATCTCAACCGATTTGGGTCGGCAAAGATATTCGTGGTTTCCTTCTCAAACAAGCATTTTTAGGGATTTTTTAATAAAACTTCTTCCCAAAAAACACCCCACTTTACGTTTAAAGCGGGGGGCAAAGATATGTAACTATTCCAATATAACAATGACTTTCAACAAACTTTTTTTGAAAAAATCACATTATTCAGTTAAGATGTTGTAAATCAATCTAAAAAGAAATAAAAAAGAGCCATAATAAATATGGCCCTTTCTATATTAAGTCTATTGTATGCTACTTCTTAGTTTTCTTTGACTTTCCTTTGTCTACCCATTTATCATTCTTCATCTCTCCAAGGATCGTTACTACTTTCATTCTACCGTAATCTTCTGCAGCCATAAGCATTTGTTCTTTAGTGTCTCTTCTGATCAATACCCCGCTGCTTCCCTGATTCTTCACTTCTATATAAAAACCGTCCTTTAATTTGGCCGGTTTCGTTGCTGGTCTTCCCATATCTATATCTAAATTTATTCCGTAAGTAAATCCCCCCAATATACAAAAGAAAGCGAGATCACAAAAGATATTATGATTTTTTAAGAGTCGAGTAAATCCTTCTCATCCCTAACCGGAGCGCTACTTGAATGACTAACAATGCCGGCCTTAACTTTCGCGTATCTGACACTCTGAACTAAGCCAACTATGCTAAACGCAAGTATAACCAAACTATATAGAACATAAGCCGGGTAAACCTCATCATAAGATATGCCCCCTCCGGATGCCATCAATGCAAAATTCCATAACAGAAATATTCCCGAGAGACTAATTCCGATGATTGATAAGACCTTGGTTGTTCTTGTCTTTACTTTGATCAAGCCAAGTAAATCAACCGCTAGAAATAACAGGAAGAAAAACATAGATATAACCGCTATCTCAAAAGTCAGATCATCTGCCTCATTACTATAACTATAGTTGTAAGAATCATATATATAATCATAACTCCCATAACTATAATCATTCGTGTAATAATCTCTCCTTTCTGCCGAACTGATCTCATCCATGTAGAAAGCTCCCAGAAAAATAAAGACTACCGAAAAAACAATGCCTACTATATAAAACGCCTTATTCATTTTACATAAATTAAGTGGTTATTCCTGGCGAAGATAATAATAAATGCTGTCCTCCATAAACTCAAAACCGACTAATTCCCAATGGATCAATGCCGCAAGAATGCGATCTACATCTCCTTTCTTAAATCCTGAATCACGATATAGTTTTGATATTCTGATACGTTCATTCAATTGGATCAGTTTGATGATTTCAAGTTCGCTATCTGAAAAAGAATTTGGTTTCTCGAGTGACCCTCTTCTGTGAGCCCATAGCTTGTCCAACACTTTATTGCCAGCAACCGTGTTATCCTTAACTCGATAATAAGTTCGCCACCTCTTGTCCTCTCCCCTTGCCTTATGTCGTACGTCTGATTTCGGCACTTCCACTATCAAGACCAGATGGTGACCTTCCTGCCACACATCCGAAGTAAATGAAACCGGTGGTTGGCAATTCATTTGCGCAGCTCCTTCAACCATGTAATATTCTTCCTCCGGATTAACCCCAACGATTTTGCCATTATCTTTAACCCCTACCAGCAGCTTTCCTCCTTCAGAATTTGCGAATGCTGCTAAAGTCTTTGCAATCTTTTTCTGATCATCAATTCGAAATTTGAAATCCAAATGAAGTCCTTCGCCTTGCCTAATTAGTTGTTTTAATTCAGACATTAGCTCACCCAAATATTATATGACTCCATTGCCTGGATCCGGAGCATTTCACCTCCATTTAAGATCATGGCGCCTTGTTGCTTCGATCGATTCAGAAACTCTGTCATTTCAGGATTATAAATCAGGTCAATTACCAAATGTTCATTGGTGAGATATTCATATGGCACATCTAAACACGCTTCTACATCCGGATACGTTCCTACCGGTGTACAATTGACCAATAATTTACAAGCGGACAGCATATGTTCATTCACATCGTCGTAAGAAAAATGGTTCTCTTCCCTTGGCTTTCTCGACACAAACAATACATCAATTCCTAAATCCTTCAGTACATACTCAACAGCTTTGGAAGCTCCGCCCGTACCAAAAATTATAGCTCGTTCATGCTGTCTGGCGAGAAAAGGCTTGATCATTCGGCTAAACCCGATGACGTCGGTATTGAACCCTATCAATTTATCATCGACGACCTTGACGGTGTTAACTGCTCCTACCTTTTCCGCAACGGAGTCCACCTTGTCGAGATATGGAATAATTTCTTCTTTATACGGAATCGTCACATTGAATCCATCATACCAAGCTTTTACATTCACAAACTCATCTATGGAAGGCAACTCAATATTGTCATACGTCGCTTCAATTTCATTGTCTGCAAAATACTGTTGGAAGAATGACGGAGAAAATGAGTGCTTAAGTGATTTCCCTATGAGAGCGTATTTCTTCATGAATCTTTGGGCGCAAATCGTTCCAAAATTATAATCAGCAATAATCCTCCCAGCGCACTGAGTACTGCCATTGCCAACTGATCCTGTCCTTCGTATCCTGCGGGTAAGACGTTTTGCATTGCCCAATCTTCTGAACCATCAGAATGAATAACTAATGGTGTTGAACCAATTTCATTCTTCCATGGCCATACTTTGTATAATGAACCGACCATAAATCCTGTCAGGAGGGCAAAGGTCACTTCTTTGAATTTCTCGAATAGATATTTAAGCAATCTTGAAAAAGACATCAGACCTACCACGCATCCAGTCAAAAACAATCCTATGATCAATATATTACGATCTTCTACTGCTTCTAACACGACTTTATAACTACCCAACAAAACCAGAATAAACGATCCCGATATGCCCGGTAAGATCATAGCGCATATAGCTATGGCTCCACTCAGAATAATGTACCAGTTAGCATCTACATTCGCCACCGTTTGAATCGAAGAAATATAAAACGCGATAGCGGTTCCTATTAGAAGGGAAGCAATTACACCAACGCTCCAATTTTTAATCGATTTGCTAATCAACCAGACACTGGCTACAATCAATCCGAAGAAAAAACTCCACAAAAGAACCGGTTCATTTTTAAGTAAATAGCTTATAATTTTTGCAAGGGAAACAATGCTTATAAAAATTCCTCCGAAAAGGAAAACAAAGAACGTTCCGTTGATGTGTTTCCAAAATGGCTTAAGCCCTTCTTTAAATAATATTCGAAGCGCCGACAGGTTAATGTTATTCAGGCTGTCTATCAATTCTTCGTAAATACCAGTAATAAAGGCAATGGTTCCACCGGAGACTCCAGGGACTACATCTGCGGCTCCCATCGCGATTCCACGCAGAGTAACCAATGATAAATGAAACAGGTTTCTTTCTTTCATTTAATAAGACTCAAGTGAATTATCTATCTCTTCAATCCAGGCAATGATTCCACCTTTCACAACAGTAACATTCGAAAAACCATATTCCGTCATTAACAGATTGGCCACAGCTTCCGCCCGGTTACCTGTCTTACACAAAAAAGCCAATGTTCTTTCTCGATCCAGCTCAGATATTCTGGAAGCTATCTCCCCCATCGGAATGTGTTGGCCTCCAATACTGCATATTTCCAGCTCATAAGGTTCGCGAACATCAACAATTGCAACTTCATTGTTATTTGTTAGATGCTCCCTCAGCTTTATAACAGAAATATATTTCATCTTCGGGATTTTTGTCAAATATAGAAAAAGACCAGACGCTAATTAATCAATCAGACGCAAACTTTTCTTCGCGCATTAGGTATTCTTTTTTCATTCTTTCAAGGATAACCTGAATAGGTTCAACCTCATGCACGTGTTCTATAGATGGACCTGCACACCAAACTGTTTTATATGTATTACTAAAAGCTGCTTTTCGAAGGTTTTTCATGCCACGCATAAAAGTTAGCGCCTTGAACCACTTTTTTAAGCTCTTATTCTTGTTCAGTATCGACTCCAACCAATTTTGTTTCGTTCCAGTCTTTTGTACAAAGGGAGTATTAATAACGGTACAAGGCGTGCCGGATAACTTCGTTGTCATTACAATATCAGCTTCTCCGTAGTCAATACAGGCTTGTTTATAATCATCCGATACGGGAGATTCTTCCGACGCGATAAATATACTGCCGACCGAAAGACCATCGGCTCCCAGTGCAATCATGTCGTACGCTTCGGCTCCATTTCCAACACCGCCAGCTGAGATAACCGGAATATCGCAGGCATTTTTAAGCCTAGGAATTAACTCTTTATATGAAACATCACCCGAGTGGCCTCCAGCTTCTTTATTAACGGCTATCAATGCGTCTGCACCTAAACTTTCAACTTTGCGAGCATATTCTTCGTTCGTGACATCGCAAAAAACAAGAATACCTTTTGCATGCGCTTTTTCTATAACCAATTTAGGTGACCCTAAAGATGTAATGATAAAATCAACCTCTTCCTCACAGCAAACTTCCAGCTGCTCTTTCATTAGGATATTCGATTTATTAACAATCAAATTGATTCCGAAAGGACCTGTTACTTTTTCCTTGATCAATCGAATTCCGTCACGAAGTTGATCTGTTGTGCGATAGTTTAATGCCGGAATTGCCGCAGTAGCTCCCCCTTTTATAGCCGCAATAACCATGGCTTCATTGGAAACCAGAAACATTGGTGCAACAATCACCGGAAAACGAATTCCCAGCATCTTGCACAAAGCGGCTTCAGTATATGATTTGTTCACAATGCGAAGATAACAAACCTTCCTATGTTAAATTCAATCCGGTAGGATGATTACATTTGTCTTATGACGAAAACCAAAGCCTGGATAGCAGCTGTAAGACCCCGAACATTGCCTCTCTCCGTTTCGGGAATTTTACTCGGAAGTGGTGTAGCTCATTTCAATGGCTTTTGGGATCCGGTGATATTCACCCTGGCACTCGTTACCACTATTTTGTTTCAGATTTTGTCCAATTTGGCAAATGACATGGGTGACAGTATTAAAGGTACTGACAATAAGAACCGAATTGGTCCGACCAGATCTGTTCAGAGCGGAATAATCTCTATCCGACAAATGAAAGTCGTTATCATTCTGGTAACCTTATTATCACTTTTATCTTCGGCTTTTCTAATCTATTATGGTACACGCGATATGCCTGCTAAAATGATCTGGACATATGCTGGATTAGCCGTCGCCTGTATCGCCGCTGCTATTATGTATACGGTTGGTAGACGTGCATATGGTTACTTCGGGCTGGGTGATCTCATGGTACTTATATTTTTCGGATTCGTCAGTGTATTGGGTGTTTATTCGCTTTTTGCCAAATCATTCCTTTTGGAAAATGTGCTCCTGGCTCTATTTGTAGGTCTTTCCAGTACAGCTGTTCTTAACCTGAATAATATGCGCGATTACCGTAACGACGCAGCCATGAATAAAAATACACTCGTAGTCCGAATGGGACCCAATATGGCTAAGTTCTATCACATGTTGCTGGTTCTAATAGCGTTAATATCCCTGGGTATTTTCATTAATAAACTCGATAATCCATATTACTTCCTTTGTTTCATACCCGGAGCATATCTACTTTATCACGTGCGATTAGTTATGCAAATAACCGATCCAAAACAATTTGACCCAGAGTTGAAAAAAGTAGCTCTTTCTACCTTCGCCTTATCATTAACTCTTTTTCTTGCATTGATGTTCACATAATGTCGATTAAAGCTTCATATCAACATCGCGTTTTTCACTTTAAGCGTCCCAGTGGTACCAGTCGAGGGGTTCTTACGGAGAAACATTCCTGGATACTAAAGACATGGGATGCAGGAAATCCGAGAGTTGTCGGGATAGGAGAATGCAGTGTTATTCCGGGGTTGTCGCCGGACTTTTCTGATATTGAAAGTTATGAAATGAAGCTGGATGAAGTTTGCTCCGATCTTAATACAAACCTGGACGACTATCCATCGATCAAGTTTGGAGTAGAGAGCGCTCTATTGGATCTGAAAAATGGCGGAAATCAAATCTATTTTGATAACGATTTTACAAAGGGACTCCGCAAACTTCCAATCAACGGCTTGATTTGGATGGGCGAACCTAATTTTATACGTCAACAGGTCACGGAAAAGATAGCTGAAGGTTTTACGACTATCAAAATGAAGATTGCTGCGTTGGACATTGATGTTGAATTGAACATTTTACGAGAGATTAGATCTCAGTTTGATGCCAACAATATAACATTGCGGGTAGATGCAAACGGAGGCATCCCTGCTAGCAATGCATTGACTATTCTTCATGAACTTGCCAAGCTGGATATCCATTCAATCGAGCAGCCAATTGAAAAGGGTCAATTGGAAGAAATGAAAAAGCTCTGCGCAATTTCTCCTGTTCCGATCGCTTTAGATGAAGAGCTGATTGGAATTTCAGAAACTGCACAGAAAAAAAATCTTCTGGAAACCATTAAGCCACAATACATCATACTTAAACCTAGTCTTCATGGAGGGATCTCCGGTATTCAGGAGTGGATTGAACTGGCTGAATCCATGAATATTTCCTGGTGGATGACATCAGCACTCGAGTCGAACATTGGTCTGAATGTCATCTGTCAATTAACAGGCGAATATGACAACGACTTGCCACAGGGCTTAGGTACCGGCTCGCTTTATACGGATAATATACCATCTGCCCTGCATGTTGAATCAGGATATATTCAACTTAAAAAAGGATAGTCGGTCTACTCTTTAATTGAGTATATTAGCGTACAATCAAAATGAATTGAAATGAAGAATTTCCTCTTTCTATTTATCGCGACAGCTGTGTTGGTGGCTTGCTCACCAAAAGTAACAGAGACAGAAACTGCAGATGCCATGTCGGCAGAAGCTGCAACAGGTAAATCAGTTTTTTCTCAAAAATGCAAGAAATGTCACGACCTTCCGGTTGTAGACAGTTACTCTAAAGAAAAATGGGATAAAATTCTGCCGGTCATGTCCGAAAAAGCAAAGCTGATCGAATCGGAACGCGGTCAGGTTGAAGTATACATCAATTGGGAACTGGAACATTAATATCATCTCTTGAGGGACTCAAAGTTATTGATGCCAGTAGTGTCCTGGCGGGTCCTGCTGTGGGAACATTCTTCGCAGAGTTAGGAGCTGAAGTAGTAAAAATCGAACATCCGACACGCAAAGATGTTACGAGATCATGGAAGACGTCGCATGAGGATCCGGAAACACCTTTATCCGCATATTTTGCCAGTATCAATTATGGCAAACAGTACTGTGAATTAGATCTGACTGATGAGCTTGACCATCTCGAGTTTTTGGATTTAATAGCTGAAGCAGATGTATTGCTAACCAATTTTAAAAAAGGTGATGATCAGAAATTCGGTATTGCGGATGAGAAATTATTGACAATCAATCCGCGCTTAATTATCGGTAAGATTTCCGGATATGGAAGCGAAAGCGATCGCGTTGCTTATGATCTCATTCTTCAAGCTGAATCAGGATTCATGTCAATAAATGGTCCGGCGGATGGTGCTCCAACGAAAATGCCTGTCGCATTAATCGATGTTCTGGCAGCTCATCAACTGAAAGAAGCTATTCTTCTTTCGTTATATGAAAGAGAAAAAACAGGTCGTGGCAGGAGCATTGAAGTTTCTTTATATGAGGCCGCAGTGTCCAGCCTGGTTAATCAGGCCTCAAATTATCTGATGACCGGTGTGATACCGACCCGAATGGGATCTAAACACCCGAATATTGCGCCGTATGGAGAATTGTTTAACACAAAAGACGGTTCTACTATCACCTTTGCTATTGGCTCTGACGTTCACTTTCAAAAATTATGTCAGGTATTAAATATGAACGATATAGCCGACGATAGCCGATTCTCCAGTAATCAGCAACGCGTGATTAACAGAAAGGATTTGGAAACACTGATCACGGAAGCTGTGATTCTTTTCGAATCTTCCGAATTACTAGACAAACTTCAATCACAGAATGTTCCAGCGGGTAAAGTATTAAATATTGCTGAAGTCTTCAAAAACCCGAAAGCACGAGGAATGATTCGTGAAGAAGAAATAGAGGGTGTACAAACCAAACGTGTGACTTCTATTGCATTCAAATGATCGAAATACGTACACCTCAAACGGATGATGAGTGGAATGATTACTATCAACTTCGATACGACTTGCTCAGAAAACCACTTGGTAAGGAGCCTGGCAGCGAAAGAAACGACGGAGATGAAAACGGTATCCATCTGGCACTTTACGATAACGGTCAATTGGCCGCTATAACTCGTTTGGATCAAGCCGATACTAAAATAGCTCAAGTGCGATTTGTAGCTGTATCTGAAGAATTTCGAAGGCAGGGATTCGGTAAACTGATCATGGAAGAATCAGAAAGCCTTGCCAGGGATCGCGGCGATCGTAAGATGATACTGCATGCAAGAGAAAATGCGCTGGAGTTTTATAGAGAATTAGGATATCGATTAATTGAGAAAACGCACTTGCTCTTTGGTCAGGTTCAGCATTACTTAATGGAAAGGAATCTTTAGATCTTAACCTTTCGCATTCTTTCAGAAACACGTTTCGTGATCAATTTGAACAGTAGTTTCGCATCTTGCTCACTTAGCTTTCTGCCAAACCTGATTACACGTCCCATATAATCAAATTCGATTCGTTCACCACCTCTTATCCAGGGTGAAGATTCCCATGCTGTCTGAATCGACCGTTCTTTGGGTATCACTACCCTAATCTTCTCAACATTTTGAAAGTAGTACGGTGTTGCTCTACCATATCCGCGAATAGAGTTCTTCAGAATAATTCCTGTTTCATCAATCTTTATCGATTCTTTTCCCCAGATGAGCCAGAAAAATCCTCGTGTTACACGGATAGCGTAATACACCCAGAAGGAAAGAAATACATATAAAGCAATTTTTTCCTGATCAGTTAAATTGAGTGTAAACAATGCCCAAAAAGTAATTGCTCCGATCACAAACCACATGGACACCCAGGCTCCCATCAATGCATTCACCAAAAGCTTCTGTTCAGGCTCAATTATGATGGTCGTTTTCTTTTTATCGTCAATAAAGGAAATACGCTCTCCGATCCATTTCATGGTACAAAAATATCCAATTTACTTTACGACCAATAAAAAAAGGGTGGCTTTCGGCCACCCTTTCTATACGGATCAATATAATTAATCGATCATTAGTCGCTTAGTCATTACCTGTCCGTTAACAGTCAATTCAACTAAATAAACTCCAGAGCTAAGCTCAGATGTATTTAGATCCACTGTTGAACTAGGAATCATTCCATAATCAGTAGAAGCAATCACTTTACCATTCATGTCCTTAAGTGCCAACTGAACGTCAGCTTCCTGAGGAAGTGTAATAGCAATTGTAGTGAACGTTGATGCCGGGTTTGGATAGATGTTCAAGAAGTCATCAACCTGATCAATTAAGATCTCTCCGATTGAGCTTGAGCATGCGTTAACAAATCCATTAGCAACAGCTTCATTGATTGTCGTTTTATCAGCATTGTTAATCATTCCTCCTGGTTGAGTCAACATTCCAATAATATGAACGTTGTTTTCATCCCAAGACGCAGGTAGAATGAATGTATAATTCTGAGTAATAACTTCTCCTGAGTTAAATGTAGTCGGGAAACACTCATTGTGACCATCGAAATCCGGAGCAATTGCTCTCGCTACGTGATCGTATACCATTTGAGCAGCCGGAACCGGGTTAGGAAGAGACTCATATCCTCCCATAGGACCTTGTGCACCACCTGCATAATAGTTAGTCTGTGCGTATCCTGAAGTCGATCCAGTTACTCCATCTTCTGTTAGAACACAAAGCATTTTATACTGACTTGTTCCATTTGTTTGGAAATCAGCAGTAATTGACACATTCAACTCTCTGGTAGAAGCATTCCATGTTGCACCGTTAGTCATTAATGCAGCCGGAGCTACCTGAAGTCTTGTGAAGAAGTCTGTACTCATTGCAGAAGGATCTACTTCCGGCCCTCTGTCAACAAGTGCACTAGGGTATCCAGCAATCAATGCTGAGAATGGAGTGTCATAATCAGCAACAACCATTGGGTCACCATTGTGAACCGCAATACCAGCCCAATACGGACCATAATCTGCTTCATACTGATCCATGAAAACTGCACCTCTTGGACACCATCCACACCATGTTCCTGTTCCTTCTTCACCCACAACTACTTTACCTGCAGCAGGTGTTATCGGATCAACCAATGCACACCCATCATCATCAGATGGATCGTCATCAGTACCTCCATTTACGTTACTTACGGTAGCAACTGCTGTGTTAGGCCCTGACACTAATGGTATTGGCGTAGCGAAGTTTACGTCATATGTCTGTCCAGAAGTTAAATTCTGACCAGTAACATTCTCCGTATACGGTGTTCCATTGTATGTTAAAGTCACATCAAATGAGTTAAGTGCTACTGTTCCAGCATTCACAACAGTTACAGTTGGATATGCATTCAAGCCAGCAATTGCAGGTCCCATATCAACAGCACTAACAGCTGCGTTCAAGTTTGATGGCGTGTATGCTACCCAGTCAAAAGATACATCGTCCACGTAGAAGATGTATGATGCATCAATCGGATATAAATCCAATGAAGCCACACTGTTTATGCCATTCGCCCAAACACCGATGCATGCTCCGTCAACTGAAGCTTGCCATCTTCCTGTGCTTAGATTTGCTTCAATAGTCAATGTAAACCATGTTCCAGGAGTATACGTTCCTGAGGCAGTAACAGATGCCCCATCATCAATCGTGATAACACCATTTTCCATGAAACAGTTCATAGCCCAGGTTGTTCCAATCACTGGATCTCCCTGGAAGTTGAAATATGCATTATTACCACTCGCAACGTAGAAATCTGACTGATAAGTGAATATTCCATTTGTGTATTGCGTTCCAAAATCCAGAACTACATCTTGAGGTCCACCAGCGGCAGCTCCTACAAAATAAATTGAATTTGTACCACTCGAAGCCTGACCTGAAGAAATCTGAACATCCTCAGCCCCTCCTTCTGTCCCACTCCAAGTAGTCCATTCTACAGACTGAGGTCCTAAATATGACCCCACTGCATAACTTTCGAAATCATCTGAAAAGATCTGAGCATTTAGCCCGAACCCAACAAGTAAAGATGATAATAGAATTGTAACCTTTTTCATAAGCATTAATATAAGTTTCGTTTGCCTACGAATTTAAGGCATTTTATTCCAATTTCCTGATATTTAGTCGCTTTATTTGACTATTCTTGAATTCTTATTTATAATAGCTGAAGTCTTGATTATTCTTGATACTCTTAACTGATTCATAAATAAGACGAATCGAATTTTCAACATCTTCTCTTCGGCAAGTCTCTACTGTAGTATGCATATAGCGCAAAGGAAGTGAGATCAGTACGCTAGGCACTCCTTCATTGGAATAGGCGAAAGCATCTGTATCCGTCCCTGTCGCTCTCGAAGCCGCAGCACGCTGAAATGGAATTTTATGCTTGTTAGCTGTTTTGATGACGAGATTCAACAGGTTATTTTGTACTGCAGGTCCATACGTTAAAACTGGTCCTTCTCCGGATTTCAGATCGCCTTGTTCTACCTTATTGATCATCGGCGTATTAGTATCATGACAAACATCGGTGACAATCGCTACATCAGGACTGATCTTTTGAGCAATCATTTGAGCACCTCTCAGACCCACTTCTTCCTGTACTGAATTCACGACGTATAAGCCGAAGGGAAGTTTCGCTTTTTCCTTGTGTAATAGTCTAGCAACTTCAGCAATCATAAATCCACCCATTCGATTATCCAATGCTCTTCCACAATATCTGTTTTTATTTAACATCATGAACTCATCTTCGAATGTAACCACACAGCCTACGTGAATTCCCATTTTTTCAACCTCATCCTTTGATGAACAACCACAATCAAGAAAAATATTTTTGAGACTTGGTGCTTCTTCTTTTCCCGGGGTTCTCGTATGAATCGCCGGCCAGCCAAAAATTGCCTTGACTACTCCTTTATCCGTGTGAATGTTGACCCTCTTTGATGGTGCAATCATGTGATCTGACCCACCATTTCGTCTCACGTAAATAAAACCATCATCCGTTATATAGTGCACAAACCAGGAGATTTCATCCGCATGGGCTTCGATGACCACCTTGTATTTAGCTTCAGGGTTAATCACGCCAACTACTGTTCCATAGTTGTCAGAAAAATGATCATCGATATATGGCCGAATGTAATCGAGCCATATTTTTTGACCTTCAACCTCGAAACCCGTAGGAGATGGATTATTTAAATATTCTTCAAGAAATTTTTCTGATTTCGACGTGATCACTTTTTTCATTTGCTGAGTTTTATGAATACAGCAAATGTAACAAAAAGGCTTATCTCATAAGTGTGATATTTCCTTTTATGATAGTCTCCACATCGTCTATACAAATAGCCTTCAGATAATAATCGTAGACATCCGGATCCATCATTTTTCCACGGAATGTACCGTCCCATCCTTCCGATCGATCAAAAGTCTCAAAAACTAATTCTCCCCATCGATCATAGATTCTGAACACCATCTCTTTTACCAGTGCACCACGTACATAAAGCACTTCATTCTCATCATCTCCATTTGGAGAAAAGGCATTTGGAACATAGATGTACGGTTCTTCACAATAGAAGACGAATGTTTGAATCAGCACCGTATCCATTTTTGTACAAACTCCGTCGCTTGCCAATAAAGTGTATAGAGTTGTCTGATCGACTATCGCCTCTGTATTTTGTGCATTCACATTCGCCACACCAATACCCGGCACCCAGGTATAGGTATATCCTCCAGGATTGCCATACAGCGTTACAGTCGCTCCTTCCGGAACCAGATACTCTGAAGCGGAGGCCTCAACTACTCCATTCGGAATGTATCCTACATTAATCAAGATTGAATCATTCACAACACATCCTGTACTTGAGGATGCTGTCACATATACATATTGTGTTGTCGAAGGTGCAACCAATACCGTATTGGAAGTAGACGGATTGACTATAATGGAATCTTCGTCCCATTCATAAGTAAATGTTATCGCTGGATTCGTATTTGTTGCAGTAATTAAAGTTTGATCTCCGGCACAGATGGAATCATTACCAGATAATATTAAGGCCGAGCCTATAAAATCGACAACTACGCTATCAATTATAGAACAACCGGGATTACTTGCCTGAATATAATAGGTCATAGGGCCCGACGGAGTAACCGTATAAGTTGAATCTGATGTATTGCTATTTAGCGTATCTGTAAAATTGATATTAGAAGACCAAATGAAAGTCGTTGCGGTACCGTTGGTGAAAGCTGTCAAATCAACTGAGGTGGGCACACACAATTCCTGATCCGGAGTAGTTGAAATCTCGAGAGAGTCCGTCACTGTTATGGTGATTTCTGCGGTATCTGTCAACAAGCAAATACTATCCGTAACATATAGGAACACCTGATATACACCCGGAGTATCATAAGTTTGAACCGGATTAAAGACAACCGATGTGGTATCCCCATTTCCGAAGTCCCACAAATAAGCATCTCCCTGCGTGGAGAAATTATCAAATGTTACGGTCATAGATGCACATCCGAGATTGTCATCCACCGTAAATTCCGCATCCGGAATTAATTCAAAATCATATTTGAAAACAATATTGTTGCAGTTGGTACTCAGGTTTTGAGAAGACCATGCCCCTGGCGTAGTTGGGAAATCACTAAATCCACCGCAACCTCCACAGACTGATTGATATACAACGCCATTTTTATCAAACCTGGACGTTCCTCCGTCCACATGTTCCTGAGCACTTGCTCCACCGAGATATGACCCATAGAGCAATCCTGTCATTTCTGCTTTGATAACGATTAAATAGAAATCAAAACCGTTCGGAGGTGTTGGCTGTTCAGCGGTTGTTGGAGTAATAGGCATACCTCCCATTGGGGTTCCCTGAAGAATATTCGCACCCCATCCGGATACATATATGTTACCACAGATATCAACTAAAAATGCCGCTGGAGATATATTAATCGTTGGTGATCCATTACCAAACACGGTAGAATTAATGGGCGCGGTTAGATTCGGATCTAATTTCACAACAAACTGGCTACTGCCCGGGTTAACGAAAGCGGCATTAATTACGGGAAAAAGACTCCCTTCCGATTGTCCGAGCAAGAAAATATTATCATTTCTATCAATTTCTACAAAAAAGCTTTGGTCGTAATCAACCGTACCAATATATGATGCGTTGGTGATTGTTGAACCACCTGGGTCAAGTTTAACAACAAACCCGTCTGTTTTACCCCCATTATAAGTTGTTTGCCAGGAACCCCCTGTCACCGTGAGGTTATTTGAGCTTGTACCGCCGGCAAAGACGATATTACTCGAAGAATCTACTTTAACTGAATAACACGCATCGTTGTTTGTTCCACCGTAATAACTCGACCACATTAACGTTGATAAATCGGGAGTGAACTGGAAGACCACGCCATCCTGTTGACCCGCATTAGTAGGTTGAAAGGCGTTTAGCGTCGTGAAATCTGTTGAGCGAGAACAAGAAGCAACCAGGCAGTTACCGCTCTGATCAAGCATGATTTCACCTCTGAATTGGTCACCGTAATTGTAAGTCAGGGAGTCATATGCAGCTACACTACTGTACGTACCCGAGCTAATCTTGTAGTTGACACCATCATTCAATGAGCCTCCCATATACGTCGATGCCATCAGATTCTGGCCATTTGCACTGATCTTGGCTACATATATGTCTGTTCCCTGATTGGTGTAATATACGCCGTTGTAATAATAATTAGCTCCTGCTGTTCCTCCTGCGTGCGATGTCTGATAACCACCCTGTATCGGGAAATCCGTACTTGACGTAGCACCGTAGATGTAAACATTGTTATCGTTGTCACAAATCAAACTATGAGCTGTTTCCGTTCCTTGAACCCCATCTCCTCCTCCTAAAAATGTCGTCCATATCATCGATGTTCCATCTTGAGAGTACTTCGAAATAAATACGTCAGTGATACCGTAGTTACCATTATTCGCTACCGTAAAATTTGAATTCACATCATAAGCCAGCGGGTCGGGTGTCGGATAAGCATTTCCAAAAACAATGCCTCCCGAATATGCTGTTCCATCATGACCATATGTTGCTGTCATTCCGAAATTATCTGTAATAGATCCACTATATGTCGCAAATACGAGAACCGGATCAATTATCAGTTTTGCAGTGGGATTATAGTCGCCCATTTTGAAGCTTACTTCCCCATTATTCAATTCAAACGAACAGGGTACTTCTAAAATTTTTCCGTTGACTATCTGATAGGCATAGGGCGCTTCCTCCATGATATCACCAAGATCTGTGTGAATAACTAAACGCCCTTTCTTATCTATTTTTAGGTCCTTCTGACCGAAGTATGACAATCTAATCTTGGATGGATCAACTCCTGCCTGAACGTGAAATTCATACTTCAATTCCTGATGATCTTCAATTAATTTGAGGTCTATGCCGTCATAAAATTCCTTTAATGTCGCTTCACCATAACCATGCACCTCCGAAGCCCAGTGATCGGGATCATTACCAATGAAATAATTGTAATAGGCTGTTGTTGATTTCTCTTTATGGATATCACTTACTTTATTTGAACCTAAAAAATTTAAGTGAAGTACACGTTGCTTGATTTCTTCGTTCAATTCGCCTCTTTCAGGGGCTAAGTGAGCTTCATTCATCGCACTCAAATCCTGAATATGAAAGACAAACTTATTTTGTTGAATCCAAAGATTTCCACCGTGAAATTTTGACATAAAAAGAATGTCCTTATTCCACTGCCCTTTATTTTCGATAAAAGCATGGTGAATCGAGTGATCGTGTTCAATCTCCTGACTGTAGGAGCTCAACCCAGTGAAAATGCATATAAAAAGAAGTAGAAGTTGTTTCATTAAATGGTCCGCTATCACCTCTAAATTAAGGAATTTAAAGTAAGACGCAAAAAAGACAAACATAGTTTACTTAAATCCTTAAATTTGATTCACAATCCTGATGAATGAATAATAAAATCACAGAACTTTTCGGAATTCAATATCCCATTATACAAGCAGGTATGATATGGTGTTCAGGTTGGGAGCTTGCATCAGCTGTTTCCAATGCGGGTGGACTCGGAATTATCGGTTCTGGATCTATGTATCCCGATGTATTAAAGGAGCACGTCAAGAAGTGTAAAGTGGCAACTGACAAACCATTTGCTGTAAACCTGCCTATGCTATACCCTGATATTGACAAACATATTGAAACGATCGTTGACTATGACGTTCCGATTGTCTTCACTTCTGCCGGTAATCCTAAGACTTATACGGAATATTTAAAAAGCAAAGGAAAGATTGTTGTTCATGTCGTCTCGAGCCTGAAATTTGCCCTAAAGGCTGAAGCTGCCGGTGTTGATGCAGTAGTCGCGGAAGGATTCGAAGCAGGAGGACATAATGGTCGTGATGAGACCACTACACTTTGTTTGATTCCGGGTGTAGCAAATGAAATCAAAATACCCTTGATCGCGGCTGGCGGAATTGGTAGTGGCAGAGCCATATTAGCTGCTTTGAACCTCGGTGCTGATGGTGTTCAAATTGGCAGCCGATTTGTAGCTTCACTGGAATCAAGTGCACACAATAATTTCAAGCAGGCCGTTGTAAACGCCAAGGAAGGTGATACACTACTAACACTGAAAGAAATCACACCGGTTCGCTTGATCAAAAACGATTTTTATCAAAAAGTTCATGAGCTCTATGAACAATGCGGGAACGAAGATGCACTACGCAATTTACTTGGACGCGGCAGAGCAAAGAAAGGCATGTTCGAAGGAGATCTGCAAGAAGGGGAACTCGAAATCGGCCAGGTTTCTGGATTGATACACGATATCAAACCTGCCGCTGAGATCATCGAAGATCTACTTGCGGAATACCGGCTTGCTAAAAGCGAACAAACGAGCGGTAAGTTTAATTTCTAATGATAAAGTTTGATCGGTTCAAATTAGGGAATGGACTCACCGTTCTCTTCCACAAAGATGTTACAACACCTATGGCTGTTGTTAACGTGCTGTACAATGTTGGTGCAAGGGACGAAAGTCCTGAAAAAACAGGTTTTGCACACCTATTTGAACATCTGATGTTTGGTGGGTCGATTAATATCCCGGAATTCGACAAACCCCTTCAACAGGCCGGAGGAGAAAACAATGCATTCACTTCCAACGATATAACAAATTATTACGATGTTCTGCCCCGCCAAAACATTGAAACTGCACTTTGGCTGGAAAGTGATCGAATGTTGTCATTGGCATTTACTCCTAAGAGTCTGGAAGTCCAGCGAAGTGTTGTAATAGAAGAATTTAAACAGCGGTATTTAAATCAACCTTATGGTGATGTATGGCTTGAATTGAGGCCGCTCGCTTATAAAACACATCCTTATAATTGGGCTACCATCGGTAAAGAGATTAGTCATATCGAAAATGCAACGATGGAAGATGTTCGTGCTTTTTATGATAAATATTACAATCCAAACAATGCCATTCTCTGTATTGCGGGGAATTTCGAATTGGAAAACATCAAATCACTCGCCGAAAAGTGGTTTGATGATATTCCGTCAGGAGCAGAAGTGAACCGTGCGCTACCTGTTGAAGAGAAACAATCCGAATTTAGGGAAAAGACCATTGAAAGAAATGTACCTGGCAATGCTTTCTATTACGCTTTTAAGATGCCAGATCGATTACATAAGGATTACTTTATAAGTGACGTAATCTCAGACATTTTGGGAAGAGATAAATCATCACGTTTATTTAAAATTCTTAAAAAGGAGAAAGGCTTGGTCAGTGAGATTAATTGCTATATAACCGGATCACTCGATCCGGGACTTCTCATCATTACCGGAAAATTAAATGACGGAATTAGCTTCGAAGCATTAGACCGTCATCTTTGGGACTTACTGAGTCATTTTAAGGAAGACCAAATAGCCAAAATTGAGCTTGACCGGATAATGATCAAAATAAGAACATCCCGAGAGTTTCAGGAAGTTGGCTTATTGAACAGAGCAATGAAACTCTCCATTTATGAATTGCTGGGAAACGCTGATATGATTAACGAAGAAGATAAACATTACCAGGAAATTACTCCTGATATGATCAACCGAGTTTGTAATGAAGTTCTGGTCAAAGAAAATTGTTCCTTATTAAAAGTGAAAGCTATCAACAATGGATAGAAGCCAACAACCAACATATAAAGCTGTTGAATCCATCAGATTCGTAAAGCCGGAAGAGCACAAAGTTGGTGGACATTTCTCACTATACCACTTGAAGGAAGTGCCAAATGAAACGTGCAGAATCGATTTGTACTTTGACGCGGGAAAGTGTTTTGGTCATCGAGGTATTCCATCTTTTGTCAATGGCTTATTGCTTTCCGGAACGGCTCAAATGAGCTCGCATGAAATAGAGGAAGCCATCAATAGTCGTGGGGGATTCTTCTCGAGCGGCGTTTCTCTGGAAAATGCTACCGTAACCATTCATTGCCTAAGAGAAAAAGCAGTAGAATTGGTAGAAATTGTAGCCAAAGCCATCCAAGATGTTTCCTTTATTGAAAAAGAAGTCAATGAATACCTGGCAGATCAAAAACAGAAATACCTCATCGGGCTTGAAAAAGTAGGGTTTCTGGCGCAGAAAATGTTTCAGGAAAAAATGTTTAGTTCTGAAGCGATGTACTGTGAAACCATTCAACTAGAAGATTTTGCTAACATATCCATAAACGACCTAAAAAAGTTTCACCAGGAGAAGTACAGAAATGGTTTAACCAAGTTAGCGATAGTCGGAAATTTAAGCAACAGTGATCTTGATGCAATTTTAGGTATTGTAAAACCCATGATCAGTAACGATCAAGTCGATTACGCGACGAAGATTCAGAATGAAGCCGGGCTTTTTTACGTACCGAAAGAAAATGCACTTCAATCAGCTATTAGAATGGGGGTTCAACTATTCAACAAGCAACACGAAGATTATCTTGATTTTCTGGTCTTAAACACAATTCTGGGAGATTATTTCGGTTCGAGATTGATGCGAAATATCCGCGAAGACAAAGGGTATACTTATGGAATTGGATCAGCCGTAGTGGAATTGAGTAAAACAGGATATTTTGTTATTGGAACCGAAGTTGGAAAAGACGTCCGAGAAGCTGCATTATCTGAGATCAAAAAAGAAATAAAATTACTTCAGGACCAACCCGTGACGGATCATGAAATTGAATTGGTACAAAATTACATGCTTGGCCAGCTGCTTAAGAGTGCTGACGGGCCTTATGCAATGATGGACTTATTTTTAAGTGCCAATATTAATGGTATGAATCTCAACGTTTACAACAACGCTATTGATAAAGTAAAAAACATCACCCCAGCAAGAATTCAGGAATTAACTAATAAATACCTCAACTGGAATGACTTAAGCATCATTTCGGTTGGATAGCAACGGAAATGAATAAAATCCGTCTTCATACTACGTATGAAAAAAATACGTTTAAATAACATGGCAAAGTATTTACTACTGCTTTTTACAATTGTTTTCTTTTCCAATGGTTCAAATGCGAATCATATACTGGGTGGGGAAATTACGTGGTCGTGCCAGGGAGGTGGTGATTACGTCTTTAAGCTCGTGTTCTACAGAGATTGTAACGAAGCCGACATCAATACAGTAAATCAGACTTTGAATGTTATTAATCACCCTACGGTCAATACCATAACGGTCAACTTTGATTCAAGGGTGGACCTCTCTCCATTCTGTACGGAAGTTGCAGGCGGGCCAATTGCCCTTGATTGCGGCGCTGGTGCGTTTGGTGGTAACGGCCCAGGCGCCATAGAAAAAGCGGTTTACATTAGTAATCCTATTAATCTTCCGGGTGTTCCTCCCGCGGCCGGCTGGATCTTCACTTATGAATCAACTTTCAGAAGCAGTACAACAACAAATATTACGGCTCCACCACCTACGATAACAGGTTGGGGAATTACTATTGAAGCAAAAATGTTCCCAATACCGGGAACAACAGGTGGATGTATTGATAATTCGCCTCAGTTTCTTCAGGATCCTTACTTTGTGAGTTGTTCGGGCTCACCTTACGATTTTAATATGAATTCTGTTGACCCTGATCTGGATTCACTAAACATTACTTTCGGTAATCCACTGGATCAATACTCAACATATGGTGCATACAACCCCCCTGCCAATCCTGCTTCTATCCCATTTGAAACCGGATTTAGCGTTAATTCACCTACACCTGGGGTTTCAATGAACCCCGGAAATATACCAGCTCAATTAAATCCTTCTTCTGGAGATCTCAATTTCCTATCGAACAATACCGGCGAGTATATTGTCAAAATGGTGTGTCAAAGTTTTCGTAACGGAATTCTGATTGGTCAGGTAGAACGAGATATCGTTCTCTTCATTATGGCATGTTCCGGATCAAACACAGCACCGACGATCAACGGACCATTTGCTGGATTATTTGAAACTACGATAAACGCTGGTGACCCTGTGAATTTCAATATTACTTCAACTGATATTGAACTCTTGCAGGATGGAACACCTCAAGATAATATACTAACCTCTACCGGATTGATGTATGGTAATCCCATAACCAGTAATGGTGGTTGTTTAATCGGACCATGTGCAACTTTAAACACAGCACCTCCAATTACCGGAGTCCAGGGTGTGACTGCAACATTTGACTGGCAAACATCTTGCGATCATTTGGTGAGCCCAACAGGATATGCCGCAGATATGGTTCCATATCATTTTGTTTTCAAGGTACAGGATAATTATTGTTCCGTACCTAAGGTGACGTATGCGACAGTTACAATTAACGTTTTAAATCCGGGTGTTATTCAGGCACCTGAAATTGATTGCATTCAGTCGAATGCGGCTGGAGATGTCACCATCAATTGGACCGCAGTAAACGATCCCAACGGAACTTTCATGGGATACGACATTTATTCGATTCAGAATGGTCTAGTAGGCTCCGTGGCGAACATCAATACGACAACATTCACGGACCCCGGAGCCGGATTAGCTGTGAACGATTATTTTTTGGCGGTCAACTCGGGCTGTAATGGGAATACCACGCGATTTAGCGACAGTTTAAAGAATATTTATCTGGATGTTACTAATCCTAGTAACGGGACAGCTGTTCTACAGTGGAACGACCCGCTCCAGCCACCACGACCAGGAATGAATGATTACTATCACATCTATCGCGAATACCCGGCAGGTTCATGGACACTTATGGACAGTGTTCCCTACGGAACGACTAATTATATCGATACCATTGATATTTGTTCAGCATGGTTGAATTATCAGATTGTGTTACCTGATCAGAATTGTGACCATATGTCGAATATTGACGGAGATAATTTTGAGGATATGATCACCCCTGATATTCCAATTATAAGTTCGGTTACGATCGATACAGCGACGAATCTTGTTACAATTCAATGGAATCAAAACGGACAGGAAGATACTTACGGATATGTTATTTATCTGGTTGATCAATCGGGAGTGCCAATTGAGATCGACACAGTATGGGGATTAACATCCACAACATATAATCATATTATTAATACAGATGTTGGTCCACTCACCTATTCTGTAGCGGCCTTCGATTCGTGTTGGACTGCGAATGTTCCGGCAACGTATCAGACTTCTGCCAAAGCTGAATTACATACCACTAATTTTGTCGAGTCTACATTAAATATTTGTGACAGAACGGTTGATCTATATTGGAGTGGTTATGTTGGATGGAACAATGTGGCTCAGTACTATATCTACAGCCACAAACAAGGTGAGACCTGGTCACTACTTGACTCTACCTCGGGGACAGGAATTACCATTAACGTTGATCCAGATGAAACATATTGTTTCGTGATTGAAGCTGTTAGTGATAGCTCCGATCGGTCATTTTCAAATGTAAGCTGCATTTACATTGCTGTGCCAACACAACCGGACTATAATTACTTACAAGTGGCGACAGTTAGTGGTGATAAAGTTGATGTTCGATACATGGTTGACAATAGTTCAAATATTACCGAGGCTATTCTTGAGAGACAAGAAGTTGGAGAACCTGATTTCGAAGTCATTGAAACTATACCATTGATTAACGGAGCATTTAGCTATACGGACAGTACCGAAATCGATGTGTTTGAACATTCTTATATCTACCGCGTAGCGTTTATTGACAGCTGTGGCAGAAACGGAGCGTATTCAAATCAAGCTCAAACAATGCTACTTACCCTCATGCAGGATGAAGTGAGAAAAATCAATTATCTCAACTGGAATCCGTATCAGACATTCGATGGTAATATACTTGCCTATAATGTTTATAGAGGAATTGATGGTAATTTTAGCGGAGCACCAATTGCCTCTCTTCCCAATTACGAATACTATTTCGAAGATGACGTAAATGGTGTGAGTTCTAATGGAAAGATCTGTTATAAAGTTGAAGCAGTCGAATCAGTGAATATATACGGTTTCTCCGAAAGGAGTTTCTCGAATGAAGCCTGTGCAGTCCTGGTGCCAATTATTTACATACCAAATGCATTTATGCCGGATGGCATTAATAAGACTTTTAGGCCTGTAGTTTCAGATTTCGATATGTCTTCCTACCAGTTTACCATTTTTAGTCGTTGGGGTGAGGTTATGTTCCGTTCAAATGATCCGATTGAAGGTTGGGGAGGTGAGATCCGTGACACAGGAAAAATGGCTTCAAATGACACTTACTTGTACATGCTGGAGATACGAGACGGCAATGGTATTGAAATAATACGGAGAGGACACGTTTCTATTATCAAATAGCTATTTTTAAAGCGTGAACAAGGTTCTGATTATTCAAACTGCATTTCTGGGAGATGTGATTCTAGCTACTCCTGTTGTATCTGAACTCGCACGATTATTTCCAGGAATAGTAATCGATGTATGTGTTAAGAAAGGCAATGAAAGTCTCCTATTGAATAATCCTCACGTACGTACCGTACACACATTCGATAAAAAGAAGGGCAAGTGGAAAAACATACGTGTACTGATTCGTGAATTTCGTCGCGAACGATATGACCTGGTTATTAATTTACATCGCTTTGCGTCATCGGGTATCATGACGGTTCGATCTGGCGCCAAACTTAAATACGGATTCGAGAAAAATCCACTGTCGAGATTTTATACAAAGCGTTTCCCTCATCAGATTGGTGACGGCACACATGAGGTAGCCCGAAATCTGTCTATCATTAAACGCTTTGGTGCTGAGACATTAGTTCGTCCAGCATTATATCCAGGTCCAGAAGACATAGGAGCAGTTGCAAAGTATACTAACGGAGAATTTTACACCATCGCACCCGCATCCGTGTGGTATACCAAGCAATTACCATTATCAAAATGGACTGAGCTTCTAAATAGTTTTCCTTCAGAGTTACCGGTCTATATATTAGGCAGTCCGGATGATCGCGATCTAGGTGACAAGTTAATCGAGAACAGCGCTGGAAGATCGATTCAAAATCTTTGCGGTGAGCTTTCATTGTTGGAATCTGCTGCTCTCATGTCTAGAGCGAAACGGAATTTCGTGAACGACTCAGGCCCACTTCACCTGGCCTCAGGTGTGAATGCGTCTGTTACAGCTTTCTTTTGTTCCACCATTCCCGAGTTTGGTTTTGGACCATTATCGGATGATTCTGAAATCAGGCAGGTCAACGATCTTCCCTGCCGACCTTGCGGCCTACACGGCCATCAGGAATGTCCTAAAGGACATTTTAAGTGTGGTAAGCTAATAGATTTGGACGGATTGTAACCTACCGACCAATGGTGGTTATTAGTTATAGGATTATAACTAACATATTATGAAAACGATTATCTACGGCTGCGTCTTAACCGTACTTTTAACTAATTGTGCAAATCGCTATGATGCTCGCGACGATTACAGCAATTATGACTACTATAGTGAATCTAACAACGAATTGGAAGCAGCTTATTACAGTGCTGATATAAACGATTTATCGGGTGCTGATGATGGAAGGTCGCGGTATAAAATTAGACCTACAAAACCTATAGATAAAAAAATAATTAAAACAGCATCGCTAACATTGATTACCAGAACTCCTGATAGCACCACGGCTCAATTAACGACTTTAGTCGAAAAGTATAACGGATATATCAAAGAAAACAGCACTTACTATTCTTCAATTAGGGTTGAAGCGAAGTTTCTGGATTCGGCATTACTCGATCTGGAAAGTTTTGGCAGAATCGAAAATAAGAGGACGAGTGGAAGTGATGTAAGCGCTAATTACTATGACACAAAAATACGACTTGAAAACGCTGAAAGAGCCAGAGAACGCTATTTGCAATTGCTGGATAAAGCCGAAAACGTAGAGGCAGCATTATTAGTTGAAAAAGAATTGGAACGCCTTAATGAAACAATTGACCGATTAAAGGGACAATTAAACAGTACAGATCATTTGGTTGCGTACTCTACGATCAATATAAGCATCAGAGAAAGAAAAAAACCTGGATTGATTGGCTACGTGGGTATTGGCTTGTATAAATCAGTAAAATGGTTATTTGTCAGAAATTAACCTAAGCTCCATAATATAATCTTCCATCAGGTAACCCTGACCGATATCAATGTCTTCTTCTCCAATTGTGCTGAATCCAACATGCTTGTAGAACTTCACAGATTCGTTGAATCGATTTACATTCAAATGCAAAGACTTCAAGTCCAGATCGAACGCTACATCAATAGCCTGTGTCAATAGTTTTCTGCCAAAACCCTTTCCCTGTTCATTTGGCAACACATATAATTTGTGAATTCTTAATTGTTCTGCATCCGGGAAATTTGGTTCAAGACCAATGAAACCTTTTGCCTGACCAAATTCCTTCAACACATAGTACAATTGACCCGTATTAATTTGTTCTTCCAGCGTCTGAACATTATACATCCAATCGAGCATGTATTTTATTTGATCTTCTGAAATAATACCTCGAAAGGCATGAGGCCAGATCTGATGTGCCAGATCATTGATAATGTAGGCATTATTCGCGCGTACCTGTTCTATTTCAAGCATAGACTAACAAATGTTTATGCAAATGTAATTAGTCTCGAATAATATGAAGGAAACCGTGGGCTGTAAATCTGGTTTTCTCCTGATCGTCATAAATGAACTTTATACTTTCCGGAGTAACCACATAGGTGTAAACGCCTTCTTCCAGTTTGTTTCCTTTCATGTCTTTACCACCCCAATCATTCTTATAATCTTTATTTTCATATACAACATTACCCCATCGGTTGAAGACTGTTAAATGAACTCTATCGTAATCAAATAGGTTTCCGATAATAAAGAAGTCGTTGATATTATCGCCATTGGCTGTAATGACATTTGGTGGCGCTAGTGGACATCTATTATAAACTTTTATGGGTTCTGATTCGATCTTTTTTCCACACTGGTCCCAAACTGTCACGTACATGAGATTTAGATTGTCATTCAGATCTGTCGCAGGGAAATTGATGGTATCATTATTCGCATATGGTGTTGGATACCATTGATAAAAATAAGGCGGAACACCATTGGTTACGTTACACCAAAGTTCACCCCAATCTCCAAGCTCATCACAGAGATTTAGGCTGTCCGAATGGGTAATCCCCATGTTGACGTAATCCTTAATTGTTAAGAATGCAGTCGTTGTATCATACGTTCCTTCGCACACATTTTCAATAACTATATTGAATATAACTGTCTCGTCACCCTCATTGGTGCTGTCGAGAAATGGTGCAATAGCTATCGTATCAGTAGACACTCCAGGAAGCATCGTCAAAGTATCCGGCAGGTAGTTATAGTCTACACCGTTAGTTGCCTGACCCGAAAGGAATATCTGCATGTTCAGGGTATCCGTATCGTTATCTCTCGAAATGATAAAACCAGCTGAGTCACAATCCTCAATCAGGAAATTAGGTCCAATCAAATCAACCTGAACAGGTTCTATCACATCACAGACTACAACTCGATATCCGAATGTTCTGCTTTTGACATTGATCAAAACACCATTTCTCCATTCTTCCACACAAACAGCAGCAACATACGTTCCTATCTGATTTGGGGTGATGTTCATGAATCCGGTTTGTGGATCAATAACTACATTCGATCCTGTACCATAAGGTTGCGTCGCACTGAATCCTGCATCCCATGGCACTGGATTATAAGGTTGTGGCAATTCCGGTTGCGGACTAATATTTCCATTATCTACCGTCAGCGGATCACACATGTAATAGACCAATGAATCGCCATCTTCATCGTAGGCCGAGTGATCAAAATCGAGTGTTTGACCAGAGCATAAAACAATTGGCGGATATTCGTTGTAACGTGCACAGTTATTATCATAGATTCCCACTAAAGTAGTTCCGGGAACGAAAGTCGTTATGGTAATACCCCATGATCCGGGATTTGTAATATTCTGAATGTTGTTTGCCCAACAACACCGTTGATATGAAATATAATACCCATCTGCTGTTGCCGGAAGGAAGATCGTATCAATATAAATCGCCCTTTCAATACAGATATCATTTGGAGGGGTAACGCAAGGATCATCATATATAATTGGTAGGGTGTCCGGAGTTGGCATTGGTATGGTATATACATTGAACAATGTGTTATTTACATCGTTATTGTATACGGTATAACCCAATGGATTATCAAATGCTGCCCCGGAACAATCCCTGTAAATCTCGAAAGTTACACGGTACATGTCATTACCCAACGAATCATAATAAACTTCTCCTCCCACAATATGTGATGCCTTAACTTCAAACATCGCTAACAACATCAATATTCCCAGTAACACTTTTTTCATAACTAGATCTTTCGTCTTTGAATATTAGACGTTTAAAATAGTGAAAAGTATGCACGAAAAAAAAGAGTCACCCTCTTTGGATGACTCTTTCTTATTCTATCTTATGAAAACTACCTTCCGCCTTTAATAACTCCTGATTTTGGAAAGCTACTTTTTGGCGTTGTAGGTTTTGGTGTACTTGGTCGTGGTGAGCTTGGTCGTGGTGAACTCGGACGTGGACTTGATTGGAATACTCCACCATCACGTTGAGGTTTACCAAAATCAAATCCACCAGACTTTGAATCTTCTGAAGATCCTTGATCTTTCACCTGGATGTCTTTTGAATCATTCGTTGTCATCGGCTGTGGTTCTGGCTCCTGGTCGAAAATAGTTCCTTTAGATTTATCTGGAATCCTACCGTCATTCACTTCACCCATATCGATCGCTCCTTCCAGCGGGTCCTCTACTACGTGAGGTTTTGCTGGTTGAATTCCAAGGAACGCATTATCGTAAATACATCCCTCCATATCTGCACCGCTGATTCCGTTTGCTTCACAGTGTCTTCTTGACTGAGCAAGCTGGTCGTCTGAAAGTTCATTCAGTGTTCTGTGAACTCTAGGAAACGACCGATCGGTAAATGTCATTGTTGAAGTTCCAATTGGATAATCAAAGAGAGAACCTGCCTGAGTAATTCGATGATCCTCTGCAAACTCCTTTGCAAGGAATGCCAAACGCTGCTTTTCAATGAATTCCGCGTTATCCCCCATTCCTCTACCTGTCATTGGTACGGGAGCAACACCTCTACTTGTATTAAAGTCGTCATTAACGAAACCATTGCCATTACCCATCAAACCGCTATAGCCTCCATTTGTACATGGGTATACATTTACAGCGACATTCATAAAGCTCATCGTCGAACGATTTCTCATCTCAACACTTGCGCTTTCTCCTGTTGGCCAGTCAACCACATACAATCCTCTTGACTTTCTAATCACTCCTCCATTTGGTAGTAAATAAGGTGAGTTGTCAATAAATACGGCCGTTCCGTTAACCCGAACTGGAGTAGAACGATTTGCATCCGGGTAATCTTCTGCATAAATTGCCACTCGATCACCGTTTACATTCATCGCAACCGCAGTATTTAAACTAAAGTCGTCGCTTTGCGATTTTTGACGTGTCTGAATTTCTACTTTTCCATTGTTTGATTTGGCAAGAACAAATTCTCCTACCGTCTGAAATGAATACCGTGCTCCATCCAATGAAGTCAGATGCGGATCACCATATGATCTACCCTTAAGAATCTGACAATTAGGACGACCGATCACATCGGCTACTTCCCCCCATTGAACCTGTGATTCTGATCTTGGATCACTAGCATTATTTGTTGCAATTCCTCTGATCTTTGCAACAGTTGCTGAAGGAACTACGCTTAACATTTGATTAGGCGTGTAATTTTCCGGGAAATTTCTTTTTGGAACTGCTTCCTGATTCGTAACAGCTATGATACTGTTAGATAACCATTCTCCTCTTACGGGATCCCAATCGGTTAATTCTTTTTTAATCGGTTCGAATTCCTGTTCAAAAGTTCTTGTGTCCTGAGCAAATGAATAGCTTCCTGCAAAAAAGATTAACGATAGTAGAAAGTAGTGCTTTTTCATAATATTCGTTTTAATTCACTGATTACTTGCAAAATTAGTGCCACAGATTTGAATTGATCTCAATCCTTCTTGACATCAAAAAAAGATACAAAAAAGGCCCGGAAAAAATCCGAGCCTTTACATTGTTAATTTTAAAATTATCCTCCGAAATCATCAAATCTGACATTTTCAGGTGGAACACCCCATTCATCACACATGTTGAGAACGGCCTGGTTCATTAATGGAGGTCCGCAGAAATAAAATTCTATATCTTCAGGTGAATCATGCTTTGATAGATATTGATCTATTACAGCCTGGTGAACAAACCCCAGGAATCCATCTCCATTCGGATCATTAATATCTTTTTTCTCCACCCAATTATCTTCTTCAAGAGGTTCAGAAAGAACCATATAGAATTTGAAATTTGGGAATTCTTTCTCCAGATCACGGAAATAGTGAATATAGAACAGCTCTTCTCTCGAACGACCACCGTACCAGTAAGTCACTTTTCTTCCTGTTTTCATTGTCTTGAACAACTCATACAGGTGAGATCTCATTGGAGCCATACCTGCTCCGCCACCTATATAAAGCATTTCTGCGTCTGATTCGTTGATGAAAAATTCTCCGTACGGTCCAGAGATAATCGCTTTATCTCCTTCTTTCAGGTTGAAGATATAAGACGATGCAATTCCAGGATTCACATTCATCCATGAGTTTCGATTTCGATCCCAAGGTGGTGTAGCAACCCTTACGTTCAACATGATTTTTCTTCCTTCAGCTGGATAAGAAGCCATTGAATATGCACGAACTACTTCTTCGTCATTTTTCATAACAAGATCCCATAATCCAAACTTATCCCAAGCCGGTTTGAACTTTTGAGGCTCTCCAGGATGATCCTGTGGATGTGCTTCGATATCCATGTCCTTATAGTTCACTGTACATGGTGGTATTTTGATCTGAATGTATCCACCCGCTTTGTAGTCCATGTCTTCTGGAATCTCTACAATAAACTCTTTTATGAAAGTCGCAACGTTGTAATTTGAAACAACTTTTGCCTCCCATTCCTTAATACCAAGAACTTCTTCTTCCACATGAATCTTCATGTCTTCCTTCACTTTCACCTGACATCCTAGGCGAATTCCGGAAGCGATCTCTTTTCTTGAGAAGTGCGGTTCCTCCGTCGGGAGAATATTCCCTCCTCCTTCAAGCACGTGACAAGTACATTGAACACACGTTCCTCCTCCACCACAAGCAGATGGGAGGAATATTCCATTGCTTCCTAAAGTACTTAGCAGTGTTCCGCCACCATCAACTTCAATAACTTTTTCACCGTCATTAATGTCGATCTGAATTTTTCCAGCTGGAGATAGTTTTGCCTTTACAAATAACAACATCCCTACAAGTGTCAAAACGACAAGTAAGAATGCTGCAATTGTTAATCCGATAGTCAATCCCATGTTCTACTCGTTTATAGTGTTACTATTTACAGAAGTCTCAACCACTGCTTTAATATCATCTTTTTTCTCTTCGTCTCCTCCGTATTTGATTCCCATGAAGCTCATGAATGCAATACCCATAAGCCCTGTAAGAATAAAGGTAATTCCCAATCCTCTCAATGGAGCTGGAACATCTGAATAACGGATCTTTTCTCTAATTGCCGCAATTGCGACAATTGCAATAAACCAACCGATACCAGACCCAAGTGCAAACGCAGAAGCGTCAACGATAGTTGAATATTGTCGCTCTTGCATAAATAATGCTCCACCAAGGATTGAACAGTTCACCGCAATCAACGGAAGGAAGATTCCAAGTGCTCCGTAAAGCGCAGGAGCGAATTTCTCAACGATCATCTCAACCAACTGAACAATTGATGCCACAACTGCGATGAACATGATAAATGCCAGGAAACTCAAGTCGATCTCTGCCCATGCAGGATTCAACCACGCCAATGCGCCTTCTTTCAATAAATAATTCTCAAGCAACCAGTTAACAGGTACTGTCACGAACAGTACAAATATTACCGCAGCACCTAATCCAACAGCTGTCTTCACAGTCTTGGATACAGCCAAATAAGAACACATACCTAAGAAATAGGCAAAAATCATGTTCTCCGAAAAGATGGCTTTTACAAATATGTCTAATGTACTTTCCATAATTCTTTCTTAAATGATCGCTTAATGATCTTCTATTAATTCTTTATTTCTGGATCTCTGTATCCAAATGATTATTCCAACTATAATAAGAGCCATCGGAGGAAGGATCATCATGTTGTTATTCTCATAACCCATCGTATATAATCCCCATTTCGAACCAGGAATCGAACTACCAAATATTTCAATACCCCAAAACGTTCCTGAACCTAATAACTCTCTGAAAAATGCAACAGCAAGTAAGATCCAAGCGTACCCGAATGAGTTCCCTAAAGCATCCATAAATGAAGGTCCTGGTTTATTACCCATGGCAAATGCTTCGAAGCGACCCATGATAATACAGTTCGTAATGATCAACCCCACGAATACGGATAGTTTTTCCGATACATCCGGAACGAATGCCGCTAGCAACTGGTCCACGATAATAACTAGGGATGCCACGACAACCAACTGTACGATGATTCGAATACGTGAAGGAATCATATTTCTCAACATGGAAATAATCACGTTACCCAAAGCGAGTACGAATAATACGGACACCGACATCCAGAATGCTTGTTCAACCTGAACAGTAATTGCCAGGGCTGAACAGATACCGAGTACCTGAATAGTGATCGGGTTGTTATCCGTCAGTGGATCTGTAACTAATTTTCTGTTCTTCTTCGAGAACAGAGGCTCTTTAGGAGCTTTCGTCTTTTCTGCTACTTCACTCATACCGCCTTATTTATTTTGTAAGTTTTTAAAGTACGCCACATAAGGTTTAAGGCAACGATTCACCATTTCCTCAACTCCCTTTGATGTAATTGTACCTCCAGTAATACCATCAACTTTCGACATATTAGCTGAACCTGAATTATCTTTCACGATCTCAAACGGCATAAAGTCACCCTCTTCATTCGTGATCTCCTCATCAATCCATCTATTTGTAAAAAACCCTTGTTTGATTTCAGCACCAAGACCAGGTGTTTCAGATTTGTGATCGAATGATGCACCTTGAATTGTTTTCATATCCGAAGATAAACAAATGTTACCCCAAATTGGTCCCCATAGACCTTTACCCACAACCGGAATTACATAAGCCGTTTCACCTTTGAATTGCGCCACGTAAAGTGGATAATTCCTGTTCGCCTCGTCGCGCTTCTTATCTTTAAACTCTTGTTTGATATCAACATCGAATGCCTTTCCTTCAATGACAGATCCATCTTTATCGTAAACTCCTTCTATCACCTCCCCTTTCTCATTAATAACGATCGCTTCATCGAGGTCTACGTACTTGACAAATTCTTTTTGAGCATTCTTTCTTGTAATCTTGTCAGATTCCTCCTGTGGCAACAAAGCTTTCAGGATACTGATCTGCTTCTTTACTATGTCATTTTTTTCCTTGAAAGGTTTTGTCCACATGGCAATAGAAGCCAGCAGTGTCCCCACAACAACAACCAATGCTATCGCGAATCCAAAAGTATAACCGTTTCCTTCTTTATTAATAGCCATATCTATGCTGTTTTAAGTCTTTTTAATCTTCGTTTAATGTTGGCCTGAACGACGTAGTGATCGATAATCGGCGCCATCACATTCATAAATAAAATAGCCAACATCACTCCTTCCGGATATGCCGGGTTAAGCACTCGAATCATAATTGCGATCATTCCACCAAGCAGACCATATATAATCTTACCCGTAGCTGTTTGAGCAGCGGTTACCGGATCCGTCGCCATAAAGACTGCTCCGAAAGCAAATCCTCCAATCGCTAAATGGAAGTGAGCCGGTAAATCGAGGTAAGCATTTCCACCCAATGCATTCAATAAAATTCCCATTATATATCCTCCTGCAAAGAAAGAAGCCATTATTCTGAATGATCCTACTCCCGTCGCGATAAGAACAAGGGCGCCAATCAAACAAGCTATCATCGAAGTTTCTCCTATTGATCCAGGGATGTTCCCTATGATAGAATCCATCAATGAGTAATTATTAGTATAAGCAGTCATAACTGCCGCTTTATCTGTAATAACCTGACCAGCAACTGTTGCCTGATCAGTCATAAAGGTTGCGAGATCTCCTAGTGCTGTAGCTCCTGAAAAACCATCCAGGTTCTCTGCACCATTTGCTAATCTGTCCCCAAGTGTATTCATCCAGACTTTATCTCCTGACATCGATGTAGGATAGCCGAAGAATAAGAATGCTCTGGCGGTCAATGCGACATTCAGAATGTTCATCCCCGTTCCACCAAAAATTTCTTTACCGATGATCACAGCAAATGCAGTTGCAACACCAACCATCCACAATGGGACATCAGCTGGCATTATAAGTGGAATTAATAAACCGGAAACAAGAAAGCCTTCATGTAGCGAATGACCTTTAATAATTCCGAATATAAATTCTATGGTAAGACCTACACCATAGGAGACAACTACTAGCGGTAAAACCACTTTTAAACCTTCCCAGATCTTATCCCACTGATGATCCCAAAAAGGAAGATCCCTATTACCGTACTGAGCAACCATTTCCCAGTGGCCCGTATTATATATACCAAACAATAAACAAGGAACCAAAGCGATGATCACAGTCATCATGGTACGCTTTAAATCTACTCCATCACGAATATGTGCACCTTTCTTTGTCACCTCAGCAGGTGTAAATGCAAGTGTCGAGAATGATTCAAAGACTGGATTCCATTTTTCAAGCTTGCCTCCTTTGGCAAACTTTGGTTCCATTTTATGAACAATATTTTCTAAAAACTTCACGCTTTATCAGTTTTGTTTTACATACATTCTTTGTGGATCAGATCCAGACCTTGTCTAATCTTATCCTGAATATTAATCTTTGAAGTACATACATATTCGCACAATGCGAAATCTTCTGGTGCTACTTCGTAGATTCCCAAATTCTCCATACCATCAATATCGTCCGTAATAGCAGCTTTAGTTAATTGCATCGGCAAAATATCAAATGGGAAAACTTTTTCCAGCTCTCCGGTAATCACAAATGCCCGTTCTTCACCATTTGTGTTGGTATCCATTCTGTATCGCTTATTTCCTCCAAACCACGCAGAGAGTAATAAGCGGTTGTTCGAAAACTTATCTAGACCCGGACTCATCCAACCTTTTGTCATCACGAACTTCAGCTCATCTCCTTCTGGTATTACCGTAATTTGATTGTCGTAGAAACCAAGGTATCCGTCATTTTCTATTTTTTCACCTGTTAGCACATTACCGCTGATAATACGAACATTATCAGTTGTAATTTGACCATCTAATATTACCGACACATTGGCACCTATTATGGTATCCACGTAATGTGGGTCTTTCAATTCAGATCCCGTAATCGCAATTTTTCTTTTCAGATTGTAAACACCTGTAAGGAAATATCTTCCAATAATGGCAACATCCTGTGCATTTACTACCCATACGAACTCTCCTTTATTAATCGGATCAAAGTGATGGATTTGAGTTCCAACGTTACCTGCCGGATGTTTTCCTCGAATCTTATTGATTTCAACTCCCTGTGCTCCTGTAAAAGTTTCATCCGCAGGTGCATTATCATTGAGTGTTACATGAACTTTACCTGAGGTTAGCTTTGTCAGCGCATCAAGTCCTGCTTGAAACTCTTTTGAACGACCATGAAGAACATAATCGTAATCCGGTGCAAGTGGTGAACTATCAAAAGCAGAGATAAAAATTGCCTTTGGTTCATTATCTGGATTCGCAACTATATCAATTGGACGTTGTTTGATAAACGGCCATAATCCTGAAGCAAGCAACTTCTCCTTCACTTGATCACCTGACATAGATGACACATCAATTGGAGTACCCCCTTCAAAATTCTGTTCTGCGTCTAACTTTATAACTACCGCCATGATCTTACGCTTAGCACCTCGAACAACCGATTGTACCGTCCCGCTAGCAGGAGAGGCATATTTGATTTTTTCGTTGTACTTATCGTGGAAAATGACATCTCCCATTCTTACGTGATCACCTTCTTTGGCAACCATTTTTGGGACCATTCCGTGAAAATCTGTTGGTTTGATTGCTATTGTTTCAGGCAAAGCCGCCACCGTCTTGATCTTGTTGGCTACTCCTAGCAATCTGATATCCAGACCTTTTCTGAGCTTTACTGTTTTTGACATGCAAAAAAGCGTTTATAAAATACAAAGGCAAAAATAAAAATTCTATTAGCATGGGGATAATTCCTTGAATAAACAGACATATTTCTACACCAATTTAGAATGATTCTAAATTAACTCGTCAACCATCCAACTATCACCTTTTGACGTCTTTAATTACAGAGAAGAGAGATTATTAAAATAAATTCTATTTTAGCATTGAAGAGTCACTTTATGAACACACTAGTAACATCAGGCATTTCGATATCGGTAGCAACTAACTATCGGCAGGATTTGTCGGATCCTACAACGTCCTCATACTTCTTTAATTATACAATCACCATCGAAAATACGAACCCTTTCAATGTGCAGTTACTTACTAGAGAGTGGTACATTTTTGATTCACTAAATAACGCCCGTATGGTCTCAGGACCAGGTGTGGTTGGTGAGCAGCCAATTCTAAAAAGCGGCGAGAAGTACTCGTATGTCAGTGGATGTGATCTTTCGTCGGACATAGGAGAAATGAAAGGATTTTATACCTTTCTGAATATAGGGACTCAGGAAGTCTTTGAAGTGATTGTTCCCAATTTTGTTCTTGAGTTTCCGGGCAAACTTAACTAGTCGTTTTTAGAATCACAAAAACTACTCCTGTCACGATCAACCCAATTAAAATAAAGTAAAAATTTGACCAGGATGATTCCTGATCCTGTTTTAATTGCTCCCCGGTATCACTTAAAGACAAGGCATAATTGATAATCGAATCACTGAACCCACTTTTTGATTGAGCGACTCGTCTGAGAGAATCTGTTTTATTTTGCCACATCAAATATTCTTCACCATTGGAATCGAAACACTTTACTAAAGCAGATGATGCATCGATCTCATCAGGTAAAAAGTTGTTGGACTCAGCCAACAAGAAAGATTTCTTATAATATTCTTCAGCAGAATCAGGCTTATTTGTATACCAGTAAAAGTCACCCATATTGTAGTATGCCTCAATGATCGCTTTTATATTTCCGAGATTGAGCCTAAGATCAAGGGATTTTTGAAAGTAGTACTTCGAAGAATCTATTTCTTCATTTTCGAAGAAATAGATCGCAAGATTTGTATAAGCATGACTGTGGTGTATCTCTGATTCTGAACGCAAACTCAAATCAACAGCTTCCTTCATCAGGGCCAATCCCTTCGCCTGATCACCTTGTTCAAAATAAACATTCGCAATTATCGATGTTGCATCAGAGGCAGCTTCATGCTTCTTCAATTTTAAAGAATGAATGCGATATGTCATCAAGTTTTCAAGTGCAGATACCGTATCTCCCTCAATTAACTCAGCTTTACCAAGTCCGAGCAGGGCATTAAATTCGGATGTCGGATCTGAATCGTGTTTGCCCAGCTCAATAGATGTCTCATAAGCCCTCATTGCTTCATCCAGCTCATAATCAATAGTTAGACCATGCCCTATATCATTATAAATCTCAGATGCCATTAGGAAATCACTGTTTTTTTCAAAATAATCTGCTGCACTTTTTAACAGGCTTAATCCCTTTGAAACAGATCCGGTGCGAATTAAATACGCCCCTAGTGCACGATAAGCCATATTCTGAGCGAAGGAATTCTCGACGCAATCGTCATCCAATAACAGCTCCATAGCAACAATCTTAATCGAATCAAGATTATAGCGGATGTAATAATGGTATAAATCGTATGTCATTCGACCTTTCTCGTGAATATTTTCCTCCTGGGTGAATTGGTCATATGATGACTGTCCGCAGACGGAATTAACATAAGTAAAAGTCATTATCAGACTCAGAGAAAATAGCTTAAGAAAATTAAAGCAATTGCTATGTAATATTGGTAATTGCAAGGAACAACAACATTGATTACTTTTGCTCCAAAATAATACAATTATGTCAAACGCAATATTTCAAGTTCCTATAGCAGTAAACGAGCCTGTCAGAGCATATAGCCCGGGGTCCGCAGATCATAAAAACCTGATAGAACAGTATAAAAAAATGCTGAATCAGGATCCCATAGATGTACCTATGTACATAGGTGGTAAGGAAGTTAGAACAGATTCCAAAATGAAGATGTCTCCTCCTCATGATCACGCTAAAGTTCTTGGTCACTTTAATTACGGTGATGCCAAACATGTGGAGCAAGCAATTGATGCTGCCATGGCAGCTCGTGAAGAATGGGCAAATCTACCCTGGGAGCAGCGTGCTTCCGTCTTTCTAAGAGCGGCTGATCTGCTTGCCGGTCCGTTTAGAGATAAGATGAACGCCGCTACCATGTTGGCACAATCAAAGAACGTTTTCCAGGCAGAAATTGATGCGGCCTGCGAGCTGATCGATTTTTTCCGATTCAATGTTCAATATATGACACAGATATATCGTGAACAGCCAGAAAGTTTACCGGGAATGTGGAACAGATTGGAGTACCGTGCCCTGGAAGGATTTGTGTTTGCAATTACACCTTTTAATTTCACTTCCATTTGCGCAAATCTATGTGCGGCTCCTGCGATGATGGGTAATGTAGTCGTATGGAAACCGGCTGAATCTCAAATGTATTCGGCACAAGTAATCATGGAGCTTTTCAAGGAAGCAGGAGTTCCGGATGGTGTAATCAATATGATTGCTGTTGACGGACCGGTTGCCGGAGATGTCGTATTCAAGCATAAGGATTTTGCAGGTCTTCATTTTACAGGATCAACAGGTGTTTTCCGCCACCTATGGAAAGAGATCGGAGCAAATATTGCCAACTACAGAAGCTACCCAAGAATAGTTGGAGAAACAGGTGGCAAGGATTTTATCGTCAGCCATCCATCTGCTAATGCTGCTCAGGTTGCCACGGCAATCTCCAGAGGAGCATTTGAATTCCAGGGTCAAAAGTGTTCTGCAGCTTCACGGGCATACATTCCTGAGAGCCTTTGGCCAGAAGTTAAAGACATTGTGGTTAAGCAGGTATCATCCTTTAAAATGGGAAGTCCTGAAGACACTTCGAATTTCATCAATGCAGTGATCGATGAGCGAGCTTTTGATAAGATTGCCGGTTATATCGATTATATTAAAGAACAGTCCGATGCGGAAATTCTTGTAGGTGGTAACTACGATAAATCTGTCGGATACTTTATAGAACCTACGGTCGTTCACACGAAGAACGCTAAATTCAGAACAATGTGTGAGGAGATATTTGGACCTGTAATGACGATTTATGTTTATCCTGATAACGAGTATGAGCAAACGCTTGATCTGGTCGACAGCACCTCGGAATATGCTCTTACCGGTTCAATCATCTCGAATGATCGATATGCAATTAACCTGGCCATGAACAAACTGAGGAATTGTGCCGGAAACTTTTACGTGAATGACAAACCAACAGGAGCAGTCGTTGGTCAACAGCCATTTGGTGGAGCGCGAGGTTCAGGAACGAACGATAAAGCCGGGGCGCCAATGAATTTATTAAGATGGGTATCGGCAAGAACGATTAAAGAAACCTTTAATCCTCCATCTGATTACCATTATCCGTTCCTTGGTTAATCAATAACATTACGACATAAAAAAAACCGGGAAGTTATATGACTTCCCGGTTTTTTCTTTACCTCGAATCTTTTATAATTCCACCAAAGATTTGATCATTTTATGCGCCTCCTCTTTAAAATCATCTTTCCGGGATTCAAGCGTCCACGCCATGATGGTATATAAACGCTCTTCTCCTTCGATGTACCCAACCCAATAAGAAATTGCCTCCTCAATTCCAGGGATGTAACCATCAAATTGTCTTTGACGAGCCTCCATTCCATTGATTTGCTTTTTCAGTACTCCTGATTCATACGTCGTAGTGCCTCCTGCATCATCCATAAATGTTGACTGCACAGCAAAATAATTGTCAATTACGGACATGTCTTCATCGTATTCTTCGATTTCTCTGAATAGATCCACGAATTCCTGTTTATCTTCCTCAATGACAATAATGAACTTCTGATCGTAGTTATTCGCATATTCTAATGATGCGTCATCATTCAATCCGGTAGTGACTGTCAAAGCTTCCGGGATCTCGATCGTATACAAGTCATCGATCTCAACAGTCTTATATTTCGCTTCTACTTTTTCAAGGTTTTCAAGATTTCTTAGAGTCTGCTCCAGAAATTCAGCATCTCCTTTATGCGAACTCGTACACGAAAATAAAAAGGCGATGCTCACCAATCCGATTGATAATTGCGTTAGTCTTTTCATAATGTTGTTTTTTGGTTATTTAGAGCGACAATTTACGGATTAATTGCAAAAAAAATATCACTATTTAAGGTCAAAAGTGTATTTCGATTTATTAATTAATGACGAATCCATTTCTTCTAAGCTCCATGTGTGAAGCACATTGAATTTGTTGGCATTCTTAAAAAAGAAGCATTCGTTATGCGTTATGCTCGGAAAACCATAAGGTTTGTCCAGGTAACAAACCACAAATGCCTGATCTCCTTTAAATAGGACTGAATCAACTGATTGCAATTCGTAGTACGCATCTGACTTTTTGTTCTTATCCAGAAAATAATCCACGTATGATTTCAAATTTTCATCACTTTCGAAAATCTGATCGCATGGAGTTTGTGAGAAGATTAAATGTTCTTCGCGATGTAGAATACTAAATTCGCAATGAACGTTGTCTGCCTCAATGGGAGTCATTTCTTTCGGCACCAGGAAACTCACCTCATTTAAGGAAGTTCTCTGAAACAAGCTTGAATCAATTTCTGTTGTGAAAGGCTCTGAAACAGTTTCTTCGCCCTGATGATTACAAGAAGGGATGAACCATCCGATACAACATATACAGATCAATTGTTTTACTTCAAACACTTGAAATAGTCAAATGGTTCCAGACATTCATTACATTGATAATGTGCCTTACAAGCAGTGCTTCCAAACTGGCTGATTAATTTCGTATCCTTCGATCCACATTTCGGGCAAGGGACCACTATTGGTTCAGCAAATAAAACGCTTTTATCAGGCTCATCCTGAGGCGGAGCAATACCGTATGCCTTAAGCTTTTCCTTACCTTTTTCGGATATCCAGTCAGTAGTCCAGGCAGGTGATAGCACCAGTTCAACGTGAACATCATTAATTCCTTTTTCGTTCAGTTTTTCAATAATATCCTCTTCCATTCGCTTCATGGCCGGACATCCTGAATATGATGGTGTGATTTTAACTTCGACACGTTCACCATCTATGTCCACACTCTGCACAATACCCAGATCTACAACCGTAAGAACCGGAACTTCCGGATCGTAGACTTCTTCAAGATATTGCCATATTTTTTTTGCTTCTACCATTCCATTCCCGGATATGCTCTCTGCATAAATTGAAGTTCCGCAAGAATATATCCCAAATGTTCTGAATGATAACCCTGTCTCCCATTTTGGAAATACCAGGTCTCCTCTTTAATCTCGAGAGTAGCTTCATTAAGCACAGCGTGTACATAATTCGTCCACTCCTGCTTTAGCGAACTCAGATCAGGTAGCACTCCCGATGCGCGAAGAGATTCATCAACTTCATCCGAATAAAACAGCTCTTCTGTATATCGCCAGAGAGTATCTAAAGCATTTTGAATGCGTCTATGTGACTCCTCCGTTCCATCGCCCAGACGGATAACCCATTCAGATGAGTGTTTTAGGTGATATTTAGTCTCTTTTAATGATTTTGCCGCGATCGCCGCAATTTGTTCATCTCCCGATTCAAGCAGTTTTTCAAATAGGATTTTGCGGTATGCATCGAATAGAAATTGGCGCATCATAGTGTGTCCAAAATCTACATTAGGTTGCTCAACCAGAATTAGATTTCTATATTCTTTGTCGATTCTTAGAAACGCCAAATCATCTGCAGTCTTCCCTTTTCCTTCGACATTTGCCGCATATTCGAGTAAACTGTTCGCTTGTCCAACCAGGTCCAAAGCAATATTAGTCATTGCGATATCTTCTTCCAGTACAGGCCCATGTCCACACCACTCTGAGAGGCGATGACCCAATATTAGGCTGTCGTCTCCTAATCTTAATACGTATTCAAATAAGTGATTCATCCGGCTCCTAATTACATGTGCTCAATTCCGTCGGGAACTTCGTAAAACGTAGGGTGTCTATATATTTTGGAATCCGCTGGTTCAAACAATGAATCAGCCTCATCCGGGTTTGATGCAAAAATGTTTTTTGACTCAACAACCCAAATACTTACTCCTTCTGATCGACGTGTATATACGTCTCTAGCGTTCTCGATCGCCATGATCTCATCGGCAGCTCTTAAACTACCTGCATGTTTATGATTGAGACCTTGTTTACTGCGTATAAATACCTCCCATAGAGGCCATTCTTTATTAGACATATCTTAAGATGCTTTTTTAGTTCTTTTCTTTGCAGCATAGGCATTTGCCGCTTCTCTTACCCATTCGCCATCCTCTTTGGCTTTTCTTCTGGCGTCTATTCTTTCCTTATTACAAGGTCCATTTCCATTAACTACAGCCCAGAATTCATCCCAATTGATCGGACCAAAATCGTAATGTCCCGTTTCCTCATTCCATTTCAAATCCGGATCCGGAACGGTGAGGCCAATCAACTCTGCCTGAGGTACCGTCACATCAACAAATTGTTGTCTCAATTCATCATTCGTGTGTCTCTTGATCTTCCACTTCATAGATTGAGCTGTATGGGGAGAGTCAGCATCATTCGGTCCAAACATCATAAGTGCCGGCCACCAGAAACGATTCAAGGCATCTTGTGCCATTGCTTTTTGTTCCGGTGTTCCGTTAGCTAATGTTGTCATAATTTCAAATCCCTGACGCTGATGAAATGATTCTTCTTTACATATTCTAACCATAGCTCTGGCATACGGGCCATATGAACAACGGCACAATGGAACCTGATTCATAATCGCAGCACCATCTACTAACCAACCAATTGCTCCCATATCAGCCCATGTAAGCGTAGGATAATTAAAAATGGAAGAATACTTCGCCGTGCCGTCATGTAGATCATCTATCGTATCTTCTCTATCGGCACCCAAGGTTTCTGTGGCACTGTACAGGTAAAGTCCGTGACCAGCCTCATCCTGAACTTTCGCCAGTAAGACTGCCTTTCGTCTCAAATTCGGTGCTCTCGTTATCCAGTTTCCTTCTGGCAACATTCCTACAACTTCTGAGTGCGCGTGCTGAGATATCTGTCGAATTAATGTTTTTCGATAGTTATCCGGCATCCAATCACGAGGTTCGATCTTAATATCATTATCGATCTTTTCTTGAAATTGGCGTTCCAGTTCTTCTATGTTTTCTTCTTTCATCCCACCTGTTTTTACTATAACAAATTTACGAAATCAAGCTTGATAATCAAGCATGATATAAGGCAGACTAGCTCTTTAATTTGAAGTGATTGAATAACAACTAATCGAATTCGCCTTAAATAAGTAAATTTGAACTCAAATTTTTCAATAATATGACACCCAAATTTCATTCTATAGAGATCAGTGATGTGAGGAGAGAAACTGAAGACACGGTATCTATCGCGTTCAATATTCCAGAAGAGCTTAAGAATGAGTACAGCTATAAATCAGGACAGTACCTAACACTCAAAGCAGACATCAATGGTGAGGAAATCAGAAGATCATATTCGCTTTGCTCGGCACCACATGAACATGAATGGCGCGTTGCAATCAAAGAAGTAGAAAACGGTCAATTCTCAACGTATGCCAATAACGAACTCGCAGCGGGCATGATGATGGATGTTATGACTCCAACGGGTAATTTTATTCTTGAACCGAATGAATCCAATAATAAATCTTATGTGCTTTTTGCTGCTGGAAGTGGAATCACTCCGGTAATCTCGATTGCTAAAACAGCACTGGAAAAAGAGCCTGAGAGTCAGGTGACATTGATCTACGGCAACAGAGGTATCAGTTCCATAATTTTCAGAGAAGAGATCGAAGCATTGAAGAATAAGTACATGAATCGACTACGGGTTGTACATGTTCTTTCAAGGGAAAGTCTGGGAAATAAGATTCAAAAAGGAAGAATTGACCTCGATAAAGCCAACGCAATTTACACACAGATCCTTTCAGACGGACCAATAGATGACGTATATATTTGTGGTCCTGAAGACATGATACTCGCTGTTAAAGAAAGCATGAGTAATAACGGTGTCGATTCGAAACACATTCATTTTGAATTATTCACTTCTCCTTTATTAAAAGAGGAAAAAATCTCATTACCAACAAACTCTCCTAAGATTAATTCGAACGTTTCCATTATTATCGATGGAGACACCTATCATCTCAATCTTTCTTCAACAGGACAAACGGTTTTGGATGCTGCCCATGAAGCTGGTGCCGATCTTCCATACGCATGCAAAGGAGGGGTTTGTTGTACATGCAAGGCTAAGATCATAGAAGGCACAGTGTCTATGGACGTGAATTATGCCCTTGAACAAGATGAGGTTGAAGCGGGATATATTCTTAGTTGTCAATCCCACCCAACAAGTGACAAATTAGTTATCTCTTTTGACGATTAATTATGTCATTTTTTAAAAAGATATTCAGTAATCGCTCTTACGAGACATCAAACCGGGGTTTTTATGAATTAACGGTAAAAGAGGTGACATCGCTAACATCCATTGCGGCAAAAATTACCTTTAACATTCCGGAAGAGCTTAAGGAGGATTTCAGCTTCGTACCGGGCCAATACATCAATGTTGCAATTAAAGTGAATGGAAAGGATGAACGGAGATCCTATTCAATCTGCAGCGGTCAGGATGAAGGCATTTCAATTGGTGTCAAAGCTGTTGATGGTGGTCTCGTGTCTAATTATCTCGTTAAGGAATTGAAGGAAGGAGACTCCATCGAGGTTTCTAAACCCTTAGGTACATTTACCCTGAGTGAGAATGACAAAAATGTTGTCGCTATTGCAGCCGGAAGTGGAATTACACCAATAATGGCATTAGCTAAAGCGCAGCCATCAGAAGGGACATTTAGATTATTTTTTGGCAACAGACGCGAATCAGATATTATGTTTAAGGATGAGCTGAACAAACTGACTCATATTGAAAAGCGTTTCTTTCTAAGTGGAGAAGAAAAGGAAGGATACGAATTCGGCCGAATCGATAAATATCAATTGTCCAGCATCATTAAAAATGACCTCAGTTTATTGAAGTCAGATGCTTTCATGATTTGCGGACCCAAAGAAATGATCGAAGCTAGTAAAGAAGTGTTAACAATGTTCGGAGTTTCGAATGATAAGATTCATTTTGAACTATTCACTCCACTGACAGAAGAGGATGCTGAGGAAGAAGACGAAAATCACTTCAAAGGTGAAAGCAAAGTTGCTATCACCATTGATCACGAAACAGAAGTTATAACCGTTAAGGATGACCAGGAAATTCTAGATACAGGACTAAATGAAGGAATGGATCTTCCCTACTCTTGCAAAGGGGGAGTTTGTTCAACTTGTAAGGCCAAACTGACAAAGGGAGAGGTTCACATCAAATTAAACTATGTCCTGACTGACAAAGAAGTTGCTGATGGATATATATTAACCTGCCAGTCGCAACCCAGGTCGGAAGAAATTGAATTGACGTATGATATCTGATAAAACGATCATAGTAATCGGTGCAAGCCGTGGAATCGGCAAAGCTCTAGTGGATAGACTCGCTATTGACAAAGGTAATACCGTGATCGCTTTGTCAAGAAGTAAAGATAAGATGAGCGAAACGTTTTCTGGATTGGAAAATGTAAGCACCTTTGCATTTGATCTGGATCAAGATGTGCATGCTCAATTGGAGGCGATTTTGAAGAATTTTGATCGAGTCGATTATGTCATTAACAACGCGGGTTATCTGGTAAATAAGCCATTCCGAGAGTTGAATCATGAAGATTTTACTAGATCCTATCAAATCAATGTGATTGGTCTTATGGAAGCCGTTCAGGCGATCCTACCGAAAATGCAAGAAGGTCACATTGTCAATATTAGTTCAATGGGCGGGTTTCAGGGAAGCGTCAAATTCCCCGGACTGGCTGCTTATTCAACTTCCAAAGCGGCTCTTTGCAGTTTTACTGAATTATTTGCTGAAGAATATAAAGATACTGCTGTTGCCATGAATTGTTTGTGTTTGGGTGCTGTTCAAACAGAGATGCTCGAGGAAGCATTCCCGGGTTATGAAGCACCAGTTAATCCGGATGAAATGGCCGAATTCATTGCAGACTTCACTTTGAACGGACATAAATGGATCAAAGGAAAGATCATTCCCGTTTCATTGAGTACACCTTGATGTTACTTTTATAAATGACTGCATTAAGTAGTTAAACCAGTCTATTGAACCAGCGAAAGGACATAAAGCTAATTACTGAAAGCGAAGCTATTCGATTGTCAAAGGAGGATACGAAGTATTTTGGTGTGCTCTATGATAAATACTTCGAACAAATCTTTCGCTTTGTCTTCAAGCGCCTCGGAGGGTTAGAAGATGTTGCGGGTGACCTTACGCAGCTTACGTTCATGAAAGCAATGGGCAACATCGGTAAGTACGAAGATCGGGGGTTGCCTTTCAGTAGCTGGTTGTATCGAATTGCACAAAACGAAGTTTCGATGTACTTTCGTAAAGAGTCGAAGACACGAAAGGTTCCTGTCGATGAAAATCGCATTAAGGATCTTGCATCGGAAGCTCAGTTGACAAATTATATGTCAATGGATGATCAGCAGCTGTTGATCAATATTATTAACGATCTCGACGAGACAGAGTTAGATCTGATTGAACTCAGATTTTTTCAGCAAATGAGTTTTAAAGAAATTGCTGAAATCTACAATATTACGGAGGCGAATGCTAAAATGCGGACGTATCGTCTTCTTGAAAGAATCGAAAAAAAGTGGAGTCCTGAATAATGAGAAAATTTGTTCCAAATAGCGACAAGAAAAAGCTTGATCCGACTGACGAGCAGGTCAAGCGACAGAAGGACTTTGCACGTCTCCATCATGAGTATGAGCGGCTGACCAAGCGAAGCAAGAAACCCTTATACCGTGACCCCAAGTTATTCCTTTTGTTCTTTTTACTGGGAATAATACTCCTTTTGATCATTCTTGAGTCCAGGTAGTTATTTGTCTGGGAGTGGCTTTTTTGTTAACTTCATGTTGGATTAAATGTGGGGTTTGAAGTACTTGGTAACCATTATTTTATTGATGTGTGGGATGATATCATCCTATGCTCAGGATATACATTGGTCACAGTTCAATGATAATCCCATATTCCAGAACCCGGGAAATGCCGGACAATTCAATGGTGATGTACGATTTATAGGCAATTATCGCGACCAATGGAGAAGTGTAACTGTTCCTTTTAGCACCATTTCAGCTTCAGTAGATTCGAAATCATACAATCATCGAAACCTTGGATATGGATTACTCATGTTCCACGACATAGTTGGTGATGGTAATTTCAGAACTGTCGAGATGCAAGCGAACGTGTCTTATCTACTCAAACTAAGTAGTGATTCAATGCATACCGTTCGACCAGGATTAAACCTCGGAATGAACCATCGTCAGGTCAATTTTAACAATTTCTATTTCGACAATCAGTACAATGGCATCATGTATGACCCTTCACTTTCAACCGGAGAAGTGCTGGTCTCAGATCGTCAAACTAATCTATCCGTCGGAGTGGGAATGATCTATCAGTACTATGAGAACGACCGCCTAAACTTTACGGGGGGTGTTGGACTCTATAATATCAATCGACCCAATCAGGGATTTTACAATGATGTGATCGAAAGAGATCGAAGGTTCAACTTTTTCGCGAAAGGGATTTATGAATTAAACTACGACTGGGATCTGGTTCCCGGAATTAACCTGAACATACAAGGAAGTTATCGGGAAATAAATGTTGGTTCATCTGTTAAATACACACTTGTCAATCGCCTTGGTGAATATCGAGCGGTCTATGGAGGATTATGGTATCGTAATAAAGATGCGATTTATTTAACTGGTGGATTTGATTATCAGAATTGGTTCGTTGGTGTTAGTTACGATGTCAACTTCTCTAAACTTGTTCCAGCCAGCCGCACACGTGGTGGACTGGAAATTGCTATTCGATATATCATCAACCGATTCAAACCAAAGAAAATTACACACCGGATATGTCCAGATTATATCTAATCATAGTTTTCATTGGAATTAGTACAGGATTTTCTCAGGACCTTCTGAAAAAATATCTGGATTTCGCCAAAGAGCAATACAATAAAGGAGATTACTATTATGCTCTTGAGTATTACGAAAAGGCAATGAAGCTCGATTCACAAACAATCGATATTGTATGGCAATATGCCGAAACACTTCGTGCATATAAAGACTATCGAAAAGCTGAATACTATTATGCGCAGGTTTACGATCGTGAAGCAGCTCAGATCTATCCGTATAGTCTTTTATATCTGGGCTTAATGCAGAAACAGAATGGAAAGTATGATGCGGCCCTGACGACATTTAAAAAAGCAAAGAAAAAATATTACAAGGACAAGAAAGGATATCTTTACAAGAAGAGTAAACAGGAAATAGAAAGTGTTCTTTGGGCACAATCAGCTTACCTGGATACAACGGACTTAAATGTGGAACTTTTGCCTGGAACCGTAAACACAAAGAACTCAGAATTCGGTCATGGCATATACAAGGACCAACTTTACTTTTCAAGTCTTCGTGCTGATTCAGTAAGTGCTGCCGAAGAAGTGTATTCAACGAGCTATCACACGCAATTATACACCAGTACCATAGAAGATAATCAGTTCAAACAGTCCGAAAAAATGGAAGATTTGATTCTGAAGGAGATGAGTACCGGAAACGGAACGTATTCACTAGATGGAAGGCGTTTTTATTTTAGTCGATGTGTAGACGATGGTTATAATTACCGCTGTAAAATATGGGTAGCTAATTTATCCAATGGTCAATGGATCTATGTTGATTCTCTTGGTGAAATAATCAATGAACCCGGCACCAATACTACAATGCCTTGTATCGCTAACATGAACGGCTCCGAAGTATTGTTCTTTTCATCAAATCGAGAAGATTCAGAAGGAGGAATGGACATCTATTACAGTGAGATAAGGGATGGAAACCAATTTGGAAAGGTGCGTTCACTAAAGACAATTAACAGCTTGGATAATGAAGTAACGCCTTGGTGGGATAGTATTAACCAGCGACTTTATTTTGCTTCCTCCTGGCATAATGGATTTGGTGGATATGACGTCTTCTATACACAGTATACCACCCGCTTTGAACCACCCGTTAATGTAGGGTTACCAGTAAACTCAAGTGCAAATGATCTATACTACTTTAAACAAGCAGATACGATCTATGTTACCTCCAATCGCATCGGGGTGAATTACAGTAAAAATCCTACATGTTGCAGTGACATATTTGTGATGAAACCACCATTGATTTATGTTCCTCCGACTGCGGAAGAAACCTTGTTCGACCTCAACAAACGATTACCGGTAACGCTCTACTTTCATAATGATATTCCGAATCCAAGATCCTGGGACACCACTTCCAACGTAAACTATATTGATTCATACAACGATTACACCGCCATGCTGGAGAAGTACCAGAAAGAATACTCTGATGGCTTGAAAGGTGATCGATCGGATGAAGCGAAAGAGGATATCGAAACATTTTTCATCGAGTATGTTGACAAGGGCGTTTCAGACCTTGAGCTTTTCAGGGATCTCTTGTTGAAAGAATTGGACAAGGGTGCCAAGATCCAAATTACGGTCAAGGGATTTGCAAGCCCATTAGCAAAAACTGACTACAATGTTAATCTAACGAAACGAAGAATTCGGTCATTGATCAATTACCTGCGTGAATATAACGGTGGGGTATTTGCAGAATACCTGGACAATACCGCTGAAAATGGTGGCCGAGTAGTATTTCAGCAGGTACCGTTTGGTGAATACACGGCAAATCAACTGACCAGTGACAATCCCAATGACACTAAAAACTCGGTCTATTCACGAGCAGCGGCTATTGAACGAAAGATTGAAATTCAGAGCGTGAGTTATTTTACCGAAGAGAGTGAATTCCCACTAAGAGCTTTGACACCTGTCGTGAATGGTGGTGTTGTGAAGAGAGGTACCCTTGTAAAAGGCGAATTCGTTCTTACCAACACTTCGGACAAGGAAATTGTGATCGAATGGCTTGACATTCCCTGCGATTGCACAGAGGCCGAGGTTAGCAAATCTACCCTGGCACCAGGAGAATCTACTAAGATTGAGATGATTTTAGACACTTCCGAATTAAATGGATTCCTGGTTAAAAGTATCCATGTTAAAGTAGCAGGAATTGATGAGAAACTCAGATTGTACCTTTCGACAGAAGTCAAAAATTAGGCGAATAAAAATAACTCTTCCAATTTCATTTCCGAAATGGTATTTTTGCAGTTGATAAATGTCTGCAACTACTGAAATATCAAACAAGCCAAAGGTCAGATTAAAATTTATCGACATGGCAAGATCGATTGCCATTTTGATGATGTTAGAGGGGCATTTTACAGGTGCTGCGCTTGACTGGCAGTATCGGAGTTATGATTACTTCTTGTTTCAACTCTGGCATTTGCTTCACGGACTTACATCACCATTATTCTTTACAGTCACAGGTTTAATTTTCGTTTACCTCTTGCTTGGACATGACGATAAACCGTTCTTCGAGAATATCAGGATTAAAAAAGGTCGTAAACGGATTTTACAGCTATTATTCTGGGGATATTTAATTCAACTCAATTTATGGAGCATTGCTAAATCCATTTACTATGGCTCAAATTTTCAATTGGATTGGTTTTACGCATTCCATGTCCTCCAATCAATTGGAGTGGGACTTGGAATAGTCATTTTGGTGTATGGATTATATAAACTTATAAATTTTGGTAAGCTATATTGGTACTATTTAATAACTGCTGTTATCATATTTGCCTTCTACTCTGTTATGAAGGATCATATAATTACAAGTAAAGCACTCGTGGAAAGTGGGGCTATTAAAAATCCGCAATATTGGCCTCCCAATGCACCGGCATTTATTCAAAACATGTTTTATGGAAAGTTCTCGGATTTTAGTTTTGTGAGAATGTCCGGTTATACCTTACTTGGAGGTATGATAGGGAGTATTATTCGTATTAACGAGCATCACGTTAAAAAATGGTGGTTTGGTGCGACCGTCATTGTTTCGGGTCTTTTGATAAGCATATTCATTCGCTATCTTTTTATTTGGGTTGACGACTTCACCGAATGGATAGGATTGACTACCCATGGCGTATATGAATTAAATTCAACTTCGATATCACGTTTTGGGCAAGTAACGGTTCTTATTGGAATCCTTATTATCGTTGACAAAATCTTTCATGTCAAAGCTCCTTTATTCCTTAAAGTGGGCCAAAACACTTTCCCTATTTATGTCGTTCACGTAATTATACTATATGGAGGAATCTTTGGATTCGGCCTAAAACCTTATTTAATTAATCGAGATCAGGAGCCATGGATGGCTATTTTAATTGCCGCAATTGCCATCTTACTTTCCATCGTCATGGTCAAATACATTGAACCATTAACGAATTTATACAATAAGGTTTTGATTGGTCTTAGGTTAAAGAAAAGGGATAATTAGATATCTATCCCTTCTTGCGTTTTGATCGACGCCATCTTCTTGGTTTACGAAGCGGGTTAAAGAGAACATCCTGGCTAATGTCTCTGATTCCGCATTGATCCTTAATGTGAATAGAGATCGTATACGTGCCCGGGTTATCGAAGATATGACGACCACTCAGATTCTTAGATGATGTTCCATCACCAAAATTAATTACAACATCTGTAGCATCAGAATAATTTAATCGATAATCGAATATAAATTCACCTTTCTTACTAGTTAAACTACTGCCGGTATATCTATTTTTATCAAGATTATATTCTTGGTCATGATTCCTGACATAACTAAACATATAATCATTGATTAATTTGCTATGCCTGTTTCTGACGGATTTGATATAATTGTCTTTAATAGGTTCATTAAATATAGCTCCAAAGAAAGTCGAAGCTATTAGGTAAGACCCCTCTTTGCTTGGATGGGCTCTGTCTGAATTATACAAGTCGATTCTTGTCTTTTCTTTAACTTCCTTCCAAACCATTCCTACCGGAACAACAGGAATATTGTATAACTCACCCAAATACTTATAGCCCAAACAAACGCTATCTGCCATTTTCTCATAGTTGTCAATCTCAATACGATCAGGAAATCCGTCGGCATACCCCCAAGTCATGTAAAACATAACATTCGTGCAAGCATTATTCGCATAGATTGAATCCAGAATTTGACTCACGAATGGTACCGTTGCAGTATCAATATAATCTTTCGAGAAACTCAATTCACGACTATATCCTTGAAGAATAACATAATCCCATGCCTGTCCTTTAATAGCATCATACATGTCAATTCTACTCGAATGTTCTCTGAATGAAGCCCCGCTTTTTGCGCTCATAGCGACAAGGACATCCTTTCCCGACTTCGTTGAAATTTTTTCAAAGATAAAAGGCATATCATTCATATGTGTGTAACTATTACCTATGAATAAGATCTTCATTGGCTCAGCTGCCCTGGTTGTTCCATTAATCGACAGGAAAAGAAGCATTAAAATGCCAAAAGATGATGTAAGTCGTTTCATCATATTCTTCATATGGTTATCACATTTATAATGTAATAACTACAAATTATAGTCCAAAATTTTGTGAAGCTTACAACTGGATGCGATTACGCATTGCTAATCTGCTCCGCTATTGACAGTAACTCATCACTTTCCAGTGTAAGTTTAGGTTGACTGAAATCCATATCGTTCAACGAGTTGATCGGAATAAGATGGATGTGTGCATGTGGAACTTCCAGTCCAATTACGGTAACGCCAATTCTTTTACACTCAAATACCTTTTCGATCTTCTTAGCAACTGTTTTTGCAAAGACCATCATATCTCCGAGCTCATCATCGTCAATGTCGAAAATGTAATCGGTCTCTTTCTTAGGAATGACCAATACGTGTCCTTTTCGCAACGGCATAATATCTAGAAAAGCCAGAAATCTATCCGACTCTGCTACTTTGTATGATGGTATTTCACCCTGAACTATCTTAGAAAATATCGATGCCATTATCTCGTAATCTCAATAACCTCAAATTTCATAATCCCATTGGGTGTTTCTATATCAGCTATTTCGCCAACTGACTTACCCAATAAGCCTTTACCGATAGGAGATTCTACACTTATCTTCTTTTCTTTCAGATCAGCCTCATTTTCCGCGACCAGTGTGTAGACCATTTCCATACCATTGGATGTGTTTTTGATCTTTACGGTAGAAAGTATATATACTTTAGATGGGTCTATCTCAGAATCATCAATAATTCTCGCATTTGCGATAACGTCTTTCAACTTGGCAATTTTAGCTTCCAGGTGACCCTGAGCTTCTTTTGCAGCATCGTATTCTGCATTCTCAGAAAGATCACCCTTGTCTCTTGCTTCAGCTATTTGCTGAGATATCGCAGGACGTTGAACAGTCTCCATCTCGTGAAGCTCTTCTTTCAGTTTCTTTAATCCTTCCTCTGTATAGTATGTGATATTTGACATAACTACTTGATTTATAAACAAAAACAAGAGAGCCCATAAGGACTCTCCTGAGATTCAAATATAATAAAATTCTGTTATTTAAGGTCTATGGTAGCTCCAAGCGTATGAATGTAACCGAATACACCAGCGAATCGTACGCCGTATTCGATACCTAAAGCACTTTTCTCCTCTCCTACCAATGCATCAACACTGAATCCTGCTGTTGGACCAATCAATGCGTTAGAACGATTCTCTGCAGATAGGATGTTCTTTTCGTAAACGAATCCACCTCTTAGGTTAAATGCCATTTTCTCCATGACCATTCCATAGTTCAGACCTAAACGATATTGATCCTGAGAGAATGAGTTCGCAGTAAATGCACCGGATACGTTTAGCTTATTGTTCTCATTAAAGATGAAATCATACGATGCTCCGATACCAAGTAATGATGGAAGCTCATAGGAAGCCGAACGCTCTTCCAGCGTCGCATTAATACCCGTTGATACATAATTGATCTGCTGAGCAAGACCATCCCCCTTGTACTTAACAACCGGTCCAACGTTCTTCAAGGTAATTCCAAACTTCAACTGATCCTGCTCTCCTGTTACATAGCGTATACCTGCATCAATAGCAATACCTGTTGCTTTCAAGTTAGAAATACTCTCAGATAATACTTTGAAGTTTACACCACCATAAATGGAGCTCGAGAATGTTTTAGCATAACCTATGTTAAAGACGTTTGAACGAGGCGTGAATGTACCGATATTACCTTCCGGGTTATTTACCGTTGTGATTGCAATATCTCCATAATTCATTGCCTGGACACTTACAGCAATAACATCACTTTCAGAAATTCTCTGAGCGATTCCGGCAGAGTTAAAGGCAATGTTCGCCTCACCCATCCAGTTACTATAGTTAAACTTAAGCTGTGTCTTATCAGTAAAAGCCAATCCAGCGATGTTCATAAAAGTTGCTTCAAGACCATTGACATTCGCAACTCCAGCATCACCAAACGCTGAACTTCTTGCCCATGGGTTTATTAACAACTGAGATGCCCCAGCTGATCCAACACGGTCTTCATTTCCCGCTGTTAAGGAGAAGCTTGACATAATCGCTGCTCCGACAATAACTGCACTTTTTATTTTCATAATTGAATGTTTCATTACAATTAGCTAATTCTTATTAAATACCTTGAAGGTCAATCTGACGCATACCTCCGAAGAACTTCACAATAACCTCACCTATATCCGGCACATCAACATGTATCAGATATACGCCACTGGCAACAGGAATACCTTTATGGTTATTCAAATCCCAATCCAATGAAGTTATCGGACTATCTTTCTTAAATGTTCTTACAAGCTTTCCGTTCACCGTATAAATCTTAACTGTACAACGCTCAGGTAAGTTTGTAATCTTAACCCGTGTATCTAGTCTTGATCGCTCGTATTCAGAGAATGCATAGTAAGGGTTCGGTACAACGTTGATCATTTGCAATGCTTCTGCAAGTTGATCGCTGCTTCCTACTTCCGTTGCGATGTCATCCATTGACCACGAATACATCGGACTACCACCATTGGTTCCGGTAGCTGTAAAATCCTTATACTCTTTACTAACTCTTAACTTGATCTCTACATCGGTAGATCTCAGATCCTGACCTGGCGTTAAGTAAGGATAAGCAATCCAGCTCAATGATCCGTAAGTATAACGCTTCTGCGTACTACTATTCGTTTCAATCGTTAAGAAGTCCTGGTACAATACGTTTCCAGCAGTTGTTTCTGCAGCTGAAGGAACGTACTCAGGGTGATCATATCCTAATAAATAGTTGTTCGTAGACTTATTATGGTAGCTGAATACATAGATCGGGTGCATACCTCCCATCAATGGATTGCCAAGCGCATCCACTACATTTTCTGAAGGATTCCAGATCATATCAGATCCATTTTCAGAAACAAGGAATGAATTCTCTCCGAATGCCATGTATAATCTCGCACCAGATTCAAGGTCAATTGCATATCCAGGGAACCAACCTAGTCCAGTAGTTCCTGATGCATCAGGGTTTCCGTTTTTGTCAACTGAAGGACTCTTACGTAACTCTCCCGGTTCAGCATTACCAACGTTTAATTGTGAATCTCTACCAAGTTCTATTACCGGACAACGCGTCCACTTCGACTTGTCGTTAGTGATTACGATATCCACACTCGGCAAGAAGCTAATAGATGAAGCATTCTTAGCCGAAGTTGGGCTCGGTAGGTTGTAATATGCTAAAGGCATGTATGATGCTTCGTATCCTACTACTCTGTGAGGCGCAATACCTCCATTTAGAATCTTTGCCCACTCCTTAGTTGGATCCGCTCCAAGCTGATCATCATAGTTACATGGATTTAAGTAATCCGGAGCAAGGTCATTACATTCATATGCAGGATCATTCGGATCTTCCTCTGGATCATAAGTTCCTGAACGAATCCAGTTCGTTGGATAGAATACGTCATCATCTTGAATAAACGACATCCATCTTTTCGAACTATCCGCAAATTTTATTGAAGCACTGATAAAGTCGGTTGTACGAGCTTCAATTCCTCCAACAGCACCGTCAGGAAGATAGTATTTGTTTTGATTGATCTGCACAGACACACCCCACTCAGGGATTAGTTGCTCATTATCACTATCAATTGTACGGTCTGATGAATAAGACCCAAGTAGAGGTCCATTTTCATACTCATATCGATTGATCGTCCATGACGCCGTATCAGCTCCGTTGCTATTTGTCGTATTATAAGTGTGGAAAATACACTCGAAGTAACCATTAGCAACATTTAATGGGTCAACCACTTTAACATTGATCGGTCCTGCACCGTAATCATAGGTTGGTGTTGGAAGGTACCCTGAAGTGAGAATCTGATCTTTAGATCCTTGAGTCAATTCAAGTGCACGTCCACCGTTACCGTATCCATCCAATCGTGTGATACGAGGGCTCGAACCATATTCGATCTGCTGAAGTGTACCATCCGCTTCCGGTGTTGGGTTGTGCGGGATACCTGAAACAGACTTAATTCCTGTACCATCAAACCCTAAACGAGATGAAATAAATGGCATTTTCTGTCCGCCAATCGTTAATGGGTCATTCGGATCATAAAGATTAGGCTGCCCTGTTACAAGATCTGCCATGTCGTTGTATGCATAAGCAATTGCAACATAGTAATACGTCTTGTGGTTAACCAACGTTCTTTCTCCTTGAGCGAACTCATCCTCTGTTATTTTGAATGAGTGCTTGATTCCTTCATTCGACCCATCTACTTTTTCGGTTGGAACAGAGAACCCTAGATCTTCGTCGAATTCAAAGTTGATAACTCTGTCAATGTCATTCTTCTTATCACACTGGATAACAAGACGAGCTTTTGAAGGATCGAGAATATCAGAAACACCAGCTTCATCATCGATCATTTGATAGATCATGTATCCTTCAAAGCGATAGTTTCTATCAACTCCAGGATCTGTGATATTAATCTCATCTTCAACCTCGTACTCCTCATTGTAGTTATTTGAAGTAACCGGGTTGTCGATCATAAGAATCAACTCATTTTCCAATTCCTGAATAGTAAGCCTAGGAGCTTGTGGAGGATCAAGAATTTTGAAACATGCATCGAACAATGCCTGAGCTTTTGTATCTGCTCTTTTCATTGCTTCTACTGATGCGAATAGATCTCCATCTTGACTTCTTCCGTATACAATACCAACAGTAATGTTGTTGATTGCACCAGGAGTCAATGTAAATGGACCAGCAGACTGAACAAAACGACGGTCATTTGGCGGGTTAGATCCACCTACTCCATCTGTATCTGCTTCACTCCATCCATTCGGGAATGTTCCTGAAAGGTCAATACCTTCTGTCGCCCACCATAATGGATCCGAATCTCCAGGGAACATATAGTTCGAAGGTGTAGTTGTAACACCCGATGATCCTGTATAACCAGCACCACCATAGAATGTTTGTGAACCATTCGCCCAGAATCCACTCATAAAGTTGTAGAATTCAGCTGCGTTAGATGGATCATTATAAGGATATGCTGCACCGTTCGTGTAGTAAGTAAACTGACGCATACCGTAACGCTCGTTATCAATAATTCCATCAGAATAACCTACACCGATACCTTTATAAACGATACCTTCATCATTAATTGCATCTGCAACTGTAGGTGTAATAAAGTTACCTAATGAATCCGTGTATGGTCCTACGTTATCTTTATTATCAGCATCCTGGTACGGTCCTTCAAAGAAGTCACATCCAATTGCCGGTGGATTATCATGATATCCCAATCGACCACCGTCGTCTTCATCATAATTATCACCATTGAAACAGTATCCAAGTCCTCTGGATACGTCGCAACCTACATAATCATCGAGGTAATATCCAAGATCGGCATCAATATACTGTGAGAAGTATGTGTCATACAAAGTTTGTGTTCCTCTGTTGATCATCTCATAGTTATAGAACGTCATACGGTTAACCTCGTCATTGGTAGCAAATGCGAACGCCTGCGCTCGAATCTCCATACCAATTGGCTCACCATTTGATTCCGTGTGAATGTTACCCTTATCGTTAAATACCCACCAGTGCGTTTCATCACCAAAAAGTGTAATACGACGGTCGATACCACATTGAACATCATCACGTCCCATGATATCATCATACCAAGGAATATCTCCCTGAGAAGGATCATAAACAGCATCTCCATCATAATCATAAAAAGGTGCAAGCCAGTAGTCCTGGTTAGCATAAGAATGACCGTGTGCCGGCCAGTTATAGATACGGTTCAATACTTCTCCGTCTGGCTCTTCAATATCATCGCAATCAGGGATAATAGCCATCTCGCATTCCCACCAAAGCGTATATTGAATAACTTCCTGCTTTCTGATCGTATAGAATTTGTCATAGAATTGACACTCGATCGGGTCAATGTTTGCTTCACCAAAATCTCTAACAGCATCATCCCCTACCGGAATTGTCGGGTCATATGTCCCTGAACCATAAGTCACAGAGAGTGGACCAGGCCAGAAGTCGTTACCTGAACGGAATGTCAATGCAGCCAATTTTAACTGGTTGTTTACATCGACACCACCCATCCAAAGCGCTCCCGCATAAATCGCGAAAAGCTGACTTCCCTTAGGCACCTCATAGTTTGCAACACTGTTCTGACGGTCTTGCCACATACTACCACCCTGCTCGATGAACGAGGAAACGTCGTTAAAAGACATTGTCAATTGGGCACTTGCAGGGGCACAATTTGCGCTTTTCCCCTGAGATGACGAAGAAGTATTACCTCCTCCACCATTCTGTTGCATACCGCTACCTATAACCTTATAGGCGAATGAATCATTTGACCACAACAAAGCTGTTGCGCCAAGAATTACTGCTATTATTTGCTTTTTCATAATACTTTTTAATTATGAATTAAAAATCGAATTTAACACCCAAACGAATAGTCCTAGGAGCACTAATGTTGAATGGGTTTTGAACTGCCATTAGATAATAATCTCTGAACGATTGCTCATCCAACTGGTTTTGAATTGAAGTCTGGCTCGCTGCTGCTGCAAGGAATCCATCATCATCCCAGTTTCCAGTTGCACGGTAAACATTCAGCACGTTGAATTGGTTGAAGAGATTCGTAACACGAACGTAGATATTCAAGAACGATGTTCTCTTTTTGTCTTCCTTACCAATTTCAAGTGCAATAGTTCTATCCAACTGTAAGTCCATTCTATAAGACCAAGGCAATCTTGATCCGTTTGTAGTCCCTTCAAGACCTGAATACGTTGCAGTTCCTTGCGCTGCATTTGTAATCGTTGTTTGTCTAGAGTAAGGAGAACCGGAATAAATATTTGTTACAACGTTTAAACCTGTGTTTTCAAAGAGAGCGAAGTCTCCGATCATTGGACCGTTGTAATCTGCTCCTTCACCATATCTGTAATCGAACGTTACTGCAAACGCGTGACGTTGATCGTACGAGTAAGGGAAGATCGCTCTTAAGTTCGGAAGCCCTGCGTTGATAAGACCTGAAGCAGAAGTAGCGTTAGATCCTGTACCTTCAGCGAACTGAAGCGTATAGTTCGCACGAATACGAATGTTTCCTGTTCTTCTTAAGTCATAAGTAATTGTTGTTCCTTTTACCGTACCAAAGTCGCGGTTACCGAATGTACTGTAAGTAGCAGGATAAGCTCCGAAGATACTCATCAACTGTACGTTATTTCTTTGCTCACGATAGAATGCTGAAATCTTCAACGAAGACGTTCTAGTAAGTACCTGCTGGAAACCAATCTCGTAATCAACTGTTGTTTCCGGTTTTAGGTTTGCATTGTTAATCGTAGCTGATCTTGCATTAACAAACTGATACTGGAAAGGATCAAATCTGAAACCAGATGTTGGTCGCTTTGTCAAGATATCATAGTGGGCAAAGAATGAAGCCTCATCTGAGATCGGGAATGAGAATGCGATTCGCGGCATTACATTCACCTGTGGCTTGTAATCCTCAAATGCATCTGAAGTTGGTGTTCCTTTGTTTACTGCTACAAGACCTTCCTCAGTTAACCAAGGTGCGATACCAGCAGATCCTTCAATCAGGTCCGGATCTTCAACTTCAATTCCGTCAGCGTTATACCAAACAGCTCCACTACGGAAACCATTAATTGCTGTAGGGTTATTAACATCGTTTACATATACTACGTATTCATCACCAATCGCTTCCGGAATATCAACCCACTCGTATCCAGAAGTTCCTGCAAGTGATCTTGCTTCAGAAGCCGTTCTTGCCGTATAGAATAACCATGGATCTTTTAATACAGGTTGGTTTGCATCGAATACATCGACACGAACACCTACGTTAAATACGATGTCACGGAATGCAAATTTATCCATTAGATAACCTGCCATATAAATTGGTTGGAAGGCACCAACAAATCGCTTGTAGTTTCCGTTATCGTCAAATTCGTTGAAGTATTTATCAATATCTGTATTACCTCTAACCTTTTCTCCTGTGTGATCAAATCCCCAGTAAGAAACGAAAGAGTTACCACCGTTTAATAGTTCATCCGGAGAGAACATATCGAAACTGTAGATATTTGGATCGTATGCATCGATGTCGATGAAGTCAGTTCCAGCAACACCTCCGTCAATAAATCCTTCTTCAGTCAGGTACTTTCTAAGATTGTAATCGAAGAACGACTGGTTGTCAGTGTAATTTGTTGTTGCACCAACTTCCGCTCCTCCATAAGATCCAGGATTCGGGTTGTTCGGGTTTGCAGCCCAACCTGAATTCAATCTTTCATAAGTAATGTATTCAAATCCACTTGAATCAGTTACAGAAGCCTGCGTTTTATCAAGCTCTGTAATGTGGAAGTTCGCTAACTGACGTGCGATCGTCCAAATACCAATTGGTCCATTAGTTCCTCCTCCTGTTGATGTTCCAGAAGTCCAACCTCTATCCCAACGTTGCTCGTATTCAAATCCTAATGAAATAGCGTGGTCTCCAATATTAACTGAACCAGATCCAGTTACACGGAACTGATCGTTTTCAGTTTTTCCGAAGTAGTTATATGGACTACCAATGTTGCTCCACAGTGAGTAAACACTCTGTGGAGAATCTCCATTTCTCAAAGCGTTACCTTGCTGTATTTGCAGTAGGTTTTCGTAGTGCCCTTCCGGATCACCTTCATATATATTATAGTACTGTGCTGTAATTGCTGCAAGAGCTGCATTCGTTTCAGATGGCGTAAAATCAACTACCACATCTCGGAATCCATCATGTTCGTATGCATTTAACGCCGGATTTAATGAGTACGATGGTCTTCTTGTTGTTACGAATGTACCAACATGACCATAGTTAAAGATATTATACTGGTGCTTAGGATCGTATACGTCTCTTTTTGATTTCGAGAAGTCAATCATTAAACTATAGTATGCACTTGATACTTTTGATGAACTCTCCTCATCATTGTTTGTAAATCGCTGAGTTAAACGACCAAAAACACGATAATCCAATGAAGTCGATGCTCCAAAGTTTGAGAAGTTTAGTAGTGAACCTCCTCTTGAATAAATAGATCCTGTATTCCAGTTCATTGAACCTCCAAAAGTCAAGTTGACACTTGGACCTGTAGCTACGTCGATCTTAGCCTGTCCTGAGATATTTGTTCTTCTCGCGTTCATTCTCCAAGGAACCTTTTCGAAATCTGAATCTTCTGTTGGATTTCCATCTTCATCTAATGGATTTCTTAAGAATAGAGCATTGTGGAATGTACCGAAACCAGTTGAAGTTGGACGCAATGGATTCGCTAATAATGAATCTCTTACGTCCTTTTTAACTCGATAAGTTCCACCTTGAAGTGGGCGATTGTCCATCTGATCTGTGATGTTAGCCGATACAAGGAATCCAAGTAGTGGCTTAACTTTCGCACCTGTTGAATCTTTCTGCATCCATAAAGGACCAGAGAACATTCCTTCAAACAGGTTATAACCGTACTTATCCAGTCCGATCATCTTTCCATCATATCCATCGGGATCTTTACCATTAATATAAAAACCTGAAGTTACCAACTCGGCAGATCCGAAATATTTTGCTGATGGTCCTCTCGTTGTTACTGAGATAATACCACCTGTTACGTCACCGTAGTTTGCAGGCACACCACCCGTGATTACTGTTACTTCTTCGATAGCTGACTTAGGTAAGCTTGATGAACCACGCACTTTAATACCATCAATATAGAAGTATGTACCATCAGAACGCGAACCTCTTACACTAATGTCTCCTGATCCCTCATCCGTGTTTACACCTCCAACTGTACCTGCTACACCTGCAGCAGAACGAACCGGAAGTCGTGCAATGTCCTCACGCGTAACGGTCTCACCAGAAGCTCCACCATCCTTATCGATCAAAGGAACTTTATAAGCGGTTACTCTTACCTCATCTATGTCCTGAACTTCTTTAGCTTTCCCAATTGTAAGGTTATCTAAGAAAGTAATCTTATCAGAGCTTACTTTCACACCTTCCATTTTTAGCGGTTGATATCCTTCAACCTCATTCCGAATTATTACGTCATATTCACCAGCTGCAACAGAATTAATCTGAAAGTTACCATCGAAATCAGTTTTCGTAGCACCTTTACGGATCCCTCCTTGCTCGATCATCACCGTCGCGAATGCAACCGGCTCACCAGAATCAGTATCTTTTACAATCCCCTTAATGGTTCCGAGACCAGCTTGTGAAAAGCCGTATGTCGCCGTAAGCAAGAAGCTTACTATCAAAAAGTTAAGTTTTCGTAACATAAGTACAGTTTATAGTTTAAACCTTAAGTTTTACACATAAAGCCCGTAAATATAGAAAAAATCGAGTGACTATTAATAAATGTTAAAAAAATATTAAGGTGCATTCTGACCATTCCATAATTCCAAATGTAATTCCTTTATTTTCGTATCCAATAAGCTTCTGATTCAAAATTGATTCAAATTATACAAGTCTAATTATTAAGCTTAATTTTAATTCATTATTCTAGCGTTTATGCCTTTCGAAGTTCAACAAATAAACAATCACGGAACAGAGATTTATCTGATGAGATATGACAACTTCGAATCAAATGAACACCTGGATAAATTGACGGATTCAGAAATTGAACGTTATATGTCGTTCAAGGCAGAAAAGAGAAGGCAGGAATTTGTCGCGACACGCATTTTGAGACATAAATTATTTGGATATGAACACATTCATTACGACAATCAGGGTGCACCTTTTATTGAACAGGAAGGGTTTATTTCAATCAGTCACTCGAAAGACTTAATCGGGATTGCTATTAATAAAGCGTATAAACTTGGTCTCGATCTTGAATCATATCGTGAGAACATCCACCATGTTTCACATAAATTTCTCTCTGACAGGGAATTGAAAAATCTGGATTGTAAGAATGCAGAGACATTGTGCAAGATCTGGTCAGCAAAAGAGGCTATGTATAAACTGGCTGGTAGAAAAAAGATCCATTTTAAATCCGAGCTGGTAGTACTCGATGATCCGGATGGATTCTGGATCGGTTTAATAGATAATCACGACCATGTTCTCAAAGTAAAATTGGATATATTTGAATATCACGATACCTTTATAACAATAAACACGGAAGAAGTAATCAAAGAGCAGCATTATGATATTACATCAAATTAGTAACAATCAAAAAGCCATTGCTGTTCTAATTGATCCGGAAAAAAGTCAGGACGAATCGGAGCTGAAAGAACTTATCCGAAAATCTACTTTTGCAAAAATTGACTATTTCTTTGTAGGTGGAAGCACAGTTACCCGAGAAGCCTTTAATAAGGTGATCGATTTTTTAAAATCCAATACTGAAATTCCAATCGTAATCTTTCCGGGGGCTTCCCATCAAATTTCAGAGAATGCCGATGCGCTGCTATACTTGAGCCTGATATCAGGTAGAAATCCGGATTACTTAATCGGGCACCATGTAATGTCGTCCAATGAGGTATTTGACATGGACCTGGAAGTCATTCCGACAGGATACATTTTGGTAGATGGAGGAACCCAATCATCTGTCGCCTATGTTAGTCAAACGACTCCTATACCTCTCGATAAAGCCAATATTATTTTAAGTACAGCGAAAGCCGGAATTCTTCAGGGCAAGAAAATTATTTATCTCGATGCCGGTAGTGGAGCTAAAAATCATGTTCCTTCCAAAGTCATTCACGATGTAGCGAATTTGCAAATTCCGGTTATAGTTGGTGGTGGTATTCGACAAATTGACGAGATCGAAGAATTACACGAAGCTGGTGCGAACATCGTTGTAATAGGAAACAAACTTGAAGAAAACATCGATTTTCTGTTGGATATCAAGGAATACATTACCGACACGAAATGATGAAAATCTTTAAAAATATTGCGGGGGTCTGTTTCGGAATTGCGTTTCTGATGGCACTTGTCCTGTTTGGTGATATTGGATTACAATACATTTCAATCACAACTGCGAGATACATATTCATGATATCTGGTGCGCTTGGACTGATCTTTAATTTGTTGTCTTTCCAGACAGGTAAGCACAGTCCGATCTATAATTTCCTTTATTGGTCAGGAAGTATCATCCTTTTTGGAGGGCTTGCATTTTTACAATTCAGAATCCCTTATGGATTTCAGCTTTTAGTGGCAGGCATGATCGTCTTGGGCAGTTCATTCTTTATTCCGGCAAGTCTGATCAACAAAGAACAAAAAGACGAAGATATCCTTGATGATCTTTAGTGGTATACAGCCTTCAATGAAAGGTCAAGACTACTAACGCTGTGTGTTAACGCGCCTACTGAAATAAATTGAACTCCGGTCTCGGCGTATGATCGTATGGTTGATTCAGTAATCCCTCCCGACGCTTCTGTTTCGTATTCTTCGGGAATTAATGCAAGTGCCTTACGAAGTTCATCCGGAGAAAAATTGTCCAACATAATTCGGTCCACTCCCCCGACCTTTAAAACTTCCTTAAGTTCTTCCATATTGCGAACTTCAATTTCGATCTTCAACGCCTTACCGAGTTCATTCAGATAGAAACGGGTTTGATTTATTGCATTTTCTATTCCACCTGAATAGTCTACATGGTTATCCTTTAGCATGATCATGTCATACAAACCAAATCGATGGTTGACACCTCCGCCTATTCTAACTGCCCATTTCTCCATGTAACGAATCCCCGGAGTTGTTTTTCTAGTATCTAAAAGCGTTGCATTTGTTCCGGCAATTAGAGAATTTAGCTTATGAGTTTTTGTGGCAATACCGCTCATTCGCTGCATGAAGTTTAACACCAGTCGTTCAGTACTCAGGATGGATCTCGATCGGCCTTTCACAAGGAATGCAATATCACCCGGTTTTACTAGCGATCCATCTTTTATCATGATTTCCACATTTAGATTCGGGTCAAAGCGATGAAAGATCATTTGTGCGAGTTCTACTCCGGCAATTACTCCTTCATCCTTTACTAGAAGACGCGCTTCTCCGGTAGCATCTTCTCTAACACAAGCCAACGTGGAATGATCTCCCTCACCTATGTCTTCTTTTAAGGCATTGTCAATTATTGCTTCAAGCATGAAGCAAATATAGCACGCTAAATGAAAAATATTGATTTATTCGATCGAGAGGTTTTCGATCTTATAGGAATCTCCAATCTGTTCAAAATGGATCGTAACGCGATAATCACTGTTACTTTCGTAGTTTCCTATGGCAAAAGCCCCTTTAGAAGTTGGCTTCCCTTTAAATGTAAACTCGAATCCTTTGCATGGGTTGTCGGAAATAAACTCTTTTAATATTAACCCGGCCTGAGACTTACTGTAAACTCCCTCAGAACCAGAAACGTTAATTATTACCTTGTCTTTACTGAATGCAGTGATTTTACGATAATCATTCGATTCGAAAGCATTTTCAACTGAACTATATGGCACGCTTTGCACCATATTCATTGAGAGGATCACGGAAGTTATTATCGTATAAAGTAAACCCATAAGTACACCATTTAATCAAGCCGTATTGAGCAAATATAATGCCGAACTAACTATAGTTTGTGAATACCTTTAAAAAAATGATACACAATAATATTAACAAAGCCTTAAATTCGTTATAATGCGTATTAGAATCGTGTGTATAGGAAAGACGAAGGCTTACTACCTTATTGAAGGCGAAAAGATCTATTTAGACCGGCTGAAACACTACGCTCAAGTTGAACTACTACACCTACCCGATGTCAAAGCCATTAAAGGAATGAGCGAAAACGAAATAAAGGAAAAGGAAGGAAAACAATTCATGACACAAATTGAAGGTGGTGATCGCGTTTTTCTGCTGGATGAGCGTGGAAAAAGTTATGGATCAAAAGATTTTTCATCTTTTCTTCAAAAGCAATTCAATATGGGAGGGAAAAACCTAATCTTCCTGATTGGGGGACCTTATGGCTTCTCCGATGATTTGAAACAAAGAGCTGATGGCAAGATTAGTTTATCTGACATGACTTTTTCTCATGAAATGATCCGCGTTTTCTTCCTGGAACAGATATACCGTGCATTTACAATATTAAAAGGTGAACCTTATCATCATGAATAATCAATGAATATAATACCGCTTCAAACATATATGGTGGGTCTAACAATGACCGACTTTCTTATGGGGTTCCTTGCGATTCTCGTGGTCATTGCTATTGGGTCCTTTCAAAAAAGCAGATTCGAAAAAAAATCTCCCGGTACACATAACAAGTACTTTATGCCCAATATTTATTTCCATGTATTCTTCGCTCTGGTTTATGGATTTATATATGAATATTATTACGGTGGGGGAGATACAACAGCATACTATAAAGGTGCAGTCAGTCTATTGGATTTAATGGATCATTCATTCAGAGATTATGTAGATGAGATGATGATGACACCATCACAAGATAAAATGATGATTCATTTTGATGCGAATATTGGATATCCACCAGGTTGGATTTACCGCGATCCTAGTAGTTTTTTCATTTGTAAGTTATTCTCCATAGTGATGTACTTCATCGGTCAGAGCTATTTGGTGCTAAGCGTCTTCCTCGGTTATCTAACTGCCATGGCCTCATGGCGCGTGCTAGAAATCGTCCGATATTATGCCATTACTACTGATTGGCTAGCAGCATTGTCGATCCTGTTCATTCCATCAGTTGCGTTTTGGTGCGCGGGTGTTTCAAAAGACACCATCATCCTGTTAGCTATGTTTTACATCTTGTATCACTTCTTTTCACTCATCAATGGTGAGCAAAAATCGACGGTTACCTCCATTTTTGTAATCTTAGTTTATAGTATTGTTTTGTACAAGGTTAGAACCTTTATGATATTTACTGTAATCGCTCCGCTACTTATTGCACTAAGTACAAGGGTTCTTAGGAATTATCAGGATAGTAAGTTTTTATTGAATTCGATGCGAATAATTATTCTCGGCTTGAGCTTTGGGGGATTTATGCTATTTCTCAGATCTCAATCTGAAACATTTGCGCTTACCGCAAACAAATATGTCGAAGAGGCTTCTGTCCAACAGCAAGATTTCCTTCATAATGAATCCTATGGTGAAAATCGTTATGACCTGGGAATAACGAGTTTTACTCCTTTTGGGATGCTCTCAAAAGCACCCGCCGCAGTACTTACTGCTTTTTATAGACCTGGGATCTGGGAAGCTCGCTCCGTACTTCTTTTAGTCAGTGGACTGGAGACTTCCCTCTTTATTGCTTTAACTGTGTTGTTCTTTTTTAAAGGTAACGCAATACAAAAAATTAGGCGTATTCGACAGAATGAGTTCCTTACCTTTAGTATATTCTTTGCGATCATTTTGGCTTTTTTCGCAGGGTTCACTTCAGGACTATTTGGTGTATTGGTTCGATTTAAAGCCCCACTACTACCATTTCTAATTATTGTACTCACAACACGTGAAGAAAAGTATGTTGAAGAGGAGCCCGCTAAAAAAGCTTTAAACCTGACTAAATTTAAATTTAAATAGAAAACGTGCAATTAAAGCTTCGGCAATTGCAAGTTCTTGAACTGATTTTTTGCAATAGCAAACATTATAATTCCGATAACAGCAAGAGTACCCACCTTTAAGATGAAAGTTTTTAGCGACACGGCCCCAAAGAAAGAATTCGTTATCAAAAGTGTTGCTATGACTATTGAAACGAAAATCAAAACAAATAACCAATTGATTCGAATGGGATAATACTTCTGGCTAAAATATGTTTGAATTCCAATCCACACGATTGCTCCAAGAATACTGCCGATTGCAACTCCTTCAATACCGAAATAGTTTAATAGGATAATGCTTGAAATAACATTCACGGTTATTGAGACTGCCGCAGCAATTGATAAAATTTGGGTTTTCTTAGAAATCTGAACTCCTATTGTCAAGACAGTTGTAAACCCGGAAATGACATGGAAAATAGCCAGGAAAGCGGCAATAAAATATGCCTGCGTGTAATCAGGAGCGAAAAACCAAATTAATTCTGTTCGGAAAGTCATTAAGGCGATTAGCAAAAAACATGTTACTACTAAATACAAATTGAAGACCTTTTCAAATATTCGAGGAGCGTTTTCATTCTTGTATATGTTAAACACATATGGCATCCAGGCCATACTGAACGCCCCTATCACCAATGCAGCGATTCCACCAATTCGAATGGCAATTGCATAAATTCCATTTAGTTCAAGCGAAAAATATTCGTTGATCAAGTACCTGTCAATGACCAACGTCATTTGCATTAATATAAAGACTGAAAGAAAATGTATTGAATACTTTAAGAGCTCGTAAAAAACGCTTCGTTTTATTTTCAAACTGAACGACTCTTGATTAAATATAAACCCAAGCAGCGTACCCGTTGACAGACCAATTAAGCTGGCAATGAAAAATCCTTCGATTCCGAACTTATAATAATACACAAGTACAAACCCCAGAACCGAAAGCAATAGAAAGTTCGTAACTGTAATGGTCAAATAGGACCATTTACGAAGTTTTACTCTCAATAGCTGCAAGTTATAGGTATACAGTGGAGTGATCGCCGCTACAAACATGGCCAGGACACAAGACAAAACATAGTTAGGGCTACCGATGAACTCAGTCGTGAACCCTTTATAAAAAGGAAGACTCAGAACTAAGAAAAAAATTGAATTAGCTAGTAGAATTAAGACGATTGCGCTTAGATAGTTCTTACGCTTTAATGGATCATCCTTTATGTCCGGATAAAAACGTAGGATCGCGTTCATCAATCCTAACGGAAGTATTGCAACGACTAACATTACCCAGGTATTAATAATATCCATTGCACCGTAATCAGCCTTGGTGAGAATCCTGGTGTAAATTGGTGTTAGAAAAATGGCAGCTATAACTGACAGATAACTTGTCAATCCATAAACGACAGAATCCGCAAATATTTTCTTTAATATATTCATCGATCCCAATGATCAATATCAAAATCAATCAGTTCTTTTAGCCTTTCATTATAAGGACGGAAATGTTCGGTGAGTAGATCGATAGTGGACTGATCACGGTGTTTTGATTGAATATTATCCGTTTGCTTGCTTTCGTATGCCAATTTATATTTCATAGGAATTAGCTTACTTAATCCAGTAGATTTTATAAATGAGCGCATTCTACTCGGAGTTGAAAGAACTCTTTTTTCATTCCTTCGCCCCAAAGTCTCAGGCATTTTATCCTTGCTCAATTCGAGAAACGCTCTCAGTTTTTCTATAACATCGGATTCGTTGTCTCTGAGATCATTAAAACTTAAAATGAGCAGGTTTTCTCTCGGGAATATTTCCAGGTATCTGCTAATTTGCTCATGGTAGTAACCGGTATCAACATAAGTTCGATAAATACCATTTAAATAACCATCAAGTGACTTACAATATTCCGCTATAGTTTCCTTGTTGTCAATCAATTTACCGGCTCGTATTCTTTCCAGATCCGCCTGAATTGCATCTTTAAATCCAAGTTTCTCCTGTCCACGAGAGTAAAAATGCCACCAATGCGAATATGCGCGATCAACCGGATTTCTCAAAACAACGATCATCTTAGGTGCCTCATTTACACTTTTAATTCGATCGGGTACATACGGCAGATATAAGTTTCGATGACGCGATTCCCCTACAATTTTTTCACCATTCCAATGTGCGAAATATTTCTTCCTAAAGAACTCAATTCCCCTATCAAACTCACATTCGAAAAAATAAGGTTCTTTTGGGTCTGACATGCAAATTCCTTCTATCTGCGACAAATAACTATGTAAAGTCGTCGTGCCGCTTTTGGCAACTCCTAAAATGAAAAGATTTGGTTTGAAATCAGACACTAAAAATCAATTATTGATGTAAAATTATTATTTCTGTTTGCATTACTCCTGATATGAAAAGATAATTTAATTTTACATGATATGAGTAAGGTTGTAACTGTCACATGCAATTTCTGTGGATCGGGTGATTATAAAGAGTATGACAGCGAAGGGCAATGGCATATTGTTAAATGTTCATCTTGTGGTTTCATATACACCAATCCTCAGCCTCACCCATCAACCTTACACGAATACTACAGCGAGGATTATTTTAAAGATGAAAGACACCGTTCAAGCTTTTATAATGAAGATGGTTCAATTCGAGAAAATGAACCTATTTACATCAATCGAATCGAAGATGTGGAATCTTTCATTACTGAGAGAGGAAGGATTCTTGAAATAGGCTCTGCCAGAGGTGCTTTTCTGCTGGCACTTAAGAATCGTGGTTGGATTGTTAATGGTGTTGAAATTTCTGCTGATGCCGCTCAGATCGCAAATGGTAAACACCTTGAAACATTTAATGGTGTTTATACCGATTATCAGCCAATAGAGAAGTTTAAAGTTATTTGTATGTACCAGACACTGGAGCATGTACCAGACCCCAAAGAAATATTGACGAAGGCATATGAAGACCTTTTAGAAGAGGGGGTGCTCATTGTTGAGGTGCCTAATATTGAATGTGTAGAAATGAAATATAGTAGTAATAGAAAGCACTTGTCATATGACCTTCCGCGACATTTGAATCATTTTTCACCTGACTTTTTAAGCGAAGAGCTTGAAAAGATAGGATTCACGATTGTTGACATTAACTACTATCCCCCAAAGTTTATTCTCAAACTAATTTCATTAAAAAGCAAGTTTGAAAAGAAAAAGACTCCTCGGGTTCAAAAAGAAGAGGGAACCAGCAATCCGGCGCAAGTATCAAGTAACGAAATTCCGCTTTTACAAAAAAATAACAGTCGAAAAAACAGAATATTAAACCGGATATCAAAACTTTTTCCGGGTTGGCGTTTTACTATAATTGTCAGAAAGTAGTTAATAGCAAATAAATATCAGTAAATTTCGGGGTAAATAGTTAGATGAAGATCAGGCATCTTTTCAACATTATATCGCTACTTTTCAATATCTATTTAGTACGCTTATGCATACTATTTACTTCAAAGAAAAAAAATAACTCAGAAAATAGTGTTTTATTCCTTGAGTGCTTTCCACGAGAAAATGCGGGGTATCATTACCGCTCGGAAATCTGGTCAAAAATACTTGCTGAAAACGGCATCACATCAGACGTAATGACTATAATTGAAGAAAGGGATACATGGAACGACCTGTTCTATAATCATCGCTTTCGATTTCTAAAGAAAAGCATCTGGATCCGTTTTCGACAAATTAAAAGATCGAAATCTTTTGAAACCGTAATTGTTCGAAGGGAGTTATTATTGTTCAATGACTACGGTGATTTATTTCTTGAAAAGTTTCTATTGAAAATTCATCCGAATGCCATTTTGGATTTCGACGATGATATTGCCGCTTCTAAGCAGGAACCTCGAACCATCAGAAGCCTGGTTGGGAAGTTGCTTCAAGAAAATGGCACGAAATTCAGCGACACACTCAAACTCTATCAACGGTTTATAGTGGCATCCGAATACCTGGCAAGCAGAACCAAGGAAATCAATTCGGGAATTCAATCGGACCAAATCCAAGTGATCCCGACTTGCGTCCCATACGATTCAGAAACTCCAAAGCAATACAACAATAATATCCCTTTAGTTTTGGGATGGATCGGCAGTGATTATAACTACAACCTTATTGAATCCTTATATCCTGTTTTAGAAGACCTTGTTCAAAAACACACGTTCAAATTACTCGTTGTCGGTGGTGAACCTATTCAAGACGTAAATTCCTTTGATCTTGAATTCATGCCTTGGACTCTGGATAATGAAGTTGAGCTATTGAAAAAAATGGACATTGGCCTAATGCCATTAAGCGACTCCAAAGGAGACAAAGGAAAAGGAGCATTTAAATTAATTCAATATATGGGACTAGGCATTGTCAGCATTGCTAGTCCCGTTACTATTAATAATGAATTGATCGATCATGGTAAAAACTCCTTTTTGGCCGAAAACCATGAGGAATGGAGAACGATACTTGATGACTTGTTATCCGGAAAATACGATATAGCACAAATGGGTAGAAATGCCAGAGCAACTATCGAAGCGGGCTATACCTTTACCTCAAACAAAGATTTATATATTAATTTTATTCGATCTTAATCGGACATTTGCTTTTGTTCACAAGACTAATATTTTTTAAATGTGTGGTATAGCCGGAATTTGGTTCAAAGAACGAGATGATCAATTGCGATCAAAGCTTCAGGCCATGACTGATTCTATAGCTCATCGGGGGCCTGATGGCGAGGGACATTGGCTGAGCAGCGAATTCAATATCGGATTTGGACATCGACGCCTTTCAATAATTGATCTTTCCGAATCAGCTGCACAACCAATGCAATTTGAAGATTTGGTAATTACGTACAATGGAGAAATCTATAATTACGTGGAGATCAAAAAAGAGTTAGAGTCTATAGGGGTTGTTTTTTCGACTCAAAGTGATACTGAAGTCTTGATTGCAGGATACAAAACCTGGGGCAAAGCATTCTTGCAGAAGCTTGATGGCATGTTTGCTTTCGCCATTTATGACAAGAGCACTAAAGAATTATTTTGTGCAAGAGATCGATTTGGCGAAAAACCATTCTATTTTATTAATGATAATCAACGTTTTGCTTTCGCATCTGAAATGAAGGCACTTTTCGCAATAGGAGTCGAACGCTCGGTAGATTCAGAAATGATGTTCTACTACCTGGCTTATGATGTCGTGGAGAATCCTCATGATAAGCAGCAAACCTTTTATAAAAATATTAAAAGCCTACCTGCTGCTCATTATCTGCATATCGACCAATATGGCAATCAAAACATAACACAGTATTGGGATTTGGATGTTTCGAACCAATCTCTTCTTAGTTTGGACGACGCAACGGATAGATTTAGGGAGCTACTGGATATATCGGTCACGAGAAGAATGCGATCTGACGTCAAAGTTGGGTCGTCTCTTTCAGGAGGAATTGACTCATCATCGATTTTAGGTACTATTCTCACCCTTTTTCCCGAATCTCATTTCAGCACATTTACAGCAAGGTTCAATGATGAAAATTACGACGAGGGAAAATTTATAGAAATTCTCCATCGTAGCTTCGAATTCAAATCATACAATTGCTTCCCACATTTTGATCAGATCATCAATGAGCTGGATAAAGTGTTCTACCATCAGGAAGAACCATTTGGGTCCACCAGTATAATTGCACAGTGGGAGGTAATGAAGTTAGCCAAGCAGCACGACACAATTGTATTGCTTGATGGACAAGGAGCAGACGAAACATTAGGTGGATACTTCAAGTACTTTCTTCCCTATCTATATGAAATGCGTAAAACCAGTCGTTCGAAGATGAACAACGAGCTCATGTTGATCGAGGAAAATTTAGGTTTAAGCGACATCGTATCAAAGGGTGATCGATTACGTATGAAGGCTCCTTCCTTGTACGATAAAATAGGTAAAGCAACTCGAAAATTTAGAGGTACCGGTCTAGGAGATAACCTAAACGATGAGTTCAGTAGAAATCATATTCACGCCGAAAGTCCATTTCTTCGTAAAACTACGTTGAACAGTTTTTTACATGATGAAATATTTGCCTACGGACTCGGTAAATTACTTCGGTTTTCAGACAGAAATGCGATGGCACATAGTCGAGAAGTTCGACTGCCATATCTGAGTCATGAAATGGTTGAGTTCGTTTTTAGCTTGCCGTCTGAGTATAAAATGGGGAATGGCTGGAATAAATACCTCCTGCGAAAAAGTATGGAACAAAGAATTCCAAAAGAGATTTGTTACAGAAAGGATAAGAAAGGTTTTCAGGCGCCGAAAGACTGGTTAAGCAAAGGGCAAGTTAATGAGCTGGCTGAAGACAGTAGACAACTACTAATAAGTGAGAAGTACATTGATGCCGACAGTAAATTAAATAATTGGCAATCCATTATGGCAGCCAAAGTATTAGGATGAAGAAAGTAGCAATTTTACTCGACGGGCCAGTTGCCAATGACAGCAGGGTGATTAGAACAATCGAATCGCTTTCTGAAGATAATTTAGTTGATCTCTTTTATGTAAATGGCATACCGGAAGACAGGGGTCGGTTTAATAACAAGGTTCAACTATATGAATACAAAATTCAGACAAGTTGGATCAAACAAAACATTCGTTTTCATCTCAAGTTCGACGATCTGATTCAAAAATTTAAAGCCCATTCAACATCTTACGATTTTATTTATTGCAACGATTACCCATTACTACACAGTGCTATTCAACTCAAGAAGCTTCAAACGGCAGCAAAACTGATTTATGATTCACACGAGATATACATGGAAACCATTAATCAGTTTTTCCCTGTAAAAGGCTGGAGAGCAGCATATGGCAAAGTGCTGATCAAGCTCAATCGAAAAATTCACAAAGCCAAAGAAAAAAAGCTAATTGAACATGTCGATTTTTTCATTACTGTCTGCGACAGCTTGAAGAACCACTTCGAAACAGAATATCATCGCAAGGATATCATTGTTATTAAGAATTGTCCAAAAAAAGAGATGATCCCAGAAAAAACAAATCGACTATATAAAGAACTCGGCCTTCCAGAAAGCTCAAAACTTTTACTCTATCAGGGAAATTTGAATCCAGGACGTGGTTTAGACAAGCTAATTCTGTCTGCGCAACAGTTTGACCCTAACGTTCACGTAGCCATTCTCGGAAATGGTACAACAAAGACCGGTTTGATGGAACTTACAAAACAACTAGGATTAAAAAATGTTCATTTCATCGCTAAAGTACCATTCGAAGAGCTTCTTGAATATACTTCTTCAGCAACGGCAGGTGTCATGTTTATTCAAGCAATAAATAAATCCAAGGAACTAGCTCTTCCAAATAAGGTGTTTGAATACATGGCTGCCGGAATTCCGGTAATTTCAAATCAGTTAGCTGAACCTAAAAGAATTATTGAGAAATGGGATTGTGGAATTTGTATTGATGACTCATCACCTGAGCGGATTGCCCAATCCATAAACAATTTTCTTTTGGAGCGCAATGATCAACATGAATTGGGAAAACGAGGTAAAGAAGCAATTCGTACCGAACTTAACTGGTCTAATCAGGTTACTCCTCTCCTATCACTGATCAACGATTGATTCCACCCAAATAACTATATTTACGATTACATAGATATTTAAAGGCGAATGGAGCAGAATGATATTTCAAAAGATGCCATAATAGGAGATAATCTGAGAATTGGAAAATTCAATATTATTGAAGAAGGGGTCTCCATAGGCAACAATGTTCGAATTGATAACTTCTGTATTCTTAAAAAAGGTGTCGTTATCGGAGATAACACTTGGATTAAGTCCTATGTTGAACTGAGATCGGATACAATAATTGGAAATGACTGTGAAATTGACTCACGTGTTTCCAGTTCAGGGAATTGTAGGATCGGTAATAATGTCGTATTGCGTTATGACTCTATTATTGCAAGAGGAGTTCAAATTGGTGATGGCACCTATGTTTGTCCACGTGTGATGACAAATAACCTGAATACAGAGCATGAACAAATTGGTGGAGCACATATTGGTAAAAATTGTTTCATCGGGACTAATGCTGTCATACAACATGGTATAACAATCGGGGACAATGTTGTAATTGGTTCAATGGCATTCGTAAACAAGAATTGTGACGCTGACTCAACTTACATTGGAATACCTGCTACAAAAAAAGGATAATGGTTAATATCAACGGAAAGAAAATACTTGTTCTGGCCCCGCATACTGATGATTTAGAATTTGGATGTGGTGGTACCATAGCAAAACTTGCTGAAGCCGACAACGAAATTTATTGTGCGGCTTTTTCTGCTTGCCAGCAATCCGTGAGGAAAGAATTTCCGCCAGACATTCTCATTACAGAGATTAAAGTAGCGAGTAAAATACTGGGGTTAAAACTTGAAAACCTTCGGTTATTTGACTATTCCGTAAGAACATTTAATTATCACAGACAGGATCTATTAGATGATATCATAAAGCTAAAGACAGAAATAGCTCCGGACATCGTTTTTATCCCCTCGCTTACCGATCTTCACCAAGATCACTTTACAATTGCTCAGGAAGGTTTTAGAGCGTTTAAATTCTCAAGCCTTTTATCGTATGAATTGCCTTGGAACAACTTGTCCTTTAATACAGCTTCATTTATGAAGTTAGAGGATAAACACATTGATCTGAAAATAAAAGCGATCAATGAATACAGATCTCAGGCGCATCGACCTTATGCGAATGAAGAATTTATTCGGTCTTTAGCGAGAACCCGAGGTGTTCAGATCAATACACATTATGCTGAGTGTTTTGAAGTAATTAGATGGATTCTTGACTAATGATAACTGTTAATGAGATAGCTAACGAATTCGATCTGTCTGTTTCTGGTGATTCAGACAAATCAATTGTAAAAATTGCTACTCCAGGCAATCAAAGTGACAACGCGATTGCCTGGGCAAAAAACAAGGAAAAGTTAATCGGGTTCAAAACGGGGATTGTAGTTTGCAACTCAAAAGATTTTAATCTAATTGAGCCTGAAAAGGACGTCACTTATTTACTGACAAAAGAAATTACACCCAGACTCGTATTTGCGAGGATATTGCATGCGTTTTTCATGAACAATGGTGCGGATGACTTTGTTAACGAAGTGGATATGCACAGACAAAATACCAATGTACTTATCGGAGAAAACGTCTTCATTGGTCCAAATGTCATAATCGGAGATGGTACACGAATTCACCATAATGCAGTAGTTTATAGTAATACAGTTATTGGAGAAAACTGCATAATCAATTCACACGCCAGCATAGGAACCGAAGGACTTGGATTAGAATTCGACCCTGAAAAAAATCGCTATTTGAAGTTTCCTCAAATTGGTGGAGTTGTACTGGAAGACTTCGTAGAAATCGGACCCAATACAACGATCAGAAGAGCTGCATTAGAGAACACGGTTATTCGACAGGGAACTAAAATCGGATCCATGTGTAATGTTGGTCATAACTGCGTTATTGGTAGAAACTGCATATTGACGTGTAATGTCATTATCTCCGGTTCTTCTGTTATCGGCGACAATGTATTTATGGGAGTTAGTTCTCTAGTACGGAATAGAATAAATATTGGCAATAACGTTACTTTGGGACAAGGAGCAGTTGTGGTGAAAAATATTCCAGATGATGAAACCTGGATCGGTAACCCTGCAAAAAAGTTCTCCAAATGAAGCACATTAAAATCATTGCGATTATTGGGACCAGACCTCAGTATATCAAACATGCTGCTTTTTGTGCTGAAGTCAGAAATTTCGATGAGGTCGAACTCATCACTTTGGATACTGGTCAACACTATGACCAAAACATGAGTGAGATTTTCGTAGAAGATTTCAAAATAGATAATATCAAATACAACCTTGATGTTAAGAGCGGATTACACGGTGAACAAACAGGTAAAATGCTTGGTAAAATTGAAGATATTTTGATCAGGGAAGAACCGGATTATGTGCTTGTCTATGGCGATACAAACTCAACAATGGCAGGAGCTTTGGCGGCTGCTAAGTTGAAGATAAAGGTTGTTCACATAGAAGCAGGAATGCGCAATTTTAATATTCAAATACCTGAAGAGATCAATCGGGTAGTTACTGATCGAGTATCTACATATAAAATCGCAGCATCTCAGGTCGCCTTTGATAATCTTGTTGAAGAAAATCTGAAAGTCGGTACTTATCTTTTTGGGGATATTACAACTGATCTGCTGTTTAGGTTAAAAAACACAGCGATTGAAGGAATTGGAGACAAGTACTTCTGTACCATACACAGACCGTACAACACCAATGAAAAGAGCAGATTGCACGATGTTTTAAAGGCTGTCAACTCACTGGATAACAAGGTGATTCTTCCATTGCACCCAAGAACCAATAACGCCATGAAGAATTTTAATCTGGCGAAAGACAATTACCCGAACATAGAATTCATTGCTCCGGTTTCATTTTTTGAAACAGTCAAGTACGTTAATTCCGTTAAATGCGTCATTACAGATTCTGGTGGCGTTCAACGTGAATCTTATATCATGGGAAAACAATGCATTTCAATACTTCCTTCTACACCATGGATAGAAACATTGGAAGGAAATTGGAATCAACTTGTGTTTAATAATCTGGATCAGCTTCAATCGAAAATAAATTCACCTGCAGATCAATCGCTTTATAAGGCAGAACAATTTGGAGATGGACAAGTTGCTAGAAAAATAATCGAACTCTTGATAAGGGATCAATGAAAAAGGTATTAATTATTTCCTATTTTTTTCCGCCTTGTAGCCTCACCGGTGCAAACAGACCCGGATATTGGGCAAATAAGCTGCATAAGCACGACCTTTTTCCTATCGTTATAACCCGGAGCTGGAATCACAATATTAAATCTTACCTCGATCTTTCTTTTCCAAGTGGTGACAATGAGGTCATCGACACAAATAAAAAAAGAAGAGTACACTACCTGCCATTTCGCGGAACTCTAAAAGATAGGCTGGTTGCTAAATACGGTGAGCGATTCGGTTTATTAAGGAGAATGTTAACTTTTGGAGAACTTCTTCTACAGAATTTCAATCTGAAATTTTCATCTTATCGTTCTTTCTATCGCAAAGCAAAGGAAATTCTCGATCAGGAAAATGATATTGATACTGTAATAATCAGTGCCATGCCATTTCATCAGTTCTTCATTGGATATAAACTCAAAAAAAAGTATCGCCATATAAATTGGATAGCTGATTACAGAGATGAGTGGACATCCAGACCAAATTTTGAAGGTTCAAAAACCAATGCATTCCTGAATTGGTATGATCGATTCTTCGAAAAAAAATGGTTGCGATCGGCTTACTGCTTCACTTACGTTGATGATTACTATGTAAAACGAATTGAATCTGTTAACAATAAACAAGGAGTCGTTATAAGGAATGGTTTTAATGAACCGACAAAGCTAGAATCAAAGAGAATTAAAGACGGCCTTGTTTTGACATTCGCCGGAACACTTTATACTCATCAGAATATTGAGGTTTTCGGAAAGGGTATATCTATTTTCAAAAAGAAGTTTCCTCAAATTAGCATTCAAATAAATTTACTTGGATCAGTAGTCAACGCTGGTGCTGAAGAAAAGATTAAACAGGCCTTTTCCGATACACCTGAATTATTAAATATTACGGATCGGATTCCTAAGAAGGATCTTGAAGAATATTATGAAAAAAGTGATTGTTTGTTGATGTTTTCCATCGAACACATGGAAAATGTGGTACCGACGAAAGTTCTGAATTATCTGCCTTTAGGAATTCCTATACTATTCAGTCCGGCTGATGGAGGAGCAATTCAGACACTTATTGAGGAAACACGTACTGGATTCTGTCCCGAAACTCCTCAAGATGTCTCTAACCAACTGGAAAGATTGATGCGTCTTAAAAATAATGGAGAAGAATTACTCGGAAATGTAAATTCCGATCTAATCCATCAATATTCTAGTGAATTTCAATTAGAGAAATTGGCTGAATTGATTAAATTCAGAGTCGAATGAGTCAAAAAATCGTGATTGTCGACTATGGGATGGGGAATATTCATTCTGTGTACAAGAAATTAGTAAAACTAGGTATTGAAGTTTCTGTTTCTTCAAAAGGAGATGAAATTCTACATGCTGATAAATTAATACTTCCTGGAGTAGGTCATTTTGGTAAGGCTATGCAAAATCTCCATGAACTTAATCTAATTGAAGCGTTGAATGAATCCGTTACTTTCGGAAAGAAGCCAATACTAGGGATTTGTCTTGGCATGCAGCTTATGACCGATTCTAGTGAAGAAGGTGATAAAAATGGACTTGGCTGGTTCGATGGTAAAGTGGTACGCTTCAATGTTTCGGATCCCCTTACCTATAAGATCCCGCACATGGGATGGAATAGCATAAGTATCAGAAAGAATAGTAAGTTGATGTCCAATATTTCAGAAAATTCAGAATTCTATTTTGTTCATGCTTATCATGTCGTGATGGCGAACAAAGCTGACATTCTGAACGAAACCACATACGATTACACCTTTACATCTGCTATTGAAAAAGAGAATATCTTCGGTGTTCAATACCATCCGGAAAAAAGTCATGATATTGGTTTGCAGTTATTTAAAAACTTTGTCTCCTTATAATGTTCCGACCTCGAATTATACCAGTCTTACTTCTCCAGAAAAACGTACTGGTTAAATCGACGCGATTCAAAAAACATCATTACATCGGAGATCCAATCAATGCGGTAAAAATATTTAATGACTTAAAGGCTGATGAACTAGCATTTTTAGATATTGATGCTACAAAAGAAGATCGTCTTATTTCACTTGATTTTGTGAAAGATGTTGGAGAAGAGGCTAATATGCCATTCGCCGTGGGTGGGGGTATTCGAACTATAGATGATATCCGAAAGATTGTAAATGCAGGAGCCGAAAAAGTTATCATTGGTTCTGCAGCAGTGAAGGACCCGGAGTTCATCCGAATGGCTGCAGAAGAGTTTGGATCATCGACAATTGTGGTTTGCATGGACGTTGGCAGATCTATCTTTAAAGGCGAATCAGTCTGCTATTTAAATGGCACAAAATCGACTAAACACAAACCTATAGAATTTGCGCAATTGATGGAGGCATGCAACGCTGGTGAACTAATCGTACAATCGATCGAAAAAGATGGAAGCATGACAGGCTATGACATCGAATTGATCAAATCCATTTCACAAGCTGTGACAATTCCAGTTATTGCTTTAGGAGGCGCTGGCAAGAGTGAGGATTTAAGTGAAGCCTACGACGTTGGGATGGCAAATGGTCTTGCTGCTGGTAGTCTTTTTGTCTATCACGGAACTAACAAAGGTGTCCTAATCAACTATCCTGATAACGGAGAGGTGCAGTTTGAAAGAAAACTATAATGACTCTGACGCTATTTTTCTAAATTTGCCGGCAATCAGGTAAAGAATGAGTTCGAAGGAATATCAGCAGTGTACGCGATGTGTTATGGATACGACCGATCCATTGATCACCTTTGATAAAGAAGGGGTTTGCAACCTATGCACAGAATATCTTGAAAAAAGATCCAAGCATAGTTATCAGGGAGAAGAAAGTGAAAAGCAATTAAAGCATATTGTTGACGACATTAAGAAAGCCGGAAAAGGAAAGAAATACGATTGTGTAATAGGTCTTAGCGGCGGAATAGACAGTTCATATGCAGCTTATATCGCTGCTAAAGAACATGGTTTGCGTGTTGTAGCAGTGCACATGGATAATGGATGGAATTCGGAGGAAGCAGTACAGAACATTAAGAATATCGCTAAAAAACTTGGCATCGATTATGAAAGCTTTGTGCTGGACTGGGAAGAGTTCAAGGATATTCAGCTGGCCTTTCTAAAGGCCTCAGTTCCTGAAGCAGAGACTCCAACCGATATGGCCATACCTGCTACATGGCACAAGATTGCAGCTAAATATGGAGTGAAGTACATAATTTCGGGTGGTAATTTTGCGACAGAAGGTATTCTACCAAAGGCGTGGCATTATAATGGGAAAGACACGAAATATTTCAAACACATACAGAATAAATTCGGTTCCCGTAAACTAAAAAATTACCCAACCTTCGGATTTGCTAAGGAAACCTATTATAAAGTTTTCAAAGGGATTCGCGTTATTTATATGCTCAATTATGTTCCATATGCGAAAGATGACGCAATGGAATTCCTTAAGAAGGAGCTAAACTGGAAGTATTATGGGGGCAAACACTATGAATCGAAATACACCGGATTCATACAATCTTATTATCTCTTCAAAAAATTCGGTATTGATTACCGTAAAGCGACTTTATCATCTCAAATTTGTAACGGTGAAGTAAGCAGAGAACAAGCTCTAGATCAATTAAAGAGTCTTCCTTATAACGAAGAAACCGTTAAGGAAGAAAAGTCATACATCGCTAAGAAATTAGGGATCTCGGTTGAAGAACTTGAACGCATTATTGATTTACCGGCTAAGTGGTATTGGGATTACCCGAATGACGAAAAACGCTTATCATTCATTTATAATCTATATCGTAAGTTATTTAAGAAAGATAAGCTAGGAAATTTTTAATATGTCTGGCAAAAGGATATACTTTGAAAACCTCGATGGCTTAAGATTTATATGTTTTGCCCTGATCTTTTTTTATCATGGATTTGCAACTGAATATCAATACATCGTTGAAGATCCAACCTATCATTTCTTAAAATACGAGTTATTCAGCAATGGTAACTTAGGGGTAAATTTCTTCTTTGTCCTAAGTGGATTTCTTATCACCTACCTCTTGATTCAGGAAAAAAGAAATCATGGTAGAATTCATTTGGTTAAGTTTTGGATGAGAAGAATATTGCGTATTTGGCCGGTTTACTTTTTCGCGGTTTTCTTCGGATTTATCATCTTTCCGTATTTCAAAACTTTGTTTGGTGAACCCGCCGTTGAAACAGCAGAACCAATATACTATCTTACATTTTTAAGCAATTTTGATGTGATAATTAATAACCTGCCGGATTGTTCGGTGTTAGGAGTATTGTGGAGTGTTGCCATTGAAGAACAGTTCTATCTGGTTTGGCCAATTATTTTACTGATATTTCCGGTTAGACATTACTGGATACCATTTTTGGTCGTTATCATTACTTCTGTGATACTCCGATACTATAACGACACTTATATGTTTAGAGAGTACCATACCTTTTCCTGTATGGGTGACCTCGCTTTGGGTGCTTTAGGTGCTTGGCTTATTTCTCAAAAATTAAAATTTGTTGAAGGGTTCAAAAATATGCCTCGATTTGTAATATTGTCCGTGTGGATTTTGTTTATTCTATTTCTGGTTTTCAGAGATGAATACGTTTTTCCACATATACCATTAAGAGCAGGTGAGCGAATGATCTTTGGCGTCATTGTATTGTTCATTATTTTGGAACAAAATTTTTCAGAAAAATCGCTATTCAAATTTTCGAACTGGAAAAGGGTGTCCTATTTGGGTACCATATCATACGGTCTCTACTGTTATCACTTTATAGCAATTCTGGTTGTGCTAACACTAACTAACATGTTCGACTATAACACACAGGTATGGCAAGTATTGGTGTTAGAAACAGGGCTTTCATTCGTTCTTGCTGTTCTGATTGCCACGATAAGTTACAAATATTACGAACGACCATTTCTTCATTTGAAAAAGAAATTTACATTAGTTAAAAGCGGCAAAGTTATCGGAAATGAGTAGTATCGAGTTTCATAAGTCCTGTTTAATTTGTGGCTTGGATCGTCTTAACGAATTGCCCGCGTATCAAGATTCTTTCCTTTGTCAATGCCATTCTTGCTCCTTTGTTTTTGCAAAGCGTATTCCAACTGAACAAGAACTCATTGATCATTATGGCAAGTATGCTCGCAATGACTACCTCTCACCTATTACCATCAAGAGATATCACGAGCTTTTAGATTCATTTGAACCCTATAGAAAAACTGGCCGTATTCTCGACGTTGGATGTGGAATTGGCTATTTTCTCGAAGAAGCCAAGAAGCGGGGATGGAAAGTATTTGGGACTGAGTATACAGATGACGCTGTCGAAATCTGTCGTGGAAAAGGAATTGACATGAAACAGGGTAAACTCAATCCGGAAGACTTTAGCGCTGAATCATTTGATGTAATTACATCCTTTGAGGTCATAGAACATATTAACAACCCAATTGAAGAAGTTCAAAACTTTAATACCCTTCTCAGGAAAGGAGGATTGGTTTATTTGACAACTCCCAATTTCAATTCCCTATTGAGGTATCGATTAAAAGCAGACTACAACGTGATCAGTTATCCGGAACATCTTTCATATTACACCCCGCAAACGATTAAAAAACTCTTTAAAAAGTGTGGCTTTAGTACGAAGAGAATTCAAACTACCGGAATTAGCTTAACCAGACTCCGGACAAGTACCGGGAAAAGTGACCAGCAATTCATCTCAAAAGATTCTGATGATGAAGCGGTTCGTAACAAGATTGAAAGCAAATGGTATTTAGGTCTGGCAAAAAACCTTGTCAATGGCGCCCTTAGCATATTCGGTGTGGGAGATAGTCTGAAAGGTAGATTTATCAAGAATTAATATATTCGTAGCCTTGAAAAATACGCCTGTTCATACTGCTTGCCTTATCTGTGGATCGGAAAAGCTCAAAACACTTGATAAATTTCAGAATGTAGAGCTTTGTCAGTGTGGTGATTGCGATTTCGTGTTCTGCAAGCAAATCCCCAGCAAGGATGAGTTAATCGATTTTTACACCCAGAATTACGATAGAACCCGATACTTCTCGCCTATCACTCAAAAACGATACGAAGAATTATTGGATTACTTCGAGAGGTATCGCAAAACAAACAAGATTCTTGACATAGGTGCCGGTTATGGTTTTTTCCTTGAAATTGCCAAAGCAAAAGGATGGGAAGTATATGGTACGGAACTTTCAAGCGAAGCTACAGCTGATTGCGAGAAAAAGGGAATAACGATGTTCAATGGTGAGTTGGAGAACTGCACATTCGAGATTGGTTCATTCGATGTTATCGTATCAATAGAATGCCTCGAGCACTTGAATAATCCGAATGCCTACGCTAAAAAGGCGCATGAACTTTTGAGAAAAGGTGGAATATTCTATCTCACAACACCGAACTTTAATTCGTATTTAAGATATCGCCTGGGTGATCGTTATGACGTGATTGAATATCCGAATCATCTGTCTTACTATACACGTAAAACGCTTCGTCGATTATTCGAACGAAATAATTTCAAGACACTAAAAATTGAGAGTACCGGTATGAGTATTACTCGTTTGCGAACAAGTAAAGGCGTAAGTAATCAAGAATACGTTTCGGAAACATCGGATGACGAAATGATCCGGTATCGTATCGAAAAAAATGCCGGTTTGAGGTTATCGAAAAGGATTGTGAATGGATTCCTGAATATGTTTAAAGTAGGTGTCAGTTTGAAAGGAATTTTTATCAAAGATTAGATTTACTGCCAAGTGCCGATCTTACCTTAATTTTCTACCTTTATACTTATGTGTGGTATTACCGGATTTATTGATTATCAAAAGCGCACAGACCCGGCTGTTCTACAGAACATGAACCGAAGTCTTACGCATCGTGGTCCGGATGGAGAAGGAACCAGGTTAATTGAGAATGAACATGCCCTTATTGGTCTTGGACATCGTCGACTGTCAATCATTGATCTTACAGACACCGGGAAACAACCGATGATATATGAGGATCTTCACATGGTCTTTAATGGGGAGATCTACAATTACCAGGAGATCAAAGACGAGCTGAAAACAATGGGTCATCTATTCATTGGTAGCTCCGATTCTGAAATGATTCTTCATGCATTCAAGGAGTGGGGTGCTGAGTGCCTTCAACGATTTATAGGGATGTTCGCTATCGTAATCTATGATGAATCGAAGCATTCCCTTTTCTGCGCAAGAGATCGATCGGGTGTAAAGCCACTCTATTATTACCAGGCGGGTGACCTCTTCATGTTTGCCTCTGAACTCAAAGCATTTCACGAGCACCCGAATTTCAGCAAAGAGATTAACCTGAATGCGGTTGCTGCTTTTATGCAATATGGAAATGTTCCTACACCCCATTGTATATTTCAGAACGCCTGGAAATTAAATCCCGGACACTATCTTCAGGTAAATCTCAGTAATGGTGACCTGACCGAGGTTCAATACTGGAATGTATATGATTCCTACAATAAGCCCAAACTAGATATTTCCTATGAAGAAGCTAAAAAGCAAACACGTGAAATTCTAAAATCTTCATTTGATTATCGCATGGTTGCAGATGTTCCAGTCGGTGTATTTCTTAGTGGTGGATATGACAGCACATGCGTGACGGCAATGCTTCAGTCTGAAAGGAATCAAAAGCTCAAAACATTTACGATTGGTGTTCCGGATATTGGTCTAAACGAAGCTCCCTACGCCAGGGATATTGCCTCGCATCTTGGAACCGATCATACTGAAATTACATGCACCCAGAAGGATGCTATAGAGCTCATACCCAATCTACCCTATTTTTATGACGAACCCTATGCCGACTCTAGCGCTATTCCCACTACGTTGGTTGCCCGGGCAGCAAGGGAAAAAGTAACCGTGGCTTTAAGTGCTGACGGAGGTGACGAGATTTTTGCCGGTTACAACCGATATGATTATCTCCTCCGTTACGGTAAAAAACTCAGATCTATTCCTGGTTTTGTAAGAAGGTCCACGGCAAGTATGATGGAAGGAATTTCATCAGAGAAAATTCCAATTCTTCGAAACAAATACAATTTCCATAATCGATATGAAAAGTTAAAGCAAGTACTTCGAAATCCATCGGAAGAAGAAATCATGCTTAGCTTAAGTCAACAGTTTACCGACAAACAAATTCAGGGTTTAACTGCTTTTGAGGTTGACAGCTTAAATACACTCTTTGAAAGTGACGAATTAAAGCGAGAGTTTTTTACCCCATTGTCTTATATGATGGCCATTGATTATCAAACCTATTTACTGGATGACATTATGCAAAAAGTAGATCGGGCAACCATGTCGGTCAGTCTTGAAGGCAGAGAGCCATTTCTGGATCAACGCATTATAGAGTTCGTAGCTCAACTTCCGGATTCATATAAATATCATAATGGGGTTAAAAAGAGATTGCTCAAGGACATTGTTCACGATTACGTTCCTGCAACACTGCTCGACCGACCGAAGATGGGATTTGCTATTCCTATCGCGAACTGGTTGCAAAACGAGCTGCGAGATCTAGTCGAGGACCACATCAATGAAAAAGATATGCGGGAGCAAGGAATTTTCAATTGGGTTGAAGTTGCTAAATTAAAAGAACATTTCTTCGCAGGTAAAAAAGAGTATGACATGAAGATCTGGTATTTGTTAATGTTTCAGATGTGGTATAAAAAATGGATGATTAGTTGAAAACTGTTTTGTACATATCCTACGATGGGATGACCGATCCACTGGGTCAGTCGCAGGTACTGCCTTACTTGGGTGGGCTAGCTAAAAACGGATATGAGATTCATTTGGTCAGCTTTGAGAAACTAGACCGATATGAAGCGCAAAAAAACACCATCCGTGAATTATGCAAAGAATCAGGAATTAATTGGCATCCTCAGGACTACAGTAACGAGGGTGGATTAAGAAAAACCATTCGACAGGTATTCAAAATGAACCGGGTAGCCAAGTACTTGCATGATCTTCACAACTTTGACATCGTCCATTGTCGAAGCTATATTTCTGCAATTGCCGGATTGAAAATGAAGCGCAAATACGGCGTTAAATTCGTTTTCGATATGAGAGGCTTTTGGGCAGATGAACGAGTGGATGGCAAACTTTGGAGCTTGAAAAATCCATTGTACAAACAAATCTATCAATACTTCAAAAAGAAAGAAAAACAATTTCTACAGGAAGCTGATTATGTCATTTCCTTAACGGAAAATGCCAAAAACGTCATTCGAGGATGGAAGTTAAAACATCAACCAGACATTGCGGTTATTCCATGCTGCGTAGATATCGATCGCTTTAATCCGGATAAGATTGAAGATTCACAGAAAGAATCACTTCGAAAAGATCTGGGAATGACTTCTGAGGACTTCATTCTCGGCTATGTCGGGTCTATCGGGACATGGTACATGCTTCCGGAAATGCTGGCATACTTCAAAATACTCAAGGAACGAAAACCAAATGCCAGGTTCCTTTTTATAAGTGGTGAAAAGAGAGAAAATATTATTGCGGAAGCTTCAAAGCATGGAATCAATGAGGATGATATCGTTGTGCGCTCTGTTTTGTATTATGAGGTCCCCGAATATATATCACTTTTCGACGCTTCGATATTTTTCATCGTTCCCACTTTCTCCAAAAAAGCTTCTTCTCCTACAAAGCAGGGTGAAATCATGGCTATGGGCGTTCCTATCGTTTGCAATTCCGGTGTTGGTGATACGGATCTGGTAGTTAATAAATATCATTCGGGAATCCTTATTGATTCGTTCGATGAAGAATCATACCGTAATCATATCATCGATCTTCAGAATTTTAATAAAGAAGAAATCATAAGTGGTGCAAGAGAATACTTTTCTTTAGAAGGAGGAGTAGAGAAATATCTTGGGATTTATAAAAAACTTGATGACTAAAAAGATCCTGATACTGGCACCATATCCTTTTGACGAAGCTCCATCACAACGCTTTCGTTTTGAGCAGTATTTGGAATACCTGAAGGATAATGGTTTCGAAAGCACTCTTTATCCCTTTCTGGATGACAAAGGATGGAGATCGCTCTACAAAGATGGATCTTTTCTAAGTAAAGTAGGAGCCATGTTCAGAAGCTTTTGGAAGCGGTTTATGCTACTCTTTAGAATCAGAAAATACGACCATATATTTATTCATCGCGAAGCCTCTATGATAGGTCCTCCTTTCTTTGAATGGTTCATTGCTAAGGTTCTGCGAAGGAAGTATATTTATGATTTTGACGATGCTATCTGGCTACCGAATTACAGTGATTCAAATGCCCGATTCCATCGATTAAAGATGTACCGCAAAGTCAAAAAGATCATAAAATGGGCCGATCAGGTAACTGTCGGCAACGACTTCCTGGCTGATTTTGCGAGAGAATTCAATCAAAATGTGGTGGTCATCCCGACAACTATAGATCTGAAAAATGTTCACAATAAGACCGGGAACCCGAGAAATGAAGTTCCGGTTATAGGGTGGACTGGTTCGCACACAACGGCTACATATTTGGCAGATATTTTACCAGTGCTTGACAGAATTTATCAAGAAAAGAATTTTGTCTTTCGCATAATTTCAAATCAGGATCCGCAATTAGATAAACCCTATATCGAATACATCAAGTGGGATCGAAATTCAGAGATCGAAAGCCTGGCTACATTTAATGTAGGGGTCATGCCTATGGAAGATTCAGTTTGGACAAAAGGGAAATGTGGATTTAAAGCACTTCAATACATGGCGCTACAGATTCCAGCAGTTGTTACCCCTGTCGGTGTCAACTCCCATCTGGTACAAAATGATATCAATGGATATCTGTGCTCGAATGACGAAGAATGGTATCAGTATCTAACTAAACTCCTGGACGATTTTGATTTGAGAAGTCAGCTTGGTAAGAATGGGCGTCAGCTTGTAGCAGATCAATACTCGGTTGAAGCAAATAAGAATAAATACCTGCGCTTATTTGAATGATGAAGTTAGTATTTGCCACACATAACCAGAATAAAGTAAAAGAAATAAGTGCACTGCTGCCTGATCACTTTCACGTCCTTTCACTGGACGAGATTGATTTCAGAGATGAAATTCCTGAAACCGCACGCACATTAGAAGGTAATGCATCGATCAAGGCGCAAACGATCTACGATCAAATTGGAGTTAACTGCTTCGCTGATGATAGCGGGCTGGAAATAGATGCCCTCCATATGGAACCGGGAGTCCATTCAGCTAGATATGCCGGAGAACAACGAAATGACGATGCAAACATGGATCTTGTTCTTGAAAGGCTTCATGGTAAATCTAATAGAACAGCACAATTTAGAACAGTCATCATTTTAATCATTGACGGCACGGCTCATTCGTTTGAAGGAATTATACGAGGTACTATTACCGAAGAAAAGCGAGGAAAGGAGGGCTTTGGATATGATCCGATCTTTAAACCGGATGGATTCAATAAAACATTTGCCCAAATGGGCATGACCGAGAAGAACGCCATTAGCCATCGCTCACGAGCATTTGAAAAAATGATCAACTTTCTAAAAGCGATTTCATCTCATTAAAAACAGTTGATTTTGTGTCACTCAAAGCGTACATTTGTGCAGCTATGATCATGGATCATGAAGCAACTACAAATACATCAATAAACAAGCAATAACATGTCAAATCCGGTAATTAATTACACAAAAACTGACGAAGCACCAGCGCTGGCAACACGCTCTTTTCTTCCAATAGTAAAAGCATTTACAAATCAAGCAAACATCGATGTCAATTTAAAAGACATTTCCCTTGCCGGTAGGATCATAGCTAGGTTTCCTGATTTTCTGAATGAGGATCAACGACTAGAAGATGCATTGAATCAATTGGGCGAACTCGCAAAGAAACCGGAAGCAAACATTATCAAGCTGCCAAATATCAGTGCTTCTATTCCACAGTTAAAGGAAGCGATCAAAGAATTGCAAGCTAACGGATATATGGTGCCTGATTACCCGGACGAACCTTCCAATGATCAGGAAAAAGACATTAAGGGTCGCTATGACAAAATTAAAGGTAGTGCGGTAAACCCAGTATTGCGTGAAGGTAACTCAGATCGCCGCGCACCCAAAGCCGTTAAAGAATACGCCAAGAATAATCCACATTCGATGGGCGCATGGCAAAAAGATTGTAAATCTGATGTTGTTTATATGAACGGGGGGGATTTCAGAGCCAATGAAAAATCAACAACGCTTAATCAGGCGACAGATATTAAAATAAGCTTTGAAGGAAATGATGGAACGGAGACGACATTAAAAGACTATTTCCAGGTTCTTGAAGGAGAAGTAATCGATGGAACCTTCTTGAGTAAACGCCAGCTAATGCAATTCCTCGAAGATCAAATAAAGGCGGCAAAAGAAAACGACATCCTGTTTTCATTACATATGAAAGCAACCATGATGAAGGTTTCAGATCCCGTTATTTTTGGTCACGCTGTTCGTGCTTTCTTCTCTCCTGTATTCGATCGTTACGACAATGTAATTGATGAATTGGGGGTTGATGTTAACAATGGTTTTGGAGATCTGATCAACAAACTGAATGCTAGTGATCACCCGATGAAACAGGAAGTACTGGCTGCCATCAACGATTGCTTCAACAGCAGACCTGATCTTGCCATGGTTAATTCCGATAAAGGAATTACAAACCTTCATGTGCCAAGTGATGTGATCATTGATGCATCCATGCCGGCAATGATCCGAAACTCCGGTCAAATGTGGAATAGCGAAGGAAAATCTCAGGACACACTAGCAGTTATTCCGGATAGCAGTTATGCACCGCTTTATGAAACAACCGTAAACTTCTGTAAAGAGCATGGTGCATTTGATCCAACAACAATGGGAACCGTGCCAAATGTCGGACTTATGGCCCAAAAAGCTGAAGAATATGGGTCGCACGACAAAACATTTGTTATGCCTTCAAACGGTACGGTTAAAGTAATGGACAACGCTGGAAACATTTTAATGGAACACCAGGTTGAAGAAGGGGATATATGGAGAATGTGTCAGGTGAAAGATGCTCCAATTCAGGACTGGGTTAAATTAGCGGTGAATCGCGCTCGTGCTACAGGATGGCCGGCAATCTTTTGGTTAAGTGAGGATCGTGCACACGACGCCGAACTGATAAAAAAGGTAAATCAATATCTGGGTGATCATGATACTTCGGGACTTGATATCCGCATAATGTCATTGAAGGATGCTACTGCGTTTACACTGAAAAGACTGAAGAATGGTGAGAATACGATTTCAGTAACAGGGAATGTTTTACGTGATTATTTAACTGACCTCTTCCCTATTCTCGAAGTTGGAACATCGGCAAAAATGCTTTCAATCGTTCCACTCATGAACGGAGGAGGATTGTTCGAAACTGGTGCCGGAGGATCTGCACCAAAGCATGTTCAACAATTCAACGAAGAAGGTCACTTAAGATGGGATTCATTAGGAGAGTTTCTTGCTCTCGCTGTTTCACTGGAACATCTGGGAGAAAAGTACAATAACGAAAGAGCCTTGATTCTCAGCGAAACACTTGATGATGCCACAACTAATTTACTTATGAAAGGGAAATCGCCATCTCGTAAAGTGGGAGAATTAGACAACCGAGGCAGTCATTTTTATTTGAGTATGTATTGGGCGGAAGAGCTTGCAAAACAAAACAAGGATTCGGAATTGGCGGATACGTTCCGAGAGCTTGCCGAAAGCTTATCTGCAAACGAACAAACGATCGTGGATGAATTAAATAAGGCACAGGGTGATACCGTTGATATCGGTGGTTATTACTTTCCGAATGAAACGAAAGCTGATCAAGCGATGCGACCAAGCAACACTTTTAACGAGATCATCAATAAGATTGGTCAACTGACTAATTCATGAAACTCCTTCTCATAATACTGGCTGTATTCTTCGCAGTAAACTCGATGGCACAGAAGTTCCCGGAAGATTGGATCGGAAGCTATTCCGGTGACATGATACTGGGCTATCACAATCGTCCTAATGACACGATTCCGGTTGATCTCGAAATCGAAGAAGTGGAAGAAGACTCAACCTGGACTTATCGTATGACTTATCACAGTGATCGGTTTGGAGAGATCGTTAAGAATTATCTCTATGTAGTTAAATCGAAAAAAGATGATACGCATTACATCCTGGACGAGCAGAACGGAATCAAAATGAACCAAACATATATGAATGGTAGTTTCTATGGCATGTATGATGTCATGGGTAACACATATGTCAGTACACTACGCAGGACTGATGAAGGTCTCTATTTTGAATTGATTGCAGCTGATCTCAATAACAAATTGGAGTCAGCATCAATACCCGAGGCGAATGAAGATGCGATCGAAGTTGAAAGTCCTCTTGTAACGATACATCAAAGTGCGCTTTTAAAGAAACAGGAATAAACCGGTTATGTCGATTTTGAAAAAGATATACCTGCTGCTTTCATTGGTAGTATTGTTAATTTCATGTTCGATCAATCCGAAGACTCCTGAACTCTCCGTTATTCCCGTATGGGAAGCACCTGCCCAGCCTCTATCTACTATAAACGTACCACTTAAGATCAATCTTAAACCTTATTTCGAGGAAACGGATTCTACCCTGCCTAAAATATTTAAAGGAAAAGAAAAAAACTGTCAGGGGGTCAGCTTCTCATACACCTTTGAAAGAGACCCCATCGTTTTCACCGGTGAAAACAAACAGCTTAATTTTGCAATCGATGGGCGATATGCGCTAAATCTCAATTACTGTCCTCAGTGTACAGAGATCTTTAACGAAAATGGAAATTGCGTTATCCCTCGTATTTATACCTCGTGTGGAGTAGATGAACCCATGAGAAAACTAAAGATTGAATACACGACCAATATTAAAGTAGGATCGGATTATCACTTGAAATCGACAACAAAACTGAAAGAGCTAAAGGCCTTAACTCCTTGTAAGATCACCGTATTTAATTACAATGCTACTGACAAGATTCTTACCGAGGTGAAGAATTCACTTACGGATATGGAAGCTGAAATCGATAATGACATCTCTTTGGTCAGCCTGAAGCCTGAAGTGCAGAAAATATGGAATCAACTCAGTACCGTTAATGAACTATCGGGATATGGCTTCCTACACATTAATCCACAGAATATATCAGTTAGTGACATTAGCTACGTGGATGACACCGCTTTTGTACATGCCCAACTAACCGCCAGACCAATTATATATCTGGATAGTGTTGAAAACCATATAGACTCACTACCCGAACTGATAGATTACGATGAAGTTGAAGGATTCAATATTGCCGCCGACATCTCTGCTAATTACGATTCCTTGAGTTCCATGCTCACAAAAAATATGAGTAAGAAAAGTTTTGAAATTAAAGGTAGAGAAGTTGTGTTGGATAGCATTTCAATCTACGGCGCTGTAAACCACAAGCTTAGCCTAAAAGTTAATTTTAGCGGTAAGAAAAATGGAACCTTATTCTTGTCAGGAACACCTCGGTTTGACAGTTTGGAGCAGCATATTTCATTTCCTGATCTGGAATATGATATCGAAACCAGGAGTGCTATGCTGCGATCTGCCAAATGGTTGTTCAGTGAGAAGTTGAAAAACAAAATACGGGAAGCATCTGATATCGATCTAAGATCTTATATGGACACACTTAAAAATAATATCAATCACCGTTTAAATGGTGAATTAGCCGAGGGTATACAAATGCAAGGCGCTGTTGATGCTCTTCAAATTGCCGTAATCCAGCCTCTCGAAAACGGTTTGTTCATACGAATTAATAGCAAAGGTCGATTAACAATCTCCATGTGATCAGGAGTTGACCATGTGCTGAGCCACTGCCGGAAAACAATTAAAAAGTGCATCTCCTAATTGCTTATCCAAACCAGATTCGTCGATCGCCTTTCGCATACATCTAAGCCATTCCTCTTTAGCTGCCTGATCAATTCGGTGAGGCAAATGACGAATTCGCATCTTGGGATGACCGTATTCCGCTGAATATAAGGGTGGACCACCAAGAAACTGAGTTAAGAATTTATACTGCTTTTCCCGAATCTGTGATTTCTCTGTCTTAAATAAGTGACTAATTGCGGAATCATCAAAAACGATATCATAGAATCTATCTACAATTCCACGTAATTCTATCGGTCCGATCTTTGTATAAAGCGATTCCATAGTCCTTTACCTAAACTGTTTTAGGGACTTTTTGTATATTACATTCATTATCTTTGCCCCACCTTATGACAAAGTTAAGATTTCTGTTGCTCTTTACCATACTGTCTTTTGCAGTTAGTGGCCAACTTGAACTTCGTTCAGATAGTCCATTCTATGATTGCAATGGAGCATTGAACTTGTTTGAAAACGGGGATTTTACCATTCAATTTACAGGCAAGAAAACAGCAACGGACCTTTCAAATTACAATTCTCTTGAGAATCTAAGTACTGACAATATGGTGTGGTGTTCTTTTGTAGCTCCTCAATCAGGTACCATAACATTTAAGGCTTCAGTGAAAAATGACTTCCTGCAAATGGTGGTGTTTGCCGAAGAGGAAAACGATGTTTGTCAGGATATAAACAGAGGGATTTCTGAAATCAGACGTATGCATGTCAAGCGAGATGTAACAGAGGTAGGATTAGCAGCAGAAATAGGAGGTGGAGTCCTCTACAAACTTGATATCAAAGAAGGACAACATTTTCAAATTGCATTTGCGACTGCGGAAAAAAGTAAGCAGGACCTGTTACTTAACTGGCATTTCGAACCAAGTAAAAAACTAGCCGCTGAGACTAAAGTGGTCGATAAGCGATATGATGATTTTGCAATGACTTTGTCATTCAAAGTTATCGATCCGGAAACTAAATTACCGGTCATCTCGAATCTTTCTTTAGAGGGCAACAGGGATCTGAATGGACTTTATGTGGGTTCCGAGTTTTATTTCAACCTGGAACATAACGCAAAGCTTCAGGTAAGGTGTGACGCTGAAGGGTACTTCTATTACGATAGCCTGTTTGAATTATCAGCCTTTGAGGATAATTACATTCAGATTGAACTTATTCGTATTTCCACCGGAAAGAAGATGACTATTGAAGAGATCGAATTTGTGCCTGGCACGAGTCAAATCACTGATGCATCTATTCCGAATTTGAGAAGATTGAAAGATTTTTTAGCATTAAATTCCGATATCAAGGTTGAAATTCAAGGACACGTATTCGCATTGGGAGATAATTCCCTGGCAGCTCAAAGAGTGTCAGAAGCGAGAGCGAAACGCGTGTTGAAATACTTAGTTGACAACGGCATTGACAAAGACCGACTATCTGCGGTTGGATTTGGTAATACGAAACCGATATATGAGAAACCCAAATTCTCGTATGAGGAACAAGCCAACAGGCGAGTCGAAGTCATGATAAAATAAAAGGGGCCTCATTCGAGAGCCCCCATAAATTCCTGTGGAATAGTTTTCGTTTTAAATCGTCATGATCTCCGTTTCTTTTGTGTTCAGAATATTATCAATTCGATTAGTATATTCATTCGTTATATTCTGAACCTCATCTTCAGCGTCCTTGAACAAATCTTCTGACAAGCCATCATCTTTCAGGCTTTTGATCATATCCAATGCATCTTTTCGATTGTTCCTAACACTAACCTTCGCATTTTCGCCTTCAGACTTTGCCTTCTTCACTAAATCAAGACGTCTTTCCTCTGTTAACGGTGGAATAGAAATGATGACCATTTCACCATTGTTTTGAGGAGCTAGACCCAAGTTGGAGTTTACAATTCCTTTCATGATCTCTTCAATCATAGGCTTTTCCCATGGCTGAATAGAAAGAGTTCGCGCATCCAATGTATTTACATTAGCAACTTGCTGCAAAGGAGTTGGGCTTCCATAATAGTCCACCATAACTGATTGCAGCATAGACGGATTGGCTTTACCAGCTCTAATCTTTCCTAATTCAGTTTCCAGGTGACTAATTGATTTGCTATTAGCATCCCGAAACTCATCATAGATCATATTTAAATCTTCGATCATATACTATGTTTTAATTTCTTACAATTGTACCTACCTGCTCACCTTCCAGAATCCTTTTCAGGTTACCGGGTGTATCCATATCGAATACGATTATGGGTAGATCATTTTCTTTACAAAGCGTAAATGCAGTCATATCCATGACTTTTAATCCAGAGCCATAGGCATCGTCAAAACTGATCATGTCGTACTTGGTAGCCGAAGCATCCTTCTCAGGATCTGCTGTATAAATCCCGTCCACTCGTGTTCCTTTTAGAATAACATCCGCATTAATCTCGATTGCTCTCAGAGATGCAGCGGAATCCGTAGTGAAAAATGGATTACCGGTTCCTGCGCCAAAAATAACCACTCTACCCTTTTCTAAATGGCGAACAGCTCTCCGACGTACAAATGGCTCGGCTATCTCTTTCATCTCAATTGCTGATTGCAACCTTGTCCTTACTCCTACAGACTCTAAGGCAGCCTGTAATGCCATCGAGTTGATCATCGTTGCTAGCATACCCATATAATCTCCATGGGTTCTATCCATCCCACCTTCCTCAGCCTGAACTCCTCTGAATATATTTCCTCCACCAATAACGATAGCTACTTCTATTCCCGATTCGTAAATTTCTTTGATCTGATCGGCATACAAGCTCAATCGTTGATTGTCAATTCCGAACGATTTGTCTCCCATCAAGGATTCTCCACTCAGCTTCAGAAGTATTCTTTTGTATTTCATATGAGGAAATTAGATCGAAGCAAATATAAATAAATTGATGCAGTTACGTCATTAGATATTTAAGGCAATTGAATGTATGCTGAATTCCTTTGCATAAAAAAAGCCACTGAGTTATTCAGTGGCTTCCTAGTTGATCTTATAGTTAATTAGCTTAGCGAAAGGCGTTTAAAATCAACAACCGTTAAACCATCCTCCGTACTTTTAAGGAATTGTTCTACAGTTACTTTGTTATCTCTAACAAAAGCCTGACTAAGCAATGTATTTTCTTTGAAGAATTTGTTCAATCTTCCCTGAGCGATCTTCTCAGCCATATCAGCAGGTTTCCCTTCCTGAATAGCAAGCTCTTTTCCTACTTCAATCTCACGTGCGATCGTTTCATCATCTACGCCATCCTTATCTAATGCGATTGGATTCATTGCAGCAACCTGCATTGCAACCTGACGGCCAGCTTCCTCAGCATCTGATGATGTACTGTTAATACCTACCAAAGCAGCAAGTTGGTTACCTGGGTGGTTGTATGCTACAACCTTATCAGCTTTAACGATCTCCAAGCCTGAAATCTCCAATTTCTCACCGATCACACCAATCTGGTAAGTGATCTTTTCACCTACTGATTGTTTATCGTCGTATGGAAGCGCTAACAATTCATCGATAGATGATGGAAGGCTCTTAACCGCAATATCCATGATCGATTGAACGAATGCTCTGAAATCGTCATTCTTGGCAACGAAGTCAGTTTCACAGTTTAATGTTAAGATAACACCTGCATTACCATCCGCTGTAGCCTGAGCAAAAATAACTCCTTCTTTCGCTTCGTTATCACCTCTCTTTGCAGCAACTTTCTGGCCCTTTTTACGAAGGGCATCAACTGCCGCTTCAAAATCACCATTTGTTTCTTCCAGTGCTTTTTTACAATCCATCATACCTGCACCGGTCTGCTTTCTTAATTTATTTACATCTGCAGCTGTAATTGCCATCTGTATAAAATTTTATTGATTAATTATTTGCTTAACGCTTTGATCAGGTCAGCCTTCTTCATCGAAGAAATACCAGAGATACCTTCTTCTTTCGCCATCGCTTTTAAATCTGCCACTGTTTTAGCGGATAAATCTTCTTTCGCTTCTGCTTTTGGAGCTTCCTCTTTTTTCTCTTCTTTTTTCTCTTCCTTTTCAGCCTTTGGTTCTTCTACCTTCTCTGCTTTTACTTCTGCTTTTACTTCTTCTTTCTCTCCTGATTTCTCCTCTTTCTTCTCATCTTTCATCGAATCCTTAGCAGTCTTTCTTTCTTCCAATCCCTCTTTGATTGCATCACAAACAACGTCCAATACCAACGCGATCGATTTTGTTGCATCGTCATTCGCAGGAATCGGGAAATCAACCATCTTCGGGTTTGAATTCGTATCAACCATTGCAAATGTAGGAATGTTCAAACGCTTAGCTTCTGCCAACGCAATGTGCTCTTTTAGGATATCAACGATAAAAATCGCTGCCGGCTGTCTTGTCATATCGGCAATCGATCCGAACGTTTTCTCCAGCTTCTCACGTTGACGTGTTTTGAATAGACGCTCTCTTTTGTTAAGTGTATCCCATGTTCCATCTGTCTTCATCTTATCGATTGAAGTCATTTTACGGATTGATTTTCTTGTTGTTTGAAAGTTTGTCAACATTCCACCCGACCAACGTTCAGTTACGTATGGCATGTTGATTTCCTTAACTCTTTCTGCAAGAATATCTTTCGCTTGCTTCTTTGTTGCAACGAAAAGAATCTTTTTACCTGATTTTGCAATCTGCTTCAATGCAGCACTTGCGTGATCCAGGTTTGCAATAGTCTTGTTAAGATCAATGATGTGGATACCTTTCTTCTCTTCGAAGATATACGGCGCCATTGCCGGGTTCCATTTTCTTTTAAGGTGTCCAAAGTGTGCACCTGCCTTTAAAAGGTCTTCAAATTTAGCTTTTGACATTTTTTTGTTTTAATTGTTTACGTTCCTTTAGTAAGCAGTCAAAGAGGGGCTTTCGCAGTACTCAAAGACTTAGATACTAAACAACCGCCAAAATTTATAAATAGATGTATTAACGTTTCGAGAACTGGAACTTCTTACGCGCTTTCGGCTGACCTGGTTTTTTACGTTCAACCATTCTTGGGTCACGCGTCATCAATCCTTCCTCTTTCAATAGAGGCTTATTCTCCTCGTCTAGCTTAACCAATGCTCGTGAAATACCCAAACGGATAGCTTCTACCTGACCATTGATACCACCACCGGAAACATTAACTTTTACGTCAAATTTTCCAATGTTATCTGTTAGCGCGAAAGGCTGAATAATTTTAGATTGAAGTACAGAAGTAGGAAATACTTCAGTATAGTCTTTCTTATTGACAGTTACGCTCCCTTTACCTTTTGTCATGTAAACACGAGCAACTGACGTTTTTCTTCTTCCTAATGTGTTGATTACTTCCATACTGAATTACTTGAATGTATCCAAGTTTATTACTTCAGGCTTCTGAGCTTCATGATTGTGCTCAGTACCTTTATAAACTTTTAAGTTATTAAATAGGCTTCTTCCTAGTTTGTTCTTTGGTAACATACCTTTTACGGCTTTTTCGATCAAACGCTCAGGATTCTTTTTCAACATATCCTCAGCCAATTGTGATCTTTGTCCACCCGGATATCCTGTGTAACGGATATACTTCTTATCTGACAATTTTGTACCTGAAAAAGAAACTTTCTCAGCATTCAAGACAATAACATTGTCACCGCAGTCAGCATGTGGTGTAAAATTCGTTTTGTGTTTACCACGAATGATCTTCGCAACCTTACTCGCTAAACGACCTACTGTCTGTCCTTCAGCATCCACTACAACCCACTTCTTATCAGCAGTTTCCTTATTAGCAGAGACGGTTTTGTAACTTAATGTATCCACAATCTTATTTATTTAAATAATACAATTCCCTTAAAACAGGGGTGCAAAGATATGATTTCTGGTATTATTAACAAACGTTTCTGAAAAAAGATTTTGATCAGAAAGTGAAAAATGATTTAACCGGTTTATTTTTATCTCAACAAGCTACTTTTTCTTAAACGCGTTGATAGCGTTCCGGGTGAAATCAGACAATACCAATTCACCACTCATGGCCGCTCTTTCAGATAACAACTGATCCCAGTCTTCCGTACCTTCCCAGAATACTTTTTTAAGCAAACGCATCGCTTCCGGGTTGGATTTAGAAAGTCTTTTGGCCAAAGCATCTATTTCTTCGTCCATTTCCTCTACTGAATCGTAAATATCTGTATAAAGGCCTCTGTTCTTTGCCCATTGAGCTGTTCTCCACTCAGTCGCATTGATTGCCAATTGACTCATGGCTGATAGACCAATTTTTCGTTGAACTGCCGGTCCGACTACAAAAGGTCCGATCCCAACCGCTAACTCAGACAACTTAACATCAGCATATCGGGTCGCGAAACAGTAATCAACAGCAGAAGCCACTCCTACTCCACCTCCTACGGCTTTCCCCTGGACACGTCCGATAATTAACTTCGGGCATTTGCGACATGCATTAATCACATTGGCAAATCCTGAAAAGAATTTCTTTCCGGTATCAATATCGTTAATCGAAATCAACTCATCGAAACTTGCTCCGGCACAAAAAGCGCGATCACCAGCAGATCGCAGGACAATTACTTTTACTTCATCATTCGCACCAAGTTCAGTGATTGTATCAGCGAGTTTTTGAAGGATTTTACCTGGTAAAGAATTACTTAATGGGTGTCCAAATTCAATTGTTGCGATACCAAGATCATTAACAGTTGAATGCACATGACCTTGATCAATAGCAGTTGTCGACATAATACGTTTAGTTTATTGTTCTTTTTTAGGTGGCCTGCTTCCTTTAGGTGAAGCGATCTTGACGTCTATCTTGCGACCATTGATTTCCATGCCATTTAAAGCTTCTATAGCATTGATCGCTTCGTCGCTGCTCTCCATTTCCACAAAACCAAATCCTTTCGATCGCTTCGTTTTTGGTTCGTAAACCACGTGTGCATAGGTTACTTTTCCAAATGATTCAAACGTGGTTTTAAGATCTTCTGAAGTGATCTCCCAATCAAGATTCGCGATAAAAATATTAACCATTTATAATTATTTCAGAGTAAAGCTATCAGAACCTATTAGCTGACCCTGACAATAAATATTAACCTTATAATTTCCTTTTGTAGCAGTCAGGTTTCTTAAACTGAAGTAAATCGACATATCGACACTCGTATTTTGATAGTCGATCGATTTCTTATCAGAATAAGGAACCTTTCCTGCATCGGTGTCCACAACATCTCCCGTAGAGCGTTGCATTGTTTTGCCCGACGGATCAATTATCTGCATGTATACCATTTTCTCACCCGCAGGAGTAATGAGGTTTTTCGATAGTGTAAACGTCGATTTGATCTGAACAACACTTCTTGCGCGATTCGTTTCCGTCATTGTGCTGTTCAACTTCTCTTTGAGCCCAACTGTAGTAAAGTTATACGCATGAAGTTTCGACCCTTTTTTAACCTGTTCCGAAAGCTGTTCCGATTGGTCCTTGTACTGATCTCTTTCTTCCGTAGTTGAGTTGAGTTCGCTAGTAGTCGTTTGAAGATCGGAGCGCAGCTGATAATTTGCTGTATTGAGGGAATCTATCTGGTAGACATAACCTTTCATGATGTCACGAAGAGTTTCATTTTCCTGTCTAAGCTTCATGATTTGATACCCAGTTAATTTTTTATTGTTTTCAAGCTCATCCAGTAGACCATTAATCCTTTCCTTTTGCGCATTAATACTGTCTGCCTTACTTGCATCTTTTTCGATTAACTTGTCGTAAGTGGCAAGCATATTACGGAAGTCCGTCTTAAGATCGTTGGACATGGTTCCCACATAACCCGAAAGCATCTCGTTCATTCCATTCATGTCTGCCTTTAATGCCTTATTCGCATTTTGACAATCCGTCAACTCCGAGTTTTTCGAAGACCACAAATAGGCCATAAACGCTAGTGCTAACAACAAAATGATAATTACGGCAATATAAGCTCCGTTGCTGTTCTTTTTATTTTCTTGTATTTCTGTATCGGACATATCTGTTGTGTTACAAACTCTTTATAACTGTAAGATAGCAAAGTTTAGGGTGAGGTGCAAGCATTAAACTGCTTCCACCGAATAGGTAAAGCTCTCCATAATCTCATTAGCCAGGAGTTGCTTACATGCCTCTTCTACTTTTGCTTCTGCTTCTTCTTTTGAATCAGCGTCCACAAATAAGCGAACGTGACGTCCAATTCGAACACCATCGATCATACCTAAACCAATATTCTTCATGCTACTGGTTACTGCTTTCCCTTGTGGATCAAGCAATGCATCTAAAGGCATAACATCTATTTCAGCTTTAAATTTCATTCTCTTGTTTCTTTAAAGTATTAATCTGAATCAATGATAAAATCAAATACAAAAATACAATTAATGCCAAAGACCAAGTTCTGAAGACGACAATAATTCCAATACTTATTAACAAAAACACCCACCGTATTTCATTCCCTTTCCAGGTCATTGATTTAAACTTTAATGAAAATAATGGAATCTCTGACACCATTAAAATACTAAACAAAATAATCAATCCACATAACAAATTAGGATCCGTTGCCGCCGCAACATAGTCTTTTAAAAATTCCGGAGTTAGGTCGGGTCTGGCAACCATCAAAGGAAAGCTCATGAAAAACAAGGTGCTAGCCGGTGTGGGCAAGCCTATAAAGTGAAAACTCTGACGCTTGTCAATGTTGAATTTCGCCAATCGAAACATGGCAAAAAAGGGTATCAAGAGTGATACAAATGGTATGTAATAAGTAGAAGTCCCATCCAAAATATAATGCAACTCTCCCACGAAATCGTAACGCATCACTTCCGGATGAGGATTATTCATAAAAGCCCCGACATCGATCATCATCAGGACCATAAGTATAATGCCGGGTGCCACACCAAATGTCACTACATCCGCAAGCGAATCCAATTGTTTTCCCAGACCACTATTGATTTTTAGCAATCGGGCCATAAATCCATCAAAAAAATCAAATATTGCTCCGGCAAAAATGGCATAAACAGCTAGATCCAGACGTCCGAAAAAAGCAAATAAAATTGCCATAACTCCGGATATTAAATTAAACCCGGATAATATGTTTGGTAAATTAAACATTGGGTTTACTCATTTTTCCCTGCTCTACACACATCTAATCAACCCGAAACCTTATCTTTACGTCTAATTAGTGTAGTGAACGTACTTGTACAAATAACACAATTTTTTGCGGATAATTCTGTTATATGCTAAACTAAAGATCTACAATTTATGAGAACGAATTCGGCGACGGTCTTATTAGCATTGATTCTAACGACAGGAATCTCGCATGCACAGGAGGGAACTATTGCACCTAAATACTCTAATGAATTTCTTGCATTAGGGGTAGGCGCAGATGCACTGGGTCTTGCGAACTCAATGGTCGCACAAACCAATTCGGTAAATTCAGTTTACTGGAATCCGGCTGGGCTAATCGGTGTCGAGAATTGGCTCGAAGTGGGCGCCATGCACTCAGAATATTTTGCGGGTATTGCCAAGTATGATTATATAGGACTTGCTCATTCAATTGATGAATCCAGTTCTATTGGATTTAGCGCTATTCGATTTGGAGTTGATGATATCCCTAACACGACACAACTAATCGATAACAACGGAAATATCGATTACGACAACATCACGAAATTTACAGCTGCCGATTATGGCTTTCTGTTCTCTTACGCAAAGAAACTGGAGAAATTAAACGACTTGCGTTTAGGTGGTACATTTAAGATCATTCACCGAAAAGTGGGTGACTTCGCTAAATCCTGGGGGTTTGGACTTGATGCGGGTGCACAATACAAAACAAAGAAGGATTGGCATTTTGGTGCCACGCTACGCGATGTCACATCTACATTCAACGCGTGGATTTTCACGCTGGATTCAGAGACCCAGGAAGTGTTTCTTAACACAGGAAATGAGATTCCAGAAAACGGCTTAGAGCTAACATTGCCAAGATTAATCATCGGAGCATACAAGAAGTTCGAAATCGGCTCTTCCGGACTCTATGCTTCTGGTGAACTGGACCTCGACCTAACTACAGATGGTAAAAGAAATACAATCCTGAAGTCCAGTGTCGTTTCGATGGATCCGCACCTTGGAATTAGTTTTGGATTCAAAGAATATGTGACACTGCGTGCCGGGATATCTAACATGCAGTTCGTTAAGGACTTCGACGATTCGGAAAGTTTAAACGTTCAGCCTAACGTTGGAATTGGATTAAACTTCAAGAATTTCTATCTTGACTATGCGTTCACTGATATTGGAGATGCATCTATCGCACTATATTCTCATATAATATCACTGCGCATTAAATTAGATAAACCTGACAATGCTACTTCGAGTGAATAAATGGAAACAAATATTGCCCCTATTATTTTTGGCGTGGTCAACATTCGGCTATGCACAGACATATGGTAATGAATGGATCAATTATTCGCAGACTTACTACAAGTTTCCGATAGTTCAAACAGGTATCTATCGTATAGATTACACAACTTTGAATAATGCAGGTGTACCGCTGACAAGTTTTCAAACGGAAAATATTCAGGTATTCGGTCGTGAAAGCGAAGTGCCGGTTTACATTGTTGACGGAGGTGACAGTTCATTCGATCCGGGAGATTATCTGATCTTTTATGCTGAACGTAACGATGGCTGGCTCGATTCCTCAGTCTATCTGAATCCAACATCAATTGGCAACCCTGCCTATAGTCTTTACAACGATACGATCCATTACTTTTTTACCTGGGACACGACTAGTTTCAATAACTTGCGTTATCAGGTAGAGACTGACGTGAATTTTGCTGCATATCCTTCCATTGCGAACTATATTTGGTTCAAATCTGAAAAATACTACACTGAGAAATATCACGAAGGAGTTAAACTATCGAAAATATCAAGCTCATTCTTTCAGCCTGGAGAAGGCTGGGGGCGAACTGCTTATAATGGTGTTCCGGGTGGGCATACGTCCAATTTGACTCAGATAACACCTTATCCGTATACGGGTGGACCACAGGCAAAATTTCACGGCTTGGTAACGTCTGCATCCAGCGCAGGAGGCACGAACACGATCAATCATCATATGCAATGGTCGATCGGGAGTTCTCAAACAACGATCTTTGACACGACTTACAAGGGATACAATCAGGTGAGGTGTACCAAATTATTCAATCCAAACTTACTTTCATTCGGCCCAACACCAATTCAGTTTAAGATTATTGATTCTCTTGGGGTGGCAACGGATTATCAGGCAGCTATGTATCATTCTATCAGGTATCCGAGACAACCCAATTTTGGGAATCTCAACAGCATGAAATTTGAGGTTGAGAATGATCCACAAGGTAAAGTTCATCTCGATATATCTAATGTCAACTATAACATCCCTATCATGCTTGTGCATGGAGATACACCCAGAATGGTGCCTTTTGCCGTTAATGGTTCATTTTATTCTGCCCTGATACCAAACAGTTCAACAGGAGATCCTCAGACGGTTATTTATGAGGACACAACTAACATTATTGATGTTTCTGGTGTTTCAGCCGTTAATGGAAACGGTTCTTTTGTGGATTACCTGGCGATGCCAAATATCGAAGACGCATTGTTGTTTGTTTATCCTGCTAAATTGGATTCTGCAACTACCAATTACGATGTCTACAGAAGCTCAACTGATGGAGGAAGCTATAATGTAGTGAAGGCAGAAGTTGGAGATCTGTTCATGCAATTCGGTGGAGGTATAGAGAAGCACGTCAATGGAATTAGAAGGTTTGCACGTTATATCTATAACAACACGACCAGTAAACCAGTTGGACTCTACCTGATTGGAAAGGGAGTTCGAGAAGCAAGTATTAATGATACTGGTTGGGACGGTTGTGGTTCAAGAAAATGCGCAGACAGGTATGAAATGAATTTAGTGCCTTCCTTCGGGTTGCCTTCAAGTGATGTTTGTATCACCTCAAATCTGGAAGGCCCGTATACATGGGCCCCGCTTATGCCAACAGGGCGTATTTCAGTACAATCCAATACGGAATTACAGGAATATTTAGAAAAGGTTAAGCTATTTGAGGAAGCACAAGACCAGAATAGCGTTTACAACACACCCAATAAAGATTGGCAAAAACACATCCTACATTTCGCTGGCGGTCTTACCAGTTATGAATCGGATATGTTTCAGACTTTCCTCGAGGCATACGAATATCTTTTAGAAGGACCCCAGTTTGGTGGCTATGTTAATAGAGTTTACAAAGAATCAAGTAATCCATTGGATCCTACTATTCTTGAAGAAGTTACACAACGTATTGAAGATGGCGTGAGTTTGATGACTTACTTTGGACATTCTACGGCAACGGGCAGTGGGTTTGAGATAAATCTCGACGAACCTGAAAACTGGAACAATTATGGAAAATATCCGGTAATCTTTGCGAATTCATGTTACAACGGAAACGTATTTCAAGGTAGTATTTCTAAATCAGAAGAATTCGTTCAAACTCCTGATTTTGGTGCCATCGCATACATGTCTTCGGCCGGAGTAGGACTTGCTCAATTCCTTCATGGTTATTCTACTGAATTCTTCAGAGAAGTATCTGTTAATAATTACGGAGGGACCCTCGGGCAGCATATGAAGAATTCGATCGAGGAATTAGAACCGGGCAACCTGAACGAACTGTATAAAGAAACAACCGCTACACAGATAGTACTCAATGGTGACCCTATGCTTCGAATTAACTGGCATACAGAGCCAGAAATAGAATTATTGGCAAGTAATGTTTCATTCAGTCCATCGAATATTGACTTGACCGTGGACTCAATCGAAATGCAGATTGTCCTCACCAACCTCGGAAGATCCATTGTTGACACTTTCTTACTGGAAGTAACCAGGGATTTTCCCGACCTGGCGGCTGACTCGATCTACTTATTCCCGATCCCAAACCTAAACTACAAGCACACGATTAATTTCAAAATGCCTCTTCAGGCCAATGTAAGTGTGGGAATCAATACCTTTACGATCCGTGCAGATTTGCCTTCAACAATCTTGGAACAATATGATGAGATAAACAATAATCAGATCATTAAGCAATTGTATGTAAACATTGATGGTATTCTACCTGTGATTCCGTATAAATTCGCTGTTGTTCCAAATGACAGTGTTACCGTGAAAGGTTCTACTATTAATCCAATTGCCGCTTATAATACCTATCGATTTGAAATAGATACGACCGATGCTTTCAATAGTCCGGAACACCGTTATGCTTTAGTTTCAGGACTAGGAGGGGTAAAAGAAGTTAACCCTTCTGATTGGTTAAGCGTGTCATCTGGAACAAACATGCCTTTGGTTTGTACAGACAGCACGGTTTACTTCTGGCGCTGCGCCGTTGATTCAAGTGTTTGGGATTGGAAAGAAAGCTCATTCCAGTATATAACGGGCAAAACAGGTTGGGGGCAAGATCACTTCTTCCAGTTTAAAAACAATTCTTTTACGGGTGTAATATATAACAAACCTGATCGATTGAGAGAGTTTGGCCCTTACACAAGAGAGGTTTGTTGTGATGTTAGATACGGAACATCAGGACTGGAACCATATTACAATGCATGGTGCATTGATGGCGAACAACAGGATTACGGTGTTTGTAACTTTACACCAAAATTACACGTGGCCGTTATTGATCCGGTAACACTCAATCCTTGGGAGACATATTCAGCTTCATGCGGAGGTACTAATACCGATCCATTCTATCAGTTTGGAAATAATAATGATGATTGCGCGTGTGCACCACGTTCAATGAAGTTCTTTACTTTTCATCAAAATGATCTGGCGAGGTTAAATAACTTCCAGAATATGATAGCGACTGTTCCTGACAGTTTCTATATCTTAATTTACTCACCTATCACTACACGCTATGACTGGTGGAATTCAATTGATTCAACCGACATGTACAATCTGTTCACAGCCTTAGGCTCAGACAGCATTAACGGTAACAGACCAAATACACCATTCGCATTCTTCTGTAAGAAAGGTGACACTAACTCAGTTGTTGAAATGTTCGCTCCTACAGCTACGGATAATGTCTACCTAACTGCGAGTATTGTAGGAAGTGATTACGAGGGCGTTGAAGCAGCCCCACTGATTGGCCCTGCCGCCACCTGGGGTAATGTCTACTGGAAGCAAGACCCGTTGGAACCGAGCAGTACAGATTCAACCGTGCTGAGGATCCATGCATATAATCTCGCGCAGTCTTTACAGACGACCATTGATACCATGTTTACATCAAATGACTCTATTCTGGATCTTAATAATATCCTGGATGCAAGTCAATACCCATTTATTTCATTGGAAGCCTATTATAATGATTCGGTTACCAATACGCCTGCACAGGTTGACAGGTGGCATGTGTTATTCCAACCGATTCCGGAAGCAGCGATTGACGGAACAACAGCGTATCTATGGAGTGCTGCACAGGACACGCTGGAAGAAGGCCAGGAAATCCAATTTGCTGTCGACGTGAAAAATATTTTCGTAGTCGACATGGATTCTCTTCTTATAGATTACTGGGTTGAAGATGCTAATCAGGGAAAAATAACTATTCCGTATCCTCGCCAGGACTCATTGAAAGTAGGAGATATATTGCGAGATACGATAACAATTCCAACGGCTGGGCTATCCGGAATTAATTCCTTCTGGATGGAGGTGAACCCTTATATCAATGGTACGTATTATGAAACAGACCAACCGGAACAAGCTCATTTTAATAATGTACTTCAGGTTCCATTCTACGTGAATCCGGACGAAATAAACCCGATACTCGACGTTACCTTTGACGGTAGAAGAATTCTTAATGGAGACATTGTCAATCCATATGCAGAAGTACTCATCACATTGAAAGATGAGAATGAATTCATGATCATGGATGAAGCTGCAGATACTGCGTTGTTTGGTGTTTATCTGACAGATCCAACTGGGACCCAGGTGAAGATTCCATTTATGAATGCGCAACAGGATATTGTTATGCAATGGATTCCGGCTGACCCTTCGAATAAGCGATTTAAAATCATTTGGCCTGCTGAATTTACTATGGATGGTGAATATACTTTGTTCGTTCAAGGTGCTGACAAAAGCGGTAACCTCTCGGGTGATATCGAATACCGGGTTAGCTTCGAGGTTATACATGAGTCAACGATTACTAACATGATGAACTATCCGAATCCGTTTAGCACGAGCACACGCTTTGTCTTTACGCTGACCGGTTCAGAAGTTCCGGATGATATTCTTATTCAGATTCTGACAATTAGCGGACGCGTTGTTAAAGAGATTACCGAAGATGAATTGGGTCAAATCTACATTGGTAGAAACATTACGGAATATGCCTGGGACGGAACCGATAATTTCGGGGACCCGCTCGCGAATGGTGTATACCTTTATCGTGTAAAACACAGACTGAATGGTGAGGAGATCAAGCACAGGGAAAGTGGTGCCGATGAATATTTCACCAAGGACTTCGGAAAGATGTATTTAATGCGTTAAAAGAAACGACAGCTGAAGATCGCCGTGTCGTCAACGTATTCTAGAGGACCCTTCCACTCATCTAATTTTGAAAAGATCAGGCTATTCATGTCATCCATGTTTAGTGGATAATAGCTTTTTACCAGATTCACCAGGCGTTCACTTCCGAAGAATTCTTCATTTTTATTCTCGAGTTCAACTACTCCATCGGTATATAGTACCAAGGTTGTGTTAGGTTTTAACTCTGTTTCTCCGATTTCAATAAAAGGCAATTCATCCATCATGCCGAGACCGATAGTACCCTTATCAAGATCCTGAACATCATTACCATTGGTTATAAAGGGGTGATTATGCCCGGCATTAACATAATTCATTTTGCGTGTATTGGCATCATAGTGAGCGATAAAGAAGGTGATGAACTTCTCCCCTTTAGAAATATTGACCACCTGTCGATTTAACTCAGCCATGAGCTGCTTCATTTCGAATTGTTTGTATTGAAAGAGGGTACGAATGGTTGCCTGAAAATTGGCCATCAACATCGCTGCTGAAATTCCTTTCCCTGAAACATCAGCTATGCATAAGATATACTCGTCATCAGTCAGCTGAATGAAATCGTAATAATCACCGCTTACTTCGTGACGGGCTTTGTATTTAGCGGATATATCCATTCGGGTGTTCGTTGGCAGATCCTGAGGAAACAACATTTGTTGCATCGCTGATGCCACTTCCAACTCCTTATTGAATCGTGCTTGTTTGATGTCCAGGCGCGTCATCCTTTTATTCTCAATGGCAACTACGATAATGTTGGTCAGTGTCTGGATAAAACTGAGATAACCCATTTGTCTATCTCGATCGACATGCATTTCACTGGTGTCGAGCAATAGATAGGCCAATGGCTTACCTTTATGCCAAACCGGGATTACTACATCGAAGTCGTTAAGAATGGGGGAATGAGAAGACTCTATGACAGTGATTTCCTTAAATCGACCCAGCGTCTCATCCATATCGATATGTGAAATCTTTCTACGATAGCCAACCCGCAATAAATAATTCCACTGATCCTGCTTATTGAATAGAACAAAACGATCATAACCGAGCTGTTCCTTTAGGATAAACTCAAAGAGTTTTGTCAGTTCCTCAACATTTCGATTGGTATTAATAGCGTTAGTGATCTCCAAAAGAGAATTGAGCTTAAAATCTTTAAGCCGCACCTGCCCCTCAAGATTTTTCACTAAGAGTTCTGACATCACTATATGCTTTCCAGGATCTCTGGCAATTTTCGAATCGCCGCGAGCTCCCTGAATTTTATCTTTACTTCACCACATGGACTTCCAAAATAAGTCTTACCGGCCGGCAAGCTTTTTGAAATTCCGGATTGAGCCAGAACAATGACTCCTTCGCCAATGACCACATCACTGGCGCATCCTACCTGACCCCATAAGGTTACACTATCTTCAAGCGTAACACATCCCGCAAGCCCAACATTAGCAGCCATTAAACAATTCTTTCCAACGACCGTATCGTGACCAATATGTACCTGATTATCAATCTTTGTGCCTTCACCGATTCTAGTAATTCCCGTAACTCCTGAATCGATCGTACACATTGCTCCAATTTCTACATCATTCTCGAGATGAACGCCTCCACATGAATGCATGCGGTCGTAGTTAAGCCCTTTCTTCTTGTAATAAAATGCATAATGGCCTATCACAGAATTGGGTCCTACAATCACATTGTCCCCTATTACACTTCGATCTCCGATATATGCACCGGGATAGATAACTGCATGCTCTCCAATTATGACATCGTTTCCAATAAATACATTCGGATAAATGATCGCCGTTTCGGCGATCACTGCATTTGACCCTGTATTTTCATTGGGAGGATTCCATGGAGTAAAATGCTTCGTCAAACGATTGAAATCATCGAATGGCTTGTCGGATATAAGTAATCCCTTTCCTTCGGGACAATCGACGTTCTGATCAATAAGAATGGTTGTGGCAGCACTTTCCAGTGCTTTCTGATAGTATTTTGGATGGTCAACAAAGACAAGATCCCCTTCTTCAACCACATGTATCTCGTTAATGCCCGTAATTACATGAGCAGGGTCGCCCACGAACTTACAGCCGAGAAATTCAGCTAATTGATCCAGTCTTTGCGCCTCTTTTAATTTCATTGATCACTCTTTAACCTAGTAAAGTTAAGACATATCAATGCGTAAGCGGGGTGCAGCGCGAAATGTTATTAGCGTATGAATGTTGATATTAAAGGAAGAACTAGTAATTCAAAAGCTGATCTAATTCAGTTCTGACCTTTTCTCCATTCGTAAGCAAGGCTGCTTCCAATGTCGAGTTTAAGGGAATGGCCGGCGTGTCCACAGAACCAACGATCTTGACCGGAGCGTCCAGCGATTCAAAATTATCTCTTTGAATGCGTCCTGCTAATCCAAGTGTAAATGATGCTTCTATCGATTCTTCCGTAACGAGAAGGACTTTACCATGCTTACGAGCGGCTTCATTAATAGCATCCGTATCAATCGGGTTTAGTGACCTTAGATCGATCAGCTCGACCTTATCTTCAATCCCTTTGATTGCTTCGAGCGTCCAGTACACGCCTCTTCCATATGTGATAACCACACAGGATTCGCCTTTATGAATAACCTCGGCACTTGCCTCCTGAACAACTCTTGCTTTTCCAATCGGAACGACATAATCTTCATCGGGTTCAATTGACATGGCACCTTCCGTACCTTTTATCTTGGACCAGTATAACCCTTTATGTTCCAGTAAAACAACCGGATTTGGATCATAAAAAGCGGCTTTCATTAATCCTTTCAGGTCAGCCCCTGTTGATGGGTAAGCTACTTTTATTCCTCTAATATTGGTTAGTACACTCTCCACACTGGATGAATGATAGGGACCTCCCGATCCATAAGCGCCAATCGGTACTCTTATGACACAACTTACGGGCCACTTACCATTTGACAAATAGTAAGATCTACTAACTTCTGTGAAGAGCTGATTGAGACCCGGCCAGATATAATCGGCAAATTGTACCTCTACAATCGGTTTTAGTCCCACAGCTGACATACCTACTGTTGAACCGATTATAAATGCTTCCTGGATTGGTGTGTTAAAAACGCGATTGTCCCCAAATTGCTGAGCTAGTGTAGCTGCTTCTCTAAATACACCTCCTAATCTTCCTCCGACATCCTGTCCGTATAACAATGCCTCCGGATGCGACGCCATCAGTTCTCTAACTGCAAAGAGCGCCGAGTCAACCATCACCGTTTTTTTCTTGCCTTTCGGCTCTCTCTCCCCTTTTTCTTCCGTTATTTCAGTGGGCGCAAAAATGAAATCAGTAATTGACCCAGGTTCCGGATCTTCTGCATTGATAGCCTTTTCGTACTCGGTATCAATTAATTTTCTCGTCTCGGCTTCAATGTTTATGAGGTCAGCCTCATCAACACCTTCATTCCGTAAAAGTTCTTTCAGTTTTGGGTAAGGATCTTTTTTAGCTGCTTCATCCAAATCATCCCGATACCATTCTTTGCGAACACCGGAAGTGTGGTGTCCTAGAAGGGGAACCTTAGCATGGACAATGAATGGTCGTCGTTCTTTACGTACAATCCCTATCACCTCTTTCATCGTTTGGTATGATAGGTCGAAATCGCTACCATCGATCGTTCGAACCTCTATTCCGTTAAACCCTTTTGCATACTGCGTTATATCCTGTGCTCTGGTTTCCGCTGCATTGGCAGATATGTCCCATTCGTTATCCTGAACTAAATAAATAATCGGGAATTGCTTTAATGCAGCCATTTGGAACGCCTCGGAAACTTCTCCTTCTGTACAGGAAGCATCACCAAGCGAACAAACAACAACCGGATTCTCTCCCTTATAATCTTCTGCAAGACCTTCGAGCTCCTTGTATTGAAGGCCCATTGCAACACCCGTTGTAGGGATTGCCTGCATACCGGTAGCAGAAGATTGATGAGGAATCTTAGGCATATCTTCCCGGTTCAGAGAAGGGTGCGAATAATATGTTCTTCCTCCTGAAAATGGGTCATCCTTTTTTGCGAAGACCTGAAGCATTAGCTCATAAGGAGTCATTCCTATACCCAAAAGAATACTGTCATCCCTGTAGTAAGGCGAAACCCAGTCCTGCGGTTTTAGTTGCAGACCCAATGCTAGTTGGATAGCTTCATGTCCTCTTGATGTCGCGTGAACGTACTTAGATGTGACCTCTTTGTTCTCCTCGTATTTCTCAGTCAACGTCTTAGCCTGACACATAAGCTTAAATGCATCGAGCAAGACATCCTTCGAAGTTTTGATACCGGATTTCTTTGATTTCACTTCCTTAACCCCCATTTATTCCAGTTTGAGTCGCAAATATACGGAATACAAGGTAAATTCAGATGGCTGAATCTGTGTGTATGTTAACAAATAGACTTATTTGTTATGCTCAATGATATAGGTTAAAACCTTTTCCATTAAATGAACCCGGTCCTTTCCTCTTACATTATGCTTATGCATTGGATAAGGGAAAAAGTCAACCTGTTTCCCTACATCTACAAATTTCTTTACTAATGACAGGTTGTGCTGCATCACAACAACGTCATCAATCGTACCGTGAATTAACAGCAGATCACCATCCAACTTATCAGCGTAGTTCAGTAGACTTGCTTTTTCATATCCCTTCTCATTTTGATCCGGATGATCCATATAACGTTCACCATACATGATTTCGTAATACTTCCAATCCGTTACGGGACCTCCGGCTACACCCACCTGAAACACTCCCGGTGTGCGCAACATTAAAGACGTTGTCATAAATCCTCCAAATGACCATCCATGAACCGTTAATCTATTCCCATCGACATATGGTAAAGTCTTAAGATATTCAACTCCAAGTAATTGATCTTCAATCTCCAGCGTTCCCAATTGTCTATGAATTTCAGATTCAAAAGCAAATCCCCTATTAGCGGATCCACGATTATCAACCGTATAAACTAAATAGCCTTGCTCCGCCATCCAATACATCCAAAGACTTGCTCCATCCAACCACGAGTTCGTGATTAATTGTGCGTGTGGTCCACCGTAAACATACACAAGTACCGGATACTTCTTATTCGGATCAAAATCACTTGGCTTGATCAAACGTGTATACAATTTAGTACCATTTGCACTTTCTAATTGACTGATTTCCGCAGTTCCAATCTCATACGGCGCCAGTTTATCTTCCGATTCCATTAGCTTTTTTGTGATCTTCCCTTTGGCATTAATAATCCAGTCAGCACTCGGCACAGTATGACTGGAGAAATGATCATGAAAGAACTTAGCGTCGTAGGAAATATCAACAGAGTGAGTTCCTTTAGCACGGGTAAGTATCTGAACGTTTCCGTTCATGTCTACCGAGTAAACATGAGTTTCTGTAGGATCTTCACCAGTAGTCGTGTAATAAACTCTTCCATTTTTATATTCAAGAATATCTTTAACAACAAATTGATGATTGGTCAATTTTTTCGTCATATTTCCATTGAAGTCATAGAGATATAAATTGTTATACCCATCTCGTTCAGAGATCCAAATGAAATTATTTGATCGCGACTGTGGGAAGAATGCGGGATGCTCCGGTTCAACCCATCGATCATTTGTTTCCTCGAAAAGCGTTTTAACAAAGTCTCCGGTACTCGCATCGAATACGTTTAACCACATATGATCCTGATCGCGGTTAACTTCAGCTATAACTACATATTTATTATCAGGTGTCCACGATAAATTGGTCAGGTAATTCTCGGCGCCGTTTTGTGGGAAAATATTGACTCTTTTTCCACTATTCAAGTCTGTTATTCCAACGCTCGCCTTTTCTGAATCCTGCCCGGCCATCGGATATTTAAAGGTCCTTAATTCCCCAGGTGTTTCCATAATATCGAGAACTGGATAATCGTGGACCATGCTCTCATCCTTTACATAATAAGCCAACTTATCCGCGTCGGGTGACCAAAATAACCCTCCGGTAATTCCGAATTCACTTCTGGCGATAGCCTGGCCGGCTACTATATTTGGATCGTCATTACGAGTTATTCTTACCATAAGAGAAGTAGCAGATACTTTTTCAGGTGTGCTTCGAATGTAGACATCATTATCTATGGTATATGCTACTTTTTGGGTCCCTTCATGAAACACGGGATTCTCACCATTTTCAATATCAACAAGCAATCTGCCGGTTTTATCCTTCACATTAAACAAGTAATACTTTTGACCGTTATTCAACCAGAATTCAAATTCATTCTTCCATTTAAATCCTGAAAACCAATATAGTTCAGATCCTAAAATCTCATTTACTTCTTGAATTGTAAACCATTCTTTACCTTCCGGATCTTTCATCGATGCTTTCATTAAAGTATGATACCCTTTAATGTATGTGTAATCGTATGTACCCGGTATCCAGGCAAATTCCGTCAAAGCATCCGGGTAAAAATCCCGGTATTGTTTCATGACCGCATCTTCCAGGGTCAACTCCTTTTTTCTTGAATCTTGTGCAAATGCAGGCAGAATAAATAAGCCGGCAACGAGCAAAACAATAAACTGTTTCATCCTATCTTCTAATTATGTCATTAAAAAAATCTTCCATTGGTTTCCCAATCCTATAGCAGTTAAGCAGTATTTCATCCAGATCATCTGTCAATATAATTTCCGGATCAAACTGCGTATAAAAATACCATTGTTTATTATAAATGAGCGGTTCTTTCTCCGCGGCTTCCTGCAATTCTTTTGGAAGTCGCTTGTGTTTCTCTCCAAGTATCGATCCAAATAATTTACTGAAAGCTTTGTCCTGATACAAACTTTGAAACTTTTCGATGTCTTCTGCAATAGCCTCTCGAACTTCAAGCAAATCATCCTTTTCTATTTCATAAACACCGCCGTACACGCGTACATGCTCGGGTCCGAATTCAAAGTAGATGCCATTGATGGCTTTGCTCTTTTTTCCTTCTGGTGCAAGAACTGCAGATACCATTAATTTATAGGGCGTTTTATCTTTTGAAAAACGAATGTCTCTGTTGATCCGGAAGATGCAATCTTTTGCCTCAAGTCCTTTGAAAGCAGGATCAAGTTTCTCAATCTTCTCAATCATGTGCGCGACGAACTTTTTAAACGGCTCACGAACAACTTCTTCATAGCGTTTGCGATTCAGATCAAACCAATCCTTATTGTTATTGGGTGCAAGCTCAATGAAAAACCGGAGAAAGTCCTCTTCAAAAAATGCCATAGGTTTTCTTCCAAAGATAATGATCGAAGCGACAAGGCAATCAGGAAAATTAATCTACTTTTGAGGAAAACTACAGTATGAAAACCGTCTCGGTCAACTCTATAGAAAAAGCAATTCAAAAAATCGACACGCTGGACGACGCAGGCCTGGAAAAGGTGGCTGAAGCCTATGCGCTGGCTCAACAAACCCTATTAGGCTATGTCATGTCGGCAGCTATTGAATATGATAATCAACAGCTTGAAGGATTACTAATCTATTATTTCTGTCTTATTTCTGAGGCGTTTACACAAGAACAAATTCAGCTAGAACCGATTAGTGAAGAAATGATCGAAGAGTTTGAAGAGCCTTTCTTCGAAATACTCGATCAATATTTTGAGTCTGACGATGATGATCAATTGATGGACTTTAGTGATCAACCAGAATTAATCCGTTTCATGATGGTAGAAATTAGTACACCAGATGAAGATGGGTCCAAACTTGATGATCAAACCGCTACACAACTTTTTATTGTGATCACAGCGATGATCAGTCTAATGAGTCGGGGTATAAAATAATGAAATTGCCAAAAGAAATAGTCGCTCTCATGCTGGAGAAAGACACCTTCAGTAAATGGATGAAGTTAGAAGTTTTGGAATTGGACAAAGGAACTTGTAAACTTCGGACTACTGTTCATGAAGATATGCTTAATGGATTCGAAATTGTGCATGGAGGAATCAGCTATTCATTATCAGATTCAGCGTTGGCCTTCGCATCCAATTCGTATGGTTTTCAATGTGTAAGTATTGAAACATCTATTTCTCATATCAGACCAGCCAAATTAGGTGATGTGCTAACAGCCGATTGTGTCGAAGTCCATCGTGGAAAATCGATTGGTATCTATTCTATTGCGATAACAAATCAAAACGATGAATTGGTGTCTAAATTTAAAGGTACCGTGAGTATTTCGGATCGTGAATGGTAGTCGAGCAACTTTCCAATTGAAATAATCGTTTATAAAGTACCGTTTTTTATTATGTCTGCATATAATTTTATTAAATTGCGGGCGAATTGCTATTCATATGGGAACAAAAGAAACAGAAAATAAAGTTTACAAGGTTGATTTCGTACTGAGACACCTTTGGCATAAAGTATCAAGATTGTATAATCAAAAAGCCAATGATTACGGTGTAACTATCTCAGTTGGATTCATTTTGTTAAACGTAGAAAAATCAGGAACACCAAGTACGCAACTTGGACCAAAAATGGGTATGGAACCCACCAGTTTGTCAAGAACGTTGAAATCCATGGAAAAAGATGGATTGATCTACCGAAAAACGGATGAAAAAGACAAGCGAAAAGTCCTGATATATCTTACAGATGATGGCGTTAAAAAACGCCGTGTGGCAAAACAAGTGGTTCTCGATTTTAATGATCACATTATCTCGAAAATTCCGAAAGGTAAATTGAAAACCTTTTTCGAAGTTGCAGAGCGACTTGATGAAGCCATTGATATTGAATTTACAAACTTATAGAAGTCTATGAACAGACACATTCGCAAAGTGGCAGTTTTGGGATCAGGAATAATGGGATCCAGAATTGCATGTCATTTCGCAAATATTGGGTGTGAGGTACTCTTGCTTGACATTGTACCAAAAGAACTTAATGAAAAGGAACAAAATCTGGGGTTAACCACGGAGTCAAAACAATTTAGAAATCGGATTGTCAATGATTCGCTTCAAACTGCTTTGAAATCCAATCCATCTCCGATCTATCGGAAGTCATTTGCCAGTCGTATTCAGACCGGCAATCTGGAAGATGATCTGTCCGGTATCAAAGACTGTGACTGGGTGATCGAGGTTGTTATCGAGCGTTTGGACATTAAACAGCAGGTTTTTGAACAGCTGGAAAAGTACAGAACTCCGGGAACGTTGATTACGACGAATACTTCCGGCATTCCTATATCCATGATGTTGGAAGGAAGAAGTGATGACTTCAAAAAGCATTTCTGTGGAACGCACTTCTTTAATCCTCCCCGATATCTTCAACTTCTTGAAATCATCCCATCTCCGGAAACTGATAATGCTATTATCGATTTCTTAATGGATTATGGGCGTCGATACCTGGGGAAAAAGACAGTGCTTTGTAAAGATACACCGGCATTTATTGCGAACAGGATAGGAGTCTATGCGATTGCTGCACTGTTCCATCTGGTAGACGAAATGGATCTTACAGTTGAGGAAGTGGACCGGTTGACAGGACCTGTTTTAGGACGACCTAAATCAGCAACCTTCAGAACTTGTGACGTCGTAGGACTGGATACACTGGTACATGTGGCGAACGGTCTGAAAGATAATTGCCCCAACGATGAAGAAAAATCAACTTTTGATCTTCCGGATTATATCAATGAGATGATCGAAAACTCCTGGCTTGGGTCAAAAACCAATCAGGGATTCTATAAGAAGATCAAAAATGAAGAAGGAAAAAGTGAAATACTTGTTCTCGATTTAAAATCGATGGAATATCGACCAAAAGGTAAAGTAAAATTTCCTTCATTGGATATGGTCAAGCCGATAGACGATCTAAAGGAACGAACCAAGATTTTGCTTAATGCAAAAGATAGGGCAGGTGACTTCTATCGTCAACTCCATGGTAGTTTATTCGCTTACATATCAAATCGAATTCCTGAGATTTCAGAAGAAATTTACAAGATCGATGATGCGCTTAAAGCAGGATTTGGATGGGAAATGGGGCCATTTGAGACCTGGGATCTGATCGGTTTGGAGGAAGGACTGAAGTTAATCGAAGCGGCGGGCAAGAATGCTGCTGCATGGGTAACAGATATGTCTGAATCCGGGATTAATTCCTTTTACAAAAATGAAGGTGGCACCCCGACATTCTATAACCAAAACTCGAAATCGCATGAAGCAATTCCGGGTATGGAGGATCTCGTTCTATTAGATCTTTGTCGTGAAACATCCACCGTATGGAAAAATGATGATTGTACTTTGGTCGACATCGGAGATGGTGTTTTAAATCTTGAATTCCACACCAAGATGAATACGATAGGTGGAGGCATTCTGGAAGGCATCAATAAAGCCATTGATGAAGCGGAAAAATCGTACAATGGTCTGGTTATCTCAAATACAGGACAAAATTTCTCTGCCGGTGCAAATGTTGGTCTCATTTTTATGATGGCTATTGAGCAGGATTACGACGAGCTAAATTTTGCGGTCAAAACATTTCAAGACACGATGATGCGCGTGCGTTATTCTGATATTCCGGTTATCGTTGCGCCACATAATATGGCCCTCGGTGGTGGATGCGAATTATCAATGCATTCAGATAAAGTCGTAGCTCACGCTGAACTCTATATGGGTCTTGTCGAATTTGGAGTTGGATTGATTCCAGGTGGTGGTGGTACCAAGGAGTTTGCAAAGCGATTATCGGAAGAATTAAAAGAAGGTGACATAAAAACCAATAGAATGCGACAGCGTTTCCTTACCATTGGACAGGCTCAGGTGTCGACATCAGCGTACGAAGCATTCGATTTGGGATATTTAAGAGATGGAGTTGATGAAATAGTTGTTAGCCGGGAGTACCAATTGAAAAGGGCAAAAGATGCTTGTCTTGAATTGGCTTCAAACGGATATAGTTCACCAAAAAGAGAAAAAAACATACGTGTACTTGGTAAAGAGGGACTCGGCTTAGTTTATGTGGGTGCGAACTCGATGCTATCAGGTCAGTATATTTCGGAACATGACGCACATATATCCGAGAAACTAGGATACGTGTTATGTGGTGGAGATCTTTCAGAAAACGAATTAGTTTCAGAACAATATTTATTAGACCTGGAGCGCAAAGCTTTTGTTGAACTTTGTAGCAAGCGCAAAACACTTGAACGATTGGAAAGCATTGTTAAAACAGGAAAAGTCTTAAGAAATTAATATGGGCAGAGCATATATAGTAACAGGATACAGAACAGCAGTCGGAAAAGCCAATAAAGGTGGATTTCGCTTTAGTAGGCCGGACGATCTCGCAGCAGCTGTGATAAAACATATTATGGAGAAAACACCTCAACTCGATAAAAATCGTGTTGATGATGTTATTGTAGGAAACGCAACTCCGGAAGCAGAGCAGGGATTAAATGTAGGTCGTATGATCTCATTGATGGGACTCGATACGGACAAGGTCCCGGGAATGACCGTCAATCGATATTGTTCATCAGGATTGGAAACGATCGCCATTGCAACAGCAAAAATCGAAGCAGGTCTCGCTGATTGCATTATCGCAGGTGGTGTGGAATCTATGTCTATCATGGCAATGGGCGGCTGGAGAATTGTTCCAAATCCAAACGTTGCACAAAATAACCCCAGCTGGTATTGGGGAATGGGATTAACGGCTGAAGCCGTAGCAGAGCAATATAAAGTCTCAAGAGAAGATCAGGATTCCTTTGCTCTGAATTCCCACAACAAAGCCATTGAAGCGATCAAGTCAGGTAAGTTTAACGATGACATTGTGCCCATAGAAGTTGAACATATCTTTCTCGATGAAAATGAAAAAAGACAAGTAAAGACTTTTACGGTTGACACGGATGAAGGTCCTCGGGCAAGTACTATTGAAGGACTTGCCAGATTGAGACCTGTATTTGCAGCTAATGGTAGTGTTACAGCTGGGAATTCTTCACAAACTTCTGATGGAGCAGCATTTTGTCTTGTGATGTCGGAAGAGATGGTGAATGAATTAGGACTTCAGCCTATGGCGAGATTAGCATCGTATCAAGTCGTTGGAGTGGAGCCGAGAATCATGGGTATCGCACCTGTAGACGCTATTCCGAAGGCAATCGAACGAGCTGGCCTTAAGTTAAATGACATCTCACTTGTTGAACTTAATGAGGCATTTGCATCGCAATCTGTGGCAGTAATCAGAGAAACTGGTCTTGATCCATCGATTGTAAATGTTAATGGCGGAGCGATCGCATTGGGACATCCATTAGGTTGTACTGGAGCTAAATTAACAGTTCAAATAATGAATGAACTCAAACGACGAGATCAGAAGTATGGAGTTGTAACCATGTGTGTTGGTACGGGACAGGGTGCTGCAGGAGTGATCGAGATGTTATAATCTGTTAATTCAACACAATATATTTATTTATTATGCGTGCATAAGTATTTAATTATTATATTTATACTATACACTAACTCACGAAAAGCGTTATGGCAGAAGAAAAAAATACAATTAAGGGTGGCGAATTTATTATTCGTGACACCGATTATAAAGATGTTTTTATTCCAGAGAGCTGGAATGAAGAGCAGCGCATGATCGCTCAGATGTGTGATGACTTTATCAAGAATGAAGTGATCCCACATGTTGAACGAATTGACAAACTCGAAGAAGGACTCATGCCTTCTCTTTTAGAAAAAGCTGGTGAACTCGGAATGTTGGGAATGTCAGTACCAGAAGATCTGGGCGGTCTCGGAGTTGACTTTAAAACATCTCTCTTAGCAACTGAAAGGCTGGCATTGGGTTATTCATTTTCCGTGGCCTATGGAGCCCATACGGGAATTGGCACCTTGCCTCTACTCTATTATGGTAATGAGGCACAAAAGCAAAAATATATTCCAAAGCTTGCTACAGGTGAAATGAAGGCAGCTTACTGTCTCACAGAACCTAGTTCAGGATCCGATGCGAACTCAGGAAAGTCGAAGGCCGTTCTTAGTGATGACGGAAGTCATTATGTCCTGAATGGTCAGAAAATGTGGATCACCAATGGAGGTTTTGCAGATCTGTTTACTGTTTTTGCAAAGATCGGGGATGATGATAAACTAAGTGCATTTCTGGTTGAAGCAGATTCTGAAGGGATCACATTGAATCCAGAGGAAAAGAAAATGGGGATTAAGGGATCTTCAACACGACAGATTTTCTTTAACGATGTAAAGGTTCCGGCTGAAAATCTTCTTTCAGAACGTGGCAATGGTTTCAAGATAGCACTGAACATATTGAATATAGGAAGGATCAAATTGGCCGCAGGAGTAATGGGTGGTTGCAAACAAGCTATTACTACAGCTGTCAGCTACGCAAATGAACGCGAACAATTCGGTCGACCAATCTCAAAGTATGGAGCAATTCGATTCAAACTGGCTGAATCAGCTATAAAGACATTTGTGGTCGAATCAGCCGTTTATCGCGCTGGACAAAATATTGATGACGCAATCGCCGCGTATGTTGCAGATGGTATGGATAAAGGTAAGGCGACGCTGAAAGGCATTGAAGAATTTGCTCCTGAATGTGCGATCCTTAAAGTAGCCGGATCGGAAGCGCTTGATTACGTAGTGGATGAAGCTGTGCAGATCCATGGTGGTATGGGTTACTCCGCAGAATCGAGCATCGAACGCGCCTATCGCGATGCACGTATAAACCGAATCTTTGAGGGTACAAATGAGATAAACAGGCTACTTACCGTTGAGATGGTGCTCAGACGCGCAAATAAAGGCGAACTGGATCTAATGGGACCTGCCATGCAGGTAGCAAATGAATTGATGAGTATCCCTGATTTGGGAGACAAACCGGAAGGATTGTTTGCAAATGAGATCGCTTACCTGGCTAATTTTAAGAAGTCGATACTCCTCGTCGCTGGTGCAGCAGTTCAAAAGCTTATGCAAACCTTAGCAAAAGAACAGGAAGTACTCATGAACATTTCCGATATGGCCATTATGACTTATTTAGCAGAATCGGCATTATTGAGAGTTCAGCAAATGGTTGAAAAAAATGGAGAAGAATCCTGTTCCGAACAAATCGCCATGGTCAAGACCTATTTCTACGATATAGCTGACTTAATCCACAAACATGGAAAAGATGCGGTTAACAGTTTCGCAGATGGTGATGAGCAACGTATGATGCTGATGGGACTAAAAAGGTTCACAAAGGTTGAACCATACAATTCGAAGGAAGCCAGACAACTTATTGCAACGAAATTAATTGACAAGAACGAATATTGTTATTAAGAAAAAGGGGCTTTCGCCCCTTTTTATATTTCGTAATCTAAACGATTATTTCTTTAAGACGATACCGTCTGCTTCAAATCCAAGCTCATACTTTGGTTCTGTAATCGCATTGATTTCTTCTTCACTTTTCCCTGCGTCGTCTGCAAAATGTTGAAGAAGATCAACGGTCACTGTATCCCAGTATAATACTCCATGAAGGAATGCTTCGGTTCCCACTGCCGTTTCAATTGGAATGGTGAAATGGTCTTTAAATCGAACCATGAATGTCTCTCCATCTCCTTTATCAATATTCACCCAGCATCCCGCCTTTGAACAAACCTCAGTAAGTGTTCCTTCAAAAGTGTATTCTTGCTCACCGTCTTTGCCTTCAAAATCGCTGAGCATATCGGCGACAGAAACTGCTTCTGTTATATCAACTTCAACCGGGCCATAGCTTTCACCGAGTTCAATTTTTTCTTCCTGTTCTTGTTCTGTAATATCTCCAGTTTCCGACCCACCATTTCCACAAGCAAATAGGAAAAAGACTGAAGAGTAAATAATAAATGTTGCTTTCATGCTGAATGTTTTTTTTTGCAAAGATGCCAATATCTTCCTGATTAATAAATCTTATGAACAAAAAAAGCCCGATCGAATGATCGGGCTTTCTAAAAATTCTTATTCTATTTTAAATAGCTTTCTGCAAATTCTGATGGATTGAATGATTTGTCATCAACTACCACATTCTGAACGCCACAAGCAGTAAAGAATCTTGCGATTACATGTCTGCTTTTAGAATCGTTTTGTGCCATTGTAATTGTAGCGACGTGAGTGTTTTCGTCAAATGCCACCGTAAAATAATGCGTGTAATACTTAGAACTTTCCTCAACCTTATCGGACGTTACATCTGCCGGCAATGTGAATTCATACACTCCTGATGTTTTACTCGCACTGAGTGCTTTTGATCCGTTAGATTTCGCTGTATGAGCATCCTGTGCAAAAGAAAACCCAACGATTCCAACTACCAAAATCAATGTATTTATAAGCTTTTTCATAATTCCAAATGTTGATTCTATAGTACTAAGACTTAATTATTTACTAATCCGTTGTCTAAGCTACAATTTTTTTGCCAAATTTACTCAAGATGCCAAAACTATTAGCTTTTCGATACAAAGATAAAATTGAAGCCGGTTGTGATGAGGCCGGAAGGGGCTGTCTGGCGGGGCCTGTAGTGGCCGCATCCGTTATTTTGCCTCCTGGTTTTAAAAATGACGTATTAAATGACTCTAAGCAGCTAAATGAGGCAAAAAGGGAAGAACTACGTTACATAATTGAGTCGGAAGCGCTTAGCTATGGTATTTCTTTCGTTCATGAGCAGGAAATCGACGAATTAAATATTCTGAGAGCCAGTTTCACAGCTATGCACCGTGCGGTAGATCAATTGAATCAGAAGCCCGAATTATTACTCATTGACGGAAATCGATTTATTCCATACGAGGATATCGATCATGAATGCATAATCAAGGGAGACGGGAAATATTTATCGATAGCCGCGGCTTCTGTTCTGGCAAAAACTTATCGGGACGAATACATGAAAAAGATACATGCCGAATTCCCGGAATACGACTGGAAATCAAACAAAGGCTATCCAACGGTAAAACATCGTGATGCTATTCGCAAAATAGGTGATTGTAAATATCATCGTAAATCATTCACTTTGTTGCCTCCTGAGCAGTTGGAGTTATTCTGACCGATACACAAAGCATTGTTCATTTTTTAAATTATCGCATCAAAGGATGCCCTGCCCTAATACCTATTTTTGATAAAAAGTAGAACAATGTTCAAAAAAATCATCCTCTTTCTAATCCTCACGGTTAGTATCGTCTGGCTAGCCTATGTTGGACTGGACATCATGAGTGATGATAATAAGTACCATCCTGAACAGTTATTCGCTAAGGCAGATGGTGAACTCCTGATTGTCCTACGTCCCATTGAAACAAAGATTGCCGCAATTGAATCTTTCGATAGCAAGATCAATGGGGAACTCTATGCCAAGATCAATAAGGAATCTTTTGATCGGGCCTATATATCGGAAAATCGTCCGCACGCCCTGTTAATCCGAAACGATGGGTGGAATCTTCAAAAGATCGATGAACTGCTAGGAACCAGCACTACAAGCAAGAATGAACTTACATTTGATGGCTACCAAATCCGATTTCTCAAAAAACACCTCTATTTATGGAAGGGAGACCTTGATTACGAAGCCAATAATGGTGATTTCAAATACGATAAGAATGCTTCCGCTGCGATAGTACGATTTAAAGATGAAAATGAAATTGGATCTTATACAGATGTCTATTTTAAAGACGGAGGTCTTATCAATTTTATCACGAAAGATAAGGCTATTAAAGCCGGTAAAAAGGTTGACGATCAGGAGCTGTTTTCCGGATATATCTCCAGGGCAATCTCGTCCTATCATTTTTATGAACGAGACTATTATAGCGATGTCGATTCTGTTTTTGCTAAAGGTCCTATGTTCTTATGGATGAATAATGGTTTTGTTGAAGTCAAGTACAAAGGAGAAAAGGTAATCATATCTGACTTCATTGATGGGCAAGACCCCTTGCTGGTATTGCAGGATTTCAGTCAGGTGTTCGACACAAATCGTTTTGAAGTGCCATTGACAAACAGTTATCCAGCTAAAGGGTCCTATACAGTAAGACAGTTAGAAGATATTGTAGTAATCTCAACAAAAGGAACCACCTGTGATCAGTTCATCGCAGATTACAAGCTAGGGAACACGATTGCATTATTTGAAGCTAAATCAAAGGAGGTATATGGGTTGCTTCCCCGAAATGTGTCAGAGCGAAGCATCTCTTCCGATGGTCAGGTATCAAGATCTGTTTATCAGGGTAAGGTGATGGAAACACATGCCGGTAAGATCGAAATCGAGAATCAAGCAGAAACGTCATCAACCATTAACATGGCTAGCGGGTTTCAGGTTGAAGATTTTGTTGTTTTGAAAGGCAAAGGTAACGTTGTCTTATTAGGATCTGGTGGAGAAATAGCCGGATTTTCAAATGGCAAGCAAATGTGGAAATCATCCTTTGAGGGAGAACCCATTGGTAAGCTAGAGCAGATCGATTTGCATGCAAATGGTGAAGAATATACTTTGATCAACACAAAAGACCGTATCTATTTGTGGAACAGTAAAGGTGAACAAGCAACTGGTTTTCCGATTAAACTCGATGACGATGCGGTTAACGAGGTTAAGTTCTACCGTTGGAAAGGTCGAAGTTATTTCTTAATTGCCACTGCGGATCACGTTATCCATTACAATGCAAAAGGAGGTGAACTCAACATGATCCGAGCGAATATTCTTATCACGGAAAAGATAAATGTTTGGGCAAGTCAACGAAGACTCTTTGCCGGTTTTAGAAATGATAAGGATTTTGTCATGTATGATATGGATAAGCAACGTATTCACCGCTCTTTTGAAATAGGTGCAAAAGCTACCCCAGTAAAAATCCCCAATGAGCTAATTCATTTTACGATTCAGGAAAATCGTTTAGTTCGTATAGGCCAGAAAGCAGAACGCACACCATATGGCTCCTATGCAAATGGAAAGATTTTGGGAGTTAACACACGTTCCAAAAACCCGATCATCATTATTCGATCAGATAATGAACTACATTTTCTCAATATCGATGGGCTTCCGTTCGCTCAAATCCGTATTCCGTTCAATGAAATAGCAGATGTAGACATCCATATCAATGATTTGGGAAAAACTAGCATCGCTGTCCTTGATGGTTTAGAGAATAATGTATATTTGTATAGTGCCGATGGAAATGCTCTGTTGGAACAGTCACTGGAAGGACAAGAGAAGGTTCACCTACAGACAGTCAGAGGCGAGAAACAAATTACTACCATAGTGGATGACTTTGTCATTCAATATTTTGAGAACTAAAAGAGGAAACATGAAGACTACTTTACGTTTGGCGATGACGATCTCATCGCTCATTTTTTCATTAAGTGCGTTTGGACAAAATTACTTAGGAATCTATAACAGTAACTATGCTGGTGTTATGGGAACTGACCTTAACCCTGCTAGTTTTGTTGATGGACGGTACAGTGTTGACGTAAACCTGGGAAGCTTTGGGATTGCAGCCTGGCAAAATGCACAGACATTCACAACAGTTGACATGCCGAAATGGTGGATCAAATCATTTAAGAGTGATCCGGAAGGAGGACCTGATAATCCACACAATGACTGGATGGAACCATCGGATGATTTCGCAGATAACTATCTGACAAGAAATTATCAGGCGAATGATGGTAAAACACACGGCGTTTATAATAATCTCCAAATTGATGCAGCGAACTTCATGTTCCACATTAATCGTGAAATAGCAGTTGGGGCGGCCATTAAAGTTAGGTCTATAACAAATCTGGATGATGTCAACTCGAATCTTGCTTTATTAATGGAATTGGATTATCTATCGGATAGCTCAGATTTAGCACAATTTGGGTCATTGCTGCACAACCAACAATTCGACGAAGGATTATTCAATTTAAATCACATGACCTGGGCAGAATACGGTTTAATTTATTCTCAGGTTTTGAAAGATGCTGATGAGCACTACTATAAAATTGGAGGAAAATTAAAATGGCTTTCAGGTATTGCTTCGGCTTATGTACACACGGATAACTTCTCCTATAATGTATCCACGGATTCGACTTATAGCTATCTAAAAGGAGATGTTTCATATGGTCACTCGACAAATCTTGATGCTAAAATGGAACAGTTTGGTGATGGCTCATTTAGTATTGGAGATTTCCTTGGCTCAGAGTCTAAGTTTGGTATTGGTGCTGATATCGGATTCATTTACGAATGGCGTCCGGATTGGAAAGAGTATAAATACGACATGGATGGTGAAAAGGATTTATGGCGTAGAGATAAGAACAAATACAAATTAAGAGCTGGACTCTCCATTTTAGATATTGGTGGTATGAAGTTCGCTAAGGGATCTTTAAGTCGAGATTTCTCGGTCAATACAAACAAAGTTTTTGATTTCAGAGAAGCCTTCGATCCTGTAGAATCAATAGAAGATGTTGACAGTGTCTTCAATTACTACATCGAAAATGATCCGGATTGGGTTGCGAATGAGGATGTTGACGAGACCTATTTTATGGCGCTTCCTACCTCTGTGAATCTTCAGTTTGATTATCATATCTGGGAATGGGCTTATTTGAATTTTAACGGAACGATCGGGCTTCAAAACAGAAAGAACCCTCACCGTGTTCGAGTACCGAACCAATTTTCAATTACTCCGGCAATCGATCATGAGTGGTTCGGATTGTATTTCCCATTCTCTTACAACAAATATTCAAGCTTTAGAGCAGGTGTTGCCTCGAGACTTGGGCCAATCACAATTGGATTTAACGACTGGGGTGTATTATTTGCATCAGGGTTGAAGAAACGAGGGGCACAAGTATTCTTGGGTCTGCGCGTTCCTGTTCTATATGGTCACCCAAGTGATGTTGATGGTGACTTTGTATCAGATGATCTGGATGAATGTTTGGTAGTTCCTGGTCTTTGGGAATTCAAAGGATGTCCTGATTCTGACCGCGATGGAATTAAAGATTTGGATGACTTCTGTCCTCAAGAGCCGGGTCTTGCCGAATTTAATGGATGTCCGGATAAGGATGGAGATAAAATTCCGGATAAAGATGATAACTGTCCAGATCTTCCTGGTGACATTGCATTCGGTGGATGTCCGGATACAGACCACGATAGTATTATCGATCCTCAAGATGATTGTCCTGAGATCCCTGGTCTAAGAGCATTCAAAGGATGTCCGGATTCAGATGGCGATGGAATTAAAGATGAGGATGATGCTTGTCCGGAAGTTCCTGGTCCTCTTGTAAACAACGGTTGTCCGGATACAGATAACGATGGATTATTCGACTTTATCGATAATTGTCCAGAAGTTCCTGGTCCAAAAGAAAACAACGGTTGTCCTTGGCCTGATACGGATGAAGATGGAATCCTTGATAAGGATGACGCTTGTCCGATGATTCCTGGACCAAAAGCAAATAATGGATGTCCATACATCGATACAGATGGCGATGGTGTACTTGATAAGGATGATGAATGTCCTAGTACTCCGGGAACTGTAGCAAACAAAGGATGTCCTGAAATTGAGAAAGAAGTTGAAGAGATCCTTAAGACAGCATTTGAGAACCTAGAGTTCGAAACTGCTAAGGACATCATTAAAGAAGCTTCTAAGCCTTCATTAACTGAGCTTGCAGAAGTACTGGTTAAAAAGCCTGAATGGAGACTTCAAATTGCAGGTCACACGGATAATGTTGGTAACGATCAAGCAAACCTTATACTTTCGAAGAAACGTGCAGAAGCTGTACGAAACTTCATGGTAGAACATGGCATTGCTGCTGACAGACTCGTTGTTCTGTACTTTGGTGAAACGATGCCTATTGCATCGAATGATACGCCGGAAGGCCGTCAGAAAAACCGAAGAGTTGAAATGACCATCATATTTAACTAAAATAAAGGGCCGGCATTGCCGGCCTTTTTTATTTTGATATTGTCAATTATTGTCATAAATTATAGAAAAACTACTGCATGAAACTTCTCAAAAAGTTCTTGTTTCTCATTTTGGCAATTATTGCTTTATGGTTAATTGCTGCTTTGTTCATTGATGGCAATTTTACAGTAGTTCGGTCAGTTGAGATATCGCGTTCAAACGACGAGGTGTTCGATTACATTAAATATCTTAAAAATCAAAGTGAATACAGCGCATGGGCAGAGATGGACCCCTACATGGATCGTAATTATGAAGGGACTGATGGCGAAGTCGGATTTGTTTCGGCATGGAAAAGTGATAGTGCCAATGTCGGTGTGGGTGAGCAGGAGATTATCGGCGTCGAAGAAGGTGTTCGCATCGACTATGAACTTCGATTTAAAGAACCCGATGAAATGAATTCAAAAGCGTACATGTCCACAGAAGATCTAGGTGGAAACCTTACCAAGGTTGATTGGGGGTTTAAAGGAAAAATTCCCTATCCGTTCAATGTTATGAAATTATTTATCAACTTTGATGAACAGCTCGGGCCGGATCTGGAGAAAGGATTAAATAACCTGAAGGAACTGCTTGAAGAGAAACCTGCTGTTTAAGAACATTTGAACGAAACCTTAGTGACCCACCTAAAAAGAAAACACCGCTACCTGCTCAGTGTACTATCCGGAGTTCTACTTGTACTCTCCTTTCCATTTACAGGAAGCCTGACACTTGTCGGATTCATTGCACTTGTTCCACTACTTCTTGTGGAAGCTAGTATCAGCAACCAAAACTATCGTTCGCGAAAAGTTTTCTTGCATGCGTATATTACATTTTTCATTTATAATGTCGGTGCTACCTGGTGGGTATATTTTGCGAGTGCTGAAGGGGCGGTAATGGCTTTCTTTGCGAATAGTCTGCTAATGGCACTGGTATTTTATGCATTCCACTTAACGAAGAAATACATTGGAAATAAGGAGGGCTATATCGGGCTTATTATCTACTGGATTGCATTTGAATACTTTCATTATAACTGGGAAAGCTCATGGCCATGGCTATCACTTGGAAACATATTCAGCATCTTGCCTTCATGGGTACAGTGGTACTCATATACGGGAGTTCTTGGTGGATCGCTATGGGTGTTGATAATAAACCTTCTCGTTTTCAGAACTTATCAAAATGTACTATTCCGCAATGAAACATGGAAAGTTCAGACATCAATCTTCTATTTGGCAGGAACGATCTTTGTTATCCCGCTAACCATATCGCTGATCAGTTATTTCACTTATCAGGAAAAGTCTAATCCAATAGAAGTGGTTGCTGTTCAACCGAATATTGATCCCTATGAAAAATGGGATTTTGATGTGAAGGGACAAGTGGATGAATTATTAAATCTTGCAAAGAAAAAAGTAAGTCCGAAGACAAAACTCATTGTTGCACCGGAAACAGCACTAAGTGGTGAATTCGATCAAAATGGAAACAAAATTCACCACTCACTTAACGAGGCAGATTTTCATGTCTCGTATATGTATCATTACCTAAAAGAGCATCAACGAGAAATGTATAATGTGCCCATCTTGGTCGGAGCGTCTACCTACCGGGTATTTAACAGTAAACATTCGCATGCATCTCGACCAATTGGCTTCGATGGTCAGCTATTTTTAGAAAACTACAACACCTCTTTGTTAATGTATGACGATCAATTGGACTATATCCATAAATCGAAACTTGTTCCGGGTGTTGAGAAAATTCCGTTTAGTGCGCAACTTCCGTTTTTAGAAGACCTTTCCATCGATCTGGGAGGAACAACGGGGACGCTGGGAATCGAAAAGGAACCGAAAATATTTGAAATAGAAGGCTTGAAGATCGCCCCTTCCATTTGCTACGAGTCCGCTTTTGGCGAGTTCATAGCTGAACAGTGCAGAAAGGGCGCTCAGCTCATATGTATTGGAACAAACGATGGTTGGTGGCAGGATACACCGGGATACCGACAGCATTGCAGCTTTGCCAGTTTACGCGCGATCGAAAATCGTCGCAGTGTGGTTCGTTCAGCTAATACAGGTACCAGTTGCTTCGTAAATCAACGCGGCGATATCCTACAACCAACAGAATGGTGGGTTCCGGATGTTATTAAAGGAAATGTGAATCTTAACGACGAACAAAGTTTTTACACTATGTACGGAGACGTACTTGGGAGAAGTTTCGCATTCGTCTCCGTTTTACTTTTATTGTACACTGCGGTTAAGTGGTTCAGAAAACTAGTGTCGAAAACATGAGTCAGAACGTGATTCCAGATAATATGGTAGAAGAACATGGCGATTACCTCTTGTCTTTCGCTATGTTGAAGCTGCGCAATCTAGAATTAGCGAAGGATCTGGTTCAGGATACCTTTGTGTCAGCGTACAGTAAGATCGATTCATTCGAACAAAGAAGCTCCCTACGAACCTGGTTGACTGCCATTCTTAATCGTAAGATCATTGATCATTGGAGGAAAGCGGAAACGCGTTATACCGATCCGGCTTCGCAATTTTTCGAACAGGAGACGAAACACAAACACTGGCTGGAGAATACTATCCATCATTCGGATTTCGAAAATATTGAATCTGAAATAGAACGCAGTGAAAGTTATCAGGAGTTGCATGATTGTATTGATACCCTTCCAAGCAAATGGAAAGGCATTGTTACCTCAAAATATCTCGATGAAGCGGAAAGTGAAGAAGTGTGTAAGGAATATGAGATCAGCCCATCTAATCTCTGGGTGATCGTCCATCGAGCAAAACTCTTACTTAGAGATTGTTTAGAAAAGAAGCATTGATATGGGTTGTCAAAAGGTTACGGAAAATATTGAAAAAGGCAAGATTGTGCGAAACACGGTTAGCGAAAAAATTGCCATACGCTTGCACCTAAGTATTTGTAAAAATTGCAGGAAATACGCACATGATAGTAAAATCCTTGATCGAATGATAACGCGCTCGTTCAGCGCCATTCCAGATCATCAATTCACTAAAGAAGAAAAGGCTGAGATAATTTCCAAACTACGCTAGCTTAATCGTAATTCACGCGACCAAACTTTTCTTTCCTACCATGGATGGTATAAATAATCATTTGTTTGTTTAGCCGATCAACCCTGAATAGTTTTGGTACAGCGATTGCTCCAATTTGATCCCGATCAAAATAGGTTTGTCGCTTCTGAGTACCTGTCGCCAAATTCAACTCAGCTATTGCCACAACATTTTTCTTTCTGGAATAGGTCGCCATGTGAATCTTATCGGGATCTAAAAATTCTCCATCTAAAGAGTAATTCTCAAAGCTGTCATTAAAAATGAAATACAAATTTCCTTTGCTTAAAAAGACTTCGTAGCTACTGAACGGCCCGCCGTCGTTTGTAGAAACCTGATACTTTCTAATTTTTTCAATCCACTGGAATTTACCCGTCGTATCTATTTTATAAGCGATGATATCATTGTAGTAATAATAATAAGTCGTTGACATCTGCCCGTTTCGGCTATCCGAATAGGTCGAAGCCTGAACGTAATACTGTTCCAGCGTTCCTACAATGCTTCCGTCTTCCATCGTCAACGCTTCTCGCATGCGGTAGTTATATAGCTGAGGTTCGCCCTTGCCTTTTTCCTCTCGTTTATTTGCTTTACGTATAGCTCGCTCACTCCAGCCTTCAGTGATGAAATCCTTTGCAAATTCCTCAAAGCCCTCATTCAATACAGTGCCTTTACTGTAATCCAGATGTTGAAAGAATACCCCTTTTATTCCCTCTTCATCTTTATGTCCATATATTCCGGTAATGGTGAAGATCCTATTCTCATCAGAAGACATGGCCATAGCTTCTACTCTTTTGTTGTCAAGATCAAGCTTAAAATCCTGCAAACCGTCTTCTGCGATGTGATAGATATGAACTGCCTTAAATCGCTTTCTGTCCTGCAGGAATCCGGCCTCATCGTCGTTAGTATACTCCGTCATGGCCAAAAAGTACTCGCCATTATCAGAAATATGATGACTATGAACTTTTACCAGTTCAGGCTCAAATGGCAGCGGGTAATCCCCTTCATTAATAAGCTCGAGTGTGTTATTGAATATTTTAAATCCGTAACGAGAACGGTTATCACCCTTTCCAGGAATCTCCCAAACTACCGCAAAATATTTTTCATTTTTTGAACGAATAACGTCGAAGTACCCTTTTCGCATACCCCTTCCGTAATCAAAGCTCGCGAGATGAATATCTTCTCCAACCGGCTTAATTTCCGGACTATACTTCTTCATATAAAGATGATTCTTCCCATCCTTTTTATCCGATAAGAAAACTACCAGATCGTTATTGACGATCTCAATGTTTTCGAAATTGGCCATGCTGTTGTCGACCACCAGTCTCACTTTTCCATGATCGGCTACTTCAAATTCTTCGTGACGAGTAATGCGGTAACTACCAAGTGCGTTTCCTCCACTCCACCTCAAAGCATAGAATTCCCGATCATTTGCTGGTAAAATGTGAATCACACTGCCTTTTTTAAGGTCAAGTTCTCCCCATTGAATCTCCGGAACCTGAGCGCAGGCCGGTTTAACCAGCAGCACGCAGATTAATGCAATACTACCTTTCGCTATTTTTCTGAGTTTGATCAAACTTATTGTACTAGTTGAATCCCCGTGTAATTCTGTGGCGTAATCTTTTTAAGTTCTTCCTTCAAATTATCCGAAACATTCAGATTATCAATGAATTCATGAACTATTTCTTTCGTGATCGCCACATTTTTTCTGGTCAACCCTTTAAGTGCTTCATAAGGCTCCGGGTAAGCTTCTCGTCTGAGAACCGTCTGAATAGCTTCCGCTACAACTGCCCAGTTCGACTCCAAATCTCTATCGAATGCTGATCGGTTCAACAAGAGTTTATCGAGGCCTTTTAAAGTTGACTTAAATGCTATGAAGGTATGAGCAAATGGTATACCAATTGTTCGCAGTACTGTCGAATCTGTAAGATCACGTTGTAATCTGGAAACAGGCAGCTTTGCTGAAAGGTGTTCCAGAATGGCATTAGCTATCCCCAAATTACCTTCTGAATTTTCAAAGTCGATTGGATTTACTTTATGAGGCATTGCCGATGAACCCACTTCTCCTTCTTTCAGCTTCTGCTTGAAATACTCCATGGAAATATAAGTCCACATATCACGGTTCAAATCAAGTATAATAGAATTGATCCTTTTCAAATTATCGAACAAGGCTGCAAGATTATCATAATGTTCAATTTGAGTAGTTGTCTGGCTCCTGTTTAGTCCCAACTTCCCATTAACGAAATCATTGGCAAATCCAACCCAATCAACATCCGGATAAGCAACGTGGTGTGCATTGAAATTTCCCGTTGCTCCTCCAAACTTTGCTGAATACGAAACTGTTACAAGTTGTTCCCTTTGAACCTTTAGTCGTTCTGCAAAAACCTGGATTTCCTTACCCAATCTCGTAGGTGAAGCTGGTTGTCCATGAGTTTTGGCAAGCATTGGAACATCCTTCCACTCCTTAGCGTAACCATCTAATACGGAAATCAATTGATCCAAAAGGGGAAGGTATTGCTCTTGAACCGCATCACGCAATGATAATGGAACTGATGTGTTATTAATATCCTGAGACGTTAATCCAAAGTGTACAAATTCGAGGTATTTATCCAGTCCGTTTTGTCTCATTTTTTCTTTGACGAAATACTCAACAGCCTTTACATCATGGTTCGTAATCTTTTCTTTGTCTTTGATCCAAAGTGCATCATCCTCTGTAAACGACTTATAAACAGATCTCAAATCCTCCATTTTGTCAACAGGAAAATCCTCCATTCCTTTAATACCTTTTTCTGCCAACGCAATGAGATATTCAATTTCCACAATAACGCGGTATCTGATAAGTCCGAATTCAGAAAAATACGCTTGTAATTCATTTGTTTTGGACTGGTATCTGCCATCGATTGGAGAAATTGCTGTTAGGCTTGAAAAATTCATACGACCTGATAATAGAGTGAAGCTTCAAAGATACAAAAGCCCTTTGAAACATTAGATTTGAATTGCTTTGTTTATTTTTGACCATGCGCTTCATGCGAAATATGTTATTGGGCTATCGATCTTATTACAAGGCGATCAAATTCATCTTTAAACATCGATTGTACTGGTACTTTGTATTCCCTGCTGTTCTGATGCTTATCATCTATAAGCTGGGGACTATGGTACAGGGTCATTATATCCAACCCAAGGTACAAAACATGAATGAAGTCGTATGGTACTTCGTTTGGGTTATCGTTGAGATTGCCATTGCCGTCATGTTGATGGAATTCGCAAAATATTTGGTAGTCATCATTTTATCTCCATTGATTTCTTCTATATCGATGAAGACTGAGAAGATTCTGACAGGTAAAACCTATCCTTTTAGCATGAAGCAACTGATTCATGATATCCGCCGCGCAACCCGTATTGTCATCAGGAATATGATGTGGTATTTTGCATTCGTATTTATTGTCTATGTCGTAGCACGACTGGGATGGGATGATCCAAAATCCTCGCCGATATTCTATCTTACTTTTGCAATTGGATTCTTCTATTATGGTTTCGGATTTTTAGATTATATCAATGAAAGGCTTCGCCTGGATGTCGACGAAAGCATCACTTTCGTAAGGAATCACAGAGGACTGGCAATAGCCATTGGTAGCATATACTCACTGTTAATTTTTGTGCCTGTAGATCTGGGCGCTTTATTCGATTGGTCCGATTTTGGCACTGACCCGGGTGGAACGTTGGGTAATTTCTTTCTACATCTGTTCCTGTGGATATGTGCTTCCGTTGCCGCAATATTAGCTATTGTAGCCTCAACCATAGCCATGGACGAACTTGTTGACCTGAAAAGCAACCCATACTCCCAAAAAGTGGAAAATGTTAAGAAATAATTCGTTAAAAAAGTATACTTTTATTTCCCATTAACCTGGCTTTATTGAACTCATTAAATCGAAACTAAAGACATGATGAAAGTAACTAATTGCTTATTGATCCTATTTACTTCGTTGCTATATACCACATCGGCATTTGGAGCGGAGATACTTCCGCCTGATTCGACAACTTCGTTGGTCGATAAAACAGCCGCTTTATATATAATTGAAGAGGGTAGAGCACTCTATAATGAAGGAAAAACGAGAGATGCACTGATCAAATTCAGACAAGCAAGCGTGAAGGATCCGAATAGCTGGAAGGCTGCATATTGGGTTGGAAAGTGCCATTACATATTGCACAACTATGGTTATGCTAAAAAATACGCTGATCAGGCAGAATTACTTGGTAAAGATAAAGTTACGGATGAACTTTATTTTCTTCTGGCAGAAACGTATCACCGTCTGGGGAGTTTGGACACAGCAATAGCTAATTATGAAATAGCTCTTGAAAGGTTGCCCAAAAACAGAATAAAAGAACTGAGAATTGCTGAAAAATTGGAAGAGGCAAAATACGCCAAAGAAGCCATTGCAGCTGGTGTGGAGTATGAGAAAAAAAGACTTCCGGGAGCTATCAATTCAGGTTTTCACGATTATTCGATTATTCCAACGTCTGATCCGAACAAAGTTTACTTCACTTCCAGACGGTCAAGTACTACCGGAGGTGGTATGAATCCAGACGACCAGCAGTACTTCGAAGACATCTACCGGGCAGTTTACGACCCTGACTATAAAGCTTGGGACAGTATTACGAATGAACTTGGCAGAATTAATTCTAATGGTTTTGACGCCTTAAATTATCTTTACGAAGATGAAAGCTGGGGAGTCATCACGCTGAATAACACGGCTGATGCGGATGTTAAAAAGCCAACTCGCAGTTCTGATCTGTGCGAAATCAAAAAGAATAACAAAGGCGATTGGAATACTCCAAAACCGATCAAAAACAATTCCATCAATACGAGCTTCTACGAAGGTGCTGCAACATTAACAGCAGATGGAAACACCATGTTCTTCGTATCAGATCGTACTGGTGCGAAAAGCTCAACGGATCTTTTCATGGTTAAACGCGATGGAAAAAGTTGGGGAACAGCGGTGCACTTGCCTATGAATGTGAACTCAGTTGCAAGAGAGACAACACCCTATGTTACACCAGATGGTAAATACTTGTTCTTTAGTTCAGATGGTCATAAAGGAATGGGAGGTTACGACATCTACGTCACTGAAAACCTTGGAGGAAATGAGTGGAGCGATCCGATTAATCTTGGAGCGGGAATTAATTCAGTGAATAATGATACGCACTTCGTATATCTTCAGGATCAGAACAAAGCCTATATTTCAGGCTTGGAGATCATTGGAAGTAAAGCGAGTCTCGACATCTATGAGATCGATCTTACAGGATTTGAAATTCCAAAGTCGAAATAACATAAATTGAATACATTTGAGGCATTCCCAGTGAATGCCTTTTTTATGCGTTACTTTTTTGAACTTTCATATAACGGCAAAGATTATCACGGCTGGCAAAGACAGCCAACCTCGATTTCAGTTCAAGAGGTCATTGAAGAAAAGTTGTTTTTAATCCATTCAGAAAAAGAATATCCGATTGTTGGATGCGGACGAACAGATACAGGTGTTCATGCCAGTTTTTACGTCTTTCACGTTGATCTTCCGGTAATCGACGATGTCGATCAATTCAGATTTAAGTTGAATCGCATGCTACCAGATTCTATTGCTATTCATGCCATTCGTGAAGTTGATGATGAAAAGCATGCGCGTTTCGATGCCACTGAACGTACGTACAGATATTACATCCATCATCAGAAAGACCCTTTCCTGGCTGATATTTCCTGGTATTTGCCTCAGCAACTTGACTTTGCGGCCATGAATGAGGCTGCAACTATTTTGATTGGCAAACAGGATTTTACGTCGCTCTCGAAACTACATACCGATGCCAAAACGAACATCTGTGATGTTCGCCAGGCGGAATGGATTCAAATCGATGATTTTCGAACCTATTTCGAGATCACAGCCGATCGATTTCTAAGAAACATGGTTCGTGCAACAGTAGGTACTTTGGTCGATGTCGGAACTGGAAAACTTCAACCTGAAGATGTCAGATCAATACTTGAAGCAAAGGATCGTAGCGAAGCATCCGTTTCCGTTCCTGCACATGGCCTCTTCCTATACAACGTTTCTTACTGAAATTACGTCTTTAGAATCGTTGACTTAAACGATTAAATTGATTATCTTGAAGCCGCTAAAGAGCTAACTATGACACTACTGGTATCCCTATTTGCACTATTGGCTGTGCAATTCACTTATTCTCAAACCTGGCAGGACGTTGGAGGAGGCACAAATAATAGTTCCCATGGAATGCTTGTTTGGAATGGAAATTTGATCAACCTGGGCTCATTTAATAACCCATTTAACCGTGTTGCTGGTTGGGATGGGACAAACTGGTTTGACCTGGGTGGTGGAGTCGGAATTGTTGCACGTGCAGGATGTGTCTGGAATGGGAATTTAGTTGTCGTAGGTGATTTCTGGAACAACTTTCAGCCCTGTGCAGGATGTAACGGTGTTGCTGTTTGGGATGGCACCACATGGTCGGCATTGGATCAGGGTTTCAATAATGATGTATTGACATGCACCGTCTATAACGGTGACCTCATAATAGGCGGAGATTTTACAGCTGCAAATGGTGTCGCTATTAACCGGGTAGCTAGATGGAATGACGTTACCCAAACCTTCGAATCAATGGGAGGAGTTCTGGATATGGACAATGATGTCCGATGCATGACGGTCTATGATGGAGAGTTATGGGTAGGAGGAGATTTCAATAACATTGGTGGTCAGGGACCACTGGATGGATTAGTAAAATGGGATGACATAGGAAACCAGTGGGTCGGAGGAAACTCCGGTGTTGACCTGATTGGTGGTGTCAACGAAACCGTACGCGTTCTGTTTGTTCATCCAACCGATGGAAACCTGTACATGGGAGGAGAATTCCCGGAACTATGGGACGGTGATGCTGCTGCCGAAGACTTCAATATGTCTGGAGTTGCTATGTACGATGGTCAGAATTGGTATCCACTTGGAACTGGTCTTGACGACCCTTCCATGCAAGTGCCACAGGCATACTGTAGAGCCATCTACGAATACAATGGTGACTTAATCGTTGGAGGTCATTTTACCACTGCCGATGGTGTGCCTGCTCAAAAAATCGCTAAATGGAATGGAACCAACTTCACTGCAATGGGAGGAGGATTTGACGGTGTGGGAATAGACGAATATGTAAAATCTGCTATGACCTGGAATGGAATTTTCTTCGCAGGAGGAGCTTATACACAAGCGGAAGGTGGACCAATGAATTACATAGCACAATGGTATGAAGCACCAACCATGGCTCCGACAGCTGCTTTTACCTCATCAACTTCACAAGGTTGTGAAGGGACCTGCATCAACTTTACAGATAATAGTACAAATTCACCAACATCATGGAGTTGGTCCTTTCCGGGAGCGGATATCACATCTTCAACAGATCAAAACCCAACGAGTATTTGTTACCAGACTGCAGGAACCTATACAGTAACCCTTCAGGCTTGCAACGCGAATGGCTGTGACAATACAACCATGAATATTACTATCGAAACAACGCCAACGGTTACAGTTGGCGACCAATCAATTTGTGATGGTCAATCGGTTACTTTGACAGCGACACCTTCAGCGGGTGGTGGAACTTACGCCTGGACTCCAACAAGTGAGACTACTCAATCCATTGTTGTTTCACCTTCAACTACGACATCTTATTCGGTTACTTATACATTGAACGGATGTACAAGTATACCTGAACTGGCAACCGTTACTGTTAATCCGACTTATAGCTCATCTGAAAGTGCAACGGCATGTGAAAATTCCGTTTACACATACCCGGATGGATTTAGTGAAACGATCACCAGTAACACTTCGCATACATCTAATCTGACGTCTGCGGCCGGATGCGATTCTATCATTGTAACCAATGTAACAATGAATACTGCTTATAACGGCTCAGAAGCTGTTTCAGTTTGTGAAAATACTACCTATACCTATCCTGATGGTTTCTCCGAAACTATTACGGCAAATACATCACATACTTCAAACCTAACCGGAGCAAATGGATGTGACTCTGTTATCGTGACCAATGTTACCATGACAACGGCCTATAATTCAAGTGAAAGTGTTTCAGCATGTGAAAATTCAACATACACCTATCCTGACGGATTCAGTGAAACCATAACAGGTAATACCTCGCATACATCAAACCTAACTACGATAGCAGGTTGTGATTCCATAATTGTGACCAGCGTTACGATGAATCCAAATTACAATGGTTCAGAGTCTGTATCAGCTTGTCAGAACTCAACTTATACATACCCTGATGGCTTCTCGGAAACCATTACCTCAAATACTTCGCACATATCAAACCTGACAGATGCCAATGGTTGTGACTCGGTTATTGTTACGAATGTGACGATGGTTACGGCGTACAACACGAGCGAGAATGTTAGTGCCTGTGAGAATACTACTTATACCTATCCAGACGGTTTCTCTGAAACCATCACAGGTAATACCGCTCACACTTCAGCCCTGATTAGCGTAGAGGGATGTGATTCAATTGTCGTAACGAATGTTACGATGAATAACAGCTACAATACTTCGGAAAGTGTTAGTACATGTCAAAATACAGTCTATACCTATCCTGATGGCTTCTCGGAAACAATTACAGGTAATACCTCACATACATCCAATTTAACATCTGCACAAGGTTGTGATTCAATCGTTGTGACAAACGTCACGATGGAACCGAATTACAATACCAGTGAAAGTGCAAACGCTTGCGAAAACACATTATATACTTATCCGGATGGATTCTCGGAAATAATAACCGGAAACACATCACATACGTCTGTATTGACGGCATCAACAGGATGTGATTCCATTGTTGTAACCAATGTCACAATGGATCCAAACTTCAGTGGGTCAGAGAATGTATCCACATGTAATGGATCGACATACACTTATCCGGACGGGTTCTCGGAAACAATAACGGGAGCCACCTCTCATACGTCCAACCTAACTGCAACAACAGGTTGTGATTCAGTAATTGTAACCAACGTAACTCTTTATCCGGAATATAATTTAACTGAGAACGTGAATGTTTGTAGCGGTGGCACATACACTTACCCGGATGGAACGGTGTCATCCAATATTACGGTCGATGAAAACCAAATCTCGAACCTGACAACCATTAACGGATGTGATTCCATCATACAGACCTTTGTTACGGTATCGACAACTTTCAACGTAACACAAAACTTCAATATTTGTTCAGGTGAAGATTATACTTATCCGGACGGCACAGTTTCGACAAACATTACCGTTAACGAGAATCATGTATCAACTTTAATATCGAGTATTGGGTGTGATAGTATCATCACAACAAACCTGACTGTGAATCCACTATACAACACAAACGAGAGTGTTTCAGTTTGTAATGGAGATACGTACACATACCCGGATGGATTTAGTGAAACGATAACCGGAGCGACATCGCATACCTCGAACCTCACGACTTCAGCAGGCTGTGATTCTATTATCGTTACAAATGTGTCAGTTAATCCTACTTACAGTGAATCAGAGAGCGTGACAGCATGTGATGGATCAACTTATACTTATCCGGATGGATTCTCAGAAACAATAACCGGAAACACATCGCACACTTCGAATCTAACAAGCTCATCTGGCTGTGATTCCACGGTTTTGACTAACGTTAGCGTAGCACCAACTTACAATGCAACGGAAACGGTTGATGTGTGTTCAGGATCAACCTATGTATATCCTGATGGAACCGTTGCTACCAATATTACGGTTAATGAATCTCATACATCGAATTTAACCTCGTCACAAGGGTGCGATTCGACTATTGTTACTAACCTGAACGTTGCCACGACACTTAATTATACTGAGAATGTTTCACTGTGCGAAGGTGATAGTTACACCTACCCGGATGGAACAGTATCGAATAACATTACGGTGAATGAGACACACATATCCAATTTAGTTTCTCAAAATGGTTGTGATAGTATTATTACTACGAACATAAGCGTGAACCCATTACCAACCGTTTCTGTCAACAGCGCAACAATTTGTAATGGCGAGGACGTAGTTCTGAATGCGACACCTTCTGCAGGTGGGGGAACTTACTTGTGGTCACCTGGTAACGAAACAACACCTAGTATTACGGTTAACCCGGGAACAACAACATCTTATTCGGTTGTTTATACACTGAACGGATGCGCTAGCAACTCTTCGTCAGGAACCGTAACGGTAAATCCTATGCCAGATGTGAGTACAACAGCAACAACCTCCAACGTGATAACCGCGAACCAGAATGGTGCGAATTATCAATGGCTGGATTGCGATAGCGGTAATGCTGCGATTCTTGGTGAAACAAGTCAAAGTTATTCACCGGTTGCGAATGGAAACTATGCTGTACAGGTTGATCTAAATGGTTGTATGGACACAAGTGCATGTGTTGCCATCACAACAATTGGACTGGATGAAATTGATTTCAATGTATTGACGCTTTATCCAAACCCGGTATTCGATTATATTCAATTAGAATCGAACAGTATTAACAATGAACTTGCGTTCACTATTTACGATTCAAGAGGTCGCTTGATACTACAAGGTACGACCGAAGTCAATCAGAAATTAGATGTTTCAGATTTAGCGCCTGGCACGTATACTCTAGAAGTTAATGAAGGTGGACTCGGGAGATATCGCTTTGTGAAGCAATAAGAAGCTATTCAACTATCAAGATATAGTTGTTCTTTTTTCCTTTTCCGAGTAAAACATATTTATCATTGATCAGACTTTCAGGAGTGATTCTGAACTGATCATTGACTTTAGTCTTATTCACTGATATTGCATTACCCTTCAGCTCACGTCGAGCTTCTCCGTTGGAAGAAAGGAAACCGGTTCTCGCTGATAATGCATCAATGATTCCGAGTCCTTCTTCAACCTCTCCCCTTGAAACAGTTGCTTGCGGAACCCCATCGAACACCGCCAGGAAATCACTTTCAGAAAGAGATCTCAAATCATCCTCAGTTGATTTTCCAAATAGAATATTAGAGGCTGCAATGGCCGTAGTTAAGGCTTCTTCACCATGAACGCGCATAGTAATGTCTTCAGCAAGACTTTTCTGAAGTAATCGCATGTGTGGGGCTTCCTTGTGTTGTTCAATTAGATTTTCGATCTCATCTTTGTTCAACAAAGTGAATATCTTAATATAATTCTCGGCGTCTTCATCCGTCGCATTCAACCAATACTGATAAAATTGATAAGGAGATGTCTTCTCCGGGTCTAGCCATACATTTCCGCTTTCCGTTTTTCCGAACTTAGTTCCGTCAGCCTTTTTGATCAATGGCGTAGTCACAGCAAAAGCTTCACCTCCACCCTTTCTTCTGATCAGTTCTGTACCCGTAACAATGTTTCCCCATTGATCGGATCCACCTAGCTGAACAACACAGTCTTTATGCTTATTCAAATAGTAAAAGTCGTAGCCCTGAACAAGCTGGTAAGAAAACTCCGTGAATGACATTCCTGTATCCAGACGCGATTTCACCGAATCCTTAGCCATCATATAGTTCACCGATATGTGCTTTCCGACATCGCGGATAAAATCTAAAAAGGTCATATCCTTGAACCAGTCATAGTTATTCACCATCTCGGCAGAATTCGCTCCACAATCAAAATCAAGAAACTTCTCAAGCTGCTTATGAACGCAGGCCACATTATGATTCAATGTTTCTTCATCGAGTAGATTTCTCTCCTGTGATTTACCGGAAGGATCGCCGACCATACCGGTTGCTCCACCAACAAGCGCAAAAGGTTTGTGACCTGCACGTTGAAAGTGAACAAGTATCATGATCTGAACCAAACTTCCGATGTGTAATGAATCTGCTGTTGGATCAAATCCAATATAACCTGCAGACATCCCTTTATTCAATGCTTCTTCTGTACCGGGCATTATATCGTGAATCATGCCGCGCCATTTAAGTTCTTCGATAAAGTTCTTGACCATTTTATTTATTCGTGAGGTTCTTGAATACTTCTTCCAGTGTCTTTTCTTCCTGCTTCAATGTTATTGTCAGTAAATCCTGCTCTTGTGCAAATCTTGCAATAGCTTTTCGAAGATCATCTTCAATGGCTGACTCTAATAACCAACCGTCTCCGAGCTTTTCGATCTTGCCAACTCCGGTGATCTTTTTTAAGGTTGATTTAGTTACGTTTCCATCAAATTCAACATAAACTGTTTGATGCTGTACTTCAATCTGTAGATTGCCCGCCTTATCATCAGCAACCAGTTCACCTTTGTTAATGATGATCACACGATCACAAATGGCTTCTACTTCCTGCATGATATGCGTCGAAAGCATGACTGTTTTCTCTTTACCAATTTGTTTAATAAGTGAACGAATTTCAACCAATTGATTCGGGTCTAATCCTGATGTAGGCTCATCGAGTATTAACACTTCCGGATCATGAATGATAGCTTGCGCCAATCCAACCCGCTGGCGGTATCCTTTTGATAGTGCCCCGATCTTCTTGTTTTGTTCGACATCCAATCCAACTTTCTTGACCATGTCAGCAACGCGATCCTTAACATTATCCAGCTTATAGATATTGGCAACAAAGGTCAGGTATTCTTTGACATACATGTCCAGGTAAAGCGGATTGTTTTCTGGTAGATACCCTATTTTCTTACGAGTATCCAGCGTGTCAACCGTAACAGGCATACCACACACGGATACATCACCTGATGAAGCTGAAATGAATCCGGTGATGATCTTCATTGTCGTTGATTTTCCGGCACCATTAGGACCTAGAAAACCGACGATTTCACCGCTGGCAATACTGAATGAAACATCCTTGACAGCAGCCTGATCACCATAATATTTGAACAAATGTTTTACCTCGATTGACATGTAACGGGTATTTAGGGAACGAATTTAGTGATTATTCAAAGAATAGAATGAGTTCAATCCACGTAACTATTTATCTTTGAAACTATGGGAGCGAACGGTGTCGTTTTAAAATCTACCGGTAAATGGTATAAAGTCGAAATGGACGATGGGCAATTGGTGGATTGTCGCATTCGTGGACGTATGCGCCTGGAAGGATTGAAGACGACCAATCCCATTGCCGTAGGTGATCGTGTCGTCGTTTCTGAAGAGGAGGACAAAGAGGGTAATCGCATCATCTCAGACTTCGAAAAAAGAAGGAATTACATCGTACGTAAATCGATCAATCTGAGTAAGCAGCAACAAATACTCGCTGCCAATATAGATCGTGCTTACTTAATGATTACGATTCACTCTCCTGTAACACATTTGGCTTTCATCGATCGTTTTCTGGTATCGGCGGAGTCTTTTCGAATTCCGGTGACGCTCTTATTCAATAAGGCAGACTTATACAATGAAGACGACCATGAATACGTCGATGCACTTATACAGCTATATAATCGAATTGGATATCCGGGATATAAGATTCAGGCAGACAATCCGGATTCAGTGACTTTTCTGAAAGATGAAATAAAGGATAAACAAGTAATGATTTCCGGTCATAGTGGAGTAGGAAAAAGTACCCTGCTTAATTCACTGGATCCATCCTTGAACATTAAAACCAGTGAAATTTCCGAAGCTCATCAACAGGGTCAGCACACAACGACATTTGCGGAAATGCACAAACTGAGTAGTGGCGGCTATTTTATCGATACGCCGGGTATCCGGGCCTTTGGCGTTATTGATCTGGAAAAAGAGCACATCGCACATTATTTTCCGGAGATGCGGCGATTACTTGGTAAATGCAAATTCAATAACTGTATGCATCTGCAGGAGCCCGAATGTGCCGTAAAGGAAGCTGTTGGAGATGGCGATATTCTTGAGACGAGGTATCAATCGTATGTGCGCTTAATGGAAGAAGATCAAAGTGAAACCTATCGTAAAAACATTTACTGATGAGGATAGTTGTTCAGCGTGCGAAAAATGCCAAAGTGGAAATCGGTGGTCAGATCAGTGGTCAGATCGAGCATGGATTAGTGATTCTTTTAGGAATAGAATCTGAAGACGATTCGGAAGACATTGAGTGGTTAGTGAACAAGTTGAATAATCTCAGAATATTCAACGACGCGGATGGAAAGATGAACTTGTCCATTCAGGATATCAAAGGATCATTTCTGGTCATAAGCCAATTCACGTTGCACGCATCGACGAAGAAAGGAAATCGGCCAAGTTACATTAAAGCAGCTAACCCGGATATGGCTATTCCACTCTATGAGCAATTCATACAAGAGTTAAAAGATATTAGTAACTTATCTGTCGAGACCGGGGAGTTCGGAGCTGATATGCAAGTCTCGTTAGTCAACGATGGTCCAGTTACGATCATCATGGACTCCAAAAACAAAGAATGATGAAAAAGACACTATTCACCTTGTGTTTGATGATGACTACGCTATCATGGGCACAAACGATCAGCACGGATGCGCCATCGATGACACCAAGTGCGGAGGTTGTTCAGCCTAGGGTATTTCAATACGAGGGAAGGATTCAATTCACGCGCTATTCAAAATCTAATTCGCTGGACATTCCGCTTAATCTATTTCGCATTGGATTAACGAAACGACTGGAATTCAGAACAGTTAATGGTCTGTACAGCAGTGGAGGATATTTGAATAATCTTCAAAGTTTCGGTATCAGGTCAGTTGAGCTTGGACTAAAGTATGGGATACTAGCCAATCCGGAAAGGAAAATTAAAATGTCAGTACTCGGTCATTATATTCTTCCTGAACCGGGTTCAAACAAATACCATACGTTATATGGTTCCGTTAATGTTAGCCACCAATTCAACGAACGAAGTTCTCTCGGGTATAGCGTCGGTTCAAGATATTCCGTAAATCAGGAGATTCCAGCTGATGTTATCACTTTATCAGCATCATTGGTATACACGAACAAGTTAAACGACAAATTATACGTATTTGCTGAATGTTATGGGCTTCACAGTCAGTCTTATTTCGCTGGTTATTACGAATATCCTCAGGAATTAAGTGCGGATGCTGGAGCATATTATTTGTTAAAAGACAACATCCAACTGGATTATACTTTTGGCTATGGGATAAATGATCGTATGTACTTTCATTCCATTGGTTTCGACATCATGATCGCACCGAAAAAAGACTAATATGGAGATCAAAGAAGCACAGGAAATTGTCGATAAGTGGATCAAGGAACATGGGGTTCGTTACTTCAATGAGCTGACCAATATGGCCATGCTCACGGAAGAGGTTGGCGAAGTTGCCCGAATCATTGCCCGTCGTTATGGTGAGCAGAGCGAAAAAGAAAGTGACAAAGGAAAAGACCTCGGTGACGAATTTGCTGACGTACTATTTGTCCTGATCTGTCTGGCGAATCAAACAGGAGTCGATCTGGAAGAAGCTTTGTCGAGAAATCTGGAAAAGAAATCAAAGCGCGATCACGATCGTCATCACGAGAACGAAAAGCTTAAATAAGGTCTGCTACGATTTTATCGATCGGAAAGGTCAATAACTCAGGAGAGAAATCTTCTTTTGACACCCATCTAACCCACTCACCTTCTTCATTACTATCCGGACGTTCGACTATATTGATCTCGTCATAGGGGCAATTCCTGATCTTAAAGTAAAAGGAAAAGATCTGATCGTTTTCGTTGAATGCAGATTCTTGAAAGAAGTCATTAAAAAAGAAAAGCTCACCTACTTCGGCCTCCACGCCTATTTCTTCCATCAATTCCCGCTTGAGTCCTTCTTTTAACCCTTCTCCCCACTCCAATCCTCCTCCCGGAAACTTCGTGAATGATCTTCTAAAGCGCCGTTCGTCAGAAAGTAAAATGTTTCCTTCAGCATCTTCAATGATACCGTATACCCGAAGATTAAAGCGTTTCATTAATGAGCCAGTATGGACTGAATATCCGGTTTGAAATACAGTTTCGACTTCATTACTTTTCCATCTTCGCGATAGATTGGTTCACCGTTCTCGTCCAGTTTAGACATATTGGAACGCTGGATTTCCTGGAATACCTCAGCAATTTTATCCTGCATACCATGCTTTAGAATAGTTCCACATAGGATATATAGCATATCTCCGAGTGCATCAGCTACCTCAACCATATCACCATTCTCAGCAGCTTCGAGGTATTCTTCATTCTCTTCTCGCATGAGTTTATAGCGCAAAAGAATTTCGTCTTTTGTCAAATCAACAGTTGGTTCGAAGTTGTTCCCGATCTTGAATGCGTCATGAAATTTCGCAACTTCCTCGATTGTTTCCTTGAGTGTCATAATGTATCCGATTTATTACATACAAAAATGGGAAACAATGGGTGTTATTTCAAATGAAGTTATTAACAGTTTGAATAATTAGTGGTACGTAGTACGTGGTAAGAAGTAAGTGATAAGTGTTGTGGGTAATAATAAGAAGTGTTAACTTAATAAGACTAACCATTTAACCTATCCTTATGAACGGGTACCAAACCTATGAAGATTTGCTAGTTTGGCAAAAAGCCCACAAAGTTGTTTTAGAGATTTACCGGTTTACTAATGAGTCTGAATTAAAAAAAGATTTTGCACTGCGCGATCAAATCAGGCGATCTGCCATTTCAGTTACTTCCAATATTGTGGAAGGACATGAACGATACGGTAAGAAGGAATTCAATTATTTTCTCAACGTTTCAAAAGCGTCATGTTCTGAGCTCAGATCCCAGTTAAGACTTGCAAAGGATCTTTCCTACATCAGTGAAAATGATCATGTAACACTTGAAAATAAGCTGCTTGAAATAAATAAAATGATTTTCGGACTCATGAAGTACATCAAATCCAAATAATTTGCCGGCGTACTACTTACTTCTTATCACTTACCACTATTCAACATAAGACGCAACAACTCTAAATCCAACAGTTGGATGAGCTTCGGTGAATTCCACGACACTTTCATTTCGAATGTCGTATCCTGGAGAATTCCAAGACCCACCAACTGCCTGCTCGCCATCTGAAATCATTTCGGCTACATTGCCATTGATATTATATAAGCCGAATTCATTTGGCCAGTAAGATTCCGACGGAGCGGATAAGAATGAGCCGTCACTTGTAAAATCTATTTCAGGGTAATCTGCATGAGTAAATTCCAATTTACCCGTTTCCTTATTTCGGGTTATGCATTCTGCCCCATTTGCAATACAGTTTGCCTGAAGTTGTCCTGCAAAAACCTGCTTCCCATCCTTCTTAAAAAGCGTTGTTCCTTCCCAGGTATATACCCTATTATAATGTTCTCCCCTGGCAGCCCTTAAATACTCAGCCCGAAGTGGAACTCTAAATTTTAAATTCAATTCACCACCGGAAAGACTGTCGTACACTTCTGTCAACCATTCACAGAATAATTCAGCTCCCTCTTTAGTGATATTCACAACAGGATAATTATGATATGCGGCATGTGAATGATAGTGTCTACCCATTGGATCCAGAGAAGCCTTTTTGAAAGCTGTTGACCACTTAGTACTATCGACAGCTGCTACTTTCAACTTTTCTGTTTCACCGGTTCTTTCAAGATACGCAAGGAACTCAGCATACTGAAGATTGGTTATTTCCTGACTCATATAGAATCCTTGTACGGATACCGTGTCGCCTTCAAGAACAGTGTTTCCACCTGGTACATACACACAAAAATTTTGCAGTGTCTTTAACGCGGTTTTGCCGTTTGGCTTTTTTGCAATTGAAAATGATAATAGAAAGATTGTTGATAATGTAATGGAGAAAATGAGTTTCATAATTTTTGTAATGGTTCGTCCGCATAACGAATCTATGAATTCATGGTTACAAATTTAGCCTGGTTCTTTTAAAAACTAGATTAATAGCTACATTTGGGATTGCGTGAAAAAACAGCTAAAGCATATCGTGAAAAAGTACTTTAAGTACTATGTGATCAAGGAACGCTTTGCTCCTAATATAAGGGTGGAACAGATTCAATTGGTTGATATGTATCGTCAGGCACTTCGATCCAGACAGTTCCCCGTTTTTAAAGAAACCGGATTTCGTTTGTTTTCACAATTTGAAGAAGACGGATTACTTCTTTATTTATTCGCATTAATCGGTTTTACTAACAGAACGTTCATCGAATTCGGATCGGATGACGGTGTCAACAGTAATTCAGCGAATTTGTATTACAATCATGACTTCACTGGTTTGTTCATGGATGGAAATGAACAAGCGTTGAGCCGCGGGAAATACTTCTTCGAAAAATACTCGAATCCGGCATCCAAAACACCGATTTTCAAAAAGGCTATGATCACAGCCGAAAATATCAATGACCTCATCAAAGAAGCCGGCTTCGAAGGTGAAATCGGATTACTTTCAATTGACATAGATGGGAATGACTATTGGGTCTGGAAGGCAATCGATGTAGTTTCTCCGCAGGTGGTGATCATCGAAACGCATAACGAATTTGGCATGCACGATATCATTGTTCCGTACGATCCTGATTATATGTACCCGGGGAAGCATCCAGACTATCATGGTGCCTCACCTGTTGCAATGACCAAACTTGCTAAGAAGAAGGGATATCGTTTGGTTGGCGCGAACGCTCTCGGCTTTAATTTTATCTATGTACGGGAGGATCTATTGGCTGACGAGCTTCCTGCTGTTGATGTTGAATCATTGTTACAACACCCTTCCAATAAAGAGGCTCAGGCACGATTTGAAGCAATCAAGGACTGGGAATATGTAACCGAGGATTAGGTCGACTTCTTTCCTACAACAAAATCTTTCAGGTAGAACGGTTCCCAGTAGGCAACATCTTCAAAATCTCGTGTTCGATATTTATCAATCGACAGTTGGATGTGTCCCTTCGCAGAAGATTGAATTGATGAATCCAAATAGGATGGCCTCGATTTCCAATGCTCATCTGCTTTTTCAGCACCATCACCGAAAAAGACGAAGGGATCGAACTCAGAATAAGTACTCTCATCCAGAATATCCGCACTTATTGGTTTAATCCGATTCAAATCCTGATCGTAAATACTGTTGTACACTTCCATTCTCCTGGCATCGATCATAGGACACAGGTTTATGTCGCCATGCTTTTCTTTGGCAATTGCTGCTAAGGAAATGAGTGAATCGATTGCGATCAATGGTATATCCATAGCGTAACAGATGCCTTTCGCAGTAGACGCTCCAATCCGAAGTCCTGTATACGAACCCGGACCAGCCGTTACACTTACCGCATTTAGATCTTTGAATTCCCAATCAGCTTCATCCATTGCTTCACCAATCAGAAGCGTCAATTTTTCACCGTGGGAATATCCTTCTTCGCATACTTCTTTAAGTGAAACGAGCTCGCCATTTTCAGACAACGCCACTGAACATACTTTTGTTGCCGTTTCTAAATGAAGTATTCTGACCATGATTATGATTCTGTCACTTCTAGTTTAAACCCTATTCCGTGAACATTCTGGATCTGAATGCGACTATCCTCTTTGAGGTATTTGCGAAGCTTTGTTATAAAAACGTCCAGACTGCGTCCTACAAAATAGTCGTCCTGACCCCAGACAGCATTCAGAATAACTTCTCGTGCAACTACCTGATCAGGAAGCTTACAAAGCATTTTAAGGACTTGTGCTTCTTTTTTTGTCAGGCGTTTCTGAAAGTTATCATGCGTGAGTTCAAAATTCGTCGTATCGAATGTGTAGTCACCAATCTGATAAACATCTTCCTCTGCTGCCTCTGGCTGAATATTGACTCTCCTTAACATAGCTGCCACGCGAAGTTGAAGCTCTTCCACATTGAAAGGTTTGGTCAAATAGTCATCACCTCCGGACTTGAATCCTTCCACTTTGTCTTCGTCATTCGATTTAGCGGTGAGGAATAGAATGGGAATGTCTTTATCTATTTTCCGAATGTCCTTTGCCAACGTGAAGCCATCTTTCTTCGGCATCATCACATCGAGGATGCACATATGATACTTCTCACTATTAAATCGCTGAAATCCTTCTGCGCCGTCAGAACAGAGCGTTACCGTATAACCATCTGATTTAAGTTGGTCTGATATGATGAATCCCAGGCTGGTATCATCTTCAACAAGCAAGATCTTTATATCCATAATAGATAGCTAAGATATCTAAAACTGTGCTAAAAAAGAAAAGCCACGGTCACCCGTGGCTTGAAGTTAAATTTCTGCTACTAGAAATGTATATCAAATTGTAATCTATACATCAGGTTATTATCCGGACTATCATCCGTTGCTAAATAACTAACATCTGCCTGAACTTTTAATGCATGCCCAACAACAAATCTAGAAATACCAAAAGTATATTGTTGATGAGCTGCTTTCCCGGTAAGTTCTGCAGGATCAATCTGCGTGTATCTGAGAGCTAATTCCCAATTACACTCAAACATGTATCCCATACATAAGTTTAATCCGCTACCTGTATATACTGTTGCTGAAGATGTGGAGTCAGCACTAAAATGCTCAACAACATCTGCATCACGAATCGCATATTCTCCCATCATGGAAAATCCTTTGTACTTGAACATCATATCTGCGAAGATCGTTGTGATATTCGAGTGGAAATAACCGTCCAGATTTTCACCCGATTCATCGATCATATAACTCCCTTGATTAGACCTGTCCTTGACTGCCCTGTCGTTATAATCATATGTAAATGCCAATGACAGCTTTGGTTTTTCCTCACGTTTAATGGCACTCATCACGTAATCCCCTTTACTTTCAAATTTTCCGAATGGCAAAAGCTCAACTCTTCCTGTCCATTGCATTCCACCAAGATTATCCTGCACAAGGTTTCTGCCTTCTCCTTGTGACATGGCGATCATTTCTCTGACGACAAAGTTATTGCCTAATTTAAAGTGGTGACGTAATTGTAGACCTATATCACGGTCAATATTAAAACGGCTATTTAACAATGAACGATCTACAAATTGCATGTTCGCTGAAGAAACGACACGTTCTCTGTTACCGGGTAGTTTCGTTTGACCACCCCACAAAACGAAGTTCTTGTAAAAGTTCCATTTCAATACAGCATCAAGAATCATTCTGGGGGCATCGTTGTTTCTGGAATCTACTTTTCCTAAATCTCGGTTGGATAAACCTAACTCGACTTTGTATTTAAGTTTCGGACTGAAGGCAAATCCATCGAATTTTAATCGAGCTCGCCTAATCAAAAACTGATTCGAGCTTGCTCCAACGCCGGTTGAGTCATTAAAGTTTGTTTCACCGACATAAAGCGATTGAAACCTCATTCCAAATTTCATGCTCCAAGAGCTATCTGCGGCAATGACATTGTAGAGTCCTTTTCCAAATTTCGTATTGGTCACCTCCTGACCAAATAAATTACCTGTTAATGTGATCGTTAGCGTAAATATTAGCAGTTTTTTCATTCTGATTATTGTTTCATGTTCGCTGCAAAGATGGGCTGAATTAATGTAGAATTAACATGATTAATACAGAGTTAACCGAAACTTAATTTTGAAGAAATTTGATAATATTTTGGTAACATTTAAAACGCAATTTATTGAAAACAATAAGATAATTTCGCTGCACAAAATGTAAAATTTATATTGATGCTAAAGAAGATTAATTTCCTGCTGATTCTTTCCCTGTTTCTATCATCCTTCACCTTTGCGGGTGATTCAACAGAGGTAGAATCTCATGAGTTGACATCAGCAGATCTTGTCAACGTAGTCGCTTCAGGTGAAGAAGAAGCAGCTAAAATAACCTGGAGTCTAGATCACGATGCATACAAAATTCTTAAGGAAAGAGGTGCTAAACTCATCATTACCTACAATACTAAAATAGGTAAGAAGAGACACAAAAGCGGTATCAAAGGAGGCGACTGGAAATACACGGAGCCTATTGATATTGATGCTACAAATTACACTATAGAAGATTTGGTGGGTCATGAATCTTATTACTTTAAAATTGGTTTTGCAACTGAAGGTAATGTAGAAGAAGTAAAAGAAGATAAAGAAAAGATGATTTGGTCTGAAGAGGCTAAAACCAAAACAGAACGAGCCTGGGGTATCATCAAGTTACTGATCCTGATAGGTTCACTTGGATTCTTTATTTATGGAATGAAGGTTATGAGCGAAGGGATTCAGCAGGCTGCCGGAAATCGACTTCGCCAAATGCTTGGCTCTATTACCTCTAATAGAGTGAAAGGGGTTTTAACCGGATTTGGCATTACTTCCATTGTTCAATCATCTTCAGTAACGACAGTTATGACCGTCAGTTTTGTAAATGCCGGTTTATTGACTCTTCGGCAATCTGCTGGTGTTATGATGGGGGCAAACATTGGTACAACAATCACTGCTTGGATCGTATTATTACTTGGGTTTAAGGTTAGTATATCAAGCTATGCGTTCATGATTATTGCCTTTGCAACTCCACTTCTATTTATATCAAAAGGAAAAGCACGTGCATGGGCAAGTGCAATTTTTGGATTCTGTATCTTATTCATAGGATTAGAGGCGCTTAAAAACTCCGTACCATCTCTCGACGAGGGATCTGCAATTGTACAGTTCTTTATCGATTTCAAAGATGTTTGGTACGGCCCTGTAATGTTTGTGTTCCTTGGAGCTTTGGTAACCATTGTTATACAGTCATCTTCTGCAGCAATGGCATTAACACTGGCAATGGTGAGTAATGGGACAATTCCATTTGAGGTAGCATGTGCTATGGTATTAGGAGAGAATATTGGTACCACGATAACTGCGGAAATAGCATCCTTAATTGCGAATGTACATGCGAAACGTTCGGCAAGAATTCACTCCATGTTTAACATCATAGGTGTTACCTGGATGTTATTAATTTTCCCGTTATTCTTAAATCTTATTGGATACTTTATAGGTGGATCCAACTTTGATGCTTCGAATACGGAAATGGCAAATTCGGGTATTGCGTTGTTTCACACTTTATTCAACGCAGCTAATGTGCTCATCATGATCTGGTTCGTTCCGCAGTTGGTTAAACTGGCGACAAGGACTGTTAGGTCTAGAGGAGATCTAGATGAAGAGTTCAAACTGGATTACATAAGCGGTCCTCTTGGCTCAACGGCTGAGCTTTGTATTCTGGAAGCAAAGAAGGAGGTTGCCAAATTTGGTAAAATCACGGCAAAGATGAACAAGTTTGTAAAAACTCACTTAAACTCAACTGAGAGGAAGGAGAAGAATAAGATGTTAAACAAGATTGAAAAGTATGAAGAAATCACGGATAGAGTTGAAGTCGAAATAGCTGATTATTTAGGTAAAACTGCTCGGCTCGAAATGAGTGATGAAGCTTCAACCAGAATGCGAGGTATGTTGAATATATCCACCGACCTGGAACGAATAGGTGATATATTCTATCAGATTAGTAAGACTTTAGAACGTAAAGATGAAGACAAGAAATACTTATCACCTGAACAACGAAAAGGTCTAAATAAAATGTTAGATAGGGTAGGTGAAGCGTTTGAAATAATGAATTATAACCTCAATTCAGAATACGGTTCTGTTTCTCTCGATAAAGCAATCGCTAAAGAGCGTGAAATAAATCAGCTGAGAGATGAGTTAAGAAGCACGCATCTTGAGCATGTTCACAGTGGAGAAAATATGGACAATGCTTTAATATTTAGCAATCTATTCTCCTCCTTGGAAAAAGTAGGTGATCATATTATCAATGTTTCAGAGCACATTGCAGACAGAAATATTGATTAATAATTAGTTAGGGTTATGGTTAAAAGGGAGGGCTTGCTCTCCCTTTTTTACGATGCAGAGGATATGAAAAAAATACTGGAAGTTGCAGGTGTCTTTTTTAAGATGGGCCTCATAGCATTCGGAGGTCCTGCCGCTCATATTTCGATGATGGATGATGAGATCATCACGAAGCGGAAATGGATGAAGCGTGAGCACTTCCTGGATCTGATTGGAGCCACTAACCTGATACCCGGTCCAAATTCGACAGAAATGACTATGCACTGCGGTCATGAGCGTGCAGGAATACCAGGCCTGTTTGTTGCCGGATTTTCATTTATTCTTCCCGCAGTTACGATTACCGGCATTCTGGCCTATTTGTACGTTGAATATGGAACACTACCCGATGTTGAACCGTTCATTATTGGAATTAAACCGGCCGTGCTGGCAATAATCGCAGGGGCAGTCTTAAAACTTGGAAAAAAAGCCGTAAAAAGTATCGATTTGGGGGTGATCGGTGTACTCGTTCTGGCGAGTAGTTATTTTCTTCAAATCAATGAAATACAAGTTTTACTCGCCGCAGGTTTATTGGGAAGCATGTATTTTTCAATGAAGGCATACGGAAACTCTTCCGGGACAAAGGCTATTATACCTTTTCTACTAACATCCTCCGGAAAAATTGCTACGGGAAAAGTAGTCGCATCTTCTGTATTCTGGAAGTTCCTCAAGGTAGGGGCGATTCTTTACGGTAGTGGATATATTCTCTTCGCTTATCTGGACGCCGAACTCGTTGAGGCAGGTCTAATGTCCAGACAAGAATTACTCGATGCCATAGCCGTAGGTCAGTTCACTCCCGGACCTGTTTTATCAACGGCAACATTTATCGGATATCAGCTCGGTGGTTTCTGGGGCGCATTAGCAGCTACTGCGGGAATTTTTCTACCATCATTCCTGTTCGTGATGTTATTAAATCCGCTCATTCCTAAAATGCGTCAATCAAAACTATTAGGGTACTTCCTGGATTCTGTAAATGTCGCAGCTGTTGGAATTATGCTTTCTGTACTCGTAACAATGGGACAAGATTCGCTAATCGACTGGAGAACATTTACGATTGCTGCAGTAAGTTTCTCGTTGGTGTTTGGGTTTAAGAAAGTCAGTTCGATGTGGATCGTGCTTGGAGGTTCAGTTTTAGGTTACCTATTGTTTCTATTATAAGCCCCTAAAATAAGAACGAGAGCCAAAGACTGGCGTCTCTGACTCTCGCTACACTAATCAACCTAACCTACTACTACAGTACCAAAGTTAGTGGAAGAAATGTAAAATCCAAGTCCTTTTTGACATTTTTTCAAATGTGACTTCAATTAGCAAAGTAAGATTCGTATCGAATATTCGCATAGATTGGTCGAATATTGGTCAATTAAGCGATGCATAACTCACGCCAGTACTGACATCGCATTGGTTAAACGGTTTAGTAAAGTAAATCAACTCCCCAAATAGCCTATTTTAAGATTCCAATATTATCAGTTTATTTTAAGTAAGTTTGTAATAAGGTCGTAGTTTTATAGGCAGTGGAATCAATTTTAATCATAGATGATGAAGAGGATATCCGAGAGTTATTATCGTATAATCTCGGTAAAGAAGGCTATAAAGTTTATACCGCTCCCAATGGACCAGAAGGAATAAAAATTGCCAAGAAGCATATTCCCGATCTTATTCTACTCGATGTAATGATGCCTGAAATGGATGGTATTGAAGTCTGTGAAAGGTTGCGATCCGATGATAAGACACAGGATATTACAATTTGCTTTCTAACAGCAAGAAGTGAGGACTATAGTCAGATTGCCGGATTGGAAGCAGGTGCGGATGATTATGTCGCCAAACCGATCAAGCCAAAGGTCCTGATTAGTAGAATAAAAGCCCTTCTTCGCCGAGGTAAAAACGCAGTTGACGAGAATTCGAGTTCTCTGGGTTTGATTGTCGATGTAGAAAAACATGAGGTTGTAATGAATGGCGAATCGCTGCACCTTCCGAGAAAAGAATTCAAATTATTACATCTCTTATTCACCAGTCCGGACAAAGTTTTTGACCGTGACACTATACTTCAGGAAGTTTGGGGAGGTGATGTAATTGTAGGTGATCGGACAATCGATGTACACATCCGGAAATTACGGGAGAAAATCGGAGGCGAATATATTAAGACCGTGAAGGGGGTTGGATATAAATTTGTCAGAAATTGAAGAATCTAAGGCCGTTTGAAATTCTTTTAGTTGGGACTGTAGTAGTCGTATTCTCGTGCTTTTTCGGTCTACTTGTTCTTCGAAATAACTTTAGCGATTCTGGATTTATCCTGGTACTCTTTTCCGTTTTGATCGGAGTCGTTACTTATTTGACTTTCTATTTTCTGATCAAGAAATTCATTACTGAAAAAGTAAAAATTCTATATCGATCGATTCGTAAAGGTAAGTTCACCAATGAAAATGAACAATTCAGCCTTTATGATGATATCATTGAAAATGCGGAGAAAGAAGCTAAAATTTGGGCGGAGCAGCAGACTCGGGAAATATCTAAGCTTCGAGAACAGGCAGAATTCCGAAGAGAATTCATCGGTAATTTGGCTCATGAGCTTAAAACGCCCGTTTTTTCGATCCAGGGATACATACTTACCTTGCTGGAAGGCGGTCTTGAAGATGAAACAGTTAACAGATCATTTCTTGAGAGAGCATCCAAGGCAACTGACAGGATGACTTCGATTCTGGAAGACCTGGACACGCTCACCAAAATGGAAGTTGATGCGCTTAATTTAGAAATGAACAAATTCGATCTTGTAGAACTTGTTCGCGATGTTTTCGAAGAATTTGAAATCAAAGCAAAGAAGAAAAAAATCAAGCTTAAACTGTCCAAGCAATTTGATCCGATTTTTGTTCATGCAGATAGAAACAAAATAAGTCAGGTCTTAACGAATTTAATTAGCAACTCGATCACGTATGGAACGGATGGTGGAGAAACAACCATCCGTTTTTACATCCTTGAGGATATCATCACCATTGAAGTTTCAGATAATGGTCCGGGAATCGGTGACAAAGATCTTCCTAGAATTTTTGAGCGATTCTATCGTGTAGAAAAGAGTCGTAACCGCAATGAAGGAGGTTCCGGGCTCGGTTTGGCCATTGTGAAGAAAATCGTAGAAAGTCACGGTCAAACAATTAGCGTACGCAGCACACTGGGAGTTGGATCGACCTTTACATTCAGTCTGGATAAATGGAAAAATACCAGAAAATAAAAAACCCGATCAATTTGACCGGGTTCTCATTATAATAATAAGTATCGCTTACTTCTGAACGACAAACTTATCAGAAATAACTTCTTCTCCAAAGCTGTTTCTAAGCTTATACAGATAAATGCCGTTATCCCACGCGCTTACATCAATAGTCGTCTTAGAATCTTTCACTTCAATTGAAGAAACTAATTGACCAGCGTTGTTATAAATCTCAACCGTAGCAATATCCTCATCAGACACGTCTATGAAAAGATTATCAGATGTTGGGTTTGGATAAACACTAACGTCAATTCCAGCCACCTCGTTAATTCCCTGTGTGGGAGCAGCTGTTAGCCAACTAACGCTGTATAGCGTGCCAGCGTTATCATGAGACATTTCCATCAAAGGGAATTTTGCATTAGCGTCATCTGTCCAAAACTCATACATATAACTGGTGTCAATGTTATCGTTAAGCAACTGACCCATACCAAATACATACCCCCAAGTAGAGTCAATCTGAATCTGCATGGTGCTATTACGTAGAGCCGGAAAAGTTCCATAAGGAGTAGATAACGACCCCCATGCATCTACTACCACATCTTTTTCGATCCACGTTTGCTGAACGATCGAGTCTACCGGAGCACCAACTTCAGATCCAGCAAATGAGAAATGCTGGTAAGAATTTGTCTGGTAAGCGTTGTTGTAATTCATCGGCCATTGTGCAATCACGTCAGCAGGATCAACATAAATTTGTTTGTCACCTGTACCGAAAATATCTGCTGCAATTCCAACAGTTCTTAGTGATGACGCGTCATTAATCAAATAGATCTCAAATCCATTTGCGTCAGTAGCGCCAAGCGTTGCTGTAGGAAAATAGCTGCTGTTATTCAACCATCCAGGCGCTGCAAAGGTCATCGTTTCTTGTTCATGGGCCGTAACATTCGCAGAATAATCCCAAGTTTGATTCGCTCCACCTGTTGGAGCGGGCGCCGTTGGCAGCGTATCTCGGTCCGTGGTAACGATATTACTAGGTCCCGCCACATTCCATTGGGTCACGGTGATTTGTGACATCGCGACACCGCTTATGCAAAGTGTTGCTGTAAATAGTAGTATTCTTTTCATAGCTATTAATTTTTTTAATTTTCGTAAATGTACGAAGGTTCTGTGAGCCTTCAAAATAGGATTCATACAAAAAAACCCCGTGAAAATCACGAGGCTTAATATTATTGAGTGAGTTCTATCATGGATCTACAAAGAACCTTCGCTGTTGAATCACTTCGTTTCCTTCAGCATCCTTTGCAACAACATTTAGATTGTAAGAACCGTCGTACCAGCTACCCGTACCGTTTGGTATTACGATACTATCTCTGTGAAGAAATCCTGTACCTGCAACATCTGATTGAAATTCAATATCTAGTTCAAGAGAATTCAGTCCTATGGAATCAGTGATAAATACCGCATAATTCGATAAGCCGGCGTCATCATCTATATAGGCTTCCATTTTAAACCAAGTTCCTTCCATATAATGCATGTCTTCCATGAATGGTTGATGAAAGGTAATAGTTGGATCTTCTTTGTCCTTATTACATGAATTCAGTCCAAATACAATCGTACTTGCAGCAATGGCAATTACTATAAAACGTGTCATTTTCATATGCTTCACAGTTAAATCAGCTCTAAAGTAATACATTTTGCTAAGATATGGTAATTGACCATTGATTTTAGTTGCTTTCTATAATGGCGTTTACTCTTTTTTTGTTCGCCAGTCTAAACTAGTGGTAGTTCTTGAAATGAAAGCTACCATAGCTGGTATTAGCAATATTTAATATCAGGGCTCAACAAGATGAGGAGCAATATCCACTTTTGAAAGTAGTGAATTGATTAGTAACTTGGGCTTCCGAATCACTATAAAGCAATCAGGCTGAGAAAGATAAATCTCAAAATACTAGCATTAATAATCTTTATCATCGCCAGTTCAATATTGGCGTATTTGATCTATGATATTAACGAGACAGAGAAATCACTCGCGCAGTCATTGCTTGAAAAACCCATGCAAAGTGCTGAGCTAAGTTTAACCGGTTTTTTTGATCCGATAGAAAACTCCTTACAGGCAACAAGAGAACAAGCTAAGCTCGGTTTTTTTGATGCTCTCACACCAGAGTTAATGAACATTTACTTTGGAACGATGATCAAAAACCATCCTCAGATGTCGTCGATGGGAATTGCCAGAATGGATGGTTATGAATATGATGTTCTACCAGGTCGATCGGGTTTTGATAATAGGGTGGTACATATCGATGAATGGGGAATGCTTGAACATTGGTCTAACTGGCAAGTACTACCAGATTCAGGCAAATGCGTCAAAATCAATGAATGGGAGAAACCCGCTCCTCATGATCCCCGTGAACGACCCTGGTTTATCGGTGCTATGAAAAGTAAAGAACCAGCTATTAACTGGACCAAACCATATGTCTATAATACCACATTAGAAGTAGGAATGACCGCTTCCCTAAAATGGAGATCACCTGCTGATGATGAATTGCAAGTACTCGCCTTTGATTTAACGTTATCTGATATTTCAAAGTTTACTCAACAACTTAATGTGAGTCCTAATGGCAAGATTTTCGTTCTTTCGAATGAAGGTAGATACATTGGCCTTCCGAATGATTCGATCATTGAACAAATGTCTATAGATAAGGCAATTTTGGCACACGTTGACTCACTCGGTATTGATGAAATCGCAAACGCATATATCAACTGGAAAGGAACAGCTGAAAAAACGCGCAGCGCATTTGAGTATCAAAATGGAGAGGAATACTGGTGGGGGAAAATGATGGTTCATAAATTGTCACCGGGGAATTCGCTTATAGTTGGTGTTGTTATTCCTGAAAAAGATATCCTTAGTGAGGTAGAACGTACCAAGCGCGTTATCATTGGAGGAATTGTCATCGTTCTGGTATTGATTGCCTTTATCATGTACGCCTATGCACAGCTTCAGAAATCCAATAAGATACTGGAGAAAAAAAATAATGAAATCAGTGAACAGAAGCGCCTAATTCAGTTGAAAAATCAAGAGATTTACGACTCCATAAGTTACGCTAAGAATATTCAAAGTGCTATCCTTCCTTCCATCTCTGAGGTTAAGAAATTATTGCCTGATTCCTTTATTTTTTACAAGCCTAAAGATATTGTTGCGGGGGATTTCTATTGGCTTGAACACGAGCAGAACAAAATCCTATTTGCTGCAGCAGATTGCACCGGACATGGTGTCCCGGGAGCGTTGGTTAGCGTGCTTTGTAAAAATGGTCTAAGCAGAGCTGTTCGGGAATACAACGAAACAGTTCCCGGTGCAATTTTAGATTTAACTGCTAAAATAATCATGGAGCAATTTGAGAAGAGCAAGCAAGAAATCAATGACGGCATGGACATAGCACTTTGCTCTCTTCAAGATAACAAGCTTCAGTATGCCGGTGCGAACAACTCATTGTGGATCATACGTCAAGGTGCCGAGGATATTGAAGAGATAAAGGCTGATAAGCAACCAGTTGGTCGTTTTGAAAACATCAAACCATTTACAACGCACACAATTGAACTCAACAAAGGAGATACTTTCTACCTTTTTTCTGATGGTTTTGCCGATCAATTTGGAGGTGAAGATGGTAAAAAATATAAGCCTGCACGTTTGAGAAAACTTCTTCTGAAAATCAAGAATGAAGAAATGAACAAGCAGAGAGAATTACTTGAACACGAGTTTAATAGTTGGAAGGGTGAACTTGAACAACTAGATGACGTTTGTGTGATGGGCGTTCGCTATTAAATTGATTCAACAAAAAAGCCCCCACTATTACTAGTGAGGGCTCTTAAAAGTGGCGTCGTCCCGATGATAATCGGGATGCGCTCCCACCCTCCCTTCTGCAGTACCAGAGCAAGCGTAGCTTGCGAAGACCGAGAGCCGGCGAAGGTTGTTCGCCGAGTGCTCGAGAGAATGGTACACCCTTTTGAGGATTCAATAACACACATAAAAAAAGCCCCCACTATTACTAGTGAGGGCTCTTAAAAGTGGCGTCGACTTACTCTCCCACCCTCAAAAGGGCAGTACCATCAGCGCGGGCAGGCTTAACTTCTCTGTTCGGAATGGGAAGAGGTGGACCTTGCCGCTATAAACACCTAAAATCTTTCACCACTTTGTGGTGTCGATTGTTCGATCTTTCGATTTTTGACTCTTTGAAGAATCAGAAAATCTGCTAATCGGACAGTCGAAAATTTCATAAATGACTATCGGATGATTGAAGCAGTATTAGAATACGTAAGAATCAGACTATAAGTCTACGGGTAATTAGTACTACTCGGCTTTGACGTCACCGTCTTTACACCTGTAGCCTATCAACGTGGTAGTCTTCCACGGCCCTTAAAAGTTATCTCATCTTGAGGTGAGTTTCGTGCTTAGATGCTTTCAGCGCTTATCTCATCCGTACGTAGCTACCCTGCGGTGCAGCTGGCGCCACAACAGGTACACTAGAGGTACGTCCACCCCGGTCCTCTCGTACTAGAGGCAGGTCCTCTCAAATAACTAACGCCCACAACAGATAGGGACCGAACTGTCTCACGACGTTCTGAACCCAGCTCGCGTGCCACTTTAATGGGCGAACAGCCCAACCCTTGGGACCTTCTCCAGCCCCAGGATGTGACGAGCCGACATCGAGGTGCCAAACCACTCCGTCGATGTGAGCTCTTGGGAGTGATCAGCCTGTTATCCCCGGAGTACCTTTTATCCTTTGAGCGATGGCCCTTCCATGCGGAACCACCGGATCACTATGCTCTAGTTTCCTACCTGATCGACTTGTCGGTCTCTCAGTCAAGCACCCTTATGCCATTACACTCTACGCACGGTTACCAAGCGTGCTGAGGGTACCTTTAGGAGCCTCCGTTACTCTTTTGGAGGCGACCACCCCAGTCAAACTACCCACCACACAATGTCCCCCTATAAAGGGGTTAGGCATCAGATAATTCAAGGGTGGTATTTCAACAACGACTACTCTACGCCTAGCGACGCAGCATCAAAGTCTCCCACCTATCCTACACATGAATTACCCAATACCAATGTGAAGCTATAGTAAAGGTTCACGGGGTCTTTCCGTCCCGTTGCGGGTAATCGGCATCTTCACCGATACTACAATTTCACCGAGCTCATGGCTGAGACAGTGCCCAGATCGTTACACCATTCGTGCAGGTCGGAACTTACCCGACAAGGAATTTCGCTACCTTAGGACCGTTATAGTTACGGCCGCCGTTTACTGGGGCTTCATTTCAATGCTTCGCCGAAGCTAACATCTCCACTTAACCTTCCAGC
>JASBTZ010000015.1 GCA_030148165.1 Bacteroidota bacterium
TATTATACACCTAGAAATCTCAGAGTCAAGCCTGATTGATAAAAAGATTCTAGAAAAGCCTATTGACAATGGGTGTAAAGCTGGTATGATAGGGCACATCAAGACAGAGGAGAGATGAAATGAAAACCAAATTTAGGCTGATAAATAAGAGTGACAATGTTGTCAAGTCCTTCACTAAGACACACGATGTTTCCATTCATCTACTAGGTCGTAGAATCTCTAACTATATTGTCATAAAATCTGATGACTACGGGGATAGGGTTATTAACTTGACAAGCTCTATCATAGCTGAGATTGAAAAAGAAATCTTATTAGCCTAAGAGGATAAATAAATGATTTATTGGTGGCTACTTAACTCATGGGTTGGATGAGTATTGCCACTACCGCATCGATCTATTTATTCATTGTTGAAGCTAAGAAATTGAAGGGACGAAATGAAAAATAATTTTGTAGCCCACCACATGCACAAATCTTGTCGCCCTTCTACTGTCCCTTCTAAAAGGCTCTATAATCGACGACAAGAGCGAAGCAGTAGGGTAGCCCTAGATGAGCTAGAAAACGATTTTGAAGGGTCAAATACACAAGGAAAAGAGGTTGTTGAATTGATGTTTGACAGTGAGTGTGGAGAGACTGTAGAATATCTAACAGAAACTAACGAATTGGAGGAATGAAAATGAGTGAAGTTAAGAGGCATTGGCTTGAATCTTATGTGGATAATTTCTACATGGCCCGTGAATTTGTGTTGGCGTCTGATTATGATAGCTTGCAGGGTGATCGTGAACAGCAGTATGATATGAAAGTGAAGGCCAGAGAACAACGCGATAAGATGTGTGCTGAAAACAAGCGTCTACGAGAGGCACTGAAGAAAGCTGCAACTGCTATGTGGAGTAGTGAGGCTAACATGGATAACGAAGCAGCGGATATTGAAGAAATCCTAGCAGATTGTAAGGAGAATCCTAATGCCTAAATTCACCCCGTTTGATCTAGAAATCTGTGTTGACAGCTACGTATTTGACATCACAATCACTTACCTATATGTTCAGAAGCCTATGGGGCGGTATGCTGATTCAGATGTGGATTGTTATGGTTATACAGACCTAGAATTCATGTGTAACCATGTGCTAGAATACCTTGAAGACGATACAGAAATGCATTATAATGATAAAGAAGCTCAAGACATTGCTAATGAGTATGCTGAATTGCTTGAAGAGAGGGTGATGGTTGAGCTGGAAGAGATGAAGAATGATTACTATGACTGAGGAGTAAATTAGTTGTCTAATATCAAGAAGATTTTAGAGCATTATGGGGCACACTTTAACGGGGATAAGTGTTGCTGTCCGTTGCATGGAGAAAAGACAGCATCCTTTCAAATCTATGAGGACACTGAAAGCTGGTACTGTTTCGGGTCTTGTGGTAAAGGTGGGGATGCTGTTGAATTTGTAAAAGAGATTGAAGGTGTTAATTTCATACAAGCTGTTCATATCTATCAGGATATTACTGATGATTTTGATACGTTTGTACTTGATCAAGAAATGGAGGATATCGTGGGGAAACCTTTTGATTCAGATGTAAATGGAGTGATTAAAAAGAAGACAGGGGTTGACAGTAAATCCTATCGAGGGATTCGTTCAGACATTAGCAAACCATTTGGTGTGCGCTATGAATATAGTGAATCTGATGGCTCTGTAGTGTCTACATATTACCCTGCCACACAGAATTATGAACTTTCAGGCTACAAAGTCCGCATTCATCCTAAGAACTTCACAAGTCCTTATGGTGAGACAGGGAAGGATTGTGAGCTTTTTGGTCAGTTCCGATTCAAAACATTCAATCACACAGTTGTGATCTGTGGTGGTGAACATGACACGCTTGCAGCTTTTCAGATGCTATCTGATTACCAGAAGAATAAGCAGTATGATCCAATTGCCGTGGTAAGTTCTACAATTGGTGAATCAGGCGCACATAAGCAAGTTAGATCACAGTATGAATTCTTTGACCAGTTCAAGAAGATTGTTGTTTGCATGGACACTGATAAAACTGGCAAAGAAGCTGCTGATGCCCTGATTGAAATACTCCCCAAGGGTCGCGTACATGTAATGACAATGCGTCGTAAAGACCCTAATGCTTATATCTGGGATAAAGAATCTGGTAAGCTTATCCATGCTGAGCAAGAGTTTATTAGTGACTTCTGGGCGGCAAAACCTTACACACCTCCAGGCGTTAAAAGTGCTGCTGAAGGGCTTGATGAGATTCCTGAAGAGCTTATGAAGCCGCGCATTACCCTTCCATCTTATATGCATGTGATGCAGGGGATGATGGGTGGTGGTATTATCCAAGGACGTATTGCAAACGTAATTGCAGATACATCGTGTGGTAAATCAACACACGTAAACCGCATGGTTTATCATTGGATATTTAACAGCCCTGTTACACCTACAATTGTAAGCCTTGAAGCAACAGCAGCTCAATATATGCTTGAAATGCTTTCTACGCATCTTGAAGTGAACCTGATGTGGAAAATGAGTCCAGAGCAGATTATTGAGTTTCTTGGTACAGAAGCTGGACAAAAGGCCAAAAATGAGTTAGCCTATAGAGATAACGGAGAGCCACGATTCTTCATTATTGATGAGCGGGCTGGTAGCATTAAAGATATGGAAGCTGAAATGGAGATGCTTTTCCGTAAACATGGTAGTAAATTGTTTGTGATTGATGTACTCTCTGATTTGCTCCGTGGCAGTAGTGAGCAACATGCTGAGGATCATATGAATTTTCAACGGAATATGGCTAAGAATGGTGTAACCACGATCAATGTATTACATACCCGTAAACCTCCCCAAGCTGCTGATGGTAAGCCACGAAAGGTTACGGAATATGATGCGCTGGGCACAGGCTCGTTCGTTCAATCAGCAGCCTATAATATCGTTCTAAATCGTGATAAGCTTTCTGAGAGTGATGTAATTAAAAACACCACTGAAGTAGACCTTCCAAAATGCCGTGGTGGAAAGACAGGTTCATCTGGTAAGTGGTATTATGAGTTTGACAAGAGCAAGTGTCATGATCTTGATGATTGGCTCTTGGAGAACCCTCAAGAAATTGATTTTTAAGGAGGAATTGTGAGTAACGAAATTGTCTTTGACATTGAGGCTGATGGGTTTATTTTTGAGTCAACGAAGGTTTGGACAATTTGCCTTACTCACGTTCAGACTGGAACTAAACTCAGTATTAATCCATTTAAGGATTCCAACGCAAAGCAGAAGTTTTTAGATTTCATCTTCTCTTTTGGTGAATGCCCAAGCATTATTGGTCACTTCATTCTGGGGTATGATTGCTTTGTACTTCAGAATATTCTTGATATTGAGTTCACCGTTGGCAAAGATACAATTGAGGGAAAGACAGTTCAATTTATTGATACACTCTACCTAAGTATGTTCCTAAATCCTGATCGGGTTGGACATAGTGTTTCAGCTTTCGGTGAAATTCTTGGCCTTCCTAAGATTGATTGGCGTGCTAAGGCAATTGAGCTGGGACTAATTGAGAAGGATAGTCCTAAAGGTCAGGAGTTCATGCAATGGCATCCTGAGATGGATGTGTACTGTGATCGAGATGTTGATGTAAATATGTTGTTGTATAAATACCTCAAGGATGAGTGGCAAGAGGTCTATAGGAAACCATTCAGCATTACTGATGCATATAAATGTGGGCAGAAATCTTTCTACTTGATGTCTTGTCAAGAGCTTTCAGGCTTTAAGTTTGATATTGAGGGTGGATTGAAACTGAAGGAACGCATTGAACTGATGATGGAAGAAATCCGTGCTGAAGTGGAGCCTAAGCTTCCTCCACGAGCATTGAAGAAATCTGAAGAGAAATACTACTCTATGCCTGCGAAGCCGTGGAAGAAGTCTGGTGATTTCTCATCTGCTTGGGAAAAGTTTGTAGAAAAACACAATGGTATTCTTGACAGTAATACAGGTCTTTGGGAATTCTATGGAGAGAAATACCCAGTAATTGCAGGTTCAATGCTGAATGTTCAATTACCGATGGAGATGGCTAACCAAGATCAAATGAAAGACTGGTTTCTTGAGCAGGGTTGGTTGCCCTCGCTCTGGAATTACCAGAAGGATTCTAACGGTAAGCCAATTCGTGATCAGCGGGGCAAACTAATCCCAACAAGCCCAAAGATTCAGGAGACACAGAAAATCTGTCCTAATCTCATGAAGCTTGAAGGGGACATTGTGAAGCAGGTGGTGAAGTGGCTCAGTCTTCGTAATCGCCTATCTGTACTTCAAGGCTGGCTTGGCAATGATCGCCTAAAGATGGATGGTCGTATTGGTGCTGGAAGGACAGGCATTGCTTCGACACACCGCCAAAAGCACAAGGTTGTTGTAAATGTGCCAAAGGCATCTGAGAAGGTACTGCTTGGTAAGGAATTTCGGAGTCTGTGGACCTCTGAAGATGGCTATTCAATTGCTGCTGGTGATGCTGCTGCACTAGAAGGGCGTGTACAAGGACACTACACTTGGAGGTATGATGGTGGTGAAACTGCAAAAGAATTGTTGGATGGTGATGTACACTCAAAGACTGCAAAATCTGTGTATGCTAATGAACTGAAAGATTTTGACATCACAAGTCCTGATTTTAATAAGGACGATGCTGTTTTCAAGCCATATCGTGATCGCAGTAAAAATATTTACTATGCTGCAATGTATGGGGCCGGTGATGCAAAGATTGCTTCAACAGCAGGACTTGCAGAGAAGCGTGGTAAGGAAATCTCTGAAAAGTTCTGGGCGGCGAATGATGGTACAAAGAGACTGAAAGACCAGCTTGAGAAGTATTGGGCTACAAGGGGTCAAAGCAAGTATTTACCAGCTATTGATGGTCGTATGCTCTGCACCCGCAAAAAGAGTGCTTTGTTGAACACCATATTCCAATCATGCGGTGGTATTGCAATGGACTATGCTTGCTGCTTTCTCGACCATTGGTTAGGTGGATTGAAGTGGAAAGACCGCAAGCCATACTACTTATACAAAGGATACATTGTACGCAGAATTGGGTACGTCCACGATGAGGTAGAATTTGAGTGTGAAGAGGCTATTGCATCAGAAGTGGCTAAACTTATTGAAAAAGCTATTGTCAAAGCTGGTGAACATTTGAAACTTAACGTAGCTCTTGCTGGTGAAGGAAAGATTGGTAAAAACTGGCGCGAGGTCCATTAATTTGAAGTGTTGTACTGTTTGTAAAGTAGACAAGCCATACTCGGAGTATCATAGAAGTAAGAAATCAAAAGACGGGTTTGGGTATAGGTGCATCCCTTGTGATCGGGCTGCCAGGGTAAAATACAGGGAGGAGAATAGGCGCAGGTTTCTTAAAAGGACACAGGAAACTAATTGGATGATGAGATTTGGAATGACAAGAGCTGACTATGACTCTATGCTCTCCATACAAGAGGGGAGGTGCGCAATATGTGCATCTGAAAACCCCAACGGATCTAAAAGTACATCCACGAAAAATAGGAATTTTTCAGTTGACCATTGCCACAAAACAGGTAAAATTAGGGGACTGCTTTGCGCAAATTGTAATAGGGGGCTAGGACTTCTTGGAGATACGGAGGAATCTATTGCGAAGGCATTGGATTACCTAACGGATTCACTGATAAAATAACCAAATATTCCCTTGACACAAACACGTAATTCTGACACAATATACACCAGCTCAAGAGATAAGGAGCTTTGATAAATTGAATGAGGAGAGGACGGTGAAGGTTATTGATAAGACTGATTTGGTGGATCAACTAGACTATTATGAGCGTCTTCTAGACTTTCTTAATGATATGATTCCATGCTTAGATGAACTAGTAGAACAATTTAACGAAGAGGAGATTTAAAATGACTACAAAATATGAGTACCTTGTTGTAACAGAGAATGGTCCATCTTATAAATGCTTTACGAGGAGTGAGGCGAGAGCAGAGAAAAAGTATTGGAAAGAAAGTAATATTAATGCTAAGATTATCCAGAAGAAGTTCACCCTTGAATGTCAGCGGGAGGTATGTTAAATGAGTAACAAATCTGAAGCTTCGACTGGTGGTATTAGTTTCTGTGGTTTGCTGGCCATTGTGTTCATCACTCAACAAAAAGGATACTGTCTTGACTAGGCTTATCAGAGGTGTAGGTATAAATGACGCCGCATACTCTGTAAGTAATACTATTTCCCTTGGTTATAGTGGAGATGGTAAGCGCCTTCAGAAAGTTGTATGGGAGTGTCCTTTTCATAAGCGGTGGAAGAATATGCTAGAACGCTGTTATTCCCCTGATAAATATCACACTTATGTGGATTCATCGGTGTGTGAGGAATGGCTTACTTTCTCATCATTCAAGTTTTGGATGGAACAACAACCATGGGAGGGCAATCAACTAGATAAGGATATTATAGTAAAAGGGAATAAATTATACTCTCCGGATAGATGTAGATTTGTGCCTGGTTATATAAACAGCCTCTTACTTACTAGTCAGGCTGCTCGTGGAGAGCACCTTATAGGGGTAACAAAGAGCAGTGTTTACAAGGGGTCTACGAAATATATGGCTCAGTGTAAGGTCACAGATATATTAAGTGGCCAAGCCGGCAATAAATATTTAGGAACTTTTACCACAGAGCATGAAGCACACAGAGAGTGGCAAATAACAAAAGTCAGGGATATCCAAGATAAGTTGAATATCTATAGTAAATCTAACTGTTTCGATACGAGAGTTGCAGACGGGCTAGTGAGTAGAATTTGGCAAATCAACTCAGATATTTTGAACAGTAAACCTACAGAAAGACTATGAGGGCTATTGATGAGTAATAAAGCGCGTTATAAAAATGGAATTGGTTTCCTGCCCCTATTAAGTCTTCTTTTTATAGGACTTAAGCTTGCTGGGATTGGTGCTGTAGCTGCTTGGAGTTGGTGGTTAGTCCTCAGCCCGATTTGGGCACCAGCAGCGTTTGTATTGACTGTACTACTTGTTTTTGCAGTAGTTATTAAATTGACCAGTAAATAAGAGGAGAAACAAATGCAACTTAAAGCTAAAAAGCGTCTAGCTCGGAAAGGTAAAGCACTACAACGGTCTGCAAGCTCATGGAGTGGTATGTATAAAATCCTACAACTACTTGCAACTGCTGATGTAAACGAGTATAGTGGTATCCGACAAGTAGTCCCTAGCTTTCAAGCGCTAGAGATTATTGCTGAGACTGGGAAGATTTGATTCTCAAATCAAAGAAGATTTAACAACTGGTTTAACTTGCAACAAACACATTAAAGTAAAATAGGAGAAACAAACAATGGCAACACTAGAAAACGCTGTATTCGCTTACGTAAAACTTCAACAAGCTGACTTCAAATACGGTAGCACCACTGAGAAAGAGTATGCTGTTGATTGTATTGTGGAGAAAGCTGTAGCTAAAGCATGGAACAAAGAGTTCCCTAAACAGAAGGCTAAGGAAGTAGATCGTGGTGACTTTGAACGAATCTACAAGGTTGCTCCTCCTTTTGATGGTGATGAGCTTTATGTAATCAAGCTGAAGAAGCCTGCACAGTACAAAGATGGCAACCCAATCCCTGATGCAATGCGCCCACGAGCTTTTGTTAAGGGTGGTAATGGTAAGCTTCAGGATATTACCAAAGATATTCTTGTGGCTAACGGCAGTAAAGGTGTTGCGAGCTATGATGTGCGGGATAATGATTTCGGACATTTCGCTAGCCTTAAAGCTATTCGTGTAGACGACCTGATTGAGTACAAGAAGGTTGGTGGTGCGGCATCCTATGATGAGCTTGGTGAGGTTGAATCTCTTGCAGAAGACTTCTCTGATGTTCCAGAGCGTGTACAGTCAGAGGCCCAAGCTGCTGTAATGGAACAAGAGCCAGAAGATGATCTAGATGATAGCGACCCGTTCTGATCAATAAGCAATAACTTGCCCATTATGGAGAGTATTTCAAAGTAATGGGCATTATAAAACTTAAACAAACTGAGGAGAAATAAATAATGAAAGAACGCCAATCACTTTACAATCGTGCATACCAACTAGCTCAAGAAGCTATCACCAATAAGGAAGATACTAAGGAGCTAATTGGGGAGTTTACTTACTGTAAAGAATACAACACTGAAGGTTTTGAGAAGCAGGAAGTGAAGGATATTGTCAAGGCAGCTCAAGCCAAAGCGAAAGAAGATGACTTGCAAGGTAAGGCTGATGAGTTGAATAAGCTTCAACAAATCCAAGAGATGTATAGTTAAGGGGGTTGCATGGGTATTATTTTAAATACATATACTCCAGAGGCCGTTAACCTAGTAGTGAATGGTGAACGTATTGGGGGCTTTACTGAAAAGAACTTCATTCAAGTTTCCCCTTACACTGTACTAGTTAAACTACACGCTTTTAGTGCTTCTTTGGAGGAGCTGATCAGTTTAGAGAGTGACTTTGTTCGTCTAACACTTGAATCTAAATTAGAAGTAGATGGTAATTTCATTACTTGCCTTGATTTAGACGAGGAGTGTGAGCTTGGGAGTTATAGGTATTCGTTTAGTGCTGACTGTCCACCAGAAGTAACTTTTAGCTTTCTTCGGCACAATTAAACAAATAGGAGCTGAAATATGCTCCTTATTCTTCAGGAGACAGTTGATGAGCATAGCATTTAAACATAAGACTAGTGGACACTTTGGTTGGTGGATGTTTAATGAAGAGTCTGGTTGGAGGTGGGCTACAGGAGAGAAGCCTTCATGGGTTTATCCAGAGTTTACAGTTAATGACAGGATTCGATCAGCATGTATGTCTATTGGTCCTCAGTCTCAACGAGGTATTGATACAGCATTGATGGTTGAGAAGGAATATGAGTTAGTAGAATATAACGACTGATTTAATTAGGAGGATGATATGGGTGTTGACGTAACAGCAATGACTTATGTAGGTGTTCATGTGGATGACGCAGAAGCTTACCTTGTAGAGAAAGGTGTTCTAGAAGAAGGTGAACTTGAAGAGAAATATGGTGGTGATATTGGTTACATGCCCGACTGTCCACTAGAAGTTCAAGCCGTAAGTTACTATTCAGATCAAGGGTATTATGTCGGGTATGAAGTTAGCCCTTCTGACTATAAATTGTTTGACGGGTTGATTGCTGAGTTTAAAGCTCTTACAGGGGATGATGCTGAAGTAGAGTCCTTTAACCATTGGCACTAGGAGACATTATGACAAAGAAATTAGTTTGGATTGTAGAAAATCGTGAGACTGGTGCTGTCAAAAGTAATTGGTCTACAGGTACTCGTGTTTATACTCGCAAACATAATGCTGAAGCTGCTTGCCGGAAGGCTTACTATGGGTCAGGTGCAAATCCTTATGTAGTTGTGGAGTATGAACTAGTACCTACAACTGTGGGGGGAGTTGATGACTAGTAAACCAGTAGCAATTATCGACGGTGATCTCCTTGCTTTCAAGGCATCAGCAGCAAATGAGACACGTTCTGTTGAAGCCCTGCATAACCCTACAGGTAGAACCAAAGTCTTCAAACACCGCACAGAATTCAAGGAAACAATTGATTTAGGTAAGTTTCCACTGGACTCCTTCACCATCACAGATAAACAAGAAGCAGCAGAGATTTCCTACGCACTTCACACAGTTAAGAAGATGATTGAGGGTATTTGTAAGACTTGTAAAACAGACCAATATGAAATCTACCTGTCTGGGGATGACAACTTTCGTGACACTCTGCCACTACCATCAAAGTACAAGGGGAATCGTGCTGGCCTGATGCGGCCCTTACAACTCACAGAAGTAAAGGACTACTTGATTAATGTACACAATGCTGTAGTCGTAAAGGGTGAGGCGGATGATAAAATCTCTATCCGTCAGTATGAAGGTATTAAATCTAAGATTAAAGTGATCGGTTGTTCGACGGATAAAGATAGCTTAGGAACAGATGGATATATCCTAAACTGGGATACGATGGATAAACCCATGCTCATTAAGGGGCTAGGAGAGCTTCGTATTGATGAGAAAGGTAAGGTTCGTGGTCATGGTAGTAAGTGGAAGTATCTTCAGTGGATTGTCGGTGATACAATTGATGGACTGAACCCTTGTGAACTTGCTAAGGTTAAGTTCGGTGAGAAGAGTGGTTATAAAGTTCTTGTTGATATAGAGACAGATAAAGAATGCTGGCAAGCCGTACATGATTTGTACTTGAAGTGGTATCCAGAGAAGGTTACATTTATTGATCAAGTTGGTATTAAGCAGTGCTTTGATTATCTTGACATTGCTCAGGTTTACTGGGACGGAATCCACATGATGCGCTGGGAGGATGACCGAGTGGATATTAAAAGTGTTATGCAGAAGATGAACATCCTATGACAGTCCCTTCCCAACTTGACATTAAGAAAAGAGAAGCTAAACTAAAAGAGTTCCTAAAGAGACTTGACTCTGATGGTAAGCCACAAGAAAAGCATGTTGTGTCGGTTGTTCGTTCTGCTGTAAGGTCAGCGTGGCTTAAGAGTGATGTGAAACTTGCCTATCTCTACATGAACACAGTCCCAGATATGGATGACAGCACACGAACAAAGTGGTTGGTTCCTTGCGAGATGTGTGGTAAGCTATTCAAACTGACAGACGTGGAGATTGATCATCGTAACGGCAATCACAGCTTCACAAAGGTTGAGGACTTTGAAAACTACTTCACTAATATCCTAATGGTTGGCTTTGATGACTTGGCTATACTCTGTAAGGAAGACCATGCTGTGAAGACCCTAAGCGAGAGGTTGGGTATCTCACTAGAGGATGCAAGAGTAGAGAAAGAAGTCATTGCCCTATGCAAACAAAAAGCATCAGAACAAGATAAATTCCTAGCTAAAAATGGTATTTCAGGTTATAGTAAGAATGCTGCAACTCGACGTAATTTGATTAGAGAGGTGTTGAAGAATGCTAGATGACATTGATTACCAAATCCTAACACGAAAGATGCTTGACTTTGAAGATAAACTAAAGCAATTAGAAGCAGACGTTAATGCGTTTGGTAGGGAGTTAGATGAGTTGGCTCTTGAGTTTTATAAGGAGGAGACAAATGACAACTGAAGAACTTTATTGGAGTTATAGCAACTACTCACTTCTTGTGCAATTTGGAGTGTTTGCCAATATCTGGTTAACTCAGATTACTGGAGGTATTTGATGAGCGACTATGAACGCAACAAAGGCAAGCTTATTCCTGTTGGTGTAGACACTGAACACTTCACAGACGATGAGTTTGATACTTACCGAGAAAATGGATTTGCTGTTATTAGTAATGAAATTTACAAGATAGTATGGGAGGTTGAGCGATTCACTGATTACGTTGAGTTTGCTGATGTGACTGAAACGGATAACGGTACGATCTATTTCCACACCCTGCATTATAATGGTGGAGCGCATTGGACTGAAGTTGTGGAGGAATCTTTAAATGTCTGATAAAGATGACAATGTGTATCAATTGTTCAGTAAACAAGACAAACAGGGATCGGAGACGGGGCCTCCTCACAAAGTATCATCTGGTGATGTACATATCAGCGAACAGAGTTTGAGGGCACACTTTGAGTTCTTTCTTAGTACGCTTGATGCTAGTCTTGATAGCTTTCAAACTCTCAATGCCGCAGAGAAGTACAACCTTTATGCTACGTTAGTTGAGTTCAGTCATGTGAGCTTGGAATCATATCTTAAATTGAAAGGAGAATAAGTTGAGTAATTGGAAAGAGAAAGCAGTAGACCTTGCCAAAGAAGGCATCTCATGGAGAAAGATTGCTAGAGAGTTGAATATTAGTAAATCAACCTGCTCCGATTATCTCCGTAAGGTATTCAAGGGTACGTTTGTTGAACATGATCTAGAAGTAAAAGGCCCAAAGATTCTTTTTATCGACATTGAAACACGTCCAATCCTTGCCCACGTCTGGCGTCTATTTGATCAGAACGTCGGTCTAAATCAGATACAAGAAGATTGGTGTATTCTGTCTTACTGTGCAAAGTGGAAGGGTTCTGATGATGTAATTTATGAAGATTTGCAGGATGCACCCGACTTTGAAGACGATGCAAAGTTACTGGGTAATCTATGGAAGCTGCTGAATGAAGCAGATATTGTTGTAGGTCAGAATAGTAAGCGATTTGATGTAAAGAAAATCAATGCTCGGCTTGTCCTAAACGGCTATCCAAAACCAAGTACATTCCGTCAAATTGATACACTAAACATTGCCAAAGCTCAGTTTGGCTTTACCTCTAACAAGCTCCAATACATGACAGATCAACTCTGCACTAAGTACAAGAAGCTTGAACATGGTAAGTTTGCTGGTCATTTATTGTGGTCAGGTTGTATGAAGAACGATCCAGAAGCTTGGGCTGAGATGAAGCTTTATAACATCAATGATGTGTTGTCTTTGGAAGAGCTTTATGATATTCTTAGCTCTTGGGACAATACACTTCCAAATTTTGATGTATATGTTGATGAAATTCTTGATATGTCTGTTTGGGAAGAAGATGGTTTCCATTATTCCAATGTTGGGAAGTATAAGCGCTATCGTAATAAAATCACTGGTGTTCAACGTAGGAGTCGTGTTAATCTACTCCCGAAAGAGAAACGTGACAGTTTGTTGTCCAATATTACAGGATAAAGATGGAAATTAATGAACTTTACGTGTATGATGAAACCAGCCCTACTTGTCTCAGGTGGGCTGTAGACGTCTACTCTGGGCGTTGGAAGAATTTTAAGAATGTTGGCATTGGTGATGTAGCTGGTGGACTGGGAAATAGTGGTTACTATCAAGTCCGTAAAGAACGAAAACTACAACTAGTCCATAGAGTTGTGTGGGAGCTTCACTACGGGCCAATTGAACAAGGGAAGTTCATTGATCATATTGATGGTGATAGAACTAACAACAAGTTGAATAACTTGAGGCTGGTTTCTAGGCAGGGAAACGCCCGTAACTGTACACCAAGACATGACAACACGTCAGGCTCTGTCGGTGTTACTATGTGCATCAACACGCTGCGGAGTGGTAACCTTGCACACTACTGGAGGGCTTTCTGGAGTGACCTTGATGGCAAAGGAAGAAGTAAAGCTTTCAATATTGCAAAGTATGGTGATGAGGAAGCTTTTAAATTAGCTTGTGAGTACCGTGAAAAGATGATACAAGAACTTAATGATCTTGGTGCAGGGTACACAGAGAGACACACGAATTAAGGAGAACTAAGTGAGAGTAAAAATTGTGACCTACGACCACGAATGGCAAGGTCTTTATTGTGACACTGTGATTGAGAACGCTTCATATATTAATGATGATACAATTACATTCAAATCCAGCGGAAAGGATTGGGTGATTGCCCGTGATGATGTTGTGTTTGCGGAAAGTGCTGAGGTTTACACAGCTAATACAACTAACCAACCAAAAGCAATTAAATCAGATGGTGGAAGTAGCTCTTACTATGACTTTGAAATCCCACAACACTACCTTGACAAGATCAATGAAACTGGTATTATCAAGACTGAGTGGTTGATTGATTTCATGTTTAAGAATGACTTTGATTTTGCTTGTGCATTCAAAGCTTTGGTAAGAGCTAGAGGTATTGTGGATGGCGCTGGTAAGGAAGGTAATACACTTTCTTATGAGCTAAACAAGAACAGGTATTACTCTGATAAAATAGAGGAGAAGCATGGGAACTAAACCTATCTTGGGTTGTGACGTAGACCTCTGTGTTTGCCCCTCTGATGAGGGGTGGATGCAGTATCTTCAATACTACAATGGATTTGCGAATGAAGTGGAAATCGTCGGGGAATTACCATACAATTTAAGTGAGTTGTTCCCCTCCGTGGTTGACCCCTTGCACTACTGGAGAACGCTTGATTACAGTCAGTTTTCCCCGATACAAGGTAGTGTTGAAGCGCTAGAAAAGCTCTCTGAGCACTTCGATATCTTCTTCATCAGCCAACACAAGGGTATGCACAGTAAGACTAAGTACTATTGGCTGGATGAGTGGTTTCCTTTTAAGTCTGGTGTAATGCTGACTAAAGAGAAGTGGGGAATGAATGGCTCTGTTGTAGCAATGATTGATGATCGCATGAGTCAGTTGAAAGGGTTTGACAAAGAGAAGAGAATCCTGTTTAATACACCATACACACAAGATGTTCAGTGTGAAGTTGAAATGTCATTTGGTGTTTGGAATGATGAGATTGTTAATAAGATTTGTGAAAGGTGGTTATAAATTAATGTATAAAGGCAAAAATATCGGTAAGGCATATGATTGTATAGATGGGCAAGCCACAGTAATATCTTATTTTAAAAAGAACAGTGTTGTGGCTGAATTTGAATGCGGAACACAAGTAACAACTACCATAACTTCCCTTATTGGGGGTAAAACAAGAAATCCAAATAAACCATCATTCCTTGGGATCGGGTTTATAGGTGTAGGTAAGTTCTCTTCTGCAAACACGGTCATTTATAATACGTGGTGCAATATGCTGAAACGATGCTATGACACCAAAAATACATATTATTCTTGTTATGGTGGTGATGGAGTCTACGTCTCAGATGAGTGGCATAACTTTCAAAATTTCGCTGATTGGTATGATTATCAAGACAAGGAGGACAGTTGGCAGCTAGACAAGGACTTATTAGTATCCGGTAATAAAATTTATTCTAAAGAACGTTGTTTGCTAATCCCGAAGGATTTGAACATGCTGATTCAAAAAAGAAAGGCTGGTGTTTGTCAGTTACCCGGAGTTACCAAGCATGGAGATAGATACAGAGCACAAATCAGTAGTGAAAAATGGGAAAAAGGTTCTGAGTACTTAGGTATCTTCACAACACCAGAATCGGCCCACAAAGCGTACATTGATAAAAAGAAAGAAATTGTACTAGAAAAAGCAATGATATGGAAAGAACGCATATCTGGCAGAATATTGCAGGCTTTGTTAGACTACAGCAAAAATTTAAAATACAATTGGGAGGAATAATGAAACAATTGGCGGAACTGTACACACGAGTTATTGATTGGAATACTAAAGCTGGTGTACAAGATTATAAATACAACACGCTAGGTTGGCATAAAGCTGTTGAGTTACAAACCAAACTTCTAGTGGAGGAGGCAACAGAGGCTATGGAAGCTGCCTCATACGGGGATATGAAAGAACTTTTGGATGGAACTGTTGACTCTTTCGTAATTCTGGCTAAACTTATTGATATGCTTGAGAAAGCAGGCTTTGATTTTGTTGGAGCTTGTAACGAAGTAATGGCGAATAATGATACAAAGGTGTTTAATAGTTACTATGAAGCTGTAGAAGCTAAAGAGAAGCTAGAAGAACGTGATGATAAAGAATATTATGTAGAAACTGCTGTACATAATGGGGTTCCGTTCTATACTCTACGTAGGGAAGATGGTAAGATTATTAAACCTGTTGGTTTTGTTGCTGTAGAACTTAATGAGTTTGTGCCATGAAACTTCCAAGTGACAAATACTTCTTTTGGGTTGATTCAGAGGAAACCTTCAACAATTTTAAAGCTACAGGTATGATGTACGAATTAGAAGTGTTTGCTCCCGATACTTGGCAAGATCACTTGGAGATGCTACAATACAAAAAGAAGAAAGAGTATTATGACTCTGTGAAAGTTGATAACTATGAAGCATCGAGTAGACTAGAAAATAAAGGGGAGGAAGAATGATCAGTGCCAAGATTATCGCACACAGTAGAAGCGCTGTAACAGGTAAAGAGATTGTAACCTTTGAGTTGGTGTATCCTCGGTTTATACATGGGGAATTAATGACTCACCGGATGTTCAGTCGTAATGCCGCAAGTAGTCGCGCTATCCCAATCAGTAAAATGATTGATCAAGTAAGTGCTGACCCAGCAAAACCTGTACACTGGGGTAAGAACCAAGCTGGAATGCAAGCTAAAGAGGTGTTAGATAATACAGACAAATCTTACTCTGGAAATTGCACCCATCAAGAGTGTGCAGAGTATCATTGGACTAATGCAGCAGAGGATGCTGTTGAGCAAGCAAAAGGTCTTAATTTACATAATGTCCACAAACAGATTGTCAATCGTATTCTTGAACCTTTCCAGTGGATGAAAACTGTAGTAACAGCAACAGAGTGGGAGAACTTCTTCTGGCTTCGTAATCATGAAGATGCCCAACCAGAGATTAAACGTCTTGCAGAAGTGATGTTGGAAGCTCTAGGTACAAGTGAGCCAACAACCCTTAACCATGGCGATTGGCACGTACCGTACTTTCAAAATGGTTGCTGGAAGAGTGATTGGGTTCACATGCAAAGTACAGAGGAACAGAGCCAACAGGTGTCTTTAGAAGATGCTCTATCTATTAGCTCTAGCTGCTGTGCCCAAGTAAGTTATCGTTTGCTAGATGACAGCCTAGAAAAAGCTAGGATGATTTATAAACGTCTGGTAGAATCAGAGCCTGTACACGCAAGCCCTTTCGAGCACCAAGCCTCACCAATAGAATATACAAGCTTCTGTGATATTGAAAATGGTTGGGAAGAAGGTGTTACTCATATGGATAAAGAGGGTAGTATGTGGTCGGGTAATTTCAAAGGCTGGATTCAACACAGGCAGTTGATCCCAAATAATGTTAAGATGTAAGGAGAACTAAGATGAAATATGAAAAGACCTTCCCTTGGCAAGAACGTGATGATTATCAGATTAGTAGTTGGATTAATGATGTACTGAATATTATTAAACAGCGAGGCTTTATCTTAGACAAGAATAGTGCTATGATGATATTCATTGAAAACGCTGATGAGTTCTTATCATGTTACTGTGAGGGACTATCGCCAATGGCTGCATTTGAAGAATACAACGAATAAGGAGTAATATTATGGCAGTAAATCGGTTTATCTCGTTGTACGACTTAATGCAATACGATGTAGCAAAACAAGCAATCCTAAATGAAGATAAGAAAACTCTAGAAGCTGTTCTACACTCTCTTGGACTAGACACTGAACAACCCTATCATATTGATGAATGTAATCACCGACCACTCACAAAGAAAGACAATACACCTTGGCTTGGAGGTCGATATAATGGATTGGAACGACAAGACCGAGAGTGGCTTATGGGTGAACATTGTACATGGGAAAACAAAGTAAACTCTATTCGTGACCCTGAACTGCGAAGTGAACTCATTATGATGGGTAATCAAGGGAGTGCAGATAAAGCTTTCCTTGATGAGAAAGCTGGTAAGTCTGCTGTTAATAATGAACGAAATAAGGGGGGGTGATGATGGGTCAGGTTAACGAGGATACTGTTCAAGAGTATCTAGGTATTGTGATTGACTACTCTAGGGATAAGCTACTTCCAGAGCAGGGGATTGCAATGCTCACAGGTAAAGGGTTTTACAAGAAAGAGTGGGAAGAGTCACCACAACAAACCTTTGCCCGTGGCTCTACTTGCTACTCCTTTGGTGATTATGAGTTTGCACAGCGTATTTATGATTATGTCAGTAAGGGTTATTTCACTTTTGCTAGTCCTGTACTAAGTAACTCTATTGAAATTAATTGGCCTACATTTACAGAAGACCAGTTTGAGGAAGCTGGTGATTGGATGGAGGAGAATGTTGAAGCAGATGGTCAACCAATTAGCTGTTTCTTAAGTATGATTGCTGATAGTAAGAAAGGTTTAACGGTTGCATCTGCTGAAGCTAAGGATTTGTCAATGATGGGTGGTGGTGTTGGTGTGTATGCTGCCAACCGTAGTCCTGATGAGAAGTCTACTGGTGTTATGGCACATGCTCGTGACTATGACTCAATGACTTTGGCTTATCGTCAGACTGCTAGTCGTCGTGGTTCAATGGCAATGTATATGGATGTAGACCACCCTGAGATTATGAACTTCTTGCAAATGCGTAATCCGATTGGTGGAGATAGTAATAAGAAGTGCTTTAACTTGAATCATGGTATTAACATTACAGACAAGTTTATGCTTGCTGTTGTAGAAGGTGTTGAGTATGAACTTGTTGATCCTAAGCATGGCCCAACTGGACGTAAGTTACCCGCTCGGGAGGTATGGGAAGAGATTCTAGAACTTCGTAAAGAGACTGGTGAACCTTATCTTCTGTTTAAAGATACTGTAAACCGTAAGATTCCTAGTTGGATTACTAAACCTACTTACAAAGTACAGCAAAGTAACTTATGTTCCGAAATCACGTTGATGACCAGCTTTAAACGTACAGCAGTTTGTTGTCTGTCTAGTTTGAACCTTGAGAAGTACGATGAATGGAAAGATACTAACATTATTGCTGACTTGGTTCGTCTGTTGGATAACGTACTTGAATACTTCATTCGCCTTGCACCGCAGGAGTTGAATCGGGCTATTTATTCAGCATCAAAGGAACGTGCTATCGGAATTGGAACACTTGGTTGGCACTCTTACTTACAAAGTAAAATGATTCCTTTTGAGAGTGGTGGCTTCAATAGTGCTGTACAACATACACACATGATTTATGGTAATCTTAAGGCTAAAGCAGTAGAAGAAAGTAAACGACTGGCAACCTTACGAGGAGAAGCATCTGATTGTGCAGGAAGTGGTATGCGTAACAGTCACTTGTTTGCTATTGCTCCTAATGCAAGCTCTAGTAGCCTTGTTGGTGCTAGTCCAAGCATTGAACCTTCTGCTGGTAATGCGTATAATGCTGAAGGTCGGGCTGGGAGCTTCCTTATTAAGAATAAGTATCTTAAAAAGCTGCTTGAATCTAAGGGTAAAGATGCTGCTGAGGTTTGGAGTAGTATCGTGACGAATGAGGGTAGTGTACAACATCTAGACTTCTTGGATGAAAATGAGAAGGCTGTATTTAAAACTGCCTATGAAATTAATCCAATGTGGGTAATTGAACAAGCAGCAGCAAGACAAGACTATATTTGTCAGTCTCAATCTGTTAACCTCTTTATCCCTGCTGACATCACAGCACAAGAGTTGTCTGATGTTCACATGTACGCTTGGAGTAAAGGATTAAAGTCTCTATACTACTGCCGTGGTAAGAGTGCTGTAAAAGCTAACGTTGGTACAGGCTCAGACAAACCACTGAATGCTGTCTCAGTACGAACAAAGATCGAATACGATCAATCTGGTTGTCTAGCCTGTGAGGGCTAATTTGAATAGGAGAAGTAATGAGCGTTTTTAAAGAGAGTGCTGCGTATCGACCATTTCTTTACCCTTGGGCTGTTGAAGCTGCAAAGAAGCATTCGATTGATATGCATTGGCATGAGAATCAAATTGAGCTACAAGATGATCTTCGTCAGTACAACTCAAAGGAAGGTCTTAAGACAAAGAACGTAAGTCACGAAGTACACAAGAATATTGTAGATAAAGTAATTTGTCTGTTCACAGAGATGGATAAGACAGTGGGGGAAGGTTATACACATCTGCTGCCATTTGTGAAGAACAATGAAATCCGAAACATGATGATGACATTCGCTTCAAGGGAAGTTATTCATCAACGGAGCTATGCTCTACTTGCTGAGACTTTTGGATTTAGTGACAGTGACTGGATTGCTTTTGCTGATTATAAGGAGATGCGAGAGAAACTAGATACAATGACTGATGACTATTGTTTTGAGTCTATGCGTGATGAGATGAAGTTTGCTGTGAAACTCTCACAGCTTCTTCTTGGGGAAGGGATTGGGTTGTTCGCAGCTTTCACAGTACTGCTAAACTTCAAACGACAAGGGTTATTCGTTGGGTTTAATGACGTGAATTCGTGGTCACTGTCTGATGAGCAAGAGCACGTCATTAATAACATTAGAGTGCTTAAAGAGGTCATGAAAGACCTAACAGAAGTAGAAGTCTTTCAACTGTTTGACATCATTGATACACTAGTAAATCGGTATGTTGAAGCTGAACATGAGTTCCTTGATCTGGTGTATGCAATGGGCGACCAAGAGGATTTGGTTAAATCCGAAGCTAAGGATTATATCTCATACCTAGGCGAGCTTCGCAGGTTTCAGATTGGTATGATTACTGCTAGTGAGGTACGGATCAACCCTCTTATTTGGATGGAGTGGATGCTAACAGGAGCAAAGCATGGTAACTTCTTTGAGAAACGTATCACAGATTACTCACACACAGGATTGATTGGAGAAATTAACTACAATCGTTATGCAAACCTCTTGACACCACCCTAAATCTAGCTTAACATTAACTCCATGATCTTAACGGGTCGTGGAGTTTTTTATTTACCGGAGGATAAAATTATGATCATCCCAACAATCTACCACATCTATGAGCTGTACGAAGAAGACCCTGATGATACACGAACATTTCATTGTGGTTATTACATCACTAAGGAAGCAATGGAAGCTAAACTGAAATACCTTAACCACACAAACATGTATTCCTATATCAGCTATCATGTATCTGAATTACAGTTCATGGATGCTGATGGGAAAGAAGATTTACCAGAATTTACACAACAGACAATTCATTGAGGAGAAAGAACATGAAGAAAGTTATAGGTTGGTTGTTTAAAGATTCAATGAGTGTTGTAGAGGTGGCTGGTTATCTGTATATCACCAGTCTATGCCTCACTAATAGTCTTTGGTTTATGTTGCTGGTGATTCCTTTGTGGGTGGTATGCTGGACACTTGATAGCTACGCTAAATCTTAAAGGAGAATAAGTATGAAAATTGAAACAAAGAAACAGGAATTCCAACCAGTTGTTATTACCCTTGAGTCTCAGGAGGAAGTAGATATGTTGGGAGATGTAATTTCAGTAGTATTTAATAATGCCAGTAGTGATGTAGTTCACGGGACTGTTGAGTGGAAGGTGATGGAATTTCTTCGTGAGATGGAGGTTAAATTTGACCCACTAGTTTCAGATAATGAAATACTAACGTACTTTCAAGCTCCGGTAGATTATATTAATTTCAAATAACAAAAAGCCCCCAACCGTGAGGAAGGGGGCAATATTCTGAGGTAGGTGTTGGCGCACCTTTTATTATTTATTGTTATTCGATTTTTCTTCACTATTCACAATATTAGTATTGTTATTGGTGATTGTGTTGATAATTCTATTAGTGTTTTTATTATCTTTTTCTAACTTCTCAACTTTCTGTTCTAGAAGGTTAATCTTATGAGTTGTACTAACTTGGTATGTGTCTTGTGTTTCACCAAGCTTGTTAACTCTACCCTCCACATAATTGATGTTAGTAGACATGACTTTGGTTACTTCAAGACGTAGAGCTTCTATGTTCAACTGAATGTTGTTATTATTGTCTGAAACTTTCATATCTCTCAATAAGATTGTAATCAATAAAACAGCCAACAACAGAAATGTAAGGTCTACGATATTTCTTAGCATACTGCAATTCCTTGTGCTAAAAACTGTAGCCATCGCCGGCCTTTATTTTATTTATCGTCTTGGTGTGTTATCAATCTTATTAAAGAGGATGTCCATACGAGCTAGGATATCTGTTTGCATCCCTTCAATCCTACTCATAATCCTATACTCAGTATCTTTAAGATCAGACTTGTTAACTTTGTCAATGTAGAGGAATTGAACCTTCTCTTCCATCTTCTCAATCTGAGCCTTCTGACCATTGTAAGCCAATCCAAGCAGTACAATAATAAATCCACAAGCCCATATGGCTAATCGCTCAAAGTAGCTGTGTATACGGCTATTTACTGTCTGTGCTGTCATTTTGGTAAAGCTCCACTACTTTTCTTTTATGCTCTCTCTGTTTTTCAAGAAGCAGTTTATATTGTCCAAGGCAACTAGTGTTGTAGACATAACCCTTAGCTAAACTCCGAACAGTGTCACCTGCTGTAGATAGTCCACAAGGGTCTACAAGCAGGCTGTCAGGGGTTAGAATTGGTTTGTCTCTGTACACGATTATCTGTTGAGGAGAGCACGCTGATAAGGCTAGCAGGCAGCTTATCATCAATGCTGGCAACATTGCTTTTAACATCATTGACTGTTACCTCAACTTTCTTAGGGGTACTTGGAATACTTTGTATGGAGGACAATTCCTTATCCCTATCTTCTACAGACTGATTATTCTCAATCTGAAAAGATGTAGCTACACTGTCAGCTATAACACAAGCTTTATCGGCTAATTCCTTAGCCTTTAGCTGCTCTAGAATCGTTTTCTCTGCTTCTTTAAGGCTATATACTGCTTCAGCTCTAGCGTCGTAATAATGCTTGGAAACCCCTATCAAAAGTCCATTTAATGATAGGGATATTAGCAGGGCCATGATAAGATATTTACTGATCATCTTTTTGATCACCGATAATACCATCATCAATATTCTGATCCACAAAACGACCAGCAAGGCCAGCCACACCAAAGGCAATAGCAAGACAACAAAGGAGAGGGAGGGCAATCTCACTTGATAACACTCCCAATACAGATAACCCTGAGATGGACAAAGCAATTAGGAAATTAGCAGCCAGACTCAAGAAAGAATAAGACTTAAGAATCTTCTTTTTGTTTGGTATTAATTTCATTGAATTCCCTCAAGAAGTCTTGGTATTGTTTTTGTTGATCATAAGATAGCTCACCCAAACAAAATGGCATTGTCTTGTCTCTGCGAATAACTAAACCACGGAGCTTCTTACCTTTGGCATAAACCCATCGCACTAGTTGTTCACAAGCTTCTACATGTTTTCCTTTGTTAAGGAGTCTCAACAAAGTAGAGGACTTGACATTACCAATTCCATTGTTGAAAGTGAAATCATTAAGTGCTTGTCTTTCCCATTCAGATTTGTACGGAACCTTAACTACAGAATCCAGTTGAGTTAAATGCTTCTTCCAGTCAGATGCAAATATATCCATGCACTCTTGTTCTGTGTAAGAGTATTTAACTTTATCTGTTTTAATTGCAAGGTGTCCTGCACAATAGGTAGTTAATCCAACAGGGTCGGAGTAAGGAGCTAAGACTAGTCCTTCACTTGGTAAAGATAGGTTATATGCAACAAAAGCTGCTGGGGCACTAAGCCCCAGAGCAATAAATGAAGCAATAAGTTTTTGTTTTATGGGTTTCATCCATTGTCCGTTACGCGCTAATAACGCCGAAAGTTTTCCATGTCCCAGGCGTTCCTGACGTTACACACACCCAACCAATAAAACCGCCAGCCGATGGGGTGGAGTTAAGCTGAATTGCTCCCCTAGAGTAGGTGCCTGACACGGGGGCTGCCGTGCCGCTGCCGGTAATAGCTGAGTCAGTGCCAAAAGACGCACCAGATGGAAAAAATGGGCGGCCCGCTATGACGTTACCAGCTACTGAAACAGGTGGGAAGTGGATAGATGGTCCAAAGCCAAATCCAAACGAAGTATAATTTGTAGAGTAGCTCCCGGTCAGCCTAAAAGTGCTGGCGTCAGCCGCCCTAGCACGGTACTCGATGCCGTCCTTACTGACCCCCATGTATGTCGATGGGGTAGCGCCTGCACCCTTATCAAATGCAATCTGGTCAGTATCTGCGTATCTTAGCTCAGCCCCCGCACGCATCGAGCCACCTGTCATACCACCAAGGTAAGCCAACCCAGCTTTCGGTTGGATGCCCTGATAACTGAAGATTGAAACCCTAGAACTTATTGGGCCATTCCACTCCAACCCACCCTGATTTCCTTCTGCATAACATGCGAAGTAGGTCGGGCGAGGCTGTGCAGTCCAATCATAGCCAGCTCCGTTACCGTCTGTCTCGCACATGACATGCGTATTACCTAGGAGGGAGTCATCCAAGAACCCGCTGCCAGTATTACTAAAAGCGACGTTACGATTTAGCATACAAGCGTTGGCGTCTGTACCTTTCTGGTAATACCCTCTGCCACCATTGAATGCCGATGAACAGTTTTGGATTACAGTGCCGTTAGCATTTCCGAAGTAACTGCCGCCATCAAGTGTCCCTGTAGCAGATGCCAAGACGCTAATGCCATCAGATGGGAAGCTAGATACCAGCAAAGTATCCAGGGTGCATTGAGCGTTAGCCGTTACACCACGAATGATACCCACGTTACCTGACGATTCTACTGACAACTTTTCAATGTGGGCGCGAAGGCCACTTGTCCCGACATACACAGCCGGTAGTGTAATTGGGCCACCGCTAGTTGAAAGGGCATCTGAGCTTACTACAAGAAGGCCGCAAGACAGTGGTGCTGGTGCTGTTAGGGTAAGAGCAGAGGATATAATCTTACTTGTTCCTCGCCCATTCCCGTAAATGTGATGTGGTCGGGTGACATAAAGTTGCCTGGTTACGGTGTGGACATTTTTGATATAAATTTCGAGGGCTGGTCTAGCAGGGTATGCGTTTAGCAGTTTCTCGAAGATGGTTGTTTCATCACCAGTGCCATCAGCTCCATAATTCTCAGGCGTTAGTACATCGGTAGCTGCAACAAAACAACCAAAACCAGACGGGTCTGTCTCTCCTACGCCGGTAAGAAAGTTATCAACAGACGCACGCAAACCATCCCATGGTACGGTCGGGCTAATAACTACACCACCATCATGAGTGGATTTTGCAACCAATGGATCATACTTATATAAAAGCCCACCATCAATACCTCCCTCATAGTAGGAAGCTACTGAGTACAGGCTGCTTACAATGCCGAGTGCTGGCAGGTTAGCTATGCCATCCACAGAAACGGTGGATCGTCCAACTAGTGCCGCACCAAGCGCTTGATCTGAATCATTTGCCAGGTCGCTCCGCAAAGTATCTGTATAAGCTTGTGTTTGGCCTTCTAGAACACTTAGTTGGTTAAAAGTTGCAAATGTCTCTACATTTTCAAATGCAGCGGTTCCCAATGTAGAGATGACAACCTCTACAGCATCTAGTCTAGTACTAAGTTGGGTTGTGTTTTCAACCTGAACAAGGGATACCCCATTGTACTGCCAAGTGCTTCCGTCACTACGGACAACTACTGTAAACCATTTTGGGACTACTGTTGAGAAATAAGTTGTACCTACTGCGAAGTACAGGCGGTTGTCCGTTGTGAGGTAGTGTGCTTGACCATTGACGGCACTAGGTAATGATGCTACAACACTATCAACATTCCGATCAAACAAAAAGGAGAACTTAATAAGGTTGGTATCCATTCCAGAGTTCCACCCACTCTCTCCAAAATCCCACCCATAAGCCCCTTCTATCCAGGGAGAAAGCTGTTGAGACATAAATTAATATCCTATTACACGTAGAAATGCAGATGTAGCGACTGCTGTACCTGCGTTGGTTGTTGAGTACGCTACAGTTCCAGATAGTGTAGGTAATTCTGTACCCCACAAGTGGACTTGCCCGATAGTGGTTGCAATGTCTGTCAGTGTCACGGACAACACACCATTAGGGAATGCTTGGGGCCAGACTACAGAAACAGTTCCAGTTCCATCTGTAGTAATAGTCATCCATTGTTCGATAAAACCCCCAGGAATCTTTTGAAACCCATTTGTGATAAATGACTGATTTGCACCCTTTAATGCCTCAGCTAATCTGAGGGGAGTCATAAGCGTAGCATTATTGGCCCATCCTTGAGCTTGTGCTGTAGACGCAACAGTAGTCTTAGCATCAACTTCAGTTTTAGTGTAAGTTTGCGCTTGAGAGTACACACTAAGGTTTGTACGGGCAGTTGCTGTATTCGTAAGGTCTGCAAGGTTCTGAGCCTTGGCTAAATAAAGACTATCAGCCTCAGTCTTAGTATAGAAATCACCAGCAGAGGCAAAAGCAATAATCCAGTAGGTGTTAGTTACATCAGCTTCAGGGTCTTGATTTGTATGAGTAAGAATACAACGGTAGACAGTACCATTTGTTGTACCCTGTACATAACTTTTATTTGCTTGGTACTCAGTCTCAGCATCCCAATCCACCATACCAAGTTGGTTGGCATGTGCCATGAAGCCATCTTGTTTATTCTGAGAGTAGTTCTCCCACTGACGGGGTGGGATTTCAACTCCCCAACCAGTTTGATACTTTGTATTACCCGGATCAAGGATATCACCGGCAGATGCCCAAACGATATTCATGCCAGATGGTTTTGAATTAAAAGCCATTATTTATCCTCAAAATTAAAATAAGGTAGCGTATGTTCCGCCGCCTGTAATTGCAAAATCTGAATCACCGTAACCAAGACCATATCCAAGTCCATAGCCATACGTTCCTGTCAGATCACCATAACCTTTAGCGCCTGGAGCACCTTGGAAACCAAAGTAATCGTCAGCTAAGAAGTAACCGAAGTTAACTCTAACACCAACAGTCTTAGGAATAAGCCTTGAAGGGTAACCTGCACTAGATGATGTATAGTTCAATAACACTTGTTCAAAAGCTGTTAGCTCTCTACCAAATAGAATTGTATATTCAGCATCGCCTTCTGCAAGATATGCTGTAGTAGCCGTACCAAACAAGAAGTTAATGAACGCAATAAATTCTTCAGGGGTAGATGCTGTATTATTCTTTAGAATCTTAGCTTTGATGAATAATCTGTATGTTTCATCATCTAGTAGGACATTACCACCAAGAGGTTGACCGAAGTCGTGCCACTTACTACCAACTGAGGGATTACCAAAGTCACCATAACTACCTGCTTTCAATGCCCCTTGGAAACCGAAGAAGTCAAATAGGTCAGCAGAGATTAGCTCTCTTGGTTGACCCACAATCTCACCAATAATATCTAGTGTTGCGCCAGTAGCCTCATCAATACTTCTTTTCTGAAGTAAGTCTTTGAATACCTCTTGGATTGCATACTGCTGATCAATGATTAGTTGGAGATAGCGATCTAGGATATCTTTATCTTTAAACTGCTCAGTGATTTGACTTCTTGCCGTCTCTAGATAATCCTCCGAATCAAAAGGAATAATCATGTGTACTCCTTATGCTACGTTAATTATAAGATTTATAGTTTCAAAACTGGCAATACCATTGAATGGAACGATTATGTTGGCAGTAGTTGCAGGCGCGGGGGAAGTACCGATAAACATACTATCTACCTGATGCCCCGGAACTTCGTTAACAGGAGTGAACAGACGAGAGAAAATAACGTCCCTACCGACACCAAGATTGTCACCAGCATAAGCTTGGATATTACTTTGAATCTGGGCTACACCGTCACCAGGGAAGGTGGTAGGGTCTTCAGGGTTCAAGCTCAAGTTGATAATCATATAAACTGTTACAGGGTTTGGTCTTTCAAAACCAATATCATGTGGGAAGCCTTGGCTGTCTGTAATACTAATTACAGTATTACCTTGACTCCTAATCCCCATTGGTTTATTTTCCCAAATAGTGTCAGCAATTAACTGAGAGCTACCACCAAGTACAATAGGAAGGAAACTATGAGGTAGAACACCATTCGCATCTGTAATGTCAGTATCATTCTCGTAGATAGCTACTTCATCAACACCTGAGAGATTGAACAGGGCTGAGTACAGGCTATCTAGAATATTACTTGAACGCTCTAGTTTAGTATTACGAAACCTAATACGAAGCTCTTCATCAGTCTCTTTAAGAGTACCGGCAGATGCTTCAAGTGGATTTGTAATACTATCCCATCCAAGGACAGGAGTAATGATCTGAGTGATTGTATTAGCTTCTTGCTCTAGAGGACCATCAGCGGTTGCCTGTAGACTACCAATCTTCTTTACTTTAGTAATGTTTAAACGAGTACCAGTTGAGAATGTACTTGCTTGAAATACATCAACTCGATCTACAACAAGAGTAGTACCTACAACTGTAGCTGTTAACAAAGGGTGTGAAGATGTAATCTCAGCTTGTAAGCCAGCCAGAATATTAGCAACTGTAGCACCAACACCAGAGTTATAAGTAACTGTGTTTGAAGTGGTTGTGCTGATTGTGTAGGTGATTGTATAGTTAACACTATCTGTAACTGTTAGTACAGCAACAGTAATACCAGCAGCCAGTGAAGGAGATAATGCAACACTGTCAGTCACAGTGAATTGAGTACCTGTCACTGGAGCTGCTACTGTATTACCTGCTGGAATCAGAGTACCATTACTACCAGCAAACAAACCAATGGCTGTTGTAGCTGAAGCACCTTGACGACTAATGCCGCCATATTGAACAATGTTATCTAGAGCAATACCAGTGGCTGAGTTAGGGTCAAGAGCACTATAGGATTGCTGGGCCACTTCCCATAGATCAGCATCACCAAATGCATCCATATTGATTAAGCGACCAAGTACAGAGCTGTCTGATACGTCGACTACATCACCAGGAGCTACCAGATCACCAAACAACTCTCTTGCTTTAGCTCTTTGTTCTGTTAGAATATCTTGTAAGCGTTTGAGGACGAATCCCTCTGGAGTGATTCCAAAACCTGCCATGTAATTTCCTCAGAATATTTCCCTGATTGACTACAGGGTGATTGTAATTGGAGTTGTTTCTTCACCGCTAACAACCTTCACTCTGAAAGTCATTGAGTAATTTCTGTTTACTAGAGTTGAAGAAAAGGATGTGATTTCTTTCACACCGGTTTCTAGTAGAATTTGCTGTTGGAACAAAAGGTCAACTGCTGCTTTGGTTGTCTTCTTACCAAGAATTTGTTGCCAGTAGGGAACACCATATGTTGTGTTAAACACGTACTCTTCTTGGAAAGTTAGCAGTCTGATTTTAAGTCGTTGTGCAGTTGTCTGGGTATAAGGCTGAGTGGTGTACTCTTTTGTAAGAGGTCCGTTAAAGAATACAGCATCATGAGTGCTTTCATCTAATAAGATATCAATGATACTTCTCCTTATTGTGGTGTACCAGTTGGGCCGGGTGCAGACGAACCAGAAAGAATTGGGTGTGTATGTAGGTTCATATTCACAACACCAAGAGTATAAGTACCAGTTTGTGTGTAGTCGCCAGTCTGGTTAATGTCACCAATCCAAGTTGTACTTGGTGATGTAATAGTAATAGAAGCAGAGGCATCCAAACTGAAGTTAGCACAAGTCATTGTGATATCAGATTGGGCAGTCACAGTGGCATTATTACAATTCACTTCAACATTCTGTTGAGTGTTGACGATAACGTCACCAGAAGCTTTAAGTCTTACTTCGTTTTCTTGGCTTGTACCAATGTTATTTACTAAGACAGCATCTAGTGTACTATGAGGCCAGAAACGCTTTTGAGGGTCGTTGATTGAATTAGAAATAGTGTGGATACCAGGAATGGCAAAGCAATCTTTCTTATCAAACTTCCTGAAATCTGTTGGTGTTACTTGCCTACCTGTTCCTCTTTTCCATGTATCCAACCCCCTCATAGAGAAGATAAGTAGAACAGAATCACCTACATTAATTGGGAAGGTGAAGGCTGCTGTACTGGATGATGGAAACTGAAACGGAACATTAAGGACTACTGGACGTTCTTCTATAGAACCATTTTTATTTTTAATATTTAAAGTTGGTTGAACATCCAGCGTCATATCTTCTAAGTCATTACGAACAGTCACAACAATAGCTGGAATAGCTGTGTAGACATTCTGCATATGATAAGCAAAAGAGTTATTAAGAAGCTCTTGCATACTTGTTTCACGAGACACACTTAGCTCCTTATACTTTAATCTTCTGTGAACATCTTAAATCCGTATACCAGTCATTACTACGCCATTGACCATATGTTCTGGTGGACTCTACTTTATAGTATCCACCAAAGTTATCATCTTCTAGGAGAATGATAGAACCGGGAAGTATCTCAGGGTTGAGAAGAATCTTCATTTGTACACCAGTCTTTTTAACTGGGTCTTTCTTGGCTCTGGCACGATCCCCGCTAACAGCGTATGGAAGTTCAATCAAACCAGTTGTCTTGTTGATTATAAATGATGTTGCAAGGTTATCTGTTGATGTTCCTGACATATCATTAGCATAGAGAACACCGTCATCAATATGCCACTCAACCTGCTGTGCTTCACTAATCTCATCTAGCATCTCCCTAGCTGTACCAGAGAGTGGATAACCATCTAACACAGGGTTGTTTAGATTAGTTCCGTTGTACACCGCACGAGAAACACCGGGAAGCTCTTTACGAATCTCTTCAAGAACATCTCTATAGGTCTTACCGGGTGCTACATACTTACTTAGTGTTGAATGATTTAACTCGGTATAAGATGAACCCATGCGAATCTGAGTGATACTGTCTGTGCCTGATTTGCGTGTAGTGGCTTCTGTTACTTGCCCAGCAAACAACCTTTTGATTGCAGTGTCATGATAACCAGCACTGAGTACAGCAGCAATGTAATCTTTTTCTAAGAGTTTTTGTTTCTCTTTAGAAAGGTTATAGACTTCAATTACACAACTATTTGTCTTATCTTTATTTGAACTTGACTTGGAAACATCAAAGGAGATATTAAGTTCAGTGACCTCAAATCCATCACCTGTTTCAATATCACCAATGATTAATGAATACGCTCTATTCTTTTGATAGATGATAGCCATTTATTCACCATCATCGTAGATATAAAAACACTTATAGTATTCAGATAACTCGAAAGGAAACTCTTTATACTTCTCAGTGTTGATTGTACCGATAGGCTCTAACCAGATGTAACCAGTAATTGGGGTCAGTACATAATCCAAACCAATAATATAAGAAGGGACTAAACCAACACCAAGAATAAGTGGAGTACCATCTTCAAAGTTTAAATCAAAGAACCATTGAGTGGCCCTTTCATTATAGTAAGCTCTGAAAATAAATGCTTCACCTTCTAATGCAATAGAGTAACTATAGTCAGCATCAGTGAATAGAGGAAGTGGTACATATTGAACAGTCATTTGTATCTCCTTCCTTATTGTTTTCTCAGTGGATCAAGGTCTTCAGCGGGGGTAGTTGGTGCTGTAGTATCCCCTGCTTCTTGAGCAGTAGCACAATCTTTAGGTGTACTTCCTTTCTTACCCTTCTTAGCTGTTGGTGTAGCTTTCTTCTTTAGCGCGTTCTGAACATCTTGTGGGAGTTCCGTCTTTTCTAAAGTAGCAAATGTAACTTGTTCTAGGCTACACTCAAAGTACAGTGCATCACCAGTATTGACATCTTGTCTAATCTTAAAGTTGGTTAGCACTAGATCAAAGACAATCGACTTAATGTTATAACCATCAAACTCATAGATTTCTACTGTTTGAATGAAGCTGTCATATCTATCCGTCTTTGGGTTATATTTAACACCAGAGAGGATGCCAACAAGTGAATCTCTAACTTCTTCTGTGAAGTCATTCCTAAGACCATTATTACCAAGTTCAGCAATTGGATTACCGAGGTTTAGGAATTGACCAATCGAATCAGGAAGGAATTGTAAAAGACCAGAAGTACCACTGTTTACTGAGATTGGTTCAGGTTGAGGGTTGGCATTGTTTGGTTGCAACCCCTGAAAGTCTCTAATCAAACTTGGGATTGGGGAGATATCAACACCAGAGATAACACCAGAAAGGGAGAATGTTGGATTCTCTTTAATGAAGTGATCTGTGATATTAGCCCCAGAGTCTACTGGGTGACTAGTTACCTTACCTTTATAATCTTGTGAGTATGCAGTGACAACATCGAAGTAAATAAAACCCGAAGGGTCTTCAGGGCGCTCTGTGCTGCCCCAGTGTAAGCCTAAACTCATAGACCCTCCTTATTGGGTTTGTGGGTACATCTGCCATGCTTCACCAAGAAGTTGCTCTTTAACTTGGTACACAATCTTGTCTGCAAGCTGTTGAGCTGATTCAGCGGGGGTTTCACCAACCCACTCACTACTATTGACTTCCACATTAATAGAGCCAATACTCATTGTGTTTTGATTACCGCCTGATTGCATTTCAGCTAACGCTTTCTCACGCATCTGTGTGTCATAACCAGCAGGGTCTTTATAATAGATTGAACTTGGATCACCATAGACAGCCTGACCTCTAGCCTTAGCAGCACCTATATTCATCATTGCATTATTTGCAAAAGAACCTAAAGCAGCTACAGGTGTTGATGTATCAGTAGCCCTTACAGTGGGAAATGCGCTTTCTCTCCACCGTTGAAACTCTGCTACTAGATTCATAATACCAGCAATTTCTTTGGCTGTTGCTTCTAGAGTTGGGAGCCAAGACGGTGTTTCAAATCCCATGATATCACCAAACAGATTCTTAATCTCTGTCCAGTCTTTGACTAACTGAGCGCTTGCGTCAGCACCTAACCAATCAGCAATTACACTATCTCTACCTTCCAATGCTCTTACAAAAGATTCAGGAAATAGGAGTAAGTCTCTTGCATGTTTTGTTAGCTCATTAAATCCACGAGCCATTCTTTCAACTAATCCAGAAGACTCACTCAATCCATCTGTAAATGTTCTAAAGATTCGTGAGAAACCTTCTTCAAGACCAGCCTTAGATGCAATATTAGTGAAGTCCGTTAGGAGGTTAACAGCCCTTGCTTGTTCGGCTTGGGAAGTCTTCATAGCAATGTCTAGCTTAGGCTTTGCCCTCTCCCTAAGAATAGCAGAAACAATAGGGAGAATATCAGACTTAACTTTACCTGCTGGAACTGCTTCCATAAGAGCTTGCATAGCCTCTTGTCCTTGCAATCCACCACCTGTTTGGCGTTGCAAAGCTTCAGCGAATACCGACATAGTGCCTGGCATTGATTCAGCCATTTGCCTACGCAATTCCTCCATAGAGACAGTTCCTTTTGCCTCCATTTGAGATAGTGCGTTCATTACTAACTTTTGACGGGCTGGGGATGTCCCCATTGCCCTAGCATACTCAGCAAAACCAAGGTACGTATTCTGAGCTTGATCTAGTGTTCTGCCGGCACCAAGGCTGTTAGAGAGGAAGTTGTTGTAATCTTGTGCTTGGTCGAGATAACTAAAACCAATACGATTACCTTGCCCCCTCAACCATTCAAATGCTGCTGGGCCTTCCCCTTTCAAACCTTGTGCCTCAACTACAGCTTGTGTGGTTAGCTGAGCACTAATGATTTCTTGGTTAGCTCTATTAAGTGCAGAACCACCATAAAGAGTTGCACCACCAAGAATAGCAGGACCACCATAACGACCGAAGATTCCAGCAGCACCACCAGCGAATCCAGCTTGACGGGCTGAAAGACCACCAGTTGGTTGCCCTGATGCTGCTGCTCTGCCAGTAATACCCCTAGGCTGTGTTACCCTAGGGTTCAGCGTTAGATTCCTGTTTACACCCAACATAGCCTGACGAATAGATGAATTAATATCCCTAGCCAGTCCATTACGATCTATTTGAAACCTATTGATTGGAAAAGCAACTCTACGGCTAACATCATTAAAAGCTTTCTGTACTTCAAACTGAAGTCTATTAGTGTTGAACTTAAAGTTAATATTGAAAACACCACCAGTTTTCATAGCCTTCTGGTGAAACTTAGCCATCTTAGCTTCTAGAAGCTTTAGGTATCTATCTACTTTCTTTAACTGAGCTAAGTCTGTACTGACCCCGACCTTGGCATAATACTGGCTGATCATTGTCATAAATTATCTTGTCCTTGGTTGGGCTTTTGGAGCTGATGCTTTCTTCTGTTCTTCTTTCAATGTATCTTGTACATCTATCATCTCTAGCATGAAATACATATCTTCAACGCTATAGATCGTCTGTAATTCGTGTAAAGTGCAGAGCCTTGGTTCATGCATTAATAAACGCATTACTTCAAAGCTTCCACTAAACTCCTCTGCTATTCTTTTTACTTCTGCTGTTTGTACTTGCGATTCACTAGCTTTTATTCTTCGCTTGAACCGCTTTCGGCGTTTGGGCCTTCTTCCTCATCCATGTCACCGAAGTTATGCTTCATAATCTCACCAAGGAGTTTAAACATATGGGCATAACGACCAGCAAACATCTTATCAAAAGACTTTGCGTCAATATCCATACTACCTTTGGAAGCACCTTTACAGATAACTTCACGAGTTAGTTCAGGGGTCATACCCTCAGTTTGCATCTTGTGTTGAATACCAAGGCCAACCATTGCAGGGAATGTTTTGAGAACGTAACTCTCACCATCAACTTCTTTTTCAACTTGTGCTAAAATCATTACCAATTATCCTCTATTAAATCCTTTGTCCACCAAACCTTTTAAATATATCTTCTATATATTCTATATTGGATGGTGATGTAGTTTCTGTCCAACCATCCGCTAATTCATTAGGTCCGACTACTCCGCATTTTAATATATTCTTACACTCTCCCTCTGCCTGTTTGCAAAGTGTGTAAGATGTAAATTTCCAAATAGAGTGTCTTATAATCTTAAGCGGGCTGGCCATTTGTTGTTGATATAGTCTATAATCCGGCTGTTTAGAAATACCAAACTTTAGCGCAACACATAACTCATTATCATAGATCAAATTAATGTATGACTGTGTTGCACTGTGAGGACTGCATTTACAAGAAATACTCCCCCTTTGCAAATTATAGCTCTTGGAACAGTAGGACTCTCCACACTTTCCACAGAGTACATCCCAATAACCTCTATTATCCCTTCGTGAAAACTTAGTATTCTCGGCAAAAACATTGGTAATGAGGAAGGACTCAACCATTACATCATCGGGTTTAGGTCGCCGAGGGATTCTTTTTTCTCCTCTGGGTAAACTACCTCTCTGGGATTTACTCTTTATTGTTGACAGCAGGCTTCTAATTTGAGGGTAAAAATAATTACCCTCTGCTGTTATTACTATACAGCGAGTAGTATTCCCTTTAAAATTACCATCCCACTCAATAAATGTCATACCCCTTTCATCAGCAGCCCTCTGACATCTGAGGATATACTGAGATTCAGTCCATTTATAGGCTTTAGAGCAGCCACAAGGAAGCTTACCTGATATTAAAGAGCTTTTAAGGGTTTCAAAATACCCGTTATGAAATAGTTCTCTATCGTTTGTACAGACAGCACAACTAACAGTGTAAAGTTTTGCACCCCACTTGTCCCTGGAGTAACACCCTATCACCTCAAGATTCCCAAAAAGCTTACCCACCAACTCATCTTGCTCCAACTCCACAAATAATCTCCTTGATTTATATCAGAGATATATTATACACCAATTTGGGCAGTTATGGAACCAAGAACCGAATTAAATATTGAGGTATCTGCTTTGAGGTTGCCACCTACAAACCATTCACTTGTATTGCATTTGAGGGTCCACACGCGAAATTCGAACGAATCACTAAACACAACTTCTGGATATTGAAGAATATATGCTTCAGATGAAGTAAATATACTTGAACCAGATAAGTCTTTAAGTGTAAGTGAAATCCTTGCAGAACCTGTTTGTAAATCTAGTGCGTGAATCTGCGATAAAATGTCATTAGACTCACCTGACTGTAGGCATGAGAAATTAATGACTGCCGCTGTATTGTTATTTCGTACTCTGGTGTTCTTACCATTGATACCATCAACAGCAGTCATACCAGCATACACTCGTTGGATATTAATTGTGTTCCAACCAGTGAGGACATAACCACCAAAGGATAATGTTACATCCGTAGGACTATATGTGTTTACAGAAAAGCTCATTAGAAAAGTCCCTCTAAGATTGGTGCAGCAGCGGCTACAGTATTTAAGAGGTCATCAATAAGAGAGCTAGCATCAGCGTTACCACCAATGTAGTTAACACCTTGACTGCTTCTGATAGTCCATGTACGTTCTGAGATGTCCGGCCCATAATCAACATCGGGGACACCTTCAATCCAACTAGTTGTACTAAAGAATATGCTACTACCTAGTTGGTCTTTAATTAGTAGAGGAAACTTACCACGCTGGGTAATCTCATCAATCAACAGTAACTTATTTAATACCTCATTACCTTCTGACGTATTTTGTAATGTCAGGGTAATAGTATAAGTTTGGTCGTTGTTATAAAGTCTTGCAACTTGTCCATCACTAGTTCTAGCTGAACTATATGGGGCAAGGTCTTTGGAGATGTTTACAAATGTACCTGAGATAAAACCTGTGAGTGGTACAACACCAAACAGCAGTACAGTGATATCTTCAGGTGAGTAGTGGTTCAAACTATTAGACATATAAATTCCTTATAAAATAGGGGCTATATTTCAAGCCCCATAAACAAAGGAACTATTATGGTCGCCACTTATCAGCAACAGTACCACCAATAGCTTCAAGGGTTGACAAAGTATCAGGATCGAACTTGCCATTACCACCTTGCAGGTTGGAGAGACTTACACACTGAATTACCCAATCACGGTTCTCAATACCAGTGCTATACATAGCGTCTGGATGATTACCAATGAAAGCTTGTGGACTGTAGTAGACACTACGACCAATGTTATCCTTGATAGTTACACTGAACAACCAAGTCTCATCACGAGTTTCTTCATCATTAGCTAGAAGCTGAGAAAGAACATCGGTTGAGTCAGAAGCTTGGTGAAGGCTCAGTGTGATTGTCGATGCTTTGTTAGCACGAACAACACGAGCATTACTTAGGTCAGCACCAACATAGAGAGTTGAAGCTGGAGTTTCCCGAGTGATAGTCAGAAACGAACCATCTGCATAACCAGTAATAACATGAGAGAACTGGCTGTTAGACAGGATGATTGTCATGTCTTCGGGGGAGTAGGACTTTAGAGTTTGTGAAGTTGCCATAATAGTTCTCCTTAAACCCCAGCCACGCCACGAACAACAACCTTATGCACAGCACCAGCTAAGCGGAAGTTGAACAGGAAATCACCCATAGTACGTTGAGCACGTAGGGTAGGGGAAATTGCCAATGGGTCTGGAGCTTCTACTGTGAAGGCAGGATTAGGTGCAATACCACCGTTAGTAACACCTTGGGTGAGTACAGTACGAATCTCGTTTTCAATGATAGTGGCACCAACACGAGTGTATGGAATCTTCTTGCTGTTGATTAGACGGAAGAAGATAGCCTCTTGTAGACGGGCATATACCCAATCAATGAAGATAATCACGTCAATGAACTCTGAGCTAGAGACAACACCATCTTGGAAGATTTCTACACCAGCTACGCGAGTGTACATATTGCAATTCTTGCTACGGAGGTTAACCCGTTGAGTATCAGTTAGGGAACTAACAGTTGGGCCACTTACTGATTTAAAGTTCCAAGTATTAGAACCCGGTACTTCAGGAAGTTGGCTACCGACCCAAGCACACTCTGGATAGTCAGCATCAGCAGTTGGTAGATATACAATGAATGTACGATCATAGTTTGCATCAGAAAGAGCAGTAGCAACATCAGTAAGTGCAGCAGTAGGAACGTCAGTGTCTTGGGTAGATGTACCATAAATCTTACGGCGTGCCTGAATAGCAGCAGCCAGTTCAAGGATATCTGCTTTAACGTGTGATTCACAAGTTAGGGCATACCAAACGCTGTTACTGTCTTCTACCGCTTCCAGAGCTTCAGTCCAAGTCTCAGTTGGAGCATCATTCACCAGAGTCAGATTAGTAGAGGCTACGATTGACCAAGCAGTACCAGGGGTAACTACGGATACATCAAAAGTACCATCAAGGTTATCAACGAAAGTGATACCCGAAATAGGAGCAAGGTCATATGCAGCTTTAAGACCAGCAACAATCTCAATAGCAGTAGCATCAACATCAGATGTAAAAGTAAAGATAGTGCCGTTAATGGTTACAGTGTAGGCTGTGCTGTTGGCTACAGTGGCTACGGAACCAGCAACACCATCTACTTGACGGCGACCAACAACAATGCTAGTTGGCTTTAGTGTCTGACCAAACAGGGCAGATGCCATCTTGTAAACATTACTAGTTGAAGGGAAGTCATCAGCAACACCAGTAATGCTGGTGTAAGTGCGGGTACGCTCTGAGAAGTTGGTAAAGGTTGCAAGCACAGCGGGGATATCGAAACTAGCAGTATCAATCTGTGCCGTCTCGCGTGTGATAAAAATTTGTACAATCTGGTCTAATTCGGCCAATTGAGTATCCTCTTTTATTAGCTTATTTTTGTTTATGGAATAGGTGTTTCAGGGATGGTGAAAGTCTCACCAGATACTTCATCAACCAATACAACCTTTTCCACCCAATCAATCGGCTGAATGGTTTGTACGGCATAACTAAATGTCACATCCATGTTTTGATATTCAATCCACTGTGTGTCACGTAGCATTGGTGCTCGTCTTAGAAGACTTTTCCTAATAGGTGATAGTTTATTTTTTTGGAATTCTTCTATTATCACTACATTGTTTAGGATTGCATTATTAAATTCAAAAGCTAAGTCACCAGCAGTTGATCCACAAAAGCTAAACTGAACCATGACTTCATAATGAGTCTTAAACCAGAGGTTCTTATTTAATCCAAACTCATCACCATCATCAGTGAATGTAGCTGTCTGGACTCTACCCTTTTGTTGTACGTTTACAATCTGAACTACAACGTAAGGATTAGCTGGTTCATTTCCATTAAGGTGTGAGTAGATAACTTCAACTGCTGGAACATTACCTTCAAAGACCTTTAATACTCCTGACCTAACAGCAGTTCTTACATCTGAGTATATAGACACTACTGTCCTCCAGACTTACGACCTAATAGATAATCAACACTATCTAACATCTTACCTGTATCAATAAGAGGATCGTTGAACCCTTTAAGTTGTACAGTGAGTGGGGCGTTCATTGGTATCTTCCAGTCTCTAATCTCATCTTGCATCATCTTTACAAAGACTGGGCCTAATTTGTTATACATGGCAGTCCACGTTGACTTACCCATTGCAATATCATCAATCCAACGGAGTACTTGAGGAGTTATCCATTTACCCTGTTGAACCTTCTCCATAAACCCACTTCGGATAAATGGACGCATTGGGATTTTATCGTTACCCTCTTCTTGCCACTGAGCAACCTGTGCAACTGTTAGGTTATTGTTCTCAGGGCCATATGTAGAATCTTGAAAGAAACCAATCTTGGCTGCTAGATGATTGCCTCTTTCGAGGTTTCTTCGCATCTTCTTCCATTGACTGTTATCAACTAGATAACCCCCTTTATCAACTAAAGCCATATACACCTCAGTTTGGAGTTAACTCAATTCTTGTGGCTAGAGCTTTGTGATGATTTAAAATACCCATCGCGTAGTTACTAACCTTCATAACCTTGTAACGCTCTCCCTGATAAATAAACTCATCAGCAGAGTAGCCACTAGCACCTTCTTTATCTGTACGAAGGTCTTCATCTGAATATACTTTCCACCATTGCCGTGTTCTTTCAGCTTCTGGTAGCATAAGTATTTCATTTGGTTTTAGTGGTTGAATATTAACTGTTCTAATAATCTCAGCTTCAGTTCCTTCAACCCAATCACCATTGACATAACTACCTTGTGTCTTTCTATAGACAGTTAGTGCTATGCTCTTGGTTAGTAAGAAAGTAGGTTTTAACATAACTTACCCCTTACAATGTAGTTAGGTTGAACGGATCACTATCATTCCACCAGTCTGTATCACAAATCTTAATTTGTGTAAGAGGGCTTCTAATATTATCTGGATCATCATTATTAGCGTTGAAATCTGCCCAACTAATACCGGATGCATAAGGCATCAAACCATTAGGAAGGTTTGCACTACCACTATCATTAATGAAGTTTTCTAGTGCTTTTAAGTATGCTGTAGATAGGTTAGACCAGACTTCAATATCTCCGGTACGCTCTCTTGAGGAGTAACCAGCTAATTGCATACTTGCTGCGATAGCTGCCAAACGAGCAGCTTGCATAATATTCTGTCCATTCAAATCTAGGAACTGTTGAACCTCTTCATCAGAGAACAGTTGATAGAATGGGGATGTTGGTGTATCACCAATAAGAAGTCTTACTGTTTGTACGGGTGTTAGTGCCATAAAAACTCCTTAAAGTGGAAATGCAAGGGGTCTTTCGACCCCCGCACTGTAAACTCCACTATTAGTTGGAGCTGAACATACGAACTACTACTTGAGGACGACGCATAAGGTTGATGAAGTTAGACTCAGACTGAAGGGTGATTTCAGTATCTGAAGGGTTACGTTCTTCAAACATGTATGCTTCTAGACCTAGAGTGTTGCTGAATTCAAAACGGTTGGCTGGGCCAAAGTAAGTCTTGAACACATCAGTAGTACCCATTGGGAAAGCACGAGCTTCGCCAGCGGTGATTAGCGGGGTAACGCCATCTGGAGCATAACCACGATACTCAACATAACGGATGCCACCGTAAACAAACTCACGATCCAGACCAGTGCCCAGACGATTACGCAGAGGCTCTTGGGTGCTGGTGTAATACTGGTAAGCAGTCTTAACGTTAGCTTGGGTGATCAGCTTGTTGAAGAAGGTTGGGTGGCAAAGAGCCACAACTTCAGTAACGATGTCACCAGTGAACAGGTTATCTTGGATATGAGCAATTACTTCCTCACCCTTCAGGATAACTTCAGTGGTGCCGGTGCCGAGTACGAAGTCAACTTCTTTACGGGTAATGCCGAAGTCAGAGTAAACGTCAACAACAACAGTACCGTTAGGAGCATACACAGTACCAGCAGTTAGCATCTGAGCACGAGCAACTTCTAGGGTTTGTGCGTGTGAACGACGAATACGTTCAATCTTGCGGGCACGAACCATGTCTAGAACTTCTGGTTGACCAGTACCGCTACCACCGTAGGCTGCTTTACCCTGAATATCTTCAGGCTTGATAGCATCGTCTAGTGGGAAGTGAGGAACAGGATAGCTCTTTAGTTCACGAAGGTAATCTTGGGAAACGTTGTTACGGACGCCACGAGGACGGTCGCCAACAAGGCCCAGAGATTGGTTGATTTTCTCGAAAGTTACGGTGTTCTGTGAAACACTTTCAACATCGAACAGACCCATGTTCTGAATCTTACCGTAGAGGTTGGGGACGACCAAGAGGTCTTGGGTCCAGTCTACTAGTTCAAACGGGTTGTCAAAACTACGAATAATAGCCATATTCTATTTAATCCTTATACTGTCGGTGCGACGTTAATGTTTAGGGCTTCTAGGGAAGCGTATACAACTTCTTTCTCAGCATCGAGGTCATAAGAAGCATCAAGTACCAAAGCACCCTTAGATACTTCAGCTGGGCCTTTAACAAGAACGACAATACTAGTGTCGGTGGTAGCAGCAATGGAGTGATCGTCAAGTACGATTGCAGCGGCAACAGCACTACCATCAACGGCAGTCTGTACAGCAATTTTGTACTTACCGTCAGCGGTAACTTTACCTAGAACAGTACCAACAGCATAAGTTTTAGCAGTGGCTTCGTTTACGGTGACTTCCAAACGGCAGAAGCCTTTTTCTGGCCATAGTTCTTTCTTGACAAGGTGGCTCAGACGGAAAGTGTCAGTAGCAATAGTGGGCATATTTATATCTCCGAGATATTATTGATTTTTGTATTTTTTGGCAATGATTTCAGAAGTAGCATTCTTTACAACAGGCTCTTCAACTTCGGTATTCTTGCTCTTCTGTTTAAAGAGGTCAGAATCTTCTAGCTTTTCTTCTTTGGCTTTAAGTGACTTAACGATCACTTCAAAGCTTTCATCGGAGACAGCTTCAAGGGACTTGTAGAGTGCTTCAGCGGCTGCTTCATCTTTCTCTACTTCGGCAATTGCAGTTTTACGTGCTTTTGCTACAGCTTCTAATTTAGCAAGTTCAACTACTTCAAGTTGTTCCTTAGCTTTCTTTAGTTCTTCTTGTACAGGGGCAAGGGCAACTTCGATTGCCTTGCTTACTGCTTCTTCGTGTGCAGCTTTTGTAATAAACTCAGACATAGAGTCCTCTTCTTGTTTTTGAATTTCCACGGAGGGAGACTTTGTATCTTCCGATACACTAACGCCCTTGGCTGGAATGCCAGAGGACTTCTTGATAGCTTCAACTTTTAAGGTTGCAGCTTCAAAGTTCTTTTCAAATTGTTCTTGTGCTTTAAGAATGAGTAGGTAATCTTCTGCTGACAACTCAGCAACAGCCTTCTTAATGTCATCAACTTCTTTATCAAGAACCAATGACTTCATTACTTGAATAGATTCAACTTTCTCTTGAATATACTCATCGTATTCAGAAGCAGATTCATCAAAAGAGTAGCCTGCATCACCAACGTCATATCCAAAAACAGTAGCTAGAACAAGAGCATCTTCATACCAGATATTGTAGAACTTAACTAGGAAGTCAACGATATTCATCGTCACTTGAACTTCTGTAGCTTTGTCTACTTGGTCTTCAGTGATACCTTCTAAGCTTTTGGTAAGGAGGGTTGTGTGCCCATTAGCAGCACCGCCTACAGCGGGGCCAACAAGGGCAACAGCAGCACCTTCAAAATCAAAGTTAAAGTTAGACAACTTTCGTGTTGCCTTAATAGCTTTAGTCATCTAGGTTCTCCGTAGTGGCTCGACCTTGGATTGAAACTCCATTGACTGTCCCATCTTTAACAGATTTCCATAGGAGTTCACCTACTTCTGTTTCTGGGAAATACCAACTTTGCAACCAAGTGCCTTTTTTAATTGTTTTATCATCGAGAACAAAATCAACAGGGGCTACATAACTCTCAACAATCTTAGCCTCTTCTGTTTCAACTTTATGGAACAGATTAGCTTTCATGCAATGTTGATTGAAGTTATGACAAGCTTTCTCAACTTCTTCCACAGTGTAAGTATCACCATGTAGGTCTGTAGTAGTATCGCCACCATCTTGTGGTTCTAATACAATGAACAGAGCTAAACGCTGCTCCTCATTAACAGACTTGGTTACTTGTTCAACTGCTTCAGCTTCTTGTTCACTGCCACCAAAATGTTTCTCAATGAGTTCGCCTAAAGATTCAGCGAAACTTTTCTTCATACCCTTTTCCTTTTTCGCTGCTGCAAGACCAGAGGCAATTGCTTGCCCCTCATCCCCAGTATCTTTTAGAACGCTATTAGCCACTGCTACAAATATCTCTTTTTGTTTGTCTGTGAGATTCTTTGCTACTGGAGGAAGTTTACTTTTACTCCAAGGCATTAGTTGTTCTCCGAATTTCCGGCTGATTGATCACCACCGCCTGTAGCACTACCTGTTCCAGATGGCATACCTTCTTGCATACCTTCACCAGCATTAGATGAGAATCCTGTCAATTGCTTACGCCCTTCATCAATATCCATTGAAGTATCATCAAAAGGAACTGGCATGTTTGCCTGTTCAGCAATCCAGTTAATTGTACGTGGGTCTTGACTCAGCATTCCTGCCGCACCAACACGTTGAATAAACTTAGACAGAACATCAAGGTCTGGAGTCTTAAGATCACCAAAGGTGAAATGAGGAGTGACTGATGTATCCCAACCATTAAGAGCAAACAACTGAGGAATAAGGTCATGGTTAAGTTGGTCTTGAATCTCAATCAACTTTGACTCAATAGCCATATCTGAGATACCCTGTAGAGACTCAGCAAGACTGAATGAACCACCACCTTCTTGACCCAGTACAAGCTGAGAAGCCATAAGAGAAGAAATAATCTCATTCTTATAACGACCAATAATCTTGTTTACATCGTGAGCCTTTTGACCAGTAACAGAGATAACATCAAACTTAAAGTATTGCTCACCTTGGTCATCTAGGACTTGAGGAAGAATCAAACCACTCTGTTCATTCATATGCAGGTTACGCATGATATTTTTATAATAATCATACACAGCCTTATCTTCTGGACTAGCATCCTCCGCCATATAGCGTGGTGGGATATAAAGAACTTTAAGTCCTCGCATATCACTTGACACACCCATTGCTTCAAACTCTTCCAAGGATGTCTTATATTTCCAAGCAGCCCAACAGGCTTTAAGAGGTGACTCGCCTTCAGGGTTATCTTTCAGAGGGTTGTTGCGAAACAACATAAACTTCTTACGTCGAATGAATTCTTCACTGTTCGTATTTACTAGCGTAGCGTTACTCTTGCCTGATGGTTCAACAATGAACTGCCAAAGACCAGATAACTTACGACCTTTCTTTTCCCAATCCCAACTGGCTACAGTATCCTGTGCAATTAGAGGGAGACTTTCAACGCCAATCAAGCCATCGTCATACTTACTACCATTACCCTTTAAACGCTTGCGATACACCTTTTCAATAGGAGCAAAGCCATAACGATTGAATGTAGCAGCACGTCTGATGAATGATCCAAAACTATCTTCCATATCCCCCATGCATTGCTCAAGGAATACAGCTTTATCTTTTAGCTGGTCTTCATAGCCCTCTGGAATCTTAATGCTCCAAGGGACACGAGCAATTGCCATTTCAACTAAGTTGAGAGCAGGAGCAATAGTGGCATCTTTAGCCATCTTCTTATAAGTATGAATTGCTCGGGGCCAACGTAGTTCTGAATTGCACTCTTCAAAGATGTTACCACCGAGAGTCCAAAGACCGTTGTAACTTGATTGCCCTAGTTTGAGCCGAGGTATAGTTGAGTCTGCGCCTTGGGAAAGTGTAGTAACACTCTCAACGGCTGTTTCAGCCATATAGCCTCCTATCGGGCAAATGGGTTATTAGTTGTTAGGATAGAATCGGCTGATTTTAATCCTGTGAGGAAGTTTGGTATTTGAATTCTCTGTGCTAGTGTAATGAAAGCATCTGCTGATGCGTCGACTTGATCGTCCTTCACTTTACGAGAGCCGTCAAAACCTTCAAGCTCATCAAAGAATGTATCATTCCATGGGCCTTCTAAGTAATCTACAAGACCAGCTTGAGCAGCAGCAGCGAATGGTTGGAAACGAATAACTTTAGACTTGTTAGATGGGCGCATTCTTGCGTAGAACCCCTCTCCAATCAAATCTTTAATCATCATCATTCCAGCAGCTTTTCCTGCTTGTCCAGGCTCCTGCGGTAAAATAATCTGAGTTCCATCTGGGTCTTGTTTAGCAGTTTCAATAATCTTCTGCATAACTTCACCAAACCTTGCCCTAAACCTGACGCAATCCATAATCACATAACGTTCATCTTTGGTCTTACCAATAAGAACGCCAGCAGTCCAGTCTGGATTGGGGAGGCTATCACTTGGTAAACTACCTGCTATATCCCAAGCTCTGCAATAAGAAACAATATCTAGATTGAGCAAGCTCTGTGACTGACACCAATCACGTTTAAAGTATCCACTTGCACTCTCACGAGCATACCAATTACCATCCAAAAGCCTACTGCGTTCAACGCCTTTAAGACCCATAAGTGATGCAACATACTTTGGGTTAATCTTCTGGATGATTGGGTTGTCATATACGTTTGCACTAATATAGGTGAATGAAAGAGCGTGCTCTTCAGCAATACCATAATTAGCTGTTAATTCTTCTTTTGTATCCGCCCAGATAAAGTCTCCGTCTTGGAAAGAGAAGTATCTTACCATACCATCTTTAGTACGGTCTGGAGTACCATCTTCATGTAGGTAAGGCTCTACCCACTTACGAAGGAAATGATCTGCTGAGGGGTTACAAGTAATTTTTAGGTGGGGCGCTACATCAGGACAAGATGGGTTACGCATACGAGACATGATGTATTGGATCATGTGTTGTGTGAACTGCGTACCTTCGTCTGCAAGGTATAGGTTTGCTTCAGCACCTTGCCAGTTAACATCGGCTTGGTCATTCTCAAAGTGCTTTAGGTAAATCTCAGCACCTGACTTATGAAAAACAAACTTACCGTCTTTTGCTCGCCAAGTGTATTCATCAGGAGAATAAGCTTGACTGAAAATACGTTTACACTTTGAAAGTAGACCACCGGGTCCGGTAAGCTGTGGTGTAGTACGTCGAGTCATAACTCCAATGAAGTTTGGTATGTCTGTATACTTGAGGAAGTCGATAACTCCAATTTCTGACTTACCGCTACCTGCTGCCATATCAGTTATGAAGTTCGTTACACTTCTTCCAACCTTTCAGTTGTTGCCGGACCAACTCTTAATTCAAAAGAATTCTCTCTGTTTCGGGAATCACTTGATCCCTACTCTACTCACTTCCACATTACTGTGTGTTTTCGATGGCCTCTACGCACTGTCTTTAAACATTGGCACGGGATTGGCATAGGTAATAACTTACCCTTAGCTTTCCCCGTTTAAGAGAGTTTTAATTGGAGGCGCAATGTTCACCACCAAATAGCGTTACATCCGACTGGCTCTGAATATACATTAGCTGACGTTCAGAACAGGGGCCGGGTAGTGTCTTTTTTGTCATTGTTTATTCCATCCGTAGTATTTTAGTTCTGCATCTTCTCTGGCTTTAACAGCATCTTCAAATTCAATGAACATACCTAGACGAATATGCTGATTCTCTACATGGATTTCAGCAGACCATTTACCTTGATTCGTATAAAAACTAACACCCGACTTTCCAGATGTATTGTTTGGATCAAGACCTTTGTTGTACCCTTGGATGCTATTAGTTGCCCAACGGCAATTTTCTTTATAGTAGTTACCAGTAACATCAATTCTATCTAAAGATGTACCTTCTGGAGCTTCACCCATATCTCGGTAGAAGTTTTCAAAACAACCACCAACTTTAGGATTCCAGTCATCACAAACTTGAATACCCTTACCTGCATGATAAGGGAACTGTTGAGCTAGCTCTGGTTTACAACGGCGAATCATACCTTCATGGATTTGATATGTCCGGGTATTTGAGAGGCCATGTGTCTTACGGCTCTCATCACCAACACAGCCACAACTTGTGGTATTACCAGAGATAAGATTATTCTTGCGTACAAGTGTTAGTTCGGAGTTTCCGCAATCGCATTCACACCAGACTTGACCAATAGCACCATAGGAGTAATCAAGCTTTGGGCCTTCGCTGATAATAGTTAGCAGGCCATATTTATTTCCGGGAAGATAATGAGTGCAGCGAAGACCACAACCGCAATTCAATTTCTTCTTACCAGTAACTTGTTTGTGTTCAAGTATGCAGGTATCACCACAAACACAAGAAGCTTTCCACTTAGCTGTAAGTGCTGTATCGGACTCTTGGGGTTCAAACCTTTCAGTGATTGTCAAATATCCAATCTTTGTACCACAATAATCTTTTAATTTGTATTTACGTGCCATCTTATTTACCCCTCACTAGATTTAATAGGTGTGGACTAGACTACTGAGTGAGCAGTAGTCAAAGCTTGCAATCTCTTTCATCCACATAACTTACCAGAACATTCTCTGTTCCAACTTGTTAATTATAACAACTTAATTCTCTAAAAGCAATAGCTATAACAAAATAATTAAGCTAATACTCGTTTACTTGCATGAAGATACCAACCATTAACACGGACACTACCAGTATTAGAAGACTTAATCTTAAACCTAGCAGGATTATTAAGGGTATTAGTATCACCCATATAAATACCAGTGAACTCTACAAGCTGTCTTGAGCCTGCTACTTTGAAGTTACGCTCTGAGATAATGGGGATTTCGTACTGAGCACCCACACCATCTGCAAGAAACAATGTGACGGTGAAGTCTTGGTTGTTAGCTGAACTTGTAACAGTGATATCCAAACGAATATCTACAGTGTCACCTAATACTAAATCAGTAAAGTCAAATGCTTGAGTACCTGTATCCCACAGGTCAGGGACACCGGGGAGGGCATATGTAGTATTAGTGAAGACACCAAGCGTATCATTCGTTAGCGGATAATATGTACCAGCTACTGCAATACTAATTGGTGTAGTAGCTGTAGCCAAGTCATTGTAATCATAAACACCAAGCTTCACTTCATTATAAAGCTCAGCATCGTTAGAGTTAATGATAGCTGCAATAGATGACCACAGGCCACTATTAGGAATTATTTGTCTAGCCAAAGGTGCTCATCTCCGTATTTGAGAGTAGTAAGGTTGAAGCTGTCAAACCGAATGATGCTTCCCTTGGACCAAACTCTTCATATATAATTGTTATTTTTATAGTAGCTATTCCGCCAGTAGTGTTCTTGACAACTACGGCAGGCTTCTTCAGGAAGCTAGCAATAATATAAGGGTTATCTTCAGAGATACCTGAGTAGATGATATCACCAACGGGTGTTGCTGGTGTATATAATTGCCCTTGTGCTGGGCTAACATCATCAGAGATAAGGTTTAAATTCTTAGCTAGGAAGATACCATCTGCTGTGCCTGTTGCATGTTGATTATAAACATCGAACACAAGGTTTTGATTGGTTGTAACCTTATGAATCAAGACATCAGAAGCTGGGCTGATGTTCATTGCTATAAAATCACCAGCAGCTACAGAGAACGAACCGCTGACAGCGTAAGTTGCTCCATGTAGAACGCCTGCTGCAACAGAGGGTTCTGAGCTAACCTTGACACGTCTAAGGGCTTCTATTGTACTTGAGTAGACAGACTCAGGAAGATCAACACCTGTGAAGGGTGTGATAGTACTGGTAAGCTCTTGTACAATGAAAGGGCCAGTACCACCCTTAATCCAAACAGGAGTAAAGTTGTTATGTATTAGGAGGGTTTCACCAGTGAGGATAGGATAACCTACCGCACTATCACTTGGCTGAGATACAGCTTGAATAATAAAGGCTGTAGTAGACGTGTTATTTCTTACGATTAAACTTTCGTCTTCATCTAAGCCAGAGAGTGAAACTAAGTTTACATACTCTGTTAGGCTGGGGAGATTGACTACGGATATTGACATAAGTTGGCTCTAGCCAATCTCCTTTATTATTTTCTTTCATAACACTCACCATCGTATATTAACAATGGGATGTTTATGTGGTGCCGGGGGTGTGATTTGAACACACGATCTGAGATTCCAACTTACAAGATTGGTGCAATGGGCCACTATGCGACCCCGGCTGAATAATTGATACCGTAGCCACCGCTAATCCTACGCTCGGTATCTGATAGGACATACTTCCCACCCTCTCCACATTCTGTCCCTATAACGAGAGACAAGTTCGGTCTGATTCTAACCAGACTTAAGAATAGGTGAGGCCCGCCAGAGCCTCGTCTTCACATTAGGCAAAATGGAAGTTACCAAGCCGAGGCTTGATTCTTTATTCATCACCTTCATCAGCATCATATGTGAGCTTCAGACGGGATGACATTGGTACAACTTCAGCGGTGTGCATATCTTCTACACCAGCGCCATTCTCTTGAGCTTTCTTTGCGTCCAATCGTACTTTGGCAGATGCAATCTCTTCAGCAGAAGCACTCTTATCTAGAGTTTGAATCATACTGATAACCCACTTACTAGTGTCCAACTGATCTTTATCAATCTTATCACCTTTGACAGCAGCCTTGATTGACTTCAAAGCATCTTCTTCTACTTCACGAAGACTGTCTGCTGTCTTACGCAGAGGGGATTTAATAATCCGTACTTTCTGAGTGCTGCCTGCTGGGTTGCCTGAGACTCCCTTAGGAATCTTGTACTCTGGTTTTTTATATGCCATCTTATTATTCTCTTTGCAATGAGTTGCATTTCTGCTGTGTTCTGTGAGAGCGTCCTCTCGTGTTGCAATAGGATTCGAACCTATATCTCCACCTTTAGAGTGAGTCCCTATCCAATTGGGAGCATACAACCAAAACACATGAGAAATACAACTTTACTTAGGAGGAGAGGAAAAGTAGAGTTGTAGAAAGACCCTTGAGATGCTGGAGGAGGAGGATACTTCTTGCGAAGTATAGCATCAGGTCTTTAGAAATCTGGAAGCTAAAACACTAGCTTCAATATATTATACACTATATTTCAATAAATACAAGTCTTATTTTAATAATCTAACAAATATTAATCATTTAGTGCTTTAGGGAGTGTTACACCGTGACTAAAAGGAATCTCTGTCACATCCTCAAGTTGGTACACCCTGTATTCACATAAATCAGGATCATCAATAAAAGGCTGACAAGACCAACAAATATCATTCATTGATCCGTCAGGTAAATCAAAACTCATCTCACCTTTAGTGAGTACTACAGAACAGCATGAACATCTCATAAGCCACCTTTGTTATTCTTGTTAACTAATAAGACACATTGTAGCAATCATAAATCAATAAGTCAAGTGTTTAATCAAATTTAGATAAACATTTATAAACAGTGTCCGTATAAGACGTCACTTCATCTGAACAAACTATAGCGTAATGGTTTCTTGTATAAGATTGTAGGCAAGACTTGGCAACGGAGGAATCAAAGTCACCTTTCATAATTCTCTTACCAAACACCCAAGCTTTAGTTTCCTCAACCATCTTTTTATGGAAGTCTGCTAGATGTAGATCAAGGTCAATACCTTTATTATCCATCCGTGTAAAGCTCAGGATGTGGCTTAGCTCATGCAGGAATGTCTGTTTGAAATTAGGATAGAAAGGGTTGATAGCAATTATATTCTTCCTTCGCCCATAACAGAATGAAGCTTGGGCATGTTTTAACCCAAACCAAGGATTCCATTTGATGCCGTATTTCTTGCAGGCACTGATTGCATACATCCAGTCTTTAATGATCTTCATTTACTTCTCCTTTACAAATAGCACTCAGAAAATAGCACACCTTCTTGAAACACTTCCTTAATTTGACCAGCTTCCTTTGCAACAACCCAAGCTTCTTGACGTGTCATGTAAACACCCCACTGATCTACAAAGCCTTGATCCTCATGGATGTTATGATGGCGATCTTCAATACCAAGATTATCGATAGTCATCTGCATGATAGGGCAGAAATGGCGATTACCTACAATCAGATGACCACCAACGATACAAGCTGCCATACTCACTACACGTTGAATGTTGTGTTTCTCCCATACAGGAATACCACCTTCAAATACCCACTCTATGTGATTATTGTAATTCTCGTTTGCTTTCTCAATCTTTCGTGCATCCATGATTATCTCCTCTATTCATTTCTTATCAATCTTACAGAATGTTGTGTCTGTGAAAACACTCTCCCACGCACTAATCATAGCACCATGTAGTAGCTCTTCGCAAGACTTTTTCACTAGCCATGAATCGTGATAGCAAAGGACACTCTCACCAGCCTGCACAATAGTCTCAACCACCTTCATGCAAATGTCACTATCATACTTCTGCAACACAATACCAACATCAGAATAGAAATTCTCTGCGATAAAATCATTATGCTCTTTCACAGCACTGAGAATATCTGATACGGGAATAGTACCCTTGATGGCATAAAACTGCTGGTCCTTAATATCCCTCTTTCTATCAGCTCCAATCTTAGCGCTCATAGCACCCACCGCTGACTTAAAATCTACAGAGTTCATACCAATCAAGATAGCTAGTTTAGCCAATGATCTGACTGGATCGTGGGCTTTACCTGTGATGTTTTCAATCTTGTGCTTCAATGCGGTGTCTACCTTAACAAAGCTCAGATCAGCAGAATAAGGCTTGAAATCCTCACCAATTACCTCTAATACAGGAACACCTTTATTATAGAGCATCTGATAACAGATATTAGGATGGATGGATGAAAAGTCAAGTTCAACAACATCTTCTCCATCAATCTGTAGATGTGTGGCTCTCATCTCTTGTGGAAGCAGTTGTACTCCACCACCAGCTACATACAAGCGCCCTGCTGTATAAATATCATCTGTATAAATACGGTTGTACTTAGGTGTGGCAATCCTCTCACCCATAAATGTGATAACTGAGTCTTCAAGCTTATCATTATATTGCATAACTGATTCTGCCTCTTCTTTAATGAATTCTTCCCACCCACTGATTTCTTGTTTCGTCTTACGATCCCTTACGATGACAGCATGGGATTGTTCATATTCCTCAAACAGATTAGGGATTTTTGTATCCACCCACAAATCTAGATACCTCTGCCTAAATACAAGGCAAGATGGAATGAAATATTCTGGTGTTATACCATCACCAGTCTTAACCCAATTGGATGCAAACCCTTTATAGATGTTGATGTAGCTTTTCTGTTCTGCCCACTCTAGAAATGACTTGACACCCCGATACCCAATCCCAAGAAGATTGTTGGTGTATTTCTCTGGACGTAGGCTGATCTTGAACCCTTGACCATTACTATTTAAGGTACGTGCTGAATTGGATACAAACCAATAGATGGCCTTCTCCCATTTACCACCTGTCTGTTCTAGGAGGTGATTATAGATGTAGGAGTACCATCCTGTCTTGTGGTAGTAGAGATAAGAGCTACTGCATTTCAACTGGATTGATTGTACTTCTTCTTCTCTCATCTTACTTAAATCATAAATCATTCTCTCTCCTGATAGATAAGAGGAAGGTAATAGACGGTAGGATAGAGGTGATAGTAAGATACCTGTATTCGGAAACAGCATGGCACTAAGGCTGTAGCCCGATTTCACCCTACCTCAAAACCTAGCCTGTGGATAACTTTTTCATGATATCTTCATTTCTTCCACCTATACTACACCCACATCCACACCTTGTCAACACCACCTTGTATCACAATAGCCTCATAAAATAATTCACAACAGCCCTTGCATTCCCTCAGAAAATAAGTTAACATAGGTCTTGTAATTAACTAATGAGGAGAGGAGTCATGATAGAACCAATTTATCCAAACACATCTTGGGTCGGCTTCATCAATTACTTGAAAGAAAAGCTTGACCGGGATATGACTGTAGTAGAAACTAAGGACGCTATGAAATCTTACATTCAGGGTGTACCTGTTGAGAAATATTGGGAGGGATTGAAATGAAAATTGAGGTTGAAACAGAGAATGGTTTTAGGACACTGAAAATAGACTTCCCTACTGATGATGGTACGTGTCTTGGTGAACCAATGGTGTGCATTCACATAAACGATAATGAACACTTAAATATCAACAAGGCTGAGTTCTTTAAGCTTTATAGAAAATACCTTGGTGAATTGATTGGAACGGAGGAGAAATGAAATGATCACACTATACACCCTACTAGCTGTCCTATACGTCGCCTGTGGAGTAGGTTTCTATAAGCTTTATAGCCGTGAAAAAGAGATTAAAGAGTGCTACCTTGACCACCCTACCACTACGATGCTAGCGCTTGTTTTATGTAGTTGTTTGTGGGTGTTTGTAGTAACATTTAGTCACCTTATGTGGTGCTTTAAGAAATGAGGATGTACAATGACCCCAGCTAATATACAGAAACTAAAACTCCTAGACCCTAAAGGTAAATCAGGGACAATTCAGTCAGTAGTGCTAAGAAATGACTTGCATTCACAATCATATGAGAATACACTGTATTGGTTGTTGAAAGTGGTGTTGATGGAGAAAGAATGTTTGGAGAAGGAGAATCGGAAATACATTAAAGCTTTGAAGGCTAATGGGTTGTATACGAATGAGTTAATTTTACAGGAGGAGTAGATATGAAAGAGATTGATTGGAGTAATGCACCAGAAGATGCTACGCATTACAACGAAGTCAACAATATGTTTTATAAATTAGATATAGAGCTGCGCTACAACTACTGGAGTGCGTACCGCAAAGAGTGGGTTCAGGCGGGGTTTCCATGTGAATATGTAAGTAATTTCCACGAGCGGGTGATCACTACGCAGTGGAATGGTAAAGGTCTACCTACGGTTGGTACTGTTTGTAATATACTCACTTTCGATAGTAGAGACATACCTGTTGAAGTTCTTAGTGTTGGTGATACTCGTGTCTTTGTACGTAATGTAAATACTGGGGAAGAGTTAGCTCCGTATCTGGAAGGTGTGACGTTTTCAGTAATCAAAACACAAGAACAGATTGCAGCAGAAGAACGAGAGAAAGCACTGGATAAAATGTATGGTATTATCACAAGTATTGAACGTAAAGATAATAAAAATGATATGGTAGAAGCACTTTATGATAAAGGCTACCGACTAACTAAAACTGAGGAACAATAATGAACATTGCAACTAAAACATTTAAAGACTTTGTAATCGCACTAAAGCAAGCTTCAGCTAAAGGCTTTAATAAGCCTGTACAAATCAATTACCAGTATGGTTATTTCCTAGCTGAGCTTCAAGAAGGTGAAGCTGTAGGTTATAAGGAGAAGCTGAGTAAGCTGTCTGGTGATGAAACAGATCACTTGTTTGATGTTATGAATGGTTTGCTTGAGTGGAATGGTGAGAACACCACTACTAAAGTAATTGTTGACAAGCCTGTTGAGAAAGAGGATATTGTAATTGAGACTGCAAAGCGTGACTATGACGCAATGATCAAACCAAAACGTAATTCACGTAAGAGGGTTTAAGGAGATGAAAGTGTCTGATTATAAAAATAAAAACTTGTGGCTAATGCAGGGTGATTGCCTTGAGCGGATGAAGGAAATTCCTGACAGTAGCGTGGACGCTATTATTTGTGATCCGCCTTATGGGACAACTGCTTGTAAATGGGACTCCATTATCCCACTACAGTTGATGTGGGAAGAGATTAATAGGGTAGTTAAGCCGAAAGGTGTAACAGTGCTTTTTGGTAATCAACCCTTTACTAGTATTTTAGTGGAAAGTAATTACAAAGCTTTTAAACAGAGCTTGGTTTGGAAGAAAAATAAAGTGACTGGATTCTTAAATGCTAAGAAACAACATATGCGTTGCCATGAGGATATTATAGTATTTTATACTGGTCAGTGTACATACAATCCACAAAAATCATCCGGGCATAAACCAGTGAACGCTTATACCAAACACACATCTGATGGGGATACTGTTGGTAAGACAGTAACTGGTATATCTGGTGGCGGCAGTACTGAACGGTATCCTACAAGTATCTTGGAGTTTAGCGTCGTAAATCAGGATGGTACTAGTGATGGTGGTAGGTGGCACCCAACACAGAAACCAGTAACCTTAATGGAGTACTTAATCAAAACTTACACTAACGAGAATGAAACAGTTTTAGATTTTACAATGGGTAGTGGTACTACTGGTGTTGGGTGTATGAACACAGGACGTAAGTTTATTGGTATTGAGAAAGATGAAGCTTACTTTGAGGTAGCATATAATCGTATCAAAGGAGGACAACAATGAGCCTAGAAATCTTTGAAAGTAACCCTAACATTTTCTTGCTACGATTTATTGAAGCAGTGAAACAAGGTTATCGTCTACAGAATACGAATGAAGGTACAGTGATTGAAGGTAACTACTTCTCTGTAATGCTTTATCAATGTGAATACGAAATTCCTAGTATTCCTGTTGGCAAACAAGTGATTGAAGAGTATAATCGTATGGAGTTCTGGAAGAAAGTACAGGATTGTGTATTAAATAATGCTATTATTGATGTAGAAAGCTTGCACTATAACCTAATGGGTGCTAAACTAGTATCATGTGTTGTAAGACCAAGTGATGCTTATACTAGGGAGGAGTTGGAGAATATGCCGTGGGAAGACTTTAAAGCTTTAGGTAAGAAATACGATGTGTTTAATAGAGCTAGAGATGTAACGACTAATGCATTGCTGAGAGTTTTTGAGGAGGCTATTGAGTGATTGGTTATTCAATTAAAGAGTTTGTTGGTGACGTATCTGTTGAATGGGTGTATGATTCTGGTACAGACAAAGTTTATCTCACAGAAAGGGTTGGGGAAGTTTTTGAGACTGTAGAAGTTGACACAAATGAGTTGGACGATAAAGTGTTCCAAGCATTTACTTTGTTGTTTGAACGTGAGCCAAATAAAGAGGGGTTATTGAGTGAAGGTTGAGGAAGGGGTAATGTTAATGAAGGATGGTAAGGGTTGGGGTATTGTCTACCAAGACGGACACTCTACCAGCTATGGTTGGGTTGAACCAGAAGATGCACCCTTACACAAAGCTGAATACTGTAAACTGCCCACTGATATCACATATAAAGAATCACCTTATATTAATGAGATAAGTAAGGGTAAACTTGTGAAAGTTGTACGAAGGACTGTTGTAGAGGTAGAGATTCTAGATTAAATTTTATTAACTGAAAGAGGGACATATTATGGGTGCTGCCAGCCGTTCATTTGTAGTTGCTGTTGATGGTGGGGAAGTTGAAGTACCCCGCAAACGAGTTCGCAAGACACGAAACGGGGGAGTGAAGCCAGAGATTAAAGAGAAGTTTTTGGATGAACGTAATAATCCCCCACCAGTGGTCGCTAAGACTTCTAAGCAGAAAGAATATTTTCGTCTACTGAATGATCCAGAGATTCAAGCAATTGTAGTGTTAGGTTTACATGGTACAGGCAAGACATTTTGTGCTGCTGTAGTGGCTGCTGATAAGTTTCGTAAGAATGAGATTGAAAAGATTGTAGTAGCTCGTGCTTATGTACAAACAGGTAAGACTTCAGGATTTAAACCCGGAAGTAGTTTTCAAAAGCTTTATCCATACGTCCGTAACGTGCTAGACACTATCAAACAACGGATTGGTCATGGTGCTTATGAAGTAGCTCTGCGTGATGGTGAATCTGGTGAAATTGAAGTACAGGAAGTGGAGTCCATTCGTGGACGTAGCTTTGATCAGAAGAGCTTCCTGATTATTGATGAAGCACAGCAAACCACACCAGATGAGATGCAGAGTATTGTCACTCGCGTATCAGATAACTGTAAACTTGTACTATGCGGTGATATCCTACAGAAAGATATTCAAGGTGAGAGTGGTCTAGAGTGGTTTATGTCATTTGCTCAACGGCATAATCTAAAAGGTGTTGCAGTGATTGACTTTAACAGCCCTGACGATATTGTTCGTGGTGGTTTAGTCCGAGATATTGCAATTGGTATGATGAAAGATCGGGAGGTTAAATAATATGAGTGAAGAAAGTAAATTGATTCCAATGTTCTCACAGAACAAGACATTCACTACCGAGTTTCGTGGTGTTCGTTATGAATATTACCTCACTGGTGTAATTGGAGCTGCTGAAGACTATCTAGACCTTTGTAACATTCTACGGAGTGCAACACAGCAAGATGAAGTGGTGATTCGCATAAACTCAGGAGGTGGTTCTGTCCACACTGGGAATATGATTATCAATGCTATCAATGAGTCTGAAGCTAATGTAATCGGGTTTATTGAGAGTGATTGTGGAAGCATGGCTACATTCATCTTCCTAGCTTGCCATACATGGGGCGTGTCGGATGCTGCTGAGTTCTTTATTCATACGTGTTCTTACGGCAACTGGGGCAAAGAATCTGAAGTGTTTTCTCAAGCAGTGTTCATGCGTAAGCAAGTAGATAAGATGGTGCGTACTCGATACAAGGCATTCTTGTCGGAAGAAGAAATCAGTGCTGTAGTTAAAGGTGAAGACCTTTTCTTTGATGCTGATGAAATCATGGAACGTCTTGAGGTGTATGCAGAAGCACGCAACGAACAAGGTTGTGGCGACCCATCATGCACCGATTGCTCAGAACCAGAAGAACTTCAATCACGTACACTAGAGGAAATCATCAAAGAAGCTGTAGCAGAAGCATTGGAGAGTAAATTTCCCTCGCCTGTAGCTGAAAAGAAAGCTGCTGCACGTAAGAAAGCACCAAAGAAAATTGTTGACTCTGCTGAGAAGGTAGACTAATATTAATCCCACTAGGACGCTTAATAAATAGGCTGCTTGGTGGGATTTTCTTTTGGGTTAAATTTAAGGAGGGTAAGATGGGAGAGGTTATAGTATTACTAGTAATATCAGCAATTCTTGTGATTGGTGCGATGGCTGGGAGTGGTATGAGGGAACACCAAGCGAAGAACGTGTTAGGAGTTACGCTTGAGTCAATTGAGAGCATGAAAGCAGATTGTGAAGCAGCACTACCACGAGATAAATTCTGTAAACTTGAAATTAAAGCTGTGGAGGAGAACTAAAATGGTAGAGTTTAAAGAGGTTGTGGCTGACTATGCTGATGTGATGACACTAGCTGAATGGATTGCGTCAGTAAAGGTTGGGGCATTTATTCCAGACGATGGGTTTGGTTGTTGGGGAACTAGTACACATTATAACTCTGAGTATGATTGCTTTCAGCAACCACCTAAAGGAGCAACTCACGTCCACTGGTATAATAAGTAGGAGGAATAAAATGTCAGAATATCTAGACTACCTATCACAATTTGATGTATACTCATTGGACGATGTACAGGAAGATGTAGCTTGTCTGACAGAACATTGCTTGGATATTGAAGGTGAAGCTTGGAAACTTGAACCAGTGTTGGATTTCTTTTAAGGAGAGTAATTTGAATAACGAAGAGTACAATGTAGAAGGCGAGTATAACGAATGGAGTGTATACGACGAACTACAAGAATATCTAAATCATCAGGAGAGTTGGTTGGAATCTACCCTTGGTGAAAATCTAGCACATTGCTTGAAGACTGAGAGTGAGGAGAATCAGATTGTCTAAGGAATTAAAGATCACTGTAGTAACTTATGAAGAATTTACTGATTATGAATTCCAACCACCAGCAACTTACTTTTTCAAGAATGCATTAGGTGAGATTATTTTCCTTCATAGCTCTAAACGAGAAGTCTGCCAGCAGTACATTGATGATAATTATGGTGTAGGAAAGTATAAAGTTATAGCAGCAAAAACGCAGAAGACAAAGCCTAAATCTGAGTCGGGTGAATTGAGTTGCACTGGAACAGCCACTAGGAAGAAATAGGAGAACTAAAATGACAGACAAAGAAAAAGCAGAAATGACTTATAAAACTCTTGACTTCATTAAGAGTATGGTAGACGACCCAGCAGTACAATGTGAAATTCTATTGAATGCTAATAGTATGATCCAGAATCACTTGTCTACAGAAGCTCTTAGGGCACTTATCACTGGATTGTTTAATAAGTAGGAGGGAATATGAAAGTAATTATTGCAGGTAGTCGTGAAGGATTTACTTATCAAGATGTTGTTACAGCTATGTTTAATTGTGGTTTTACATCAGAAGTAACAGAAGTAGTATCTGGCGGTGCTCGCGGAGTAGATCGTCTAGGCGAGACTTGGGCGGCTTACAATGATGTTCCTGTAAAACAGTTTATTCCTGACTGGGATGGTCTTGGTAAGAAAGCTGGTCATGTGCGTAACCGTGATATGGGTGACTACGCTGATGCTTTGATAGCTCTGTGGGATGGAGTTAGCAAGGGGACTAAGGGTATGATTGAGTATGCAGAAAAGAAAGGTCTTAAAGTTTATGTGTATCTAAAGGAGTAATCCTATGACTAATGAAGTTGCTTTTTATAGGTTCGCTGAAATCGTCCTCCTAGATACAAATCCAGATCAAGTGTTTGTAATCCTACGGAGTAAATACTATACTAACTTGAATGGTGACTCTGGGTGGAGTTTCATTTTGAAAGATGAAGCTGATCAAGTATACAAGGAAGGTGGGGAGCAGTGGTTTCCTCAACAACGTTTGAAGAAGCTTTTGGTTCCCAGCGATTATTCTTTTAATGGACTCATGGTAATCTTGAAAGATATTATCAATAAAGAGGATTTTCAGTGAAGCAGAAACACTTAGATATGTACATGAGAATCGTGGAGGCAGTTGCTCTTACTTCCGAAGCAGGTAGACTAAAAGTCGGGGCAATCGCAGTACGAGACGGTAAGATTCTAGCTGAAGGTTTCAATGGGCTGCCTAAAGGAATGGTTGGGTCATGTGAGGATGAAAACAACAACACACGTACAGAAGTGACCCATGCGGAAGATAATTTGTTAAGGAAACTTACAAGAAGTACAGAAAGTAGTGTTGGCGCTGATGTGGTTTGTTCTCATGCATGTTGTTACCCTTGTTCGATTAAATTGGTAGACGCCGGTATTGTAAAGTTCTACTACAAGCATGACTATCGAAGTACCGAAGGGTTAGAGTACCTTAAACGAAACGGTGTAGAGGTGATCAAACTATGCTAGACACTCTCAAACCAGAAGCAGGTAACTATGATAGTGTTGCGAGAGATTGCTTCAAGAAAAATAAGAATACTTGTGTAAGTTGGATGTTACTTAGTTCCTACTGTTACTATCTCAAGGATGAGAGTATTCTATCAGACGAAGTATTTGACAAGATGTGTAAATGGATGCTAGATAATTACGACAGCCTTGAACATGAGCACAAACATCTTGTCACAAAGGAAATGTTAGCTACAGGGAGTGGTCATAGCTTAAAAGAGGTTGACTATCCAAACAGAGTGAGGTATTCTGCTCCTGTATTGATTAAACAAATGTATTTTCTCACTGGTGCTGCATCAAATTAGTAAAGGAGATAAATATGAGCTATTGCAGATGGAGTAGTAATGATTTTGGTTGTGATCTATACGTCTATGAAGGTGAAGATGGGTTTGCTATCCATGTAGCCAGCAACAGAGTAGTTGGAAATGTACCATCAGTAGATTGGTCTTCTGCTGAAAAACTCCATGAGACATATAAAGCTCAAATGGAGTTCCTAGACTCAGCCAACAGAGAACCAATAGGTTTACAGTATGATGGAGAAAGCTTCTATGGTTTAGATCATGAAAATGCTGTTGATACACTTCTAGTCCTTGAAGCTGCTGGATACATCTTTCCGGGACATATCATTACTGATATAAAAGAGGAGCAGGAATGAACACTTACATGCATACTTACACACCATGCAGAAGCACAGAAGAATGTATCACATCTGCTGTCTCTTTAGTCGAAGGTGTCACAGAAGTAGTCTATGTTGAAAATGGTACGTGGGATTATGACTATGTCACACTTCTACCACCAATGAGCTTTCGAGTAGCAGTGAGGGGTGGTAAAAAGAAAGCTATTGCAAGAGCAATATGGAATAATAAAACCGTGGGGATTATGTCTTGTGGAGACACTGAGGTAACTATTAAAGATTCTTATGAGTCTATTGTATGGAATGTTAGGTTTCAAAGAATCCCAAAGGGAGGTGAATCATGAACAGGAACACAATATACGTCTTTGAATCAGGAGAGTGGTGCTGGAA
>JASBTZ010000017.1 GCA_030148165.1 Bacteroidota bacterium
GGCCCATCAACCCCATAGAGGCCCATCAAACCCCTAGAGGCCCATCAACCCCCTAGAGGCCCATCAACCCCATAGAGGCCCATCAACCCCATAGAGGCCCATCAACCCCATAGAGGCCCATCAACCCTTTTCGTCATGGTCTATATACCACGACCCGACTCGATTCCCGTTGATATCTATCACCGGCCCATCTGATACAAAGGCTTCTAGATTGTCCGCAACACGGCGAAGCATTCTAGCGGCTTCATAATATTTATCTTGGCCGATAAAAATATCGCCTGAAGTTGTAAAGCTTATTTCAAACATGGCTCAAGACTCCATGCCAACGGTCTTAACTTGAGTCGCGAAATCTACCGGTGAACATACGGCAAGGAAAGGCGACTCGGTGAAAAGAGAATAGGCGGCTTCCGTGCAATCTTCCCTTGATAAAAATATTTTGCTTTCGACTTCTTCAGTTAATCCTGAGGGATTCATTAGATAGATAATCAAGAGATATGCTTTCATGATTCCGACTCCTTGCTTTCAACGTTAAGAGGCATGGATTCAAGCCATCGTACAACGTCACCTGTAGCGATCCAATCTTTACGCTCTCCACTTGAGTCGACTCCTTTAAACTTGTCTAGCTCAAGGTGCGCTCTGAAAGCTTGTTTCCAAGCGGCGAGGTTCTCTAGTGTGGATTCCCGCTTTGTAACATCGCTTTGTAATTTCTTGATATAGTTTGTCATGATCACGACTCCACTTTCAGGAAGGCAAGGTGCGATTCACGCGCTACCACAAACCACAAATCAGGATTCTTTACGCGACGCTTTGCAAGTTCATATTCGGCGGAATCATAACTATAGAAGTTTGCGCATACATACCACGCAGTATGTACGTCGCGACAAAGTACAATCCAACGTTCTAACATCACGCGACTCCTTTCAAGGCTAGGTTATTTGGTTTGCATTCAACACGGATAAAACCCTAATTAGAAAAATAATCGGCTGTACCTTATAGGCTATTAACAATTCTATCGAGAAAAGCATTAACATTATATCAAGTTTTGCGAGCATGTTCTTAAACTCCAATTAGGTTAGCTTATTCGGGGAGACTCAAGCGGTTTCGAATCTCCCCTAGATAAGATTACCTTTTGAGGAAACCGGGAATCTCGCACAGTTCTTTAACCTTAGCATCGGTCACTTGCCGTCGCACTACATCATAGTCGAAACGCTTGGATTCTTCCTGACGTCGCTTGGCGTAGGCTATGGCGTCGCGTTCCCTTACAAACTTCATTGTGTACCATGAAGCGCCGCTTGTGCGTTCAGACACTTCTACTAAGCCTTGATGATAGTCTGACTCGCTTGGCGGTTTCACTTGTCCGCGTCTTCTAAACATCTGACTCGGATTTTTGGTTTCCACAGTTTCCAGGTTCGGGTTTTCCGCTTCCACTTGAGTCTGCGCCAAAGCTTTCGCGTTTTCTAAGATTGCGTCTTTGTTTAGCATTTCTAAAGTCTCCTATTGATTAGATTGGGGGTTAACAGGATTGTGATGGTAGGCTGATTTTCTCAAGGATTTTTTCAATTTCCTTTTCTATGGCATTAACTGCGCCTTCTATGGTCTCCATTGAGTCTTTGATTCGGGAGTCGTTGCTTAATCCATCTATAACGTGATATCCCTCAAGAAATTTCTTATTGCGGATTGATTTCGGCCCCACACTGTATCCATATCCAACGCCACAAATCTTGGCGAAGTCTAAATGTTGTTCGATAATTGCGAACCATAAACGCCGCTGATTTGAACGATTCATGAGGGCATATGCTAGCCGGTCGATCTCGATTTCTTGATCTGCTTCCTTGACACAAATCAGTGCTCGCATTTGAGAGTCTCCGCCTTGCGTTATCATTAAAAGGTTAAGTTCGACTCGGTACCCGGCAAGTTCCAGTTGCTGAATGAAAGAACAAAGTGCCGCACCATAGTTTAGATAATACCGCGCGGAGGTGACGGCATTTGCCTTAACTGTGACAGCCAGCCTTATGACCGGGCGAATCGGTTCTGGCTCGTTGCTATACATGCAAAATTCATCACCCGCACAATAAACCGGAACGTTTGGGAAGGCCCCCGCTAGATCTAACGGAGTCGCTGGGTCGATTTCTTGCCGTTCAATTTGGTTGGCCTCTTTCAAAGCGGTTTGAAGTTCTTCGCGGCCCTCTTTCCAGCCAAAGCGTGCGAAATTGATTGCTTCTGCATAGGTTCTAGTCCCTCGGAATTCTAAATCATCGTCCTGACTCGAAGACCAGCGGCTTACGCGTTTACCGTGTTCGGCTTTGTCAAGGTACTGGCGCCAGGTCCAATTGTATTCGTAAGTCGACATTAGATTAACCTTTCTTCTAGCAGGTTGGACTTTATTCGGGGAGACTCAAGCGGTCTCGAATCTCCCCTAGGTAAAGTCTAGCGTCGCGCAAGTTGCTTAATCTTAGCGACCGTTTCGGAGTCTGTACCTTTCCAGATGCAAATTTCCTCGACTTCAGATTCCGGGATTCCATCAGCGATCAGGTCCGCCCCGTTTATGCTAGCGCGTGGAGAAATAACTAGATCATAACCCAGTTCTTCACTTGCCGCGCGGTAGGCTTGAACCTTGCTAACCCATGAATCGTTTTGTGCAAGATTCCGCTCTAATTCGTCAGAATAGTCCAGGTGGACGTAACAAAAGCGATCTAGAGTCGATTTGTCTAAAGCATTGCGTCCGACATAGCGGCGAGTCGCACCATTGCCGATAGTGTTGGCGCCGCATACAAGGTAAAAATCCTTGTGTTGCTTAACCTTGCCATCCGGAAAGTCTAGATAACCATTGGAAAGAGCCGGATTGAGATAAAGAATCGCACGCGCCAAGCTTGCATCAATTTCGTCTATCAAGATCAAGCCGCCATGCTCGAAAGCTTGCCGGAATTGTGTATCAACATAGACTCCGGTTGCGGTACGATATCCGCTCATGGCGAATTCATTTTGCGGCGAACCGAGCGAATAGAAGGGAACGCCAAGCGCTTTTGCAAGTTGTTCTGCAATGTGGCTTTTGCCGCCGCCCGCTCCGCCCGTAATGTAGACAAACTTTTTACGGACGGGATTCGACAAAATTTTGAGGATTAGTGGAAATTTGGGGTGATACGTGCCGGGTTCAAAGACCACTTCCACGTTTCCTTCACGTGCGATTTCCAGTTTGGTTATGGTCTTACGCGGTTCAGTCTCTTGCCGGATTAGGTCTCTAATTTGTTCGACTGTCAGACCAGCGGAAAGGGACTCAACTTTGGATTCGAGTGCCGCCAGCATTTCGATTAGTGCCGCTGAAATCTTAGCCGCACCTCCTGTAACGGACTCAGCGACAGGCTCTACAGGTGTAGGCTCTACAGGTGTAGGATCCCAGGGTGGAGACGTTGTGGCCGTGCCTGAATATGGACGTTTGTGGCTTTTCCGTTTCGTATAAGGGCGCGGCTTTGCATCAGGATCAGGATCAGTGAGTCCGTAGGTTCGATGCGCGCAAGAGCAGCACACTGTGCGTTTTCCCCATTGTGCGCCAGCGTCATGGTAGAATCGCGCTGCGTATGGAATGTGAGTTTTGCAGTGCCCGCAGTTTGAGCCGTTTTCAAACGACTGATTTTTGAAGCTTGATTTTTTTGAACTTGCCATGACGGTTTTCTCCTTAAGGGAATGAATCCAGTCCTTCATTTTCTCATTGTCTTATATATGGCGTAATCACGATTCCGTGATCAAGAGAATCAATAGCTTAAACAGGCTATTTCCGCTGTTCCTTGTGTGAATTGCCCTAATACGGGGATTAAAAATGTTTCCTCTCAGGAAAATCGATTCTTGATCCAGGCTATTTTCGCTGGGGATTAAAAATGTTTCCTCTCAGGAAAATCGATTCTTGATCCAGGCTATTCTCGCGAAGTTTAGTGTGAAATTGCGCGCTTGCCGTGAGCCGCTTTAAACTGATTCGCGCAAAAGGCGAAATGCCATAGATCGCCCTAGGATGGCCGCAGGTGCGCGAAAAATTCTCAGGTACTTCGGGTCCTAAAAACCAGATTCGCGAATTTCCCGTTTTGTTCTCGCGAGAATCTGAATCTTGCTTCTCTTAAAAAGTGTAATGGCGAAATTTGCGAACGATTCTCGTTTCCAGAATCATGGAAATATGAAAAAATCAAGGAAAAAATCACTTAATTGCGAATGATTCTCGTTTCGACGAATCCTGAATCGAGAAAGGTTAACAAATTGTCCCCAATCTGAATCCGGTTTTACGGTTCTATCATGGTATATGTTCGTATAGGGTATTTCCCTCCCCGTGCTCCCGTGTTGCGCGTATTTGTAAAGGATTTCCTTTAGAAAGTCCGGATCCGATCCGATTTGTAAAGAATTTCCTTTAGAAAGTCTAGATCCGATCCGAAATGCCCTTTTTCCGAGAATTGCGAGTCGTTTTTGCCTCTTTACCGCGAATCTGCCGCGAATCGGCTTGGATCAGAACGGAATCAGAACATTTCGTTGCGTATTTGTTCTTTTGTGCGGTGCGAAATGGTGATGGTGCGGTGCGAACGTAATATTGTTGCGCATTTCGCATCGTGTTACGAAAGATTATTACGTTTTAGGATTGTTCTAAGAAATTTTATTACTTTGCGAATCGTTCGCATTTAGGAATGGCTGATTTCTGCGGTTTCCATTTCATGGTGCGATGCACAAGGCCATGTTGCATTGCCGTTTTGTTCGTTGTGCGGCGCAATAGTTGATAACGAGTCGCATTTAGGTACGATGTTCTCGTTTTGTTTCTGTTTTGTTCTGGTATGTGGTATACCAATGTAACAATTTGTGAACGATTGACAGTTTTTTGACACATTTTTGACTCGACAAATCGGTTTTGACCCTTTTTTGACACTTTTTTGATGTACGTGACATATGTTGCACTGCAATACGTACTAACATTATTACCTTTTTGACACTGTACACGCAAGAATCTTTCGATTCACGGTTTGTTCCTCGTTCTAAAAGAGAACGTTCTCGTTTTGTTCCCCTTTTGTTCTCGGTTTGTTCACGTTTTGTTCTTGCAACACGGAACAAACACGGAACAGAACGAGAACAAAAGGGGAACAAAAGGGGAACAAAACATGAACAGAACAGAACAGAACGCGTAAGTCATTGAAAAATAAGGAAGTTCCGTCTCGGGAGGCCCCGGGGGTATGCCCCTTCTCGCGCAATCCTCGATTATTTTTTTATTACGGGAAAATCGAAATTTTTTTTGGAAAATTTTATAATTTGCTAGAGTTCGCCGTTTGTGTCACGGGCCGTTTTCCACGATTTTTTTAAGATTTTTAGCGATACATCGAAGTATTTGACATTTGCGGCTAAATCGTGTATAATACATCCTTTGTGGAGTTCCGGGCTAATATGGTTATGGATTACAAACTACTCCTAATGAAATATATGGATTATATTTTAGACTCAGAGGGCACAAACTTTGTGGATACGGAAACGCCAGACGATGAAGAAGATTGGTGGTATCCTGCTCGGTTCACAGAAGAAGAATGGCTGGAATTAATACGGCTGAATTCTATTATTTATAGAATTAATGCCATTATGCCCCAAATTGGTGTAGAACCGGAGGGATTAGAAGATGAGTAACGAACCAGATGTTATATATGTTAAAAAAATACTATATGATGGCACGATTAAAATTTTCGACAACGGGCCGCAAGCAACTGTAGAAGGATTTAAAGATTTTATCAAAGATGACCAAGCGGAAAAATTAAATTTAGTATTTGATGACGGTAAAATTGAAGAGTGGAGGAAACGGCATTAGAAAATGACAAAAAAGCCACATGAGGAAGAAATTCCTCTCCATCGTAGACCCGGAAACGAAGCTATGGACCGAAAACATGGCACGTTTACGGAAAAAGGCGTATGGCGGCCTGATCCTGCGCCTACGAAGTCTGGAATCAAGAGAGAAGCCTGTAAATTGCCACGGAAGAAACCGGGTGCTGGAAAATGGAATATTGTGTAGCCTGGAATTAAAAGGGAGTTGTGGTGAAAATGGACTATATCGCGGGTTTAATAAGCTACGGCTGGGATTTTATTTATTTTGAGCCAGATGAGTACGGCTGGTTGAAATTTGATGAAAAAGGCGTAGTCATGGCTTACGAAGGTGATGAAATTTGGAAAAAAGATTTAGATTCTATTAGAAAAACTCCACCAGCATTGTAGTAGGAGGTGATGCCCTATGCCGAGTTGGGTACCAAACGACTCAATAATTAACGGAGGTAGGGTGGGAAGTTGATGAATAAGTCTATTTTTGAGCATATGGTTGATATTTTGATTAATCAAGAAAGTGTAGAACCTGATTTTCTGAAATATTTGTATGAAAATCGCTCGGAGATGTATATTTATGATGAAAAAGAAGATGAGTGGACACCAGACAATAGTTCACAACCATAAGAATGGATTATTGACCGATCAGCAAGCCTATGATGCTTTGAAACACTGGTTTGCGTCTGAAGAGGGTGCCCACTACGAATATTCAGCTTATTTTTGGGGATTACGGAAAAAATTGCACGGAGTGAAGAAAAATGACTCGTGAGTTATTATTTTCAGTATCCAGCCGTGATTGTAAGTGGGATTATTTCCGGGGAACCGGGAAAGGCGGCCAGAAACGTAATAAAACATCATCAGCAGTACGGTGTACCCATGAAGCCTCAGGATCGGTAGGACGGTCTGATGATACTCGTTCTCAACATAAAAATAAAGTAATAGCTTTTAAACGTATGGCTGAGACTGAAAATTTTAAAAAATGGCACAGAATTCAGGTCGCCCGCCGGATGGGGATGATCCAACAGGCTGAAGAGGCTGTTGAAAGGTCCCTACAAGCCCGAAATTTGCTCGTGGAGGGCAAAATCAAAGGTAAATGGGCTCCTATAGCCTAATTTAAAAAAACGGAGGAAAGATAATGTCTATTGCACCATCATTGTGGCGTTCGGGTCGTGCTAGAGCCCAATATGAAATAGATGAAATCCCTGAGGATGTGAGATGTCCAAATTGCGGCGGGCAGGGCGAAAAAATGGCTCAGCGCCGATTCACGGGTAGATGGTCGCTTATGCCTTGTAATATTTGTTGGGGAACTGGTAGAATAGATGATGATCTTGAAATCATGAGACCGACAGATGTCCTTACAGCCGATAGTGAAAGCTAGGATCATATTGCAGTATTTTAGAACACGTCATCCCGAGGCGTATTCTAAGATCGCCAGCATGGACCCGGAACCGAACCACGGGATGATCATCACTTGGCGTATAGCGCCCACAGAGGAAGAACGAATTATCATGTCGGATAAATGGAGAACCTTTGGCGGAAAAAGCATCAGCCATAAAGAAATATTTGATAGATAGATTTGTCCTACACCCATTCTTCCCAATTCAGCCATTTTACGTATTTATGGCCACAATATTTGCAAAATGAGCCGCTATAGGGCGCTTGTCCGGTAGGTGTAGGAATTTTGAATTCTTTCAAGCACTCGCAGCACTGAAATTTCGCAAAAACCCTACGCATAGTAGATGTTGTAGACCCTACGCATAGTAGATGTTGTAAACCCTACGCATCATCTTCGCTAGAGGATAGCACAGAATTTTTACGACGTTTTCTAGCCTCTTCAGCTATCTTTTTCATGGCCGTGTCGTTAATTTCGTCCCCGATAAGAGCTTGTCGTGTGATCTCGTTGAGGATATCATCTTTGATAGCCCTGTCTTCATCAGCAACAGAATTTTTACGACGCTTTCTGGCTTCCAGTGTTGCCATTAATTGCTCTCTCTCTTTTAGTGCGCGAAAAGCGCATTATATTTATGTCCGTTGCGGAGTATACTATGACAGAAAAGGCAATATGATGTTTTATCGAGCATTAAATATATCATAGTTTACCGTTAATGTCAAGAGGGCCAGTTAGAATGTTCATTTGTGAATATAAACTCGATCCAGTCCAGATCAAGGGGCTTTCCGCCTCCAAACACCAGCTTTAGCTTAGAAACATCAGGACCGATCACATTAGGCCCTTGGAACGTTATTTTACTTAGCACATGCCACTTTCCTGTTGGCGGTACAGTTATTTTTCCACTAAACACGCCATCAATATACATGCTAATTTCACCACAAGCAGCCACACCACAAGAAACCCTAAACCATGTTTGATATATGCCCGGCTTTGTGTTACATATAGGATATTCTAGCCATTCGCCGTCTTTCACCCATCCTACTTGTCGAGTACCAAAGCCATCATCTTTTATATCTACGTCATCGTTTCTATAGGTGCTATTTCCATTGTTTCCTGGTGAAGTATCAAAAAAAGCCGTGTAGTCTTCTGCTTGAATTTTTCCAGGTAAAGAAAAAGCCCCATCGGGGCATCCAGCTATAGGACCTATAGGATCATCTGGTTCAGGGCTATATGGCATTCCAGTTGGTATGTGTTCTGCTATATAGACGGCTCGTTGGGGTGTCCAAAGATGAGGCCGTGGTCCCCTACAACGGTCAGAAAATTTATGCACGCGATTATCATCATATGCTCTATAAGTACACTCTTCCCCGCATAAACCTAGAGGACATAAATTATAACCGTTGTTTCCTCCATATGGAACTGTGCCATCTGGGTTCTTAGTGCCTGGGTCCCAAGCCACTTTATAAATTCCTATAGGTCGAGCCCACGGAAGCGTAAGCCCTTTTTTTAGGTTTTCGTTTGTCCAATCAACTGTTCTATACCCAGAGTTGCTAGTTCTTTCTCCGAATTTGGAATACCATTGTGCTACTGTGGCGAGAGTTAAACATTTCTTTTGAGTGACTGTGCCGGTCCATCCATTTTTAATATCTTCTACTCTTTGCCCCGCATATAAACCGCAATTTCCTGCGTCAATAAACGCGCCCTGTTCTTGCCATACGAAACTTATTTCTGGCTGGTTTATCAGAGATTCTTTTGAATAAAAATCATTTCTGCTGAGTTGTGCATCACCGGCTGCAACTATGGCAAAAGAAAATTGCGTTTGGAATGGCCTGTCGTTTATAAACTGTGTGATATCCCATATGATGTATTGGGTTGCGCCTAGTGGAGCGGACACAGCGATCTGTTCACCCAGGGCAGGCATGGTGTTCCACGTAAGAGTGTTTTCAGACCATGAGGGGTTGCCTACGGCATCATACAACTCAATGGTCATGTCTTGTTGAATCGAGTGGGCGTAGATCCTGAGCAAAGTTGAATCTACCGGACGCCGGATGCCACTCAAATCAAATTTTAAGAAGGCGTACCTTATGAAGTCGCCATCTGTGCGGTTTTTTACTATGAGATTTGCGGAAGAACCAAAATTACTGTCGGCGTGAATTCCTCCGCGCACATAAGCGTCATCGGTTGGCGACAACACCAAGGGCTGAATCGGCAATACGTTTGGGTTTCCATCATCACCTCCAGACGGGTGATTATTGAAATGCTCTTGCACCTCGGTATTAAGCTGGCTCAAGCCTTCAGATATGTCTCCCATACCAATATCTAGTAGGGTCAACCTATTCTCGATAGCCGCAGTTTTGTTTCTAAGCTCGACATCATTTGCCAACAAAACGTCGATTTGTGCAGTCAGCGCATCAACAGAAGCGCTCAAACTATTTAATGAAGCTTGAATGTCGTCTAGATTTGTTGGTAGTTGATTCACACGGTTCGACAGCGTTGTGATGTTGTTATTTAAAACTTGAATCTCGTTTTCAATTGTGGTAAGCTGCTCTTCTATTCCTGCTGCTGAATCCGCAAACTCACCAGAAAAAGAAGGGCTTACCAGAAAAACGCTAAGAAAGAAAGCTAGAAGAATCTTTTTCATCATCGTCTCCTGTGTTAACGATATATGTTAACACATCGTGCCGCTAATGTCAAGACTTAGGGGCTAAAACTTTATACCCTCCAAATGTTACAGTAGAATCTCTTCGTGGTTCCCAACCGGCGGAGTTTCCACCATAAAAAATCTGCCAGGTAACGGCATTGAACCCTCTTCTGTAGGATTCCGAACCACAATACATCCTACAAGGGAAATTATCGGCCTCTACACCATTAATAAAAGTTTTGAAAAAACCATCTTTGGCATCGGCGCTTGAATTAAGCTTTGCGTGGTACGTTATTGTATTAACCACGCCGCGTGGGGGCCTTGGGAATTGGTTACCATCACCCCATTTTATTGTTTTATCTGGATGGTAAACATAAGACACGAAATTAGGATCACCCCACATGTTTCTTCCTGACCATCCATCAGAACACGTCGGGATTGTTCCTGCTATAACTTTACTATCTTTTGTTGCTAGACCCGGCAGCTTTCCGCCTTTGTTGAAATCCCAGTTGTCATCAAACATTATATCATAACTGAATACGATTTCATCATACGCATCAGGAAGGGCCATAACACCTCCCCAGCGCACCCTAGGATCAGAGCCCTGTTTCCAGGTGATCGCTGTTCCGTTTGCTCCGTTGAAATTAGGAACATCTCTAGCTGATATGAATTCGCTTCTAGGCCACGATTGACCGGGAATTCTCTCGTCTGTTTTTGTTCCATTATAACCATAATTCCAACTAGGGAAAGAACCATCCCTGTACCATTTCCATTGTGGGTCTTGGGTCCATAGTGGGTGAAAATCGCCCTCCAATACGGTGATGAATCGTGGTTCTGGCTCGGGTTCCGGTTCTGGCTCGGGTTCCGGTTCTCCCTGTAAAATTTCTTCTATGGCGCTACGCAACATGGAGACTTCTTCTTCTAACCCGCTTAGCCTGGGTTCAAGCTCTATCAAGGTTTTTTGTTTACCTTTTTCGCTAATCGCGTCTATCAATTGATTGACGATTTCTTCAAGCGTGCTCATTTTTCCCCCTATTAAAAAGGAGGGCCGAAATTGACCCTCCTTCAACCCTACCAAAAAAACGTGTGCCGGCTACTTTACTTAGCCTTGTTGATCACGTCTGCAACAGCAGCAATCATAGCAGCAACAACGGCATCAGCCTCTACACCAGACTTTGCAGAAAGGTCAGAAACTTCGTCGATGTTCCACTGACGGTCGATTGCTAGGTCAGAGTGACGGACAGCCTGCTTACCGACCATATTGGCGGTCTCAACGGCATTCTGCATAGCTTGGAAGCAGAGCGAGTCAAATTTCTCGCCAAGCGCCCGCTGCCGATGCAAGGAATCCATATCCGCAGTCTGGTAGATATCGTAGGTCCGCTTTTGGTTTACGTTCCAAGCGCGGGTATCACCAAAAAGCCCGGTAGATTGAGCCTCTTCGTAACCGATATCTGAATTCTCACGGACAAATTCGGTGTCGCCCCCGTGAGTGTACGCTGCGCCTGTTGCGCGACCTGCAGCAGAACCAGCATCTACACCTGCATTAGTATTTGCAGCCATAGGAATATACTCCTCTTTCGTTAATAAAAGCCCTCTTAAAAAGGACTAGGCACCCTGGTTGGGAAATACCCAAATCTATACTTACCCTGCGTCTTATGCAAGGCATGGTAGCAGGTGTAGCCAAAGTCGTCAAGGGGCTTTCGTTAACCATATTTGTTAATAAATTTTTGGGAGTTTTTAAGGGGTTAGAGATCTTTCTTAAGTTTTGGTCAGGTTCCCAAAATAAAATGGAGGCTTCTGTTCCCAGGTGCCTCCTGACCCGTAGGAGCTTACGCAGCTAGTGCGAACTCCTCAGAAACGAAATTATCGTTTGCATTTACTATATCAGCCTGCTGACGTGAGCGCCGTCCCGAAGTTCTCCATTCGCTTGGTCTAGCCGTCGATCCTATTTTCGCCCCCATAATATTCCTGAGTTTATGGTGGAGGCGACGGGTACTGCCCCCGTGTCCAGTCTATCTTCAGCTCACTTCATCGAACTTAAATTTATTATATCAAATTGTAGCCCGGTTTGTCAACAAAAATGTACGTTCGATACCCGTGATAAACCAGTTTCTTGAGCTTCTCGGATTGCTTCTTGTATGATTTCTTCAATAGCTTGCATTTCTTCTGTTGAGATGGTTCTATGGTCTTTTAATAGGATTTTGCGTATTTGATGTGCAGCCCAAATTGCATCTTTCATGTGCCGTCTCCTATAAAATGGTACGCCCGGTAGGATTCGAACCTACACTGAGAGGATTTTAAGTCCGCTGCCTCTGCCTATTGGGCTACGGGCGCATGCTCTAACTGGTCGTGGCGGGAGGAATTGAACCCCCAACTTGCCCGTTATGAGCGGGTCGTTCTACCATTGAACTACGCCACGTTGATTTGGCAGGGGGTGTAGGAATCGAACCCACGTAAAAAGCTTCAAAGACTTTTGTTCTACCATTGAACTAACCCCCTATTCTGGCGGAAGGGGAGGGATTCGAACCCCCACGCTTTTTAAGGCTTACCGGGTTCAAGCCGGCGTCCGTTACCCAGGTTCTTTCGGATTACCCTTCCTTGAATGGTACTCGCGGTAGGATTCGAACCTACACTGGGCTGCCTCTAAAACAGGTGTCTCTGCCAATTGGACTACGCGAGCTTAACTTAATCCATAAATCCTCTTGCCCACATGTCTGCCGCAAAGCTGGCTGCAAGAGCGTTTGGTTTGAACTCGGGGGAATATCCTCCTGTCATACCCATAACATAGCCTCTTGCTTCTGCTAGCGCGGTGTGGCTTTCAGCATCTTCTTTGCTATTGATATCAATATGGATTTCCCATTCTCGATCTTCAATAACATCCTTTAACTCTTCGTATGCTTCTAACACATAGGTTACTTCTTGCATTAATCGCATTCGCAGGTTAGCGATCTTACCACTACGAATAACTTTGCCATAATCAGGAAGCTTGTTGATGGCGCCAAATACCCTGCTGCCGTGGTACACGATATCATCCCCTTCACCACTGGCGCGTCTTACACAAACCACCGTTGCATAGTTGGCCCACACTTCCCCTTTAGATTCTCTACGGGTAGAATCACAACCAAACATTATAACACTCTTAGGGTGACTGCTTCGTATGTGTTCCTTTATTTCTTCTAGTGGCACATTCCATTTTAACATAACCCTGTCCTAACTTTTAAAGAATCTACTTCTTTACGCCATAATTCTATTTGATTGGCCATAAACTGCATACCAAACTGCCACGGTTCTCTGCCTTTTCTTAGATCTTTTGAATACTGTTCTAACCAATATTCATAGTTTTTTTCGGCTTCTTCGAGTTTATTCATACTAACCCCACATCAACCAACTTGGTGCCTCCGCGAAAACTTAACTGGTGCTCCCGGTAGGGCTCGAACCTACTTTTCACGGTTTACAAGACCGGATTTTACCATGTTAAACTACAGGAGCATTATATCAGACAATGTCGCAAAAAGCAAATAAAATTTTGGTGGAGAGGATGGGAATCGAACCCACCGCACGAAGCTTGCAAAGCTTTGTCGCCCCCCTTGGAACATGCCTCCCCAAATATTTATTTAAATTTTTTATTTATCCACTTTTTGTGATCTTTTAGTTTGGTGGCGCATTGGTTCATATAGCATTCCTTAGTCCAAGGCATTCTACAATCACCTTGTAGCCGACCTTCATAAAAAATACAATCCCAAGGGCATGGATTGGCAGGAGTACAAGGATTCGAACCCTGGGTTTTGGTTTTGGAGACCAACGTGTTCGCCACTACACCACACTCCTATACTTGCATTATATTATGGTCGGGGTAGAAGGATTCGAACCCTCGGCCTGACGGCCCCAAACCGCCCGCTCTGACCAGACTGAGCTACACCCCGATATTAAAAAAGGCCCCATTTAGGAGCCCTATGAAAGAAATCCTTAGGAATAACCCCTGAGGGGGCACTGTGCATGAGGCTTATCAGGGCCAAGTCCTCAGGGGAACAATTTGATCAAAGCGCGACTCGTCTTCAATGGTAGGTATTATACAGGATATAAGAGAATGTGTCAAGGGAAAAATGGCGGATGAAGATTTTTTCGTACAGAGCCGCCATAAAAAAAGAAGCGAAAAGGCACCGTCGAGGTGCCTTCTGCCCGCCGTCTGCGACGACGCCTGCTCTCAATTGAGCCTAGAAATATACTAAAGGGCCAAGAAACAACCCACATGACCCTTTTCGTAAACGCCTTGCCTATTCACGCAGGTATATTTTATCACTTTTAAGCCTTTATGTCAAGGGGTTTATGAATATTTTTTGCTAATAAACTGTTTTGTGGTACTTTGTTTTCTTTTTTTGCCTTCAAAGCAACCCCCGCTTGACTTCATATTGTGTTTCTGGTATGATGAATAACAAAATATATTTGGAGCAGAGCTTTGGCAAAAATAATCGCGCATAGGTCGAACCCGGTTGCTAAGATTTTGAGGCGTCTTTCTGCTCAGAGGACCATTAATCGCAAGCGACAATTAAAAGCGGGGTATACCAAGCATAAAGGTGTTGTCAATGAAAATAATTGACGCAAAAACGGGAAAAACAATGAGACTAGACCTACTGGCCCTTTTTCTTGGTGGCATTTTAATCATAGGCTGGGCTATAATTGCGGGGTTTAAATTATAATGAGAACCGATGTAGTTTTACGAAGATGGCTGGCAAGTTGCCCCGGTCCTGTGTATGGATGGAGCCCTGAAGAATGTTTTGAGCTTATTCAAGTTATAGTCGGGGAAGAACACAGCACCGACGATATTCGTGAAGCCCTTAACAGACTAGGTTATATACCACAATATAGAAATAACGCAGATGGTGAATCCTACTATTGTTTGCAACTGCCAGACGTGACGTGGAAAAGATAACAAAGAATAAAATAATATCCTACACCACAGGAGACTATAAGACGAAGACGGGAGTTAAGGAAAATGGCCAATAATGAAAGCCCTTGGGCACCGGTCAAATGGGCACCGGCCAAATTGGCACCGGTCAAATGGACACTTTATGGTGTAACCCAAGAAGACGAGAAAACTTGGTTAGGCGATTTCGAATCCGAAAAAGAAATTTCTGGTATAGCGAGCTTCTTCGCTAATAATCCCCATTTCGAACATTTAGAAATTTTTGAAGGCAATGATTTTAAATATGCAGTTATGCGTATTGTTGGGAGATAAACATGACTGGCACCACCTTGGTAGAAGAATGGAAGAAAATTTATCTCATGTCTCTTTCTAAACACGGCATCGAACATCTTGCAGCCAAAATGGCTAATGTGGGAATGAGCAAAGTATTATATTTTCGAAGTAAAGACGAAGATTTTAGAGACGCAGAAACCAAAGCAAAAAATGAATATAGAAGCAAGAAAGGGACAATTCGATGGTAGAATTAGCAGCCACTATTCTTGTTATCGTGTTTTTTGTGTACATATGGGGCGGTATCTGATTAAAAAATGGCTTATGGAGTTCTTAGTGCCGAAGACGCTTCAAAACTAGCAAGAAAGCAAGGATTGGCCCCAGGTGATATAGTTGAGAAGAAGACTTGTCCTCCCTTTGAGGATGGGTCCGTGCTTGAGTGGCATTTGGAGGTAATCGATGACTACTACAATACGATCTGGAAACCTTATAGAGTACATCCAGATGGCGAGAGAGATCCAGTCTCCTGGGCGCCCTTACCCGGAAGCCAATTCGCGTTCTTCCAATGCCCAATCTTTGAATGTCTCTACGAAGGAACAAGAGGACCAGGAAAAACAATCTCACTTATTATGGACTTCGCTAAAGACGTTGGAAGAGGGCACGGAAAAAGATGGAGAGGAATTCTCTTTCGAAGACAGTTTGGTGACCTTGATGATGTCGTTAGAAAAATTGAGGGCGAATTCGAGAAAATTTTCGGAGAACAAGACAAAGGGGGAAACTGGAAAGGAGGAACCTGGAGATTCTTGAGATCCAAATCAGAATATATGGTTGAATGGCAAACGGGTGAGAATCTTTTATTACGTCATATGAAAGACGTGCAAGATTATGAAGAATATCACGGACACGAATACCCTTGGATTGGTTGGGAAGAGCTTACTCAATGGGTTGACCCAGACGCTTATCTCGCTATGTTTTCTTGTTGCCGCCCAACCGGTTCTGGTGTTCCTACTCGCGTTCGGGCCACTACTAATCCATCCGGTCCTGGGCACAATTGGGTTAAAAAAAGATTTAAGTTACCAGATCATCGAGCTAAGATCATCAAGACCCCAGGAGAAAAACCAAGAGTGGCCATTTATGGAGCCCTAAGAGAAAATTTCATAGTTCTTCATAGCGATCCAGATTATGATATGAATGTTAGGGTCGGAGCCAGAAATGCTGCCCAGGAAGCCGCATGGATGGAAGGCGACTGGAACGTTACGGCAGGAGGAATGATTGACGACTTGTGGAATCCCAACATCCACATCATACCAACCTTTCCCTCATCGGCTATACCTAGAGGATGGCACAAGTCCCGCGCTTATGACCACGGGCAAGCACGCCCTTTCTCTGTGGGGTGGTGGCTTGAATCAAACGGAGAGCCTATCCAGTGGGAAGGTCGCCGCATTGGGTCCGTCCGGGGAGACCTCATCTTATGGAAAGAGTGGTACGGGACAACCGGCGAGGTTAACGAGGGCATTAGACTGTCCGCTCGTAAAATAGCTAGAGGCATTTTAGATAGAGAAGAGGATTGGGGCCTATATGGACAAGTTCATCCCGGCCCAGCAGACACCGAAATATGGAATTTGGATCAAAGAGGCACCGGACGCTCCCCTGCGGAAGATATGGCTGATGAAGGAGTCCATTGGGAGCCAGCCTCAAAAACTAAAGGTAGTAGAAGACGAGGATGGGAGTTACTTAGAGATAATTTACGTGGAGCGATACCGCATCCCGATGGAACAAGAGAAGAACCTGGAATCTTCATATGCGACTGCAATAGAGACTGGATCGAGTTGGTGCCACCGATGCCATGTGACGAGATCGACCCAGATGATATTCCAAAAAACTATGAGGATCACAGCGCCGATATGTGTTTTACGTCTGATACGGAAGTTTTAACAGAACGAGGATGGTTACCTTGGCCAGAGGCTAGGGAAAACGATATTTTTGCTACAATAAACCCAGATACAGAAGCTCTAGAATACCAAAAAGCGTTTGAAATAGTCAGTCTCCCTTGGGATGGAAATATTGTATTATTTGATAATAAAACTCAACTTGCAGTTACTCCAAATCATTGGATGGCTATACGTAGTCGTTCTGAAAAATATTCAGATTTTACTTTAAAACAGGCCAGAGATATTACAATTTGGGATAAAATTATTTGTGCTCCTAAAACATGGCAAGGTAAAGATTCTCTTAATCTTCCGTTTGATTGTAATGACGGTGATTTGGCAGAACTGATTGGGTGGTGGGTTGCGGATGGTTGGTTGCGTAAACTAAATGAGAAATCTCCATTTCAAAGAGACATAGGTATTTCACAGCATAATTTGAAAGGTCGTGAAGTTTTAGAAGAACTATTGGATAAGACACCTTGGAGATGGAGTTATCGCAATGGTTCTTATATAACTACTAATAAAGATTTATATGAGTTTTTACGAAACGGATACACTTCTGCTGCTGATAAACACGTTCCTAATTGTATTAAACAAGCGTCTCCGTATTTGATTCAACGTTTTATGAATGGGTATATTTCTGGTGATGGTTGGTTTAGAAAAAATGGAACGCGTTGTAGTGCTACAGTTAGTAAAAAATTAGCTGATGATTTACAAGAACTATATGTTAAACTTGGTCGTGCTTCTTCTCAGCGTGTTAGGAAAGCTAAACCAAGTTATAGTATTAAAGGTAGAGATGGTAAATTAATTACAGGAACCAACACTCAAGACCAATTTTGGGTTGAAGAATGGGCTATTACTACAGCTATGTTGCGAGATAGCTCTAATAAACCTAATTTTAGACATGAACATTATAAAGGCATGGTGTACTGTGCCCAAGTGCCAAACGGAACGCTAGTAGTTCGTCGTAACGGACGAGTAAGTGTTACTGGTAATACACGTTACCGTTTAGCATGGGATAGTGGCAAACTATGGAGAAGGGAGTTTTAAAAATGAACATTCCGCCAGACGTATACGCCAATATTGTTAAACAAAGACCCATTAAGAAAATCTCTCATAATGACGCCCAAGGTAAAGCACAACCAACTCAAGGAAGAGTAATAAATGGTCCGGTTAACGATCCAAAACCTGAAGGCAGAGCCATTGATGAGTCAGAATTTATGAATATCGAATAGTGTGTAGTCTTAATTGGAGGACTCTTTGGTCATTACAGCGGAGAATTTTGGCGGCTAAAACCCCCTTGACTAAAGAATCCATTAAATGTACTATAAATTTGGGAAAAAACAGCAAAAATTCCTAAAATTTTCCTATAATTTATTAAAAAAGAGGAAAACTCCGAGTGCCAACAGATAAATTTGCAGGAAAAGATCCTGAATCTCCCGCTACTACTTCGTTTGCATGGGATACGATGATTTCTAAATGGGAAATGATCGACACCCTACTGGCTGGAACCGAATCCATGCGGAAAGCCGGGATGACTTACCTTCCAATTCACGAAGCGGAGAGCCGTTTGAACTATTTGGAACGGCTTAATAAATGCACCCTTTTGAATATGCTCGAAATTACGCTAGATTCTCTTGTAGGTAGACCTTTTTCTGATCCGGTCGAATTAAATTCGGATATGCCAGATAGCATTAGAGATTTAATGGAAGATGTTGATCTACAAGGAAATGATATCACTGTATTTGCAAGAGATTGGTTCAGACAGGGATTGGCTAAAGGGTTCTGTCATGTTCTCATAGATTTTCCTCGTATTCCTGATGAGGATTTTGGGACCAGAACGCTTGAAGACGATTTGAAAGAGGGGCGTAGGCCATATTGGATTCTTGTTAAACCAGAAGATTTAATTTTCGCAGCCGCTGATTTCGTTCAAGGTAAAGACGGGGTAATGCGAGAAACTCTCACTCATGTACGCATTCATGAGGTCGCTGTTGAACAAGCTGGATTTGCTGAAGTTTTTAAAGAACGCATCAGAGTATTAGAGCCAGGGTTCTTTTGGTTATTCGAAAAAGAAGAAAAGTCTAGGAAAAATCAAAAAGATAGATGGGTTTTAATAGATCAAGGCGAAACAGGTCTGCCTGTTATTCCTTTGGTCACCTTTTATGCGGATAGGGCGGATCTTATGTTGGCTAAACCGCCTCTTGAAGATTTAGCCCATCTTAATATACGTCATTGGCAATCAACTTCAGATCAGATTTCTGTTTTAACCGTAGCTAGGTTCCCAATGTTGGCTGTGGCGGGCGCTGTTGAACAACCCGGTGCAGAGATGGCTATTGGTCCTAAACAATTACTTGGGACCAAGGACCCTAACGGAAAATTTTATTACGTGGAACACACGGGCAAGTCCATTGGTGCCGGTCGGCAAGATCTTATGGACCTTGAGGATGAAATGGCCCATTATGGTGCTCAGTTCCTTAAGAGGAAGACCGGTAATGAGACCGCCACTGCTAGAGCATTGGATTCAGCTGAAGCTACCAGCCCTCTACAGGATTATACTGTGCGATTTATGGATGCTGTTTCTAATGCTCTGAATCTCATGGCCATGTGGATTGGGGAAGAAACAGGCGGCTCTATTTCTATGAGTACCGATTTTGGGCCTGAAGTTGCAGAGAATGCCGATATTGAAGCTCTTACTGATGCTCGTAAGCGTCGTGATATTAGCCGTATTTCTTGGATTGAAGAAATGCAGCGCCGTGGTGCTCTTGCAGACGACTTTGACGCTGACGAAGACCTACAACGTATCCGAGATGAGGATGTTAGACTTACTGCTGGCACCGTTATCATGGATAGTGAAAAGATTAATGATGAGGAAGTGCTGCTATCTAATCGCAATATGACGTTGACGCAAAATGCGCCAGCGCAAAATCCTAGTGGCGGGACAACACAAACCTCCCAAACACAGGCCACTCAAGGATAAATAGGAGATAAAAATGTCTGAACAAGAAGAAGATAATGTAGTGTTTCTTAATATGCAACAGGGTGATATGGTCAAAATTGCTTCTTCTGTTCTAGAAGCGACACACAATGACGAGATTCAATGTTTGTTCTTCACAGCTATTGATAGTAACGGTATTCTCAAAATGGGACGTGCTGGAGGATTTAGAAATCTTCAAGATTTTCTACTTCTACTTGGCGGATTTGATGTTCAAAAAGACTATGTTATGACCAAGATGGCCCTTTTAGAAGAGGACGATTTTGAAACGGAGACGTATGAGGGCGAAGAGTATGACGACGAATACGATGAAGAGTATGACGAAGAATAGGTTGCCCCCACATGGTTTCCGACAATTACTTGGGAGAGCCCCTGGTTTTGATATGAAAGGTCAAGGGGCTCCGGTCGAGCTAGAATATGATGAGAGCCTCTATGCCACTCTTGTTAAAGTTCAGAGAAAGGTCAATAATCAAATAGAGTATCGTTCAGATGATGGTGATTATTGGGACCATGACCCTGAAATTAAGACTTGGAAGGGCTGGCTCACCGGCAAACTATATATGCGCAGGTATGGTGATTGTGAAGACTACGCCTTGGTGAAGTACCAGGAACTAGTCAAAGAGGGCGTTCCTAAGGAAGCATTACGGCTGGTCCTTTGTAGTTACAAAACAACTTATCATCTGGTTTTAGCAGTCACAACTAAAAAAGGCATTTTCATATTAGATAATCGTATGAGCCCTGTGTACTGGATGGAGAGGGGCGAAAAATTTCTCTATAATTGGATCATGTGGTCTGTTCCAGGGCAGTTCTTATGGGAGTCAGTGTAACAGAGGGGGCTTGCAATTTAAATAGCTTTGTGGTATACTGATTTCTTTGTTAATTAAGAACGCCTTGGAGAAAATTCATGCTACAAACTGTAGACGCGGTAGAAGCCGCCAACCCCCCTATATCTCTTGTTACTACCCCTAAAGGAAATTCTAGTCACGGCCCCCAAACAGAACTAGGCGACTTGATTCATAGGATCAAATATCGTTCTGAACGAGAAAGTTTCAGAGATGCTATGAATCGTGTTGCTTCGTCATTGACAGATGATGATGAGCACTTTCATGCTTTTCGTGATTCCTTACTTAATATGCGTTTTATGCCAGCGGGCAGAATTCAAGCCGCTATAGGAACCACCAAAGCGGTAACTCCCTACAATTGTTTTGTATCCGGCACGATAGAAGATAGCTTTGTGGATGGCCACGGCTGCATAATGGATCGTGCTCGCGAAGCTGCCGCTACTATGCGCATGGGCGGTGGAATAGGGTATGATTTTTCAACTCTACGTCCACGAGGCGAACTAATCAAGAAATTGATGTCTCATTCCTCTGGTGCTGTTTCCTTCATGGAGATTTTCGATGCTGTTTGTAAATGTGTGGCAAGCTCTGGACACAGACGTGGAGCCCAGATGGGGGTCTTGCGTATTGATCACCCCGATATCGAAGAATTTATTCATGTTAAACAAAATGAACACAAACTTAACGGATTTAATATTTCCATCGCCATCACCGACGAATTCATGGAATGCGTGGTTAGCGGAAGACCATTTGCTTTAACATGGGGAGGGCGTGTATATAGAGAAGTTGATGCTCTAACATTATGGGAGCAGATTATGCGTTCTACGTGGGATCATGCTGAACCCGGTGTTATTTTTATTGATTCCATGAACTCTATGAATAACTTGTACTATTGTGAAAAGATTTGTGCGACCAATCCGTGTAGCGAGCAGCCTCTACCACCTTACGGCGCTTGTCTTTTGGGTTCTTTGAATCTAACGCGTTTTATTTCTAAGCAAGGCACGCGCTGGGACTTCGATTGGGATCAATTGGTAGAGGATATCTCCGTAGCTGTGCGTGCAATGGATAATGTTGTAGATGTTGCGCGTTATCCTCTGTATGAGCAAGAGAAAGAAGCCAAGAACAAACGTAGAATGGGTTTAGGCGTCACTGGATTAGCAAATGCTGGTGAAGCTCTCGGTTATTCATATGGTAGTGGAGAATTTTTAGATTTTGAGCGCCAAGTCATGAATTTGATCACAAATGAATCATATAAGGCCAGTGCGCTCTTAGCTAAAGAAAAAGGCGCGTTTCCCATGTATAACGAGACGTTGTATCTTGCAGGACGCTTTGTTAATAGCGGAGCATTGAATGATGAAACTCTTGATCATATTGCTAGATACGGCTTGCGGAATTCTCACCTCATTTCTGTGGCTCCTACTGGTACTATCAGTATGTCCGCTGATAATGTTAGCTCCGGTATTGAGCCTGTTTTTGCCTATGAGGAGGATCGAACTATCAATCTACCGGAAGGGCCGGGACAGTATCATGTTGAAGATTACGGTTCCAAGTTTTTTGGTGTCAAAGGAAGAACCGCTGAAAAAGTCACCGTTGAACAACATTTAGCTGTTTTGGCTACCGCACAGTATTTTACTGATTCTGCGGTCTCCAAAACTTGTAATGTTCCTTCTAACACAGAATGGAAGGACTTCAAAGAAATCTACCTGAAAGCGTGGCAATTAGGATGTAAAGGTCTTTCTACTTTTCAAGTGGGCGGCAAGAGAGCAGGCATTAGAAATTCGAAAGACGAAGAACAGGTAGACGAGCCCTCTAGCTTCTGTTATATTGATAGTGTCACAGGGCGAAAAGAGTGCGAGTAAGTGGCGCGTATAACTAAAAATCTTAGACTTAAGACTCGGCCAAAGCGTCCTATGACGGCTGAAAGAAAAGCATTATGGGACGCTTCGCATGAGCAAAAAGCAGACAGCCGACGAAACACAAGTGATGAGAACGTCATCAAGCGGGAGAAAACTACCGAAACCGAAGACCAAATTAGTAGGAACTAACGTGGCTTTAGAGAATCAACGTAAAATAGCTAATAAAAGAAAGAAAATATTTCTTAAAACTTTGGCTAAAACTGGTATGGTTACACCTTCAGCTAAAGCCGCCGGCTATGCCGATTCTCAAATGGTTAATAGATATAGACGAGAAGATCCTGAATTTGCTGCTGCGTGGGAAGAGGCTGAAGCTGCCGGAATTGATAGATGGGAGGAAGAAGCTACCCGTAGAGCTTTTGAAGGTGTTGAAAAAGGCGTATATTTTAGGGGCGAGCGTGTGGATACTGAAAAGCAGTATTCAGATGGACTCGCCCAATTCATGTTAAAAGCAAAACGTCCAGAAATTTACGGAGAGAGGAAACAGGTGGATGTCAACGTCGGAGGACGGGCGACCATTGCCGTACTCCCTATGGCTGGCAATGATGCAAGCGAATGGGAACGAATTGCCCAAGAAGTCAACGACACCAACAAAAGAGCCCTCGAAAAAGAAAAAGAAGAAGCAAAAATTATTGACGCGGAGTATGAAGACGTAACACCAAGTAAAGTAAAAAGGGTGTGATATGTGGCCATTATTTAGTTGGTTAGTTAAACCAAAATATTCTTGGAGTGTTTTCGCTGCCGCCTGTTGTTTAGGAGTTTTTATCGGGACTGCTATAGCTGAACCTGATGAAAAGGAAATCGGCCCTCCTATACCTTTAATAACTACTCCTGGTTGTGCGCCTCATGCTGTATTAAAAGAACAACTTAAGAAAAACTATAAAGAAATACCCGTGGCAATTGGTGTTTCCCAAACAAATCTTCTTGTGACTATTTATGCAAGTAGCCTGAAAGACGGTAATTTTACTGTAGTTATCACAAAACCAGGATCAGAAAGTTCATGTATTGTGGGTGCTGGAACCCGATTCAACTTTATTTTGGCCCCGTTTGGGTATGATGCAAAACATGAAATAGATGGTTCAGACCATCAATGGCAATCCCCTTGACAAGTTAGGAAAATAGTGTATTCTAATACTATGAAAAACCTCAGCCAATAACTTTTGGAGTTTAAGAGATGCCAGAATTTGATTTTGAGAAGTACAATACTGTCGAAATTGACAGCTTTGAAGATACAGTGCCCGGTAAATATCGTGGTCTCTATGAGCGAGCATCTGATGATAACGGAAATGAAGTTTATCAGATTTCAGGAGATGTACGTAACATCGTTAACGATTATATCGGCACTAGTAAGGCGCTTGATAAAGCCCGTGCAGATAAGAAAAATGCGAGTGATGAATCTGCCGGTCGTCGTAAAACCATTCAAGCTTTTGAAGATTTTGCCTCTTCTCTTGGTTTAGAAGTAGGAGATGATGGCGTTGTAGCGGCCCTTCAATCTCATGTTGAAGATCTTGTTGGTCAGGTTAAGGGCGGTCAAGAAATGCGCGTTAATCTAGATAAGATCAAGCAGGATTATGAGAAGAAACAGGCAGAAGCCTTAGCGGTTAAAGATAGAGAAATTAAAGATCGTGATGCTGCCTTGGAGCGCCATCTTATTTCTGATGTTGCCACCCGAGAAATTGCTAATGCTAAAGGCAAAGTTAAGGTTCTTATGCCGCACGTTAAAAGCCAATGTAAGGTAGTTCGTGACGAAAATGGTGATTATGCGGTGCGTGTTGTAGATTCTCAAGGCGATTTTCGTTCAAATGGCGCCGGTGGCTGGATGAATGTCTCTGATTTGGTGGCAGAAGTTAAGACAGACCCAGATTTTGCTGCCAACTTTGAAAGCGATACCCAGCTTGGTGGCACTGGAAAGAGGCCTACGGACCGTAAATCTAATCCTCTTCCACGTCAAACTGGCGAAGACAGGTCCGCTAATCAGAAAATTGCGGCAGGTCTTGATCGTCTTGTTCAATCTGGTGGAAAAAGGGCCGGTATTGGCAGCTAATGGTAGATTTAGCTAACGTAAAAAGATTTCTACTTGATCAACCAGAGATGTATCATCAACAATACTATGATACGTCTCTGGGTAAAGTAGTTGATGACCCTGATTGTAGGTGTCGTAAGTGTAATAAAAAAGTACTTAAGTACGAAAACCGCAATTAGAGTCAAAAGTCGGTTGACAAGGTTATCAAACTTTGTTAATCTTATAATTGAATTTGGTTCGGACAGGACAAGCGGAGAGATTCTGATTGTCCAAGGTCCTCAAGGATTTGGTCCTCTAAGGGTGATCCGATACGGGACCGTTATCAAAGACGGCGAGATGCCGTGCCTTGGTTTCGGAACCGTATTACTAACATTAACCCTATATAATGGAGGGCTTTTAATATGCCTACAGTTACGCTTACAGAGTCAGCAAAGTTGGCTCAAGACGAACTGGTGGCAGGCGTGATCGAAAACATCATCACTGTCAACCGTATGTTCGAAATCCTACCTTTCGATGGTATCGAAGGTAACGCTCTTGCGTACAATCGTGAAAACGCGCTTGGCCCTGTGGCCCGTACCGGCGTTGGTGACACTGACGGTGTTATCGGCACTGGTGGTTCTAATGCCGCTCGTCAGGCGGCGAAAGATCCCGCAACCTTCACCCAGGTTACTAGTACGCTAACCACAATCATGGGTGACGCCGAAATTAACGGCCTTATCCAGGTTACTCGTTCCGGCGACGGTAACGACCAGACTGCCGTACAGATCGCTTCTAAGGCGAAGTCTGCTGGTCGTCAGTATCAACAGGACTTCATCACCGGTGACGGCACCGATTTCTCATTCCCCGGCCTTCAGTCTCTTTGTGTTGCTGCTCAAGCCGCTAATACCGGTGCGAACGGCGGCGCCTTGAGCTTTGCCTTCATGGATGAGATGATGGACTTGGTTGTGGACAAGGACGGTCAGGTTGACTACATGATCTTCCCTGCTCGCACCCTTCGCTCATATTACGCACTGCTGCGTGCCCTTGGTGGTGCGTCTATCGGTGACGTTGTTGAGCTTCCTTCTGGTACTCAGGTTCCTGCTTATCGCGGCGTTCCTATCTTCCGCAACGACTACCTGCCTGTTAACCAGGTAAAGGGTTCTGGAATGGACCAGACTACTATTTATGCTGGTACTTTCGATGATGGTTCTCGTCAGCACGGTATTGCTGGTCTGACCGCTTCTGAGATGGCTGGTATTCAGGTAGTTGATGTTGGTGAATCCGAAACCAAGGACGAACGCATTTGGCGTGTTAAGTGGTATGCCGGTCTGGCTCTGTTCTCTGAAAAGGGACTAGCCTGTGCCGATGGTATTACTGACTAACATAGGTTAACGGGGGTGAGCCTGACGGGATTGCCCCCAATCCTATAAACCTTGGAAGGAAACGCAAATGGCGGAATTCTTAGTACAACTGCCTGAACAAACCGGGTTTACCCTTGAACAGGGTAAGAACGCCGTTATTGTATCTGCTAATAATGCTGCTGATGCACGTATTATGGCTCGGCGGGTGTCTAATGTAGATGTTGCTGATTGGGCTAATGCCACAGTCACTACTCTAGCTGCCGCTTCTGATATGTTAGGTTGGCGTTTTCGTTGCCAAATCATTACTCCTGCTGGTGTAGTTCTTAATGACATCACTTATACCGGTATTGCTTCTGATACTTTGGATGATATGGGAGCAGGTCTTGCAGCATTATTTAATGTTCCTTATACTGCATCATATAATGCCACCACTCAGGTTATTATTTTAGCTACCGGTGCTGCTGTAGATGATCTTGGGGATCATGAAGTACGTGTTGGTATGTTCCCCCCACAAAGCACAAGCGACAATGATGATCTTCGTCTTAATACTGAGATTAATGGTGTGGCTGGTGCCGTTGCTTCCGTTACAGATCAAGGTGTAGCTTCTGCTAATCTTGAAGTTACTCTTGCGGCGGATGCTTGGGTTGTTCCAAGTGTTCCTGTATTAATTAAAGCTTAAAAGGAGGCTAAAATGCCTGCATATTTAGTAGAAATGCCAGTACAAACCGGACTTACCCTACATGGGCATCACGGTGCGAATAAAATGGTGGTGTTTGCGGCTACTTCGGCTGATGCCCTGGCTGCTGCTGAAGGCCATTTTCCTGGTCTTGCTGGCTGGGTAGCTAATGCTACTGCCACAGAAATTGTAGCTGGCACAAATCTTGCTGGATACACTTTCACAGTTAATATTACTGGTGCTGCTGGTCAAACAGTGGACCCTATTTCTGTATCTGCTCTAGGCGGTGCAGGAAATGACGCTATTCAAGCAACTCCTGATCCCGCTATTAACGCTGGCGGCACGGGTTACGCTACAAACGATATTCTTACTGTTGCGGGCGGAACTTTTACCAGGGCTGCTACTTTGCGTGTTACCGGACAAACCGGTGGTGTTATTGATACCGTAGAAGTTGTTGACCCAGGTGAGTATACTGTTGCTCCTACATTAACCGCAAACGCTGTGACCGGAGGAACTGGAACAAGTGCCACAGTTGATCTTGTGATGGCTGGTGCAAATTCTTACGAAGTATTCCTAGGACAATTAGTTGGTTTGCTTAATGCCCAGACTGACATTGCTAACGCCGCTGTTGACTTTAGTGATGGAGGCGCTGGTACAAGACTTCTAACTCTATCTTCTGTTGCTGATGGCAACGGTGATGCCACTGTATCTTTGTTCTGGGGTAAAGAAGGTGCAAATGTTGCTGGATTGTCTGGCACAGTTACACATCAAGGTATTGCTGGCGCAGTCCTTAGTGTAGCTATTCCTGCTGTAGGATCTCTTGTTCTACCAAGTGCAGTTACGCCGGTATCCGGTTAATAAAAAAATTAAGGGTTATAAAATCCTTAATACCCTAACTATAATTTAGGAGAATGACGATGGAAAGCACAGTTTTTGTATTAGCGGGCCATTATGCAGGCAAAACGGTTAAACTTAATGGCCACCAGTTTGTAGACGGTATGTGTGAAATATGGTGTCCAGGTGATGTTACGCCCTTTGTGAAACGATCTCTGGCGTCTTACCAAGCATATCCAGAAAGATCACTTGAATTAGAACAAGCGCAGAAGAGGGATGCAGAAAATGGCCTTCGGGATAATTCTAACACCCGTCCCTGGAGTAGGGAGCCAGCAGAGGTTTCTAGTTTCAACCAGCCGTCCAGCGGTAGGTTTACCAAGGAAACCACAGATGACAGGCTCTCAAATGATGATACCATCCAGAGGGACGCCGGGAGCATTTCCAAAAGGAACGGACGCGAGGACGCCAGGGTTCCCGAGGTCACGTCGGAGATTAATTACAGGTTAAAGGAAGTTATAGAGAGTCTGGACCCTAACGAAAACGACCACTGGACAAGCGAGGGGCTACCTAGTATAGAAGCTGTTCAAGCCGGATATGGACCAAATGTAACCCGAGAGGATATTACGGTTTCCGGTGAAGGATGGAATAAGGAAAAGGCTCTTGAAAAACAGGTCGAAAATGATGCTCCTAAAAGTAGGGGTCGTGGACGACCTAAGAAAACCCAAGAAGTCACTGGCTGAGGTGACATCAAGGTAGGGGAGTAGGGGGTGGGATGCCTCCTACTACTCCAAAGAGGGTTGCGACGACGACTTAAAACAGGTACAATAGATTAGATTTAACAAGGCTCCATAGGAGGAAATATTATGGCTGTTGTTGCACACGTTGTTTGGAAGACTGTTGATCCTGGCGATAGTCAGTATGATGGCGTTGTTGGTTGTGTTCTTGCAATTGACGATACTGTAGATACTACTGCTGCTTTGATCCAAGCGCGGGCGGTTACGGTTCTAAACGCTAACGGTTTCGCTCTACCTACCGGTTATTTTAATAATAATCGCTTAGCTACCGTATATGACGCTGCTGCTGATGTTACTGTTTTTGAGGGCAGCATTCCGTTTGAGCTTATTGCCTAATAGGAGGTTCCTATGGGGCAGAAAGTTTTTGGTACTACACGTAAGACGGGCGAGTATTTTAAGCAAGTTTCGACTCAAAACGCTCGCCCTTCTACTAAGAAGTCAAAACCCGGCTCACTAGCTGTGTTCGGTACAAGCTCACAATTTAAGGGCATCGGACGCGGTAAAAAAGGTGATCCTAGAAAGTAAAGGATGATATAAAAATGGCAAGCATTCCTACTTCGACTGGTTCTAAGAGCGCGGCAGGCGATCTAGCTAGTAGCGCTGCTAATCAGAAGAGCATGTCTGGTATGAATCGTACCGGTCCTTCAAGCAAGAATGTTACCACCGGAGCTAAGCGTCAAGCTAACCCCGCTGGTGGTATTCGTAGCGTAGGACAAATGCCTACTGGTCCCGACCAGGGTACTGGCTGATATAGGGGAGTTAATCCCCTATGGCCTTCGTAGTTGAAGACGGCACGGGTTTATCTACAGCAACTTCGTATATTTCGGAGGCGTTTGCTGATACCCATCATTCAGACCGAAATAACACCAAATGGGATGATTTTACATCTATCGAAAAGCAAGCAGCGCTTATCCGCGCCACAGATTACGTGGATAAGCGTTTTTCTTTGCGGTTTATAGGGTTTGCTCAAAAACGAGAACAAGCCCTAGAATGGCCTAGGCTTGACGCATTTGATAGAAGCGGTTTTGCTTATTCAGGTGATCGTGCCATTCCTGCTGAGCTTCAAAAAGCTATAGCAGAATACGCCCTTCGTGCAGCAATTTGCGGCGTGTTGGCGCCTGATCCTATTTTACCCGTACCAAAACAAAGCATGGAGAGTGGAGCCGATGATGATAGATTAGCAACACAATCTGGCGCAGTAATTAGGAAAAAAGAGCGTATTGGCCCTGTTGAAGAAGAAACCTGGTACGAAACGGCTGCTTCTCAATCTTCAAAAGCAGGAGCACGAGCCGTTCAGTCTAGCCTTGTGGATGATTTTCAAATTCCTGCATACCCTGAAGCTGATCTATGGATTGAAGAGCTACTGAAGCCTGCATTTGGTGGTACTCTTGTAAGAGCTTAAATATGGCTCTTATATTTTCCCCGTCTGTTCCTTCTACAGGGACTAATTTCATCCGACATTTCTTTAGCCTTCACCAAAAAGTACACATGCGTCGGTTAGATATGATATTAAGAGGTGAGGTAAATATAGATAATTTAAATTCAGATATTTTAGTTTTTACTCATTTTATGTATCATTTAGATCGTATGCAAGATATATGGGATTTTCAGTCTTGTCATACCGTAGTACCCATGCGCGACCCTTTAGCTTCTATGATAACTTTTTCTGGATATACATCACAGGAACAGCAACAAGCACTACGAATAGAACGAAAAATGGAGGAATATTACAGAGCTTTAGAGCTTCAAGAATATCGTCCCGTCATATATGTTCCAGTAGACTTATATTCGGAAAGAACATTTGAAGAACGAAAAAAACTTTTAGTAGAAGCATCAAATGATTTAGTATCAGAGGCAGATTGTATTAAGTGGGCTGAAGAATGGCCAGTACATAATACCAGAGGCGATTATGGTCCTAAACGTTGGTATCAAGCCGGGGATATAGAAAAAGTTAAAGCTCATTTAGAAGTAGATGGGCGGTGGAAACAACTAAAACAAAACGAGAACAAAGTGAGGCCCTATCTAGAACAACTAGGGTACAAGGAGTTAATGTGGTATGACTAAAATTGATGTAAGCTTTCATCTAGAAGAACAGAATGACGGATATAATCAATGGAATGTTGCTCTATCACATATACCAGTTAGAACAGCTTACATACGGAATCATAGTCCTGTTTTTAAAATAAACCGAAGCAGAACAAACGCAATAAAGATACGAGATGCTGATGATATCCCTCTTGAATTGCCTCTAGTTCTTGTATCACCTTATAATTCGTCAGAATTCCCTGGAGAAATTAATTTATTTGAATTTAAGCATCCTGAAGAATGTGTATATTTTTTTGGTAGTAATAGAATGGATATGAATAAACAGCAACTTGGAAACAGAAAACCGAATTATTCTATTTGGATTCCTACCAGCGAAGATTACACTATGTATGCTTGGACAGCCATGACATTAACTCTTTATCACAGGAATTATTGGAAATGACCTGGGGAATAGTACATATGTATGACCCTAGGTTCACGAATCTTTGGGATTATTTAGTTACAGAAGCCCAAATTCCTATGTCATGGATTTATCCTACCTGGAGCGGTGATAACGGAAACGTAGATACGCCTTGGCGCACCCATATTAATTGCGTAGCAGAGGATTTACCCGGCCCTTTCGTGGTGTTAAGTCCTCAGGATGGTCATAATGTTAAAGGGGAACATTCTCTATACAATTTTTCACATCCAGAAGAATGTTTTTATATATTCGGTTCGGACAGACACAATATGTCTTTGGATGATGATGCTTTGAAACTTGATAAAAGAGATGATGTTATAAAAGTATATATTCCTGATATAGGGAAAAACATGTATTCTGTAGAATGCGCTTGTATGACTATGTATGATCGGAGATATAAGAAATGGCAATTGTAGATGGTCGTACAACGCTGGCTACAGGTGACTCAGGAGATCTTTTTGATGATTTTGCTGTTTCTGTTGGCGCGGCTGACACAGACACTACAATTGAAGGAACTGGTTCCACCGCTGATACTAATGACAACTCCTCTCTTTGGCAAGGGTTAATGTGGGATAATGGATCTGATGTTGATCTATCAGGGAACCATCTGTTCTTTTGGTTTAATCATGCGGCTTCGGGTTTGGTAGAAGAGTTTGTATTTCGGGCCACAGCCAATTCCGGGCAAAGCGACTGGGTACAAAAACGTATAGCCGTTCCTAACCCCGGTAGATCAACTAGAACATATTCCGGCGGCTGGGTTCAAATTGTTGTATCTGTTGATAAGTTATTTAGCGAACCGGATCTAATGAATGGTTCGCCCCCAACAGCAGGAACCGCTAGATGGTGGGGCCTTGGTGCTCGTCTAATTACCACCGCCATGCCTAAGAAACAGGATAACATCTTTCTTGATCGTTCATACAGACTTCCCGCAAATACACCAGGAATACGAGTTGAAGGAACTAATGGTGGCGCCCCTTGGACATGGCAAGATATACTTGATTGGTCTATTACTAATCAGAACGGGCTAGTACAGGAAGTTAACGGCGTGTTAATGGTTAATGCTCCGATTCAATTTGGAGATAGCGCCGGCACGTCTAGCACTCAGTTCTCTGATGCCACAGGTAAAATTATTCAGTTCACCGATGACTATTTTATTGATGATGGCTTTTTTGGCATTACTATTGCAGGAAACGGTACGGGGACAACAGATATTGATTTCGGCACTGTAGTTGGTACTGGAGATGATAGGCAAGGCGCCGGCGGCGGGGTGTTTAGATCAGCTAGAAAATCTTTCTTTCTTGATGCTGAGACTGATATCGCAGATATTGATACCTTTAATTGTTACGGTGTTACTTTTCAGGGAGCCGGAATAACTCAATTTTCAAGCTCAACTAAGACAGATGTGATTGGTTGTACATTCATTAACTGTGAAGAAATTCAACCGAATGATGCAGAGTTTTTGAATAATTCTATTATTGCGCCACGAGGGCGTGGGCTTGAAATGTTGTCCACCCACAATATCAAACAGTGCAACTTTATTGCTGGGAACAAAACACAAACTGTTGAAGAATTTGGTACGCCTACTGCTTCAGCTAATGCGGCGCCAGGAAACCCTTACACGTTCTCTCATACTGTTGCTGCTAGTAGCACTGATGTTGCACTATTGGTTTTTGTTGGGTTTGTGGATGGCGCCACCCCTTCTGATAGAATTTGGTCTGTTACTTATAATAGTGAAGAGATGACACAAATCGGATCGGCTTATAATTATGGCCCTGATCTTCACGTTTCAGCTTGGATACTCTATAATCCGACTGAAGGTTCTGCACAAACAGTATCAATTAGTTTAGAAAATTCGGTTGATAATATAGCTGTAAAAGCGATTAATGTTCGTGGTACTCCTGTACTTGGTAGGATTTTTACGGCAGCATCAGCTGGTGACGCGGTGACGACCTTTAACAACTCTATTACGGCTTTAACTGAAGACGCATATTCTGTTGATTTTGTTTATTTATCATCGTCCACTCCAGGTGGAACCGGCACGGCGGATGGTAACAATACAGAAACAGATGATGCTGCTGTAGGCACTGAAGCGACTTACTTTGTTTCTGAAATAACTGGGGCCTTGCAAGGTACACGACAACATGATTGGTCATGGACCGGATCGGCGGATTACGCCCAACTTATTGTCCTGTTTGAGGAACAAATCACCGAGCATCACATCCATCACAATAACATCGGTGATAATACTGTTACCTATGAAGGCATGAAGTTCTTTGGTTTTGGTGCGGCTGGTGCCCCGAAATGGCACGGAGAGAACAGTGAATCTGGTGCAGATATTACTATTGCGGCGCAGGAAGGATCTAATCCTGGTGCCACTGAATTTGAAAACACAGGATCACCTACTGCTGGTACTGTAGCCGTCACAAACGCTGTAACTGTGAGAGTTCAAGGCGTAACTGAAGGCGCTGCTGTATCTGTTCTTGCCAACGAGACGGTAGGAACTCAACGAGCTGGCGATATAATTATGGAGAAGCTAGCCGATTCTACCGGTGTTGCTCAAATAACAGATTTTAATTATGAAGGGGCTTTCGATCCATCTGGGCTGGATGTTGTAGTTAAAGCTCGACAAGCAGGTTTACCCAACGGAGCAAAAGTTAGTGATAATGGTACGTTCACTGATTTTACACCTGAAGTCAATTCATCAGCACTTGGTTTTGGGGCCGGTTTCGGCGGTACAAGTGAATATCTAAGTAGAGGCGGTGATCTTACCGGCATTTCTGACAGCGCTGTAGGGACTTTAAGTTTTTGGTTTAAACGAAACGCAACCGGAACACAGCAAGTCATTATGCAAGACGATAATGCTACCTCTAGATTCTTATGTGAATTTACCGCCGGTAATGATATTAGATTAGTTGGTAGAAATACTTCTGGAACTATTGTATTAGATATAGAAACCACTACAGCTATCACAGATACAACCAGTTGGCACCATTGTTTAATCGCTTGGAACTTAACTACTTCTAACACATCATTTATCTATATTGATGGAGCTGAAGACACTACCAGAACAACACACACCTCCTCGTCAACTCTAGATCTGACTACTAATGTCACAGATTGGGGTGTTGGAGATCGTCCTGATGGATCTGGAAATAACTTTAATGGTGAGTTGGCAGAGTTTTGGTTCACTACCACGTATCTTGATCCTACTGTTGCTAAAAACCGTCGAGAATTTTACACTGTTAATGGATTACCGGCATATGTTGGTGCAAACGGGGCACAACCTACTGGTACAGCGGCACTTATTTATCTAGGTGGTACAAGTAGATTCACCACTTGGCAAACAAACCGTGGATCTGGTGGTGGTTTTACTGAAAATGGCACATTAACGGATGCTGGTAATGTAACCGACGTAAATATGTACCCAACAACTCCTGTTATTGACCAAGACAGTTTCTATATCGGTCATGCAGAACAATTTGCTGGAATTAAACTAGATCTAGTGGTTGCTGCGGGTGGTAGTCCTACAATTACCCCTCAATACTGGAATGGCGCTTGGGTCAATCTTAGCGGAGTAGTTGATAATACTTCTAATCTTACAACCACAGGCACTAATAAAATTACTTGGACCTTACCTGGGGATTGGGCTGAATCTACAGAAGACGGAGCCAATATGTTCTGGATGAGACTATTATTTGACGCTGGTACTATGACCACTAATCCAGAAGTAAGAAAGATTAGCGTAAATGTTAATAGATATCTACCATTTACCCAAGATCGTACTATAACTTCTAGCGGGTTAACTGTTGTGGCTACTTGGGTTAGAGATACTGTGGGCTCTTTCTAAGGGTTGCAGAACCTATATTCGTATGATACATTTATTAAGGATATTCTTATTGAGCGAGGGTAAATAATAATGACTACAATTAGTATCTTAGGGGGCGACTTCGAAATCTTATTTGAAGACGAAACCGTTGGGGGCAATGCCGTAGCTGGCATGAAAATGGTGCGCAGAGCTTCAGGAGCCGGTGCTACTGTTTATACTACAAATCAACTATATTCAGCTATTGCTGAGCAAACAGATGAATTTATAGCAATGGGCTTTCAGAACCCTATGCTTCCTGTTACGCCAAATGCGTATACTATGGAAAACAAATTCTTTATTCCTAGATCTTCAACTGAATTCTTGGAACAGGGTGCCATTAGTGCTGATTGGACTGTTGCTTCTGGTGAAGGCGTATATCGTAAGGTTTATACAACCGTTACTACTGCTCCTGTAGCTGCCGATATTGGTCGTCAGGTAACAGAAGCTACCTCTTTAGACACAGGTACTCTTCTCGATTTTGAAGTAGAGCCTGATGGAACTACAGTAGTATGGATTCGCCCTGATGCAGCGGGGGACACTTTTGCCCTCTCAACTCAGTTAACCACTACTGGTGATGGTGGTACCATGAGCGTTACTGGCTCTGGCGCAGCTACTTCTGGGCAGACCCTATATAGCTCAATTCAGGCTATTGGTTCTGTGCCTACTGCTACTGAAGTTTATCTTTTTCAGAATCGCTTCAAGATGACTGATAGTACAGGTGGTTTCCAGTGGTGGGCAACCGATCCAACCGTGTCACTTGGTATTATCGACATTCTTATTCGAGTTCTTAATGCCGGTGTGTCCATAGCTGATGGTGACGTGGAGGTTTTTGCACGTAGATATACCTCGCTGTACGATAACTTCCGACTTAACGTTGCGGCTGGTGGTCGTTCAGCGCTACCGCTCGCGTCTAGCCCAGATATTAACAACACCACAGGATATTGGGCCGCTAACTGGGATGCTGGTACTGGTACAGCCATGCTAGTTGGTGATGTTCTTTCTAATACTTTCGCTGGTAAAACTGGTGGCCGTTATGTTGTCACCTCTGTTACTGATGGTGGAGCTACTGGCTCTTTTGAATACTACACCACTGGTGACCTAACAGAATTTGCAGATAATGATACTTTTACTAGTGCAAATCGTAATGGAACTATTATGGGTGCCCCTACAGCAAATTTGGGTGGTCCTACTGATACAGCTTCTGGTGAAGGTGGAACAGTTACCATTGCTTTTGGTACTAGAACTTCTGACCATGATGGTGATGGCACGGCTGAACCATATTCAATTGAAGTAAATGCTCAGTCAAATGTTTCGGCTGCTAAAGTATATGAACGTATTAAGTACGTTACCCGTCGTGGTGCTGATGAAGCTATCCTATTCGGTGCAGGTGTTAATGTACCAGGTGAAAGCTATCGTGGTTTAGAAGTACAGGCTCAATATGATAATCCGGTGGGCGCTTTCACTGAAGGTGATGATGTAACTGGTGCTGCTGGTTATACAGCTAGGGTTATTTCTGTAAACACTACAGATACATATGTAATGTTGACCGATCAGCAAACTTCATTAGATAGTCTTAATGATAACGACACTTTAACTGATGAATCAGCCGATACTGTTGATGTTATGGGTGCTCCAGACGTATTTACTTCCCCAAAAGCCTCACCGCTTGGTACATTCACAGGTACACAGATCTTCGGTGCTAGAGGTGTTTTGTTCTCAAATCCGGCATCAGCCGATACTCAGAACTATCTTCTAACCGATGATAATGGTGTGCTAAGAACACCACCTAACACGGTTAACTTTACTGTTACTAATACTGTTGCCGGCGACCGTGTGCTTGTAGCCCGAGACACTGGTACTTCTGGTGTGATCAATAAGGATCAATTCGGCGGTCTAGCGGCTCCTGGTGTTGACTTTAATGGTTTGACTGATTTGATTATTCGTGTTGCCGGTACTCTTGATTCGGAGGTTCCCTCTTCAGGATTTGTGCGTGTAGTAGATACCGGACTACAGCAAGAACATCATTACGTATATGATAGCTTAAATCTTGTTGATGAAGAGTTTAATCTAAGAAATGTAAATGAAGGTACAGGCATAACTACCGCTTCTACTACTCAGATAATTGACACTACAGCCACATTCTTAACTGCTCCTGTGGTAGAAGTAGGAATGCTAGTACGAAATACTTTCGCTGGCAAGACAACTCACGTCTGGGAAGTTACAAATGTTGTAAGCACTACAACTCTTGATGTTAAGGCCCTTTATGGTCCTTTAGATGCTACACAGGACTGGGACATTGGTGATACTTATGAGATTAATCATTTGATTGGAGATCATACTATTCCTGGTGACTACAGTGCAGCAGATAATGTCTATGATTTAATTCTTGATATAGAAGCTACAGGGACTTCTGAATTCAACAGTTTTGTTAAAACAGCTGCTATGGATTTCGGTACGGTGGTTAATGTACGCCAAGGTAAAATTATTCTTCCATTTACTCAGAACCAAACCGTGGGCGACAGTGGTGCTACTGTGACAACTGTTCGTACTCCTGATACCATTGCGGTATGATTAAAAAAGTTTGTAATAATTGTGGGAGGGCCTTATCAAACTTACAACCTCTTTCTGTCACTGAAAACCTTAGAAAGAGTAATAAGTATGAAGGACAAAAATAAAGAACTAGCTGCCCGGCTTAGAAAATGGTACGCCGGGGGAGAAAAAGGTCTTTTAACTCTTTGTGAGATAGAAGGCGCTCCCCCGGCAGTAATAGCCCAAGCTAAAAATTGGTATAAAAAAGGCTACGCCAGGTTTGATGCTATAGTAAAGGAGTTGGAGAAAGACGATGAGTAAAATAGGTACACGACAAGATAATATAGGCAAGGAAGGAATTGATTCTATTCGTATTGATGGTATGCCTATTAATTCTCTTCCTATGGTTCCATTGGCTCATGCTAAACTTCAATGGCCAGAAGTTAGAAAAACTCAAAGACAAAATAAAATAAACAACATTAAGGCCAAGTATCCTACTCAAAGAGTTTCTTATTTAGAAAGCCGTATCAAGGAGTGCAACGAAAATATCGTCCGTATCCAAAAGATGATCGGAGATAATCAACAACTGATGCAAGAATACACGGGTCTCATTGCTCTTTGCGATATTAGAGAGAAGGAAATAGCCAGAATTCCTGAAGATGCCCCGGACAGAGAAGATCGTATTAAAGAGTGGATGCAGCGAGTCCCGCCTTATAACATTGATGCTATGCGTCAGCAAGTTAAACAGTTTCAAGAATCAATTGATAGAGCAACGGAGGTTATAGCTCAAGAATACAAAAGCATCGCAGAATTCAATGAAGTTCTTGGGTTGTGTAAACAGCGTGATCTTGAGTTAAGAAATCTCGGGGAAGAGTAGTGCGTGCCAGAACGTTCAGACATAGTATTCGAGCTTGCTGACAGCCCTAGAATTGCAGAACTAGCGGTTGGCGCACCGGATCTAACTATTCAGGATTTTGTAGACACCATACGTGTGTTTGAAGATGAATTTACAGCCATGTCTTTTGAGAAGCTAGCTAATGCTTCTGGAAAAGACAACCTTGGCGGTGGAAAGCTTGTGGGCATTACGCTCGCTTTGCAAAATCTACAATTAGCCGCTGAACCGAATCGTACTCCTGCTGAAACTGGTACTGTTACTACAGCTAGTTCTCCTCCAGATGGTAGAAACCGTATTGACCTTATTGATACTTCTGCTACATTTATAACCAATAATGTAACTCGTGGGTCGTTTGTTATAAATTTTTCAGATCAGAGCATAGCCGATGTACGTGAAGTAATAAGCGAAAATCAAGTTAGAACACAAACTTTAGTAAATGGCACAGATAATAGTTTTGAAATAGGAGATGTTTATCAGGTTTTTAACATTGATCAGGTTCGTGTAGACGGTGGAAACTTGGTGGCTGTTAATGATTTACAGGCTGTTATTTCAGCCATATCCCCAACAGCATTTACCCAGTTTATTATTGTGGCAGACACTTCAGCCGCTTTGTTACAGCCTGCAGATCTAACTATTATTAAACAAATGTTGGCTGGTAATGCTACTATTACGGGCGACGGTCCTTGGAGCATAACGGTATTTGATGAAGACGGGGTTACGCCGCTTGAAACATTTAGCATAACAGCAGATAAAAAGATCAGAACAAGGACTACATAATGGCAGACCCTCCTAGCTTATTCCCCCTCTATACAGAACAGATAGAGCCTGGCACCGGTGGGGGCGGAACGGTTTTAGCCGATAATATTATTGTTATAGTAGATAACGGTCCTGAAATTGTATTAGATGTAGAGGACCAATAATATCCAAAAGGAGATAAAGAATGGCTGAAATTGCTCTTAAAGTGGGGTCGGTTTCCGCTAATCCCGAACAATATCAAGACGGCGATATCGTTGCTGCATTCAATTCGCGGATGATTCGCTGTACCCATGCGCAAAATATTTGCCATGTTAAACAGGCTGGCGGGGGAAGGAATGCTCATCGTTCAGACGCACATGTTGCACGAGATTGGTTTGAAAACACTCATCAGTATCGTTTTGAACGTGTGAGTCGCACCGAGATCAAACGCATTACACTTGCCGACATGAGCGAAGTAACAATCAACGACACGCCTCAACTTATTGATGGCAAAATGCAGCACATGGATGTTGAACGATATATACAGAGACGTTTAGCTCACGAAGGACACAAAATTTTCGGCACGGACGGAGCGGAGGTTTGGTATGGTGGGCGAACTGATGTAAGTAACGCAAAGCTCGATCTCGTGTGGGCTGCCATTGAAAGCAAGACGGCGTTTCTTGAGGCTAACCATACGAAATGGCCTGCGGGTGGCCGAGATTTAATGACAATGTTGTTTCTCCCAGTAAACGACTTCTCGGACACAGATTCTGAGTCTTATGTTGCATCAGAATACGATCTCACCGATCCCGATAATCCTGTAGTTGTTAGAAAACGCAAGAGGTTCATTAACTGGCGTTCTATTGTTACAGCACAGCAAGAAGCAAACGTTGATAATAAGTCATTACCGGTGGATTTACGTGATATCGTGAACAGAGTAAATCCGAATCTGATCGTACAAGTAAAACCGGACGTATAAAGTGGCCACAATCACAACCTCCATTGGAACTAGATCCGCCGAAAACGTAGATATAAGTAGCGTTTCTGGTACTGGTCCTTACACTGTAACATTAGCTTCAGCACCAACCACCACTAATATTGGTGACACACTCACTGATGAAGCGGTCACTCCAAATTCTTATTTAATTACTGGTATTTCTGGTTCAGATCTTACTGTTACGGATAGTTTTGGCGCAGGCACGGCCCCGAGTGCTGCTGGATCTTCGCAGGCTACTACTATTCGGTCCTATTCCAGCATAACAAACTGGGAAGCCGACTTAGACGACACGGGCCTTTATACAGCCGCCGACGATGCGGTGGGCGAGTGCTACAACGACAGCGCGTTCGATGAAGATGTAGATGTTAACGGCGGCGGTACGATTGGCTTAACTAGCACGACGCTAAGTGTTGCTTCTGGCGAACGCCATGACGGGACGGCTGGGACCGGGGCCAGGATTGTCCGTACAGGGTCAACGATAAACACACCGACCCTAAACGCCAATAGAAATCCAACCTACATAGAATGGATTGAAATTGACGCGAACGGGCAAGGATCAGGCCAGAATTTCAAAATTGGTGAGGTTGGTTGTTATGGGCGGAATTTAGTCTGCCACGGTAATAATATCATTTCTGCGCAGTTTGGCAAATTCATGCACTGTGCTATTAACAGTCATACAAAATTTGGCGTGTTAAATTGCATTTGTTATGATTTTACCAACACAACAGATTTCCAGACAGACGGTATGTTTGGCAATCAATTTGGCGTAGAGGTGTTGAATTGTACATTTTATGGGATCGCTTGCACAGGCGCTTCCGCGAATGCAAGAGGTCTAGCTTCGGGTGGGGCAAATTCTAATAGGTGGCAAAATAATGTTGTGGGTGGCGTCACGGCTAACGGAACGGCTGTTGATTATGACTCAAATGGGGCCGGAACGAACGACCACAACGCTTCCGAAGACGGCACTCAGTCCGGTACAGGCAGCATCCAAGTCACGATCAGTAACGAGTTCGTCTCCACAACAGGCGGCTCCGAAGACCTACACCTCAAGTCCGGTGCAGATTGCATAGACGCCGGTACAGATCTCGTTGCGACTCCAGCCGGAGTAAACATCGACATCAACGGATCAAATCGTGATGCGTTTACTGCAACCACGTGGGATATCGGTGCGCATCAGTTTAATCTAACTGCTAGTATTGGTACTACTTCTCGGGATTACAGTACGATCACTGCGTGGGAAGCGGATCTCGATGATACGACGATCTATGGGGGCGGGGCCAACGCAGTCGGCGAGTGCTACAACGACAGCGCGTTCGATGAAGATATTCGGGTTGATGGTGGAACAACCATTGGACTTTCACATATCACATTGACGGTTCCGATTGGTGAACGGCACGATGGCACCGCCGGAACTGGTGCGAGAATCGTAAGATCAGGCCCGGGCGTTACTAGCACCATCGATCTCGCGAATACGAATATTGATAAGGATTTCGAGTGGCTTGAAGTAGATGGAAACGGACAACAAATAAACAGCGGTCGCAGCCAGTTTAACGGCTTTCATACAGGCTCTATATTCGCTATATCTAACGTTCTCGGACATGACATAAAGGCGAACATAGTCGGCGCTCCCGGAATCGTGTTCGTCCGTTTCTTCGGCAAGGCCGGCACTCATTGCAAAAACTCCATATTCTACGATGCAGACCAGGTCTTTACGGGGGCCGGCGGCAGTATCGCTGGACTGGCTAGGTCCGGCGGCGACGGAAAGTTCTACAACGTCACGGTCCACGACATCGTTACGGCTTCTAGCAACGGAAATGCGGATTGTGTTCTTGGTGCTGATGTGTCCGGGTTTGCCGCACAAAATGTCATTGCAACCGACCCTTCTGTGAGCGGTGGCTCGGGAACGGCAAGCTGCTTTAATCCGTCAAGTTACATCACAGCAGTTGTTGATCACAACCTATCATCCGACGCCACCGCCTCCGGTACGGGGTCGCTCACCAACAAAGCCGCCGCAAATCAATTTGTATCCACCACGGGCGGTTCTGAAGATCTACACCTCAAATCCGGCGCAGACGCCATAAATGCCGGGACGGACCTCGGCACCACGCCTACGGGTGTCAACATCGACATCGACGGCAGGGACCGGGACGCCGAGGGGGATATCTGGGATATGGGTGCGGATGAGTTTGTATCTATTGGAAGCCTTGTTCATAGGCTTGCTGGGGAAGGCGGCGGAATTGCTGGTAAAGGTGGACTCGCTGGTATACATGGAGGTTTAGCGGGATGACTGATTATACTTTAGGTGATACATTTGACATAAAATTTACTACCAGAGCGTTTTCTACTGGCGTTCCTACTACGCTCGCGGGCACACCGTCAGTAGCAGCGTATCCCGATAACTCTGTTACCGAAATCACTACGGGCATCACGCTATCAGTTGATTTCGATGCCAGAACAGGACTAAACAACGTGCGGATCGTAGCAACTGGAGGCAACGGCTATGCTTCCGGCTCTACCTATTCCTTAGTAATTACTGCTGGCACAGTTGGTGGAACTTCAGTTGTAGGTGAAGTAGTTGGTGAATTTACGCTTGGTCGTAGTGCTGCGGCTGTGGATCTAGCTAACGGCACAGACGGGCTCGGCGCAATTAAAGGTCAAACCGCTGCGATTGAAACAGATACACAAGACATTCAAGGACGTTTGCCGGCTACTCTTGTAGGTGGAAGAATTGATTCTAACATTGGTGCTATTTCAGGTGATGTTCCTGCGGCAGATAATCTTGAATTAGATTATGATGGAACCGGATATAACAAATCTACTAGTACTATAGGAACCTGTACTACTAATACAGATATGAGAGGCACAGATAATGCTGCGCTCGCTTCTGTGGCTACCGAGGCTAGACTTTCTGAATTGGATGCAGCAAATCTACCTACAGACATTGATGCTATTCTTGTAGACACAGGAACCACACTTCCAGGCGCACTTGTAACAATTCAATCAGATACAGATGATATACAAACTAGACTTCCGGCTACTCTTATAAATGGTAGAATGAACAGTGATGTAGAGGCTATCAATGACAATACCCTAGCAGCGGTAAGATTGGCATTAACTATGGGAAGTATAGTTACCGGTCAAGCACAAGCCGGAACGTTATCTATAACTCAAATGACTACGGATCTAACTGAAGCCACCACAGATCATTATGTAGGAAGAGTAATTATTTGGACTTCTGGTGCTCTTAAAGATCAAGCCACAGATATAACAGCATATAGTGGGTCTGGAGGATTATTAACCTACACCTCCGTAACCGAACCTCCTATTGCAAACGACACGTTTATTATAATATAATGGCACAGGTAACAAGATTAGGGTTATATGGCGGTCCTAGACCTGCATATGGTTCTTTTGTAGGAAAGCAAGAAGTTAAAACCAATCTTTTAGGCTTTGAAGTTGAGGCAGATGTGGAACCTGTTGAAATAAGACTAGAAGATGATATTGAGGTTAGGATTATTTAAAATTGGCTAAAATCGACCAAACTAGTAATAGCACTAAAACTATTTGTTGGGCTAGAGGTGACTTCGACCCTAAAGTATTTACTATTGTAGATGCTAGTGGTAATGCTTTAGATATTTCAGGCTCAACTTTCATTCTATCAGTAGATTCTAGAAAAAATCCGACCGATATTACAACTCAGCAATTTACTGCGGCTGGATCTTTTGTTACCGATGGTACAGATGGTAAGATACAATTTCAACCAGCAAATGCAACAGAAACAGATATAGCTCCTGATAGATATTTTTATGATATTGAAGAAACTTTAGGAACAGGACAGAAAAGAACACTAATAAAAGCCGCTGCCCTTATTATTCAGGACATTACGAAATAAATGGCCATTAATTATACAAATATGCGGGCTGTAGCTAAACGGCTAATAGATGCCAACGGTAGAGATATTCAAGTTACTCGCCGGTCGCGCACACCTGTTGATCCCGCTGAACCGTGGAGAGCGAGTGTGGCGACTACAACTTCTCTAACAGTGAAAGGGGTGATCCTATTCGCAGACTTGGAACAGGTGGATAATGTGACTATTGAACGTGATGATAAAATCGCATTTATTTCTGCTGAAGCTGTAGAAGATTTTAATGTTACAGCACTTTTAGAAGACTACGATAATGTTGTTGATGGCACTGATACCTTCAACATTATCAATAAAAATGTTATAGAACCTGGGCCTGTGGGGGATTCACGGGTACTTTACGTACTGCAATTGAGGAAATAAATGCCAATTTCAACTATTACGGCAGGTAGAGACGCTATTTACGGGCAATTTACTACGGCTTGGAATGCCCAAACCCCACCTGTTCCTACTCTTTTTTATGACGATAAAGAGTTCGATATTCCAGACGGTAATACTTCTTGGGCTTTCATAATGGTAAGGCACACAGCCAGTAATCAAGCCACCCTTGGAGAAGTA
>JASBTZ010000018.1 GCA_030148165.1 Bacteroidota bacterium
ATATTCCAAAGTAGATGATTGGCTGGCCAATGGGGCAGGGCTCTGCGCCTTTGTCGTGGCTTTATGTCCGACATTTCCGGAGTATGGAGTTGACCCTTGTGCTGATAACTTATGGCGAAGTGATTTTCATTTGCCAGCTGCCGCTGCGCTCTTCAGTATTTTTGCCTTCTTTTCACTCTTTCTATTCACCAAGAAGAAATGCGGTAAGATTTATCGCTACGACTCCTGTGATACCGATTACGTGTTTATAGGGTCAATCTATATTTCACCGAAGGCCCGAATGCGAAGTGTGATCTACATCATTTGCGGTGCGGGAATTATCGCTTGTCTGCTGGCGATGGCCATATTCATTTTTGTATTGCAGCGAGAAGGAGGTTTCTTCATTTACATGATGGAGTTTGCCGCACTCGTATTCTTTGGTTTCTCATGGTTAACGAAAGGAGAATTTCTCTTCCTTAGCGACCCGGATCAAACCGACCCCAAATACGATGATCAGCGCATGCTGGAACGAGATGCTCTTGCACAGGGATATGAGTGGGTGAGTGATAAGCCGGATGGTTTGAGTTCTAAACATGGTTGTAAGAAGGGTTAATTCTATTTATGTTGAACGGAAATATTGTCACCCCGCTCAATCTCCCCTCGAGGGGAGAAGCCTTAGTGTGCCTCAGCCTTTTTAGAACTCTTCACCGAAAGGGTCCTGGTAAGAACGTGCCAAGGCGCAATCTAACGCTTAAACTGTTTATCGTATTTTTTGTCCCCTTGAGGGGACTTATAGGGGTGACTTAGTGAAAGAGAAATATTGTCACCCCTCTCAATCTCCCCTCGAGGGGAGAAGTCATGGTGTGCATCATCTCCGCCCTCCCCCTTCCCTGCGCTAACGCTTGGTCTTCAGAAGCGGTGCTTCTTCTTCCATCCAAAGGGGGAAACTGAAATCGTGCCTCAGCTCCGCCCTCCCCCTTTCCCTGCGCTAACGCTTGGTCTTCAGAAGCGGTGCTTCTTCTTCCCTCCAAAGGGGGAAATAATGAATGTGCCTCATCTCCGTCCTGACTAATTCGAACAATCGAGCAATCGGGAATTCGAAAAATCCAATCCCTAAAGTCTAATATCCATCATCTAATATTCGGAGGCGCAGCGCTAGACTTTTTCTTCTTCACGAGCAGTGCTCGTTCTCTATCTTTTTGGCAACTTAGCGTAGCGATATCACGAGGACCTTAAAAAAGCAAACCAGCCGAGTAATGAAAAAGAAAGAAGGTAAGCAGGATGGGAAAAAAGTGACATAAAATAGATATCTTTAATATCTATGCAAAAACTACTACTCATAACACTCCTGCTACTAGCTGGAAATCTTTCCGCGCAGGAAATCCCATCGCCACCACCAGAGATGGAGCTAAAGGAAAAATCGGCAAAAGTCGATGAGGATGCTTTAGAAGAATTTGGAACGCGTGTTTTTAATATGTTAAAGGGGATGGACACCATCACCTTAAATGAATTCATTGATGTCTTTGCCACGGACGAAGAGATTGAGGAAATGATCGTTCATTCAACTGTTCCTGAGGAGAAGAAACAAGCAATGCTGGATCACCCGCAACGCGCTAATTTAAATGCTTACTGTAAACGATCGTATGAAAGTCTTAAGGGAGAGGCAGCATCCTTCGGTCTGACCTGGAGTACCATTGAGCTCGATAGCATTACTCGAACGGCGCTGGAACAAAACGGAACACAAGTGTTATATGGCAGGTTCTTGTTTTGGAAGGAAGACACCTTGCTGAGTGTAGGCTTTCAGGCACCCCATGTGGGAGGAAAATACTGTTTGGGTGGATTGGAAAATCTGGAAATTGCCGGGGGACGAGGAGGTTTTGGACCACCACCAGAGGAAATCATTGTAGACGAAGTTCCGGAACCTGAACTGACGGACATTGAAAAGTATGGTGGAGTGATTGAAAGAGATGAGCCGCCAATGGATCAAACGGACTCATTAGGGGAAATTGTAGATTTTCCAGATGAAGAGGCTCAGTTTCCGGGAGGAACGAGTGCCTTGTTGCAGTTCATTAATGACAGCATCCAATACCCGGAGTTAAAGGCATTTGAGCACCCTATTAACACCCTTGTTTTTATCGAATTTGTCGTAGAAAAAGATGGCAGTTTGTCGAATTTTGTTTTGCGTAAAGGTGAAAAAGTGCCATTCGGTGATGAAGCCATGCGTGTGTTACGACTCATGCCAAAATGGATTCCAGGAAAGGTAAATGGTGCGGCAGTACGCACAAGAATGATTGTCCCCGTACAGTTTGAAACTTTTTAGATTTTGAAACAAGCATTATTCATATTAGCCATTATACTGTCTTTCTCAGCTTTCGCTGGTAAAGATCATACCTTGGAAATAAAGCTGGTTGATAAGAAAAGTAGAGAGCCTTTAACCGGGTTAAGAGTGACTGCTTATAGTTATAAGAAACTCGATGAGACCGTTTTTTCTGATGGTGAAGGAGTAGTGGTCTTTAATTGGAAGAAATCCCTGAAATACTTGAGCATTACTGTAACTGACACATCGAAACATTACCTAACGAAAAGTATCGGTTTTGACAAGGAGGATCTTGGGGGCATTAAAATGAGCGTGACGTTTGCGATGGAGGAAGCTCCGGACATGGATTCCATATTTGCTGAATTTCGAAAGATTGATCAGATGATCGACCAACATATACGTGAGGAAAATCTGGATTCAACGGTCTATGGCCTTTTAGGAGAGCATTGCCCCGAGAGCGTTGATCCTGGCTTTGTCGGTGGTCCTGAAGCAATGCAAAAGTACATTAATGAAAGTCTTGTGTACCCGCAGGAGGCGATCGAGCATAATGAGCAAGGTTATGTATACACGAAATTTATTGTTGAAGTTGACGGTACAATCTCTCATGTAGAGATAATGCGAGGGGTATCGCTTGCGCTGGATTATGAATCTGTACGCATCTTATACGACATGCCGAAGTGGGAACCCGGATCCTGCGATGGTAAACCTGTTCGAATGACGGTATTGATGCCTATTATCTTCAGACTGGAATAAGCAATGCGAAATTTACTAATCATATTTTTCATTACACCGCTTTTTGCACTCGCTCAGGAAGAAACTGATTCGGATGCAACTGAATTCGGAAAACGTGTCTTTGAATTGATAAAAGGCATGGATACAATAAGTATTGAAACTTTTACAGAATCATTTATCGGTCAAGAAGAAATGATACGTGTCATTGACCGCTCAGACTTTAATGAAGAAGACAAGGAGGTTTTTCGATCGATAGATCAAGAAACTAACATAAAGAGCTATTGTGAAAATACGTATCGTAATCTTAAAGAAAAAGGAGCATCAGAAGGTATTAACTGGGGTCAGCTTGTATGGGATAAGAATGAATTTGAAACGAGCGTGGAAGAAGGAGTTCGAGTACTAAATGGCCGGATTATGTTCTGGCAGAATGACGACAGGTATGCTGTAAATGTTAAGGGCTTATATGTTGACGATAAGTACATGTTAGATGCATTGTATGAATTGCACGCGGCAGGTTGGAGAAGCCTCGGTTCACCTCCACCTCAGGAAGATATCATAGAATTTAAAGAGGGAGAAGTGGTAGATGACTGGTTTCCTCATCCGGATGATTCTCCTATAGAACTGGAACCGGATGTAAAAGCTGAATTCCCCGGTGGTGATGCTGCTATGAACAGCTTTGTATATAGTCATATTCGCTATCCGGAAGAGGCTGTTTACAAAAAGATACAGGGAAGGGTTTATGTTGAATTTGTAGTCGAAAAAGACGGTTCGCTAACCAATATTAAGATCCACCGGAGTGCGGATCCTTTGCTGGATAAAGAAGCGATGCGAATGGTTCGCTCTATGCCACGTTGGTCTCCCGCCAGAAAGTATGATAAAGAAGTTCGTTTTCGATATATCTTGCCGGTCAACTTTACCTTGGCAAAGGACTAACTTTATTCCTTCTTACCCACGGCCGGTAAACCGTGCCTCAGCCTTTTTAGAACTCTTCGCCGAACGGGTCCCGGTAAGAACGTACCTAGGCGCGTCTAACAGTCAAACTGCTTATACGTATTTTTTGTCCCCTTGAGGGGACTTATAGGCGTGACTTAGTGAACGGAAATGCTGTCACCCCTCTCGATCTCCCCTCGAGGGGAGAAGCCTTAGCGTGTCTCAACCTTTTTAGCACTCTTCGCCGAACAGGATCCCGGTAAGAACATACCTAGGCGCGTCTAACGCTTAAACTGCTTATCGTATTTTTTTGTCCCCTTGAGGGGACTTATAGGGGTGACTTAGTAAAGGGAAATATTGTCACCCCTCTCGATCTCCCCTCGAGGGGAGAAGCCTTAGTGTGCCTCAGATCCGTACTTTATCTGTCCCGGAGTTAACTTCCTCCAGTTTTACGAGCGACAACTTCGCTCGAACTGTCGTCTTCATGAGCTACGCTCATTCTTCTTCGCGAGCAGTGCTTGCTCTCATCACTGACAACCCAAGAGCTTAGCCTTTCAAAAGGGCCAGGTGAATTAATCATTTCAATTGGTGTAGTTTGTTTTATTATCTTAAGAGATTAAATCTAACAGCTATGAAACATTATTTACTGACTATGGCAGGTCTTTTCTTAGGAATCAACCTTGCATTTACACAAAATTTTATTAATCCGGATTTGGATGGAACAATAACAGGGTCGCCTGGCGATACGGCAGATTTTTGGTACCATGTGCCTTATACAGACATAAACTCCATCGCATCATCGTCCTTTTTTGACGGTCCGGACTTAACAGATATGACAAATCCATCCCCTGCAGTTGGACTCAATGGTAACCCGTATTCAGGACCCACATTTATAAGTGGACTCATCTCTCAATACGATGCACAAAATGTTTTTCATGAAGGGATCATGCAGACTGTATCCGGTTTGACTCCGGGTCAAACGTACACCGTCAATTTTTATCAAACGGTTGTGAAGCAGGAAAATCAGCTGGATACTTCTGGTGCCTGGGCGGTCTATTTTGATAATACACTAGCGGGTTATTCAGCTGTTTCGACGAGCCAGCTTCCTTTCAATAGTAATTCACTGGTATGGGATTACCGCACTGTTGAATTTGTGGCAACGAATTCATCACACACCATCAAGTTTTTGCCATATGATGATGATGGAGATATTACGCAGTCACTAACGAATGAAGCGGGTGGATTGCGAATGGGCATCGATCTTATTAATCTTGGTACGGCCGGAATTTCTGTGCTGACCAATGAATTGGTTACGCAGGTGTCACCGGTACCGGCATCGGATCACGTAACAATTTCCTTCAAGAATTACACAAACAGTGAACATCAGTTATTGATCTTCAATGCAAATGGAGGCCTGGTTTACGAACGTTCGGGTATTTCAACCGAAGAGATTCAAATTACTCATGATGATCTAGGGTCAGGTATTTTCTATTTCAAGTTGAAGAATGATCAAAACTATCTCGGTTCAGGAGAAATAGTCTTTCTATAAAACCTAAAAGGGTGGGAGTGGATGGAATTATCCTAGACTAAAGGAATTAGTACATTGCTCTCTGCAAAGCCACAATAAGCTTAACAGTCCTTGAAGACCGATTAAATGGAACAGATAAATACTACTTGTAAGAACTGTGGTGCTACCGTCTCAGGGAAGTACTGTTCAGAATGCGGTCAAAGCAGCAAGGTTGGCCGAATTACATTTAGATTCCTCATGAATTCAATTGTCAGTTCGGTTCTTGAGATCGAGCGCGGCTTTTTGTATACGCTCAAAGAACTGCTTGTCCGACCCGCCCAATCAATAAAGGGATATGTTGCCGGAAAACGGGTGAAATTCTATAAGCCTTTTGCCTACGTGGTCATTATGTCAACGATCACCTCTTTCCTGGTTTATTTGATCGATCTAAATGTACACGCGAGATTTGGATACAACTATGTGGAAATAGATGAGAATACTTTTGAGTATTACCTCGCGTTGACCTCCATCTTCTTTACGAAGTACCAGAGTCTGTTTTACTTCTGCATGATCCCGATTATCAGTATATGCAGCTGGCTCTTCTTTGTTAAGCGATTTAACTACTGGGAGAACATCGTATTGAACACCTACATTACCGCTCAATTCAATCTCCTCATCATTATCGCCCAGCTAACCCGCCTCTTCATGGATGGAACGGTCAGCTATACGCCATACCTGATTATCTATTTCACGTATATCGGCTTCGTTTATTCGCGGTTCTTTACCAAACCCGACGAGAAGAGTCTGCTTACGGTCATCAAGATGGTGATATTGATTATTCTGATCGTGTTGATCTATACCACTGGGTTGTCCTTTGCGGGGATTATGAGTCCGTGGTGGTGATTTTTGATACTTTGGCAAACGCTCCAAAGTATCCAAAGAGCTTTGCGCTGGTACAACCTTACCACCCGTTATCGTTTCGCGTGCTAAATTCGAAAAACTCGCTCCGCTCAGACACTTCCGAATTTTAAGCACTTCTCACCGAACGGGTCCCGGTAAGAACGTACCTAGGCGCTTCTAACGCTTAAACTGCTTATCGTATTTTTTTGTCCCCTTGAGGGGACTTATAGGGGTGACTTAGTGGAAGGAAATATTGTCACCCCTCTCGATCTCCCCTCAAGGGGAGAAGCCATGGCGTGTCTTAGCTCCGACCTCCCCCTTAATCCCCCTCCACACTTCGACTCCGCTCAGTGTCCAAGGGGGAAATAAAAACGGCGCCTCAGCTCTGTCCTGACTAATTCGAACGATCGAGTAATCGGGAATTCGAAAAATCCAATCCCTAAAGTCTAATATCCATCATCTAATATCCGGAGATGCAGCACTAGCGCTTTTTCTTCACGAGCAGTGCTCGCTCTCTTTTTGTCGTAATGGGAAAAAAGATGATAAAACATTATATTTATTTCCAACCACTATGTCCTATCAAAAGAAATACGACCAGCGTGTACACTCTTATCAAACCCTTCGAAAAGCGGTAGGATATATCGGGATTGGTTTACCGGTAGTTATGTGGCTGTAT
>JASBTZ010000003.1 GCA_030148165.1 Bacteroidota bacterium
GCCCTTTGCTCCATCTACCAAGTTCGTCTTTTTCCCGTTCTTCCAGCATGCCTGTCGTTGAACTACCATCTCCCGCAGCTACGAGCACGTTTACGAATTCGTCTGCTTCCCCTCCAAGTGCACGAAAGATTTGATAGGCGCGCTCTTCTACGAAGGTATTAATCGCATAACTGATGGCTCGATGAGTAACGAGCCGGTCATTGAGATCCAGAAAACGCAAGGTACCCAGCATAGCATCACGATCATTGAAAGTCAGACTTGGATTCATGGCATTGTGGAGCTTCGGATCAGGTACGACACGGTCATCCACGGTTACTGTTGCATTTGGTGGGAGTTTCTCGAGAAGATATCCTTCAAATCGCGCATACTCATTCTTGTATTGCTTGAGATCATCTTTGTTCTTGCGTTTTGCAAGCAACGTTTTATTGAGCTCCCAAAGAGCCATTTTATTAGCTGCTTCAGCGATAAGTCCTTTTGGAGATTTGGCAATTTCGGACTTACGAATGATCAATAATTCCGGATTGTTAATGATTAAAAGCTCAATGGAGTCGTAATTCACAGTTTGATTGGGGAAACGAATGTCCGGTCCCTGATAATCAAAGTAGCGCCCGAAATTGTTGTTGAGTATCGGACTCTTTTTAACGATATGGAAAAGATAAGCGCGCTCTTCAGGATTCAAGCCTTCATTGACCTGTCCAAAAGTGACAAATGAAGTTAAGATGAAAACAAGTACGTAGTATCCTCTCATAAGCGAATCAATTTGCTAATATATATAATAAGCACGTAGAGGAAATGTAACACAAAAAGAAAAGCCTCCAACAAGGGAGGCTTTCGAGTTATTCAAGTTTGATTGTTATTGCTTAACAAATTGTTTGGTTGCCATTGAACCATCTTTTATGACTTGTATAAAGTAAACGCCTGGCTCCAAAGAGCTTACATCTACATTCGTCAATTCATTCAGTTCAATATTCATAATGCTTCTACCAGCCTGATCAAGTATTTCTGCGGAAGCATTTTGACCATAGTTTCCACTAATCGACAATAATTCATTTGTTGGATTAGGGAATAGACCAAAGTTCAATTCATTGTTCTCTTCAACACCCATCCAATACTGAGGCGTATATAAAGAAAGTACTAACGATACTTCTGCCAATGGTAATCCGCCTGATTCCATCGTGATTGTTACATGAATAAACAATGGAAGATTCGAAGATGAGGTTTCGTAATATTCGTATTGCTCACGGATAACTTCTACCTGACCGATAATTGGTAGGTTCGTGTATGATGTGTCAATTGCCTTATAACGAATTACATTGCTAATGTTCACTCCGAGCGGGAACATCAATGTGCCTTCTCCATCGATCCATGCGTATGCGTTTCCATTCAATGCTGAATCTACTGGTATCGAATTAAAAATAAACTGAATTGATCCATCGTAAACATCAGAAAGGGAACTTCCGTATGCAAATGGATATTCAACCATATTCAGGGAATCGTTTTCGAATGTAGTATATACATCTCCCATAGATGGTTCATAGAATTTAAATCCCTGAGAATATCTGTGTGCCGCATCTGAGTTAAAGTAAGTAATTACGGAGTTTCCAATCTCAAATGCTTTAGCAGATCCTGGGAAATAAGAGTAATCTACAGTTGTAGTAGCATCCAGGATATTAATGTCCTTGCTCTGATTCCAGTAACCGGCGATATCAGAGTAATCCCAGGTTACACCCGAACCCGTAACACCACTATAATTTGTAGCAAATGAATCACATAGATACATGGACTGTGTTTCTCCGATGGCAGGCTCGTTACCTTGAGTAAGACTTTGCGAGTTAGCAAGCCCGGATATTAATAAAGTAGCAACTAGTAAAGATTTTTTCATAATGTTAATATTTCTTCAAATTTAATAAAAAGAGATCAACTCGATAATCTAATTAATTCGTATTCAGCAAAGAGTTATCTTTGACGTCTTTAACGCAATTGCTGTGAGAAAGGTTGGGGAAAAAACATTTAGAAAGTACATTTGGATAGCTAGTTCTATTGTTCTGGTGATCACCGTGTTGTTGGCATCCCAAATTAAAAATGTTCGCTTCGACTATAACTTTGAAAGGTTTTTTCCAGAAGCGGATGAAGACACTCAGTTCTTTGAGGAATTCAGAGAAACATTCAGTTCTGACAATGACTTTATTACAATAGCCATACCGGCAAGGAATGGAATTTTTAATAAAAAGTTTCTAAAAAAGATTGATCGCTACACAAAAGAATTAGAGAAGCACGATCTCGTCAAATTTGCCATGTCCATCACAAATCAGGAGGAACATTTCATTTTTGCGATGGGTAATACGGACTCTAAACCATACATCGATTTTAACGATTTTGATCCCGAAAGAGATTCAAGCCGAATTTATCAGAAGGAAGAACTGATTAACTCATTGGTATCAAAAGATGGGACTGCTGTCGGACTATTTGTTCGTCATCAGGATTATATTTCTAAAAAGAATAGTGATCGCCTGATCGAAGACCTGTACGCATTAAATGAGAAATTCGGATTTAAGGATGTGAAAATGTCCGGACGGACGGTAGGACAGAAGTATTACATCGATACGATGGCATTTGAGATGGTCTTGTTTTTATCCATGAGCGTTGCTTTGGTCATTATATTTCTGATTATCGCCTTTCGATCGTTATGGGGATGGATGGTTCCACAGGTAGTTATTGCTTTAGGACTTATATGGTTGATAGGAGGTATGGGCTTGTTTGATAAACCTATCAATATTATACTGACAGTGCTTCCTTCCATTATGTTTGTCGTGTCCATGTCGGATTCCATTCACCTGGTATCCAGGTATCTGGATGCGTTGCGTACTGAAGATTCTACCTTTAAAGCGATCAAGATGGCTATTAGAGAGGTTGGTCTAGCAACCTTTTTAACATCCGTAACCACTGCCATCGGATTCTTCAGCTTGTATTTCGTAAAAGTACAGCCGATTAAAATCTTCGGTATGGTAATGGGAGTGGGCGTATTACTTGCATTTGTAATAACCTTCGCGATTCTACCTGTGTTATTTTACTTATTCCCGGGACCTAAATATGTGATCAAGAAGAAAGAAGATCACTTCTGGAAAAAACATCTTGACCGTTGGTTTTTAAAAGTGATCAGAAAACCAAAGCTGATTTTGTGGATTGGAGGTTTGATCATGCTGGTGTCTATTGTGGGAATGACGAAGATCGAGACTAACCGGTATCTGATGGACGACCTCAGCGAGAAGGAGCCTTTAAAACAAGACTTCAATTACATGGACACGGTCTTTGGTGGTGTTCGTCCGTTTACGATGGTAGTGAGTCTGAAAGACACCTCTAAAACCATATGGGACCCAGAATTACTTGCCGAAATAGATACAGCCGAGCAGGCTCTGCGTGATATATACGGTGTTCAGATCAGAAGCTCTCTGGTTACAGCACTCAAAATAATAAATCGTGGATCTCATGCCGGAAATTCAGAGTACTATAAACTGCCAACATCGAAAAGAAAACTTCGATCATTTCGCCAGAATTTGCGAATTGCGGAGCAGGGGAAGGTAATAAATACCATGCTGGATACCACAGAGACCATTCTAGCCATCGGTGGAACAATGGGTGACCTTGGAAATATTATAGTAACAAAGAGGCGCAATAAGTACATGGGATTTTTAAAATCCAGAAAATTGGATGATGTACTTGACTTTAGGATTACGGGTTCAGCTTTTTTAATCGATAAGAACATGAGTTACTTATCACAAAGCATGATCAAAGGGCTTGGTGTGTCCATCTTAATTGTAGCATTGATCATGGGCTTGATTTATCAATCAGGCCGTGTTTTATTGATTAGCTTAATTCCTAATGTATTCCCTCTTTTCTTTATTGCTGGAATTATGGGATACTTTAATGTGCCGTTATCCACTTCAACCGCAATTATTTTTACGATTTCCTTCGGTATCGCTGTAGATGATACGATTCACTTTCTTGGGAAATATAAGTACGAACTGCTTAAAGGCAGAGGTAAGTTATATGCATTGAAGCGCAGTTACATGACAACAGGTAAAGCAATGATTCTGACTTCTTTAATCTTGTGCTCCGGATTCTTGCTACTTATTATGTCGAGTTTCAACGGAACGTACTATATGGGCGTTTTGCTTTGTGTTACTTTGATGGTAGCATTGATTGCAGATCTGACGATTTTGCCAATTCTCATGTTGCTGTTTTACAAAGAGAAAGCACCAAAGAAATCCTAGATAATTAATTACTTTAGCGAACGAAAATGACGGAGCAAGGAGAAAAGAAAAAAATCAATATCTGGTTGGCATTGTTGCCAATTGTCGGCTTAGTAGCACTTCTTTTCTACAACGTGTATTTTCTGAATGATGCAACTGGGGGGGCAAATCAAATTGCATTACTTTCTGCCGCGGGCATAGCTGCTGTAGTTGGATTTACAATGGGGCATACCTGGAAGGAATTACAAAAGGGTATTGTCAAGTCGATAAAATCGGCGCTTCCGGCGATTTTAATACTGTTATTGATCGGGGCCTTGGCAGGTACCTGGATGGTCTCGGGTATAGTACCTACCATGATCTATTATGGATTAAAGATTCTGAATCCCACCTTCTTTTTAGTGGCGGCAGTCGTGGTTAGCGCTATTGTAGCAGTTGCGACAGGAAGTTCGTGGAGTACGATTGCTACCATTGGTGTAGCCTTATTAGGAATAGGCTCTGCACTTGGAATGCATGAAGGCATGGTTGCTGGTGCAATTATTTCCGGAGCTTATTTCGGCGATAAAATGTCGCCATTGTCAGATACGACAAATCTCGCTCCTGCCATGGCTGGCACGGATTTGATCACCCACATACGCTACATGGCATTAACCACGTTTCCTTCCATGTTGATTACACTTATACTCTTCATGATCATCGGTTTCTCTTTGGATGTGACACCACAAGGAAACGGAGTAGAAGACCTATTGGCCGGTATGAATGAAAAATTTTATATTTCTCCGGTTCTTTTTCTGGTGCCTGTTTTGGTCGTGCTTTTTATTGTAAAGAAGATGCCTGCAGTCCCTGCTTTAGGAATAGGAGTAGTGTTAGGGGCAGTTGCAGCGGTTATTTTTCAACCCGAAATATTAAAAGACATTGCACTACAGGTTGCTCATCCTGATCATGTTGAATACATCGCAGACAGTTATCTTACATCGAGTTATTTAGCAATAACACAGGCTATGTCATCAGATGTTGCTATTGAGACATCAAACGCTAGTGTTAACGACCTGCTTTCCACGGGTGGAATGGGAGGGATGATGAATACCATCTGGCTAATTCTTTGTGCAATGGCATTTGGAGGCGTAATGGAAGCAGTTGGTTTGTTGCACCGAATCACTGAAGTGGTAATTAGGTTTGCTAAATCAACGGGTTCTTTGATTGCGACTACAGCCGGAACATGTTTATTCTTCAACGTCACAGCTTCTGATCAGTATCTGGCAATTGTGGTTCCAGGTCAGATGTTTGCAGATACATTTGAGGAACGTGGACTTGCTCCTCAGAATTTAAGTAGGACTCTGGAAGATTCGGGAACCGTTACATCCGTTTTGATTCCCTGGAACACATGTGGCGCAACGCAACAGGCTGTTCTCGGTGTCTATACCGGTGAATACTGGATGTATTGCTTCTTTAATATCATTAGTCCGATTATGACGGTGGTTTTTGGTTTTTTCAATATTCGCATTGCTAAGCTGAAGAAGAAACAGTCGTAGAAGGAAACCCTAAATCCCTTGACCTGTGCGGTCTTTTTCTTATTTTTGTAGCCCGAAAACGGAGTAAAATATGTTTGAAAATTTAACAGATAAGTTTGAAAGAGCCTTTAAGGTATTAAAAGGCCAGGGTCAAATCACGGAGATTAACGTTGCTGAAACACTCAAGGAAGTCCGTCGTGCTTTACTAGATGCCGATGTAAACTTTAATACAGCTAAGGATTTCACGAATACTGTTAAAGAAAAGGCGCTCGGTAGAGACGTTTTAAATGCCGTTTCTCCAGGTCAGTTATTGATTAAGATCTGTCACGAAGAGCTCGTTGAGCTCATGGGCGGGAATGAAGTTGAAATTAACTATCAGGGGAATCCCGGGATTATTCTAATGTCAGGGCTTCAGGGATCTGGTAAAACGACCTTTTCAGGAAAACTATCAAATTACCTAAAGAATAAAAAAGGTAAGAACCCACTATTAGTGGCTTGTGACGTTTACCGTCCTGCCGCTATCGATCAGTTGCATGTATTGGGAGAACAGCTTGGGATTGAAGTATACTCGAATAAGGAGGAAAAAGATCCGGTAAAAATTGCGAAGGATGCGATCCAATTTGCAAGAAGTAATTCTTTTAATGTAGTCATCATAGATACTGCTGGTCGCCTGGCGGTCGATGAACAGATGATGCAGGAGATTGAGGATGTTAAAAATGCTGTTCAACCGACAGAAACCTTGTTTGTGGTGGACGCCATGACGGGTCAGGATGCTGTGAACACAGCGAAGACATTTAATGAGCGCATTAATTTCGACGGCGTCGTATTGACAAAGCTAGATGGTGATACGCGCGGTGGTGCTGCATTATCAATCAAAGCGATTGTAAATAAGCCGATCAAGTTTGTCGGGACCGGTGAGAAAATGGATGCCTTAGACGTATTCTATCCAGCTCGAATGGCGGATAGGATTCTAGGTAAAGGTGATATCGTGTCCTTAGTTGAAAAGGCTCAGGAGCAGTTTGATGAGGAAGAAGCAAGAAAGCTTCAAAAGAAGATCAAGAAGAACACCTTTGATTTTAATGATTTCATGAGCCAGATCCAGCAGGTTAAGAAAATGGGTAATGTGAAAGACCTTATGGGGATGTTACCCGGTATGGGCAAGGCTATGAAAGGAGTGGACATAGATGACGACGCATTTAAGCACATCGAAGCAATCATTTATTCCATGACGCCAAAGGAAAGAGAACATCCGGATATCATTAATGGTCCACGTAAAAATCGTATTGCTAAAGGTAGCGGTCGAAACATACAGGAAGTAAACAAATTGTTGAAGCAATTCAACGATACCAAGAAAATGATGAAGATGATGTCCAATCCTAAACAGATGCGTCAAATGATGAAGCAGATGAAAGGAATGGGAGGCGGAATGCCAGGAGTGTAATTATCCTTCGATTAACTTACTCAGTGCCCTTAACATATTTCCCTCCAGAAGATCATACTTACCATCCGAATTAAAGAGATTTTCGATGTCTTCTACGAGGTGATGTAACTCATCCTTTGAGTAATTGTATTTCTCTATGTTATGTAGAATCTTTTGGATGGACTGGTAGTCATTGTCATTGGCTAATTCGCGATGAACTTTTTTATAGACATCTGAAGACACCATTTCGAGGATTAATTCCTTTTCTTCTTCGGATTCGAAATAGTTCGCGTTTGCCGCATATGAAAGCAAATATGCTTTAAATTCTTGTCTTGTCCAGTCTGTTTCAAAATTCGTGCTCATAGGATATATCAATTGATATCGAAATTAAATGAATTTCGACTAATCAAAAATGATAATAATCATAAAAATATGCAAGAGTTGGATTCCCTTGCATATTCTTTTAGTCAAGATCTATCTGAAAAGCTTTGAAGCCTAATGTCACCACGAAGTAACTATTTGAAATTTTCTTGGTTTCACCGGAGGACACGCTTACAAGGTAGTTTCCTCCTACAACATGGTACATGCCGGAAATGCGAAAATTCCCAAATGTAATCCCTAATTCAGGAGCAAATCCAAAGTTCCTCGCACCTGACGCTGAAGCGCCTGACGTCCCGCCACCACTATTAGCCGTCACGTAGTAACCGGTCATTAGTCCCAGGAATGGTTTAGTATTCCCTGATCCCAGGTAGTATTCGCCTTTAAGAAGGGTAGCCGCTCGAGATGACATCTGAACACTAACGTCAGAAGATTCGAAAGGAATCTTTCCTCCGAATAAAACAGCTCCTTCGAATCTAAGTCCTAATGATACATTTTCATTGAAGAAAAATTTGGGCTCAACACCGGCAGAGATTCCATAAGAACTTACAGTTCCGGTGGTGAATGCGCTTCCAATCGTTGCGTCGGAACGAATAAATCGATCTTGAGCGTTTGCATAGCTGATACTTAACAGTACAGTAAATAGTAAGGTTATCTTTTTCATATTTAATTATTTGGTTTACAGCTTAGCAACTATTAGACCAAATTACTGAAGATGAGTGATTAATCCCAGGTTTTTAGTGAAACAGATTCTGCAGAAACCTCCAGATAACTGCGATAATTGATCCACTCGCCGAGGTTGAAGTATTTGGAATTTTTAGGAAGATCAATTTCTAAAGGTAAATGACGATGACCAAATACGAAATAGTCGTAGTGCTCTGTCTCCAGTTTTTGTTTGCAATACTGAATCAACCATTCACCTTCCTCTCCCAGAAACTTTTCATCCGATTTACCAGTTTTAGCCCTGCTGGTTTTGGAGAATTTATTAGCTAACCAGATTCCGAAATTGGGATGCAGTCTGGCGAAACACCATTGGCAAAATCTATTTGCAAATACCTTTTTAATGAATTTATAACCTCTGTCACCAGGTCCTAGGCCATCACCATGTCCTATGAAAAAACGCTTTCCGAAAAATTCACGTTCGATAGGTTCGCGATACACTTTTACACCGAGTTCCTTCGGTAGGTAATCAAAGATCCACATATCATGATTACCGGTGAAGACGTGTACAGGGATTCCTTTATCTGTGAGTTCTGCAATTTTACCCTGAAGCCTGACAAATCCCTTTGGTATAGCTTGTTTGTATTCGAACCAGAAATCAAAGATGTCACCAACCAAAAAAACTTCCGCTGCATCATGCTGAATGGCATTAAGCCATTCTACGATCTTTTTCTCGCGCTGAATGCTTGAATCGTATGAAGGTGCACCTAAATGAAAGTCAGATGCAAAATAGATTTTCTTATCCGTTGTAGTCATTACTCGTGACCATATATACGGGCTAGTTGCGTATGAAGTTCCGGTCCGCGCAATTTTGTTGCGATAATTTTACCTTCCTGATCTATAAGTACTGTAAAAGGGATACCTCTTACCCCATATAGCTTGGCTGCTTCACTACTCCAATACTTCAGGTCGCTGACATGATTAGGCCAGGTGAGATTGTCCTGTTCGATTGCAGCTAACCAACGACTTCTGTCTTTATCAAGCGAAACGCTCATAACGGTAAAGCCATCGTCCTTGTATTTGTTATATAGTGCTACTACATTTGGATTTTCTCTTCTACATGGTCCACACCAGGAAGCCCAGAAATCAAGTAAAACCACTTTTCCACGAAGGTCTGATAGCTTCATCGTTGTGCTGTCAGGTAACATTTCTTCGAAATCAGGAGCTACTTTCCCAGGAGCGAGCGGGTCGTTCGCGAATTTCTCTGCTTTTAGCTTGTTGTATTGTGCAGCTACTTCCTTGATCGTAGGAGATTCTCCGAATCCTGTTATAAGTTGCTTTACAATTGATTCATAGCTATCAAAGTCATTCTGGATATCTATGGTAGATAGAATCGGGAAAAGTGCAGCAGAATTTACATTTTTGGATACAAATTGTCTTTGCTTAGATTGAAATTGTTGATATTCAGTAGACATTGCTCTATTCACGGAGTCTTTTTTAGATGGATCAGCTTGTATCAACTTTACGGCTTGATCTGATTTCTTTCTCCACAAATTGTCAGCTGTAAGGTATTCATTCATTGCGGAAGACTCATCTGAACCAACGATATTCACAAATTCATCCAGATTGGTTCCGTCACCATATACTTTTATATCTGCATTGTCGCGAATGATCAGGTTGATATGAAATTCACCTATCTTGAGCAAGTAATAATCCGGAGCCGGCAATTTCCCTTCAATTGCAAACGTTCCGTCTTCGTTAAATTTTGATCCGATAAAATGTTCATACCGATCACCATAATATTTGGATAAATAGATGGAGTCCTGACCGGAATTAAAAATATTACCGGAAACCTTCACATCGATCTGTCCAAAGGCAAGGGTTGTTATGAATAAAGTAAATAAAGAAGTTAAAGTGCGCATTTTCATTAATTTGAGAATATCTCTTTCAATTTTTGTTCCAAATCAGCTCCCCGAAGTTTAACACCGATTATTTTTCCTTCCGGATTCACTAACACTGTGTGTGGAATCCCATTAAACCCATACAATTGGGGAAGTGGTGACTCCCATCCTTTCAGATCGCTAACATGATTTGGCCAGACAAGACCATCTTGCTCGATTGCTTGTTGCCATGCTGCCGCGTTGTCGTCTAAAGATACAGAATATATAGTAAAGCCTTTGTTTTTATACTTATTGTAGAGTTTAACAACGTTCGGATTTTCCATTCGGCAAGGCCTGCACCAGGAAGCCCAGAAATCTATCAGAACATAATTTCCTCGTAAATCTGAGAGTTTTATTTCCTGACCATCAGGTCCGGGTAAGGCGATTTCGGGAGCCGTTCTTGTTCCGTTAAAATTAGCCTGATGTTCCTGAAACTGGACTTCGATATTGTAGACCATATTGGACATCGTGCTGCTTACAGGAGACCCTGGATAATCTACTTCGTATGCTGCTGCAACTGCTTTTAAAACATCCAAATGCTGTGGATTCCAGTCTTTGAACTCGAATGATTGATTGACGAATCTGGGTTTAATGAATTCAGATAGTACAATATTGAATGGATTCCCCGGGTCGTCCTTCAGCCTTCTAACGGCGAATGAATCAATCGGTTCCCGAAGCGCCATATACCGCTCATTTAATTCTGCCTCAGGAAGACTATCTCTCATCGTACTCAGTTCACCCTGACCGATAACGAAATCTGAATACAGGTCCATGTATTTCGTCATCGTTGAAGCCCACCTTGTACCGCTTAATTGAGGATGCATCGAAAATTCTTCGACACTCGTATTTACTTTTAGTTCATCACCGGGAACCAATGTGACGATCATTATGTTTTGTTCACCTTCTCCTAATCGCAATTGATATAGTCCAAAACCTGGAATGTTACCGACCATTTCAAAATCTCCTTCAGAATTCGTGCGTGCTTCGGCAACATTGATCTTCCCTTGTGGACTTAATGCCTCCAGGTAGACCGTCTGATTTTGGCCGTCTTCTATGTTACCGGAAATATTAAAGTTATCCTGAAGTTCTTCTGGTTCCTGCTCTTCAACTTCCTCGGGGACATCAGAGCAAGCAAAGAATAAAAGGAGTAGGGGTATAAAAATCGTAATTCTGTTCATCTTATTTGTCCAGTGTTTCTCTTATTAATTGATTTGCGGCTTTTGGGTCCGCTTTTCCTTTCGATGCTTTCATCAGCTGGCCCATGAAAAATCCAATCAATTGTTTTTCACCACCTCTATAACGAGAAACTTCGTCCGGGTGTTGCTCGATGACCTCGTGAATAAATGTTAATATGGAACCGGCATCACTTTCCTGAATCAAATTGAGCTCCTCTGCAATCTGTAGTGGGTCTTTGGAAGGATTTTCCAATAACACTGGAAAGATCTTTTGAGACGCAATGGTATTGTTGACTTTGCCATCCTCGATAATTCCGATCAATGCTGCCAATGTTTTCGCTGAAATCGGGAAGTCTGTAATCTCAAGTCCATTTTTATTCAGATAGGATTTTACATCTCCCATTACCCAGTTACTAGCCGATTTATAATTGCTCGTTTCTTTGATTAATTCTTCATAAAACAATGCGATATCCCTGTTTTCCGTAAGGTTTCCGGCATCGTATTCAGATAGATTCAATTCATTGGTGTACTTCAAAAAGAGGTCTCTGGGAAGCGAAGGCATTTTCTTCTTTACTTCATTTATCTGGTCTTCTTTTACCACTAATGGCAGTAGATCAGGTTCCGGAAAATACCGATAATCATTCGCTGCTTCTTTTGTCCGCATAGAAATCGTAATTCCTTTAAGCGCATCAAAAGAACGTGTTTCCTGTGCTAATGATTCTCCATTCTCGATCGTAATAATCTGTCGTTCGATCTCAAATTCAATTGCCTTCTGAACATTTCGGATTGAGTTCATGTTCTTGACTTCGACCTTGGTCCCGAATTCTGAGGCATCTTTCAACATAACGGAAATGTTGGCATCGCATCTTAAAGAACCCTCTTCCATGTTTCCGTCACAAATATCCAGATAACGAACTAGTTTTCTGACTTCGCTGACGTAATTGTAGGCTTCCTGAGAGGTTCGAATGTCCGGTTCAGAAACGATTTCCAGAAGCGGTACTCCTGCCCGGTTGAGATCGACTAAGGTGTCATAGACATCCACATCGTGAATGCTTTTACCTGCATCTTCTTCCATGTGAATTCGAGTAATCCCTATCTTTTTCTCATTTCCCGAATCGTCTTTAATATAGATTTGTCCGCCGGTGCATATCGGAGTAGTATCCTGGGTTATTTGGTATCCTTTCGGAAGATCGGGATAGAAATAGTTCTTGCGAGCGAAGTGCTGTTCTTCGTGTATATGCGATTCACAAGCAACACCAAGTTTGATCGCAAATTCAATTGTTTTCTTGTTCATGACAGGTAAAGTACCCGGGTGACCAAGTGTTATAGCGCTAACATTTGTGTTCGGAGCTGAACCATATTCATTCACATCGTCCGAATATGCTTTAGATGCAGTCAGCATTTGAGCGTGAACTTCAAGGCCGATTACGGCTTGATATTTATTTCTTATTTCTTCCGGAATCATTAAATCTTCGAAATGAGTTCTCGCATTATTAAAGTCATCTTAGGCTCTTGCTTATTAGCAACGGCGATTACATCCTCAACGCTTACTTCCTGAATTTTTCCCGGAACACCCAAGTCCGTAATGATGGAAATTGCAAAACAAGGAATTTCCATGTGACGAGCAACAATAACCTCAGGCACTGTTGACATCCCAACAGTATCAGCTCCAATGATTCTTACATACTTGTATTCTGCAGGAGTTTCCAGGGTAGGCCCCGTTAAACCGGCGTATATACCTTCTGAAACTTTAATATTGTTTGCTTGTGCAATTTCTTTAGCCATGGCAATAATACCACGATCATAAGGTTCGCTCATATCCGGGAATCGAGGTCCAAGATCATCAAAGTTCTTACCAATAAGCGGATGTGCAGGGAAGAGGTCAATGTGATCATTGATGATCATGATCTCTCCAATTTCAAAGTCAGGGTTCACACCTCCAGAAGCATTTGAAACGAATAGATTCTCCACACCAAGATATTTCATTACCCGAACCGGAAAAGTAACTTCCTGCATGGTATAGCCTTCATAAAAATGAAAGCGTCCTTGCATGGCAACAACCTGTTTACCTCCGAGCTCACCAAAAATCAATTTTCCGGAATGACTTTGAACAGTCGACACCGGAAAGTGTGGTATATCGGCATATGATATTTCATCGATGATGGAAATCTCATTGACAAGACCACCAAGGCCAGTTCCTAATATGATTCCGATGGTAGGTTTTACATCCGTCTGACTAATGATGTATTCGTAGCTTTCTTTAAATTTCGTTAACATAGCCTAAAATCTTGCTTTCAAACAGTTTCGAGTTGATTATTGTAATATTTATAGGTTGATACATCCACTGAAACTCGCTGTTTTTTACCTCCTTCAAAGTTCGCAATCTCATGTAATCTTTTTCGGTTGTAATTACGGTGTTGCATCGACCTGCAAAACTATTAATTTTTTTATGAATCTCTTGGATGTCAGACGCCTTAAATTCGTAGTGATCCTTGTATTTCAAATGATGCACTTTGAATTGTTTTTCCAGGTGATCAATGAGCGGTTTGGGATTAGCTATACCCGTTACAACTAATACCTCCTCTTTTATTTCCTGATCGGCGGTGTTGATAGCTTCCAGATTGGCGTATTCAATGGTAGAGAAGAAGACGTTTTCGGCTGCAAGTTTCACTCGTTTCCTAATGTCATTCATTTCCTCGTCATGGATGTCCTCCGGACATTTGGAAACTACTAACAGGTCTGCTCTCTTAATACCGCTGCGAGACTCTCGAAGATTTCCGGCGGGTAACAAGAAGTCTGAATAATATGGTCGATTGTAATCACTGACAACTATCGACAACCCTGCCTTCACTTTACGATGCTGGAAGGCGTCGTCGAGAACAATTAACTGATTGTCCGGCTCATTCTTTTGGATAAACTCCACGCCCTTTTTCCGATCTTCAGATACGACTGTGGTGATGTCTTCTCCATGACGAAGTTTGTATAGTAGAGGTTCGTCTCCGGCTTCTTCACTGGTCGAATTCGTTTCCACCGTTAATAGACCGGTGCTTGTTCTACCGTATCCACGACTAAGTGAAGCGACTTTAATGTTATTCTTGATCGCCAGATTTAAGAGGTAATCCACTAATGGAGACTTTCCAGTTCCTCCAACGGATAGGTTTCCGACTGTAATAGATTTGCCGGGAATCTTATGGCTTTTTAACAGACCACTATCATACAGGAGATTACGAATACTTGTGACTGTCCAATAAATCAGACTAAAAGGCAATAGAAGAAGCCTCAACGTATTCATAGAGGATAAACCTACGAAATTATTGCTCTACGTGATAATCTGATAATGCTTGCTCATCACCCCAATAGTAGATTCGAACCAAAGCAGTATCATCAAGGAAGTTGATCTTACCAACATCGAACCTATTGATAGATAGTCCTGTACGTTTCTCAAGATCTGCCTTCATTTCTTCATAGTGCTCAGGTTTGATGAGATCGATTCGCTCGTAAATAATGGTTTTCCGTGTTTCGTGTTTTACCAGCCACAGATACTCAAGACCATATGTTATCGCAACAACAGTAACGTTAATCAATCCCATTTCAGAGACGCTGATCTGATAAGAGGCTAATGAGTTGACGACGCTGATTCCAATGATGAGGAAAAGGTAGGTCATCTCCTTTATTTCGACTGTATCAGTACGGTATCGGATGATTCCGAATATGGCAAATAGACCAAGTCCCATACCGGTATCGATATCGAGTTTTTTCAATCCAAAACAAAGGAAGAAGGTTACGAGGCCAATGATATAATAGGTGAATAGGTAATCTTTTCGTTTCGTTATCGGGTAGTACAGATAACGAATAATAATCGTCATGAAAAAGATGTTCACGGACAATCTGAATAATAATGTGTAGAAGTCCTCATCAATAATTTTCAGATTGAGAAAATTATCAGCTTTCGCTAAAATCAATTCATGCAGCATCTTCTGTCAGTTTTTTAATTTTAATCAATTTCTTTTTAAATCGATTGTATTTGATGTTATCCAGCCCCTTCATTTTAATCAAACCAATACAATACTTACTGATTCTCAAAGGGCGAATTTGCTTTTTCTTCAATATCTTGTAGAACGGAGACAGTCGGGAGCTTTGCTCTTGTTTTAACTCTGCAATAACAAGATCGTCTAAAGATACTTTTTTATTCGAATCCTTGTATGCAAGATTTATATCCAATGTTAATCTTTCTGCAATATTCTTTGCTACGAGTGTTATTCGTTCGAAGTAGTTTATTAGAGACGGTTCCAGCTCATCTGCATGTTCAACACCAGATTCCTTAACAAATTCCTCATGATCATCGGGAATGTGAAATAACAAATCGTCAACCAGGATCCTTTTTTTATCAGTCCTTCCTTTGAACTTATGTTTTACTTCCAGAAAGGCCAGGTTTGAATCAAGATACTTTCGGTACCTAACTTTATAGCGATCAACTTTTTTTCTATGATGATCGATATACAAGTCGTAATCCTCCGTGTCAAAGTATATTGTTTCGTACTTACTTGTGCGACTTCCTTTTATGCTAAGCACTCGATAGTGTTCGTTCAGCAATGGTAAGATCTCTAAAAGATTTTCGAAGGAAAAAATAAATTTGGTATCCTGACGGTTCATTAGACGCACACTATCCATCTCTTCCAGACTAATGGTGTCAAAAGATTCAAGTATGTTATCCAATTGTTTATCCGACATGTTCTCAAAGTTAATAATCCCTTGGAATTAGCACTATTAATACGGATAAAGGAGATTTAAAGTTGCAGATCACTTTACAATAACCCCATGCTGATCTTCATTCGTACGATCCTTTTGACAGATGCATCAACCGAACGTTTAAACACGGGATCACTTTGGTACTTAGCCAATATCTGCGCATGAGCTTTAACCGGATCAACAGGCATCAGAAGAATGTCGCATCCGGCACCGATTGCCTTTACGTAACAATCTTCAACCTTTACGACCCCACCCATATTCATGGCATCCGTAACGATCAGACCTTTAAATTGTAAACTGTCTCTCAACAACTCGGTCACTATTTTGTGCGAAGTAGTAGCAGGAAGACCATTCGTATTAAATTGCTTGTTGTTGGTTACGGCGATATGAGCGATCATTATTGAAAGAACACTGTCTGCAATCAACGGTGGATAATTCCCCAACTCTTTAAGTTCTCCATTTATCACCTGAAGTGACTTATGTGTGTCTCCAGAGACCAGTCCATGCCCGGGAAAGTGTTTTGCTGTCGCAATAATGTTGTTGTCTTGTGTCTCTCTGATAAATGCTTTTGAAAATGGAATAATGTTTTCAGGTTCAGCTCCAAAGCCTCTGTAACCAACAGTCTTATTCGAAGAGACATCTACTACGGGCGCGAAATTATAATTCACTCCCGTTTCATTCAGATCACTTGAAATCGTTTGTGCGACCGTAATTACTTCTTCTTCACTATGAATTTCAGTTGCTTTCTTTACAGTCTTAGATCCTTTCATCTTCCGATTGACTAATGTTGGTTCGGCGTCAGCTGAATAGAGGAAAGGAAGCGAATGATTTGCTTTATTGATCGAATCGTATTTAGTCGTCCATGCTTTGAACTGATTCTTTGTTCCATTTAAAAGAAGAATTCCGCCAATAAGATTATTTTCAACCAGTTTATCGATTTCATGTTCCTCCATTCCATATGCGCCGATAGCTGGCATGATCAATTGAGCAACTCGTTCAGAATCGTTTAGCTTCTTAAAAGTCTCGTCCGTTTTGTGCTGAATTACCGTGTCTTTGGAAAAATAATTAGCAGCGAGATTGCGCTGAGCAAATATGGAACCTGTACCCAGTAGAAACAAGCAGGTGAGAAAAAAGTTATTCATTCCAAAAGACTTCATTGAGGTAAGAATCAAAATTAAGATGATTCCAAAGACCATCCGGGCGTAGACTTACCGTTTTGTTCACAAAGCCATTGTCAATAACCATACCATAGCCTTTCATGGGGGTGCGGACAATTCCATTCGTAGCTTTTGTGCTTAAACCGAATCTCAAATCATAACACAACAAGGTGTCTCCCTGTTCTTGCATGGTGTAATAACCGTTGCTGATGAACTTTAATTTATCCGCATAATTGTTGTCGCTCCATTTCGCAGAATCAAGAAGCGCATGATTTTTTGGAAGTTCTTCCACGTCATTTTTATCAAAAGGATAAAAAATGGATTTGTATCCTACATAGAAATTATCCTTATCCTCCGTGACCATCATCCAGTAAAAAGAGGTGAATGGCATTGGTGTAACAAGATTATTACTGCCATCGATGCCGGCACTTTGAAAATAGGATTCTGACTGATTTAGAATTATAACTTTAACAGTAGAGCACCATAAAAGATATGCACTTGACATAATAAGCCCAATCCTGTTAATAAGCCTTCTTCTCGGATTTGTTCGCTTGAGGAAGAGCGCTATGAGTAGGCATATACCGAATGGAACTGTATAAAGCGGATCAATCACGAACACACTATTGAAGGTGATTCTTAGATCAAATGGCCACAAAAGTTGAGTTCCATAATTGGTAAAAATATCGAGCAAAGGGTGTGTAAAAACCGCCAGGAAGAATAACCAAAATAGCAGTTTAAAGGAATAGCGGTCCCGATACAACTTTTGAACGATCCATGCCAGCACAGGACTAATCAGGATTGCAAAAACAATTGAGTGAGAGAAGCCCCGATGAAGTAGGGCCCCGTCGATTGAGTTGCTCATCGCTCTGAAAAATACATCCAGGTCAGGAATTGTTCCGGCGATAGCACCCCAGGCTGCAGCCTTGTTGCCCATTTCTTTTCCGGCAACTGCTTCACCAACTGCAGCGCCAAGTACGATCTGTGTAAGAGAATCCATTCTTCTGCAATGTTAAACAAACTTTTTTTGTAATTTAAATAGAAACCTAACCGAATTACAATGAAACCTATTACAGCATGGGCAGAGGATGATCGCCCACGAGAAAAACTGCTATTAAAAGGAAGGCATACCCTTTCTGATTCCGAATTATTAGCCATATTGATTGGATCCGGCTCACGTAGGAAGTCGGCTGTTGAATTAGCACGAGAAATTCTGGATCTTCACAATAACGACTATAATAAGCTCGGGAAGACTTCAGTTGCCGAATTGATGAAAATAAAAGGAATAGGGAAGGCGAAGGCTGTGCAGATCAACGCCGCAATGGAAATTTCAAATAGAAGAAAGTCCAGTTCCCCTGAAATGGAAATCATTCGTTCGTCTAGAGATTGCTTTAATTTTATCAAGAAGGTTTACGCCGATAAAGTGGCAGAAGAGTTTCATGTCGTCTTTTTGAATCGAGCGAACAAGATTTTAGGAAGTGAATGCATGTCGAAAGGCGGAATGTCAGGAACAATTGCTGACGGCAAACTCATCTTCCGTAAGGCACTCGAGTATCGCTGTTCAGCTATGATTTTATCTCATAATCATCCCAGTGGTCAATTGAAGCCGAGTGAAGCAGATAGAAAGCTAACGAGATCACTTATCGATTTTGGCAAGTTGATCGATATTCAGATTTTAGACCACATCATTGTAGCAGAGAATAATTACTTTAGTTTTGCAGACGAAGGAATTATGAATTAAGCCGATGAAGATCATTACAATCGTAGGTGCGCGTCCACAGATCATTAAATCCTCTGCGATCAGCAGAGCTATTCAAAACCATTTTAGTTCAGAATTGGAGGAGGTTATCGTACACACCGGTCAACACTACGATGAAAATATGTCTAAAGTGTTTTTCGATGAGATGAAAATTCCAGAACCGAATTATAATTTAAATGTAGGATCCGGTTCTCACGGTGAACAGACGGCAAAAATGCTCGAAGGAATTGAAGAGATCCTGTTAAAGGAAAAGCCTGATGGTGTTATCATATATGGAGACACCAATTCAACTGTTGCAGGCGCACTGGCAGCTATAAAAATTCACATTCCTTTGATTCATATTGAAGCTGGTTTGCGTAGCTTTAATAAGACAATGCCGGAAGAGGTTAATCGCATAGCAAGTGATCACATGTCGACACTTCTGTTTACTCCTACAAAAACTGGAATTGAAAACCTGAAGAAAGAAGGTTTTGCGATGGGTAATACCGGCAAGGCTTCACCTGATAATCCCTACGTTTACCACTGTGGAGATATCATGTACGATAACAGCCTGCATTTTTCAACAGTCTCTACAGAAAAATCAACAATCATTCATGAATTAGACCTGGATGGAGTGCCATTCATTCTAGGTACTGTTCACAGGGATTCAAATACGGATGTCCCTGAAAAAATGGAGGCTATTTTTTCGGCATTGCTAGAGATATCGGAAGATTCTGATTTCAAGGTAGTGCTCCCTTTACATCCAAGAACACGTAAAAAACTGGAGTCCGATCTTACAGAATCCATACGTAGAAAAATTATTGAAAGTGAGCATCTGATAATCATCCCACCAGCAGGTTTCTTAGATATAATCGCGCTGGAGAAAAATGCTTCGTTAATCATTACTGACAGCGGTGGTCTTCAAAAAGAAGCATTTTTCTTTAAGAAACCTTGCATCATTCTTCGCCCTCAAACAGAGTGGACAGAAATTGTTGAAAATGGCAATGCCATATTAGCTGACGCGGATTACGATAAAATATTAGATGCCTTCAATCGTTTGATTGATCGGGATGATTATACATATCCTCCATTCTATGGTGACGGAAAAGCCGCAGAGTTTATTTGTCAGAAAATAATTGATCACTTGAAATAAATGATGATCCTCGTATTTACAGAAGAGCAAAATGAAAGATTGAAATACACCTTTGATTTTATCTTCAATCAACGGGGAATTAGCTATGAGCTTACTTCAGAAAAGGGACATTTTGAAGATTTCAATGGACCTAAATTCAATTATTCATCGCAGATTTTTGAGACATCTCCCCAGATAGTTCCAGGCCAGTTACTATTTGAAACAGGGATTCAAAAACAGCATGTATCATTACAGGTATTTAATGAATGGGAATGTCTCGCATTCGATGGGGTAACGGATATGGTAGCTTCAGTTTTTTACGTGCTGACCTGCTATGAGTCTTATGATTCTACCGAAAGTGATAATTACGGTCGATTTCAATATGAATCAAGTATCTTAAACCTGTTTGACTGGATTGATAAGGCAGTATGTGATCGCTGGGCGTTTAGTTTGATCAAACTAATCGATGAGAACATATATCATTCGCTCAACAAAGAACAAAGTCAATTAATACCCAGGTTAGTCCCAACATTCGATATTGATAACGCTTTTGCTTATAAATACAAGAAGGGTAAAAGAAAATGGTTGTCCATTATTCGCGATATTATCAACAGGGATAGAAAGAGGTTGCGTGAGCGTCGTCTGGTGAATAGCGGTAAAATGACAGATCCTTACGATAGTTATGATAAAATAAAAGAGATCATAGAATCGCATCCGGACACCAAACTCTTTTGGTTAATGAAGTCAGATGGTCAATATGACCGGAACCTGAGTGCTCAGGTTGAAGAGCATCGTCAATTAATCAGCAATTTGGCCGCTATATGTGATCTTGGTCTTCATCCTTCATACGATTCATTCCTAAATGTTGAGCAGGTAAGAACTGAGAAGGGGATTTTAGAGGAAATAATTGCTAAACCCATTGATCAAAGCAGACAACATTATCTAAAGCTTAAATTACCGGAATCCTACAGGACATTGATTGAAATCGGGATCGAGGAAGACTATTCAATGGGATTTGCAGAGCATTATGGCTTTAGAGCTGGTACTGCACGCTCATTTTATTGGTATGACCTGGAAAACGATCTTATTACAGGTCTTCTCGTTAACCCATTCGTATATATGGACGGAACGATGCATGAGTATATGGATTTGGAAGTGGAGAAGAGTAAGCGGGTTATCGATAAATTGTTTAATGAAGTAAGTAGATTCGGCGGTGATTTTTGCTTTATCTGGCACAATGAAACAATTTCTGATTATGGTAAATGGAATGGTTGGTCAAATGTGTTGAACTATACATTGAATCTAAAAGATGAATAAGAAGATCGCAATAACCGGAGCTTTACTGATAATGACAGGTATCATTCTGGGAGCCTTTGGCGCTCACGCTTTAAAAGAAGCAATAACTGAAGTTAAATTAAGCTCTTATGAAACGGGTGTGAGGTATCAGATATACCATGGTTTTGCATTGCTTTTAATCGGTCTATCATCCGATCGTATAAAATTCGATCTGAAGTGGATTTATGTCCTGATGCTGACCGGTACCTTGTTGTTCAGTATCTCTATCTATTTCCTTGCAATCAGTGAATTGATTGGTGAATACAAATTTTTGGGTCCGATTACGCCAGTGGGAGGAATGGTACTCATTTTGTCATGGGCGCTATTTATAAAAAAACTGCTATCGTAATTCAACGACAGCAGTTTAATGGTTGTGAACAATTAATTACCTAATAATTAACTTGGAGCTTCTTACATCTCCGTTTTGCTCAACCGCTACAATGTAAATACCTGAGGTTAGCTGAGGTAAAGATATGCTCATCTTACCAGCAAAGCCATTTATTGTTTCGCTAACGACTGTTCTTCCAGTAGTGTTTACAATGCTAATCGTGCCTGTAGCTTCAAGTAAATTCCCAATAGTAATTAAATTTCCGGATACAGCAGGGTTAGGATAGATCATAATGTCTCCTGCTTCTGCTTTTCTTTCCAGAGCGATTACTTCCGAGTAATTTGCTCGTCCATCGAAATCTACCTGCTTAAGCTGATAGTACGTAATACCCATTTCAACGTCGTAATCTAGAGCACTGTATTCAGTTGATTCCGTTGTAGTACCCTGACCATCAATCATGCTTAATTCATTCCAGTTTTTACCGTCTGTTGACTTCAAGAGAATGAAGTAGTCATTGTTGTTTTCACTTAATGTGGTCCAGGTAATTTCTGCGTAGTCATCCAGGTATTTCGCTACGAAGTCTATCAACTCTACAGGAAGGGTTATCCCTCCACATGTTGTAATCGCACCTGGACAATCCTCCGGTGAAGGCATTCCAAAGTCAGCTCCGGCAGAACACCAAAGTATGTTGATGTCCCAGGTTCCGTTGTTTTGCATGTTACCGACAGTTGTTGTTGCCGACCCTCCGCCCGAAACCGTTCCGGTAGCACCGTTTTTCCAGTTACCGTTCGCAGTCATACAACTACCAAGTTCAATGAACACATTTCCATTGTTGTTAATGTTTCCGGCTTCAATGTTTACGCGACTCGCATTTAAAGCGTTGAAATTAGCTGGTGCGGAAATATCAAAATTTCCAAGAGCCATATAGATCAAAGCACCATCAAGTGTAAAGTTACCATCTGCCATAACGAAACGATTGTTGAGCGACATGATTGTTCCAGGGTGCATAGTGACATTCGTGTTAAAATCCTGCGCCCATTTGCTTATTGTGATATCTCCAAAGAAATCTACAGAAGCGTTCCAAAGGTTGATCACAACGGGACCACTAAGTGATGCTCCCGGATTTACGAGCACTGTGGTTCCGCCGTTCCAAATTAAATTAGAGGATAAGGTTAATGCGTGATTTACGACAATGTCGTTTCCTGCTGAAGGAGATCCCGGAGTACATCCACATGGAGTAACACCTCCATCTAAAGACCATACACTTACAACATCATTCCAATCACCTGCATTCATGGTTGTGTAAGTTGCAGCTTTTACGGAGCCGATTATGAAAAGTCCGATTAAAAGACTGCCGAATTTCTTAAGGTTTATTTCAGTTGATTTCATAGCGGTTTATTTTAAGTGAGAAATCTGATTAGCGTCTATTGAAAAAACGATGCCAAAAATGAAATGGTTGGCTCTACTGAAATTTATTTACTCTTATAACCCTTGTAAAAAGGGGTAAAAAAATCATGCATGCACAATAAAACAAGGGTTTCCCCCTCTATTATTTTTTTTGAAAAAAAATTAAATTTCACCAATCAAAAGGATTCAAAATTTGATTTTTAGATAAATAATTAGAATAAAATGATCCCTTATCTTGACAGGATTGTAATTTTGAATTATGTCTGCTGAAAAGATAAAGATTACAGTGCTGGGTTCCGGAACTTCACAGGGTGTTCCGGTTATCGCTTGTGAGTGTGATGTTTGTCGTTCAGAAGACCCAAGAGATAATCGATTGAGAACCTCAATTCTGGTAACGGTAAATGGGGAGAATTACGTTGTAGATACCGGCCCTGATTTCCGTCAGCAAATGCTCAGACATGAGGTGAAGAGTCTAAAGGCCATTCTCTATACCCATGAGCATAAGGATCATCTCGCAGGCATGGATGATGTGCGAGCCTTCAATTATGTTGAACGTCGAGACATGGAGATTTTCTGTAGCGAACGAGTAGAGGAGGCCCTGATTCGTGAATTCTATTATGTTTTTGAGTCTGTGAAGTATCCGGGAGTTCCTTCCGTAAAAATCAATCGAATTACAGACGAGCCATTTAAACTGCCTTGTGGGTTTGAAGTGATACCAATCGAGGTTAAACATTATAAAATGCCAGTGAACGCTTTCAGATTTGGTGATTTCACTTATATAACGGACGCGAAAACCATTTCAGAAGAAGAGAAAGAGAAGGTCAAAGGAAGTAAGGTTATTATTATTAATGCGCTAAGGATCAGTGAACACATCTCTCATTTCAATCTCGAGGAAGCTTTGGCAATGATAAGAGAATTGGATCCCGACATAGCGTATCTGACACATATTTCGCATTTGTTTGCTAAACACACTGAGATCGAGAAAATGTTGCCTCCGAATGTCCAAGTTGCTTATGACGGGCTGACATTTGAATTATAACTGATAGATTATACTAAATTTGCCGCATCAAATTTTATAGACTATGTCGAACAATTTACTGAAAGGAAAAAGAGGAATTATTTTCGGAGCATTGAATGAACAATCAATTGCCTGGAAAGTAGCAGAAAAAGCTCATGAACAAGGGGCTACATTCGTACTGACAAATGCACCAATTGCTATGCGAATGGGAGAGATTAATGATCTTGCTGAGAAAACCGGATCTAAAGTTATTCCTGCAGATGCTACGAGTGTTGAAGACCTCGAAACACTAATTTCAGGAGCTATGGAAGAGCTGGGTGGACCATTAGATTTCATTTTACATTCAATAGGAATGTCAGTAAACGTTAGAAAAGGAAGACATTATACAGATGAGAATTACGACTTCACGATGAAAGGTCTGGATGTATCAGCATTGTCTTTCCATAAAGTAATGCAAACTGCCATGAAGTTGGATGCGATGAATGAGTGGGGCTCAATCCTTGCGCTAAGTTATATTGCTGCACAACGTGTTTTTCCAGATTATAATGATATGGCCGACAATAAAGCTTATCTGGAATCGATTGCGAGAAGCTTTGGTTATCATTACGGTGAGAAGAAAAAGGTGAGAGTTAATACGATTTCTCAGTCACCTACAATGACCACAGCAGGAAGTGGTGTTAAAGGGTTTAATGAGTTTATCAGTTTTTCTGAAAAGATGTCGCCATTGGGTAACGCCGATGGAGATGCTTGTGCTGATTATTGTGTAGCCATGTTCTCAGATTTAACCAAGTACGTAACGATGCAAAATCTTTATCACGACGGAGGCTTCTCGAATACCGGAGTCACTCAGGAGGTGATTGAAAAATTTAGTTAATAGAAAGTGCGACTGCAAGTCGCATTTTTTGTTTGTATACGAAAATGTTGAAATACTTCGTTAAGTGATAATAACCAAAAGCAAATAGTATGAAGAAGTTAAGTCTCTTAATACTACTCACTACTTATTCCTGTATTACATACGCTCAGGAGTCTTCCAAAGATGAAGTATCCCTTTTGAATGTAAAAGGTGATTACGGAGGCATGTTTTCTCTCGGCGCTAGAACGACCTTCAGCGTGTTTAACGGTCATGACGACGAGGGAAATGGTTTGGGAATGGGCGGACAGTTTCGTTTACAATTCTCAGATCGCGTCAATTCAGATTGGTTCTTTGATTACATTCGTTCGGATATCGGAGATTTCGCAAATCGTACGGATTACCATATTGGATGGAGTGTCCTTTTTTATCCTACTCCCGATCCACAGGCTTTTGTCCGCCCGTACATTCTGGCAGGCCATTGTTTTGATTACACAAGGATTGCTGCTAATGGATCCGCATTTAGTGTCGATGATCGATGGAGTTCAGCCGTTCAGGGGGGGCTTGGAGTTCATTTTAATCTGACTCCTCGTTTTGATCTATCATTGGTCGGACAGTATATGATGCATTTGGGTAATGAACTGAATGCTCATCTGGAAGATGGAATGGTTGTTTTTGAAGAAAGTGGTGGTGCCAGCTCAGAAGGTCACATGTTGTTCCACGTCGGATTGAACTATAAAATTGGTGATTTATGGTAAGAGTAATTGTCATTTCAGTATGTCTTTCTTTGGCTTCACTAGTCTGCGGACAGACCGATCAATATCTTCATCCCGGAACATTAGAAGCTAGTGCAACTATTAGTGGTTCCAGTATGCTGGCTCGAGGAGAGAGTAATATGTACATTTCGGGTTACGCGGAATATCATATGGATTACAAGGTAAGCTTTAGGGGCGATACTTATTTGTTTGCTGCCGGACAGTCAGAAAGTCCTTTTATTAATGAGGCTTTCCGTACCTATTTCGGGTTGTTTTATCATTTCAACAAACACAATTTCGATTATAGCATTGGTTTCCAGCCAGGGATCACTTATATGAAGAAAAACATATTCAGTGATGATACAGAACCGGTGTTTGTGGGCACTGAACAAAAGCAGCTAATGCCGTCATTTGCGATCACTACGGGTGCGTCCTACTACGTGTGGAAGTACTTTAATATTTTCGCAAATGTGACCTACGTAAGATCGAATTTGAGCGGTACGTCACAGGGGACTTTCAATACGGATGAATTGATGATCTCTGCCGGACTCGGATTTCAGATCAATACGAGAAAGTCTAAATAATATCTTTGCTATTGAGTAGCTCGTCAAGAGCAACTTCATCTGCGATCAGTACATCTCTTGCTTTAGATCCTTTGAAGGGTCCGATGATCCCCATTCCTTCGAGCTGGTCTATCAATCGACCGGCTCTGTTGTAACCAAGCTTGAGCTTTCGTTGAAGTAAACTGGCAGATCCTTGTTGATGTGTAACTACAATTCTAGCTGCATCAGCGAAAAGTGCATCCAGCTCTTCGTCATCCATTGAACCACCGCCTTCAGAACTTTCACCAACGTATTCCGGCAAAAGAAAGGCATCTGAGTAACCACGCTGGTCACCAATGTAATCACAAATAGCCTCTACTTCCGGAGTGTCTACGAAGCCACATTGAAGTCGGGTAAGGTGTTGACCGGTACTAATGAGCATATCCCCGCGTCCGATAAGCTGATCCGCACCTGGCGAATCTAAAATAGTTCTTGAGTCTACCGAAGATAGAACCCTGAATGCGATACGAGCAGGGAAGTTCGCTTTGATCATACCAGTGATCACGTTGACCGATGGACGCTGTGTAGCAACGATTAAATGAATCCCAATGGCTCTGGCCAACTGTGCAATTCGAGCTATTGGTGTTTCGATCTCTTTCCCGGCAGTCATGATGAGGTCTGCAAACTCATCTATCAATACAACGATATAAGGTAAGTAACGATGTCCCTTTTCAGGATTTAACTTGCGTTTCACAAATTTCGCATTGTATTCCTTAATGTTTCTTACTTGAGCCGTTTTCAATAACTCGTACCTTGCGTCCATTTCGATACACAAGGAGTTCATGGTGTTCACAACCTTGCTTGTATCTGTTATAATTGCCTCTTCCTCGTCCGGAAGTTTAGCAAGGAAATGTCTTTCAATCTTATTGTAAAGTGTAAGTTCTACTTTTTTCGGATCTACAAGTACAAACTTCACTTGCGATGGATGTTTCTTGTAGAGAATCGAAACCAAAATAGCATTAAGCCCTACCGACTTACCTTGTCCTGTAGCACCAGCAACGAGTAGATGAGGCATCTTGGTCAAGTCAAATGTATAGGTCTCATTCGTGATGGTTTTCCCAATGACAACCGGTAGATCAAAATCAGACTCCTGAAATTTCTTTGACGCGATCAGCGAACGCATGCTTACCATGTCGGGATTGTTGTTTGGCACCTCGATTCCAATGGTGCCCTTTCCCGGTATCGGCGCAATGATTCGAATGCCCAACGCAGCAAGACTCAAGGCGATATCATCCTCCAGGTTTTTGATCTTTGAAATTCGAACACCTTTCTCCGGTATGATTTCGTAAAGCGTCACGGTCGGCCCTACAGTAGCCTTGATCTTATCAATTCCGATTTTATAGTGACCAAGAGTTTCAACAATTCGGTTTTTGTTTGATTCCAGTTCCTCCTTATTCACGGAAACACCTTTGCTGCCATAGTCTGTTAGAAGGTCAATGGAAGGTAGGGCGTATTTAGAAAGATCAAGCTTTGGATCATAATCTCCATACTCACCCTGATGCGATTTCACCTCATCTTCCGATAATTCCTTGTCATCTTCCGTCGCTTCAGCAACTTCTACCGAAAAATCACTATCGTCCGCTGTAATCTTTTCTTCCGAGCTATCTTCAACAACGGGTTCCTCAACTTCTTCAATGGCAGGTTCTTCTTCAGTCGACTCGTCATCATCCAGAACCAAAGTCTGCGAAACCTTATCATCTTCTTTCAGTTCCTCTTGTAAAACATTCGTGACATCCATGTCACCTTCACCGATAATCGCTTGATCGGATTCTTGTTCATCTTCAACCTCCTTTCGTTTACGAATGCGTAAAAAGCTTAGGAATTTATTGAAAGCTTCATGGAAAAGTATAATACTACAGATGTATCCTACCGATAGAATAACGATTAGTGAACCAAATCGTCCAAACGTTAAATCAAGCCATTCGTTAATCTGATACCCGAATGTCCCTCCCAGATAATTAATTTGATTAGCGAAGAATCCCAGAAAAAGACTTGTCCAGATCGTGAACACAAAAGTTATGCTCACCGTTTTCTTTACGGGAAGCAAGGAGATGTTAAATAATGTTCTTACACCGAGGATAAGCAGAATCAATGAAAACCCGAATGAGGCCAATCCAAACCAACGGTAAATGAATAAATGAGAAATCCAGGCACCAAATTTACCCAACCAGTTTGCAACAGGTTCATTGTCATCTTCGAATAGAAACTCGAAAAATCCTTTTCCTAAAATTCGATTTTGATCTTCCTCCCAGGTAAAAATGTAGGAAAAACTTGATAAGAATAAAAAGAAGGAAAATAGGATCAGAATCGTCCCAATGCTGGACTTGATCTTCTTTTTGTCGAATCGCTCAAGAAAGGTATTCAACGAAACGTTCGCTTTCTTTGACTTCTTTTTGGAGCTCTTCTTTGACTTTTTTCCAGGCTTCTTTTTCTTCGAATCGTTACCTTGCTCTATGTATTCGTTCTCAACGCTCATTTTGTATATTCTACGAATATAACGATGTTAAGAAGGGGCCAGCGAAAGCGCAGTAGAGAGTTTACACAACTCTTTGTTAGTTACCTTCTTCGGGATTTAGCTCCTGATTGGTCATGATTGCAACAAACTCATCAATTGTGACACGACGATAATTGTCGGGGATGCCAAAAAGATCTCTTTCCGGCAGGTACTCCTTAAACTCAATTAACTCGTAATCGAGCTGACCGTCAGGGGATGCGATACTGTATTTCACCAGTAGTCCTGGGCTATCCTCGAAATTGTTTAAATAACTATTCGAATATGATTTCAGGTAAAGATACTGTTCTGATTCTTCGAGATCCGGGTGCTCAACGATAAGCTTCTTAGCCTTCATTTCAAGGATTTTCTCCTTGCCACATTTTTTATCCAGTGTATACGTTTTCTTCGCTATGCTATCTGTTTCATCAGGAGCCTTATTGTGATCAACCTTGATTGCAAAATCACCTTTAGGGGTGTTGATGAGTGTATATGATTTATTGAGTTCGAGATGTCGGATCACTACCTGCTTGCCAAGTTGTTCGGTGAAATTTTCGATTCTCGTAATGGTGTCGTTAGTATATACAATCATCCGATTTTCAGGGTAAAACTGACGCATATTCGTGTCCCTAATCTCGATTTTATAAACTAATTTCCCCGTGAAGGGTTTATGTTTTTGTGCAATTAGATTTGTGGCTAACAGCACCGAGAATAATGATAGGATGAATTTCATGCGTTTCACTTGTTTTAACATAACGAATTGGTAAGCCAATGTTACTGATGCTAAAATAATGGAATTAATTAATCAGCTGTACTATGATGATTTCATTTATACTATTTTTGCGTGTCAATAAAATCACATGAGTGTTAGCATCGAAATAATAGTCAATAAATCGGAAATTACAGCTGGGACAAGGGGAGCATCATTGGGTCCTGAAGCTGTAATGACGGCGGCTCGTAAAAAAGGATCTTTGCTTTTCGGTCAGTATCCGATTTCGTATTCAAAAACGCGAAACGACTTGTTGGATCAGGAGATAAAATTTCCATATGCGAAGCGAATAGAAGGCCTCGTGGAAGTTTATGATGAAATGTCGTCTCGAGTAAAAACTTTATTGAATGACCATAAATTCCCACTTGTTTTAGCTGGGGATCATGGTTCTGCGGGAGGAACAATAGCAGGAGTAAAAGCGGCATATCCGAATTCGAGAATAGGCGTTGTATGGATAGATGCACATGGTGACCTACACACACCATACACAACTCCATCGGGAAATATGCACGGTATGCCTTTGGCAACTGCATTAAATGAAGATAATTATCCCTGTGAGCGAAACGAGATATCTGATTACGAAAAACAATTGTGGGATCGACTCAAGAATACAGCTGTTGAAGGTCAAAAGGTACGACCGGAAGATCTCATTTTCATTGCGGTTCGAGATACGGAAGATGAGGAAAACAAATTGATAGAAAGACTGGGTATAAAGAATCACACGGTTTCTGATGTTAGAGCAAAGGGAGCTGATGTGATAATTGAGAAAATTGAAAACCAATTATCCGGTTGTGAGGTTATCTACGTTTCTTTCGATGTTGATTCGATGGATCCGACGTTTACTTCGCATGGCACAGGAACGCCGGTACCGGAAGGACTTTCGCCCAAAGAAGCAGAGGAGATCCTATGTAAGTTGGCATCATTAGAAAAAGTGAAATGCCTCGAAGTCGTAGAGGTCAACCCATGTCTTGACGAAAACGTAAATAAAATGGCAGAGGTAACCTATTCTTTGGTTGAGTCTGTGGTGAACACTTTGGAACAGAGATAAATGGAAACTAGAATATCAAATATTTTAATTGAAAATGCGGCTGAACTCTTCGGTCAGGAGATCACAGAACGTTTAGTGCAGTTTCAGAAAACCAATAAGGAGTTTGAGGGCGACTTGACACTTGTTGTTTTTCCATTTGTAAAATTGTTAAAATGCTCTCCGGAAGCAGCAGGAGAAAGATTGGGTGCATTCCTTTCAGAGCGGGTGGATGGCATAAAGAGCTATAATGTTGTAAAAGGATTCCTTAATTTAGTGATTGACGATTCTTATTGGTTGAAGAATTTGATCGAGATGGACAAGGACGAACGATTTGGTTTCAAAGAGCCGAATTCTTCATCAACGTTAATGGTTGAATACTCTTCTCCAAATACGAATAAACCGTTGCACCTAGGACATCTCAGAAACATATTTTTGGGCTATTCGGTTTCTAATATTTTGAAAGCGCATGGTCACAAAGTGATCAAAACGCAGGTCATCAATGATCGTGGAATTCATATCTGTAAAAGTATGTTAGCCTGGGAGCGATTTTCACCAACCAATGCGAAAGGTGAACGGGAGACTCCGAGCAATACAGGCATCAAAGGTGATAAGCTCGTAGGTAAGTATTACGTGGAATTTGATAAGCACCTTAAAGCTGAAACCGATGAATTATTAAGGTCATGGGAAGCAGAAGGTTATAAAGATTTAAATAAAGAGGTAGTCGAGGAGCTGGACAAACTCTTTCAAGCAAAAGAAGCGAAAGATGAAGAGGGCAGAAAAGCGATTGATTCTAAAATAAAAGAGATCGCTAAGAATCAAACATCTTTAATGCGCGAAGCTAAAGAAATGCTCATTAAATGGGAGGCTAGAGACCCGCAGGTATACAGACTTTGGTCTACCATGAACGGATGGGTGTATAGTGGTTTTGATCAGACATATGAAACAATGGGAGTCGATTTTGACAAGTTGTATTATGAGTCTGACACATTTCTGTTGGGTAAAGATCTGGTAATAGATGGACTGAAGAGTGGGGTATTTTACAAAAAAGAGGATGGTTCTGTTTGGATCGACTTGTCAGATGAGGGACTTGATGAGAAGCTGGTACTTAGATCAGATGGTACAGCAGTATATATGACTCAGGACATCGGAACTGCGGTCGATCGTTATAAGGACTTTCCGGATTTGGAGGGAATTATCTATACAGTTGGAAACGAACAGGATTACCACTTCAAGGTATTATTCCTGATACTTGAGAAATTGGGGTATGCATGGGCTAAGAACTGTTATCACTTATCTTACGGTATGGTTGATTTGCCTACCGGGAAGATGAAATCGCGGGAAGGAACCGTTGTGGATGCGGATGAATTGATGGCGGAAGTGATAGATCAGGCGAAAGCAATGACAATGGAAAGGGGACATATTGAAGGCATGCCGGATGAGGAGCGAGAGGCATTGTATAAATTAATCGGATTAGGAGGACTGAAATACTACTTATTGAAGGTGGATCCAAGGAAACGAATGATGTTTAATCCGGAAGAATCGATTGAATTGAATGGAAACACGGGTCCATTTATTCAGTATGCACACGCCAGAATTCAGTCATTGTTGAGTAAAGCAGAAGGAGTAGATTCTTTTACGGAAGCAACGCTTCAACCCGAGGAGAAGGAAATAATCAAACATTTAACGGACTTCCCCGCAGTTGTATCTGAAGCAGCCTCCACTTACTCTCCGGCTTTAATAGCCAATTACACTTATGAATTAGCGAAGTTGTATAATCACTTCTTTCAGTCGATTACCGTTCTTAAAGAAGAAAACGATTCACTGAGAAATATGCGTTTAATTCTAAGTCGAAACGTGGCAAAAACAATCAGAAATTCTATGGGATTGCTGGGAGTAGATGTTCCGGAAAGAATGTAATTTCCAGCTAATCCCCACTCTGAAGGATTGTCCTGATTTCCCGTATACTTATCATGCCAGAAAGTAGAGCGACCAGAATGCCCGTAGCGATCGCAATAGAGAAGCTGTAATACCATGGCATCTTCAAATGAGTTGACCCCATTATAATGAGCACTATAACGATGAAATAGCCAATGATTCGAAGTAGACTGGTCAAATCGATATGAAGTTTGATCAGGTTATGAGCGATTGAAATCTGAATAATTGCAGTTAATATTTGTGTGATCAAACTTGCGATTGCAGCTCCAAATGCACCGTAAATAGGAATCATGTACAGGTTTAGAGTAATATTCACTAATACTCCAATACCTGCTGATATGTTGAGAACCCGTAAGCTTCCATTAGCAGTAAGGATAGTGCCATAGATATACAGCGATGTAAAAAATACGAAGCAAATCATAAGTATGCCGAACGCTAAACTTGATTCAATAAGTTCATTTCCACTGATTTCAAAGCGCCAGCTCATGATCTCTTCACGGTAGAAAAATGCAGCAGTTGCAACGAGAAAAGCATAACTCAAAATTAATTTGAGTGAGAAAGTTGTGATCTGGCTTATGTCTTCCTTTTGTTTTAAAAGTTTGGCGAAAATAGGTAAGAGGAGACCGGCGAATAGATACCCTACCATGTTCAATGCCTCAAAAAAACGATATCCTCTCGCATAAACAGCCGCATCCCTAGCTCCGTCAGCAGACATTCTTTCCAGCATGACACTATCTGATCGATAATAAATGGTCATAAGTAAAATGAGAAGCGCATACGGAAGGCTTTTCTTGATGATCATCCAGGAAAATGCTGTACGTAACGATGCACGGAACTTACCAGCTCTTTTTAAAACAAGGTATCCAGCTACCAGGAAGGTGATAAAATATGATGCTGTCTGTGCGAGAACGAACCATTCAATTCGGATCGGCTCATTTGTAATTCCCCCCCAAAGCATAACAGAACAAATAACGATAAGTAATGAACGATCCAATATTGAAATGATACTGTCCTGCTTGAACAAAAGTAAACCGGCTAGATTAGAGCGGAAATACTGTATGAAGGCAATTATGATCTGATTCAATATCAATAAGGAAAGTAAATTGAATTGCGAAGCGTCATAACCCAATATAAAGCCGGTTATTATAACTAGAATGATGTACCCGAATGAAAGCAAGAACCTGATCGATAAAATTCCCGCGAAATATTTTCTGAATAAATGGCTGTAACGAGCTAGATTTCTAGTGTTGTAGTTATTGATCCCCAGATCGAGAAATATATTGAGGATAAAGGTCAAACTCATCAATGAAAAATATTCACCGTAATCTCCCGGGGAATGTGTTTCAACTTGCTTGAGGATTTCTGCATCAATTCCAAGAATATAGAATGGCTTAACGAGTACATTGAGTACGAGTACTAAAACCAGATTCTTAAAGAATTTCTTTTGCATCTTTTGGTGTAACGGCCTTTTAAAATTGAAATTTTATTGAATGCCGCAAAATTACGAACAATTAAAGAAAAGAAGTGTTTAGACGCTGATAGATATCGTGCACAGGTAATCCCATTACATTGTAATAACATCCGGAAATACCCTTAACACCGATATAACCGATCCATTCCTGGATTCCGTAACCACCGGCCTTGTCAAATGGTTTGAATTCGTCGACATAGAATTCTATTTCAGTCTTCCGGAGTTTGTTAAAATGAACAATCGTTACAGTAGAAAATATCATTTCCTGATGGATATCGCCTAAGAAAACACCTGTTATTACTTCATGTGATCTATCGGAAAGCATGTTAAGCATTTCAATTGCTTCGTCACGACTGCCGGGTTTACCCAAAATTTCATCGTTCAATACAACAGTGGTATCAGAGGTTAAAAGAATTTCATCTTCATTCAACTCCGGAATTAACGCCTGTGCCTTTAATTTGGCCAGATAGGAGGCGACTTCTTTAGAAGGAATATCAGGAGGGTAAATCTCATCGACTTCCCGAATTTTTATCTCCACCGGGAGTCCCAACTGATTTACAAGTTGTTGACGTCGAGGTGATTTAGAACCTAATATGATCTTCTTATCAGGCATAAAGTAATAGCAGTTGCCAGTAGATAGGAGAGAGGGTTCCAAAGACCATCGCCGTTTTTATATAATGATTGATTCTGCGATATTGTCGTTTTTGTTGAGCTGCTAAGGTTAGTATGATGGCAACTACGACAAAGAACAAAGAAATAAACAGCGAAACGAGTGCTAAACCATCATATGGTGGCAGCTTCACGAATACAAAACTGATTCCTGCAAGAGAGATCAATAAGACAAATGCTGCAATCCATTTAGCGCGGGTGTCACCTACAATCAGTGGTAATGTTTTTGCTCTCAACACTTTATCGCCTTCAGTATCTTGAATGTCTTTAATTATTTCTCGAGCCAGATTCAACAAGAATGCAAATACTGCTAATCCTACTGATAAATAAGCTATGTATTCGTGTGAATCAAACCAGTTAAAAGGAAAGATAACCGCGAATTCATTCCAGATAAAACCATCATGGTGATAGTAATAAAGTCCTACCAGCAATGGTACAAGTGCTGTTAAACCAGCGACTAAAATATTACCAATGAGGAGTTTGCGTTTGAAATAGGTAGAGTAAAACCACAAGACATTTATCGACAAGAGATGTATAAATAGATACCAGAAGGTATTCAGCTTATAGCTCAGATATATGGCCATTCCAAAAGCGACAACATTGATAACCCAATGGGTTAGAATTGCTACTCTGCGTTTTACAAATTTACCGATGATCATGCGTTCCGGCTTATTGATTCGGTCCGCACGCATATCGAAGTAATCGTTAATGATGTTCCCTGCTGCTGCAATGAGAGACGTTGAAAAAACCAGAATAAAGAACTCAAAGCTTTTTATTCCGCCGTCAAAAGATCCAATAAGGTTGTTCTCCAGGTACCATCCAAGACCGTACATTGTTATTACCACTACAGCAATATTAATGGGTCTCGTCAGTCGTATGAAGTGAATCATCAGCGAATTATTTTGTACTCTGTTCTTCGGTTAGCCTGATGCGCTTTTTCCTTCTCCGCATCACTTGCTAATTTAGAAATATATTCGTCAGTATAGACTGGTTTACTACTACCAAACCCTTTATGCGTCATGCGCGATGCTGATATTCCTTTACTTACGACATAATCAAAGACAGCTTTTGCTCTCCTTTCAGATAATTCCTGGTTGTTGTTACCCCTGCTATCCGTATGGCCACTCAATTCTATTTTAATGTCCGGATTTTCTTCCAGGAATTCCACCAGTTTATTAAGTTCCACATAAGACTCTTCACGTAAGGTGGCCTTGTCCAGATCAAAGAATACATTCTCGAGTCTGACGGGTTTATTTGAGTTAATCGGAACCATCGGCACATCCATGTGAACAGCTTCCAGTCCTTCTTGAGCCATCATATTAAAGTTCTGAGAGAAGAATGCATACCCGGGATACGTCACGTTGAGTGCATAATCTCGATTTAACGGAAGAGAAACCATGAATTCTCCGGTTAATTGATCTGCTTCAGAATAGACTACTTCTTTACCTGTTTTTAAGTCGATCAACTGAAATTTACCCGGTAACGGTTTGCGCGTGTCGACATCGTAAACAACTCCTTCAAAATAAAGTGTTTTAGTAGGACGAAGGTGTTCAGGCATTACAAAATAATAGATGTCCAGATCACCAAATCCTCCTTCGCGATTGGATGCGAAAAAAGCGATTTCGCCATCCGGAGAAACCATTAGTGAATTCTCGTCAAACTTTGTATTGATAGGATATCCAAGGTTTTTAGGTATAGACCAGTTTCCGTCTTCGTCCATTCGAGTCATATAAAGATCAGACCCGCCCATTCCTACATGGCCCCTCGATGCGAAATAGAGTGTTCTTCCATCGGGGTGTATGAGTACGGATTCTTCCTGAAACTTAGTGTTAATGTGTGCAGGAAGTCTTTCTGCAGCCGACCAGGTTCCGTCCTCTTGAAGATGTGTAACGAAAATATCTGAATCCTCAGGTTCGCCTCTACGGCTTACACGTCGGACAAAATACATGGTCTTTCCATCAGACGAAAGTGAGGGCTGTGATTCCCATGTATAAGTGTTCACAGCTCCTGGCAAGTTCTCAGGATTAGTCCATCTGGATCCAAGTTTCTTGGTGATGAAAAGATCACAGCTACCTTTTCCGGTTCTTCCAGCCCCATAAGACTGACCAGATACATTATCCGGACATCCTACAAAGATCAATGTCCGACCATCGGCGGCAATAGTTGGTGCGCCTTCATTGTTAACAGTGTTCACATTGTCGGGCATGGCTTCTGCTTTTCCCCAGATGTTATTTTCGCCAAGTTGAGACACATAAAAGTCTTCTTGTTCCTTGTAGGGGCCCTCTACACGTCCGTCAGCGATTCTTCTTGTGAATAGAATCGTTTTACCGTCGACAGTGATAGTTGGAAAATACTCCGGATCAGCTGTATTGATTCCCGGACCAATATTGATCGGATTGAAATCTAAAGGATTCTTGAGTGCTTTAATAGCGAATTCACAATTCTGCCTGATCTTATTAGCCTGATTCAATAATTCCGGACTAGCTCTTCGATTGCGCTCAAAAATGTTTAGGTTCTGAATCGATGATTCGTAATCGCCAACTGCCAATTGCAGTGCAGCTAAATAATAATAGGTGCTTCCTGTCGGACTGTGGTTCGGATCAATTCGAATAGCGGACTCGTAATGACCGATTGCAGCTTCATAATTCCCTAAGATTTCGTTGAACTCACCCGCAAACATATGTGCTTCCCAAAAATTGGGATCCTTTTCGAGGGCTTTGTTCATCAAATCGATACCTGTTTTGAAATCGGGTAAACCCGTTTTTGGATCAATTGCTTCGGAAGGAGCATTTCTACCTTCTTCAAACAATTTGATGGCTTTTTTATTACTTGTAGAGTACTGCTGTGCAATCGAAAAATTGCAAGTCAGTGTTAATGTAAAAAGGATAATCAGGTATTTCATTTTTAAGGTATGTTCATGAATTTATGGGTCTGCAACGAAATTCTCCAATTAGGATGTTTCTTTACATACTCGATAATCATTGGCAAATATCGTTCCTGTTTTGACCATTCAGGTTGTAAGTATAATTGACAATTTTCTTTTTTGAGTTTACTTGCATGTGATTCAGCCCATTCGAAATCAGATGGATGATTAATGATCACTTTTAGTTCGTCCGCCCTTTCATAAGCTTCATCCAATGGCGCTTTGAATTTTTTAGGAGAGAAACAATACCAGTCAATGTCCCCTTTGAGCGGATAACATCCGGATGTTTCCAGTCCTGTTTCAATACCATTCTTATGTAGTTGATCCGTAAGTGATCTAAGGTCCTGCATGCATGGTTCCCCCCCTGTTATAACACAGTATTCCGCACCTGATGACTTAGCTTTCTTCACCAAATCATTAACGGCCATGAGCTCATCGGTTACAATGTCCCAGCTTTCCTTGACATCGCACCATATACAACCTACGTCACACCCCTGTATTCGAATGAAATACGAGGTTCTACCGGAATGATAACCTTCACCCTGAATGGTGAAAAAATCTTCCATTACGGGAAGAAAATTAGGGATATTCGTGTCGTTTTGCACGAATCAAAAATAAGCAATTATTGAGATGAAAAGAGAAAGATCTTAGTTGGCTTCAATGTGATACCAACACTTTTTTAATCGATAATGTTCAAGAAGGAACTTTCTGAGTTTTTGTGAGCCACGGTTACTCCGTCTTTCTCTTGGCTCGACAAGCTGTTCAAATGAATCCTTGATGAGATCTAATACATCTGAGTTCAATAAGACTCTTGACGTTTTGGTGTCGAACTCATAGTTTTCGTAAACACTGATGATCTTACTTCGATCCAGGAGCTCCTTGTATGTCGGATTTTTCTTTCGATTTATCTCATCCAGGAAAGGCAGTAATTTTGCGCTTAAGTCGATGAAATGTCGAAGAACCAACAGGGCTTCATTGATATGTCCTATTTCTTTGGATCTCATATGTTTACAATTTCTCATCTACTTATAAAACGTTCTTAGTTGTCTGATAGTTGATTAGAACGGGTTTGAATTATCATATCGGGACTCTCAATTATCATTTTCAACTATTGAATGAATTCGGATATTCATATATTTGTTTCACTCACAAAAAGAAACATTATGAAAAAACTTCTACTAATTACGGTATTAACCTTTAGCTCTGTTGCTGTTTTTGGACAGGGGCAGATTGGAAATGGCGATATGGAGGCCTGGGCAAACAATGATGAGCCCGATAACTGGAACAGCTTCTTAACCGGTTCAGGTCAATGGTCAGGATTCGCAAGTGATCAATGTGATGCATCAACCGATGTCAGACCCGGATCAGCTGGAACATCCAGTTGCAGAATCTGGTCAGAAAGTACATTTGGAATAGTTGCAAATGGTAATGTGACACTTGGAAGAATCAACATGGGTAGTACTACACCTAGCAGTCCGGATAACTACAATTATTCCGTAACTGCAGATCCTGAATTTTCTGAGGCACTTACGGATACACCGGATTCCATTGTATTCTGGGCTAAATTCACTCCGAACGGAGGAAATGGTAACGCGCGTATGAAAGCAACACTTCACACGAATTACGACTATCGTGATCCTGAAGATGCTGCTTCTTCGAACGAGGTAGTAGCTCAGGCAGTTCTTAACTATCCTTCTACCGGAGGTAACTGGATGAGATTTTCAGTACCATTTAACTATTCTGGTCCAGCAACTGTGAATGAATTTATATTGGTAACATTCACAACGAATGAAACTCCTGGAGGAGGAGATGCAAATGACGAAGTTCTAATTGATGATGTTGAATTAATCTATAACTCAGGAAGCGTTAGTAGCGTAGATTTGAACGATCTTCAGGTTTACGTTTCAAATGAGGCGAACACGTTGAATTTCAGTTCATCTCAACCGATATTTGGATCATATGAAGTTTACGATATCTCTGGAGCACTTATTATGGAAGGGACGATTAACGGAAATGTTTCTTTCGATGTTCCAACAGGGATTTACTTTGTAAAAACCGTTCGCGAAGGAGTAATGTCTGAGCACAAGGTGTTTAAGAAATAAACAATTCATCTATATTTGGAGCTGTCTTTCTGATTGGGAAGACAGCTTTTTTGTTTTTAGTATGAAAGGACTTTTAGCGACATCAATTCTCTTCTTACAATTTATTGTTGTTGGTCAAACAGGGACACTCACGGGTAAAGTAACCGATCCTGATGGTGCACCTATTATGGGAGCCTCAATTATATTTAGAGGTGATTTTACTGTCGGGGACCTAAGTGATGAGAACGGAATATACACCATGGATCTACCCGCCGGCACACGTAGGATAGTATGTCGTTACACCTCAATGGTTACAGATACATTTATTGTTGAGATCATCGCTAATGAAACAGTAACCCTAGACATTCAACTGAATCCAATTCTACAGGAAATAGAAGACGTTGTTGTCAAAGTTGGAAAATTCGACAAGCCCATGGAGGATCAAACGGTTTCTTTAGAAGTTTTAAAGCCGGAAATGATCGAAAATAAGAATACGCGAAGTATTGAAACTGCCCTCGACCAGACTCCCGGCCTCAACATTCTGGATGGAGAACCACAGATAAGAGGAGGCAGTGGTTTTACCTTTGGAGTGGGATCTAAAGTTGCGGTTATCGTCGATGACATGCCAATGTTGTCAGGTGATGCAGGCCGACCCGAATGGGGGTTTATTCCTGTTGAAAACATTCATCAGGTAGAAATTATAAAAGGCGCGGCATCGGTTTTATCCGGGAGTTCTGCATTGTCTGGATCAGTTCATATCAGAACTGCATATCCGGGACTAAAGCCAAAGACAAAAGTGAATGTTTATTCAGGGTTTTATTCAGAACCATCCATTAGGGGAGCTACGTGGTGGGATGACTACCCTATGATAAGTGGTGCAAACTTTTTACATACGCGAAGAATAAAAAACCTGGATTTAGTTGTTGGCGGAAACGTTAATTATGATCACGGATATATAGGCCCCCCTATACAGGATTCGACGATAGCAAATGCGCAAGGAGGAAAATTTGCGGACACAGTTTCGAATTTTACAAATGCTCAAATGGCAAGTAAAAGAGCCAGGTTGAATTTTAATATTCGTTATCGATCGAAGAAATTCCGTGGGTTAAACTACGGAATTAATGGTAACGGCATGTTTGCCCAATCGAATATGTCTTTCGCATGGTTAGGAGATTCTGCTCAACTTTACCAGGCTTACCCGGGAGCGTCTTTCCTGCAGGATCAATTTATTTTTAATCTTGATCCCTTTTTGAATATTATCACCGATGCAAGTGGAGAACATCATTTTAGAACCAGAATACTCCATGCAGACAATCAAATGACTGCCAATCAATCTAATCGAGCTACAACCTACTACGGAGATTATATGTTTAAAAAACGCTATAAGGATCTTTATAAGTTTGATTTTATTGGTGGCCTGACGGGAACATTTACTGATTCCTATGCTAACATGTATGTAGGGTCCGGTAGTCCAAATAATACATTATTGAATGTTTCGGCCTACACGCAAATAGAAAAGAAGTTGAAAGAGTTGCTCAATCTATCTATCGGTGGAAGATTAGAATATTTTAGCTTGAATGATTCCGTTACGGCTCTAAAACCGATTTTCAGAGCGGGGGCTAGTTTAAAACTATATCAGGAGACTTATCTGCGTGCTTCTTACGGTCAGGGATATCGATTCCCTACGATCACGGAACGTTTTATCAGAACCGGTGTCGGAAACTTCGGTGTATTCCCGAATCCAGACCTAGAACCTGAGAGTAGTTGGAATGCCGAAGTTGGTATTAAACAAGGAATCAAAGTAAAGGGAGTCTATGGTTATCTGGATATAGCTGGATTTTGGCAGGAATATCAAAATACGATCGAATACATGTTCGGTTTCTGGGGTGACGGAACTGACCCGTCCAATTTTGCCGGATTCCGCTTTATGAACACGGGAGAGTCTCGCGTACTTGGTATAGATGTCTCATTTTCAGGGATGGCAAAAATAGGTAAGGAGTCGAAAATTACATTTATGACCGGCTACAATTATATCTTACCAAAAACGCTAACGCCTGACCGTGTATACGCAGTAGACACAGTTTGGTATGATAAGATCTATACGTATAATTCGACGTCTTTAAGTCCGGAAGAAGGCATTCTCAAATATCGCTTTCTGCATAATGTGAAAGCAGATATCGAATTTACCTTCAAGAAGAAATTTAGTATTGGAATGAGTGCGAAGTATTTCAGTAAGATTGAGAACATGGATATCGTAATTAAAGACTTTGAAGAGCTTACTGTTGATCTTCCATATGTTCAAAATATTGAATACATGGATTATTATGAATCTCATAGATTTGGCAACTGGATCTTTGATGCACGCATTTCGTATAATTTTTCTGAAATGCACAAGTTGGCTCTGATCAGTGCGAATATCCTGAATCGTTCTTATTCATTAAGACCCCTAAAGATTGAGGCGCCGCGAACGGTTATGCTACAGTATAGCTTTAAACTTGATAAAAACTAACTCTCTTTCCAAAGTAAATCTTACTTTTGTATACGCTTTAGGCTCCTGTCAGGATTAATAAGGAATCCGGTGGAAATCCGGAACTGTATCTGCAGCTGTGAGTACTAAAAGTCTTTTTTGATAGACCACTGCCTATTTGGTGGGAAGGTGAAAAAGATACGGTACAAGTCAGAATACTTACCTCAAGCATATTTAAAGAAGACTTCAGATTAAAGTCGGACTTTAAATGCTTTAGCATTTCATTTCCTTTAACTGATTTCTTCAACGTTTAACTTTAATAATTAACAACGATGAAGAAAATTATTTCATTCGTGGGTGCAGTATTACTCGCATCTACCTCCATTGGTCAAGCTGTGACCTTTGACACCCTCAATCTTAACCCTGAAAGCTATGACAACGGATCATTAGGCAATGGTGATTTCGTCTTTGACGAATTGACTTTCACGAACTATTATGACACGGCATGGATGTCGTGGAATGGATTCGCGATTTCCAATGTAACAGATACGGTTACAGCTGGCTGGGGTAATCAGTATGCAGCTTATACAGGCTCAGGTTATGCTGGGTCAGAAAACTTTGCTGTTCACTACCCGCAGGGTACTATTGGTGTAAGTGGCGGTGGAACCATTACCGGATTCTGGATCACCAATACAAGCTACGCTGCAATCGCAATGAGGGATGGCGATGCGTTTTCCAAGCAGTTTGGCTCACCACTTAATGCAAGTGGAGTTCCCGACGGGACAAATGGAGAAGACTACTTTAGAGTATGGATCATAGGAGAAGACCTTACTGGAACGAATAAAGACTCCGTTGAGTTTTATCTGGCTGACTACCGCTTTGCAAACAACGCACAGGATTACATTGTTGATACCTGGGAGCATATCGATCTTAGCACATTTACATTCGATGTAAGCATCGTTTCTTTTCGTTTTGAATCAAGTGATGTCGGTCAATGGGGAATAAACACACCAACTTATTTCGCACTGGATAATATCGAATACTCGATGCCTTTAGGCGTGAGTGAACAATCTATTGAATCAATAAGATTATACCCGAATCCAGCTTCCGACGAGCTGTTTGTTCAAGGTGGTTCCGGTGTGCTTACTGTAAAAGCACTGAATGGACAGACGGTCATTGAGTTGAATCATTCAGAATACACGGCCCTTGACGTTAGCTTCTTAAACGCCGGAATGTATTTCGTGCAGCTTGATAACGGCTCACAATCGTGGTCGCGAAAGCTTATCGTTAAATAGTGTTCTCAGCGAGGGGATATATTGCTTTTTGCTTGATGCTATCATTGAATGGTTTCGGCCAAAGTGATAGCATTCAAGCAATTAAAGAAGTAAAGGTATCTTTTCGCCCGGCTAATTTGCGTCTGCCTGTCTCTAAGCAATACTGTGTTGACAGGATCGATATACTGGAGCTGGCTCCGAATGATATTGGGGAACTGTTGCAGCGTTTTTCCGGCGTCTATTTGAAGTCTTACGGAGGACTAGGAGGGATGAAGACTTTTTCTTATCGTTCTCTCGGAAGTCAGCATGCGAGCATAATCCTGGATGGCTTTTCATTAGAGAATACACAGGCCGGTCAGGTCAATCTGGCTCAATTACATACCGATAACGTGGAAAGTATTGTCAAAACTGACGAGCAGGATTTAGCGGGGGTCTTACCAATTGCGGGTCAACTGTCAGGGGTGAGTTATGCGATTAGTAGTTTTGATAATTCATTTCTGAAGAATGGACTTTTTATTAGGGCCTCATTGGGCTATGGGTCTTTTGATACCCAAAACAGCTATCTGAATACGAAATGGCAGCATAATGGATATTTCATTAATGCTTCCGGAAAATTTCGCCGTAGTGACGGAGACTACCCTTTTAGGTTCGAAAATGGAAACACGATAGATCGCCAGATAAGAACCAATAATGCCTATCAGGATTATTCTTTTGGGAACGCTTTCGGATATAAGAAAAAGAATCACCAGTTACGGTTGAATTATAGATATAATGAAAGCGAGCAAGGACTGCCGGGTGCGGTGATATTCTATAACCAAAGTGCTGATGAACAATTGTACACGAAGTTATTCAACGCAGCAGGAGACTATTCTTTCTCAGGTAAGAAATTGAGTATGAGGTGGTATAATACCTACACTCGTTCTTATCTAAGATACCTGGATACATCCTATTTGAATAGTGCCGGATTTCTGGATTCTGAGTATTTAAATGAACGGGTTAATTCGGGTATAGCTGTTAATTACAAGTTCAAGAATCCAAGATTTAATTTGTTCGGAGGAACTGAGCTCGATCGAAGCTCATTGATCTCGTCTGATTCAACTTTTGGTGAACCACTTAGAGTGTATAATCGCCAGTTGATCGGAATGGGAGCTAAGTGGGTGAACCTGAATGCAAAGTTACAAATGGGAGGTCACTATGTCATGGATAATCACGAATTGAGTAATGAACGTACAAGGTATAAATTGACTCCTATGTTCACCTTGGGTACGAACTATTTGAGACCAAGGAGATTCAATCATCGAATCAGCTATCGTAACTCACTTCGTCTGCCTTCATTTAATGAGCTGTACTATAATGGAGTTGGAAATATTGCGCTAAAGCCGGAGGTAGCACATCAGTCGAGTTACGAATTGACTTATGAGCCCCACAAAAAGAAATTCCTGAATAGTCTTGTCGCTAATGGGTATTTCAACCGTGTGGAAGATCTGATTCTGGCTATTCCTACAAAAAACCTATTTGTTTGGTCGATGCAGAATGTGGGGATTGTACACGTATTTGGCTTTGATATCTCTTCGAAATACTTGCTTGAAAGAGACAAAATATCCTACAAGATTAATCTTAGCTATAGCTTTCAACGCTCAATGGACATGACAGACAGCGAGTCTCCTACGTATAGGGATCAGATTGCATACATTCCTTATCACACCGGACTGATGGAGTTTGGAATTAACCTGAAGCAATCCGGGCTACGAATTACAAATTCGTTCGTCGGTTCAAGATATTCACTGAATGAAAATATCGAGATGAATCGATTGGATCCTTTCGTGATAACCGACCTATCTGTACACCATGTATTTAAGAGAAAGAACAATAACCTGACACTTCAGTTCAATATTAAAAATCTATTTGATCGATCCTATGCATATGTGCGTTCCTACATCATGCCCGGGGTCAATTACCTAATAACATTAAGATATGCGTTACATTAGTTTATTACTGTTAATACCAATGATACTTTCCTGTAAAAAGGACAAAGTGGATCCGACATCGGAAGAACCCCTTACCCTGACAAATGGAATGCTCGTATTGAATGAAGGATTGTTTCAACAAAACAATTCATCGATCTCGTGGGCGTCGTTTGCTACCAATAATGTTCAGAACCAATACTTTCAATCCCGGACCAATCGCAGTCTGGGAGACACCGGAAATGACATCCAGCGTTATGGAGGAAAAGTTTATGTTGTAGTTAATGTGAGTAGCACAGTTGAAGTGCTTGATGCAAAGACTTTTGAATCGATAAAGCAGATCGAAATGAAGGTTGGGACAGCACCAAAGCAGCCGCGATACATTACGTTTGCAGGTTCTAAAGCCTATGTTTCTTGTTATGACGGTTATGTTGACGTAATTGACACGACCAGTTTAGAGGTTGAGCTACGTATTCTTGTTGGAGCCAATCCGGAAGCAATGACCATCGCAAATGGAAAACTGTATGTAGCGAATTCGGGAGGTTTAAATTTTCCACAAATGGATTCAACCGTTTCTGTAATTGACCTGGCAAGCAATATGGAGCTTGAAAAACTAACGGTTGGAATAAATCCCGGATCCGTCATAAGAGACCAGGCCGGCGATGTATATGTTATATCGAGAGGAGATTATGGAGCTATTCCTTCCAGGCTTTATCGCATTGATACACAACAGGATTCCGTTGTAGCTAACTTTAATTTTGATGTTACTTCCATCTGTAGTTTTGAGGATAATTTCTTGATAGCGAATCAGGATATGTCAAGTGGTTCAAGTTCGATCGGACTATTCGATCCTGCATCTGAGAGTATGGTCAACCCTAATTATATTAATACGACTTCGGTATCAACGCTTTACGCAATTCAATACAACCCGAATGATCAGCGTATTTATGTTTGTGATGCACTCAATTACACGAATACAGGCTATGTTAAATCCTTTTCAAACACAGGGACCTATCTAACAGAGTACCACGTTGGTTTGATTCCTACTAAAATGATCTTCTATGAATAGATCATTGTTCATCATACTGTTTCTTTCAAACCTGGCATTTGGGCAATCATTTGCACCCGAACCGGGACAGGCTGGATCGACTGCTATTCATAAAGATTCGAGTGTTATCATAGACTGGGCTAGCAACGTTAGTGTTCAACGAGGGTATTTAAACATTCAAAATCAATCTTTGGGTTTAGCGACATACGGCACTGAGATGGATGCCGTAGGTCCTGCGGATGGAATTAGTGTTATTTCACTGGGGGATAGCGGAGTAGCAGAGATTACCTTTAATACGCCAATCGTAAATGGTTTCGGACCGGACTTCGCAGTCTTTGAAAATGGATTTATAGATCACTACATGGAGCTTGCTTTTGTTGAAGTTAGTTCGAACGGAGTCGATTACATTCGTTTTGATGCGACTTCCGAAATTCCAACAGCTGTTCAGTTAAGCAATTTTGATACAGCACACTGCGCTTATGTCAATAATCTGGCAGGTAAGTATCGGGCCGAATATGGAACTCCATTTGATCTGGAGGAGTTGGTAGGTCAGCCAAACCTTGATGTTAATAATATTCAGCACGTTCGCCTTGTCGACGTCATTGGCTCAATTGATAGTTTGGTGGGTAGTATGGATTATTTGGGTAATATGATTAATGACCCTTATCCAACTGAATGGGAATCCGGAGGATTTGATCTTGACGCAGTAGGCGTTATCCATAATGCAAATTCAGGAGTAAATGACCTAAAAGATGCCCTAGTTGTGTACCCGAACCCTACTGATGGAATCTTACATCTTAGAGGCGATAATATTGCTGTAGTTGAGTTATTTAGTGCAGAGGGTAAACTACTTGTGTATGGGGAGGGTGTTAATAGTGTTCTTGATTTGAGTAAGCTTCCGGAGGGAATTTATTATTTAAAAATTTATCTTCGGAATGATAGAGTGATATGTCATAAACAAATCATAGCTAGATGAACTTAGATCAACCGGAATATTGGAGCATCCGTTACAATGAAAATCAGACCGGGTGGGATATTGGTTATCCATCACCGCCAATAATAGAGTACTTTAATCAGCTTGAGGATAAAGAAGTTCGAATTTTAATACCGGGCTGCGGGAATGCTTATGAAGCGGAATATCTGCATAGACAAGGGTTTGCCAATGTGCATGTAATCGACCTGACAGACGAACCATTGAAAAATCTGAAGTCCAGAGTTCCAGATTTCCCGGATCAGCATATACATCAGGGAGATTTCTTTCGGCATGAAGGTGTATATGATTACATTGTGGAACAGACTATGTTTTGTGCAGTAGATCCTGTGATGAGACGAGCTTATGCAGAAAAAGCGCATGAGTTATTGGAAGAAGGAGGAAAATTGGTAGGTGTATTATTTAACCGTGAATTTGAAGGAGGACCACCTTTTGGAGGAAATATCACAGAATATCTCAGCTATTTTGATCCCTTGTTCTCAGAAGTGATGATCGAACCTTGCTATAATTCGATCGAACCTCGATCAGGAACTGAAGTCTTCATTAAAATGGTGAAATAGGGGATTAATGTCCGCCTTTCTTCTTGTAGCGAATCTGCTTTTTGGTCCACTTATGCTGCTTTTTGTTATTCGAGTTTTTATGACCTTTTTCCCATGCAGTTCGGTATACTATACCAACAGTATGTTGAAGGTAGTTCTCGTGTGTTTCCCAAATAGTAGGGTATACAGCGAATTTAGCCTGTGAAGACAAGCGGATACCAAGAGAATTGATTATCCAGAAATTTATTCCTCCTCCTAGATTAACAGTTGGTACATGTGGCTCTACGATCGCATCCCGATACGTGTAACCAACACCAAATGTCAAATACGGATCGATCCATCTAGCACGGGGAGCATAGGCATTGTAAAAGCTGTACTTACCGTTAATATCGAAGGAGAAATTAATACTATTGATGCCGGTCGTGTCGTTGATTCGTTTTGAGTCAAGGTATTCCGTATAGCGAGCTCCGAATTCCATGCTCCATCCGTAAATGAAATAGCGATCAACGGTAATATTAGTCGGGTAGGGGGCTACATTCCATGAATTGCCAGTGTCGAAAATATTTTCAAACTTGGAGCCGTCATCTTCCACAACCGCCCAGTGAATACCAAACATCCATTTATAGGGGCGGTAAACCTTGATTGTTTTATAAGGTTGAGCATACGCATAATGCGCAGCAATAACTGAAAGTATGATCAGTAAATTTTTCATTTATGCGAATCCCTTAGTTTTTAACGCTAAAACGTAAAAAAAGTTTCAGCGACATGGCATACAAATGTAATACCATAATGGGAAATAGATTCTATTAAAAGGTCGAATTTAATGCAGATTTCAAATTTTTGTGTTTAAAGTTAAAACCAGCCGTTTTTAATTTATCATTTGATATCCGCGATCCAAAAAGTAGTACAATCGATAATTCTCCAAATCTTAGTTTTAAAAGAAAAGCTGGAATAGCCGGTAAAATGATCTTTCTGTTCAGACTCGCAGCAAGTGCTTTAGAGAAGGTTCGATTCTTAACATGTTCGTCTGCTACGAGATTGTATGTGCCTTGTAACTCGTTTTGAATCGAGTAGATAATCGCGTTGACTAGGTCATCCAGATGTACCCATGGCATGTATTGCTCACCGCTACCAATCGGAGAACCTAATCCCATTCTGAATATGGGAGTTAGTCTACTTAGAGCGCCACCTTTCTCCGATAGAACAATTCCAAATCGAAAGATTGTAACTTGATCTGCTACTTCTTCGAATCGATGAGCGACATTTTCCCAGGCGATGCATATCTCACTTAGAAAATCATTTGCGGGATCATCATCTTCACTAAATATTTTATCTGTTGTAACTGCACCATAGTAACCCGTGGCAGATGCAGAGATGAAAGCTCGGATAGTTGAATTATTTTTTTTAAGTGTTTTAAGAAGAAGTTCTCCCGATCGTACTCGACTATCCATCAATTCTTTCTTACGAGATTCTGTCCACCTCTTGTCTGTTATTCCAGCACCTGCAAGATGAATGATGTGAGTAACGGAATCCAGCGCTTTTTCATCAATCTCATCCTTATCGACGTTCCAGTGAAAACAAGGGAATCCCTGATACTGTTTTTTGGATTGACTAAGGAACCTGACGCTAAAACCTTGTTGTTTTAAATTCTTGGCTAATTCCCCACCTATAAGGCCTGTACCCGTAATCAAAATGTTTGACATAAAATAAAAATAGGACTATCTACGTACTTAATCCAAATACAAAGAAGATTTAACAATAATTTAATCCACATACTTAAATGCGTTTTAATACTGTTTTTCAAGGCGTTAAGAACACAAGATTGTTAGCTTTTTTTAAGCAATATAATTGCAAGTAATTTAAATAAGTCGCAAATTTGTGTAACCGACGTGCTATTACTGAAATATATTAATGTATGATCGCTACCAATTTTTACACAACCGTAACGGAAGACAAAGCAGGTCTTTCAGAAAAATTAATCAACGAACGTCAGATTAAAAACAAGCTAATCCTTGTCCGTTCTTTCATAGATGAGAGAAAATCGGAGCTTAAGGGAGAAGCGTCAACTCACAAAGTCAAAGTTGAAGCCATTCTTAAGGATAGCTCGGTCAACGTCATGGAGAAAGCACGAGCTTTAAGATTGATTGATATGGCATGGGCTGAATGGAATGAGTTGACTAATGAAAAGCTCAACGATCCGACAACAGATCTAGAATTATTCAAGTGTCGTGTGCACGAAGAGATGAATGACTTTCTTGATCAGCTTGAGCATTTCGAGGCTTAACTAATGAAGCTGACATATTTGATTATTTTCCTTTCTGTTTCGAGCCAGATTTATGGCCAGACGGATTCCCTTAGCTATGAAGCAGTAAAATCGACTGTAAATAATCTTTTTGTTGCGATGAAAGAGTCGGATAGTTCTTTATTGCGATCTATTCTTGATCCTGAGTTGCGACTTCAAACAGTCTATACATCTCGTAAAACGGGTGATCCCGCAATGCATTTCGGTGATCCGGAAGAGTTTATCGAAGCAGTTGCTAAACCTAAAGAGCCAGGCAAGGAATGGAATGAAGTGATCAAAAACCTACAGGTTGAAATTGATGAAAATTTAGCACAGGTTTGGATGGAGTATTCGTTCTATTTAGGTCTTGAATATTCGCATTGTGGCGTAAATGCAATGCAGCTCTTCTGGAATGGTGAATCATGGAAGATTTTTCAGATCACTGATACACGACACGAATCTTGCCAATAAGACCAATTAATTTTTTTTATAAAATAGCAACTCTTCGTATATTTAAGCGTTAATTAAAACGTATAAGCTACTACTAATGAGATTAACCATATTACTATTATTGATCAGCCTTCCGCTGATTACCTTTTCGCAACAAGAAGAAAATAACGCAGCATTAGCGAATAAAGAGATTTATGTAAGTCTTGCTGCAAGCAACACTTTATCGAGTGACGTTGCTGTTCATACACTGAAGCTTAACAAGCAGGCAGCCGGACAAGCAGACGTTGATATGGTTCCATCAGGCACCAATTCTTCCGAAGTTCAAAACATTATTTCAATTGTGTCAAATTATGAAGGTGTTAAGGATTGTTCTTTCGATAGAGCAACACAAACCTTCACGGTAGTAACCAAACCTACTGTAGAAATTGACCCCATTATTACATTGATCAACGAAAACCACCAATAACATGATTTTTTTCAAGTCTAAAGCAAAATTAATTCTCGTCTTTTTTGCGACTTTACTATTGAGTATTCAAGTTAATGCTCAGTGTGGTCCACTTGCAACTCCTAGTTTCACGAACAACGGCCAGAGTGGAATTATGTTTGACATCGTTGCACTGCAATCGGTCAATATCACACAGTTAGCGATGGATTACGATGGTGGAACCTATAATATTGAGATTTACTATAAGCCCGGCACGCATGTTGGTTTTCAAACAAATCCAGGTGCATGGACTCAGCTCGGTAGCATAAATAACTGGAATGCGACTGGGTTGGGAACGAATACATTAATTCCGATAACATTTAGTGAGCTTTTATGTCCCGGTGAGGTAGGTGCGTTTTACGTTACTTCTTCGCCAGCGGGAGTTTTCGGGTGTAACTATTCAAATGGAACTGGAGTGGGAAATGTTGCTGCAGCAGATGCTAATATCCAGATTCTACAGGGAACAGGTAAGGCTTATCCATTTGGCACGAGCTTTCAGCCAAGGGTTCCGAATGTGACGGTATACTATACTTGCATGATGAGCTGTTGTTTACCTCCGACAATGACATTTACACAAGAGACGTGCGCAGGGGCTTGTGATGGAACAGCCACAGCAACAGTCGGAGCTGGAGGTATTCCACCTTACACATATCAGTGGGACGCAGCTGCAGGAAATCAAACAACTCAAACAGCAACCGGTTTATGCGCTGGAACATATACCGTTACCGTTACAGATGCCACCGGTTGTCAGGCTCAGGGAACAGTTACAGTTACAAGTGGAGCAGTTGGAGCGAATGCAACGATCGATCCGGCTGGACCCTTCTGTGCTTTGGATCCTCCGACCAATTTAACTGCAGTAGATCCGGGTGGAACCTGGAGTGGGACGGGTATTACGGATCCAAATAATGGAACTTTTGATCCATCAGTAGCTGGTCCAGGTAGTCACACGATAACCTATACGATTGCGGGACCATGTGGAGCGACGGATACCGAGGTGATAACGGTATATCCAAACGCAAATGCTACGATTACACCGGCAGGGCCATTCTGTACGGGTGATCCAGCCTTAAATTTAACAGCAGTTGACCCGGGGGGAACCTGGAGTGGAACGGGAATTACAGATCCAAATAACGGAACTTTTGACCCTGCTGTTGCAGGAGCAGGAACGCATACTATCACATATACAATAGGGGGGCAGTGTGGTGATGTCCAGACAACCAGTATTGTCGTGAATGCTAACTATAACTCTACTATTACCCCAGCAGGGCCATATTGTGAATCTGATCCGGCCGTTAATATGAGTGCGGTAGATCCAGGCGGAACGTGGAGCGGAACGGGAATTACGAATGCGAGCACTGGTACCTTTGACCCTGTTGTTGCCGGAGTTGGAAGCCATGTGATAACTTATACCATTACAGGTTCTTGTGGATCAACTTCAACAGAAACTATTGTTGTAAATCCTGACCTTGACGCGACGATCACGCCTGTAGGACCATATTGTGAGACTGATCCTGCTATTAACATGACTGCTGTTGATCCGGGTGGAACCTGGAGTGGAACGGGAATTACCGATCCTAATAACGGAACTTTTGACCCTGCGGTAGCAGGTATTGGTACACATACCATCACGTACACAATAGCTGGTCCATGTGGGGATGTGCAAACCACGACAATTGTCATCAACTCTCAGTTTGATGCAACTATAACACCGGCGGGACCTTACTGTGTTGATGAACCATCGACAACATTGACGGCTGTTGATCCGGGTGGAACGTGGAGCGGAACAGGAATTACGGATCCTAACGCAGGTATCTTTGATCCGGCAACCGCAGGACCGGGTGTACATACAATTACTTATTCAATTGCAGGTACTTGCGGGGACATTCAAACAACAGATATTACTGTCAATGCATTGGATGATGCGACAATTACACCGGTTGGGCCATATTGTCTTGGCACACCAATCCAAGTGCTAAATGCGGTAACAGGTGGTGGTACATGGACTGGTGTAGGAATTGTAAATTCTGCGACAGGAGAGTTTGACCCGACAGTTGCAGGACCTGGAATTCATACGATTACTTATTCTACAAACGGACCTTGTCCAGATGTTAATACAACGGATATAGAAGTTCTTGGTCCATTAACTGTTCAGGCGTTTAGTGATACAGCAGTTTGTGACGGTGCTTCAGTAACGCTAACAGCGCAAGGAGCTGGAGGGGATGGAAATATTTCATTTGAATGGACAGATCAGACTGGAGCAGTCGTTGGTAGTGGTACAAGCATTACCGTAACGCCTTCGATCACGACAACGTATACGGTAACCTTATCTGACGGATGTGCGACGCCTGTTGCGACGGATGCGGTTACGGTTACAGTATACCCGATTCCGACCATAAATATTGCTGCTAGCAATACGATGGGATGTCTTCCATTAGAAGTAACATTCACTAACACATCATTGCCTGTAGGAAGTAACTGTCAGTGGGACTTTGGAAATGGTTCAACAAGCAGTAGCTGTGGATCAGCAATTACGACTTACACGAGCGGAGGATGTTTTGATGTTACATTAACTGTTACAGAAAATGGATGTTCAAACTCACAAACTTTTGACGACTTTATATGTACCGATGATGAGCCGGAAGCTGATTTTATTGCAAATCCATTTATTACTTCTGAATTAAATCCGGAAATTTCTTTCGAGAATCTTTCGACGAATGCACCATACTATGCATGGGATTTTGGTGATGAGACGAGCTCTTCTCAGGAAAACCCGACGCATCTTTACCCTTCTGAACCAGGAAACTATATGGTTTGTTTAGTTGCTTTCAATGCATTGGGATGTATGGACACTGTTTGTAAGCCGGTGGTTATTGAAGAAGAACTGATCTACTACGTTCCGAATACGTTCACTCCGGATGGAGATGAATTTAATCAGCACTGGCAACCAATCTTTACTTCAGGGATTGATATTTACGATTTCAATTTGCTGATCTTCAATCGTTGGGGTGAGGTTATCTGGGAATCGAATGATCCAAATATTGGCTGGGACGGAACATATAAGTTCACTGGTAAACTTGTTCAAGCGGGTATTTACACCTGGAGAATTGAATTCAAAACGATGATGAGTGACGAAAGAAAGACGACGACAGGACACCTCAACGTATTGAGGTAACTAGTGCTGGTAGTTACGTTCTCCGAAAATTTTACTACCAACGCGAATCATGTTGCTGCCTTCTTCGATGGCGATTGAATAATCACCGCTCATTCCCATGGATAGAACATTGAAGTAATCATCTTCTTTGAAGTGGTTTTCCTTTACCAATTCAAAATACCCTTTTAGGGCTTTAAATTCTTTACGAATTTGATCCTGATTATCGGTAAATGTAGCCATGCCCATTAAGCCTACAACTCGAACATTTTCCATGTGTAGAAATTCTTCTGAAATAAGCAATGCATGAGCCTCTTTCAATTCAAGTCCGAATTTCGTGTCTTCTTCTGCGATATGAAACTGTAACAGACAATCGATCACACGTTCGTTTTTTGCTGCCTGCTTATTTATTTCTTTCAAAAGCTTTAAGCTGTCAACTGCGTGGATGAGGGACACAAATGGGGCAATGTATTTAACCTTGTTTCGTTGCAAGTGACCAATCAGGTGCCATTCGATATCTTTTGGAAGCTCTTCGAATTTTCCGGTTAATTCCTGCACTTTATTCTCACCAAAAACACGATGCCCCTGGTCATAAGCCTCCATAATATCTGAAGTAGGTTTTGTCTTTGAAACAGCGACCAGTGTAACTGACGCGGGTATTTCTTTCAGTATGTGATTGAGGTTTTCTTTGATCATTCGTTAATGTTGTATATCGTTAATCCGCTACGAAGCTTTGGCTCGATCCATGTTGACTTTGGTGGCATCGTCATGTGCTTATCTGCAACAAGTTTAATGTCCTCTATCGCAACCGGATACAAACAAATAGCTGCTTCGTACTTTCCTTTTCGTATTTTATTCTCAATCTTCTTTAAGCTCTGATCTCCATCAATAAAATCAATGTTTTCGTCGGTCTTCAAATCTCCAATATTTAATATCGGCCTGAGAACTGTCTTAGTCAAGATTTTTGAATCGAGTTTTTGTACAGGGTGATTGTCATTCAGAATACTTTCTTTACATTTCATGGAATACCAGTGACCATGAATGCATAAAGTCATTTCATGGGTTTCAGTGGGTTTTCTTCCTTTTGGTAATGGCTCAATCTCATAACTGTCCGAAAGCTTATTGACAAAGTCCTCTTCACTGATACCTTTAAGTGAGCGAATAAGCCGGTTGTATTCAACAATATGTAGTCTGTTTTCATCCATAAGGAATGCAAGAAAGGATTCTTCATTTTTAAAGCCAGATTCATTTCTCGATTTTCTAAGATCTCTTAAGCCTTTTGAAGAAGCACAACGATGATGTCCGTCGCAAATATAGACCTCAGGAATTTGTTCGAATGAATCGATGATCATCAGCGACTCCTCACTATTCATTAACCACAGCTCATGCTTAATTCGATCCGTTGTCATGTATTCGTATTCAGGACGTTCCTTAATCTTTTCCTGAATTAACTGTTCGATTCTTCCTGAATCGTCTGAGTAGGAGAGAAGAACGGGTTCGGCATTTTTACCGACGATGTCAAGGTAATTTGTAAAAATCTTTTCTCTGCTCGTTAGCGTATCTTCGTGTTTTTTGATTTTACCTTCTTCGTATTCATCTATACTGGCTCCACAAACCACGCCCAGATATTCTCTGTTCTTCTTTGTTTGACGGTAGACATACAAGTGTTCGGCGATGTCCTGAATAAGAATGCCATCATCAATAAAGCGCTCATACGCTTCACTTACCAATTCGAAGCGCTCACTTGAATTAGGTTCGGTTTGTTTAACCTGACCAAATTCCGGATTGATGATATGTAAAAAGGTAAACGGGTTATCCTCCAGTTTGGCTTTAAGGACATTTTTCTTGTAAGTATAGTAAGGACGAGTTGCAACCAGATGTACTTTATCTCTGGTAGGACGAATAGCCCTAAATGCCCTGATCTTAGTCATTTAAAAATGTACTAATGTTCTCCGAAAGTATCAATAATGATATCAGCCAGTTCTGTTCCTATTCTATCCTGTGCTTCAGTCGTAGCAGCGCCAATATGTGGAGTGCACGCAATTAAAGGATGTGAAAGTAAGTCCTTGCGAGGATTAGGTTCATTTTCATAAACATCTAACGCAACCGCTGCCACCTTACCGCTTTCGAGTGCTTGCATTAAAGCATCTTCGTCTATAACACCACCACGGGCTGCATTCACTATCCGAACTCCGTCTTTCATTATTGCAAACTCAGCGTTACCTATAACAGCTGAACCATCCGCCTGTTTTGGAATATGTAAGGAAATATAATCTGCTTCAGAAATAACTCGTTTCATATCACTTGTAGGAGTAATAGATGTGGAAGCACTGATTCCATTACCCAGTCCTAAATCCACATTGACAGGATCTGTATAGGTATCAACTGCAATAACATCCATACCACATCCAAGAGCGTATTTTGCCAGGCTTTGTCCAATTCGTCCAAATCCTACAATAGCTAACTTTTTACCACGTAGTTCACACCCTTTGCCGTACTGCTTTTTAAGAGTCTTGAAATCTCCATTTTCCATATTTTTATATGAATCATGTAGAGATCGTGAGATGGCCAGCATATGTCCTAAAACAAGTTCAGCTACAGATTGACTTGATGCGGCAGGTGTATTTCGAACATGACGACCATTATCTCTTGCATATTGAACATCAATATTATCCATTCCTACACCACCTCTTCCAATAAGTTTGAGCCCGGGACAAGCATCAATTAAATCTTTACGTGCAGTCGTCGCGCTTCGTACGAGAAGCACTTCTACGTTTTCGTTATTGATATAATCGATCAGTTTATCTTGCTCTACTTTATCGGTTATAACCGTATACCCGGCAGCACTTAATTTATCGATTCCGGCTTGCGATATTCCGTCGTTCGCTAATACTTTCATTTTCTGATTTGTTATTCTATCCTTTTACTCTTGAGAATTCTTTCATGACATCCAGTAGTACATTCACACTGGATAATGGTAATGCATTGTACATAGATGCTCGATAACCACCAACTGAACGATGACCTTTAAGTCCAACGATCTCTGCTTCGTTCCACATACGATCGAATTCTTCTTTAATACTTTCATCCGTCAATAAAAATGTCACGTTCATTAGAGATCTATCTTCTTTGCTTGCAGAACCTTTAAATAATGGGTTCGTGTCAATTTCATGATATAAGGCATTAGCCTTAGCAGCGTTTCGTTCAGCCGCTCCCTGAACCCCACCATTCTCCATGAGGTATCTCAAGTTAAGCATCGATGTATAAACTGAAAATACAGGAGGTGTGTTCATCATCGAATCTTTTTCTGCATGTTTCTGAAGATTTAAATATTTAGGTAAGAAGGATGAAGTTGATTTTCCTAATACCTCGTCCTTAACTATAAATAGCGTTGCTCCTGCAGGGCCCAGATTCTTCTGAGCTCCAGCGTAAATCATATCGTACTTGGAAACGTCGACCGGTTTAGAAAAAATATCCGATGACATATCGCAAACTAACGGAAGCGACGTTTCTGGTATATCATGAAATTGCGTTCCGAAAATTGTGTTATTAGATGTATAATGTATGAAATCAGCATCAGATGGAATTTGATATCCTTTAGGAATATAATTGAAGTTCTGATCTTCTGATGATGCAAAAACATTGACATTAATTCCTACTGCCTTCGCTTCAGAGATGGCATTTTTCGCCCAGGTACCGGTATTAATGTATCCTGCTTTCTTGGAGTCACGCATCATATTTAAAGCTGCAATGGTAAAGCCAAGCGTTGCCCCACCTTGAAGAAAAAGAACCGTATAACCGTCAGGAACACCCAAAGCTTTTTTAACAAGCGATCGAGCCTCTTCCATCACCGAAACAAAATCTGCACTTCGATGGGATATTTCCAGAATAGATAATCCGTTAAAATCAATTACGGCATCTGCTGATTGTTTGAACACTTCCTGCGGTAAGATGCATGGTCCTGCTCCAAAATTGTGTTTCATTGTCTATTGTGTTTTCGTCAAAAAAAAGCTGCCATTGGGCAGCTTATATTTAGTTACTTTTTAGTTGTAGTCTTTTTTTCGGCTGCCTTTTTAGTTGTAGTCTTCTTGGCTGTCGTTTTTTTAGCTGCTGGCTTTTTTGCCGTTGTTTTCTTCGTAGCAGTTTTCTTTTCAGTTGTCTTTTTTGCAGCAGTTTTTTTAGGTGCTTCTTCTTTTTCCGTTGAAGCAGCTTTCTTCTTAGTAGTCTTCTTCTTAACTATAACCGGGCTGTTTTTCTTGCGAGGTCTTGTTATACCGTATGATCCTGCAAATCTCTTTCCTTTCTTAGTCTTTTTGTCTCCTTTTCCCATAGTTCTATAGTTTAATTTTCTACCTGTAAATCAAGAACAAATATATCATTCTTTTTCTAAAATTCTTTTACGAATCTCCGCTTCTACCTCGTGTCCATTCTTCACAATTTTACTCGACCAATCAATTTTAAGTTTTACCTGTTCTTCATGATTTAATTTCCAGTTAAGATCAGACATGCTGAGTTTATGTCGAAGAATATTGAGGCAGAGAGCTGCGGAGACAGATATATTAAAACTTTCTGTAAATCCGAACATAGGAATCCTTACAAGCTGGTCAGAATGTTGAGTGGCGCTTGACGAAAGGCCATCTCTTTCCGTTCCGAATACTAATGCAATCGGCTGGTTGATGTCTAACTCGTGAATTGATTGTTCCGCATGCGGAGATGTTCCAACAATTTTATAACCCTTTGCTTTAAGTGATCTCAAACACTCTTCGGTTGGGTCATCACCGGTGGAGTGAGGGAAGATGTCTACCCAGCTTCCCGCACCTCTCGCTATTTCGCGTTGAATAACATAGTTGTTGTTCTTTTCAATTGCGTGAAGGTCTTGAATTCCAAAACAGTCGCAAGTTCGTAAAACCGCTGACGCGTTGTGTTCTTTTTGTACGGTCTCGAGAACCACTGTTAAGTATCTGGTTCGTTCTGAAGCGATCCAATCAAACATATCCTGCTTGCTTTCAGAAATGATGTTGTAGAACGCCGCTAGAACTTGCTCGTCAATTGTCATGTTGTAAAAATAAAAAAAGGGAATCTTTCGATTCCCTTTTAATAACTCTACAGAGTGGATTAGTTAACCTTGCTAGAAAGGTCAGATCCTGCTTTAAAACGTACAACGTTTTTAGCAGCGATTTTGATTTCTTTCCCAGTTTGTGGGTTACGTCCAGTTCTAGCAGCTCTTCTAGATACAGAAAAAGATCCGAATCCAACAAGTGAAATTCTGTCTCCTTTTTTCAATGCACCAGTAGTTGCGTCAACGAATCCGTCCAATGCTCTTTTTGCATCAGCTTTTGAAAGTCCAGCATTTGCTGCGATAGCATCAATCAATTCTGCTTTGTTCATAGTTTTGGTTTTTAGTTTGTTTATAAAATTGTTACCGGAACAAATATATTGTAATATCCTTGCTATACAAGCAATAGAGCGAAAAAAAGCGCCTTTTTGTGGATAAATAGGCCATTTTGTGAATAAATACCCCTGAATTATGCATATTTAGTGGCTTTTTCGACAAACAACTTAATTTCTTCGCTGAATAAATTGGTCTTTAATTTTCCTTGATAGACAGGTCACTGATGTCATTTCCGGCTAAAAAAGCACTAAAATCCATTCGACGTTTTCCTTCCGGTTGCAATTCCCGCACTTCTAAATAATGATTCTGACAAGGGAATAACAAGCCATTTTCTCCCTTCCTAATATATAAAGTATTATCTGTAGCGATATCTGTAACGCGCGTGATGAAAATCTTGAATGATTTAGATTCTCCGGTATTTTTATTTTCCAGCACGCACCAGGCAGCAGGATATGGGGATAGGCCGCGACAAAAATTATGAACTTGCTGAACAGGCTTATTAAAGTCAATACGGCAGTCTGACTTGAATATCTTTGGTGCTTGTGTGACGGTTATGTTTGTTTCCGACTGATCAATCGGTTTAATGTTACCTTCTTTTATCTTTTCAACGGTCGATACCATTAATTCTGCACCTAGGTTCATAAGTCTTTCATAGAGCTCGCCAACGGTTTCATTTTCACTAATGGCAACCTCTTGTTGATCAATTATTTTACCAGTATCAATTTCCTTCTCAATGAAGAATGTCGTTACACCTGTCTTCCGCTCCCCATTTATTATAGCCCAATTAATAGGAGCTGCACCCCGGTACTGTGGAAGTAGAGATGCGTGAAGATTGATCGTGCCTTTTGGAGGAAGTGACCAAACAGATTCTGGCAGCATTCTGAATGCGACCACAACAAATAAATCAGCTCTGTAAGATTTGAGTTCTCCAATGAAAGATTCATCTTTCAGGCTAGTTGGCTGCAAAACATCAAGATTGTGTTTAAGCGCGCATTGTTTTACAGCGCTCATGTGAATCTTCTGTCCACGACCCGCAGGTTTGTCCGGAGCAGTCACGACAGCTTTTACCTCTACATTATTTTCAATTAGCTTATCGAGGATAGCTACCGCAAATTCCGGGGTGCCCATGAAAACAATACTGAAGTTATTATCTGTCATAATTTCTTTGATGTCCAATTAGCGTTACGCAAATATAAGATGGATAACAATCCCAGCATTCCAAAATAAGCGTATTCCACGGTCCATATCCAGAAAATCGACGTCTCATACACTTTAATTAGGAGGTAAGAAAGTGTTATATAAACTATTACCGAAGCCAGCTCAATATAAAAAGTAATTTGCGTATTTCCACTTCCGTTAATCGTTTGGAAGTAGACACTCACGAAGCTATATAATAATATAGATCCAAAGATCATTCTCAGTATTGCCCCACTTTCAGCGACATATTCAATTTCGGGGTTGATCAGTTTAACAAAGGTTTCAGGGTAGAGTAGAGCACCATGAACAAAGACAAGAAGAAATACTACTGTGAGTAACTGAATTTTCCTTTGAATGACACGGAGCTGACTAAATTCCTTATGACCGATGTACTGACTGATGTAGGTTTTGGTTGTAGCACCAAATCCCCAGATGGGCACAAACGTAAGGAAATAGATGGATCGGATGTTTTGAGAAACGGTTAATTCATAAACCCCCATTTGTTCTATCCATGTGAAGAAAATCGTCCAGACGGATAAAGCGATCATTCCCTGAAACATAATGGGAGTACCAATTTTAATAACCTCCTTTAGTGGTTGAAGCTCCACGTTGATATGTTTTAGAATCTGATGTGTTCTTTGGATAGGGCTATAATTAAGTATAACGATCAAGAAGATCATACCTATTCCTTCTGCAAGCGTTGAGGCTAATGCTGCACCTTGTAATCCCATTTCGTTCATGCCGAAATGACCGAAGATCAGGGAGTAATCCAGGAAAATGTTTGATAAAGCGGTTATTAAAGCTCCCAGTAGAACAACAGTGGTTTTACCTGTTGCCATAAAATAGGCATTGATGGCAAGGGTAATAGTAGCGAAGAACATTGCATAACCACGTGTTGTTATAAAGATACTTTGCTTTTCAGCCAATACTTCACTTGCTGAATAGGAGTGAAGAGCCGCCGGGACAATCCATTGAATTATGAGAAATAACAGGCATGCGAATATCATGTTTGACATGAGTGTCGAGCCAAAAATCTTTGCCAGACGATCTGTTCTTTGCTCACCTATTCTTCTCGCCATGAGAATCTGTGATCCATCGTTGAGGCCTATCATTACTATATATAAAGTAATATACAAGATACCGGCGTTTCCGGAAGCATCGAAGTCAAGCGTGCTATAACGACTTAGAAAGGCAGAATCAGTGATAAGGACAACCGCCTGAATGAAGCTCGATGCCATTAGTGGAAGAGCCACTTTAAGTATAGATCTATATGAGACTTCGAGCATTGTTGATTAATTCGATCGTAAAAATAACAAGCCATTTGTCATGATGATTATTTATACGATAAAGTTGATACTTTTGCTTATAAACCGATATACATGAGATGTACGATTCACTTTTATTTGTTGAACGCTGAGTTCTCACAAGAACTGGCCGATGAGAAACACAATGGCCAGGAGTCAGAGGATAACATGAGGTATGAATGGGAGGACGAACTCGAAATAACGGATCCTGTTGATGGAATTGATATTCATGAGGATGCTACAATGCCACTTCAGGGAGAAATGCCCGATGGATCTGCATTTATTGAGGAGATTGACGGCATGAGATTATTCGAATGTTTGTCAGGATCTGATCAGGTTGCGGTTGTCGGCTGTTCGGAATCGGTTTTAGATTCTTATAACATCGAAGAGCTTGATGGCCAAATAATCTTAAGTGTGTATTTAAAGGATAAGGAGCCAATGGCGAATCCAATTCCCGGACTTTATATTGCTTCTCAGGAGTTTCCAAAAAACCTGATTATTTAATGCTTCACCTGGATCAAATTTCGGTTGAACTTGACGGCGCAAAATTGCTCGAAGATATCAGTTTGGACATTCGGGAAGGAGATCTGATTGGGATAATAGGAAGAAGCGGTGTTGGAAAGACCACGCTTCTAAAAACCATGGCTGGATTGATCGCGCCAATTAACGGAGAAGTTCGATTTAACGATAGCGTACTTATCGGCCCCACTCAAAAATTAGTTCCGGGATATGAGGACATTCAGTTGGTTAATCAGGATTTTGATCTCGATCTATATCACACTGTAGAGGAGAATATCAAGTCTAAAATGATTCATTTGGACCGAGAGCTTCGAACAGATTTCTACGAAGAATTGGTCGGGCTGATTGAATTGAAAGAAGCAGAAAACCGACAAGCGCAGCTGCTGTCGGGAGGTGAGCAACAGAGGCTAAGTATAGCTCGAGCTCTGGCAAGTGAACCAAAGATTTTATTACTGGATGAACCCTTTGTTCATTTGGATCAACGTCTGCGATTAAAAATAACGGATTACATATTAGGTCAGCACAAAGATCACAAAACAACAATCGTTATAGCTTCGCACGATGGTTCTGAACTACTTGGTCTGGTGGAGTCTATCGTGCATTTAAAAGATGGACGAGTAGAGCGAATTGATGCTACACAGGAGGTATACTATCATCCTTCTGACAAACAGCAGGCTGAATTGATGGGACCTATCAATGAAATCGAAATTGAAAGCAAGAGCATCTTGTTCAGACCAAATGAATATACCGTGTCAGAACGCGGAATTGAGCTAAGAAAAATCAGGTCGATTGATTTCGGGGGTTATGTTTTTAATTACTTTAATAATAGCGCAGGTGATGCTTTTATTCTAAGTTCATTAGAACCGATGGCTGACAAGATTCAAATAGATATTGTAAAAAGGTGATGAGAAAAGCTAAGGATCATTTAATTCTTATTCGCGAGACATTCGTTGAGTTTTTATCTGACTTGCCTTTTATTCATAGTGCAGCTCTTTCATACTATGTGTTACTATCGTTAGTCCCTTTAATTTATCTTGCCATTAATATTTTTGGGTATTTCCTGGGAGCAGATAGAATGCTGGAGATCATTAACGCTATGTTTAAGGAGCAGGTGGGAATATCAGACGCATCGGGAATTGTCAGTTTTTTGGAATACATCAAATTTGGCAGTGGCAGCATTACGCTGAAGGTGGTTGGGACATTAATTGTTCTATTCTCTACCACAGCAATGTTAAACGCCTTAAAGAAGAGCATCAATAAGTTTTATAATATTGAGAAAAAACAGATGGGAACGAAACGTGTTATCGTACGAAACGTTTTGTTTCGTTTGATATCCATGTTATTCATTTTAGGAATCACCTTATTGTTAGTGTCTCTTTATTTCATCGAAACGGCGATGCTAACTGTTAGTAATACTTATCTTGAAAACCTGGATCTATTTCAGTGGTTATTGAGTAACGTGGTTCGACATGGAATTCCAATCGTAACTAATTTGATCATTTTCTCATTTGTCTTTAAGTATCTCCACGATGGCGTAGTTAGATGGAAAGTGGCGATCAGAGGTGCGGTTGTGACCGGAATCATGCTTTATCTGGGACAGCTTTTAATTAAATTCTACTTGATGAATTACTTCTTTGCTTCTAATTCAGGCATTACCGGAACTATTCTCGTTCTGATGGTATGGGTATACTATTCGGCTCTCATCTTGTTCCTGGGTGCAAAGATGACCGCCGCCTACGCTAAATATTTAGGTCACCCAATCATATTTCGTGATTAAAAAATGGTCATTTTTTGGTTATTATTTAAGATTTGATTATTTTTCCGACATAATCTTGATGAAAAATTAAACATGGATATAGGGACAAATCTTAAGTTATTAAGAAAAAGACTGGGTAAATCTCAGGAAGAAGTTGCTAATGATCTTGATCTAACTCGGAGTTCTTATTCGGGATATGAGAATGGTGTTGCTCAACCAAATCTTGAGATTCTTGTTCAATTAAGCGATTACTATCGAATTGGTATTGACGAGTTACTGCGTAAAGACCTTTCGAAGTATACCGACAATGACTGGTCGAAATTGGATCAAGGTATTCAGGTCGATATCAAAGGTCAGAAACTTCGCGTCCTCACGTCTGTCGTAAGTGAAGAAAATGAAGACTTGATTGAATTGGTTCCGCATAAAGCAAGCGCAGGATACACTGCTGGTTATGCAGATCCGGACTACCTAAAGGTGCTTCCAACTTTTCATTTACCATTTCTTTCAAGGGATAGAAAATATCGCTCATTTCCGATTAAAGGTGATTCTATGCCGCCTGTTGTAGAAGGATCTTTTGTGATTGGTGAATTTGTTCAGAATTGGGCTAGTGTTCGAGATGGAACGCCATGTATTGTTATTACAAAAGACGATGGAATTGTTTTCAAAGTCGTTCACAATATGCTTGATTCAGATCAGTCGTTTCAGCTTTGTTCGACAAATCCATTTTATGAGCCTTACCTGGTTCACGTCAATGATATACTCGAAATTTGGAAGTTTGTAAACTACATTTCACCTGAATTACCTGAGATCAGATTAGATGACAGCGATATTTCAAAGTCTATCAAATCACTTCAAAAAGAAGTCCATGAGATTAAGTCTTTTGTGAAGAAGTAAGACGGTAAACTCGATCTTCGAACACAACTTTTTCTTCCAGAATCAAATTATGTAAAGCCTTTTGAATGTCGGTTTTCAGAACCTTCATTTGATCTTCCAGCTGACCTATTGTTGCAGGTAAAAGTTCGGGAATGCTTTCGATTAATTCGTCGTGTGTATAAGGACTATTCATTTGCTCCCGGCAGACATCACATTTACCACATTTTTGGGTAGGTGACCCAAAATACGCCGCTATCAGCTCTGCTCGACAATTTGAACTTGTTATATAATCAGTGATTGCCTGAAGCTTTTGCGTATCCGTTCGCTTGCGGTTCTCATATACTTCGGGACGAAATGAAATATGCGACTCCGGGAGGCGCTCTTGTATCATGGTTATTTGTTGAGAATTCGATTGAAAATGTACATCGATAACACCGTATTGTTCGAGTACTTCTAATTGTCTGCGTAATTCCTGTTTATTAATGTCGAGTCTTTTAGCGAGTTCATTTTCATTAATGCTTATGAACCGGTCAAACACACCTGGGTAACTTCTTGTAAGCAACGTTATTAAGCCGGAAAGGCTGTCGTGAGCAACCTGAAATTTGTATAAGGCAGAACTGCCAATAAGGAGTTGAAGGCGAGTAGGCAGGAATTGGCCGTCAGTGAGCTCCATGTTCCCGTTTCTGCTTAGAATCTTCAATGCATGATAGGTTTCCATAATACCAATCTTGAACTCGTGGCTGAAGCGACTTATATCGAAAGCAAATGTTTCTCCTTCTCCTGATCCAATAGCAATTCCAAGGAAATTGCAAATCGCATTATAGATGACCCTTATGCGATCTTTTTCCGGATACTTTTGACTCAGGTGATTCTCCTGGATTTCCAGGTCTTTTCGTTCCCAAAATGCAATTGCAACTGAATCTTTGCCATCTCTACCGGCTCTTCCTGCTTCCTGGTAGTACGCTTCCAGATTATCCGGAATTTCAAAGTGAAGGACGAAGCGAACATTGGGTTTATCAATTCCCATTCCGAAGGCATTGGTGGCTATCATTACTTGTATCGTACCATCCATCCAATAAGAGAGCATTTGATCGCGATCGGAACGTTTCATGCCGCCATGGTACATGCCTACACTTATGGAATGTGCCCGAAGATATTTGGTAATTGTCTTAACACTTCTTCTGGTTTGACAATAGATGATTCCACACTCAGCATCATGTTCTTTACAATAATCTAGAATGTTCTTCTGCTTATTCTCACTTGCGAGCACCCGATAAGCAATGTTAGATCTTTCAACCGAACCTTTAATAATCTTGACATCGCGAAGTCCTAGAGATTTAACAATATCATCCTGAACTTCGAGCGTAGCAGATGCTGTTAGGGCTATCATCGGTGCTTCCGGATGGTATTGTCTTAAATTTGCTATTTCACGATAACTAGGCCTGAAGTCATGCCCCCATTCCGAGATACAGTGAGCTTCATCGATGGTAATCATTGAAACATTCATCAGTTTGAAACGCTCGATAAAAAGCGAACTCTTGAGCCTTTCGGGTGAGGTATAAAGAAATTTAGTGTTTCCAAATCTGGCATTGTCAAGTGCAATATCGATTTCCCGATACGTCATACTTCCGGTTATTAATTCCGCTTTGATACCCCTTTTTTGCAAGTTCTGTACTTGATCCTGCATTAATGCGATCAATGGAGATATTACAAGGCAGATTCCATCGCGTGCGATTCCGGGAACTTGAAAGCAAATTGACTTGCCACCACCAGTAGACAAGATCGCTAATGTGTCATGTCCATAAATGAGATTATCTACGATCTCTTCCTGTAATGGTCGAAATTGATCAAATCCCCAATATTGCTTTAATATGTCGTGACTTTTTTGCATCTTGTATAGTATCAAATTTACTTAATAAATTTTCGCCATCGAGTTGGCAAGTCAATTTGATTTAATAGGATAATCTACTTATCTTTGCGGCACAGAAAAATGACATGATAGAAGACACAGTTTCAATAAAAATCACTAAAACACCAAATTCAAGACTACAGGAAGTTGATTGGGATAATCTACCATTTGGAAAAGTGTTTTCAGATCATATGTTGGTGATGGATTATAAGGATGGTGCATGGCAGCAGCCTGAAATAGTACCTTTTCAATCACTTCAGTTACATCCGGCGACTTCAGCGATACATTATGGTCAATCCATATTTGAGGGGATGAAAGCTAACAGAACTAAGGAAGATGAAGTTCTTATTTTCAGACCGGATCTAAATGCGAAAAGATTTGCAGATTCATGCATTCGCATGTGCATGCCCGTAGTTCCTGAGGAGCTATTTACTGATTTGATAAAGAAAGTAGTGGATCTGGACAGAGAATGGATTCCCAAAAAAGAGGGTTATTCATTATATATCCGTCCATTCATGTTTGCAACAGATGATTATATAGGAATTAAACCTTCTGACAACTATAAGTTTATCATTTTTACCTGTCCGGTTGGAGCCTACTATTCTCAGCCTGTTCGAGTTAAAATCGAAGAATATTATACACGTGCAGCTCAAGGAGGTGTGGGTAGAGCAAAAACTGCCGGGAATTATGCAGCTTCGTTGTATCCGGCTAAATTAGCTCAGGAGCAAGGTTTTCATCAACTTGTGTGGACGGACGCTGTTGAACATAAGTACATTGAGGAATCCGGAACGATGAATATTATCTTCATTAAAGATGGAAAACTCATTACACCTTCTGAAGAAAAAGATACGATTCTCAAAAGTGTGACTAAGCGCTCTGTTGTTGAAATCGCCCGGCATTGGGGCTTTGAAGTAGAAGAGCGAAACATTAGTGTAGAAGAGGTAGTCCAGGGCTTGAAGGAGGGAACAATTACCGATGCTTTTGGTGCAGGAACAGCAGCTACAATAGCACAAATTGCAGCAATTGGCTATCGGGACGAGGTGTTTGATTTGCCTCCTCTTGAAAGCAGAGAGGTGTCGAATAGAATCAAAAATTACCTCAATGATCTAAAGGCTGGAAAGATAGAAGATGACATGAATTGGCTCATTCGATTCTAGTTATGAACAAAAATTTTTGAAAGCTCCTACTCAGGAGCTTTTTTCTTATGAATCTATTCTATTATATTTGCTTATCTAAAACAATTCTAAATAGTGAAACTATTAATTGCAGACAGTTCTGACCTCGTAAGACTTGGAATTCGATCTTTATTAAAGACTGAGTTGGAGATAGATATTGTCGGTGAGGCAGTTAATAGTGAAGAGCTTTTAGAAATGTTGGGTTCTTTCGAAACGGATCTGGTGTTGCTGGATTACACATCTTCTGGTTTTGAAATCGATGATATTGTTAAGTTGCATAAGTCCTTTCCCAATGTTCCTATTCTTGCGGTTACGCCAGAGCAGAGCGCACAGACACTTGTGGATGCTTTAAGATCAGGAGTTACAAGCTATGTCAAAAAGGATTGTTCATTTCCTGAGATTATTGATGCGGTTAAGCAAACAGCAAAAGGAGATCGGTTTTTTTGTGGACAGATCCTTGAAACGATTCAACGCGCAAATCTGAATGTCGAAGATATTGATATTGATGCTTTCAGTTGCGATGCGGTTGCGATATCACCACGGGAGAGTGAGATTATTATCATGATTGCGGAAGGCTTTACGAATGCGCAAATAGCGGATAAACTATTCCTGAGTAATCATACGATTAACACGCATAGAAAGAACATCATGGCAAAGCTAGGCGTGAAAAACACAGCGGGAATAGTGATGTATGCGGTGAAAACGAACCTTATATCTCCCAACAAATTTCTATTTACGGCAGAAGGAGAAGCATAATCCCCACTTTTTTTGTAATTTAATTTGAACCAATCTAGTTACTTGTTGTACTAACAGCAAAACAATACAATCATGCGTAAGCATTTATTCATATTTATATTACTTTCCGCCTGCTATTCATATGGGCAAACGGAGGTATTAAATAACGCCGCCAATTCGACTGAATCGAGCGAGGAACTCAAAGAAGAGCAGATACTGGACTCAATGGCATTGGAGCCCGTGTATGATATGGAAATGGAAGAAAAAACCAAATCCAGAGATAACCGCTCGCTAAAAAAGGCTGAACAATCTCCTAAAGGAGTGAAATACGACAAAGATGCTGATCAGCCAGGATCGTACCGTTCGGAATCAATGGCCGGAGGATTTACTTATTCAAAAACACAATCAACATATCAGCGGACTCAAAGAACACCAAGTGTCGACCAACAAAAGCAAATGGATGATGCCGTAGGATATTTCGAATCATATGCCCCTAACTCATTTGAGCATCATTATTTCAAGTATGTAGCAGGAAATTATAACACGGATCTAATCGAACACTTATTGAAAGCCGAAGAATTAAGGCCCAATAATTCAGACGTTCACAAAGAACTGGCAGCATATTACATCATAACGAATCAAAACAGTAAAGCCAAACCATATTTTGAGAAACTAAAGAATGCCAAAAGATTAACTAATCCGGTTATTACGTATGGCAAAGACATTCTTCTGAGCGTCCCGAATAACGGGGTTTTGATCACACATGGCTTTGACGATACGTACGCTGTTTGGTATGATCAGCAGGTTAATGGAGTTAGAAAGGATGTAACGTTGGTTTCTCTGGATTTTATGCAGAGTGAAACGTATCGTGCAAATCTTAAAAAAGATGGATTTAAAATTCCACAACGAGAAGTAGTTGATGTGTCCTTTTTGAAACAGTTCTGTTCTATGAATAAGAGCAAGAAACTTGCTATTTCACTCACCACTCCGAAAGAATATTTTAGCCCGATTCAATCCTTGCTATTCGTTACCGGACTGGTGTTTGAGTATCATCAAAATGATTTTTCGAACTTCAGTAGAAATGAAGATTTATGGAATAACCTATTAAACAAGACTCTTGTTAATAACGCTGTGGATTCGAAGTCGAAACAATTAAGCGCCAATTATTTACCCATGTTGTTTCAGTTAAGAGCAGTTTATCTGGAGCAGGGCGAAGATGAGAAAATGAAGGAAATCGATGAATGGATTGACAAAATCGGTATCCAATGTAATAAGTACAATCAGGTTCAAAAGATAAAGAACGCGTATTAGTGCGATTAATACGACCACAATATAAGGAAATGACTGACGAGGCTCTTATGGAGGCCCTGGGTAAAGGGGATAAGAGAGCTTTTGATCAGATCTATGAACGGTACTCCGGACCGTTATTGGGGTATTTTATGCGCATGCTTTGGCGCGATAGAGAGAAAGCAGAAGATTTTGTACATGACATTTTTGCCAAGCTTGTAAAGAGGCCGGAGCTTTTTGATACAAGTAGAAAGTTTAAAACATGGGTGTATTCGGTGGCGAATAACATGTGCAAGAATGAATATAAAAAACAGGAAGTCCGAAAAAACACATCAAATGGTCTTGACCATACGTATAATGTAGGGGATCAGAATTCGAATGTGCTGAAGGAAGTGCACGAAAATCAGTTTAAGAATGATTTTCTTGACTCTCTGGACGATCTTGATCAAAAGCACAGTGAGGTTTTTAGATTAAGACATTTGGACGGGCTTTCGATTAAAGAGATTGCAGAAGTACTCGAAATCAGTGATGGCACTGTGAAATCGCGATTATTCTATGCGACTAAATATCTCGCACAAAGTTTAGAACAATATAATCCAACAATTGACAGATAATGGAAAAGGATTTAGTAAATATTATTTCGGAAAAGAGCTTTTTAGAGCTAACGGCTAAGGAGCGTGAAGAGATCCGCGAATACATCACCAATGAAGACGAATACAACCAAATGAAGGAGGTCTTTTTGATGATGGAAACGATTGATATTCCGAAAGAACAACCAAAAGCTGAAACGAAGGAACGTTTAGATGCTTTGTTTGACCAAACCTATCCGAGAGCGACTCCGGTCTGGTACATGTCAATTCTTGGTGCTGTAGTGCCTAAGGATAAGCCATTCATTCAGCAGCCGCTTTTAAAGGTGGCAGCATTGGTTGTGTTGATGTTCTTGATTTATCCTTTCCTTCAATCTGATCAATTAGGAGTAGAGTCAAAAGAGCAATTAGCACGAACTGAGGTTCCTACGGATCAGAATGAGCAGGCAACTGAGTTGCCTCTAAAGGTTCAGGAATTTATGGCGGAATCGAACGAACAGGAGGATGATGTAAATGACCGTTTTGCTGAAACTCCAGTAATTCAGCCGCTGCAGGAAGAGCGTTCTCTTGAGATGCCGATTCCCGTTGAAGAAATAGAGTTAGCGAATGAGTTATTGTCTGAGCCAGCTACAGCTGGTTCTACAATAGTTTTTTCGAGTACTGCTGAAACGGGATTTGATCATCCCGACGGCGTCTTCGATGAAACTATCAGTGTTCCATCTAAGTCTGTCTCAGCAGATAGAAATCCTGCTGTACTGGACCTTCTTACCGCTACCTTCTAATATCGTACGGTGAAGTGTTCTTTAGCCTGACCCGGCTTCCTGGATATCAATCCAACCCGGAAAAGATCTATTGTGAGGTGATATTCAGGCATCTCTTTGATGTCTTGCCATGCTGCGAACATGGAAGGACTCCATCGAATATCATCTAAAACCACAATCGTATCATCAGTAATTCGTTCGTCAAGTAGCTTTAGGTATGCTTTTAAAGCGTTTCCATCGTGATGTCCATCAATGAATATTAAGTCGTATGTCTTTGTCTCATCTCTATCGATGAATTCACTGAAGGTATTTCTTAAAGCTAATACCTTAAGGTCCAATTTCTTGAAATGCGATGTAGCCAAACGATGTGTCTCATAACATCCTTCAATTGTTGTTAAGGTGGTTTGTGGGTAGCCAAGTTTTAGGAATATGCTTCCGATTCCCAAAGACGTTCCTAATTCCAGAATATTTTTAGGTTGATAATGTTTGGCAAGTCGGTAAAGCAATAAACCATATTTTCCCTTTGAACTACTATTTGCAAGAATATCTTTCACCTTACGTTTGCTGCCAAGTTTTTTAGAGCCGGCACCAAAATCGGTGATTTCGATCTCTTCATGACTGTTTTCTAACGAGTTGATCAAATCATCAACGATCCGCTTATCATCCTCGTTAATAGTTTTAGGCAAACAATTGCTGACAAAGTCATAGACGAATGGAGAGTGAATTCCATATTTACTCTTTGCCTTCGCCTTATATTTTATATATTCGAGCCCGATTTTCACCAACACAAAGAAACAATCTTTCCTAAACATGGACAAGGTACAAGAGTCAATTAGTGAGCAAAGAGACGAGGTTTTCAATCGATCGCATGAGGTTGAGTTGATTACACCTTGTTGTGTTGGTGATGGGATTGTGTCGCTGAAGAAAGAAGAGCAGGACAAGGCAATCGAATCATTCAGAACATTAGCAGTCAAAAAAGCCTTTTTTATTCCTGCATCGGGAACTGGTTCGCGAATGTTTCAGTTTCTGTATGAATTTCTCAATACAGAGGAGGAGACGGATAAAGTCAAGTTCTTCTTCGAAAACATTGAACGTTTTGCATTTTATGAATCCTTGCCTTTAGTGGTTCGAACTAAAATTGGGAGCACGGAGAAAACTTCGATTGCAGCATATATTGTCAGTAAAGATGGTATTGGATATGGTTTTAAGCCAAAAGGCCTGATTCCCTTTCATGAGGTAGATGGAACAAGATATAATCCATTTCAGGAGCAATCCTTACAGGCTTGCGAGATTCTTGGTCATGACGGTGAGATTCATTTTACCATACAGGAGGAATTTCATAATGAGATAAATGTTTCAATCTCCCAAGTATTGAATAGTGAAAATCTTCACTGCAAGATGAATTATTCAGTTCAATCAACTGAAACGGACGCCTTTTGTTTTAATGAGAAGCAAGAAGCAATCATTGAGAAAGATTCATATTTAAGAAAGCCCGCAGGTCATGGTGCATTATTGGATAATTTGAATAGCATTGATTCTGATTTTGTATTGATTAAGAACATCGATAATATTCAGCCAATGGACCGATGTCAACTTTCCAGTCGATACTGGCGGATTGTCGTTGGTTATTTAGCGATGTTTAAAAATGAACTAAAAGAACTTGGTGACTCCTTTTCTGCGACTAAACTTGCTAAACTCAATGAGCGCTACCAGTTTCTGTCTCAAAGTGAACTTGAGTCGATCAATGAAGAGAACTTTCATTTGATCCTTGACCGACCTTTCCGCGTTTGCGGCATGGTTCCTAATGAAGGAAAAGTAGGAGGGGGACCATTCTGGGTGAAAGATGGAGACCATATTTCGAAACAGATTGTTGAGAAATCTCAAATAGCTGAGAGCCAGTTAAATCTGCTGGAGGAAAGCACGCACTTCAATCCGGTATTTATTGCAATTTCTAAGACGGATGCATATGGACGTGAGCTGGATCTACATGATTATGCTGACATGTCGAAATATTTAAAGGTTGTGAAGTCGCATCGAGGCGAGCCAGTCTATTACCGCGAATTACCAGGGCTATGGAACGGCGGCATGCACAACTGGAATACTATTTTCCTAGAGCTACCGGCAGAAGTGTTTACGCCGGTTAAATCCGCATTGGATTTATTGCAGACTCCACACTCAAACTAATTATAAGAAGTTTAATTTCCCGCTGTGAATCGGTTGTTGATCGATTAATACCTGATAATGGTAAATTCCAGTACGGAGTCCTGCAGGTCTTTGAATGATAAGTGAGCCATTTATAGTCTCGTCTTGCGAAATAGTTCTTCCGTTTTGGTCTGTCAGAATAATTTCAAACTCTAAATTCTTGTCTGATGTAAATGTTACCTGATCTATTACAGGATTTGGAAATGCCTTGAAGCTGTTTATATCAAACTCATCGAGTCCTCCCACAGAATTAAATTCCCACCAGTCGTCGAAGTTTGTTCCATTTGTTCCTAAACCATAAAAGACACGCTCATTAACGTTGCAGATTACCGCCCAGCGTCTTGTAGAGCCAGGGAAAGGTGGTAAGGAATCCCAGGTGTTCGTTGTTGGGTTATACTTCCATACAGAGTTTTCCCAGTACCACGGAAGGACTGAAGGACTAGGTCCCCAAAATCCTCCTATTAAAAATCCTGCTCCGTTCTGGTGAATGCCTCTGGGACGATATTTGTAATAGCCTGGAAAATTGGCTTTCTGGGTCCAGTTATTAAGTGCTGGGTCGTATTCATAGAAGAACACATCTCCTAATCGAATATATCCCTTGCCTCCAACTGCAAAGGTTGGTGTTCCATAAGTTGTTGATTGCGGCAAAGCTCCCAGATAAGTCCAGTTGTCTGTTGTAGCCTCATATTTATAAAACCCTGTTGAGTATAGGGTTGGGAAATATCCAATGTTGTCAATTACAAAAGGGAAGGTGTTCCAGAATGTACCTGCAGGTGGACTTGATTTTTGTGTCCAGTTATTAGTAGCAGGGTCATATTCATAAAAGCTGGTTGGATCTTCTGTTCCCAGTCCGGCGTAGCATTTTCCATTGAGAGATACTGCAACCAGGTTTTCATCGCCATTCCCTCCGTTCCCAGGATAGTCCGCTTTTTGCATCCATGTATTAGTCGCAGGATCGTATTGCCACCAGTCGGGATACCACGTGTCAAATCCAATTCCGTTCAAATGTCCTGTTCCCGCATAAGCTTTAGTCCCAACCCCAATCGCAACACTTCTATGCCGGCCAAAATCTCCATAGTCAGCACGCTGGTGCCATTGTTCTGATCCGTAGGAATCATAAGACAGGAACGCGAAAAGTAATAGAACGAAAAAAAATCTCATCGAAGTAAGTAGTTGGTTCTTAGTAGAAAGATACAAAAATGAATGAATTGGTTGCATCTCAATGCAACTTCTGGCGCTTGAGAAGATAAGTCAAAAGCACATCATTGTATCCTGCATTGATATCTGCTGGCATGAAATCAATTGAATAGTCGGTGCATTTCAACTTGATCTCGTTAAAGTAAGCCTGAATGGATTTTTGATATTCCTCCTTCAGTTGGCTTGGATTGAGCTTCATTTTTTCACCTGTTTCCATGTCGATCAGGTTATAAGGCCTGTTTTCCAACTCAAAATCCAATTCCTTTGATTTATCTGTTACATGAAAAACAATAATTTCATGCTTATTGTGCTTTAAATGCTGCAGCGCTCCAAAGAAATCTGCCTGCTTTTCCGGATCATCTAAAAGATCAGAAAAGATGATTATCAGACTTCTTCGATGACAGAGCTCTGCAATTTCATGAAGCGTTTCGACCGTTGAAGTTGGCTTTTTGTCTTGATCCCCAAAGGGTTTGAGTGTGTTCTCCAGCTCACTATACAAATAGCGATGATGTCTTGTGGTAGATTTCGTTGGTGTATGAAGAAGTACCTCATCCGTAAACAGTGAAAGACCCACGGCATCTCGCTGTTTTTTAAATAGCTCAATCAAGGAAGCCGCACCATAAATTGAGAAACGAAGCTTGTTCATCGGAGCATCTACAGGAAAATACATGGATGAGGAGCAGTCGATTACGATTTGACACCTCAGATTCGTTTCTTCCTCATACTTCTTTGTAAATAGCTTCTCAGTTCTACCGTAGAGTTTCCAGTCAATGTGGCGTGTTGATTCACCTTTATTGTACAGCCTATGCTCTGCAAACTCTACTGAAAACCCATGGAAGGGGCTCTTGTGTAATCCTGTAATGAATCCTTCAACAACCTGCTTGGCATAAAGTTCCAGATTGCCAAATCGGGCTAAATCTTCTTTGTTAATGGATTCCGACATAAAGTAAAGTTACTTATTTATTACGAAGAAGAACGTTGATTATTACACTGACTACGATCAATACGATTCCAAGATCAATGAGATAGGAAAGCCTTTCATCGAATAAAAAGAATCCAATTAAATACGAGTAAATCGCCCCAAGGTATTGAAACGGCATAATCAATGAAGCGCTTCCTTCATGTAAAGCCTTCGTAAGCATGATTTGTGCGAACTGAGTGAATATCCCGATTATTAATAGAAACAGCCATTCTATTCCCTGTGGAGTTGTGAATTCAAAGAGACAAAGGATGATCATTAATGGTGTTGCAACCATCGGAAAGTACATCACGATGGTGATTGGAGCATCGGTGTTTCTAAGCTTCATAATGGCTGTATAAGCGATTCCTGAAAAGACAGCCGCGATAATTCCCATGCCCAACCAAAAGAAAGAAATCTGTTCTCCTATTTCCGGGACATCATAGAACTTGCTGATCGCTATGAATGAAACCCCAATGAAAGCCAAGCCAATGAAAAACCATTGAAGCAGTTTGACACGCTCCTTTAGCAGTATGATAGCAAAGATCACTGTAAAAATAGGAGAGAGGTACTGGATGGTCGAGGCGACGGCCAATGGAAGATTGTGAATTGTGTAAAAGAAAATCGTCAAGGCAATTGTTCCCGCTATTCCGCGAATCAATAGCCATTTCTTATTATTTCCAAAAAATGGTAGGGCTTTACGCCGGATGATTACAAAACTAATTGCGAATGAAATAACGGATCTGGCTAATACCAATTCATGTGCTGGATACTTTTGGATCCCTTCTGCCAGGTCTGGTGAATCTGAAGCCCCAAGTAGCTTGACAAAGAAATTTACAACCATAAAGAATAGTCCCGAAAGAATAATGTAGATGATGCCTTTGTTCACTTTGCAAAGGTAATCATGCTAAGCAATTTGTGTATAAAATTTAATTGGTAGATTAGCGTTAATAAATAGATGAGAAAAGGATTTTACATAGTGTTGACTACTACATTCTGCTTGGTTTCAGAAGTAAATGTGAATGCTCAGAATTTTGAGCCCAGAACGACTTTCAATGTTGAGCTGTCGTTGCCCGGAGCGATGGCAAATACACCTTTTAAAAATATAATGCAAGGTTTGGCCAGTTGTGCAGTCTATTCACAGTATTCCTTTCCATTTCATTTGAATATTGGAGCAGGTGTCAAATACGCTCTTTTTACCGTTAACGAATTTGCGGTACCAAGCCCTATTTACGGTAACATTCAGTCCGGAACAGGATTTCTTAAGATCGGCCACGATAAATTCCATACGGATCAGTTTGCGACAGATATTGGAGTGAAAGTCGGTTATTCCGAGCATTTTGTTCTGACAGATGTTAATAAAGCGAATGATAAATACCCATTAAGATTGAATTCTACTACGGTAGAAACGACCTTAGGATTAATTCTCTCAGTGGATGAAAGAAACTCTTATCGACTCGTTTTGGGGCATGGTATCCACGGATTTGGATTTGATCCTTATATGATTGGACTGGATTCTAATGAAGGATACGATCCTGAAGGCTTCAATAAATTGACCCAATACTTCCTTGTAGGCTTTGGTTATACGCTTTATTTCAATGGGCAGAAAACAGATTGAGTCATGTTTGTTAAAACGAATTCGCTCGGTGATATTTACCAATATTTTCAAGACAGATTAAGCTCAGATTTCACGATAAATGAAATTAAATTGATGCTTAAAGAATTAGCTATTAAAAGACTTAAAATCAAAGAATCAGACTACTTATCTATCAAGGATAGTAAGCTGTCTGAATCAGACTTATTGTTCTTTAGGGCTGCGCTGAAACGATTGCAGACAAACGAGCCTTTCGCGTATATTCTCGGAGCGAAACATTTTTACAATTTGGATATTCCTGTCAGTGCAGCCGTATTAATTCCGAGACCCGAAACAGAGGAATTGGTTGACTGGATTCTTCGCGACGAAGACTTTAGTCGTGGAGATATCATATTGGATCTTTGCGCAGGTTCTGGATGTATATCTTTCGCTCTCAAAGACAGTCATCCTGAAACAGAAGTATATGCCATTGAATTGAGTGAAGAAGCCTTGCAGTTGATGAATAAGAGCAAGAAGGAATTGAATCTGGACATCAAAGTTGTAACCAGCGATGTCCTCAGTGATGATCTAAGCTCTGCATTCAAGGCTGGATCTATCAAATGTATCGTTGCCAATCCACCATATGTGCTTAGGTCAGACAAGGATTTTATGGATAAGAACGTTCTGGATTACGAACCCGAGATGGCTCTTTTTGTGGAGGACGATGATCCTTTTGTTTTTTACAAGGCAATAGCAAATCACGCGAAAGAATTATTAGCTCCAGGATCTTCACTTTACTTTGAAATTCACGAAGGATTAGCAAGGGATCTGATGGAGCTTCTGGACAGTCAGGGGCTTGTCAACATTGAGTTGAGGAAAGATTTGCAAGGGAAGGATAGAATGATCAGAGCAAAAGTATAATTTCACGTTATGAATGAGGAGCAGGCGCTGGTCGAAATAGAAGAGCTATCAAAAGAGATAGAGCGCCACAACTACTTGTATTACGTTCAATCGGCACCTGAGATTTCAGACTATGATTTCGATATGATGCTGAAAAGGTTGCAGGATCTTGAAGAAAAGTTCCCGCAATACGCATTTGATCACTCGCCAACAAAACGAGTCGGAGGTGATATAACCAGGAAATTCGAGACGGTAAAGCATCGTTATCCAATGCTTTCACTATCCAATACGTATTCTCAGGAAGAAATCGAAGATTGGGTGAACCGCATATCGAAGACGATTGACGGTGCCATTCATTTTGTGTGCGAACTGAAATACGATGGTGTTGCCATTGGTATACAATATGAAAACGGGGTGCTTACCCGAGCAGTGACACGAGGCGATGGCGAGCAGGGAGAAAATGTAACAACAAACGTAAAGACCATCCGTTCGATTCCACTGAAGCTACGCGGTGATTACCCAAATGATTTTGAGATCAGAGGGGAGATTTATTTTCCTCTGGCGAATTTCGAAGCCTTAAACAGGGAAAGAGAGGAGATTGGAGAACAACTATTCGCGAATCCAAGAAATACGGCATCAGGCACGTTAAAAATGCAGAACTCCAGTGTCGTGGCTCAACGGGGATTGGATTGCATGTTGTACGGTGTATATGGATATTCAGGCGCTGAGAGCCACTTGGAGTCAGTTCATCATGCGGCAAAGTGGGGTTTCAAAGTTCCTACTGAAAAGAAAAGAGAAATTGAGCGTGCATCTGATCTTAACGGAGTGATGGATTTTATTAACTACTGGGATAAAGAACGAGCAAACTTACCATTTGAGATCGACGGTGTTGTTATCAAAGTAGATAGCTATGATCAACAGGAGGAACTTGGATCTACAGCGAAATCTCCCAGATGGGCGATTGCTTATAAATTCAAAACAGAACGGGTAGAAACTACTTTGGAAAGCGTTGTATATCAAGTCGGAAGAACCGGAGCGATAACACCAGTAGCAAATCTTTCGCCAGTGCAGTTAGGAGGCACAACGGTTAAACGAGCTTCCCTGCATAATGCGGATCAAATTGGAAAGCTGGATCTTCATATCGGCGATAGTGTTTTCGTGGAAAAGGGAGGAGAGATTATACCGAAAATCGTTGGTGTAAATGAGGATAAACGCAAGATTGGCGCTCAGAAAGTAATCTTCATAGATGAATGTCCGGAATGTCACTCAAAGCTGACCCGAAACGAAGGCGAAGCACAACATTATTGTCCGAATGATACCGTTTGCCCTCCTCAATTAAAAGGAAAAGTAGAGCACTTTATAAGTCGTAAAGCGATGAATATCGATGGCCTTGGATCTGAAACAGTTGAATTGTTATTTGATAAAGGACTTATTCGAAACTACGCGGACATATATGAATTAAACTATGATCAATTGATCGAGCTGGATAGGATGGCGGAAAAATCGGTGAATAATCTAATGCAGGGAATACAAGCCTCACTGGATGTACCTTATGAAAAAGTGCTTTATGCGCTCGGGATACGCTTTGTCGGAGAAACAGTAGCGAAGAAGCTTGCAAGAGCACTCAAGAATATTGAAAACCTCATTAATGCAGGATTTGATGAATTGATCGCAGTTGATGAAATAGGTGAAAAGATCGCTAATTCGATATTGAGCTTCTTTAGCAATGAGGATAATATCCGTCTGGTAGAACGATTAAAGAATTATGGACTTCAGTTTGAGGTGGAAGAAGTGGCGTCGGCTTCAGATAAATTTGAAGGACTTTCCTTTGTGGTGTCTGGAGTTTTCAATGCCTTCTCACGAAAGGAATTGAAAGATCTTATTGAATCTAACGGAGGTAAGAATGTGGGGTCTATCTCGGGTAAAACCAGTTATGTAGTAGCAGGAGAGAATATGGGACCGAGTAAACTAAAAAAGGCAAGCGATCTTGGTGTAAAGATCATTTCGGAAGATGATTTCATCGCCATGTTGAATAAGGAATGAGCGCGAAAGAAAATAGTATATGGGGCGTTACAAAGCGAGTATTGCTGGTGGTAGAGTTTACGACACTCGATCGTCTATTGGCCTTTCGAACAGCCTTAAAGGAGTCAGGTCTGAATGTAAATGATAGCCACATTCTATGCGTTGTATCGAATAAGAATGAAAGAAAAGTCCTTAGAGATGTTTTCAGCGTTTCATTCGTTCACAACAGCGATTTTAATTTTCTGGGTCGCCTGAAGGATGAGAATACCATTAAATTTCTTAAACGACATTATGACTTGTTAATCGTAATTGGGAACTACAAAGGTAGAATGCTGAAAATGATCAAGAAGGTCAATAGAATTACAGGAGTCGGGGTTAATTCAAATGTTGAGTTTTTAACGATTAATATGAATACAGAAAACACGGAACCTCAGCAATTGCTTACCTTTGTCCGTCAAACTTTATCGAAAATAGAACAGTAAATGAAGAATATATTTCATGGATCAGGAGTTGCACTCGTAACGCCGTTTAACGATGACCGATCAATTGATTTTGATGGTCTAAGAAAGTTGGTTGAATACCAAATAAATAATGGCACTGATTTCTTAGTGGTACAGGGGACTACCGGTGAATCTCCCGTATTGAGTCAACCAGAAAAGATGGAGGTCTTGCGAACGGTTCAGGAAGTGAATAACGGACGTTTGAAGATTGTATATGGGGTTGGTGGCAACAATACTGTCGAAGTTGGTAAGACACTTGAGGCGGTACCCGCAGGAGTGGATGGCATCCTATCAGTTTCTCCATACTACAACAAACCAACTCAAAGAGGAATCGTTGAGCACTACAAGTACATTGCTAGCTGTACAGACCTGCCAATTATCCTATATAATGTTCCGGGTCGAACAGCATCGAATGTGACAGCTGCGACTTCGCTGGAGCTTGCTCAGGTTGATAATATCGTGGCTGTTAAAGAAGCTTCGGGCGATTTAGGTCAGATTATGGAAATTATTCAAAAACGACCGGAAGGATTTGGCGTGTTGTCAGGAGATGACGCTATTACCATGCCGATGATAGCATTAGGGGCTGATGGGGTGATCTCCGTTGTGGCAAATGCCTTTCCAAAAAGATTCTCAGAAATGGTCCACTATTCACTGGATAAGAACATTGATGAAGCGAGAAGTGCACATTATGATCTTTTAAAGGTGACCAACTTATTTTTTGCGGAGGGAAATCCAGGAGGAGTTAAAGTGGCCCTGGAAGAAATTGGTTTGATGAAACGAACCATGCGCCAGCCGTTATACGACGTATCCGATGGACTTAAAGCCAGCATCATTGCTGAAACAAATAAAATTTTGTCTTAATGAAGGAAGCTGGAGCTATCCTGAAACATATTGAAAGTGCACAAAATATTGTGATTACGACGCACAGAGCTCCTGATGGAGATGCTGTCGGTTCGTCAATGGCGATGTATTATATTCTCAAAACGCTGCGAAAGAATTCAACGGTTATTTTTCCGGATCCGCCAGCTGCTTTTCTTGATTGGATCATAAAAGATGTGGATGTCTTGACTTACGAGGAAAAGCCTGATGAAGTAGTGGAAGCCATGAATAAGGCAGATTTGATTTTCTGTCTGGATTATAGCGGACCGGATCGAATGGGCGAACACATGGGTGAGGTTCTTGGAAAATGTGAGGGCTTCAAAATCATGATCGATCATCATCCGAACCCACACGACTTCGCGGATATTCCAGTTTCTATGACAAGAGTTGGGTCAACATGTGAACTGGTGTATGAATTCATGGATTCAGCCGGAATCATTGGAAAGTTGAATCAGGATATTGCTGAAGCGATCTATTTGGGCATCATGACAGATACCGGATCATTTCGTTTTTCATCGGTTTCTGCTAGAACACACGAGATATTATCGAACCTGCACAAAACAGGGATCGATCATACCGCCATACACACAAATACCTTTGACAATATTACCTTAAAGAGTCTTAGGCTTAGAGGTTATGCGACCTCAGAGAAATTGGAGGTAATCCCACATTACCACATAGCATATATATCATTGACAGCAGAGGAATTAGAGCGATTTCATTACCAAAAAGGTGACACAGAAGGCCTGGTTAACATTGCGTTAGCAGTGGAAAACGTAATGGTTGCGGCGTTTTTCTCTGAAAAAGATGGTGAGATTAAAATCTCCTTTCGATCGAAGGAAGATATCGCTGTTAACACCTTTGCCGCCGAAGTGTTTGACGGTGGAGGTCACCGCAATGCAGCTGGTGGCTTTAGCAGATTATCAATGGATGAGACGATTAAAAAATTTAAGGAAAATATCCCAAAATACTTCAGTGAATTAAGTGTATAAAACCTTACTTATCATATCGACCTATTCTTTCTTTCTAATGGCCTGCACTGATGAACGGCCGGAGGAAACTCCTGAGGTAAAATGGACGAAGGAGCAGTCAACGAACCTTGGCAAAAATCTGGCAATTGACGAGGAGATCGATATAAAGGCTTTTCTGAAATCCCACCCGGAATGGCAAATGAAGAAAACAGGAAGTGGACTTAGGTATTATACCTATGAACAAGGCGAAGGTGACACCATCAGAGCTGGACAAGTGGCAGAAATTGAATATGTAGTCGGACTTTTGGACGGTACGGAATGTTATCGCACGGAAGAAGATGAGTACGAAGAGATTGTGGTAGATCGTTCTGAAATAGAAAGTGGAGTGCAAGAAGCCATTAAATTAATGCGGGTTGGTGATAAAGCGAAATTGATAATTCCGAGTCATCTGGGACACGGACTGCTGGGGGATAGGGATAAAATACCACCCTTAACCCCATTGCTGGTTGATTTGAGAGTTACAGGAGTAAAAGAGACTATATGAAGGCATTTGGATTGATATTACTGGTTCTACTGGTTTCTTGTAACACGAGTGGTGTAAAAGAAAAAGAAAATAACGAAGAAGTCGTTGAGGAGACGGTGAACGGAACAGAAGTCAAAACGAGTCTTGATCAGCCTAAAAATGTAGTGGATTCTAAAACAACCTCAGAAGGTGTGAAGATCGAGTGGATCGAACACGGAGAAGGAGAGCTATTACAGCGCGGTGACATGATCAATATGGAATACAAGGTGAGTTTAACTGACGGCCAGGTTATTAATGGAACTTATCCAAATGGAATTCCGGATTCTTTAGTCCCTTTTATGGTTGGCTTTGGAATGCACCTCGAAGGCGTGGATATTGCCTTGAAGGAAATGCACGTGGGAGACCATGTAGAGCTATTGATTCCGAGTAAACTCGCTAGAGGAGACAAGGCGATTGAAGGATTGATTCCGGCAAATTCAGATATAATCATGAGAATTCGCGTAGATGAACTGCGAAAGCCAGACCGGGAAATTGACGGTAATCGAGTATGGTTATTTCATGAAAAGAAGGATGAAACTACTCGCTTTGGAGAGAATAAAGAAATTGAATTTCACGTCACAGGTTTTACACCTACTACCCCCAGGTTTGTAAATACGATCCAAAAAGACGAGCCTTTTAGTATGCGTCTGGAGGATCAAGGTGTGGTGCCAGGCTTGAAGAAAGCGTTAATTAATGCTAAAAAAAGCGACATACTTTTTATTCATGTACCAGCATCGGAAGCCTATAAATCAAAGGGATATCAGGATCTGGTGAAACCGAATGAAGACATCTTCTATCGGGTGTATGTGACAGATGTAAGAGATTAATGGGCTCAAAAGCCTATATTTGTAGCGACTTTAAATGAAAGGCAACTAATAGATATTATGCGATTTATTCTCCTTTTTGCTCTTCTCATTTCTGGAATTCAATCGAATGCCCAGGTGATCGTTGACACTATTGTTACAAAAGAAGGAACCATGGTACTGTATTCAAACAGAACGTGGGAGTATTTAGAAGACTTAAATTTCGATGGTGTGATGAACGAACATCTCCACTCTGAGATAATGAGCGATACCAATTTGCATTTTATTCAATCGTGGGATCACGATATGTGTTATACCTCTGATTTATCGAATGATATCAACCGTCTGAAAGATACTATTTGGATTTGTGTTCAGGATAGCCTCAACGATGAATTCGTGATGCCATTTGATGGTCGGATCACGTCACATTTCGGGTGGAGAAGAGGAAGAAATCACAACGGCACCGATATTGACTTAAATACGGGTGATACAGTTCGTGCTGCCTGGTCCGGTAAAGTTCGTTACGCCAAGTACAATGAAGGAGGCTTTGGCAATCTGGTGATCATTAGACATTACAATGGATTGGAGACGTTTTATGCACACTTGAGTAAACATATGGTTGTCCCGAATCAGTTGGTAACTGCAGGAGACCCAATAGGATTAGGAGGGAATACAGGTCACTCGTATGGTTCACACTTGCACTTTGAAGTACGTTTTTACGATGCCCCAATTGACCCTGAGAAGCTTATTGATTTTGAAAACAAGAAAGTGCTGGACGAGAATCTACTGGTACACAAAGGTTTGTTCCGACCGGGATACAATTCAAATTATACAGCGGCAACGAATTCTTCAGGCGCAACATATTATCGCATCAGATCTGGAGATACGCTATCAGCTATAGCAGCGAGGAATAGAACTACCGTTTCCAGAATCTGTCAATTAAATGGGATCAGACCAACGACGGTCCTTCAAATAGGTAGAAACCTAAGAATTAAATAAGGATCATCTGAATGAAAAGATTATTGACGAGGTGTTTTTATGTGGTAGGGAGTTTGATCCTACTTTCTTCGTGTTCGGATTTTAATGCTGTGATCAAATCAGATGACTATGCTTTAAAACTGGAACGTGCGAATGAATATTATGAAGAAGGTATTGTCCCGAAGATTAAGAAATCCGGGAAGAAGAAATATAAAGATGGAGCATTGATGCGAGCGGTTTCTCTGTATGAACAAGTTTATCAGAGAATGCCAAGAGAGAGCGAAGGAGAATTATCGTATTTTAGAATAGGCAAAGCATATTACCTTTCCGGAGATTTCTATATGGGGGGCTACTATCTGGCCATGTTTCCTCAACGCTTTCCTTACAGCGTGAAAGCAGAAGAAGCCTTGTTCCTGAGTGCGATGTGCAGTGTGCAGAATTCACCGCATTATACGCTGGATCAGGAGGAGACCGAGATCGCAATTAATGACCTTCAAATGTTTGTCGATAAGTATCCGAACTCAGAGTTGATTGATTCTTGTAACCGGATCATTGATAAACTCAACTTTAAGATCGAAACAAAAGATTATGACGCTGTCGTTCTCTATTCAAACACAGAGCGATTTGGAGCAGCAGTGACAACTGCTGAAACGTTTCTCAGTGAATACCCGAATTCAATTTATTCAGAAGAGATAAGTTATCTTCTCGTTAAGAATTCATATTTGCTTGCTAAGAATAGTGTGGAAAGCAAAAAAATGGAACGAATTGAGGATACTTTCGAAAGATATCGTACTTTTGTAGGCACTTTTCCGGAGTCGACTTACGTAAAGGCATTAAGCGATTATTATGACGAGCTCACAGGGATATACGCAGAATTGAAACCTACAGGTAACAAATAATTATGGATTTTAAGAACAGTACAGCAGAAAAGACAACCATAACCAGAGATACTGTTGATCTGGAAGAGAATGTTGGTAACATCTATAAGGCTATTGTCATGATGTCTAAAAGATCAAACCAGTTAAGTGCAGAGCTTAAAGAAGAGCTGACACAAAAACTACAGGAGTTCGCATCTACGACTGACAATCTGGAAGAGATTTTCGAGAACAGAGAGCAAATTGAAATCTCTCGTTTCTATGAAAGGTTGCCAAAACCGGTTGCAATTGCAATAGAGGAGATGTTGGAAGATAAGATCTATTCAAGAGATCCTGAAGAAAAAGAAGAAGATTAAACAATGAACAGTAAGCGCATTCTCCTGGGTATAACAGGAGGTATTGCAGCATATAAGATAGCATTTCTAATAAGGTTACTTAGGAAATCAGAGGCAGAAGTCAAATGTATTATGACTCCTGCCTCTTGTGATTTTATATCACCTGTTGTTGTATCAGCATTGTCCGGAAATCCGGTTGGAATTGAATTCTGGAATAAAGAAGACGGTAGCTGGAACAATCACGTTGAATACGGTCAATGGGCAGATGTATTCATTATTGCCCCGTTAACAGCCAACACCATGAGTAAAATGGTTGCTGGATCATGTGACAACCTGCTTTTAGCTACATACCTTTCCATGAAGGGCAAGACTATAGCCGTACCGGCAATGGATCTCGATATGTATAAACATGCGGCTACAAGAAGAAATCTGGATCAATTAGAGAAGGATGGAGTTATTATTATTCCTGCTGAAGAAGGCGAATTAGCCTCCGGACTTGAAGGGCAGGGAAGAATGGCCGAACCCGAGACCATTATGGCGGTTATTGAAGACTTCTTTGGTTCAGCTAAAAAAAAAAGTGACTTCGAAGACAAAGCCATCTTGATCACTGCGGGTCCTACCTATGAAGCGATTGATCCAGTCAGATTCATTGGTAATCATTCATCTGGAAAGATGGGCTTCAATATTGCTGAAGTTATGCTAGAGTTGGGAGCTAGGGTGATCCTTGTCAGTGGACCAACCGCATTGAACATACAACATCCTAATTTAAAATTGATTTCAATACAAAGCGCCGAAGAAATGCTTTCGGAAGTAAAGAATCATTGGTCTTCATGTGATTATGGGGTATTTGCAGCGGCTGTAGCAGATTATAAACCGACAAAAGCTGCAGACCAAAAAATTAAGAAGAATGATGATACAATGAATATTGAACTCGTCAGAAATCCGGATGTACTAGGATGGGCAGGAGAAAATAAAAAAGACAACCAGATTCTCGTAGGATTCGCGCTTGAGACCCAGAATGCCACGGAAAATGCAAAGAAAAAACTAGCAGCTAAAAAGTTAAATATGATCGTCGTTAATACCATGGCGGATGAAGGAGCTGGCTTTGGTGTGAACACAAACAAAATTAGTATCTTAGATGATCGCAATAATTCACAGGAATTTCAGTTAAAGAGTAAGCGAGAGGTTGCAACAGACATAGTGAATTACTTAAAAGATTATAAAGGATGAGATTGTTAATTATTGGATCTTTTCTATTGTTTCAAGTGCAGTTGTTTGCGCAGGAATTAAATTGTCAGGTGAGTATCATTACAGATGCTAAACTGGAGGTTACAAGTGTTGAGCAGGAGATATTCCAACAATTGGAGCAAACAATCTATGAACTGATGAATAACACGCAGTGGACCAAAGACAAATTCACGGTGGAAGAACGAATCAATTGCAACTTACAGCTCCAGATTTCTGAGATACCATCAAGTGGTGTATATTCAGGATCTCTTCAAATACAGTCTTCTAGACCGGTATTCAATTCAAGTTATAACACAACCTTATTTAATTTTCAGGATGATGATCTGTTGTTTAACTACTCCAGAAATGCAATCCTGGTATATGCGCCGAACCAGTTCAGAGATAATTTGACATCGGTCCTGGCATTCTATGCATACTTTATCCTGGGTATGGATTACGATTCATTTTCATTAAAGGGGGGTACCAAGTATTTCAATGAGGCACAACAAATTGTTTCAAATGCTCAAACTTCAGGATTCCCCGGTTGGAAATCGAATGAGAAGAATAGACAAAATCGCTATTGGTTAGTAGATAACGCCTTACATGAATTGTTCTCACCTTTAAGGGAGTGTAATTACGAGTACCATAGAAATGGGCTGGACAAGCTTTATGATGACATGGATGCGGGTAGAAATGGCGTGTATACGGGTATCAGTAAGTTATTAAAAGTAACGGCGACGCGTCCCAACTCCGTTAATGTTCTGAACTTTATTCAGGCTAAGTCTAATGAGTTAAAGAATCTCTATGAGACAGCAGAAGTCAAGGAAAAGAACGAGATCGTAAACGTTTTGAAACGTGTGGATCCAACCAATTCGTCCAAATATCAGGAGATCCTTGAATAATGCTCCGCTCACTCAGAATAGATAATTTCGCTCTGATTGATTCCGTATCGATCGACTTTAGAAGTGGCTTCACGGTGATAACAGGGGAGACCGGTTCAGGTAAATCCATTTTGCTCAATGCCCTGAACTTAATACTAGGTGAAAGAGCCAACTTTTCAATTATAGGTAAACACAAGGATAAATCAGTGGTTGAGGCTGAGATGGATCTTTCGTCTTTTGCATTGGAGGATTTTTTCAAAACCAATGACCTCGATTATTTTGACAATACCATTCTTCGAAGGGAGATCTATAAGCAGGGAAGGTCACGGGCATTTATTAATGATATTCCTGTTCAACTAAATGTGCTGAAAGATCTTACCAGAAGGTTAATTCATATTCATTCGCAATACAACACGCTAGAATTAAAAGATCTTGGCTTCCAGATGGAGATTCTGGATATCTTGGCTGGCACAAAGACAAAACTTACAGATTATCGACATAAATTTGAACGGTATCAGAAGGATCAAAAAGAACTGGCAAAGCTTCAGGAAAGCCTGCAAAAGATAACATCTACCGCGGACTATAATCAGTTTCAACTTAGTGAAATATTAGAACTGGATCTTGACAATATCAACTATGAAGAGGTAAGTAATGAACTTAAACGACTTGAAGGTTCGGATGAATTAAAGGAGATTTATCAGGCGATCAATAGTGGTCTAATGGATGATGGCGGCCTGACAGAACAGTTAAGTCAGCTTGTAGGTTTGATTAACCAGAGTAAAGTTCAGGATACAGAAATTAGTGAGCTGAAAGATCGGTTAAATTCAGCATTGATAGAGTTGCGTGATATCGGTGATCAGGCGATAGAAAGCCTTGACGGTATTGAAATGGACCCTGAGAAGCTAATGGTGCTGAGATCAAAGTTGGATGCCTTTAACAAAATTCTATTCAAGCATCGTCTGAATACACAAGAGGATTTAATGTCATACAGAGACAGTCTGGAAACGGAGTTTGGTCAATCTGATCAATTAGAGTCTCGTTTAAATGAATTGATGCGTTCAATTGAGCAGCAAAAGGAGATGCTGGAAGATCTCGCTTCAGATTTACATGAGCAGAGAATACTGGCCATTCCGGATGTCGAGAGCACGATTGAAGACTCCCTGGCGCAGTTAAAACTGACAGGTACTAAGCTTCATTTTAATCTTAAGAAAAGTGAAGTGCTTAAAGAAAGTGGGATTTCGACCATTGAGATGTTATTTTCCCCAAACAAAGGAATTGAGCCGGTGCCAATTCATCAGGCTGCCAGTGGAGGAGAGCTGTCAAGGCTCATGTTGTCGCTTCAAAAACTGATATCACATAAAGTACAACTGCAGACGATTTTCTTCGATGAGATCGATACCGGAGTGTCGGGGGATGTTGCACAAAAGATGGGAGAAACCCTGAAGGAAATGGGAGAGAACATGCAGGTTATTGCAGTGACTCACCTCCCGCAGGTTGCGGCTAAGGGCGGTCAGCATTTATTGGTGACGAAGGCTGTTACGGATGGCTTAACTAATAGTCGCGTGACTGAGCTCAATCAAAACGACCGAGTTCATGAGGTTGCCCGTCTTATGAGCGGTGATAGTATTACCGAAGCAGCGATAGCGAATGCAAAAGCTTTAATGAACTAATGGAATTTCATCTTAATTGTGAACTACCTGAATTGAAACTGGATCTTGACTTTAGAAATCCGGTTTGTCTTCTAGGTAGTTGTTTCTCAGATGAAATGGATCAGCATTTTATTCAATGCGGCTTCCATGTTCTTAGTAATCCTTTTGGTACTGTTTATCATCCAATTGCTCTCTCCAAATTAATTGATCGCTCAGTTGAGGAAAACAAAGAAATAGATATGGTCATCAATGACGATCTGTATTTCTCATGGGATTCAGCTAGTGTTATACATGGTTATAGTAGACCTGAATTGGAAGATAGAGTGCATAAAGCGCGAAGAGAGTTCAAAGATTGCCTCGCCAATGGATCTCTCCTTGTACTTACATTAGGCACGGCCTGGGCTTATCATTTAAAGAAGGACGATTCCATCGTTGCAAACTGTCACAAACAGCCATCTGCTCTATTTGACAAGAAGTTGAGTGAAGTTGAGTATATGCTGGAAACACTTAATTCAAGCATTCATAAAATCAGACAGCTGAATCCAAAACTTTCAATTCTACTAACGATAAGTCCTGTTCGTCATTTTAGAGATGGCCTGGTTGAAAATAATCAAAGCAAAGCGAGATTGATCGAATTGGCCCATCAGTTAGTTAAACTGGATGGTGTTGAGTACTTTCCTTCGTATGAAATTGTTATAGATGAACTACGCGATTATCGTTACTATGCGAAGGATTTGGTGCATCCCAATCATTTGGCAATTGAATATGTCTGGAATAAGCTGAAGCCTTCTGTCCTCAGTCCCGAAACAATTGAAAGGATTGGTCAGGTAGCTAAAATCAAAGCACAATTCAAACATCGTCCTATTCATATGGAATCCCGGTCTAATCAGGAAAGACTAAAAAAGCTACAACAGACGCGTGAGGAATTAGATAAGCGATTCCCGGGAATTAACTGGAAATAAAAAGAGGAGCCGAAGCTCCTCTGATCCTGTTGTTTTAACATAAGTAGTTTAGTCCTAAAAAACGAGAGTAGTAGTCTTAACGTCTTCTTTCTAATGGTACTACAGTTCCACCGTAAACCGGTTTTTCACCTGGCTTTGGATTAGCAATCGTTACTTTCCAAATGTATGCCTTCTGATAAGGAACCATTTTTCCGGTTTGTTGATCGTAACCGTTCCAGCCTGCAGCTGCATCAGTTGTTTCATATATTACATGTCCATCATTAGGATCGATGATGATCATGCTGAAATTATCATCACGAGTTGTTAAACTGCGCGGGATAAATGTGTTATTCACGGGGTCTAAATCTGTTGGCACGAAAGAGGTAGTTGCGAGCAAGTTATAATCTTCCTCAATGCTAACTTTCTTCGAAACAGATCCTTTACATCCATTGTCTCCTGTAACTGTCAGTTTGATGTCGTGAGTTCCTTTGTTGAAGAACATCAGTGATGCTTCTTTACCGGATACTCGTTGGTTCTCGGTAGTCCACACGTAATCAATACCGATAACATTGGTAGATACTTGCGTAGAAGGCAATCCTAGTTCATCATATTTTTTATCCGGTTCAATTAACTGGAATTCTGCAACAGGCGCTGCTTGTGCAACAAAGCTGTCCCTTGATACAAATGCACCTTTAGAGTCGATGTATCCAATTTCGTATGTACCCGGATAATTAGTCTTAAGTGATGTTACAGAATTCTCTTTTCCGTTCCAGATTTGACCATTAGGGAATACTACGGCGATTGGGAAGTCATTATTGTTTGTTATGCTAACAAGCTGACCCACGCAAATCGAAGCTTCTATTTCCGGAGAAATAAAGGTGTCGAATGAATTATCCTTGTTGTTGTTCGGAGTCACTTCGTTATCATTTTTCTCAATGTGAGGTTGATAAACCAACGGCTCGACAACAAGATTAAATTCTTGAGCTTCAGGATTCAATTCATTTGTAGGTAAAGCAATTTCTCCTGAATTTGGTTGAGTTTCCTGATTTTCTGAATCAAGCTGAGTTGTAAAGGTAGGTTGACTGTCTTCGTGTTTGTTCGAAATGACAGCCTCTTGATCAGTGGTAGGTGTAATAATAGTTTCTTCAGCAAGCTGATTGTTTTGGTTCTGATCAGCCGCGTTATTTTCACCCGAGAAATACAAGAATCCGCATACCGTAACTGCAGTAGCAGCGGCAGCAGCAATGTACCACTTGTAAGGTGATTTTGTAGGTGCTGTAGTAGGAGCATCAAGCTTAGCGCTTAGTTGTTCCCAGGCTTTTGGATTATAATCATATTCCAAGTCCTTTAGGCTTTCCTTGATGCTATTTTCAAATGAATCTTTCATTTTCTATTCTATATTCTCGAATTTCTCTTTCAAAATTCGCTGTAGGTTCTGTTTTGCTTTTGACAAATTTGATTTCGATGTTCCCTCACTGATTCCTAATATTTCAGCTATCTCTTTATGTGTGTAATCTTCTAATACATATAAGCTGAAAACAGATCTGTATGCCGGAGATAATTCCTGAATCGCTTCCATGGCGATCTCAGCTTTCAAACCGACAATTTGAATCTCTTCTTTTTCTACAATCGGATCTTCAGCTCCTAGCTTAAAATCTTCATCCTGATCTGTGAGACTCGGATCCCTTTTTGATTTCCGGATACTATCTATTGCTGTATTAACAATAATTCTTCTTATCCAGCCCTCAAAGGAACCGCTGTAATCGAAAGCACTTAATTTGTCAAAGACCTTAATGAATCCCTGTTGGAGAATTTCTTCTGCGCTATCCCTGTCTTTTGAGTACCGCATGCTTACCGCTAACATTTTTCCGTAGAATTGCTTGAACAGTGCTTCCTGAGATCTCCGATCATCACGCAAGCAGCCTTCGATCAATTCTTGTAAATGCGCTTTATTCTCCACATTGTATTCGTTGGTTAGACGTCGGTCATTTTGAAGGGGTTGCCTTCTTACGTAAAATTAATCTGAATTAGCCAAAAAATACCGTAAATACAGGGAATTAATTAACAATTGTATTAAATTCGTGTTCATCAATAAAATAATAATTAGACAAACTAAAATTATACAATGAAGGTAACAGTAGTAGGAGCTGGAAACGTAGGTGCAACTTGTGCGAACGTATTGGCTCATAAGGAAATTGCAAATGAAATTGTCCTTTTGGATATCAAGGAAGGTTTTGCAGAAGGTAAAGCGCTGGATATCTGGGAAACATCACCGATTAATCTTTACGATTCTCGAACGATCGGATCAACAAATGACTATGCAAAAACAGCGGGGTCAGAAGTAGTGGTAATCACATCGGGTCTTCCGAGAAAACCGGGTATGTCACGTGATGATCTTATTGCTACTAACGCAGGAATCGTTAAGCAAGTTACCGAAAACGTAATTAAGCATTCACCGGATGCTAAAATTATTTGTGTTTCAAACCCATTAGATGTCATGACGTATTGTGCGTACCTGACCGCAAAAGTTGATTCATCGAAAGTATTTGGAATGGCGGGTGTATTGGATACTGCAAGATATCGTTCATTCCTTGCTTTGGAATTGAACGTATCTCCAAAAGATATTCAGGCTGTTCTTATGGGTGGACACGGAGACACAATGGTTCCACTACCACGATATACTACAGTTGGAGGAATTCCTGTTACAGAATTAATAGAAGAGGCGAAGCTGAACGAGATCATCGAAAGAACCAAGTTCGGCGGAGGAGAGATTGTTAAGCTTCTGGGAACATCTGCTTGGTACGCACCGGGTGCAGCTGCAGCACAAATGGTTGAAGCAATCGTTCGAGATCAGCGACGCGTGTTCCCGGTATGTGCATGGTTGGATGGTGAGTATGGTATGAATAACATCTACCTCGGAGTGCCGGTAATACTTGGCAAAAACGGTATTGAAAAGATCATTGAATTGGATCTGAACGATGCTGAAAAAGCCCTTCTTACTGAGTCTGCAGAAGCAGTTAAAAATGTAATGAATGTGCTTGATAACATGAATGTTAACGCATAAGCGATTTAATTAATACTTATATAAGCTTTCACTTGGTGGAAGCTTTTTTTATGGATTAACTTATTTTTCGCATCCTATTACCGTGAAGTACATCTTATTGATTATAACACTTTCTTCTTCTCTTGCATTTGCGCAAGACAGTGTTTATGTTGAGCTGCTTGTTAAATCTAAAAAGTACGGTGAACCCATTCAGAATGTTGACATAACGTTTATCGAAGCTGACACGACTTACACCCGGAAATCAAACATGAAGGGCAAGGTGCTCTTGCGGTTGCCAATTGCTCATACGGTTGAGCTAGCATTTAAGCATGTGATGTTTTATGCCGACAATGACTTCCTAAAAACTACGAGACGCTTTACTGAGGACACACTTAAGTACGAGTTCTTCGTAAAGCAGACTCAGGAATTACCTGGAACGGTTGTAAAGGCACCGGGTATTCCAGACACGGTCTTTGGCTCAAAAAGATTGCATGTTGAAGATTTTGAGATCAATCAAGAGGGTAATCTGATCTTATTGGTATATCCGAAACGACTTAAGAAGGGAAGTGAACTTGTATATTTTGATGGGTTAAAGGTGTTGAAGTCGTTTGAGGTTCCTGATCATGCGAAAGAGTTAGTTCGGGACTATCGTGGTAATCCACATGTGGTTTGTGAAAACAATGTTTTTGGGATTCATGCGAAACAAAAAGAAATTGGAATTTCAAACCTGCCTAAAGAATATTTCTTAAAATATCTCGCGCCTATTCTCGATACGAATGAAACAAAAATGTACTTCAGTACATTTAATCCGGATTATCCAGCATTTGATTATTTCAGTTTTGATCAATTGGATTCTACCTATACCAAGATCATGGCAATAGAGGACGAGTTAATGATGGAGTTATACCGATCCGAGATTAAATGGGTTGACGTAAGAACGAAGATTTGGGCTCATGACAAAGAACGGGCAACAGGTATTGACGCGGAAATCTGGGTTGGAGCAAATTACTTTACACAGTCATTATACTACGAAGAGCTATATGCGCCGTTATTCCATCGGAATGATTCGATATTCGTTTTCGATTATTACAGGGACAAACTCTACACCTATGATAAATACGGTGTTGTATTAGATAGCGTTGGAATCTACCACCATTATAACGCACGCAGAACAGGCTGGGAAAGGAATGTAATCCAGGACAGAGAAACAGGAGAGGTCTATGCTGTTTTTGAACGGGACGGGTACAGCTTTGTTGGAAGAATCGATGTTACGACCGGCGAAATTTCAGAACAAGTAAAACTTGAATTCAAGTATGCCGATAAAATCGGTATACACGGAAACTTTGTCTATTACATCTATCGTCCATTCGAATCAATACAGAAAAAATACCTGTATCGAGAAAGGCTTCCTTATAGTTTTGGCAAGGCGGAATTACACAATGGCGATGACTTCCTGTCAAGAGACCAGAATTAAATTTCTCGCGAGTGGACCCTCACAGAGGATGGCATCCAGAATCGAAATGGATTGCTTATACGTATCTTTCCCTGGAAACACTTGGATATAGGGAGCCTGTTCAGTTTCCTGGAAGTGATGCTTTGAACAAAGGGTGGATCGTAAATCGTCTTTTTGATAATCCTTAAAATCCTCGCTGAAGTTCAATTTGACCTCCAGATCCAGCCATTTTAGAATTCGATTCGTGATCATCACATCCAGATCGATCAGTCGTTGACAATCAGCAAAGATCAGTTCCTCGATTTCCCGACCGTAATAATCAAAGTAGGGCGATGATTGGTAGGCACTTACGATTGTCCTCCAATGGATGTCTTTCCAATCCGATTGATCGATCAAAATATCCTCAACCAGTGTTTTGCTTCCATTTGGTTTCTGTACCGGAATACTTAATGTGATTAGTCCATTTGCAGCTACTACCTCACAGCGATTGCGGTAGCTTTGTTTTGGAAAATGTTCCTTTGATTCAAGTACGACTTCTTCGTACCGTCCTAATTCACGGAAATATGCAATGCTTCCAAAGTAGGCTATTGGAAGAACGGGTATCATTCAATCCAGGTGAAGAAGCGCTCTGTACGTAATCCTTTGTATGGACTTTTTGAAAACCAAACAATCGATGCTTTACCAACTATGTGGTCTTCAGGCACAAACCCCCATACTCTAGAATCTGCCGAGTTGTATCGATTATCTCCCATCATCCAGTAATAGTTCATTGCAAAGGTATACTCGTCAGTTTTCTTACCGTCAATGTAAATTCCGTCTTTTCGCTCAGAAAGTTTGTGTCCTTCATATGCTGTAATAATTCTTCGATACCAGGCAATGTTATCCTTGTTAATCTTGATGGTCTGACCTTTATAAGGAATCTGGAATTTCGTAAAGTCAGTTCGCGTATTGTTGATGTACAGATCTTTCGGGAACATCTCCAGGTTATCTACCAACTGCTTAACAGTAGGCACAATTGAATCTTTGTCACTGTATTGCGCTTCGATGACAACTTCAAACTTAAGAGTGGGGAAATCTTTCTTGAGCTTGGCCAATGTGCTCTCATTCAAATACATCATGGTGTCGTTCTCACCAATATAGTCTCTTTCGGTAAGAACATAATCACCGAAATAATCCCCGTATATATTTACTCTTGCTTCCAGTCCGTACTTCTCATCCATTTTATCCGGTGTAGGAAGAGGATTTTCAGATGTAAATCCTGTTACTCGATATTGCAGTTGTTGGAATTCGTATTTCTGCGAGGGTTTTCCGTTCACATAAAGCACAGAGTTGACTATTTCGATCCAGTCACCTGGTATTCCAACGCAGCGTTTAATGTAGTTTTCACGCTTGTCAACCGGACGATAGACGAGTCCGTAATGCTCAATTATCTCGCCATCAGCTGGGGAATAGGCAATTTTGTCTTCTGCCAGCATCTTTCTGGCTTTTGCAATCCACTTATCCAGATTTTCGATGAATTCCTGTCCATTCACCTCCCAGATACGGTTTTGTGTAAATTGTTCAACTTCATTCGAAAGCCTACGGAGTTTATTTTCGCTAAGAGTTTGTAAGTAGGTGTTTTCACTGATACTGTCCAGAATTAAGTTTCTCAGCTTTTCGTAGTAAGGATTCTCTTCTCGCCATAAACGCTTTGCTTCACGAATCAAAACACCGTAGTAATCATGCCCCATCAAACCGTTAGGCATGCGCGGGTCGTAGATTGCTGTATCCCCTGCAGGATAATTGAAAACAACCACGTCATTTCTGCTGATAGTTCCAAAACCAGGTAGACGAGTATATTCGGATGTCTCCAGCGTTGAATAAGACTTAATGTTTACCCAGGGTACAGTATTGTGAACCAATGGGTAGGAGAGAGGAGTAACCGGCACCTTTGGACCATAAGCAAGTTTGTTTACAAATAGAAAATCACCCACCATTAAGGTCTTCTCCATGGATCCTGTCGGAATCTGGAATGGTTCAAAGACATATGTTCGAATGATAAGTGCTGCTACCAGTGCAAACCAAATCGAATCTCCCCATTCTTTCACCTTCGTCTTTTTACCAGGCTTAGCTCTTGTTACAGCTGCAATTCCTAAAGCAATTGCATGTCCGATTACTGGTAAACCGAGGAACAGAACTAAATGATCTCCCCATTCACGATCGCCAACTTGCTTACTGTTTGCCCAATTGGTATCTGGTAGGATTTTATCATTTGACTGGGCGATCTTAGCTGTTATGATGTATGGAAAGAATATCCCCTGAAACGTGTCCAGCAATGTGAAATATCCGAATTTACGTATGTAAGAGACGTTTACTACGGACCACATAACTAAGTGTACACCAGGGAAAACCAGAAGCAATGACCACCAGGGTTTATTACAACTCACCTTGAAAGCAACAAAGTAATTGTATCCGGGCACAAGCGCTTCCCAGGTTTTTCGGTCAGCTTGTTCAAAACTCTTCCACCACATTGCTAAATATGGATGAACAAGAAGGAAGATGTAGAAATAAAGTACGTTCATTTTATAAGTGTATAATATCCTGCATGGTGTAAACACCTTTTTTATCGACAAGCCATTCTGCAGCAATAACGGCGCCTAATCCAAATCCTTGTCGATTAAAGGCCCTGTGTTCGATTTTTATCTCGTCGATATCTGATTTGTAGGTAATCGCATGGGTTCCCGGAACATCTTTTTCCCGAAATGATGTTACCGTTATCTGATCTTTGGTAGATTCCGGAACCTCGTTCTCTTCGTGAATCCAAGATGATACATTGTTATTTTCGAGCATGATCTCATTTGCCAGCGTTACAGCTGTACCACTTGGAGCATCGAGCTTATGTATATGATGAGTCTCGTCGATATGAATTCCATACTCGGGATAATCATTCATCAATTTGGCGAGTCTTCTGTTTATATCGAAGAAAATATTTACGCCTATACTAAAATTAGAAGCGTGCAGCAAGGTAGCATCATGTCTTTTGATATGATTTACTACATATTCCAGGTGTTCACTCCAGGCGGTTGTACCTACAACCACGGGTACCTGACTTTCTGCACAAAATTCGATGTGTTTAACAGCCATCCCTGGCTTTGTGAATTCAATTGCTACATCTGCTTCAGAAAGATCAACCGCTTCTATTGGGTTTGAAGAGTTGACACGAATGATTACTTCATGTCCACGATCAATAGCAATCTCTTCGATCGTCTTTCCCATTTTACCGTAACCAATCAGTGCAATCTTCATAGTGGCAACAAAAATAAAGTTTTAAGGTCAGTGGCGACTGCTTTTAACGAAAATTAAGTGAGAATTTCAACCCCGCCGAATAATTCTGCATCAAAACCGGGTCGATATTCAGCGAAAGATCTTCTGAGACATCAAAATTGACAAAGTGAGCTTCGACACCTGCATCAACGAGTTGTAATACATATACCGCACTTACGGCAAGAATCGAAAGGTCGCGCCAATTCAGATATTGATCATATAGCGTAAGTATTCCCTGGTCATCGTATGCGCTCCATTTCAAACTAGACGGCAAGCCATCCTGACGCATAGAGTATTCATCGCGAAGCTCTCGCTGCATACTCTGATTCGAAATAAGCAGATATCCGGTTCCCGCGAGCCCGGCGTAGATCAATGGAACTTTCCAAAAGGCCTTTTTCTTTCCCTTTGGCATCGCAATGTGATTGTAAATCTGTCCACCACCAGGCACAATAGAAAGAAAAACCGCTTTCTTGACCGAATGTTGTTTAACGGAGTCAGAAATAACTTCTTCTCTTTCAGATTGAGAAAAAGTAAGGAATGAGAGTAAAGTAAAAATTAATACAAGTCGCATTACTTGTTCAGTAAGTCCATAATTCTGTTCAGATCAAATTCTGAATTGAAGTTAATGACCAGTTTTCCTTTACCAGTGGTTGACTTTTTAATATCAACTTTGGTTGACAACCGATCACTAAGATGTTCTTTGAACGTATATTCCTGCTCCGAAATTGCAGGGCTTTTTGAATTTTTAACTTTTTGATTATTGCCTGCTACCGGCTTGATCTCCTCACCGCGAATCAAAGCTTCCAGATCTCTGACTGATAATTTTTCAGCCAGAACTCTTTTGAATAATTCCAGTTGCACATTCTCGTCACCGGCAGAAACTAGCGCACGCGCATGCCCCATTGAGATCTTGTTTGATTTAACGCCGGCCTGAATGTCTACAGGAAGTTTCAACAATCTGAGATGATTGGTAATGCTCGATCTTCCCTTGGATATCTTCTGTCCTAACTGGTCTTGCGTAAGCTTGCACTCATCGATTAATCGCTGATAGGAGAGTGCTACTTCGATTGGATTCAGATCTTCTCGCTGGATATTTTCAACCAAGGCCATTTCGAGCATGGTTTGATCATTGGCGATGCGAATATAAGCTGGCACTTCTTCAAGGTCTGCCAGCTGGGCAGCGCGAAATCTTCTCTCACCAGAAATAAGCTGATACCGATCCCTTCCTAATTTTCTTACTGTTAATGGTTGAATGATCCCGTGAACTTTGATCGATTCGCTCAATTCTATGAGCGCCTCCTTTTCAAAATTGGATCTTGGATTAAATGGATTTGCTTCAATACTTGAAATCGGGATCATTGCAATTGCCCCGATTACTGCAGAATCACTTTTTGATGTGATATCTGTGTCCGCGTTTTCCAACAACGCTCCTAATCCCTTTCCCAGCGCAGATCTTTTCTTTGTATTAGAGCTCATCACCAATCTTAATTTTTTTCTCCTCGTTCGAAATATTTGTCAGATCGTTCTTTTGAAGAATCTCTCGAGCAAAATTCAGATAATTGACCGATCCTTTGCTTGCTGCATCATGCATGATGATCGTCTCGCCAAAACTAGGCGCTTCTCCTAGCTTGACATTTCGATGGATAACCGTATTAAATACTAACTCCTGGAAGTGCATTTTCACTTCTTCTACAACCTGATTAGCCAGTCTTAAACGCGTATCATACATGGTTAATAAGATCCCTTCGATTTCCAATTCAGGATTAAGTCTACCTTGTACGATCTTAATTGTGTTTAACAATTTACCCAGTCCTTCCAGGGCAAAATACTCACACTGTACCGGAATAATAACTGAATCCGCAGCAGTTAAGGAGTTAACCGTAATTAATCCGAGCGAAGGAGAACAGTCGATAATAATGAAATCATATTTATCCTTGATTTTCTCCAGGGCAAATTTTAGCATATGCTCCCTGTTTGGGAGATTGATCATTTCCAATTCAGCACCAACGAGATCTATGTGGGATGGCAGGACATCCAGATTCGGACTATCAGTTGAAAGAATCAACTCTGTAGGATCAATGTCATTGATCAGGCACTCATAGATGTTTCTCGAGTTCTTTGGGTCCAGACCTAAGCCCGAAGTAGCATTTGCCTGAGGGTCGGCATCAACAATCAGCGTTTTGTATTCCAATACACCAAGACAGCCCCCCAGATTGATTGCTGTTGTCGTTTTCCCAACTCCACCTTTTTGATTCGCAATTGCTATAATTTTCCCCATTATCTTCCAAATTGAAGCATAAAGATACGCTTAAAGTCTCGAAAAAACTTTAAAAAATATCAGTAGTTATCAACGAAATTTTTGTTGATACTATGTTGAAAAAGTGGCTATCTCAGAGCTTACAGATCGTCAAAAGAAACTTCGGAATAATCTTTCTTATCCTCGTGTGTTTCCGTTTTATACTCGCCAGAATCATTCAATTCGTTGATCTTGTCAAGTACATTCGATAATCCGTCCTGGAATTTTTCGAAATCTTCCTTGTAGAGGAACAATTTGTGTTTTTGATAGGATTCTTTCCCGTCAATAAATGTCTTTTTGCTTTCAGTGATAGTTAAGTAAAGCTCGTTTCCTCTAGTAGATTTGATATCGAAAAAATAAGTTCGCTTTCCAGCTCTGACTACTTTTGAGTAGACCTCATTATTCTTCCCGTAATCCATATCTCACCAAACTTAGTTTCAAGCAAATATGAACTATTTTTTTTGAATGGACAAATTACAACTGTCTGACTGAGTGGCTATTCTTGGATTTCTTCCTCTTCTAATTGCTTCTGGAAGAGCTCTTTGTAAAAACCGTTTAAGTCCATTAAAGACTGGTGTGTTCCTTCCTCCACGATATGTCCATTCTCGATACTGATAATATGTGAAGCGTTTCGAATTGTTGAAACCCGGTGACTCACAACAATGGAGGTTAAGACTTTTTCTTTATCGAGATTTCTAAGAATAATTTCTTCCGTCTCTGTGTCCACAGCCGACAAGCAATCGTCTAGTAGAAGAAGTTTCGGTTTTCTGATTAATGCCCGTGCGATACTCAGCCGTTGTTTTTGTCCTCCACTTAAGTTAACACCACGCTCTCCCAATAAAGTGTCCAGGCCATTCTTGAATCCTTTTATATTATGTAAAACGTGAGCTTTTCGACAAACTTCTTCTAACTCATCATCGCTTACTTCGGTCTCATTGGAGCCAAAAAGCAGATTGTTTCGAATGGTATCGGAAAAGAGGAATACATCTTGAGGAACAATACCTGTCTGTTCACGGAACTTCTCCATGTTCACTTCGGCTATATTGACCCCATCTATTAATATTTGTCCTTCATCGGGCTCGATCATTCGCATGAGTAACTTGATAACAGTCGATTTACCGCTGCCTGTCCTTCCGATAATACCTAATGTCTCCCCAGCTTTGATCTTGAAGCTAAGATCTTCTATAGCTTTAATTCCGGAGTTTGGATAGGTGTAACTGACATCTTTAAATTCGATCTTACCTTTAAAATTGAAAGCTGCGGTGCTTTCATTTTTAATTTCAGGCTTTACTTTGAGAAACTCATTAATTCTTTCCTGACTCGCTGCGGCTCTCTGTGTCAATGATATTACCCAGCCTACAGATGCAAAAGGCCACGTCAACATGTTGACATAAAAGATAAATTGAATAATGTCACCAACGGTAATTCCTGATTCATTATTGGTTAAGATGGCTTCGTGATGAAGAAGTCCACCGAAATAAATACTAACAAGCGTACTCACACCAATAAGTATGAAGATCGTAGGCATAAATAGAGAATTTACCAAAACTAACTTCATGCTTTTGTTCTTGTAATTCTCTGCTGATCCGTCAAATTTATCATTTAACGAATCACTTCGTCCATATGCTTTTACTACCCGGATTCCCGAAAAAGTTTCCTGTACAAGGGTAGACATGAAGGATTGTTCTTCCTGAACAGTTGTACTGATCCGGTTGATTCTTGAAGAAACGGCATAGATAATGAAGGACATGATAGGCAGTGGAATCAACACGTATATGGTTAAATAGGGATTAATACTGATCATCTTAATCACACTCATAATGGACAGAATAGCCAGATTGATCGTGTACATCACTCCCGGGCCTAAATACATGCGAACTTTCGAGACATCTTCCGATATCCTATTCATGAGATCACCAGTACTGTTCTTTTTGTAGAACGAATAGTTAAGACGTTGATATTGCTCGTAAACTTCATTCTTTAGATCATATTCAATATGCCGGGACATCTTGATGATTGTCTGACGAGTCAGGAACAAGAATAGACCCGAAATGGCAGACAAAAGCATGTATATCCCACCTAACTTCAATGCTACCAATAAGATATCATCAGCGCTTACATTTGTGAGTTGTTCTTTGAGGCTGTCAAGTATGCTACCAAAGTACTGTGGCATTAACACCTTAAAGTAATTCGTACCACCCAAAAACAGAATACCTAACAGCAAATGCCATTTGTATTTCAGGAAATATTTATTCAGGTAGCTCAGTGACTTCATCTGATAATTTGCTATTTTTGCCAGGCTGTTTTACATGACGTTGTAAAATTAGACATTACACTTGATATAACTTATGCGTTGAAATATGTTTGAGGTAAAAAACATTGAGGAAGTCAACCTCGCAGAAAATCCTGTCATCGCTCAAATGAGCAAATACAATCATGAGCAGCTTCTTTTTTGCAATGATAATGAGACAGGTCTTAAAGCAATAATCGCAGTTCATAACACAGTTCTTGGTCCGGCATTGGGAGGTACACGAATGTGGGCTTACAACAATGAAATGGAAGCTCTAAACGATGTGTTGAGACTCTCAAGAGGAATGACATATAAAAATTCGATTTCAGGATTGAATCTTGGTGGAGGAAAGGCAGTGATCATAGGTGATGCGAGGTCAATGAAATCAGAAGCATTGTTCAGAAGATTCGGAAAGTTTGTAAATAGTCTGGGCGGTAAATACATTACGGCTGAGGATGTTGGAATCTCACCTGTTGATATGACCTGGGTAAATATGGAAACTGATCACGTTGTTGGACTTCCCGGTAAATCCGGTGATCCTTCACCAGTTACTGCATACGGAACCTATATGGGGATGAAGGCATGTACTAAAGTTCAGTTTGGTTCTGATTCTTTGACGGGTAAAAAAGTTGCGGTTCAAGGAGTTGGTCATGTCGGAGAATACTTAGTTAAACATCTGGTAGAAGAAAATGCCGAAGTATATGTCTCAGATATACATGAACCCACACTCAAGCGAATCGCTAAAGATTACGGTGCTCATGTTGTTGGACTAGAGGAAATCTATGACGTCGATATGGATATCTATGCTCCATGCGCTCTTGGTGCAACAGTAAATGATGATACATTGTCCAGGTTGAAATGCAGTATTATAGCAGGTGCTGCAAATAATCAACTTAAACAAGAAGATATACACGGAAAAGCCGTCATGGAAAAAGGAATCATATATGCTCCGGATTTCGCAATAAACGCTGGTGGAGTGATAAACTGTTATTCTGAAGTCAAAGGAATGTCTTTGCATTGGTCCATGGAGAAAGCACAAGATATTTACAATACGATCGAACAGATTGTAAAGCGTTCTCAGACGGAGAATGTTCCCACTTATATGATTGCGAATAAGATGGCTGAAGAGAGAATTGAGTCGATTGGAAAAGTCAAATTGCCGTTATAAATGCTAAACCGAAGACATTTAAGAATTAAAGTCTTACAAGCTCTTTACGCGTATTTTCAGTCGAATTCTGACGATTCCTTGAAATCAGAAAAGGAGTTGTTTCATGCGATCGACAAAATCTATGATCTTTACGTTTATCTCTTATTGACCTTTGGTGAGCTGAAGCATATTGCTGAACATAGGATTACCGAAAACAAGAAGAAGATCAGGCCCACTGAAGAAGATCTGAATCCGAATCTAAAGTTTGTCAATAATACAGTAATTGAAATCCTGGAAAATCATAAGGAGTTAAAAAGCATTTCGGAGAAGTTAAAGGTAAATTGGATCGGAGATGAAAATCAGGAAATGTTCAGAAAAATGTTTCTTGAAATCCGCGAATCTGAAACGTATTTTGAATTCATGAATAACGGCGAGAGTGGTCCGGAAGAGGATAAAGCATTCGCCATAGCCATTTTTAAGAACGATATAGCAAACTCAAGATTGTTGCATAATTTCTTTGAAGAAAAAAGCATACACTGGCTAGACGATATCGATCTTGCCTGTAGCATGGTTATCAAAACGATTAAAGGATTTGAACCGAATGGCGAGAATGAAATATTACCTTTGTATAAAGATCCGAAAGATGAACGGGAATTCGTTAAGACCCTGTTTAGAAATACGATCAAATTAAATGCTGAGAATGAAGGTCTAATAGACGAGTTAACGAGTAACTGGGAATTAGATCGAATTGCTAAAATGGACGTTCTATTAATGTCTATGGCCATTGCAGAATTGAAGTCATTCGATAATATCCCGACCAAGGTGACACTTAATGAATATATCGAGATTTCTAAGTTCTACAGTACGCCGAAAAGTAATGGCTTTATCAATGGCGTCCTGGATAAAGCTATAGCGCGCCTTAGTAAGGATGGTGTAATACAAAAATTAGGACGAGGATTAAAAGAATAATTATGAGAGTACTGACATTTTTAAGCTTGGCGCTCGTGCTTCTTTCATGTTCTGGCGAAAATGAGGTTGTAGTAGGTGACAAGACTACCATGACTGTTGATCCGGTGGTTTTTGATGCAGGAACAGTATTGAAAGGAGAGATGATTACCGCCAAATTTACCGTAACGAATACCGGTAAGTTTCCGCTAGTAATAGCAGATGTAGCAGGATCTTGTACCTGCACTGTCACAGATTTCCCGGAAGAACCTATTCCAGTTGGAGCTTCTGGAGAGATAATGGCGCATGTCGACACGAAAAAGACCGGTGGAGGATTGATCAATAAAGCATTGACGATGACTTCAAATACGGAGCCCTTTGTAACTAAACTGAATATTAAAGCGAACGTTCGCAATCAATAAAATAAAGCAAACAAATTATGCAACAAATAGTAATGCTGGCACTGATCCTTGTAGTTTTTTACATGTTTATGATCAGACCACAAATGAAGAAGCAAAAAGAACTAAAGAAATTTCGTGAAAACCTGAAAGTAGGCGACAAGGTAGTTACCATCGGCGGTATTCATGGAAAGATTCTGGAAGTAGCGGAGTCGACAATTCTAATTGCGACTGATAGCGGAAAGATCAGATTAGAGAAATCAGCCGTGTCAAACTCACCGGAAGATCAACTGCAGAAATAATATTGAAAAGTGAATAGTGATAAAGTCCTTAGCCTAAGTTGAGGACTTTTCTTTTTTCTTTTTCTTGCGTTTTTCTTTTCGATACTCTCGATGGTCCTGCCGGTACTCTTTCATTCCTTCTTTGTATTCGTTTTTTGAAACGAGTTTCACATCTGTATCAAACTGTATTCTACCAGTCTCGATATCCTGAATAACAATTTCAGTTATCCAGTCATCGCCTTTTGCGTCAAAGGTACTTTTGGTATCATGTCCAAATAGTTTTAAAGCTGAATGAACAATTTGCGCCCGCGTGTTGCTTCTGTATTCGGATAGAATGTCGTATAAGCTCATGCCAGTCTCCCGATGAATTAATTTTAATAAAAGCTTACCTTCACTTACGTATAAGTCTTTGACAGCATAGCCGAATTGATCTTCCAGATCTTCATGCACTTGTTTGACATACTTTTTCTGCTTTCTTTTTTTGTCAATCTGTGATCTTTCATAATCCAAAGAATCAATAATTCGTTTGGCCTCAAGTGCCATTGGGTAAACCCGTTCGATCATGCTTAGCTGTTGTTTATACTTCCAACTGAAAAAACGATCAATATGTACAGCCTCAACTTCCTGTTCTCTCATTTGGGAAGAGTCAGTTTGCGCTATGTTGAAAAACATAACATTTAATGAAAATAGTGTTATGATAATTCGCATCACTAAAATATACAACTACTTATTTGTTTATGAAAATTATTTTTACATTCAAACAAACAACGTACCAGATGAAAAAGATTCTTCTTTTTACACTTCTAAGCTTCTTATTTGCATGCTGTGGTGGCGCACCTGAAGAAGAGGTGACAGAGGAAATCAAAATCACTGAAGATCAGGACGAACAGGAGGATGAAGACTTGGCTTCTATTAAAGTTGAATCCGATTATGATTTATCGACTGTTGAAGCGAAGGATCGAAAAGAATTCAAAGAAAATCTGGCTAAAATCGAAAAGGAGCACGGTATTCAATGGGATTTCTGTACGTGTGTAGTTAAAAATGATTCGATCAACAAAGCTTTTATGGAACCGGCATTACCGGATGAAAAGTATGATAAGTTGGCAGCCAGATTGGATGAGATCGATACACATTGCAAAGCGTTTCTTTCTCAAAGTTCGAATGTAACTCCTGAAGAACGTGCAATTCATGAAAAAAAGGTAAAGAATTGCCTCAAAGAATCCGCAACGCTACCTTAGGTATGGATAAATCTGAAGTAATGGCTTTCCTTAAATCGAAGGGGAGTGAGCAAACAAGGAAAATTTTTACGAATCACGGGGCTAACTGTGATTTCTATGGAGTTAAAGTAGCTGACCTGAAGATCGTTCAAAAGAAAGTAAAGGTTAACCATGAGCTTGCAACTGAATTGTACGACACGAAAAATGCAGATGCTCAGTATTTGGCGGGATTGATCGCAGACCCTAAGAAGTTTACGAGGGCTCAGTTTGATAAGTGGGCTAATAACGCAAGCTGGTATATGGTGTCTGAATATGCCTTGGCCTGGAATCTTGCCGAAAGTCCACTATGTATGGAGATTTGTAGAGATTGGATTCATGATTCAGACGAACAGAAAAGAGCAATTGCCTGGGCCGCCATGTCATCATATTTAGGAATTACACCAAATGATGAGATCGATAATAAATATCATAAAGAACTCATTAAAAGAGTTGTGGACACCATCCATGACGAGCCCGCAGATCGCGTTCGTTACTGCATGAACGGATACCTGATAGCACTTGGTGGTGCTATTCCGGAGCTAACGAATGCGTGTAAGGAGGCAGGTGATCGTATAGGTAAAGTAGAGGTTTACATGGGAAAGACAGCTTGTAAAGTACCAGTAGTGAGACCTTATATCGAAAAGATGGAAGATAAAGGGCGAATCGGGAAAAAGAAGAAAACCTGTAAGTGCTGATCAAGATTCCAATAATAGACCACCATTCAATTATGTATTATTTGAACACAGTGTTAATTAATGTACATTTAGTGCATAAAACTATTCTATGATAAAGAACTTTACTTTCTTATTTGTACTAATGGCGTCGCTTGCGTTAAATGCGCAGGACCGCATCACATTGATTGAAACGTTCACCTCTTCAACTTGTGGACCATGTAATCCAGGAAATATTAACCTGGAAGGTTTGTTAGCGAATGCCACGAATGACGGTAAACAGGTATCGCTCAAGTATCAAATGAACTGGCCGGGAAATGGAGATCCATATTACACCGATGAAGGGCAGGTAAGAAGAGATGTATACGGTATAGGTGGGATTCCGGCAAGTCGTCTGGATGGCAACACCGAATACAACACCGGTTCATTAACTCAAAACCATTTGAATACGGCATATGCTGTTCCCGCTGAGGCTGCCATTACTGCGTATTACACAATTAACGAGGCCGCGAAAACAGTTGACGTTGAGGTTGATGTAGAGATGTTTAATAACACGCCTCCAGGTATTCGGTTGTATGTAGCAATCTTTGAATATGAAACGAATAACAATGTCGAATCCAATGGTGAGAATGCATTTTTTCACGTGATGAAGAAAATGCTTCCGGATGCATCAGGTACGGTAATTCCACCATTAACGGCTGGAGAACACTATTACTGGAATGATTCATATACGTTTAACGGCAGCTATAGATTGCCAAATAATTCGAATGATTTTATTGATAACGCTACAGAGCATTCAGTAGAGCAGTTCGCTGATCTTGGTGTAGCTGTCTTTGTTCAGCAGTTAAGCACCAGAGAAGTATATCAGGCTGGTTATGCTCAGCTTAGTAGTGCTGGCTTCGAAGGAAAGGATCTAATCCCATCTCTTGTAAATATTTATCCAAATCCAACGGACAATGAGACTTCCGTAGCTATTCAATTAGTCGAGGCACAGAATATCAAAATAGATGTTTACGATGTTATGGGGAATGTTGTTTATACAGAAACGAAACCCAATGTTGAGCAGGGTAGAAGTGTACATGCTATTGAAACAAGTGCATTAGCGAATGGAATGTATACTTTACGCGTAACGGCAGGAAATGATGCTGTTGATAAGCGTCTGATCGTCAACCACTAATACCAATAAGTTTTTACTTACCTAATATTTAAACTATGAAAAAGTATTCTACTCTATTAATTGTTTTACTCATGGGATTCGGCCTAAATGCTCAGAGTCGTGTAACCATGATCGAAACATTCACATCATCAACTTGTGCGCCATGTAACCCGGGAAATATTAACCTGGAGGGCATTCTTGCAGATCCGCAAAACGACACTAAACAAGTATCTCTAAAATATCAGATGGATTGGCCCGGAAATGGTGATCCTTACTATACAACAGAAGGAGCTACCAGAAGAGGCGTTTACGGAATTGGAGGTATTCCTGCTTCTAGAATTGATGGGCAGACTGAATACAATACAGGAAGTCTTACACAAGCCAATCTGAATAGTGCATACGCTGTAAGTCCAAAAGCTATTGTTACAGCCACTTATACGGTGGACGTGCCAAATAAGACGGTTGATGTATCAGTTGATGTTGAAGCATTAGTTAACACAGATGCTGGATTGAGACTTTATGTTGCAATCTTCGAATATGAAACAAATAACAATGTTGAATCAAACGGTGAGACTCAGTTCTTTCATGTGATGAAGAAAATGCTTCCGGATGCAGAGGGTTCATCCATGCCTGCTTTGACGGTTGGACAGCATTTTTATTATAACGTTTCTTACACCTTTAACGGTAACTATAGACTGCCAAATAATGCGCTTGACCCAATAAACAATGCAGTAGAGCATTCAGTGGAGCAGTTTGAGGATTTAGGTCTGGCAGCATGGGTTCAGCCGAGTGGACCTCAATTCGCAGTGAATTCACCAGCAGCTGTTTCAGGTTTATACGCAATCGCGACAGCAAGTTTTGGTGGAGCAATTCCTACAACACCGCTAACTCAGGATTTAGTTGTTTTCGATGACAACACAGGTGATCCTAACGATGCATGTGAGCCTGCAGTAAATGCTGCACAACTTAATGGTAACATCGCAGTGATTAGAAGAGGATCCTGTGAATTCGGATGTAAGGCGGAAGCTGCACAAAATGCAGGTGCTGTAGCTGTTATTATCGTTAATAATGTTGCTGGAGGTCCTGTTGGCATGTCAGGTGGCGCGTGTGGACCCAATGTTACGATTCCGGTTATCATGGTGGGTCAGACAGAGGGCGAGGCTCTTATTACAGAGATCACTGGAGGGTCGACCGTTAATGGAACCATGGAAGATAAAGGCTTGGAAGTTTATCAGGCTGGTTATGGTGAGATGTTAAGTGGAATTGAAGAGGATATCATTGCCTCCTCAGTAAAGATCTATCCAAATCCCGCGAACGAGTCCGTAATAGTTGCGATTCGATTAGCAGAAGCGCAAGATCTTTCAATCGAAATATATAACTCATTCGGACAGGTTGTTCAGTCTACAACGAAAGAAAATGTTTCTGAAGGAAGAACAGTACACGCAATGGATACGGAACAATTGGCTGATGGCCTATACCTTGTAAAGATCAAGGCTGGAAATTCATTTATTACAAAGAGACTGGTTATTCAGCATTAAGCATAACCACTATTCAAGAGAAAGGGCAATCATTGATTGTCCTTTTTTCGTTAGAAGTAGTTACAAAATTTATAATTTTGGACTTATGAATAAATTCATGGTATATATGGTTCTGGTATTTTTGGTGGCATTACAACTACCAAAGTCCCTGCTACATCACCATGATCATGAACAAGTGTTGCAGAGTGAGGGTGATCAGGATGTTGAATCTATCTATAGTGAGGATTGTCTTGTTTGTCAACTTACAATCGATAGCTTCGATGGTCCAATGGTTCCGATTCGAATTAAGAATGGATCGAACATACAGAAGATTACTCATGCAATACCGGATTCGCTTTGGACTGATAAGTTCCTTGCTTACGAGTTAAGAGGTCCGCCACTTGGATAATAACTGCTATTCAGGAGAATTCCTAAGTTATTATTCAATCCATTTATTATGACAAGATATTTATTGATAGTCGTTATTTGTGCGGCGACTTCAAGTTTATTAGCACAAGCTTTTACCGGTAGAGTAAAGGATGTTCGCAATGGTGATCCGATTCCGTTCGCATCTGTTTATATCACGAATGTCCAATTGGGAACAATCGCTGATTCGATGGGATATTTCGAAATCACCACGTTATTGCCGGACCATCTGGAAATCAAAATCAGTGCTCCATTATACGAATCAAGTATAATTAGTGTTCACAATTCGTCTAATTATATGGAGTTTACGTTAGAGCCACATCATATTGATTTCGATGATATTGTTGTGTCTAGTCCTGCAGGTGGTCTGAACTCCGAAAATGCTTTTAGAGTCGATAGATTGAGGCTCAAAGACCTGAATGCACTTCAGTCTTCCGGTCTGGCTGAAGCCATTTCTAACATCAACGGTGTCCAGGAGGCATCTTTTGGCTCCGGAATATCCAAACCTGTAATCCGGGGCATGCAGGGGGTTCGAGTGCTAACATTGGTAAATGGTATTCGCGTTGAAAATCAGCAATGGGGAGGAGATCATACCATGGCAGTTAATTCATTGGGCATCGGGGTGGTTGAAGTAATCAAGGGTCCTTCTTCGTTATTGTACGGTGCTGATGCATTTGGCGGAGTGCTTTATTTGGCGGACGAACCTTATACGGAACAAAACGGTTTTGAGATTTACACCAAGAGCCGTTATGAATCAGTTAATGCCGGTGCATACAATGCAATCGGTATGAAGTTGTCAAAGGGAAAGGTTCGTTTTAACATTCATGGATTATATTCGGATTATTCAGACTATCAGGTTCCGGAGGGGGAATATGCATTTAATACGAGGTATGCTAATCGCGGAATTAAAACCTCTATTGGCATAAGTAACAAGAATTGGGTGTCTCATTTAAGGTACACTTTGTCAAAAAATGTAACCGGATTGCCAGGTCACGCTCATCATGAGGAGGAAGAACAAGAGAATGAGGAGGAGCACAATGAGTTGTTAACGGATGATCAAAATCGCGGGTTGATTTCGCCTGCAATCGAAAGCCTCAGTCATTTAATTTCTCTCGAGAATAAGATCTTTATGGATCAGAATGAAATCCTCATCAGGCTGGGCTACACACGAAATAACACTTTGGAGTTTGAAGAAACATTTGATGAAGCTTCCCTCAATTTAAACCTAAGTAATTCCATCTACAATTTCAGGTACAGTAAAGTTTTGAGTGAGTATTGGAAGTTGATAAGTGGTTTCCAGGGAATGTATCAGATCAACAGAAACTCACCGGATGCTGAAGAACAGCTTATTCCTGATTTCGATCAATCGGACAATGGAGTTTATTCCCTTGCTTCTTATAGGAAGAATGATTGGTCAGTCCAATTTGGCGCCCGATACGATTTGCGTTTTCTGAATGTTAAAACTTCTTTCTTCGGGTATAGCTTTGCAGGAGAATACGGTTCTCCTAATGTGTCTGCTGGCTTTGTTCGATCCAAGAAGGGAAATACCATTCGTTTAAACATGGCTTCCGGTTTTAGAGCACCGCATGTATCGGAGTTATTTACGTATGGGGAGCACGAAGGAGCAATTCGATATGAAATTGGTAATGATAATCTAAAATCGGAGCAATCGCTACAAGTGGACCTGAGTTATGAAATACACCGTGAGCATTTGGAATTAGTTGTGAATCCGTACTACAACTTCCTCAATAATTACATTTACCTCCGGGACATTGATTCAGTAATAAATGATTTACCTGCGTTTGAATATACACAGGCACCTGTGGCATCACTTTATGGAATTGATCTGGGAGTTCATTACCATCCTCATTTTGCACACTGGCTACATGCAGAGACCTCGTATTCTTATATTAGGGGGGAGGATGAATTTGGAAATAGTTTTTCATTGATACCTCAGGCACGAATTAATAGTTTTCTGAGATTCAAATTCAATATGAAGTCAACGTTTCGCGTGGAGGAATTAGCTATTCAGCATCAGTACTATTTTGACCAGAATAAAGTGGACGTTTTTGAATCGCCTTCAGAGGCGTATCAGTTAATTCACATGGGAATAGATGTATTATGGGATATCAAGACGCCATTGAGATTTGGTTTAGGTGTAAAGAACCTTTTGAATACGGAATTCATTAATCACCTTTCCAGGATGAAGAATGTAGGTTTGGATAGCCCCGGCAGGAACTTTTATCTGAGCGTGAAATATGGAATAAATGGAAAGCTAAAATGATTTGTTACTTTTTCGGAAGCCTGCATTTTGAATACTGACAGGAAGTCGTAATTGTTCAATAACTGTCTAAAAAGAAAGGGGCTAAGTGATTTAGCCCCTTTCTGTTAACAGTACTTTAATCTTAATAATAGATAGCTCTTCTCACTTTCGAGATATACTTCGCTAATCTGATTACTTGTCTTGTATATCCGTATTCATTGTCATACCATGCATAAATTACAGCGTTCTTTCCGTCATTTGAGACGATAGTAGCATTACTATCAAATACCGAACAACAATGATTTCCTATAATATCACTCGATACCATTTCAGGATCGGTCGCATAATAGATTTGATTAATCAAGGCTCCATTCAAAGCTGCATGTTTCATGGTGGCATTCAAATCTTCTACGCTGGTTGCTTTTTCAAGCTCCAGACTAAGAATAGCTAACGAACCGTTTGGCGTTGGTACACGAACAGCATTCGCTGTAAGCTTGTTCTCCAGGGAAGGGATAACTTTTGTAACGGCTTTACCTGCGCCTGTCGAAGTTATGACCATATTAATAGCAGCTGAACGACCTCTACGAGGTTTCTTGTGCATGTTGTCAAGTAAGTTCTGGTCGTTTGTGTATGCATGAACGGTTTCAATGTGTCCCTTAACAACACCGTATTTATCATTAACAACTTTTAAAACAGGTGAGATAGCATTTGTGGTGCAAGATGCTGCTGAATAGATCTTTTCTTCTTCAAGATTTAAATCTCCCTGATTAATACCGTATACGATATTCGGAATTTCTTTTCCAGGAGCTGTCAATAATACATGTGAAGTACCTTTTGCCTGTAAGTGACGTGACAAAGCTTCTCTGTCCGTAAAAGCACCTGTGTTATCAACTACTAATGCATTATTGATCCCAAATGTTGTGTAATCAATATCTTCCGGATTCTTTGCGCAGATCATTTTAACGATCTGGCCGTTAATAATCAAAGCTTCATTTTCAGTATCAACAGTTACGGTACCATCGAATGCTCCGTGAACAGAATCATTTTTAAGTAAAGCCGCTCTTTTGATCATGTCTGCTTCGGAATTACTTCTGGTAACAATAGCTCGCAGTCTTAACTGTTGTCCTTTACCTGCTTGTTTGATCAATTCCCTGGCTGCAAGTCTTCCAATACGACCAAACCCATACAATACAACGTCTCTCGGTTCAAACGGCAATGCGTTTGAGGATTCAAACCCTGCAAGTTTATCATTTAAGAATTCCTGAATGCTCTGATAGTTATTTTTCTGATCCAGCCATTCTGCTGAGAGCTTTCCAATATCTATTTTAGCTGGGGCCAGATCCATTTCTAATAACTGATTGGCAATTTCAACGCTGGTAAAAATATCTACAGGTTTGTTTACAACCTTTTTCGAGTAGACATGAAGTTTCAATACTTCAGCAACGGTAACATCAATTAGGTGATTTCTGAAGAATACCAATTCGATACCTCTGTCATAAAGAAGTTCCCCTACATATGACGAGAGTTTAACAGCTGCGCGTTCTTGCTCAACGTGTGATTTTAATTCTTTTTCGTAGCTCAACGAAGTTTCCATGTTTTTAATTAAGTTGTTGATATTGAATTAAATAAACAAAAAAAAGCTGCGCACAATCGTGGGCAGCTTTTCTTCTTATCCTAAATAGGCTTTTAATAATTTGTTTCTCGAGGTGTGTCGCAAACGGCGTATTGCCTTTTCCTTAATTTGACGCACACGCTCGCGTGTGAGATTGAATTTAGCACCGATCTCCTCAAGTGTAAGTCCGTGATTCATTCCAATTCCAAAGAACAATCGAATGATCTCACGTTCTTTATCCGTAAGTGTACTCAGTGATCTTTCGATCTCTTTCTGCAATGATTCAGACATCAACGCGTGGTCAGCCTTCGGAGAATCCGAATTGGCCATTACGTCCATAAGCGTACCTCCATCTTCCGAAGTAGATAGGGGAGCGTCCATAGATACGTGACGTCCTGATACATTTAAACTTTCCTTGATCTTGTCCTCAGGAACTTCAAGTGCCTCCGCCAGCTCTTCAGCTGATGGTGGTCTTTCAAATTCTTGTTCTAATCTCGAAAATGCTTTATTGATCTTATTTAAAGATCCAACCTGATTTAATGGCAGACGTACAATTCTAGCTTGCTCTGCCAAAGCCTGAAGTATTGACTGACGGATCCACCAAACAGCATACGAGATAAATTTGAATCCACGTGTTTCATCAAATTTCTGTGCTGCTTTGATAAGCCCCAGATTTCCTTCATTGATCAAATCGGGTAAGGTTAAACCCTGATTTTGATACTGCTTTGCTACTGATACAACGAAACGAAGATTGGCTCTTGTTAATTTCTCCAAGGCTAGTTGATCGCCTTGCTTTATTCTTCTTGCCAATTCTACCTCTTCCTCTGCTGTAATTAGCTCTTCCTTACCAATGTCTTGCAAGTATTTGTCAAGTGATTGACTCTCACGATTGGTAATTGATTTGGTAATTTTAAGTTGTCTCATTATGTTTTTACCTCCACAATTTAAATAAGTACAAAGGGGACTGCAAAGATACGACGAAAGAATACTCTATTCCAAAAATAACGGGGACTTTTTTATTACGCACTTCCGAATTAAGAGACTGAAAGCTAATCTTACAGTCCGAATCCTACGTATTCCTTGCGTCCACTTTCTGTCAGAATCTCCAACAATACGCCTTTATTTGACTTATCGTTTAATTTTCCTGTGAGTTGTTCAACACTGGTGATCGATTCATTATTGACTTTGGTAATCACCATTCCTTCTTTAAGTCCAAGTGATTTTAATTTACCAGCGTTCAATGACTTTATCTTGACACCATACGTGATGTTTAACTCCTCTTTCTCTTTACTGGTTAAGTCTCGAAAAGTTGCACCGAGTGCTACATTTTTTTTCACTTCTTCTTTTGAGACCAACTTTGTTTCTCCATCCCGATTACGCAACACGATGTCTTTGACAGATACAGATCCTTTGCTATTTCTCACGGTAACAGTGACTTTGTCTCCAGGTCTACGTTTACCAACTTCTTCCTGTAAAGAAGCGACAGACTTAATTTCCTTACTGCCAATCTTCAGAATAACATCACCTTCTTTAATTCCAGCGCGATCTGCACCTCCGTCATCAACTACGGCAGCTACAAACACCCCTTCATGATTTGGTAAATCTTTTTCGTCTACCAGCTCCTGAGTTATATCAGAAATCTGAACACCCAGATAACCACGTTGAACAATTCCGAAATCAATTAGATCACTCATTACTTTTTTAACCAGATTTACCGGTACGGCAAACGAGTAGCCCGAATAACTTCCTGTCTGTGATGCGATTGCCGTATTGATTCCTACAAGTTCTCCATTTGTATTAACTAATGCTCCGCCACTGTTGCCGGGATTAACCGCAGCATCCGTTTGTATAAATGATTCGATTGGTACGATGTCGTTTCCGGAACGACTTGCAAAAAGGTTTATGTTTCGGGCTTTTGCCGATACAATTCCTGCCGTAACAGTTGAAGTCAGGTTAAAAGGATTTCCGACTGCCAGCACCCATTCTCCGATGTGAATGTTATCACTATTACCAAGAGGTAGCGGGGTCAAACCACTTTCCTCTATTTTAATAACGGCAATATCCGTAGATGGATCTGTCCCAACGATCTTGGCGTCATACTTCCTGTTATCGTTAAGGATCACCTGTATCTCAGATGCATTATCGATCACGTGATTATTCGTTACGATATATCCATCTTCGGAAACAATAACACCTGAACCGGATCCAGAACCGTACTGTTTAAATTCTCTACCTCCGGCTCCCGGTCCATAAAAGAACTCGTAAAATGGATCTCTGTGAAAAGAAGTTGTTACAACCTGCGTTGTTACGTGAACAACGGAGTTAACACTGCTTTCCGAAGCCAAAACGAAGTCTTCAGGTGGCAATGCACTTTCACTGAAATTTGTTGCATAAACATGATCTGGTTTAGATCCTCCCATAAGTGAATCAGAATGATCTACAGTAGAGGAGCTTCCCATAAAGGTGTAAACAGAAAGAGGGATCAGCCCTCCCAATAAACCTAAGCCTAATACTTTTAGATTACTCTTTAATTCTTTCATTTTCTAATAATTTTAGTTCGAGAATTTAACAACAATAATAACGCCAATTGATAGCAATAGTGCCTCTTTGTCATGTTAAAGAATGTTAAGCTGTATGGACTTATTCATCCGAATAAAATTACCTTTGTAATTCATGCGACAAATTCATTTTTCAAAATATCAGGGAACGGGAAACGACTTTGTAATGATCGATAATATGTCTGGTGAATTCGACGATTTGAAGATCATAGACATTCAGTCAATCTGTAATAGAAAAACCGGGGTAGGAGCCGATGGTCTGATTCTTATTAATGAGTGTCAGGGCTACGATTTTGAAGTGGATTATTATAATTCGGATGGTTCGAAAAGTTTTTGTGGTAATGGAGCCAGGTGTTCTGTTGCCTTTGCTCAATCACTTGGATTAATTGATGATAAAGCAAGCTTCATGGGAATTGACGGTCCTCATGAAGCCATTGTCAGAGGTGATATCATTGAAATTGAAATGAAACCTGTTGATCACATCGCTAGTGATGAGGATGCCTACGTTCTCGATACAGGATCTCCGCATTATATTAAAATTCAAAGCAAAGAAGACCTGGATATTGTCGAATTTGGCAAGGCTGTGAGGTATAATTCTGTATACGCAGAAAATGGGATCAATGTGAATCTGATGTCTGTTGTAGGAGAAAATGAAATAAAAGTTGAGACCTATGAGCGCGGAGTAGAAGATGAGACCTTGTCGTGTGGGACTGGTGTAGCGGCATGTGCTTTAGTGCATATGGTGAAGAATAATATGTCATCCGGTGAGATAACTGTTCAGACCAAGGGTGGACAATTATCAGTTAAAGGAATGAGGAATAATAATGGTGGGTTTAATAATATTTGGTTGTGCGGCCCAGCTGAAAAAGTATTCGATGGAAACATTAGCATCTAGCTTTAAATACAAGAATGTTGGTCATCTTGAGTTCGCACAGATCGATTCTGATAAAACATATTTGTGGGTATTTAATGCAGACAAGACACCACCACATATTGGAATCTCATCAAAGGGTAAATACTTCAGTTTGAAATCAGGCGGCATTGATGACGGCATTGGTATCGATTCAATAGTAAGTTTAATTAAGCAGAAGAGCATTCCCACTTTATTGATTGAGCTTGCCATTCCAAAGCTTCCGGAGATTAATTCGTTTTTTGATCAATACCAATCAACAGTGGCGTACGAAACGACTTGTTTGGAGCCAATTAAGAAAATACTCGGTTCAGGTAATGAGGATACCATACACGACCTCTTATCAACCCTTCTAGGTAGAGATCAGGTCGTTGCTGTTTTAGGGAAACACTTACCGAATGATTATGCCGGAATTCCATTCTATACGCTGGAAGACATCCATGTTTATCTGAGTAATAAAAAAGCATGATCAAGGGAGAGGGCGTATATATTCGAATTATAAGAGTCGAAGATGCGCAGCTCGTTCTTCAGTGGGAAAATGATAAAGAGAACTGGCGTTTCAGTGAAAATGATGGTGAATATATTTTACTGGATATACTTCATCTGATTGATACGATGAGTGATATACCCAAAGCCGGGCAAGTTCGATACATTATCTGCGAGAAAGAAACGGATAAGCAATTAGGTACTGTCGACCTGTTTGCAATTGACTTTGAAAATGGAACTGCAGAGGTAGGGGTCCTTGTGGCGGACAGAGATTATCGACAGAGAGGTATTGCGAAAGAAAGTGTAATTTTAGTTGAAGATGTGGCAAAGGGGTTAGGAGTGAATGAGATCTTTGCTAAAGTACAGAATGACAACCTGCCAAGCGTTAAGCTGTTTGAGGCGGTTGGCTATAAATTCATAGAGGAGTTAAACGATAAAAAGAGCTTGTATTCTAAATGTCTAAACGGATAATATTCTTTATAATCTTACTGATCGGTGTGGTCGTTGTTTTTCTTAATCTGGATAAGATTAAATCATTTTTACGTGAAGATACTCGAACGGTCAATACCCGGGAAACCAAGATTCTTTTAAGGGAGGAGCCACGCTTGAGTGAATTGTTGGATCTACTAAAGGAAAATGGAGTTATATCTGACAATAAACTAGCGAGAGAGGTCATTGAAGAAAACAACATTGATACAAGTGATTTTGCAGCGGGCAAATATGTCATTCTTTCAGGAACTCAAATGGTTGATCTGTTCAGAGGATTTACTAAAGGCGAAAATGGACACGGGATTAGCGAAGTAAAAGTGAATGTGGACTTCAATCGATGCAGAGACATCTATGACATCGGATCCAACATTTCAAAATGCATCATAGCGGATTCAGCTTCAATCGTGAATCACATATATGATCAAGCTACACTGGATAAATACCACTTCACAAAAGAACAAATCCCGGCTCTCTTTCTACCAAAGCGTTATCAGATGTATTTCGATACAGATGCAGAAGCATTTGTAGAGGCGATGGCGAATGAATTTAAGTTATTCTGGAACGATGACAGAAAAAAGAAATTAGTACAGCAGGGACTTTCATCTCCTTCTCAGGCCGTCACATTGGCTAGTATTGTTTATTCTGAGCAAGCGCATTTAAAGGACGAGTGGCCGATCATTGCTAAGCTGTATCTCAATCGTCTTGATAAAGGCATGAAATTACAATCGGACCCGACGTTTAAGTTTTGTTGGGGGCATCAGTTAGATGATGTGCAGCGACTCACAAACGTCCATAGAGATATCGATTGCAATTATAACACATATAAAATTCAAGGCTTGCCTCCAGGACCTATCTGTATTACCCCGGAAGAAGTTGTAGATGCTGTTTTGAATCCGGCTAATGTCGACTATATTTATATGTGCGCTAAACCGAACTATAGCGGAGAGCATAATTTTACGGCGTCAGGAAGTCAACATGCACGTAATGCTCGTTTGTATCAGAATTGGCTGAGCAAAGAATTGAGGAAATAAGTATGAAAAAGTTGAATCGAAGATCATTCTTCAAGTTAGGTGCTTTAGGAGTGGCAGTTGGAGTATTTAAACCTGTTAGAGCGGGCGAATTACTGAGGCCAGCATTCACGAATGATCCAAAAGGAAAGAAAATTGTCATTTCGACATGGAATCACGGTATGGCAGCAAATAGCAAAGCGTGGGAAGTACTTTCAGCTTCTGGTGCGGCGATAGATGCTGTGGAGCAGGGTGTAATGGTTACGGAAGCGGATGTAACGAATCGTTCGGTAGGTATTGGAGGTCGCCCTGATCGGGATGGGCATGTGACACTGGACGCATGTATAATGGATCATCATTCTAAATGTGGTTCGGTAGCTTTTCTGGAAGGGATAGCACATCCTATTTCTGTTGCAAGAGCTGTTATGGAGCGAACCCAGCATGTAATGCTCGTAGGTGAAGGAGCTTATGAATTTGCTGTTATGCATGGATTTGATAAAGCTAAGATGCCATTACCGGAGGTCAAGAAAGACTGGAAAGAGTGGAAAAAAGAGCACAAGGATGAATTTAAGAAACCGGAAATCAACAACGAGAATCACGACACCATTGGTCTCTTAGCCATGGATGGGAATGGAGACTTAAGCGGTGCTTGCACAACCAGTGGATGGGCCTATAAGTTGCATGGAAGAGTGGGTGACTCTCCAATCATCGGTGCTGGATTGTTTGTAGATAATGAAGTCGGTGCCGCAACGGCGACTGGTGTTGGAGAGGCTGTTATTAGAATTGCAGGAAGTCACACGGTAGTTGAATTGATGCGTCAGGGTAAGTCACCTCAGGAAGCTTGTCAATTAGCTGTTGAGCGAATTATAGCGAAGCACGATGATCTGACCGGATTGCAGGTTGGTTTCATCGCATTGAATAAAAAAGGTGAGTACGGAGCATACAGCGTTTATAAGGGGTTCAATTTCGCTTTGCGTAAAGATGGTCAGGAAGAGCTTATCGATGCCGAATACGACCGTGATTGGTGATGAGATGGATCTTATTCATATTATGCTGGATGACCTTTGATATGGGGATGGCACAAGACATAACACTTGATTGGAGATTTATACATCCCAGGACAAATGATTGGATTGAACTAGGCGAAAAAGGAAGTGTCCAGGAAGCATTGATGGCGATTGGGGAATTGCCTGATCCATTCTACGGTGTCAATGAAAAGAAATTCAACTGGGTAGAAGAGCATTATTGGGAGTTCAGATCTATCGTATTTCTGGATTCCTCACAAATTGATCGAGATTTTCTTGAGCTGGAATTCGGGTCGATCGATACCTATGGCAGAGTCTTCGTCAATAATCAATTTGTTGATAGCACTGAAAATGCCTTTATTCCGCACTCCTTTCAGGTGAAAGAATACTTAAAGTATGGTGTGAATGAGATTAAAGTCATTATTACGCCTCCCGTGAAGTTCCATCGCGAAGCATATGAAGAAGCGAAATACCATCTACCAGCACCTAATGATCCACATGAAATAGCTATTGCGCCTTATACCAGAAAGCCTCAATATCAGTTTGGGTGGGACTGGTCGCTTCGAATGGTGACAATGGGTTTCAATAAACCTGCTGTTCTGCACGCTTACGATCATAATCGTATTTATAATAAATCGGCTAAAGTAACCTTGTTAAGTAAGGAAAAAGGAGCTGTCAGATTCGACCTTTATGTGAATGGCCTGGAAGATGGAAAGCTGCTTTGGGAAAGTGAGTTATTCGGAGAGAAAGAGATTGAAATAATCGATGGGAAATTAACCCGAACCGCTGAGGTTGAAAAGCCACATTTATGGTGGCCAAGAGGATTCGGAGATCCTTATATATATCATGATGTTGTTAAAATTAAAAGCACTGATAATAAACTGATTGATTCGGTTCAATTAAACTTCGGATTTAAACATTCTGAGTTAGTTCAGGAAGAAGATACCTGGGGTACAAGCTACTACTTTCGAATCAACGATGAAAGGATCTTTTGTAAGGGTGCGAACTACATTCCTCAGGATGTCTTTCCGGCGAGAATCACAGAAGAAGAGACGCGAGAAATGGTTCGTTTAATGGCCGAATCTAATTTTAACATGGTCCGAGTTTGGGGAGGTGGATTCTATCAGTCCGAAGCCTTTTACGACGAGTGTGATAAACAAGGTATCATGGTTTGGCAGGATCTTATGTTTGCCTGTTCCATGTATCCCGGAGATTCGGCTTTTTTGGAAAATGTAAGGAAAGAGTTGAATTATCAGGTTCCTAGAATATCAGGACATCCATCAATCATGTTGTTCAATGGTAATAACGAAGTGGATATCGCCTGGCATAATTGGGGGTTTCAAATTAAATATGGCTTATATGGTGCTTCCGCCAGAGAAATAGAAAAGGCGTATGACGACCTTTTTAAGCAGCTGGCACCGTCTGTTGTTGAAGAACTAACGAGTATTCCTTATATCCATACCTCGCCGCTTAGTAACTGGGGTAAGAAAGAGCTTTACAACCATGGTTCTCAACATTATTGGGGGGTATGGCATGGCAAGGATCCAATTGAGGACTTTGGCAAAAAGATTGGTCGCTTTAATGCTGAGTATGGCTTTCAGAGCTTTCCAGAGTTTAATACATTGCGTTCGTTTTCAACTAAAGCAGACTGGGATATCAGCTCTGAGGTTATGAAGCAGCACCAAAAAAGTTACGTCGGCAATGATATGATCCTCAAGCATGCTAAAAGACTCTACGGTAAACCTGAAGACTTTAAACAGTTTGTATACTATAGTCAGTTGACACAATCCCTCGCCGTAAGCATGGCCGTAGCGGGACATCGCATAGATGCCCCACGATGTGGAGGAACGCTGTATTGGCAGCTAAACGATTGCTGGCCGGTATCGTCCTGGTCAAGCACTGATTACTACAACAACAAGAAAGCCCTACAGTACCGTATAAAAGATGATTATCTGGATGTGTCGGTGGTTGAAAAATTCAATGACCTTGAGGACCGTGACTATTACTTGGTTGTGAACTCTTTGAAACGTGTAAACGTCGATGTGGCCATTCAAGAATACAACCTGAAAGGCAAGTTGCAGACCGAGTGGAAGAGGAGTTTCGAGCGTGGTTTAAAAGGAGTGGATTCAGAAATACTTGATTGGGAAGAATCTAAAAAGTGTTCCAAACCAAAAAGTCGATTAATCAGAATTTCATGGACGTATGACGGAACAAACCACGAACGTTCATTTGTACAGATCAATAGTTCTCGCTATAAACCGGCGGAACGATCAGATTTTACGGTGGAGCTTCTGGATGTTGATGAAAACAATAAGACTGCGACTTTAAAAATCACGAACGATCGCTTTTTAAGAGATTTTTGGATAACATCTTCTGACTTTGGAATCCAGTACGAAAGCAACTTTGTCAATCTTTTACCTGGAGAACATACCATCTCTATTTCATTCGACAAAACTCCCAAAGAAGAAGATTTTCAATATTTCTGGCACTAATAATTGGTAAATAATACCATGGTAGTTAATTTAGCGCCATGAAAATCGATGATGCAATTAATTCAAAGTTTACTTCTCCCAAGATGAGGGCCGTTGTAAATGTCAGATACACATCCAATTATATGGCGGCGATCCAGAATCGCTTTATGAGCAAGTTTGATCTGACAATGCCCCAATTCAATATTTTGCGAATCCTTCGAGGAGCTAATGATACACTAGCTGTAAATACGGTTAAGGAGCGAATGGTTGAGAAATCACCGAACACGACAAGATTGATGGATAAGCTTATCGATAAAGGCCTGATATCAAGAGAAAGATGTGAGAATGACAGAAGAGTAGTGTATGTGAAGATTACGAAGGAAGGCTTGAAGCTGCTTACTAAAATTGATAAAGCTTTGGAGAAGGAGGAGATTTTCAAAGTTAATCTGACCGATAAAGAAGCACAGCAACTGAGTGATCTTCTGGATAAATTGAGAGATTAATGAGAGCGGCATTTTCTGTCTTATTTATCACGCTTTCCTTTATTGGGTATGGCCAATCAATATCCGGTAAAATTCTTGATGCGGATGGAAAAACCATCGAGTACGCAACGGTACGCCTATTTAAAGATAGTGATAGCACAGTAGCAAGTGGAGCCGTTACGGATTCAACCGGTAACTTTTTAGTGACTGAATTCGAATCGGGTGATTACTACTTAAAGATAACCTTTGCTGGACATGAGCCTATGTTCTATGATCTCAAGCCGATCGGTGAAGATGAGGACCTAACACTTGACCCCATTCAACTTGTGCTGGATAAGACCCTAGAGCTTGAAGGAGTAGTTGCCGTTGGTTCATTGGATGTCCTGAAAGCAGGAATCGATAAAAAGATCTACAACACATCCGAAGATATTTCTGTTAGAGGGGGAAGTGTGGAAGACGTATTGAATAACATTCCCTCTATTGAAGTTGACCAGGACGGAAATATTAGTTTGAGAGGAGATGGTAATGTGACTATTCTAATCGACGGCAGACCAAGCGCTTTGGCGATGGGTAATGGTCAGAATCTGCTTGACGTAATACCGGCTAACTCCATTGAACGTATTGAAGTCGTGACGAATCCATCTGCACGCTATGATCCCGATGGTACTTCCGGCATCATTAACATCGTCCTCAAAAAGAACAAGGTAAAAGGGTCGAGTGGACTTATTTCTGCTACTGGAGCCACCGGAAATCTATACGAGGCGAATCTGGCATATGCGTATCGGGCGAATAAGGTCAATGTCTTTGGTAATTACTCATTTAATTACAGAGATGGTTATCGAAACCGATACAGTGACATTGAAAAGGATATCACAGAGGATAGCGTCACCAATTTTATTCAGGAACGGGAAGGTACAGACCATAGAATGGGCAATACGGTTGTTTTAGGAATGGATTATTACTTCAATGACCGAAATACCATATCCTTCTCAGGAACAGGTTCATTGGGAGACCGTATCCGGACGGGAGATCTGGAAAGCACCTTGTATACGGATGACACCACAACGGTTATCGATAAATGGAACCGAATATCGGAAGACCCTCGACAAAGAAAGAACATGGATGCCAACTTAAATTTTAAAAGAGTCTTTAATGAAGATATGGGTGAATGGTCAATTAACCTTAATCAGTCCATTGGGTCAAGTGACATAAAAGGGTTCTACACACAACGCTATCTTGATTCGAATGGCGAAAGTCTGCCAATAGCAGATCTGGAACAAAGGTTAGCAAATGACGAATACCGTCAAATCACCACCGCTCAATCTGATTTCAGTTATGTCTTTGAGAAAATCCGGGGTAGAATGGAAGCCGGTGTTAAAACAATTCAGTCATACGAGTCTCTAAATACAGTATCTGAAACAAGGGATACACTGTCGGGAGAATACATAGAAGACACTCTCGCTAATTACGAGTATAGCTATACGGCTTCCGTTACAAGTGGATATTTAATTTTTGGACAAGAACGTAAGAAGTTTAAGTATCAGGTAGGTCTCCGGCCAGAGTATGCTACTCAGGAACCCAATCTGATTAGTGAAGGATTAGAACAGCATTTGTATTACTTCAATATTTTTCCTTCAGCTCATATCAAATACGATTTTAGCGATGTCTCAGAAGCGAGTATCAGTTACAGTAGAAGGATCAATCGTCCAAGTTCAAGAGAATTGAATCCATTTACAAGTTATGCGGATCCCTTCAATTTACACGCGGGTAATCCATTTTTAGAGCCAGAATACATTGATTCCTATGATTTGGGGTATTCATTCACCAAGAAGAAATTCATTATGACCTTGAGTGTTTTTTACCGAAACACCACAAATGTCATTAATAGGGTTCGCGTTTATTATGATAACAATGTCTCCAAACTTACTTGGGGAAACATTGATAGAAGTGAAAGCACGGGCTTCGAGGGTGTGTTTATCGTAAAGCCGGTTGATTGGTTCAAAAGCACAATTTCGATCAATGGAAACTTCCAGAATTACTACGATGATAGTCCGGGCAACGACTGGAACAACAGCGGTGTCAATTGGGGAGCAAAGGCAATTACAAGTATTGATTTTTGGAAAAAGACCTCTTCATTTCAGATCAATTATCGATATACCGCTCCATGGGTTACTCCACAGGGAAAGGTTCAACGCAGACCTGGACTGGACCTTTCACTTGAAAGGAGATTGATGGATAAGAAGCTTTCGCTGGTCTTTAAAGTAACTGATGTGTTTAATCGAAAAGGTTTTACCGTGTGGTTGGATAGGGAAGGTGTGAGCCAGTATCAGGAGTTCAAATGGTTAACCCGCAGATTTTATCTTACCGTCTCCTATAAGTTCGGTAACCTGGATAAGAAACTGAAAATTCCTACCGAAGGTGAAGGTGGTGGAGGTGATTAAGCTATTTGCTTAGACTTACGCCAAGATTCATTAGCGCAGAATCGAATCCATTTTTGTTCTTCTTTACTTTTTTTCTAAGCTTTAAAGCTTTTGCTATTTCCGTAGTTGTATTCATGACGAATCAATTTACCTTAAGATAACCAAAGTATATGCCAAAATCAGATTGGATGATTTAACGGTAGGTATTAAAGAGTAATCTGTTCCAGCTCCCGAACTTCTCCGATTTGCATGTTTTCAAGGGAAATACGGCCAATTCTAGTGCGTATCAAGCGTAGAGTAGGGAAACCCACAGCAGCAGTCATTTTTCGAACTTGTCGGTTCTTTCCCTCTGTGATCGTCAGTTGAATCCAGCTTGTAGGAATATTCTTTCTAAACCTGATAGGCGGATCTCTATCTTCAATAGAGATATCAGTGATGATTTCACAATGAGCCTTCTTCACCTGATAATCTTCGCCTTTGTGCTTAATTCGAATTGACCCATCCGATAGTTTTTGAATAGCTTCTTCTGTAATCTGGCCATCTACCTGAACCAAATATGTTTTCTCCGTGTTTGATTCCGGGTCCAGTAATCTCGTCTTTAATTGATTATCGTTCGTCAGAATAAGGAGCCCTTCACTGTCTTTATCCAATCTACCCACAGAATAAACATCCTTTGGAAAATCATAGAGATCGCCTAATAGCTTATCCTCTTTCTCTCCTGTAAACTGGCAAAGATATCCGTAGGGTTTGTAAAGAATAAAATAACGAAGGGGTGTCATGCCTTTGAGCAGGTGTAGACAAATGCCGGCGGGAAATTTTTCATGGTGAATTTCACTGAGACATCATTGTAGACCGATTGAAGCAATTTTTTCGATTGTAGCGAATACTGAAACTGCACATACTTTCCGTTTGGCTTCAGAGCATCGTGAGAAGCACTTATTACAGCATTTCTCAGTTTTTCATTAAACACCATAAGTGGGAGTGAAGAGATAATGACGTCCATTTTTTCTCCCTCGTCCAGGTATTTTTCAAGGTGCTCAGCAGAATCATGGATTACTTGGACGCGAGGATCATTAATCCGTTTCTCCAACGCATGATAAAAGCTGTCATTTAACTCGAATACAAGTAGTTTTGCATCTGGATGCATGCGACTGATTATCAGGTCGGTAAAAACCCCTGTTCCAGGTCCAAGCTCAACTATTAATTTTGATTCGTCGAAATCGACGTTTTCGATCATCTTCTCCCCGAGGAATTTAGTACTGGGACTAATAGCTCCCACCATTTGTTTGTCTTTCCAAAACTGCCTGATAAAATTCCTCTTCGTCGCCATGCCTTATTATTTGCTCGCTAACCTTCCATTGTTGTAGACGCCAATTACCTTTCCTGTCAATTCTTTGTCTAAGAATGGCGAATTTAAAGTTTTTGATTCAATATTTCCCTTAGTTAGCGTCCACTTTTCTTTGGTAGAGAATATCGTCAAGTCAGCTGCAGCACCTTCTGCAATGCTTTTTTCTTCAAGACCGACCATGCTTCTACCTTTTGTAAGTGCCTTGATTACTGATTCCAAATCAAACTCTTTTGCCTCCTGTAAAGATGCGAATACCGTTTGGAGCGATATCGTTCCAAACTCAGCATTATCGAACTCAATGTCTTTTTCCTCTTTATCCATCGGGCGGTGATCTGAGACAATGCAATCAATAGTTCCATCCAATACTCCCTTCCACAACTTCTTTCTATCTGATTCAAATCGAAGCGGAGGAAGCAGCTTGTAATTCGAGTCAAAACCAAGAACATCCTCTTCATTGAATATCAGGTGTGAAGCATGGACATCGCATGTTAGGTCCAGTCCTTTCTTTTTTGCTTTTCTGATTAGATCAACCCCCTCAGCAGTTGAAACGCCTGTGAGATGAAGTCTTCCTTCAGTGTATTCCAGTAAACGAATATTTCTTTCGATCTCTATGATCTCTGATATCGATGGATCCGCCTTGAGTCCGGTTTTCGTTGAGGCCATGCCTTCATTCACCTGGCCTTTTCCTGAGACGAATTGATTCCTCGAGAAAGCCATTACTCTTCCTCCGAAATTCTTACTGTAGAGAAGTGCCCTGTACATGATTCCCGAATTAACTGGAACCAGGTCATCTGAGAAGAGTCGGGCACCGGTTTGGTACATGTCATACATTTCCGAAAGGTTTTCACCCTTCATTCCTTCTGTAATAGCACCTATCGCATGGACACTACAAACAGAACCTTCACCTTGTTTCAGTAGATATTCAATCTGACTTTTCCCGTCGACAACGGGCAGCGTGCTTGGAAGAATTCCCACATGGGTGTAGCCGCCGGCCTCTGCTGCTTTTAATCCTGTACGAACAGTTTCCTTATGTTCAAATCCCGGATCACAGAAATTTGCTTTGAGATCAGTCCAACCCAATGATACATGAAGGTCTTTTCCGGAAATTTCTTTGATTGATTTTGAAGCACTGATCTTATCCTTAATCTCTTTGATAACGCCTTTTTCGATAAGAATGTCTTTTTTCTTCAAATGAAACTTAGATCCTTCATCGACTATTCTGGCTTGCTTAAGGAGTACTTTCATAAAGTTGTGTTGTCTATCTAAGTAAACGTACTAAGAGCATTTCAGCGATTACAAAAATAAGGGTTATAATGATACAAATCTTCCAATAACTCATTGGTTTATCAATATTCCTTGAAGAAAAGGATGATTCACTACTCATTTCATTCAATTCGACACGGTCAGAATTCTCAGTTCCGAAGAGGGATTTGATCTCATCTTCACTGTAGGATTCAAGCTGTGATTCTATCCGGTTATTATTCAAACTTATGACTCCAATTCGCTCATCTTGAACAATATCGAAATTACCCACACTCAGTTTGCCTTGATTGTCCTGTTTGTTTAGCACCAAATAGGTTACACCTGCTTTTTCTGTCAATTGTGGAATAAATTCATGGTTGTTGTTTTGAACCTTTACGGCTCTTTGGCGGTCGACTTTGCGATAAACGGGATACAAGGTATTTTCTCCTATCGTCACACTTAATGGTTGTTTCCGTTGAGATAGTTCAGCCATTCGGTACAGAATTGTTGTAAAGAGTGCATCTCTGGTAAAGTTTCCGAAACGACTATCAAGCGAGCTGTAAAACATGAAGATATTGTTATTACCTGACCGATAACTTAGGAGTGGTTCGCCATTTTGAAGTGTTATGACATTTGTTGCAAGACTGTTGCGGTTAATCGATCGAAAGACTTTAGATACACTCGGAAGGTTGAGGTTCTTGGTTTCCTTGTCAAAGGTTCCCTTGAAAAAAGGATCCTGATAATTCAGTTCTTTGATCTTTGTTCCACTGGAAATGGATGACCCAATTCCTGGCATTTTATGTTGTGAAAGGAAAGAGGTCCATTCATTCTCATTTGGTTCGGTACCCGGAAATAATGCAACAGACCCACCTGTCAACAAGTAATCATTGAGGTAGGTTTGTATTCCGGAAGACAGTCCATTAACTCCATTCAACAGGATCAGGTCGGCATTCGAAAAATCTTCAATTGTCAGGCTGGTAATATTTTTTGACCTGATCTCGTAATAGTCGTCCAGGCTATAAGCCAATTTTATGTTGTCAACAGCGTCTTCGCCATCGATGATCAATATGTTTGATCGATCCCGTACCTCATAAGAGAAATAGTATATATCGTCAAAGAATACCTGGCGATCGGAGATGCTCACCCTGGCACTGATGAAACCGCTCTTCTTGTCCATATAAGAAAACGTAGCAACCTCTTCCGCATTTGCTTGAACATCAACAAAGATCGTCTTTCGAAGCTCTCCTATGCTGATATTCAATTCCACATTGTCTTTTGCAGTATTGCTATTGTTGACTATTCTTACACTGATCTGATTGTTATTATTGACTTTTCTTAAAACGGACTCAAACCACACGGAGTCAATGTAGAGGTTGTCGGTATTCTCAGGGACCATTTGAACGGGGAAGTACTTTAAGTCACTTTTAGCTCTTTCGGACATCGGTTGGGTACCTTTCTGGAAATCGCTAAAAAGTATATACTGAATGGCTGATTTTTTACTATCCCCGCTGGTTCCATCGATAATACCTTCCTGCCAGTTCAGTATATCGCTGATGGATCTTGAGAGCGGCGATGGCTCAATGTGATCAATCTTATCGAAAGCGTCCGCCTTATTCAACAAGTGTTCTTCACGACCGGTCATTTCATTTGTTCCAATAATAAACAATGCGTCAACCGGAGCCTTTTCAACTATTTCACGCGCTTTTTCACGTGCCTCTGAAAGTAATTCGCCTTCAGGTCCCAGAGCTTGCATGGAATAGGAGTTATCAATGTAGATGCAGGTGATATTTGTGTTTGGTGTAGTATCTTCTTCTTCTGAGCTAATGTAAGGTTGTGCAAATGCGAATACGAGAAAGGTGAAAGCGAGAATTCTACTGATCAGAATCAGAATATTCTTGAGGCGCTGTGTGCTTTTAGTCCTCTGGTCTACACTCTTAATGAATTTAAGGCTGGAAAAGTAAAGTGTCTTGTATCGCTTAAAATTGAAGAGGTGAATAATGATGGGGATCAATAAGACCAATAATGCCCATAAGAATTCAGGATACAAGAATTTCATAAGTCAAAGATAAAATTCTAGAACGCATCTTTTTCAATTTTAACGCTTTTTACTTCATTCGGAATAAAATGACAAAAGATGAGATCAGGGTTAAGCCTGCTATGGTGTATATAGCTGTTCCGATATTGAAATAATCAGCCAGAATACCTGTTATAATGGCTCCAAAAGCGTATCCGAGATCCCTCCAGAGTCGAAATACCCCGATACTTTTCGCTCGGTCTTGTGGATGCGTATTGTCAGCAACCGCCGCAAGAAAGGTAGGGTAGACCAGGGCTGTACCGAGTCCAAGGATCACTGAAAGAACAACAAAATGAACATACACTTCGGCCATAGGAAAAAGGATCAATGCGATACCTTGCATTAACATACCATAGAATAGTATGCGTTTTTTGTTAAAGTGATCGGCCATTTTACCGGTAAATAGTTGACCGAATCCCCACACGGCAGGATAAATAGATGCAATAATACCAATATCGGCTAATTCAAATTTAAGACTAGCCAGAAGTAGGGGTAAAATCCCCCATATCATTCCATCGTTGAGGTTGTTAACCAGTCCTGCTTGACTTATCGAGCTCAAATTCGGATGTCTTAAAGTAGTATCGATAAATACATTATCCAGTTTCTTTACCTCACTTTTTTGACTCTCCAGCGATACGTGGTGCCGTGTATCCTTGATAAGGAAAATACTCACCAAAAGTCCGAGTCCGCTTAAACCAATCCCAAGATAGAACGGGTATGGTCGAACGCCATATGTTGCCGCAATCCAACCGGTGAATAGTGCAACAACAGCAACTGCTACGTATCCGGCAAATTCATTCAGTCCCATGGCAAAGCCACGATTTTTTTCTCCCACCAGATCGATCTTCATCACAACCGTACTGCTCCAGGTCAATCCCTGGTTGATACCCAATAGAACATTTGCTGCTATTATCCAGTTCCAGCTTCCGGCGTTCATCAGGATAAATGGAATAGGAAGGCCAATGATCCAGCCTAGAACCAAGAGTCTCTTTCGCCCAAATAGATTTGCAAAAGCGCCTGTATAGTAATTCGTTACGGCTTTAACAATGCCAAAGACGATGATAAATGAGAGAATAGTTGTCTTCGCTGCCATGCCAAATTCTACCTCTGCAATTTCAGGAAGAATGGACCGTTCCAATCCAACCATACCACCGACGAATGCATTGACAATGACAAGCAATGTAAATTGTTGCCAGTTTTCACGAAGTCCGAGTTGAGCTTTATCCAAGATTTATTTATCAGTTTTGTTAAATCGGTAGCGATGAGCTTTGCTCTGATCAATCAGGATAAGCCAATAAATTCCACCAGTGAGAGTACTTATGTCAATCTCTCCATTTGGAAAAGATACTGTTTTTAATAATTTACCTTCTACTGAATAAATACTTGCTGATAGGGTCTTATAAGGCAAGTTATCAAGATATAGTTTATCCAAGGCAGGATTAGGATAAAGTCTGGCCTCCTTGATTTTATTTTCTTCAATCCCTATAATCTCTATAACTTCAAAAGAAATGGAATCATTATCGTCAACCACTATACCTGGATTACAAGGAGCTGGCGCCATGCCAGTCGTTAAGGTAAGATTGAAAGTATATGTTCCGGCTGGTAAAGGATTGATTTTAAAAGTGTCCGCTGTATTGCAAATGGTAGTCAACATGCCCAGACAGTGATGTGTTCCCGCAAGAATGTTATTTCCAACTATATCATATGACATGGTGTCGAGTTCACAGCCTGAACTTGGAAATTGGAGATCTGCATAGATGTAGATTGTATCGATGAGCGCAATAGGAGAAGGGGGGGTAATGGTCAAGCTTTGGATGACAGACTGTGATAAACTTGAAAATGAGAATAACAACACAGGATATAATACTAAAAGCTTTTTCATACAATTAAAGATAAGAATTTCTTGTGATGCGTTATTATGCGTAAATTTAATGTCAATTATGATAGAAAACACAAAACTGGCGGTGCTTATCGACGGTGATAATGTCCCATCCAAATACATCAAAGAGATGATGGAGGAGATCACCAAATACGGAACACCGACCATTAAAAGAATATACGGAGACTGGACCAAGCCACATTTAATTAAATGGAAAAACGTCCTTCTGGAAAACGCGATTTCTCCCATTCAGCAGTATGGTTATACAACGGGAAAGAATGCAACGGATTCAGCAATGATCATCGATGCTATGGATATTTTATATTCAGGAGATGTCAATGGTTTTTGTCTTGTTTCGTCCGATAGCGATTTCACGAAACTAGCCACACGTCTGCGCGAAGCAGGAAAGGTGGTTTATGGAATAGGAGAGAAGAAGACTCCGGATCCATTCATCGTGGCGTGCGATAAGTTCATTTACCTGGAAATCCTGAATCCAACACTTAAGAATCAAGGGAAAGGGAAGGAGAAAAAAGCAAGCCTTCAATCGATCACGCCAACGTTGATGCGTCTTTTGCAATCTACTGTGGATGACCTCGGAGATGATGAAGGATGGGCATTTCTTGGAGATGTTGGTTCATTGATCATGAAAAAGCAACCGAACTTTGATCCACGTAACTTCGGATTTGAGAAAATGACACCTTTCTTTAAGTCACTCAAGGAATTCGAGATCGAACAGCGTGATCAACCAAATACCAGGCATAAGCTGATTTATGTGAGGAATAAAAGAGGATAATTAACACAAAAAAGCCTGCTCAGTGAGCAGGCTTTTTATATAAGATCCATTTTTCTTAACGATCCATCTCGTTCATCTCATTAATGACGTCATCCAGCTTCGCCGTGTTGCTCGCAACTAATGCCAGGTCAGCATCATTCATTTGTTCCATCATCGGACCCATCATTTGCTTCATCATCGTCTTTGCTTGTTGACTGGCAGCATCATCTTCCATTTTATCGTATTCTTCCATGCCTTTCGCATAAGCGTAGCCCATGGAGATCACCATTGATTTAGCGAAGAATCCATTGTCCCATCCGTACTTATCCAAAATTGCAACGACTTTCGGTTGAGCCAGCATCGCTTCCCAGTTTTGATCATTTGGTGAGCTTTCTTCAATTTCCAGACTAAGCGCTTCCAATTCTTTCGTCATCGGCACAATGGTTTCGATGAACTTATCGATATCACTTTCGTTTAGAATAGAGACTTCCTTAGAAAGGCCAACAGTTTCAGTTATTTCATCAAGCTCTTCCTGAGCTTCTTCCTGTGTCATTACGGTGTCATCGTCTGACTCATTTCCATCTTCTAATTGATCTGAGCCACCACTACAAGCAGTTGAAAAGAGTAGTGATAACATCAATATTGTACTGAATAAATGTTTCATTGTGTATTAAATTTTAGTGAATGACTAAGTTAATGAAAGAATTAAAATCCAATCGACCTTCTCTTGCTGTAATCTAAGGTCGATACCGGGAGGTTCTTAAGATCTTCCAGTGTGACCGTGCTCATTAAAGCTTTTGAACGCTCTTTAGCTGGCAAATTAGCCATACGTAAGCTGTGATTCTTGACGATCGTTTGAATGATGTTACGAACATAACGGCCGTTTCCGAAGAACTTATCCTTGTTCTGAGCAGCTGTTGTAAATGTTTCCTTAAGGGATTCTTTTGCTTTATCATCTGCTTTCAGATCATCCCAGCCCAACATGATCTCAGCGATCTGCATTAACTCCTCTTCATTGTAATCTTCAAACTTGATTGTTTGCTCAAATCGCGAGCTCAATCCCGGATTCGATTCGAGGAATTCCTTCATGTTGTCCGGATAACCCGCAGCGATCACAATAAACTCTTTATTTCGATCTTCCATACGCTTAAGTATGGTGTTGATCGCTTCCGCACCAAATGAATCGTTATCTCCCAGCTTTAAAGAGTAGGCTTCATCAATGAATAAAACTCCGCCAATGGCTTTATCAACGACAGCTGCTGTTTTAGCGGATGTCTGACCGGAGAATCCTGCTACAAGTGATTCACGATCACATTCAATCAAATGACCTCTTTCAATGATGCCAAGAGCCTTAAAGATCTTCGCATAAATCCGAGCTACCGTGGTTTTACCTGTTCCAGGATTACCAATAAAGATCGTGTGCAGGACAAACTGATTCAATACATCTTTGCCGATCTCATGATAATACTTTACGAGCTTAACCAAATCCCGAATTTGCATTTTGATACTGTCAAGACCGATCATGTTGTCCAGTTCACTGAGTGATTCCTGTAGCAAGGTCTTATCAATTTCAAATGATAGGTTCTTTCTTTCGCCCGTATTAAAGATCTTTTTAAAGTCTTCAAGCTCGATCGTCGATAATTTGTCTTTCGACATTTTGTCCATCTTCTTTTCTGCAACGAGCCTGAGTGCCAAATTCATCTTGGCTTCATCAACCAATGACATCACATATCGGGCATTTCCAAAAGTTCTGTCCCTATCTCTGTATGCTCTGGTTAGCTGGCTGTAAAGGAATCCACGAGCTTCTTCTGTTATACTTAGGCTTCTGTTCTCCAGACCGTAATCCGCAATCTGGATCAATTCATCCGGAACATAATCTGTGAAAGTAAAATACTGTTGAAAGCGTGATCTAAGTCCCGGATTCGAGTTAATGAACGCATTCATTTCCTCCGGATATCCTGCAACCAAAACGATGAGGTCGCCTGGTCCTTCCGACATTTCTCTTAATAGAATTTCGATGGCTTCGTGACCAAAATCCCGCGGTGAATCTTCCCGATATAAAGAATATGCTTCATCAATAAAAAGGATTCCTCCTCTCGCGAGACTGATGGCCTCTTTTACCCGAGGAGCTGTTTGACCAATGTACTCTGCTATCAGATCCGCCCGGTCGACTTCATGAACGTGCCCTTTTGAGAGGATACCAAGCGCCTTGTAGATCTGTCCTAATTTCTTTGCTACAGTTGTTTTTCCCGTTCCGGGGTTACCTGTAAATACTGCGTGCAGTTTTGCTTTTTTCTGATTGTCGATCCCTTTCTCAGCCCGCAGCTTTTCATATTGGAAATAGCCAATGTAATTTCTCAATTGAGATTTGATCTCATTCAATCCGATCAATCGGTCGAAGTCATCCAGTAGTTCATCCAAGGACTTCTCGTCAACCTCACCTACAGCTTGTGTTTGTGTTACGTTGCTGGTGGCGGGCTTATTGCTGACAGCAGGATCTCCTTCGATCCAATCCGTACCTACTGTGAATGGCGCAACTGCAATTCTCGTTCCCATGAATAAGAGATGCATTTCGTATTCACCCTCGATCCATGTACGCGTATCCATCGCACCATAGCCGATGGTTACGACTTCAATATTTTTGTCAACTTTTACGATACGAGTGTCTCTCCCTTTTAACTGGTCATTGGCTTTGTTGATATAGAGAAACTCAAATTCCCCATACCATTCTCCACCAAGTGTATTCGAAAACATCAGCTCCGTGTTGACATAGCGTGTAGCGCCTTTTTTAAATTGAGTCAGGTATTTTCTTTCACCCATGGGGATTTCCTTCGTATCGGTTTCATAGAACTTAATGCTGTCTATTCTCAGATACGGATTGTTGTCGAGAGTGACTTGTCCGGCATTTTCGACATAGAATTCTTTATTACCAACTTCTACATCATCGATATAAGCGGTCCAGCGATAATGGCCTTTCTTCCAGAATGTTTTGTTTTCGTTTCCCCATCCGGCCCGATGGATTACGACGTCCTGGTTAGTATTAACCGTTACGTCTTCCGTTTTGTCATAGAAAGCTGTTGCCCAGTTAGCGCCTTCTTTCTTTTGGCAGACCAATCTTATCTTACAGGCCCATTGCTCTTCGTCAAATAAAATGTTGTAAAAAGAAACAGCTGCGCTGATCCAATCCGTGTCCTGTTCAATGTAGACTGTGCGAAATCTTTTCTCAGCTGCTAACCAGTCTGCGTACAAATAACATTGAATGTCTTTAAACTTATACCTGTGTTTATCTGCCATAAAACGAATTTAATTAATCGTGTTTATATCGCTGTTAATTCCTCTAAAATATTTGCTCTTGCACGCTCTTCGAACAACCTGTGAAATGGCTTCGTGTGAAAGATTCGTTCCCTTGAAAGAAAATCGTCGAGCACTTTTTTCCTGCCATTCAAATAGGTGAGTTCATCATACATGTTGTATTCTTCACGAACGCTTTTAGCGTAGGCAAAGTAGTGTTCCGTTTCAGCACCCAATATAGCCAGATCGAGATCGAGTAAATAATTGGTGTCCGGATCAGAGCTCTCTTCATGTTTCGCAGTAGCAAGAATATGCTTCGTGCAACGATGGATCGTGTCAGAATCAACATCCAGTTTTTTCATTTTTTCTTCTGCTATTTCGGCGCTTCTCTTTTCATTGTCCCTTTTTGATGCATCGTAAACATAGTCGTGATAGAAGATAGCAAATAGCACAGCATTAGGATTGTCCAGATGTTCGCGAATGGATTCGAACAGACCGTACATAAAGCGTAAATGATCGAGATTGTGATAGTGTCTGTCGTCATCACGGTGGTTCTTTTCAATTTCCTGCCAAAAAGATTGGATCAATTCATCATTCTTAGAATAATGTGAGCATAATGCCGTCCATTCTGTTTGTAAGTCGATCACGGGTTCCATAAGTACTCTAAAATAACACTTTAAAGATTAAAGGTCTTCTTCGAATGCTCCGACTCCGAAAAGCGCAAAATCGTATTTCGCAGGATCATCGGGATTAAATCTTTTTAAAGTATCCATGATCTCTTCCAATGCCTTCCAGTTGTCTTGCTTTCGCGTAAGCAGGCCAAGCTTTCTGGCAGTGGTGCTCGTATGAACATCAAGTGGAATGTATAATTCTGAAGGGTCTATTTCTTTCCAGATACCGAGGTCCACACCTTTTTTGGGACTCCGAACCATCCATCTTAAAAACATGTTCAATCTTTTTGATGCAGAATTTTTAATTGGATTGGAAAGGTGTTTTTCAGAGCGGGGAAGATGATCGGTACGAATGAATTCATTTCTAAAATTTACTATTCGACCTTTGATGCCTTCAATTTCGGGGTGAACGGCAAATGCTTTCTCAAGTGTCCCGTTCTGATAGATGGCGTGTAAGGCACGGAAGTAAAAGTCCAGATCATTACTGTTAAAAGTGCGATGAACGAAGGCAGGCTGCGTTTTTTCCTTGTAATTCATGATGAAATCATGAGGGCTGCTCCCCATAATGTCAATAAGCTTTTCACCACTTCGAATGATCATCTTTCGATTTCCCCAGGCTATAGTCGAAACAAGAAATCCAATGATTTCCATGTCTTCACGATTATTGAATTGATGTACCAACTGAATCGGATCCGATTCAATGAAGTTTGGGTTTTCATATTGATCTGCCTTGAAATCGAGATATTCCTTTAATTCCTCAGGCTCCATTTGGTTGTGCTTATAAAATTTGACCATCAGACATGGTCAATTTTCGATCAGTGAGTTTCGCTAAGTCTTCATTATGGGTGACAATGACAAAAGTTTGATTGAATTCATCACGCAATTTAAAGAACAGCTCGTGTAGCTCACGTGAGTTTTTACTATCAAGATTTCCTGATGGTTCGTCCGCTAAGATCACAGATGGCTTGTTGATCAATGATCGTGCAACGGCAATACGCTGTTGCTCACCACCGGAGAGCTCACTTGGTTTGTGCTCGGAACGCTCCTCTAGTCCAAGGACCTCCAATAATCGATATGCTTCAGCTCGTGCATCTTTCATGCTAACTCCCTTAATGAGTGCCGGAAGCGTGATGTTTTCCAAAGCAGTGAACTCTGGGAGAAGTTGATGAAATTGAAAGATGAATCCTATATGTTGATTTCTAAATGCTGATAATTTCTTGCTGGAAAGCTTGAATGGATTCACTCCATTGATTTCGATTGTTCCCTCATCAGGAGTGTCTAGAGTTCCCAGTATTTGAAGTAAAGTCGTTTTTCCCGCTCCGGAAGATCCAACGATTGAAACGATTTCACCTGTGGCGATTTCCAGATCAATTCCTTTTAGTATCTGTAAGTGATCAAAAGACTTTTGTATGTTGGAGGCCTTTAGCATTAAGATTTATTCAATTTTAGAGAGTGTCCCATCTTATCGCGCTTTGTTTTCAGGTAAAGCTCGTTGTGTTGATTGCTTTCGATCTCCAAAGCCACATTTTCAACAATCTCCAGTCCATACCCGATAAGTCCTGTGCGCTTTTTGGGGTTGTTGCTCATCAGCTTCATCTTACTCACACCTAGCGCTCGTAAGATCTGAGCTCCGATACCATAATCGCGCTCATCTGCTTTAAATCCGAGTTTGATATTCGCTTCCAGTGTGTCGTATCCTTCTTCCTGTAACTTGTAGGCTTTTAGTTTGTTGGTGAGTCCAATTCCACGACCTTCCTGGTTCATATAGATGATAACTCCTTTACCTTCCTTTTCAATTAACTCCATGGCTTTATGAAGCTGTGGTCCGCAATCGCAACGGCAAGATCCGAAGATGTCTCCCGTCATACAAGAGGAATGTACACGCGTTAATATTGGTTCAGATTCATCCCATTCTCCTTTCACCAAGGCCAGATGTTCTTTTCCGGAATTAGTCTCGCGAAATAAATGCAATTTGAAGTCACCAATATTGGTCGGAAGCTGCACATCTATTACAGGCTCGATCAACGATTCTGTCTTAATCCGATATTCGATCAGATCTTCAATGGAAACGATCTTAAGGTCAAATTTCTTTGCGATTTCGACTAATTGCGGTAGGCGAGCCATGGTACCGTCTTCATTTAGTATCTCAACAATCACACCTGCCGGTTCAAATCCAGCCATACGTGCCAGGTCTATCGCTGCTTCGGTATGTCCTGCTCGGCGCAAAACTCCACCTTTACGGGCTCGAAGAGGGAAGATGTGTCCGGGTTTACCCAATTCTTCAGGTTTAATATTCGGGTCGATGAGTGCCTGTATAGTCTTCGAGCGATCACTCGCACTGATTCCCGTGGTACAGCCGTGTCCGATAAGGTCAACTGACACAGTAAAAGGTGTCTCATATGCTGCTGAGTTACTTTGAACCATTAGATTCAGACCAAGCTCGTCGCATCGGTCTTCTACTAACGGGGCACAGACAAGTCCGCGTCCATGTGTAACCATAAAATTGATGATCTCCGGAGAAATGTTTCGGGCTGCCGTAACAAAATCACCCTCATTCTCGCGGTTTTCATCGTCTACTACGATAACCACGTTTCCCTTTTTGATCTCCTCAATTGCTTCTTCAATCGTATTTAATGAAATATCCATGATCGCCCAAATTTTCTACAAAAATACGCTTATTATCGGATTTAATTATCGAAATCACGACTTCATCTTCATAAGATCGAGTAGGGGTCGGCATGTACTTTCCCAGTTATAGCGCCGAACAATAAGCTTTTTTGCATTGGATGAAAGCTCCTTTCTACGTTCAGCGTTACTGAGCAAGGAGTGGGCATGACTGATCAATTCATCTGCTGTATCACCGACCAGAATTTCCACTCCATCGATTGCGTCCAAAGCGTTATTGGCAAGGCTGGTTGTAATGCAAGGTGTTCCCAGTGCCATGGCTTCGAGTAGCTTGTTTTGCATGCCTGTACCTATCATCATAGGAGCCAAAAAGATCTTCCCGCTTAAGTAAGCACTCCTTATGTCCCGGGTCCAGCCCTGCAAGGTGATTTGTTGATTGGCTGAAGCTATACTAATCACTTTTCTATGTGGATTCGCTCCCGATATTAAAAGCGTTGCATTCGGAAGTTTCGGTAACAGATATTGATTAATATAACTGACAGCCTCAATATTGGGAGGGTAGCTCATATTGCCCACAAACACCAGGTCATACCGATCAATGCGGTCAAGCTCTTCCAGAAATTGAGGGTCAACACCATTGGGAATCACGTGAATTTTATTTCGATCTGGATGTGCAATTAGCTGTTTATCTTGTTCGCTGATAATGACATGATGCTCGAAATAATCGAAAATTCGTCGCTCGTATTTGGTCAATCTCTTCGCTTCCATTCGGAATAACCATCTTCTAAATATGGACTGATTGGCGATTCTTTTTTGCACACCGGAACTTAGGGCATCCATGTAATCAATTGTCTTGGGAATATGATGTATGTTTTTTACATACTCCGATACTCTAATTAACTGACAATAAATATGTTTAAAGGAGTTTTCTTTAATTAATAAGTTAAGTCTTTTTTTTGCACTATAACTGTAAAAATAACCCGTTTGAACCGGTCGACCTGAAAGCAACGCGATCAACATATTGGTCAGTTTTGAAAACCATGTGATGCGCGCAATGATCAATTCGCTACATATCGATTCTACTTCTTTACGATGAGCATCTGTAATCTCCTCATCACTTATACAAAATAGAACAACTTGGAATTCTTTCGATAACTCTTTTAGTTGATGATACGCCCGTAATTTATCTCCTTTCACCAATGGGTAGGGAAAGCGGGAAAGCACTACCAGTAACTGTTCTTTATGATTTTCCGAGGATTCCATTCAGTTTTTCAGAGATGTCTTCAAAATTATAATGATCACGTATATGTTGCTTGCATTTCTTTCCAATTGTTTCACGCAGTTCTTGATTACCGAGTAATTCGGATGCGTGATTAACGAAGGATTCCATGTCATCCGCTTTGATCACGGCATCCGTCTCTATACCCTTCAGGCCTTTGGAGTTCGAGATTACAGGGATGCCCATGGCCATCATTTCCAGTATTTTAATCCGTACTCCGGATCCGCTATCTATCAAGGTAACAAGTATACCTCCTTGCATACATCGTTCTTCCAGATTGTCAATAAACCCTTCTTCCTTGATCGTTTCGGGATCGAATTGTTGATATGTTCCATCATATCCGCTGCCAATGAGGCATAGTCTGACAGATGGATGTTTCTTCTTCAACTCGGGCAACCAGGAAACCAGTTTTTCCACGGATTCCTTATTCGGTTCCCAGTTAATAGATCCGACATGGAGTAAATCGCAATTGGTGTAATCTGGTTGTGCTTCTGTTACAGGGATGTTTACGGGGATATAGTGAAGCGAACTGTCAACGCCTAATTCCACGTATCGACTTAGATCAGCCGGGCTTATACAAAGGGTGCAATCTAGTTTATTGATTGTATCAATTTCGTAAGTTTGAAGATCCTTGGATAGCTTTTTTAAGTAGGCTTGTTTGACCGCATTCGTCGTTGTTCGAGCCATATCGCTCCAAATATCACATTCCACATTATGTGATCTAAGAATTATCCGGGCGTCAGTTATACCTTCAATCAACTCCAGATAAGGCGTAGAATAAAGGCTATCGAAGATGATGATCTCGGGATTGAAACTGATGATGTGAGACTTCATCGTACGCTCCACCTTCTTGTCATGGAATCGATTAACGTTGTAAGAGCCCTTTTTAAATAGGTGTATAAAGGCATCAACAGCAGATACGTCTGTATTTATGTTTTGTCCATGAATACTGGCGTTTTCCTGAATTTCATCCGGGTAAGAATTCGGATTAAAAGGATGCTTCTGCGTTCCAATAGCGAAATGCGCCACTTCGTATCCGGCTTTAATGAGCAGATCAAGGAATTGGGCGCTTGCGTAACATCCGCCGTCAATAACTGGATAGGGAGGCTTACTTGTTATGTAGAATACTTTCACCGTTTTCTTCTAAATAATCTGATCCAATTATCCTTACTCAGTACCGGAAGATCGTTGGCGGCAGCATTTAATAAAATGAACGCAATAGGAGCCAGGACCATTGCTGAGAACCACATGCCAACTACAGGTGAGACGGTTCCTGCGTTTGCCAGGTTTTCACCGATCGTTAATAACACAAAGTAGACTAAGAAGAGTAGTGCTGCGATTACCACCGGAGCGCCAAATCCCCCTCGTTTAACGATAGCGCCTAAAGGAGCTCCGATAAAGAAGAGAATAATAATAGCAACAGTTAAAGCGAACTTCCTGTTGTATTCGATCAGGTACTGGTCTATATCCCGATTGATGGTTGCTAAGAAATCCTTTTGACCCTGAATGTTTTTATTTTTTAATCGAAGCTGACTTTGAGATTTCGTTATAGCCTCAATTTTTTGCTCGCGATTGAGTTTATCGAAGACAACTGCACCGCCTGTTATTGTGTCAATGTGTTGCTTATTGTTCCTGGCAAAGTCAATAGCCACAAAATATGGGTGTGATGATCGGATATTTGTTACAAAGTTTTGTTGTATCTCATTTCCATGATTGAGTATTGAATCTACAACATAATCTAACTGAAATACATTCAGCATCTCGTGTTTGTCTTTAAAAAGCTCTTCTTCCGACCTGCTAAGATCAAACCCGGTAAGGTCAATCTTATGCGTCGCATGGTCGAAAGTGGATCTTCGTGAAGGATGATTGCTGTGTTTACCGTGAGGCTTACCCTCTGCACTAAACACCGGAACCTGAGGCGCGAGCTCTTCGAACATGGTTCCATTCTCCATTTCGAAGTACAGATACTTACCATTGTCGGACTTATAAATTTTTCCGCGTTCCGCACGTATCGTTTTGATTTCGGTCGGGTTCGAATGATCATGTATTAGGATGCCTTCAAATTCATCCCCCGATCCGCTATCCACTTTGATGGCGTAACCATCAAGTTCTTTACTGTAGACACCGGGAGTTATAATTGTTGAGATCTTAGTGTTTTGTATATCGAAGATCAATGAATGCCATTTAAGATTGGCGACTGGTATAACATAGTTGGCAAAGTAGAAGGTACAGATTGCTATTATGATCACGATGAACATCAATGGTCGTATTATCTTGTACAATGACATGCCACTGGCTTTTAAGGCCGTTAGCTCGTTGTTTTCGGCGAGATTCCCCATGGTCATGATAGAAGAAAGAAGGATCGCTAATGGCAACGCCAGCGGTATCAAACTTGCAGAAACGTAGAATAAGAGCTCAACGATAACACTTACATCCAGTCCTTTTCCCATTAAGTCGTCAATGTATTTCCAAAAGAACTGCATGATGAGAATAAACATGGAGATGGCAAAGGTCACCAGGAAAGGGCCTGTAAACGAGCGTATTCCAAAAAAATAGAGTCGTTTCAAATCAAGTGAATTTGAGCAGCGTATGCGGCATTGGAAACGAACAAATGAATTGAATATTTTGAGTTATGCTCCTAAAACTCTTTTTAACTCATTAATCTGCTGGTCCCATAGCAACTGCGATTCTTCAATTTCATCTGGTTCTGCGAAATCCGTAATTGTAAGGATTACGGCTTTTGTCATTGGATCAACTTCATAGCGCAGCTCGAAGTAAGTATCCATATTTTCTTCTTCGTCATCCAACCACTTCCATTTAACCTTAGAATTAGCCTTTTTAGTGATAAGCCTTGCTTCTTCCTCACTTCCATCCCAAAAGAAGGTATAGACATCATCTTTGATGTTAACATCATCAGCAAACCATTCGCTCAATCCACTTGGAGTACTAATCATGTTATCAAGCACTTTTGTTGACGTCTTTAGTAAAAATTCCAATTCAAACTTCTCTTTCTCCATGTTGCTTTAATCGTATCGGTTAAAAGTTTCGCAATATACGCATTCTTTTAGTTGTGACTTGATATAATTTCTTAAAAAATCGTCTGCTTTGATCGAGATTAAACCGGAACTTTGAGTATTAAATGAAAAAAAATCATACTAAACCGTTTTACGTTCAATTATTTGTGAATGAGTCTGTTGGAGGTTCGTTTTTGTATGGCTAATTTTGCAGTCAACTTAATAACTGTACTTATGAGGTCAATACAATTTGTTACACTGCTAATCCTTTCATTTGGTGCTTTTGCACAAGGAAATTACCCTTCAATTCATGAGGAGCAATTGAATTATTATAATGCGACAGGCAACACCGACGCTGCATATTACGAGGCAAAACCAACTGTGCAGGTATCGCATAACAATAAGGTTTGTAATTTGAATAAGATCGTATATGGCTGGCATCCTTATTGGGTTGGATCTGCTTACCAGAATTATCAATGGGACTTATTGAGTCACTTTTCATTTTTTAGCTACGAGGTTAATGCAGTAGATGGTCAGCCAATCAATACGCATGGGTGGAGTACAAGTGCTGCAGTGGATGCAGCCTTGGCAAGTGGAAATACCAAAGTGACCTTGTGCGTTACGCTCTTTTCAGGTCACAATACATTCTTCGGAAGCGCAACGGCTCAACAAACGCTTATTACTAACCTTATCAATTTAGTGCAGACACGCGGAGCAGATGGAGTTAATATAGACTTCGAAGGATTGCCTAGTGGGCAAGCGACGAATTTCGCCAATTTTATGGTGAATCTGGCTAATCAGATGCATACTGCAATACCGGGATCGGAAGTGAGTACTGTTTTATACGCGGTAGACTGGAATAACGTGTTTGATTTTTCAATCATGGAACCTGAGGTAGATCACTACATCATTATGGGGTATGGCTATTACTATTCAGGAAGTTCAACTGCTGGACCAACAGACCCGCTCTATCATTTTGGATCAACATACAACTATACCTTGTCCAAGACAATCACGCATTATCTGGACGTGGGTTGTCCTGCTGAGAAGTTGGTGCTTGGTTTACCAGAATATGGTTATGAGTGGAACACGGCGAATTCAACTATACCGTCATCTACAACTGCATCCGGTACAGCTAAAACCTATGCAGTCATTATGAATAATACATCAGGGAATTATTCTCCTGCTAATTATACCTGGGTATCCGACCCGGTAATAGACGCATATGTTTATAATGACGGTAACGACAACCAATGTTTTATTTCATTGGATTCTGCCTGGAGAAAGAGACTAGAGCATGTTCTGCATTCCGGAATTGCAGGAATAGGAATCTGGGCCTTGGGTTACGATAATGGGTACAACGGACTATGGAACGCCATGTCTGATTACATGACAGATTGCTTTGAGGATCCATGCAGTGGTATAATACATGATTTTGGAGGTCCAACCCGAAATTATTATGATGATGAGGATTACACCTGGACGATACAGCCTCCGGGAGCAGGAAGTATTGATGTTAACTTCACCATGTTTGATGTGGAGCTGAATTATGATTATTTGTACGTATATGACGGGCCTACAAATCTCTCACCACAGATCGCAGGTAGTCCATTCACAGGTACAACGGGACCTGGATCCTTTACAACTTCATCCGGTGCAGTTACGTTTAGATTCACATCAGATGGCGCAACTGTTACGCCTGGTTTCCTTGCTAATTACAGTTGTAACGCTGTTCCGGCACCCGTTGCAGACTTTTCATTGAGCGCTATGGAAATTTGTGTAGGAGATTCGATTCAGCTGTTAAGCAATTCTCCAAATGCCGACAGTTATAGTTGGACAACTTCTGCCGGTGGTTTATCCTCGTCAACAGACGAGAACCCATATTTCTATCCGCTTACGTCTGGAACGTATACTATCACGTTAGACGTGGTAAATGCGAGTGGATCAGATCAAATGATTCAGAATGTAGTTATAAGCGTGTTAGATGAGCCTGTTGCGATCGGAAATGTACTTGATTCAACGGTCGTTATTCCAGGTGAAGTAGCTTATTTCGATAATACGAGTGTGAATTCAACTTCATATTATTGGGATTTCGGAGATGGAGGTAATAGTACGGACATGACACCGTGGCATGCATACACAAGTAATGGAACTTATACTGTAACATTGATTGCTATAAATGGTGTTTGTCCAAATGACACCACATACTTAACGGTACATGTAGGAACACAGAACATTATTTCGATAGAAGGAGAAGAACTGACTGTCTATCCAAATCCTGCACAAAATGAGCTTTTCATTTCAGGGAGTCTTTCATCCAATGCACAATACCAAGTGGTTGCAATGGATGGCAGAATACTCGATTCCGGAGAATTAATCGAAAACTCGATTATCGATTTGAGTCAGCTTTCAAAAGCAGCTTATTTCCTTAGAATTGTTACGCCTAAAGCTGAAAATCAGTTAATGTTCATCAAGAACTAAAGCGCTCGAGATCTAATCCTTATTGTCATTTGAATCGTCACCGGATGGCGTTTCTTCTATGTCACTACCAGCTTCTGACGATTGGCTTGAGCTCAGACTTTTACCTTTCAGGTATTCCGGTAAACTCATGCCGGCCATGTTAAACATTTCCTGAAGAGGGGGGACGGAACCATATAGTCCAGAAATAAAATCAGCAGTGGACGATTTGCCGTCTTTACCTTTTCCATTGTCCCAAACAGTAACCTTGTCAATCTTGATGTTTTTAATAGCTTCAGATTGCATTTTCACAAGTTCAGGTAATTTATCCGCAATCATGATCTTAACAGCATCTTCCGAGCTATTGCCAGCTGCAGCTACTAACTGTTTGAATCCTTCCGCTTGCTTGCTCAATATCTCATACAAACCACGTGCTTCCGCATCCATTTTCATGTAGATTGCATCCGCTTCACCTTTCGCTTTTCTTCGAGTTTGTTCAGCCTGTGCATCCGCATCTATCTCAACTTTCTCTTTATCGATTTCTGCAGGTACAATAATGTTTGCTTTCTGAGTCGCCTGATCTCTTTGCGCACGAATTAATTCTGCTTCTTTCTGAGCTGTATAAGACTCTTCAAGTGCTTTAGCTTCTTTTACTCGTTCCGCAGCTATAGCAATTCTATTTGCCTCAGCTTCCGCTTCACGTCTCTTGGCATCAGAGTTTGCAATAGTAACCTTCGCTGTGTTTTCACCCTCTACTGCTTGTGCGTTAGCCGCTGCAACTTGCGTTCTTTCATCCTGATGCGCATTTGCCTCACCAATCGAACCATCTCTGTTCTTTTCCGCTACACTTCTTCTTGCATCATTGATTGCCTTAGCAGCAGCTTCTTTACCTAAAGCTTCTATATATCCGGACTCATCTTTGATATCCGTAACATTCACGTTGATTAGCTTTAAACCAATCTTTTTCAATTCGGCCTCTACATTCGAAGAAACATTCGCAAGAAACTTGTCTCTGTTGGAGTTAATTTCTTCGATGTCCATAGTTGCAACAACCAATCGTAGCTGACCAAAGATGATGTCTTTAGCCAAATCATGTACCTGCTGTGGCGACAATCCAAGTAGTCTTTCAGCTGCATTACTCATTACACCAGGCTCAGTAGTGATACCTACCGTAAAACTTGAAGGAACATCAACCCGAATATTCTGCTTAGAAAGAGCATTGGTTAATTTTACTTCAATTGAGATCGGTTTAAGTTCAAGGTATTGAAAGTCCTGAATTACCGGCCAAATAAATGCGGCCCCACCGTGGATACACTTTGCGGATCGGAATCCATCAGCCCCTTGACCAACCTTACCATAAACAACGAGTATCTGATCAGAGGGACAGCGTTTATAACGCCTGATAAATGTTAGGAACAGGATGAATAGAAAGAGTATACCTGCAATAATTGCAACTAACCCAAATGACATACCGTCAACAGCGTTTGGATCCATATTAATTTAAATTTTTAGTAACTAACAATATGTGATTATCGATCACACCTTTTACTTTGACTACAGTTCCGACGGACAGATCTTCTTCATCTTCTGTAACTGCCTGAATTTCATGAACTGATCCTTGAATACTAATCTGAACTTTTCCGAAACCACCATTGTTTGCTTTAATTGGTAGGTATACCTCACCGGTTCTACCAATGGCGTTTTTCATTCTCATAGAGCCGTCTTCAATAAGCCTCGTAAGAAAGTAGAATAAAGTAGCCATCAAGGTCATCATTATTAATCCGCAGATAACGGAAATAATAATTACCATAGCTGTAGACATTCCTGATCTTATACAGGCAATCCCGGTCCAGGAAAACACCGTGAAGAATCCAACCAGATTCTTAAAAGTGATAAATTGGAATCCGGCACCATCTGCATCAGTATCCATGTCAACGTCCCCATCTACGTCCATGTCACCTCCAAGGAAGGTGGTGGCTAAAACAAATAAGAAAGCTAAAGAAGATGGAATGGCGAAGTACCAATAGATTTTTTCAAATAACTCAAGACCATTAAACCAATCTAGCATAGTAAAGTAAATAATGATTGAAGCTAAATATAGTCAATTCCTTTACGAAACATATGCTGCCGTCATAGATTTTTAAAAAAATATCAAAGCTGTTGATTTTATGAATCTATTAGCTCGCTATCCTTGTTATCTCGGCTGATTAGCTCATTAATTTTTGGTTGAATGATCCATACACCGATAATATTAAACCACATTAGGAAAAATTCTCCCATGTAATCCGATGAAGTTGCCTCTCGCTGTAACAAAACGGATTTGTATGTTTTTGCACAGAAATAGAAGCAATAGAACATACAGAACATAGCAAACAAATGAAGCAAGAAGATGATTACGAAGTAAGACATGATTGTTGATAGCTGTTCCATTTCGGGTGGCTGGTTGCTCATGGCTGCTTCCTGAAAACTGCTAAATAGAAAAACGATCAGGATCACAAAAAAGAAGATATAGACTGCTGGAAAAATCAGGAAGAATTTAAACCTGCCAACCGGAAGTTTAACATTAGCCGGTAAGTATTTCTGAAGCCCGACACCTATTGACCACTGCCAGGCGAACATGATAACCATGGGTATAAGCATGATCATTGGTAAAAAACTGAAAATTTCAAATACGGTTGACGGGTCGCCATTTTCAATAGCCGCAGAAATCCCTGCGCTCAAGAAGATGAAATTACCTATGATTGGCACAGCAAACATGAGTATAAATAATTGCCAATGCTTCCATTTGTGAATAAGCTCCATGATATCGTTTTGCGCTAATTTATGAAAAATAAAAAAGCCCCGAAGTGGGGCTTTATTTGGTAGCGAGAGAGAGATTTGAACTCTCGACCTCAGGGTTATGAATCCTGCGCTCTAACCAACTGAGCTACCTCGCCATAAACTTACTGAGCATGTTGTATTAGTGCCGTTGGTTTGCACTTATTTGCTCAAATGCAGGTGCAAATATAGTAGTATTTTTATTTAATACAATATGCCAAAATCACTTTGTTCATGCCGAAATGTTGGCTAATTCCTCCTGAACAAAAGCAGCTAGATTCTTGATGTGATTCTCATCGAAGCTAAACTCAATCTTTGCTGTTTGATAGATGTCGGGTATGCTTTTGGTATATGCCAGTCTGAGGGCACGTTTATAGTTTTGAATTGCCTCATCGAAGTTCTGAAGGCTGTTTTTCCACACACTAAGGGCACCAAGCTGGGCAATTCCATATTCAATATAATAGAAGGGAACTTCAAATATATGAAGTTGTCTTTGCCACGCAGAATCACGTATGTCTTCATATCCGCTCCAGTCGACCAGGCCTGTTCCATATTCCTGTGATAGAGTTAACCACTTTTGACTACGTTCTTCATTGGTGTGTTCCGGGTTTTCATAAAGCCAATGCTGGAACTCATCCACCTGACTGATCCAAGGTAATATTTTAATAATACCTTCCAGCTGCTCGCGTTTCGCCCTGTTTAACTCAGAATCATCAGCGTAGAACTCATTCCACTGATCCATGCTGAGTAATTCCATTGACATGGATGCCAGCTCGGCAACCTCTGAAGGCAGGCTTTTAAATCCGGTTAACGGAAGATCCCGACTCAGGAACGAGTGTATTGCATGACCTCCTTCGTGCACCATGGTAACGAGGTCTCTTTGAGAGCCAACAGCATTCATGAATATGAAGGGAACTCCGATCTCGTACAGCGGATAATTGTACCCTCCGGGCGCTTTGCCTTCTTTTGATTCTAAATCCAGATGATTCAGGTCGTTCATGGTTTTCAGACAATCTTCAAAGTATGGATCAATTGAACTGAACATGCGTATTGTTTTGTACAACAGCTCATTACCATCCGTGAAAGGTTTTAACGGTGCCCGTCCCTCAGGATCCACATCCAGATCCCATGGTTTGAATTTATCCTTACCAAGCTTTTCGAGTTTTTTAAGCTGAATTTCCTTGACCATCGGGACAATGATCTTTTTGACCGATGCATGGAAGGTTTTACAGTCGTCAACCGAATAATCGAAGCGGCCCATAGCGTCCATTTTGTAATCTCTGAAATTCGCGTAACCGGCATTTTGTGCTATCTGGTGACGTAGCTTAAGTAAGTTGTTGAACAGCTCGTCAAACTTATCAAAGTCTTCGCGTCGGCGATTTGAGATCTTTTCAAAAATCAGCTTGCGCAGTTCTTCGTCTTGCTCTTTTAATAGGAGGGAGGCCTGCTGCATCGTTAGGGTTTTTCCTTCATGTTCGATCGTCTGAGCGGCTGATAAAGCGCCAAACTCTTGTGTTTGTTCAGAGACCTTAGCCTGTAAAGGGATGTTTTCTTCGCGGAATAATTCAAGCGCTTTACGCACAGATCGAAACATGATGAAATAAGCTTCATCATCCTTTTCCAGCTCTCTGCAAAAAGGAGAGCCGATTAGTTTCTTATTGATCCGATCCTCGTAAGGCGCAAGATTAGGCTGGATCTCAGTCACAAAGAAGCGGTAATCTTCACTTAACTTTTCGTCCCGTGTATTGATGGTCATCTTGATATATCTCCAAGCGAGATCTTCTTCCAGAATCGCCTTTAATTCACTCGTGTCGTTCAGCCATTTGATGAATGATTCCTTTGTGCTAATATCCCGCTCTTCCAGATCGTCAAAATACTTCTTAATTGCATCCCATGAATCAATCTTCAGATCCGATGCAACAAATGTTCGTTTTGGTTTTACTATTTCCATGTCATAAAAAAAGTCGGACTAGCCGACTTTCGATTATTAATTCTCTTTTTCTTCTGGCTCAGCTTCTTTCGCTGTATCCTCTTGTTCCTTTTTTTCTTCTTCAAGTGTAATGTTACCCGATTTCAGCAACATGTTGTACCATTGAAAAATCTTTTTAATATCGGATGAGTAAACTCGCTCTTCGTCGTAATCAGGCAGGATTTCCTGGAGATAACTCTGTAATTCACTAATGTCAGCTTTGTGTGAAGGAGCCTCTTTACCATCCTCTTTCTTGTAGATTCCTTCAAAGATCTCGACAAGGGGAGTATCTGAATCATATGTATATATACTGATGTCTTCCAACGCTGAAATACGATCCGATGCATACGCCGGAAATCGTTTGCTGTCCGATAAAGACTCCACTATAATGCTGTTTTTTCCCTGGGTCAATACTTTATAAAGACCCGGCTTTCCTGAAATTGAAATTATTCCTGATAAATCCATCTAGTTTAATTGTGCGCCAAAAATATAAACTTATATATAAAGGTGATTACAATCGGATGATTTTTGTTTGAACAACTTGCTTGTCAGTTGTAATACTTAACACGTATGTTCCTGAAGCGAGATCTTTAAGTGAATAATGCGATCCGCTAACAGGTACAAGCACAATCGTTTTACCACTCAAGTCATGCAGAACCACCTGTTTGATGTGTCCGTCTGTTTCAATGGAGAATTCATCAAGGGTTGGATTCGGAATGATCTTCACGAGCTGTGTTCCTGTCTCTTCAATTCCCGCTGTGATAACGAAAGGATCCGAAACATTATAACAGCCATCTCCATTAATCGTCATTACCTGATAAGATCCATAAGGCGCCACAGGAGTAAGCTCCTGATTGGTCTCTCCAATCATATCTGATCCATCCAGAATCCATTGATAATTACTTGAGGAAGAGGAGAGGATCGTCGTAGCTGAATTGTAGCTAATGGTAGGTTGCGGTTCCAACGTTAACTCCTGAAGTAAATCAAAAGCATTTGCCTTACCGTATCCGAATGCATTATTCGGAGTGGTTCCCGTAAATCCATCTGAATAAGAAGTCGCATGAATATCGTTAATAAAACTGTCGTAAGTAGCATATCGGCATCTTTCCAGATAAAGAGCAGCAATTCCTGCTACCACTGGTGATGCCATGGAAGTTCCGCCATTTCTAACATGCATTCCTCCTGAGTCGATAAGTGCATTATAAGCAGGGTTCGTAAGCAACCACAATGGTCCGGCGCCCATGGAAACATCTCCTGCCGCCGTAACATCCGGTTTAGTCAGGTTATGACGGCTAGGACCTTTACTTGAATTCGGTGATAAATCGCCTACGGCTGTTGCCGGATTGTAATAGGGGTTACCATTTGCATCAATATGACCTATACGGTTTCTCATGTTGGCCACCGAAACTACTTTTTCCGAGCAATTCCATTCTGAGACGATCGACTGAAGCGAGTCCGGCATTGAATAATAAATGATATCGGGCATTTCTGCAGGAGTAGGAATAGCTGTAACCAGGTCATTAAACGCCGGAAGCACCGAACCTGTTCCACTCCATAAATCATAGTTGCCAAATCCCGTAGTTTCAAATCTATACAGATAGCTTGTCGAGTCCACACTCATTAACATCTGTAAATGATAATTACTTCCAACTGTTTCCGTGTAAGCTGTATAAGTGGCAATTTGATTTCCGTTATTCCAGATGGTGTCTAAAATAGGAACTCCCATCGAAGACATCGCTCCATGGAAATCTGAACGACCCCTGAAGTCATAACCAGGTCCAGGTGTATCTGCACCCATCGCGAATGACCAACCTGCATCGGCCATGTCAGTCCAAAGATCAAAGAAGATCGTATTTGCTCCATATGCCCCGGAAGGGTTGTTTAATAACCAAACAAAGTTCGTGTCTGTTGCCGACACGGCGTGTCCTTCATGCCATGGATTCATAGCACCTGCATTTCCGGCTGCGCAAACAATGATTCGACCTCCTTTTTCGTCTAAAAGGGACTCCATTAATTCAGAAGCGGGATCATTTCCATCGTGACTTCCGTAATACGTTCCAAGACTTAAATTCACCACTGCGGGCATGTCTAATGAATCAGCCACTTTAAATACAAAATCAACCGCATCAGCAATTGTCAAAGTCCAGTTCGCCAGATTGAAGTTAGATTCAACAAATACGATGTTAGCATTAGGAGCCATCCCCATATTCGTTCCATTGGCTAGTCCATTTCCACAAGCTTGTCCGGTTACAGAACTTCCATGTGCGGTAAGCTCTTCATTACTAGTACATGCCCCTGAATTAATCGCAGTACTATCCCACCATTGACCGTATCCATAAGGTGCTGGTGAAACTGGTCCACTCATTGAATGATCCCAATATCTCAGTACGCGTGTATTTCCATTTGAATCGATAAAATCAAGATGCTCCCAGTCCAGACCGGTGTCAATAACTCCCATAATCACATCGGTCCCGGTATAACCAACACCTAGTGGCGCCATTCCCTGGTGAACCTGATTGACCATGTGGTGAGCCCGTGCAGAATCTGCCAGTATCGAAGGCTTGCTATCGTTGAAATAGTAACCATCAATGGAGCCTTCGTTATAGTGTTCGTCAATCCACCTCGCAGTTGAATTGAAAAACAACCAATTTGTTGTTCTGTGTTTAATTGTGATATCCTCATTCAATAAGGTCTTTTCATTGAGCTCACTGTTAGGTATACACATAGGTATTATCTGATCAGGACTTTTATCCAGGAATCTTTCGAATCCCAGATTTTGAGCTTCCGTATGAAAAGGAATGATTAAAAGAAAGAAGAATAGTGTGTAGTAGTTGTGTAGTTTTAAAGCCATTTGTCAACGAATTATACCATATAGACGTAAATATAAACCGAATGGTTAAAATATGCACGGAATTTGTAATTAAATCTCTACCTTTAAACCTTGATTTCTAAAAATGTAAAATCTAACACATGAATAAATTATTTTTAAAACTGTCGCTCAGTGTTGTAGCATTGATTTTCACGGGATCAATATTTGCTCAGCATTCATCAGAAGTAGATAAAGACATCCTGAACTGGTACAATGGAAAAGGTGCAGGAATGGAAGTAGATAAAGCCTATAAAAAGCTTAAAAAGAGAGAATCAACTACGGTAGTTGTAGCAATCATCGACTCTGGAATTGACATTGAACACGAGGATCTAAAAGGAAAGATCTGGGTGAACGAAGATGAAATTCCAAATAACGGAAAAGATGATGATAATAACGGATACATCGATGACGTTCACGGTTGGAACTTTTTGGGTAATTCAAAAGGAGAAAACGCAAATTCAATGCGTTTAGAACGTACACGTATCTACGCTAAACTTACAGCTAAATCTGCTGAAGGTGAATTATCTGATGACGAGCAGAAGTTATTGGATAAGGTTACCAAAGAGCTTGACGAAGAGCGTTCTCAGTATGAAGGTTATCTGGCACAAATGGACATGCTTGTTCCGATGATAAAAAGTGTGCCGACGATGGTTGCAGAGAAATTAGGAATCGAAAATCCAACAGCTGAGGATGTAGATAAATACCTAAAGAAGCACCCTGAAGAAGCTCAAATGATGGGATTAGCGAAGGCAGTTCTTTCAGGAGATCTAACAGAAGAATCGTTGAATAAGCAAAAAGAGACTATCCAGAACATGTTGGACACACATCACAATCCGGATTTTGATGGACGAGCAATCGTTGGAGATGACCCGGATGATTTCAATGATACTGATTACGGAAACAACGATGTAGAGGGACCGGATGCACTTCACGGAACTCACGTAGGAGGTATTGTTGGAGCGATACGAGGAAATGGTCTTGGTGGTGACGGAGTTGCAAATGATGTGAAATTGATGTCATTGAGAGCCGTACCTGATGGAGATGAGTTTGATAAGGACATTGCATTAGCTATTCGCTATGCGGTTGATAATGGAGCATCTGTTATTAACATGTCATTTGGTAAAGCGTATTCTCCGCATGCTAAAGAAGTTTACGATGCTTTTGCATATGCAGATTCTAAAGGTGTTTTACTGGTACATGCTGCAGGAAATGACAGTAAGGATATTGATTCTGAGCCTAACTTCCCAACTTCAAAGTACGACTTCCAGGATAAAAAATTAGATCACTTCCTAACTATTGGGGCTTCGACCAGATTCCCTAAAGAAAAGCTTGCTGCGACATTCTCAAATTACGCACAAGAAGGAGTTGATGTTTTTGCTCCTGGATACGAGATTTGGAACTCTGTTCCACAAAGTGAGTACATGAAGCTACAGGGGACATCAATGGCTTGTCCAATGGTTGCCGGAGTAGCAGCAATGCTTAAATCATACTTTCCTTCTTTAACGATGAAAGAAATAAAAGATATCATTCTTTCTTCTTCTGAGTCGTATAAGGGAACACAGCAGATTAAGCCTGGCACAAATGAGTTGGTTGACTTCGGTACGCTTTCAGCTACAGGTGGAGTAGTTAACGTGATGAATGCTGTTAAGGCATGCATGGAGCTTGAAAAATCAAAAGCTAACTAATTAAAAAATTTAATAGTTTAAAGCTGCTTTCTAATTCGGAAGCAGCTTTTTTATTCGTTTGTTATGAGGATAGTAATAGTTGGACTAATAGGATTGTTAACGTTGTCGTTTGTTTCAGGAAAGCCTGACAAGGATGCGATGAATAAATTAATTGACGATTGGCATCAAGCTGCAACAGATGCCAATTTTGATGCATACTTTGGTGTGACAACCGAAGATTTCGTTTTTCTAGGCACTGCTCCCGGGGAGCGATGGAACAAGGATCAGTTTATGGAATTTTGCAAGCCTTATTTTGATAATGGCAAGGCATGGGATTTCAAAGCCTCAAATAGGAATTGGGTCATTGATTCGAAAGGAAAAACAGCCTGGTTTGACGAAGATCTGGATACCTGGATGCGAGGCTGTAGAGGCTCTGGTATCATTCGTAAAGTGAAAGGAGAATGGAAGATTGCTTATTACAATCTAACGGTACTCATCGAAAACGAAAAAATCGAATACTTCAAAAAGCTTCGCGACGCGGAAATCCTGGAAGATTAAACGTTTCCTTTCGCGTAGTCAGCAAGAAACTTCTCTAAACCTGAATCGGTTAATGGATGATTCAGTAGTGCTTTGATAGCTTTGAGTGGAGCTGTACAAACATCTGATCCGATCTCCGCACAGTTGATAATATGCATCGGATGTCGCACAGAAGCCGCAAGAATTTCCGTATCGAACGTATAGTTATTATAGATCAATCGAATTTGTGCGATCAGATCCAAACCATTCGTGGAGATATCATCCAGTCGACCAAGAAAAGGGGAGATGTATGTTGCTCCAGACTTAGCAGCAAGAAGGGCCTGACCCGGTGAAAAAACTAATGTGCAATTTGTCTTAATTCCATTCGAAGAGAAATGTTTAATAGCCTTAATTCCTTCACCAATCATCGGCACTTTCACGACAATGTTTTTATGCAGGGCTGCCAGCTCTTTACCTTCTCTGACAATACCATCGAAATCCGTCGCAATGACTTCAGCACTTACAGGTCCATCTACAATTTGGCAAATATCAATGTAATGTTGAATGATATTATCCTGTCCTGTAATACCTTCTTTGGCCATTAGAGAAGGGTTGGTTGTTACCCCATCGAGAATACCAAGATCATTTGCTTCTCTGATTTCATCTAGATTTGCCGTGTCAATAAAGAATTTCATAGTAAAGTGATTTTGTTCAAAAGTAACTAACGGACCTGCAGTTCACACGAACTATTGAGAAGACTTTTACAAATGTTTTTAACAAAAAAATGCCCTGCGAATAGGGCAGGGCATCTAATACTTATAGAGTCAGGATTATTTCTTGACCCAAATCTCGTCGTACTTGTTTGTACCGTTGATCAAACGAACAGTGTACTTTCCAGGCTTAATTGCTGCTGTATTCAGCTCAAAGCTGAATCCGTTGATACTGTTAACACGCTTAACCACATATCCCTGCATATCCAATACGTAAATTCTGGCTTGTGCCATACGCTCTTTAGATTTGATTTGGACGGTTTCGCTTTTTGATCCTTCGACGATCGTAAACTCGTTTGAATTGATCTCACTGGGATAATCTGCATCTGAAACATACCCCTGTTGAGCTACATTGTCTGACTGTCCAATTGCGCTCCCGGCAACAGTCAATGTAAGAAATAGAAGAAATTTTTTCATCTCATAGTTTTATAGTAATACATTTAACAGTGTAGTAATTGTAGGAGTCGGAGATCAGAAAAAAGAGGGGCAAGCTACTCGCATCGCACCGCTACAACCTCATACCCTTGCTACGTTCCCGTCCTGGGGGATTCAGAGGGAGCTGGTCGTACAAGACTTGCCCCGGGTGCAAAAATAGAATCTTTATTCTGTATGACAATGAAAGCGAATGATTTATTCAAAAAAAAATCCGCCCCAGTGGAGCGGATCGAGAATCATGCTGTTTTATTACAAATGCATAAAGTCTTTCTTTGCCAGAAGTTCATCTTCGGATTCCCTAAAATCGGGATCGTCAATACAACAATCGACCGGACAAACTGCTGCACATTGTGGTTCGTCATGAAACCCAACACACTCCGTACACTTGTCCGTAGCAATATAATATACATCCATATCCTTTGGTTCATGTGCCTCATCAGCCATTACCTCCTCTCCATCCAGTGTAGTGATCATTCCTTTTAAAGTAGTGCCGTCGGAATACTTCCATTCGGCTCCTCCTTCATAAATAGCATTATTTGGACACTCAGGTTCGCAAGCGCCGCAATTAATGCATTCATCTGTGATCATTATTGCCATAAGGTCAAAATTTTGTGCAAATATAATAAGACTTCAGAGTATACCCGATTAAAGTTCCCGCTAAAAAATGTGAATAAGTGGACTCCTATTAGACTTTGCTGTCTATCTTTGCGGCGTGGAACAAGCGGTAATCATAAAAGGATTTACTCAGTTGGGAGCCTTGATGCGATCTATTGGAGGCAATGAGGAATGGAGCGATTTCAGTCTCGGTATTACTTCTGATGAGTATGAGGAGATTCAAAACCTGGTTATTCATGAGCGGAACAATAACCCATGGTTTACAGAGGAAAATGTCCGTAAGAACATTCTTGCAATAGGAGTAATGTTACAGGAGGAATCGCTCAGAAATTGGGTTTCGGGATATGAGTACACCTTGAATCCTAAGCGAGTAGCGGTAATTATGGCTGGCAATATTCCAATGGTCGGTTTCCATGATTTTATGTCGGTACTTTTGAGTGGTAACGCAATCATAGCGAAACTTAGCTCTGATGATAAAAACCTGTTGCCTGTATTCGCTAAACACCTGGTTGAATTCGTTCCCGGACTCAATGATCGAATATCATTCACAGAAGGAAGAATCAATGAAATGGATGCCGTTATTGCTACAGGTAGTGACAATTCGCTCAAGTACTTTGAACAGTACTTTGGAAAGTATCCACATATCTTTCGGAAGAACCGGACATCTTTAGCGGTGCTTACCGGAGATGAAAGCAAAGAGGAGCTGATTCGTTTGGGTGCCGACATCTTTACATATTTTGGATTGGGTTGTCGAAACGTGACCCATCTGATGATGCCTGAAGGATTTGATCTCAATCGTTTTTTTGAAGCTATAGTGGACTATGGAGATGTGATTCATCATCATAAGTACGCGAACAATTACGATTACAACAAAGCGATCTACCTGATGAATAAGCATGAGCTACTAGACAATAATTTTGTGCTTCTTAAGGAGTCAGAAGATCTGTTCTCGCCATTAGCTATGATCAACTATCACTATTATACCAATAAGGAAGAGGTGAATGAATATATCCGATCACACGAAGATTCGATTCAGTGTATTGTTGGAAAAGAATTCACGCCATTTGGTGAAGCACAATGTCCCGCTCTCGATGATTATGCTGATGGGGTAGACACAATGAATTGGCTACAAAAATTAACGTAATAACTTTTCCATCGCTTCGTAGGCTTTCTGTACTTCTCTAAATCGTTCTTCTGCAATTTCTTGTTGTTCCCGACTTTCATTTGCGAATTTATCCGGGTGGTGAAGTTTAACCAACTTGCGATATGCTTTTTTAATCTGTTGCATATTGGCTGTTTCCGGTACACCCAGGACTTTACAACATAGTTTCCGCAATGTTTTATCGCTTGTTGGTGTAGAAGTACTCCGTTCATGTTTATAAGAGTACATTCCTATGATGGATGCAAACTCTTTGTCAGTTATACCCAGATCAGATGCAATGGAATTTAAAAGCCTGTGTTCCTTCGGATGAAATTGACCATCAACCATCGCCAGTCCGGCTAAAAAGTAGACCATCTGGATTTTTAGCTCTTTTTTGTTCAGGTGGCGATTGATCCATCTTGTCACCGTTCTTGGTTGAATCGGATGAGCGTAGGAATAGGAAAGGGATTCACTGAAATTATAGTATGAATCAGCGAAGTAGCGTCTAAAATATTGGTTCATATACAAAAGCTTCTCTCCGGCATCTTCGGTATGGGCTTGAACTAATTTCGCCGCGAGACATATGTAAGCTTCCATCAAATTATCTCGGGTGAATTTTAAATTATCCGGAAAAATTCCTTGTTCCCAGGCTTCATTATTTCGGGTGTCCCAATAATATTTACCAATGAAATAAAGCATCGGTGATAGGATCAACAAGGTCATAACGATCGTTACGACCGGATTATCATTAACGGGCTTAACCTGCCGATAAAGAATATAGAAATCCCCGAAGTGCATAAAAAAATCCCGACCTGAGCCGGGATTAAATTTACTTGATTAATTCCATTTCATCAATAAGGTTGGTCGCCCCATAGCACTTATCGACGATCCATAAGGTATAGCGGATATCTACCGAAATCGTTCGCTGAATGTTCGGCTCGAAATAAATATCACCGGACATAGCCTCCCAGTTTCCGTCGAAAGCGGTTCCGATCAGATGACCATCGCCGTTTATGACCGGAGATCCGGAGTTACCGCCTGTAATATCATTATTCGTTAAAAAATTGACAGTCAGGTTTCCGTTTTTGTCAGCATATTGACCGTAATCCTTTTTCTTCCAAAGCTCTTTCATTCTCGGGTCAACCTGAAATTCAAAGCTCTCCGGATCCTCTTTCTGCATCACTCCGTCCAATGTGGTTGTATAGTGATAAGTAACACCGTCACGAGGTTCGTAAGGAAGAACGTTTCCGTACGTAAGTCGCAAAGTAGAATTCGCGTTCGGGTAGAAGTTCTTTTCAGGCATCATGTTTCTGATTCCCTCAATAAAGGCTCTGTTTGCTTTATGAAGCATTTCTTCCGCTGCAATGATCTCTTCTGTAGCAGTTGCTTGCGTATAAGCTTCATGCATATCCCTGATCAACATATACAGTGGATCTTTCTTTAATACCTTTACCGTCGGCTCTTTCGCGAATGCATCGAACTTATCCTTGTTCATGAAGATCGACTTCTTTTTCATCTTTTTCACAAACTTATACACTCCTTTTTCGCCCTTGGATGCAATCTTTTTTGTGAAAGGTCCCATCTGATCTTCTGGTACATCTTTGATATACATCTTAAGCACTTCGCGAATGATGTCAGCCTCGATGTCGAGATTCGCCTTTTTGTAATAATCTTCTACAATCGATCCAAATCTTTCGGCCATCATCGCAGCACGATCAGTTTGTCCTGCTTCCATAGCATCTACCCAATACATATATCGGAATGCAGAAACATTTGCATCAACTGTGTATATGAACTCTGATTGGTACGTCTTGATGTTTACAATATCATTCGTTAGCTCATAATATTTCTCCATGGAACCTAGCACGTCGAAAGACATTCTCACATTTTTAAGGTAATCAATAAACTTAGCTTCGAGCTCCAGTTTCTTGCCGATTACATCATTGTTCTTTACTTGCTCTGTCTGACCAATAAAGTATTTCCAGTAGTTAGCTACCTGTGCATACTTAGAAGAGTATTTTAATCGAATGTCAACATCTTTGTCCATATAGGACTTCATAATCTCCAGTTTCTTAGCACGGATGTCAACTCGTTTAGGTTGTTCGAGTGTTACGGCCTGATTAATACCGTATGAGCTTAAATAACGATCAGTCGATCCAGGAAAACCAAGAATCATCGCAAAATCACCTTTATCCACACCCTTAAGTGATACTGGTAATGAATGTTTGGGAGTATAAGGGATGTTTGTTCCGTCAAATGCATTTGGCAAGTTGTCTGTGCCTGAATAGATTCGGAACATTGAAAAGTCCGCAGTGTGACGAGGCCACATCCAGTTATCCGTGTCACCTCCAAATTTTCCACTTGATTGTGGCGGAGCTCCTACCATTCGTATGTCATTAAATGTTTCAGTAACGAATAAATAAAATTCGTTTCCTTCAAAGAAATCTCTTACGAATGCCTTGTAGTGAGTCCCTTGCACAGCGTCTTCCTGCAGTTTCTGAGACAATTCACGGATCTTAGCATTGCGATCATTTTCTGACATATTGTTATCCAATCCATTCAGGATCGTTTCGGTCACGTCTTCAATTCGAATTACAAATGTTGCTGACAATCCTTCTATTGGAATTTCCTGACTCATACTCTTCGCCCAGAATCCATTGTCCAGATAGTTGTTTTCCGGAGTTGATTTTTCAGCGATAGCATCATAACCACAGTGGTGATTGGTAAGGAGCAAACCTTTCTTAGAGATAACTTCTGCTGTACAGAATCCTCCAAACGAAACAATTGCGTCTTTTATAGATGAGTTGTTGATAGAATAAATGTCTTCTGCAGAAAGATTACATCCATGCTTTTTCATGTCTTCCATGTTACGCCCTAACATAAAAGGAAGCCACATGCCTTCGTCAGCACGAGCAACATTGCTTAAAACAAATACGAGTAGTAAGAAGCTTATTTTAATCGTTTTCATTTACTGGTTTTTTTGGTTTTATGGATCGCTAAAGTACCAAACTTTTAACTAATTATTATCTCACTGTTTATTATCTCACTGTTATTTCATCCAGAAAAAGCCAGGTATCATTCCCGTTACCCAGATGCCATTCAGGACATTTACCAAAATTTTCGGCGTACACCCTGATCGACTTAACAGCTTTGTCCGGGGAAACTCTGGTGCTAATTCTCGTTACGTGAGCCGGCATTTCATCTTTTCCTTCTGTTTTTATTAGCTGTGTTATTCCTTCGCCTTCGAAGGACTTGCCGTCATACGAGTAGTTAATGTTAACCTCAGAAGGAAGGAAGATCCAGGAACGCATATCACTTAGAAATCCAACTTCGATCTCACTGATGGTCCTGGGTTCGTCAAAGGTGATAATAGCTTCAAATGGTTGAGCCCAGTAGCCTTGCCAGTCACCTGTTCTGTATTCATTGCCGCCTTTAACACCATCGATTAAAGTATTTATCCCCGAAGCAGCGTATTGGCTGTCATAGCTGGATTTTATTTCAATGGATATGCTTTTATCACGTTGGCTAAAAGATGCCGGCACCCAATTACTTTCATAATTCATGAATAGGGGTGCAGAATTATCCGCTAAATCAACCGAATATACTTGACGTGCTTCGATCTCTGTGGATTCATAGATTGTGAACGGCTCCTTGTATGTATACACTTTAGATGTATCAGACTTTAAGCGGTATTCAATTTTATGCTGAAAATCGCTTAGGTTTTTATGTGCTGCAATGCTTACGATCAAAGAATCCTCAAATATTCGCTGCTTGTTTTCGAAAAAGGGTAGAGGTACGAAATTCAGTCGCTTAAAATCTTCAATGATCATTGCGCTCTCATTGGGTGGGAGTGGTTTTTTCGGAGGCTCAGACCCCATAACGAATTTGAGCGTTCCACCTTCTATTAGTTCGTGATGGCTAATCATGTTTTTACTGAGCTTTTCTCCATTAAAAAACACGTCCTGAACATATTTGTTCTCATCTGAATTATTCACTGCCGAAATGGTCAAGACATTTCCATTCTCTAGATTTAGCTTCGCGACATTCATGAGCGGTCTACCCAGATCATAATAAGGATGTCCCGGTGTGATCTGATAAAGACCCAAAGCACTTAAGACATACCAGGATGACATCTGGCCACAATCTTCATTTCCCGAAAGTCCATCCGGTGCGTTGTGGTACATTTCTTTAAGGATCTTATCGACGTAGTACTGCGTCTTATGAGGAGCATTTGTATAGTTGTACAAATACGCCATGTGATGTGATGGTTCATTTCCATGAGCATACTGACCGATAAGTCCTGTTATATCGACCTGGTGACGACCAGAGAGATCCGATTCGGTTGTAAATAACTGATCAAGCCAGTTTTCCAATTCACCTTTACCTCCCATTAGCTCTGCCAAAATGGAGATTGCGTGAGGTGCATATAAGGAGTATTGCCAGCTATTTGCTTCCGTGTAATTAAAATTAACCTCTGCCGGATCGAAGGGTGTATGCCACAGGCCGTGTCGTCGAGCCCTCATGAATCCACTTTCAGGATCGTAAACATTGATGAAGTTTAAAGCAGAGCGATAAAAGTGTCGATGAATTCCTCTAAGCCCGGTTCCTCGGAGCTTATGCTCATTCACCGTGGCAATACAGAAATTATCATAGGCGTATTCCAAGGTCTTGGAAACAGACTCAGGTTCATCGCCCGAGCTTATGTATCCCTGTTTAATGAATTGAAGCTTACCGAATTCATCCATTACGCTCGTGGCCCGCATGGAAGTGAACATTCCTTTTTCACTGTAATCGCGAATTCCTTTCATATAGGCATCTGCCATGACGGAAACGCTGTGATATCCAATCATACACTCGGTCTCATTAGCGGCCAGTTCCCAAACAGGGAGATCGCCACCCTGCTGATATTGACGAATAAAGGTTCTGATAAACTCGTTTGTCCGTTCCACTTGTGTCAAAGTGAATAGGGGGTGGGTAGCGCGATAAGTATCCCAAAGTGAGAATACGGTATAGTTTCTTCCTTCCTCTTCATTTAGCGTATGAATCTGTAGGTCTCGACCACGGTACCTGCCATCCACATCATTAAAGAGGTTCGGGTTCAAATAAGAATGGTACAATGCTGTATAGAAGTTTGTCAATACCTCACGGTCTGCTGATTCAAAATGAATCTTGTCGAGTTCTTTCCTCCATTTATTCCTTGCTTCTGTTTCTATACGCTTGCGATGCCAGTTAGGTATTTCTTCAGCTAAATTCTTTTTGGCTCCTTCTATATCTACAGCTGAGATACCTACTTTGATTCTCACTGTTTCTGTCTGTTTTCGAAAAACGAGTAAGAGCTTGTGTCGTCCATCCTTTGTAATCTTTCTGGCTTTTTGAAAATCCGTACTTGTTTCCAGGTAGAAATAGAAGTGTTGTTCACGAGCCCATGCACTGGAGATTCTGCTTCCGGAAATCGTATTGTTGTTGAGGATATTTAACTCGGAATCCAGTAGCTCATCACGATGATCCAGATCTATCAGAATAAATTTCTTGCCTTTAGGGTTTTTAAACGTGTATTCGTGATATCCGCAACGGTCCGAAACTGTGAGATCTACCTGTATTTCTTCTGATTTTAAGTAAACGCTGTATTTTCCCGGACTCGCTTTTTCATCACTGTGCTCGAATTGCGCGCCATATCCTCCGTCAACTTCATAACCCGGATCGACTCTTGGTTTTCCGCTTTGAGGGACGATGAGCAAGTCGCAATAATCAGGTACGCCGGTTCCACTGAGGTGGGTGTGACTGAAACCATAAATAATTGAATCAGAATAATGGTAACCGGAACAACCATCCCATCCATCATGACGCGTATCAGGACTGAGCTGTATCATTCCAAATGGTGTACTTGCTCCCGGATAGGTATGTCCGTGTCCACCCGTTCCTATAAAAGGATTTACGTAATCGAGTTTCGAGAAATAGTTATTTGAACCATTCGGGTCAATGTATTCCTTTCTTTTGTCCTGGGCTTTTTTAAGTTCTTCAACTTGTGAAAGGACATTTCCCGCGATTACGAGTGCAAAAACAATAAGGAGGGATTTATTCTTCAATTTCATTCCAAACGAGTGATGAGGCTCCGAGAACAGCTGCATTTTTATCGTGTAAGCTAGATATTCTGATCTCTACCTTGTCTTTATAAATATTTAGCGCGGATTCTTCCATGTAGTTCTTAACCTTATCTGCAAATGCCTGTCCGCTTTGAGCAATTCCTCCGAAAAGAACGTATGCTTTAGGACTGTTAAAGCAGATAAAATCTGCCAGAGCACTACCCAATACTTCTGCCGTATAATCAATAATCTCCGAAGCGAAATCATCTCCTTCATCCGCCAGACGAAAGATGTCTTCCGCATGAGGTTCTGATAATTCATTGATCTTCGAGTAGTATTTATGCTTTGATTCCAGCTCGTCAATTGATCTGACAACTCCCGTAGCGGAAGCGTATGTTTCGAGACATCCTTTTCGACCACAGCCGCAGGATCTTCCATTTGGTATTACCCGAATATGGCCGTATTCTCCGGCAAATCCATCGTGACCATAAACCAGATTACCATTCACAATGACTCCGGAACCTAGTCCGGTGCCCAAGGTTATCGTTACGAAATCATTGAGGTCTTTTGCATTTCCATAGATCTTTTCTCCCAGTGCTGCAGCGTTAGCGTCGTTCGTTAAGATTGCGGGTACGCCAAACTTTTTGCTGAACATTTCTGCCAGGGGTATAACGCCTTTCCACTTCAGATTGGGAGCAAATTCAATCGTTCCATTGAAGTAATTTCCATTAGGTGCGCCAATGCCGATTCCATGAATTTTATACTTGAGATAGCCTTCTTTCTTGAGATCGCTGAAAATATGATTAACAAGATCGTCGGCGGTTTTGCAGTCCTTTGTATCGACCTTTGATTCGTACAATATGTCACCGTTTCGATCTACCAGTCCATATTCAGAATTTGTTCCTCCAACATCAACTCCGAGAGCGTATTCTTTGGTCATAGAATTCATTCACTTTTAAAGTTCCATTCCTTTTCGAAATCAGCTAAAAACTTCAGCATCAGTTCATGACGCTCTTGTCCGATTTGCTTCGCTGTATCTGTGTTCAAGCGATCTTTTAAAAGTAGCAATTTCTCGTGGAAATGATTGATCGTTGTGGTTTTTGATTGAGCGTATTCCTCAAAGCTGTTATGACTTGTGGCCTCCAGTTCCGGGTCGTACATTGCCTGTCCTTTATGACCTCCATATGCAAATGTTCGTCCTATTCCGATTGCACCGATAGCATCCAGCCTGTCCGCATCCTGAACGATCTGCGCTTCAATAGTTTCAGCATGTGTTTCTACACCGGCACCTTTGAAGCTGACGGAATCAATTATTTCTTTGATTTGCTCGATCCGTTCTGAGGGATAAGCATGTCGATGTAGTATGACAGCTGCAGCATTCCCTCCTTCATTGAGTTTACCGCCGTTGAATTTGTGATCGGAAATATCATGTAGCAATGCTGCTAGTTCGATTATTTCCAGGTCACCACCTTCTTTGGATTGCAGATATCGTGACATTTCAAGAACACGATTGATGTGATGCAAGTCATGACCAGATGCGTCTTCCGCAAATATTGGAGCAATCTCTTTTTGAATGGTTTGAACGATTGACATGAATGATTACTTCTGATCAAGAACTTTTGATTGGGTTGTTACAGTTCTTGACTTGATCAATTTCGTTGCAATCCACGCCATAGGTATGTAGGCTACAACAAGATCCAGGACATTAAACCACATTGGCGCTGGTAATATCATCACATTATAGATTCCACCGGCTAGAAAGACAAATCCTATGACAAGGGCATAGCTCCTGCCGTTAGTTGCAGCAACTCTAACTGCAAGCATCGCACCTGCTAAAGTTCCTAAAGCGTGCGCAAGAAATGGCATAATAAAGTGTTTTGGTTCGAACAGGTGTATGGTTTCTGCAAGACTTTCCATGCTTGTTACATCAACTCCTTCAGGTGGGGGGATAACATTTCCGCTGATTATGATGATTCCCATATTGACGAGACTTCCAAGGACTAAACCGCCCATAATGGCCAATACATTTTGAAATATATTATTCATGCTTTAAATTTTGAGGAAAGATACGAAATGATCAGTAGAACAGAATTCGACTAACGCTCAGATCCTCTACGGATAATTCAAAGCAAAAATACCCACTGATAATATCATTTGCGTTATCGTAATTCAATTTACTGAACCAATATCGAATGGCTTTCGTTCTGTTTGGGTTGCGAAATTTTAATTTGAACACCTTCTTGACGTTGTTGCCTTTCGCGATAATCTTTCTGTTACTTTCTGAACCGTCGAAGGAATTTTCCGGGGATTTATCCAGGCTTACGTATTTTCCTGCAATCGTATTGTTTAGTTCAATTATCATCGAGTCGGAGGGTCGAAATACAAAAGGAATGGCTATTTGACCTGTCTTTGGATTATCGGACCATTTCTTCATGCGGTTACTCGCTTCATGAAATAAACCAATGTTCCATTCTCTTGTGGTTGTACTATCTTCTTCCGTGCATTTGAGCCACCACATCCATTCGTATGGGTGCATTTCAGGCTTGCAGTTATGATTGCAGTCGTGACAGAGTAGTCCATAAAAACCCATAGAGGGATGATTTGTTTCAAAATTCTTATGATCCTTAACTCCACCTGCACCACGTCGTGTGTAAAAGAACTCCGTATTCAGTGAATCTAAATAATCATACTCAGGCGTAAGCTCACAATGCAAAAAATAAGGTTCGTAATCAATGGAGTCGACATGATAGACATATGGAGCTTTGGAATAATCTGTTTTGTGATCCTTTCGATGATCCTGACGATCGTATTCAACTTGCTGATCATACATTTCTAAGATTCGATTTTGATATGCGGGAAGGTGAAAGTTCATATCAAATATGATGTCGTATTCCGTGAATTGTACTTCAGAGCTTCGACGGTGTCGAACAAGGGTGCCAACTACTTTTTCTTTCTGCATACTGAATGCACGCCAATTGTAACCGAAGATTGTAATGATGGAACCGAGAGGGCCCAGTTTATGATGTTGACGTTTGCGACTGATGACAGAATCTACCACTTCTGCTTCAACAAGATCAAGTATAAGTTCATTTTTGATGTCATCTGCTGCAATCTTATACCCCGGCTCAGTTAAATACAGAAAAGACGCATCGGTTGGCTCATAGCTGTCAATACGATATTCCTGTGCTAACGAGACCGAACAAATGACTAAAGTAAAGAAGAGCTGAAGTTTTTTGACCATACTGCATGAAATTAAGCATTTCCGGCAATATGGCTTTCGCAATTAACCGGTCAGACACTGTCTCGTCAGGATCAGACCGGTCACCTGATCGTTTTCGTATCTAACTTCTACCAGGTAGTTACTGAATTTGAACTTGCTCTTCAAAGCTGTTTCGACAATTGGAATTCCTCCGAGCTTTTCAACCACTTTTAGAAAATCAGAACGATTCATTCCAACACGAAGTTGATTCCAAAGCGCAAATTTATCGCCGAACAGTTCTATTTTCCAGATCTTTTGATCGGGGTCATTCAACATCCAGTCTCCGGGTTTGCCAGTCTTGTAAACCCATGTGTGACCAAAAATACCCGCTGTAAACGAGCGGTCGGTCGGGTCCATCATGTAATACTTGCCATAAAAACCATGTTCCGTGTCGTCACAAAAACCTGCTACTTCCTTGCCCGATGAAATGGTAGAGTTAGCTGTGAAGCGCGGTAGCTCGGTGATTTCCTTCCATGTGATCGGATCGGGCATAAGCTGAATGGTGTCATTCGTTTCGGTTTCATCTTTACGGTCAACGGTCTTTTGTACTTCAGTTGATGCCAAATCTTTTTCCAGCTCATTCGGCTCCTTTTCATCAGCAGAATCACATGCTGCGCATGTCAACAAAGTAAACATTAGGAGAAATACTTTATCCATGTTTAATAATAGCAATTCTTTACAATTAATCAGCTTTATTTAATTCGGATACGATAGCTGACGTCTTTGATAATAAGGAAATAATTACCTGGTTCGAAGCCGGATAAATCGATCGCCTGAACTTTCCAAACAATGTCGATATAACCGATAATTACACCTCTATCGTCCGCTATACCAGCAAAAGTTGGATACTCATTCGACTCAATATAAAGCACTTCAGAAACCGGGTTTGGATAGATATTAACTCTTGCCCTTAGACTGTCAGTCTGAGAATCTTCCAGCTGTCCAAACAAGAGGGAAGGGAAGAGGACAAACAAAAATGTTATTAAGCGATATCTGGTTTTGTTGCATGGCATCTGATCTCATAACGAATGATGCCATATTTGTAACGCCTTATTTCAGAATCTCGATGTATACATCCGTCACTTCGTATTTGTATTCATCTGAAATCTTATACTTTTTCGCATAAAGTATTCCTTCCGGAGTCCAACTGAATTCCTGAATACCATAATCCCCAAGCCACTGAAAACCAATGTGTCGATGTGTGTTGTCTTCCAGCTCCACCAAACCGAAGCCATGTGGTGTGAAACCAGATTCCATATCAATATTCGAATAAAAAAGCAGATCACCCTCTGGTGAAAAGGTGCCTGTTCCGTTGATATTGATCGTGTCAAGGTTTCTTTGATTGACCAGCATGGTCCAATGATACTCATAGGCAAGCACAAAAACTTCTGAGAAGTTATTCTTCGGATGAATCTTATCCAGATAATAATAGGCTGGATCTCCGATAGGATCATCCGCATTATCATAGCTAATGGTTACCAGATCCAGCTTATTCATTTTTGTACTGAAGAATCGAAGTGTGTCACCTACACGAACGACCCTCTTAGACTTCTGAATCACGGAGTCTTCCCGCTCGTAAGAGTTTTGCTGTGGCGGATAATTAATGGGCTTATAGTCCGAACCAATTTCATTGATGACAATAGTGTATGAACCAATGTTGAAGGTGTCAGAGAGTGTGACTGTTGCACGGATCTCCTCAGTTTCTTCTTGTTCAGGAACTTCTCTTTGCGTTGATTCAAATGAATGGAGTGGTGATGCTTGGTTGCAGGATAGGATTAAAAATGTAAGCCCTATCATGTTTAGACTTGAATATTTCATACGGGCAAAAATTACACATTTTTTAAGCATGCACCTTAATAAGAAGATATATAATCATCGTTTGGAATTCCGCCTGTTATTTAGTATTTTATTAGAGATGCACAACGCCAAAGAAATAATTGTCACCTAGCCTTTTCGAGGCTTATTATTCAGTCTTCTACGCTGTTAACACAGTTGGTAAACTCCACTTTTTATAAACAATTATCCTCCGTTTATTTCAAACGTTGGAACAAAAAAAATAGCATTATGAATATTCTAAATACAGCAAAACCTTATAGTAGTCTTGGCTTTGATAAATTGGAAGCCGCAGAGATCGTTTCCCGGTTGAACATTTCTTTATGTACCTATCAGGTATTTTATCACAAACTGCAAAATTTTCATTGGAACGTAGTTGGAAGCGACTTTTTCGATGTACATGACGTAACTGAAGAGTTATATCGTGAATCGGTTAATGATATAGATCGCATCGCTGAACGAATTCGAGTGTTCGGTGAAGTTCCAACCTATCGAATGAGTGCTTATCTGAGAGATTCAATTGTCAGCGAAACCAGTCACGATAAAAGTGCTGAATTTATGATGAAGGATCTTACCGGCGATATTCAAAAGCTGATCGAAACCTTTCTGGATCTACATGAATATGCAGCATCGAATGGAGACGTCTCCAGTGTCCGACTCTCGGAAGAACTAATTGCAAAGCTGGAGTTATATCATTGGAAGCTCACAGCCTGGATGAACCGTCGTTACCAGAAATAAATTAATTGAAGCCCGTCAGCAATGATGGGCTTTGCTAAGGATTAATATTTATATTCGAAGACGTATTTTTGAATATTGAACAAGTACCATGATTTGGAGGATTGGCTTTCCTGGATGGATGAGCTTTCCTGTAATGATTTTGTGATAGTAGATGATTTTTTGGACGCTCCATTAATCAGTACTATTCGTCAATTTTTTCTTTCCCATCTGGATTCATTTTCGAAAGCAGGCGTAGGGGCACTTGACAACCATGTTATTAGGAGCGATATACGTGGGGATCTGACTTATTGGCTGGATCGCAAGAGAGACAGTGATCTGGACGTTTTTTGGCTACTCCTCGATGAAACCATTCACATTTATAATCGATATTGTTTTTTAGGATTGTCAGGATATGAATTTCATCTGGCATGTTATCCGAAGGGAGGACATTATGAGAAGCACGTAGATCAATTCAATAAGCGAAACAACAGAACCATTTCGATGGTCATTTATCTTAATAAGGATTGGAAAAAAGGAGATGGAGGTGAATTGGAGTTATATCTGAAAGATGGTAATACCATGCTTGTCGAGCCGCTAGAGGCGAGGTGTGTCATGTTCAAAAGTGCTGATCTGCCACATCGCGTGCTTACTTCGAATATTGCCCGCTACAGTTTAACTGGTTGGTTATTGCAACAGCCGGCTGCTCTTGGTCAGTTTCTGGGGTAAGGTTTGTGTGGTGGAGTTTAGATGTAGGTAATGGTATTTATATAATGGATAAGTTGTTGATTTAGCGAAGCTTGATTACCGTAATGAGCTTATTGAGCAATAGACGAGGCGCTTGTTTCCGTGAGCATTTTGTGGCAATACGAGCGAAGAACGACTTAATGTTATTCTATTCCGGACGAGACATAGAAATAGTAGAGTTCTTTCCCAATTTTAACTTCGGGATCAACCTCACCAGGACTACCAATTATAAATTCAAAATGGTTGTCCTTGTAATGCTTATGAATCAGGCCAATATTTTTCGCATATTTTTCGAATGAGTAAACTGAGTCGATTTTGGAGTTGTGACCTTCATCATAGATCACAGTCAGGGTTGAATCAATCAATACATTGTTGATGGTTGTATCTTGATGAATTTCTGAATAGTATGAATCAGTTTCACCGTTCATATTGTATGCATTTAGATCCCAAAGTTTATTAAGCGTGGGAGAGAAAACTAGTTTTACCATTCGTTGATTCTCTTCTACGAGTTCCGCTCTTATTCCATCAATCAAACCGAACCATTTATCTTGTAATACCCACGGTTCCGTGGGTAATGAACGGACAAATCTAAGATATTCCCTCCCTTCTCGATTCTGATTATCCAGGTATGATTCACCCCATTTTGTCTTCAATTGAAAAACAAGCGTATCGTGTTTATTTACCTTCTTGTCATGTGTGATTTCCATGACGTCATAGACAACATATCTCCCTTTTTCATATCCGAAATACTCAAAATGGAAGTTCGGTTCTGGTGTTTTTTTACACCCTACGAAAACCGTAATTAGAACAGTTGAAAATACGATATGGAATAGACGTAGTTTCATAGTAGTAATACAAGTTACGAATTTTTACTTTGTGCGCACTGGTTAACGGTAAATCTTAGCTTGGGCTATAAGGCATTTCAACGCCCTATCTCTTATTGAAGATCGTTTTTGATGTTTCTAGAAAGAGACATTTTTTCTATAATGACAGAAATTAACAGACCTAATAACCAGCCAATAGGTCCAGTCCATAGAATTGCCAGAAAAATTCCTTGTCCATCATTCGGATCAAAAATGGATACAAATACAATTCCTGAAACGAATCCAATGCCCCAAAATATTAAAGCATACTTTAAAACAGTATTAAAATTTAGTTGTTGGTTCCAAATTAAATAGTTCAATATGGCTGATGTCACAGCTGCAGCACCAGCATTTAAAAATCTTATTTCAACACCTATTCCCAGAACACGTTGAAGAGCAAAAGTCAACCAGAAAAGAAAAAGGGAATTAAACACGGTGAAGATAATTTTTGAAGGGGAATTCATTATTTGAAGAGTTAGGTGTAGGTTTATTTTTTAAATGAGCCCCATCGATTGCGGCTGCGAAAGGTAGGGCTTTTTCTTGAGCTTGCACCTTGTATGTTTTAATAAACCAGTATTTAAGTCTATCAATATTGTTTTGGAGCCTTCCGATTCAATTAAGTCCAATTGATATTCCTTACCATTCCAGGTATACGTAGAATTATTGATTCTAGTTTTCAGAGCTTCAAGCTTTGCTTTAATTTCCTTATTCTGAGCCTTAAAGTATTTTTTTGCTGCGCGCTTATTTCCGAAATTGATAATTGAAGTACCAACGATTATGTTGTCAAACAAGGGGATATCATTGAATATTAATGTGTCAAATTTGTGTGGAAGATTGTATAATTTCACCTTAATGTGAATAGGTATAGGGGTCACTTCGATGGTATCAGTATTTGAAATATTCTTTAGTTCAAATCTACCAAGTGAATCACATATAGTTTTATTCTGTTCTACACCAACACTAATAAAACTATAATCTAATCTTTCTGATTGAAACTGAACGTTACCATTTATTGACTGAGATAATACAACCAGGGCGTTGAGAAGGCTAACATATACTAATATCAATCTGAGGCTGTTTATCATGGTTTATACCATTTTGCTGCTACGCTATCGCGCCGCTAGTTCTTAGGTAGTCAAATAGCGTGGAGCATAGGTGCTGTTATACGTAGATCATTTTCACTCAACTCTGAACACTTTCTCTGTGGTGCCATCACTATAAATGTAGATTAGTAAAGTGTTAGGTTTGTCTTCGGTTTCACGACCCATAAGGTCAACAATTTTTATAAGTTCCTTCTCGAATTCCATATGAGATTCATTTATGGAAGCTGCACCAGAGAGATATATTTTATAAATCTGATCTTCCAAGGTTGAAGGGAAAGCTGGTAATTGTTGTTCGGCCAGACCAACAAGAATGACATTATCATTAAGGTTCCAATCTATCATGGCTGGTATAATCCTCTTACCGGTATATTCCGGATAACCAGTGGTATTAAAATAGGTTAGTTGAGTTCTGTTAGAACCATCTGGATTCATAATCCAGAATTCACCCTTTGCCCATGACCACCAATTATTATTTGTAGTGTCATTAGGCATTCCTTCAGTGGATAAATAGGCTATTACATTATCATTATGAGAAATATGAGCGCATTCATCAAAATATTCTTGCGTATGAAACATTGTATCGATCTGCGCAGTTAATAGATCATAAGAAAATATATCAATTCCATATTCAGTTTGATTAGGATAGAGATTCCCACAGAAGTACAATTTTTCACTATTACTGGTAAAACAATTTGTTTCTAAGTATCGGCACAATTCAGGTTGCAATGTCTGAATATTGGAAACGACGGGAGTATCGTTTGCTATTTGGATGTCGGCAATTCTAATGACATATTCTCCCCAATCGTATGTGCCGCATGAATCAATTTTTTCTCCCCATGTTATCATTGTTCCATCTGGAGAAAAGAATGGACCAAGAACTCCGCTAACCGGAGTGGGATCCATTGCCGTCATTTTCGTAGGTAAATCTGTAATTTGAAATACGCTTCCTGTATTTATCGACATCATGTAAACATCACAATTCCATCCGATTCCAGGCGCAGCTAATCCATGCACAATATTATCTAAATAGTAACTTGATTTTTCAGCGATGAATGCAATCCAATTATTATCAGGATACCAGGCGTGATTACCCATATGCCGGTTTGGAAGGTCCGGATGATTACACGTTAAACAATAGTCGTTTTGACCGTCATCGTCCATAATATGGATGTCATAATCATTATCTGACTCAACTGTATGATAGGCAATTTGTGAATTATCAAGAGGCGACCATTTGGGGCAGCCGGCATTTGTTTTTATTAACACTATCGAATCTACCATTTGCGCATCGACTGTTAATCCCACGATGAAGATTGATATAAAGAAGAGTAGGAATTTGACTGCTTTCATGTTAATGAATTATCATAATTTATTTTTTCAATTTTCTGGTCTCCAAAGCTCTGCAAAATAGGAACCCAATTGAAAACATAAAAAAGTAGTTGTGAAAATGAACAAGTAAGATACAACAAATTTCATTTTACAATTCTACTCTAGTGTGCTTTAACAATCTGTATTCCATGCAAGACACGATCTTCGCAAGCTTCGCTTGCTCGGGTGTTTTTAATAGTATTAAATGAAATGATATAAAACACACCAATCCGTTGTTAGTATTTTATCAAATGTAAGAGAGTCCCCTGCTGTGTCATCATAACCGCAAAATGTAACCCAATTCCATTTGTTTCCAACGGTGTCTTTAATCTCAATGATTTTAAATACTCGATCTCCCTTTATATAAAGATCGTCACCATTCATTTTAGCTTTACCATTATAATCTGTAGTTTCTCCCATTATTGAATAATGAAAATCGGCTTTTCCGTTGCTGCGTAATTCAAAAACAAGATCCGTACAAGGTTCGGCATGAGGAGAGATAATCCAGGTTCCAATTAGATTGGGATATACTTTTGTGGCGTTCTTTTTACAGGCATTTAAGCTTAAAATGAGCATGCACAAAAGTGAACATGAAATTAACTTACGAATCTTCACTTTGTCCTTATTTTCATTAAGTATAACGTTTTGCAGCTACGCAACGGTGCAGCTCACAAACAATGTTGTTTTTTCTAAGATAAGTTATTTGAGTGAGACGGATTAATTATTCTAAGAATGATCTTGCACTGGAGCGTAGGTGCTGTTATACGCAGCTCTTTTTTACTGGTCAATTATTGAACTGTCCTGGTCGTTTCCTTTATCGAGATAGTAAAACAGGTAAAACAGAAATGTATATAAGTTAGGAAAAAATATCCTTTGATTGTGATGCCCGTATAGCGTTTGTTTTAATCCGCATCGATCAGATCGAACTCCACGAGCTCACCATATCGCGTGCTGGCAACAAGCTTTTTGCCGTAAGATGTTAACGTGAAATACGTACCGTCCGCAAAAGGAATCCATTCGCGTCCACCGTCTTCTGAAAAATCAATTCCATTTCTGCCACAGGCATAAAAGACCCCGTTGACATAATAAACACATGATCGATATCCCCGTGGCGGTTCGTCTGCATTCAACCAGGATTCACCACCATCATAGGTAAAGAACGTCGTGTTCATGCGAATGGAAGCGTCTTTGTAATCACCGCCTACCATGACCCCAATACTGTCATTTGCAAAGCAAAGCGAGTAGGGGCCGGTTGATTTCCCCGGGTAATAAGGCAAAACAACTTCCATCCAGCTTTGACCGTTATCGGTGCTCTTGAAAAATCGACTCTTCATACCACCCGTAATGAACACATAAGTGCTATCATTCAGAATCTGCACATTCGTTCCGCTTGCCGCGAAAGCTGCTTCTTCAGGAAAAGCCTTTATCTTGCCTTCACAACGCTCCCAGGTGATTCCGCCATCGTTCGTGTGGAATAAGGATAAGATGCTGTCCATCGGATCACCCAACATGAACCCGCGCTCTCCCTCAAAATCGATGGCATCAATAAACAAGCCTTTCCACTCGGGATGCTTGATGATCTTTACACCGCCACTCTTATTGAGTCGAACCATCTTACCCGTTTCACCACTTTGAATGGCAATGAGGAAATCACCGCTCTTTTCGATGTCACGCATTTCTGTGAAATCAGGAAGCTTAAATAATAACTGGCTTTTACGAGTATCCATGCGCAAGTAGTACATGGCCCCATTGGAATTCCCGATAAAGAAACGATTGGAGTCATTGTAGATCCCTCTGGCATAGATGCTTGAATCACCATAGGAAATATGCGGTGCATCTGCATTTCGTCTGAGATACTTCTTCTTCTGAGCAAAAGAAGGGAGCGTCAGGAATAACGCACTAATAATTAAAACGCTTCTTAAATGATTCATGCTGTTCGTTTCTCAGTTTATCCAGATCATCCGGTACTTCTCGTTTCCAACGCTTATGCGACCAAAGCCAGTGACTCGGTTCGCGCAGGATCTCCTGTTCCAATAAATGTACGTGTTTCTCAGTTATTTCACCCCAGGCACACGATTTGGCCTCTTTGGCTATTGGAATCAATTCCATTTCATAATAACCACGTTTCACCTTTCGCGTAGCAAAATACACGGTGGCATAATCCAATTCATGTGCCATCATTTCAGCACCGAATAAGACCGCCGTAGGTTGGTTCAAGAAATCAGTCCAGTAACTTTTCAGTGAATTCCCCGGAGATTGATCAGCCAAAACCAATACTGCCTTAAGTTCTTCCTGATGTTTGCTAAGCTCTTCACGATAATTTTTCGAGTGAACCACCCGCATGCCGAAACGTTCTCTGCGTGCATTGATCTTCTTATCCCAGAACTTAGATGTCATCGGCATTCCAATCCCATATGCCTGATGTTTAAACAAAAAATTCTGTGAAGTAATAAACCACTCCCAGTTGTTGTAGTGACCCGAGATCAAAAGGACACTCTTTCCTTTTTCGTATAGCTCGTCCATTAATTCGGGATTGATCACTTTAAACCTCCTTCGAAGCTGCTTTTCTGAAATAGTGAGGTTTTTTACTCCTTCAGCTAGTAGGTCTGTAAAGTGACGGTAAAAGCGTCGTTTTAGTTTTTCGATCTCTTTATCTGATTTATCGGGAAAGCTTCGCTGCAGATTACCCACGATCACATGACGTCTGTAAGGCGCTACTGTGACTAAGATGAGATAAAGAAAGTCCGTAAAAAGGTAAAGCACGGGCAAGGGTAGGTAGGAGAGAGGCACCACGAATATGTAATAGGCCAATCTTCCCATTATTTGTTGTATTTATTTTTCCAGGTCTTGCTCAACCATTCATTCAGATCTTGTTCCCGCTTACTACTACCGGTCTTAATGAAGTTCATTCCGCTGATTTCATCCGGCAGGAATTCCTGGTCGACAAAATTACCCGGGAAGTCATGAGAATACTGGTATTCCGTACCATATCCCAATTCCTTCATGAGCTTGGTTGGTGCATTTCGTAAGTGGAGAGGTACCGACAGATCTCCTGTTTGTCGCACGACTTGCTGTGCTTCATTGATTGCCAGATAGGCCGCATTTCCTTTCGGAGAAGAAGCTAAATAGATGGCGCATTGCGATAAAATAATTCGCGCTTCGGGAAATCCAACAGTTTGAACGGCTTGAAAGGTATTGTTGGCGATGAGTAATGCATTCGGATTGGCTAATCCAATGTCTTCAGAAGCCGAAATGATCATGCGACGAGCGATGAACTTCGGATCTTCTCCGCCTTCTACCATTCGCGCTAACCAATAGACAGCGGCATTCGGATCACTGCCTCGAATAGACTTAATGAAAGCCGAAATAATATCATAATGTTGTTCACCGTTCTTATCATATTTCGCAACACTCTGCTGAGCTCGTTCCTGAACCAATTCATTCGTAATAACGATCTTGTCTTGATTCGTAAACGATCCTACCAATACCTCAAAGACATTCAACAGCTTACGCGCATCACCGCCGGATATTGCCAGCAGTGCTTCCGTTTCTTTCAGCTCAATGTCTTTTTCCTTCAAAACGACATCATTCACAATAGCATCTTTTAGGATGGTTAAGAGCGACTCTTTATCGTGCTCCTTCAGAATATATACCTGACAACGCGATAGGAGGGCAGAGATCACTTCAAAGGAAGGATTCTCGGTTGTTGCTCCAATTAATGTCACAATACCTTTCTCAACCGCACCGAGTAATGAATCCTGCTGCGCCTTGGAAAATCGATGGATCTCATCAATGAACAGAATGGTTCCGCTTTGTTGAAACATCCCTGCTGTTTCTACCTTTTGAATCACTTCACGCACATCTTTTACACCTGAAGAAATAGCAGAAAGTTGATGAATGGGGCGCTCGAGATGACCGGCTATGAGATTGGCTAAAGTGGTTTTTCCAACTCCCGGAGGACCCCAGAAAATCATACTCGGAATTACACCTGAATCCAGCGCCATGCGTAGTGAAGCACCTTCTTTCAGGATATGATCCTGACCCACAAATTCATCTAAAGATTTGGGCCTGACGCGTTCCGCTAATGGTGCCTGGATTACCATGATTACAAAGAAACGAAAAAGTATGATGTATTGATGTGATTTTTAAGGCAGTCAATTTTTTATATGATTATTATCAGCTTATGTGAATTAAGTTACCATGGTATCTACATATGCTATAATTTAGTTGGAAACAATTTTATAAAATGAAAAAAGTATTGATACTAGCGCTCATCATTGCAACAACAGGGGCGTGTAAAAAATTTAATGACGGAGGACTTGTAAATCGAGCAGAAAAGAACCTTACAAGACAGACGTGGAAGTTGGAACAATATCTTAGAAACGGAAATGACGAGACAAGTGAGTTGCTAATTTCAAATTATGAAGAAACGTACGCAGAAGGAGGACAGTTAACGCGCACGTACATTTATAACGGACAAGCTAATACGGAAGTTGGATCCTGGCAACTCAAGAAAGATACGAAGCAAATCAAGGTTGACGGCGTGAGTAGTTTAGAGCTAACGCCGCAGACGAGTACGGTGTCCACATCAGATATTGAAGTGCTAAGACTTAAGAAGAAAGAGTTTTGGTACTATTTTGACAATGGCAGCGATCGTCATGAATTTCACTTCATTCCAAAATAGATCCTAATTCAGGTTCGGGTCAACAGGGAATTCTGACATCACCTTGAATTTACCTCCAAGCTTGGACATGATTGTCTTCCAGAGGTTTTCGTCATTCGTGCTTAAGATGGTGCTCGACGGGATTCCGTTTAGGACGATCCAGGATTTTTCTTCCAATTCATCCTGTAGTTGACCCGGACTCCAGCCTGAATAACCAATGAAAAAGCGTATTTGCTTCAGTAAGTTCGGATCATCTTTTAACAGCCCTTTTAATTTCTCAAAGTCACCTCCTATGAAGATGTCTTTGTCAACGGCGATTGCATTCTCGAGCTGATCACCCAAAGAATGAACAAAGAACAGATTCTTTCCATCAACGGGTCCTCCGATACTGATCTTCATTTCAGATGACAGTTCATTCGGCAAAAGGTCTTCAACCTCATAATCGATGTACTTATTGAGGACGAAACCAAAGCTTCCATTGTCATTATGCTCACACAAATAGATTACGGAGCGTGTAAAATATTGATCTGCTAGAAAGGGTTCGGATATAAGTAGACTTCCGGCTTCCGGTTGGTTGTTGTTTGAAAAATCGAAATCTATAACATTCATGTACTATAAAAATGCGGGTGGTTTACGTAATTCTATTTTGGCATCCTGGAACATATCTGAAGTTGCTCTCAATGAAAATAAGAAACTTTTATTATTCCCGATTGGAGTCCAGTGAAATGCTAATGCCCAGCAATGCATATCTCTAGTTAAACTAAGACGTGTATTCGTAATGGCTAACTGCTTGATATCTATATTAGTTTGAGTCGCTAACTTCCATCTTTTCGTGAAGCTGACATCTCCGTTAATTGCCAATGTTTGAATCTGAGAATAATCATCTGAATTGAGTTCCGTCTTGGACGTGTTAGCTGCAAGGGTGTATACATGAGAGAGCGAAAGTTTCCATGGAATATCGAAGTTGATTGCATACTCTGGATGTAGCATGAAGTATTCAAAGTCGGCGTTCCAGTTCTCCGGTATCTGATCGATCACATTGTTCAGTTTTTTACGACTCTCTTCCGAAGTGAACGTAAGGGTTGTGGCTACATTGGTGCTAAGAAAACGGCCCAATCTTCCATTGTCCACAGCGTAATCTTTCAGGGTTGATCCCGTTGAGTCAACCCAGTCGTATGGACTAAAGGTAGAAGTAGTAACGATGTTCAACCATTCGATCGGACGAATTCTGAGGTTTAATCGGAGATTCGATAAGTTCATGGAATCCTTATTAAAATCGTAACTTCCGGCAACAGACAACAATTCGATCAATCTGGTTCGTTTAACTCCTTCTATCGTGTCTTTTTCAGAAATTCGCTTCAGTTCGAAGGTATTATTCACACCAAAGGTGAGCAGGGATTGATCTCTGGTACTCCCAGTCGTGTACAGACTTCGCTCAAAAGGAGAGTAGGTCTCAAGTGCTTTGTTTACACCGACACTATCCGTAATGGTCACGTTGAGATTTGGGATATAACTATAGCTGATTGATGGTGTTAACACGTGCCTCAACGTAGGCTTCTTTTTCCCGACAAAGCGATAGTAACTGTACAAAGCGGTGCTCAGCTTGACGCTCAGACTCAGATCATGTGCAATACCCATTTTTTGTAGCGTGTCGATTCCCGTAGTATTACTGGAATCGATGTAGAACTTTTCAATTTGCTGGAAGTTGATCTTATTGCTGTATGTCACGGAAGGCGTGAGTTTAACCACATTTTGTTTGAATAACCCTCCCGTGGTCTGAATCGTCATACGCTGACTGATACCGTTCTGAAACTGATCGCCAATCAGATCGTACCGATTCTGTTGGATGAGTGAATCTGCAAACAAGGTTCTGTTTTGCCCTTCAAAGCTATAAGTCACACCAAAACGACTCAGCATCCCTTTGATGCCATCATTACCGCGTACAAGCTTCTTAAAAGGGAAGAAACGACTGACGTTTACATTGACTACCGGACTCGCAAGTGAAACGTTGTTTGTCAATGCGTTTTGCCTTAGCGATAACTTAGCGCCAGATGTGATAGGCTTTCCGGGGAAATTACGCGTCAGGTTAATATCTGAGTTGAATGAGTTATTGAAATAATTCGGATTGATCGGATCCAGGTTGTTTTGAGAGTTGTTGTCCGATATGAAGTTGACATTGGTCGAGAAGTTCCAAGTCGGATTGGCCTTAGGATCCATCTTATGTCTCCAGGTTAGTGTTAGTTTGTTCTGGTTGATATTTTCAGGAAAGCCTGAACGAAACTGCTGAAATCCGGCATCGATCGTACCGCGGTATTTATAGATCTTGGCGTAATCCGTAACGTCTCTGATTCCCCAGCTACCTCTGCTGTAGAGCGTTCCATAGATCGTAGTTTGAAGCTTGTCGGAAATGGGCAGGTAATAACCGAGATCCTGTAGCCCGAACCCGTATTGTGATAAGGGAACCAGCTCCGGGAAGACCAGCCCCGCATTGCGATCTTCCATTTGAGGGATGATCATGAAGGGCAGTCCTAATGGTGTAGGAACTCCTTTTACCCACAGATTCATTGGACCAGAGACAATTTTATCATCGGGAATCATCACAGCCCTGGATAACTGAAAGTGAAAATGGGGCTCTTCCAGATTACACGTGGTAAACATTCCTTTTTTGAAATGGATCTGATCATTCTGATGACGCTTGGCTTGTCCCATATAGAGATAATTCTCATCCTCCTGAATGGCTACCTCTTCGATATATGCCTTCTCTGTCTTGAAGTTGTATCGAATGGTGCGGGCGTTGATTTCTTCGCCTCCGTCTGTTAAAACGGGGTTCTCGACTTCGATCGAATCCTCATCCAGCCGGTATTGCGCTAAGACTTCGTTCTTATCCAGATCGATCATAATGTAGCCGGCATTTAGCTTTACCCAGCCATTATCTACGTAAGCTTCTCCATACAGATGCAGTACATTTTTCCGAATATCCAGGTACAAAGAATCCCTTGATCCGTAGGCGATAGGCTCATCCATATCCGATTTATTGACGTAGATTGTGTCATCGGTGGCAGCGTAACTAATATTCCCGAAGGACATTATTAACAATACAACGGGTAAAAGTTGCCGTATGGAATACTTTTTGAACAAGCTATCTGGCTTATTTTTGTTTCGTGTCACATTAACGAAGCAAAACTATTAAAATTACGTTTGACATGTCCGAAATGAAAAGTGCGTTATTAACAAAATGTTTTGCGTTAATCGCCTGTCTGGCAGCGAGTATTACGCTTGTATCTGCTCAGGAGGACGAATTAGCCGTAGGTACGATCAAAACTGTTGTGATCGACGCCGGGCATGGTGGTAAAGATCCTGGATGCCATGGTGCTTATTCCAATGAGAAGGATGTTTGCCTCTCAATGGCCTTAAAGCTTGGTGCGACCATTCAGGAGAAGTATCCGGATATCAAAGTTGTTTATACACGTGATAAAGATGTTTTTGTAGAGCTGGATGAACGTGCTAAGATCGCCAATCGTAATAATGCAGACTTATTCATATGTATACACGCGAATGCTGCCAGTCCCTCTGCTTACGGTACGGAAACATATGTCTTAGGGCTTCACAGAACCGAGGCGCAGCAGCGCGTTGCTGAAAGAGAAAACTCCATTATATACCTGGAAGATGATGGCGGTGAAAAGTACAAGAACTTCGATCTGTCACCGGACGCCATCATTGCCCGTCAAATTCAATTGAGTGTGTTTCTGGATCAGTCGATTGACTTTGCAGATAAGCTTCAACGCGAATTTAAAGGTATTGGACGCTACGATCGTGGTGTTAAACAGGCCGGTTTCCTCGTCCTTTACAAAACTACGATGCCCAGTGTTTTGATTGAAACGGGATTCCTGACCAATCCGAAAGAAGAGAAGTTCCTGAATGACTCGTTGACCCAAAGCCAAATGGCAGCTTCGATGTTTAATGCCTTTAAAAAGTACAAGAACCAGCTGGAGGGTATTGATGATCAGGTAGAGGATGTTGTTATTGAAATTCCCGAAGAACAAGAACCGAAGGTTGAAGACCCCAAGGACAAGGTCGTGTTTAGGGTTCAAATCGAAACATCATCTAAGCAAGTAGACCTAACGGACTCAAAATTTAAGGGACATACGATTCACGAATACAAACAGGACGGTCTGTATAAATATACAGTTGGAATGTTCGTAAATGACTATAAATCAGCGAATGATTACAAGAAAAAGATGCGTGAGGAAGGATTTGAGTATGCATTCGTCGTAGGCTTCGTCAACGGAGAACGAATTAATTTGCAAAAAGCTATTAACTTAGCAGAAAAATAAGACCTTGAGTAGAAAAAAAGAAATTATAACCGGAATAGCGACAATTGCAGCCATTGCATTATTGATCTCCGGAGTCAATTTCCTAAAGGGTAACAGTTTTTTTGGAGGAGATAAGTATTTCTATGCTTATTTCCCGAACTCTGCAGGAGTAACACCGGCAACATCAGTATATGTTAATGGAGTTGATGTAGGAAAAGTGCTTGAAGTAAACCTGACAGGGTCAACAGATTCCTCAAAGCGTGTATTGATTAAATTTAATATCACAGATGACAATCTTAAAATTGTTAAAGGATCTGTTATAGAGGCTGGAGGTATCGATATGTTTACCAAGGGGTTGACGATCCGGATGCACCCGGACCTTGCTGCAGGATATTACGCGGAAGGAGCTAAGATTCAGGGGATCGTTACGGTCGATATGATGAGTCAGGTAAAAGCTTATGCAGATCCCTTAACTCAAAAGGTACAGGCAATGATGAGCTCGATCGACAAAATGGTTACAGCCGTTACTGCCTTTTGGGATACGACAGCTACATCGCAGATAGAAGAGAGTATGTATGAGGTTAAGATTGCTATCAAGAAGTTTGGTAACGCGGCTAACGAGATAGAAACCATGTTAGCGGATGAAAAAATCAAATTCTCACGCATTATGTCAAATGTGGAGTCAATTACAGCCAATATCAAACGATCTAATGATACGGTAAAAGCTATAGTTGGTAATGTCAAGCATATTACAGACGATTTGGTTACCGCTGATTTTAAGCAGGCGATTGGCAATGCTACCAAGACCCTGGCAACACTGAATCAGACTCTTACGGCTGCGAATAATGGCGAAGGTACGCTTGGAAAGCTGTTGGGAGATGATGAATTGTATAAACAGCTAATTCAAACAAATAAAGATCTTCAGAATCTGGTCAACGACCTCACGATACATCCGGAACGATATATTCATTTTTCAGTTATTGGAGCGAAAACAAGATCTCCTTTTACCAACAAAGAAGAAAAAGCGCTCAAACAAGTGGCGGATTCGGTAATGAATAATAACAATGGTCCATGATCTCTTCTATTCTGTTTGGAACACTACTAATACTAGGCTTAGGCTTTTTCACGTACAATGCTCTTAAAGTCAGATCCAACATATTGCTTGGTCGCGATGTGAATCGTTCTGATAAAAAGGGAGAGCGCTGGAAAACGATGTTATTGGTTGCGTTTGGACAGAAAAAGATGTTTTCTCGTCCATTGCCTGCGCTTCTTCACTTGATGATCTACAGTGCATTTGTAATCACGCAAATCGAACTGATTGAAATCTTTGTAGACGGATTAACGGGTGAACATCGTGTTTTTCGCGCCTCATTGGGAGCTTTCTATCCATTTATGATCAGCTTTATTGAGATTCTTTCAGTATTAGCATTCATTGCCACATTTATCTTTTTAGCCAGAAGAAATCTGATTAAAGTCCCGCGTTTAAACATGCGCGAAATGAAGGGATGGCCTAAAATTGATGGCAATATGATCCTCTTTATGGAGATTATATTGATCTGTTGCATTATGACCATGAATGGTGCTGATGAAGTGCTTTTATCGAGAGGAGAATCACATGTAGGATTAGCTGCTGCAGGAGATCTAAGCTTTAACTTCAGTATTTCCAGCTGGCTAGGTCCTGTACTTTTCGGTGGTATGGAGACCGAAACACTGCATATGCTGGAAAGAATAGGCTGGTGGGGACACATCTTTATGGTATTTGCCTTTTTGAATTACCTGCCTTATTCGAAGCATTTCCACATATTACTGGCCTTCCCGAACACGTATTATTCAAATCTGGAAAAGAAAGGTAAGTTCACCAACATGGAGTCGGTTACCAAAGAAGTGAAGCTGATGATGGATCCTACTGTTGATCCATTTGCAGCACCGGCAGAAGGTGAAGCAACTGAATCACAACGATTTGGAGCAAAAGATGTGACGGATCTGACCTGGAAAAATCTTTTGGATAGCTATACCTGTACAGAATGTGGACGATGTACTGCTGCTTGTCCGGCGAATATTACCGGCAAAATGTTATCTCCTAGGAAGATCATGATGGATACACGCGATCGTCTGGAAGAAGTAGGTAATAATCGTCGCAAGCATGGAAAAGATCATGACGATGGAAAAAGCTTGCTGGGAGATTATATTACAGAAGAAGAACTTTGGGCATGTACTTCGTGCAATGCCTGTGTACAAGAATGTCCGGTTAATATTGATCCATTAGCCATCATAATAGATTTGAGAAGATATTTGGTGATGGAAGAATCGAAAGTGCCATCAGAATTAACCGGAATGCTGACAAATATTGAAAACAACGGTGCGCCTTGGCAATTCAGCCCTGCAGACCGCTTTAACTGGGCCAATGAAGAATAAGATAGACTTAAACGAGGCAGAAGCGGACGGGCAGAAAATATCACCTGTTCTACCTAAGAATGTCAAGAATTTCCTAATCGACATCGATGGAACCATTTGTGACGATATTCCAAATGAAGAACCGGAACGAATGTCAACGGCAAAGATCTATGACGGCGCTCTGGAAACGATCAATAAGTGGTTTGAGCAAGGACATATCATTACTTTCTTTACGTCTCGGGTTGAAGATCACCGGGAAGTCACGGAAGAATGGCTGGATAAACATGGCTTCAAATATCATGGAATGTTAATGGGGAAGCCACGAGGAGGAAATTACCACTGGATTGATAATCACATTGTGAGAGCTACACGTTACGAGGGAGTATTTTCTGATCTCGTAGAAGAAAAAGCGAACATACAAGTATTCAAGAAAGAAGAATAATGAGTTTACAGGTACCAACAATGGCAGAAAAGATGGCTGCCGGTGAATCACCGGAGATCCTGTTTTGGGTTGGATGTGCCGGAAGCTTTGATGATCGGGCTAAAAAGATCACGAAAGCAATTGTTAAAATACTGAATAAGTGCAAGGTAGATTTCGCTGTGCTAGGTACAGAAGAAAATTGTACAGGAGACCCGGCAAAACGGGCAGGAAACGAATTTACCTTTCAGATGCAGGCGATGATGAACATTCAGATTCTGGATGGTTACGAAATTAAAAAGATCGTTACGGCTTGCCCACATTGTTTTAACACACTCAAAAATGAATATCCGGAGCTTGGTGGAAATTACGAGGTCGTGCACCATACGCAGCTTTTGCAGGATCTTATTAATTCAGGAAGGCTCGCCTTGGAAGGTGGAGCTACCTTTAAAGGTAAAAAGATCACCTTTCACGATCCTTGTTACCTGGGTCGGGCAAATGACGTTTACGAAGCGCCTCGCGAACTGATTCAGAAGCTTGATGTCGAACTCGTAGAAATGAAACGATGCAAGACGAAGGGGCTTTGTTGTGGTGCAGGTGGAGCTCAAATGTTCAAAGAGGCTGAGAAAGGTGACAAAGAAGTTAATGTAGAGCGTACAGAGGATGCTCTTGAAACGAATGCCGATGTAATTGCTACAGGATGCCCGTTCTGTAATACCATGATGACAGATGGCGTGAAAAACTTCGATAAAGAACAAGAAATTCAGGTGCTGGATGTGGCTGAATTAATTGCTAACGCAGCGGATCTGTGATGTATTTCCCTGATTTACCTGATACGAGTCGTGTTTGGATCTATACGGCAGACAGAACCATAGATCAGCAGGAGCAAGAGCTTATTCAAGCTAAATTGGATGCTTTTATACCTGAGTGGACTGCACATGGAGCAAAAATTTCAGGAGACGCCGGCGTTATTGAAAATTATTTTGTCGTACTGGTTGTAGATGAAAGCAAGGCAGGAGCTTCAGGTTGTTCCATAGATACATCAACACGTTTTATCAAGGATTTAGGCAGTCAGCTTAATGTTGATTTTTTTGATCGTTTATATATGATCGTCAAAGAAAACGGTGAGAATAAACGAATGCACATATCAGAATTATCAAATCATCCTGATGCGGAGGTTTTTAATCCAATGGTTTCGACATTGGGGGAGCTTAGAAATAACTGGCTTGTAGAAGTAAAATCATCTCCTTTTGTTTGAACGACCTGAAGGTCGCTCTTCGTCCATATCAAATTTATTCTCATTGCCGAATGTTCCAAATGGACTTCTTCGCACCGGTCTGCTAACAATTACGCCTAGCATCATTGGAATCTCCTCGGTTTTCTGAAATACATAGGTCGATTCGCTTGGAACCTGACCGTGATAGTACGTGACATTAATGGTGTCCTGCGATTCAACACGACTTACGATCTGTATAGTTAATTGTTTCGCATAATCAGATGGTGTCAATTCTAATTCAAAGCGGCCAACAACATCTGTCAAAGCCGTTGGGATACCATTGACCCATATTTTAGCGAAAGGAACCGGCTCATCACTTTGGTCAACGACAATCCCGATATGTTTCCGAGTCTCATTCATACTGACCGAATCACCATTCTCATTCACCGTGTTATCGCTGCTAAGCGAATCATCCTGAACGACCATCTTGCCTTTTACTTTCATATCTCCCTGTCCGAATGCCTGGTTGGTAAAACCGCTAAAAAGTAGAGATGACAATGCTCCTGCGTAGGCTAAGTAATTAATCGGTTTAACCGCTATTCTACCGCATACACGGCCGTTAGCGTTGTCCAGGTATGCTACAATAGCATCCGCTTTGTGCTCGGTAAAATCAACAACTTCGAGTTCGCATTTATCACAGTAACATCCTTGTTGAGTGGGGCTCATTTGATTCCAATCCTCTGAGCATGGAGATGAAATAATGGGTCTACGATTCATAGCGTCTTTATTTAATGATAGATGCAATTCGGGTACACCTTCCATAATAAATGGTTCACTTTAAAACGAAAATGCTGATCGTAAAATTATTGACGCTTTTTTGTTCGCTCCTTGAAACGATAACCACCTACGAGTGACAGATTGTAATAGGTCTGTCGATAGCTCAGTCCCTGAAAGGAAATCGATTTGATGTCAAAATCAGTGACTAACCAAACAAAGTACTTCGGTTTGGAATAACCGGCAATGAAACGCATGTCCAACCGTGGTGCTAGTCCAATGAATGTTCGGGTTAAACTCTTTACCTGGAAAGATTTCGCCTGAATTACCGCGCCTAGTCCGCCAAATAGAGCGGCTTGCCAATCTCCTTTTCGCTTAACGTAAGCATATCCCGGAACACATCCCAGGTCAAATGCGAATGCCGCGCTACCACTTGTTTTGGTTACGTTCGTATCGACAAATTCAATAGGTAATATAGGATAAGCCCCTAGTGAATCGGAGTTACTCAAACCAAAAATGTTGACTGTGCTTTTGTAGTACCAGGTTCCTGTGGTGTTCTTAAAGTCCCCACGAATACCAAATACAGAATGCATATTCAGCTGTTTCGACTTAAAGTACCAGCAATTCAATGACATACTGGCCACTCGTGTTTTAGGACGGATGTCATGCGGGTTTAATTTAGTTAATGTGTCATTCCATTTATAGGCATTGCGAATAACATAGCCGGAGTAACTTCTGAAATCCAGATCCCAGAAAGTTCGCTTGATATTAAACTTGATTCCAAAGTCGGTGAAGTTTACACGTCCATAACGTGATACCGGCCGTAATTCTATCGGAAGACCAAAACCAATTCGCATTGCGAACCACTTATAGGCCATCCCAATCCCTAGTGCTGGTTTGATGTTGTGCCTGAATTTCAAGGAGTTAATTCCCTTGGGGAATTTGTCGTATACAAAATTGAATGGGGCAGCTTTAAACCCAAGATCAGCATGCAATACCAATTGATTTCGGTAAAGCTTGTAATCCAGCGAGTCCTCCTGACTGATCGAATAGGACACAGAAACAGTAAGAAGTAAGGTAATTAGGACAAATCGCATACTGGAGACAAAAATAAGAATTAAGACTTATTCGAAATTATTAAGTGTTCTTTCAATGAGCAACTTTAATTTGTATCTTCATCCAATCAATTTATTTACTATGAAAATTACTACTACTATCCTTAGTGTTATTGCAACTTCAGTAATAGGTATTGCTGTTAATGCTCAATGTTCGTCCATAACCTGCCCATCACCCATGACGGTGAATAATGATCCCAATATTTGCAGCGCTGATGTTGGTTATTCGGTTCCTGTTGGTCTTGATGTCTGTTCAAGCGGATCTGTGACTTATGCTTATACAGGTGCCGTGGACACCTTTGTTGTTCCTGCTGGTGTTACGAGTATTAACGTAGATGTTTACGGAGCTCAGGGTGGTGCTAACTGGATCAATAATGATAATTATGGAGGTCGGGTACAGGCGGATGTCACGGTTACACCTGGTCAGATGGTGTTTATCTATGTAGGCCAGCAACCCAACGGGATTGTCGGTGGATGGAACGGTGGAGGAAATGGTGAGACCGGTGGACAAGGTGGAGGCGGAGCTTCGGACATACGCATAGGTGGACAAACCTATAACGATCGCATTGTTGTGGCCGGTGGAGCAGGTGGAGCTGGTTACTGGAATAGTACCCATGTAGTAGGTGGTTATGGTGGTGGTTTAACTGGAGGCCCCGGATATCGTGGAACTACTGCAACTGAGGGAGGAGACCCTGGAACACAAACGTCAAGTGGTGATGGAACATGTGTTTCTTTCAATAATCCTATTTGTGCAGGTGGATTTGGATATGGTGGCTCACCATCGGGATGTGGCTGTGAAGGCTACGGCGGTGGTGGAGGATGGTACGGAGGTGCCGGTAGTGGAAATTGCCGCGGTGGCGGTGGGGGAAGTGGTTATGCGGATGCGGCACTGACTTCAAATGTTACTATGACCGATGGTGTTAGAATGGGACATGGCGAAATCACAATAAGCTATTATTCGCCTTTACCAACGTATCTCATTTCAGGATTGGGAAATGGTTCAACCTTCCCTGTAGGCACTACAACGGAGACTTATATGACAACAAATGGAGTCGATACAGCTATGTGTTCATTTGATATTACAGTTATTGATAATGAAGCACCAGTTGTTATGTGTCCGCTTGACGTAAGCACTTGCGATCCATTAGTTACAGGAATTGAGCCTACGAGTGGTGATAACTGTGGTCCGCCAGCAATAACTTACTACACATACGGAGCTACAATCTTAACCGGTACTTCAGATGCTAGTAGTAATACCTTTAATGTCGGAACGACAATGGTCACCTATGTCGCAACGGATGCTTCCGGAAAGACCGACTCCTGTACCTTTATGGTTAATATAGATCCGCCACTTCCAGTGAGCCTTTCAGGATTTGCAGACTCCATGATTTGCGTATACGATTCAGCTGTAGCACTGCCAATTGGAACGCCTGCCGGTGGAACCTATTCAGGATCCGGAATTAGTGGGAATACGTTCGATCCTTCACTGAGCGGTACGGGCAGTTTCTATGTGACTTATAGCTATACTGACACGTCTGGTTGCTCCGGAATTGATTCTACCATGATCATTGTGGATCAGTGTTTATCTATTAATGAACCAGAAGACTGGTCGCATATTCAGTTGTTCCCGAATCCGACCAGTGATGAAATTACGATCACGATTTCCGGATACGCTAGTGAAGTAAGCTATGAAGTTTATGCGCCGGATGGAAGACTGGTCATGTCAGAGACCCGTAAGATACATGAGAAACTCCTGATTGATCTCAAAGACAAGTCACCGGGTGCTTATGTACTCAAACTCAGTTTGGGAGACAAGCAGAAATCATATAAGATTATTAAAGAATAATATAACCAGAGCCTCAGATTTGAGGCTCTTTTTCGTTCAATTGTTTTTATCTTGCGGTCATATACATGAGGCTGACAAGAGTTATAACCACTGTTTCTATTTTGTTCCTGCATTTAATGGTGTCAGGACAGCACGACCAGTATACAGATTCGATTGAGGCGCTGCTGGAAACAAATATTCATGACACGCTTCGGGGACGCTATTATATAGACCTGGCTGAGTACTACGTGGAAGTTGATGACTGGCTACCTTATAACAAAAAAGCATTGGATCTGGCCGACGAAAAATTGAAGACGGCGAAGGGGCAGATACGGAATCGCTTCTTAAAGATCAAAGCAAACGCGGTAGCCAATTACGGATTCTATTATGACCTGATAGGGCAGATGGAGAAGTCCACAGATAGCTATTTTAAGGCTTTAGAGATATACGATGAAGCCGGGGATGAAAAGGGTAAAGCGGTAATCTATAGTAACCTGGGCGTCATCTATACTAATATGGGAGACATAGATGAAGCGATCGATTATTTGGAAAAAGCACTTGAATTAAAAAAGAAATATGGCTCTAAGGATATCGCAATCAACTACATTAATCTGGGGGTAGCATTTGAAAAGAAAGGAGATTCGCTGAAGGGACTGGAATATCAGATGAAGGCATATGTTGCAGCAAAAGATATCGATGATCATTTAGACATGTCCACAGCGTTGAACAACATGGGTTCTTATTACTTCAGAAAGAGAGAATTCGATCGCGCTATTCCAATTTTAGCTGAAGCCATGAAGGAATGTCAGATGGCGAACGATGTGCCCGGAGCTGCCTGGATCATGGCAAACCTCGGCTCAGCCTATTTAAATGTCAACAAACTGGACAGCGCACGTTATTTCCTTTTTAAAGCGGAAGAGATAGCTGATGAATATCAGTATCCCTATTTGTATGAGACAGTTTACGAAAAACTATGTGATTACTACCAGTATACAGGTGATTGGAGAAATGCATTCATTATGTCTAGACATGTAGAGGCCTGGCGTGACAGCATGGAGAATACTTCCGCTCAAAAAGAAGCTTTAAAACAGAAGATGGAATACGACCATGGTCTTGAAACAGCTAGAATGGAAACGAAACGGGAAGAGGAGAAGAAACGGGCTAAAGAACAGACCATCTTCATATTAACCGTTCTTGGATTGGTACTTATTATCCTTATTGTTATCTATAGCCGATTTAGAAGCACCAAAAAACAGAAGAGAATAATCGAAGATCAGAAGTTATTAGTAGAAGAAAAGAATACTGAAATACTGGATTCTATCAACTACGCAAAGTACCTGCAGGGAGCGATCTTGCCGGACGAAAAGGATATTATTCAGAATTTTACGGATGGATTTTTGCTCTATATGCCAAAAGACATTGTTGCAGGGGATTTCTATTGGCATCACCATTCAAATGATTATATCTATTTCGCAGTTGCAGATTGTACGGGACATGGAGTGCCGGGCGCCTTGGTTAGTGTGGTATGTGCCAATGCCCTTGATAAGGCTGTGACGGATCTGAATTGTCCTGAACCGGGTCCGTTATTGGATAATGTGCGGGAGATTGTCATCAAACAATTTGAAGGAGTTAATAAGGATGTTAAAGATGGAATGGATATTTCACTTTGTAGAATCGACCACCAATCGGGTGAACTTCTGTTTGCAGGTGCGAATAATCCGTGTTGGGTTCATTCCGGAAATGGCTGGAATGTAATCAAAGGGGATCGACAGCCAGTAGGTAACTACGATCACGCTACACCGTTTGCAACAAAGAGCATTCACGTAGAAAAAGGAGATTGGCTGTTTTTGCTCACGGACGGTATCATCGATCAATTCGGGGGAGAAGATGGTAAGAAGCTCAAGTCAAAAGGACTACAGGAATGGCTAAGTGAGTCAAATGATCTTTCAGGAACCGATCGTCAAAAGCATCTGGTAGAGAAACTAAACAGTTGGCTCGAACGGGAAGAACAAATCGATGACATCTGTATATTGGGTATTCGATTGTAATAGATTAACTATTTTTGCGCGAGATCTGAACAGATGAAAAAGATTTACAAATTTCTATTAAATCGTCTACCGAGACCATTGCTGATACGATTGAGCTATCCGTTCAAAAAGGTAGCGCCGTTTCTTTATAAAGGAAACAAGGTAGAATGTCCGGTTTGTGAGCGCTCTTTTTCTAAATTCTTGTCGTACGGCTCTGAAGTTGCACATCGGGAGAATGTTCTTTGTCCATATGACTTAACATTAGAGCGTCATCGTCTCATGTGGTTATATCTGAAGAATCATTCTAACTTCTTTACAGCGGAAAACCTGAGTGTATTACACATCGCTCCGGAGCAGTGCTTTCATAAGAAATTCAAACAACAAAAGAATCTGAACTATTTAACGGGAGATCTCGTTTCGCCTATTGCTGACATGCATTTCGATCTGCATGACATCCCATTAGAAGACAACAGCTTTGATGTGGTGTTTTGTAATCATGTAATGGAACATGTGGATGATCCGATTCAATGCATGAAAGAATTGCATCGTGTTATGAAACCGGGTGCTTGGGCCATTATGCAAGTGCCACAGGATTTCTCCCGAGAAGAAACATATGAGGATCCCACTATAACTTCACCGGAAGAACGCGAAAAACACTTCTGGCAAAAGGACCACGTGAGACTGTTTGGCAAGGATTATCCGAAGTGGATGGAAAAGGCTGGATTTGAGCTTGAAGAATTCAGGAAGGAAGAGCATTACACGAAAGATCAGATCGAGCGCTACCGCTTATCCAAGGGAGAAATTCTGTATATTGCAAGGAAGCCGAAAAACTAGCTTCAGAGCGTATGTCACGATTCAGCTATCGTTGGATTTTCCCAGTTTTATTTCTAATAATAACAACCTTATTATTCACTAAATGCAGTGAAAAAGTAGAGTTGAGTCCACTTGGAGAGATACCGGTGCACGATGACAACCTACAGTCTGAAGCTAAAATAGAGCTCGGAAAGAAACTCTTTTTCGATAAAAGACTCTCACTGGATTCCACCATTTCGTGTTCTTCCTGTCATATTCCGAAATGGGGGTTCACTGACAGGCGACCATTACCTTTGGGAGTGAAGGGGAGGAGCGGATTCAGGAACGCTCCAACCTTGTTAAACGTGGCCTTTCAACACACATTAATGTTTGATGCCAAGGTTCCAGACCTGGAACAGCAAGCCATTGTTCCCATACAGGATACGAATGAAATGGCCATTAGTGTCGGAGATCTGATCCAAAGACTAAGAAACATACCTGAGTACGCAGATGCAGCTGAGAAAGTATTTCAGAGAGAGTTCGATGCCTGGGTACTGACTCGTTCACTGGCGGCGTTTCAGCGAACATTGATCTCTGATAATTCCCGTTTTGATCGTTGGTATTATGAGGGCGAAGATGATGCTTTAACAGCATCGGAGAAAAACGGATGGAGGTTGTTTTCTGAATCGCTGTATTGCATCGCTTGTCATCCCGCTCCCTATTTTACAAACTTTGGCGCTGAAAATAACGGCCTCTATAAAAACTATGGTGAGGACAAGGGTAGATTTCGAATTGACATGGACTCCAGTGAAATAGGATATTTCAAGGTGCCGACTTTGCGAAACATTGAGTTGACATATCCTTATATGCACGATGGAAGCCTCGAAACGTTAGAGGATGTTCTCTATCATTATGAACAGGGAGGGAGCCATCATCCGAATCAGTCCGATAAAGTAGAATCATTTAAGCTGAATGATACAGAAAGGCGGGACATTATTGCATTTTTGAAATCCTTGACGGATACTTCTTATCTAAAACGGCTGGATCAGTAATTGATCAGCTTAATAAGACGATCCTGGTATCTCATGATGTAAATACCCTTACTTTGATCAGATAAATCAAATGTGTTGTCCTGACTGGATTGTAGAATTCTTCCAATACTATCATAGATATGGTATGCCTGCTCTAAATCGCCTGTAATATGAAATATACCAGTATGACTTGGGTTCGGGTAAACAGAAATCGTTGGTTCTGGCAAATCGATGATGGATGCAGCTGATGTGTGAATGTAAGATGTCTGAGTCGACATAACGTTTTGCGTGTTAAGATCGAAAAACTCAGTTGTGATAGGGTATATGGAATCTGTTCCGACCTGAATCAATGTTCCAAAGCGCTCTCCCGGATGTAATTCAACGGTGTCGCTGGAAACTTCTGTCGGTAGCGGCCTGCCATCACTGGAAATTGTTTTGGCCAGGAGGGAGGAGGGGAATATATGTCTGACTCCCATATAGCCAATGTTAGAAGATCGTATGTATACCTTTTCATTTAATCCGACGTAGTGGTGATTTAATGGGTCAGCAAGATTTGTTTCGGTAATACCATTAACCAGATAAAACTGTGGCTCGAAAGTTTCAGGTACCATGATCATTGCTCCCATAGTCGTATCATGCAACAGGACATCCGGATTATGCCATAAGGTATCTATTTCTGAAGTTGTCAATAACAGGTCTCTGTCAAAGGCTTCACCGCCATTCCATACAACGTTCGTTCCACTCGATGGTTCAACTATCATAACGCCATACATCCCTGCCTGCACATGAATAGAAGACACCACATGACAGTGATAGAGGTACGTTCCGGGATGAGGAGCTTTAAATACGTAAAATCCATGATCCATATGTCCTACAGTAAAACTCAGTGCCGGAACCCCATCATTTTGCTGGTCGACGTCTAATCCATGTAAATGAATAGTATGTGGAGCACCTTGAGAAACATTCCAGAAATCAATCATAACACTATCTCCTTCCGTAATGCGTATTGTTGGTCCAGGAATGTCTATTGCTTCTCCCAACGATTCTGCAAAACCAAAAATTCGAGTTGAGTCACCATTGTAAAAGGTCTTTAAACCAGTGTTTCTTCCAATAATCAACTTCGTATAATCGATTTGAGCATTTGTAGTAATGCTAAGCGAAATAAACAATATGTAGATTAGATGCTTCATGGTGCGATCAACATCGTTGTGAATATTCCATTTGCATAAACCTGTCCACCCGTAACCGCCACTAAATTGTGATCGTGAACAGGGTATTCGCCGCCTTTATCAGGTACGCATGACAATACTAAATGATCTTTCGGGTAAATTGGGAATGTATCCTTGTTTCTACCGGTCATATACTTTGAGTCGGCAATAGAAATAAAATGGTAACCATGAAAATGCATTGAATGAATACTTAATCCATTATTGACGATTACAATTCGAAACTCAGATCCGTTTGCTCCAACAACTCTTGCTGTGGGATCGTTGTTAATGTCCGGATTGCTGTTGCCGTTAATCGTGAAATAATCCGGGGTATAGAAATTGAGGTCCGGGTTAAAGGCTTGAATGATCGTGTCATTCCAGTCCGATTGGTGCTCGCGAACGTCCCAGTAGAAATAGGGCACATTGTCACCCACGTTCTTTATATGTACAATTCCGGCTAACCCCAGATACTCATTGTAGGGACTATTAATAGGATCATAGTAGCGATAGACACCCGCATTGTTTAGCGTGAAGGACTGGTAAGATGAGTCAGATACGGCAATCGATGGAAAACTCACGTACGAATCCAGGGTAAAACCGTGTAGAACGCTGTCTGCATTTACAACCGTTAAATTGATTTGATCACCTACTTCCCATATGAGCAGGTCGCTATTATTAGGAAAACCGCTTTGTTGGGTAAATACTTTGTAAGGTATGGGTGTTCCGGAAACCAGATTAAGTGTTCCCGACTTTATCTCCAGACGTACGTCAATTATTGCTCCATAAGACTTAAAGCTAATTATTAGCAGAGCGACAATTAAGCAACGAATCATTTCACGATAACCTTTCTAATGATTGTTTTTCTGTTGTCAGCCTCAGCTTTGATGAAGTAAACTCCCATTCTAAGGTTGTCAACATTAATTGTCATCGACGTATTATCCGAAATAAATTCTTTCACCTTGTTTCCTAATGCATCTAGTACACTGATTCTTGTTCCAGGTACCAGATTAGCCAGGTTTAATAATTCAATCGCAGGGTTAGGATAAATCGACATGTTTTGCAAAGCATTCACATCTTCGATTCCTAACACAGCGTTGTAATGAAATTCAATCGTGTCTTTAGCTCCCGGATCTGACATTTTCCAAACTGAAAATATAAAATCTACCTGAGCAACACTTCCTGCCATTAGGTTCATAGCTATGAATCCTGATTGTCCTTGTCCGATTGGAGTCATCGTTCCGGTAGTAATCTGACCGGTATAACAATTCGTGTAGTCACAAACAGAATAGTCCCAATCTCCGGGTGCATTTGAGCTTAGTAATTCCCATTGTAACGTAATCTGGTTAGCCGAAGAGTTATCATGCTCCATATAAATGTAGTCTGAGTAGTATCCACCAACCTCAATGGTTTGGTTAACTACAGTAGTAGGAGTGATGTTGTAATTCTGAGCATAACCTGCAGATGACACGGTTATAGCTGCTATTAAAAGCGAGTAAATTTTTTTCATAGTTGCGGTTCTTTGACTGCAATTTATTAAAAATTGCTGATTTGCTTAAATCTAATTCTTTTCAAATTCTATTTATATTGTAGTCCTAATAGTCCGGATATTCAAGAAATAGTTATGTATACATAATAAATGGCAAGTTATTTGCGTTAGAAGTGTAACGAATTTTTTTGGATGTGTTATAGCTTGTGTAAAGACTGCAAGCTTTACAACCAGAAACCGAACTATAAAACCAGAAACATGGCAGTGAACCCGTTGTATCACCAGAGCAGCGATAGGTTACAGGAGGAACTTATACTGATCAGGGAAGCGAAGAAGGATCCGGAGCGTTTCGGTCCACTGTACAAGAAATATCATGAACAGATATTTCGCTACGTCTATCAACGGATGGACGATCAGGATTTGGCATTTGATGTGACCTCGAAAGTCTTTATTAAGGCGATTACGAATTTACACAAGTATGAATTCCGTGGAGTACCATTTTCATCTTGGCTCTACAGAATTGCGAAAAGTGAATTGTATCAGGCTTACAGAGACCGGAAGGCAAGAAGAACTGTAAACGTAGAAAGTATGCAGATCTTCGAGATGATCGAAGAATTTGAAGAGAATGACAACACAGCAAACAAGAAGAAACTTTTTCAGTGTTTGTCGTTATTAAAAGAGCAGGATCTTCAAATGATCGAAATGCGTTATTTTGAAAAGCGTTCGTACAGAGAGATCGGAGAGATTCTGGATATTTCTGAGAATAACGCCAAAGTAAGATCATTTCGTGCTTTGGAAAGGCTGAGAAAACTATTTATGAAATAAAATACAGAAATGAATAAAATAAAGACCGTTTTGGATAGAGAGCCCGTTAATTCGGATTTTATCCAATCGAAACAGGATTTTGACGAGGTCCTGGATGGTGTAAGAGCGGCAAGAACGCCCCTTTGGAAGTCATCATGGTTTTTTGGAGTCGTAGGAACTGCATGTATAGTTATGACTATTTCCGTCGTAAGTATAGATTCAACTTCACTAAGTACGGCACCGCCAGTTAAGGCTGAGAATAAAACCGACAATACTATTCAGAAATCCAAGTCAACCGTCTTCGCTGTAAATCAAAATGATACAGAAGAGAACGAAGAATCAGCAGAAGCTTTGATTGAAACGTCAGAAACACCCATCAACGTTCAAAACAGTAGTTCCACAGAGAATTCCCCCAACACCCAGGAAAATAGGGTGGAAACGGAGAATGAATTCCAATCAGCTGTCGAAAATACGGTTGCAGGGACGCGAATCAATTATTATGGAGGAATGTTCCCTAAAATTGGTGGTGTTTACACAGGTTCTATTAAAATGAGCAAACTTTGTAGTGGTGTTCAAATAGAAACGGATCCTGATTATGCAGTCGTATCCTTTAAAGTAGGATATTACGATGGTGCTAAGGAAGTTGAGAAAGATGTACGCGGAAGCTATTTTCCGGCAGAAATATGTCAAACTTTAGGTCAAAGTAAAACGCCAGAGATGATCACCCTTACTAAGATCAAGGCTGAACACCGGGTAACCGGTAAAACGGTGTTCTTAAATTCCATGAACATTGAGGCAACCCCAGATTAAATACTTCGTATTATCAGTGTAAGCTTACAAATATTCATTAACAACGGATATTTAATAATTAATTGAAGCTCAATTATAATATTTGAAAAGTATTTCATATGTTTGTTTTGAGATAATAGGTTAAGACCAACTTGTCATGATGAAAACACTTACTAGCCTCGTACTAATTGCTGCTACTACAGCATGTTACGGACAGCATTCAAACTTTAACACCCAGCAGAACTGGTCCCTGAATAAAAAGGAGATCATGATCGGCTTTGGGGCAACTCAGTTTCTGGGAGATCTCGGTGGACGAGATCAGATCGGAACTGACTATAGTCTAGTCGATCTCGATTGGCCTTCTACATATTTTGGAGGAATGATCGGATATCGTTTCAGATTCCACCCGTATTGGGCAACAACATGCTCAGCGAATATCGGAATGGTAAGAGGTGACGATGCACTTACGAATGAAGTCATTCGTCAATCAAGAAATTTACACTTCAAATCTATAATCATTGAATACCAACAGCGTATTGAAGCAGTTGTTATTGCCAATGAAAAGATTGGGCACCGTTATGGTTTAAAAGGACACCGTAAGAAAATGGGTGACCACAACGAGCAGCTTTATTTATTTACAGGTATTGGTGTGGCTTACTACAACCCGAAAGCACAAAATGCGGCAGGTGAGTGGGTAGCACTTCAACCATTGTCTACAGAGGGTCAAGGTCTTGACGGAGGTCCTGCACCATACAAAAGAGTTACACCAACAATACCTTTCGGTATCGGATTCCGTTGGGGACTTGGGCGTATGTACCGTATGGGAATTGAAGCAACGTATGTTAAGACATTTACAGATTACATCGATGACGTAAGTACTGAGTACTACGATCCTAATATTCTTGCTTCAGAAAAAGGAGCAGATGCTGTATACTTATCAAATCCTGCAGTAGATAACGTAAACTGGTTTGCACCAGGTCAGCAAAGAGGAGACAAGCAAAAAGATGCTTATTTCTACTTAAACCTGACTTTCGCAAGAAACGTAACTTACAGAAACTATGCGAATCAGCGTAGAAAGCTTAAGTGGAAAGGACGTTACAAGTTCTAGAATTTGTTAATAATTTTTTGAAATATAGAAACGAGGTGGCATTAGTCACCTCGTTTTCGTTTAAGAAAGTATCATCGTGAAAAATCATTCCAACTTCCTGAGGATTATCTTGACAGTAATAGTGCTACATGCAATGGTCAAGACCAGTTCTGCTCAAGAATCAAAGGATAGTATACCTGACTATAGCTATTTCCTTGAACAGCTTGATAGTGGTAATACCGATATTGATTACAGATTATTTCGAATTAGCTATCTATATTCCGAAGATTTCAGGAATAAAGGCTTAAGATATGATACGCTTAAAAGAGTAGTATACGATAATATTCAGAAAGAAGATTACGACGCTATTATTGAAGCATGCAATGAAATGTTGACATATGATTATACAAGTATGTTCGCACATAAATATTTACAACATACAGCTAAAATCATTGGCGATTCATTGTTATATCACAAGCATCACGATATCGAATTTGGTCTACTTAAATCAATAGTGAGGTCAGGAGATGCAAAAACCTGTGCTTCAGCCTGGGAGGTTACACAACTGGAAGAAGAATATTTTATACTTCGTATGGTAGGTGCTCAGCTCAAGAAGCAAATACTGGAAGGAGGCTGCGATAAAATGATCGTCAAGAAAGATAGACAGCGAGCGGTATATTACTTTAATGTTTATTATGTATTTCTTGGTCGAAAATTATTGTACAACCCGCAGCTGCTTGAAGACGAATCGGATACCGTAAACAACGTAGGTTTAAACGAGTTACTTATTGAGAACATTGAGCAACTTGACGAGTTAATCGCCAATCTTATTCTGAGTAATGGAGATACCATAAAGATCTCAAAAGAAGATATTGATGGTGTTTATCAAGCTGAAGATGGTAAAATAAGCATACAACTCAATGACGATATGACTATCCACGCGGCAACAGACGAAACAAGCAGAGCATTAAGGGCTATTCTAAGTGACTTTGGAATAGACTTGATTCGTGATTAGCGACCTTGTTGATTGGGATGCAACTTGTTAATATTTTATTGAAATGTTTGAGAAGCACTTTACCTCGAAGCTCAATTACCTTTTTACTTTTGTAAAAACTCTCTGATGTTTAAATTAATCCGTAGCATCTTATTCCTTTTTAAGCCGGAGCGGGCGCACTATGTCACAGCGACATTAATCCATATAACATTATTCATTCCGGGAATGAAACTCCTGTGGAATAGAATCTATCGTGTTACAGATACCAAATTAAAAAGAGAGCTATTCGGCATCACATTCGACAATCCCGTTGGTCTGGCCGCCGGATTCGACAAAAATGCATCGATGTACAATGATCTTGCCTATTGTGGATTCGGTTTTATTGAGATCGGAACAGTTACCCCAAAAGCACAGCCTGGTAATGATAAGCCACGTTTGTTTCGATTGAAACAGGATGAAGCAATCATTAATCGAATGGGATTCAATAATGACGGTGTCGAAGAAGCTGTGAAGAATCTTCGCAAAAGAAAGACAAAAGTTATAATTGGTGGAAATATTGGAAAGAACAAGGTGACACCAAACGATGAAGCTATAAGCGACTACGTTATTTGTTTCAATGAGCTCTTCGATTACGTTGATTACTTTGTTGTCAATGTATCTTCACCCAATACGCCAAACCTCAGAGAGCTGCAGGATAAAGAACCACTCACGCTATTACTTTCTACCTTGAAGCAGGAAAATGCGAAGAAAGAAGCTCCTAAACCCATATTGTTAAAGATTGCACCGGATCTGAGCAACGAGCAGCTTGACGATATTATCGATATTGTAAACGAAGTAAAACTGGACGGGCTTATCGCTACCAACACAACGATCTCGAGAGAAGGATTACAAACGAGTAAAGAGAAAGTTGAAGAGATAGGAGCAGGCGGTCTTTCAGGAAAGCCATTAAGAGAAAGATCTACTGAGGTAATTCGTTATTTATCGGAAAAATCCAATAAATCATTCCCGATTGTAGGAGTGGGGGGAATTCATTCTGCTGAAGATGCCATAGAAAAGATTAATGCAGGAGCAGATCTGGTACAGCTTTATACAGGATTCATATACGAAGGCCCAGGATTGATCAAGCGAATCAATAAAGCCATTCTCCGTAATCAGTAATATTGATTAATTTTAGGTATGCAGGAACTTAAACTAATCGAATGTCCGAGAGATGCCATGCAGGGATTGCATGATTTTGTCCCGACTGAAGTAAAGATCGATTACATTAATTCGCTACTTAAATGCGGTTTTCACACCATTGATTTTGGAAGCTTCGTTTCTCCGAAAGCTATACCACAGATGAAAGACACAGCGGAAGTATTATCCGGTTTAGACGCATCCGACTCGAAGTTACTCGCCATTATTGCTAACGAGCGTGGAGCAAATGATGCTGTGGCATTCGATCGAATTGATTATTTAGGATATCCGTTTTCAGTTTCAGAAGAATTTCAGAAACGAAATACAAATGCCAGCATCGAAGAATCATTTCACAGAGTAGAGCAGATAAAGGAGATAGCAGACAAACACAATAAAGAATTGGTGTTATATCTTTCCATGGGCTTTGGTAATCCCTATGGAGAGCCATGGCATCCGGACATCGTTACTTCCTGGGCTGAAAAACTTTACTCGCAACTGGACATTCGAATTCAGGCATTATCAGACACCATTGGTGCTGCAAACCCTGAGACTGTAAGTGATCTCTTTAATACAATCATTCCAAGTCTTACCGAAGTTGAATTTGGAGCACATTTACATACGATTCCTGAAAATGCAGCATCCTTAGTGGAAGGCGCATACAATGCAGGTTGTCGACGATTTGATGGTGCCATTAAAGGCTTTGGTGGTTGTCCAATGGCAAAAGACGATCTGACCGGCAACATGCCGACAGAGCGGATGCTTTATTGGTTTGAAGCAAATAAGATCGAAACAGGAATTAATATGGATCAATTCAATGAATCCATGAATAAATCACTACAAGTTTTTCCGTAACGAATGAATAAAATGACATTAATACCTTATATGAAAGCTTATTTCGTTTTATTTCTGCTCATTCTTGTTTCATGTGGTGAAGAAGAAAAGCCTGATAATGGTTGGGATGTTGATAACGGATCTGATTTTCAACAGATCGAACAGCTTTTTGAAGGGGATAAGTTTGAAAACCCTGATCACCTGATGCTTTTGGAGGAATTAGATATTTGCAACATGAATCTAAACGATAGCACGTCAACCGTTGCTAAATGTAGCCCGGACAACTTCAAAATTGAAGCTATAAGTACAGAGAAGGAAGTAAAAAATGCTTTCCTTCTTTACACAGCATCAGAAATTCAATTGAGAGGTCACCCGCTTCCATTGCCGATTCGGCACATTATGGTCTTTGAACGTGAGAACGGAAAATTGATCCGTACGAATGGATTCAGAGGTGAATTGGTTGAAACAAGAAATTCAAAAGGACCTTACAAGGACTTATTGATAGCGTATTACGTTAAGCGAGATGATACCGTGTTCTTATGTTTATATAAATGGCGCAACGGTAAATACAGCTTTGAAAGGGTTGAAGGATTAGACTGGGGAGAGGGAATGAAACCGTTAAAACCTGAATTGCAAGACTCCATGAACACGGATATCCACAACACAATAATGGAAAGCAAGCTTGAGTTTGGACAATCTTTTGATTAAATATCTGGCAGTAGTTCTACTGTTTACCTCGTGTACCTACGGTTACAACATGAAAGATGTTGATACTGCCACAACCTTGCATGACATGAATAGCAAGGTTTGGATTATTGATAAACAATATGTTTCCGGGATCAATATTGCTCCGGTTCGGAAACGAATGAAAGATGTGCTTGTATTTTACTCTAGCGGAACGTTTTTCTTACAAAACATCCAAAATTTAGATGAGCCGGGAGGCAGAAGGGGGAAGTATTTCTATAGCTCTGAGAAAAAGGTGCTCAATATGGACTTCTACGGCGATGAGAATGCAGAGAGTTGGGAGTTGCACCTAAAAGACATTTCACCCGATAGCATATTAATGGATCGCGTTTCAAAGGATGAAAAAGAGCAGTATAGCATACTTCTAAAGCCTTTTCCTAAGCTCTAACGCTTGATTAGCTTCTTGCTGAAGCTTCCCCTGTCCGTGGTGACGATAAGATAATACGCCCCCGATTCCAGATCAGGCGTATTGATCACTGAATTTGTTGACACTTTAACCAGCTGTCCATCCAGTGCAAATAAGCGGGCTTCTTGCAGATCATCACAAATAATCGTGATCTCACTATCGAAAGGATTCTGCTTGACAAAAAAGGCTGAAGTATATTCTTCCAGCCCAACCGGATCTTCAATTTCAACGCTAATGTCGTCCAGATAAAGCTTAAACCCATCGTAGGTGGTATTTCTGAAAGCGATGTATACCGTTTCGTTATCGAATCCATCTTCACTGAGGTTCACCGAATGTGCATTCCAGTCAGCCGATTCAATGATTACCGTATAAACCGTATCGAAGCTTGCGGTCTGTGTATCCGTCTTGGAAACAAGGACCTGATATCCATCCGGAAATGATGCATCATGTGATTTACCTTCCCAATACAGGAAATTACCGTATTGTCCAAGCACGATCGGTGGAGTGATGATCCATCTGTCAGCAAAACCTGCGGGATCGAAGTAGGAGGTAGAGCCAACGACGGTATCCGTATAAGTCGAATCGTCGGGATCAACAAGTGATATCCAGGCAGGTGCAAATTCTGAGACACTGGCATGAGGAGTTAAGCCGTCATTGTCAATCAGCGTATAGCTGACAGGTATTCCCGATTGAAAATCTTCTGAATAGACCACTGTTTGCGCCGATGCGTTCAGTGATAATAATGTGCAAACAATAATCCAAATGCCGTTTCTCATGTTGTAAAATTACTCTTTTTCCTTATTCAGCCAATGCTACCAGAATATCTTTGTATTCCTGATAGAATGTATCGAAGGCTATTATTTTTTCTTTTAAGTACGCTGTTATCTTATCCAGATCCTCATTTTTAAAGAAGTTCAGTGAAGCATCTTCCCAGTATATGCGGGAAACCTGTCTGCCATTAAAATAACGATCTTCCTCATTCCAGCCCGAGGCTTCGCCAACTTCATCTTCCATAACACGCTTCAGCTCTGTCATCTGTTCCCACAATATGGAACGGATTCCATCATCTTTTGGTTGAATATCAAAGCACAAACGAGCCCCTTCGCTGTCTGCTTCCAGCCGTATATAGACGTCCTTCACGTCAGAGGGGTAGTTGATCCAATTAATTGCCCGGCCGTTCGACGACTTGATCGAATTCATTTCTTTCTTAAAAGCTGTCCAGAAACGCGTGTTTCGTTCTTTTCTCTCTTCTTTGCTGAGCATGCGGCAAAATTAACAGATTAGCCCTTGCCTCTGTAACGGAAGTCACTTTAACTTGCTAATAAATGTTTAAATTCGAAGAAAATCAATCAATCATGAAGAATATAGGATTTATTTTGGCGGGACTTCTTCTAAGCATTTCCTGCTCGGAGGCACAACCGGGAAACAGTGTAGCTGAAAACAGTGAGCCAGTCGCTGTGCAACAGGATGAAACGATCAATCGTGTACTTAGCGCGAGCGAGTTCAAGGAAAAACTGAGTATGGAAGATCGTCAATTAATTGACGTGCGTACGGATGGAGAGTATTCCGCTGGAAAGATAGCAGATGCAGAGAACATTGACTTCTATGCTGAAGATTTTAAAGATCAGATGGCAAAGCTGGACAAAGACAAGCCTGTAATGCTTTATTGTCATTCAGGTGGACGAAGCGGAAAAGCTGCCCGCATGCTAAAAGACATGGGCTTCAAAGAAGTGTACGACCTCAAAGGCGGATACAGCCGTTGGCCTGATAAATAGTATTTAGCTGAGCGGAAGCTACTATTTCTTCAGGAACTTTCGCTCAGTTTTCACTCCATTATCTCCTTGTAATACAACAAGATAGGCTCCGGCGCTTAAATCATCAATGTCAATTGATTTGACATGCTCCTGATGTAAATCGATCTCTTTTAGAATTCTTCCTGACATATCCATAACCTGAAGTGAACCAGTCATGTCTGAATTGATAGAAATCAAAAGCTGGTCAGTCGCAGGATTTGGATAAAGATTCAATTCAGGAATTTCAACTTCATCGATACCGACAACTACCTCAAATACTTTTAAAGATGTGGCAGGCGTAATGTTTGTTCCAAAACCTAGTGCGTAGAACCCGGTGTTATCTGCAACCGGAACCATTGGTTGTAAGTAGTGATTCACATTGCGCGTATAGTCCATTCGGGTATCGAATCCGATATAAACGCTACCATTCGTATTCTGCAAGCATGCCAGGAAACGTTGATTGTCTTCAAATTGAACCGGGAAATCAAGGGCTCCATAAACCACACTGTCCTGTAAATCGGCAGGGTAGTAGTAGTATCCAAATCCAAGCGTAGTTAATGCTGCAAAGTCGAGATTCGGATCATTGAGATCCGTGAACACATCTTCCCAGCGATAGATTGTCATCGCCATTTCTTCTCCCGCCAGACTTACGCCTGACTGATAACCGGTTACTGCTGAGAAATACATTCCTTCAACAGCGATACGGCTTCCGTTTGGATTATCATAAACAAGACAGGTTGTGTTTTCAGCCTGACCAGCCCGATAGTTCGCATTATTCACAGGAAGCATCGTGTTCTCATCAATTGGTCCATAGGAAAATATGGTATCGGACACAAAGAACTTGTAGCTCAGACTATTGTCGTAATCAGCCTCGTCTGTGGTTCCAATGTCCACGTCATAGGTAAGTGTATACATCCCTGTTGGATAAGAGCCCTGAGAATAGGCCGCCATGTTGTTTGTTCCACCTGTAAATACATCTACAGAATCACCCGGAGCAATCGTAAACGGACCAGCCGTTTCTGTCCATGTTCCCGCAGGACCATTAACCGTTGCGGTAATGTTCACGTTATTCTGTACATTGATTCCATAGTTATAAATCTGTGTGCCGACATCAAAACCAAACTCTGTCGCAGAGGTCGCTGTAGACGCAGGTGTAGCTGTTTGAACAGGACCGAGGGTCGTTTCATCAATAATGCCCACATCATCGTTATAAAGGCCTAGTTTATTGCCGATAAAGGCAATCACATCTTCACCGTTATCCAGTTTTTGACGAATGATCTCGCCATCCGTCTTGGAAATAAAAGCAAATGGAATACTCGTTAAGGGACCATCTGTTGTTCCGGGAACATTGATTAAAGCATCCTCACGATTAACCATGATCACACCTACAGCACCTGCCTGCTCTGCCATAAGGACTTTTGTTCCGTACCAACAAACATTTGAAGATACACCGTCGTATCGATAAACAAAGGCGATTTTACCTGTCAAATCATTTATCAAAGTATTACAGCCCTCATTCGCGAATGGAACACCTTGTGCATTGATACCCGGAGTACCATCATCTACGATCATAACCGTGTCAAGTACAGCGTCTGCCGGATTCAATAGATTGGGTAGTCCCCAATTCGTCCCGTCACCATTGCTGGTAAAGTCATATCCTCCTGCGATAGAGGCAGGCTCGATAATACTAAATGATACCTGTGAAAATGCTTGTCCGACTAGCATCATCGTTAAAGCTGAAAGTAGAAGTGTTCTCATAGTCAATAATTTGTATGCAATTTACATTTTTTATATCATATGGGATGTGTAATTTTGTGCCATGGCTATTACTGTTAAGGATCTTCCAGGACCTAAAGGAGCAATACGAAATGTTAGCAAGCTCAAGCTTGACGACCTGCACAACGTGGTGGGGGAAATGGCTAAAGAGTACGGTGGCGTTTACAAATTGAAATTACCACTGGGTACTATCGTAGTAATCACCGATCCTGATATCAATAATGAGATACTCCAACGTCGTCCCGATGAATTTATCCGAATGGTTAAAATGGATCAGGTTATTCGCCGAAATGATCTGCATGGCGTGTTCAATGCTGAAGGAGATGACTGGAAAATGCACCGCGACATCGTTGCAAGAGGACTGGACGTGAAGCATCAGATTCACTTTTATCCGCACATCAAGCATGTAACCGAACGACTTTACAACAAGTGGGAGAAAGACGCTGAATCAGGAAATGTGATTAATATCCAGCAGGACTTGCTTCGTTTTACAGTAGATGTGACAACCTATCTGGCATTCGGTCACGATATGAACACCATGGAAGAGCATGGAGGTGTGATTCAGGATCATTTGGAGAAGATATTCCCAATGATCTTCAAACGGATCAATATGCCAATTCCCTGGTACAGATTTATTCGCAGCAAGGCCGATCGTGAATTTGATCATTCTGTGGAGGAGATCAAGAAGGTGTTGGATACATTTATCGAAAACGGTAGAAAGCAGCTTAGAGAGAACCCAGAGCTGCGTGAGAAGCCTGAAAATGCCCTTCAAGCTATTCTGGTTGCAGCAGAGGAACACGAAAACTTTGGTGATGTTGAGATCAAAGGAAACTTAATGACCTTGTTACTCGCAGGTGAAGATACAACTGCTCATACACTCGCATGGGGAATCTACCTGATGTCACAGCACGAAGAAGTCGTTGATGAAATTCGAAAAGAAGCAGATGAAATTCTGGGTGATAATCGTTGGATGCAGGAGTACTCGAATCACACCAAGCTGAAATATATTGAATCCGTGGGAAATGAGATTATGCGCTTAAAGCCGGTAGCACCACTCATGCTGAATGAACCTACTGCTGACACACAAGTAAGGGAATACATCTTTCCGAAAGGGACACATTTGATGATGCAAACGCGAATCGCTGCAACCGATGACAAAAACTTTAGCAACGGTATGGAATTCAATCCCGGACGCTGGATGGCTGCAACTAAATGTCCGGTTCACAATCCGAAAGCAATGATGCCATTCGGAGGCGGACCACGTTATTGTCCCGGAAGAAACCTGGCACTGCTTGAGATCAAAGTTGTGCTGTCTATGCTTTACAAGAACTTCGATGTAGAGCTTTTAACTCCCTATGAGGAGGTTAAAGAGATCATGGCCTTCACAATGATGGCGAGTGATTACGAAGTGAAATTGAAAAAACGAACAAACTAAAAACAACAAACATGAAGACTTTATTAACGCTGATTCTGATCGCATTAACAACGGTAGGATTCTCTCAGACAGATTGCAAACCATATGTTCCAATTGAAAAAGGAACTCAATGGGAAGTGACATCCTACGATAAAAAGGACAAAGTTACGGGGCGCACGGTATATGAATTACTTGACCTCGTTGAAGGAGACGCTAAATCTACTTTCTCGATCAAGGCGATGCAATACGACGACAAGGATGAATTGATCTACACCAACGAATTCGAAGCGTGGTGTGAGAACGGTAAGTTCCAGATTGACATGGCTTATATGATCAATGGTGAACAAATGCAGGCGTATGAGTCCATGGACGTAGAAGTTGACGCGACAAAATTTGAAGTGCCAACACTGGATGAACCGGCTGGAACAGCTTTGCCAGACGGAGAGGTAACCGTGACCGTTAGATCCAGTGGTGTTCAGATGTTCAAAATGACAGTGGAAGTGGTAGATAGGCTGATCGAAGGAAGAGAGACTCAAACAACTGATGCCGGAACCTTTGATTGCGTTGTGTTTAGTCAGACGGTGAAAACCAGAATGATTGTAAAGGTTGAAGGAAGCTCCAAAGAATGGTATGCCGAAAATGTAGGTGTGGTACGATCTGAGAGCTACAACAAGAAAGGAAATCTGACGGGCTATAATGTATTAACATCCATTACAGCGCCTTAAAAATCATCCAGCAGGTCTCCTGCCACCATTTTTCTAGTTTCCTTTTTATTGGCTCTGGCTACATAAACCAGGTTCCAAATGGTGAATCCTAGATAAGCTATAACGGATAATAGCGAAACATAATAGCCTAGTTGAAGATCTATGTTTCTATGGGAACCAAACAAACTAAATGTCAATCCCATACCTAAAAGTGGCATGTAGACCAGTAGACCGAAAGCGAGAACAAGTCCAATGATTCCTGTTGCAATATTTCTGATCGCCAATACAATAGCAGAGATCAACAACATAATTCCCACAACAAAATAAACACCCTCATATGCCAATCCGGATTCGAGTAGACCCGTTTCTACGAGCGTATGGCTCTTAAATATTCCTCCGGAATACAGATCGAATTTAGTCCACGGAAGAAAAAGTGAACCGATCACCATCCCAAGACAGATGTAATGATAAATAGGTATACGCTTTTTCATCATAGTTTATTAGCTTTGAAGGCCTTTAGAAAATTCAAGCTAAACAAATTACATCAAACTACACGTTAATGAATACTAAAATTTACGCTCGCTTCCTTATGATCGTGTCGGTCGTATATCTCGTTTCTTCCTGTGCGACGAACCTGCCTTATAAGATCTACAAAGAGACGCAAAAAGAGAAGGACTTCTTTATTCAGGTAAAAGGAGTAGAGCGGGCTAAGCTCGGAGAAATATTAGTTGAAGTAGACGGCAATGTCAGTAGTTACGAGCGTCGCGAACCTCAATTGGGACATGAATACATCCTACTCACGCTGAATATCGTAAGTAATTCTGAGTTACTGATTGAGCTTGACAAAAAAGACTTCATTCTTTTCGATTCACAGCGAGGCATCGAATACAAAGCGGAAGAAGTGATCACCAAAAAAGTGCTTCCGGCATACAACAATGTTAAGCTGGAAATTCATTATCAGGGCTTTGCGGGAACGGTTCCGGATGAATTCATTTACAAAGGTACACACTACCGAATCCTCACTAAAGAAAGTGTGGACAAAGAAAATGCAAAGCTAGAAGGTTAGAGGCCAACTGTGTTCGGTAAATCCGGATAAGGGATAAACGATTCGATTACTAATCCGACTCCATCGCTGCTCATCATGGAAAGTGTTATCACAATAGCAGAGACGGTTACCGCCACACCAATGTTGTTATTCTGAATTTCCTCTGCTTCATTCATTGGTGTCATCGCACTATAGATCTTTATTCCCACCAGACAGATGACCATCGCAAATATGTATGCGATAGCTATATACAATCCTCCGTAAAGGATGAAATTAACGACCAGCTTTGCCTGGCTGATATCCGTGTTGCTCAGTATTCGATACGAATCGATGATTGGTTGAAGTACACCAGAAACAATATATCCAACCGAGAAAAGCACCGATCCTAACAGGATGTTATAAGCCGTGTTCTTTTCATCGATCATCAAACGCTTCCGTCCGTAAACCCGAACAAGTCGATAGGTGATAAACAGGATAACGATCCCGCAGCTCAATGAGCTCAAAATTTCTACCAGTCCAATTAATGCAATTCTTTCATTCATATCAGTCTAAAATTATATGCCAGCTATCACGATCGCTTGAAAAGGTCGGTGGAATTTCACCTGCCTGCCAATTGGTAGCTGTTGTTTCCCAAAAATAATAATGTCTTCCTCGGTGTTCGATATAATCGCCCGGAGCCTGAACATCAAGCGCGAACATCGAGTGGCTGTGCACCCAGCTATTTACGATCATTGGGTGATAATCGTAATGTTTAAATAAGGTATAAAGCAATACCGTACGGGTATCACAATCTCCTACCAATGTGTGTAAGAATTCAATAGGAGAGAGGATACCCAGAAATTCATCCTCCAGGCATTCCATGTAAGGTGGCTCCTGATCATCACAATCCTCATTAACCAGTACATACGAGTAGGGGATATCCTGCACGAAACTCACTACCATGTTGGCAAATTCATTTCGATTCAATTCCTTCTTAACGCCGATTTCATAAAGTGAATCAGCTAACTCCTGTACCCGGCCGAAATCGGTATTAAATAAGTGTCTGTAGACATCGCGCCAGAATCGATCCGAATCATTTTCATAACTACTAAAGCTATGTCTTAAGCTATTGGATGTTTCATAGCTGTATTCATCCGTGCGATACGAAACGCAAAAGTCCAGTCCGCGGTATTCGAGCCAGCTGCGATAGGTAGTTATATCAGGATATTCGATCACCTGTACTTCTCCACAATCCGGGTTGTTGTATTCAGGAACGACATAAACAATGTTTCGCCCTTCATCCTGGTTACCCAGCATCGCCAACACAATAACAAGAATGATAAAGCAAGATACAAGTAACATGACGATTTTTCTCACTGATTCCGATGAATTATTGTGTGATTATTCTCGATTGAAGGACCTTGTCGCTTTCCAATCGGATCTTTAACATAAAAACGCCCGATAAGGAACCCGTATCTATATTTACCAGTGAATTACCGTTGGCATCTATGGTGCGCACAAGCTTTCCGCTGATATCGTAAATGAGGATTTCTTCAATGGGTTCATCCACATACACATTGGTCTCTACGGAAGATGGGTTAGGATATATCGCTAAATATGGTTCCTTAGCCAATTCATCATCGATTCCCAGATTTGGACAGTTTCCGGGCATATTTGCATCTAACCAGGTAATCCGATCCGCAATCCATGTTTTGAATTTAGCGAGCTCACCGGCATAAGTAGTTGGTTGCGGACCGACCTCAGGCGTGCCGACATTGATTCCAAGTATAGGCCATCTGACGTAATGCCGTTGCTGTGCATCCATGACCATATTACCTATGGAGTCGACGTAATTGAATAGATAAGCTGTATCCAAAATGCTTTGTCTGAAGGTCCAGTAACGACAAGCCAGATCATCTGCAAAGCCAGGGTCCTGAAGCATGCGGATATACCAGCCCGGAGGTTTTACATCGCTGCCGCCCGCCCAATTGTGACGCCATCCGGCACCATTTGTTTCACTAGCTGTTACGTCCTTGTATGCCCAGTCAAAATCCCAGACAGGTCCCGCTTCAATGCGGTTGTCTTCTGACCAGCGGTCTTTATGGAATCGGCGACTTTTCTTAAAGCCATCTACGTTGCGGGCAAATTCATTCACAATGAAGTAATCAATGAATGAATACACATTGATGTACGGACGATATCCATTAACCGGATCGGTGAAATTTGGTCCCCAGAGTGCGTCTTCAAAGTCTTTCACGCGATTTTGGAGGTAATCCTTCTGCTGTGCAGTGATCGTATTTTCGTCCGGATAGTCATAAACAAACTGAACGGGGTCACCCGGATAGAGTGGGTTGTCATAGTTCGCCGGCCAGCTATTCGAGCTGTTCCAGTAGTCTACTTTGAAAATATAACCACCGGTCAGACTGTCGCCGTAATTGTCATCCAAATCCAGTCTTGAAATATTTACCCGGTTCTGATCCCGTTTGATCTTCTCCGTAAAAACGTAAATGCCCTGATAAATATCGTCGATTACCACCTCACAAAACTCTGTCCTCGGAGCATAATAGCCCATTTGTCTGAAGAGGTGAAACGATAGGGTGTTTCGCATAAAAACTTTGTCGTTGTAATTCGCCAGTAAGATCCAATCATTCTCTTCCGGCATATTGAGAAGCGAAACATTGTTATCGTTTGCATTCACATCCCAGGTTTCAAATCCATAAGGTTTTTGAGGTAGGGTAGCGGAGTAAGCACCGCGAATTTCAATTCCCGCAAAACCGTCGAATTCATTAGCCGGGTCTGTTGGGTGATTCATCTGACCGGGACCATTGTGAATGATCTTCAGCTCGACCGGTATCTTTGGTTCATCGACAATTGTCTGACCATTGGTGTTGATTAGAAAGAGTGGAAGATTCGTGGAATCCGGTGGATTTAAACCTACGCTTTCTGCAATGTTGATCTGATAATCTCCATTGGCACCGGCGTCAAAACCATCTACTACAAAGAAATAATCCAGGTTAGGCTGCAGGTAGACAGCTGTTATCGTAGAATTATAAGGAGCTCCGTAAGCAGGCGACTGGCATCCGTCTTCCTGACAAGCAATCGGAGTTCCTGTGCATGTGTTTTCGTAGACATAGAGCTGTGAGTCGTAATTTGTGATGGCTGTGCACAGCGTGACATCGATATAAATTCCGTTCGCTCCATTCGTATAGGTATAAACCTGATCTCTTGCGCCTCCGGAATTGGGATAATCATTACAGCTGGCAAAATAATCATCAACCGCTCCACTCGTATTTCCAACACCAACGTAAGGAAGGGAAGGGATGACCGTTGCAGTTGCACAGGTCTCACCACCACTTTGTCCAAAAGAATAACAGCAAAGCAGTAGGGAAGAGGTGAAGATCAATAATATTCGATTATTCATGGGGATTATTTGATCATTAAAATACAAAACATTACTGGTAAGCCTACAGGCATTATTTAAGTTCGAAACGATAAGCGTAGGTCAAATTAACCTTCTTGGTATCTGATTCCTGCTTAAATTCTTTCCAAAGCATTCGCTGCATCAATTCACCGTAATTGCCCCAGAAGGAATAACCCGGATCAAGTGGTGGAATCTCTTTCAAGCCGATGATCTCTCCAATGCTTTTGTTTAAACTCTTCGCTATGGTCGAAGCTTCTTCCTTCGCTTTTTTATGCAGTTCAGGAAGCGCGTCGGCCAGGTATTTAGATTGCTCTTCGTAATCTACATGATACAAGTTTGATTTTATCGAGCTGCGTTCTTTCAGGATTTCATTCATGGTTGCCTCGTCCTTTTCAGTGTTAATGTGTACTAAAAATCCCTCTTCAGTATAGAATGGAATCGCTGTTTCTACCGGTGCGTCTTCACACTTCAAACCTTTCTTTTCCATCTCCTGGCGAATCTGTGCTAACTCCATGTCGTTTTCCAGATCTTCTTCGAGTGGATCCTGTTCCTCATCCATTTCCTCCAGCTGTTCCAATGCGTAATCCAAATCGGATAACGGGTCTACCTGAATTATATAAGTAGAGGAGAGGGCCTTTAGTTCAATCTCGTGTGAAACGGTTACTTCTACAAAGCGCTGCTCTTGTGCGTAGCTGATTGCCCCTAGCATGAGAGCTGTGAAGATTATGATTATTCGATTATTCATGGGGATTATTTGATCATTAAAATACAAAAGATTACTGGTCGATGACATTATCGTCGAAAACTTTCTTCTTTGCTTTGGCTGATCTCCAGCTCAGATGAAAGACACAGGCATTGGTCTGTAAGACGACACCTGCACTGGCCAAATAAAAGCCCCAGCTTTCCTTGTAAAAGAGAACGACATTCGTATCATCGCGATGGAGCAGGAAGAAACTCATGATCAATAGACCGATGTTGCCAATAGCTATGAGCAGTGGAATTCTACCAGGAACCCGAGGAACGAGCACCAATAGGAAGGTGATGAGTGCAAATACCAGCATGATCTGTGGGTAAAGAAAGGTATAACCCGGTTCTCCAGCAATCCAGACATAGCTGCCAATGGTTGTAATCGATCTGTAGGGTAACAGGACAGAGGCTCCGATCATGATAACGGAAAGCATGAGTGATATCGACTTTATTTGTTTTAGCGACACAATCAGATATCGATTAAATCTTCATTTTCTTTATTTCGGGAACGTTGGGGTCTGTTCTTTGTCATCTTAACTGAATGGATAACAGACAGTGCTGTTGCAGTCATTAAAACCATCAATATTAAAACCGAACCCGGTCCCATCTCATTATAAAAATAAGCCGTGGATGTAAAAATATAGACCATATAACCGGCTAATCCGGTTGCGCCGGCATAAATCGTAGCTCCAATTATAGCCGTGACATAGTTGGGAATTAAGAGAAGGACTGTCGCGGTCAAAGTTGGAGTGAGAAAAATGAAAGCGGTTGGACCCTCAAATGCATTTTCCACAACGAGCTTACCACTAAAATCTTCCCACATACTTAAAGGAGTCATACAAGCCACAAAGAGCAATACCGGTAGAATGGAAAAATAGATGTAGTGCCTTTTCATGTAAGCAAAGTACGAAAAAGGATGCTTTATACGGTATCCAGAATGTCCGTTTGGTTCTTACTCTCAGTGGTTGACATGCGAATGATGCGCATGGCGTATCGCAAGATGTAAGCGAGAATTAACAGACGAATGGCTACATTAATAAACTGCATGTAATTACCTGAGGATATGGTTGATAGGATTACCAAAATAGTCGTGAGGGTAAATACACCGGTTCCTAAGAAATAGATCCATTTGACACGTCGTGTGATGAAGAAAGCGGTAACACCATAGCAAAGTGTTATGGAGCCGTCAATAATGAGTGTTACCTTGACCTCATTGAAAAACAAGAGTTCCCGGTATTGATAAACCAGGAAGGATGTCCCAATCAAACTGAGACCAAACAAGGTCCAGAATGCATAGGCGACAAAACCAAGTGCTGCGTCTTCTTCCTTTTGTTGCATTTTCTTAGATGCATAGTAGCGTTCATTACCGACTTTAACGAGCAGGCTAATTGGGCGTTCTTCTGTAAAAGTAATGTAAACCTTTCCACCGTCGGGGTGGGAGAATTCAATGCCATTTGCGATTTCATCAGAGGTTTCTGTTCGGAATAATTCTTTTCCGTCGTGGTATACACGCATGTTCTTATATCCTGTTTCCCAGGTGATAAAGAGAGCTACTAGCGGGTTCGAAGCGCTCGTATATTTGAGTGAATAGCTGGCCATATTGCTTGTTAAGTTAAGGAATCATTCCAATCAGGCAACCGCTTGATTGTTCGAGTTATCATTTTATTCTTCGAGTAGATCGACATCGACCGGTTGAACGCTTTTTTTATTACCCAGACGTTTTAAGGTGCGCATGGCTTCAATAATCACATTGACAAGAGAAACCAGTATCAAGCCGCAGACAATCAGGGTAAAGACGAAATAAATATTTGTCATTTTCGGATCGTATGCTCCCTGAATCAGTGCAACATAATTTTCAAAATTAACCATGACGAAATAGTATACGAAGAATAGTCCGAAGGACAGAAAGAACGAAACTACCGCTGTATAAATATTATTGAAAAAGAAGAGAAAAAGAGATGCAAGGCCTATTACCAATATAGGAAGCCAGTAGTAGGGGACCTCACTTAAGGTGTATTCAAATCCACTTTGATCCACGTATGGCATGCCGTTCTGACCACTATTGTAGATGGAATAGGTAGCAAAGGGCTGTGTAGTCAACCATAGCAGCGTAAATGACGTAAAGAATAAGAGGATCGAATACCATTTCATGGGGACAATTTACAGATTATGTTTACACCAGTTATTTAGTAATTATTAATTGACACGAAAAATCATATGCTCACTCGGAATCTGGTAGCTTTTTTTCAATTGTTTTTGGTTTCCAGTGTTAATACGATTCTGAATCCACTCATCGGGTCGGGTTTTTCTTTTGAAATTAATCTTTTGTAAAAGCTGGCGTTTGGTTGGACATCATCCCTTGTTTTGACTCCCAAATAATAATTGCCACCCAGACTGTAACAGAGTGAATCAACGGGAAGTTCACTTGTTAATCCATAGTGCTCCATGCGTTTTTTGGTCACCGGATCTCTGACAACTTCAGAAGCATTGCCATTGATAAAAGGAAAGACAGGGCTGTAGTTCATTTCAAGCCACTTGGAGTATAGAATTGATGTTTTCGGACCTGTATAGGTAGGTGTTGCATAAGTTTTCTGCAAATATTCAGCATAGCTCGTTAGGTCTTCATCTCTGGCATAGCTGACATATGCATCATTAGTTTGATCGTGGATTTTATCCATTATATACCAATTAGCTTCCTTGACAGCGAGTTCGTATTGTGTGATCGTGGGGATGTCAACACGAATATAAGATGAGTCGAGAAAAATATCTTTGTTCAGCTGGTGTTGTTTCCAGTGACAATACGCCTTCATTTGGTGAAAAGAAAGATTTAAGACCGGATAATCGTAATAAGCCGGGTGCCATGCATACATATTTTCAATAATCTCAGTAAAGACTCCTTCAAGTTGCTTAAAGCCGGAGGTGTCAGGGTATACATTAACAAATACGCTATCTCCGAGGTGATAATTGAGCTTTCTGACATCGATCTCCCGTCGTTTGTAGTATCGTTGGGGTTGCGGGTAATACATGTCCGCCAGACACGGGACATTTTCCGGATCATTGTAATAGAATGTTGGCTTTCCGTTATTTCGTCTTCTCGCAAGGCCGTACTTTTCCTTGTTTGCTTCCCGCTTGGTCAGATCCAACTTTTTTCTTTCTTTTCTACTGATGTTTAGCAGATTGGCGGCTAATTCGTCATCTTCCAGACAGCTGTATAACTTGTCCAGGGCAATTGAATCCCTGACATACTCGATGAACTCGCGGTATTCTCCATTAGTTACTTCGTATTTGGAGAGGTAGAAAGGCTGCAGGATACTGTCGAGTAGGGGAGTTACTTTTTCTTCGCGTATGCTTAAATGTACCTTTACGATAGAATCCCATGCCTGCGAATTTGCCTCTTCAAAAGCTATCCGTTGGTTATAAATTATATTCTGGTAATGGGTTGCGTCAATGGTTCCATTTATGTAACCTTCTATAACGTTAGAATAGGGTCCTCCAATAATTCCCGCTACGAATTCATTATTGCTTGATCGATACACTTGCTCAACTGAATCACATATGACAACGCTGTCGTTCTCAATAAACCTGACCTCCCAAAAATCCTTGCCATAAGTGAGCACAAGATTATTGTCCTCCAGAAAGTCAGTCCAGGAATAACCGTAACCCAAATGATTTTTGTTCTCTTCTATTGAGTTTTTGGTGTTTTGGAACAAGCTGTCAGCCTCTCGATAAGACAATTCTTTCCAGTAAAAGATCGGGTATTCAAAATACCCCATAGATTCAGCAAGTTCGGGAAGCGAGTAGAGGGGTGAATGTTCCTCCTTAAAGAAATTTCTGGGCTCCACATATTTAAACCCTGGAATTCTGAATCCGTTAAAAGCACGTGAAGGCAGCGTATATTCACCGTTTACCGCATAGATATTGAAGCAATCCGGAAAAGTATCGTGATCTGTGATAAACTCAATATTCAGTGTGTCCTGTTGAGCTATGACAGGAATACTCAGGCTGAGCAACAATTGTATGAATATTAGTTTCACTTTGAAATAACGCTTAATGTAACAATAATTACATTTTAAATGTGTGAATCCAAAATGTCGCTTGTTACATCTTCTTGATCCTCTTTGTTTTGGGGCAATAATGACGCAATCAGCAGAATGAATGCTCCAACTAACGCGGCCCAGAAATCAACTCCAAAGTGGACTTGATTAATTATCGGATCTGGACCGACATAGGCATCTTTTGCGTTTATATAGACGATGAACTGAAAAATAATCGCTGATGCAGCTACCACAGGGGCAATTTTTCTTGAAACAACTCTTCGATAGCATATAAGAACGAATGCAGTTAGACAAAGCCCCGCCATGATGTAGGAGAAGAACTCCAAACCTGACAGCCAAAAGGAAGTATCGGGAGAACCAGATATGTTTCTGTATGGCTGTTTGACGCCAAACAAACCACGGGGTAAGGCATCTATAAGAGCTAGTGCAAATCCAAAGAAGGCAAGACGATTTAAATTGTTTTGCATGAACAAATATATCAATAATGCTCACGTTATTATGTTAAATAGAATCCAGCAGTTCGATGGGACCGGACAGCTCGCTATTTCGGAGTCCGCTGGCAACAGCCAGGAACAATATTCCGGTATTACCGATTAGCAAGGCATACAATCCATAACCGGGTTCTATGATATAATGTGCTTGGGTTAGCATTTCAGGATGCATAAGCTGGTCATACAGGAACACGATCAGGATCATATTGATACAGGCTCCAAAAATTCCATACAAGGGCTTATGATCGATAAAGGAAACAAATAGAGCCGTCACGAAGAGCAGAATCGTATTTACGACAGGCAGGAACAATTCAGAACCCATGGTGGACGATTCAATGTGATACGAATACGGTTTCGTGTAACTGCCCATATTGATTGTATAAAACTCCAAGGTCGTTTCAAAAGGAAAGAACAAACTCCCGAAAGAGAGGAGTAGAAACACAACACAACCGGTGATAATGAATATCCGCATAACATTACATAGATGCAGAGGACGTGTTCATTCCATAAAACACTATTTAACATAATATTAATTATAGGACTAAGAGTCAACTATAATTACATTATGTCTAAACAGCCACACTTAAAAAATTTGAAGCGAATTGCTGAAATTTTGGATGTGGATATTCGTGAGTTGTTGGTTTCTACAAAGTGACCCTGACGGCTATTTGAAAAAGGTGTTCATTACAGCAGTATTGTTTTCTTGAAACTCTACGGATGCAAGTTCGGCGAAATTCGTAATCAATTCTTTATTGCTCTCATCCATTCGGATATCATTGTCACTGGTTAATTCTGTGTTAACACGTTGATAAACAAAGTTCTCAGTTTCCCTTTTGTCAATTCCTTTATGAAGAAGGCTAATATAATTTGCAACAAGTTGTGATTGACTTTGCATAAAAAGATCTATTAATCTCTTTCTACCATTCTTAACCATCCAATAATAAATACCCCAATTTTTGCGAACTCCACCGTCGGCAAACTTCTTTTCTCCAGTACCAATTGAAAGAATTTCTAGGTCTTCAAGCTCTTTTCCAAATGCCTTTGTAGCCTCGAGAATCCCCACCAATGTCGGATTATTAGCCATAACTCCACCGTCAACTTTATTTGCAAACTTCTTTTCGGTACCATTCAAATCAACATATGAATTCGAATATGGGTTAAAATATGAAGGAGCAGAAGCTGTGGCCATTGCAACCTGATACATTGGAATATGCAAATCTCTGGTGCAAGCTTCATGATAAGGACTTTTCATAATGCTTGGGTTGCCCTTGACTAAATCATACATCGGAATACATACGGGAGTATTAACGTCCTGCAACCTTGGATCTTCACCTTCGTTATATTCTTTGAATTTATTTCTGATCAGTTGTTCTAAAAACGCATTGTCATGGGAAGATTTTAATATTTGACCAAAGAATGATCTTTTATTGCCGAATATTGAATTCGCATTAGAAACATACAATTCATAGATTTCTTTTGCAGGAATACCTAAGGATAATGCCAATGCAATAATCCCTCCTGTAGATGTCCCTGTTATTAGGTCAAAATGTTGATGTAATTTTGTCTTTCCATCGTCTCTTTTTGCCAGTTCAGCTTCGATCAAAGCTAAATACATCGCAGGAAATACACCTTTTATTCCACCACCATCAATAGCCAGTATTTTAAATTTATCGTTCATTTTTAGATTTGTTAAAATTTCCGTACTCATCATGGCCTCCACCTAACCAATCACCATCTATTAACCATAACTCATAAAATTGAAGCCATTCCGAAGCCCATGGAATAATAGTTGAAGAAATTAACTTATTCCTTGTCCATTCTCGTTTTCCAGGAGAGTACAAACAAAGTTCTTGTTTGTCGTGAGAATAAACGTGTGGAAGCTTAGTTCGGTTATGAGCGATTGCTAATTTCTCGCCAGTAACGAACACCTCCACTCCACTGAACTTGTCATATTTAATTCTGACCTTATATTTTTTACTTATTGGCGTAGGGCGAATCTCTATGGTCAAATCAAAACTGTTACCTTTTGATTTCACAACATCTGCCTCAGGAAACAATCCCAAAATATGTTGCAGTTGTTTGGTTGCAGAAAAACCTTTGGGATTGGATTGTTTTGGCTTCTTGATATAGCTAGTCCTTCTCGCCATTTGTGCCCTCAAAATTATGCTTCTTAACTGTCGTGCCTACATCTCCTAACATACCAGTTAGTCCAGCCATCTTTACACCTCCTTCATTCCTTTTTGCCTCAAGTGCAGTACCATAGTTCTTGAAAGTTTCTGTTATTAAAGAATCACCAAAAGCAGTCGAAAATGGACGCTTGAGTTCATTGATTCCTAACCCTAGATTATCGAGAATATTCCTCAAATCTGATTGAAGTTTATCCAGCCACTTATAAAAGTTTAGTTCTTTGATTGGTTCTTCTGGCCATTTGTCTGCAAAATTCTCATCGTCGTTTACTGGATTTTTTACATACTTAATATACTTTCCATGTTCCATACTATACTCTGATTGAACGAAAGAACTCATTCGTCCAACAATATTTTGCAAAGCTTCAATGATTGATTCTTCCTTTTGATAAGCTCTAGCGGCAAGTGTTGTTATTATGATGGAAATTGGTTTGTGTTCGTCGCCGTTAAACATTATATCCCTGTGCCTCTTTAGAATCTGAACAACACGCTGAAGAGGTAGTTTATCCTTTTCAAACTTCTTTACAGGTTGGATAGATTCGTTTACGAACGTACTTTTATCCGCGTCGATTACTGCTTGATAAAAAAACCAACGAGCATATCCAAAAGGGTTACTCTTTAACCAGTTAAGGTGATTCGTCTCCCAATCATACCCATCCATCTCCTTATCAGTAATTCTAATGGCAAGTTCATTGATATCATTCAATTCATGACTTGAAAAAACTGATTCTAAAAGAATTTTATAGTTCGAATCAACAACACATGGAAGTATGTCCATGTGATAGTTGGAGTCTTCAGCATAAACAAGAGTCCAACATCTTCTGCCTTCTGGCTTTTTGATCATTTTTAAATATGTCTTATTGTCTTTTAGCTGATCCCCCACTTTCTGCTTTACATCTTCTTGAGTCCAGCTATCCTGCTTTCTGGTTAATTGACAAACAAGGTCTATATCTAGATCATCGTCGGGATTAATAGGTTTTGTCATGGTTCCAAGCATAAAAGAGCCTTGTGGAAGAATTTCAGGATTATAAGGAATCAACTCAGAGTTTTCCTTTATCAATTGCTCTCCCACAGCTTGATAACTGGAAACTAATTGTTCGTGAGTCGATTGTGAAATATCAAGAGATCCTCCAACTTGCTCCAGTATTTCATTCAGTTGTTTTTCTTGTAATTTGTCCATCGCTAGTAATTGTATTGAATGTTATACTTCGGTTTGTCTCGTTTAATTAGAGCCCTTTCACGTTGTAGAGCTTCAACTCTTGGTTTTGGGACATCCACAATCATCTTCGTGAATAATTTACCACTTGATTGATGTTCACCATTCCGATTATCAATCCTGTGGTCATAAGTGATGCCATGATAAACAAGCTTTTTGCCATTATACAGTTGATAGTTAACCGTATTGTTCTTTGAGTCTAATAAGCAAGCAGCTCCATAACCACTAAATCCACCAATGGCAGCTCCTCGTAACACATATTTCCAACGGTCTTCATTTTCAACTCCTTCCCTATCAGCTAAAAGACTGCCAATGAATCCCCCTATCATAACTCCAATAAAGGAACCGAATAACTTCTCATTTCTAGTTGCCATAATGTTTCATCAATTTCACGTTCATTACTTTGCATCTTGCGTCATTGCTGATGCCTTCTTGGTTACCTTTATTTTGCGTGACGGTACAGTTCACAAACTGAAAATGAGGTGTTTTTTCTCTCATACTCTCTGTTTTGTAATTAATAAAACCTATCCCACGTTGAGACAGGCTACAGAAACGGAGTGCTAACACTTAAGTATGATGCGACGGATATAAGCGAATTCGAAAATTCGTCTAAATTTGTAGCAGTAATTATCAAAACTGGAGGTTGAATATCAGATTTTGGTAATAATATCACTAATGTGAGCAGCTGCCGTTTCGGTAGCTGTTTTTTCTTGCAATAGGAATGCCAGTTTAAAAACTGAATTCCAGCCTTGCAAAATACGAAATCTTTAAATATCAACTCCGTAAAAGGATTGACAACTTATCAACACAAACCTGTGGAAAACAGCAGGTTGACAAACTGACATTGGAGTGACACTAGAATGGCAGAAATGTTGACAATAGTCCAAGTCAAAATGACCGAATATTAAAATTATTGGATCAAATCATCGATAGAAACCTCTAGTGCTTGAGATATTTTATAAGCAACAGAAATTGAAACATTCCTATTTCCCCTTTCAATGGATGAAATATAGCTTCGCTCAACTCCTGACAATCGTGCAAACTCTTCTTGCGAAATTTTATTTCTCTTTCTCTTGCGAGATACGTTCCGACCAAATTTTTCTTGGATTGTCATTAAAACAAATGTAATTGCTCCAAGCTTCATTGTCAATAAGTATTACTACTCAATTTTACGGTCGTTAGACATAAAATACACCGATAATGGAAAGTCAAACACTATATTTAAGTTATGATTAAGAATATAGAGAACGTTGAAACTCAAATTCAGTTCATTAAAGAATTACTAAGTAGAATAGATTCCGAAAAAGATGAACACTTTTCGGGAATCGGAATTATCGTTTACAGGGAATTAGACACAAATTACTTTACACCATTGGTTCGAGTCACTGAAGAAAATAATCTACCCCTAACAGGTATCGAGCAAATAGCCAATTGTTTGTTGTCAATATGTATTAATGAAAATCCTCTTCACGACGGATTTCATTTAATCTCTAGCGACTCTTCTCTTACTCATTTATCGTATTATATTTCACCTCAAATGACAAGAAAAGTTGATTATTCGTTTGGCGCACGATACAGAACTGCGCAATTGAGTTCTTGTTTGGACAATGTGATCCTAACAGGTGTGATTGGTAAGTCTTATGGCATAAAAGTGTTCTTTAATGGAGAAATTATATAGTTTATGAATAGAAAGGAGATATTGCGTTTACTAACAATTACGATTGCATTATGCATCATTGTATTCTGCACTTTGATCTATGCGTTTAATAATGGAGAAGTTTACAACGTTAGTGCGGCTCGCTACATTACTGTGACCACTACAATTGTTACCTCATTTTGGTTGTTGTATTTTTGGCTACTATGGAGAATCCCTCTACTAAACTTGATTATTTACAGACCTTACATCGGTGGAGTGTGGATTGGACATGGGGATTCTGATTACAAGGAGAACGGCAACATAGTTCCTCAATTCAAGATAGCCTTAATAATTAAACAATCATTTCTAAAAACTAAGATCACTGGTTGCTCTCAGACATTCCACAGTAACTCTTATGTTGAATCGTTTGTGTATAAGCCCGAAGACCCGAATAAGTCTTTGGTGTATTTATATAGGTCAAAACGTTCAACATCTACAAAAATTGATGGTCGCTCGGGCGCATCAGAATTACAAGTCTTTCTTGGAAGTGAAAAAGTTCTAAAGGGAGACTTTTGGACACAAGGTGGATCTACAGGCTTTGTAAAAGTTTACAGGAAAAAGAAAGGGATGTTTGAGAAAATTGAATCTTTTGGTGATGTAAGTAAAAAATGGAGTGATCCAAATGAATGGAAATAGGTTTTCCTTTTAACTCCTTCCCTATTCCACTCCGCAAGCTCCATGAAAAAAGGAATCCGTTCATTAGCGTTTATGGGCAACAACTTCAAAAGAAAGAAACTGTCGACCTGTTCGATCCTTTGTTTCGAACAGATCTCCAAGCTAAGTAATATAACGCAACACCATTATATGACATAACGGATTTTATTAAAAGGCTAAGCCTGGGGTCGTTACGTACTATAACAACGTTATGTGTAAATAGCCGCACAAAGTATACAGACTGGACTGAGGAGTTTTTAAATGAAGATGAATGAATTAATTAATTTTGCTAATCGTCTTTGAAGTCAATTTAATCTAGAACCCAAACATTTTTTATGTTGTCGCCAATACTAAATTGAATTGCCATGGATTCCTTCCCGAACTTATTAGCTTCCAGCTTTTTATTTAATACCTTTAACGTTCCATTTATATTCGCATCTATTAGGTTTTGTTTAGTTATACCTAATCCTTGGGATATTTTGTCTGCATTTACAAAGTAAGTTACTATGTCTGCCCGTGGGTCTCGAACTATATAAATCGCCTCATTGCTTATGGGGATCTTTTTATATGTGTCCACTAAAATCATTAAGGGCTCTGATATCCAATAGCCTTTAAAGAGTTCTGAATCAAATAATATACCTTGATTTTTATTCATAAGTTCAGTGATTAGATTAAGTATTCATTCCCTTCAACCAATTAACCAGCGCTATACATGCGATGATTAAAATTATAACAGAAACAATGAGTAAAGCAGACTTAAGTTTCATTATAGTAAGTTAGGAAATTCTCTGAAAGGCATCCGCCCTATTTTATTTTTATCTACTTCCAAAACTTTCTCTTGACTAAAGTCAAAGCGTTTCTTCAGTGGAGCATTTGTGGGTCTAAGATACAACTCTTTAAGCCTTATAAATACTTGATTTCAGGGTAGTTATTCACAATTTATCAAGATGTTTTTACTGACTATAAGGCAGGTCCATTTCCCCCTTAACCCCCCAATCACAGCTTTTAATTATCTTTGAGTATGACCTTATTACTTCTGTTTCTGATATTAAGCATTGCTTTCTCTTTCCTGTGCTCTATACTGGAGGCCGTGCTCTTGAGCATCACCCCTTCCTTTATTCGCCAACAAAAAGATAAGAGTCCTGGCCTTTTCGCCGATCTAAATACCTTTAAGGAGGACATTGACAGACCCTTGTCGGCTATTTTAACCTTAAACACCATAGCACACACGGTTGGAGCCATCGGCGTGGGTGTCCAGGCGGCTGCTGTTTTCGGAAGTACAGCTGTCAAATTTCTTGGAATATCCATTGCAGCAGAATCTATTGTTGCAGCGCTTATGACTTTGGCCATTCTCGTGCTGAGTGAAATCATTCCCAAAACCCTCGGTGCTAACTATTGGAAGAATTTAACCCCGATCACCGTAAAGCTGCTGAAGATCTTGATGTTCATTTTAGCTCCGCTGGTATGGATGAGTCAGCTCATCACCAGAAAGATGAAGAACGATAAGGAAAGAAGCGTCTTGAGTCGAGCGGATTTAATGGCCCTGACATTGGCCTCTAAAGAAGAGGGCGCACTGAATCCTTCCGAGACCAATGTTATTCAAAACGTATTGAACTTACCGACGACAGTCATTTTTGACATTATGACGCCGAGATCTGTGTTATACTCCGTAAAGGAAGATGATCAGTTGAATGATGTTTCTCAAAGTGAACGCTTCAAACAGTTTTCTCGAATTCCGGTATTTGCGAGCGATAAAGATGAAGTGATAGGAATGGTTTTGAAGTCAGATGTTCTTTGGAAATTAACGGCTAACCAGGGAGACACAACCATTAAGGAGCTGGTAAGACCTCTAACTACAGTAAAGGAAGACATGTTGTTAGCCGACTTTTTTAAATCGGATTACGTTCGTGACAATCACATGTTTATTGTAGAAGATTCTTATGGAAGCGTAACCGGTGTGCTCACCTTAGAAGATGTTCTTGAAACCATCCTGGGTTATGAGATCGTCGATGAAACCGATAAAGTGGTCGACATGCAGAGTCTGGCCGAAAAGCAAAAGAAAGGTCAGGACGATACTTAAAAACGGTCCTCTCCCCTTTCATTCTTTGGCCGATTGCCTGCTATAATAGCATCGCAGATGTCAATTTACACCTATTGAGTTATAGCCTTATGAAGGATACTATCCCACGAATTTAGTGTTCTCATAAATAACTAATTTTATCACCTACTCTTTTCGATAAAACAAATCAAAATGGCTAAATCTTTTCTCGCGGAATCTCTCGAATTGAATTATTCGGAAGAATCAAATTATTATAATCCGGAGGCCTTCACGGAACTTGTTGAAAGTCGTCGAAGTTGCAGAGTGTTTACGGATGAGCAAATTCCGGAAGACATTATGAACAAATGCCTGGATTTGGCACTACTCGCTCCGAACTCATCCAATATGCAGCCCTGGGAATTCTACTGGGTGCGTTCTGAAGATAAAAGAAAGCTGCTAACAGCATATTGCATGGATCAAACTACCGTAAAAACTGCAGCTGAAATGATTGTTGTCATTGCACGCACAGACACCTGGAAACGAAATTGTCATTTGATGCTTAAAGCATTTGATGAACAGCATGAAAAAGTTCCCGGACCCGCAATTACCTACTATAAGAAACTGGCTCCATTGGCATACAGACAAGGGTTCTTAGGATGGTTTGGAATGGTCAAACGGATCGTCTTATCTTTCATAGCGATTAATAAGCCCATGGTACGACAACCCAAGTCCAAAGCAGACATGCGTGTTTGGGCAAATAAATCTACTGCACTTGCTTGTGAAAATCTAATGCTTGCCTTCCGGGCACACGGATACGATACCTGTCCCATTGAAGGATTGGACCAAAGACGGATACGGAAAATGTTGCAATTGCCTTATGGAAAAGCTGAAGTCTGTATGGCTATTAGCGTTGGAAAACGGGCAAAGAATGGAATCTATGGGCCACGTATCAGGTTCGATAGAAATCTGTTCGTGAAGGAAGTTTAGTTTGTTGATTCAAATGCATGGGGAGCATTATCATCCTTTCGTGGAACAGGAGGTACATCTGAATAACCAGGATCACCTTATTAATAAACAAAGGCCCTCATTCGAGAGCCTTTGTTTTTTTTATAGCTATTGAACATAAGGCAAGTGCATATGCGCCCTATGCTATGGGCTAATAATGATAACGTCCTCTACGCTTCTTCATCCTTTTTACATTTCCCATATGAATGGAAAACTGGGCATCCGTGATCAAGCCTCTATCATGACGTTCGATAACCAAGGTATTGTAGCGGTTAATTTTATAATCAACTTCGCCAAGTAAAAAAACATTTCGTTCCCGAATCATAACGATGGCATCCAGCACATCGATTTGAAGTACAGGGCGATAGGCTTTATGCTTATTCCTCGCCTGCTGAGATCTCCATTGTCCATAATTCTTAGTTGGATAGTGGAATGGTGAATAGCTAAACATGTACACATGATTTGGATGGCCCTTTTTATACTTGAATTTTGACTGATACTTTTGGTGAGGTTTAATAGGTCCGGACTTACCCTTACCCTGCATTTTATGTTTGCCACCTTGAGGCTTAAGGTTCTTCTGGCCCTGTACATTACCTTTATTTTTCTTAGGCTGAAATTTAATCGGCTTATTCCCTTTGGATTTCCCGGTATTTTTTGGTTGTTTAAAAACCTGATTCTTGCCTGGCTTGCCTCCTTGTGTGTTACCTTTCTTACCACCTTTCTGCGCGACTAACGCAAAGCTAATCGCTACGGCAACTAATAATATCCAATTTCTCATAATGATTCTATTTCTTCTATTAATGAATCCAACTCACCATCGAGTTGCTCGATTTCAATATTTTCTTCTTGTACTTGATTTAATTCCTCTTTCGTTTCTTCTAACACAGGAGTCGTTTCATCTACGCTTTCACCACAAGATGTGATCATAAATAGCGCAGCAATTATTAGAACATGTTTCATTTCTTATCTGTTTAATTTCTAATAAGGTACAAAAAAATTGAGCAGATCGAACATGTCATTCGCCTCTACTCCATCCGATATACCTTTTCTGTGGTGCCGTCCGAATAGACATAGATCAAAGTGGTATTGGGACGATTTTCTGTTTCACGGCCCATCAAGTCTACGATGGAGACTAACTCTTTGGGTTTCTTATTTAATTCGCTCAAGGATAAATTGGCGGTCATTACGCATAAGGAGTCAATTTCTGAAGTGCTTAAGGCTCTGTCCCAAATGGCAAAATCATCCATACTTCCATCCAGGTAGTAATTTATAGTACCATTCGTAAAGCTGCCTATTCTGCTGTGGTCGGCTGTGTAAAGAGGTGTTGCACTTGCCGTTCCACTATAACTTCCGGATACATCGATGCAATCCAGATAGATACTCATATCATCAGGACCCCGAATAATGCCCACTAGATGATGCCAGGAGTTGTTCGGCACTGTTGCGCTGCTCATAAGCTCGTTCTGACCCAGGGAAAGCACGACTTGTCCCGAAGGAATGACATGCATGCCATAGGCACTCCATCCGGCAAAGGGGTTGTCCGATGAAAAAATAATGTGCGCTGTATTCCCACCGATGCTGTTGAGATTTACCCAGCACGCAATAGTGATTGGAAGCGGCACCTTTACTGCGCTATCATTGAAAGGAACAAAAGCATTGCCATTCAGCGTGATGGCGTAATTTGCATTGCCGTTCCTGTCGGTACTGAACGTCACTCCTGCATTTGTAGCAACGATCCCTGAAGGAGACATGTCGTCCAGATTATTATCGAATGGGAAATGCGCAATCAAGCCATTAAGAAGTTGACCGAATACACTCAGGGTTAATAAAAAGAATGATCCGGTGAGCAGCAGTTTTTTCATGTGATGAGTGTTTGTAACGAAACTAAAGTTAGGCGCTCGAAGTGACCGCTATAATGGATTATAATCAAGACGACTACTGATTCTTCTCGTACAGCAGCATGAACGAACCGTTTGTGACAGATTTGGTTTGTGCCGGATCATTTTGTTTGTACATCGTACAACTGAACGTTCCTCCCATTTTTTGGGTCGGCGAAACTGCTCCGTTTAAAACATTATTCGTTGTCAGAACGAACGAAGAATTCGCCTGTGATCCGAAACGTGTTGACCAATATTCGTTATTGCTGTCCCAATATGAAATCTCAGGTCCTGCTCCCATCACGCTGTCTTGATAATATACTGTCGGTACATTAGTCATTGAACTATAGAAGACTGCATTATCATTTTGATAATCACTATAGACATCTACAAGGCCAGAAAATCCAACACGAAGATCTCCATTTAAAACTTGTGTAATCGGGCTAATAATTGGATCCTGATCAAATCCAGCGTAATAATAGTTAATCACGATATCATTTATGTAATCGACATCATCAATCCATTGGATATATTGACCACATCCGTTATTTGGTTGGTCAGCAGTCCAAACAGTACCATTGAGTGTAGCAGTTATGAAATAAGTACCTTGTGTTTGTTGCGGTTGATTAGGTTGGCTGTTCTGTTGTTGACATCGTATCCATACTAGACTGATAGCCATCACAATAAAAACTTTTATTATGCTATTCTTCATATACATGCAATATAGAACTTATTAGCTTAATTAAGGCTAAATAGCCAAACAAAAAAGACGTCCCGGAAGAGACGTCTCTGTATTTTAACCCTTAACAGAATCCAACTACTTCTCGTTATCTTCAGCAAAATTCTTTAAAGCTTCTTTTAATGCTTCCATGTCGTGGTTGAACTCTTCCTTAAATGCTTCGCTTTTCTCAGCTACGTCTTCACTGAATTGATTCAAATCTGCTTTGAACTGTTCATTTCTCTTTTTGAGCGTATCCTTCAATTGCGCTAGCTTCTCTTTTTGTTCGGCTAAACTTTTCTGAAGTTTGGCTCTCTTCTCTTCTACAGCCTCGTTGATTCTGGCTTCGGTTTTCTTAATGTCCTCCTCTACCTCAGTAATCGCTTCATCCGATTCAGCTTTAAAACTTTCCCAATTATTAGTTGTTTCCGTTTTAAGAGAGTCTAATGCAATTGCTGCGGCATCTTCCACGTTTTCCTGAGCCTCCTCCATTTCCTGTTCAGACGCTTCGTTGCAACTCATTATAGCGAAGAATAAAATGGTACTACAAAAAATTAAGATTGATGTTCTCATAATAAAATTGTTGTTTTTAGTTCGTATATATAAACTAACAATTTTATCCGGAATACAAAACGGAAACCCGTCTAATCTGCTGATTTTAACTATACAAGACTTTCCTCTTTGACGTCCGCCGTCTTCTTTTCAGTCACATCTTCTGCCCCCAGGTGTTTACGGATATATTTGTCTATGGTAACCCTGTTCGGGTTCAGTCTATCTGCTTCTTTCAAAGCTTCTAGAATACTTGGTGGATAAGGCTTTGTACCCCAATTGGTGTACATTATATGCATTTGATAGAACTCGTCAAGCATTAATCCGAATTTGGAAACCAACCAGAGAACCCATCTTGGGGCAGATTTGTATTTGTAATTTGCTACCCCCTTAACTTCCCCGATGATCGTAGCCAACTCTTGTCCTGTAAAGAAATCACTAACCGCTGCCAATTCTCCTCCAATGTATTTCTCCGGATTTTCAAAGGCTATTTTACACATAGCACCAATATCATCCGTATGCACGAATGGCATCCGTACATCTTTCCCTACCATTCCAGTCGTTGATTTCTCTCCAACTGGCATAAAAGACATGGTCCCGATCATATCCATAATCGCCATTGGGCGCAAGATCGTATTGGGTACCTCCCGCTCCTGTATGTAATCTTCAATTTCGAACTTACTCTGGAGGTGGTCCATTATACGCAGTTCATCTCTACCATTAGCTGTAAAAATTGAAGTAAAAACAAGATGCTGAACATTATTGGCTAAACAAGCGTTTACAATATTCTTCCCTTGCCGTACTTCTTTTCTGCCATCGCACTTCTTGTAATCCGGTGTGAACGGCATCGTCACACCAAATACACCATATGCACCGTGAAATGCCCTGGTTAGTGAGCTCTCATCATCCAAATCAGCTTTAACCACAATAGCTCCCATACTTTCCAGTTGTTTTGCCTTAGCACTTCCCGGGTTTCTGCTTAATGCTACTACTTCAAATTTGTCGTCACTTAAAAGTGCGCGTGCTACTCCTCCGCCCTGCTGACCAGTAGCTCCGCATATTACTATTCTTCTTTTTTCCATGATAGTGAGTTATAATGTTACTGCTAATCTACAGTCGTATAGATTATTATAAAATGATGTGTCTCAGATGATTAACTGATATAAATCAGCTTGTTTGAATAGCTACAAACAATTCATATCGTTAGATTTTGAAATGCCAAAGTATGCTTACACTCATGTCACTGAATTAATGGGGGAAGCCAGCATGATTGCGGAATGGAAGTTAAAATTAATCTACCGCTGCTTATGACGAAAGTGCTTCTTCTTACCACCTTTATGGCGCTTATGATTTTGTCCGCCTCCGGCTTTCTTTTCCCGCCATTGTGGGCCGGCACCAAACTTTTCATCCGGTTGGCTTTTAGGAATCGTTGATTCAATGAGCTGTTCAATTCGCCAGACTTTAGGAATATCCTTGTCGTTGATGAAAGTTACAGCCTCACCTTTGGTTTGCGCGCGTGCTGTTCTTCCGATACGGTGAACGTAATCTTCTGCTTCTGAAGGCACGTCGTAATTGACTACCATATTGATATCCTTGATATCGATTCCACGACTCATAACATCGGTGGCCACCAAAATTCGGATCCGCTTAGCCCGGTATTTGCGAAGTACCTCTTCCCTATCATCCTGCTCCAGATTGGAAGAAAGTCCATCTGCATTCAGACCAGCTCGTTTCAGTTTTCTTACAATAAAGGAAACGGAGCTCTTTCGCGATGCAAAGACGAGAATACTGGTATAGTCTTCACGTTGTCGAATAAGATCGATCAGCACCTTTAATTTCTGATCGTCGTCGGTGGTCATAATTGCTTTCTGTGTAACGCCTTCTGCCGGCTTCGATATTTCCAGACTGATCTCTTTGGGATCCTTTTGAATGCGTTTAGCAAGTGTTCTGATCTTCGGTGGCATCGTCGCACTAAACATCAAGGTCTGCTTTTCCTGAGGAAGGTATTTAAAGATCATATTCAGATCATCGATGAATCCCATGTCCAGCATACGATCTGCCTCGTCCAGTACCAGGTGCTTTACCTGATCAAACTTGACATAACCCAGCTTTAAATGCGACAATAGCTTACCCGGTGTCGCGACAATGATATCGCATCCCTCTGTTAGTGCACGCTTTTGTTCATTCCAGTCCTGCCCTGCTCCACCTCCGTAGATTGCCATGGAGCTCACAGAGATGAAATAGGATAATCCTTGTATCTGTTGTTCGATCTGAACGGCTAGTTCTCGCGTAGGAACGATAATAAGTGTATTGATCGAAGTGTCCTTCTTACCTGTCAGCTTGTTAAGTATCGGGATAACAAAAGCTCCTGTTTTTCCCGTCCCTGTCTGTGCACAGGCGATGACATCTTTATTATCTAATATGATTGGTATAGCTTGTTCCTGGATGGGTGTAGCTTCCTCAAAATTCATATAGGAAAGCGCCTCCAGTAATTGCTCATTAAGTTGTAGTTCTGTGAATTTCATTGTTGGTGAAGTTAGCTATATAAAATTTAAGAGGTGAACGGGACCAATGAATATGTGCTTTCAAATAGCTCCTCAACAGCTTTTTACCGAAAATAATCGCGCATCGGTACGAAGTAATGATCTTCCCAACCCTGCTTGTATTTCTCACCATCTCCGGGTTGGAGATTCGAATGTATGATGGTCAGACGGCAACGATCATCGGGTAAGTCTTCTAATTCGATGGTCAAATCAGAATCTTCCGCAGAATCATCGAATTCAACTGTGCGCCACTTCTGAACGATTTTACGATCAGGGATTAACTCGACATTCGTTCCGGTGATGTAGTCATCCCAGGCAGTGAACATCTCTCCTGTCTGATCGTAGATTTCGGCATCGCCACCTGTCATTGCAGCGTGTCCATTCGAATCCAACCAATTTGAATAGAGTTGTTCGGCACTGGTGTTAAAGGTTTCTTGTACGGTAAACGAATCCATTGTTTTTATTATAATTAAATCTTCTTTAATGAGTTAAAGAACCTTCTCGTAAGCTAATCTCTTATCACCACTTTCGAGGTATATCACGCCACAATATTGATAACCCATATCTGAAATTAGCTTTTGCATGCCTTTATTCCCTTCATGCGTATCAATTCGCATACTCCTGATACCATCGTTGACTAACATTTCTTCACAGGTTTTAAAAATGAACTTCGCCACTCCCGATCCTCTGGATTCTTTCTTTACAGCCAAACGATGAATCACACCGTAGACGGAATCCTCAGGAGTAAGCCACTGACCATCTTCTATGACATCGTACGTCTTCTCACCTCTGGTACACAAAACAGTCGTTCCAACTATTTCACCCTCATTTGTGTAAACCACATAACTTTCATTTTCGGCAATATCCAATTCAATCTGTTCCACGTTCGGATATCCGTTTTGCCATTGATCAAGGCCCTGTGAACGCAAGTATTCCTGCGCGTCCTTCACGATAGACATGATTTCGGGAACATCTTTTAATTGGGACAAGCTAAGCTTCATGCTCTATTCTCTCAGCCAATAGCAGGGTTAATGAAACACAAGAACAGCCAGCACAACGATGGTGATGCTGAGCAACAAATTAATCTTTCCAACGACAGCTGTTTTCTTTAAATATTCAGCTGTATTTCCCTTTGCAGCCTTTTTAAGAAAAGAAGTAGCGACTCCAACTGTTCCACCTAAAACAACAAACAAGACTAGCTTTGTAATAAACAAAGGCATAGATGTTAATGATGCTAAAAAAGGATGGATCATGGCGAGTCCTGAAAGCAATAATAAAAGGAGACCGATGTGCCCCATTTTCCCTATTATAGACGCTTTGAGCATAAATTGACCTCCCGCTTCTTTGTCCATTCTTGAGGCAGCGACGCCCAGAAACATAAATCCGAATGCGGTACCCAGCCCCATCGCTAATCCAATAAAGTGCACTACAAGTGCTATTTCTCTGACCGTCATTGTGGTAATTTTAGGTGAAAGATAGTTAATTGCTGAAATCTAATGAATCATGGAGGGGTGTCATAGGATACTTTTCTTCCAAATACGTTGTTGCCCTTTTATAACTGATATAGGCATCAACAATGGTAAAGATGACAAAGGCCACAATTAAGCAGTAGAACAAAATCTGGTATTTCTTTTTCTTTTGTTTACTCATGTTGGATTAATCGCTAAACTCCATGGAGTCCATCGCTTCCTGAAGCTCCCGCTCTACTTCTAATTCCCAGTCTTCTTGCTCATTTTCCCATTCCTGCTCCATTTCTCTCATTGCTTCCTCCATTTCCTTTCGCATTCTCCTGTCTGTATCAAAATCGTTTCGTAGATCTGAATACGCCTTAAAGGTCAGAAAGATATAAAGTCCAATGATTACAAAAATCGAAGAGCTTACAATCCAGATTAGTACTTTAAAATTTTTATCACTCATGACGGTAATTTAAGTAAATTAAGATAGTTACTAAGCGCTATTAGTTCTATTGAGACAATGAACTCCGGAACTTGAATAAGTATCTAACATGTTTATTGTTTGAATTTCGCACCATATTCTTCCTTTAGAATTCGTTTGATCTCATTCTTCATAGAATAGGTTAAATCTGTTCGTGAACTACTTACCACTCCCCTGTTAGATGTTTCCTGTCCATACTTGTCCAGCGTGACCTCGACATATGTTTCTGTATTCTTATCAGATTGCGCCTTCGCCCGGAAACCACAGATAATGTCTTTCTTCAAAACATCATAAAGGTGGCAATCCATGGTATAATGATAGTAATCAATGAATTCAGGTGATCGATTCAGGATCAGCAGATAGCGAATATTCTTGCAGTCTTCGATCTCTCCGGAAAAGTACTTATCGTTCATGTCGTATTGCGAAGGTCCGTCCAGCATGGTCCGCATGGTCCACACCAATCGCATGGAAGGTACAAAGTGTACTTGTCCATCACCCAGACCTTCACCGTAGGATCCATCCCAATCCTTGATGCGATCTTCACAAAGAAAATCAGCGTTAAAGTCACTGGATGTCGGATCGAAGTTAAGATCGGGAATTTCTTCGCAGCGACTGGTGCTATCAAGTCTAATGCCTTTTATGACTGGTTGTATATCCTTGAGATCTTCACTCAATTGAATGAAGTAATCTCTGTGTTCTGTAATTAATTTGTTTCTGGATTCGCCCTCTTCACCGCATGAAAGAAGTATGATTATCAAAGTAAAAAGCGTGAATAAGCGCATGTTGTATTTCTTGGTTCTCTATAAAAATAAGGTTTTCATTATTTTTAAGATCTAATCGAAATCAAAGCTCTATGAAAAAATACCATCTGTTCCTTTGCCTCATCCTGGCAGCCTGTGGTGCGGAGACTGAAAATCCCGAAACCGAAGATGAAGTGGCTATTGAAGAAACAGTTGATCACATAAGCAAAGAGCCAATAGAATCTCCACTGAAAGAAAAACAATATTTCTTTTCAGGTGCTATTAACCGAAAGTATCCTTTCCACATGCAATTCAGTGTCAAGGGCGATAAGGTTAGCGGTCGATATTACTATGATAAGCATCGAAAAGAGATCGATCTAAAAGGTGCAATTGAAAAAGGTCAGCTGGTTTTAGATGAAATGTACAAAGACAAAGTAACCGGACATTTCTACTCTACCATTCTCACCAAAGATTCCGTTAGCGGTGATTGGAAGAGTCCGAAGGGATCTGAAATGCCATTCGTACTAACAGCTTCTAATAGTGACGAGTACAATTTTGTTTTGGACAAAATGGAACGGACATGGTCCTTGGATCAATTTAATGATTTCGTTCAAAGCTTCCCTGAGATCAGTCTGCCCAGCACTTTCGACCCTACCAGGAATATAGATGAAAATGAAGAAAGGCCCGGATTCTCTATTGAGCATGTCCGAAACTTCATCAACCCGAGCTATGATCCTGAAGTTGACTTTGAATACACGTATGACTATGGTGGTCGATATGAAACAGAAAACTACATTGCTTTGTTCTTTTATGAATGGTATTTTCCGGGCGTATTTGGCATTGACAACCGACACGTGATTGTCAGAACGTACTCACATGACGGAAAGATGATTGATGAAAAGTTCCTTGCATGCGACTGTATGGACCGCAATTACTACGATTATTGGTATACAACCGAAACGATGAGCTTTGATGGGTCAAAGCTACAGATCGCGGGTGTTCAGGGCGGTGCTTCTATGGAGTGGGCCGAAGAGGAAGACATGCCCGTTTTCGATGAACAGAAAGATGTTTCTTATTCGCATTTGATCAAGCCTGACGGCACGATTCAATAAATGTTTGAGAATTTGCATCTTTGTGACAACGCGTCCAACATTCTGACGTCTCTTAAATACGCGTACTGCTGCGCCCTGTAATGATGCTAAAAATTAGACCGTTAATTGTTATTGTTTCAATAGCTGTTGGCTTTGTTGCTAACGGCCAAAGTCTTATATCCGGTGTCGTTAATTCCTATATCGATGTAACGGCAATCAATTACGTAAGCAATTCAGTAACGGTTTCTTCCGCAGCCGGATTTTCAATTGGTGATCAGGTTGTCCTGATACAAATGAAGGGCGCTACCATAGCAGAGGCTGATAATTCCTCTTTTGGCACCATCAACAATTACAACGACGCAGGAAACTATGAGATTCTGATCGTATGCGACATTTTGGGTAATGAAATCATCTTTGATGACATGATTCAGAACACCTATACCCCTTCGGGTCTGGTCCAACTAATTAACATGCCCGTTTACACCAATGCGACCATTAGTGGAGGCGATCTAACTGCTAATACATGGAATGGAACAACAGGAGGCGTTTTAGCTCTGGAGGTAACAGGAACGCTTGATTTTGGATCGCAAAACATCGATGTGAGTGGATTGGGATTTCGAGGAGGAGTAACGATCACTTCTGACGGAAGCTGTTCCCCACTTTTGGATGCCAGCTATTATCAAGCTGCAACGGACCCTTCCTCAAGAGGTTTTAAAGGGGAAGGTATTGCGGAATTTATTTTGAATAAGGAAACTGGTCGAGGTCCACAGGCCAATGGTGGAGGTGGAGGAAATAACCACAACGGAGGTGGTGCCGGTGGTGGTAATTATGGCTTTGGTGGTGCCGGAGGTGAACGGATCAAGAAGAGTAACTTCACCTGTGGATCAGAACCCGGAATTAATTCCAAAAACCTTCAAGCAGGCTATACTGCCGGAAAGATCTTTGTTGGCGGCGGTGGCGGAGCCGGTCATGACAATAATGCACTTACGAATTTTGGTAGCGGTGAAGACGGTGGTGGAATTGTGATCATTCGAGCGGGAACGATTAGCGGTAACAATCAAAACATATTAGCTAACGGTCTTGATATGGGTGGACCTGCTAATGAAGACGGTGGCGGTGGTGGCGGTGCCGGAGGAGCTGTTTTTATTGAGTCCAACAATTTTAGTGGCAATTTAAGCATTGATGTTAGCGGCGGGAATGGTGCCGGAACTAATAACTCGGGAACATCAAACTGCAACGGTCCCGGTGGCGGTGGCGGTGGTGGAATCGCCTACTTCTCCACTCCCGGTCTTCCGGCTGGGGTAACGGTTAATTCCACAGGAGGAGCCGCAGGAACGATTCTGACGACTTCTCAAAACAATTGCACGGTTGGAAGTACGAATCAGGCCGCTAACGGTGCCAATGGCACGAACCTGTTCAATCTGACCTTAAATGAAAGTACGACTCCTTTTGCTGGATGTCTGCTCGCATTACCGGTAGAATTCTACGATTTTAGTTACAGCTACAACGAGGTATTTGGCGTTGATCTCTACTGGTCTACCCTTACGGAGGTGAATAATGATTACTTCAACATCTACCGGGGCTTTAATGGAATGGGGTTTGAATTGATCGGACAGGTAGATGCGATTGGTACGAGCACTACCATATCCGACTACCGTTTTAATGATTCTGAACCCTTAACCGGAATCAACTATTATCGATTGAGTCAGGTTGATCTGGATGGTCAGGAAACAATGCTCGAAACTATTGCAGTGGCTGTCGACAAAAGCCTCGAAGGACTTACCCTTATACCTAATCCAAGCGCTAATCAGGTGTATTTACTTTTCCAAAACAGCATGAAAGATCAGGGAGAAATCTATATTCTTCAGGCGAATGGAGCTATGGTTGCAGCCCAGGAAATAAACATTGACAAAGGGAAAAACAAGATTTTACTAAACACCGAAACACTTAAGCCCGGTGTCTATTATGTTGCCATAAGAAGCAGTACTTTGATCAAGCAGGTCAAAATGATTCGCTTATAGATCCTTGTGTATAAATTATTTTGGATACCCGAATAAATAGATATAAATTAATAAACACGAACAATAAACTAAAAGCAACACCATGAGATTTCTAGGATTAATTTTAATGATCGCGGTTATTGGACTCGCCAGCTGTAAGAAATGTAGAAAAGAGAATCCGCGTGCAAGAATTATTAATAATGGCACTGAGGTTGTCAGCGCACATATTATGACTTCAGGGGGTAACACTGTGAACATCAATAATATTGGCCCAGGAACTATTTCTGATTATGCTTCCTATGAAGAAGGTATAGTTGAATTTACTATTACGATTGGTAACGGTGGTAACACGGTTACTAAATATATCAGCGTAGGTATGGATACTTGTTTTGAATATGACATCGTCATAGATGCAAACAACAATCTGAGTTCTGTCCCCCGGGATCGGAATGAATAAAGACGAAACAGAAAAGCCCCTCAGTAATGAAGGGCTTTTTCTTTATTGCTACGTAGATTTTTGATTGAAGAACGAATTCAACGCATTGTACAATCCCGGATGTTCGAGTCGCATCTTATCCGGATTCTCGAAGAAGTACTCACTAACTACAGCCAGAAATTCTGCTTCATTTGAAGCTCCATAATCCCTTATGGATGAGTCGCCTATATCAATCTCATTCATCTTTCGATTGATGATGGTTAGCCAGGGCATAATATCGATTTCATTCATCACTTGTTCAAGAATACCATCCATGGTTCCGTCCTGTTTATCCAGAATGTGAATAAACTCGTGGATCGCAACATTCTTATTATCCGTTTGATCATAGAAGCCGTGTTCAATGGCTTTTCGAGATAACATCATCTTCCCTTCCATGGCGCTCCACCCCACTAAACCGTGAGCCCATTTATCCGTTGTGGGTATTCTGAATTGATCCGGATGCACCTGGACTTCCTTCAGGTTGGCATAATGCCAGTTTTTGAATCGAAAGATGGGAATCACGGCGCCGGATGCGATGAGTATGCGATCCTGATGAGTAACTTCTGTGTCCACACCGGTAATCTGAACATTCAATAGGAAGATATGTACTTTGCGTTCGAACTCTTGTTTTTCTATTCGGCTAAGTCGGTTATAGAATGCTACTTTTTCTTCCAGGATATGACGCCACTCATTAGGGAAAAGTCGCTGAGGCTGTCGTTTAACCCCTTCTCTGCTTTGCTTCAGGTGATTAATCGAAACCCATATTCCGAAAGCAACGGCAACAGCCAGAATCCATAATGATGTTGTTAGATCCATTAGAACGAATATAATAGATTCGGATTAGATTTAAACGAATGTTGGCTATTCTGTGAAATTACAACGATTTGGGCTACTCTTAGCTTGAATTAGGTTAAATTTACCATAACTACCAAACTCAATTATGAGACGTATACTTACCTTTTCTTTAGCACTATTTGCAACTTTATCGTTTGTTTCAGCGCAGAATCTTGTGACCAACGGAGACTTTGAAGATTATTCAAATTTACCTAATTCCTCGATGGATTGGTCTTATTGTGTTGGATGGAACAATGTCAACCTAAGCTCAAGTTCCTGGCCGTATGCAACTCCTGATTACTTTCATGCAGCAGGGTCCGGAGGTGGTAGTACACCAAACACTGCTTTTGGAGATGTCAACCCTCAAAGTGGTGATGCGATCATCGGATTGTATTCAAGACACTCCAGTCAGTTAAACTCAAGAGATTATATGAGTCGTCAATTAGCTTCTCCAATGGTTGTTGGTCAAACATATACGATCTCCTTCTGGATGACGAATGGCTATGGAAACCGATATTATGGCGCAAGCTGTGAACACATGGGTATTCAACTGACCATGTCTCCCTTATTTCAATCGAATCACGAAAACACAGGCGGAACACCACAAGTGGAAGCTCCTGGTGATCCATGGTTGCCAAATTGGGCATTCTACACCTTCTCTTACGTTTGTACCAGTCCATGGGAATATATCACCATAGGAAATTTTCATACGGATGCCCAAACCGCATACACCATTCATGATGGTTCAGCTAACTATCCTGTAGGTGCGTATTACTTTTTTGATGATGTGCGAATTGAACCAGCAAACCCACTCCCTGTTGAGCTATTAAGCTTTAATGCTCTAAGTGAAGAAGATCAGGTTCGAACCGTCTGGGAAACCGCTTCGGAGATCAATAATGATTTTTTCACTGTTGAACGTTCAGATGATCTTGAGAACTGGATTAAAATAGGCCATGTTGACGGCGCCGGTAATTCAACAGAAACGCACAACTATAGCTTAATCGATTACAGGCCATTAACAGGGGTGAGTTACTATCGCCTTAAGCAAACGGACTTTGATGGCGAAACAAGTTATTCTGAAGTTCGCTCAGTACAGCGTAGCAATTACAGTGAACCTCAGATCCATCCGATACCAACACGTGCTCAGGTAACGGTCGAAGCGGATTGGGATATACTTGGACCTATTCAGATCATCGATCAGATGGGACATGACCTAACTTCTGAGGTCACCATAACAGAAGGACCGAACAAATATGTTCGATTCATAGATCTTTCCGAATTTCCAGCGGGGGTCTACTACTTAAGAAGCGCTGAATATCTCAAGAAGATCGTTAAGCTGTAAGCTATTTTTTCACGAATCGCTTAACAGCAGTTCCTCCTGATGTCACAATTTTCACGAGATAAACTCCCGTCTCCAATTTAGCCACATTGAGTTTGGTAGAATTTGAAGTGATCACTATCTGTCCTAATTGATCGTATACATTAATAGATTCAACGGTATATGTCGAATTAATTATCAATTCCTTATTTGCTGGATTCGGAAAGATGCGTACGTTATTCGCCGATATTTCTACTAATCCGATCCCAGTAACTGTCAGACAAACTGAAGTATCAGTACAACTATTCTCTGTCACAGAAACGGCATAGTTTCCGTTAGTCGTGGCCGTATAAGAGGAATTAGTCTCTCCTGGAATAATGGCGAAATTATTGTCGCAATCAAGCCACTGATAAACTGCTCCGGCAGCACCAGCTGTCAACGTAGGACCAGCTTGTGTTACGTTTGTGTTCACTGTATTTACCGTCAAGTTTATGGTGATCAACGAATCGCAGCCCGTTGAATTCGGAATGGTATCGACATAAGTACCTGAGCTCGTATAAACATTTCCACTTGGAGCTGTATACGACACACACGCTGTTTCAGTAATTGTTGAAGTCGTCGGTGTACACGCAATGTGTCCTATTATTTCAATATCATCTACCGCAAATCCAGGGTCTAGTTCTTGCGCCGCTGCTGTTGTCCCCGTAACGAATCGGAATCCGAAACGCAACGTCGACTGGTTTGCCCATGCCGGATCACTGATAAAGTCATTTACCCAGTTGGTTTGAGTAATCCATTGGGTTGTACCTGTTGTTGGACAATTAATTGGTGTCCAACTTGAACCTCCGTCAATGCTGTAGTATGCTTCACCAAAACTCAAGGTGCTTCCTCCACACATCCACCAAAGATCTACTTCGACGGAATCATAACCAATGGTACTGATGTCACTTGACATGCGTGTAAAAGTGGAGGCACCACCAAATATACAGAAGCCGTCAGGCGCAATATAAGAGGCACAAGGTAAATTACCACCTCCATCGATTGCAATTTGTGGAGATACATGCAAATAAGTACTTGTCGGATTATTCGTTATACCAGCAGGCTGTTGTGGTGCCGGTGGCACGGTGAATGGAAACGAAAAGGTTTGACACATAAAAGTACCCGAACCTCCTAAATAAATATCATTGATGATCCATGGATTATCAGCTCCTGAAGGAGCACCGCCCATGTCTGTCGTGTTTATATCGAAGCCTGAAGCCCCTTCAAAATCATTTGTGTAAAGTGTAGTTTGGCCAAATGTCCATGAACTAATGCATAGCATTGTAAGTAGCAGTGATCTCATGTTAGATTATTTTACTGAAAAATAAGTAATTACAGCGAATCTATCAAATTGGGATCACGCGAGACTTGTTCCTGGATTGCCAGTTGAAATGAATGAATTACATCAGTTCCTTCTCAATAATTTCTTTTAAAGCATTCTTTGGAAGTGCACCAGCCTGCATCATAGGCTGTTTACTTCCCATAGGAATGAACAGCATACTTGGAATGCTTCGAATCTGGAAAACAGAAGCTAGCTCCTGCTCTATTTCCGTATTCACTTTATAGATTTTCAGCTTTCCTTCGTATTCCTCTGAGAGTTCTTCCAGTATCGGCGCTACCATTTTGCATGGTCCACACCAGTCCGCATAGAAATCGATGATTGCCGGAACATCACCCTCGTATTTCCATTCCTGCGATTGTGTATAATCAAATACGTCGCTTTTAAATTTATCGCTTGTTAAATTGATCGTTGCCATAGTTCTTTTGTTTATGCAAAGAAACTCAATATTCTATGATTCATATGTAACATGAGTAACGCTGCTGGATTTTTACTTCGTCGAGTATTTAGACGGTTTGATTGAATATATCTTACATCTGACCGATTATTTTAAAATATCAAACAATGCCTATACAATCTGTTAAATTATGCATGCATTGTTATTTTTATATGTATACATAATATTATTTTGCTATATTGATGTCAATCAAGCTATAAAACCAGAGTATTAACAACAAAACTTAAACCATGAAACGAGTAGCAGCAATCGCATTTTTAGGCCTGATCACGGCAAGTATTTTAGCATCATGTGGAACACAGAAAGTACACTGTGATGCTTATGGAGGAAGACACGCAAGCACAAACCATATACAACCAGGTAACCCATCCTGATCTTTTTTACTGAACCTTAATTAAGCCCTTAGATTCCGATAGGTATCGGAAGAAGGGCTTTTTTATTTTCAAAAAAAAAAGATCCCCTGACACCAAGCACCAGGAGGTCTTACCGATCAATCGATATATGAAGTAAACCCTTACGCGAACTTTCGACTGAACCGAGGTAGTATAGCTCGATATCGAATAAACATGAAAAGCATCAGCAATGCCATCCCCGACAATATTCCAATCTTGATCCATTTATTTGGATCCTCGAAATCACTTGGGAATCCCGGAATGATCTCTCCTTTATCGTCTTCGATATCATTTAATAATCTTTTATCCTTTAGCTTATCGTAATACTCCTGTACATATCCTTTATACTGTGATGTGTTCCACGATGTCAAATCGTTCAGATTATCCAACTCTGTAGCACGCTTCTTAATCAATCCGGCAAGGTAACGCTGACCATCATCACAGCTCAAATCTCCACCTGCAGGATTCGTCAGTATGTAACGAGCTTGAAAGTTCTGTTTGTTTGGCGTTTCGTGAAAAGTAAGATCCTGCGGATGAGTTTCTCTCGAATAACGGACGTGAAGACGCGTGAAATACACCTCATTGCTCGCCTGATTGTCACTGGTGATTGCCCAATCCACACCTGCTTTCTGAAGATCGGTGAAGATTGGTGGTGGCCCAACGCAAGGATCGCATTTAACTCCAGGATTTCTCGGACTTACATTCCATGCATACTCCAGAAAGATTGCTGACTTATTCTCCTTCATGTGTGCTTTATCGAAGAGATCGACATAGAATTTTCCGAATTTGTTCCGCACAAATAAAGGCACATTCTTATTGGTTGGAATCTCTGTTGTTCGATAATTCGTGCACTCTATCCTACCCTTCTTAGAGAATGCGTAAACAATCATGTCCTGATCACCTGTAGCATTAGCCATGCCTAAACGAATTGGTAACATGAATTTGTTTGAATTGAAACTTATCTGCAATGGTCGTAAACTTCTTGCCTTATTCATTTCCGGATCGTCAATGTATTTCTTCACGTTCCCTACTCCGCTTAGCTTTTCCAGCTTTTCCACATCGACCTTGACAACGAAGAATTTCATGTTGTTCTTGATATACGGTTCCAGAACCTCTTCTGCCTGCGAAGGAATTTTATAGCCGTTTTCAACTAACCACGTCTTCAAACCATTTGATTTTTTCGCAGAAAGAATCAGAATATCGTATTCCTCTACTTCGTATTTAGCCTCGATGGTTACACCCAGATCCTTATCTCGTTTCTCTCCTTGAACTGAAGTAGACGCGACCTCTGACAACGTCATAGTTCTGTCCAGTGACATTTCATAAAACATTTCCTGAGCACATGGATTACGGTCAAAATACTCTACTAATCGTGGCCCGGAATAGGCATCCAATTTATTAAATAAAGATGCTTCTGATATTCTGATATCATCACGTTCCAAAACCACCGGAACAGGCACTACCATAGCGAAGTCCTTCACGTCACCACTAAAGTCATTGGACATTGTAATAGTCGTTTTATCGCCATCACGTACCAAAATAACCTGAGATGATTTATTGAATAGTTTTGTATCTGCCTTTGCGACATAAAAGCCGCAGAATGAAATTGCTGTCAAACTTATTAGACAAACGACTGCTGTTAGAAAATAAACTCTTCTTTTCATATTATTCAGATTTGATTAGATGTTTTTTGTTGATCCATTCGAACTTCAACGAAGGATAGATTTTATCGAGAAATACCGTTACGGGTGTCATAAAGAAAAGTACCCAGATCGGTGCTGTATAGATTTGCATCCAGTTGGTCAAGATGAAAGTTGCTCCTGCCAATATCACAGACCATAGGATTCTTGCCTTTCTGGAATTCGGTATCGTCATCGGATCCGTTATCATGAAAAAGGCAAATAATAGAAAAGTCCCGCTGGAGAACTTGTGATATAATACATCCATGGTCCACCCCTGATACAATACCGTTCGAAAATACTCCATCGCGAAAAGCGCGATCAGGAAGGTTATGGTTGTTTCCAGTCGACCAATGCGCATCAGAACTACAGCTCCCAGGAAAGAAATGCCAAATAAGAAAATAGCACTACTTCCCCATTGTCCGGGTGAGATCCAGGCGTCCTGAAACATGAGGATGGAAATAATGATTCCAAAATTTGCCGGGTTGAACAGGTGCTTGTTTTTAATACGGATCAAAAACTTGCTCGATATGGCTAAAACACCTGCCAATCCCAGCGTTAACAACGACGTTGATTGTAGCAGGATCGTCAATCCTAAGGCTGTTATCAGACCACTTTTTAATCCGCGCATATCCGCAGAAACGATCTTCAGCCAAATAAACTGTGTTGTCAAACATGAACCAATTACCACGCCTACCTCTTCCCATCCGATGTTCCAATCGAGCTCAACAATTCCATAGATAAGAAAGATTGAAAGATAGATGATCTGAAAGTGACGCGCATCCTTCAGAAAGGATCTCGTTTTATTTAAAATGTTTTCGACAGGCATGCTTCTAATAGATTCAACTTGACTCATAATTCCATATTTGTATGTAATTGTACTTTGATACAGTCATTCTTTTAATGCGTTCAAAAAAACATTGAATTTCATTTAGTCTATTCCGGTTCGCCAGTCGATTTGTCCGATTCACCATGCTATTGGGTCAACTGACAAACATCCCCATTGAAAAGCACCATCTCTTTCATAACTTACTATCAGAACTATTAACAAACAACCATTAAAAAACAAAAAAGCTATGTCACACATTAACAAAATATCATCGAGAATATCACGATCAACAAGCCCCACAACAATTGTCTCGACATTTGTTTCAGGAATAACGATTAGCTTATTTATGATGGTCTTTTTTGGAGTAATGAAGGCTACGGGCTTTGGTGAAGTATTATACCTTCGAGCACTAAACTTCATCTTCTTGGGTGGCGGTATTTTCTTAACGCTTCGGCTTTTTGCCAATCAAAATCGCGATCACCATTTGAGCTATTTCAAGGGAATGTTAATTGGCTTATTAACAACCGTATTCGCTATCATTCCTTTTGCAATATTTTTGCTCATCTATTTAAATGCTGACGTGGCTTTTGTTGAATACATACAGCTGAATGCACCGTTTGGAGAATACCTTTCGGTAGGCACTATGACGGCAGTGGTTTCATTTGAAGGTCTAGTGTCTGGTATTGTGTTTACTTATGTTATATTACCATACTTTAAAAAAGAATAGCAAATAAAGTTGGAGGACACTTTACGAAGTGTTAGCTAGACAAAATGGAAAAACATAAGTAAAACACAATCTACCAAAAAAAAGAGCCTCTGAAAAGAGGCTCTTTCTATTATTGCTTATCGCACCATTCGTTGTATTCTTTGAAGACGTCTTCCATGTTAATGATCTTGTTATAACCTGACTCGCCCGCCTTAACTTTCTTATAGAGCTCTTTATGATCCTTGATATATGCCTTCATCTTGTTGGTAAAGTCTTTTTCAAAGAACTCTTCTGTAACCGCCATTTCATCACCATCCTTATAATACACATAGGTAGCCGGAAACTTTCGATTTCCATATTCTTCATCTGTTTCGTTCGGTCGCTGTTTCAATTGGTTATAACCAGGTGCACGATCGTACCACACATATTTCTTAATGCAATGTTGATCATCAACAATAAGGTTTCCTCTCATTTTTGTAACAGATGCTCCTCCTGAAAAATTAATCACTTTGTAATGTTTATCAGCTACTTTGTACTCGCTCAAATCATCTGCGTCGTAAATTGTTCTCTTCGTATCGTCTTTCTTCTTGTAAAATATTACTTCTTCCTGAAGCTTGTAGCGACTTTGATACTTGATGTATCCTTCAGTCTTTCTACCATCTTTATCAACGACAAAGCCTTCGTAAAGTTCACCGTACTGATATTTATCTGTACTCCAATCCTGTGCAAAAGCTGAAGCACTTATCATAACGGCTACAGCTACTAATCCTTTCAATCCCATTACTAAATTGTTTAATTGTTGTTCGGTATTCAAGATAAGAGATTATTTTGAAATGGTTACGATCCTTTAGCAAGCATTTTGTACATGCAGCACTTATTGAACAGTTATTCAACACACGAAGTAAGTTCAGAACCATGTTCACGCTTAAACATGATAAACTCTTCATCTTCAAATAGGACCCTCCATTCCTCATCCAACAGAAGTTCTTCATAACATGTAGTAACAGTTTCTACTCTTAAGGGATACGTATCGTCATTCTTGATCAGCGCGATATATTCTGCATCAGCAATTTTTGGGAATTTATAGATGTTCTCTCTGAACGCTAAGTGAGATGTCAAATGCAGACTTGCACTAACTTTAGCGTCATCCGGAATTCGTTCGAGTTCTCGATAAATCTTTTTATGATCATATTTGGAACGATACATCTCTGAACTGTAAAATTTGTATTTCGTATTCGTATACCACCCTATTAAGGAACGATTTTCGTTTTCCACTTTATAAAGAGTCATACTTAATGCTCCAATGCAGGCAAGACCGCCGAGAACAACGCTAACCTTGCGATACTTGATTTCGCTCAGTACGAAAAAGACCAGTATAGGTATAAGTGTTACGATCTCGATAGAATAGTAAGATTCTATGCCCCATCTGATATAGGAATCGTTGTACATTTTTTGGAAAATGATTGGAATCAATGCCAGCAAGTATTTGGGTCGAAGCAACAATAAGATCCCGCCAGACACTAAATAAGTTGTATAAAACTCCAGCTTTACTCCATCAAACATGGGATCTCCGGAATGGTTTTTAAATAGCAGCCCTATACAATCAATAGGATGGGTGATCATATACTTGAGGGCCTCGAAAGGGGTACTCCCAAGAACCGCATAGTTAAACAAACTAAATGGACGACCGGGATCTTCAATTGCAGGAATCAGAAACTTAAACGCAACCATAAAGTAGATTAATGAACCCAACGCAAAGCCAACCGCATAACGCATTTTGACTTTGTCATTTCGAAACATGAACATCAACATGATTGAAATAAATATCATCCACAACGGAATGCTCTCCCTGCCCAGGATCAAAAAAATAAACCAGAAAATTGCAAGCTTATAGTCTCCCTTGATAAAATGATACAAGAATACGGGAACAATGCTGGACAGAATGATCATCAGGTTGCAATCGGTAATAAATGAGCTATACCGACCAAATAACACGAAATAAAGCAATAAGCCCATGTTGGCAAATATCTGTGAACTCGTATGGTACTTTATCAATTTATAACTCGCCCATCCTCCGTATAGGATGAATGCACTTTGTATTATAAGCAAGGTATATGTTCCGAAAAGCCAGGATAATAACCAGTACAGGGGAATAAAGAAGAAAAATGTAAAAGAAAGGTGATCTTGAAGAAAGGTTTTGTTTTCTGCTAGCATAGCAGGGTTAACACTTACTCGAAAGTGTGCATAATCATAAAACGCAAAATTGTATGTAGTATAATCATTATGAAAAGTTCGAAAAAAATAGTGATTGCAGATCGGTACAATTAAAATGATGAGACCGAAAATTAACAAAGTAGGTTTTAAATATGATCGTTCATTCAGATGATTATAAAGAGATGTGATTAGGCGTCCTATCATTGTACTACTCCATTATAAACGTTTACTTCATGTCAATAGGTTGGAATTGTGGTTAAACTAGCCTTATCAATTACTATCTTTAATCCATGACTTGTCAACATTGTTGTGGAGCAGAAAGCTTTTTCGATCGGAAAAGTGCAAACCGCGATCTCAGGAGGTATTTGAAGAGGGGCCCTAATAAAACGACCCTATCACTATTATCACCATTAAAAGATGTCGCAGGTAAATCCCTTCTCGACATAGGAGGCGGCGTTGGGGTTATTCAGCATGCATTACTATTGAAAGGAGCTGTACAGACTACAGATGTGGACGCTTCATCATCCTATATTGCAATAGCTAGAGAACAGATGAAAACAAATAAAATGGAAGGAAAAATGACCTTCATTCACGGAGATTTCATTGATGTTCACGAGCGTTTGCAAAGACACCATATTGTAACATTGGAGCGTGTCGTTTGCTGTTATCCAGATGTTGACTCACTTATTAAGAATTCAACCGCAAAATCTACAGAGTATTATGGACTGGTTTATCCGATGGATAATTTCTTCTCGAAACTGATGATCAAACTTATGGATGTCTACATGTGGATTCTTAGAAATCCATTCAGAAGCTTTGTGCACGATGAAGAAAAGATGGACAAATTAATTCAGGATCAAGGCTTTAATCGAATCCATTATGATCGGGTTTTTCCATGGAGAATAGCTGTTTATAAAAGATCATCCTCGTGATCAGCCGAACATGGGAGCGCAATTGCCGATCGTCACAATCATTTTCTAATTGGAGCTCAGATCCTTAATTTAGAAGTAATTAACCAATAATCAATAGTTATGATTTTATTCCCACTAATATTAGTACTGTCATTCGGTCTACTTGTTATGTTAGCAGGTATTTCCGTATTAGCGCATTTCAAAAACAGAGACATGAGTAAGTTTCACAAAATCCTGTCTTACACCACTACTGCATTTGGATCGCTGATCGTATTTGCATGTCTGGTAGGATTTACGCTTGTTTGTTTCCATGGTCCGCGATTCGGACACGGAAAATGCAAAACGGAAATCTGCTATGGAAATAATCACGGCCACTGGAAAAAAGGTGGATGTCACAGTAAAGGCGATTGCAGCGGAGAAAAAAGCTGTAAGGTTCGTAAGAAAGTAAGCTGTGAAAGCGAAGGTCCAATGATGGAAAAGGAAATACACGTTGAGATCATTGAAGATGACGAGGATTAGATTTCCGAAAGAACTTTTGAAAAGCTCTCCCTGATGGAGGGCTTTTTTTATGGCCAGAAGAATTACACTTTAAAGAGGTAGCTCAAGTTCACATATTCATTAATATTCCAATTTCCCAATAATTCTTAAAACAGAGATGTCATAGCAATAGCCTAATATGGAAGACGTTTTATCAGGACCAAAACGAACTCCATGAATTTCAAAAATCCACTAGGGACACTACTCATTGCCACACTTCTATTTACTGTACTCTTCTATAACAAAGCTCTTGGAATCAATTTATTGATCTACGAGATAGCAGTGGTTTTATACCTGTTACTAACAAAGCAATTGAAACTGAAAGGCCTCAATACCATTGTGATAACAAGCGCATTCTTATTGACAGGCATACTTACAGTAGTTCATCATTCACAATTGAGCTTTTTCGTTAACTTTCTTTCCTTTGTTGTGTTTATTGGAATGTTGAGTTCTCCGCAGATCAGGAATATCCTTCATGTTTTCTCTGCTGGATTTTTAAGCTTCTTTACTTCGCAAAAAGTAATGTTAAGAGATAAATTAAGCATTACAACAGTCACGGGGAAAAATTTTGGGTTTAGGTTTAGACGATTCTGGCTGTTTTTTGCCCCATCAATGATTATCATCTTTTTCATTACGCTCTATGGCTGGTCAAATCCCGAATTCGGTAATTTTATTCAGCACATTTTGGACTTTATAGGTGATAAGCTTTCGTGGTTTTTTACTTATGTGGATTTTGCAGTTGTATTCACGATATTAACAGGGCTTCTGATAAGCAGTTTCGTCCTCATACGTGTGAGACATAAGAAAATTGAAGAAATTGATGCCGGTCACAGTGACGAGATGATACGTGTTCGGAAAGAACATCATCAGAAGTTCAAGCTGACCGCTCTTAAGGAAGAGTACAAGGCGACCGTATTTATGTTCATCGGACTAAACATTGTTTTAATTGGATTAAATGTACTCGACATAGATCATGTTTGGCTTAATTTCCAATGGGAGGGACAATACCTGAAGCAGTTTGTACATCGTGGAACTTACTTTCTCCTTCTTGCATTGGTCATTTCGATCATACTCGTAATGTATTGCTTTCGAGGCAATTTAAATTTCTATCCAAAGAACAGGCTTTTGAAAGTGCTTTGCTACATATGGCTCGCCCAGAACCTTATTTTGGCGATATCTGTGGGAATAAGAAACTGGTATTATATCGAGTTTTTTGCGTTGGCTTACAAGCGGATAATGATCGTATTCTTTCTTATCCTAACCATTTATGGACTTTATAGTGTTTATCGCAAGGTGAGTCAGACAAAATCAAATTATTATCTCATTAGGACAAATGCATATGCCTTGTTTTTAGTACTGATTTTATCGAGTATGTTTAATTGGGATCGCATTATTGCTCGGTACAATTTTCAGCATTCTGACAATTCATTCGTTCATCTGAATTTTCTTTCGGAATTATCTGACACCTCTCTCCCCTTTCTTGATCTTCCCCTTTCCACCTTGGAACTGATAGACACGAAGCAATCAAGTAAATTCGGATATGATCTTCAATCCGAATCCTCTTTTAGTCTTTACAAGCGAATATATCTAACTCCAAATGATTATAAACGAAAGATAGCCAGGCGAAAAATGAGCTTTAAACAGCGTTGGGAGAAAAAAGGATGGCTGGAATGGAACTATTCCGAAGACCGCACCTATGACGAGCTTTTCAGTTATTAATATGAAGGAGATATTTTTATTTCGGCACAGACCGTTTAATCCAGCGATCAAACACAACAGCTGCTGTTAAGTCACCCGTTACATTAATGGCTGTTCGAAACATCCCCAGAATCCGATCAACTCCTATAACCAGCATAATGCCATCTGAAGGAATCCCTGCTGACTGCAAAACACTCGCTAGGATGATCACCCCGCCACCCGGTATACCAGGGGTTCCGATAGAAGCACCGACAACCGTTAGCATAACTAATACGATGGACACCATGGACATTTCCATTCCGTAAGCTTGTGCAATAAAGAGTGTCGTGATGCATTGAAAAATTGCCGTTCCATCCATGTTAACGGTTGCGCCAATTGGTATGATAAAGTTGCTGACTCCCGGTGAAACATTCAGCTTGTCTTCAGCTGTTTTCAGTGATAATGGCATTACTGCGGCTGAACTTGTAGTAGAAAAAGCTAACAATTGAACATGTCCAATTTTCTTTAGAAACTGAAATGGATTCGTTCTACCCAGAGTTCCCACAACGATCATGTAAATAATCAACAGGATTAATAAACCGATGATCACCACCAGAAAATAATACGCGACGCTTGTGATAGAAGCAAAACCGATACTAGCCGTAAGTTGTGCCATCAATCCGAAAACAGCATATGGCACTATTTTCATTGCCCATTTGACTATCGTCATGCAGATTTCCTGAATGGCTCCTATCACCATCATGATCGGCTTGAGTGTTTTTGATGTAAGCTTAGTTATGGCTACCCCGATTATAATCGTAAAAATCACGATGCTCAGCATTTCGCCAGACACCATCGCTTCAAGAGGGTTCGCCGGCAACAACTCTGAAATTGTCGTCGGTATCTCACCCAGCGACGGTAGTTTTCCTGAAAAGGATTCTCCGGCAACAGTAGATGAAGACATGAAGTCAGTGGAGCTCATCATGCTTCCAGGCTGCATCAGCAGTGCTAGAATAATTCCTACGATAATGGAAACTACCGTAGAAATCAGGAAGTAAACAAAAACGAGCAAGCCCATTTTTTTTAGTTCGCTATTTGAGTTACTTGAAATACCGCCGATAATCGAAGAAAAAATCAGCGGAATCATGATCATTTGCACAAGCTTCATGAAGATCTTTCCCGGTAGTGCGAGCCAATTCCCAATAGTTTCAGCGTTTTTTGGTTCGACCAACGCTGCCTCCTCACTCATAAGCATTCCAACCCCAACCCCGAGTGCAATTGCCACTAATACCTGAAGCCAAAGTCTGCGTTCGACTAGCTTCAAAAGGTAAATATGTAACGATCTTAACTTAAGGTGTTCGCCGCTTTGCTTCTCTTCCATGGAGCAAAGTTATTTAATCGACACAACTAACAAACCCATATATGGATTTTTCCGTGATTAACCCTGAGCCATTTCTTTCAATGCGTTCACAAATACGTCTAATTCCTCCGTCGTTGTGTAGACATTGGGGGTAATTCTCACACCGTTAACATTCGGTCGGTTAACCGGAACACACCAAATGTTGTACTTGTTCATCAGATGACGTTCCATCTCAACACAATTATATCCATCCACCAGAACGTTTGCAATAGCACAGGATCGTTCCATATCCCAAGGTGTATTCACCGTTATTTTTGGATGATCTTTGACTTTGGTTGTCCAGTATTCTTTCAGGAATTTTAATCGTGCTTCTTTTCGTTCGGAACCAATAATGTTATGATATTCGATTGCATTGGCAATGCCCAGGTCAACATGTACCGGCTTGGTCCCGGTATGATTGATCCTTTCAATGTCATCCTCTTCTAATTCCCGCTCCGCGAATAATGGCCACAGATTCTTGATCTTATCCTTTTTGACGTAGAGAAATCCTGCTCCCAGCGGTGCACTCAACCATTTGTGTAGACTTGTTCCGTAATAATCACAATTGAGGTCGCTTAGTTTAAAGTCGAGGTGAGCAAATGCATGAGCTCCATCAACGCAAACCTCTACTCCATGCTTATGTGCCATATCACAGATCTTTTTAACCGGCAATACGTGTCCATTGATATTGATCACGTGACTGATCATGATGAGTTTAGTCTTCTTCGTTATCTGATCTTCATATAGTTTAACCAATTCTTCATCGTTCGCCGGATTATTTGGAACGCTGACACGCTTGTTGACGATACCAAAGCGTTCTTCCATCAAACGGAAATGGTTCAACATTGCACCATAGTCCTGTTCTGCCATGATTGCTTCATCACCTTTTTCCCAATGAATACCGCCTATAACCAGGTCGAGAGATTCTGTTGCATTTCGGGTGATGACAATTTCGTTAAAATCACATCCTGCTATGTCTGCTAATTTCTGGCGAATGATCTTGTTATTCTTGACATTGAGTTTCCGCATATAATACGACGCATGATAATTCACTTCCTTCACGTGATCCAGGTATGCATCCAGGGTATCTTCCGGCATCATACAATAGTATCCGTTCTCCAGATTGATATACTCCACTTTCAGTCGATAAGACTTTCGGATAGATCTCCAGAAATCTTCATCAGAAGCTAACTGGCTTGGCGGAACATGGGCTACACCGTCCAATGTGGTAGCCAGTGCCTTCATCATAGGTGTCATCGCAACAGTTGCAAGTGAGAACTGTTTGAGAAATGTCCGTTTATCCATAACAGTGATTTTGAAAAGAAAAATATGGATTTATCCTTAACTATTCCGTGATAATCTCAAATTATTCAGGAACCTATGTCATTTGTTATAAAAATGTTAAGTATTATTATATGCACTACTATGGCATGGAGGTTGTAAATCCGCAGCCAACAAACATTAAAATTATTACATCATGAAAAAATCACTACTAACTGTCGGCATCTGTATGCTCGCCGTTACATCGTTTTCACAAAAAGACAAAGGAAAGAAAGTAGAATCGAAGTATCTATCACTCCCCTCTTACAACATCACTGAAACTGACCCTTCTACGGTAAGCGTTGAGTTTGCTATGCAAGACGGGTCTTTTGGAACAGAGAAGCTCAAGGATGCTAAATCGAAGTGTGTTCCAAAAGGAGGCAGTCTAAAAGATGTTGTTGAAGTAACCTCTTACTATTATGAGATACCATACACACAGGGAGAATCTTACGTAATAGCTAAGAGTGCCGATGGAAATGTCGTCTACGGAAATAAAACATCCGAAACAGGACAAAGTACACTGAGGTTCGGTTGGGACGAGAAAATGAGCCAGCCACAATGTGAGTATTTTATTTCTGACAAGCTCAAAAAAGATTGGGCATCACAAGGAAACAGCTTTAAAAGCAAAGAAGATAGTAAGTACGCGAATTCTGTTTTTAATGAAGCATCTCAGGAAGCAATGGCAAATGTTTACTTGTCATATATGCCTGAAGAGTTCGAAGTGTTTACAGGGAAGGGTAAAGCTTATGACTATACAGATCTGGATAACGCATTGGAAAAAGCTGTAGCAGCTTATGAAGCAATTGCCAAAAATGGTTTTAACGCTCATGATCTTGAACGACTTAAAGAATGCATCGCTGTATGGGAGAAAGAACTGGAGTCGAAAGACCTGGAAGATAAAAAGGCTAGAATCTCTGAAGATATCGCTAAAGGTCTTCATGAAAATTGCGCACGTGCATATCTTTACCTGTATGATTTTGAAAATGCAAAAGAGCATGCAAAAGAATTCCAGGAGCTGTTTGGCAACTTCAGCAACAACCGATCCCAAGCATTTGATAAAGTAATGATCCGCATTCAGCTACAGAAAATAGCAGCAGGTAAAAATGAAGCGATCATGGATAACATCAGCAAGCTTCATGAAATGGCTTCCAGCGCTAAAACGAGTCCGGCAAAACGTCTTCCAAGTTCTGAGTTTGAGCGTGTAAGAAGTGATTACTATTCTTATGTTGGATCTCAGGCTAATGCTGTTTACGAAGAGAAAAAGAAAGAGGAAGAAGAAGCGATAGCCAGTGGAGAACTAAATCCATATGAGAAATATTATCAGCCGACTATGGTAGGTGGAGAAGGATTCCTTATGAACATGCCTCCTTCTGCTCTAAGTGGATTCCCTGAGTTAACAGAACTTCCAAAAGAAATGTGTGAATTTACCGATGCGAAGCAGATCATTATCTTAAAGAATAACATTGAGACGATCCACCCGGACATCGCAAAACTGGAAAACCTCAAAAAGTTAGATCTGTCAGGTAATAAATTAAAAACACTTCCCCCTGAAATAGGAAATCTTATCAATTTGGAAACATTAAAGCTTAGCGATAATCCTCTGGAAAGCTTACCGGACGAATTAGCGAACTGTTTAAGTTTGAAGACGATTGTCATTAAAGACACCAGTCTAAGCTCTGATCAGATCAAGAAGCTGGAAGGTTGGTTCCCGGATGCTAAGATCAAATACTAGAAAACATGAAAGCAATTAAAATAACTTCTTTAGCTGTATTTGCCTTACTATTAGTTGCGGCATGTAAAAAGAAAAATCAACCGACTCCTCAGGAAATGCTTGAAGGTAAGTGGATTATTCAATCGCAGGAATGGTTAACATACACAGTTCCCGGAGATGGATCTTACCTTCAGTTCAATGCTTGTTCTTCAAGCTGTTCAGGAGTTGATTATAAAGCTTCGGACACTACATCAGGTACATTTACTTATGTGCTCAATGAAGAAGCGACACTGCTTACCATAACAGACAACTCAAGCGATGGCGGAAGCTGGGGAGCAGCATGGGATATTCTCGAATTAACAGAGAATGATCTTCGAATAACAGGCTCCACTCCATTCGGCAATGTGAAAGTTGAAATGACGAAATAGTGGTTTAAAGAAAGAAGAAGGTCGGTGTGAAAACATCGGCCTTTTTTAATTGGCGAAAATCATGCGCTTGGAGCTGATCACTTCACCATCGATTACAAGTGAATAGGTATATACTCCTGTGGCTCCAAAACCATGTTCGTACAATACTTCGTTCAATTCACCATTCAATTCAATTGGAAGACTTTTCACAAGTTCACCTGATAGTGATCTGATTTCAATCGCTCCATTCGTGTAATTCTCTGATTCGGGAACATAAACCGTTATGATCGTTGCCTCATCAAAAGGGTTAGGCTTGTTCTGTAACAGTTCGTACCCCGTAACATTTGCCTCAATATCCGGCACTTCCAACCAGGGCTCTATAATATAGGTTTCGTTTGTGAAGAGACTCTCAACCCCGCTGCTATCAACCGATGCAACACTAATATAAAACCATTGTCCCGGCGGTAATTGTACGGTACCAACCGTAGAATTAATCGTGTAAACCGTATCCCAGTCATTCGTATTCGTTCTGAGTCCAATTCGATATTGTGGATATTGCATCTGATCCGTAATTGTCACCGTAATGGTGGAGTCAGAATAGGAAACCAGGTCATATTGAGGCATATTTGGTCCAATAGCTACCATAGCCGCTCCTACTCCATTGATGACGGAGTTTCTGCCTAAATAATTGAAATCAACAAAGAAGCTATCCAGGTTACCATCACCAGTTGTATCTATTCCGAGAACATCTTCACTTGTATGCTGACGGTCTGTATAACCCACTCCATTCGATGCATCACCATGCTCGTTCATAGAGGTTGTACGCATAGAGGTGAAATCATCTTCGCGGAACGGAATGTGATCCCCTCCTCTTCCAACGCGATCTTCACCCGCCATGATGTGTATTGTCATTGGCACATCTACAATCGGCAATAACTCTTCTTTATACTCAAGTTTTGTAAAGCGCGCAAACTGCTTGTATTTCGAATTATTCCCGCCATAAGAGAAGAAACGTACGTTGGTACTGTCAATGTCGTTTAATCCTGGACAAGAAGGCGCTGAGGATGTTGCACCGCATATGATTCCACCGACCACATCATTGTTAAATACTGCTTTTACCGGAATGTTATTATCAACACAATACTGAGAGAATGCATTTGCACCGTATAGTCCTTGCTCTTCTCCAATTGTCAACATAAAGACGATCGTATTATCATAGGTGAATTGTGACATCACGCGTGCCAATTCCAACACCAATGCACTACCAGATCCGTTATCTTCCATTCCCTCAGCCAGACAGTTAATGTCACATGGCGTGTCACAGCGGCTATCAATATGACCTTCAATAATGACAACCTCATGATTTGTAGCATCACTACCTGGCAACACAGCACATATGTTGCGATGCTGATTCATGGCACAAATGGTTTGGTCAAACTGAAGATATGTAACCAATAATCTATTTTCGTTCACTTCACTAAACTCCAGGAACTTGTCAAAGGCCCATCTTCTGGCCGCTCCAATTCCCGTTACATTAGAAACAGTATCCGCACCGGTATTTCTCGTACCAAAGTCATCCATGCGTTCCAGATAAGCGTGCAGTGAATCTGAATTAACACCATTTTGTATCCCCTGAACAATATTTATTTTATCATTGATCACATTCGTTGCCGCGTAATTGGCCGGTGTGAAATTGCCTTTGATAACGTTGTCGGCTTCTGGATTCGTAATAAGAATATTAGTTTGGGCGAAGAGTCCCTGAATAGCAAAAAGTATAAGTAGCGTAGATAGATATCTCATTTTCAATTGATTTTGTCTTCTAATTTAGCCAGAAGATTGTTGATTTCCAATTGTGCTTCTTCGTCGAGTGATCCATTGTTATACCGTTCTTTAAAACTCCCGAACGCGTACGTACCTAAAATTTCAGCACCGAGCCTTGATAAAATACTTTCTGCGTGTCCCAAAGAGGATAATCCTCCCCTTTTACCCGGAGAACTGCTTAGAAGAACCATCGGTTTATCATTAAATATGTCATTATCGATTCTTGATACCCAATCAATAACATTCTTAAATGCCACTGGAAGGGATCCGTTATGCTCTGGAGTTGAGATTATGAAAGCATCCGCCTTCTTAATTAAATCATTGAATTTATGAGCATCATCAGGGATGCCTATTTCTTTTTCATAATCAATACCATAAAGCGGAAGATCAAAAGATCTGATCGAAATATTATCAACTTCGGCGAAGTCAACCATTCCTACTACACTATTTATTAACCTGGCATTGATAGATTGTTTGCTATTACTACCAGCAAATGCTAAAATCTTTTTACTCATATACTAAATATACATAAATTTAATTACCCGGGTATTTATATCAAATAAAAAATCCCCGAACAATGCCGGGGATCAATATTTAAATCGTTTTTGAGACTAGCCTTCAGACTCTTCTCCTCCTTCGCATTTTGCTTCTTCACCATCGCCGTGACCACACTTTCCTTCCTCACACTTCATCTCTCCATCTTCTCCGTGTCCACATTTCCCCTCTTCGCATTTTCCTTCTTCACATTTACCTTCGCAGCACTTTCCTTCACAATCTTCTTTTGTGCAATCTTCTTTAGAACACTTCTTCTTGCAATCTTTTTCACAGTCCTTATCGCAATCTCCTTTGTGTTCGCAGTCATCACCGCAATCTTCTGTACATTCAGTCTTATCACCTTCCGCTGTATCTCCAGTAGCTTCTGAATTACAAGCAAATAGGAAAGCTGCGATCATTAAGGGGAAAATAAATTTTAACGTTTTCATGTTCTTTTGTTTTTGATTAGATCCCTAAAATACGGAATTGTATTCACATGGTTTATCCGAAACAACGAATGATTGCTATTCATTTATCAACAATTAAATCTGGATTTTAGCTATCTCTTTGTGTATCTCATTGATTTTCATAACAGCAGCTGATCCATACCATGGATGAAGCTCCATAATTAATCTTCCGGCTTTGACCGCTGGATCAGTTTTGGTTAACTCTTCAGCTTCTTCGACACTGTTAACTGCAAAAATATAGATCCCCTTGATGTCACCCTGATCCAGAAATGGTCCCGCGAGAACAAGCTGTCCTTCTTCTGCCATTCTTATTATGTTATCCAGGTGTGCCCGTTGCAAAGCTGCTGCTTCAGATGAGTCTTGATCCCTGTTGGGGCCGGCTTTTAGAAAAGCCATAACATACTGACGCATTCCATAATCATCGGCGCCAAGTTTCGCAGCTAAATCCGCATTATAGGTCATAGAGTCAGGCTGATTTTCGGATTGAGCGTGGGTTGGCAGTACAAAAAAGCCCAACACAATTAATATCACAAGTTTAATTCGTCTCTCCATTTTTGATTCAGTAATTCGATGAATCTTCTTGATACCACATTATTATAGCGCTTAGTTCGATAACCTTGTATCCACTGTACACCAAGAATTGCATTTGTATAGAATAGTTCGTCTGCTACTAACAGATTCTGAGGAAGCACATTACACTCATATACCTTGATGTTATTGGCCAGCGCAAGGTTGATAATCTGCATACGCATGGTTCCGGCGAGACACCCTTCTTCCAAACCGGGTGTATACAATACCCCGTTGCTCACAACAAACAGATTCGACGAAGTTCCTTCCAATATACCGCCATTATAATTTGTAATCAGATAATCGTCAAGACCTTTCTCTTTTGCCGTAATGGATGCAATGATATAAACGAGACCATTTTTGGTTTTAAAATTCGATAAAATCGATTTTGGCTTTTTGTGATCCATATAGATATCAACCTCCAATCCTTTCACGTTCAATTCGTATAGATTGTTTTCCATCGGATAAACTTCAATGAAAAAGCTCACCTCGTTAGAATCAGGATGATAAGTACCACCAGCCACACGGTCAAGATGTAGTCTGCACCTGCCACCCTCTCTTATGCCGCTTTTATCGAGAAGGGCTATAATTCTCTCTTCAAAGAAGCTGACATCAAAATAACTGGGAGGACGCATTTTGATTCTTTTCGCTCCTTCCAGTAATCGTTTAATATGATTATCCAGATTTACCGGTTTTCCGGCTATAATTCGAATAGACTCAAAAACTCCATCTCCATAGAGATATCCTCTATTCCCCGAATAGATAGACGGCTTTTCAGCCTCGATAATATCGTCGTTGTTATTTACGTATAGCATCCTAGAAGAAATACCCTAAAAATTCTTTTCCCTTGTCAATATTTATGATTAATACATAGGCGATTCCAAATAAGGCTCCACCAATATGCGCATCATGTGCTATTCCTGTCCCCCCTCGTTTATCCGCAAACCATTCATATGCCAGATACAATGGACCAAAAATATACGCGGGTATATCAATAGGTATAAAGATGATCCGTAACGGCATTCCCGGGTTCCACATGATCGAAGCAAAAATGATTGCAGAAACTGCACCCGATGCTCCCAATGATCGGTACGAGGAATTGTCCTGATGTCTAATATAAGGAATTAAAGTCGCAAATAAAGCCCCTAAAACATAGATTGCAAGAAAATGAAATTGACCTTGAGCCTTTCCGTATGTTTCCTCTAATCCACAATCGAGTCCTCCCCAGTGAATACAATCAAATGAGAGGAAGTATTTACCGAGAAAATACAACGCGAACATGTTAAATGCGAGGTGCATGTAGTCAGCGTGAATCAAGGTATGCGTTAACAATCTTACCCCTTCTTTATTATGCTTAACCCTGTAAGGTATATACATGAAGCGTTCCAGTAGATTTCGATTATTGAATGCCGAAAGTGATACCGCGACCGTGATAATTATTATTATTGTATGTACATTAATGCTCACAACTTACGTTTATTGACGAAAGTAGTAATTCCTATACGATTTGATGAGATCTTACCGCTATCTGTTTATATTGTTATTGCTCTTCTCTTGTAGTGAACCTTCGGTTGAAAAAGCCAAGGAACTCACATTTGAATACATGGATCTCCCAATAGATCAAAAACTAAAGAAGGCAATGGATGAAGACTATTTGGCGAATCTAGGTCTTACTGAGAAGGAGATTGATTACGTTCAGGAATACTATTCCAATCGATCATACAGTCCAAAATGGATAAATGACTCAACCTTAACTGACCTTGGAAAGAGGACAAAATGGCTTTATAAAAAGAGCCTGCAAATCGGAATACCAGAAAATCGAATGCGTAATGTAGCTCACTTCAATTACATACAGGAAGAGATTAGTATAACAGTGAATGCAGCTTATGTCCTGTCAGACCTTCGCGATGGTTTTATGGATTACGAAACTAAAAAATACAAAGAAGCTGCTCCGATTCCAGTCGACACGTTAGACTTAATGACTCAATTCGATCTTGCTACGGACTTGCGTATGCAATACATTAAATTCGGACCGGCTGACACAACGTATGAAGTGCTCGCAAAAGGGCTTATGTGGTTTTATGACAGATACCCTGTCGACACGAATACCTTCGCAGTAGAATCCATTAAGTACGACTCCAGCGGTTGGATGGCTAAGACCCATGAAGCGCTACACAGTAAGGGATATTTGAGCGATACCGTGTCCGAAACAGACAGCCTAGGAATTGTCGAAGCACTCAAAGTATTTCAATCACATAATGGTTTAAAGCCCGATGGAGTTGTTGGTAAATTTACTTCCAGGTGTCTCAATGAATCGAGTAAACGTAAATTACTTCGGATTGCTTTGGCGATGGATAAGAATCGATCTGAAAGAACATATCCCGAGAAATATATTCGGATCAATATACCGGAGTATCGTTTGCGCTTCTATGCGGACGACACACTTCGTCGCACTCATAATCTGGTTGTTGGGAAATCGGAAACACCTACTCCTGAACTGGAAGCCAAGCTCAGTAAATTGGTAGTTTACCCCTATTGGCGTGTTCCCTATTCCATTTCCAGCAAAGAAATCCTGCCTATACTAAAATGGAATGTCGGGCACCTTGCAAAAAACAACTACCGTGTATACAAAGACACAACTGAGATTGATCCATACATAGTTAATTGGAAATCAATCCGTCAGAACGCTTTTCCATATAGGATTATCCAGGATCCAGGACCTAAGAATAGCCTTGGCATTTTAAAGTTTGATTTCTACAATCCGCATTCGGTGTACTTCCATGATACCCCGGCTAAAGCACTTTTTGGAGTTGATGTACGTGCATATTCACACGGTTGCATGCGGACTCAGGATCCGGTAGATCTTGCGAAAGAAATACTGTTTTATGATTCGATAAGTCCCCGAAAGGTGAATGTAATGCGGCCGGATTCACTAGACAGTTTATTGAATGTCGGTGAACATTATGAGATTAAGCTTGTCGACAGAGTCCCCATCTACGTCGACTACGTAACAGTTGTCAGGGAAGGTCTTGATATGGTCGTGTATCACGATGTATATGGTCGTGACGAAGAATACATCAAAGTAATGACCGAAAATAAACCTGAATAAATAACTTTGTAACAAACGAATAACTATGTCTCATATAATTGCCCCTTCTGTTCTTTCTTGTGATTTCGCGAATGTCCAGCGAGATGTAGAAATGATCAATAATTCTGAGGCAGATTGGTTTCACATTGATGTCATGGACGGTGTATTTGTCCCGAATATTTCCTTTGGTTTTCCCGTAATTAAAGCAATAAAGAGGCATGCAAAGAAACCACTCGACGTTCATTTAATGATAGAAGATCCGGATCGCTACGTAGAGGAATTTGCACAAGCAGGAGCTGATATTCTGACAGTTCATTACGAAGCCTGTCGTCATTTGCACAGGACGATACAGCTTATAAAAGACAATGGGATGCAAGCCGGCGTTGCTCTCAATCCACACACAAGCGTCGATTTATTGGAGAACGTTATTATGGATCTCGATCTCGTGCTGATCATGTCTGTTAATCCGGGATTTGGTGGTCAAAAATTCATTGAGAACGCAGAATTGAAGGTTGAAGAAACCAAACACCTGATCGATCACCACGGCTCACACGCGAAGATTGAAGTAGACGGTGGTGTTAATCTCGACACCGGTAAACGCCTTTTATTGGCTGGCGCCGATGCTTTGGTAGCTGGAAGCTTTGTCTTCAAATCAGCCGATCCTACCAAGACTATCTCGGACCTCAAAAACCTGTAAACTTGTTAAAAGAGTTTTTCCTCGATAAGTTCGAATATGACTTCGAATGCAACAAGCGATGGATGAAAGTCCTCGATCAGCATTATGATGAGCTCAATGACTTCATCAAACGATCTTACTCCCACATACTAAACGTTCATCATATCTGGATCGCTCGTCTGGAAGGAAAAGAACCTGAATCTTTTTCGTTCGACGTATTACCTACAAACTACTGGTCTAAACTGGCGAATCAAAATTACTTGCAAACTGTTGAATATCTCGAAAATATAGACATCAAGGATCATATGAGCTATCACGATGAAGAAGGTGTTGTAATGGAAAAGGACGTGATTGACGTACTGTATCACATTCTTAATCATAGCGTTCACCATCGCGCTCAGATATCACGAGAACTGAGACAATTGGGGATAGAGCCTCCGGCCTTTAATTTTATTGCCTTTCATTAAAGTTGGTAGGGTATTTGAACGTGGTAACAAAAAGGTTGTATCTTCGTTTATAATAAGCGTGAAGTCTCTTGTATTTTGCATATCACTTTTAATTGTTCCAGGCATTTACGGTCAGGACACGAACTCTTTGTCTTCCGTTGAGATAGAACTAGCTGCGCAATTAAACGAATTGAGAGCGGCAGAAAACAACGAGGAAAAAGAGACACTCAACACAGCATTTAAAGACGAATTAAAGAAAGCACTTGAAATGGAAGGAGCGTTCTCCTACCCTTTTGAGCAGCTTAAAACAATTGGATTTATTGACAGTCCGGATAAGAAGTTACGGATCATCAACTGGAATGTGGAGCAAGACGACTTTAGTCATAAGTATTATTGCTTCGTTATGCATTACAACAAGAAATCCAAAGAATACCTCGTTACGGAACTGATCGACAATTCTTTCGGTATGCCTTCTAAACCTGAGGATATTCTTGCCGCGAATGAATGGTACGGAGCATTATATTATAAGATCATTCCGGTAAAAAAGGGCTCCCGCATGCTTTACACTGTGCTTGGATGGGATTATTTCAATTCAATGAGTCAGGTTAAGCTAATTGATGTGCTCTATGTGAGTGGTACAACGATTAAACTTGGTAATCCGATCTTTAAAGTTGGTAATGAAACAAAAAAGCGTGTATTCTACGAACATTCGAAGAAAGCCACGATGTACTTGAACTATGAAAGTGACCGCAAGCGAATAATGATGGATCATTTATCTCCAGAGAGTCCAAGCATGAAAAACTTTCGTTCATACTATGTTCCGGATTTGTCATACGATGCTTTCGTATATGAAAAGAAGAAATGGGTACTTCACGAAGATGTCATAGGAACCAACAAAGATTCAGGCGAGAAAAAGCAAGCCGTTTATGTCGGTGATAAGGACGGAAAAGTGAAAAAGAAGAATATCAAAGCTAACTGGGAAAATCCGGAAGATCCAAATGCACCAGCCGGCGGCTCTGAACATGTAGCCGTAACCCCTGAATCAGCAGAGAAATCTGATAAAAATAAAGAGAACACTAATGGCGAGCCTGGCACCAAGAAGAAAGACCGTAGGGACCCCTCTCAAATGTCTTCAACGCTTGGCAATAAGAAAAAGCGTTGGTGGCAGCGTAAAAAATAAGCGCAATATTCAACCTGAATATTTAAATATTCGAATATCATAAATCGATAATAATTTACGTTCTTTGTAGTCGAGAACTTATTTTTTATTCACTAAATTTAAGAACGAACCTCTTCTCATGAAAAAGAACCTTTACATCGTCCCCTATGATTTTACGCCTACAACAGACAAGGCTGTTGAGTATGCATTGTTTTTAGCTAAAACTGTACACACTGAGATTAAATTACTTCATTTAGCTTCAGATAAGGCCTCCGGACAACCCATGGTTGCCAAACTTAATGCTGTAAAATCAAAATTTAATGTCCCTATTGGCAGCGAGATCACTTCCATGGTGAAGGTGGGAGATATATTTACAGATATCGGGCGTATTGCTAAAGAGGAACGGGCTCAACTTGTTATTATGGGAACACATGGCATCAAAGGAATGCAAAATATATTCGGTTCACATGCCATGAAAGTTATCACAAGCGCTGAATGTCCATTCCTGATCGTTCAGAAGGACACGAAGATTAAAGAGGTGAACAACATCATTGTCCCTATCGACTTAACCAAAGAGAGCCTTCAAATTACCAACATTGCAGGTGACATGGCTAAGATATTATCAGCTAAACTATCTGTTGTAGCCGAAAAACAAACGGACGTCATTCTAAACACCCGTATTCAGAATCGAATATCTATTGTCAGCAAGCAATATGAAGAGCGCGATTTAGATGCTACGATCAATTTCGTTAAAAAGGGTGGTAAATATGGTAAGAAAGTAATGAGTTTCACTAAGCAGAATCAAGGTGATATGATCGCAATTGCTTATCATTCGGAGAGTCTGCTCCCTCAATTTGACAGCTTTGCTCAAACATTGATTACTAACAAGTTAGGATTGCCGGTTTTAATCGTTAATTCAAAGCTTGCTTCAGCTCTTTACTTCTAACAAATGAAGTTAGGAGAATTCAATGAACTGACACTCGATCGTTTTACATCAGTCGGCGCTTATTTGCACGACGAAGAAGGAAATGATGTTCTACTTCCTAAGAAGTACCTGAGTGACGACCTCATGGAGGGGGAAACGATCAGCGTATTCGTATATCGGGATTCGGAAGACAGACTGGTAGCGACAACCGAGATTCCCAAAATCAGACTAAATGGATTCGCATATCTCTATATAAAGGATACTACTCCATTTGGAGCATTTGCAGACTGGGGCCTGGAAAAAGACCTGCTCATTCCTTTCAAAGAGCAGGGTGTCAAACTGGAAGAGGGAAAATCTTATTTCGTTTGTTTATTACTGGATGAATCAACCAATCGACTCTATGGTAGCACTAAGATTGATAAACACCTTAAACCATGTAGTGAAGAACTGCCAGTGAATTCAAGGGTCGACCTACTGATTCTAAATCAGTCAGATTTGGGATACAAAGTAATTGTAAACGATCAGTATAGCGGGTTAATCTATCATAACGATGTCTCTAAAATCCTCAAACCGGGACAAGAAATGGACGGATACGTTTCCAAAGTTCGCGAAGATGGTAAACTGGACATCCGACTCGAGGAAAGTGGATACGGTAAAATTGATGATGCGTCCTCCAGGCTGCTTTCGCTGCTTCAACGCAAAGGTCATCTACAGATCAATGATAAAAGTGATCCCGATGATATACGGGAAACCGTAGGAATGAGTAAAAAAACATTCAAACAAGCCGCAGGAGCTTTGTACAAGAAGAAATTAATTCGATTTACGGATAGCGGTATGGACTATATCGGAAACTAAAGCGAGAAGGTTTCTCTGAAACGAATAGCCTGACGTCTTGAAATTTCGATCTTCTCTCCATCCTTTAATTCCACCTGTAAGCCTCCATTAAACCAGTTTTCAATATTTTCGATCCACTCTAAATTGATAATAAACTTTCGGTTAGCTCGAAAGAAATAAGTTGGATCTAAGCGCTCTTCGAAGCTATTCAGTGATCTCAGGATCAATGGACGATTCGTGCCGAAATACACTTTTACATAGTTTCCGTCGGATTCCAGCATTCTCACATCTGCCAATTTGGTGAAGTAGCATTTTTCACCATCCTTTATAAATACTCTGTCTGTTATTGTAAGTGACCGATTTTTGCGTTCTACTTTCTGAACAACCGATGATTCAAACTCGCTTTCACTTTCATGCTTCAACTTTTCAATGGTCTCATTGAGGCGAGCTATATCAACTGGTTTTAACAGGTAATCGATGGCATTTACCTCAAAAGCTTTAATGGCATATTCATCGTATGCTGTGACGAAAATGACATTGGGAATCTCATCCAGCTTTTTAAGCATTTCAAAACCAGTCATCCCCGGCATGTTCACATCTAAAAAGATCAGATCCGGATCGTGCTTTTTAATCAGTTCAATCCCTTCATCGCCATTCTGTGCCTCATCCACGATTGAGATCTCATTAAATTCTTTAAGAATTGATTTTAATTCTTCTCTGGCGAGACGCTCATCATCAATGATTATCGTTTTAAAATCTTTCATTTTTCAAATGTCATTTGTGCTACAACCTCTCCTCCTACATCATTCAACGTAAAGCTTGCACCTGCTCCGTATTGAAGCGCTAGCCTACGTCTTACATTTTGTATTCCAACCCCAAGATCGATAACTTTTTTTAAATTTCCTGTATTCCTTACCTCCACGATAGTCCGACCGTCTGACTGATACACAGCCACTTTAACCACCCCTCCATCTTTCAAATTTGAAATCCCGTGTTTGATTGCATTTTCGATCATCATTTGTAGTGAGAACGGCGGGACCTGCAGCGCTTCTAGTGAAGGCTCTATCTCCCACTCTATACTTAAACGATCTTCGAAACGAACCTTTTCCAGATCAAGATAACTTTTTGCGACCTGAAGTTCATCCGATAAGGAAACCAGGTTCTCCTTCCCCATTAACAAAGATTGTCTTAGCAGATTTGACAGAGTAGTAATAGACGTTTTCGCCTTCTTTGGGTCAATATCTACCAGCGCCCTAATGCTATTCAAGGAATTGAACAAAAAGTGTGGATTTAGTTGTGAACGCAGATTCTTTAATTCACTCTCTCGTTTGCTGGCAGCAAGCTCGAGATTTGATATCTCCTGATTCCTTGATTTTTGAAAGAGATGGAAGGTAAAATAAATCGCGTTCCAGAATAGAATAAGAATCATTATCGCGAAAACCTTTACAATCACGCTCGACACATCCGTAGGTCTTTCAGAATCAGCATGAAGGCCAGTAAAATAGTCTGCAATATAATCAACACCAGCAATAACCACCGAACAAATAAAGGATGATAGCATCAGCCAAGGCAAAAGCCTCGGAAGCTTGAGATCAAGCCATCCTCGCTTAATAAAAACCAACCTTTGAATGTGCGTCGTAACGATTCCGGTAAAGATTAATACTAGAATATTGATCATGAATTTTTCAGTTATATTCTCCGGATTATTGCTGTATACGGAAAAGATCACCAAACCGCAGTATGCTGTCCAGCCTCCGAACTGAGCTAACCAATAAAATCGTTTTGCGCTGATCACATTACAAATCTAGTCCTATAATTGTTCATTGCCACATTTTTTGGATAAAAGCATTCTTTTCAATGTTGCGAGGAATTATTCTAATTTGGAATGTTTTTTGAAGCTATCTAATGACATGAAATTCCTGATCTGCTTGTTATTTCTTTTGCCTTCGTATCTGAAGGCTCAGTCTTATATAGACAACCATTTCGGTGGTCAGATCAGCGTGATTTTTAATGTTGGAACACATTCATCCGGAATTGGCATAGGCGCCAAAGCTTATTACACGGATTACTTTTATCAATTCAATGTTGGTAGCTTGCTTTACCTCAATGAGCATGGTCTCGGAGGCAGACGACGATTTATTGAGAATAAAAGCTATGCGGGTATCGTGCTCGTAGGAGGAAAAAGAGAAATGCCAATTGATTTTCAGTTCAATGGCCTAAATCACCAAACGGACAGAAATCTAGGAGTTGGTTTCAATTATATCTGGTATCACGATAATGCCGGGACTACTCAACGCTCTGGTGGTATGGCTATCCACATCAACAACATCTCCATCTATCATGAGAATGACGCATTTGCTGGTCAGGCAAAGGATCGGTTCAGGACCGCCCACATCCTGTTTACCTATCGGGATGAAAACTTCCGTCTTGGAGCAGGAGTCAATATGTGGACCGGAGAAACCGGCAATAGTTACTGGCAACGTATACCACTCGAAAAATGTCCCAGTGGATTTCGTGTACTTGAAGACCTTCCCTTTGGTAAAACCTCACACGGGATTGCATACGGTGGTCTTTGGATAAACGGCCCTTTCAATCAAATACCTCATATAAAACTCGGAATAGATTCGGAAAACATTCGTCATGCTGTACAAAATAGATTAGTTCATGACCTTATTTTTCTACCAAAGAAAATAGAAAGAAATACACCTCATTACCCAAGGCTTGATATCCACGGATGCCCCGTATTTGAAAGAAAAGAAGCGCGTCCATCAAGACCTTTTCTACAGTTGGGAATCAACGATGATTGGACGAACTAGTCGATTGTTTAAAACAATTGCAAAAAATCCAAGAAATAATAAAGTTCGTTGATGGAATCTTGTAACTTTGCATCCCGTAGTTACTAAGTAAATCATGTCGAATTCTACAAAATACATTTTCGTAACTGGAGGGGTAACATCATCTTTAGGTAAAGGGATCATCTCAGCTTCCCTTGCCAAATTACTTCAAGCTAGAGGATATAGCGTAACGATTCAGAAACTGGATCCATATATCAACATTGATCCCGGAACACTGAATCCCTATGAACATGGAGAGTGTTATGTAACTGACGATGGTGCGGAAACAGACCTCGACCTTGGTCATTATGAGCGTTTTCTGAATGCACCTACCTCGCAGGCTAATAACGTAACTACAGGACGAATCTATCAGTCCGTGATTGATAAAGAGCGTCGCGGTGAGTTTCTTGGAAAAACAGTCCAGGTAATTCCACATATTACAAATGAGATCAAGGAGCGTATTCAGATACTGGGTAAAGTAGGAACCTATGATATTGTAATAACTGAGATTGGAGGTACTGTTGGTGACATTGAGTCACTGCCATATGTGGAAACAGTTCGTCAGATGAAATGGGAGTTTGACAATGACTGTATTGTTGTACACCTTACGCTGGTACCCTACCTTTCAGCAGCTGGAGAGTTAAAAACTAAACCGACGCAACACTCGGTAAAACAACTATTGGAGCTTGGGGTTCAACCTGACGTACTATGCTGTCGTACTGAACACGAGCTCGATCTAAACTTACGAAGAAAAATTGCACAGTTCTGTAACGTAAGCATGAATGCGGTTATCGAATCGCGTGATGCTGAGACAATTTACGACGTTCCAATATTAATGCAGGTTGAGGAGCTAGACAGAGTTGTTCTTGAAAAACTTGGTCTTCCTACTAAGTCAACACCGGACCTAAAGAATTGGAAAAATTTCCTCAACAAGTTAAAGGCCCCAAAAAAGGAAGTAACCATTGGATTGATTGGGAAATATGTTGAGTTGAAAGACTCTTATAAGTCTATTTCAGAAGCATTCATCCATGGCGGGGCAGCTAATGAGGTAAAAGTAAATGTCAAGTGGATCCACTCACAGAAGATCACTGCGAAAAATGCTCACAAAGAACTCGAAGGACTTGATGGTATATTGGTAGCTCCGGGATTCGGTTCCAGAGGAATCGCAGGAAAAATCGAAACAGTTCGTTACGCGAGAGAAAGCAAGACCCCTTTCTTAGGTATTTGTCTGGGAATGCAGTGTGCGGTCATCGAATACGCTCGAAATGTTCTTGGCCTTAAAGAAGCGCACACAACGGAAATTGTTGAAGACTGTAAGGTTCCCGTTATTGACCTCATGGAAGAACAAAAAAATATTTCCAACAAAGGAGGAACCATGCGTCTGGGAGCATATAAATGTCACCTCACGCCAGGTTCTCATGTAGCAGAAGCTTATGCTACCGAGAAGATATCAGAAAGACACAGACATCGATACGAATTCAATAACGACTACCTGGAACAGTTCACGTCCAACGGAATGAATGCTACAGGAACCAATCCTGACACGGGACTGGTGGAAGTAGTAGAAATAGAAGATCATCCGTGGTTCGTTGGAGCTCAGTTCCACCCGGAATATAAGAGTACCGTGGATAATCCACACCCGCTCTTCGTAGCTTTTGTAAAGGCCGTTTTAGACAATAAAGGAAAAAAGAAATAGAAATTAAGCAAAGGAATGGATAGAAACACGGTCATCGGACTCGTTTTAATAGGACTTATACTTTCAGTATTCACCATTTTTAGTCAGCCATCAGAAGAAGATCTGAAAAAGATGGAAGAGGAACAGCAAGCTGAACAACTCAAGGCTGAAGAAGAAAGTAAAGATGAGGAAGAAGTAAAGCAGGAATCAGACAAAGAAACAACACAGGATCTCGCATCTAACTGGGTTCTGAAATTGGACGAAGACGGCAAACCAGTTCCTGCCGACTCAGGCATGGTAGTATATACCGATCCTATCGCCGGCAAGGACACCATCATTGCAGAACAAATCAAGGAAGAAGTTGTTGAACAAGCTGAGACTGCAAGTGTCGAGCAGGAACCAGAGCAAGAGAAAGTTGAAGGAGAGATTATTACACTGGAAAACGAAAAGCTCATTATTAATTTCGATACCAAAGGTGGACAAATCGCAGGCGTCAGATTGAAAGAATATGAATCGTATGACGATTACGCTAAGAAAGATGGTAAAATAACGCCTATCACACTATTCAAGGAAGGAGACGCTTCCAATGGAATCATTCTTCCGATAAACGGTAAAAAGATCAATACTGCCGAGAAGCTTTTTGTCCTTAAGAAAGAATCAAACAACAAGCTTGTTTTCGAACACCAGGTTGAAAACGGAGGAACAGTAAAATTTGTCTATAGCCTCAAACCTGATGCTTACGATATTGACTATGATATCAAACTAAGTGGCTTTGACAGTAAACTTAACACCAAGAACATAACATTCAACTGGGATGTAGCTTATCGTCGAACAGAGCGTCTTTTCAGTGAACAAAGACGGGTTTCAACTATTTGCTTCAATTATTCAGAAGAAGACTTCAGCTATTTAAGCGAGATCACAGATGATAATGAAGATGCCGAAGATGATATCGACTGGATCAGTTATAAGCAAAGCTACTTTTCTTCATTCATTAAGCCCGAACTTCCGTTTGAGAAAGAAGGATCTTCATTTGAAGTGAAGACATACGGAGAGGATCATGAGCGGGTGGATAGCCATCTAAAAGATTTCAGCTCAACTCTTAACCTAAACATTAAGGATGGTGACAATGCAACAGTTCGCTTAAATTGGTTCTTCGGCCCCAATGAATATCAGACACTGCGTTCTTACGATTCAGGATATGAAAACGTACTGAATTATGGTTGGGGACTATTCCGATGGATTAACATATATGCGGTTCAACCGTTGTTTGCATTCCTCCAGTCTACCGGAATGAGCATCGGAATAGCAATCCTGTTATTGACCTTGATACTCAAGTTTGCTCTGATGCCAATTCAGTGGAAGATGTACACCTCGTCTGCTAAAATGAGGATATTGAAACCGGAAATCGAAGCGATCAACGAAAAGTATCCGGAAAAGGACGACGCAATGAAGAAGCAGATGGAAACCATGGCTTTGTACAGAGAGTCAGGAGCCAGTCCTTTCTCTGGCTGTGTGCCGATGCTGATTCAAATGCCGATCCTGCTTGCTGTATTCCGTTTCTTCCCGTCAACGTTTGACCTGCGTCAGCAATCATTCTTGTGGGCAGACGACCTGTCTTCATACGACTCCATCCTCGATTTCAACTTCGACATCTGGCTTTATGGAGATCACATCAGTTTGTTTACCTTATTGATGGCAGGAACAACATTGATCTATACGCACATCAACTCAGGGAACATGTCAACGCCTCAACAGCCTGGCATGCCGAACATGAAAATAATCATGTACTTCTTCCCTATTATGATGATCTTCTTCTTTAATAATTACTCGTCTGGATTGAGTTATTATTACTTCATTTCTACATTGACTTCTATCCTCATCATGGTGTTGATCAAGCGATACTTTGTTGATGAAGAAAAGCTAAAAGCTAAAATGGCTGCTAAAAAGGCTGTTAAAGGCCAGCAAACGAAGAAGAAGTCTAAGTTCCAGGAAAGACTTGAGCAAATGCAAAAAGCTCAGCTAGAACAAGCGAAACGCAATAAAGGAAAAAAGAAATAAGCTTAAGCCTCCACTCACCTGGAGGCTTTTTTTTATTAATTCAATATAATCTGACCCGAATAAATCTTATCGGAATCAAGATCTTTAATTCGATAGAAATATAAGCCCCCATTGAACTCAGAAAGATCCATAGATATTGAAATTCCTTTAAACTTCTTCTGAAGAATGACTGCCCCCATTGAATTGACTATATCAATGTGTGCTTCCTTAAACGATTCAAATTCGATGGTAATAGGTCCAGATGTCTGATTCGGATAGACAAGTATTTGTTCCTGTTCGTATTCTTCGATACTTCCAGTTTGATCTACACAACCTTCTTCAACGATGAGAAAATAAGGATTAATCACAGGAGCCAGCGAAATAAAGTTGATACCAGTATTATTAGTTATTGACATTGGAGGACTAGTAATCGGTAAGTTCAAATAATTTATTGGCGAAACCGGCTGGGTACATTCTCCGTCTATGAAATTTGAATCACTTCTATAAATACCGATGTGCTCAGTCAATGATTTGATTCCCCACAAGGGTCCATTGCCAACCAGATACAATCCATCATTATTCGCCTCGAGCACACAATTAAGAACCATTAATGTATTACCCACATTTACTATGTTACCTGCAGCATCAATCTCGTAGAAATCGCTTCCTATCTGACTTTGATTACTAATGATAAGATTTCCATTCGATTGAATCATCAGGCGAATACGATCTTCAATAGGCATATCCAAATACGCCAAGTACTCCACTCCTAATTGCACTGTTGCCTGAGAATCAATCATCAATAAAGCAATAGAACCACCGGAACCAAAGTATTTACTAAGCCCATAAATCAGTCCATTACCTATAGAAAGATCCATAATCATATGTTGAGTATAGACTTGTGACCAATCAACGGTACCATTTGGCTGTAGTTTCATTAAAAATGATTTTGAGCCGGAACCTGGCAGATTCGGCACGTAACCACATATATATATCGAACTATCCTGAGCCCCTTCTATGTCTGTTATGACATAAGTGTCATCGAGATTAACAATCGCTTCCCAGATCAGATTACCGTTGCCATCCAGTTTAACACAATTAACATTGTTGCTTAAGTCATTTGTCCAGGTAAACAACCAGTTAGCATCAGCCGTCATGCTAATACTTGTCCGAAGGCAGTTCGTTTGACCACTAACAGAAAAAGATCGTGTCCACAGTGTGTCTCCATTGCTATCGAACTTAGCACAAAGCGGATAACGAGTGGTAGAGCCAAAATCATAAATGGACCCGGCTAAAAGGAAAGTAGAATCAGTCTCGTTCTCTAGTTTGAAAACATTAACGGAAGGAAGCGTTTCAGACCAAAATAGGTTGCCAAGTGAATCTGTCCTAAAAATCAAGCCATCACTCTGATAGCGTCCTCCTACAACTATGTCTTTATCCGCATTAACAATGGCATCCTCAGACCAGATAGGAAAATCAGGTAAATATACTTTAGTCCACAAAGAGTCTTGAGACAGAGAAGAAAAACAAACGAGAGTTAGGGAGAAGGCAGCGATTATTTTCATAAGTAATGGTTTTATTCATAGACGTATCCAAACGCTTGAGGGTTGAATCGCCATGCTTAATAACATCGATTTAAGGTGTAATAATACCGTTCTAATAGGATGAACGGTTCAGAATCTGGCTTAAAATTTGCTATCTTAGCGTGCTTTTCATGCGAGGATTTGTCGTCATATGTGCTTTGTTTTTTTCTCTGGGTATACACGCCCATGAATATTATTTTGCTTTTGCAGAAATCAAAGTAAACACCTTCTCGCAGAGAATGGAGGGCACTATCATGTGTACAGAGCATGATCTTGAGCTAGGGCTTAAAGATGAAGGAGTCATGGTGAAAGAGTTAAGTATTTCCCTAGAAGATTCAACCATTTATGCTTTCCTTGAGAATTATATCAACAATCACTTTCAAATCAAGACCAATAACTTTAAATCGAATTTTCGACTTGTTGGATATGAGTCATTTTTAAACGGTCAGATTTATTTATACATCGAATCAAATCCGCTTCCCGACGAATACGAGAGTCTGGACGTACGATTTGACCTGTTAATGGATATTTTTAACGATCAGCAAAATAAGCTGACTATCTACCATGAGGGTACGTCAACAACTACCCCGTTTATCAGAGGCGATGCCTCACAAATAATAGAAATAAAAAATGGTTAAAACTAAATCGATCATTATTGCTGCGGTATTAGGTCCAGCATTAGTCTTTGGGCAGGAAAAGTTTGCACAGCTTGGAGAAGAACTTCCTACACCAAATGAATACCGTAACGCAGCTGGTGCACCCGGACATAACTATTATCAACAGAAGGCTAATTACAAGATCAAAGTAACACTTGACGATAATCAGCAAACCATCAGTGGTGAAGAAACGATCACCTATATCAATAACTCTCCGGATCGATTGGATTACCTGTGGATTCAATTAGATCAAAACGTACGAGCTCAGAATTCTGACTCCAAACTGATCAATGTTGAACGAATGGAAGATTTCCGATCTATTTCGGATGTCGAAAAGAAGCTGATGGAATTTGATGGTGGATTTAAAATAGAATCTATCACAAATACGAGTGGTAAGAAGATGAAGTATTTCATCAATAAGACCATGATGCGAGTTGATCTGGACAAACCATTATCATCTGGCAGCAGCGTGTCCTTCAATATTAAATGGTGGTATAACATCAATGATCGTATGCAGATTGGCGGACGTTCCGGGTACGAATACTTTGAAGAGGACGACAATTATCTTTATACGATCGCACAGTGGTTTCCCCGTATGTGTGTTTATAATGACGTGGAAGGATGGCAAAACAAGCAGTTTTTAGGTCGTGGTGAATTCACACTTCCATTTGGAGACTACGAAGTTTGGATTACCGTTCCATCTGATCATATCGTAGGTGCAACAGGAGAACTTCAGAATTCAAACTCCGTATTAAGCTCTGAACAAAGAACAAGACTAAAGAACGCAGCAACTGCAGATGAACCGGTATTGATCGTTACGCAGGAGGAAGCTGAGGCAGCTGAAAAAGTGAAAGAGAAAGGCCTCAAGACCTGGGTATTTAAGGCAAGCAACGTAAGAGATTTCGCTTTTGCCAGCTCCAGGAAGTTTATGTGGGACGCCGTTGGACAAAAGGTTGGAGACAAGAATATCCTTTGCATGTCGTATTATCCGAAAGAAGGAAATCCATTGTGGGAACGATATTCAACCAAGCTAGTAGCTCATACAATTAAAACATATTCAAAGTACACGGTTGCTTACCCTTATCCGGTAGCTATTTCAGTTCACTCTAAATGGATCGGAATGGAATATCCAATGATCTGCTTTAACGGTGGTCGACCGGAACCGGATGGAACTTATTCAGAACGCACGAAATATGGCATGTGGGGCGTGATAATTCATGAAGTAGGACATAACTTCTTCCCTATGATCATCAATTCAGATGAGCGTCAGTGGACCTGGATGGATGAAGGACTCAATACCTTTGTTCAATACCTGACGGAACAGGAATGGGAACGTGGCTACCCTTCCAGAAGAGGACCGGCGCATATGATCACCGATTACATGCGTGGTGACAAGAGTCACATCTCTCCTATTATGACGAATTCAGAATCTATCTGGCAGTTCGGAAATAACGCCTATGGAAAACCGGCCACAGCATTAAACATCTTGAGAGAAACAGTCATGGGCCGCGAATTATTTGATTACGCTTTCAAAACCTATTGCGAGCGTTGGGCGCTCAAGCATCCTACTCCTGCAGACTTCTTCCGTACAATGGAAGATGCGTCGGCTGTTGACCTGGATTGGTTCTGGAGAGCATGGTTCTTCACTACAGACCACGTAGACATTAGCATAGATGAAGTAAACTGGTATGAATTAAACACGATGAATGCTGCTGTTGACTTCCCGGCTCAGAAGGAATTAGATGATCAACAAGATCAATTCATAGGGGATATTCGAAACAAAACAGAAATCAAGGAGACAGTTAATGAACGTGATCAAAATATTGACGATTTCTATGCTAATCATGATCGCTACAAAGTTGATGCTTTACATGTCGCAGAGTATGAAGATTTCAAGAAAGGGTTAAGTGATGAACAATTGGAGTTATTAAATTCCGATAAACAGTTCTACGAAGTCAAATTCAGTAATATTGGCGGAATTCCGATGCCGATCATTGTTGAATTTACTTTTGCGGATGATACGAAAGAACGCATCATGATTCCTGCAGAGATCTGGAGAAGAGATGAAACGCAGGTCTCACGTGTATTCATCTTCGACAAAGAAGTTTCTGAAGTTAGATTGGATCCAAATCTCGAAACAGCTGATACTGAGTTGAACAATAACTTCTGGCCACATCGCCGAGTTCAGACGCGTTACGATCTATATAAGCAAAAGCAATCAAGGGAAAATCCGATGCAGCGTCAAATTCGTCTTGAAGAATTGAATGGGAAGAATTAATCCTCCTTTACTGGAGAAGGAATGGCTCCTTTCTTGATAAGCGTATAATGCTCAAACTTATCCTGAATAAAGGTAATAAGCTCCATTTCCGTTGCCGTCTTCAGGAAGTCTTCATCCATATTTAGAAAAGCGATAAAGGTCTCAAACTCTTCATCCGATAACTCTATAATTTCATAAGCGACATAATTGCGCAACAAATCTTTAAGGATCTTAACTTTGTTATCCTTGTATTCCTGCTCTGCTACCCATCTTTTAGATTGCTCCTTCTTATTAAATGCCTGATAAAGTGCTGTTATTGGACTTTCTAAAACATGTATACCGGTCGCTATACGCGTCTCACGCATGGCTAAGGCTTCCCGTTCAGCTTTGATTTGTTCCAGTGTTTTCAATGGCCTTACTACAACCTCTTCGATCTCCTGCGCCTTCTTCTCCAAATAGAAGTGCCCTAAATATTGGCAATTTGAATCAGGAACAATAACCGTAGTTACCATAGGATAACCTCTTACCGATAAAGCAATTGAATCTCCTTCCTTTACATACACTGAGAATGAGCCATTCGGCTGACCAAAAATACCTTGTCCGGTTGATCTGTTCACAACCATTAGATTGTAAAAACTCTGTGGTCTTAAAGTGTCCTCAACTTTTCCCGTAAATAATACTTTCTCACATTTCTGTCCATAGGCAGAAACGAGAAACATGAAGGATACTATTGCAGTTAGACTTCTGATAACAGCTAATCTACAAAAATAATACCCGATTATTAATTCATTCACGATAACAAATGTTAACGAACTAAGAGTTACATATGTAAATTATTATGGGTTTTGTTTTGTTACATATGTAAATTGCTGTTGAATCTATATTAATACGTAATTTTGCATCATGAAACGCGTTGTCGTAGGGTTATCAGGAGGCGTAGACTCCAGTGTTACCGCATATTTATTGCAGCAGCAAGGGTATGAAGTCATTGCTATGTTTATGAAGAACTGGCACGATGAATCCGTTACACTCTCTGATGAATGCCCATGGATCGATGATTCTAATGACGCACTGCTGGTGGCTCAGGAACTGGGAATCCCCTTTCACGTAATAGATCTCAGTAAAGAATATAAAGAGCGTATAGTCGACTACATGTTCAAAGAGTATGAGTCAGGTCGAACACCTAATCCTGATGTACTTTGTAATCGGGAGATCAAATTTGATGTCTTTCTAAAAGCAGCAATGGAGCTTGAAGCGGACTATGTTGCAACCGGTCATTATTGTAGGAAACGAACGAATGACGACGGTAGCTACAGCCTGCTATCAGGACAGGACAAGAATAAAGATCAATCATATTTCCTTTGTCAACTGAATCAGGAACAATTAAGCAAAGCGCTCTTTCCTATCGGAGAGCTTCAGAAACAAGAAGTTCGACAGATCGCTGAAGAAGCCGGGATACATACTGCGGACAAGAAGGATTCACAAGGACTTTGTTTTGTTGGGAAGATTAGTCTTCCGGAGTTCTTGCAACAACAGCTCGCCGTTAAGAAAGGCGATGTCATTGAGATCCCTTCAGATCTACCTAGTTATTCTGCCTATAGCGATTTACAGCCCTCTGAGGCAGATATTGAAGCTTTGGCGTCGCCATTCACATACAAGCGTGAAGATGGAATTGTAGTAGCCGAACATCAGGGGGCACATTTTTACACGATTGGTCAGCGCAAAGGGCTGCATATCGGCGGAAGACCCAATCCTTCATTCGTGATCGGAACAGACGTTGAAAACAACATTGTGTACAGCGGCCAGACGGACGAACACCCAGGACTTCATCGTTGGGCACTTAAAATACTGGGGCAGGACATACATTTTGTCAGCAAGCAATACACGATCGAAGAGCTCACGGATAGGGAATTAGATATACGTATTAGGTACCGTCAACCGTTGCAAAAAGGCCGCATCATTTTAAAAGATCAAGACCTCTACATCCTATTCAATAAGAAGCAACGTGGAATCACACCTGGGCAGTTTGCTGCTATTTACTTAAATGAGGAATTAGTTCTGTCAGGAGTTATAGATCAGTAGGCTCAAATTCACGGAAAGTGCCATCCTTATAGAAGAAAACAATCTTTTCGATAGACTGACTATGTTGTGGACTTTTTGAATGCCTTGTAGTCTTTGTTACTTCCTGCTGTTCACCTCGGAACTCTCCCTCTCTCACTTCTCCGGTAATTAACCAGGATGCATTGACTTTAGGGAAATGCTGAATGATCTTACTTAAAAAATCTAGGCTAGGCTTGTTTCTCCCACTAAGCACGTGACTTAAGCTTGATCGCTGAACGCCAATCTTATCGGCAAATTGCGACGGAGAAAGCTGATTTGCCTTCATTATGGTTTTGATTCGATCCGGGATTAACATTTGTAAACACATTAGTTCTATACAAATGTAAACAATTATTGATCATAAGCCAATAAAAAAAGGGTGACTCTCGTCACCCTCACGTATTATCAAACTAAACCTATGAACTTAATTCCAATTAAAGAAGATAGAAGACTGCCCACTACTCTCCATCTCCTCTCCTATTCTTACTGTATCCATTAGTTTTGCTACCTGAAAAATAGATAGCTGACTTTTTGAGCCTCGTACTCTGTGCTGCTCTAATTTGAATTTTGCAGCTTTAATTCTGTTGTTGATCATATCGAAGTTTGTTAGTTGCATCTTGTTCAATTAATAAATTACACAGCAAGATTTACGCCGATACTTTCACTTGGTTACAAAAACTTAAAAAAAAATTAATTTATGTAAACAAAAACATTGAATCATTAGCTCAAATAACTCTTTATAATTAATTGTTATCCAGCTAATTTAATTTAATAATGAAAAATGTGAATTATTTTTGGATTAATGGGTAGATCAATTCTTCCAATCCATTTATTTTGATCTCTAGCATTAGTTCCAGTTGTCTTCCCAGCTTCCCATTTGGAAACCCTTTTTGTTTATACCAAACCAGATATGGTTCTGGAAGTTTGATTAAAAGCACACCTTTATACTTGCCATAAGGCATTCTCATGTTTGCCAACTCTACGAGTTCGTGCTTCTTATCTCCCACTATTTCTCAGGTATAGCTTCTAATGTTTTTAGGAAGTACGACCAAAATTTCTTCACTGAAGATATTTGTACTTTTTCATCCGGAGAGTGTGCACCACGAATATTAGGTCCAAATGACACTGTATCGACTCCCGGCATATGCTGCAGTAAGATTCCACATTCCAGACCAGCGTGACATGCCTTTATCTGTGGCTCCTCATTAAATTCTTTCTTGTATAAGTCGGCCATTAGATGTAGTATCGCAGAATCCATGTTCGGTTGCCATCCCGGGTAATCTCCCGTTTGAGACACTTCACACCCCATTAATTCGAATACTGCTCGAATGGTCTCCGCTACATCATCCTTTGAGCTTTCAACACTTGACCGCTGTAATGATTGTGTCGTAAACAATCCGTCTTTTACAATAACTCTCGCAAGACTGGAAGACGCTTCAACCAGATCTTCTATATCAGGACTCATTCTGAAAACGCCGTTATGGACAGCTCTCAAAGTCATTATGATTTTGTCCTGATCTTTTTCTGATACACATTTAGCTTCTGTTGATGTTGGATTCAGCTCAAAGACTAGATTCGGCTCAATGGTTTTTAGCTCCTCCTTAAGTATTGTTGAAAGCATGCCGAACTCACTTGAAAGCTGCCCTTCAAAATCGTGATGTATTGCTATTACGCATTCAGCTTCTCTTGGAATCGCATTTCGCAATCCGCCGCCATCAAAGGAAACAAGACGAAAATTCACGTCCTTCCCTAAACTATACAACAGACGAATCATCAGTTTATTTGCATTACCTCTACCCTTGTCAATATCCATTCCCGAGTGACCACCCAAAAGTCCTCGTATATTGATTTTGAACAAAGCAAAGTCAGCAGGCAGGTCTTCAAGTTCATAATGATACTTGGTATTGGTATCTATTCCTCCGGCACAACCAATCGACAGCTCATCGTCATCTTCCGTGTCGAGATTAAGCAAGATCTCACCCGACAGCATTGACGGATCTAACTCTTTTGCCCCTGTCATTCCGGTTTCTTCATCAATCGTGAATAATGCTTCGATAGGCGGATGCGGAATTGAATCACTTTCCAAAAGCCCCATGATTGTGGCTACACCTATTCCATTGTCAGCACCAAGCGTGGTACCATTAGCTTTAACCCAGTCACCATCAATGATCATGTCAATCCCTTGCCTGGCGAAATCAAAATCTGTTGAAGCATTCTTTTGATGCACCATATCCAGATGAGATTGAAGGATAACCGTTTTTCTATTCTCCATGCCCGCTGTAGCCGGCTTCTTAATCACCACGTTGCCAATCGCATCTTTGTGTGTTTCCAATCCGAGTCTGGCGCCGAAATCCAACATAAATTGAATAACCTGCTCTTCTTTTTTAGAGGCTCTTGGCACAGCGTTCAGTGCTGCAAAGTTTTTCCAAATCTCCTTTGGCTCTAGTGTTTCTACACTCATCCTACTCTTTTATTAGTTTTCTATACTTCAATCGTTTAGGTCCTTCATCTCCCAATCTTTTCTTACGATTCTCTTCGTATTCAGAATAAGTCCCTTCGAACCAATAAACCTCTGAATTACCTTCAAATGCAAGAATGTGTGTACAAATCCTGTCCAGGAACCATCGATCATGCGAAATCACAACGGCACATCCTGCAAAATTCTGTATTCCTTCTTCCAATGCTCTGAGTGTATTTATGTCGATGTCATTCGTTGGCTCATCCAATAACAGCACGTTTGCTTCTGTCTTTAGTGTCATTGCCAGATGTAGTCTATTTCGCTCTCCGCCTGACAGAACATTGATTTTTTTATTCTGATCAGCTCCGTTGAAATTAAATTTTGACAAGTAAGCTCTGGAATTGATCTTCTGTGAACCTACCTCCACATATTCCAAGCCATTCGACACAACTTCAAAAACAGACTTCTCCGGATCAATATCTTTGTGGGTCTGATCGACATAACCAATCTCCACCGTATCTCCAACCACAAACTCACCGGAATCAGGTTCCAATTCACCCATGATCATTTTAAATATTGTCGTCTTTCCCGCCCCGTTTGGACCAATGATACCAACGATTCCAGCAGGTGGTAAATTGAAGTTCAGATCATCGTATAACAGCTTATCGCCAAACGATTTCGAAACATGGATCGCATCGATCACATTCGTACCCAAGCGAGGTCCATTCGGAATCGGAATCTCCAAAACAGCCTCTTTTTGCTTTTGATCCTCCGCCAACATTTTATCATAGTTTGTCAATCGAGCCTTGTTTTTGGCGTGTCGACCTTTAGGATTCATACGCACCCACTCAAGCTCTCGTCCAAGCATTTTCTGACGTTTGGACTCCTGCTTCTCTTCTTGCTGCAGACGCTTCTGTTTTTGTTCCAGCCAAGAAGAATAATTTCCTTTCCACGGAATACCTTCACCGCGATCAAGCTCAAGTATCCAACCTGCAACATTATCCAGGAAGTATCTATCATGCGTCACTGCAATCACTGTTCCTTTGTATTGTTGCAAGTGCTGCTCCAACCAATCAATTGATTCGGCATCGAGGTGGTTCGTTGGTTCATCCAGCAACAAGATGTCGGGATTTTGAAGTAACAACCTGGTCAATGCTACACGTCTACGCTCCCCTCCTGATAAGGATTCTATTTTCTGATCGTCCGGTGGACAACGAAGTGCGTCCATTGCCCGATCCAGTTTCGAGTCCAGCTCCCAGGCATCTAAAGCATCTATCTTATCCTGCACTTCTCCTTGTCTAGCGATTAGCTTTTCCATTTTGTCAGGATCGTTCATCACCGCCTCATCCATGAAGGAGTTGTTGATATCTTCATATTCTTTCAGAACGTCGACAGTTTCCTGAACACCTTCCATCACGATCTCTTTGACCGTTTTACTTTTGTCGAGTTCAGGTTCCTGCGGCAAGTACCCAACGGAATAACCGTCAGCGAATACAACTTCCCCCTGATACGATTGATCAAGGCCCGCAATGATCTTCATTACCGTTGATTTTCCGGAACCATTCAACCCAATGATACCGATCTTCGCACCGTAGAAGAATGACAGGTAAATATCTTTTATTATTTGCTTGCCGGCCGGTGTTGATTTTGATACACCAACCATTGAAAAAATGATCTTCTTGTCTTCAGACATATGTAAATTTTAGAGAAAGCTAAAGTTAGAAAAACTTTCTGCTTCAATTATTTGAATGGTCGAAATTCTAATATAAAAAAAGGAAGACCATTGGACTTCCTTGCTAATTCGTTTCGAATTCTGTTAAAATCCGCCTGCTGCTCCGATAATCCCTAGAAATAGGAACATAATAATATAAATACCGATAATGACAATCGTCATAATACCAACGAACTTAAACATTAGTTCAAGATTTTTAAAACCTGAATCGATGTCTTTTACAGCGCCTTTCTCTAATCCATTAGTCACGTTGTTCGCATACTTTAATAGAAATAAGCACGGAAAAAAGTAAACACCGGCCAACACGATATACATTACCCCGAAAACTCCCAATTGTGGACCTCCAAATCCACCCATCATAGCTCCCATCACAATAACACCCAACGCTGCTATGACCATAATTCCAGTAAAAACAAATCCTATAATAGCTAAAAATTTTCCCCATTTGGCACCAGATACAATTGCTCTCCTCGCTACATCACTGATAACTATTTCTGTTCCTGTTCCTGCTACATTATCTATAGATTCTTCCATTTTTTTTGTTTTAATAATTTTCGAATTCATCAAAAAAGATCCTGCATTTCTTTATCGATCATTTCTTGTTGACATCTATCACATTGAGATGCCATTGGCTCCCTTTATGCAAGTGAAATAATCGACAACAAATCAAAAACTGCTAAGAATCGAAGTCCATATCGCAGTAATCTTTAGGTCTTTATTTGGAATCTGATTTAATTTTATAAACTATATTATATAAATAAGCCCCTAACATTAGGGGCTTATAATAATATTTGACTCTTGCTGTAAAAAAGATATTAAAATCTTAGTTTACAAGGTGCTTTCTGTTAGCATTGTACATAAGTACAAAGGCTAAATTAATAACAACAGCTATTACAACACTTGTCCATGCAGCAGCTTGTGCAGCACCATCTAAAGCACTTGACGCTTCGCTAAATGCTTGAGCGAATTCATCGTCCATACCTAAATCATTAGCGGTGTCAACAACGCTACTTACCGTAGAACCAAATGTAACCGCGTAATAAACGCTTGATACAACTGCTAAAATTGCTCCTCCAAGGTATAATTTGAAACCTTGTTTTTTGAGACCCCACATTTGAATTGCGCCAAACAAGCAAAGCACTGCAGCTAGTAGAGCTAACACTTGTGGCACTATAGGCATTATTGGAAAGTAAGATGCTAAGGCAGCACTTCCGGCTAACCCCATTATTCCCCCTAGAACTCCAATTCCTGAGCCAATAAAGGTCAAAATACACAGCACTGTAAGAAACCCTGGTCTCTTAGCTGCTCCTGTTGATACATTTTCTTCAGACATAATATTAGTTTTTAGTTATGACGGCTAATATATAAAATTCATTTTTTCAAAAAACAACAATCTTTAAAATTTAATAGAAAACATATTAACATTTATCTATGGATTTCTATAATTCAACGAATTTTCCGATCTTTACATTAGATGAAATCGACCTTTAATATTATACTTCTCGTATTGATCGTAAGTCTTGCCGGGTGCAGAAAAGGCAGGCATGAATTTACGATAAAGGGTCAAATCAATGATTCAACTTTCGGTCAGCTTTTACTTAATTGTCAGATCTCTCTTTATGAAGTTGAAGCAGGTGCAGCCGATTCAATATTGATAGATTCATTTACTTCGACTGATGGAACATATAGCTTTACCTTTGAGCGTAAAAGAATGGAGGAATACATCCTTTATGTCAACAAGACAGGATATTTCCCATTAGCTAAGCACATTCCTTTTGGTGATCTGACTACGAAAGAAGATAATATCTACAACTATGTCACCAATGCGAAATCCTGGGTTCAGCTTCATTTTGTCAACATCAACCCACAACCCTTCGATCAGCTAAACTTCATCAAACAGGCGGGAAAAGTTGATTGCGCAGAGTGTTGCCCAACAACAGAGCAATATATCATAAATACTCCCGACACAAGCATTTATTGCATCAACGATGGCAATACCACTTATTCGTTAGTTTGGTATGATCCTGTGAATGGAGTGAACGGTGTGGAATCGGTTGTGACGGTCGCCTTTGATACCACTGAACTTTTGGTAACCTATTAACTATTCGTCATCAAGCACTTCACGAAGACGTTGTCTTAACTGACGATTATATGTCTCCATTACATACTTAAAGTAATTCGGCGTGCTTTTAGTTATACACTTGGTATAGTGCTTCAGGCGATGTTCTATATGACCTTGTATCTGCTCCATGATCTCCAGTGCATGAAAGAAATCTTCGGACGCATCCCGGATGGCAATAAAATGGTTTTCAAGAGACATGTTCACCGCTTCTTTACCTTTTTCACCATTGTCAATGCAGTCGTAATAAACATCTTTAATGTTGAATTCATCCAGGAAAGAGATGTTTAAAACTTCTTCCATTCCACGCGGAAACTCATAATCTACTTCAAATTCCATGTCTTCTGACTCACTCAGTCGTGACTCCAGAAAACGATCAGGGAACCGGAATGCATCTTGCCAATTGATATAATCCTGCCAAAGACCAAACCGGCGAACATTATTTCCAAGATCAATTAATTTAAATCGATCCTTCTTAGGTAATTTACGTGATCCCCGTCCGATCATCTGGTGATACAGCGTTAAAGATCTCGTTGCCCTGTTCAAAATAATCGTTTCGACTGTTGGCTCATCAAAACCTGTTGTCAAGATTCCTACAGAAGTAAGTATTGCATCGGGCGTTTCTTTAAACCATCTTAAGACGTCCTTCCGGTCTTTATCACTGAAGGTTGAATCCAGGTGTCGAATTTGATAACCTCGCTTCTTAAAAGTTTCCGCCACACGTATTGACGTGTCTATCCCTGAGTTGAATATCAACGTCTTGTCACCTACTGCAACCTCTTCATAAGCAAAAAGCAATTTCTCTTGCATGAAATAATTACCGTAAACTACATCGGATGAACTTACCGTAAAATCCCCGTTAGATCCAATCTTCAGTCCGTGAAGATTTACATCGTACGTATAGGTGTCCGCATCAGCCAGGTATCCTCCTTCAATCAAGGACGATATACTCTCACCAACCACCAATTTGTTGTAATTATCGTTTAAGGGCAGAGCTTTGTTGCTACTCAATGGTGTAGCCGTTACCCCAAGAATATTAATATTATCATAAAACTGGAATATTTTTCGGAAACTATTGTAATGGGCCTCGTCGACAATCACAAGTCCTACTCCTTCAATAAAGTTTTCGTCATCATTCAAGCGATTATTCAAGGTCTCCACCATTGCGATAAAGCATTGAAACTCATCTTGGTCCGGAATTTCTTTAACCTCGCTGTTGATTACCTTATTATTCACCCCAATAGCTTGTAATTGCTTGGATGTTTGAATTGAAAGCTCAATTCGGTGAGTAAGGATCAATACCTTTTCCTTGAACTCTTCAATGTATTTTTTGGTGATTTCTGAGAAAATGACAGTCTTCCCTCCTCCTGTTGGCAATTGAAATAAAAGATTGAAATCCTTGCCGTTATCTCTTATTTCATCAAGTATCAGATTAACTGTATTTTCTTGAAAAGGATAGAGGACTTTTGCTTCGTATAACTCAGTATCGATCATAGGGTGATTTACAAAATCAAGGCTACAAAATTACTGTTCTTTTAACGAAAAGACAAATAAAGCGTGATGGAATGCTGAGAATGTTTATTGAAATCCTAAATACTATTATTGATAAAATTTATCAATGTCAATTTAGCTGAAGTGTTATTTTTGTTTTCACATAAATCAAAGACAATAAAGAAATGAGTGAAGTTGAAAGAATAAAGTGCCTGATCATTGGATCTGGTCCCGCGGGTTACACTGCCGCTATTTACGCGGCACGTGCAGATATGCAGCCTGTCATGTATCAGGGAATGCAACCTGGCGGTCAGCTAACAACAACGAACGAAGTAGAAAATTTTCCGGGTTATCCTGATGGTGTAACCGGTCCTGAAATGATGATTCAGCTTGAACAACAGGCAAAGCGATTTGACACGGATGTTCGTTTTGGCTTCATTACAAAAGTTGATTTTTCAGGAGATGTTCACAAATGCTGGGCTGATGACGGCAAAGAGATCCATGCAGACACGGTTATTATTTCAACCGGTGCTTCCGCTAAATACTTAGGACTCGAAAGTGAGCAGTTTTATTTAAGTAATGGTGGAGGTGTTTCAGCTTGCGCTGTGTGTGACGGGTTTTTCTATCGGGGCCAGGAAACCGTGATCGTTGGCGCCGGTGACTCTGCTTGTGAAGAAGCTCATTACCTCTCTAAACTGTGTACTAAGGTCACCATGCTCGTACGAAGAGATGAGTTCAGAGCGTCCAAGATCATGGAAGAACGCGTAAAGAATACACCAAATATTGAAATTCTATACAATACGGAAGCTGAAGAAGTGCTTGGTGACGGTCAGGTGGTTGAAGGAGTTCGTGCGAAAAACAATAAGACAGGTGAAGAGATGGTTATCCCTTGTACAGGTTTCTTTGTGGCAATAGGACATAAACCAAACACAGATATTTTTAAAGATTATATCAACCTGGATGAAACAGGTTATATCAAGTATGAAAAGCCCGGGACTTCCTTAACGAACGTACCGGGAGTATTTGTTGCTGGTGATGCAGCTGACAAAACATACCGACAAGCTGTCACAGCGGCGGGAACAGGTTGTATGGCAGCCTTGGATGCTGAACGTTTTTTGTCTGCTAAAGGACATTAAGATTTTGATTGATTCAAATAAAAGGGAGGCAAATGCTTCCCTTTTTTAATTAAATCCCAGTATCCAGAAGGTCAGAGTTATTGTCTGTCACTTCCGCAGAACGAACATTCTCAAGTTTCGGAAGCATTAATTCCATCTCGTGATAATTTTTAATCATTTTAATAGCGAGATAAGCAGCTGCCAGCGTGATAATAGAACCAACCATTGAGATAATCGTTCCCACTAAAGCTGTATCTATATCTTCTTCCATACGAGTTCCAACCCTATTAACAACGCTAGCAGTGATCCATGACGCCCACCACCAGCCTTTTACAGCGTGAATTGCAGGCTTTGATTCTATCATATTTGCCTTGATCAACAGGTTTTCTGTTTTCTCATGAAGATCTGTAGCTATCTGATAAGGACCGAATAAATTAAAAATTGGCACAAACCATGCCCCTGCCGCCCATCCTTCAGAATATCTGAGCCCTGCTGATCCCTTTAGCTGGTGAAGGTTATAGTAAGCGCGACGAAACCACATAATAAAAAAAACAGCGCATATAATAATCAATATCAAATACAACAATGCTGTTATTATAACTACTAAATCATACGTAGCAAGATCTTCCATGCTGAACATGTATCCAGATTCAAAATCACTCAGAATTTTAAAGGTCCAAATCTCGATCATTAACATAAGGACTCCCCCACCCATAATAAGATACAGCAGAGTAATGGCGAGCTTACTTCGCTCGGTATTTGATTTTAATTTAGCGATCATAATTTATTTGACTTTGTTTTCGAGCATTGGCACGAACTTAAATATACCAAATTCCTCCTCTTCTACGTCTCCGTTCTCAAGTTTTGTCAAACGCTTCATAAGCTGCTCCGCTCCTTCTCCAATAGGTATAACTAATACACCCCCTACTTTTAACTGGTCAACGAGAGCCTGAGGAACATTTGGCGCTCCACATGTAACAAGAATCTTATCAAATGGAGCAAACGAAGGCAGTCCCTTATACCCATCACCAAAGCTTAATCTTGCATTATAGCCAAGTTCTCTTAGAATGTTCTTCGCCTTTAAGTGAAGCTCTTTGTGTCGCTCTACTGAAAACACCTTTGCTCCTAGCTCACACAAAATAGAAGTCTGAAATCCAGAACCGGAGCCTATTTCAAGCACCTTATCTCCTTTCTTCAAATCGAGCAGCTCTGTCTGAAAAGCTACGGTAAATGGATGGCTTATCGTCTGACCGGAACCAATCTGAAACGCCATATTCGTGTAGGCTTGCTCCTGAAAAACGATGTCTAAGAAATAATGTCTTGGAACTATATTAAAGGCATCAAGCACCTGATGATCTTTGATCCCCTTCTCTCGCAACTCGTTAATCAGTTGCTTTCTCATTCCTTTATGCTTGAATGTATCCTTCACACAGCAAATTTATGAGATTAAGATGTATATCGTTCAGTATTTTGCGAACAGAACACTGTTGAATAATCTTCTTCCGGCACAAATACAGAAAGACATGCACAGATTAATTATATTTGGCAGACCTAAATTAAGACAGGTAAAGCTATGGCGATATCAAAAAAACAGTTAGAATTCAATAAGAATGAAGATGAAATGAGACTAAAGATCTCAGCTATGGAAAAAGAGCTGGCGAAGATCCGTCTCGGTGGAGGAAAGAAACGCATTGAAAAGCACCATTCAAAAGGTAAGCTAACTGCAAGAGAAAGAATAGACTTGCTTCTCGACCCTAAATCTGAACGCATTGAACTGGGTGCCTTTGCTGGGTATGACATGTATGAAGAGCATGGTGGATGTCCTGCCGGAGGTGTTGTTATTGTTATCGGCTACGTTTCAGGAAAGCAATGCATTGTCGTTGCAAACGATGCTACCGTTAAAGCCGGAGCATGGTTTCCAATTACGGGAAAAAAGAATCTGAGAGCTCAGGAAATAGCCATGGAAAACAAGCTGCCGATTATTTATCTGGTTGACTCCGCAGGAGTATTCCTGCCAATGCAGGACGAGATTTTCCCGGACAAAGAACACTTTGGACGAATATTCAGAAATAATGCTGTTATGAGTTCGATGGGAATTATTCAAATTGCAGCCGTAATGGGGAGTTGTGTTGCAGGTGGAGCCTATTTACCTATCATGTCTGATGAATCACTGATCGTCAATAAAACGGGAACCATTTTCCTTGCGGGATCATATTTGGTAAGGGCTGCAATTGGTGAGTCTATTGACAATGAAACCTTAGGAGGAGCGACAACGCATACAGAAATATCAGGGGTATGCGACTACAACTCTGAAAGCGATGAAGAATGTCTGAAGACAATTCGCGATTTGGTTGACAAGATAGGACACTCAGAAAATGCAGGCTTCGACAGGAAAGAAGCGGTTGCTCCTGCTCTGAAACCGAAAGACGCTTATGGTATCTTGCCATCTGACAGATCTAAACCTTATAACGCAAAGGAACTCTTAAAGACCATTGTAGACAAAGGTTCTTTAACCGAATACAAGGCCAACTATGGAAAAACAATCGTATGTGCTTATGCGAGAATCGATGGATGGAGCGTTGGTATCGTAGCGAATCAGCGTGAAATAGTTAAAAATGCCAAAGGTGAAATGCAATTTGGAGGAGTGATATACTCTGATTCTGCCGATAAGGCCGCCCGTTTTATCATGAATTGTAATCAAAAGAATATTCCATTGGTATTTATTCAGGATGTAAGCGGATTCATGGTTGGATCAAAAAGTGAGCACGGTGGCATCATCAAAGATGGAGCAAAAATGGTTAACGCAATGGCGAACTCGGTAGTTCCTAAATTCACGATAGTAATCGGAAATTCTTATGGTGCTGGTAATTATGCGATGTGTGGAAAAGCTTATGATCCGAGACTGATAGTAGGCTGGCCAACTGCTGAAATTGCTGTGATGGGCGGTGCTTCTGCCGCAAAGACATTGCTTCAAATTGAAATTGCATCACTTAAAGCTAAAGGGGAAGAAATCAAGTCTGAGGATGAAGCGAAGCTATTCAATACAATTAAGGACCGTTACGACTCGCAGATATCACCTTATTATGCAGCGAGCCGACTATGGATTGATGCTATCATTGATCCGGCTGAAACACGCAAAGTTATTTCAATGGGAATCGAAATGGCAAATCATAAGAAGGCAGAGAAACCTTACAACGTTGGAGTTATACAAACATAATTATGGATAATATGCATTTAAACTGGCAGATAAAGCACTATGGTGATCTGACAACTAACGAATTTCATGATATTATTGCATTGCGACTGAATGCATTCGTTGTTGAACAAAACTGCGCCTATCTGGACCTGGATGGGAAGGATAAAAAATCCTATCATGTGATATGTCGTAACGGAAAGGGAGATGTGGTGGCTACAGCAAGAATACTCCCTCCCGGTCTGTCCTATAAAGATGAATGTGCTATTGGTAGAGTGGTAATTGACGAATCCATACGAGGCAAAGGAATTGGACATGAACTGATGGATAAATCAGTGGATTTCGCCAAAGTGGAATTTGGTGGAGCACCGATTAAGATTTCCGCTCAAAAACATTTAGAGAATTATTACAACCAACATCAATTTAAATCAACGGGTAACGAATACCTTGAAGATGGAATTCCGCACGTTGAAATGATCTTAAACATTAACTAATGAAGTATCTATACCTGAGTCTTGTTGTCGTTTCAATCACACTAGCATGTGAAACTGCCAAGGAGATGATCGAAGAAACAACTTCGTCATCTGAATTTAAATATGAAACCATCGATATTGCCTACATGGACACTTCTGTGAGACCGCAGGATGACTTTTTTATGTATGCCAATGGAACCTGGGTCAAAGAAAACCCTGTACCTTCAACTGAATCTGTTTGGGGCAGTTTTAACGAACTGGATCAAGCGAACAAGAAGAAACTCACCGTGATTCTTGAAGAGGCTATGAAATCGAACGCTGAACGTGGAAGCATGAATCAGATTCTCGGTGATTATTATGCTTCGTATATTAACATGGACTTGCGTAATGAACGAGGCCTCTCTCCTATTGAGCCAATGCTGGCGCGTATTGATAAGATCTACAGCAAAGATCAAATTGTTGGGGAAGTTTCTACTCTGCACCGACAAGGTGTTGGCACTTTATTTCGATTTGGAATTGGACAAGACCAGAAAAACGTCGACAAAAACGTTATTTATTTGAGTCAGGGCGGCATCGGCTTGCCCAACAAGGACTATTATCTAAAAGAAGAGAAAAAAGATATTCGAGAGCAATATGTTGGTCATATGACAGACATGTTTGCATTGACAGGAATCGAAGGCGAGCAGACGGAATTGATGGCTAAGCAAGTGATGGAATTCGAAACCAAAATTGCTAAATATATGATGTCGCCCGCTGAAAGACGGGATCCGGATAAAACATATAATAAGTATAGCCGCCCGGACATCATTCGCCTTTTCGAAGCTTTCAATTTTGATTCATACCTCAATGCATCGGGAGTCAGTTCGTTCGACTCTCTTATAGTTGGACAACCAGACCATGTAATCAATATTGTGCGCCTGATCAATGATACTGATCTGGATGATTGGAAAGCTTATCTAAAGTGGTGCGTCATCAACAATTATGCTCCTCACTTAGATGATAATTTTATCAAGGCACATTTTAAGTTTTATGGCGTTGTATTGCGTGGAAAAAAAGAAATGAAGCCCATTAATGAGCGAGCAATCAATGAAATAACGGGATCGCGCTTTTCAGAATTACTTGGTAAAGCCTTCGTAGAAAAGTACTATTCCGAAGAGTCACAACAGCGAGTGAATAAAATGGTTGATGATCTGCTTGCTGTGTTTGAAGAGCGAATCAAGTCACTAGACTGGATGTCTGATGACACCAAAAAAGAAGCGCTCAATAAGCTGCAGTCAATAGGAAGAAAACTCGGCTACCCTAGCAAGTGGGAAGATTTCAGTGATTTGAAATTCACCAGAGAAGACTATTTTGACAATCTTATGATGACTGAGCGCTTTGCTTATCAGAAGAACATTGAAAAGCTGGATGAGCCGGTAGATCGTGAAAAATGGGGAATGCCCGCTCACTTGGTTAACGCATACTATCACCCACTATTAAATGAAATCGCTTTTCCTGCTGGAATTATGCAACCTCCATTCTTTTCAGACAAATACGAGGATGCTGTGAATTATGGGAGAATGGGAATGGTCATTGGGCATGAATTCACTCACGGATTCGATGATAAAGGATCTAAATACGCTGCTGATGGTTCACTATCTAACTGGTGGACCGAAGAAGATCGAAAATTATTCGAAGGAAGGACAAAGATACTTGGTAATACATTTGAAGGATTTTGTCCGGTAGAAGGACATTGTGTAAATCCTGAACTGACAATGGGCGAGAACATTGCAGACCTCGGGGGTCTTACTCTTGCATACTATGCATATCAGAGGACTGATGAGTATAAGTCAGGAGTTAGCCGCCATGGATTTACACCTTCACAACGGTTTTTCCTGGCATACGCGCAATTATGGAAGATTAATTTTACAGAAGCAGAATTAAAGAACAGACTCGCGAACGATCCACACTCACCAGGGATGTTCCGTGTAAATGGTCCGTTAATGAATTGTCCTGAATTCTTCAAGACCTTTAACATCCAGGAGGATGACCCAATGCGGAATGAAGAAGGTAAAGTAGCCAGGATCTGGTAAGAACATTAAAAAAGGGGGCATTTGCCCCCTTTTTATTTAATTTAAGTGAATTAGTACTTTTTTCTTTTTTACCTCCTTCACTTCAAGTGATTTGCTGTAGTTTAATATAGCATTGATCACGTTTTCAGAGGGTTTAACATTTTGCTCCCGGTCGGGAGTAACTTCAGAGTATTTATGTAACATAGGCACATTGTGTTTGTGTTTAATTACTATTGAAACGTTACACATTTCAAAATATTTTACTCAAATAGAAATTTGTTAATAGCTTCCGTAGAATCTTCGAATGAACCACTCGCCGCCCAGGCAAAGAATCAGGACAATAAAAATCCAAATTAAGTCGATCAAATCACTAAATGACGACTCTTCGTAAACAAGATTAACGATGTCTTTTCTCTTTGATAAATCATTTAAAAGATTCTTGTAGTTTTTTAACTGATGAAAAGCACCATTCGATTTTACGGCTAATTGATTTAACGTGTTGAAATTTGCTGAAACGGATTTCATCTCGAGCGAAATACTTTCTACCATGAATTTTCCACTTTTAGCGTATTTCTTTCCTGCATATTCCGTTTCTGCCCTCCATGTATATACTCCTGCGTTCAATTTCCCCAGATTCAAACGGTAGTCTTTTGAGTTCTTGGAAAAGGCATAATCAAAACGTTCACCCGCTTCATTTTGCAGAGTCAATGAAATATCCGGTTCTGTAACTAGTTCCAAAGAAGAGTTGTAGAATTCCGCATTGATCAATACATCCTGAATTTCATTGTATCGATTTTGGAGAATGATCCTTAAAGGCTCCTTATTGTTTCTCACAATTAGGTATTGACCGATTTTCTGAATCAATTCGTTGAATCCTTTATTCTCCTTTTTATTGACATATTCGGATAGCTTCCATTTCCATATCCCCTCCCCGATAAAAACAGCACTCTTGCCGCTAGAAGACTTGGAAAAAAGTAATATGGGATCAGGTTTGACAACGGAGCCGATCTTCTGTGTCACCAACGCCTCACCTCCCGAATCAATATCTCCAAATGGAACCAAGATCGGTGGAGCTTTTATGAGCATCTTACGGACATCTTCCGATAACTCGAAAAGCTGAAAATTGCTCTGTAGGTTAGCTTGAACTTCATCAGTCCTGTTTCCAACAGGAAGTTTCAGATTTAATCCAATCGTCTCTATATCTGAGCGACTTGTTCTATTGTCAATGAAATACCAGATTGGAATGCGCTTGGACTGAAGATCTCGCACTATTCCTTTACTTCCTGATGAATTCAAACCATATAATATCACCAGTTCGACGTCCTCTAATGAACGGTCCCAGTCAGTAATTAAATGTGATTCAACCGTTAGTTTATCGTTTTTATCAAACACACTCTTTACAGCACTTACATCCGGATGAGGCGCATTAGCCAGAAGCAGTACCTTACTTCTTGTATCGATTACCTCCACATAAAAATGCTCTTTGTTGTTAATAAATGTAATCTCACCATTAACTTCTTCCAGGAGAACAGTATATCTGTTATAACCGATAGTATTTGCTGACAATAAGAACTGTACGGACTTTGACGAAATATATTCGTCTTCATAAGTCACCGTCTTTGACGCAACCGTGTTTGACCCTTGAAGTATGGACACTTTTACCGTCTTACCACCAAATTTCTTAGCCTCAAGTTCAATATCGACCGGAAACTCATTTCCTAAGAATGTAATCGAATTCGATGCGACATTTCTGATCAACTGATCTTTCTTGGTCAATGTATCACCCACTGCTAAAGAAAAAACCGGAGTCAAACTGATTTTTTCCGCTGTATAGACCGGGTTTACACCATCGTTGTAATTTCCATCACTGATGAGCGTTATTCCTCCTACATTCCTGTTGTAATATTGATTATACACATGATCAAAGCCCAGATTGATGTTCGTGACCTTGCCGTTGAAATCCAAAATCGAATCCTGCAGTTCACCATCGAAATAAAGCGTCTTTAATTCAAAGCGATCCTTAAATTGTGCCCCGAGTTCATCTCGATACGCATCAATCAGGTTCTTCACTTCTCCGCTATCTCGATAATTCATCATCGAAGATGAATTGTCAATCAATGTGAGAAATACGGGCTTTTCTGTACGAGATTCTTTCGATTCGAATAATATGCCAAAGAGAAGGATTAAAAGAATGAAGATGCTGATCGCTCGCAACCCGGTAAGCAAGGATTTAAGCCTTCCTGACAATTCACGAACCTGCTTTTGATTTCTATAATAGAAATATGCGATACTGAGTGCGACAAGAGCTGCCGGAACTATAAACCAGAGTGATATATCCGAAAATATCTTCAACAACACGAAAATAGCAATCTCTTTCGGTAAAAGGAGATTAAATCTATCTCAAGCTATTTCTTTTCTTCGAAGTTTGCGAGGCTATGCGAGATTCCTAATCCCAAAACTGATTTGAACTGTGTTCTTGGACCAACATTTCCTTCAGCATCCTCGATCATGATATCGTGATCGTACTTTAACGTGAAATTCAGACTAGCCGAGCACCAGCTGTTCACCTTAAATGTCATTAATACATCCGCATTAACATCCACATTCTCTGGTCGATCCAGATAATTGGTGAATAAATCCATGGTTGCGGCTACGTGAATATTCTTAAACAGTTCCTTTTTAAATTTCATTTTGAAATAGGCACCAAACTCATCTCTTCGGCGCTCGCCTTTCTTCAGCAATTGACCCGTTGTTAAATCGTATTCAGCTGCCTCAACCCCAAACGCCCCTTCATTCGCCAGTGTTTCATCATTCACATAAGTTATTTTAGCTGCCAGTGGAGAAACTAGCATGGAGAAATTATCATTCGGCATATAATCGATTCCGAGACCAAAATTGAGGTAGCCGGGTGCCATAAAGGTAGAAACACGTGCACTGTCATTCGGATTTTGAAATCCATCCAGGAATTGTGTTTTAAAGGCCCCATTAATCGTCAGAAATAAATTCTTCTTTGGATTAATTGCCCGACTAAACTTCGTTGCTAATTCAATACGGTCATCCGTTTTCTGCAAGACCTCGTCACCACTTCCCTTCCCAATAAACTGCAATCCACCAAGTGCAGCTCCCAGATCATTCGTCCATTTGAATTTCTTACATGTATAAACAGCTGAAGATTCGCTGAAGACAATTAATGTCACATTGTTTCTACCTCCTGCGTTCCAATTCACAAATGAAGATTGGCTACCATTTAATCCAAAATTCGTGCTTTTCCTCCAGGCACTTACAATCGTATCGGTTGTTTCGATAGAGTCACTAACAACCACGCTGTCAGCCTCCTGTGAAAAAGTGCTATAACTTATTAGTAACGCTAGTACAAATACGTAGTTCTTCATAATCATGATAATTGATGACTCAAAATTAATGAAGGCTTTGTTCAGTCTGAGTAGGATGTAAAATTATTATACACTGATGCACTGTTAACAAATACAGTGAACGCTGGATAAAAGTTAATAAATTGCTATTTTCGTCTCGAAAAATCAACGCAATGAGTAAAGAAGTATATATAATATCAGCCGTTAGAACTCCTATGGGAAGTTTCGGTGGAAGTCTTTCGACTGTGCCTGCTCCAAAATTAGGAGCTGCTGCAATAAAAGGCGCATTAGAGAAGGCAGGAATTGACGCCAGTGTAGTAAACGAAGTGTTTATGGGGAATGTTCTTCAGGCTGGACTTGGACAAGCACCTGCGCGTCAGGCAGCTATGTTTGCCGGAATTAATGAAAATGTACCTTGTACAACTGTTAATAAGGTATGTGCCTCTGGAATGAAAGCATTGAGTATTGCCGCTCAAACAATCCTAAGTGGAGACAATGATGTGGTTGTAGCTGGTGGTATGGAAAACATGAGTTTGGTTCCACATTATTACAATGCCCGTGTTGCGACCAAACTAGGTGATGTTAAAATGAAAGACGGTATGGTGCTTGACGGTTTAACGGATGTTTACAATCAGGTGCATATGGGAGTTTGTGCTGATAAATGTGCTACTGAAAACAATATTTCAAGAGAGGATCAGGACAATTTTGCAATCGAGTCGTACAAGAGAGCAGCAAGAGCCTGGGAAGAAGGTAAATTTGATAATGAGATCGTACCGGTAGAAGTACCTCAGCGTCGTGGTGATGCCATCATTGTTGATAAGGATGAGGAATTCACCAATGTCAAACTTGATAAAATTCCAGCGCTTAGAGCAGTTTTTACACCAGAAGGAACGGTTACTGCAGCGAACGCTTCTACATTGAACGATGGTGCATCTGCACTCATACTTATGAGTAAAGAAAAAGCGGAAGAATTAGGAGTATCTCCTATTGCAAAGATTATTGGCTATGGTGATGCAGCTCATGATCCTGAATGGTTTACCACCGCACCTGCAAAAGCTGTTCCGGTAGCACTAAACAAAGCAGGTCTTTCAACAAGTGATATTGATTACTGGGAGCTTAACCAGGCATTCTCTGTTGTAGGAATTGTGAATACCCAAAAACTTGGACTTGATCCTGCGAAAGTAGATGTAAACGGTGGTGCAGTAGCACTTGGTCACCCACTTGGAAACAGTGGGTCAAGAATCATCGTGACCTTGATCAACGTTTTGAAACAAAACAATGGTAAATATGGAGCAGCCGGTATCTGTAACGGTGGCGGTGGAGCTTCTGCAATGGTGATTGAAAACGTATAGATTTCCAACAAAGAGATATAAAGGTCGTTCAAGGAACGGCCTTTTTTTATGCCTCAACAGTCAGGGATTCATACAATGCTTCATATCTAGCTACAACTGGTTCAATATTAAATTTGAGCGCTTGCTCCCGGGCTCCTTTTTTCAAAGCCTCGTTTAATTCAGGATCATTAAATATCCTGATCGCATTCTTTGCCATCCCTTTGACGTCACCTACGTTTGAAAGGAATCCGGTCTTACCTTCAATATTAACTTCGGGTAAACCTCCGGTATTAGTTGAAATAACAGGCACTCCCGCAGCCATTGCTTCCAGTGCGGCCAATCCAAAACTCTCAGTTGCAGATGGTAACAAGAATAAGTCTGAAATATCGAGAACATCACTCGTGTCTCGAATCTTTCCAACGAATGTAATTCTGTGACATAGATCCAACGTACGACACTTCTCTTCAAGTTTGTTCCGCTCTGGTCCGTCACCCACAAGTATTAGTCGGGAAGGAATTTCTTTGTTGACCAAATCAAACACATCGATCACGTCGCCTACCCTTTTTACTTTTCTGAAGTTTGATATATGACAAATGATTGGTTCGTTGTTCTGAGTATAACGATCCCGCAATTCACTTGCATTGGGACAAGGATCGTGTATCTGCACAAAATTTGGAATCACTTCAATCTCACGTGTCGTATTGAAATGTTTGTACGTGTCCTTCTTCAAAGACTCCGAAACAGCAGTAACTGCGTCAGATTCATTAATACAAAAAGTAATAACCGGTTCAAACGAAGAGTCTTTTCCTACTAATGTTATATCTGTACCATGCAAGGTTGTCACAACCGGAATGCTAATACCCTGTGACTTGAGAATTTGCTTTGCCATGTACGCAGCAGAGGCATGAGGAATAGCATAGTGAACGTGCAATATATTTAAACCCTCATATTTAACAACATCCACCATCTTGCTGGCAAGGACTGTCTCATAGGGTTCATAATCGAACAAGGGGTAATCTGATACGCGAACTTCGTGGTAAAACACATTTCCTGTAAATCCGGCCAAACGCACCGGTTGTGAATAGGTAATAAAGTGTACTTCGTGGCCCTTTTTTGCCAGATACTTACCTAATTCTGTTGCTACAACCCCACTTCCTCCATAAGTAGGATAAAGTACTATCCCAATCTTCATCATAACATTTTGTTCTTCTAAATTACTCAAATAATACTAGGAACTCCCGTCGATCGGCAACATATACTTAACGAATCTTGCAATCGCAAAAGATACCGGAATTGCTGCAAGTAGGTCGATAGAATAATGAATATGCTGAACCAGAATGAGATACGAGAGTGCAACAGCCGCTATGATGAAGTAAATCCTATACCTCGACAAGAAGGCTATCAACAAGACTGTGGCCAGGTGACCACTGAAAAACAGGTCTGTCGTAATGTTTCCGTCGTAAATCAGACCGTTGAGAAATGGATCTTCCAAGCGCACAATCCCCTCGGGTTCGTTCAAAGGAAGTAAAGTCATTGAAATGATTCTAAGTATGAGCAAGATGGAATAACCATACATCAGATGCGTCACATAAGTGATCTTACGAATATGCAGAAAGAGATAACTAAGTAAGGAGCCATAGGTGAGAATAAATATATAAAGTGAGACATCTCCAGGCTTAATCCAACGTAAAATAGGGTCATCAAATGCAATACCGCCTTCCGCCTCTATCTTATCCTGATGATAACGCAAAAAATAAGTCATCACGATCGCCATCAGAAATAGAATCACTGCTGCAATAATCAAATGCGTGATCGCCTTGTTCTTTGTCATTTTTTTGCTGACTTCAGAGCCTGATATATTACTTCTTGTATATCGGTTCTAATATTCATTCGGATGATCTTCCAGTTTTCAGCATCCGGATACACCCGGTTCGAAAGAAATACATAATTGACTTTATATTCAGGATCCGCCCAGGCAAGGGTTCCGGTAAACCCGGAATGACCATAGCTGCTTTTTGAAACCAGGCTACACGCCGGACCACCCGTTCCTGTCACCACGGGTTTATCAAACCCTGCTCCTCTCCTATTATTCGGACAGAATTGGCATGAGGTATATTGATCGACAATTGAAGCGTCAATGTATCGTTCTCCTCCATATTCTCCTTTATTCAAAAGCATCTGCATAATGGCTGCCAAATCGCTGGCATTCGCAAATAATCCTGCGTGACCACCAACACCGCCCATCATGGCTGCTCCCTGGTCATGAACATATCCGTGAATTTGCTGCTTTCTGAAGATTGTATCATTCTCTGTCGGAGGTATGTCTTTCAGCGTAAACCGTTCCATGGGATTATAACACATGTAATGCAAGCCCATTGGTTTATAAAATTCATCCTCCACATATTCGCTTAACGACTTACCCGTTTGCTTCTCGATGATCTTCTTAACAAAGTAGTATCCAACATCCGAATATTTGTATTTGCGAGTCTTTAAAGGGGTTTTAAGTATCTGACGATACATCGTATCAACGTAATGATTCATAATAAACAGATCCGATGCTACCTGTATACCGAATTGGTCAGAAGGACCTTTATGATAAATGCGCTCATTGAGATCTCCATCAACCAGTGTCTTTGTATAGAATGGAATCCATGGTTGCAGTCCTGCCTGATGTGCCATCATGTCTTTTAAGCGAATGCTTCGATAGGGTGTATTCGCTGTTTCTTCACTTAAATAGCTTTCTAAACGCGTATTCAGATCGAATTTATCCTGACTATTCAAACGCATGAGTGAAATTGTTGATGCCGCAATCTTTGTAATTGAAGCAATATCATATACATCCTTATTACTTACCAGTCGCTTTTTATCGTATGTATGGTATCCAAATGACTTTCGATAAATTACTTTACCTTCAATTGCCACAACAATCTGGCATCCCGGAAATGCTCCTGATTGGATTCCTTTTTCAACGATAGAATCGATTTCGGCCAGTTTAGCGCGACTAATGCCTAATTCCTCCGGTTGTGATTCTTTGAGTCTTCCTGCCCACGGAACCTGAATACCAATACCTCTTTTAAATTCAGAATTGATGGAGATTGGAAGCTTTCCTACAGAAGCAAAAGCACCCATTATGAATTGTCCGGAACGACTCAAGGCATAATCATTGTTTTCATAAGCAATGACGATGGACTTTAGTTTCCCCTCGTTGAACTCTCCTTTACCTAAAGCCAAAGGATTTCCATGAACCAGAAGAATATTCTTACTTGATTCGGGCAGTGCATTAACCCACGTACGCCATCCTTTGGGCATTCCGAAATCATTTCGGGTAAGGACCGTTGTTGCATGCAACGAAGTAATGATCATATCGTAGCCACTGAGCCTGGCACCTATTTTACTTCTCGCTTCCGCGACTGAATAAAAATGCTCATGTTCAATATGAGCAATTTGTTCCATTGATTTTGCCAATGTGTCCGCATTGGGACCGATACTAACGTGAAGGATCTTTTGATCAAAGCGTTTAATGGGTAACAGATCATCTTCATTCTTCACTACTGTTATCGCCTTTTCGTACAACAATCGTTTTGTCAGTCGAACTTCCTCGTCATCGAAGGACTTGTATTTCTTCGGTGCAATGACTGTATTATACTTTGCTAAGAGAATTTTGCGACATCGGCTATCAATTTCATATTGCGTAATTTCTCCATCTTTTACTTTCTTTTCGATAGCATCGATGGCTCCTTTCACTGTTTCCGGAAGTAAGAGTATGTCGATTCCTGCCTCAAATGCTTTCACAACAGCCTCCACCTTCCCATAGCGATCTGCCACCGCTTTCATACGTAAGGCATCACTTACGATTAATCCTTCAAAGCCAAGTTTTTCCCTCAGATAATCCTGGATCATCGGTTTCGATAAACTGCTGGGAGTCCCACTTGGATCCAGTGCCGGGACATTGAGGTGGCCGATCATTACAGAAGATGTCTTTGCTCTGATTCCAGCTCGGAAAGGATAAAAATCAATCGCTTCAATATGCTCCAATGAATTGTTGACTACCGGAAGATCATAATGTGAATCCACATCCGTATCTCCGTGTCCTGGAAAATGTTTAATGCTGGTTAATACGCCCTGAGATTCCATTCCTTTGACCGTAGCAGCAACATGCTCAGCTACCTCTTTAGGATTCTCTCCAAAAGAACGAAAGCCGATTACCGGATTCTTTGGATTGTTATTGACATCCGCGACCGGAGCGAAATTCATGTGTATTCCAATTTCCCGACATTCTTCGGCGATCATCATACCAATGCGTTCGGTCAAAACCGGATCATCAGCTGCACCAATCGTGTAATTGTACGGGAATCGCTCCTCTCCGAAAAGACGCATGTCCACCCCCCACTCTGCGTCCATTGCTATTAACAGTGGCGTTTTTGCATGACTCTGAAAACGATCAATGGTTTCGATCATCTTATCGCGTTGTCCCTGAAAGTAGATAAGTCCACCAACTTTGTCGCGAATAACGAGTGTGTCGACCTCGTTCAGATGGGCTTCCGATTTATTGGAGTAAGCTGCTACCATGAAAAACTGACCGATCTTTTCCCTAAGAGTCAATTTGGCCAATTCTGCCTCCACCCACTCATTTTTGACCTCTGCTTTTTTTTCTTTGACCGTTACCATTGACTTTCCGGAAGATGGCTCTTCAATGCTGCCGTAGGACCAGACATAAAGTGAGACGGCCATAAGGCCAAATACAATTGATATAGATGAAAAATAACGCTTCACACTTCAAAAATAAAACAACAAAAAGGATGATCTTTTTAAGATACAATAAGTTATTCACACATTAGTTACAAAAACTTATCCAAGTTGAATCTGACGCATTGACAGCAGAATAAACAAGGCATATTTTTTGATCAATCAATGCGCAAAAGCCGTTTAAAAATTCTAAATTTGTTTGACATGAAGATCCGATTTTTCAATAAAGCAATTCCGCATCGTCGTTTCGAATACCAGCCCATGTATTACAATGAGCGTAAAGAGCGACTGGATATTAAAAAAGCACATTACGAAAAGATTAATGACGGCTCTATTACCGATAACGAGAGACGGGAACACTTGAGAGACAACTTGAGAGATCAGTGGTCTGCCAGTCATGTTCGTTCACAACACAATAGAAGCTCTAACATCCGTATCCTGCTATTAATCGGATTGATTCTGGCACTGGGTTATTTTATTTTCAACGGTGTTGATCAGGTAGACACAATCGTAACGAAGCTCTGGTAGGAAAAGGCATGAGTGATCTGATACAATTACTTCCTGACAACATAGCCAATCAAATAGCAGCCGGTGAGGTTATTCAACGACCTGCGTCTGTTATCAAAGAACTCATGGAGAACGCTATCGATGCGAATGCCACGGAGATCATCGTAAACATTAAAGATTCCGGCAAGACCTTAATTCAGGTTATCGACAATGGTCAAGGAATGAGTAAGGCTGATGCTCAACTTTGTTTTGAGCGACATGCGACGAGTAAAGTTCGGAAAGCGGATGATCTCTTTGCCCTTCAGACAAAAGGATTTCGTGGAGAAGCCCTGGCATCCATAGCAGCTATTGCACATGTCAATCTGAAAACTAAACGGGAAGCAGATGAACTAGGAACCACGGTTACCATTGAAGGAAGTAAGATTATTGATACCGCTGAAGATATTCATCCGAAAGGAAGCACATTCGACATCAAGAACTTATTTTACAATGTCCCAGCCAGAAGGAATTTCCTCAAATCTGACAACGTTGAATTTAACCATATACACGAGGAATTTTTAAGAGTTTCCCTGGCTCATCCCGATATCCGATTCGCACTTTATCATAACGATAAACAGCTGTACGACCTGCGTGAAGCCGTTCTGCGAAAAAGAATCGTTTCAATTCTGGGAGCCAAAACGAATGATCGTTTGGTGCCAATTGAAGTTGAAACCGATATTGTAAAGATTCACGGTTTTGTTGTAAAACCTGAGTTCGCGAAGAAATCAAGGGGTGACCAATACTTCTTCGTTAACAATCGTTTTTTTAAGTCGAGTTATTTCAATCATTCGGTAACCAAAGCTTTTGAGGGATTATTGAAAGACAGGGCGTTTCCTGGATACTTCCTTTATTTTGAAATAGATCCCGGAAAAATAGACGTAAATGTTCATCCGACTAAGACCGAGATAAAATTCGAGGAAGAAAAATACATCTACTCGATCCTTTTAAGCTCTATACGCCAGGCGCTCGGTAAATACAACATAGCACCTAGTCTGGATTTCGAGAGAGAAACGAGCTTTGACGTCCCGGAAGAAGTAAAGAAACAACCTATTTCAGAACCAGAAATCAAGGTTAACAAGGATTTTAACCCATTCAGCAGCGGTGCTTCATCGGGCGGAAACAAACAGAAATCATTCACGGGAGCAATCAACAAAGAGGGCTTTGGCGATATTCAACCTAAAAAAGAAGACTGGGCAAACTTTTACTCCATTGAAGAAGAAAGTGAGGCGGAACAAAGCTCGCTTGATCTGGAATCCGAACTAAATTCCGGTGCAAATTACCTTTTTAAGGAGCCTTATTTATTTGTTCCTTCGAAGTCCGGCATTATGGTCATCCATACATCTCGAGCTATTGAACGTATTGTTTATGATCAATCGATTAATTCATTTGTTTCCAGCCCAATACCTTCTCAAAAACTTTTGTTCCCGATGAGTCTGGAAGTTTCTGTTCAGGACGCTAACGCCTGGTCGGATAACATGTCCATTCTCAGACAAGTTGGTTTTGACGGAACATGTGAAAATGGTGAGCTGGAATTATCTGCTGCGCCCGCAGTCGTTGAAGAGGAAAATATTGTGGGAACTGTAGAAAGGGTTCTAATGACCATTGCTCATAGCGAGATTGATAAAGGAGAAATAGCACATGAACTGATCCTGTCTATTTCTGTTGCAGCTTCGCTTAAGAAGATTGATCTTCGTGGCAAAGAAAGTCAGGAACAACTGATAAACGATCTCTTTCAGTGTGAGGACCACAGTTTTTCGCCTAGAAAGAAAAAAATCATAACTACCATCACAAGCGATGAGTTAATAAAGAAATTTGAATAAGTATGTTAAGGAATTTACCGCAGGTAACTAAGAATCTACTACTTCTCAATATCACGGTTTACATCATGGCCATGGTACTTGTTTCCAATCAGATTCCCCTTGGCGCTGAGCTAGGAAGTCACTATGTCAATTCGATGTTCTTTAAGCCATACCAGATTGTTTCGCACATGTTTATGCACAGCTTGAGTGACCCATTTCATATTTTCATGAACATGTTTCTGCTGGTCATGTTTGGTGGTCATTTGGAACGAGTCTGGGGAGCAAAACGCTATTTTATTTTCTATATATCTTGCGGATTAGGAGCTTTCGTAATGTACAATTCAATAGGTGTTTGGCAGTTGTACAATGTGAAAAATGAATTAATTAGTCAAGGAGTTGATCTTCAATATTGGAATAGTTATATCAATGATATTCATCAGCAAACACTATACCTGGAAAGATATCGCTTGCCAAATTTGCCAACAGATGCATTGACTGACTATATGAGTTTGAATATAGCTCAAATGGCAGGTGCATCGGGTGCTATTTTCGGGTTACTAGCAGGATTTGCTATGCTTTTCCCTAATACACAACTATTTTTAATTTTCATTCCGATCCCCATTAAAGCAAAATATTTAATTGGAGTCTATTTACTATATGAAGTTTACAATAGTATTATCAATATTTCTGATGGAATCGCCCATCTCGCCCATGTCGGTGGTGCAGTTGTAGGAATCATTTTTATATTAGTCTGGCGAAAAAGGGATCGAAGTAATTTTTTCTAGGTAAATGCAGGGACAACGAAGTATTCTTGATGATCTGAAACACCAGTTTAAACATGGTGGTGCTACGATTAGATTGATCTTTATCAATGTGATCATATTTCTGGGGATCACGGTCTTTTTGGTTTTTGGTCGACTAGCAGGTGCTGAGCCAAGTGTTCAATCATATGTAGATGCTGTGTTTACATTAGACACCTCTATCAAAGGATTCATAACACATCCATGGGGGTTGATCACAAGTGTATTCGCGCATTTTAGTATCATGCATATACTGTTCAATATGGTGTTCCTGTACTTCTCCGGAAGGATCTTTGAACAGTTATTTGATAACCGAAGATTGATTCACACTTATGTTCTGGGAGGAATTGGAGGTGGATTATTCGAGATTCTTGCTCATGTATTGTTTCCTGCCTTACAAGAAACGAGCGTGGTAATCGTAGGTGCATCCGGTTCAATCATGGCCATTTTCTTTGCGATTGCTTTTCATCAGCCTAAACTAAAGATAAATCTCTTTGGAGTGCTCCCCGTTCAAATGATCATTCTGGCAGCTGTGTTCTTCCTATTGGATTTTATCAATCTTGGAAATAATGATGGTACTGCCCACTTCGCACACATAGGTGGTGCAGTAATAGGTATGATAAGCATTCAGGGACTGCAAACCAGTGGCAACCTCATAACCCGTTCTCAAAACATCACAGATGCTGTTCTCAGTATGTTCAAAAGTAAGCGGACAAGAAAAATGAAAGTCTACAAAAATCCTGTTCGTCAACAAACGGATGAAGAGTACAATGCGTCTAAAAAGAACGATCAGGAGGAAGTAAACCGAATACTGGATAAAATATCCAAATCGGGATATGAGTCACTCACAAAAAAAGAGAAGGACTTTTTATTCAATCAAAGTCAGAAATAAATGCTGGAACGGATCAAAAAGATCTTTGCGCTAAAAAATCTGCTACATGCACTTGGCATCATAGGTGTCACCTCTTTACTTCTCTCCTATTTGAGTCCATTGATCCACCCGGATACGTCTAGCTTGTTTCCGCTTCTGGGCCTTGCATACCCCATCATTCTTTTAGCCAATTTGCTTCTGCTGATCGTATTTATAATCCTGCGCAACCGGTGGGGATGGATTCTCGGTTTAATTCTCCTTCTTGGCATCAAGCTTCATCTGCGAATCTTTTCGTTGTCAATGGACAATGACCCCGGAAGTCAGGAAACGATCAGCGTGATGAGCTACAACGTGCGTTTGTTTGGTTTGTACGACACAGACTTTAAAGAGGCTACGATTATTCGCAATCAAATATTTGATTTTCTGACAAAGAACAAAACGGATATCATTTGCTTTCAGGAATTTTATCACCAGGATCCTCCCACCGTTTTTAAAACGAGAGACACCCTGTTGCATTTTCTCGATTTTAGAGATCATCACGAACGATTTAGTCGACACTTAAAGAGTCGTCAGAATTTTGGAGTAAGTATTTATTCGAGATTTCCATTCATTCGAAAAGGCAACGTCATCTTTGATAATGCAGGAAGCTCGAATAACTTTTGCGTATTTGGTGATTTTGTTGCCCTGGGTGATACCTTTCGTATTTACAATGCCCACCTGCAATCCATACACTTTAAAAAAGATGATTACGCTGTTTTTGAGGATGAAACGGGTGACATCAGCTCTCAATCAAACGGATTTCTCAATGCCTTAAAAAAGGTCCGGGAGGCATTTCCGGTTAGAGCAAAACAAAGCGAAATTATTGCCGAACATATCAAGGGAAGCCCCTATCCGGTGATCCTATGCGGTGATTTCAATGACACACCCCTCTCCTACACATACAATCAATTCAATTCAATCCTGATCGATGCATTTCGTAATTGTTCCAGTGGCTTAGGTTCTACTTATGCAGGAAAAACTCCCGCTGGAAGAATCGATTATATTTTCCACGATGCCTCACTTGAATCGGCACATTTTAGAATTCAACAAAGGGAACTAAGCGATCATTATGCGATCAGCTGTAAAATATATAAAGCAAAAACATAGCTATCTTTGCCAGCATGATCATTTCCATTAATCCCGATAATATTGACGATCGACTGATCGACCAGGCTGTCAGCACTCTTCAGAAGGGAGGCTTAATTATTTTCCCTACAGACACGGTCTACGCAATTGGATGTGATCTACACAACAAGAAAGCTGTACACGAATTGGCTCGATTCAAAGGCTTAAAGCTAAAGAAAACACAGTTCGCCATTATTTTTGAAGACCTTAGTAGCTTATCAGATTACGTAAAGCACATTGATCGGCCAACATTTAAGTTGTTAAATAAGAACCTGCCTGGCCCCTTCACCTTCATTCTAACAGCAAACAACAACGTATCACGTTTATTTGACACGAACAGAAAGGAAATAGGGATTCGGATTCCTGATAACAAGATCATATTGCGAATTGCAGAGTTGTTGGGAAATCCAATCGTTACTACCTCCCTGCACAACGACGAAGATGATATTCAACAATACTATATTGATCCAGGTGTTATCTATGAGGAATACGACAATCAGGTTGCTTTGATTATTGATGGTGGTCTGGGAACGCTCGATGCTTCAGCAGTTGTTAATTGCATTGGAACTGAACCTGAAATTATCCGTGAAGGAGTAAAAGAACTGGAACTATGATTCTCATTATTGATTGCGGCTCTAATAAAACACGATTTATCGAAGAAATCGTCGATCATCACGTCAACCACCGAACAGTCCCTTTACTTGACATGACGCTTGCTGATCTCGAAGGTGCTGTTGGAGTAATAATTTCGGGAGCTCCCATCCTGGTAACAGAAGTTGACACGACCTTGCATCAGGAAAAGCTGGAATGGATTAAGGAGACAGAGCTTCCGGTATTAGGAATTTGTTTTGGCCACCAATTGATCGGACTCATTTTTGGCGCAAGTGCAAACCGAATGATGGATGAACGCGATTGGCAAACTATTGAAGCTTTTGAAGAATGCATATTATTTCGCAGTCTTCCACATGAAGTTAGAATGATGGAAGATCATTGTGAATCAATATCTATCCCTACAGGCTTCAAATTAATAGCTTCTTCTGACGCCTGTATCAACGAGGTCATGCAACACGAAAAGCTTCCGATCTACGGCGTTCAGTTCCATCCCGAAGTATCCGGAAATCACGGAGCAATGATGATTGAGAATTTCATTGCTTCCTGCTAACAAGCGGGTTATCCCTATTCGTTTGTGGAAAGTTCATTTAATGAGTTCTGACAGCAGTCTCTTTTATTTGGATATTTGAGACATGGCCTTAAATCGAATCTTTGTCGGAATGTTCATCATTTCCATTGTTGTAGCAGCATGTAAGCTGATCTTTTGGTATGATGTCAACCTGATGAAGGGAATGATCGACAGTCTTTCCTCCTCCGCTAAAACCGGATTTGAATATGCCTTATTTCTAACGGGAACCATGTGCCTTTGGCTTGGAATCATGAAGGTTGGAGAACACGGCGGATCATTAAAAGGGCTTACCAGAATGGTTTCTCCGCTATTCAGTAGATTATTTCCAAGTGTACCGAAAGATCATCCATCGATTGGATCGATGATGATGAATTTCAGTGCCAACATGCTTGGGTTGGACAATGCAGCGACCCCACTAGGACTTAAAGCCATGGGGGAATTACAGGAACTCAACACCGAAAAAGATAAAGCTTCTGACGCACAGATCATGTTTCTCGTGCTTAATACGTCAGGACTCACCATAATACCTATATCCATATTCGCATATCGATCTGCAGGTGGAGCGGAATCACCAACCGAGATTTTTCTCCCTATTTTAATTTCAACGTATTTCGCGACACTTGCAGGATTGATATTCGTAGCGATTCGACAACGGATCAACCTATTTAATAAGGTTGTGATCGCCTATGTCGGAACGCTAACTGCGCTAATCTGTTTACTGCTGTATTATGTCGTCATGCATCCTGATCAGGGAGAAGCAATATCTATAATCGTTGGAGGAGGAATCATGTTTGGTATCATTTTACTTTTCATGATTATGGCATTAAGAAAGAAAGTAAATGTATATGAATCCTTTATTGAGGGATCAAAAGAAGGCTTTGAAGTTGCTGTCAGTATCATTCCTTATCTGATCGCCATGTTAGTAGCAATCGCATTATTACGGTCATCCGGAGTGCTTGGAGATGTAATCGAAGGAATGAAATGGCTGGTGATTCAGATCGGTATTACAACCACAGAGTGGGTGGACACCTTACCTGTAGCCTTTATGAAGCCATTGAGTGGCAGCGGTGCGCGAGGAGCATTCCTGGAGATCATGAATAATTTTGGTCCGGGATCCATGCAAGAGCGCATTGCAGCAACGATGCAAGGAAGTACCGACACCACCTTATTTGTGGTTGCGGTTTACTTCGGATCAGTAGGCATTAAAAAAGCTCGATACTCCGTCGCTGCGGGATTATTTGCGGACCTTGTTGGTTTAATAGCCGCAATATTCGTATCTTATATATTCTTTGGATAATATGCGAAATTGGTTTAAAATAAAGCGGCAGGTCAAACCCGAGGACCTGGAGATAGCCAAGCTCAAACCTATCGATTATCCTGCTAAGATAATTCTGGCCTGGGCTAAAGCGATTGAAGGGAACGCTGAGTTTGTCAAATGGCTCAAGGAAAACGGATATCCGGAGCTAAGCATGGCAACATATGCAATCTTTTTAAAGGATGAAGCTCGCGATTGGCTGCATGCGAACGGATATGCTCACCTTTTGGCAATGATCAATGCCGCTGAAGGAAACGAACGAGCACAGAGATGGTTACTCGCTCATCAATTTGACTTGTTATATCATATCGCGATGGCGGTTGAGGCTGAAGAAAGTAGCTGGAAGTGGCTGGGAAAAAACGCGCCTGCCGACATTTTTATTTTAGCCCAAAGTATTAAGAAGACGAAAGACAAAATCGAAGAGAATCACAATGATATCCACACCTTTCGTAAAGACTACTAGTCGTGTGTAAAAATCTTTAATTAGTTTTGCATCAAACGTAAAGACACATGATCAAAGGCAAAAAATTAGTGGTTATCCTTCCGGCATATAATGCTGAAAAGACCCTAAAAAAGACCTATGACGAAATTCCTTTCGATATTGTTGACGAAGTCGTCCTCGTGGATGATAAGAGTAGTGACAACACAGCAGGACTAGCCAAAGAGATCGGGATTCAACACGTAATTATTCATGAGAAAAACAAAGGATATGGTGGTAATCAAAAGTCTTGCTATAACAAAGCACTTGAGCTGAATGCCGACATTGTTGTCATGCTTCACCCCGATTACCAATATACACCGAAGCTTATCGAAAGCATGGCGCATCTAATTGCCAACGACGTTTATCCGGTAGTGATTGGATCAAGGATTCTGGGTAAGGGGGCGCTAAAAGGAGGCATGCCAATCTACAAATATATAGCCAACCGAATTCTAACCCTCACGCAAAATATTTTGATGAATCAAAAGCTCTCTGAATACCATACCGGTTATCGAATGTTCAGCGGAGAAGTACTCAAAAGCATCAATTACAATATTAACTCAGATGATTTCATTTTCGACAATCAAATGTTGGCTCAGATCTTTTACGAAGGATTCGAGATCGCGGAAATTACTTGTCCTACAAAATACTTTGAGGAAGCCTCTTCAATCAATATACAGCGCAGCTCGAAATACGGGCTCGGTGTACTCTGGGTATCATTTATCTACTTTATGAACAAGGTCGGATTATTGAAATCTAAGATTTTTCACAAGAAGTAGCACATACAATAAGTGGAAACACTATTCTATACCATAGCACGAAACAAACGACGGAGCATGATCTTGCTCGCTCTGTTGTCGCTCTTTTTCTTTGTTGGGTTAGGCCATGTGCATCTATTCGACTGGGATGAGATCAATTTTGCTGAATCGGCAAGAGAAATGATCGAGAGTGACAATTATTTGCGTGTGCAGATCAATTACCAGGCATTTTGGGAAAAACCTCCTTTCTTCTTCTGGCTGCAAGTTGCTTCTATGAAACTCTTCGGAATCAATGAGTTCGCTGCACGTTTCCCGAATGCGGTTTTTGGTTTTCTGTACCTGATCACCTTTTATCTCATCGGAAGAAAACACTATAACGGTCGGTTTGGACTGATATGGGCCCTGTGTTTTTTCGGATCTCTCCTACCTCATTTATACTTTAAGTCCGGTATTATTGACCCGGTTTTCAACTACTTTATTTTTCTCTCAGTATACTTCATGATCCGAGTGATCAACTCACCCAATAAAGAAAAGCTGGTGCAATTTGCGATTCTATCTGGTGTTTTCAGCGGACTTAGCGTCATCACGAAAGGTCCTGTCGGATTTTTATTGCTGGGGTTGACCTTACTGGGATATCTGGTGGCTAAACGATTCAAACCATTCCCTTCGATCAAGAGCATTCTATTGTTCTTCCTGGGTTTTGCAGTAATAATAAGCGCCTGGTTGAGCATGGAAGTGTATCAAAACGGATTCGATGTACTTGGAAAATTTATTGCTTATCAGATTGAATTGTTCAATTCACCGGTAGCTGGACACGAACAACCATTTTATTATCATTTTGTGGTGGTGTTCCTGGGTTGTTTCCCTATGTCAGTCCTTGCACTTCCTCAATTTTGGGCTTCATACGATGATGCACCTTTGAACCTGAAAAAATGGATGCTAAGCCTGTTTTGGGTAGTATTGATACTGTTCAGTATTGTCACCACGAAGATCATTCATTACTCTTCCATGACTTACGCTCCACTCTCCTTTCTGGCAGCGTTGAGTATCTACAAGATGGCTTCGGAAGGATTTATTCGCAATTTGATTAAAGTAATACTTCCAATCATTGGAATTGTCATTGGCATCGCCATCACAGCGGTCCCAATCGTAGTCTATAACAAGGAGGCGCTTTATTCTTCCATTAACGATCCCTTCGCTGTAGCCTCTTTAAAATATGCGGTTCAATGGAGCGGAATGGAATTTTTGGTAGGGGTATTTTTCATTTTGGCTTTGTTGGTTTCGATCATATACCTTTTCCGGGGAAAAATCTATTCTTTCCTGATTATTCAAACCTGCAATCTAGCGATCACACTCTTGCTCGTGCAATACACTATTTTGCCTAAAATCGAACAATTCACGCAAGGACCAATGATCGAATTTTGTAAATCCCTTCAAGGAAAGGATTATTACGTGGAGACCTATGGATTCAAGTCCTACGCCCATTATTACTACGGCAGGGTTCCGTATGGCTTAAGCGAGAAACGTCTCGATCAGCAGTGGTTATTGAATGGCGATGTAGACAAATCCGTCTACATGATATCCAAAATCACGAATAATGAACTGAATGATCACCCTAACTTTGAATTGATCGAAACTCGAGGCGGATTTAATTTTTACCTGAGAAAGCTTCCTTAATTATTCGGAACGCTGAAATATCCGATCATCTTCTTATATTGCATTCACGTTAGAACTACCTATTTATGTTACGTGGAATCATTATTCTTATAAGCTTCTGTATTTCAGTGAATTCCTTTTCACAGCTTAGCATTTCCCCTTTTGCAGGAGCTCATTTTTCATTTACCTCTTATTTGGATTATGATGGTGAAGGAGAATGGACGAGCAATAATTTAGCTCTTCAACTAGGAGCTGCCGTGAACGATCAATTTCGTGTTTGGACCTCAGTCATGCAAATGAACAATGTAGCTTTTGACAGTAAGTCTTCGAACAATAAGGTTCTGCTAAACAATTATGGCGTAAGTTATCGATTCCTTCCGACAGAAAAGATAGCCAGCGGAGTCGTGGAAATGAGCGGAGGATTTGGATTGGGATCCAATCTGGAAAATGAAGACATCAACCAGACTTACACCAAACTGGATACTTCTGACAACTATTACGTGTACAACGGAAACTTTAAGAAATACAAGAACTTGTTTCGCCTGGGATTTAAGGCGGATATTTACTGGAAAGGCCTGGAATTATTAGTAGGGCCAACCTATGGCGCATCTTATATCGGACGAAGCTTTACCGATCCTGAAACCGGTGAAACAACAGAATTCAATGACCTTGTGCGCGGCTGGAATATTGAGTTTACACTACTCTACCGCTTTAACAAGAAAAAGGCTAAGTCAGAAGGTGATGACGAAAACAGCGAAGACGAAAGTGCCTTGCGATTGTAGTTAGCATCCGTTTATTCCTTTCAATTCCTTAACCTGGATCAATTATTAAATCCTTATTCGAAACTATCTTTGACCCGAATATTCTCAAAGAAAAGAAAACTTGAGTGAGGCAAGGATAAATATATTCTGGTTTAGACGTGACTTGCGGCTGGATGATAATGTGGGGCTATCAAAGGCCTTGTCTACAGATGTAGCCACACTTCCCCTATTCATTTTCGATGCAAATATTCTCGACGAGCTTGAATATGATGATGCAAGAGTAACTTTTATCTATGATAAACTAATCGAGATACAAGAAGAGCTCACGAAATTAGGTTCCGGAATCCTGATTAAGGTTGGTGATCCAATAAAGGTGTTTGAAGAGCTGTGTGGCCAATTTGCGATTGACAGCTTATACTGTAATCGCGACTACGAACCATATGCTCGTGAGCGAGATGAATCCATCAAACAATTATTACAGCGCAAAGGCATCGATTTTAAAAGCTTTAAAGATCAGGTCATTTTTGAAGCAGATGAGATACTGAAGTCGGATGGGAAACCATATACCGTATATACTCCTTATAAGAATGCCTGGCTGAAAAAATTCGAAGTCCCGGTAAATATTGTTGAAAGTGGCAATCATTGGTTCATACATCAGTCGAGATTTCCTAAACTGGAAGAGATCGGGTTTAAAAGAAGTTCGGTTAACGTTGAAGCATATGATTTATCCGTTTTAGATAAATACGTTCAATCAAGGGATATTCCTTCTCTGGATGCAACAAGCAAATTAGGACCACACTTGAGGTTTGGAACAATTGGCATCCGTCAATTAATTAATGAAATACTTAAAACCGAACACAATAATGACGTATTCTTAAGTGAATTGATCTGGAGGGAATTCTTCTTTCAGATTCTTTATCATTTCCCTCATGTAGTTGACCAAAATTTCCGTTCGAAGTACAACGGAATTCAATGGCGCAATAATGAAGGAGAATTTAAGAAATGGTGTGATGGCGAAACCGGTTACCCTTTGGTGGATGCAGGAATGCGACAACTCAATCAAACAGGATATATGCATAATCGGGTGCGTATGATAACGGCAGGATTTCTCTGCAAACACCTTTTGATCGATTGGCGTTGGGGTGAAGCCTATTTTGCTCAAAAACTACTAGACTATGAGCTTTCTTCCAATAATGGTAACTGGCAGTGGGCTGCAGGGACAGGGTGTGACGCAGCACCTTATTTTCGGGTATTTAATCCAACTGAGCAGGTAAAAAAGTTTGATCCGAAACTTTCATATATTCAACGGTGGGTGCCGGAAGTGGACTCATTGAATTATCCGAAGCCAATGGTAGAGCACAAGTTCGCAAGAGAGCGAGCTATTAATACTTATAAAGCAGGAATTATAAATTAATCACATGACACGTAGAATCATTCTTTTTCTGATCCTGAACTTCGGCGCACTAGGTATCGGTGGATTTCTAATGGGCAATGGACCTCTCGGAGATTGGTATTCAAATCTTAATCAGGCTCCCTGGACTCCTCCGGGTTGGGTCTTTGGTGCAGCCTGGACAAGCATTATGCTGTGCTTTAGCTTTTATATGGCAAAGGCATACGAGTTGATTCTAAACAAAAAGCTATTGATCATTTTGTTCATTACTCAGTGGATGCTGAATGTAAGCTGGAATCCGGCTTTCTTTTATTTCCACCAGGTGTTGATCGGCTTGATGATCATAATTGTGCTTACGCTCCTTATAGGGATTTTCATCGTGCTTTATTCTAAAAAATTAGGAATTTGGTCGATTCTCATTCTGCCCTATTTCATCTGGTTGTGCATCGCGACATCATTGAATTACTTCATCTACTTATACAACTAGCTGACGAAAAACTAAGTATTTACTAATGAATGTTTGAGTTTTAATAACTATACCTCAGAATAACCTGTGTTGCTCCACCTCCATACTCTTGATAGTCAGCGTCCAGGTATTCGGCTCCTTCGATTTGATTCAAATACGAACGCACCTCAGATCGCAAGACACCCTCCCCAAAGCCATGTATGATCACGACATTCCTTATTTTCTTATCCTGGGCTTTCTCGATAAATTGTCGGCAAGCTTCTAATTGAGTTTGCACAATCTTCCTATTGGACCAACCCTGATGTGAATCAACAAGGGATTCAATGTGAAGATCGATCTCCCACAACTCCCCTCTTCTCTGCTTTTTATAGCGAATGGCCTTGTCCACTTCATTGCCCGATCCTTCTTCGTCTTTCGGAATAAAATCATCGAGCTGATAATCCTCGCCTCTCACATGGGTAATTGAGTTGATGTTGTATTTGCGTTCGAATCCGTCATCACAAAGCACAATCACATTATGGGAATCCGGTATTTGAGTAATAACTCCGCCACCCGGCTCATGCAGAAAAACGATTTTTTGTCCTTCGCTGTACATGGTTAAAACATCAGAACTGACCTTAACCATGGGAAGTCCAGCGTAAAATAAAGTAAGAATGGGACAGCGAAAGAAGCTACCCAGAGAAAGAGCATTAACACTTTAAACAGCATGGATGCATCTCGTTCAATCGGGGTAATCAAGACGTTGTTGACCTGACTAGCAATAATCGGATCTGACTCTTCACTTGGAACAGCATCTATGAACTTTTTAAGCTGTGGCGTATGTGCAAGAACCACATTTTTAATTTTGACAAAGTCCTTATTACTCAGAAATTTATAGTTAACTGCGATTTCTACATCTTTGCCTCGTAATTCCCGATGCATCTGGTATTGCTTTTGAAGCGCCCGAACACGAAAGGCCATGAAAAAGCCAAATAACATGATTATATAACTGTTGAGCAACCAACCAACACCAATGATCAAAAGTGATGATATCAAGGCAAAAATCATCAGGAACAATTCATAGTTCTTGTGGACATATAATTTAAATAACTGTCCACCATCTAAAGGGTCAAGCGGTAGCAAATTAATCAGGTTAAGTAAGAGGAAGAGCGAGCTCAATTCCACCATCCAATACGAGTGTACGACGTTGCCGTACCACATCAAAACCGCGCCAATTATCACTCCTGGAATCGGACCCATTATTGTGACTATAAAGCTCTGTTTTTGAGAGTAGTTAGACTTCTTGCCTTGAACAAACGCTCCCATCAAAGGAATGAACAACATTCGCACATTCCGATAGCCAAAAAGTTTCATCATAGCAAAATGACCAAGCTCGTGAATCAGAAGTACAACCAGTAGATAAATGATGAAGTTGAGCATGTCCCCAAAAAGCAGGATAAAAACCAATACGAACATAACAATAGAGAAGATTGTCAGCGCTAAACTACTTTTAGGCTGATGCTCTATAAGTTCGGGTTTTTGAGGATAAAAATCGTGATCTTCCATTCCTGCACTTCGTTTAAATGAAGGTACGGATTTTATCTTTATTTGTTTTGCAACGCGGCAAAATCTTTGGCAAAATATGTTAAGATACCGTCTGCTCCTGACCGACGAATACTTAAAAGCATTTCGGACATTGCAGCTTCATAGTCGAGCCAACCATTGGCAGAGGCCGCATAGATCATAGCGCACTCACCACTAACGTTGTAGGCTGTAATCGGTACTTCACAGTTTGACTTTAGATCGCTAATCACATCCAGGTAACACACTGCCGGCTTCACCATTAACATGTCCGCTCCTTCTTCTATATCCAGGAAAGCTTCTCGCAAGGCTTCCTTGCGGTTTGCCGGATTCATTTGATACGTCTTCTTGTCACCTCCTTTTGGTGCACTATCAAGTGCATCGCGGAAAGGTCCATAAAAAGCACTGGCGTATTTTGCTGAATAGGACATGATGCTTACATCCTGAAAATTATGTGAATCCAGTGCTTCACGAATAAACGCAACACGTCCATCCATCATGTCGCTTGGTCCGATGATATCTATACCGGCCTGCGCTTGTGCGATAGCCATTTTTCCTAATATTGGGAGCGTCTCATCATTTAAGATTAAACCGTTTTCAACCAGACCATCGTGTCCATCTGTAGAATACGGATCCATGGCTACGTCACTCATCAATGAGACTTCAGGAAAATGCTTCTTGATCTCAGAGATAGCTTTCAGGTAGAAGTTATCTTCGGCGTAGCTATAACTCGCAACCTTGTCTTTTTTATCTTCCGAAACAACCGGAAACAGTACATATTTATCTATTCCCAACTTGATACAGCTGTCTATCTCGGCCAAAAGCAGGTCCAAAGACCACCTGTAATTACCCGGCAACGAGCTGATCTCATCTTTAATTCCCGAACCTTCAATAAGGAATAAGGGATAAATCAAATTTTCAACCCCTAAATTGGTCTCACTTATCATGTCCCGAATAGCGGCACTTTTTCTGTTTCGTCTTGGTCTGATATTCATATTCTGCTTGACTTACAAACAAAATTAACAATTCACTTGATATATCTCTATTTTTACTATTTTTACATTTCGTAAACGAAGACGACACTTTATGAAAAAGACAAAACTTAACCCTTATCTTTTTAGCATTGCATTGGGCGCATTGATGGTATCGTGCGGTCCTACAGAAGAGGAAACTCCTGTAGATCAGGATGTTTTCGATCCTAACAGTGCGTTAAACACCGTATTCGATGGGAAGATCTTCAGTATTCCGTCACCGGTACAAACGGCTTACCTGATCAAGAATCTCGACCTTTCATTCGATAAAAGCCTCTTGAATAGTGATGCTGCTGTTAACGACTATGTAACTGAATATCAGCAGGCCCTGAATTTGGGTATATACGGAACTGATTTGGGTTATTCGGCTCTTTACAATCAGAAGAATACATCTTTAAAATATTTGAATGCAGTTGAAAAGTTAACTGCTCAACTTGGGCTTGACGCTGCATTTGATTCAAGCTTTATTTCCAGATTCGAGGCAAATAGCAATGATGAAGATTCGATGATTATTTTAATGTCAGATGCATTTAAGAAGTCGGACAACTTCCTTAAGAATGCGAATCGTAAATCAACTTCAGCATTAATTCTTACAGGTGGTTGGGTTGAATCAATCTACATTGCTTGTGAACTAAATGCCAAAAAGGACAGTGAAGAGATCAAACGAAGAATAGGTGAACAAAAGCAGTCGCTTAATTCGATCATTGACCTTCTAAACACGTACAATAAATCAGGAGCTAACGATGAATTAATAGCAGGGATGGAAGAACTGAAAGTGTCGTTCGATAAGATCCAATTCAACTATGAATATTCTGCACCTGAAACAGATGAAGAAGCTAAGCTTACGACTTTCCATCACGAACTTGAAGTGGAGTTTACAGAAGAAGTAATGGAAGAAATTGTAACGAAGCTAAGAGAAATTAGAACTAACATTATAAAAGCCTAATCTGATGAAATTATTCCTTATCGCCCTTATAACAGCTGTTAGTGTAAACGTAGGATTTGCGCAAGATTGTGAGCGTATCGTAAAAAATACAGAAGAGCTTTTGAATACTGAAACAGGTGGATCAGAGTTTATTTCCGATGGTCAGGTTTATACGGCTTTTCTAGATCGGGAGAAAGCTGAATTTAAGACAACATTCTTTGGTAGTTCTACCTATAGAATTGCAACTAGTGCAGGATCTGATGAGAATTATGTAATCTTCACGATCAGGGATCTTGAAGGAAACATCCTTTTCTCTAACAAGAACTACAAAAACGCACCTTATTGGGATTTCAAAGTAGTTGAAACTCTTCCCGTTACCATAGAAACAGAGCTTGACATGGACCTGAAAGTTACGGGTTGTGTCGTAATGCTGATCGGTTTCAAAAAATAGTATTAAGCAATTGAATGAGTGAAAGAATTCTTCGTGCCTTAATGCAACTCTTTGCGATTGTTGCAAAGGTTGACGAAGTTTCTTTTGATGACAATTCTGACGAGTCCCTTTCCATCCAGAGTACGAAAGGCAAGGAGATCATTGAAGCTTACCTCAAATCTGAGCTCAGTTCTGCCGATGTAAACAAGTACCTCAAGATATTTGATGACTTCCTGAACACCACACGTGGGAAGCTTTATTCTAAATCAGGTGGCGAAAAGCGCACCTCACTGCAGTCCGTAAAGGTTTTAAGAATCTGCGAACAAATCAACAAGGAGTTGACGCAACGTCAGAAGTTCCTCGTGCTGATTCGCATTATCGAGTTTATCAATGCTGACAATATTAAGACGGAACGTGAAATCGAATTCGTTAACACGGTGGCAGACTCCTTCCATATCGAACATGATGACTTCAATCAGATCAGTCGCTTTATTGATTCAAACAAAGACGAGATTGTAGATGAGAAGAATCACGTGTACTACACCGATTCAAAGGATCTAGAGCTTGAAAAGGGAATTTCAGCTTACGCTGAAGGACTCGACGCTCCCATTCATGCGATATTTGTCCCAACGATTAAAGCTATCTTCTTTAAGTATTATGGCCTAGATGAATTGTACATCAATGGTCAGATCGTTGCTAACGACAAAACTCATGTCTTTAACGTTGGATCTACCGTAAGAACAACCAAGAGTAGTCAGATCTTCTACTCTGACATCGTTTCGAAGGTCAATAAAGTTGAAGATCACCAGCGAATTAGCTTCAAGATGAATAACGTCATCCACTCCTTTAAATCAGGAAAGGAAGCGGTTCGAAAATTATCCTTTAGCACAAACGAAGGCAAGTTGATTGGTATCATGGGTGGTTCAGGAACAGGTAAAACAACCCTGTTGAACATCATGAATGGTAAGATGGAGCCCACATTTGGTTCTGTTGAGATCAACGGCATCAATCTTCACGAAAACCCGGAACTACTGGAGGGTATTATTGGAAACGTTAGTCAGGACGATATTTTGATCGAAGAACTCACTGTTTTCGAAAACCTATTCTATGGTGCGCGCCTATGTATGGGCCATTTAACGGATCAGCAGCTGGCTAAAAAGGTAATTGAAGTATTGAAGTCCCTCGGCTTATATGAAGCCCGAAGACTCAAGGTTGGATCCGTTCTTGAAAAAGTGATCTCCGGTGGACAGCGTAAGCGTTTGAACATTGCCCTGGAACTCATACGTGAGCCTGCAGTACTCTTTGTTGACGAACCAACATCAGGACTTTCAAGTAGAGATTCTGAAAACATCATGGATTTGCTTAAAGAGTTATCATTAAATGGTAAGCTCGTTTTTGTCGTTATCCATCAGCCATCATCAAACATTTTCAAATTATTTGATCGTCTGATTATCATGGATGTGGGAGGATACCCGATTTATGATGGTATTCCATTAAATGCAGTAGCTCACTTTAAGACTTTCTCATTTCATGGTAACTCGCATGAAAGGGAATGTAGTCTCTGTGGTAATGTTAATCCGGAACAGATCTTTAATATTATCGATGCTAAAATTGTCGATGAATACGGAAATGAAACCAATTATCGTAAACGCGAACCCAAGGATTGGCACGAGTTGTATCTACGCCACAAAAATAAATACAATACTGATCTCATAGATAAGCCGCCTCAGGTGAGAGCGAAATTACCTTCACGGATGAGGCAGTTTATGACCTACTTAAAAAGAGATACCCTAAGTAAGATCTCTAACATGCAGTATGTCATGGTGAATCTACTGGTCGCCCCTGCCCTGGCATTAGTACTTTCGTTTTTTATTAAGTATTTCGATTGGGCACGCGGCATTGACGACTATATCTTTTTCAAAAATCAGAACATTCCGCAATATGTTTTTATTTCGGTAATTGTCGCCATCTTTCTGGGACTAACAGTTGCCGCTGAAGAAATCAATAAAGACAAGAAGATACTAGCTCGAGAAAAGTTCCTGAATTTATCGAGGAACAGCTATTTGGGATCGAAGGTATTAATCATGTTCACTATTTCAGCCATCCAGTCCTTAAGTTTTGTACTGATTGGAAACCTGATTCTTGAAGTTCCAGGAATGTGGTGGCAATACTGGCTTATTCTTTTTTCTACCTCCTGTGTTTCAAATCTGGCAGGCCTGAACATCTCCAGCGCTTTCAACTCGGCAAAGGTAATTTATATAATTGTACCACTGTTAATCATTCCTCAGTTGTTATTCAGTGGAGTGATCGTCAAATTCGATAAGCTACACCCCTCTCTTTCAGCATCTACGAAAGTTCCATGGGTAGGTGAAATGATGGTGTCCAGATGGGCATATGAGGCTATCACTGTTGAACAACAAACAAATAACAGTCTTGAAAAGAACTACTTTGTTCACAAAGCTGCAAAGTCAAAAGCTACCTGGAAAAAAGATTTCTGGGTTCCTGAAATGGAAACGAATGTTACGACAATGATCGACCCATCTTCTTCTGAAAAAGCTAAAGAAAACGCCCGTCTGCTTTTGATTAATGAGATTGAAAAAGAAGATGCCAGGATCAGTGGATTAGATTGCTATAATTGTATTGAAGACCTCAAGAACAAGGAGATGGATTCAGACGCTGACTTCAAGGCTATCTGGGGCTTTCTTGACACCCTTCACATGCATTTCAATTCAACCGCCAATAAGATGAACGACAGCATTCAATCTTTCATTGACAAGCTTGGTCCGGATAAATACAAGGAGTTGAAAATGAGAATTACTAATGAAGCATTGGAAGACCTGTTAACCAATCGACTTGAAGAAAACAAAATCCTAACCATCGATCATGAGATTTATCAGAACGATGATCCCGTTTACAACGATCCTACGGATAAGGCTTTCTTCGAAACGCATTTTTATGCACCTTACAAATACCCGTTTGGATTGAAGGTTAGAACCTATTGGGCGAACCTGGTATTCATATGGTTGCTCTCCGTAATTTCCTATTTCGTTCTGTATTATGATTTACTGAAGGCCATTATGGATAAAGGAGCAACCATTATCAATCGGCTTAAAATAAAAAAGACCCCTATCATTCGTTAGAGGTCTTATATCTATAAGTTTTTTTGTTGCTTACATGAGCATACCACCGCAAACCTGAATGGTTTGGCCCGTGATGTACCCTGACATATCTGAACCCAGGAATACTGTAAGGTTTGCTACATCCAACGGTGTCCCGCCTCTTTTTAACGGAATCGCGTTTCTCCATTCATTCACTACCTTTTCATCCAGAGCGTCTGTCATTTCAGTCTCGATGAATCCGGGTGCGATAGCATTACATCTGATATTTCTCGATCCCAGCTCTTGCGCCACTGATTTAGTGAACCCAATTAATCCAGCTTTAGAGGCTGCGTAGTTCGCCTGACCTGCGTTACCGCTAACTCCTACAACAGATGACATATTAATGATCGATCCACTGCGTGCCTTTAGCATAGGTCGCTGCACAGCCTTGGTCAAATTAAAGGCCGATTTCAAATTCGTGTTAATGACTTCATCCCACTGCTCTTCCGTCATTCGCATCAACAAGGTGTCTCTGGTGATTCCCGCGTTGTTAACAAGGACATCGATCGTTCCGTAAGCTTCCACAACCTGGTCCACAAGTGCTTGTGCATCGTCAAACTTAGATGCATCCGATTTAAATCCTTTTGCTTCTCCTCCATTGGCAGTTAATTCCTGCTCAAGAGCTTTCGCTCTTTCTTCAGAAGAAAGATATGTGAAGGCCACTTTCGCCCCCTGATTAACACATTCTTCGGCTATTGCTTTTCCAATTCCTCTTGATGCCCCTGTGATCAGCACCACTTTATTTTCTAATAATCCCATTGATTCTGAATTTGGCTTCAAATATAATGAAAGGTTCTAAACAACATGCAGAGCACCGATTTATATGGCGAAAACTATCTAAAATTCATTGGGAACTGCAATTTGCTCATTAACCCGTCTGAATTTTGGATTTGACCCTACTTGCTTCTAAATTTAGTGTAGGTTTAGTTGTAAAAGGTAGGTTAGGTATAGAAGCAGTCAATAAGTTGACTGCTTCTGTCTTTTTAGTTATAGAAGTCCCAGGTGATACCCACACGCAATCGCTGACCAGCTAGCGGATAATTATCCATCACATATGTCGTTTGATCATTCCAGAAATAGCCGATATTTTCATATCGAACATAGAATCGGAATTCATCCAGTTTAAAACCTAAGAATGCATGCAGGTTAAATAGTGAGCCGGTTTCACTGGATTCATCAAACCAATACATCATATCTGCATACGGCAGATAAACTCTTTGACGATAAGAAGCTGACCACTGCGGCTCTGCACCAACCAACAGTTCAAGTTTTTGAGCTTTAAACACCTTGCGTTTCAGGTATATTCTAGAATAGGACTGCATTTTAGGAAGATAACCCCCAGGGTCACGTGCAAATACGAGCCTTGTTCGAATATTCAAAGCCTTGATAGATAAGCCAAGATTTATGGAAGCGCTGTAAAAAGAGTATCCTTGCAAGGTATCATTCCGCCATGAACTTCCATCAAACAAATAGTACTTATCCAGTTGATGCATATTAAAGTCAGCCCCAACAAACAGGATTGAATCTACTAAGTTCAATTTCCCGCTGGCAGACGCACTCAGGATCTGGTTTTGCTGAATGTTTTTAAGGTCATATGCATAGTTATTGGCAAAATGATAACGATTCATTACATCCGGAGCAGCAGCATCGTAGCTAAGTCTCCCTGACACTTTAAATGCTTTTCTGTTGAAATCAAATGCTATTCCTGATTGAACACCCTGGTATGCACCGGTTAGGTTGATATCAAAATCTGCTGATAACCTTAAGTCATTTAAGGCAAACGTGGCATTGCCGGAGGCATAAGTTTCGTTCGTATCACTATTAACTCCTAGATTTTGATATCGCCAATAACGATGATCGAATGACACATCGGCATAGAAATGATTCCCAAGACTTCCAAACAAACCTATACCGTTTCGAATCGCAGGAATATTGTACTGGTCCCGCGTAGAAAGACTATCAATGTTGACTTCGCTATAAAGTCCGTAAAGCGTATCACTTTCTGTAAACTCTCGGTTTGATATATCATAGCGATGCTTTGTGATCAGTCCCAGCTGCCTGGTTGAATCTCTTATCACATCCAGGTAATTGTTAACATTGACAAGTGCTGTTTTATAGAGACTATTTGAACTTGCCTTATTCACGGGCGTGAAAATCAAACCGAAATCCTCAATTAATGAATCAGTAGTCACTCCTCCGTTATGAGTTACATCTGTTGTATAATAGAAAGCACTAAGCTTCGTACTATAAATATTCCCGGAATGTTGAAAAGCTATATTCAGCTGACTATTATCGTAAGATCCATTTCGGAGATAACCTTCTTCCCTGTTTTTAACAATGTCAATGTTAAGTAGTGTGCTTTGCGTGAATGCTTGTTGATACTCGGCTCGCAGGAATTGAGAGCTTTGTCCACCGAAGGAGTATGCGAAACCAATATGAGGCAGCGCTGAAAAACGCATCTGTTTCATCTCTGTTTTACGATCAAACACCCTGCGCGTCCGATCATGAAGTAAGTTTTCAGTTGTCGCGCCTGAGGGTCCCCAAATAGCTCTACCGCCGTTAAATGAGGTTGGTGTTAGTGCATTCGCGATGTCTACCGAATCGAGCCTTCCTCCTATGCGATCGAAATACGTCAATGTATCTGCATAGAACTGTAGTTGTCCCATCGCGCAATGGAAAGCCAAAAGAAATATGATGCTTAAAAAGGATCGCATACTGTACATAACGTAGATGCGCGATAAAAGTATAAAAAAAGGGGGCATTGCCCCCTCAATCACTTATTTGTGAAGTATCTTAAAGGTTATTCACGTAAACTTGCAACTTCGACTTCAAGTTAGCTGCTTTATTCTTGTGAATAATGTTCTTTTTAGCCAATTTATCGATCATGTTGAATACGGACGGCAGCTTCTTTTCCGCGTCTTTCTTCTTTGTTTCAGCACGAAGGTCACGTATCGCGTTACGCGTTGTCTTATGCTGATACTTGTTGCGAAGTCTTTTTACTTCACTTGATCTGATTCTTTTTAAAGCTGACTTATGATTCGCCATTTTTCTTTGTTTAAAATTATTATTGCAGCCCATAGGAGAATCGAACTCCTGTTTCCAGGATGAAAACCTGGCGTCCTAACCACTAGACGAATGGGCCAAAAAAATTTAGCAGCCCATAGGAGAATCGAACTCCTGTTTCCAGGATGAAAACCTGGCGTCCTAACCACTAGACGAATGGGCCTCAAATTATTTCAATTCTCCAAACAGGAGCCTATCTACCGCATAGGCGGGTGCAAATATAATTTGAATTTATTTAACGACAAACAAGATGACTATTTTTTTAGCCGATATCCGGGTTCTCACTTCCGAATCTGAATCCCAAACGCTTGCCGGTTGCCACCTGCAATTCAGAGCTAATCGCCTGAATTTCCAGTACACTAGCTTCTGCAATCAGATCATATGGTGGTGTAATTAGATCGAATTCGATAGCAAATTGAATAGAGCATTGGATAATGTGCCGTATCTGATCATCTGTAATAATGCTATTTTCGAGATCGCGGAATAAGAATCCGAGCTGACCTTTCCCTTCCACCATGAAGTGTTCATTGTGATTCATAAAGATCCGCCCAATCAGATAGCCAGCATCATTCGATCTGTTTTGTTCAAATGACTCCGCAAGGAAATTGTAGATGTTTATAATGGCAAAGTAGCCATTCGCACCATTTTCCTTCAAATAGGGTGTATTCCACATCGGGTTTTCATCCGGAAGTCGAAATATGTTTCGATGTAATTGAAAAACGAGCACATCACTTCCTACATAAATAACAAACTCGTGCTGTCCTTTATCATCGAATCGAAGTCTAACACGTTTATCATTAATAACTTTTCGAAGTTCACTCAACTCGTCTTTCGCAACTTCTTTAAACCGTTCCAATACGCCCTCTGAGTAATCAGCAACATCCTGCTTTACTGCTGCCTTGTTGATAAGCAGATCGACGATTTCATCTCTTAACTCTTCCATATTAATAAGCTTTTGCGAAGATGACACGTCCTTTAGAAGGCTTGCCGGTCACCATACATACTCCCTCCTCTTCATCCCTTTCCAAAGGAATACAGCGGATAGTCGCTTTTGTTTCTTCTTTGATCTTCTCTTCCGTTTCTTCCGTGCCATCCCAATGCGCTAAATAGAATCCGCCTTCTGCTTCCAGACGCAACTTAAATTCATCGTATGAATCGACGACGTGTGTATGTTCTTCTCTGAATTTTACTGCTCGATCGTAAATATTCTGTTGTATTTCTTCCATCAAGCCCTCAATAACATCTGCAACACCTTCGAATGGTATAACTTCTTTCGTCTTGTTGTCTCGTCTGGCAACTTCGACATTGCCATTCTCCAGATCACGTGGACCCATTGCCAGGCGCACCGGTATACCTTTTGCTTCGTACTCCGCAAACTTCCATCCCGGGCGTCGGTTATCGTCGTCATCAAACTTGAAGCTTATACCCTTTGCTGCTAATTCTTTCGATAACTGATCGAACTTCTCCGTAATCGCCTTCAACTCCTCTTCTGTTTTATAGATTGGTACCGCAACAACCTGTAACGGAGCAAGGCGAGGAGGAACAATCATTCCATCATCATCTGAATGCGTCATAATCAATGCACCCATCAGGCGCGTCGAAACACCCCAGGAAGTAGCCCACACATACTCCAGTTTTCCTTCCGCATCGGCAAACTTCACGTCAAATGCTTGTGCAAAATTCTGTCCCAAAAAGTGAGAAGTACCTGCTTGAAGCGCCTTTCCGTCCTGCATCATTGCTTCTATGCAATATGTTTCTTCTGCACCCGCAAATCGCTCACTAGGTGATTTCAATCCCTTAATTACAGGAACAGCCATATAGTTTTCAGCGAAATCCGCATAAACATCACACATTCGTTCTGTTTCTTCAATCGCTTCTTCCTTAGTCGCATGCGCAGTATGTCCTTCTTGCCAAAGGAACTCTGCCGTACGGAGAAATATTCTTGTTCTCATTTCCCATCGAACAACATTAGCCCACTGGTTAATTAGGATTGGCAAATCACGATATGATTGTATCCATCTCTTATAGGTGTTCCAAATAATAGCCTCGCTGGTGGGGCGCACAATGAGTTCCTCTTCCAGCTTTGCTTCCGGATCGACCATGAGCTTTCCTTTTTGATTTGGATCTGCCTTAAGTCTATAGTGAGTAACAACAGCACATTCCTTAGCAAATCCTTCCGCATTTTTCTCTTCTGCCTCAAATAAACGCTTTGGAATAAAGATCGGGAAGTAAGCATTGGAGTGACCGGTCTCTTTGAACTTAACATCGAGAACATCTCTCATGTTTTCCCAGATTGCGTAGCCATAAGGTTTGATTATCATGCACCCCTTTACATCCGAATGCTCGGCTAGGTCTGCTCTCGCAACCAATTCGTTATACCATTTGGAATAATCTTCTGCTCTAGTCGTGTATTTCTTTGCCATTCAATAAGAAATTTGGAACACAAAAATAGCAATTAAAGTGAAGGTCTGTCTGGATAATCAACAGCTTTAGTTGACACGTTCGCTTATAAGATCCTCTACAGCATCCGTAAATGAAATCTTCATCAATTTACTTCGAATCCATGCTTCGATATCAAAATATTCAAGAATTACACGCTCGTTGTGATCTTTAAGTAAGCCTCCTATTTCCTGCTCCATTTTCTCGAATAGTTCTATTCGATTAACTCTGGATGGCGTCTTAGCGAGTTTTTTGATGTATTTAATACAAATCTGCTCTATCTCATAGTCCCTCTCGTGCTTACTCAGATAGCGATTAGCTGATTTCACGACATATTCCAGGAATTCGTAGTTTTCCAGTTCAAAATGAATGACCAGGTTGAAGAGGCGAGCGAAGCTATAGATATCCTGTCGTAACTTCTGCTCGTTATCATTCAAGACCTCGTTAATATATGATAAGGCAGTCTTATAATCACCTATTCCGAAATAGCTGTACGCCTTGTTATACGTGAACAAGACTTCCATCTCTTTACTTACTTTCTCTCCAAACTCAACCTGCTTCTTTTCAATTACCGGAATAAGTTTTACGCTCTTGTCAAAATTACCGATCTTATGTAATAAGACCAGTTCCTGATTATAGGTGTTGGCAAATATTCGCACAGAAATGTCAATGGAATTAAACCCTTTCGTCCCTTGCAAAGCACGTATTTCCTTTATAAGACTTTCAGCTTCTTTAAAATCACCACTATCGATGTAACAGCGCAATAAGTGGATCAGTGTCATTACGTAACGCTGACTTACATCTACTTTGATGGACGGGTTATTGTCCAGAATTTCTCTTGTCCGGTTAAAGAACTGAAAACTATCCTCGTAATTTCTGTTCGTAGCTGCACAGAGACCCTTGATGTAATAACAAATAGATGCTGCCTTAGTAGAAAGTGCGGTGTTTTTGCCTTTAATCAAATGGTAGTCAGCAATATCGGAAACAACCTGTCTTTCTTTTTCATTTCGCGTAAATCCACCCGATCGGAAAACTAAGTTGATCTTTGAGTAAATGACTTGATATTCGGCCAGGTTTCTTAGACGAGCGATCACCATTTCCTCTTCTTCAATCAACTTATCCAGGTCTGTTCCAAATTCACCTGATTCGTATGCAGATTCTAATAACTGCTTCTCCCAATTGATCAATTCAAACCAGTAATAGAACTTTTCATATTTCTTTGCAATCGATTTTGCACGTGATACAAACTTTTCACATTCCTTGTATAGCGCTTTGTTGTATAGTATTTCGACGTTTTTAATTTCCTGCTTTAGCGAACTGCTTACACTCTGTTCAGAGTAATATGACCTCAAACTTTTTAAGATCAATTTGTACAGATGATTTTTCTCTGATGGCAGGTGTTTGATGAAAGTTTCATCCTTATAGGCCTCTTTTAATGCAATTTCATCATATTCAGCCTGTGCTTCAATAAAATCGAATATCTTGAGATAGTTTTTCTCTCCTGACTGCAAAGATGAGCTGAGCTTGAAAAATCGTTTTTCAGACTTTGTGAGCGATTTGATCAGTTTAAATAATTCCGTTGACGGTTTCATAATGTTTATATGGTCGAATGCTCTAAAATAGAGATAAGAATTTAATAATTAAGCTAAAAAAAGGAGTATTTTATTAAAGTCCCTCTATGATTGATTCAACTATATACATCTGATATCCAATAAGCTAATATTGTCAATTATTTGAATCCTATTATGCAGAATAAGAGATCTGAGATTTCAATAATAAAAGAAGGGTTCCGCTAACTGGAACCCTTCAACAAACAACAACAAACTAAAAACCTCACATGGAAAATCCCATATTAGCGGAGGGTTATCGTTTCACCTTTCTGCAACACGTCGCTGCTATTGGTGAGTTCGTTTAATCTCATTAATGATCTTTCATTGATAGCGAAAACCTGAGAGGCTTCTCGAACACTCATATCTGATGAAAGAGTTGTTTTTTCCTGTTTAAATAAATTTCTTCTGCGCTTTGGCTGGATGTACACAATGTCTCCCGGAGTAAGTACATCCTTTTGCTCCGAAAAATCATTGAATCGATGCAATTGAGCCAAATTCAACCCAAATTCCTGTGCTATTTGATAAAAAGTATCTCCTTTTTTCGCGACAACATATTTCACACCGTATTCATGATTGATCACATCATGCGTATTTGTAAATTGCTGGGGTGCATTAGTTTCTTTCGTCTCAGCAGTGAGTTCTGGAAAGTTATTTGAATCTCCGATCTCGTCGTAGTTGTAAAGCTCAAGATCTTCAATAATCTTAATTAAGAGTGATGGATACTTTGGATTAGTAGCATATCCCGCCTTCTTTAGACCATGAGCCCAAGATTTATAATCAGTTTTGTCATACGTAAATAGAAAAGCGTATCGCTCATATTGTCTTAGAAAATCACTGTGGTCGATGAATGAACTTTCAGCGTTCTTGTATACACGAAAACATTCGTTTGCTTCATCATCATCTTTATACATCTTCTTCCCTTCCCATCCATGACACTTAATACCAAAATGATTATTGCCTTTTTGAGCTAATAAAGAATTACCGCTTGAACTTTCCAGAATTCCCTGGGCAAGTGTAATACTTGCAGGGATACCGTGATCAATCATCTCGCTTATTGCCACGGACTTCCACATTTTCACATATTCGTCTTTGGAAATATTTGCTTCGTTGGCTAACAGATTGCCTGAAATGAGCAATCCTATTAGAATTAGTTTTGTATTCATGTCAGTTGTTTGTTTGGACTCATTATTACGTCGTTAAGACTAAATGGTTACGATTTTTGTTAATAACCTGACATTTTTCTGTTAATAAGCCCTGAGACGCCATGATATCAGTCAATTTGGCGCTATTTACAAACAGATACTGTCAAAATTTCTTGATAATTCATGAATATGGACTTTGGTGTGTGATTTGTTCGTAACAAAGCGAATTAATCAACTAAATCATACCAGAGATGGACGCAAATAAATTTACCATAAAAACACAGGAGGTTTTTCAGACTGCTCAGCAATTGGCTACTGAAAACCAGCATCAGACTATTGAGTCAGGTCACATCCTTAAAGCAATACTAGAGGTGGATCACGACGTTACTCCTTACCTATTTAAGGAATTAAATGCCAATATCAAGATGATATCGATGGCGTTAGACAAGATTATCGACAGCTATCCGAAAGTTTCGGGTGGCCAGATGTATTTGTCGAATCAGATGAATCAGACGCTTAGTAAAGCGATGACTGAAATGAAAAAGCTGAACGATGAGTACTTGTCCGTCGATATTCTATTATATGCATTATCAGATTCCAGCGATGCAGTTGGACAACTTTTAAAGGATAATAAAATCAATAAAAAGGAGCTGAAAGCAGCCATTGATAAACTTCGTAAAGGAGACCGTGTGACTTCGCATAGTCACGAGGGAAGCTACCAGTCGCTCGATAAGTTTGCTAAAAACCTCAATGAATTAGCAAGAAGTGGAAAACTTGATCCCGTAATTGGTCGTGACGAAGAAATCAGACGTGTTCTACAGATTCTTACACGAAGAACGAAAAACAATCCAATCCTAATTGGTGAGCCAGGGGTTGGTAAAACAGCTATTGCAGAAGGTATTGCACATCGTATCATAGAAGGAGATGTTCCGGAAAACCTACAGTCGAAAGTAGTTTACTCACTCGACATGGGTGCATTAATCGCGGGAGCGAAATACAAAGGAGAGTTCGAAGAGCGATTAAAATCGGTTGTTAAAGAGGTCATTGCGGCTGAAGGTGAAATCATATTGTTTATCGATGAGATCCACACACTGGTAGGTGCCGGAGGTGGTGGTGAAGGAGCAATGGATGCAGCTAATATTCTAAAACCTGCATTAGCCAGAGGAGAATTAAGAGCTGTCGGTGCTACAACACTAAACGAGTATCAAAAATATTTCGAGAAGGACAAAGCACTCGTTCGGCGATTCCAGACAGTAATGGTTGATGAGCCTTCGACTGAAGACGCTATTTCAATTCTTCGAGGGATCAAAGAGAAGTACGAGAATCACCACAAGGTATTAATTAAAGACAGTGCAATCATCAGTGCAGTGGAATTATCACAGCGATACATTACTGAACGTCAATTGCCTGACAAAGCAATCGACCTTATAGATGAGGCGGCTTCAAAGCTCCGAATGGAGATTAACTCGAAACCGGAAGAACTGGACGAAATCGAACGAAAGGTAATGCAACTCGAAATTGAAAAAGAAGCGATCAAAAGAGAGAAAGACGACAAGAAACTTGCTTCTATTGATAAAGAATTAGCTGAACTCAACGAGAAACGCGATGCCTTTAACGCTAAATGGCAAAGTGAGCGAAACGTTGTCGATGCAGTTCAAAACATAAAAGAAGAGATTGAAAACCTCAAACTTGAGGCGGATCAAGCAGAAAGATCCGGCGACTATGGTAAAGTGGCTGAAATACGCTATGGTAGGATCAAAGAACTGGAAGAGCAACTTGAGAAATCAAAAGAAGAATTGATCGAACTTCAGTCGAAGTCTAAAATGATCAAAGAAGAGGTTGACTCAGAAGAGATCGCTGAAGTCGTTTCTAAATGGACCGGTATACCGGTTAACAAAATGCTGGAAAGCGAGCGCGAAAAGCTCTTGAATCTGGAAGACGAACTTTCTAAAAGAGTCGTAGGTCAGAAAGAAGCCATCATAGCACTCTCAGATGCCGTGCGCAGATCCAGAGCCGGATTACAGGATAGCAAGAGGCCTATTGGTTCGTTTATATTCCTTGGTACGACTGGTGTCGGAAAAACGGAGTTAGCAAAAGCATTAGCTGAATATCTATTCAACGATGAAAATGCTATGACGAGAATTGACATGAGTGAATTCCAGGAGAAACACTCCGTGAGTCGTTTAGTCGGGGCACCTCCGGGATATGTTGGCTATGATGAGGGTGGCCAATTAACGGAAGCTGTTCGTCGCAAGCCCTACTCTATTGTATTGCTCGACGAAATTGAGAAAGCACACCCGGATGTCTTCAACGTTTTACTTCAGGTTCTTGACGACGGTCGATTAACTGATAACAAAGGTAGGACCGTAAACTTCAAGAATACGATAATCATTATGACATCCAACCTGGGTTCTCATATGATCCACGAAAAATTCGAAGGTGTTAAACCATCCGAGTTTGCAAATGCAGCAACAGTGGCGAAAATCGAAGTTATGGGTCTTTTAAAGCAGACCATTCGCCCTGAGTTTCTTAACCGAATTGACGAAACTATTATGTTCCTTCCATTAACCGAGGAGGATATTGTAGAAATCGTTAAAATTCAGTTAGATCAATTGAAAAGCAAATTGAAAGAACAGGATATCGATCTATACGTTACAGCGGAAGCTGAAGAGTGGATTGGAAAAACCGGGTACGATCCGTTCTTTGGTGCAAGACCGATCAAACGGGTGATACAGAAGCAAGTTATGAATGAACTTTCAAAAGCTATTCTGTCCGGCAACATCGATAAATCGCAGAATGTAGTTATGGATGTCTTCGACGATAAGATCATCTTCAGAAAACCAATTAATGAAGAAGAAGAAGTTTCCTTATAGGTGTTTAATAGTTAATACGATTCAAGGCAGACATCTACGTCTGCCTTTTTTGTTTTTACTATTTTTGAACGGATGTTTGGATCGAAAAAAATATTAAATCTATTATTGGTGATAGTTGCCGCTCTGTGTGGATTTTTGGTCTATCGAGTAATTACAGGTGATCTATTCCCAATTAAGAACATGATTAATCTTGTTTTCGGATCATTGGTCTTTCTTACACTGCTTACTTATCGGTTTACTCTAGCTATTAAGGAGAAAGCAGATTTCGTTAATAACTTGTTACTCGTCTTCATAGTCGGTTTCACGACCTTGATGTATCTTCAACGGAGTACCGTCGATTCCCTGTGGGGTCTTACGATTTCACTGTTCGTTGTACAGGAGGCCCGATTACTTTTTTCTTTAATTCACGACAACAAATCGACTTCCATTTTGACCAAATGGCTAATTCTACTATCAACTTTGTATTTGGCTACTCTGCTTATTTTCAAGCTTGGTGAACCGATTCTCTATACAATCGGAATATACAGTTTCGGTCTGTTAAGCCTTGCAGTGCTGATCTCAACGCTCATGCGACAAAAGACTACTTAACGTAAGTCCCGTAACCGTGAAGTCTTTTTAACCAATACTCCGAAGCAGAAACGTTCGTCAGTATTATCCCCTTACTGGAACTTGAATGGATCATCGTCAACGGTTCGCCAGGCTGAGAAACAACAATGCCAACATGTGATATTCCCGAACCGTTATTGAAGAAGACCAAATCCCCGGGTTTAACATTTTTCTCTTTTATTTTTGTAGCGGAATCGTACTGATCAGATGCTCTGCGAGGAAGACTTTGTCCATGTTCTCCCATGACATAACTCGTAAATCCACTACAGTCAAATCCATCTGGGGTATTGCCTGCCCATACATAGGGCACGCCCAATTGCTTTTTGGCTGTTGAAACGATTTCAGCGCGAATTCCTTTAATATTTGTTGTGTTAATCGCCGAATCTACATGATCAACATTTTCTTCTTTTACAATGTCACGAATCTCCACATTAGAAAACATGTAATCGATCAAATCCTGAACCTTTACAAAAGTTTCATCGTCTCCTTTAAGTTTTAAATCAGATGCCCATTGCATCATATCCTTTTTAAGCCAGGAAAGTTCTGAAACGTGTGCTTCAAGTAGTTTGGGGCCGTCCGGATGAACTTTTACATCCTGAAAGAGGTCTCCCGCCACTGAAATGGAATTGTAGTGTTTCTCTAACCAGAAATCATTCTGACATAGCTGGATCAAACTGATACTCTTGTAATATGTTGGAACAATTGAATAATCGTATTCCGGTAAATCCAGCAGCTTATTAGCCTTTCTATGAACTTTTTGATAGTGACCTTGCGCATACCACATCTCCAGCCGATCTAGCTTTGGATTTTGTGCATGTACTCCGAAACTCCAAAACAGAATAATAAAGACAATATGTATTCCTAAAAACTTTTGCATCATTCTTGTGAACTAAATAACGGATTATCTGTACGCTTTTAACATCGGATTGCATATTTCATTCCACAGTTACGTGTTCATTCGTTTATCAGCGATGATTAACATAAATTAAAACCTGTAATCGTTACTAAATTGAAATTATTTCCGTTATTTAATAATAGATAAGAAAATGAAGGATATGAGGATTATTACTGCCCTGAGTTTTATCAGTTTCATCTTTATTGGTTTTGCCCAGGTAGATGAAGATAAAATAGCAACAACCCAAAAATTTGACGAAGTACTTACATACATAAATAAGCTCTATGTTGATGATGTGAATGATGAAGAGCTGACCGATGCTGCCATAGTAGCCTTGTTAGAAAAGTTAGACCCCCACTCCACTTTTATTTCCAAAGAAGAGGTGGATGAAGCCAATCAACGTATCAATGGAAATTTCGTAGGAATAGGAATTCGATTTCAGATCCTAAAGGATACTTTACACGTTGTTGCCACCATCCCGGGTGGTCCTTCTGAAAAATTGGGGATACTTCCCGGAGATAAGATCGTAACGATTGAAGATGAAAATGTAGCTGGAATTGGACTAAAGAATTCAATGGTCCGTGACCGTTTACTCGGTGACAAAGGCTCTAAAGTTAAAGTGATTATTAAGAGAAAGAAAGTTACTGAGCCAATCGCGTTTGTGATCACAAGAGATATCATTCCGATCAATTCAGTGGACGCCTCGTATATGGTCACGCCTGAAACGGGCTATATCAAACTAAATTCTTTCTCCAGATCTAGTCTGGAAGAGGTACAAACTGCTATACGCAAGTTAAAGAAGAGTGGAATGGAAAATCTGATTTTTGATCTTCAAGGTAATGGTGGTGGACTTTTATATGCGGCGAAATTCCTCGCGGATGAATTTTTGTCCGATGATAAATTAATTGTTTATTCAGAAGGGCGCGCGCAGCCACGTCACGACTTGAAAGCTGGAAATCATGGATCCTGGGAAAAAGGAAAGCTCGTGATACTGACAGATGAATATTCTGCTTCTGCCAGTGAGATCCTATCAGGAGCGGTTCAGGATTGGGATCGTGGATTAATCGTTGGACGTCGGACTTACGGTAAAGGACTTGTTCAGCGTCCAATTGATCTGACGGATGGCTCGCAAATTCGCTTGACAATTGCTCGATATTACACACCAACAGGTCGATGGATTCAAAAGCCATATGATGATGCTGATGAGTATGATTCGGATTTAACAAGAAGATATGAGCATGGGGAATTCATGCACCAGGATTCGATTAAATTCCCTGATTCACTCAAGTACACTACCAAGCTCAGCAAGCGCACTGTTTATGGTGGAGGTGGCATCATGCCGGATGTATTCGTTCCATTAGATACGAATGAGATCACTGATTTTTATTCGGATCTCATCCGATCAGGTTACGTCAATGCATTCTCGCTCGATTACGTTGATAAGAATCGTGAAGATATTCTTGCTAAATATGCGGAGTTTCCAGAATTCAAGGAAAACTTTGAAATGGATAAGAAGTTCATGGATGAATTCTTCGAGTACGTAGCGAATGAAAATGAAGATTGGGAAATGAATAAAGAAGAATACGAAGAGAGTAAACACCTGCTCCAACTTAGGCTGAAAGCTAAAATAGCTCAGGATCTTTGGGGATACAATGAATTCTTCCAGATCTATAACGAGACGAATGAAATTCTTCAGAAAGCTATTGAGGTCATTGAATCCGAATCATATGACCAGGCCGGATTAAGCGAAATCAAAAATTGATTATAAATTTGAATTCAAATTAAACGTATGAAACGAATTTATTTATCCTTATTTACACTTAGTACTATACTTGTTGCCTGTGGTGGTTCAGGCTCCGATATTGAAGTCAAAAAAAATGATGGTGAAGTTACTTCTTCCATTGCTGCTGACGCAGATACAGACTCTGAATCACAAAAAGAACTGGAAGAACTGCAGAGACTCGAAGAAGAGCGTATTGCTAAAGAGAAGGCCACTTCAACTACACTTGAATTTAATGAGCTACGACACGAATTTGGTGATGTGAAGGCCGATACAGATAATAAAACGGAGTTTATCGTGACGAACACTGGTAATATGCCGTTGATCATTTCGGATGTTTCTGCGAGCTGTGGTTGTACCACACCAAAGAAACCGGAAGGTCCAATTGCTCCTGGAGAAAGTGATGTTATAGCGGTTAACTTTCATCCAAAGGCTAATCAGCTAGGTGATAACACCAAGACTGTAACGGTAACTGCCAACACCATGGAGAAGGTCCATAAACTTGAAATTCACGCTAACGTATTAGAATAAAAAAAACTCGTAAGAAGATTTAAAACTTACTCGAACGAGAAAAGAAAATAATTACAAATCTTTAAAATTAAAGCCCTTTCATTCGAAAAGGCTTTTTCTTTCTCCCTACTTCAATCATTAGTAACTGGACGATTTTGGTTATTATTGTAGCAACAAACATTTTAGTATGGCAAACAAGGAAGAGGTAGAAGAATTTTATGACGAATTTGTTGACAAACAGAAGAATATAGGTGTTTCCGTTAGACATCGCTTAATTCATAAAAAACTCAAATCTTTAGGACTCAATCCCAATTCGAACGTACTGGAAATTGGTTGTGGTATTGGAACGGTTAGTAGCCTAATCATTAAATCAATTCCAAGCGGAAAGTTTGTTGGAGTTGATATTTCACCTGAAAGCATTGAGACCGCAAAAAAACTTTTCGGAAGTTCAAATGCCACCTTTCTAGTTGACGACATGTCAGATTTCACATCTGACATTAAATTTGATTTCATTGTTTTTCCTGATGTATTGGAACATATTCCAGTAGAACAACATAGCAGACTGTTTGAAAATGTAGCTAGAGTTTGTAAACAAGATGCTATAGTTCTAATAAACATTCCTGAACCTAACGCGTTAAACTGGACCAGAGAACACAATCCTGAAGTCTTACAGATAATAGATCAATCTCTTTCCATGCAGGATTTACTCAACAACACCTACCCTCACGGATTTCAGGTTCACAGTATTATACCGTATGCGATACATACGAATCGTGACAATTATCTGAGTATAGTTTTGAAACGGGACCCATCAGTTAAAGATTTGAGATTAAAAGGAAAATGGTCTCAATTGTTTCAGAACCTGAAGGTTAAATACCTTTAATGAAGCGTGTTAAAATTCTATATATTCATGTAGGGCGCTCTTCCTTTGTAAAAAAGGATATTGCCATCCTGTCCGACTCTTTTGACCTCTCCGAGTCTTATTTTAATCTTCGATCCAAAAGACAATTACCTTTTTCTCTTATCAAACAGTTCTTCTTCCTTCTATTTAATATTTGGAGGTTTAGAGGTGTTGTCGTTCAGTTTGCAGGTTATCATTCTTATTTACCAACAATATTCGGGAAATTAACGGGTAAAAAGGTTGTTATCATTCTTGGCGGGACCGATACAGTAAGTTTTCCTTCAATTCAATATGGATGTTTTTACAATCAGAAGTTAGCCGGCTTCACCAGGCGAAGTTTAAAAAAATCGACGCTGCTATTGCCTGTATCCGAAACACTTGTTAAATACGCCTATACCTATTCAGATGACGACTTCGAATACCAGGGTTATTTGGCTCACGCTCCGGATGTTTCAACGCCATACGAGGTTATTTATAACGGATATAGTGCATCTAAATGGTATATAGCAGAGCCGAAGGAGAAGAATTCATTCTTAACTGTCGCAGCTGATCTCGGATCAAGATTTGGTGTCAAACTAAAGGGAATAGACCTCATTTTAACAATTGCGCCACGATTTCCAGAATACACTTTTTACATTGTTGGCGGAACCAAACTCTCACAAGAACTTCCTAAAAATGTTACTGCTATCGAAAACATGTCGCACGACAAACTTGTAGAATTTGTTTCCGATAAACAGTTCTATCTACAACTCTCCATGAGTGAGGGATTTCCAAACTCACTTTGTGAGGCCATGTTGTCGGGCTGTATCCCGATTGTATCCGGTGTTGGCGCTATGCCTGAAATAGTAGGTGATCTTGGTTATATATTGCAGAGGAAGGATGAAAAACAACTGGAATCGATCATCAAGTCTGCTGTCACAAATAGTGGATCAACTGACTTAAATGCTATTAGATCCAGAATTGAAAATGACTTTAGTTTGGAAAGAAGAGAAAAGTTATTGACAAATGCCATAGCAGCTCATTTAAAAAACTGATGCACCATTCAGATATGGTATTTCGAGTAGTTATTATAACTTTGTCTTGCTTGATCAAAAGCAACATTCTACATGAACTATCACAAGTTTAGACACTTCTTTTTCAACAAATATGTTTTAAGCATATTCGTCAGGAGAAAGTATCACCTTTCTTATGACTACAAGCACAAGGCGCTTTGGTTTAGAACTTATAAAGTAGCTTCAAGAACAATTAACAGTGCGCTGCGCGAAGGATCTAATGACGGTTCTTACATCTATGGATCAGAAATGCCTTACATTCGACGCTCTTTCCGCAAATATTTCAAGTTTGCCTTTGTGAGGAATCCGGAAGATCGGTTTTTAAGTGCCTGGCGAGATAAAATATTCAAACGTAATCACTTTAACCTCGATGAAGAAACGAGGAATAAGATGAAGAATATTGAGAATTTTGTGGCATGGGTAGAAACGTTTGATCTGAAAAATTGCGATGAGCACTTGCGAGTACAATCCGCATTGATTGACATGAACAATATTGATTTCATAGGTAGATTCGAGTATTTTGATCGCGACTTCGCTATACTGGCTGAGAAACTGAACCTAAAGGTTAAAACTCCTGAAAGATTGAATCCTACTTCAAAATCAGATGTGAATTTGACTCCTGATATTCGTAAGCGAATCTACAGGCTTTATCGTAAAGATTTTGAGATCTTTTATCCGGATCACTATTCTTCGATAGACTCTGATTAACGTTCTAAATACAATTTTTCGTTTTAAACTCGTTGATTTAGAAATAAATGTAATTTTAAGCCACCACACCCGAATGGGATTTGTCCAGAGAGATACCGTTATTACCACTATTCTATCCTATATCGGATTGGTGCTTGGATATATTAATAAAGGGGTTCTCTTCATTATATTCTTATCTACCGAACAAATCGGACTGATTAGCATTGTTACTGCGATCGGGGTCATGTTCGCCCAACTAGCCAATCTGGGAACAGTTAATTCCATTTGGAAGTTCTTCCCCTTTTTTAGATCAGGCGACCGTAGAGACAGAGGTTTATTGTTGTTCAACATTATCACAGCACTTATCGGTATCGTACTTTTCGGTAGTCTTTACATCCTATTTCGAGATCAGATCAGTTCCCTTTACATTGAGAAGTCTCCGTTGTTCGTTGAATATTATTTCTGGGTATTGATTATTGGTGTACCTATGGTCTACTATTTCATCATTGATGTATACCTGAGAAGCATGTATAAGAACATTGTAACCGTATTTACGCGTGATGTATTTCTAAGAATAGTTGTCACGATTTTGTTAATCTTATTCTGGCAGAACATCATTTCTTTTGAGCTTATGTTAGAAATGATATGCTTTTCGTATGTAGCGCAAACACTACTTCTTCTGATATACTTGAACTATCTGGGATTAACTAAGAATCTCTTAACTAAGATTACGATCCCCGGAAAAATGAAACAAATCATGTGGTCTTTCTCGCTTTATAGCTACATGAACAGTATTGGTCGCGTATTTGTCATGACACTGGACGTAATGATGATTTCAAGCATGATTGGCCTGGGCGGCACTGGAGTCTATTCCACCATCATTTATTTCACTAGTGCTTTGATGATCCCGTATCAATCATTATTGCGAGTCACAAGCCCTTTAGTTGCTGAATACTGGAAGACGAAGGCCATGGGTGACATGAAAGAACTTTATGCAAAGGTCAGCTCGATTAGCGTCCTGGTTGGCCTGTATTTATTCGCGCTGGTCTGGACAAACAGAAATGAAGTGTTTTCTTTATTACCGGACGAGTTTGCTGATGGAGTTTATGTTTTCTTATTCCTAATGATAGGTCGCTTATTTGACATGTATATGGGGTTAAACGGTAATATTCTCGCCACATCAAAAAAATACAAGTATGATATACTTTTCACGAGCATACTAATTCTTCTGGTTTTTGTACTAAATCTGTTGCTCATCCCTGACTATGGCATTGTAGGTGCATCGCTGTCAACCATGATCGCTTATATCGGGTTCAATCTTGCCAGGTTCATTTTTGTATGGGTTAAATTCAGACTTCAACCACTCCGTAAAAGCCAGCTTTATTCTATTCTAATTGGCGGATCCTTAATCGTTTTTGTAGAATTTGCTTTTCCTGCCATCGACAATATCTGGATGAGTTTGATAGCCAAATGTTCAGTCATCACTCTATTGTTCCCTGTGGTTGTTTACGCTTTTAAACTGGAACCTGAGATTGTCGAATACGTCAATAAAATCCTTAAGAGAAAATAGATTACTCTTTGGGATCAACAACAGTCACTTCTTCTTCATCCTTGATCTTCCAGAATCCAAAGATGATTAGTCCAATTAATACAATGGTACCTGCAACAGCCATCTTATTCGAGCTATGAAGTTTCGGTAAATCGAAGATAAATTCGATCTTGTGCTTACCTCCATCAACTTCCAATCCTCTCAATAGATAATTGACCTTAAGAATTTCCTGTTCTTTACCGTCAACCTTTGCAGTCCATCCATCTGGATAGTATACCTCAGAAAAGACGATCAGTTGTTTGCCTTTCACATCAGCTTCATAAGTGATCTTATTGGCTTTGTAACTCGTCATGTTCACTTTCCCATCTGCGGTATAAGCATCCGTCGATAACTTCTTTGCTTCTCTTTCTAACATAACCGCATCTTTCCCAGGATTGAAATCATCCATAATCTGTATAGACACGAATGTATTGTAAGAGTTAGCCGTATCTGCCTTAAGCGTCATTTCTGGAATCAGATTTGTTGTTCCATTTACATCTGCAACGAAATAAGCCACTAAGCCCTGACGTAAACCATTGGACAACGGCACTTCCAGCGTATCTCCATTGGCTTGAAGATATTGAAGCTTCTCACCGCCGTAGACCTGTTTGCTAGTAACAAATTCATCGTTGACAATCAGTTTTCCGGATCCAACATTCTTGAGTTCAAATTCTTTGCCAAGCGACTGAATTTCCTCATCGGGTGAAGCTACTTTCTTCACTTCCTTCACCAACCAGGCATTACCCATCGCTGTCATATTCGGCCTAACAGATTCACCCTGTATGAAGTACTTGACATTCATCATGTCAAAAATCTTGTTGTTCGATCTCGCAATGTGAAATTCAAATACATTCTGAATGCTACGCAGTTTGGCTCCGTGGTAACCCCCGAGTGACTTATGGAAGAATGAAGCTCTACTGCTTTGCCATCCGCCATTGTAATCAAACACACGATAATTGGTTTTTCTGTTTAATGCCTGGAATCGATATGAATTGATTACTCTTCTTTTAGCCACGCCATTGTATTCCAATTCTGCTGCCTTTTTCTCGCCAAGCTTTTTTCCTTCCGCTATGACTTGCTCTAATTCCGGATGAGCTGCTACTTCTGCCTCCAGAATCTGATTATCTGCCATTGTAGGCTGGAATGGGTATAGAGACTTCCATCGTTCTGTCCATTGCAGGTAGTTTCCTCTGCTATCTTCAGCTGTACCCAGATAATTCCGATCCACCATCACAAGATCGATCAATAGAATTGCAGTTGCTCCCACGGCAATAACCGGTAGTGAAACCGATGAATAGAAATACAAGGCCAATACCAACACGGCAAGCAAACCAAAGCCAAATGATCTCAGCATGGAAGAGCGATAAACCTGCTTTCGTACTTTCTTAATACCGTCCAGTCCTTGATAGACCGGCTCCATCTGAGCCTCAACAAATTGATCAACCTGTGCTGTATTGTTGATATCCAACTGATATTGTTCACTTAATACCTTAGGGTCCATATTGCTGATCTGATTCAACATATTTGAGCGATATCGATCTAAGCGTTCATAGTCCTGAGAAGAAACATATCCGTCTTTCAATCCAACAAAGGTCATTATTAAAAGAAACAGCATGAAAGCACCCGAAGTATAAAGGAATGCTTTCTTTCGTTCTTTGATCTCCTCGCGATTCTCATACATTCGCTGCAGCGTATATACAGCTAATAATGGGACGCACAGCTCGATGAGCACCAGAATAATCGTAACTGTTCTGAACTTGTTATAACCTGGTACATAATTGATAAAGAAATCAGTCAATCCCATAAAATTCTTCCCCCAGGATAACATCAAAGCCAGTACGGTAACGCCAAAAATGACCCATTTGATTCGATCCTTTAGTAACACCAGTCCGAGCAAGGCAATAAAAATGGCTATCACCCCTAGATAAACAGGTCCTGAGGTCATCGGCTGTTCTCCCCAATACAACGGCATGTCCATAGCTGCCTTTCTTTCAGCTGTTGGCATATCTACATCAAGCGCTATTTCCGCAAATGTCGTTGAGCTAAGTGGCGCAGAATGAGATCCTTTGACGTATGGTGAAATGAGTGTGAAAGACTCTCCTTTTCCATAACTCCAATTGGTGATATAATCCGCATCCAATCCGTCTTCCTGATCTAACGGAGTTCCATCCGGGTTAATCGTCAGGTCCTGTTGGCCGCGGATCGTATGTTTAGCATAATCATTGGTCATAGAGATGTTACCCCAATTGATTAAAACTGCCAGTAAATAGCCTGCTATGATTCCCGCAGAAGTAATTCCAAATTGTTTGATCTTTTTATTCTTTACAGCAACAAAAAGTTCATATGCCCCTAAAAAGAATAGCAGAATTGCCATGTAGTATGTTACCTGCAAGTGATTCGCAGATAATTGCCAGGTCATGAAGAAAGCGGATAATATGACACCCCATTTCCAGTTACGCCGATAGGACATAATAAATGCTCCGACAACAGGGGCCATCAATGCCATAGCTACAGCCTTGGAATTGTGACCCGCCTGCAATATGACTATTTCGTAGGATGCAAGACTATAAGCAACTGAACCGAAGACGGCAATAATTGGTTTGATGCGCATGCACATCGCCATGATGTAGAATCCAAGTAAGTGAAGCATAAAGATTCCCGATGGTCCACCCATCAAAGAATTGAAACCTGCTTTGAGCGATTGAAATATATTTCCTTTGTATAACATTGAGATCTGAATCGCTGGCATTCCGCCGAACATCGAATTCGTCCACATTGGTTCTTCTCCATAGATTTCTCTATGTTGAATTATTTCGTTGGCCATTCCTTTGTGCTGCTCGACATCGTGCTGCTTAATAGTATATCCCTCGTATATAGGCGAGAAATACGTCATTGTTAGAATTAAGAAAAATGCCAGAACAGCAAAATGAACCCAGTTCTTAGACCAAAAAGATTTCATATTAGTGGTGTATTAATAATCAGGTGTGAAGATAATCAAAGATGTTTGCCTTTGAAAGAAAACTAATCAAGCTCTTCAAAATCGACATCTTCAATGTCATTATTAGAATTATCGTTTCCCAGCACATTTGTTTTACCTGCCTCCTTCTCCTTCCTACGTTTTTCTTTCTCAAGTTTTTTGTGTTCAGCAGCTATTCTTTCCTGCTCAGCAGCGTAATTCTTGTTGCTAATGAACTGTGCGAGTAAGCGTAAAAGGAAAATCACACCCAGTATGATCAATAGCATACGCAATAACCCCGTTAAGCTTGCTACAACCACCATTATTTAGAAAGGTGCATGTTTCGTTCAGAATAGATCTTCATGAAGTAAGGGTCCTTCAATGAATCAATAAATCGAATTGCCTCTCCTGTTGACTTCATTTCCGGTCCGAGCTCTTTCTTCACGTCCGGGAACTTTTCATACGAAAACACCGGAATTTTGATCGCGTAACCTATTTTCTTTGGTGAGAACTTGAAATCCTTCACTTTTTTCTCCCCTAACATCACCTTGGCAGCATAATTTACATATGGTTCATCATACGCTTTAGCAATAAAAGGTACTGTTCTGGAAGCTCTCGGATTGGCCTCAATCACGTAAACCTTGTCATCTTTGATGGCAAACTGAATATTGATCAATCCAACCGTTTTGAGTTCCACCGCAATCTTTTTCGTGATATCCTCAATTTGCTGCATTACAAAGTCACCCAAATTGTATGGCGGCAATACGGCATAAGAATCTCCCGAGTGAATGCCTGCCGGTTCAATGTGCTGCATAACGCCAATGATATAGACATCTTTCCCGTCACAAATTGCATCCGCTTCCGCTTCGATCGCTCCTCCTAGGAAGTGATCAAGCAAGATTTGATTATTAGGCATATCTCTGAGGATGTCTACTACATGATGTTCCAGTTCCTCCTTATTGATGACGATCTTCATCTTTTGTCCACCCAATACGTAAGAGGGTCTCACGAGTAACGGAAATCCAAGTTCATTTGATAGTTCTATCGCTTGTTCTGCTGATTCAACCACACCGAATTTTGGATAAGGAATATTGTTTTCTTTCAAAACGTTTGAGAATCGTCCTCGATCTTCTGCAATATCAAGTGCCTCAAAGCTGGTTCCGAAGATCTTGATTCCATAGCGCTCCAGTTTCTCCGCAAGTTTAAGCGCTGTTTGACCACCCAGTTGGACAATCACTCCTTCGGGCTTCTCATGCTTGATAATATCATAAATATGCTCCCAGAATACGGGCTCGAAATAAAGCTTATCTGCCGTATCAAAGTCTGTAGATACTGTTTCGGGATTACAATTAATCATGATCGTCTCGTATCCACACTCTTTGGCCGCAAGCACACCATGAACACAGCTGTAATCAAACTCGATTCCCTGCCCGATCCTGTTCGGTCCGGAACCAAGCACAACGACTTTCTTCTTATCAGAGACTTCACTCTCATTTTCATATTCAAAAGTCGAATAGTAATAAGGTGTTTGCGCTTCAAACTCAGCGGCGCAGGTATCTACGAGCTTATAAACACGGTTAATTCCCATCTCTTCGCGCTTCGCGTAGACTTCTGATTCAAGACATCTCAACAGGTGAGCAATCTGACGATCCGCATATCCTTTCTGCTTCGCTTCGAACATGAGCTCTTTAGGAAAATCATCCAAATGATGCTTTTCAATTCGATCTTCCAGTTTAATCAAGTCTTCTATCTGACGAAGGAACCAAAGATCGATCTTTGTCTTCTCAATGATCGTCTTGAACGGAATACCAAGCTTTATCGCGTCATATATGTGGAATAATCGGTTCCAACTCGGATGTTCAAGGCTATCCAGGATCTTATCCTGATCGGTCAACTCGCGACCATCAGCTCCTAAACCATTTCGATTGATCTCGAGGGATTGACAAGCTTTTTGCAAGGCTTCCTGGAAAGAACGCCCAATACCCATCACCTCTCCTACAGCTTTCATTTGAAGTCCTAACTCGCGATTCGTGCCAGGAAACTTATTAAAATTCCATCGGGGAATCTTAACGATTACGTAATCCAGTGTTGGTTCAAAGTATGCGGATGTCGTCTTGGTAATTTGATTATTTAGCTCATCCAGGTTGTAACCTATAGCCAGCTTAGCAGCTATCTTGGCAATTGGATATCCTGTTGCTTTAGATGCTAGTGCTGATGATCGTGACACTCGTGGGTTAATCTCGATCGCGATGATGTCTTCTTTATCATCCGGAGATACTGCAAACTGAACATTACAACCGCCTGCAAAGTTTCCGATTGAACGCATCATGTGGATTGCCATATCACGCATCCTTTGGAAAGTCGTATCCGAAAGTGTCATTGCCGGAGCTACTGTTATTGAGTCTCCTGTGTGGATACCCATTGGATCAAAGTTCTCGATTGAACAAATGATCACAACGTTGTCATTGTTATCTCTTAAAAGCTCAAGCTCGTATTCTTTCCATCCTAGAAGGGCTTTGTCAATCATCACTTCGTGAATCGGTGATAATTGAAGACCACGTTCTAAAAGGGTATCGAATTCTTTCGGGTCATGAACAATAGATGCACCTGCTCCCCCCAGCGTATAGGATGCTCGAACACATAACGGAAATCCAAATTCCTGCGCAATCTCCTTTCCTTTTAAAAAAGACTTGGCTGCTTCCTGCGGTGCCATTGGAATACCAATCTCATTCATCAAATCGCGAAAGGCTTCTCTGTTCTCCGTAATCTCGATTGCATTAATATCAACACCAACGGTTTTTACATTGTATTGATCCCAGATGCCCATTTCTTCGCACTTGATGCATAAGTTCAATCCGGTCTGACCTCCCATCGTAGGCAAAACAGCATCAATGTCATGCTTTTCAAGAATTTCAATAATGCTCTCGGGCTCTAAGGGTTTCAGGTATACATTATCCGCTACAACCTTATCCGTCATAATGGTTGCCGGATTTGAATTGATTAACGTTACTTCTATACCTTCTTCTCTGAGTGATTTTGCAGCCTGCGATCCGGAGTAATCAAATTCGCATGCCTGTCCTATAACAATTGGCCCACTTCCTAAGATAAGAATGGACTTAATTGATTCGTTTTTTGGCATTATATGCGCTTATTTAGGGGTTCAACTTCGCGTAATTACGCAACAAATTGAGAGCAAATTTAACTAAAAACCATCAGCTTCCTTCGCTTCTTATTGGCTTATCTCAAGATGTTTTTAACAATCATCGTGAATAACTCCTGAATGTCAATATTAATAGGTGAAACACAATGTTAGCTACCTTTTTGAAGCCATTATATTATGCAAGCCCAGTTAATTTGTAAAATACCGTACTACACTTTGAGTCTGAGCATTTTAACGCCAGGGCTCTTAATTGCCTATTTAATTATCTCTGCCAAAACGGAACCTTATGCGGAACGTATCGCAAGGTAATTACGTGCAAGCTCGTTATTATTACAAAGAGATCATTAAATTAGACCCCGGAAATAATTGGGCGCTGACGCAAGTAAAAAAATTACCTTAGCAACATGCAACAGATACTGGATAGTACTCAAATAGATCAGAAGATTAATCGGCTAGCCTATCAGATTCTTGAAAACAGTTTTCAGGAAAATAAGATATTCATTGGTGGTATCCAGGGCAACGGTTTTATTCTGGCAAAAAGAATTGCCGACGTTATCGCGTCCAACTCAGATCTTAAAATCGAAGTTTTTCAGGTTAACATCAACAAAGACGAACCATGGTCAGAAGATATAACACTCTCTCTGCCCACAAAAACGCTGAAGAATGGATTCATTGTGCTGGTTGACGACGTATTGAATTCCGGAAAAACAATGCAATACGCACTAACTGAACTATTGAGGTTTCCAACAAAAGCTATCAAAACCGTCACCCTTGTTGATCGCAAACACAGACGTTTTCCTGTAAAAGCAAACTTTGTTGGCTTAAGTCTATCTACCACGCTTAAAGAGCACGTAAAGGTTGATCTTAAAAGTAAAAAAACAAAGGCCTATCTAATATGACGCAACGAATTACGGAGTCATCATCAAATCATGACGATCTGGATAAAATGACAACCCGGGAATTGCTCGAGGGAATCAATTCAGAGGATCAAACCGTACCAAGTGCCATTCAAAAAATTATTCCGGAAATTGAAGCGTTTATAAATGATTGCTATGATCGTATGGCTTTGGGAGGTAGACTCTTTTATATTGGAGCCGGAACGAGTGGTCGCTTAGGTATTGTTGACGCTAGTGAGTGCCCACCGACGTTCGGGGTGGAGCATGATCTCGTAATCGGCTTGATCGCAGGTGGTGATTCAGCTATTCGAAAGGCAGTTGAATTTGCGGAGGATGATCGCTCACAGGGATGGAAAGATCTTGAAGCATACAACATTAATGAGCTAGATACGGTCGTAGGTATTGCCGCCTCCGGAACAACTCCCTATGTTTTGGGCGCCCTGGAAGAAGCAAACAATAAGAACATTCTGACGGCAGGTATAACCTGTAATCCGGGCTCTCCACTTGACACCCTGGCTCAACATTCTCTTGTCGCTGTGGTAGGTCCTGAATTTGTTACGGGAAGTACTCGGATGAAATCAGGCACCGCTCAGAAATTGATTCTGAATATGATCAGCACTTCACTTATGATCAAATTAGGTCGTGTAAAAGGCAATCGAATGGTTGATATGCAGCTTAGCAACAATAAGCTTGTGGATCGCGGAATTAAAATGGTTCAGAACGCACTTGGAATTACTTACCAGGAAGCGGAAGCTCTTTTAAAAGAACACGGTAGCGTCAGAAAAGCAATAGATAGTCAATAAAAAAAGGACCTCTTTCGAAGTCCTTTTATATTTAATCCTCTTTTTCCTCTTTCGGATTTTCTTCTTTCGTTTCTTTATCCGCTTTTGTGACTTTTCCTTTACCTTTCTCGATCTTTACAGCTAATTCCTCGCTGCCTTTTTTATAATCGATTTTGATCTTGTCTCCTTCTTTCAGGTTCGACTTAACGATCTCCTCTGCTAAAGGATCTTCAATCAGCTTTTGAATAGCTCTCTTAAGCGGACGCGCACCGAATTTTTCATCGTATCCTCTATCGACGATAAAATCTTTTGCACCTTTCGTAATATCAATCGAATAACCCAAATCAACAATTCTATTTACAAGGCTTTCAATTTCAATATCGATAATCTTGTAAATATCCTCTCTTGTTAAGGATCGGAACATGATCATATCATCCACTCTATTCAGGAATTCCGGCGCAAATGCTTTACGTAATGCGTTTTGAATAACTGACTTCGCTTCTTCAATTTTCTGCTCTTCTTTGGCTTTGGTTCCAAATCCAACACCGGTTCCGAAGTCTGCTAATTGTCGCGCTCCAATATTCGATGTCATGATCAGGATCGTATTTTTAAAATCGATCTTTCTACCAAGACCATCAGTCATATGACCATCATCCAATGCTTGTAGCAATAGATTGAATACATCCGGGTGTGCTTTCTCAATTTCATCCAGCAAAATGATCGAGTAAGGTTTTCTTCTAACCTTCTCGGTCAACTGACCACCCTCTTCGTATCCTACATATCCTGGAGGTGCTCCAACTAGTCTTGAAATAGAGAACTTCTCCATATACTCGGACATATCGATTCGAATCAATGCATCCTGAGAATCAAATAGCTGTCTCGCTAAGACCTTTGCCAGCTGCGTTTTACCAACACCTGTTGGCCCCAGGAAGAAGAATGAACCAATCGGTTTATTCGGATCTTTCAATCCTGCACGGTTTCGTTGAATAGCCTTTACAACCTTTTCAACAGCTTCATCCTGACCGATTACTTTTCCTTTGATCTGATCTCCAAGATTTGCCAGTCTTCCTGTTTCAGACTCAGAGATTCTAGTAACAGGCACTCCGCTCATCATCGATACAACTTCAGCTACATGTTCTTCAGTAACCTCCACTCGATTTTGTTTGGACTCCTCTTCCCACTTCTTTTTAGCGCTTTCAAGCTCTTCCTGAAGTTTTCTTTCGTTATCTCTTAGCTCTGCAGCTTTTTCATACTGTTGAGACTTGATGACCTCGTTCTTCTCATCCTTTAGAACCTCGATTTTTTCTTCGATGTCCAGAATTTCCTGTGGCACATTAATATTGGTCAGGTGAACTCTTGAGCCCACCTCATCCATCGCATCAATAGCTTTGTCCGGTAAGTGACGATCCGTAATGTAGCGCTCCGTCAACTTTACACATGCTGCAAGCGCTTCATCGCTGAAGTGAACCATATGATGGTCTTCGTAACGCTCTTTAATATTGATTAATATCTGAAGCGTCTCATCAATAGTCGTCGGTTCAACTATGACTTTCTGGAATCTTCTTTCCAGTGCCCCGTCTTTCTCAATGTATTGTCTGTATTCATCCAGAGTTGTCGCTCCAATTGCCTGAAGCTCACCTCTTGCCAGCGCCGGTTTGAACATATTGGAAGCATCCAGCGATCCCGATGCGCCACCCGCACCAATGATCGTATGGATCTCATCAATAAATAAGATCACATCCGGATTCTTTTCAATCTCCTGCATAACAGCTTTCATACGCTCTTCAAACTGACCACGGTATTTTGTACCGGCTACCAAAGAAGCCAGGTCAAGAGATATGATTCGCTTATTAAATAGAACTCTAGAAACTTTGCGTTGGACAATTCGAAGTGCCAATCCTTCAGCAATTGCACTTTTACCAACTCCTGGTTCACCTATTAGTATAGGGTTGTTCTTTTTTCTTCTGGATAAGATTTGACTTACGCGTTCAATTTCTTTTTCACGTCCCACGATCGGATCCAGTTTTCCTGCTTCCGCAAGTTTAGTAAGATCCCTACCGAAGTTATCCAGGACCGGAGTCTTGGATTTGGAATCAGATTTTCGTTGTGCCGAAAAAGATTCTTCTCCGCCCCCACCTTCTTCTTCCGTTCCACCTGGGAATTCAGCTCGCGGAGTTATATTGTCGTCTGTCATTGCTTCTAGTTCGTCTTTTACATTTTCGTATATCACACCATACTTATTCAACACACTACAAGCGAAGCTATCTTCATTTTTAAGAATAGAAAGCAATAAATGCTCGGTGCCAATCATTGGACTCTTGTAAAGTTTAGCCTCCAAATAGGTTAGCTTTAAAACTTTCTCCGCCTGTTTCACGAGAGGAATATTCGCTTGATTTTTGTTGACGGTAGAGGAATTGCTCAACAAATTCTGTTCGATCTCCTTTCGAATCATTTGCAGATCCAAATGGAACTCTTTAAGAATTGTAATTGCCTTCCCATCTCCCTCACGGATCATCCCCAACAGCAAATGCTCTACTCCGATAAAGTCATTACCGAGTCGAAGAGCTTCTTCTCTACTGAAGCTGATCACATCCTTTACTCTTTGCGAAAATTTTGCCTCCATAAAACTAAGTTGTTGTTCTGTGGTACATGGTAAAAATCGACATTTTACACCACATACAAATATATAACGTTCAAAATTGTTAATAAGTAGCCGAAATTGTCAATTTTCCACAGATTTTTGTTAGTAAATAGGAGTTTTTAACGCTCTGCTAATCCTCCTTAATTGACTAAATTCGTTGCTTGCTTTTTAACATGCACAAACCGTGCTAAAAATTAATTTGTGACAAGATGGCAGATGGCGAAAAAATAATTCAAATTAACATTGAGGACGAGATGAAATCGGCCTACATCGATTATTCGATGTCGGTAATCGTTTCAAGAGCTTTACCTGATGTTCGGGACGGATTCAAACCTGTTCACCGTAGGGTTCTATATGGAATGCAGGACCTTGGAGTTTATTCTAACAGACCTTATAAGAAATCAGCGAGAATTGTCGGTGAAGTACTTGGTAAGTATCACCCGCATGGAGACAGTTCCGTGTATGATACCATGGTACGTATGGCGCAGCCATGGTCGCTTCGCTACCCACTGGTAGACGGTCAGGGTAACTACGGATCAGTTGACGGTGATAGCCCGGCAGCAATGCGTTATACGGAAGCTCGACTGAAGAAGATCGCTGAGGAAATGCTCGGTGATCTGGATAAAGAGACTGTTGACTTTGCTCCGAACTTCGATGATAGCATGGAAGAGCCGACAGTTTTGCCAACGAAAATACCAAACCTGCTAGTGAATGGATCAAGTGGAATCGCCGTTGGTATGGCAACGAATATGGCACCACACAACTTGTCAGAAGTCGTGGACGGTACAATTGCTTATATCGCAAATAGAGACATTGAAGTCGAAGAATTACTTCAGTATGTCAAAGCACCGGATTTCCCAACAGGAGGTGTTATATATGGTTACGAAGGAGTGCGGGATGCACTAATGACGGGTCGTGGTCGTGTCGTTATGCGTGCCAAAGCTGAAATCATCGAACAAAAATCAGGCAGGGAAGCAATCATTGTTACGGAGATTCCATATCAGATCAATAAGGCTGATATGATCCGTAAGACGGCAGAACTTGTCAACGATAAAAAGATAGATGGCATATCAGATATTCGTGATGAATCCGATCGTAACGGTATGCGTATCGTTTACGAATTGAAACGTGATGCTATACCGAATGTTGTTCTAAATAAATTATTCAAGTACACGTCGCTACAGAGTTCATTCTCAGTCAATAACATATGCTTGGTTCAAGGTCGTCCTAAGCAATTAAACTTAAAAGAACTGATCTCGCACTTCGTCGATTTCAGACACGAAGTTGTTGTTCGACGCACCAAATATGAATTAAAAAAGGCTGAAGATAGAGCTCATATATTAGAAGGACTCATAATCGCTTCGGATAATATTGATGAAGTGATCGCATTGATTCGCGGATCGAAGAGTCCGGACGAAGCACGTGAGAAGCTGATGTCGCGTTTTGAACTGTCTGACCTACAAGCACGTGCGATTGTTGAAATGAGATTGCGTCAGCTTACCGGTCTGGAGCAGGATAAACTTCGCGCTGAATACGAAGACCTTATTAATCTCATTACTGATCTAAAGGATATTCTGGCAAATGAAGACCGCCGAATGCAAATCATCGTTGATGAATTAACGGAGATTAAAGAAAAGTATGGTGACGAAAGAAGGTCTACTATTGAATATTCTGCCAGTGAAATGCGAATAGAAGACTTGATTCCGGATGAAGAAGTAGTTGTTACTATTTCACACGCGGGATATATCAAACGTACTAGCTTATCTGAATATAAAGTACAGAATCGCGGAGGAATGGGATCAAAAGGATCCTCTACGCGAGATCAGGACTTCCTGGAAGAGATTTTTGTGGCGACTAACCATAATTATCTCTTGATCTTTACTGAAAAAGGGAAATGTTTCTGGATGCGGGTATTTGAAATTCCGGAAGGAAACAAAACAAGTAAAGGACGAGCAGTTCAAAACCTTCTAAATATAGAACAAGACGATAAGATCAAGGCATATGTTAAGGTGACTGATCTGACCGATGAAGATTATGTAAACAATAACTTCATCATCATGGCGACAAAGAATGGAGTTATTAAAAAGACTTCGCTGGAGGCTTACTCTCGCCCACGTTCGAACGGTATTAATGCGATTACCGTTAAAGACGGAGATGAATTGCTTGAAGCTAAATTGACGAATGGTTCTAATGAAATCGTTCTGGCTTCTACCAAAGGTAGAGCTATCCGATTCAACGAATCAACGGTAAGACCTATGGGTCGAAATGCTGCAGGTGTAAGAGGACTGAAACTGGATGGCAAGGATGATGAAGTTGTTGGTATGGTGTGCGTAGAGGACGTCTACTCTACCATCCTTGTAGTTTCTGAGAATGGATTCGGTAAACGTACTTTCCTGAATGATCCGGAAGACGAAGAACCGATCTATCGCATCACGAACCGTGGAGGTAAAGGAGTTAAGACGCTGAACGTTACGGAAAAAACCGGAAAACTAATTTCCATCAAGAATGTTACTGACGATGATGACTTAATGATTATCACTCGAAGCGGTGTAACAATTAGAATGCATTTGGATACTGTTCGTACGATGGGCCGTGCTGCACAGGGCGTTAAACTGATCAACCTGAAGAAAGGAGGAGAGATCGCAGCTGTTGCAAAAGTTCCTAAATCCGATGAGGAAGATGACCAGTTAGGACTAGATCAAATTGATGATTCTAACGAAGAAAATGGCACGAATGTTGACAATTCGGGTGTGGAATAATTAATTTTATGCATCTAAAGAAAAACATGAATATGAAACTAGTTAAACAATTCAGCCTGATTTTAGGGGTTTTGATGATCTCTTCTGTAGTCATGGCTCAGAAGAAAAACGAGACGAGTGCTGCAGTAGAATACAAAAATAACTATCTGAAAGCCTTTATGACTGGTGATATGGACGCGGCTAAGAAAGCATTGCGCTCAGCAAAGGAATTTATTGACCTTGCTGCTGCTCACCCAGAAACTCAGGACAGCGAAAAAACGCTTTGGCTCAAGGGAGAGATCTACTCGAGTTATATGACCGTCGGGATTATGAGTCAGGACACGAGTTTTATCAAGGAGGCAGGTGAAGATGCTATCGATGTTGCAATTGCAGCATTTAAGAAGGGATATCCTAACAGCAAGAAGTACAAAAAGGACTACGAAAACTCTGTCGCGCAAAAAGCGGGTCAGATGGATCAGTACGCCAATATGATGTACCAGGCTGAAATGTTTGAAGAAGCAGCAGAAATTTATCATACGATGTATCGCTATTTTGATGCAATTAACGTATTAGATAGCACTTCCCTATTCAATGCTTCTTTATGCTTTGAAAAAGCTGCACCTAAATATGCCTCTAAACTTGCTGAAGCAACTAATGCTGAAGACAGCACAATATATGCAGAGGGGTACGAAAGAATGTACACGAAAGCAGCAGAAGGATACAGTAAGTTGGCTGAAGTTGGCTACAAAGGGACATCGAGTGCGGTCTATGCAGCACGGGCTTATCAGGAGTTAGGAGAATACGACAAAGCTATCGAAGTGATTAATATGGCTCGTAAAAATGATCCAACAGACAAAAGCCTGTTACTGGAGCTCGTTAATACGAATATAGCCGCTGGAAATGCAGAAGGTGCTGAGAAAGCGCTTACGGATGCCATTGAAGCGGACCCCAATAACAAACAGTTATTCTATACGATTGGTACGATATACATCGACCTAAAGAAGAATGCAGAGGCACAGGAGTCACTTGAAAAGGCTTTAGCAATCGATCCGGATTACGTAGATGCTCAATATCAATTGGGAGCTCACCTGTTTAACTGGGCGAACGACATCATGCTTGAAGCAAACAACCTGAAGATCGGAGATCCACGCTTCAATGAGTTGAAAGCTCAGAGTGAAGAAAAAATGAATCAAGCGGTTGTGCAGCTGGAAAAATACATCCTGAACGACCCGAACAACAAAGCGATCTTAACTATTTTGTATCAGGCGCATCATAAGGCCGGTAATACGGAGAAAGCATTAGAATACAAGAAAAGAGCTGAAGCAGCTGAATAAGATCAAAACGGATTTTAAAGAGGGCATTTCAAGGAATGCCCTTTTTTTGTGCTGCTGCTTGACAATTAAATAATTTAGCTATCTTTGCAACCCCAAATGTAATTTGGGAACGAGAACTGCTCAACCTATTGAAAAGCAGTTATTTATAAACAACTTTCGGAGTAGTATAGGTTTTCCGAAATACAAAACAAACGCCAAATTATGGCTAATACAAAAGAAAGAACTCAGGGAACTGGGGAATTTGACTGGGAAAAGTACGAACAGGATGGTTACTCTGCTCAAGAACGTGACGACCTATCAACGAAGTACGAAGAAACACTTAACTCTGTAGCAGAAAGAGAAGTAGTAAAAGGAACAGTCGTTTCAATGAACAAGAAGGAAGTTGTAATCAACATCGGATCTAAATCTGAAGGTGTTATTGCAACAAATGAATTCCGTTACAATCCGGACCTTAAAGTAGGTGACGAGGTTGATGTTTATGTTGAAACACAAGAAGATAAATACGGACAGCTTGTGATCTCTCACAAAATTGCTCGTATGCACTCTGCTTGGGACAAAGTAAATGAAGTCCTTAAGACAGGTGAAGTTATCACAGGACATGTTAAGTGTCGTACAAAAGGTGGATTGATTGTAGATGTATTCGGTTTGGAAGCATTCCTACCTGGATCACAGATCGATGTGAAGCCAATTCGCGATTACGACATGTACGTTGGTAAAAACATGGAGTTCAAGGTAGTGAAGATCAACCAGGAATTTAAGAACGTGGTTGTTTCTCACAAAGCGCTTATCGAAGCAGAACTTGAAGAACAGAAAAAACAAATTATCTCTGGTCTTGAAAAAGGTCAGGTACTTGAAGGAACAGTTAAGAACATTACTTCTTACGGTGTATTCATCGATCTTGGAGGAGTTGATGGTCTTATCCATATCACAGATCTTTCATGGGGACGTGTTAATCACCCGGAAGAGATAGTTGAACTGGATCAAAAACTTAACGTGGTAATTTTAGACTTCGATGATGAGAAGAAAAGAATTGCTTTGGGTCTGAAACAACTACAAGCGCACCCTTGGGATGCTCTTGATGAAAAGCTTAACGTTGGTGACAAGGTTAAAGGAAAAGTTGTTGTAATGGCTGACTACGGTGCATTCGTTGAGATTGCTCCGGGTGTTGAAGGATTGATTCACGTATCAGAAATGAGCTGGTCACAGCACCTTCGTTCTGCACAGGACTTCCTGAATGTAGGCGACGAGGTAGAAGCTGTTATCCTTACATTGGATCGAGAAGAGCGCAAGATGTCTCTTGGTATCAAACAATTGGTTCCGGATCCATGGGAGGGAATTGAGACCAGATATCCTATCGGATCTCAGCACAGCTCGAAAGTACGTAACTTCACTAACTTCGGTGTTTTTGTAGAATTGGAAGAAGGGATTGATGGATTGATTCATATCTCTGATCTTTCATGGCAAAAGAAGATCAAGCACCCGTCTGAATTCTGTAAAGTAGGAGACGAATTGGATGTAGTCGTTCTTGAGATCGACCGTGATAACAGAAGAATTTCTCTTGGACACAAACAATTGGAAGAAAATCCTTGGGATGCTTTCGAAGATACATTCAAAGAAGGTACTACTCACCAGGGTACAATCATCGAACAAAAAGACAAATCAGGAATTGTTGCACTTCCTTACGGACTTGAAGCAATCTGTCCTGCACGTCACATGAGAAAAGAAGACGGTTCCAACTTGAAAGTTGAAGACGCTGCTGATTTCGTTGTAATTGAATTCAACAAAGACGCACGTAAGATCGTTGTTTCTCATACACGTACGTTCGAAGAAGGTGACGACAGAAAGCCGAGCAAAAAGCAAGGTTCTAAAGGTGTAGATCAGGTTAACAAAAGCGCAGAGAAATCAACGCTTGGTGACCTTGACGCACTGGCAGAACTTAAAGAGAAAATGGACAAGGGAGACGACGAGTAACCCCTCCACTCTATACATTAAAAAAGGCGTCTCTAATTGAGGCGCCTTTTTCCTTATTGTATGTAATAGGTATTAAATAACAGTCTGCGCGAGAGCAAGCAATCGGTCCTTTGTCTGAAAACCAACAATGCTTTTTACCAGATTGCCATCGCCATCAATAAATAAAAGTGTAGGATAAGCTCTAACCCTATACTTCATTGCTACAGCGGGTCCTTCCGGATCTTTCTCCATTTCAATTTTAATATTGATAAATTTTTCGTTGAACAACTCTCCTACTTCTGCATCTTTAAAGGTTGTTGCTGCCATTTGCTTACATGGACCACACCAGGAAGTATACGCATCAACAAATACCAGTTGATTCTTCTTTTTGGCCAGCTCTTTAGCTTCCTCCAGCGTCATTTTCTTAAAGTCGATGCCGCTACCACCCTTCTTCTCGCTTATCACAGCATTGCCATCCTCAACCTTCGTTCCTGCATCCGGTGCAGAACAAGTTGAACTAAGGCCAATGACAGCAATGATCGCTAAGCCGGTTATTCTAATAAATCCCTTCATAATTTCTAAGTTTGAGTTGTTTTGTCAGTTAGACGTTAAGTTATGAACTAAATTACAATTCCACAAAACCTATAAACGTCAATACTTGTATTTCAAAGTTGCTATTTTTGAATCAAATTCCATTCCAAAGAATGTTTGAGATATTGTACCAAACGAATAATGCCACTATTCACCAGGAAATTGAGCAATTTCTGAAGGAATGGAATGACGATCAGAATGATGTTTTCGTCAAGACGTCAGGGAGCACGGGAGAACCGAAGCAAATAACACTTAACAAGGAACATATGCGAGCTTCTGCCCGCATGACTATTGAATTCCTGAATCTAAAGAAAAACGGAACTTCCTTACTTTGCCTCTCTCCTACTTCCATAGCCGGGAAAATGATGATCGTTCGGTCCATGCTAAACGACATGAGGCTACTTGTCGTGGATCCAAGCTCAAATCCACTGGATACGTTAAGTGATCCAATTGACTTTTGCGCCATGGTTCCATTGCAGGTAAAAGCATGCCTGGAGCAGTCCGGAGAAAAACTCAAAAATATAGGCACCCTGATCATCGGAGGCGCGCCCATAAATAATGCACTGCGCAACGATATAGTTAATAGTGAGATGAATGCTTATCAAACATTTGGAATGACGGAGACTATTTCTCATATCGCTATGCGTAAAGTGAATAAGGAAGATTTAAGTTACGAACTGCTGCCCGGCATTTCAATGGAATCCGTAGATCACGCGATGAAAGTTAACGCTCCTCATCTTGGTGTTCACGGTCTTCAAACCAATGATCTGATTGAAGTAATCGACCAAAAACACTTTGTCTGGCTGGGGCGTAGAGATTTTGTAATCAATAGCGGAGGCATCAAGATTCATCCTGAACAGGTCGAAGCTAAGATCGGAGGATATCTGCAGATGCCTTTCTTTTCATATGGAATACATGATGAAAAGCTGGGTGAAAAGCATATTTTGTGCATCGAGGGAAAAGATTCCCTTGATAAACAAGTACTCGGTGAGCTCTTGAATAAATATGAAATTCCGAAAGAAATTTACTTTTTTAAGAACTTCAATTATACATACACAGGTAAGATCGATCGAAAAGCAACGATCAGCCGCCTGAATGATGCAGAAAAGGAAATTCTATAGAACCCTGGGCTTAAATGAATCTGCTTCTGATTTACAGGTCAGAAGGGCTTATCGCAAGCTGGTGATGGAATATCATCCGGATAAAAACCCAACACCTGAAGCTGAAAAGAAGTTTATTGAAATCACAGAAGCTTATGAGATTCTAACGGGCAAGACCAAGCTTTCAACAGGGCAATTCCAGCCGGTAAAGACCAAGGAAGAAGAATTTGAAGAGCGTGTCGAAGAGGCTAAAAAGCGATATGCTGAACAACAGTACCGGAATTATCTCGATAATGAATTGTACTACCGGCGTCTGACTTCAGGTGTAAGATGGAAGGTTTTTAAGTGGATCATGGCCGCAGGGATTGTCATGAATTTACTTTTCCTGGGTGACTTGACACTTCCCAGGCATTACGAACCGGAAACTGTAGTTAAGTATAAGATCAATGCTGCCAACGGAACAGATGGAAATAATATCAGTCTGATTGAACTGTCTTCGGGAAGAAGATTCTGGATCAATGATATCAACTACAAGATATATGCAGCACAACCGGACGTTTTAATTGAAACCAGTTGGTTCTTTCATAACCCGATTAATATTGTTTCCACGTATGGCATGGAAATTCAACGATTTAGCGTGGATTTTCATTACTACCGACTTCAGTGGATCTTTATTATCATCTTTTTCCTCCCACTCTACACTTACTGGTATAAAAGGAAAAATATGACCTTCACGCTTATCTATCATTTATCGTATTACTTCACAAGTGCGGTGATGATCTATTACCTGCTAACAAGTGAACGCTGGGCACACGTACTCACACTAGGGATTCTCTAATGCCCTTTCATGGCACGATCAATTGACCTTTTGTCGTCTTTATCTTTGAGCGATTGTCGCTTATCGTGTAACTTTTTACCTTTTGCTAAAGCGATCTCAATTTTTGCCCATCCTTTATCGGAGATAAATACTTTGAGCGGAACAACAGCATTCCCTTTGTCCTTCAAATGTTTTTCAATCTTACGAATCTCTTTTCGGTTGAGGAGTAACTTGCGATCTCCCTTCAGTTTGTGATCGGAAAAAGAACTGTTTGCATAAGCCGCTACATGCATGTTTCGAATGAAGACCTCACCATCGATTACCACAATATAAGCCTCGGTAATACTCGCTTTCCCGTCGCGAATACTCTTGATCTCTGTGCCCACCAACTTGATACCAGCGACGAACTTATCACTAAGCTGATACTCGAAGCGCGCACGCTTATTTTGTATGTTAATTTGGTTCTTCATCTTTTTAAGACTCAAGTATGCAAAAGTAATACTTCCACCTGAATAGCCTATGTGATATTTGAATACCTTTATGTCGTGAAATTGCACTCCAAATACATTGAAGCAGCGGTCGATCAAATGGCCTCCCTCCCTGGAATCGGACGACGAACGGCGTTGCGACTTGTATTAAACATGCTCAATCGAGACGAAGAAGAGGTTAAAAAGTTTGCCGAAGCGTTTACCGAAATGAAGGCACACGTTAACCAGTGTCAACAATGCGGAAATATTTCGGATGCTGAACTTTGTCGAATTTGCGATGATCATCGAAGAGACCAGTCAACGATTTGTGTCGTTGAAGACATTCGGGATATACTGGCAATCGAATCGACGGAAAGCTATCAGGGAGTATATCATGTTTTAGGAGGGATTATTTCTCCTATGGATGGCATCGGTCCAAATGATTTAAACATCGGCGACCTAATCAAAAGAGCTAATGAACCAAATGTCCATGAGATCATCTTTGCCCTAAGTGCTACGATGGAGGGAGATACTACGAATTACTTTTTATACAGAAAACTCAAAGATCTCGATATTCAAATCTCCGCTTTGTCCCGTGGTGTCGCTGTTGGAACAGAACTTCAATACACGGATGAGACAACCTTAAGTCGATCGCTTATGAATCGACAACCCTTTGCAGGTTAATCATTTCATTGTTTTTTATGAAGATCGATGAAACTGGTTCAATGTTCATTTCTTAGACGTATTTACATAACTGTGTGAAAAAAATCGGTTAAGTAGTTTTTATTAATGATTTAACTTCCTTATTTTTAAAGGTGTTATCAGTTTGGTAACTTAAATGATTACTACATATTTTTTGCACGATGAAAAACACCCTGCTATTAGTCTTATTTGCCCTCTTTTTAAATGGCGTTTTTGGACAAAACAATTTGGCCGATCCAATCAAGGATGGAGCTCAATATGCCAATTACGTTTTGGGCGTTGGCGATAAAGATTATTCATCCTTTGAATCGTTGAAAGCTTTTCTGGATGCAGAAGATGGAGTGAAAATCCAAAAATCTTGTCCTACTCATCAGGTTCTTTTAGTAGAAGTAAACAATGCAGAGTACAAGAGCTATGATGTTCTTGAAAACACCATACTTTCACAATTCCCTCTGATTAACCTACACCGCAAATCTGAAGACATATTCGATATGGAGTGTAATCAGGAATCACTAAAACCATAAGCAATGAAATTATTAAAGGTCGTAAGTTTTATTTTTCTTTCCTTAACAGCTTTTGGTCAGCCTGTCAATGATAACCCATGCGGTGCGATCACTTTACCGGTTAACGCTGGTGGCTGTACATTTCAAACGCACGTTCTGCCTACTACAACGACGAACACAGGAGGTGTCCCGGCACCCGGATGTGGATCAATGGGACCAGACATTTGGTTTCAGGTAACGGTTCCGGCAAGTGGAGCATTAATCATCGATTTATCTTCTAATGGTGGTCCAACTGATATGTGTATGGCTTGGTATACGGGACCAAATTGTGGTAACCTGAATACTTTAATCGAATGTGATGATGACGATAGCCAGAATGGTTTGATGCCTATGATCTGTCACGCAGGATCAGGTTGTACGATACCGGGCGATTGCCAACAAAACTCTACACTCACTCCGGGAATGACGGTTTGGGTGCGTATATGGGAATATGGCGGAGGAACATTTGGTGGATTTGATATATGCGCTTATGAGCCACCACCATCGACAGGACCAAGTACTTGTGCAACTGCCACAAATATTCCTTCATTGCCTTTCACAGGCTCGGGAACAACATGCTGTTCAACCAATAACTACGGACAAGCAGTTGGATGTGGCGGAAGCTACCAGACAGGAGAAGATTATCTATACCAGTATACACCGTCAGTAAATCAGGTTGTTGATATCAACCTAACAGGAACTTTATCATATACCGGTCTTCATGTGACGGCTGATTGTCCTGGCTGGGGAACATGTGTTGGTCAGGCTACTGCGACAGGTGGTAACCCTTCCTTGTGCGGAATCAACATGACAGCAGGCACCACGTATTACATTATGATTGATACCTGGCCTTCACCACCATGTACACCATTTAATATTAGCATTACGGAATCTTCGGCGCCAACCTGTAATTTGAACTACTCATTCAGTTCAATACCATACAGCCCGGATCCAAACGCTGGCACATCGATTCCAATGTCTATTGACGACCGATTCAGTAGCTATATTCCTATTGGCTTTGACTTCTGCTTTGATGGTACACCTTATACGCAGTTCCTGGTTTCGTCAAATGGTTATTTGATCTTTGACCCGGTTGGATGTTCAACGAATTTACCAACGACAAACGCTTCTCCGGGAGCATATTCAGGCTGGCCAATTAACACTACAATCCCCAACACAACAGAAGCACCGCGTAACGCGATTATGTTCCCCTGGCAAGATATTGACCCTTCTGTGGGAGGAACATTGAGATATCAGGTTTTGGGCGTTGCACCAAACAGACGATTGGTAGTCACTTTCTTTAATGTACCTTATTTCAGTTGTAATAATTTGTTATTCACCGGTCAGGTAAAATTGTTTGAAACAACGAATAATATTGAAATACATTTAGGCAATAAGACGATTTGTTCAACCTGGAATGGAGGAAATGGAATTTTGGGATTACATAACTACAATGGAACGCAGGCAGTTCTGGGAATCCAAAGTGGTATTACAGGCGGATCAGATTGGACAGCTTCGAATCAGGCAGCTCGTTTTACCTATAACTGTGGTCTATGTCCTAATCCACTACCGGTTGGATTAAGTAGTTTCGATGGTCATCCGGAAGAAGGATACAACATTCTTGAATGGAATACGGAAAGTGAGCAAAATAATGCATACTTCATTCTCGAGTCAGCTTCCGATGGTGTTAACTTTGAGGAGCTGGCGTACATCACAGGAGCGGGCACCACAACTGAAAAACAAAATTATAGTCACCGTCACGAGAATCCGGAAGAGCTGGTTTATTATAGACTCAAGCAAGTGGATTATGATGGAGAATATGAATATTCGAACATTATAGCGGTAAGTTCAAGAATTGAGAACGATATCAATTTCTTCCCGAACCCTGCTGAAAATGCATTGTTCTTCAATCTTAACGAAGAACTTGAGGGAACTTATATTGTCGAATACACGGATGTATTAGGAAACACAATTCGCGATGAAGTCACATTCAATAAAATGAATCTGTCTTACGAAGCGAAAGCATTTAAGGGATTATCTTCCGGTGTATATATCATTAGTATACTCGATCAGGACGGCCAGGCTCTAACCGTTCAAAAGGTGATCAAAAAATAATTGAGAGATTTTTATCAATAACAGGCAGCAAGAAATTGCTGCCTTTTTTATTAGGTCTGTAACTAAATCAATTCGATGAGTTATTCCTCTGGATGCGAATCCAAACTTTAACCAACTTCCTGTACGTTGAAAAGGCGTGAAATTCAATCTTTTGCGCCTTTCAGCGTCAACTTAAGCTTATTCCTTCAGAATCTTAAATTCGCGACCAGCACAGTTGATGAAATAATATCCATTATCCAGTTGACTGATATCCAATTGTGCCCCAAGAATTCCTTCCAGCACTACCCGGCCATTCAAGTCGACCATTATGTATTTTTCACCTATTAATTCAGGTACATCGTGATTCAATAAGCCATTAGTGGGATTCGGATAAAACACAGTTGTGAGATCATTCGACTGTTCTTCTAATCCAGCTGCACCATACGCTTTCACCAATCCCTTGCATGAGAAATTGAAATTCATTGTATCGATCGCGGTAACATTACCTGACAGGTCTATGTCATAGAACCTCTCCCATGAAGCGAGCACGAAGCTACCACTCCCTCTATAGACCATGGCAGTTGCTTCATCATAATAACTTCCGGATATAGGAATATTCGTCACTGCATAGATTACGTTTAATCGCTCAAACACCCTTCCAACATCAATGCCTGATGCATGATAATAAAGATTGTTATTCGGATCGTAGGAAATTACTTCGCCATCATCACCGTTTCCGAGCGTAGCCACCAGCGTTGTAGCAGCTGTAGTTGTATTGATCGTATATAAGCTCTCCGGGACAGCAGCTCCATCACCGGTTATGCCGTGTAAAACGCCCGCGTTATTAAAAACGATTCCGGCAAAGCGATCACCCAGATCACCTATAAGCGTGGCAACAGCTGTATTGGTATCTAAAATAGCCAGATGTCGGTTTTGAAAACCATTAAGATGAAGTAAACAATAAATGTCATTGGTAGCCGGGTGTCTGGCTAACCCGTTCGCTTTATTCACAAGCTGACCACTAACAGTGATGGGTATGCTGTTGAGGACGACACCATTTGTCAAATCGATCGTCCTTAACATGTTATCATCCGTGGAAACAGCATAATAAGTCTCCTGCGAGAAAACGATGTTAACAGACAGGAGTAAAATGCTAGTCAATAAAAGTCTGAGTATCATAATAGTAGTTTGTTGATGAAAAGTACGAATTATTACGGAATAAGCACCATACAGACATTTTGACACGCTAGGACTGCGGAATGATTTTTGCTACCTTTGTAGTGTTGCAGTAATGCAAAAAGTTCTTTGGGGTCGTTTTTGGATTTGACAGCGTTGAAAGTTGTTAAGTGTAAGCATGTCGAGCCATGTGGTGAGTCTCGTTAAACTCTGGTCACAAACGATAATTGACAATACGTCATTTAACCTCGCAGCTTAATAAACCGAGTGTTTATAGGCCTAATTCCAGCTGAAGTATAGTAAGCGGAACGAGTCTCCTCTCCTGTTCTCTACCTGTTAGAATGGGAATCAGAGGGATCATCTTATCAGGTTAGCATCTGCGATGCTTCTAAGCAGGTGTGAAGCTTTAGAAGCTAAGCACAGTTTTGGGTGTCTTTGTCCGGGCCTGTGTCGAAAACCAATCAGAGACTAAGCATGTAGAAGCCTTACCGGCTCAGCGTTTGGACGAGGGTTCGAATCCCTCCGACTCCACTCTGATCAAAGCACCAGCCGAAAGGCTCGGTGCTTTTTTTATGGCGCGACTCTGAGCTTGCTCAAGGGAGGGCAATAAAAAAGCACCGAAAGCAGCGAAGCTGATGGTGCTTTGATCCACTGCACGTTAGTTTTTAGGGATCATGACCGAAGGGAGTAATCCTTCAATAACATTCATTAACATTCTGATAAGATTATTGTCATTATCTTGACCGTAATAATCTGACCATGAGAATACTACTACTTTGCGTCTTACTGGGTTCTAATTGCTTTGGACAAAAGGAATTTGAGATAAAGGATAAGACTTATAGTCTCGGATTATTTGCTCAAGCAAGTTTTGATTACAACCCAGTAGGATTAGAAGTTGGCATTCAATATCAGAAACACTGGCTCAATATTGCTCTGGGTTATCTTCCAACTAGGTTTTCAGAAAATTATACCTTGGGAGTAGATTATAATTATTTTCCAAATACTTATAAGAATAGATTCAATTTATTCTTTGACGCAAACATACTTTTCGTTTCTGGGTTCACGAGATGGTCAATGGATGAGTCGATATCTGCTGTCGGTGGATTCGGATTTAACACCAATTTTTCTAAGCATTTGTTCTTCAAAACAAGTGTGCTCGGAGGATGGACTTATGAAATTGATGATACTATGCCTTATCGAACTTTTCAATTCAGAATTGGCTTCGGCTATCGCTTTTAGCTCCAGCAAACACGACTGATGGTAGTAATCCAGACTTTTTCGTAAATTGCTGTAAACTACTATTAATTGAAACAAATTTTTCTATCAATATGTGTTGTGATTGTCAGTGGCTCCTTTGCCCAGGAATCAGACGAAAAGACAAGACTCGGAGTTCAGATAATCGAGCAAGGACGCTTTTACTATGGGTGGGATAATTTAGGTCTTTCAATAACTCCACAAATAACCTTTACCAAAAAGAAACACCAATTTGAATTAGGACCAAGCTGGTTCGTTTTTAATGATCCAAGAGAGACAAAACTAGGAGCTTTCGGGGGCTATAGATTATATCCAAATGGATTTGAAAATCGCTTGAACACCGTACTTTCTCTAACGATGCCAATAAACTACTATAAGAGAGAGCCAACAAGCTACTCTCCCGCCTCATACATTCCATATCCCGATAGTGTAATTTCATTCAGTTATTTATCTACTACTTTACAATTTGGCTATGGAGTGAATGTTGCTGTAACTAAAAAGTTCTATTTGGCCTCCGATTTTAGCATGGGTTTTGGCAATATTTTCAGCAAAACAAGATACATTTCATCGCAGGAAGTTAATTACAGGACTAAAAGTGGCTATACTTTATCTTTATATTTTGTTTTCAGTCTATATCTGGGCTTTAGGTTTTAAGCAATCGCCTGCACGTTAGTCTCTAGGGAACACGACCGAAAGGAGTAATCACTCCAACGCAGCGACTTGTGTTCACCTTTTTTCGTTAACTTGATACAGTGAAGCACCTGATTTTCATATCCTTGTTATTTATAATGTCCTTTCTTTCATCGTGCTGTTCTCACAACGATGAATTAGATGATAAAGCGGTATTAGATCCTTTTGAAGTTACCATTCAAGAAATGGAAGATGATAATTGGAAAGAAATAGAGCTTCAAATTGACGAATCATATTGTTTTGCTGATCACAGATTAACAGGTGTCTTAACTAATTCTGGGAATAACATTATTGCAGAAGTTTTATATCGAATGCACACTATTGATGACATTAATTATCTGTCTGACTCAACCAAGAAGAAAACACTTGAAGACCTACGAGAACAGACTGGTAAACAGTATAATCAAATCGTATTCGATACAACTCTAGTTTTCTCCAAAGATTCTTTTGTTATGGAAATGAAATCAGCATACAATAATAAAGAGTCAGAATTCGCACGGATTTCAGGCAGTAGTTTCGTAACAAGATTAATTCAGGATAAGGATACAGTAATATGCAACTCGCTACAACCTGACTTCTTATATATATTTAAGAAACATTACAACTAAAAGGCTCTTTCTTTTTTGTAATTTGTCTGCTAAACAACCTGTTAATGAGTCCTATAATATTGACCTGGGCAGTATTTATCTTGATTAGTGCAGCGGTTGCAATTCTTCTTAAGCTAGCCCTAAAGAAACTTTGGCAACAGATACTTGCGTTTCTCATATACTTAACGCTAATTCTGGTTTTGCTGTTTTTCTCTAATCCTATTGTATTCCTGACTGGAGATGTTTATTTAGCATGGCAATTCTTTGTTATTTACCTTTTTATTTATGCCAGTGTGATCATAGTAGGCGGACTTTATACCGTTTTTTCTTACCTCATAGATAAGACAGATAAATGATTTTTCATAATCCGATAGTTACATTGAAACTGAGTCTTATGATTCTAATATTTTCACTCCCTTCATGTGATAATAATGAAGGTGAATGGGGTGCTACAGTTGGAAATTGTGATGAAGTTTGCACCGTTTATTATACAGCACAACGAAAATTAAGAAAAGATTATTCAACCCGTCATTTAATCTTTCCAGACAAGAAAGAAAGAAGAGACCATGTAATAAAAACGAATAGTGGACACAGGATTAAATCATGGTTCAATTTTATTGACAATGATCAAAACCTTGTTAAAAACAAATTTTCCTGTGAAGTGTATTATAGCTCATCTGAAATAAATTATGTCGTCAAGAACCTGAAAGTGACTCAATAATGTTTCAACAGGAACCAATAGAAATCTTGAATTACTTGATATATAAGAGATACAAAATTAAAGAGTAGTCCCTCCGACACCACTCGGATAAACGTCAGATTATAATTCGTCACTCATGATTGCCCTGGGCATTAACATCGAAATCATGATAGTAGTTTGCCATGTACATTTGCTGCACTTCATCAAGCCAACTTTTTAGAACCTTATTCTCTCCTACAAACTGCTCTATAATAAGGGGACAATCAGAGAAATACTTTAAGAGTAACTCATCTGTTTGCTTGTTATAATTAAATACTGAAGGGAATTCAATTATTTCATCACCCGCCTTAATTAAAGGATTATACACGGGCATACCGTTCCCACCTCCGAGGGTACTGTTATAACTTACTTTCAGTATCTGATTCTCGCCGTTATTTAATATCACAATTGCATGTCCCTGGCCATCAGCTTTCCAATTCCACTTATCTTTAATTACAGGCGACTCTTTGGGATATGTAAATATGACTTGCATCGGATAACATGTGTCGCACTCCGAGATACCAATTATCGCACTTTTAAGACTATCCATGGCGTAGTTCACTTGTTTTTCACCATCAGGAGAAATACAGTTTAAACGATTCAACTGATAATCAATCGTTATACTTTGATAGTTAATAACAGATCCATCCAACAATTCAACGCTTATAGGATAATTATCAACACCCTTCTTTCCAGTACTTTCCCCCTCCTGTGCTGAAAGCAAATTTGACAGGGATTGAAAAAGAAAAACCAACAATACACTCATGAAAAATGTTCGATTCATCATAGTATGAATGTATTAAAATTATTACTTGCAAGCAATATCATCGCTACATCAATCAGATTTGAATTTATGCGGTAACACGATACGACCCCACTGATAAATCATCAATTACCCCTTCCGTTTCTGCTCGTTTTCAATCACTTACCCCTCCTCTCCCAACGCTTCCACAATACCCTCCGTTTATATTGGCAGATGAAATAGAACGCATGCCTCTCCAGGATCCTTATTCTTAATTCCTACAGACATACGCTCACTCATCGAGTCCCGCAAGGCAATATAAATCGTACCATACTAATTGTAATAATATGAATGCGAATCTAAATATTGTCGTTTCTGTATACAATGAGGAGGCCGTACTCCCCTCCTTCTACAACTCTATCACGAGTGTGCTGGAGGTCATGTCCGTGAACTACCGCATCATATTCGTCAACGATGGAAGTACGGATCGCAGTGAGCTTATCCTGCGTTCGTTCGCGCTGAATGATCCCAACGTCTTGTTGGTGAATTTCTCCCGCAATTTTGGTCACGAATACGCCATGATGTCCGGATTAGACCATTCCGATGCAGAAGCGGTTATCTGCATGGACGCTGATCTGCAACATCCTCCTGAGCTCATTCCTGAGATCTGGGAAGCTTATCGGGATGGAGCCGATATCGTTACCATGATTCGTTCATCTCGTGAAGACTCAGGGTTTTTAAAAGGAATCTGCTCTCGCCTGTTTTACAAGTTCATCAATCGCATCAGTGATCTCAAGATCGATCCCAATGCATCTGATTTCTTTCTGATCTCTAAGCGCGTTTGTACGATCGTTAAAAATGATTACCGCGAGCGCACACGCTTTCTCCGAGGCTTTATCCAGATGGTCGGATTTCAAAAAGTCAGTATTCAATACATCGCTCCGAAAAGATTGGCCGGTCAATCCAAATACGGCATGATCGACCTGATACGTTTCTCCTTTTCAGCCATCGCCTCACTTTCCAAAGCTCCACTGCGTGTGGGTATCTACCTCGGACTATTCAATGCAGCCATAAGTCTGGGTATCGGAATCTATTCACTTGTTATGTATTTTCTGGACAAGCCTTATTCGGGCTACACCACCATTATACTCTTCCTGACGCTCATGTTCAGTATGCTGTTCTTCGTGCTGGGCATCCTCGGAAGTTATATCGGGTTCATCTTCGATCAAACGAAGAATCGACCGCATTACCTGGTGGAAGATTTTGTCGATCAACAAACAAAACAATTACCATGAGATCAAAACGCATCATACTTTGGGCACTCGTTGTCCTGACACTTGTGGATCTGGGGTATTCATTCAAGCAGTATTGTAATTACCCAACAGACGGTGATATGCCCTCTCATCTCGTACCGGAAGATTGCTTTCAGAAAGTACTGGACTCACCCCTGGGCTTTGATGTAGTAGCCTCCGAAGAGAAATATCCTGATCCGAATCGATTCTTCATGCACTACCCTTATTATCTGACGATGAATTTTCTACCGACCTATCTGGCAAAATTTATGGCACCTGTCAAAGCGATCTATGTTGCCATGGGTGCAATCAAGATCATTGTTCATCTTGTGCTGCTGTTGCTAATGGGTATTTATATTAATGCTGGATTAAAGCTCAAGAAGCTAACATTCTGGATCAGTTTGCTGGCTGTCTCCGCCTTCTTTCAGGCCAATGCACACTCAACCCTGCGTATTGGAATCATCGACCCTTCCATCACCTATACCTTTGCCTACGGTTTTCAGATGATCTTCGTATTGCTCTATTTTATGCCGCTGGTCATGAAGTACTATTTTAAAAGGTCCGTACCCATCTTTGACCGACTCAAATGGTTGTGGCTACCGCTTGCGTTGATGATCAACCTGGGTAGCCCGCTAACTCCGGGCATTGTTTTGGTTATTGCTCTACTCTACCTGATTTATCACACGGTTAAGATTATACGTTCCCGGAACCGAAGCCTTATCAACTACTTCAGAAGGATTCCTTCCGATATATACTTCTATTTACTTCCTGCCGGTCTTTTCGCCTTGTACTCACTTTATATCGGGACCTATAATACCAACACGATGCTCTATGCCGATCAAATGACGCTCTCAGAGGCTTATCAATTACTTCCTTACGGGATTGTCAATCAATTTATCTGGAACCCGGCCTATCTGTGCTTGATCATTTTATTGATTTCCGCCTACATCACACTGGGTAAGAATGAGCATCCTTCGGTGGTTAGATTTCGAAGGCTATTCTTCTGGTCTGTTATGTTCGCCGCTATATACATTATCCTCTTGCCGTTGGGTGGATACAAGCCGTATCGACCATATACTTTGCGTTACGACAGCATTCTTCCCATAACGCTCATTTTGATCATGCTCTTTATTCATTCAGTGATACTAATCAAGCGACATATTCCGCTTCAAAAATTGAAGAATAGCTTTTTGTTACTAGTGGGATTATTTCTGGGCTTGATGTTCTATCTGGATAAACCGGAGTTCTGGAGAAATGATGTTGAGCGAGCGGCTTTAGAAGAAATAGCAGATTCAACAGAAGATACGGTGGAGTTAGTTGATTACCCCCATACAATTATGAGCTGGACACTTATGGAGTCGGCTGAAGATTCGCATGGGGCGGCTGAGCTTCTTCACAAATGGAAGGTAACGGATCGAAAGCGTTTGTATTATCAGGCTGAGCAGGAGTAAATTGATGATTACTTCAACCGTATAAAAACAGTAAGGCGGACTAGCTTCCGAAGATGCTAACCCGCCTTCAATCTTTTCAGAAAGACCAAACTACTGTTTAAGGCTTTGATCTATGGCCGAAGCCGTTGATCGCTGTCCTGCCTGACTCAAAATTCTACTAAGAGTTTAATGAGCCGGTGTCCACTCTGAAGTTGTTATGTACAAGCAAATCAACTTCAAAACTTTAACCCGTAACATGTGCAAGCACAGGTCTTAGAATCAAATGCTCTCAGATCAAACTTTCGTGTGATCCGATGTGTCTACCACCCTTCTGAGGTTGCCCTTCTCAGCAACGAAGACCTTGTAGTTCTCCGAAGCCCTTTGGTTGGTTTTCTTCACATTTTTCATCGAGGAGGATTCACCCGCTGGTGAGCCTTTATTCCCTCGTTTGGTTAGTACTAAAGTAGTGATATGATTGAATTAGGCAAGTTTTTTTTAGGTCTACTTATCAACAATAAGCAATTGTATATCAACAAGTTATTAGGGATAGTTTTCAACAATTGTTAATAACCACAGAATTGTTGACCGCTTGCGGCTTTCGGTTTCGGAATGTTACTTCAACAATTTCGCGTCCACGAAGAAGTTTGAATACACGTCAACGGTTACGTCTTGCGGAATTGTTTCGTCCGTAACTGTTTTGACTCTTATTTTAAACGTATCGTCTTTGATAAACTCCTGGAGATCTATTTCTGACAAGTCGCACTTAATCACATTTCCCACATTGGCAGGAATCCCTAGTTTAAATGCCACTTTTTGCTCGGTCTGTTGAGGACTTGACACGAAAATTTCTACCGAATTTAAAAAGCTAAAGGTCTCGTTGGATGGCGAAACAATTGTTAAGGTTAATTCTTGCAGGTAAATCGATTCGATCTTATCCTTGCGTGTATCATGAGACTCAAATTCTGCTTCTGAGTTTGTTGTTATTTCAGGTGTCTGAAGACTCAAAGGCAATGAACTGGTTAATGTAGCCGGAATGATGACCTCTGAATGATAGTCCATAAAAAACTGCGTCAGTTTCTTTTTACATGACACCAGTGGTAAAAGCAAAACTAAAATGATAATAAGGTTCTTCATCATCTATTGGACGTTATTAAATGCCTTTTGGTTGACTCAAAAACAATAAAAAAAACCCTGCCTTTTAGCAGGGTTCTAAAATATTATAAAATAATTATTGTTTGACTATTCGCTGATGGGCTGGTACACCATTGCGTATGATCGATAAGTGATACATACCTGGTGACACGTCTGCTCCCTCTTCATTTCTACCATCCCAGTGAAGCAATAGCTCATTGGAAGAAACGACCTCGGTATTGGCTAGCCTTTTTATCAGCTGACCCTGTTGATCATAAATATAGAGTGACACAACATCTCCCGGATTCATTCCATCGTTATAAATACTAATGTTATCAGTAAATGGATTCGGGAAAATACTAAACGCTCCTTCTTCCAGGTTTTGCTCTACGATATCATTCATGCTCTGATTCAACAGGCTGTCCATATCGTAATTCTCGTCACCCGGTTGATACAACATGTAATGGAAATATACCAGACACATTTCATCTGTGGTATTCAATCCTGCAGTCACCGTAATTGGCGTTGGATTATTCGGATTATTCGGATTGCCGGTAGTGTTATCGTAAATAGCTTCCACTTTCAACGTTGTACCGAAGGTAGCCTTCTGCATGTTTTTAAAGAAGTAGAAATCCTGCCACTCAAAATCCCAATCCGGTATGTACGACAGTTTTAATGTGTCCAACGAAGGTTCAATTCCAAAGACGCGCATACTTTTTCCTAAAAGGTGCATGTGTGGGAATACACTCAGCAATGAAATGTTTGCTGGTAATCCGCCTGCGCCTGGATATTGAGCATTTACTTGGGTCACCTGATTAGGAGGCAAACTAAATGACCAGTTTTGAAGAACCGCCGCTGCCGTTACATCCCTTATGCCTGTTTCACCTGGTGGATAAAAATGGAAAATCACTTTGGTGGAATCATACATGCCATAGCTTCCTGCCGGATAATGCATGGCCAATAAGATCTGAGATCCAGCCGGCATCGGCATTCCAAGTTTCAAAGGTGGTACCGAAGGTAAAACCATTGGAGAACTTCCAGGCGTATAACCCATCGCTAACGTAGCTGTGGATGAACTCGGTCCGGCACAATCTCCTCCGATTGTATCCGTAACATTATTAGCATTCGGATCTACGTACACCAATGCGTGATGCACTATTTCAGTATTTCCAGGTAATATTTCGATTGCTTTAATTGTTCTCGTAGTTGCCAGATTAGAAGGTATGGCAAAACATACATAATCATCTTCTGTCGTTGCCTTACTCATATAAGTAGGAATCTGGACCTCTAAATCGCCATTTCCTAATACCGCTCCGGGAGTATATACCGGTGGCGGAGGCGTATTAGCGGGGTTCCCTTCCGGAGCTCCATTCAGGATCCAATCCAGAATTGTCACTTTCTCTGTCGGAGTAAGTGAACGATCGTGTACGTACTGCTGATAGTTGTTGTCCGGAGGCCATGGTGGCATCACATCACCACTAACTGCGGTTTCGATAGCAGATGCCATCGGACTCGCCTCTGCAAAAGTCATCAGTGGAAAAGGTCCGGCACCACCTGTATGGTGACACTTTGTACACTTGTTGTACATGATAGTTGCAACGTCATCCGCCCATGTCTGTGCATAACCAGATAGCAGCAACAATGAGAATACAATTGTTATTAAATTTTTCATATAAGGTTCGATTTCATCGCAATATATGAAAAATGTTTCTTCTATGCACGTTAATAATATCTTGTATCGGGAACCAATTAATACAAACAGTACTTTTATCAAAATGCCTGTAGGACAGCTATTTAATCCTCGTGTTTATTAGCTTAATTGGAAGTATTCCTTTTTTTAGCCTGTGCTTTCCCACAATGCCGCGCGTACGAATTTAAATTATATTTCCTTTTGGATAAAAACAGTTATCATTTGACTGGATTATTAAGTGTTTAACGGTTATTTTTGAGGAATCTATTTTTTGAGTATGAAGTTAATCTTCTTTCTTATACTTTCTTTTCTGTGCTTCTATCATGCACATAGTCAAGGCGATGATATATTCTCTGAGCTTAATAAAAAGGAATACAAGAATGTTTATGCGCTAATAGTCGGTGTGTCTGAGTACTCAGAAAGTGACTTACAATTGAAGTACGCTGATCATGATGCCGATGTTATGTATGCTGTGCTGGTGGAAACATTTCCCGGTAATCGCAACAATATCAAAACACTTAAAAACAGTGAGGCTACAGAGTTCGCAATTAAATCCGGACTGCGTGATTTAGTATCAAAATCGAAAGAAGGAGATTTGGTCATTTTTTATTTCTCCGGCCATGGTGACGCGCATGATCAGCTCGTGGAAGGGAAAAAAGGATATTTTCTCTCTTATGATGCCAGTGGTGACAGAGTTTATGAGCTGGGCGGAGCCGTACCATTCGATTTTGTTAATAACGCACTAAAAAGGATTACAAGCACTAATAAAGCGGATGCCTGGATAATGACAGATGCCTGTCATTCAGGAAATGTCATTGATTCAGTTGGATCTATCCACACGATGGCAAGCTTAAATCAATTATTTCTCAATACAACCAAATTTATTAGCTGTGCTGCAAAGGAAAAGTCATTTGAAAACGATTCCATTGAACAAGGGGTATTCACCTATTTTCTGGTAAAAGCGCTTGCCGGTGAAGCAGATACCGATGAAAGAACAGGTGTTCTTACTGCAGATGAAATCAATAGCTACATGCGAAAACATGTTCGTCTTTTCACGGAAGGGAAACAGACACCTACCATTAAAAACAGTGATGACTTTACGGACATTCTTACTGTTAACGGTGATTTAAAGGGATTCATTAAAGACCTCGATGAAGAAGATTTTCATACGCTATTGGCAAGCAGAGGTGTTGACGGAAATGAAACTGACACAACTTTTGTAAAATCTCCCGAATACTCGGTAGATGATTACAGCCCACAAGTCAAGTTGTTCATGGATAAACTATATGAGGGTAAGCTTCATAGCTCTAACGAATCCGCATATGAACTTTACAAAGAAGCAATTCATGATCCTGGCTACAAAGATTTCGAGCTTAAGGAAATGAAAAAACGTTTGTTAGAAGAACTTATACAAAGAGGTCAGCATAATACGAAACGTTTTCTTGCAGGAAAGCCAATGATCGGAGATAATGAACAATTCAGAACGACGTACAAAGATTTTAAAATTGCAGCAGAATTAGTAGATCATAATGACCCAATTCGTGAAGAGTATGAAAATCGTGCTGAATTCTACGCAGCTATGTATCGTATCGAAGAAGATACTGAGCTCGAAAAAGCGGAATCCATACTAATGGCATTAACCGAATCAAAACCAGATGCCGCTTATGTAAACCAGGCACTCGCATTGTTATACATCAAATTAGCAGATAAATCAAAAGCAGAAAAACAACTTAGTGAAGCGAAAAGCAAATTAAATAGCTGGTCTAAACCAGTCAACAGCGAGGCGTATTTGAACATTCTGGCAGGTCAATTGGATGAGGCTGAAAAAAATATCGAGTCATCCGTTAAGCTAAATAACGATTCGGACAACACTTTTATTCTTCGGGCGTATTTACACGCCGCAAATTTCGAGTTGCAGCACGCGTCGAAAGCTTTGGATGAGGTAAATGCACTGAATTCTAGCTATAGCCAGGGAGAGCTGACAGAGCTAGAAGGTCGCATTAATGAATTAAGGGGGCGTATCCATGTAGCAGAGCAGCAATATCGCGAGGCACTTAATGAGAATGGATCAAATGTGGATCTTTTAATAAGACTGGCTCAGCTCTATAAGGATAAAGGAGATACTGCTCAGGCTATTAATTACTACAAGAAGGTTCAAAGAATCAATAAAGACAATCAAACGGCAGAATTGAATATTGCAATGCTGCGTGGTAATCCGCTGACATTCGATCCAAACAAAGTAGGTAAGAAACTGGAAGAAATCATAGCAGTTGTGGAAGCATTAGATGCTGCCAAAAAATATCAGGATGCAATCGATATTCTTGAGAATGCGAAAGGTTTAAATGGGTGGAACCCAGATTTGTACTACCAGCTAGGTAAGCTGTACTATAGCGTTAATAATGTTGAAGCTTCAATTTCAACGTTAAAAAAAGCCATTGAACTAAGCCCCTATCATTATAGAAGCTTACGTGCTCTAACGCTAATTTATCTGCATCAAAAGAAATTCAGCCAGGCAGAAGCACTAATAATGGAGCACGACAAGTACTTCATGGAATCATCTAAGTGGCTTACGTTGAAATATCAGGTGTACCGGCAAATGGGTTCTAAGAGAGATTTATATGTTGTTCTGGAGAAGGCGCTCGAATTGGACAGCTTAGACACCGACGCATACAAGGCTCTTTATACATTGAATATCGAAAATGGAATGTTCAAAGAAGCAAAAATGGAATTTGACAACCTGACGAACCTGGGTGGCACCACTTACAAAGACATTAATGATTTCTACGGCAAAGTTGAAACGCAAGTTAAATTGCAAATAGACAGGTTTGCCTATGATGGATTAAAAGAAGGTATTCAGATCCTACTTGACAAAGATCCTTACAATCTGGAATTCGTTTACTTTATGGCCCTCATGCACTACATGGAAATGAACTATGACGGCGCAAACGAAGAGCTCCACAAATTCAGCAAGTTTATTAAGGAGCTAAGTCCTGCTACACAGATAGAATACTATCGACTTCGTGGAAAAGTACACCTCGAAACGGGTAATGCAGATCTTGCATTAAGAGCCTTTCAACTGGTTGGTGGTAGCTCAATGGAACCAATGTACATGGAAATGGCGATGGCAAAATATGAACTGAATAACCCCGGTTGGACAGATGATTTCTTCAGAGCAGGCAGGAATTTGACTGATCTGAATGAAGATGCTTTAAAGCGATATGAGAAAATGAAGAAAAAAGCTTCTAAATCTCAAAGTGGTGGGTTTGAGAAGACAAGAAGGTAGTCTTTAGTTTGAAAAATAATCCATAAGCTTTTTTACTTCTTCGTAATGTCGCTTATCCTCATATGAATCTATTTCGCTTACCATTTTCTCAAATACCTCATTAATCGGTTCGTTACCATTTAAAAGTGAAATAATCTCATTCATTAAATAACTGTCTTCGAAATAGTCATTGTATAGTTCATCGTTCACACCATTATCAACAAAGAGGTAATAATAAGCTTCATCTTCCTCAAGCTCGTAGTCAAATATATACTCCCTCCACTTGGTTCTGATGTCAAATACTTCATCAAACATTTTAAAAGTCTCCAGCCACGTATGATAATGCTCCATGTCTTTATAGCGTAATCTGGCTTCAAGGAAAAAATAAAAACACCAGTCACCATAGGTGAATCCCTTGTTTGATACGATAGCGGAATAAATCCGTGACAATTCATAATCAAATTCATAGCCATACCACCAGCCATTTGATTCAGATTTATCTAATGAGAATTCAATCCGATTATTCGTCGGGAACAACTTTTGAGACAAGTCAGAATCGAGGTAAACCGAACGGTCAGAATTCTCCTCAAAAAATTCTTCGAGCCCCCCATCAGTTCTTAATTCAAGTAATTTCTCAGCAATCTCACGCGCATCTTTAACCATGGATTTATTTCCATTTACAAATAGCTCAGATGTAAGCAACTCCATTTGATCCTCAAATGAATAAGAGCTGGCAGACCACAATTCTTCCAACCAGTACTTCTGCGCATTTTTGTTCTCATCCTGATAAGAATAGTATAGCAGCTTGTCGTAAAGCATAAAGTGATTCGTTTCTCCGGAGTGAATCGCCCATTCGTTAAATACGCGATCTAACTTCTCAGTTCTTTTAAGTTTGAGACAAAGGTTGGCAAGTCCCATAAAGAAACAATCTATGCATTCGAAATCCTGATAAATGGAATCCAGGTCAAGCACCTTCTCAAAGTATTCAAGGCTTTTCTCAAACTGACCCTGATCTTCGTATAGGTTAGCAAGAAAATAATAGGTGTTTAACCATTTGGGGCTCTGTTCAACTGCCTGTAATAGTAGCTTTTCTGCTTTTTCCTTATCGCCCAATGTGTTTGAAAAATAAGCTGCAGGATATTTTAAATAAGCTGCATTGGGTTCCTTCAATATTGCTGACTCCAACTGATTCAGCAGCAATTGCTCATAATACCCTTTCTGCTCTCTTCGGGTTAGTGCTCCTTCAAAATTTAAATTGTCTTGATCTTTATTGGCCCAAACCATTGTATCATCGTATATCACAAGTTTGATAATCGCATCTCCAATTACATACTCCTCAAGATCAACCAGAAAATATTTCAGATCCATTACGGATCCTCTCCATTTAAGCACGCTTTTGTTCTCAATCTTTTCAAGTCGAATATTCGTCGGTCGATTTACAACAAATTGGATTAGTCCTTCTCGATCTCCAACCGCCGAGGCTATTGATTTTATCTCCTCTAATGAAGCATTAATTGAGTCCGCCACCAGATAAAATTCATGCTCCGTCCATAATGTTTCGTCACTACTCGCATAGCTGAGACCTTTCAGGAATACCCGCAAATTTTCGAAATGTAACCGGCCGAGCAATTTTTTGCCCTTGTTGATCTCAAAAAGCTCTTCGATTAGTTCAAGCGCATAATCAAAATCCACCTTCGTTACAAGCTTTTCTCCAGACATCGTCATCTGAACAACTTCGTTGATCTCATTGATCAAACTTCTCATATAATCATATCTCAATTTTGCAAATCCCGGGTCACAACTGATTACCTCTTTAAACTGATTGGAGACATTTTCGAAATTGTCTCTATTAAGTGTAGCTATCTGTTTACGGGCATCTTCATATTCCTCAAGGCATAGCTCTGCGATCTCATCGTCTACTGATTTTGTCGACGCAACGATATTCGTCAGTTCCGATTCGATTACATCATCTTTCATCGAAGCCATGAGATCAGCATCCTGAATGGAGACATTGTGGGTCCATTTATTTGGTCCCTCTATAATTGGTTGTTGTGCGCCCAGTGTCTGCTCACTTAAATTTTCCCCTAAATAATTCTCAAGCTCACTCAATCGAATGAGCTCATTTTGATCGGAATTTGCATATCCAACCATACCTCTAATCAGAAAATACGAAAATACTCCCCTACCATTACCCCACTTAACATCTTCCATAGACAACTGATCCGGCTGAGATGACAAAATTCGAACCTGGTTTTCCCATTTGGACAATAGGACTTCATTCGTTTGAGAGATCCCGGTCATTCCTCCTGCAAGCTGTCCTGATTTACATGCATCAATAATAATAGTCAGCTTTGAGCCATTCGCGATTAACTCTGTAAATGCAGAGTCAAGCATTGATACTGGGATCGTTCCTCCCAACGGGTAATTATGTTTTGGGGCGTCGTGAGCCAATAAGAACCCTTGTTTTTTATCTCCAACTGCTTCCACATCACCGTGACCGGAAAAATAGAAGACAACTTCCTGACCTTCGGTAGCGGTTTCAAATAACCACTGTAAGCCCATCATGAGATCTCCTTGTTTGGCAGATTCATTTGTAAAAAGTTGTATATCATTTGAATCAACGTTCCAAAATGGATTGTTAATCAAAAAAGAGGCGAATTCCTCAGCATCGCGATGCGCATAATTGAGTGAACGAATGTTCTGATAATCGGAAACTCCAATTACGAGGGCCTTAATTTCCTTTTTATAACCATTTCCTTCGTTTAAGAAATCATCTATTCCCTCTTGCGATATGACATTCAATGCATTGAGAAAAACGAAAGGAAGTAATATTTTGAATGTTTTTATCAAAATTATTTTTCAAGTTCCCGTCAGTAGGAAGCAATTCATTAAATTTAAACATAATAAAAAGCTTACGAACTCAAAATGATGCGCTACTCAATTTCTAGTAGTATTCGGTTATATGTTGTTTTACTTGTGTTTATTATCCATCGGCCTAGTTGGACTCAAGATGTAAAAATTGGCCTACCCATAGGTCATTCCTACACTGTTACGGATGCGAAGTTTGATTCAAGTGGGAAATTTCTTCTTACATCATCTCTTGATAAAAAGGCCATTTTGTGGGATCTGAACACCCTAAAGCCATTGAAGGTATTTGTCGTTAATGAGATGATCGAAAGTGCGTTTTTCTGTTATGACGATACTAAGATCATTCTCAATTGCATGGGCTCAAGAGCTTACCTTATAAACCTGGAAACAGGAAAAAAAACCCCTTTTGAGGGTCGGCTTATGCCTGAAAAAAGTGGTAAAGAGCTGTTCCATTTCGATAAAAAAAAAATAAGCAAATGGAACATTAACGAAGAGAGGAACATGGGTAAGATCTGTGAGCACAATGGATTTGTACAGATACATTACTTAAAAGAAAGAGATCAACTGCTCTTTAACACAACAAGCCAAAAATATCTGATAGATATCAAAACCGGTGAAGAGATACAGTTGCCGGAAAGCACTAACAGTTATGCCCATATGTTCGTTGATCCGAATTCAAAATGGGCGGCCTTCGAATACAATAATGGCAAGGTTCAGGTTTACGACTTAAACTCCTTCGAGTTGCGCTGTCAGCTAGATACTAAGCATTATGCCCCACTGATCTCATTTTACAAGGATGACAAAATGTTGATCTGTAAAAGAACAGGTGAATTGATCGTTCACGATCTACAAAACGATCAGACAATTATGACTCGGAGTTATCCGATCGATTCAGTTGGCTGGACAACTGATGCTCGTATGGTAGGAGACGAAATACTCCTCGTCACACCTGGTTATTATACTTTATTAGACCTGGAGACTGCTAAGACTGGTGTATGGCATAAAATTCCAAATGGTGGAAAAATAACCGGCTCCAAGCATATTGCCATTCATCCCGACAGTACGGAGATACTTATCTTTGGACAGGATTTTAACGATCTATTACTTTACAACGTCCAGACCAATGCGCCAAAACTCATTGTTAATCATACCAGTCCAACACTTTCGGCTCACAAACTGGATAATGGGGAAAAATTGCTCGTCTCATCAATAGGAAATTCGGTTGTCATTGATAAAGAAAGTGGTAAAACGCTTTTATTCGAATTACCTCCGAAGGGTCGGACAAGCGTTTACGATTTATCAGTCAAGCACGATGTTTTTATAGATATTCCTGAAGATCAGATGTGCGCCTATTCCACGAGCAATGTCAACGGCGATAAATTCGTTCTGATTGAGCAGAGCGGCAAAGTTCAATTAAGGAACTCGGAAACTCTCGAAGTTATAAAGACTTTTGGCTATCATGTTGACTCCACACGAGAACTCATTTTTAGTGAAACTGGAAATCTCCTTTATACCTATTGTTCCGACAATTCGGTGCGCATATGGGACGTCGAGACCGGGGGGCTGGTAAGTGAATTAAATCATCCTGAAGAAGTAGAGAAAATTTATCCCGGGTCTGATGATGATTATGTTCTGACAATATCGGGTACACTAGGTTCAACGATTCTTTTATGGAATTCAAGGAATGGTGAATTGACCACAGATTTTACTGAACCTGGCAACTTCGGTCAGGCAACCCTTTATCAGAATAAATATGTGATTACTACTAATGAATATAGCGAGCTAAACGTGTATGACCTTCACGGTGAAGTACTGAATACGATAAGATTTAACAGCATTTCTAAACCGCCCTTCGAGGATAAGCTCACACACAACTTATTCGTCCTTGTAGAAACCGAATTATTTAACCGATATGAGCTCTTCCTGATTGATCCTTTAAAAGGTTCGAAGAAAAAAGTCTTGTCATTAAACGGTTGGGTTGAAAATATTCACCAAAGCGCTGATGGAAAATTTCTGTTCGTGCAGTACTACAACAATTCGTTCGAGATATATCACGTTGATACGTACAATTTTCTTTATAGACGAAATGACCATACAGATAATATTTATTCTGTCGAATTTGGACCTGATTCAGATTATATGGTGACAACTTCGTATGATGGTTCTATTATTCTTTGGTCAGTAGAGGACGGTGAAAAACTGATTCAACGCTTTCAATTCGATAATGATCCCAATAAATGGGTGCATATCCATCCATCAGGTCTCTTCGACGCTTCACCTGAAGCGATGGAGCTTATGTACTGGACAAAGGGTCTTGAGATTATCGAGTTTGCACAGTTAAAAGATCGCTACTGGGTTCCGGGATTGTGGGAAAAGGTCATGAAAGGAGAAGTGCTGCCCGATGTGCGAAGTATGCAGGAATTGAAACTACAGCCTGAAGTCATGCTCGGTGAAGTGCTTGATGGTAAATTACCGGTTACTTTGGTTAAGCGCGATGGCGGATACGGTAAGGTCTCCGTATTTATCAATGGTAAAGAGATCATCAGTGATGCCCGAGGCGATCAGCTGGACCCCGAGAAGGACAAGCAGACCATCTATATTGACATCAAGGACCACCCCTACCTAATGAACGGAAAGAACAAGATCACCGTTCAGGCATCTTCTGAAGATGGATTCGTGCAGGGACGAGGTGAAGAGATCGATGCCTTCTTTGAAGAAGCAGAAGTAAATGATCCGCAGTTCTTTGCTGTTGTCGTAGGAATTGGGGATTATGTCAACGATGCCATCAATCTGAACTATTCTGTTCCGGATGCCAGGGCTATCGCGACATCTGTCGAGCTGGGAGCCAGAAATCTCTTTGGTGAAGAGAGAACCTTTGTCTATACCATCACATCGGACAGTGAAACCAGACCGACCAAGAGCAACATTAAACGAACTTTCGATGAGATTAGCAATAAAGCACAGGCAGAAGATGTCATTCTTGTCTACCTGAGTGGTCACGGAGTAACCTGGGGAGGTGATCAGGGTGACTTTTACTTCCTGACAGCTGATGCAACAGCAGCAAACAAAGACGCCTACAACGATCCGGCAATACGGGAAAACAACACAATATCCACCAACGAGTGGGTTGAGTGGCTGAAAACTATTCCTGCACTGAAACAGGTCATGATCATCGATGCATGTGGGTCCGGGAAAGCAGTGGACAACCTCCTTGCTGCAAGAGACGTGGAAGCATCACAGATCAAGGCCATTGACCGCATGAAGGATCGAACCGGTATGTTTATAATCTCAGGCTGTGCTGCTGATGCTGTAAGCTATGAAGCCAGCCAGTATGGACAGGGCCTGCTCACCTACTCTGTTCTTCAGGCCATGAAAGGCGCAGCTTTGCGTGAAAACAAATTCATTGATGTAGATCTGATACTCAATCACGCAAGAGAGACCGTACCTGTGCTTGCCCGGGGAGTCGGAGGAATTCAGAAACCACAGTTGCTCATCCCGAAAGGAGGATCATTCGATATCGGTATGCTTAATGATTCAGACAAAGCAGCTATTCCACTGGCAGAAGCTAAAAGAGTGTTTGTGAGATCTACCCTTGTCGACAAGAAAAAATTCAGGGACGTCCTTGGTCTTGGTGCCTTACTGGATTCCGAACTTTCATCGGTGTCTTCCAGAGGAGCAGAATCAAACATTGTGTTTTTTGATGCTATTGAATACGGAAATGCCTGCCAAATATCAGGTGGTTATTTGCAAAAAGAAAGCAACATAGAGGCTAGTATTACCATTACCTGTGGTCAGGATGAATCCGGGCATGAGTTGAATGCCCCAACATCTGAGGAATTGATTGACAAGATCATCAAATTGATCGACGAAATGGAATGAGAAGATTATTGATCATATTATTAGTTGGTCTCGCTTCTTATTCGTTGGGACAAGATGTGAAGTTGGGGGTTCCTATTGGACATTCCGATATAATTACTTCAGCTCGATTTTCTTCTGATAATAAGCTCGTTCTATCAAGTTCCCTTGACAAGACCATTAAATTATGGGAAGTAAACTCCGGAAGATTAATAAGAACAATTCCATTTGAAACAAATTTTCGACCTGGCTGTATCTTTAGTCCCGATGGCAGTGAAATAATAGCATGCTCAGCTGATTCCATAGTATTCTGGTCTACATTAAATGGAGACCTGCTCAAGGTCGTTAAACTGAAAAATGGAGGTTACATTCATTCTATTCAGTTTGGAAAAAACGATAATATTTTGATCATTAAATCTCAATATAAAATTTCTGCGTGGGATCTGAAACAAGAAAAAGAAGTAAACAACTATTATTCAGGCTATTCAAAACAAATATATTCCCATTCGATTCATCCGGACAGTTCTCTTGTGCTAATTTCTGATAGTGAAGAAAATGTAAGGCTCTACAATTATATAACAGATAGTGTTATTAAGATAGCTGACAGTGATTCGCTCAAGCTAAACGATGCAACTTTTAGTCCTTCGGGTGATATTTTCACAACGATCACCGATAACTGGATTCGGGTTTGGTCATCGAACGACCTTCAGGTTCTCCATGAGTTCGAGGCAGCTGATCAACCAGATCTTTTCAGGACTAAAATCAGCTCAGATAATGAATCCATTGCTACTTCTGCTTACGATGATAGTACTATTCTCATATTCAATTTGATTTCAGGAAGGTCAGCCTCTATCAGGCATAATGATCTGGTGTACGATTTCGAATTTACTAATGAAGACAACAACCTATTGACAACATCACGAGATAGCACGATTTGCTTGTGGGACCTGAACAAGGGTGAATTGAAATACAGACTGAGGCAAAATCATGGAACTGCCTACAAGCTAATTTTATCAAAGTCAGGACAACAATTCTTAAGTATAGCACATGATAAGAGTATTTCTCTTTGGGATACTGAATCGGGGAATTTGATCACTAAATTTAGTGGTTACGCTGATGTACCTACTTCCATAGAGTTTAGCCCGGATGAACAATTTATCAGCAATGGTGCATGGAATGGCAATATCAATATTTGGAATTTAAAGAGTGGAAAAATCCATAAAACGCTGAATGGACACAGCGATCTAATTGCACGAACAAGTTACAGTAAAGATTCGCGGCAACTTCTGAGCGGATCTTTTGATAGCACGGGAATTCTATGGAATATTGAAGACGGCTCTACAACGATCGTTCTCAATCATAATGGATGGGTTTGGTCCACAGCCTTTGAATCTAATAGCGACTTAATTGCCACATGTTCGTCAGATTCGACAGTCAAAATTATTCACTCCAGCACCGGAAAGCTAAAAAGTCATATTAAGGATGATCAACCACTCGTAGATATCAAATTTGGTGCTGACGGTAAAAATATAATCACTGTTTCCGAAAATGATGCAAAACTATGGTCGACATCGGGAAAAATGAGATGGCGATTAAAAGATAAAGGTTATTCACCCGTTACCGCCGTATTTTCCAAGAAGAAAAATAGTGTATACTTAATTGGTCTTGAAGGTGTTATAACGGAGTTAAATATTTCAAACGGTAAGGTTAAAGATCGTTTCGGGTATTCTTCTACATTAAGTTCATGGGACGTTGGTATAACTTCATCCAGGGATGAAATTATTACAGGATCCAACGACAATTCCGCACAATTGTGGAGTCTTTCAGAGCAAAAGGTCATAAGACAGTACATCGGTCATCAAAATTCAATCTTTTCGGTTGATATCAGTCCTAATGACAAAATCATCGCGACGTCATCACGAGATTGTAGCATTATTCTTTGGGATAAACAAACGGGAAAGCAACTCATTCGCCTTCTGTATTTCGAAGAAGATCCCAATAAATGGTTGCATATCCATCCATCAGGTCTCTTCGATGCTTCACCTGAAGCGATGGAGCTTATGTACTGGACAAAGGGTCTTGAGATTATCGAGTTTGCACAGTTAAAAGATCGCTACTGGGTTCCGGGATTGTGGGAAAAGGTCATGAAAGGAGAAGTGCTGCCCGATGTGCGCAGCATGCAGGAATTGAAATTACAGCCGAAAGTAGATCTGGGTGAAGTGGTTGATGGAAAACTTCCGATCACCTTAACCAAACGCGATGGCGGATACGGAAAAGTAGCTGTCTTCATTAATGGCAAGGAGATTACAAGCGATGCAAGAGGTGATAAAGTTGACGAAAAGAAAGAAAAACAAACCATTTATATCAACATTAAAGAGCATCCATACCTGGTTAACGGAAACAATACCATTACCGTAAAGGCTTCCTCTGCAGATGGATTCGTGCAGGGACGAGGTGAAGAAATCGATGCCTTTTTTGAGGCAACTGAACCGAAGGATCCACAGTTCTTTGCTGTTGTTGTGGGTGTTGGAGATTACATCAATGAGAAAATAAATCTAAACTATTCTGTCCCTGATGCAAAAGCTATTGCAAGCTCAGTAGAGATGGGAGCAACAAACCTCTTTGGTGAGGACAGAACATTTGTCTACGCTATAACAACCGAAGGTGAAGAGCGCCCTACAAAAGATAATATCTACCACATATTCGAAGAAATTGGTTCCAAAGCACAGGCAGAGGATATCATTCTTGTCTACCTGAGTGGACATGGTGTTACCTGGGGAGGTGACCAGGGAGATTTTTATTTTCTCACGGCCGATGCAACTTCAGCCAACAAGGAAGCCTACAGTGATCCGGCTATTAGAGAGAAAAACACTATATCAACCAATGAATGGGTCGAATGGCTTAAGGGTATTCCGGCCTTAAAACAGGTGATGATCATAGATGCTTGTGGCTCTGGTAAAGCCGTAGATAATCTTTTAGCAGCAAGAGATGTTGAATCCTCTCAGATTAAGGCGATCGATCGAATGAAAGACAGAACAGGAATGTTCATTATCTCAGGTTGTGCGGCTGATGCCGCTTCTTATGAAGCAAGTCAGTATGGGCAGGGCCTGCTCACCTACTCTGTCTTGCAAGCGATGAAAGGAGCTGCGCTTAGAGAGAATAAGTTTATTGATGTGGATCTCATCCTCAATCATGCCCGTGAATCAGTTCCAGAGCTCGCTAAAGGTGTCGGGGGTATTCAAACACCACAACTTTTGATCCCTAAAGGTGGATCATTCGATATAGGTTATCTTAACGAAGGAGATAAAGAGAAGATTCCTTTGGCGGAGGCTAAAAAGGTATTTGTACGCAGTGCCTTCTTCAACACGGTAGAAATGGAAGACAACCTGGAACTATCCATATTGGTTAACAATGAATTATCTGCTGTTTCATCCCGAGGAGGAGAATCAAAACTCGTTTTCTTTGACGCTGCCAAATATCCCAATGCTTGTAAAATTACAGGAGGATATACCCAGGAGAATGGTCTAATCAAATTGGATATGAAAATTCGTTGTGGAGCATCTGTCAGCGAAAAGAAGATCGAAGCAAATTCCAAAGAGGAGCTGGTCAAGCAAATTTTAGACATCGCAAACGCTATAAATTAGCCCTGATAACTATTACGATCCGACATAAGTTAAATCGCCTACTTTTTGGTGATTAAATGTAGATAGATACTGGATAATGTTTTCCTCAGTGGCATCCTTCCACACTGCCTGTTGAAAAGGGACAAGAAATTCCGGAATTCTTTCCAACAGCATGGATTTATCCCGTTTAATGTATGCTTGTTCGTATATTTTAAATGTTATCTGGAAAACCAATTCCTTAAGCAGCTCAGGGAATATTAAAACATACGGTTCGATGTCATCAAAAACCAACTGAACCAACGAGTCCTCCAGATTAAAATCTGCATAACTCAAAATACTAAATGAAGCATAATTCATCAAATCTCTTTCCTCTTCCAAAAAGAATGTCCTTGCGATAGTTCGATAGTTCCGATCGTTTTTTTCTAGTTCCTTTATGTAACTCAATACAAAACCAGGGCTCCTATGCCCTGCTTCATAAGCTTGTTGCATCATATATAACGTAGATCTTTCCGGAAATAAGAAATCTCTCACCTTTCGCTCCAAAGCACGAGCGTCCAAATATCCAACTTGTTTCAAAAAACGGACGCTATCTGCATCATTAATCAGGAGTATCGTTGGGAATGCATCGATTTTATACGACTTCGCCAAGGCGAAATCAAGATCCTTCTCCGCATCGATGCGGATAGCGATGAAGTTCTCATTGATCAGCTTACCCAATCTTTCGTCTTGAAAGACATCATTTTCCAGGCGTCTACAATAGCCGCACCAATCGGTATAGAATTCAACAAATAAATTTTTATTAGCAACCTTTGCTACTTCACGGGCTTCCATCAACGTGAGGTCCCTGAACTCTATTCCCATTGAATGTCCTTTAAGACTGATCAATAAGATGATCGTGATAATCCAATATGGTAAACGATTCCTTATCATTACTAATCATAAAGGCAAATGTTATACCAATTTGGTTAGTAAGTGCTTTTTGAATAAGAAAATCTATTAGAGTTTACGCCAAACAGCCCACTCCTGCATCTGATTGTTCGAATCAAGGAACACCAGGAGTTTAGCATCTTTATAGCACAGCACGGTCCTGTTCGATGCGGGCATAATAGTATTAGGTGTACCGTACGCAGATAATACCTCTTGCTCTGTAGCGCCTATCTTAAGGCCTTTGACCGTGGTCTCTTCACTCGCGGAATTGACTTTGTGAAAAACGTAATAAATTGGTCGATCACTGGTGCTCTTGAACAAATATATAATTGTCTCGCCTAAGTTTGCTGTCAACAGTTTCTCTTCATCAATTTTAATCGTCTGACTATTCTCAACATTGTCATTCAGTTCTCTTTTACTGTAGGAAGTAAATGGACTAACTTTCTCGACAGTATTAGTTCCCGCAACAATATTTCCAGTCGGTTCATTATATCGCAAAGGATGCTGACGTGATTTCGAATAATCAAAAGACTCGCCGGCATTGATAACTTCCAGATTTATCTTGGATAAATAATGTCCTTCAGCGATCAGCTTGTTCAATTCACGTACTCCTTTATCCAGATATTTCCCTTTTTTCTGTAGTTTCAATTCATTCTTAGATAATCCAGTATCAGGAGTCACAGCATCTACTAAAGCCAATAACATTCGAGCATTCTTAAGTGTATAGACATCTCCGGTATTACTCGCTATTCCCATAGCTTTTTCAGCAAATCCGATCGCCATCGATTGTTCCTCAAGAATCATATGCATACACGCCATATTCAAAAAACCCGTCGCATATTCACTGTTAAAATCCGTTGCGCTTTTAAATGACTTCAGTGCTTTTTTGAACAATTCTGTGTTGCCCCTAGACCCCATTTCGGATTGCATAGAAGATAAATCCAGCTCAACCGGGTAAAAAAACTTAACTCTTTTGGGAGATACTTCTTTGACACCTTGCAGATAATATGAAACACCAAGATTGTTGTAGATGGCAGAATGATGAAATCCTTTACCTAAAATAAATTCGAAGCACTTAGCTGCTAGTTTATAATCAGCAACCATCATGCTGAAATTCCCGGTTTCAAAAACTTTAATGTAGTCAGCAATTAATGAATCCCTCTTTTTTGCGATTGCAATTCTTTCTTCTAACGATGGATATTTGGGAGATGGTTGAAGATTATATTCCTTATATAATGCACGGAGTAAGGGTTCAGCGATTCCGTCTGTGCGATATCCGGCTAGATAACAAAGCATCCCGCCTTTAACATCCGCTTCCGTCTCGTCGTGCGCCACTGATTCCGCTAGCGTAGAAGTTATCTCATCAAGAAATGACAATGAATAAGTACTTGAAAAGTCAGCTCCCCAATTGTGGTTAAAGTAATAGTGACAGATTTCATGGCCTAGTAGAAAAGCTAAAGCATCTTCCATTCGATCACCGAACTGAGCACATACGTCAAATGCCTGTGTTTCAAATCCGATTATTGGAAAATCATTTTGCCCTTTGCGCATAAAGGCAATATTCACAGGATGAGCATTAATAATTTTTAGTTTAGGAGCTTCACGCGAATTACCAAGTGCTTCATACACTTTATCATAGACTTTCCTTATTACCTCCTCCTTCTCTTCCATTGACCAGTCAGCAGGATTTGAAAAGGTAAATCCTGCTGAGGTCAGAAAAATTAGTATGAAGCTGTAGCGCATCATTATTATTTCAATATCCAATAATTGCCGCTATTGGATGTTTATCATCGTAATTATCATATAATAAAGTTCCACCATTCTTTTTAACGAGTTTCTTCATATAACCCGTACCGCCACCAAATCGCTTTTTGTTTTCATTGATGTAGATCCCTTTACTTGGTTTATCATCATAAGCAAACCCTTCGAAGTGACCGTTCTTTTTAACATCCATATCACGATAGTTATTTGCGGAAATAGATGGTTTCAACTCCGTTTCAAAAGCGTAAGCCGCAATAGCGAAAATATGGAAATCTTCGTATTTAACCCAACAGAAACCATTATCTCCCCAGTTTTCTCCCCAAGAATTAACTACTCGGAATGCTCCACCAAATTTATCATCGTCATAACCTACGATTGTCATTGCATGACCACCGACTATTAAATATTCATCCTTCTCTTTTTGAGTTGGACTAAATAGCCCGTTGCTACCAATATCAAAAAATGACTCAGGCAAGTTCATTCCCATCAATACTGGATGGTTGTTTGCTAGCATTTGACAAATAGCAGTGGTATTCTCTTCCCAGCTGTCATACCAGTTAAATACCCTGTCGTAGCCTGTAAAATCTAGTATTGATCGGCTCTCATCATGCATATTGTCAATATCATCCCCACAATACATTCCATCAATTTTTACTCTTTTTGCACCATGGTAATACAGTTCATCACACAAGGCGTCCAAATACGTTCCCGATGCACATGTCGACGTCTCTTCACCCAAAGCCATCTTATAAGTATATAACGGATCGTATGCATACGCAGAATTGATTGTCTTATTAGTTGAACCTGACAATATCGAAAATTCAATGGATGCTGTGTAATAAGCAGATGACCATCCTCCACAAGTTCCATATTGTCCCTGATCACCAACTTCAGGCACATATTGCTCTAAAGAAACTCTTTTCGGAAGATTCTCTCCAAAACCCTGAGGTTTATCAATCAATTCAACCCTTTCATCTCTCGCACGGTCCACTTCTAGTCCCATTGCTCTTTGCTGAGCAAATGCTCCAGCTGTACTTGTTAGAAAGATAACTAGTACTCCAATTTTAGTTTTTGCTATCATATACTTTTATTTTATAGAATTTATTTTAAAATAAGCTGCTTATATTAAACGTCAACCCGGCGTAGATACCGAAATCGAATACACTATTTACAGGAATAATGGACCCTTCAACAACACTATCTCCAACACTAAGTCCTTCAAGCCTATTGATTTTCCCTCCAAAGCCTCCAAGATTGAAGATCACACGCTGAGTTTTTCCAATGATGAGTGATGTTCCCATCATATAAATAAATTCCTTGTCCCCTTCAGTTGGAACACTTATACCAAAAGAACCGCCGAACATTAAGGGATTAGGTGTCTGTCGATAGAAATGGAACATCGTGGTTAAACTTGGTAGAAAAGCATCTCCCTGTACCTTATTAACAACTCCATTATCACTGTTATACGTAGCGTGTCCATCTATAAAACGCAGAAAGGAAACTCCAGCGCTTGAATTTATTCTTAGCCCCCCCTTAGTGGGTATATCAACGGTCCTGGTTTTTAGAACTTGTCCTGTCGAGTCGCCACCTTTCAATTCATAAAACTCCATGGTTACTGTTGTTACATCTAATTCGTTTTTCACAGAATATTCAAAATCAAAATCCGCATTCATAATCTGATCATAGGCTTCAAATGCATGGACGTAATCATTCTTGATTTTTTCCGGATTAAATTCATCCATTAGATGATCTAGAGCTTCAAAAGTATTTGAGATTTCAGCGTATTTATAATTGATCTCCTGTTGAAAATCACTGATTTGTGAATAGAACACTCCATCTCCGACACTGGCTTTCATCTCTTCTATTGTTCCCACCACCATACTTTTCTGACTATTGTACAGGTTATACGCACCTTTGAAGCCATAATACGCGGATTGCATATCATCCGTGCTTTCCTGCCACTTTGTTACGGCATTTTCCAAAGTTGGGGCGTCTAATACTTTGGAGATAAGACCATAGGCTCGTTGTTGCATTTCCTTGAGACCAATATCCTTATTCATTTGTAGTTTCACTAATTGCTCATTCACCAATTCTAAAACTACAAGATCAGTAAACACTTCCTTGATTAGTGACGTTTCATCTGCAATTTTCTTCTGTGAGTTCTCCAGCATTAATCCCTGTTCTTCAATCTTCTTTCGTTCTGCTGGGTAATCCGCTGCCCCTGCACCTAAAGCAGATTTCAATCCTTCCATTCCCTGAAACTTCCCGTCACTCCATAATGACTTATATATGTCCGAATTTTGAACCTCTCCAACTAACGCGTTAAAAGCTGTTGCTCCTTGGGCAAAGCTCTCCGAAAGAGCCGCCATTCCTTGTTGTGCTCCAATTGGTTCATCCTGCGTTGAATTCGTATTGAACTTGACGCCATAATAAAACGTATTCAAATCTTCTATAACAAGTTTCGTTGGAACTTTAGAATAGCCATAAGGTTTTCTCGTCCTAACGGTATCTAAGTCCTTAGTAATCTTATAATAGGCAAATGATTCGTCTTGATAATTATATTTGATAATTGTTGACTGAGCCTTGGCGGATCCAATTATTAGTAAAGAGCAGGTGATCAAAGTGATTTTCATGTCAATAGTGCTTTTTTAGAGAGCACTAAAATAAGTAATTTTATTTTTTTTATTCGCTCAAAGTATTGTATTCCTTACATTGAGTACTCTTAATCAAAACATCAAAAAAAAAGCCCCCGTTTCCGGAGGCTTTCTATTTGTATTTAAATGATTATTGTTTAACCAATCGAACTCTTACGCTGGCACCATCTGAAGTGTTTACTTCGATGACGTATACGCCAGGTGCTTCGTTCAAGCTGTAAACTACAGAATCTGTTCCGCTGTACGTACGCTCATCAACTAATTGACCTAGCATATTTATCAGACGTATTGAAACTTCATCATTGATGTCAGCTAAATTGATAAACACCTCTCCATCTGTTGGATTCGGGTAAAGTTCAATTCCTGCATACATATGACTATCCTCCAATCCAAGCTCTGTGATCGGGAAACATGCTGATGTATCACTACAGCCATTCTCTGTAATAATTACCGCATAGTTGCCATTCACTGCTGCCTGGAACATTTGATTCGTGTCACCGGTCGGTGCATAATTGTTATCACAATCTACCCACTGATAGCTTGCAAAGTTTAAGTCTGCAAATAAAGTAACTGCATCAACATAACTTACCGATGTACTTGACACGTTCTCGATCGTCAGGTTCAGTGTGATGATTGAATCACATCCTTCAGCGCTCGTCAGTGTCGTTGAATAAATCCCTGTTGATGTATAAGTCTGACTGTTTGCAGGCCATACGTACTGACCACATGACGTCACCGTTTCAGTAGATGAGACACTGTTATTGATTGTCAGATCCAAAGTCACCACAGAATCACAGCCTGCAGCATTCGTAAGTGTTTCGGTATACGTTCCGGAGGAAGTATACGTCTGACCATTAGCTGACCAGGTGTAATTATCACATGACGCAACTGTTTCTGTACTCGCTGAAGGCTGAAGAATAACCAGGTTCAATGTTGCCGTACTATCACATCCTGCTGCATTTACCAAAGTAGTTGAGTAAAATCCGGAAGAAGTATAGGTCTGACCGTTAGCAGGCCATGTATACGTAACACATTCCGATACAGACTCAGATCCTGCTGTCGGCTGATTAATCGTTAAGTATAAGGTCACAATCGAATCACATCCAGACGACGCCATCAACGTGGTGTCATAAGTACCACTTGTTGTATATGTCTGCCCTGTTGTTCCCCATGTATAAGAAGAGCAAGCTGTTGCGCTCTGACTTGTACTAGCTGTCGATGACATCGTTAAATTCAATGTAATGACAGAATCACAGCCGGCAGTTGACGTTAATATTTCGGTGTATGTACCCGAGCTTGTATACGTTTGACTGTTCACAGGCCATAAGTAAGAACCACAAGCTCCTACTGTCTGTGTTTCACTCGTGCTGTTATTGATAGTCAGATCCAAGGTTACGATCGAATCACATCCAGCGGCGTTTACAAGTGTCGTGGTATACGTACCTGAATTTGTATACGTCTGACTGTTTGCTGCCCATGTATATGAATCACAATCTGCAGCTGTTTCATTTCCGGTTGAGTTACCCGAAATAGTCAGGTTTAATGTTACTGTTGAGTCACACCCTGTAGAGCTCAATAAAACCGTTTGATACGAACCTGTAGAAGTATATGTCTGTCCATTCGCAGCCCATGTATAAGATCCACATGCCGTTGCGTTTTCAGTTCCCGTTACGTTCACCATACCAGGTGGTAGGTCAAATGCCTCTACCTGATCCGTACGACTGTTAACACTTCCCTGATCTGCTGAGAACCCGAGTCCCCTCGCTGCAAATGCATTCCAGATTAAACACTGGTGAATACCTCCATATAATATTTGATCTGCTTGAAGAATCGCATCACGACCATCCTCAAATCCAGGATTACATGTTTGAAGTGCCATTCCCTGCATTACGAGTTCCATTGCAATGTTATTACCTCCTGTTCCCGTGTATAGATCCGGATCAAAACCGTACTCATCAATGAATGCCCAGGTCATATCCCAAAGCATCGTACACCAAATGAATCCAATTCCATGCGGCTGAGAAATAGCTCCTGTATTATTCGTTCCATCATATGTCCAGCCGTTAACAGCAAAGTTTGTGTTATATGGAGCTGGTCGGATTCCAACACCTGTTGTTGGTTCACCCGTTACGAATGTTCCGATACCTCTATTATCAGTTGAAAGATCTCCCGGTTCGATTGTCATCATTAGTGAGAACCAATCTGACCATCCTTCACCCATTTGTTCTGCATTACTTAGACAGTTGGTGTTAGAAGGTCCTCCAGTCAATCTGTTTGAAATACCGTGACCGTATTCGTGAGCGATAATTCCATTGTCAAAATCACCATCCTGATCAAATACTCCTGGATCAACAATCGTCGCATTCACAGTTCCACCGCCTTCAATTTCAGCGATAATCGCTGCGCCATCAGCCTGGCTGATCATCAAAGAAGGAATGGTTACGTTTCCTCCACAAACTCCACCACCCATGTTGATGAGTCCCGGAACATTATTTACTATGATTACAGCGAGTGCACCGTTGTTTTGTGCAGATTCCACCTTGCAACCGAACTCACAAGTTCCTCTTCGAATCAGTACTATCTTACCGTTTTGTGCTGCTGCGTTCACTGCTGCTTCACAAGCATCGTACTCATCCGGCACGTTGTCATCAAAAATGACAATATCCTCCGTAATAGGCGTTGTCGGAATTGGCGGTCCAAATTGCGCCGCTGTAGACGCATACGGTCCGGACAATGGTGCTGGTGAATTCACAGTTAGGTAATCTGCACCAGAGCTCGACCATAAATACATTTGCATTCTTGGATTGTTTCCATCCGGTGGAGTTGAGAAGTTTGCATTGTTCATTCCTCCTCCATCTTGTGCTTCAGCATAAACATAATCTGAAGCGGCGCCACCATTACCATAATTGTTTTCCTGGAAATTCCCTCCTTGCTCATCAAAACCGTAGTGATACCATACATCGTGCATCATGTTATTCATATAGAACAAGTTGGTGATCGCAGGATCCAGATAGTTATTTGGATTCTGAGCCATGTTCAATGGAAAGTCGAAATCCAATGAAGCACCTCCATCAGGCATATAACCTACGCCATTATTGTCATTCATATCTTCCGTAGCACGTACATTGTTTCCCTGAGTCCATGTGAAATCAGCACCCGGATTCCCATCATCATCATGCCAGCCATAAGGAGATGCTACGGGATCATAAGGTCCAACTACTAATGAGCGTCCCCCATGATTCGGGCTTTCAACCGGTAAAGCAAATACATTATACTGATCCGTTCCCGGAGGTGGCGGCATCATTACCGTCACTAATTTTTCTTCCGCTTCCGGTTTAACAGTTTGACCATGTCTGTGAGACGTATGATCACTTTCGAGACCAAACTCACAATTTAAAACCCAATCAACCCTATTCAACTCGTTGCCTGTTACAGCATCGATACGAATGCTCCACCAATGCTGCGAATCCATTGTATAAATAGAAAGATCCCATGCCAGTCTCAATTCCTCATTAACGGGAACATACATGAGTCTTACCGGAATATCTTCCTGTGAAATCTCTCCTTTTTCAAAAAGATACTCATCACCTTTTTTGTGGATTAATTCGGGCACATCACTATTGTCAATTGCCAGAAAGTTACAAGCAGCTTGTATCGAAGCTTCTGCCTCAAAACCGGGCTTTTCTGTATTAATCTTTTTGTCAATGTTCTTAATCAGCTTGTTACCTGTTAACAACACACGGTCTTTAACGATTGCAAAGGTACCCATGGCATTGTACACCGGAAGATTATTTACTTCTTGTGTAATGTATACATAGGTAATTCCGCGATCGCTGTCGGTTCGTTGATCAGAAATATACCAGTTCTTCAGGTCGGTATCAGACAAGCCTAAATCTTCCTGATATTCATTCAGATAATTTTTAATGCTTGTTTCAACTCGTTGACCAAATAAAGGAGTAGTTAGGACTGATAGTGCAATACTTAAGTTCAATAAATTGCGTTTCATAGTCATTTGGTTCATGTCGCCTCATTAATGCACAGACAACCACCCGAACTTCATCGAGCAGCAGTAGTTCTGTACTATAATGATTTTGCACTGAATCTCAAGCAGAACGCTAGAAGACTCAAAGTTAAGGCAACGGTTTATTAATCAATTATAGTTTTAGCTCTATAAATTTAAGATTTAAAATCGAGAAAATGAGCAATTTGACCTACGAATTACATCATTTCGATTTTAACCGGCACACCCTTCTGCCCCATTTGTTTCAGGAAGCGAATATGAGAGCGAAATGCCTTCCAGAATGATTGGTATTGATATTTGTAACCATACTCTTCAGCAGTATCCCGAATGATGCGTGTAATCGCGCTATAGTGAACATGGCAATAATGCGGGAATACGTGATGTGCAACGTGCTGATTTAACGCTCCTGTTATAAAGGTTAGTACCGGGTTAAATGGGGCATAATCAGTTGTTACTTTTAACTGATGTAAAATCCAACTATCCTCGATGTGACCCGCGTCATCTTCTTCCGGAAATGGTTGCCCTTCAATTAAGTGGACAAAAAGGAATATGCTTGTCAACATGATGCCCAGGCACATATACATCACCAGAATCCCAACTGCAATCTGCCACCATGGAAGATCAAGGATAAAGAATGGTAAAACGATCTGATAGCCTATGGCTATAATCTTAGTAACAAACAGTATAACCCACTCTTTTGCAGGATGTTTTTCGTACTGATTATTCCCCATTCTCGTCATGGAGAACAGTTGGAAGTCCTTTACCAATAAAAGAAACAACCCAAAGAATGGCCACAGTAGCGGAAGGTAGATATATTGATATTTAAATATTGGTGCCCACTTATGATACTTATGTATTCTCGCTACTCCTACATTTTCGTTGTCCATATCCGCATGCGGAATATTCGTAAATGAATGGTGCGAAAGATTATGCTTGATATTCCAAATGTATTGCGTGATTCCAACCAGGTTCATTGCATATGCCAACACCTTGTTAACCTTATTGTTCCTGGCGTAAGCATTGTGCGAAGCATCGTGCCCGATATTGAATGCGATGAAAGCCAGGTTACACCCGAAGAGAATTGCGAATAATAAGCGTTGATAAGGCTTAATGTCAGAAAATACAGCCATGTAGTACGCGAAGAAGAAAATACCTATAAAAACTAAGCTTTTCATGACCATTACCCAATTCGCCTTTGGGCTAATGTTGTTATCCGTAAAATATGCTGCTACGCGTCTTTTTACTTCATCTGAAAACTCTTTCCCATTTTGTCCAAACTTTATTGGCCTTAATACCTCGTATTTTGTATTTACTTCCGTTACCCCAATCTCGAACTGCTTCTCCACAACTACTTAGTTTTAAATTCAGTGCAAAGGTAAGGAATCATCCACCATTTAAAAATGATAGGGATTAGTTTTTTAAACCGAGCATGTGGATATCCTGATTAAGTATTAGCTATGATTTGAATAAGACTGATAATTGCGTTATTTTTATTGGACTTCTCGAAATTGGAAAAGATTAAAAAATTAATTAACAAGTGGGTGCGAAGCAGGCGTTTCTGGAAACGATTTGCACTGTTATTCTTTGGGTTACCAACTCTTCTGTTTCTGGTCTTGACCCTCTACGTCTATGTAAAACAAGATGAAATCGTCCAGGATCTCGTGAGCGATATGAATAAGGATTTTATGGGTGCTACAGAGATTGAAGACTCGCATATATCCATGTTTGCCAATTTCCCTTACATCTCAATCGATCTTGAAAATTTCAGGATCTATGAAACAAAAGACATGAACCAAACACCCCTGGTAGATGTTCATGACGTATATATTGGTTTTAACCTGTGGACGATCATCACGGGTAAAATGGAAATTAAAAAGATCAAGCTGAAAGATGGTGAGATTAACCTGGTTCAGCACAAAGATGGTCAGTTTAATATTGTGAAAGCGCTCAGCCCTGAGAAGGAAATAGAGAGCCCTGAAGAAGAGTTTCATCTCGACTTAAAAAAGATATCACTTGAAAACATCGACATCAGTAAATTAAACGAAGCTAATAATCTAAAGATCGAGGCTTTTGTTCAGGACGCGCATTCAAAATTCAAAACAAACGATGAACATATTAAGACATCACTTGATGCCCGCTTCATACTGAACCTGATAAAAGATGGTGATACCACTTTCCTTAAACACAAACATCTTGATTTAGAAACCAATATCGATTTTGAAAAAGGCGTTGATATCATGACCATTTCTCCGACAGAACTTCATTTGGAGGGAGCGCAGTTTGGAATGGAAGGTAGCATTGATTTCCTGAACGACGTATTTCTGGATCTGAAGTTTGAAGCGAAAAAGCACAATTTCGATCTTTTTATAGCACTAGCCCCTGAAAGCGTGATGCACACCCTCAAAGAATTTAAAAATGAAGGAGACATATACATTGAATCCACAATTAAGGGTAAATCGATCAATGGGCACAATCCCGATGTTGAACTCAAATTTGGATGTAAAAATGGCTCAATTATAAACCCGAATACCCAAAAGAAATTAAGTGCGATAAACTTTGATGGACATTTCACGAATGGAAAGGATAATGACGTCTCCACAATGGAATTCAATCTGAAGAACTTTTCCGCAAAACCGGAGGCAGGTACATTTAACGCCAATATTGACGTTAAAGATTTTAGAGCGCCCGAAATAGACCTGGATTTACAGTCTACCTTTAAAATGAAATTTATAGATGACTTTCTGGATCTTGAAGAGATCAGCGACGTCACAGGAGATGCTTCAATCGACATCAAATACAGAGACGTTATCGATCTGGAAAACCCACAGCACGCTTTATCGAGACTAAATGAGGAATATGAAATGCAGATCAACTTAAATGATCTGGGATTCAAAATGAAATCCTATGATATCCCTGTTTCCCACTTCGATCTTGAGACAAAGATTCACGGGCATTTAGCTACGATAATAAAATGTGACCTCGAATTGGGTAAATCTGATTTGAACATGATTGGAACCATTGACGATCTACCCGCTATCATTCACCACACAGACATTCCTGTAGACACAAGATTAAAGATCAAGAGCTCTTACCTCAATTTGTACGAACTTACCGGGTCTGACAGCACGAAGAGCGTAAACGAAGAGATTCGCAATCTATCGCTGGATTTTGACTTTAAAGCATCTGCTCGTTCTTTCACTGAGTCCAAATATCTTCCTGTCGGTGAGTTCTTTATTGAAAACCTTTATGCAGAACTACTCCACTATCCGCACAAACTACATGATTTCCATGCGGACATTTTTGTAGAAGACCGGGACTTGAGAGTTGTCGACTTCAAAGGCATGATTGACAAGAGTGACTTCTTGTTTACTGGTAAACTTGAGCATTACGAAAAGTGGTTTGACGAACATCCAGGAGGTGACTCTAATATCGAGTTTGATCTTTATTCAAACATGCTTCAGTTAGAGTCATTGTTTACCTACAAAGGCGACAATTACGTTCCGGAAGAATACAGACACGAGGAGTTTGACAACCTTCATGTACATGGCTGGACATATCTTCATTACGCAGACGAGTTGAAATCAATGGATTTGAACATTGATAAATTTGAAGCCAAAATGAAGGTACATCCATTGCGATTTGAAAACTTTAAAGGTCGCGTTCATTACGAAGATGAACATTTAGTGGTTGAAGATTTCCACGGTAAACTTGGTCACTCAAATTTCAAAACAACGCTTCATTATTATCTGGGGGATAATGAGAAAATCAAGAAAAGAGACAATCACTTCAGTCTTGTAGCCACGCGGCTTGACGTGGATCAACTCATTAAATACAACCCTGCACCGGCCATAAAACGCAATAAGCAAATGATCACAGAAGAGACCGTTGATCACGATGCCGGATTCAATATCTATGAGTTGCCATTTACCGATATGACCTACCACATAGATGTGGGACATTTTAATTACCATCGCTTTTTAATGAAAAACGTCAAGGGTGAACTACATACCACACCGGATCACTACCTGCATATTGACCATTTGGTTATGGATGCGGCCGGAGGTCATTTTGATATCACAGGATATTTTAATGGCTCCAATCCGGATCTGATATACTTAAAACCAAGGATTGAAGCAACGAATATTGATCTGGATAAACTCATGTTTAAGTTTGAGAATTTCGGACAGGACCACGTCGTTTCGGAAAACCTACATGGTAAGTTCACGGGAGTGATAACAGGTAAAATTCATGTCCATAACGATTTGGTGCCAAAGATTGACGACTCGGAGATACACATGGACCTGGATGTAACGCATGGCAGACTTGAAAACTACTCCATCCTCTCCTACATGTCAGATTATTTTAAGGATAAAAACCTCAACAAGGTATTATTCGACACACTCAATAATCACGTAGACCTGGTCAATGGCGAAATGGTAATACCTGCAATGAAGATTAATTCATCGTTGGGGCACATGGAAATTTCCGGAAAGCAAGATATCAATGGCAACATGGAGTACTACTTAAAAATTCCATGGCGAATGATCTCGTCTACAGCTTCTTCAAAACTATTTGGTAGAAAGAAGGAAGAAATAGACCCCGAACGAGAAGATGAAATCATTTACGCGAAGGATAAGGAGCGGTATGTCAACGTAATCATTACCGGCGACGAAAATGGCTACAATTTCAAGCTAGGCAAGAAAAAGAGGAATTAGTTTTTTCTAAAGTCCGGATTATAAAATACTGCAAACTGCAGATACCACTTTCCTTTAGGTCCTACCTGTTGATGCAACATACCCGTCTGAACTCCTACTTCTTTGTTGAATTGATATCCAAGCGCTCCATAGAGTCGATTGCGATCAAAAAATACTTCACGCGTATTCATGAAGATTTCATCATACAGTCCAATAAAGAGCTTTTTATCTTCCTTCTGATAGAGCGGGACAAAAGCCATTAAGCGATAACGAATCCTATTTCGGTAATTTGAATTAACCCAGCGCTGTTCGAGTCGATACCGATGCTCTAACTTAACCTTACTGACGTGATTAATCGAAATGAACTGCTGCCATATTCGATGCTCTTCTGATTCAGGGATGGATTGTTCCGATAAGTATTCATACGAAGAGATATAACCGTAACCTGCGGTAATCATGTTTTGATCATCCAGGTGATAATTCAAGCCAATCCTAGTTAGCAGTTGTTCGATTTCCGTCGGCACCGCTGTGTGATTTCGATACTGGATTTCTGTATGAAGGCTTAGTTTATCGCTGAACCTGTTTTGACCAAAGTACATGATCCAGTTACCGAGATCTTCGTTTTGTCCAAAAGTAGAACACGACCATACCAGAAACAGCCCTATACTCAATAGTGCTTTCATTTAAGTATGTATTAACGTGAAAAATAACCAGGATCCATGCTTCAAAACACAATCCCGGTATAATTAGATCTACGTACTTAGAGATTTAATCCAAATGATAAATCTCCATGACGTCCTTCATCAATCTTTCGTAATCGATATTTAGATCAACTAGTTGACCAGTTTTAATGTCGAAGACCCAGCCATGTACTTTTATCCCTCTATCTCTGAATGCACGCTGGACTGCAGCTGTCTTAATAACGTTGACACACTGCTCCTGAACATTCAGCTCTACCAACCTGCGATATCTTTGATCTTCATCGGAAATGGCATCTAACTCTTTACTGTGAATGCGATAAACATCTCTAATATTTCTGAGCCAAGGATTCAATATTCCCAGGTCTGCTGATTTCATTGCGGCTTGTACCCCACCACAATAGTAATGTCCACAAACTACAACATGATCAACCTTGAGGTGAACCACGGCATAATCGATAACAGACATCGCGCTCAGATCGGTATTCGGGACCATATTCGCAATGTTTCTGTGAATGAATGCATCACCGGGAGAAACTCCCATAAGCTCTTCAGCAGAAACCCGGCTATCTGAACATCCGATATAAAGGATATCAGGATTTTGTCCTTTTGATAAATTCTCAAAATAATGCTCGTCGATACCTAGTTTTTCTTCTACCCAGGTTTGATTATTCTTAAATATTTGTTCGATTTTCATTTTCTAATGTATTAATGTGAATATTTTTTAGTGACCCAGGGTCACGTTTTATTTTAATTTTTCTTCATGTATTACGGTTACCTTCTGATCCCGATCCGGTGCGCCCTCGATAAAGTCATTCAAGGCTTCGATAACGTCGTAATCTATACTGAGCGTTTCTGACAAGTCGATTACAACTTCTGTTCCCTCATCGATCTCATCCAATCTTCTCATGATACTTGCCTTGTTAAGGAAGGTTGTGTGTTGTGACAGACATACGTAGTACTTTCCATCATCTTCATTTTTATTCAGGAAAAATGACATTTTGAAGTTGCGATATAATATAATTACGAAAGCAACTGCAAGACCCGCACCAACGCCAATTAAAAGATCCGTTAACAACATGACGATAATAACTACAAAGAAAGGCACATACTGAGACCACCCTGCTTTGATCATTTGTTTGATCGATTTCGGGCTTGCAAGTTTCCATCCTATCAGCAATAACACAGCTGCTAATGAGGCTCTGGGAATCAAATTGAGTACACCCGGAATAGCCAATACAAATCCGACTAGAAAAAATCCATGGATAACTGCTGACATTTTTGATCTGGCACCCGAGCTGATATTTGCTGTAGATCGAACGATGACTTGTGTAATCGGAAGTCCTCCTAGTAATCCTGAGATCAGGTTTCCAATTCCCTGTGCGCGCAATTCTCTGTTCATTGGTGTTCTACCTTTGTTCGGATCCATTTTATCTGTTGCTTCAACACAAAGCAGTGATTCAATAGAAGCTACCAATGCGATGACAACCGCTACTCTCCAGACCGCTGGATCGCTTATGGCACTGAAATCAGGAAAATAGAGCATGCTTCTGAACTCTTCCAAACTACTAGGTTCTGGAACACTAACCAAATGCTCTCCTGCCAAAATCAGATCCGGGTTTCCGGCCAAGGCAAGGGAAAATAATACGGAAATGATTATCGCTAATAAAGGTGCAGGTATCATCTTAAGATACTTGTTATCTCTGACAAACTTCATTCCCCAGACGATCAAGATAACCAATGATATAATCGCAACCAATGTGGCTCCAATATGAACATTGTCAATCATGTAACCCAGTTCTTCGAAAGTATTGTGTCCATCCGCCTGCATAAAATTCATGTCTCCTTCAGGATCCTTATCATAACCGAAAAAGTGTGGTAATTCTTTAATAAAAATAGTCACACCAATACCTGCAAGCATACCCTTTATCACCGAGAATGGAATGTAATAAGCGACAAAACCGGCACGAATGGATCCAAGAATAAACTGTATTACTCCGCCAAGCGCAACCGCCAGGGCAAACTTCTCGAAGCCGCCATTAGCGAATCCTCCGAATTCTATAATCGCAGCGCCGACAATGGTAATTAAACCGGCTGCCGGTCCACTAACTCCAAAGCGGGAGCCACTCAAGGACCCGACTACGATACCTCCTATGATTCCGGCAATAATACCGGGCATTACTACACCTGCAAAGTCATCCAGGCCTTCGATTCCACTATAGGATGTTGAAGCTAATGATATACCGAGACAAAGTGGCAAAGCCACAAAGAACACGACCAAACCGGAGGCAAAATCGAACTTTAAGTTCTTAATTGAAATATGTTTTTCTTTCATAATTATACAATGTTGTTAAACAGCCATAGCTGGGATAATTCTTTACTGCTGTGAATTCAGTAAATTGGATAAATTCTAACACATTGTAAGCTCCGGAGGTGGAGTGCCGATATCAAGATCAATCGCCGATGACTTTAGCAGATAATTAAAAACTGCAATGTGACGTCTTACATTGATCTCGATCTGATTTTGGTAATTGGCGATTTCGTCAAAACGCAACGCGCGTTCTTCCTTCTCTTCTTTTTCATCTTTATCTTCTCCATCCTCCTCGTTGTCATCTGCAAGATCCACTAATTCAAAAAGGTCACTATCACTGTCGATAATCAAAGAGCTAAAGACATTATTCTGAAGAAAGGCCAACAGCATAACCACAGCAAATGCTCTGATGAGAAGTTTCAATGTGGTATGTGCTTTTTGATTCATTAATCAGCCTGATTTTCAAACAAAAGTAAGCATCTTTTTGTAAACAGTAAAACAGAAGATTTCTCATGTTTTTCTATCAAAGCTCTTGGTATCTTTGTGACTTATGCATTGGTTGTACATAGTACTGATTGTCATCGGATCTTATATTGTAGTTTCGATTATTTCGTATTTAATACAGGATCTATTTTTCTTTCATCCCGAAAAGCTCAAGCGAAACTTTCGGTTTAAGTTTAAAATGAAGTTTAATGAAGTTCAGCTAAAAGGTGCTGATGATTGCCTCATCGATGGATTATACTTTCCGGCAGAAAATGCGGAGCAGGTAATATTTTACTTCAAAGGCAACACACGAAGCATCAAAGGTTGGTCAAAATTCGCGAAGGATTTCACAACAAAAGGAGTTAGTTTCTTTCTCTTCGATTACCCGGGTTTTGGCAAAAGTACCGGTGAATGCAGTGAAAAGAACATTCATGCTAATTCTCAAATTGCATATAACTGGTTGAAAGATCGATTCGGAGAAGAGAACATCATCATCTACGGCCGGTCATTGGGAGCTGGGTTTGCAACCTATATCGCTAAAGAGAATAATCCCAGCTTGTTGATTCTCGACTCACCCTTTTATAGTATTCGATTGTTAGTTAGATATTATACACGAATACTACCTTTACGATGGCTTTTGAAGTATAAATCGCCATTAAATGATTATATTAAAGAAGTAAAGTGTGACGTTCATATAATCCATGGTGATAAGGACATAACGATACCTTATCGCTTCAGTTTAAGACTAAAAGAAATAAACCCGGACAAGATCGAACTTCATACAATTCATGGTGCAAGGCATAATAATTTACCCAAATTCGAATCATATCATCAGGTTTTGGATGAAGTGATTCATGAAAGAAGATAAATGCGAGTATGACATACGTGTATTACATAGGATTGTCTATTCTGGGGTTGATCATCCTCGGTAACTTCTTTACCCTTGTTATTCAGGATTGGTTTATTTTCCGACCGATTCCATTGCTTAGCAGTACAAAGTTCAAGTTTGATGCGCCATTCGAAGAGCTTTATCTTGAAACACCTCACCTGGGTAAGATTAATATGTTGTGGTTTCATCGAAAAGGCGTAAAACGACCACTGGTATTGTACTCTCATGGCAACAGCAGCAATCTGAAAGGCTGGGCTGACGAATATGAATTTTTTGATTCTCTCGGGTACGACTTTTTGATATACGATTATCGAGGATTCGGAAAAAGCAGAGGTCTTCGTAACGAGGCTAATTTCTATTTTGATGCGCTTGCTATCTATGACTTCGCACGAGAACATTATGCAGCGGAAGATATTGTACTGTACGGTCGTTCAATGGGAACAGGTGTAACAAGCATGCTCGCGGCTGAACGGGAAGCTAAAGTATGTATTCTGGAAACGCCCTATCATTCAATCCCGCAGCTTTTTAAATCATATTATCCTTTCCTTCCATTATTTCTGTTTCGGTTTAAATACAATTTCTATGTCAATGAATGGGTTCAGAAAGCTAATTGTGATCTATATGTCTTTCAGGGAACCAAAGATGTCATCGTTCCCTACAGATGTTCCGTTAAATTAAAGCCTTTATTAAAGGACCCTAATAATTACATCACCATTGAAGGTGGGAAGCACAATAACCTGGGTGGTTATGATGAATACAAAGACAAAATAAAATCTTTACTGTTGTAACTAACACCATTTCAGTAAGTTAAATGTATCAGCAAAAAAGAAGTCGAAACAAGTCTTTTCCTTTATATAGGAAAGACCTAAATTTACCGCGCTTATTCAACAAATGATGGAAGAAGAACAAAAGGCGTTGTATTTTCTGGCGGTATTGACTCCCGATAGTCTCGCTGAACAAATAAGGGAATTCCAGGATGAATTCGCTAAAGAATACAATAGTGTTCGTCAGTTAAAGATTCCGATTCACATTACCGTGATTCCTCCTTTTAATCTTGATCAGTCTAAAGAAACTGATTTAAGAGAGAGTATTGACACATTTTGTAATTCGAGAACACCTTTCCGAGTAGAGCTTGCTGATTTTGGTGAATTTGATAAAAGCGTAGTATTCGTCGACGTATGTCCGAATGAGAACCTGCAAAATCTATATCAGGATTTATTCGCCTGGATCAATAGTGATATGGAATTAAACCTTGAGAAACGCTATCCAAAATACAATCCTCACATTACACTCGCTAACAGAGATCTTGCACCGGACATGTTCGAAAGTGCCTGGAATACTTTTAAGAATCGCAGTTTCAATGGTGCTTTTAATGCGAATTCGCTTTGCCTCTTAAAACACGATGGTGAAAGATGGGAAGTTCTTGAAGAATTTATTCTCGAGAAATCTACTATTCCGCAATAAGGGCACTAAGCTCTACCAGGTGATACGCTCCGTATCTGATTAGAAAAAGTACCTGCGCATAATAGGTTTTATCTTCATAATTCATTTCCAGAATACACTCAAGTCCATCCATACCCCCATCGCTAACTTCCTTATAATTAAAGTCATCGAAAGTCAGCTTGTCCGTTGATATACCGGCATCTATAATAGAAGATTTTAATGAACGGTAAACTTTCATATACCTACGATCAAATTCATCAGGAGTAATATTCGCCATCCCTGTTCTGATTACCTCATTTACGGAGGTGTCCTTAGACAAAATGCGGTATTCGTCTAACCCCAGGAAATAGGCCTGAAAACCGGTCGCCTTCAAATCATCCATTGATTTTACAAGCTCAAACACCTCTTCAGCAAGACTATCAATATCACCGCCGTATATGTGTGTCCATTCATCCTTCTTCGAAATTCCTTTTATCTCGCTAATGACAATATACTCTCCTATGCGACTTTGAACTTCCACTTCATCACCAGGACATACATCCCATTCGCCTTCCTTGACTTCCATTTTTACGGAAATTCCCTGATCGACAAAAGGAATTAATTGTTCAGGTGTGATGTCACTTTCACACAACTTGATAAAATAGTCCTGAACGGAACACCTTAGATAGAATTCTTTAATGTCCGTCGGCTGACCATTCTTTTTTACAAATGCCTTTTCAATTAACTGACACGAGGTCCACTCACCTCCTGTCATTGGTTTCTGTCCAAAAAGAGTGAATGAAGCTAACAGTATTAGTACTGTTGTAAGTGGGTTCTTCAAAATCGTCATTTTCATGTATCAAAGATAGTGATCTGATTATGAACTACATCTTTTTAAAAGAAAAGGCGGCTGAAACCAGCCACCTTCTCGTTTGATAGTAGTATAACAAGCAACTATTCTTTAAAGATCTTAGTTTGGATTCTCTTACCGTTAAAGTAAACTTCAAGCAGGTAGAATCCAGTTTCCAATAAATCTAGATCGATCGAATGCGTCTTATTGATTGAACTATTACCTTTTAAAAACAATCTACCATTCAGATCATACAAGCTATATTCGATGGAGGCAGCGTCTTCTAGACTAATAGCTAACTGGTCAACTACCGGATTCGGAGCTATTTGAACACCCGTCTCATGAAGATCCTCCAGACCATTGATGCAATTGATCACAATTGTATCACAATACGTGTTTGTACAACTGTCATCCGTCATAATCGTTAAGCAAGCCAAATAATTTCCGTTTGCGGTGTAGGTATGACTTGGGTTTTGATTGTTGTCTGTTCCGCCATCACCGAATGACCAATCCCAAGAAATAATATTTCCTGAAGATGAGGAACCATCAAAGAAGCTTACACTTGGACAATTGGCTAATGTATATTGGTATCCAGCCAGACAAGAAGGTTGTGTAATGCAGTTTATTTGAATGGAGTCACAATAAGTACTGAAGCAACCTGATGCCGTTTGGATAATCAAACAGACTGAGTACATTCCATTAGATTGGTATACATTCGTTGGGTTTTGTGTTGTTGAAACATTTCCATCGCCAAAATCCCATATCCATGAAACAATCGGATCATTTGGTCCTGCTCCTACAGAAGCATCAAAAAACAAAATTTCGGGACACATGCCCATCGTATACTGGTACATAGCAGTACAACCCCCCTGTGCGTTGCTTTCGAAAGCAGTAATTCCTGATAGAAGTAATAAAGTAAGTATTAGTTTTTTCATAATAGTAATTTAATTGGTTCATCTAAAGGACGTTCCATTTTAACAAAAAGTTGGAAAGTAACTTGGCACGATAGTTGAAAATTAAACGCCAGAACCCTTAAAAACCAGAAATGATGAAAAGAACAGGAATATTAATACTAGGAGTATTGGCTTTTGCAGGAGTTTCTTTTGGACAAATGGACAAAAAGCAAGAACCAAGAATGAGAAAAGATCATAAAGCACCTCAAAAGATGGTGATTCATGACAGTAAAAAACTTAAAACTAAAAGTCATACGAGTTTTGCAGCCCAGAAGATAGGAGACTTTCGTCACGTCAGTTCGGACCGGATTAAAATGAGAAGTTATGACATTCATCGTGATGGGCAACCTCGAAAAATAAAAGACATTGAACGTATCAAGTAGTTGATAGTTTAGAGTTGGCCGCCTCAGAAATGAGGCGGTTTTTTTATGCTCTGAATGATTAATACTAACTTTACTATATGAATGTAGCATTTTCAATACTGTTCACAATACTGATCCTGTATTACATTTTTCGTATTATAAGATTGTGGATGGCTATGTTCAAACACTATCGTTATTTACGAACTAAATACCCGGTATCTATTTGGAAATTACCCATGCAGAATATTGCACTCATTAAAGATGAAAAGGATCGCACGGATACGACACGATTGTATAAGAAATATATCTTTAACGTTATTGGTGGTTTAATAATACTTATCGCAATTGCAGCTATCTACATCAACTTTTTCGAAAAATAGTCACCACTTACCAGCGATGAAGCGTCGACTTCGGTGGAGGAAGGGAAAGCGACGCGACCAGTAGTGTGTTTTTCGCTTGTATTTTACCGGAACAAACTCTTTTATATCCCCATTTTCATCTTCTCTCTCAACAGGCTTTCCTCTTTTGATAACACTAAACCTATTACGCTCTCTTCTTTTGTAATCCAACTTGCCGGTACTGTCTTTGAATGATTCAATCGGATAATAATTCGTGTTGAACTTGGTATGTTGGGCTTTAGCTTGGTGACTTTCCGTCATAAAGAAAATGGAGGTGAAAAATGCTGCCGCTTTAATTCGTTTTGAAATTTTTACTTCACGAATAAAATCAGGATCTGTTTGTTCAATGGTCATTATACCACACAAGTCTGGATTCTCTGCTTTCATCTTTCTGATCTCAGAAACCGATAAATGCGTCAGATCAAAAATTTCCTTGTCGCAACTTTCACAAAATCGTCCCTTATCGGTGCACTTCATTGCGTCGAAGTCCTCGTTGCAAACAAATTTCATTTGAATCGTATCCTTCATAATAGTTGCATTTGCATTAGAAATTAAAAAAATATAATTGAGTATTTATATTCAATGAAGATTCGCAGGAATTCCCTGTACAAATGGGCAGTCTCATTTATTCCTTGTATTTTTGGGCCAAAGAATTTAGAATGAAAGTATCTGAAAACAAAGTGGTTTCACTGAATTACACGTTAAAAAACAGTGAAGGAGAAATTTTAGACACTTCAGAAGGAAGAGAACCTTTGGTATATCTTCACGGTGTTGGTGGACTTATTCCGGGACTGGAAGCAAGGCTTGAAGGTCACGAGAAGGGTGTTAAACTAGATCTGGTTATTCCTGCAGAAGAGGCGTACGGAACACGCAGAGACGAACTCTTGCATGTAGTACCGAAAAGCGGCTTCCAGGGCGATGAAGAAATGGCAGAAGGAATGCGTGTTCAATTACAGACAGAACAGGGTCCGGCTATTGCCACAATAGCAAAGATCGAAGACGAAAACGTTACACTTGATCTTAATCACCCATTGGCGGATATTGAATTACACTTCAATGTCGAAATAGTCGACTTACGAGAAGCGTCGGAAGATGAACTTAACCATGGCCATGCTCACGGTCCGGGTGGACATCAACATTAAGAACGATAAAAATATGTAAAGCCACTTTCCAGTGGCTTTTTTATTGACATAACTTTTAGGAATTCACTTTTAGTAAAATTATTAACATGAAGTTCTTAATAAATTGTAGAATATATCGTAAATTGTGCGTCGAAATAAACGCATGCAAAACGCTATGAAAACTGCTCTAAACCTGGGGTTATTATCAATCCTTTCCTTATTCCTTTTTCAAACTTCCTTCGCACAGCTGTCAGTGAACAATGGATTCACCGCTCAACAGCTAAGCAATAACCTTGCGGGTGCGAATGTTAACACCTTTAACGCATCTATTACCGGGGACGCTCTCCAGTATGGGCAATTTAGTTATGTCGGTAATGATCTCGGATTGAATTCCGGTGTGATTCTCAGCACGGGAGACATATTTGATGCCGTTGGACCTAACAGTTCTGGAAGTACATCGAGCAACATGGGTGGACCTGGAGATCCAGACTTGTCTGCGCTAGCCGGGTTTAACACGAATGATGCCGTCGTGTTTGAATTTGACTTCGAAGTACAGAGCACGGAGATCGAGTTCAATTTTGTGTTTTTATCTGAAGAGTATAATGAATTTGTTAATTCCGGATTTAATGATGTTTTCGCGTTTTTCATCTCAGGACCTGGAATCGTAGGACAAGAGAACCTGGCAATAGTTCCGGGAACTACAACTCCCGTAACAATCAACACGATTAATAACGGGTCGTTTTGGCAGTTCTATAACGACAATACCGGTGGAGGTGTTAACATTGAATTTGACGGGTTTACGACCTTGATGACAGCTTCGAAGGATAGTCTTCAACAATGTGGAATCTACACACTATCATTAAGAATTGCAGATGGTTCAGATAGCGCATTGGATTCAGGGGTTTTACTCGAAGAAAACTCATTGGTACAAGGAAATATTTCAGCTTCCAGTAGCACCTTCAGTGCAAACAACACCGCATTGGAAGGCTGTATAGAAGCTAGTTTCACGTTCGAATTAGACAGTATTCTACCCTACCCGATTAACATTCCAATCGGAACCGGAGGGTCGGCTATTAATGGTGTAGATTATGCTCAAATAGATACGATCATTACCATTCCGGCGGGACAACTTTCCGCTACAGTTATCATTGATGCTATTGCAGATGGAATTACAGAAGGTCAAGAAGTGGTGGAGCTCTATTACACTCCTGCTCCTTGTCAACCACAGGACACGGTCTTACTCTACATCGATGACTACACGCCTCTGGAGTACAATATATCACCTACAGATGTCACCTGTAACGGAGCCAACGATGGCACCGTGGATTTAACAGTCACCGGTGGAATACCGCCATACACATTGACACTGACAGATTCACTAACGGGAGACATTACGTCCTACACAACATTCCCAGTTACGGGGCTTGAGCCTGGAACGTATTATGTTGAAGTCATTGATGGCTATGGTTGTAGTGCAGATGACATCATCGCAGGAAATTTCTTTGATGCAGGGCAGACATTTATTCCGGATGGCCAGGGACAATCGTGGTCGAGTGTTATTAATATGTCCGGATTTGGAGCCGGTGCTGTGGTTGAATCTCCGGATCAAATTCAATCTGTGTGTGCAACCATGGAACACTCTCGAATTGGAGAACTATTAGTCGAACTAACATCTCCCGGAGGGCAAACAGTTATTTTAAAGGAACAACCGGGTGGAAACGTAACGAACATGGGTGAGCCTTGTGCAATCGGCCCCACAGATGGTGGTGCGGGACCTGGTGACACCTTACCGGGAATCGGATACACCTATTGCTGGCAGGAAATTTCAACATACGCAACAATGGTTGCGGAAGCAGGAAATTACACCTACACATACACAAACCCTTGTGACTTAAGCATCCAATCTGACAAGTATCTACCTGCAGGCTCATACCAATCATATGAGCCGTTCTCAATGTTTGTGGGAGAGCCTTTAAACGGTCCGTGGACTATTACCGTGACAGATGAGATACCAAACAATAATGGTTACATATTCAACTGGAGTATTACGCTTCAGGCTGACCCACCGGATTCTGTATTTACAATTTCAGAACCGCCTGCACCTGGCGTAACGTCCACAACAACTCTACCAGCATGTGGAGCAAGTGACGGAGCAATTGATATTACCGTAACAGGTGGCGCTCCTCCATTTACATTCCTATGGAATACGGGAGCAACAACTGAAGATATTTCCGGAATACCTGCGGGCACCTATACGGTAGACATCACGGATGATTCTTCTTGCGTGATCACTTATCAGGTAAACCTATCCAACACAGGCACTTTAACACTGACTGGAAACGTAACAGACGAACTCTGCGCAAATGCAGATGACGGAGCAATTGATCTGACTGTTTCAGGAACTGCACCATTCACTTTTAACTGGGACAATGGTGCTACAACGGAGGATATTAGTGGTCTTGCGCCAGGAACATATACCGTTCAGGTGTCTGACGCAGGAGGATGCCAGGGAGTTATGTCATTCACGGTAACAGCTGCACCAAATATTAATATTTCAGCAAATATCACCGATGAAAATTGTGGTGACGGTGAAGGAATAATTAACATTACGGTGCTAGGTGCGGCAACACCAACTACATTCTTATGGAGTAATGGTGAGACAACGGAAGATATTGACGAATTAACTCAAGGTCAGTACTACGTAGATCTGATTGATGCAAATGGATGTACCGCTACAGATACCTTTACGGTTATCAACCTGGCGGGTAACTGCGTGCCAAACTGTGACTTGTCAATTACAGGAAATTCGGTCTCAAATGAGACCTGTGGTCAGGGAGATGGAAGCATCAACCTAACAACGTTCACCACTAGTGGACCAAATTCTTACTCATGGAATACCGGACAGACAACAGAAGATATCTATTTCCTTTCTGCCGGAACGTATGTCGTTACAATAACAGATCAGGAAGGATGTGAGGTTATCCAATCTTACACAATCACAAATGAAACAGGTGGTCTTGCGATCACTAGTATTAATACAACCAATGAGAACTGTGGTAACGGACAAGGTGCAGCGGATGCAACTATAACAGGCGGGGCTTTACCTTACACTTACGATTGGAGCAATGGTGCAACTACACAGGATCTAACAGGAGTCTCAGCAGGAACGTACACGCTCACTGTTACAGACGCGAATGGCTGTTCTGTTTATCAGACGGTAACTATTAATAACGTGACCAATGGATTGACCCAAACGTATGGTAACGCAGTTGATGAAGTATGTAGTAATGGTACCGGTTCTATTGATATTATTATCTCTGGTGGGCAGCAACCTTACTCATACAGCTGGAGTAATGGTTCAAATTCAGAAGACCTTACAGGATTATCTGCTGGATCTTATACCTGTACAATTACAGACGGAAGTGGCTGTTCCATTACAACTCCAACCTATGTGGTAGGAAATCAGTCAGGAACATTATCATTGGATAACACGGATGTGGATAACGAAGTTTGCTCGAACAACTTAGGAGATATCGAGCTATTTATTTCGGGAGGAAACGGTCCTGTTTCCATTCTCTGGAATACCGGAGCCACAACTTCTCAAATTTCCAACCTCACGGCAGGCACATACTCAGCCACTATTACGGATAGTGCAGGATGTTCTGTCAATACTGGCAACCTGATTGTTCAGAATGAAAGCGGAACTTTGAGTCTGGACGGAGTAAGTTCATTTGACGAGTTATGTGGCAACAGTACTGGTTCTATCAATATTTCAGTATCAGGCGGAAGTGGCCCTATTAGCTATCAATGGAGCAATGGTTCAACATCTGAAGACATTACCAATCTGACGGCAGGAAATTATACGTGTATAATTACAGATACGATCGGATGCGAGGTGCAAGCCGGAGCAACCATTAACAACGATCCGGGAGTAATCAATATCGACAACATCATCGTAACCGATGAAAACTGTGGTGCGGGTGACGGTGCTCTGGATCTGATAGTGTCGGGAGCAACAGCCCCTGTGTCATATGACTGGAGCAACGGTGCCACAACAGAAGATCTCGTCGGGATTAATGCAGGAAACTACACGGTAACCGTCGTTGACGCCAACGGATGTACAACAGACGGTTCTGCCACTGTAAATAACTTGACGAATGGATTATCATTGGATAATGATCAGGTAACAAATGAGCAGTGTGGAGGATCTGATGGAGCTATTGATATCACAATTAGTGGTGGTATTGCTCCTATTACATTTACTTGGTCTTCGGGTCAGACGACAGAAGACATCTCTGGACTACCTGCCGGAACTTACACCTGTACGATAACAGACAACACAGGATGTGTCGTTAATGCGGGTCCATATACGATTAATAATAGTTCAGGTGGACTCAATGCTGTTGTTACCAGCTCAACCAATGAAAGCTGCGGTAATGGCTCCGGGTCAATTGACATTACGACAAATGGAGGTACGACTCCTTACACATTCAACTGGAACTCGGGACAGTCAACAGAGGATATTTCCGGTCTTTCGGCGGGAACATACACACTTACCGTAACTGATGCATCTGGTTGTGAAGATATCGTAACGGTTAATATTCTTAACGATGCAGGAACACTAGACATCACCTCAATCGTTATCACAGATGATATCTGCACGGATACAACCGGTGCAATTGATATAACCGTTACCGGTGGTACACCAGGGTACACTTTTACCTGGTCAAACGCAGCAACAACTGAGGATATTAACACTTTAATTGCGGGCACTTATGACGTTACAGTTACCGATGCAGCCGGATGCTCATTGAATAGTGGTAACATAATAGTTAATAGCAATGGAGGCAACCTGACAGTGACAGGAATAAACGTAGTAAATACAAACTGTGGTGACTCACTCGGAAACGTGGACCTGATCATTTCAGGAGCGACGGGATCCGTGTCATATCTATGGTCCAATGGCTCCACATCACAGGACCTGAATATGGTGCCTGCAGGATCTTATTCGGGAACTGCCACTGATGTTGCAGGGTGTTCGGTTAGCTTCTCAGCTACTGTTTTTGATGATCCTGGTAACTTAACCCTAACAGATCTTATTTCGGATGCGACCTGTAACTCACTGAATGGCGCAATCGACCTGACAGTAAATGGAAATACGGGTCCAAATACTTACTTATGGTCAAATGGAGCCACGACTGAAGATATAAGCGGGATACCGGGAGGAACATATATATGCAACGTCGTTGATAGTTTGGGATGTTCGATAACTTATACAGGAACAGTGATTGATCTTGGAAACCCTCAGATCGTAGGAATCACTACTTCTGACGAGACCTGTGGAAACAGCGACGGATCTATCTTAATAAACGTTTCAGGAGGAACTGGTCCTTACACCTACAGCTGGAATGGACCGCCAGCAAACCCGTGTTGTACTTATACACTGGATATGCAGGATCAAGGTAATAGCTGGAACGGCGCATCTGTAGACGTAATGATCAACGGGGTACTCCAGGGATCTTATACTGTTCCGGGAGGTGGCGCAAACATTGAAACATTCCCGGTTTGTACAGGCGATTCAATTGAATTGTACTGGAATCCTGGTGGCTTTGATAATGAAGTTTCTTTTGATCTATTAGATGGATCAGGAACGATCATATTCAGCCAGGGAGCTAACCCTCCAACTGGAACGGCACTCTATAGCGATGTAGCGTCCTGCACTCCTCCTCCTATGGATAGTGAGTATATCTCTGGTTTGGTGGCAGGAACTTACACTGTTGTTGTAACTGACGCGAGTGGTTGTCAGGATAGTACAGATATCACCATTATTAATACTTCTGGAAATCTTCAATTCGTTAACCAGTTTGTAACTGATGAAACATGTTCGAATGCAAATGGCTCCATCGATATTACCATTTCAGGGTCCGCACCTTACACGTTTGACTGGAGTAACGGTGCTACAACCGAAGACATCACTGATCTTGCTGCAGGAACATATACAGTAAACATTACGGATCAGAATGGATGTATGATTAGTGGAGCATATACACTTACTAATATCACAAACGGATTAACTATCTCCTCTTCAACTGTAACAGATGAAAACTGCGGAGACGGAATGGGTGCCATTTCAATTACACCAACAGGTGGAGCCGGAACACTTTCATTCAACTGGAGTAACGGATTTACAGCTCAGAACATTACGAATCTAAGTGCTGGATCCTATACCGTAACTGTATCTGACGGAAGTGTTTGTGATTACCAGGAAACATTCATCGTTTCAAATAATACGGGAGGCTTTACAGCAACAGCAGTGGTGACAGACGAAGGTTGTGGTCAGTCTGATGGTGGAATTGATCAAACGATTTCAGGCGGAACAGCACCTTATTCGTTTGTATGGAATACCGGAGGTAACTCTGAAGATCTAACAAACATCGTTGCAGGAACATACACCTGTACGATTACAGATAATACGGGATGCACCTTTATTGAAACATATACGGTTTCTGGAACAAACAATGGACTTACCCTAACAGCAAATACTGTCGATGAAGATTGTGGTGGCAATGATGGAAGCATCAACCTAACAGTTAACGGAGGTTCAGGAAACTATGTTTATGATTGGAGCAATGGTGCAACCACGCAAGATATTATTGGACTGAGCTATGGAAACTACTCGGTTACGGTAACAGATACAAGTTCAGGTTGTATTGCTACGGGCACGTATAATGTTGCTTCAACGGGAAGCTTTAACTATACAGCTTCCATTATCGATGAAACCTGCGCGACTGGAAATGGAGCTATCAATCTGACATTTGGTGGGTTTAATCAGCCGGATCAGATCACATGGAGTACAGGAGCTACTACAGAAGATATTTCCGGACTGTCATCAGGATGGTATGTTGTAACAATTGAAGAGTTTGGTTTTGGAGCTTGTGCAATGGTCGATTCATTCTTTGTGGATGTAATTCCAGGCACGATCTACATCGATTCAATTGTCGTAACAAATGAAACATGTTCGTACAACGACGGTGCACTTGATGCATTTATCAGCGGTGGAATTGCTCCACTGTCTTACAGCTGGAGTAACGGTGCTACAACTGAAGACATTTCAGGGCTTGATGGAGGAACGTACACACTCACCGTAACAGATGCGGATGGATGTACTTTTACAGCAAGTGAAAACATACTGAGCTATACCTTCGGATTCGGAATTTCGGGTGCAGCTGTAGCGGATGAAAACTGCGGAGACACAACGGGCGCCATAGACATTACGATATCCGGTGGAACAGGTCCATTCTCCTACAGCTGGAGTAATGGCGCTACTACCGAGGATATTAATACACTAAGTGCGGGAACGTACACGGTAACTGTAACAGATGCAAGCGGATGTAGTATTAGTAATTCCTTTGAAGTTGAAAACTTCACAAATGGACTTGTTGTGGATGTCCTTGTGACTGATGAGACTTGTGGAGGCATGAACGGTGCAATTGACTTGACTGTCACAGGTGGTACAGCTCCTATTACATTCAACTGGAGTAACGCTGCAACTACAGAGGACATCGCAAATCTCGATGGAGGAACCTATACATGCCTCATTACTGACGGATCAGGATGTACGATCAACATCAATGAGACAATCGTCTCATACAGTGAGAACTTTGATATTGGAACTCCTGTGGTAGTTGACGAAAACTGTGGAGACGGTACAGGATCAATTACACTGAATCCAACTGGAGGAACCGGAGCGCTTAATTACAACTGGACAGTTCCTAACCCTTGTTGCAGTTATACATTGAATATGTATGATTTGAACAACAACGGATGGGGAGGAAATCCTCAGCCTGAAGTAATCGTTTATATCAACGGTGTGAACTATGGCAACTTCACGGTTCCGACGGGTAACGGCAACAACTTCAACACAGTACAGATTCCGATTTGTCAAGGTGATGTATTGGATTTCGAATATGCTGAAGGACAGCAAAACCAGAATAACACCTATGAAGTATTGAACAGCCAGGGTGTCGTTATCTTTGAAGATGGACCAAATCCATTTAACGGAATTGCATTTACAACTACCGCTACCTGTAGCGAAGGAAACGTAAACCAGCTCACAGATCTGAACGCTGGAACCTATACCGTTGAAATAACAGACAGTGTGGGTTGTGTAATTCAGGATACTTTTGTTGTTAACAATATAACCGGTGGCTTTGGAATCGATACTGCGATTGTTTCGCACGAAACCTGTCAAACAATGAATGGAGCAATTGATATAACCATCATTGGTGGTGCAACTCCATATACTTACAGTTGGAGTAATGGCGAGACCACAGAAGACATTACAGGTCTTGCAGCAGGAACTTACACAGTTACAATCACGGATAATGCAGGATGTGAAGTTTCGGCAAGCTATACAATTAACAATACGGGATCCGGTGTGGACATTACAAGTACTAACGTGACAGATGCGACTTGTGCGACTTGTGCAGATGGAGCAATTGACATTGTCATGGGTGGAGCAACTGCACCATACACCTTTAGTTGGAACACCGGAGATAACACGGAAGACCTTACAGGACTTAATCCGGGAATTTACGATGTTACCATTACCAATGCCGATGGTTGTGATACTACCCTAACATTCTTCGTGTTAAATGTAGCTTCTGTTGAAGGAATGAATGGAATTTATTTGAGTATTCATCCGAATCCTTCAGATGGATTAATTGGAATAAGCTACTCCAATCTGACCGGTTCAGAACTTGATATTGAGATACTCGATGCTGCAGGTCGATTAATCATGCAGCTAACAAAAGATCTGGACGGAAGTAATGGAGAAGTTGAGCTGGACTTGAGTGACCTCCCTCCTGCTTCCTATGTATTAAGATTGAAACATGAAGGTGATCAATTCATCAAAAGAGTAATTTTACATTAAAAATAATAGGCCTCTCGTAAGGGAGGCTTATTACATGATGTAAATCATTTATTTAACAGTACTTATTAATTAATTTCAACCCTAATTATGATGAAAGCAACAATGCGAAATATTTATATACTGGTAGTTTTGATATTAATTAGTAGTTTATCACTAAAAGCACAGAACATGAATATTTATGATATTAAAATGGAATCATTAAGTGGCGATACGATTGACTTTGCAGATTTCAAAGGAAAGAAACTATTGATCGTAAACGTTGCTTCTAAATGCGGTTTCACCCCTCAATATGCCGGACTCCAGGAGCTACACGAAGAATATGGTGAAGATGTAACGATATTAGGCGTACCCTGTAATCAATTTGGTGGACAGGAACCTGGTAGCCATGAAGAAATAGCTGAATTTTGTCAGAAAAACTATGGGGTCTCATTTTTGATTACTGAGAAAGTGGATGTAAAAGGTAAGGAACAGCATCCTTTGTATACCTGGTTAACAAATAAAGAACAAAATGGTGTTGAAGATTCCAGCGTGAAGTGGAATTTCCACAAATACATCATTGACGAAGAAGGAAATCTTATTGGTGAATTCGGTAGTAGAACTGAGCCAATGAGCGAAGAAATAATTAATCTAATTAAAAAGTAACACGAAACATTATGATGTTCAATAAAGCAATCTACGTAGTACCATTTGATTTTACGCCGGTATCGGAATCAGCGCTTAAACTTGCGCTAGATATGGCGAAGGCAAATGACGGCTATGTATACCTTTTCCATGTAGTTGGAAATAAATCTGAAAAAAGAGAAGCACGAGGTAATTTTCAAAATTCATTAAGTCTTCTAAGTGAAGAAGATAGAGCACTTACAACTTATAAAGTGATTGTAGGCGATCTCTATGAAGACATTGGAAAAGTTGGAGACGTGCTAAAGGCCAACATGATTATCATGGGAACGCATGGTGCAAAGGGAATGCAAAAGATATTTGGTAGTCGAGCCGTCAAAATGATCGATAATGCTGTCGTTCCGATATTGATAACACAAGGAAAAAAAGAGTTGGAGAAGATAAAGAACATCGTTATGCCATTCAGCTTTAAGAAGGATAGTATTAAGATCGCCACTTTTGCCGCAAGAATGGCAAAGAAATTTAATGCTAAAATTCACCTCGTAGCTTATCATGATAAAGACGAATGGCTGGAAGGACAGGTTAGAACAAATCAAATCGTTGTGAACCGACATTTCAATGAAGAAAATGTTGAACACGAGATTATAAACCTGAAGCAAGAGGAATCATACGAAAAAGAACTTCTTGATTATTGCCATGCAGTGGATGCTGATATTATTGCGGCAGCTTATTACAAGGAAGGATTCCTTAATCCAAGCACATTTATACAGCACATGATTGAAAACGAATATCAGATTCCACTATTGACGGTAAACACAGAGGAATTATCTGTAGTAACTGGAAATGCGGTAGTTTATTAAGGATTTCTGACGAATTCTAGTACTCGTCTATTCTTCTGGCAACCTCATCACTGACCTGGTCGTAATCGACGGTTTCGATCAAATTTCCATATGGATCTTTAAAAGTCCATACACCTGAGCGCAAGAAGTCTTTAACCTGACCTTGAGCGCGTATGAATCCGTTATCGTGATATTCAATGTAATCACCATTGGCTACCCCGTCAACATATAGGAATTGTTTTTTCAAGTTACCGTTCATGTAATAGGAACGGTAAATACCTGATCTTTTCCCGCCATCGTATTTCACAATACTTTCTTTCTGACCTGAACTGTAATAGGTGGTGAATTTTCCTTTTCGTTCACCATTCTTGTATTTTCCTTTGATTCGTATCTCTCCGCTGGAATAGTTAGTAACACATTTTCCCTTTGCTCCCTCCGGTGGGTTTTCACAATCAATTTGCGCTGAAAGTGAGAACGGTAATAAGAATACTGCGATTTTTAAAAGTTGCATGCTCATTTTTGATTAGTACACTAAGATACAATTTACATTTTTGAAAAAAAAGATAATTCACCAACTGAAAATTATTCTTATTATAGACAATATGAAGTATTTACTTTTCGCCTTTAGTACTCTGCTTGGATCTTCCCTGCTCTCGCAGCAAAATTCCGTTGATGTCATCCGCTACGATGTGGATTTATTACTGACCGATTCCAATGATATTGTTTTCGTCGATGAGCAAATAAAACTGATCGTACGAAACAATCCCGTGCAGCTTGACCTCTATAATGTTGATGCCGATGGATTCGGAATGATTATCGACAACACACACGGTGTAAAAGTAAATGGTAAACAATGCCGATTTTCTCATAAGGATGAAGTTTTATCCTTGTTTGATTCCTTTAACAAGGGAGATACCTTAACAATAAGATTATTCTACAGTGGAATACCTAAGACAGGCCTGATCATCAGCGAAAACAAATTTGGCGACCGAACTTTTTTTGGAGATAACTGGCCAAATAGAGCCCACCATTGGATTACATGTAACGATCATCCATCCGACAAGGCATTCATAGCCTTTTCAGTTAATGCCCCGACTCATTACGATTGCGTTGCAACCGGGAATTTTATCGGTAGATCACTACACAGTCCAAGCACAGAGTATTCTTTTGAATCTGAGCATCTTCTTCCTACCAAAGTTATGGTCATTGGACTAGCTCATTTCGCCAAACAAAAAGTCGCTTATGAATTTCCGGTTGAAAATTGGGTTTACGAACAGGATTCAGCCGTAGCCATGTCAGATCTTTCACCGACGAAAGACATACTGGATTTCTACATTAAAAATATAGGCCCCTACCCTTTCGAGAAACTGATCAATGTACAATCGACCACACAGTTCGGGGGTATGGAAAATGCCGGAAACATATTCTATGATGAAAACGCCTATAACGGCAAAGGTGAGATGGAATCACTGATTGCACATGAAATAGCTCATCAGTGGTTCGGTAATTCGGCGAGTGAATCAGATTGGCAACACCTGTGGCTTTCGGAAGGATTTGCTACTTACTTTACCGATCTGTATTTTCTGCACCAGTATGGCGGTGAAGCTATGAAAGAAAGATTGATCGGCGAACGAGAGCGTGTGATCAAATTCAGCAAGCTTTACAAGCATGCTGTCATTGATACGAATTACCGTACTTTAATGGACTTATTGAATCCTAATTCATATCAAAAAGGTGCTTGGATCCTTCATATGTTGAGAATTAAACTGGGAGATGAAGTTTTCTGGAAAGGAATTCGAAAGTACTACGAAACCTATGCATATTCCAATGCCAGCTCAGATGATTTCATCCATATCATGGAGTCGGAAAGCGAACAGGAACTATCTGATTTCTTTGATCAATGGCTTGCGTTAGCAGGGCAACCTCAAATATGTGTAGAATTGGACAAGAAGAAATCGAACAATACGATTCGCATTTGTCAACAACAAAAGGAATTATTTAAATTTCCACTTGAGATAGAAATTGAATTTGAGGACGGGTCGAAGAAGCTACATTACTTCAACGTCCTGGAACACGATCAGAAATTCGAATTAGAAAACACTGTAAAGATCAAAGGCTACACCATTGATCCCCGTGTTCATCTCTTATATGAAGAAACAAAAAAAGCCCCGAAATAACGGAGCTTTTTATTGTCAACCAATGTGTTATAGTGAAAGAACCTTAAATTCAGTTCGTCTGTTCTCCTGGTGCTGTACATCACTACACTTCACTCCGTTCGAACAACCATTCACTAACTGTGTTTCACCATATCCTGCCCATTCTAATCTTCCTGCTGCGATTCCATGTGCGGTCAAATAGTCAACAACCGCCTTTGCACGTCGCTCCGATAGGTCCTGGTTATAGCTATCAGAACCTCTTGAATCCGTGTGTCCACCCAGCTCAATTTTCAATGTTGGCACTTCGTTCATTAGCAGGATCAGACGATTTAACTCAACCGTTGACTCCGGTCTAAGTGTCGCTTTATCAAGATCGAAGAATATGTTTCGAAGAACGATTTTAGACCCAACAGACAGTTTCTTAAGCTCAATATTCTTTTCTACTTCCTGGAAAGCAGCTGTTGCCGGAATATCAAAGTTCTCAGAGTGGAATAAATATCCCTCCTTTTTAACCGCTATACCGTAATTCTTTCCTGCCGGAAGCGATACAAGATACTTTCCTGTCTTACTATTTGACATGAAGGTTGCGATCACTTCGTTAGCTGAATTATCAACAATTTCGATCTCTGCTTCCAGTTTTTCATGAGTCAGATAATCCGAAATAACACCTTTCAAAATCGTTAGTTGTGCTTCCTTAACCTCAATCTCCGGAGCTACCACTGTCTCTTTCTGAGGTGCAGCTACACTAGCAAGCAGAATATCTTCATTATTGAGTATCATTGGTTTCTCTGGTCCGAGGAATGTAATCATGTAAAGATCTCTTAACCCTTTAGAGTCTTTCATGTTCGATGTGTAATACCCATGCTTACCACTTGCAGAAATAACAAAGAACACATCGTTGTCAGCAGTATTAACCGGATAACCTATGTTCATCGGTTCACTCCATTTGTTCATGTTTCCGTCATATACCGACTTAAAAATATCATATCCCCCCATGGAGGTATGTCCTTCAGAACTAAAGTAAAGCGTTTTGCCATCCGGGTGCATATAAACACCTTCTTCGTTAAATTTAGTATTGATCGTCTCTCCCAGGTTTTCAGGTTTTCCCCATTTACCTTTCTCATCCTTTCGAGAAACATAAATATCGTGTTCACCAAATCCTCCCGGTTTATCCGAAACAAAATAAAGCGTTCTTCCATCCGGTGCATAGCACGCTGACGACTCGTGGAAATCCGTGTTGATATTTTTTCCGAGATCCTCCGGCTTTGACCAAACGTCTCCCGTAAGTACACATTCGTATAGATCTCCTCCATTCTTCTTTCCTAAATACACGATAAAACGCTGACCATCTGCAGATATCGCAGAGACAGCATCGTGATCTTTTGAGTTTACGGGCTCACCCAGGTTTTCAGCAAGACCCCATTCACCGTCTTCACCTCGATACGAGATATACAAATCCTCGAAATGCTCATTGAGACCCGGATCAATTTTGCCTCCGGTTGAATTTGGTCGTCTGGCAGTAAACACAATCACACTTTCATCTGCAGAAATAACTGCTCCGTATTCATTGTATTTCGTGTTGATGTTATCACCCAGGTTATCAATAAACACCCGAATTGGTTTGTCAGCAAGCTCTTTACCATTATAACACTGATTCACACGCATCGTCATTTCATCTGACAAGCCTTGTATATCAAACATTGGATCTTTCTTGATCCTTGGATCATTCTGAATAGCTTGTTGATACTTCGTATAGCATCGAATTGCATCATCCCATTTCATTGCCAGATGGTTAGCCTGACCCAGATAATAGTAGAAATCGGTGGCGATTTGTGGGTTCATCTTCTCCACACTTTTCAATACGTCCAATGCTTTTGATTTGTACACTGAACTCAGGTAACATTTACCCAATTTATAGTTCAACTCTGAACTGTTGGGGTTGAATGCATAGGCTTTTTCGTAGTAAGGAAGCGCTTCTTTATAAAATTGGAATCCTTGCTCGTATAGTTTATCTCCTTCTTTAATGTTATCCTTCGCTTCTTTTAACCCGTCTTTATCATTTGGAAAATAGTCTTTCTCAAAAGGTGTATCCTGTTGTGCTAAAGCAGCTGTACACAGGATCAAACTAAGTATTAATGTTATTTTTTTCATCATTTCAGTTTCTTAATATTATTTACAATCACCTATGTATTGCGCGGCACTTTGTGCTCCCAATTCAATCGCTTTTTTCCAATCGCTACAAGCTCCATCATCATCTCGCAAAAGTTCTTTTGCGTTCGCTCGATTCAGGTATGCATAACCGTAATTCGGATCCAGCTCAATTGCCTTCGAGCAATCTTTAATACAGCCTTCGTAGTCCTCTAGTTTGAACTTTGCTGCTGCTCTGTTGTTGTATGCGTACGCATAGTCGTCCTTCACCTCTATTGCTTTCGTGAAATCCATAAGCGCTCCCTGATAATCACCGTCATCATATTTAGCGCTTCCGCGATTGTTATAGGCCATGTAATCTTTATTATCGATACTTAATGCTTTTGAATACTCCTTGATCGCACCTTGGTAATCACCCTTTTTTCGTAAGACACTTCCCATATTCGTATAAGTGAATTTCATCTGGTTGTCAATCATGACTGCTCTACCATAATCAGCAAGTGCACCGTCGTAATCTTCGAGCATTCGTTTAGCAGATCCCCGATCGTTATAGGCGTAAGCATATGAATTATTAAGATCAATCGCCAGACTAAAATCAGCAATAGCACCTTCATAATCTTCCCTGCCAAACTTGATCACACCCCTGTAATAAAAGGCTTTTGCATTTTTTGAATCAGCTGCTATTGCACTAGTCAAATCGCCTTCTGCCTTATCATCGCTACCGAGTTCCATATAGCATTTAGCCCTCAGGTAATAAGCATCTTTAGCTTCTTCGGGATTGTTTAAAGCAACATTTAAATCGCTGATCGCCTCGCTGTATTGCTTTAGTTCCATCTTAGCTGAACCTCTATTCATGTAAGCAAGCGAAAATCCTTCTCTCAGTTTAATAGCTTCCGAGAAGTCGCTTATTGCCCCTTTAAAGTCTTTCGATTTGAATTTCTGAATCCCACTATTGTACAGCTTATCCGCCTGAACATCTGCTGAGTCGAGCAGAACTGCCTGCACTGTATCTTGCTGCGCATTTACACCTACTGCTGTACTTATAAGTATTACAGCGGTGAATAAAATCTTTCTCATTAGGTCTCGATTTGATTATTGAACATTAAAAATAAATAATTCCTTCTATCAGAAAAAGGCATTCGCACTTAACTTATGAAGATCCGAACACAATCAGCCTTTATTACAATTATTGGTCCAGAAGTAAATAGCTCAATTTAGCTATAAAAGGTCGGGCAATTGTCTCGTATTCGTACTTTCCGTCGTTCACCACATCATTCTGATTGGTATACATGGAAACAGTCAGATAATATCTTTTTTCTCCTGCAACGATATAAGCCGTTTCGGTTGTAAAACCATGAGAGAGCCCCAGCTTTGAATAAACCTGAATGGAGTCATTAACCTCCTCACCATGAATCGCGTACTTATAGAGGTTGTCGGGGTACTTTTGTTTATCCTGATATTTCTTGACGCCCGTCTCAGAAGGGAACTCCATTAATATCTCTTCCATAAACCCCCTCTTTATCTCATCAATTTGCCATACCATGGATGGTGAGTACATTCGGTATTCGAAAAAGCGCATCATCATATCGTGCAGCTCCCTCAAAGGAATTTCGAGGTGATAATTGAAGTCATATGGTCCACTCACAATATTTCCACTGCGATCCTCGTGTCGCGATCCAAACAATCGAGAATCTTCATACTCATACAATCTTCTAACCGAATCAATATCCAGAACACACTCCGGTTGACTATAGATAGTTGAATCGCTCCGCTTTATATGACAGGCGTTGGTATGCAGATGACCCTCGAAATCACAACCAGAAAAAGAACGAAAGATCTTTGATTCACTAAAACCTAACTCCCAAAGTCTTTTATTAAGGTGACCGGGTGTTACAAAATGATACAGCGCATTATAAGCTTTGTTATCACTCACAACAATCATCTCCCTCAACAAGTGTCTGAATGTCAATTTATTTCTTTGCGAATCATGAACGAAGTCGCGATTACCACAATGTACGTTTTCTTCAAAAATCAGCCGGTCATCCAGCGAAAGCCCCAATTCAGTCATCTGTTCCAATACAGCAAAAGCGACGGGTAGCTTAACAACACTCGCGGGGTAATAGTAGCGTTCATCTGATAGATCATAGGTTTCAGCCAGTCCAAGAGAATCAAAAGTGGTATAAATGATCTGAACCTGATAGATGCTATCGTTGAGTATAGCGGTAACATCTTGGTCAGAATGCAATTTCTTCAGCAGGCTTTCAGAATCTGACTGCCCGTATACCATCATGAAAGATGATAGATAAATGCTAGCGCTTATGAGATTTCGTAACATAGTAAATGACTATTGCCGGAACAATCGTTAACAAAAACCATACAATTATAATCGGCTTCATCTGAACAAAATAAGAGATCATCCAGATGCTAAAGGCAGCAAATACCAGTGGAGTTATAGGATACCCCCATGATTTAACAACAGAATCCGCTTGATTTTTTCTTCTTCTAAGAATAAAAACTCCCAGTACTGTTAACAGCGAAAATATGGACAATGTAACACCGATATACTCGATGAGTTCCTGGAAGGACAGAACATAGATCATCAGAATGGAGATGAGCATCAAAACATACAATGCCATTTTAGGAGCACCACTAATTGATTGCTTACCTAGCACCTCAAAAAGCTTGTAGTCCTTACCTATTTCCTGAGCAACTCTAGGCCCTGCAATAAACATCGCGCTTACTCCGGAGATCAATGCGATCGAAAAAATAGCGCTGAAAATCAAGCCAAAATTATCCCCAAGTATTTTAACAGCCACCACATTTCCAAGATCGACCTGTAATGCAAGTTCGTCGAAGGTTGCTACATACATGAACACAAAATTCAAAAGGAAATAGATCAATGTAACTACAAGCGTTCCTACAATCAGTGAGAAAGGCAGATTGCGTCGGGGGTTTTCCAAGCTTCCTACGATGTACGTACTGGCATTCCACCCGCTATAAGCGAACATAACCCACACCAGTGCACCTGCAAAAGGCAAACTAAAGATCATATCCCACGAATCTTCACTTGGTGCAAAGCTCACTTCCGACGCCTCATAACTTCCTAAAAAGAGCAATGGCATCATTAAGAAAATTAAAATCAGCCCCAGTTTTAGAAAGGTCATCGCATTTTGAAATAGGCCTCCGATTCTGACACCATTAATATGCACGGCCACCACCACGATAATAATTATCATGGCAATGATTTTCGTAAAAGGAATTTCTAATCCTAAAAAATGTACAGCAGGATTTTCAGCAGAACTAACCAAAGGAAGGAAATATTCACCTGCGGCTATGGACAATGAAGCGATTGCTGCAGAGAAACCTACTATCAAGCTTATCCAACCGCTTATAAAACCCAATAAGGGATGATAGAGCTCTGAGAGAAATGCATACTCTCCCCCTGATTTATTGATACTGGTTGCGACTTCTCCGTAGACCGTTGCCCCGCACAAAGAAATGATTCCACCTAATACCCAAATGACCAATATGGTGAAAGGATCTGGAATTCCGGTGCCGAGCACCTGGAAACCAAGAGCTGTAAATATTCCCGTTCCGATCATGTTGGCAATTACCATATTAACTGCTACTGAACGGGAGTATTTTTGTTTGATTATGCTCATTACTGACGCTAAAGGTATAAACAATATTAAGTTGAATTTCCTTCAATTATGGCATTTGGAAATATTTACTCACTTTTGCATAAAACCAACGAGTAATGAAGAAGCTTCTCTACTTTTTACCGCTTTTATTCTTCGCTTGTAACACTGATCAACAAGTGGATCAAGAAGATCTTTCTGCTGAAGAGAAAAATCTACCGGTTGAAGACTCCCTTATTGAACCAACATATCCTTTCGACGAGAAATACAATGAATTCGCTATGTACATTTCGGGTATCCAGCCCTTTGACAGCATAGCGCCTGAGTCATTCTGGCAAGAATACAGTGATCAGCTTGCCACTATCTGGAATAAAACAAATGAAAAGCTTCCTGTAATGCGTGATTGGACAACACAAGAGCTTGCCGATGCAAACGCTGGTGGAGGGACACTTTTTTATCCCTTCTCAGGACCGGACTATCTTCATGCTGATGTTTTTTTCCCATCATACGACACGATTGTCATGATCGGTCTTGAACCTATCGGAAGTTTCCCTGACTTGAAGAATGAAGAAGATTCAACCGTTGAAAACTATTTGAATGGAGTTCGACAATCACTACACGCTTTGTTAGGACTCAGCTTCTTCAGAACTGTAGCCATGGCAAAAGACTTTAAGGGTGATATCGATGGAACGCTACCTGTATTAATGCATTTCATGAATCGAACTGGCTATACTGTGATGTATCAAGAGAAGGTTATGGTCACGGAAGACGGTCAATTAACAACTGATCTAACAGAAGAGACAAAGGAGGCATATATCGGAAACCGATACTATTTCAGAAAAGACGATCAGGTAAAAGTGCTCTGTTATTTTTCAGTCAACCTGCAAAACATGGCTTATGCTACCAGCCCTGGACTCGATTCCCGGACAGACTTCATTAACTACCTAAACAATCTGAATTTCAAGGCTACCTACCTGAAGTCTGCTTCTTTTTTGATGCACAGACCTACTTTCAGCACGATTAGAGACATTATATTGAATAATTCGACGTATGTACTTCAGGATAATTCAGGGATACCGGTAGCTGAATTTGACAGAGATGTTTGGGACCTTAAATTTTACGGGACTTACACCAAGCCGATATCTCTATTCAGAGAGCGGCATCAGGAAGATCTCAAACGTATTTACCAGGGTGACTCAATAGACACCTATCCATTGCCATTTGGTATTGGATATCATTACAGAAAGGGTACATCGAACTTGATGCTTGCTACTCGCAAGTGATCATTCCGTGTGTTCTTTAAAGAAGTTCAATACATTGGATATCTCGCTTTCCCAATAAGTATAATTATGCTTTGCATCCTTATCGATGTGCAATGTAATATCTATACCCGGTAAGCTATCATAGATGACTTTTTGTAAACGCATAGCGTGCTGAGGAGACACAACTTCATCCAAAAGCCCATGCCCCAGATAAACAGGAATTTCCAGTTGTGATATATTAAATACGGGATTCTCCATTCCGGAATATCTTTCAGTATGCTGTGCCTTATTCCCATAAAATCCTCTGTAGAGATTATCGTCGGGTAAGTAGTTTTGATCATAGTCTCCGGAAAGTCCTGCTATTGCTCTGAATATATCCGGACGTTCCTTTCCGATCAGAAAAGCACCTCGCGCTCCAGTTGAAAGACCAAGAATGAAGTTATTTCCTTGACCCGATTCGAGTACATGATAGTTCTCACTCAATAGTTGAAGCAAGTCCTGTGAAAACCAGGGTAAACTCCTTTCCCGTTTCCAATCTGAACGAGTTTCCGGATAAATCTTTTGTTGGTAAATGGTTTTTCCGGTCGTTAACAGAATGAGATTAAAGCCTGCAATTACAGCTTCTTTACAGAGTGAGGTGCTATCACACCAATGAGCATATGGGTAGTTCCAACCGGGCAACACCAAGATGGTTCCAATTGGATTTTCAGCAGGTAAAATTCTAACTTCTATTTCACGAAATCCTTCTTCTTTAATTGTGAATAGCGTGTCCTGAGGTTTATGGGCAATGAGTTGTTCTACGGTTTCATCTGCCGACGAATCTACATTATCACTTCCTGTCGTTAACTGATTGTTCTCTGATGAACAAGCTAACAAAAGCGGAATAAAAAACAGAATTCGAAACATCTTATTTAACAATCGTCATCTCAACACGACGGTTCTTAGCTTGACCTTCTTCCGTATTATTATCCGCAATCGGCTTGGACTCACCGTAATAAGCCGTCTCTACCCGATCAGCATCTACTCCATTAGCAACGAAGAAAGCTTTTACAGCGTTAACCCTATTCTTAGAAAGATTTAAGTTATACTCAGCTGTACCGTCACTATCCGTGTGACCTTCCAATCTAATATTCAGATCGGGACGCATCAATAAGATATTCGTAAGGGATTCAAGGTCACCATATGATTCTTTCAGGATGATTGCCTTATCGTTTTCAAACTTCAAGGATTGACTCGCTTGTAACAAGGCGTCTTGCACATCTACATCTTCAACAACCGGTGTATTGTCTATAAATACTGTATCAACGCGCTCTACTATCAATGTATCTACAATCTGCTCTACAATGCGAACTGTATCCGGAACAACTTCTTCAACCACAGGTGGTAGCTCTTCCTTATCCTTCTTACAGAACTTCAGTACTAAAGCGATCTCATGTGAACCGTTTCCATACTTAGCGATATTCTGCATCGGAAGTTCATATGAATAAGCAATAAAGAAAAATTTACGCACGTTCACTCCGATTCTTCCCAACATTCCAACCTGTGTTCGATAGCCCAATCCACCAAAGATGAAATCATTGTAATTGACATCCGCATTAATATCCAGCTGACCCGTTGCATCAATTGACTTATAGAACAACGATGGAATCAAGGTGAACTTCTTGTTAATGAGCACATCGTACGAAGCAAAGCCATTCAGGTGTCTCTTCATTCCATATCCTTCTATTCCCGGGTAATTTCCATTTGTTCGTGACTCAATCACTTGTTGAGATGAAACGGATAATTCAAGTCCTTTGAAGTTGTATAAAAGTCCCGCTGCTGTATTAAAAGCTGCTGATGATTGAATACCACCATCCAGAATGACATCTCCGTTATCAAATGCTATTGCATCTGTTGGGTCCACTCTTAACTGGAAGAAGCCTCCTGAAAGACCTACTCGAACCACGTGCTCCTCGGCAAAAGTCATCCCGTAAGAAGCTCCCAGAGATGAATTAAACTGTTGAAGCATACCTGCCCGATCCAGCAAGATGTTACCTCCTACCCCAAATGATTTACCCAGACGGGTATTCATGCTGAGATAATTGGTTACGGGTGCTCCTGTAATTTGAACCCATTGGTTCAGATGAGAGAAATTCACCTCGGTACATCCCGAAAATCCTGCATAAGCGGGATTGAAAGAATACTTATTGTATTCATATAAGTTCGTCTGTCTAAGTTGCTGCGCATATGAAAAGCTACATACGCTCACTAAGACTATCCCTGCTCCTAATTTTAATAGCGTCTTCATATGCTTACTTTTTAAATCTCATTAAATTGATCACTCCCTGATACAACCTGTCGTCGTCGCAGGTTATGACGTAGTAATAAACTCCATCTGGTAAGGCCTCCCCGTCCTGCGTTTCTCCGGCCCATTCATTTTGGTACTCGGTGGTCTCGTAGAGTTTATGACCCCATCTATTAAAGATTTGTACCGTACAACCTTCTATTTGACTCAGATCGCTGACTCTCCATGTGTCGTTTTTACCATCGTCATTCGGTGTACATACATTACTGATCTCGAATAAGGCTTCGCAATCCAGTACACTTAATTCAAGTCTGACGATAGAATCACAACCGCCAGCAGTACTTAACGAATCATAATAAATTCCACTTGTCGAAATGATTTGACTTCCCAGGTTATATGTTTCTCCTTCACATATCTCTGCTGAGATGGTTGTATCGATTTGAGCAGTTACCGTCAAATAAAGCGTTACAACTGAGTCGCATCCGCCGACGGTCGTGAATGTCTCCGGATACTGACCAGTGGTTGTTAACACTTGGGTTCCGTGGCTATAGCTTTGTCCTGAACAAATCGTTGCAGCAAAACTGCTTGTAATCAGCGGATCCACATTCAGGAATAAGGTCACAACGGAGTCGCAGCCGCCAACAGCAGGGACTGTGTCGATATACGTTCCGGTAGTGGTCAGAGTGTTGCCGTTGAAGTTATAGCTACTACCATAACAGATCGATTGCATCATGGATGAATACAAGGTGGTCTCCACGAACAAGTTTGTTGTAACAATACTATCACAGCCATTTGCTCCAACCAAGGTATCATAATAAACGCCGGAGGTGTTATATGTGTTTCCGCCTGCTGAGAATGTTGTCCCCTGACAGATGGTCGCCGTTTGTTCATATAACGTCGGTTGATTGTAGTTAAGTGTCGTAAAGATGGTGCTATCACAACCGTTGGATGCAATAAATACATCTGTGTATAATCCAGGAGTTGTCTGATATCCTCCTGCTAAGAATATCGAGTCTCCCTCACAAATGGTAGTATCTACAAAGATGTTGATCGGGTTGATAATACAAGGATTTCCACAAGCCGATGCATCAATCGTAAATGTGTACGGGCAGGCTCCATCCGTTACGGTTATCGTAAATATCTCTGCCGAAGGAACCTGATAAACCACATTAACGCCAGACTGGAATGTTCCTGTTGCGACAAGGTTCATGGATCCGTCCTGAATGGTATAAGAGAAATCGCTACCATCAAAAGCTGCCATACCACCTGTTGCTGTAAATGTTATTTCACAGAGCAAGTTATCATATGATGATACCGCAATTACAGGTTGTAGAAATACTACCTGTACCTGATTATCAATGGTCGAGCTATTGCAAAGGAAATCACCCCAGGCTGCAGGGTCATCTGCCATGGATGTAACGTAATAAACCGTATTAAATAATGGGTTTCCGAAATTTCCTGAGCCATCAGTGTCATTTATAAAAATACCTCCCGTACCCTGGATCGTGTCGATGTAACCAAATCCTGAACCACTAACCGGGCTGGGAAGAACAATACTATCATGCATTACAAAACCTTCTGTCAAACAACTTGGAATATCCACCGTTGCGTTTCCTCCTCCATCTAAAAGATTTCCAACCAGTATCGAGTCTCCAAAACACACAAACGCGGTGTCTAGACTGTTTAGATCAATCACATTCGAGTTCAGGTCAACGTAGGTGTCGCCAGCATAAGCTGCTACTTCTTTGATATATTCAATGATGTATTGTCCTTCATCACCAGGAGACCCACCGTCAAGCTGGATCGCATAAATGGTTCCAGGCATCATACAACAAATCGATTCCTGTGTTCCCGAAAAACCTGCTGATCCTGTCAACACGGGCGATATCACCGGAGTCAGCTGTGTTCCATCCTGTGTAAATGTTGCTGGATTCAAGCCACCGTAACAATCCGTTCCGTTCAATAATTCGTACACGGCATAGCGCAAAGTATCCATTCCGATATATGCTCTCAGATTCATTTCTACTGCTCCGGAAGGTGGAACTGTAAAGTAATGCCAAACTGTTTGATCGGCCCTGTTAGCCGGGTTTGGATCAACTGGTGGTTCACCTGCCAGATACTCTGTACATGCTCTCTCGTTATTTCCGGCAACAGCCTGGAAAGGCGGGATAGATCCTGCAGGAGTTACAACGACTTCCATCAGTGGATCGAGCATGGTTAAACATAAGATATCATTCTCAGGAGGGTTATTAATCGGGTCAGCTACAGATGGATCGTATAACCATGTATCCATGTTTTGAGCGCTAAATGGGTCTAGTCCGGATACCGGGTCGACCATTCCGTAATAGGTATATCCCGGCTCAAGACAAGGCTGCATAATAATCGCACTTTGGACAGCACCACCTAAGAAACCATTTATTCCTCCGTCAACTGCCGCAATATTAGTTAGGTTTGCACAGCTGTAATCACTTGGAATTCCAGGCGCGAATTGTGGATCATATCCAAACAAAGCTGACCCTTCTGAATATACTGCACTTTGGTAGTCCGCTTCGAATACAATTCTACCGTAATTTGGGGCAACAAAATTCATCCAAACACTTTCGTTTACCGTTCCATTGCCAGCAGCTGCATGATCATAATCATATGCATGATACTGGTTGGGATCCGGAGAGGTATGTGGGGCTCCGGTCTCACCAAAATCATTTCCACCATCATACGCACAGTTAAAATCCAGATTGATTGTTGCCGGATCACCAGCTCCGGAGCTAATCACTGCTGTACCAAAGCCCGTATTCGGTGAGGTACAAGGAATATCTTCAGGGTTTGCAGGACTTCCACCTCCTAAATCATTCACTCGAACCTGATAATAACCTGCTTCATTGGCGTTATCACTTGTTACCTGAACATAATACATTTCGCCCGCTAGCAGTTTCTGATAGCTAAATGGCGCCAGTGGATCACATGCATCCAGAATGATCTCTGCTTCCGGATCAATACCGAGAAGGTCAATTCCATCACTAAACTCCTGATGTGATAAATACTCAAACTTATCCTTTATAAGAGTCATGGTAATCGGCTGAATGCCAGTAGTAAAAGACGCGCCATCAGCTGCGTGATAAATTTCGATATAGGTTCCGAATTCGGTACCGGAAAGATCTGTTGTTATCTCCACTTCACCACTAGCAGGAGCAATAAACTTGAACCAGGCAGAACCATTTGCTGCGACATCACCTCCTGCGGGTTCATTCGGTTCTAATGTCACACTCGAACACCAACCGTATGAATAAGTTGTATTAAGATTTAAAGTTGGCGCATCTACTATCATGTCTTCGAGATAGTCCAATACTAGTGGGATATGTTCCACCTCAAACGTAACCTGATAATTCTGCGGACAACCTCCATCCGTACTGGTAGCCGAGAAAGTCTGTGTATTGGTTCCTGCCATTGGTGGTACAGCCATCGAAACGTTCTGAGGAGCTGTTTCACCATCAGATCCAAAGATCAAGCTGTAATTTAGTATATCGTCGTTTTCATATGCTCGCCAATCAATATCTATGGTTGTTGGAACATCCGTAGGACATGTATAGTCATGTGAGAAAAACAAACCGGACGAAGGGCTAAATCCTCCTCCAGGAGCGGTCATTGTGTACGGACCGTTATTTCCATTGTTGTAGGCGTAGTTAAAATCTCCTAAAACTCCGAACAGAACAGGGTTATTATTGGAATAACCAAGTGTATTATCAGTTGCAATAAATTCCCAGACGAAATCAGAGTCTCCTGTAAAAAACCCATCACAATCCACATTTCCTGTTACATTTACAGATACTACCCTAACATTAATAGTGGCTTGACCAAGTGCTGCGTTCGAAGACAGCAAGACACTCATGACCAGTGCATGAGCGCAGGTTTTAAAAACCTTTTTCATATGATGTAGTAATAGTTACTTCACAAACAGAGAAACCGGGTTCTCCATATAGCTTTTGAAAGTCTGAAGGAATGCGGCACCAGTCGCACCATCAACTACTCTGTGATCACACGAAAGCGTTACCTTCATGACATTTCCGGGAACTATTTCCCCGTCTTTAACAACCGGAACTTCTTTAATACCACCAACAGCCATGATGCAGCTATCAGGTGGATTCACAATCGCTGTGAACTCATCAATGCCAAACATTCCCAGATTTGAAATCGTAAAGGTATTTCCCTCCCAGTCTTCAGGTTGTAATTTCTTTGCTTTTGCTCGTTGAGCATATTCTCTGACCTCTGCCCCAATCTCCGTCAACTCTTTCCCATCTGCAAAACGCACGACGGGAACAAGCAGTCCTTCATCTACGGCAACTGCTACGCCGATATGAACATGATCGCTTCTGCGAATCACGTCTCCCAACCAGGCGCTATTAACTGCAGGGTGCTCCCTTAAAGCTAATCCACAAGCCTTTATAACCATGTCATTATATGACACCTTACCTTCTTCTAGCGCTGCAATTTGGTTCCTTATAGAAATCGCATTGGACATGTCTATATCGATCGTTAAATAGAAATGAGGCGCCGTAAACTTACTCTCAGAAAGTCTCTTCGCTATTGTTTTACGCATTTGCGAGATTGGCTCATCCGTATATGATTCTTCACCTACGAATCCTCTGCTTTTCTTTGTCGTTCCCGGATATGGCTGGTAATGCTCAACATCTCTTTTTACAATTCTTCCATTCTCTCCAGTACCTGTTACGTATGAGAGATCTATCCCTTTATCATTCGCTAGTTTCTTTGCTAATGGAGATGCAAATACTCTTCCATTTGCATCAGAAACTACTGGTTTTGCCGGTGCTTTTTTAAGCTCGGTAGTCGCAGCCGGTTTTGTTTCAATCTTTTCTTCTTTAGCCGGCTCTTTCTTTTCTTCCGCTTTTGGCTCCGCTTTTTCTTCTACAGCTTCTTCGGAAGGGGCATTTTTCTCTGCATTAGCAAGGATCTTCTTAACATCCTCTCCTTTATCACCGATTACAGCTAACACCGCATTAACTGGAGCAGCTTTTCCTTTTTCAACGCCAATATGCAATAGAACTCCATCGTAGAACGACTCGAATTCCATCGTTGCTTTATCTGTCTCAATTTCCGCCAATACTTCGCCGGATGAAACCTCATCTCCAACTTTCTTATTCCACTCGGCAACAACACCTTCAGTCATGGTGTCACTTAATTTAGGCATGTAGACGATTTCCGCCATAGCTAATAATCGATTTGATCAGTTAATATTCAATTATAAAAGGATAATCTTCATCCATGTAAACATCCTCATATAGTTCGTTTCCTTCCGGATAAGGGGAGTTTTCAGCGAATTCGACACAGGCCTCAACTTCCTTCTTAACCCATTCATCGTATTCTTTGATCTCCTTATCGGACATCCACTTGTTTGCTTTAATAATATCCAGACAGTGAAGTATAGGGTCTTTATCGATCCATTCATTCACCTCATCTTTTGTTCTGTATTTCTGAGGATCCGACATCGAATGCCCCTTATAACGATACGTTCTGATATCAAGCAGCGTAGGACCATCGCCTCGGCGCGCTCTGTCAGCAGCCTCTTCTATCGCCTCGTGAACATCCTCTGGCTTCATTCCGTTAACAATTCTTGAAGGCATGTCATAAGATGCGCCAATTTGGGACAAATCCGTAACGTTCGTCGTACGTTCAACCGACGTGCCCATTGCGTAGTTGTTATTCTCGATTATGAAAATAACCGGAAGCTTCCAGTTCATGGCCATGTTAAAGGTCTCGTGTAAAGCACCCTGCCGTACGGCTCCATCACCCATCGAAACGCAAACAATATTTCCCGTTTCATTGTATTGCTCAGCAAAAGCGACACCTGCACCCATTGGAATCTGAGCACCCACAATTCCATGACCACCCATGAAATTAACTTCCTTATCGAAGAAGTGCATTGAACCTCCTTTACCTTTGGAGCAACCTGTTGCTCTTCCGTAAAGTTCTGCCATTAATACCTTTGGATCAGTTCCCAATGCAATTGGGTGACCATGGTCTCGATAGGCCGTCATATGCTTATCTCCCTTTTGACAAGCACTTGCTGTTCCCACAACTACTGCCTCCTGACCAATATACAGGTGACAAAATCCGCCAAATTTCTGTTGAATATATAATTGTCCCGTCTTCTCCTCAAACTTTCGGATCATAAGCATATCCTTATACCACTTTAGGTATGTTGCCTTTGGAAACTTCGGTTTACCCGCGCTCGCCTCTTTCTTCTTCGTTTTAGCCGAACCTTTTGATTTCACAGCCATAGCTTAATCTTCTTTTTAGCAAAACAAATATATCAATTTATTACAATGAAAGAAGAAGGTAGAAGTACCTAAAAAAAGGCATCATTGTTTTGCTATTTTACGTGTGAGTAAATGATCAATTTCCTGATAGGGAATGGAGATCTCACTTGGTCCCATGTAATAAGGTGCTATTTCGTATGAATTATATACAAATTCAATCCCGGTATCGGTAAAAGAGAAATTACTATTCAGATAAAATCCTTCTCCATTAAAATCATAGCCGACCTCTTCTAAAGATTCTTCCTCTCCTATTTCCTGCTGAATCCTAAAATAAAACTCGCCTATAGAAGTAAGCTCTTCGACATCATTGAAAAGATCGTCTAATTCTAATCGGGCGCCATTTTTTTTGTCAAACAGAAATACTGAGTAGAATCCATCCCCGTGAGCGCCTCCTTGATAAGTCCAACCACTTATAAACAACTGTACAAAGGAATTATAAGAATCGTCGATATGAACTTGTTCCTCAAGAGACCAGGGCATTGACTGGTATTCACTGGTATAGTTCTCATAATCTGCGATAAATTGGATCAATACCGATTCGAAGAATTCATCACTCAATTCTTGACCTGGATCTTCTTCTCCTTTGAGTATTTGTCTGATCCAAGTATTCACAGTGTCTTGATATGACTCTGTAACAGTTGAGAAATATTGGTATTCAATAATCAGTTCAGATGAATCCTGACCGTCTTCAGAAAAAATCTCCCTTGAAACCATTCCCGATCTTACTTGAGCGCTAGTAATAAAGGCTACCGACAGTATAATATATAGGGATAATAGGATACGCATTGGGTCACTTTTTACCGAAGGCTAATGGCAGCAGGTCAGAAGCAGAATGAAATTTGAGCACCTCATTTTTAGTGTTAACCAGAATAACATTAAAACCTGAATCTTGTCTGCCCTCTGTTTCAACCATTACCTGACGGCAAGCACCGCACGGAGAAAGAATTCCATCACCTACCAAATCGCCGTCGGCAACAATACACAATATCTTAACCTTAGAATCCGGATAATTTGCTCCAGCGTGAAACAACGCCACTCTTTCCGCACAAAGACCAGATGGATAAGCTATGTTTTCCTGATTGCTACCGGTAATCATCTCACCTGAATCAAGTATTAAAGCTGCCCCAACTCTAAATTTACTGTAAGGAGCATATGCGTTTTCACTGACTTTTCTTGCAGCAATTACAAGTTCCTTTTCAACGCCTGAAAGTGAAGAAGTATCAGGATAATGATCATATTCAAAGGCGAGTTCTTTTCGCATGAATTAATAATTTATAAAACGAAAATACAAAAACAGAAAGCAGTAATTTCTTTTAGGAAGCTAAAAGTTATATTAATATGTGCTAGAACAAGTCTATTGAGCGTGTAGCAGCAATTTTTATCACTCTGGGATTGGATACCGCTCGAATTGAGCAGTCCGATCGAACATGTAACGATAGGTTATATAGTTCTTGGCTGACTCCGCCCCAATTGAAAGCCAAATCTTCCTCATTCTCGGGTTAAAATCACCAACCCAGGAAAATTCTAACTCTGTGTATTGGGGTTTTGCCTTGAGTGCTTTTTCGATGAAATGGATGAATCCAACTTCAATTCCTTTTTTCTGATATTTAGGAGTAAGCCCCATTAAAACGCCACGCGCTCTTGTCATTTTCCTGGTTTTAACCATGTAGACAAGCCTAAGCTTATTCCATAAGTTGAGTTTCCCGTTGAAATGTTTAAAGATCTGATTCACATCAGGATACATAAGGTAAATCCCAATTGGTTTATCCTCGTGGTAAGCAAACCAAATGAACTCTTCCTCCAGTACCATTTTTGCATCTTTCAGAAACTTATAGACATATTCCTGTTCCAGCGGTTCGAAATCCTTTTTAAAATCTGCCCATGCCTGATTGAAAACAGTTACAAAATCACGAGCATATTTATCCATATTTGAAAATCGAAAATGATCAAATGAATACTCAGGATTGTCGATTATCCGTTGCGCAATTTTATTAAAGCGTTCCGGCACTCCTTTTTTTACGTCCAAATGAAAGCCTTCTTGCTTATAATAAGTCTGAAATCCGTAGTTTTCGAAAAGCGATTGATAATATGGATGATTGTAGGCAATTTTGTACGCAGGCTGTGTAAACCCATGCACCAGCAAGCCCCAATATTTGTCTGTTTCACCAAAGTTTACCGGACCGTCCATTGCCATGATTCCGAATTTTTCTAACCATGCTTTCGCCGTGTTAAACAATAGGTTTGCAGCTTCTTGATCATCAATGCATTCAAAAAATCCACAAGCTCCAACCATTAACTTATTCTCGTCGAGTTGATTTCTATCATAGAAAGATGCTATTCTGCCGATAAGATTTCCATCATCATCTCTGAGCACCCACCTCCTAGCATCTCCATGCTTGAAATAAGAATTTTGATCAGGATCAAAAACTCCTTCAATATCCCTGTCCAGATGACAAACCCAATTGGGATCGTCTTTATATAGGGTCTTTGGAACATCAAGAAAAGCTCGTTTCTCAGAATCGCTATTAACTAAGCTAATTACCATGGACATCCGATTACTGACTTTCAACTGTGTGACCAAAAATTCTGTCAATTACGTGCTGGTATTTTTCCTGAATTATTCTTCGCTTCAATTTCAATGTAGGTGACAATTCTCCAGACTCAGGTGTCCATTCATCAGAAACTAATCTAAAACGTTTAATCCGTTCATCCTGTCCCAATGATTTGTTAAGCTCTTCGCATATCTCATTATACAGCTTCTGAACTTCAGCCTTTTGAATTAAATCTTCTTTTTGAGCAAATTCAATCCCATTTGATTTTGACCAGTCGATTAAGGCTTCAAAATTTGGAGAGATAAGAGCACTGGTAAACTTTTCGCCATCACCTAGCACCATCAATTGGTCAATGTAAACAGACTCTTTGAATAAATTCTCAATAGCGATTGGAGCCACATATTTTCCGTTGGATAATTTGAATATCTCCTTCTTTCTGTCTGTTACACGCAGAAAACCATCTTCAAAAACTCCAATGTCTCCCGTATGAAACCAGCCATCCTTTATTGCTTCGCTCGTAGCTTGTTCGTCTTTATAATAACCGATCATCACGTTTGGACCTTTACACAATATCTCTCCATCTGAAGCAATTTTTACTTCTACATTATCGATTGGTGTTCCAACAGTTCCTAACTTGAACTGATCACCTCCGTTACGATTCATTGTGATAGTAGGCGAAGTTTCTGTCAGACCATACATATTCAAGAGTCTTATTCCGGCTGCCCAAAAGACTTTCTCCAGTCTGGGCTGCAATGCAGCACCTCCTACCCCAACTACTTTGACGTTTCCTCCCATTGCGGCCTGCCACTTACTGAAAATTAATTTTCGAGCAATTGCCAACTGAAACTTGTACCAGGCGCCATTGTTGGGGTCATATTTCAAACCCAGGTCTAGAGCCCAAAAAAAGAGCTTTTTCTTCACGCCGCTTAGCTTCTGTCCCTTTGAAATGATCTTATCATACACGCGCTCAAGTATCCTTGGCACAGCTCCAAATCCCTGAGGTTTCACATCCTGCAGGTCATTTGCAATTGTTGCCAGACTTTCCACATAATAGATACTGCAGCCCGATAGTTGAGTCTGATAATTACCAATACGTTCTCCAACGTGACAAATCGGAAGAATGCTTAAATATCTTTCATCTTTTTGCAATTGAAAAACTTTAGCGAGCGATTCGGCGTTGCTAATGAGGTTTTTATGCGACAATAAAACTCCTTTTGAATTACCTGTTGTACCTGAAGTATAGATCAATGTAACGGCTTCTTCCGGGGTTGTTTCATTTTTAATCTCTTCTATCTGACTACGAAATTCTTCTAAGCGTGATTGCCCTTCTTCTAGTACTTCCTTCCAGTTATTTGCACTGGAAACTTCATCAAAAGTATATACCTGCATCAATGAAGGTACTTCATGTCGAATTGATTCGATTGTTTTGAGTAGCTGTTCGTCCGAAACAAAAACTACCTTAACTTCTGCGTGATTCAGAATGTTCTTATATCCTTCTGGTGTCAAATTGGTAAAAAGTGGAACATGCAATACACCTATCTGTGCGAGCCCCATGTCAACAAAGTTCCATTCGGGACGATTATTAGTGATCGTCGCAACTTTGTCTCCTTTTGTTAAACCCGAAGCCAGCAGTCCACTACTAATAGCATTGGCGTTTGCAACATATTGGCTAGCAGAATACTTAACCCACTTTCCATTTTCCTTTCCCGCAAGCGCGTCAGGCTTGTCATTAAACAAAGTATTGTATTGCTCTAATAGATCAAATGTTCTTGTAACCTGCATAATTGAATTCTTAAAGTTTTAGCTCATTATACCACTCCTGTGAAATAAATGCATCTGAATTTTTAAATACTATTGTTCCGACAAATCCTTCAGCCGGAGTAAACTCCTTTATTGTCCAATCAGTAAAATCGAATACGCCACGCTCAGAAAGAAATTTAACTCCGTCCTTCTCAATAGCGAATGATATACTATCAGGAGTCAACCTCATGCCTTCACCGATCGCCTTGAGGTACGCTTCTTTAATTGTCCAGAAACGAAAGAAACGAACAAGTTTCTGGTCATCGAACTGACGAATGAACTTTCGCTCGGCTGGAAGAAAATTAACATCGATCATTTCATCCAAATCATCCAGTGGTCGTACCTTTTCAATATCTACCCCTATTTCTCCATCACGGGAAAAAGCGAAGACAGCTAGCCCTCCTGAATTGGAAGTATTAAAGAAGAGTGATTCGTCATCTAAAGAAAATGGCTTACCTTTCTCTCTTCTTCCAACAGAAACTTCACTTATTTCCATTCCGAGATACCTTCCCAATAATAGGCGGATCATTCCCTGATTTACCACATATTGTTTTGTCGCTTCTTCAAATTTAAATGACAATGATCTCTGTCTTTCGAATTCTGAAAGAACAGCATAACATTTCTCAAATGTCTCGGTCTCTTCAATGACAACTTTAACCACATGAACTTCTCCGGTATTCAACTTTGTACCTTTCAGGCCCTTAGTGTTTATGTCTACCTTCGCGATCATCTTAAACAGAGACCTCTTCTGTCAGTTCATTTGTTACCATATCTAAAAGCGCCTCTTTATTATCCCGACAGAACAAATGTCCACCTTCAACCCAATTAAAGGAGAAGTTACCGCTAGTATGTTTTTCCCAAGCTCGAATTTGTTCTTCGGTAAACACCGTGTCATCCTTGCCTGCATACGCAACGAGTGGACAATCAAGCGGTTCCGCTTCGTAATAGTCGTAATTTTTACCCAGAAGAATATCTGCTCTCAACGACGGCAACATTTCATTAAAGACCTGATCATTTTCAAGTATTGAGTCTGGAATCTCCAGTGCCCTCAAGTGACCTTTAATATTTGGAATGTTTTTGTCCTTGTAAACTTCATCCGGATGAATCTTCTTCAGGAATTTGAAATCTACCTCAATATGAGCTGCGCGTGCACCACCCACCATGAATTTGACAGGATGCACATCAAGCTTCTCTCTAAGATATCTCGCTAATTCTAAAGCTATCCATGAACCAGAACTGTGACTGTAGAAGGCAACTGGAGTCGTCAATAACGGCTCCATTACTTCTGCCATTTTCTTAACCAGTTCTTTCACATCTGTGAATGGCTTTTCATCTCCTCGCTCTTCACGTCCAGGGAACTGAATTGCACATACTTCAACATTATCCGGAAGCAGCTCTTGCCATTGATTAAATACAGAGGCACCACCAGCAAAATAAGGTAAGCAGAACAAGCGCAGACGCGGATTATCGACCTTTTTCGTTCTGATAATCCAGCGATCCATCTCGCTTTTTACTTCACCTTCTTCCATTCCAGCATTGTCAGACCCCATCAATTCATCAACAATCTGAGTTGTCATCTCCTCCATCGAAGGTCCTCTCATAATTTTCATCATCGAATAATCGATCGAAACATTACTTTGGATCCAGTTTCTAATCTGATTAGCCATAAGTGAATCTAGACCGTACTTTGTAACAGGCTCAGTAACATCTAATTTGTCAGGAACTGTTCCAAGTACTCGTGCAAAAGTATCCTTAAGTTGATCTAGGAAAATTTCATTTCGCTCTTCCGGTTTTGCTTCAAACAACGCTGATTTAAGCGCCCCATCACCTGATCCGGCTCCACTTCCTGCCGAAAGTTCCTTTTCACTTACTAGGTGTGCAAATCTGCTTGAGTTAGCTGAATGCGGATAGAATCCTCCAATCATTTCCCAGTCAGAATCTGTCGCCACTCGTTGAACAGGATTGTTAAGGAGCATTTGTTCCAAAATCCATGTAGCTTGTTGAATAGAGAAAGTCTTCCATCCTTGTTTGTAAAGCAATTCTCCAACAACACCGCTTTGCGCAGCGTTACGTGCAACGAATCCTACGTCACCTATAACACCCCAGTTTATGGTTGTTGCCGGTAATCCTTGTGCTCTTCTCCAATGAGAGAAATTATCAAGGAAACTATTCGCTCCGACATAACTTACCTGACCCGGGTTACCGTAAATAGCAGAAATCGAAGAATAAGAAATGAAATGATCAAGATCCATGTCCTTCGTTGCCTCGTGAAGAAGCCAGCATCCAACAGCCTTCGGCTTGAATACTTTCATATATCTTTCATGGTCTATCTCCGGAATACTTCCGTCGTCAAGCACCATCGCCGCATGCTGAACACCTTTCAAAGGAGGCATTTTATCAGCGATATCCTTAAAGATTCTTGCTACGTCATCCGGATCGTTCACGCTTCCTTTGGCGATCATTACATTCACGCCATTGGCCTCCATTTTCTTAACCAGATCTTTTTCATAATCCGTTTTAGGACCACTACGACTCATTAAGATCAGATTTTTGGCTCCTTTCGTTGTCATCCACTCGGCAACCGATAATCCAAATCCTGACGCACCACCTGTTAACAGGTATGATCCATCTTCTTTGAATTTGATCTCTGCAGCCGGAGCAATATCGACTTCACCTTCCATTGCAACGATGATCTTACCTATATGTCTGGCACCACCCATGAACTGGAACGCATCAGCCAATCGCGCAATCGGGAATACCGTCACAGGATGTGGCTTGAAATTGTTGTTCACGAAGTAATCAATTGATTCCTGGAATAGCTGACCGCCGAATTCCAGTTTTTGTTTGAACAGACGGTCAACATCCACTCCATAATATGTCAGGTTGTTTCCGAACGGTTGTAAACCAAGTTTGCTATTTCTATAAATGTCAGTCTTTCCGATTTCAATGAATCGACCATAAGCTGATAAACATCTCACACTTTTATATATGGCTGATCCTGAAAGTGAATTCAATACAACATCGACACCTTCACCGTTGGTTTTTTCCATCAGTTCATCCGCAAATTCCAGTGTACGTGAGTTCATGATGTTCTCCGGCTTCACTCCAAGAGCTTCTATATAATCTCTTTTATCCTGTGTACTAACTGTCGCGTAAATCTCAGCGCCAACTGCATTTGCAATGTTAATTGCTGCGATACCTACCCCACCAGCCGCAGCATGAATAAGGACTTTTTCACCTTTCTGTAGGCGACAGTGATGGATCAATGAGAAGTATGCAGTGGTATAGACAACCGGTAAACTTGCCGCTTCGTTCCAGCTGATGTTCTCCGGTTTTTTAACACAGTGAACACCGTACGGATAGGCATATCCTCCCAGACATGATGGTGCAGTAGCCATTACTTCGTCTCCCACCTTCACATTAGTTACGTCATTACCAACGGCTGTGACGATACCTGCACATTCCAGGCCAAATGTTCGACCAAACAAACCACCTTCAACCGCAGCATCAGACAATAATCCCATCGCGATCATAATATCACGGAAATTCAATGCAGAAGCTTTAATTTGAACCTCTACCTCATTTGCTTCAGGTTCTCTTCTTTCATTTTGTCTCAACACCACATTGTCCAGTACACCATACTCTTCAATCGTTCCGGTGTAAGATGATCCTTCAGCAGGAACCGACTTCATCGCCTGTTGAGCAATATTATCCATTGAAATACGCTCTAGTCTATTGACATATCGTCGTCTTCCTCTGAACGCCAGTTCATCTACTCTATCATCAGCATAGAATTCGTCAACAAGGCAATCAAGCTCTACATCCTGAACAGGGGAACTCAAATCAACCATTGTTGTTATGTAATTCGGGAATTCATTAACTACTACTCTACTCACTCCTCTTAGTCCTTCCTGGCTAAGATTAATAACCTCAGGAGAACCACCAACTGTTTGAGCCCCACTTGACAATATCCATTGCTTAGGGTTACGCTCATATGTCGATTCATTAAGCTTACGCATGATGTTCATCAACATAATACTTCCAAGTTCCTCAGCGTGCTCAATAGTCTCCGCGGTCAACTGATCATTACTAACTAGATCGAGTCCCCAACCATAAATCAAGCCTTCGAAGTTTCCTCTTCCATTCACATAATCGATCACTTTATTCGCGTCTTCCTGTGACATTGGGTCAACTTCAAACTCTAACTCGGATACTTCTTTATATCCGGCCCCTTTACGGACTATTAGACAACTCTTATTAAGCTTTGCCAGTCTTTCTGCAATTTTTTCTGTTACTCCAGCATCATCCGCAAAAATCAGATAATCTGCAGTTTCAGTTTTTTGCTTATTCTCTTCTTTAACAGTGGTCAGATCCAACTTCTCGGCTCTGGCCATTATGATCGATTGACAAGAGATGTTGTTACCTGGAACATCGCTAAAATGTGCAACATTCGAGTAATTATTGTCAACCAGGACTTTCTCCCACTTGTCCGGAGACATTGTCGCGTGATCCGTTCTAAAATCTTCGAACAACCACCATCCTTCAGTCATACCAAATATGAAATCAAGATAAACAGGTGAATTGGTTACTTCAAGCATCATCAGCACCCCTTCTGAAGCCAATAATTTTTGTGCGTTTCCAAGAGATACTGCCAGATCACGTGTTGCGTGAATTACATCAGATGCAATGATCAGGTCGAATGAATTCAGATCAAATCCTTGTTCACCCGGATCCTGCTCGATATCCATAATCTTATATTGTACAAAAGGATATTTAGCAAAACGTTGTTGTGCTTTCAGCATGAACATGTGCGACAAATCTGTGAACACATATTCTGTTCTATCAGCAGGTAGCATAGGCAAAATTGCTTGTGTCATACCACCAGTACCGGCACCAATTTCGAGAACACGAATCGTTTGATCCTCCGGAATTCCTTTGATCAATTCCGCAATCGATCTTCCTGCGATGTCATTGTATTTCTTAAAGGCAAATCCTTCAACATAGTACTGAACGATTGCATCCCATTTATCTTCCGGGAAGATCAATTGAATTGGATCCACTTCCCCTTGCAACACACCTTTGATTTGAGGCCCACATCTTCCTAATAATGTCGATTCATGGTGGAATTGCGGGAATCGACTATTGAGATCTGTCATCCAGGTCAATGAATCTCGGAACTCAGGTTCTTTGATCACTTTATATTTGCCATCTCCTCCTTCAACAAATCCTGCCTCTTTCAGAAGCTTGAACATGTGATGGAAAAGGCGGTTATGATCATCAATCACATCTAATTCTTCCGCTAAACTGTTCACGTCAATCTCTGTCCCTACTTTAAAGGACATTCCCATCTCCTTTAAGGCGTTACAGATGTATGCAATCGTTAATTCGTATTGCTCAGGTTCATACTTATCATAGTACTCGCTTTGCTCTGGTCGTGCAATTACTTCATCTATGGTCTCCTGAACTTGTTCTTTCAAAGTAACAGGATTTGGAAGGTACTCTCCCGGATTACGCAGCAACTCCTGATCGGCTCTTGCCTTTAGGTTCCATTTGTATTCGTAGAACCACTTATCTTTCTCTCCTCCTTGTTCTCCTCTCGATCCTTTAAGGTATTGAGATCGGAATCCGTGGAATTCAGCTACTAATGAACCATCCTCGTTAAAAATCCACAACTCTCCCAACGCGTATTCGTCCGTCCATTCTCTTAGTCGACCATGTACAAATAGTTTATACGAATTAACCGGATTGTAGAATTTAAAGCTATCAATGTGACGTGGTACATAAACACCCATTTTCTTATTGACATCTTCTCGCTCATTAAATATTCCGAAAACCGTTTGGAAACAGCTATCAAGAACACCCGGATGAATATTGAACTGGAAAAATTCAGATCGAATACTTTCGTGAACTTCAATTTCACTTAAGGATTCCCAGTTACCATCACTTCTCCATAGCTTTTTAATCGCACGGAAACTTGGACCTAAAAACAGTCCACTCTCCAATAATTCGTCGTGCATCGGCTTTACGGGAACAGGAATTGTAATCCTTTTCTTTACAGCGTCCAGATCTACCGGTATAGAGTCAAATTGATCATCAATGTGATTGATCTTTCCATTTGAACACATCGTCCATTGCGCATCCTGCGTCCTCGGTCTTGTGTATATAAAGTAGTCTCCCGCATCTGATGAAATATCTATCTGAATCTGTGGCGGTTCACCTGAATCAGGTAAGAACAGAGCATTTTCAAAGTTGATATCTTCAACGAATCCAAATTTTTCTCCAAAAGAAGCTCGTCCAGCACCAATTATCAAATCCACGTGGCCGGCCCCCGGGAAAACGATTGGTCCCTGAACCTTATGGTCCGCGATATACGGATAGGTTCGCTTATCCAATGTAACATCCCAAAGAATATTATCACTTTCTCTAGCTGAAACAGCTTTACGATTCAGGTGAGGGTGGTTATACTCCAGTTTACCCAGTCTCATTCGCTTGCCTTCTTCTGTTTCCAACCAGAAAGAATCTTTTTGCCAAGGGTATCTAGGTAAGGCTACCAGACCATTGTCATCGCCATTAAATGCTCGCCAATCAATATCTACACCATGTGCATAAAGTCCCGCAACTGAAGAAAGGAAAGTTCTCTTCTCATCTTCTTTTCTTCTCAGTGATAGTGTAACGTGACCCTTTTTATTCGCTTTTTCTAATAGGTCATTAACTCCAATCGCGTGAATCGGGTGCGGTCCTAATTCAATAAACGTGTCAAAACCATCATCGATTTGTGCCTGAATTGCATCCGTAAAATAAACCGGTTCCCGAACGTTTCTATACCAATATAGTGGGTTAAGATCCTCACCTTTAACAATTCCTCCTTCTACCGTTGAATAGAACGGAATGTCCGTTGCCTTCGTTTTGAATTCACCAAGAGACGCTAATAATTCATCCTTAAGTGGCTCCATGTGGTGACTGTGAAACGGCACGTTTACGACCAGCAGTTTGTGGAAGATATCCTTTTCATTCAGTTCTTTTGCTATATCTTCAATAACATCCGTATCACCAGATAAAGCAACCATTGAAGGGCCATTCACCGCTCCTACAGAAACCCTATCCTCTTTACCTTCTATCAGCTTACGAGCTTCTTCGACAGTTACTCCCACTGCCAACATTCTTCCTTTGTCGGTCGCTTTAAATTGGATTCTACTTCTGTGAAATATTAGCAACACGGCCTGTTCAAGCGTTAATGCTCCAGAAACATAACCCGCTGCCACTTCACCAATACTATGTCCAACGACAGCTTTTGGATGAACGCCGAGTGCCTTCCACATTTCATATAATGCGATCTGAATAGAGAAAATTGCTGGTTGTGCAATATTTGTCTCACTTATTCTTGAATTTTCTTCGTCCTTTGTGAGCTCCTCGATTAATGACCAATCAGCATGCTTCGACAACATCGTGTCAAGCTTTTCAATCCAGGATCTGAAAAACGGATCGTTTTCAAACAACTGTCTTCCCATTCCCCACCATTGTGGACCCTGACCAGAAAAAATGAAGACAATCTGATCTTTCTTTTCGTTGGCTCTTCCTTCAGCAACTTCCGTAATCGAATCGCCGTTCAAATAGGTTTCCAGGTTCTCTGCCAATTCCTCTTTTGATTCTGCCACCACAGCCAGGCGCATAGGGTGATGAGAATGACGAACAGAGCTGGAGAAACAAATATCACTGAAGCTGGAATCATTATTCCCATCCTTCAAAAAGTCAATATAATTCTTGGTAAGCTCTTGTAAAGCATCCTGGTGTCGAGCTGAAATTGTACAAATGTTTAAGCCCTTTTTATCATTGTTCCTTAGGTTACCATTTACTTTATAATCTTCTAATACGACGTGAGCATTTGATCCACCGAATCCAAATGAATTCACTCCACCATAACGCGGTTGTTTTGGATCACCCGGCCAATTGGTAATATCTGTAGGAACCTTTAATTTCAATTCATCGAAGGCAATATTAGGATTCCCTTTCTCAAAATGAATATTTGGAGGGATTGCACCATTTTTCATGGCCAGGGCTAGTTTCGAAATACCAGCGATTCCCGATGCAGGTTCCAAGTGGCCAATATTTGACTTTATAGAACCCATATAGCAAATATCATTTCGATCCTTTCCGATTACCTTACCTATTGAATTACTTTCAATCGGGTCACCAACAAAAGTTCCTGTACCATGCGCTTCAACATAAGTAACATCGTGTGGATTTACTCCTGCATCCTGATAAGCTTTTTCCAATAATGCTGCCTGAGCATCCGGGTTCGGTACGGATATACCATTTGTAGCACCATCCTGATTAACGGCAGATCCTCGAATGACAGCATATATTTTATCGCCGTCCTTTTCTGCTTCAGATAACTTCTTTAAGAAAATTAATCCGGCGCCTTCGCTACGAATGTATCCATTCCCCCTCTCGTCAAAAGAATAACAGATTCCGTCTGGTGATAAAAACCCCCCTTTACTGAATCCCATTTGAGGTTCGGGTTTTAATATAGAGTTAACTCCACCAGCAAATGCCATATCAGCATCTCCGTTCCAAATTGCACGGCAAGCCATGTGAACAGCGTTGAGCGATGAGGAACAAGCTGTATCAATAGCCATACTCGGACCTGTCAAGTTATAGGAATAAGAGATTCTGTTAGCAGTAATACACAAGGCAGATCCAACATTCGTATGAGATCCAATATTTACTCTTTCCTGTGGCGTATTCTGAATATCACCATAATCATGTGCGGATATCCCAACAAAGACAGCCGTTCTTGAGTTATCCAAGTCATTCAGACTCAGTCCTGCATCTTCTACAGCTTCATACGACACTTCTAAAAGCATACGTTGCTGTGGATCCATTCTTGATGCTTCAAGCGGTGAAATTCCAAAGAACCCCGCATCAAATTGATCTACATTCTTAATAAACCCACCACGTTTCACACTGATTTTACCCGCTCTTCTCCATTCCGGTGCATACAATGAATCTACATCCCATCTATCCTCCGGAATTGGTCCTAATGCATCTGTTTTATTGCATATTAGATCCCATAGCTCTTCTGGAGTATTTGCTTCGCCGGGGAATCTACACCCCATTCCAATAATCGCGATCGCTTCCCTCTTTTGTGTCATGTCTTTAATGTCTTTAATTTTAAGTGTCGGCTAATGATTCTCAATAGATATTCTGCTCTAATATGCAGATGAGTAATAAAAAGCGGAAAAATAACAATCCGGAAATTTAGATAATATGATTTGAATCATGCCTATTTATGTCAGATTTTGAAGAAAAAAATATTAACAGTGAACTTTATTTTCTTGTGAAATAGTTTCAAAAAGTAACTTAAGAAGATCAATTCTCCATCTTTATTGGTCTTATGTATATCTTTGTACCCGAATGAATCAGTACAGAACAGTAGGGTTTTACACGCTTGGGTGTAAGTTAAATTTCTCAGAGACGTCAACTATTGGACGTCAACTGATGGATGCCGGTTTTGCTAAAGTGGACTTTGATCAAAATCCGGACATTTTCGTAATCAACACCTGTTCTGTAACCGATAACGCCGACAAAAAGTGTCGACAACTTGTTCGAAAAGCGAAGAAATCAAATCCTGAAGGGTTTGTCATCATAATAGGCTGCTATGCACAGTTGAAACCAAAGGAAATCTCAGAGATCGAAGGAGTTGATATGGTCCTTGGTGCCAATGAGAAGTTCAACATTGTAGATCATCTAGAAGAGCTCGAACAAGAGCAGACGGTTGTGTACAACGAAAGCATTAAAGAAGCGCGTGATTTCGTTCCTGCATTTTCCATGGGTGACCGAACGCGTTCTTTCTTGAAAATTCAGGACGGTTGCGATTATTTTTGCACTTTTTGTACGATTCCATTGGCAAGAGGAAAGAGTAGAAATGCTTCTATTGAAACAACAGTTATGGAGGCTCAAAAAGTTGCTGAAACAGATATACGCGAAGTCGTACTGACAGGGGTGAATATTGGAGATTTCGGTCAGGGTGAAGATGAGAATTTTTTCGAGCTAATTAAAGAACTGGACAAGGTAAAAGGAATTGATCGATTCAGAATTTCATCTATTGAGCCTAATTTATTGGATACAGACATTATTCGATTTGTTCTGAACGAATCTGAACGATTTGCTCCGCATTTCCATATTCCGCTTCAATCCGGCAGTGATAAATTGCTGAAGAAGATGCGGCGTAAATACCTTAGTGAACTATATGCTGACAGAGTTAGAATAATCAAATCTACTTATCCGGATACTTGCATCGGCGTTGATGTAATTGTCGGTTTCCCGGGAGAAACGGATGATGACTTTATGGAAACCTTGGATTTTCTAAAGGATCTAGATGTCTCTTACTTGCATGTTTTCACCTATTCCGAACGCGCTAATACAACTGCCGCAAAGTTGGGAAATGCGGTGCCGATGAACGTAAGAAAGGAACGAAGCCGACAACTTCAAATTCTGTCAACCAAGAAGAAACGTGCTTTTTATGAATCACAAATTGGTAAGACCGGAATTGTACTTTTCGAACATGAAAACAACGATGGCTGGATGTTCGGTTTTACCGAAAATTATATCAAGGTGAAAGCTCCATACGACGAATCGCTTTGTAATACTTTCCAAAAAATTGAACTAAACCATATTGATCCAGAAGGTTTTATGACGGGTGAATTGGTAAAAGAACCTGCTATTGTTTGATCGCGAAGGTCATTTCCCGTTTTCCCGGAGGACCAGGCAGTTTTTCCACCTTAAAGCCCAGAGAAATAAGATCTCTTTTAAGTTGTCCTCGTGCAGCATAGGTAACAAACACCCCTCCCGGTTTAAGCATAGCGTACATCTTTTCTATTACTTCAAGTTCCCACATTTCGGATTGCGCCCTGTGACCGAAAGCATCGAAGTAAACGATATCAAATTTTTCAATAGCAGGCTGAAAGTCCTGTATTTTTTGTTTCACTTTGAGCAAGCTAAATTGTTCAGTAACGTCACACTTCTCACTCCAGTTGCAAGTGTTAAGGCGAGTAAATTCACGAGCGAATTCAGGAATCAACTCCTGATAATTTAGCTCTATAAGTAACTCCTCCTCCACCGGATACGCTTCCAATCCCAAATAATCAATGGCGATATTATTAGTATGTGCATGAGCCAATGTTAGAATCGCATTCAGACCAGTACCAAATCCCAATTCAAAAACGGAAATGTTTTCCTGCTTAATTTTACTGATTCCATTATCGATAAAAACATGTTTAGCTTCCTGAAGAGCACCATGAGTTGAATGGTAATGTTCATCCAAATCAGTCAACTGAATTGTCGCTGATCCATCTGCAGTATGAATTACTTTTCGATGCACGAATCGAAATTAACAATTGTTAATAACGTCCATGGAAATTTATTTAATAAACTCTTTCTTTTTTTCGGAAAGCATGAAAATGAATCCGTATCTTTGAGCATATGGACAAGCAGCCGGAAAAATCTAGAAGAGTTGGAAACAGAGTGAATAAGATCAATGCTTTATCAAACGAGTTCGGTAAAATTCCACCACAGGCTGTAGACCTTGAAAAGGCGGTGCTCGGAGCGATGATGCTCGAACGAAATGCCGTAACAGATACAATAGACATTTTATCGAAAGAGAGTTTTTACGATCCTAAACATGAATACATCTACGGAACGATCCAGGAACTATTTGGATCATCAAAACCCATAGATTTGCTGACTGTTATTGACAATCTCAAAAAGAATGGAGAATTGGAAGCAGCGGGAGGGGCATCTTATGTTTCTGAACTAACAAATAGAATTGCGTCGACTGCTCACGTCGAATACCATGCACGTGTAATTGCCGAAAAACATATTAAACGAGAGCTTATTCGAATGAGTTCCGAAATAATGAAAGATGCTTTTGAAGATACGAACGATGTGTTCGACGTTTTAAATAAAGCGGAAGAAGATCTTTTTAATGTCGCTCAAAACAACATGGGAAGAGCCGTTGCTGCCATGTCTAATGTTGTTCGCGAAGCGATTGAGGAAATTGAAAAGGCTTCACAGAACACCGATGGTATTTCAGGTGTTCCAAGTGGCTTCTTTGAACTTGATAAGGTAACTGCCGGCTGGCAACGTTCGGACATGATTGTAATTGCGGCTCGTCCGGCGATGGGAAAAACAGCATTTGTACTTTCAATGGCAAGAAATACGGCAGTGGATCATAACCTACCCGTTGCAATCTTTTCATTGGAAATGTCTTCGGTTCAATTGGTGAAGCGATTGATAGCTTCTGAAACAAGATTACCTGCTGAAAAGTTAAGAAAGGGCGACCTTGCTGATCACGAGTTTCAACAGCTTCATTCACGAATTAAAAAATTGACTACTGCTCCAATTTATATAGATGACACACCGGGACTTAGCGTCTTTGATCTTCGTGCAAAATGTCGACGACTCAAGCTTCAGCATAACATTGAAATGGTTGTGATCGATTACCTTCAACTAATGACAGCGGGTGGATCCAAAGGTCACGGGAACCGTGAACAGGAAATATCATCCATCTCGAGATCCATAAAAGAAATTGCTAAAGAACTGAATGTTCCAATTATTGCGTTATCCCAGCTCAGCCGATCTGTTGAACAGCGTGGTGGTGATAAAAAGCCTGTTCTATCCGACTTGCGTGAGTCCGGAGCAATTGAACAGGATGCCGATATCGTGAGTTTTATTTATCGTCCTGAATACTACGGATTCCTGCAAGACGAAAGTGGAAATTCAAATGCAGGTGTTGGAGAAATCATCATTGCGAAACATAGAAATGGTGCACTCGAAAACGTCAAGCTGCGTTTTGTAAAAGAATTTGCGCGTTTTGAAAACCTGGATAACTTTAACGAAGACGTAGGTGGCGGTTCACAGCTTGGGGCTAATACCGAATTCGATTCACAGGGTGGCAGCTACACCATGCCTAGTAAGATGAACTCAAACGAAGACATCGATTTCGATCCGAATTCTGATGACGACACTCCATTTTAGGTAAGGTTTTTGTTGTATTTTGATATTATGAAGGGATTCATTGTTACATACTTTTTTCTAATTATGACTGCTTTTAGCGGTCGTGCTTCTCAGATCCTGATCCCAATGGATGAGACGCAAATGAACCATCTTAAAGCATATGGAATAGCGTATTACATTCTGGAAAATGATATTGTAATCGATTGGTTATTAAACTATAGAGGCGGTTCATTTCTTACACCTCACCTCACGGCAATTGAAGAAGAATTGATCTTACGAGGAGTGAGTTACGAAGTGTTAGCTGATGGACAGGTTAACAATATCAAGAGTCAAATTGCCAGCCCTGAAATCAACCAGGAAGTGGTTCAATTGGAGAAGGCTCCCAAGATTGCAGTCTACACACCTGGAGGGAAACAACCCTGGGATGATGCTGTCACCCTCGTTCTGGAATATGCTGAGATACCTTATGATAAAATTTATGATTCGGCCATAGTCATGGGAGGTCTACCGGAATACGATTGGCTACATCTACATCATGAAGATTTTACCGGACAATATGGGAAATTTTATGCGGCATTCAGATCATATCCATGGTACAAGAAACAGGTGGCTGATTCTGAAGCTTCGGCGAAGCAACTCGGATTTAATAAAGTATCTGAATTAAAGCTAGCTGTGGCAACCAACATTAAAAACTTCGTGATGGGGGGTGGCTTTCTTTTCACTATGTGCAGCGGAACAGATAGTTTTGATATCGCTCTCGCAGCTCATGAAACGGACATCTGTGAACAGATGTTTGACGGCGACCCCGCTGAAAGCAATTGTCAGGAAAAACTTGATTTTGATAATACGCTTGCTTTTGAGGATTTCACGCTCGAACGCAATCCACTTAAATACGAGTATTCAAATATAGATGGAACTGATCTACACAAAAGAAATGAGCGTACTGATAAGTTTACCCTATTTGAGTTTTCCGCAAAATGGGATGTCGTACCAACCATGCTTACGCAATGTCACACAGATGTTATCAATGGTTTTATGGGTCAGACAACTGATTTTCGACGAGACCTGATCAAATCAAATGTTCTCATTATGGGAGAAACCAAATCGATTGGTACTGCCAGATATATTCACGGAGAATTAGGACAAGGAACCTGGACATTTTATGGTGGTCACGACCCTGAAGATTACGAACATAGAGTTGGTGATCCACCAACAGATCTCAATCTCCATCCCAATTCACCTGGATATAGATTGATTCTCAATAACATCCTCTTTCCAGCAGCAAAAAAGAAAAAGCGAAAAACATAGTATTTCGCTTTCAGTTTATATCCCGTTTTCGTAAATTAACTGCCTCAAATCTAAACAGCTAATTATGAAAACCCGTATTGCAATTCTATTCATTGCATTAACGTCTATGGCGTTTGCGCAATATGCACCATCTGGTCAAACTCCTTTCGGAGGAAACTTAAACCAAACTTATCCAACTAACCAACAACAACCGATCTTAAATAGTACCAGCGTGAATAGCTCTAGCCAGCAAATTTCACCTGCTCAGCAAGGACCTGTACCTGCTGGACAGCACGTTTGTGCAACACACGAAATTAACGAGGCCTATTGGCAAAGTGAAGGATTGCTCCAACAGTTTAATTCTTCCTATTATCAAGGAATTGCAAATATGAATCCTTCTAGCCTGGATAAAACTCCAGGGGTGAACACAATTGCTGTAATCTTCCATGTTGTTCATAATCCAAACAACCCTGCTGAAAATGTATCCAACGCATTAATCATGCAAGTGTACAATGACCTGGTAGAAGATTTTCAAAAATTGAACGCAGATACAATTAATGCCAGAACCGGGTTCGGGTTTATTCCTGCTGACCCGAATATCAACTTCTGTTTGGCAACACAAGATCCTCTTGGAAACCCATTAACGGAAATTGGCGTTATACGTGTATCGACTTCTGAAGATTGGTATGACTCCAATAACGGGGAAGAGAATAAAATGAAATCATCTGCAACAGGTGGTTCTGATATTTGGGATCGAAATGATTATTTGAATGTTTGGATTTGTGACATTTCAAATGGAGCAGGATCAGGTACGGCTGGTTATGCTTACCGCCCCACCCCAACAATGCTTCCTAACCCGGCAATTGACGGAATTGTATTAGACTACAATCTTGGGATGAACAATGACAATGTATTGACTCACGAAGTTGGTCATTACTTAGGTCTTGATCACACCTGGGGAGGTTCCGGTGGTTGTGGTGCTGATGACGGATTTGGAGATACTCCTATCACTGACGGACCATCGTTCAACTACGCCGGATCTTGTTCAGGAAACCAGCAAACTTGCCCGGGCACTGAAACGCAATATGAGAATTACATGGACTATGCGAACTGTACATGTATGTATACTCAGAACCAGGCCGATTTTATGTTATCCATTCTTCAAGGCATTAGAAACTCCTTGTTAATTTCTCCGGGATGTGATCCAACGAACACGCCTCCGAACTCAGCATTTGCATCCATTCCACTTGGACCAGCACCCGTAATCATTCCTATCAACGGTAGTGTCGATTTTTATGATCAGTCTACCAATGTTCCAACTTCATGGGCATGGGTAATTTCTGGTATTCAAGGAACTGACTGGAACTATATTAATGGAACCAGCGCAACTTCAGAAAATCCACAAGTAGAATTCTACACAGTTGGATTCTACGACGTAACCCTAACGGCTTCTAACGCATTCGGAAGTGACCCTACTCCTGCTTTCGAAGCCAACTATGTACAAGTTGTTGCTCCTGCTGCAGGAACAGCTTGTGATACATTAAGAAATTATAATCCAGCAGATCCTTTTTATAACCTGACAGCAACTCCAGCACCTGGTTATAACGGACACATACCTGGTAATGCATTACTCAATAATGAAGATGTCTTACAATGGGCTGAATTCTATACGGCAACCGCAACTACAGAAGTTAGAAGGCTTGAATTCGCTCCTGGAGTTGTGGTAGACAACGGAGGCAGTATAGTCTTTAAGGTATTTGATGATAATGGACCTGGGGGAGATCCTGGAACTGTCCTCGCAACAGATACTGTACCTTTAGCCGATCTGAATGCCCTCCAATGGAATCAGATTGATTTTGATACCCCTGCTTCAGTGACGGGAACGTTCTGGGTAGGATATGAACTAAGTTACGCAGCTGGAGATACATTTGCGCTTCTTTGTACATACGGCACACCACCGGTTAACTATTTATTCGGCGACTACGCGACAAGCGGCTGGACCGATGTTGGAACAGTATTCGGAACAACATTCGCAGCTGTTATTGACGTGTTAACTTCAAATGGTCCTGCACCATCTGCAAACTTCACAGCTACTGATGCAAGTGTTTGTGAAGGCGGTGAGATTGATGTAAACGGCTCAAACTCCACTAACGTAACGGATTATTTTTGGTATCAAACCGATGATCCATTTACGACAGTATTGAACACGGCAAATACGCCTAGTACCACTTTTGCTTTCCCTACACAAGGAAGTTATGCGATATATCTCTTTGGAGATGGTTCCTGCATGACCGACGGTGTTTATTTACCGGTAACTGTAAACCCACCAATTACGGCAACAGTAACTGTTACAAACACTACTTGCGGCAACAATAACGGTGTAATTAGTGTTACAGGAGTTGCTGGTGGAGACAGCACGCATTACTTCAGTTTGGATGGACAGAATTATTATACAGATTCTACATTCAACAACTTACCGGCTGGAACCTACGACGTATACATTGCAACAATAGGAGATAATTGTGAGACGATGTACACAGTTACCATAAACCCTTCTACTCCTTTTGTAGCAACCGTTAGTCCGAATCAATCCGTTTGCCCAGGAGGCTCTGCAACCATTACAGCATCGGGTGGTGTTAGCTATCAATGGTTTGATGGAATCACCCCAATTGGATCTACTCCTTCTGTTACCGTAACACCGGCCAATACGACTCAATATAACTGTATTGTTACAGACGGGGTTGGTTGTCAGTCAACAGTAACGACTACAGTTGCTGTGAACCCTCTTCCAGCAGCACCTGTGATTACACCTAGTGGTTCAACAACTTTCTGCGCTGGTAACTCAATAGATTTAACCTCTGATTACGGTTCCGGCAATGTTTGGTCAACGACTGAAACAACTCAGACGATTACTGTTAACAGCTCTGGCTCTTATTCAGTGACCTATACGGATGGTAATGGCTGTTCAAGTACTTCTGCGCCTGTTGTGGTGACAGTAAATGCTTTACCAACAGCTCCTGTGATAACTCCTGGTGGAGCGACCACATTCTGCGCTGGAGGTTCAGTTAACTTAACTTCTGATTACGGATCCAACAACGTTTGGTCTACAACAGAAACAACACAAACAATTACGGTGAATAGTACTGGTTCTTACTCAGTGACATATACAGATGGAAATGGCTGTTCAGCAACTTCGTCTCCTGTCAATGTTACAGTAAACCCGTTGCCTTCTGCTCCTACAATCACGCCGAGTGGTGCAACAACATTCTGTGCTGGCGGTAGCGTTACGCTTACTTCATCTCAACCGGTTGGAAATAACTGGTCAACGGGATCTACATCTACGAGTATTAATGTAACGACCACTGGTTCTTATACCGTTACTTATACTGATGGAAATGGTTGTTCAGCAACCTCTGCTCCAACTAACGTGACGGTAAACCCAGCACCGACTATAGCATCAGGAACAGTTACTGATCCTACAGCTTGTGCAACGGCAACCGGAAGTATAGAAATAACGGGGTCTGGAACGGGAGTTGTTTCATGGACTGGTCCATCAAGTGGTAACTCGGGTAGTACAACATTACCATATACGATAACCAATCTTGCAGCAGGTTCTTATAATGTAACATATGTTGACGGTTCATCTGGATGTACGTCAAATACTGTAATTGAGGCTTTGACGGATCCTTCTGCACCAGCTGCACCGACGATAACTCCAAGTGGTGCAACAACATTCTGCGCAGGTGGCTCTGTTGATTTGACGTCGTCTTATGGAACAGGTAATACCTGGTCGACGACTGAGACATCTCAGACAATCAACGTAACATCGACAGGAACATATACTGTAACATATACCGATGGATTCGGATGCTCATCAACATCAGCTCCTATCAGTGTAACAGTGAATGCTAACCCAAGCGCTCCGACCGTAACTCCTGGTGGAGCAACAACATTCTGCGCTGGAGGTTCTGTAACATTGACATCTTCGGAGGGAACAGGAAATGTATGGTCGACTGCAGAAACAACTCAGACTATTATGGTTAACAGTACAGGTTCATACTCAGTTACGTATACGGATGGTAACGGTTGCTCGGCAACCTCATCTCCGGTTTCCGTGACAGTTAATGCGAATCCGGCTGCACCTACAATCACGCCAAGTGGAGCTACAACGTTCTGTAATGGCGGATCGGTGAACCTAACTTCTGACTACGGTTCTGGAAATGTGTGGTCGACTACAGAAACGACACAAACTATTACTGTGAACAGCTCAGGCACCTATTCAGTTACCTACACGGATGGAAATGGTTGTTCTGCAACTTCTTCAACTACCACGGTTACGGTGAACCCACTGCCAACAGTAAACGCAGGAGCAGACCAGACTATTTGTGATGGATCATCTGTTACACTTAGTGGTTCAGGTGCTCAAACCTATTCATGGGATAATGGTGTAACTGACGGAGTGGCATTCACTCCTGCTGTTGGAACAGTTACTTATACAGTCACAGGAACTGACGCAAATGGATGTTCAAATACAGATCAGGTAGATGTGATTGTAAATGCATTGCCCAACGTGAATGCAGGTCCTGATCAAACAGTTTGCGAGGGAACGATTGTTACCTTGTCTGGATCTGGCGCATCGACATATGCGTGGGATAATGGGGTTACTGACGGTGTAGGATTCACACCTACAGTTGGAACAGTTACGTATACAGTGACAGGAACTGATGCGAATGGATGTATCAACAGCGATATGGTAGATGTAACCGTAAACGCTACTCCAACTGTAAATGGAGGACCTGATCAATCCGTTTGTGATGGTGATCAGGTAACGCTTGCCGGATCAGGTGCTCAAACGTATGTTTGGGATAACGGTGTAACAGATGGTGTGGCATTTACACCTGCGGTAGGTACCGTTACTTACACCGTAACAGGTACAGACGCAAATGGCTGTTCGAACACAGATCAGGTAGACATTACCGTTAATGCTCTTCCAAATGTGACGCTGGCTGCATTAGATACGACATGTGAGTATTACAGCGCGTTCTCGTTAACTGGAGGAAGCCCTGCTGGAGGAACATACAGCGGAACGGGAGTTTCCGGAGGTCAGTTCGATCCGGCAACAGGACTAGGTTCGTACACGATTACCTATTCTTACACAGATGGAAATGGTTGTTCGAACACAGCGCAACAAAACATTGTTGTCGATGAGTGTCTTGGAATCGACGAAGAAGTAATCTCCGGACTCAACATCTACCCTAACCCGGTAAGTGATGTTCTCGCAATAGAATTAGATGGAGACTTCGAAGTAACCATTCATGATGCACGAGGACGACTGATTGCTGAATTCAATGGTCAGAATACCCTGAACATTGAAACTGCGGATTACGAGATTGGAGTGTACATGCTTCAAGTTACAACTGACGACAAAACAATTCTGAGAAGGATCGTAAAACAATAATGGTCAACAGGACCAATAAAAAAGGCGCTCGTTTGAGCGCCTTTTCTTTTTTTATGCTAATTACTAAACATCAATCTTAGCGTACTTTGCATTTTTCTCAATGAACTCACGTCGCGGTGGAACTTCATCTCCCATAAGCATGGAGAATACCTGATCACACTCTGCAGCGTTTTCGATAGTCACCTGACGAAGCGTTCTATTCTCCGGATTCATTGTTGTTTCCCAAAGTTGTTCTGCATTCATCTCACCGAGACCCTTGTAACGTTGAACGCCTACGGATGATTCTGAACCGGAACCTTTCATCTCCATAATCAACTGATCACGTTGATCATCATTCCATGCGTAAGCAGACTTTGCTCCTTTCTTAACTTGATATAACGGAGGAGTAGCGATATAGATATAACCCATCTCAACCATTTCTTTCATATATCTGAAGAAGAACGTAAGAATCAATGTTTCAATGTGAGAACCGTCTACGTCGGCATCACACATAATGATAATCTTATGATATCTTAGTTTTTCAAGATTTAAAGCCTTAGAATCTTCTTCTGTACCAACACGAACTCCCAGGGCGGTATAGATATTTTTGATCTCTTCGTTTTCGAAGATTTTATGCTGCATGGCTTTTTCAACATTCAATATCTTTCCTCTTAATGGCATAATCGCCTGAAAGTTTCTGTCTCTTCCCTGCTTAGCAGTACCGCCCGCAGAGTCTCCCTCTACCAGGTAAAGTTCACATTCCGCCGGGTCTTTCGAAGAACAATCGGCCAGTTTACCAGGAAGTCCACTTCCGGTCATTACACTCTTTCGCTGAACCATTTCACGCGCCTTTCTGGCAGCTGTTCTGGCTTTTGCAGCTAGTATCACTTTCTGAACAATGATTTTAGCTTCAGTCGGGTGTTCTTCTAAATAATAGCTAAGCATTTCAGAAACACTCTGGCTAACCGGAGCTGTAACTTCTCTGTTTCCCAGTTTCGTTTTTGTTTGACCTTCAAACTGTGGTTCCTGTACTTTTACAGAAAGAACTGCAGTAAGTCCTTCTCTAAAGTCATCTCCTTCAATCTCCACCTTCTCTTTCGCAATCATTCCAGAATCCTGAGCATATTTTTTCAGCGTATTCGTCAATCCTCTTCTAAACCCGCTAAGATGTGTCCCACCTTCATGCGTATTGATATTATTGACGTATGCCTGAATATTCTCTGTATATGAAGTGTTGTAAGTCAAAGCAACCTCTACCGGTATTCCGTCCTTTTCCCCCTCGAAATAAACAACATCATCAATTAGTTGCTCTCTGTTTCGATCAAGGTACATTGCGAACTCTTTTAGCCCACCTTCAGAATAGAATGATTCAGAAACGACGTTTCCTTCTTCATCCTCACGCCTTCTATCATAAAGTGTAATTCGAATTCCCTTATTCAAAAATGCTAACTCGCGCATTCTTGCCGCTAAGGTGTCATATTGATAGGTCGTCGTTTCAAAGATTGTCGGATCAGGAAGGAACCAAACTTCAGTACCTGTAGCACTTGCAGTTCCCGCCTCTCTTACGTCGTATAATGGCTTGCCTCTTTCGTATTCTTGTTCGAAGATCTTTCCATCTCGATGTACAGTTGCTTTAAGACTTGCTGACAGAGCATTCACACAGGAAACACCTACACCGTGTAATCCTCCTGAAACTTTATAAGAATCCTTATCGAATTTTCCACCTGCGTGCAGGACAGTCATTACAACTTCCAATGCGGATTTTTTCTCTTTCGTATGCATCGAAGTAGGGATACCTCTACCATTATCGGTTACAGTAATTGAGTTATCCTCATTAATAGTTACCTGAATTGAATCACAATAACCGGCTAATGCTTCATCGATCGAGTTATCAACCACCTCGTAAACCAAGTGATGCAGACCTTTAACACCCACATCTCCGATATACATCGCAGGTCTTTTTCTTACAGCTTCTAATCCCTCAAGTACCTGAATATTATCCGCTGCGTACTCATTCTTTTTTTCTTCTTCACTCATCGTTAAAAATGGCTTTTTTTTCTACTATTTGATAACGTACAAAAATAAGCATCCTTTGCTTTAATAACGTGGATTACAGCTACGATAAACAGGAACTTATCAACAAATTTTCGGCGCAATTGTTAATAGCTCAAAAGATGGTACGAAATCTGCAGATTTTTACCGTAAAAATGGAACTTTCTGTAACTTTTGACGTTATTCAAAATACCATGCGCATATTTTTGCTCACTTTCATATCATTTTTCTTCTTTCAAGCCTTCGCAGGAAATATTGATCTGTCAGGCACGTGGCAAGGAGTTATGGTTAGGGCTGGACAAGATATCAAGGACGGAACTGTACTTTATGCTGAATTTGAAATTAATGACGGCATAGTATCTGGCCAAATGCGTGAAGAAGTATTCGACACCGAGTTTTTCGCAGTTAAAATGATCAAAGGAAGTTATGTAGACCCGCTTTTAAAGTTCAAGCAAATTGCCGTGGAAAAGAAAACAGGCTCATCTCGTCAGAAATGGTGCCGTGTGAACGGTGAACTCAGCTATGACTCCAAAACAGGATATTTGAGTGGGGATTATCAGAGCTATGACTGTAAACGCGTTATCGGAAAAATCATTTTGTTTAGGGCAGATTTTGAAATGTCAACAGATCCTACATTAGATGTAAGTCATTTGTGGTTTAATCGATTTGTTAAGGACTATAACGAAGGATTGTACGCGCCTGAGATAAGAGAAATTGAGCGAAAAAACTTCGTTTTTGAACCCATATACTTTGATTTTGATAAAGCCGAAATTCGTGAAGAGCACGAGGCGTTTTTGAATCGCTTAATTCATGTAGTTAAAGGTCATTCCGACTTACGGGTGAAGGTTGTAGGACATACTGATGCTGAAGGAAGCGACCATTACAACATCGCACTATCAGAAAAAAGAGCCAAAGCGATTATAGATTATTTCGTGGCACACGGACTTAGCGCAGACCGACTTGAGTTCGATTTCAAAGGGGAAAGAGAACCAATCGATAGCAATAATACTTCTGAAGGAAGACAACGAAATCGAAGAGTTGATTTCAGTTTTATTTAGAAGATTCTAAACAGCTCTTACGCACTATTTCCAGGAAATTTTCAATTATAACTATGCCACTTTCAGTCATGACTGACTCGGGGTGAAATTGAACACCGTAGAGGCCGAGCTCCATATTTTCAATCGCCATTATAATTCCATCCGAAGATCTCGCCGTAACGCGAAAGTCGCCTCCCTCTTCGTTTACAGCCCAACTGTGGTATAAAGCGGCATCAAACTTAATATCCACGGAATTCAGTATTCCAGAACCATCATGAAGTATTTTAGTCTTTACACCGTGACGCACAGTCTTTTGATTGTAAATTGTTGCTCCTAAATGAATCGCTATCCCCTGCATTCCCAAACATACACCCAGAATTGGAATTTTACCGTTCACTTCTTCCAGCACCCGCATCATCAAACCTGCATTTTCCGGAAGTCCCGGGCCTGGTGACAATACAAGTCCATCGAAACGATACAGATCATTTAAGTCCAGTTGATCATTCAAAACAACCTCCACATTTCCCCCTGCGGACACCAGATAATGTTCCAGGTTGTACGTAAAAGAATCATAGTTATCAATAAGCAGTATTCGAGGCAAGACTGTATTTTTATGTAAACTTGTGCAAAATTAAAGAAAGATGAAAGAGGTCATCCAAATTCCTGGGGCTCCAAGTCCAATTGGACCCTATAGTCAAGCTGTTTTAGTTAAAGACACACTTTACGTTTCAGGTCAGATACCTGTCAACCCAATCAATGGTAAACTTGTCGAGGGCACCATTAAAGAAATGACGGACCAGGTTATGCAAAACATTATGGCCCTCTTAGAAGAAGCCGGAATGAACGAAGAGAACATTGTGAAATGCTCTATATTCCTGAAAGATCTTGATAATTTCAGCGATGTAAATGAAATATATGGGTCGTATTTTCGTTCAAATCCACCGGCGCGAGAAACGGTTCAGGTGGCTAAATTGCCTATGGATGTTGAAGTGGAAATTTCCTGCATTGCAATTCGTTAATTTCGATTGAGTGATAATAGTTCATATCAAATTTCAGTAGTTATTGTAAACTACAACGTTGAGTACTTTCTCGACCAATGCCTTCATTCGCTTTATAAGTCACTGCAAGGGATTTCAAGCGAAGTCTTTGTTGTGGACAACGCTTCTGTAGATGGATCTATTCATATGATAGAAACAAAGTACCCCGAGGTTAAAATCATAGCGAACGATGATAACAAAGGCTTTTCTACTGCAAATAATCAGGCAATTGAACAAGCTAAAGGAAAGTACGTCCTTTTACTAAATCCGGATACGGTTGTTGCTGAGGATACAATCAGTAAAACGCTTGCCTTTATGGATATGCACAAGGATGCAGGTGGACTAGGTGTTAAAATGGTTGACGGGAAAGGTACTTTTTTACCGGAATCAAAACGAGGCCTTCCAACACCCGCCGTTGCTTTTTACAAAATATTTGGCCTTTCAAAACTCTTCCCCAGATCAAAGCGATTTGGGCAATATCATGCAGGACATATCTCCAGTGAACAAACCGCTGAGATTGACGTATTGAGTGGAGCATTTATGCTTTTACGTAAAGAAACCCTCGATAAGGTGGGATTACTGGACGAGAAGTTCTTTATGTATGGAGAAGATATAGACCTATCATATAGAATACAGCTTGGTGGACTTAAGAACTATTATTTTGCCGACACATCGATCATTCACTATAAGGGTGAAAGCACTAAAAAAAGTTCGGTAAATTATGTTTTCGTCTTCTACAAGGCGATGGTCATTTTTGCTAAGAAGCATTTCTCCGGAAATTTCGCTGCTCTCTTTTCGCTATTCATATATACTGGTATTTATTTAAGAGCACTTGCAGCTATTATAACAAGAGTGATCAAGCGATCTTTTCTTCCTTTAATCGACCTGTCATACATTGTCGGAGGATGTTTCCTGTTGACGAATTACTGGAGCCAGTCTAGTATAGAGTTTCCACTGGACCTCATTAAATATTCAATTCCCGTGTACGGTTTCACCTGGCTACTCTCGGTTTTTATCAATGGAGGATATGACAAGCCAATACGCATATTTAAATATCTGAAAGGAGTGACATTAGGCACAATAGCCATCCTGGTGGTTTACGCTGTTCTTCCTAAGTCGCTTCAATTCTCACGACTATTTATCTTTATTGGTGCAGCTTGGGTTTTTGCCTACTACCTTATTTCTCGCATCTTTCTTCACTTTGCAATCCCATCAAGATTTTCTTTGCGAAATAATGAAAGACAAAATTTCGCAATTGTAGGTTCCAGAAATGAACAAGACAGAATTGAACGAATAATTCGACAATCGCATAACAATGTTCGAAAGGTCGACCATATAAAACCTGAAGAGATTGAGAATGATCTCCTTGATTGGAAAGAGAGAACTGAATGGATCTTCTGTGCAAAAGATGTTGCTTATCGCGACATAATCGAATTTATGGTTCGTTACCGTCAAAAACCGTTCGAATACAAGATCGCTCCTTTTAAGTCAGATTATCTTATCGGAAGTAATTCTATTGATACCGCAGGGGATTTGTACATTATCAACATTAACACCTTAGGTAACCCTGAAAATGTTCGAAAAAAGCGCATATTCGACCTTAGCTTTGCAATAGGGATGTTACTTACCTTTCCTATTATCATATTCTTTTTCGATCAGAAAGCGAAATACTTAAAGAACCTGATAAACATCTTAATAGGTAAACACACATTTATCGGATTTTCGGAAGAAGCACTTAATAGAGATGTAAGGCTTCCCAGGACAAAGCCGGGAATCTTATCACCTTCAGATATTTTATCGGATCTCGACGTCACAACAAGAGATAAACTCAACCTACTTTACGCGCGAGATTACTCCTTGAGAAAAGACTTGTCGATCGTCCTTAGATCGTGGAGAAAACTAGATAGTTAAATGGGTCGGCCTATTTTAATTGTCAAAAAAGAAAATTAGCTTATTTTTGTACTCGATATTAACTTTTTACTTGAAGAACTAGATGGCGCAGATTGAGATCAGACTTCCTAAAATGGGAGAAAGCGTTACCGAAGCTACGATCACGAATTGGTTAAAAAACGAAGGTGATTCAGTTGAGTTAGACGAGCCTTTGGTAGAGGTGGCGACTGATAAGGTGGATAATGAGTTACCATCAGAGGCAGAAGGAGTTTTAGTTAAGCGCCTTTTTGCTGAAGATCAGGTTGCTCAGGTCGGTGATGTTATTGCTATCATTTCAACTGACGGTGATGCAGTAGTTGAAGATCAGCCTGTAAAAGAAGAACCTGTTGCAGAAGTAACGAAGGTAGAAGAAGCTGTCGAAAAAATCGAAGAAGAAGTTGCTACTGTAGCTGCCACCGTGAATGGGAGCACTGCAGAACTCAGTAAAAAAGGACCAAGTGGAAAGTTCTACTCACCACTCGTAAGAAGTATCGCGAGTAAAGAGGGAGTATCTATGGCTGAACTCGAAGTAATTCAGGGCAGCGGAAAAGATGGTCGTGTAACTAAGAAAGACATCTTGTCTTATTTAGATGGAGACCGAAAAACAGCACCAGCAACCACGACTACAACTTCACAGCCAGTATCACAACCTACACAGCAGGCAATTCCGGCATCTGGAGGCAGCAGTTTCTTGTCTGGAATAAAAGAACCTGTTGTTGTACCAAACCCGGATGACGAGATTATTGAAATGGATCGCATGCGTAAGATGATCGCTGAGCATATGGTGATGTCTAAGCATGTTTCTCCACACGTTACAAGCTACGTAGAGGCAGACGTAACCAATATAGTCAACTGGAGAAATAAGGTGAAAAATTCATTTCAGGAACGAGAAGGTGAAAAAATCACATTCACTCCTATATTTATAGAGGCGGTTGTTAAAGCGATCAAGGATTTTCCGATGGTAAACGTTTCAATTACGGGCAATCAGATCATCAAGCGTAAGCATATCAATATCGGCATGGCAACAGCACTGCCTTCAGGAAACCTGATTGTGCCAGTAATAAAAGATGCAGATAGATTGAACCTAACTGGTTTGACGAAGTCTGTCAATGAATTGGCAAATAATGCCAGAAACAACAAACTAAACCCGGAAGACATTCAAGGCGGAACCTACACCATTACAAATGTAGGTACTTTCGGAAATGTTATGGGTACACCAATAATTAACCAACCACAAGTTGCAATACTCGCAGTCGGAGCAATTAGAAAAGTTCCGGCGGTAATAGAAACCCCACAAGGAGACTTTATTGGAATCCGCCATAAAATGTATTTATCGCACTCATATGACCACAGAGTAGTCGATGGAGCACTAGGGGGACAGTTCGTTAGACGTGTTGCAGATTATTTAGAACAATTCGATGAATCTCGAGAAATATAATTACCTTTCACTATGAAAAAGTTACTTTTAGCTGCATTTTTAGCACCACTATTTGTGTTCGGTCAGATGACCAACGAAGAGGTTAAAAAACAGGTAGAAACCGCACCAGAAGGTGAGCTGGTTATTCTTAGTTCCCAAATGCTTCAGGAAAATTATCTGTATCACGCAGAGATGGTTGTAGATAAACTTTTGGAATTCCAACCAAACAATGCGAATTACAATTATCGTAAAGGATACATTCTTTTATATTCTCGTACGGATTTTGAAGGAGCGATTCCTTTTTTGAAAAAAGCGAGTCAATCAGTTAACAAGAACTATGATATGTTCTCGAAAAACGAAACAAACGCTCCTATTGACGCATATTACAATCTTGCCAAGGCATACCATTACAACATGGAACTTGACGAAGCAAGAAAATACTATAAGCTTTTCATCAGTAGTTCTACGAATGGATCAAACATGATCGAGTTCGCAGAGTTGGGAATTGCACAGTGTGATAATGCGGAAAGAGAGTTAGAAAATCCGAAGAGCGCGATCGTTAAAAACATTGGAGCTCAGGTTAATACCAGCAATCCGGAATATGCGCCGGTTGTTTCATTGGACGGTAACTCGCTATACTTCACGTCAAGAAGAGGCTGGGAAGATGGAAGTACTGATGAGTGGATTGATCCAATGCTTAACCAATATCCGGAAGATATTTTTGTGAGTTACGCTGATTTTGAAGGCGAATGGACTTCTCCTGAAAAACTAGCTTTCTGTGAATCCAAATACAATGAAGCAACCATTAGTGTTAGCTCGGATGAAAGAAGAATTTACACGTATAAAGACCGTTCAGGTGGAGGAGATATTTATTACTCTGATTTCCAGGAAAACCAGTTTGAAGAGCAAATTCCACTTGAATACGACGGAGTAAACACAGAATACTGGGAGACTCACTGTACGATGACTCCCGATGGTCAAAATCTGTATTTTGTTTCTGATCGACCTGGAGGATTCGGTGGTAGAGATATTTACCGATTGGTAAAATTACCAAATGGTGATTGGAGTCAACCACAAAACATGGGGCCGACCATTAACACGCCTTACGATGAAGATTCACCATTTATTGCTGTGAATAACAAAACACTATACTTTTCTAGTAACGGGCCTAAGAGTATGGGTGAAATGGATGTCTTCGTCAGTTTCCGTGATGAAGATAACGTATGGTCAACTCCTGTTAACCTTGGATATCCAATCAACTCAACTGGAGACGATGTATTCTATACCACCACCATTGATGGATTGAGAGGTTACTTATCTTCTTTCCGTAAAGGCGGTTATGGAGAAAAGGATATCTATGAAGTACAGAACGATTACATGGGTAACCGTCCAATCAGTTCACTTCGTGGAAAGTTCATTTCATTTACAGGACAAGAGCTTCCTGATAATCTATCAGTTAAGATCACTTGTACAAACTGTGAAATTGAATCGCAGAAAGAAATCAACCCACGTATTAAAAACAACGGATTCTTCGCAGCGCTTACTCGCTGTAAAGATTATACGATCCAGTACTATTCAGGAGCTGAATTAATTGGAAGCGAGCAATTCGTTACTGCATGTAACAACGAAAATGAAGAAATCATTAAAAATCACTACATAGGTGAGTACGACCTTGTAGGTACTGTTTCTGATTCGAAAACTTTGAAATACTTGAAAAACGCACATGTTGAATTCATTGATCCAATGACGAAGGAATCCTTTGCATCTTTTGATACTGACGCTAATGGTAAATTCACTTCAGATTACCTTGATGGTAAAAAATTCGGTGATGAGATCGAATTCATGGTTGAGGTATCGAGAAAAGGATATATCAAGCAGTCGTTTATTGTTGATACAACACTGGGAATGTTCAAAACACTTGAGTTAGAATACCTATTAAGCAGAATGGATATCGGAACAGATATAGGAACGGTTATCAAACTTAATCCTATTTACTTCGACCTTGATAAATCTAACATTCGTCCAGATGCAGCCGTTGAGCTAGATAAGATCGTTAAGATCATGAATGATAACCCAACTATGGAAATTGAGCTAGGATCACACACTGACTGTCGTGCATCTAAGTCATACAACATGGCGTTATCAAATCGACGTGCAAAATCTTCTGCGAACTATATTAAGCAGCGTATTACTAATCCTTCACGAATCTACGGTAAAGGATATGGTGAAAGCCAGCTTGTTAATGATTGTGAATGTGAGGGTGATGTTGTCTCAGATTGTTCGGATGAAGAACATCAGGCGAACCGTCGTACTGAATTCAAGATCGTTAAGAAATAACGACAATAATATATTGAAGTAAAAAAAGCCTGTGTCACAAAAACACAGGCTTTTTTATTTTGTGAAACCTTTTAAACTAAGCAACGTAATAGTTAACAATATTTAATTGATCTTAAAGGTTATGCAATTCTACAAGAAACTAATGATCGTATTGTTTACAGGTAGTTTAACTGTATCATATGCTCAGTTAACCGAAGAGAACATTCGTGAGATCGCGCTGAACGGAACTGAGCAGCAGATCGTAACGGAGTGTTCATCTCTTACACAACAAGGATTTCTTTATTTGGCAAGTATTCTGGCTGATAAACTGATCACTTTTGATCCACAAAGTTCAAATTATGCCTATCGAAAAGGTTTTTTGGAACTCGAGGTCAACATGAACTATGAAGAAGCCATGCGTTATTTTGAGATTGCTATCCTTGATATCGATCCTAATTACGACATGTATTCAATTAAAGAGAAGAGTGCGCCACCAGATGCCTTATACCACCTGGCCAGATGTCACCATTTAGCTGAAAATATTGATAAAGCAGAAGAATACTTCAATCAATTCAAGGCAGTTACGAACAAAAAGTCAGAGTTAATTCCGGTTGCAGATCTGAAGTTAATTCAGTGTGCACGTGCACGTGAGCATATCGCCAACCCAGTTGATGTTTATTTAAAAAATATTGGACCGGTTATTAACACTGAATTCCCGGAATATAGCCCTGTTATTTCACTGGATGGTTCCTCCTTATATTTCACATCAAGAAGACCTTGGGAAAACAATGAAACTGAAGAGTACAGAGACATTGCCATTAATCAGTATCCGGAAGATGTCTATGTAAGTTATATGGATTTTGACTCCACCTGGACTGAGCCTAAGCGATTGAGCTTTTGTCAACCTGTTCGTAATGAAGCCTCTATCTCCATGAGTTCCGATGAGCGTCGTATCTATCTATATGAGGATACAACTGGTGATGGTGACATTTACTACACTGACTTTTACCACGCTAAATTTCAGGAAATTGAGTATTTGGATTACAAAAATGTTAACACAAAATACTGGGAGACACATTGTATGATGTCAAATGATCAGCGTCGTTTCTTCTTTGTCTCTGACAGACCGGGAGGTTACGGAGGTCGTGACATTTATGTGATGGAGAAGAAAAAGAGTGGCAGATGGTCTAAGCCTAAAAACTTAGGACCTGGTATCAACACCCCTTATGACGAAGACGCGCCATTTATTTCCGTGGATGATCGCACCTTATATTATGCTTCCAACGGTAAGAAAAGTATCGGAGGCTTTGATATTATGAAAAGTGTGATGTCTGAAGATAGTACCTGGACAGAAGGAGCGAACATGGGTTATCCATTTAATTCCACCAATGATGATATTTTCTACACTACTACCATTGATGGGCGTAGAGGTTATATGACTTCATATCGTTCGGATGGACACGGTGAAAAAGATATCTATGAAATCCATAACGATTACCTTGGTACAAAGGAGATCGCCGTACTTAAAGGTTTGATTAAGACAGTTGATGATAAACCAATCCCGGAAGACTTTGCTATTAACGTTAGACTTGTCTGCATTGATTGTGATGATCAAAACAAGATGGTCTTCCCTCGCCTGCGGGATGGTGTGTTTATGACAGGACTTTTACCTTGTAAAACTTACCGATTGGAATATATGAATCTATCGGATACAATTGTGATGCATGATGATTCCTTCACTACTTTATGTGATACGGCATATCAGGAAATCTACAAAGAACTATTGTTGGATGTTGATAAACGTCAGATCATTATTGAAGATACGCTTGAAATTCCACCTGTTATAGTGGAAGAATGGCCAAATCTTGAATTCATGCACTATTTCGCATATAACAAGAACAAGCTTGATGTACGCAAGGGTAAATTGAATAAGGAATTCGTTAAGGAAATAGAAAAGCAGTTAGATGGTGGTCGACCGAATATCACAATCAACATCTACTCTTCCGCTTCGCATGTACCAACTAAAACGTACAAAACGAACGAAAACTTAACGAAGATTCGAGCTGAAAATATGAAGTATGATCTCATTGCACATTTCGAGAAGAAAGAAGATTACAAAGGACGTGTAAACGTTGTAATCGTAAGCTCTGTCGTGCAGGGTCCTGAATACATCAAAGATTCAGCAAACAAAGAAAAATACTTCCCATACCAGTACGTAGGTATGAAGACAGAATAAAGACTTTACGAACAAGAAAGTCCCGCAAACAGCGGGACTTTTTTTTTGATCTCCTCTTCCCTATCTTTATGAACTTAAAAACAATACATGAATATTAAGCTAGAACGACCACTGGCAATCTTTGATTTGGAAGCGACTGGTCTGGATGTAATTCACGATCGTATCGTTGAAATTGCAATCCTCAAAGTCCATCCGGATGGAAAACAGGAATCATTTGAACAACGCATCAATCCGGAAATGCCTATTCCCGAAGAGGCAAGCGAAATTCACGGCATCTACGATAAAGATGTTGCCAATGAACCAACGCTCAAAGCAATTCTTCCAAAATTGGAGGCCTTCTTAAGCGGCTGCGACATTGCCGGCTATAACTCAAACAAGTTCGATTTACCCATGTTGGCAGAAGAACTGTTACGCGTTGAAAGTTCATTAGATTTAAGTCAGTTAAGACACATTGACGTTCAAAACATCTTTCACAAGATGGAACCTAGAACACTCGTGGCAGCTTATTTATTCTATTGTCAGAAGAACTTAGAGAATGCGCATTCTGCTATGGCTGATACGCAAGCTACCTGGGAAGTTCTGGATGCTCAGATCGGTAAATACGAAGAGCTAAAGGATGATGTGGATTTTCTTTCTGATTTTTCTGTCTATGGAGATGTTAAAAGAGCAGATTTTGCCGGTAGACTAGGATACAATGAGAATGATGAAATGGTCTACAATTTCGGTAAGCACAAAAATAAAACCGTGGAGGAAGTTGCTCGCATTGAACCAGGTTATTATGGTTGGATGATTGACGCAGATTTCCCCCTTTATACGAAACAGTGTTTGCGAAAAGAAATGGAGCGAATAAAAGCAGAACGCCAGGAAGAAAAGGCAAAGAAAGACGAACAGAGTTACCAGAATAAACTGGATGCATTAAAGAACAAATTCAAATAGCATGAAGATCATTTGTATTGGGAGGAATTATGCAGATCATGCGAAAGAAATGAACGCTGATGTACCGAAACAGCCCATGTTCTTTATGAAACCGGATACAGCTCTTTTAAAAGGCGACAACGATTTTTATTACCCTGATTTTTCGGAGGATGTTCATTATGAATGTGAGCTCGTTATTCGAATAAGTAAAGTCGGTAAAAATATTGACGAAAAATTTGCGTCCAAATACTACGACCAACTAGGTTTAGGAATTGATTTTACAGCACGGGATCTTCAGGCTAGTTGTAAAGAAAAGGGTCATCCCTGGGAAATTGCTAAAGCTTTCGATAACAGCGCGATTCTTTCAGCTGATCTTATTGATGTTAAAGACGTCAATCTTCAATCATTGAATTTCAGCCTCAAAAAAAATGGGGAGCTTGTACAAAGAGGTAGTAGTTCCGATATGATCTTTAACGTAAATCAGTTGATCAGCCACATTTCGAAGTTTATCACACTGAAGACCGGTGATCTGATTTATACAGGAACTCCTTCTGGAGTAGGTTCGATTAACATTGGTGATAAATTAACAGGTTATATTGAAGATCGCCAAATGTTCGAGATCAACGTACGCTAATTACTTTCCGGCACCTTTAAAGATTATAATCACGGTATAGAGCATAATCTTAAAATCAAGTGACAAGGTTCTGTTGCGAAGATAGAGAAGATCAAACTTCATTCGGTCCAGCATCTGTGTAACGTTTTCGGCATATCCGTATTTTACCTGGCCCCAAGAAGTAATTCCCGGTCTAACCTTTGTCAGTTCGAGAAACTGAGGCTCTATTTCGGCTATCTGATCAATGTAGAACTGTCTTTCAGGTCGCGGCCCTACAAGAGACATATCCCCTATCAACACATTAATAAACTGAGGAAATTCATCAAGTCTCGTTTTACGCATAAACCGTCCGACTCTGGTGATGCGCGGATCACTTGAAGATGAAAGCTGCGGACCTGACTTCTCAGCATCCTGTATCATCGTTCGAAACTTAATAATATAAAATGGTCTGCCATTTTTTCCGATCCGTTCCTGGGTGAAGAAAATCGATCCCGGTGAAGAGAATTTCACCATCAGCGCTAAGATTATGAATAATGGGGAGAGAACAACCATGGCTATAACGGAGACTAAAACATCAATAACGCGTTTGAAGATACGCTGCCAAACCGGCATTACGTCGGCATTCACTTCAATCAATAAAGCTCCAAATATATTACTCATTTCCACAGTGCCAGATAAGATGTCGTACATATCAGGTAGGACTTTTATTTTGACATCTCCTCCTTCTAAACGAGAAATAATATGTTTTATTCTGTCGTGCTCACTGCTTTCGAGGGCAATAATTACTTCTTCAATATTATGCACACGAATTATGTTTTCTACATCATCTATATGTCCCAGATAAGGCAGCCGGTCTTCCAATAACCTATCGACACCATTGATGTTTATAAAGCCCACAAAATCAGCTCCTATACCCTTCGGTAGTTCGTTGATCTCGTTATAAATATCAACTGCTTTGTCGCTTCCTCCGATAATAAGGGTTTTAAATCCTGCTTTTCTTGTGTGGATCCTTCCTACTATCCAGGTTACAATGATATAGCGTGGAATAAAGATGAAAGTAAATTGAATTCCAAAAAGAAGGCTTAGCGACTTGTAGTACTGTTTGTAACCGGAAATCTGGTCGTCAAGTAGAAAAAGAAAAAAGATGAGCATCACCCCTATCAATGTACCCGCAAAGGAAAGGCTGATAATCTTCAAACGATATAATCTTCTCACATTGTGATACGTCCCCTGAACCATGTAAATAAAGAACCATAGAAAGGGAATCAGGAAAATACCATAATAGAAAGATTCATTCGTGGTAAATTCTTCACCTTCAACCCATATTTTACGATAATAATAGAATACCGCCCAGGCTGTTGCTGACATAAGTAAGTCAACAGATACCAGGAGAATTGTCAGGAGTCTTGAATTCATTAATAATGCACCACTTTAACGTTATCAATGTTGATCTGTGCTGAACTCACACCTTCCGGCAACATCGATTCAAATGAATGCCTGAAATATTCCGCGCTTGGCGACCCGGAAACAATGGTGGTCAGATCGATGTAGATCTTCTTCCAGTATACTTCCGATGGGTCTTGTTTATTTAACTGAACATTGGGATTTTCTTTCGTTTCAACACTATTAATTGCTAATACTCCCGTTATTACATCTGCCGTATTGTGATAATCCAATTCCAGGTAAACCGGTGAACCGCCTCCCGGAAGCACTTCCTGAAGCGTAGTGGATGAAATCCAATTAAAATTAGCAGTTGTCAACGACACTCTTCCGAATCCATTACCATTGAATGGTTGAATTATCGCAGGGTCGTTTGTTACGATCAGGTTTGCCAAAGATGACGGACTATCTTCGAAACCGGTATTGGCATCCTCAAAATCACGAATCTTGAACTGGACGTTATCCTTATAAGATGTTTGCGGATCAATGTGCAGTGTTGCGTTTTGCACGAGCTCCGCAGTTACTTCATATTTCTGTAAGAACGGGTAAATTTTCTTTGTTGCCGAAATTCCATTGTCCAGTATGGTTGGAAACAAGGTAATCTTGCTCATTCCATTCTGCAGAATTGGTATTTTGAAAGGAACTTCGAAAACGCCAATTAGTTTATCATCTATATAAACCCAGGCATTCGATATGTTCTCTGTTAGTTCTCCTTCGTTGAGTGATAGATTAGGATTATTGACCAGATTCCATTCAGAAACCTCTAACCAGGATGGATCAGGATTGTTTTTAATACATCCGGCAAAGAGCAATAAAGTAGTACTTAAGTAGAAATAGATTTTCATAATAAGCTAAAGCGATGCAAAAATAACGAATTCATCGCTTACTTATTGTCTAGTGTCAGGCTAGATGCCACTTTTAATTTTTCTACAATCTGATGAGCAACTTCCAGGGCTCTACTTCCATCTTCAATCGGAACAATTGGAACTGTATCGTTAACAATGGCATCATGAAAAGTAGAAAGCTCCTCTTTGATTGCGTTTACCTCCTGAATATCAGGCTTATCAAATAGAATTTTTTTGGCAGCTTTCCCATTCCCTGGGTCAAAAATAACGTCGAAAGGATCCGGATCTCCTTCAATATCCTGCATGCGAACTACCTCCATTTCCTTCTCAAGAAAATCAACGCTGATGTAGGCATCCTTTTGAAAGAATCTCGACTTGCGCATGTTCTTCATAGATATCCGACTTGAAGTGAGGTTTGCTACACATCCATTGTCGAACTCAATTCTTGCATTCGCTATATCAGGCGTGTCACTAATAACAGCCACACCTGAAGCAGATATGCGTTTTACATTCGACTTCACGACACTCAATATGATATCGAGATCATGAATCATCAAATCCAATACAACGGGTACATCTGTTCCTCGCGGATTAAATTGTGCGAGCCTGTGTGTTTCAATAAACATTGGATTCTGGAGATAAGGAACAGCTGCTTGAAATGCAGGATTAAATCGTTCAACGTGTCCAACCTGTACTTTAACTCCTGCTTCGTGAGCGAGATTCGTTAGCGTCTTTGCTTCATCCACTGTTTCAGTGATCGGCTTCTCGATAAAAACATGTTTGCTTTTGCGAAGAGCTTTCGATGCACAATCATAATGAGCTAATGTCGGAGTTACTATATCAACGCAATCAACAGCATCAATAAGCTCTTCGAGTTCTTCAAAGCGCTTGATTCCGAATTGCTCCATTGCACTCTTTGCGCTTTCGTCATCCGGATCATAAAACCCTACGAACTCATATTTATCGTTCAATTCCAACAGCAAACGAATATGAATCTTCCCAAGATGACCAGCTCCTAATACTCCGACTTTCAACATTATTTAAATTTTTCTCAAAAATATAACCGTTTCAGCTCCAATTCAAATCAGATTTAATTCTTTATCAACAAAGCAATATTATTTATCACGGCGTTACAACTCATGCTCCGAATAATACCCGGTATCTTGCGCTGTATAAAGCTTCGTCAATAAGGTAATCTGACCGGTATGATAAGAAACATGCTCTATTACGTGAATCAAAGCCGACAATCCTGAAACGTTAAAACCTTGAATGGTATAGGTATCATTGAGTTGCCTCTCTCCTATCGTAACAATCATTCCTTCCAAATCAAGTTTTAATTTGTTAATTCTGGAATTCAACTCTGCAATTGAAGGATTGTCCTTTGGCGAAAATTCAAGTTCACGTTTACGATCAAATGGTTTATCACTTAACGAGCCAATCCATTGAAGCGCATTCCCTTCAATATGCAAAATAGAAGAACCAATTGATGTTATCTGATTGTTAGGCTGCTTCCAAAGATCATCCTCGCTTACCATATCCAGACACCTCCGAATCCGCTCGAAGGATTCGTCAAAAACCCGGGTTTTGAATTCCTCTCGCACTCCGTCAACCAATTGATTTTCCATATTACTTTTCTAAGTATAAGCAAGTTAAAAATTTCGCAATACTATTCCTTGTTTTTAATGAAATAGCTATATTTGCGGGCTGCTGGAACACTTCAGCAAAGATGGTGGTTGTAGCTCAGCTGGTTAGAGCGCCGGATTGTGGTTCCGGAGGTCGCCGGTTCGAAACCGGTCTTCCACCCAAGGCCTCGAGTGATCGAGGCTTTTTTTTAATACGTAGTTTGAGTAACGAAAAAGAAATAGCGAAAAGAAGAACGTTTGGGATCATTTCCCACCCGGATGCTGGTAAAACAACATTAACGGAAAAGCTATTGCTATTTGGTGGAGCGATTCAAACTGCAGGCGCCGTTAAGAATAACAAGATCAAGAAGTCCGCAACATCGGATTTCATGGATATTGAGAAGCAAAGAGGAATCTCAGTTGCTACATCGGTTATGGCATTCAATTACCGTGATAAACAGATCAATATTCTGGATACACCTGGTCACAAGGATTTCGCAGAGGATACGTTTAGAACATTGACAGCTGTGGATAGTGTTATACTGGTTGTAGACGTGGCTAACGGTGTCGAGGAACAAACTGAAAAACTCATGGAGGTTTGTCGCATGCGAAAAACTCCTGTTATTATTTTCATTAACAAGCTTGACCGCGATGGGAAGGAATCATTCGACTTGCTGGATGAACTGGAAGAGAAACTACAAATTCATGTTAGACCCCTCACCTGGCCAATCGGAATGGGAGATCGATTTAAAGGAGTATACAATCTCTACAATAAGAGTTTAAATCTCTTTTCTCCCAACAAAACAGGCATTTCGGACGACATCCAGTCTTTTGATGATCTTGGAAGTGATCAGTTAGATGAATTAATTGGTGACGAGGCTGCCGCTGAATTGCGAGAAGAAGTCGAAATGATCGAGGGTGTCTATGATCCATTTGATCAAGAGGAATATCTCTCGGGTGATGTGGCTCCAGTATTTTTTGGATCGGCAGTAAATAATTTTGGTGTACAGGAATTGCTGGATATCTTTTGTGAGATATCACCTCAGCCAAAGGGAAGAGATACGGATAAAGGTCGAAAAGAACCAAGTGACAAGAAGTTTTCAGGTTTTGTGTTTAAAATTCATGCTAATCTCGACCCAAAGCACCGCGATCGAATTGCATTCCTTCGAATTGTTTCCGGAAAGTTTGAGAGAAACACTTTTTACAACCATGTAAGACTGGAGAAAAGACTTAAGTTCCCAAATCCAACTTCCTTCATGGCTCAGGATAAAAGTGTTATTGATGAAGCCTTCCCCGGTGACGTGGTTGGATTATACGATTCAGGCAACTTCAAGATTGGTGACACATTAAATGAAGGGGACGACTTTACATTTAAAGGCATTCCAAGCTTCTCGCCGGAGATCTTTATGGAACTCGAAAACATGGATCCAATGAAATCCAAGCAATTGGATAAAGGAATTCATCAATTAATGGATGAAGGAGTTGCCCAGTTATTTATTCAGCAACCCGGATCCCGTAAGATTGTAGGAACCGTTGGACAGCTTCAGTTTGAAGTAATCAACTATCGTTTGGAACATGAATATGGAGCCAAGTGTCGATTTGTACCAAGAAACTTCTTCAAAGCCTGTTGGGTAACAACCGATAATGAGGAACAATTAAAATCATTCAAAACAGCTAAAGCAAATTACATCGCAACGGATAAGGACGATAACCTGGTCTTCCTCGCCGAAACACCTTTCCTATTACAAATGGCGGAACAGGATTATCCGGATCTTACTTTCCACAAAACATCTGAATTCAAATTAGAAACTGTTTCGTAGATGATTGCTTCAAGTTTCCTATCTTGTAGGAAACTTCTACTATTATGAAACACATTTATTTATTCTTTCTGGCAAGTCTCGGGTCATTCGCTGCCAATGCTCAGTGTCTTGACACCAACAATGTTTATTCATTCAATTATGCGGGTAGCAATTACGAGTTGGTAAGAGAAAACAAAACCTGGGTGGAAGCTGCGGCTTGCGCAGTTCAACGTGGAGGGTATCTCGCAGAGATAAACGACGCTGCCGAACAAGGAGTTGTGTACAACGAAATCATGATGAACGGTGGAATAACTGCTTCAAATACGGTAGCGCCAGATGGAGGAAATGCATCCTACGTTTGGATTGGAGGAACGGATCGCGGTGCGGAAGGTGTATGGCTGTGGGACGGGAATAATGACGGTATAGGACCTCAATTCTGGCAAGGTACGACATCTGGAAATCCCGTTGGCGGCTTATATAATAATTGGGGAAATGAACCAGATGACTGGAACGGTCAGGATGGTTTAGGATTGGCTATAACGGATTGGCCTTTAGGTGTGTCCGGTCAGTGGAATGATGTTGATGACGCTAACACGCTATACTACTTGATTGAGATTCCAGACGTGACTGGCAACATCGAACTCGAACCTAAGCAACGAAATTTAGTGCAAGTTCTGAATATTATGGGACAACCTACAGAACCTATGACCAATACGGTGTTGATTTATGTTTATGATGACGGAAGCAAGGAGCGTGTTTTTTCCTTTGAATAAACGCTAGTCGATCAATACGACTTCTACCCTTCTGTTTTTAGCCTCATTTTCAGGATTGATTTCCGGATATCGTGGTTCGGTGTTGGAATGACCAAAGCATATAATCGTCTTTGGATCAATTCCTGATTCTATAAGCTTCCTTTCAACTGTTTTTGCTCGTTCCAGTGAAAGCTGATAGTTTCCATTGCAGCATACATGACCATGAACTTCGATCCGGCTGTATGATCCTGATTTCACCATTTCAATCAACTGTCGTAATTCAGGATAAGATTTCTCTAAAATAATTGCTTCTCTGTTCTCAAATTCAATACCAAGAACCAGCGTATCCAGCGAATTGCTCTTAATTATCAAGACACGTCGATTTTGTTCATCCGAACCGAATTTTGTTGTCTCGCCAATCACTTTGGTTTCGACCATGGAATCAGGTAGCGAGATCATTCGTTTAACACTTAATATGCGTTTCATGGCGAGTTGCTCATTATAACTCTCCGCTCCACTGGTATCGGTATATCCTTCAATAACAACTTTGGATTTATCCGGGATTCCTTCCAGAGATTGAAGATTCGTTCTGATTAGCCTATAAGAGTCGTGTTCAAATAAAACAGCAATAGAATCGGAACTTTGTGCTTTAAGAACGAGCGCGATCAGCATGAATAACATACTCAAGAGAACTTTCAGCTTCCCCAATATTTTATCCGAACAAATAAATCTGAAATCAATCATTTAAATCCAGCTCTTCAATTGGAACTAATTCACCTTCATTGAAACCGCCAAAATAATGCTCAAGACCATTCGTTAACATGAGAAACCTGGCTCCCAGGATCTTTTGGTATTGTCCAATTTGAAACAAGGTTTCACTGCTAATTGTAACTTCTGGCGCCTTACATTCTACTAAAAGCTGGGGATTACCTGCCTCATCAAAACTTAGTATATCAGCCCGTTTCTCTCTACCATTATACGTAAGAGAATATTCAGCAACCATTCTCCCGAAGGGAATCCCTTTTTCAATATTCAGAAAATGTATGACGTGCTGTCTTACCCATTCTTCCGGTGTCAATACCAATTTCTTCTTGCGCAGCTCACACCACACAAAAACGGTTTCATCTTTTTTAGTAAGCTTCAGTGGAGCTTTGGGAAGATTTAAAGGAGTGATCATCTACTTCATTCCCATTAGAAGAAGTTCGATGTCTTTATATTTCAGATCAAAGACTTTCCCTAGAACTTCGCTCGTTAGATAGCCCTTATAAATGTATACACCACTCCGGAATCCGTAATCCCTCGTAATGAGCTCTTTTGCGCCTCCTTTATTACCCATATCTAAAAGTATCGGTGAAAAAATATTGGATAAGGCAAATGAAGCTGTCCTCGAGACTCTGGAAGGAATATTTGGGACACAGTAATGAATGATTCCGTGTTTCTCAAACGTCGGCTTATCGTGTGATGTAACTTCTGAAGTTTCGAAACATCCTCCCTGGTCGATACTCACATCAACAATAACAGATCCAGGCTTCATTCCCTGAACCATTTCCTCTGTCACAACGCATGGTGTTCTTCCTAGGGGTGCTCGCAACGCACCTATTACCACATCAGCACGCATAAGCGCCTTTGCCAATACTTTAGGTTGAATAACGCTAGTGTATACGCGAGAACCTGTATCGTTCTGTAATCTCCTCAATCGCGCTAAGGAATTGTCAAAAACTTTAACGGAAGCTCCCAATCCAAGCGCTCCCCGTGTCGCATATTCGCCTACTGTACCGGCGCCAATTACGACCACTTCTGTCGGCTGTACACCTGCAACGCCACCAAGCATCATCCCCTTTCCTTCCTTGAAAGATGAGAGGAGCTCTCCCGCAACAAGAATAGATGTCGTACCAGCGATTTCACCCAACGTTCTCACTACCGGGAACAATCCGGAATCATCGCGAATATAATCCCAGGCGATTGCCGTTACCTTCTTCTCCATTAATTGCTGAAGGATCTCCTTAGGTTGTATCGACAATTGGAGAGCTGAAATAAGTGTTTGATTACCTGTCATCAACTCAACCTCTTCTTTCGATGGTGGTGCTACCTTAAAAATGATGTCACAGGAAAAAATTTCTTTTCTGTCTGAACAAATTTCCGCTCCGGCTTCACTGTAATCGTTATCGGTGAAATTTGCTCCTTCTCCACTATTTGATTCTACTTTGACCCGATGTCCGTGAGCAACCAAAAGAGAGACGGTTTCGGGAACCAGTGCCACACGGCGTTCCTGAAATGAAGTTTCTTTAGGAATTCCTATAAAAAGATTCCCTTTTTTCTTAGCCACTTCAAGCATCTCCTCTTTTGGAAGAAGACTACCCTCTTGCATCAGATGTTTCAGAATTTCTGGATCAGTTATCATAGATCAATGGTTATAGTTCGGCTATCGTCATCGTTTTTACGAATATACGACCAAATTGCCTCATCCGGAAGCAGATCACTTATTTTTTCAGGCCACTCAATGAAGCAAATGCTATCTCCATAAATCATTTCTTCAATGCCTATATCAAAAGCCTCTTGCTCATCCTTTAAGCGATATAAATCAAAGTGATAAATTGAACCGTAAATCGGGCTCTCATAGGTATTAACGAGTGAATACGTAGGAGATCCTTCTGCATGTTCGACACCGAGTTGTTTAAGAAGGCTTAAAATGAACGTGGTCTTTCCTGCACCCATTTCAGCTTTGAAAGGAAATATTTTGTGATCACCAATGATTTGGAGAAACTCTGAAGCAGCCCTTGTCAAATCGTTTAGATCAGCAATCCTTATCTCCATTATTTTGGGTCTAATTCAATATACGGGATCAAAAGCTCTTCCATCGAAATCCCTCCATGCTGAAAGGTATCATTGTAATACTTGACGTAATAATTGTAGTTGTTCGGGTAAACAAAATAGTCGTTGTTCCTTGTAAACACGAATTGGGAGCTCAATCCTGATTTGGGTAAAAAAGCATCCTCGGGATTATCGATTTTAAAAACCTCTTTGTCGTTATAGGACAAGTTTCGGCCAACCTTATATCGTAGATTCGTGTTGGTACTGCGTTCACCTACTATCTTAACCGGATTACCCACGCGGACAGTTCCATGATCAGTAGTGACAATCAATTTACGGCCGGACTCTGCACACTTCTTAATGATCTCGTGCAGAGGAGAATGTTCGAACCATGACATGGTTAATGAGCGATAAGCGGACTCGTTCTCGGCTAACTCCCTGATTACTTCCATTTCAGTTCGGGCATGAGAAAGCATATCGACAAAATTATAGACGATAACATTGAGTTTGTTCGACAACAACTGATTAAAATTATCAACCAGTTTTCTGCCTTTGTCCAGGTTGGTAATCTTATGGTAGGACCATTTAATATCCCTACCTAATCGCTTTAATTGTTCAGCGAATAGTTCTTTTTCGAAGTTGTTTTTTCCTCCTTCATCTTCCTCACCAAGCCAATACTTCGGATATTTCTTTGCAATTTCAGAAGGCATTAATCCCGCAAAAAAGGCATTTCGTGCATACTGTGTTGCTGTAGGAAGAATAGAGAAAATAATCTCCTCATTTTTGATGTTGTAATGTTTTACAAAGGTCTCACTCAACATCTTCCATTGATCGTATCTCAAATTATCGATAACCACCACGAATGGATCCGTGCTATCCAAAAGTGGGTTAATTCGATCTTTAAATAAAGTATGGATCATCTGAGGTCCTTCTGTAACCCCATTCAGCCATTCCAGATAATTATCTTCAAAGTACTTACAGAACTGGACATTTCCTTCTTTTCTCTGCATGTTTAGCACTTCACGCATCCCAGAGTCATCTATCTTATCCAGCTCAAGATCCCAATAGACAAGTTTCTCATATACATCCATCCACTCATCCAGGTCCAGATTGGAGTTCAATTGCATCCCCAACTCTCTGAATTCCTGCTGATAACTCGAATTTGTTTTATCAGAAACTAATTTACTCTTATCGAGATTCTTTTTGATTGAAAGCAAAATCTGATTTGGGTTCACAGGTTTGATAAGGTAATCAGCAATATTGCTTCCTATCGCTTCTTCCATGATGTGTTCCTCCTCACTCTTGGTGATCATGACAACCGGAACATAAGGTTTTTCTTTCTTGATTCTGGATAAAGCTTCTAAGCCGGTTATACCGGGCATGTTTTCATCTAAAAATATGATATCAAAATCTTCATTTTGATTCTCCTCGACCGCTGAGGTGCCATTATTTACGGAAACAACTTCGTACCCTTTGGATTCAAGAAATAATATATGTGGTTTTAAGAGATCAATTTCATCATCTGCCCAAAGGATTTTTACCTGCATGTGCCTTATATTTTATAGATTTGACTTCGCGAAATAAAAGTATGCAATTGCAAGCAAAAGTCAACCTTCATAACAAGAAGAAAATTTTTAACGATCCGGTATACGGATTTATTTCAATCCCTAAAGAGATAATTTTTGATGTTGTTGAACACAAATATGTTCAGCGACTTCGAAGAATTAAACAACTAGGATTAACGGATATTGTTTATCCAGGAGCGCTGCACACGCGATTTCACCATGTATTGGGAGCGATGCATCTGATGACTAAGGCAATTGCAACGATCAGGAGAAAAGGACATGACATCACGGAAGAAGAAGAACAAGCTGCATTGCTTGCTATACTTCTTCACGATATCGGACATGGACCATTCTCTCACGCATTGGAACACGATATTGTTAGTGGAGTAAGCCATGAAGAAATTTCAGCCTTCTTTATTGAACGATTGAGCTCTGAGTTTGGGGGAGCTCTCGACCAGGCACTTGCGATATTCAAAGACGACTATCACAAACCCTTTCTACATCAATTGGTTTCAAGTCAATTAGACATGGATCGTATGGACTACCTCAACCGAGATAGTTTCTACACCGGAGTCAGTGAAGGGATAATTGGAAGTGATCGCATCATCGAAATGCTGAATGTAAAGGACGATGAGCTTGTTCTTGAAGAAAAGGGAATATACTCCATTGAGAAATTTATTGTTGCAAGACGACTGATGTATTGGCAGGTATATCTGCACAAAACTGTTGTTGCCGCTGAGTTTATGTTAATTCACGTGCTGCGTAGAGCTAAAGAGCTTGTTGCTGCAAACAATGAAGTATTTGGTAGCCCTGCACTACTCTACTTCCTAAAGAATGAAGTGACGATTGACGATTTTCGTTCGAATCAGGAAGTGCTTCATAACTTTGCACAGCTTGACGATTACGACATTTTAGGTTCAATTAAAGTATGGCAATCACATTCAGACACAGTGCTGTCAGATTTATCGAAAAGAATCATTGATCGCAAACTGTTTAAGATAGAAGTCTCAAGAAAACCATACAGCGATGATGCCATTGCTGCACATCGGGTGGATGTCGTTAATAAACTTGGTATAACGGAGTCGGAAGCAGATCATTATGTTTTCAGTGAGCGACTAGTAAACAGCGCTTATAATGATACTATTCAGAACATTAATTTATTGATGAAAGACGGAACAATCATGGATGTGGCTGAAGCTTCTGATAATCTTAACATATCCGCACTTTCGAATCCTGTTGAAAAGTACTTCCTATGCTATCCGGTCTTTGATTAAAACCTTATTCTCTCGCAAGCTTTCCTGCTCTCCAATCCTTAACCAATTTTGCCCAGGCATATGGGTTGAGTAAATTGTTGACTGGAAGTTGTTTGTTCGTGTAAAGCTGAGTGTACTGTTGATTCTGAAGATATCCATGCGCAAGCGATGCGTCTCCCTCCAATTTGGCAGCGACAAAGGCCAGGCTTTCACCAGATAGTTGACGCTGAGCTCTTCTAAGCGCATCATCATAAGGCTTCATTTCCAGAAAAGCTCTTGCAAAATCTTCTCTGGACGGCCATGGGTAAACAACCACTGCAGGCAGATTCAATGTGTCCTCATGCATCATGTGAATAATCGAATAGCGATTATCCTTAAGCGTGTCCGGAACGATGAAGCTGGAAGTTTTATATCCGTAGTATGAAAAGAACAGTGTATCTCCCGGTAAAACAACCAATGAAAAGTATCCGTAATAATCGGCTATTACTCCTCTACGCTGGGATCTGTCAAAGACAGTTGTGTATGGCATGGGTTCCAGCTCTTCATGTGTAACAACAACGCCGGATAGTTGAATCAAATTGGAATCTAGGTATAACGAGTCGTTTTCCTGGGCAAATAAAGCCGTACTAATTAGGATGAAAAAAAGAAGAATATTGATCCTCATAATCGTCGATAATCTTTAACAAGAGTAACTATTTAAATCTTTATTAACAAAGTATTTTCGATTCTTTAACAATTAGAAAAATCGTACCAAAAGTAAATTGAAAAATTAGTGCTAAATTTGCAGGAATTTATTTCACAAATAAGTTCACTTATGTCTCTTTCAAATATTACTCAGATTACAGTGGGATTAACATACGACGATGTTCTGCTCGTGCCCGCTTATTCTGAGGTCCTACCAAAGGACGTTTCTCTGTCGAGCAAGCTAACCAGAAACATTGAAGTACAAACTCCCATTGTGGCCGCTGCCATGGATACGGTGACGGAATCCAATCTTGCTATTGCTATTGCGCAGCAAGGTGGAATTGGTGTTGTTCACAAAAACATGAGTATTGAATCTCAGGCTTTGCAAGTGAGACAGGTAAAGCGATCTGAAAGCGGAATGATACTCGACCCGGTTACCTTATCAGAAGATGCGATCGTAGAAGATGCTCTTACTCTAATGAAAGAAAATAAGATTGGTGGAATTCCGGTGGTTGGAAATGAAGGTGAGCTTAAAGGTATTGTTACTAACCGTGACCTACGATTTGAAAAAAACCTAAGGCGTCCAATTGTTGAAGTGATGACATCTGAAAATATTATCACGACATCAGAAAATACAGACCTGAATACCGCAGAAGAAATTCTTCAGAAGAACAAGATAGAGAAGTTACCGGTAGTTGATAAGTACAATAAACTTATCGGACTGATTACATTCAGAGACATTATCAAAGTAAAAGAACACCCTAATTCGTGTAAAGACACCTACGGTCGTCTACGTGTAGCTGCAGCTGTAGGTGTAACGGCTGACACAATGGAACGTGTTGATGCACTTGTTGAAGCAGGAGCTGATGCTATTGTAATCGATACGGCACATGGTCATACACAAGGGGTAGTTGTTAAACTTAAAGAGGTAAAAACGAAATATCCCGATCTTGACGTCATTGTTGGAAATATAGCAACTGCGGAAGCGGCGAAATTCCTTGTTGACGCAGGAGCTGATGCCGTTAAAGTAGGAATTGGTCCGGGTTCTATTTGTACAACTCGTGTAATTGCGGGTGTTGGTGTTCCTCAGTTGACAGCTGTTAATGATGTGGCAATTGCTCTTGAAGGAACTGGAGTTCCGGTAATTGCAGATGGGGGTATCCGGTACACCGGGGACATTGTAAAAGCAATCGCAGCAGGAGCTGATACGGTCATGGTCGGATCTATGTTCGCTGGTGTAGAAGAGTCACCGGGTGAGACGATTATTTATCAGGGAAGAAAATTCAAAACGTACCGTGGAATGGGCTCTTTGGAAGCCATGCAACAAGGATCAAAAGACCGTTATTTCCAGGACACCGAAGATGATGTAAAGAAATTAGTGCCAGAGGGAATCTCAGGACGAGTACCTTTCAAAGGAAAGCTAATTGAAGTGATGTATCAGATTATCGGAGGGATGCGATCAGGTATGGGATATTGCGGCGCGAAAGACATTGAAAACTTAAAAGGCGCAAAATTTGTAAGGATAACGAGCTCGGGGGTCAACGAAAGCCATCCGCACGACGTTACAATAACGCGTGAAGCACCAAATTATAGTATTAAATAATCTTACCTTTAACCGAAAATTTAATTGTATGAAAAAAGTAGTTTTAATCTTAATCACAGCATTTATCGGGCTTGGAGCCGTTGCTCAAAACGATGATGTTATCATGACGATTAACGACACAGAAATTACAAAGTCCGATTTCTTACAGATCTATCTGAAGAATAACAATGATCCCAAATATGACAAGGAGTCACTGGATGAGTACATGGATCTGTTTAAAAAATTCAAACTAAAAGTTGCTGAAGCTGAAGCAATGGGATACGACACCATTCCTAAGCTTGTGAATGAGCTCAATGGATATCGTAAGCAATTAGCACTGCCATACCTGATTGATTCGGCCAAAAATGTTGCTTTAGTTGAAGAGGCATACGAAAGAACAAAGACAGAAGTCAGAGCTTCTCATATCTTAATCCGCGTTGATCCGAATGCAGCTCCTGCAGATACACTTCGCGCCTACAATCAGTTGTTAGCATTGAAACAACGTATTGAGGATGGTGAAGATTTTAAATCAGTAGCAATGGGCAAAGGAGGTTCAGAGGATCCTTCTGCTTCATCAAACGGAGGTGACCTGGGTTACTTCACGGCATTCCAGATGGTATATCCATTTGAGGACATGGCATATAAAACTCCTGTGGGAAAAATCTCTGACCCTTTTAGAACACGTTTTGGTTATCATATATTGAAAGTGACCGATAAGCGTCCTGCGAGAGGAACCATTCAAACAGCTCATATTATGGTTTCAGCTTCCAAAACAGCACGAAAGGACGAAATCCAAAAAGCGGAAGACAAGATTAATGAGATATACGAGCAGTTAAAAGCAGGCAAGAAATTTGAAGACCTGGTGCGCAATTTTTCAGATGATCCTTCAACGAATACCAAAGACGGTAAACTACCGGTTTTCGGAACAGGTGCTACCACTAGAATGGTTCCTGAATTTGAAGAAGCTGCCTTCGCACTTAAAAACAATGGAGACTTTAGTAAACCAATTCGCACAGATTACGGATTTCATATTATTAAAAGAATTGAACTCTACCCGGTCCCATCATTTGAAGAGCTGAAAAAGGAATTGGAAGCAAAAGTTGCCAAAGATGTACGCTCAAAGCAAACGCAAAGTTCATTTGTTGCGAAACTTAAGAAAGAGTACAAATACAAAGACAAGCGTTCAAAGGGCATTAAGTATTTCAATGATATATTAGATTCAACTTACTTCAACGGTATGTTTAATGCTGCAGATGTCAAAAATGAAACAATGATGTTCTCGCTTGACGGTAAGAATTATACAACTAAAGATTTCGCTAAGTACCTGGAGAAGAACTTCCGTTCTGCGCGAAGAGGAAGTGAAATTTCAGAAGTGATCGATAATCAATATAACAAGTGGGAAAAAGAAGCAATTCTTGCATACGAAGAATCAAAACTCGCTTCAAAGTACCCGGCATTTAAAGCACTTATTACAGAATATCATGACGGTATCCTGCTTTATGAGATCATGTCAGACATGGTGTGGAATAAAGCAATGAGGGACACAACCGGTCTAAAGAATTTTTACGAAGAAAATAAAGCTGATTATCAGTGGGGCGAACGAATCGATGCAGACATCTATGAATGTTATTCGCAAGCATCAGCTGATATGGTTCAAAAAATGCTAAAGATTGACACGGTATCGCCAAAAATGATACTCGATACGATCAATATGAATTCCGAACTAAATCTAAGACATCGTTCTGGCAAATTCGATACAGAAAAGACCCGATTCATCAAAGATCAGAATCTTAAAGAAGGGGTTAACAAAACATTCGAAAATGATGGGAAATACTTTGTGATTGACGTAAAGAAAGTAATTCCTCCCGGACAGAAAGAATTTGATGAAGCGAAAGGTGCGGTTACTTCAGATTACCAGAACTACCTCGAGCAAACATGGCTAAAGGAACTTGAGCAAAAGCACAAAGTTGTAGTTAATACAGATGTACTCTACTCGCTTGGCAAGTAGAAACAAAATAACACGAATACAGGCTGGCAGCTTTGTCAGCCTGTTTTGTTTTTTCATCCTGACCTCTTGTGGTGAGAAGGACAAAGTTGTTGCTTCCGTAGGTGAAAATAAACTGACAGAAAAAGAAGCCATCATCTTGATGGAACACTTCGGTGAAGATGTTAAGAACGATTCCGTTTACAAAGCTTTTCTTGAAGACTGGACAAAACAACAAGTCTATATGGAAGAATTAAAAGCTATCGATCCCGAGAATTATAGTCTGGTAAGATTAAGATCTGATTACTTCGGGGCAGAGCTAGCAAAACTTTATCTGGAGGAACAGCATCTGAAACAACTGTTGGATACCGTGGTCAGTGATCAGGAACTACAGGAGTTCTATGATGTACACAAGGAGGAATTTATTTTACACGATTATATCGTAAAAGCGCTATACCTCAAGATTCCAAGTACTGTTGATTTTAAAAAGAAAAAGATCAATTACAAATTCCTGTTAAAAAATGATAAAGACCTTAAGGATGTGAATTCTTATGCTAAACTTTATGCTGAGAACTATTATCACAACGATTCTACGTGGATATACTTCACGGAACTATCGAAAGATATACCACTCTCAAAATATAACATCGATAATATCGTAATGAATAGGACTAAAACATATTTTACGGAAGGGGATCACACTTACTTTTTAAATATTATCGATTATAAACTCAAAGATGAGGCACCGCCAATAGATTTTCTAGCCGATCAAATAAAAGAAATTATAATCAGTCAGAGGCTACAGGATCTGAAAGAAAAGAAAGGGAATGAATTATTTAATACCATTAAGAAGAAGCATGAGACACATATTAATCCTTAGTCTGACACTGCTGTGGTGTACTAACATATTTGGTCAAACCACTATAGATAAAATCGTTGCACAAGTAGGTGACAACATCATTTTATTGTCAGATATACAGATCCAAAAACTTCAGGCAAGACAAGCGGGGTTAACCGTAACGCGTGAATTCGATTGCCAGATACTCGAAGAACTCATGTATCAAAACCTCTTGATCAATCAAGCTAAGCTTGACAGCATTGAAATAACAGATCAACAGGTAGATGCTGAAATGGAAAATCGTTTGAGGATTATTGAAAATCAGATAGGTGGGAGAAAGAAAATGGAAGAGTTTTACGGAAAATCTATTACACAAATCAAGAATGAATTTCGAGATGACATCCGTGATCAGCTTCTATCACAGGAGATGGAACGGCAAATCACATCCGAGGTGACTGTTACTCCTAAAGAGGTTGAGCAATTCTTCAATTCGCTTCATCCTGATAGTATTCCATTTATCAACTCAAAACTTAGTTTTCAGCAAATCGTGTATTATCCGGAAATTACCGAAGAAGACAAGCAAAGAGCTTTTGATAAAATCTTGGAAATAAGAAAGGCTATCGTCGATGACGGTAAATCCTTTGCTACGCAGGCAAGAATTCATTCCATGGATCCCGGATCAAAATCGCAGGGAGGACAAATGCAGGCATCTAAGGGAATGATGGTGGCTCCATTTGAAAACACCATTATGAGGTTGGAAGTTGGAGAAATATCGGAAGTATTTGAAACGGAATATGGTTATCACATTGCACAACTCATTGAGCGCAAAGGAGAAGATTATACCTGTCGCCATATTTTGATTATTCCGGAATTCTCAAATAATGCATTGGAGAATGCTGCGTTAAAAATAGATACTTGCTATCGTAAATTAAAAGCTGCTGAAATTACCTGGGATGACGCGGTACTTAAATATTCAAACGATGAGGGAACCAAACAGAACAGAGGTATTATAACCAATCCGATCACCGGTGAGAACACCTGGGACATGGAAGATCTGAGCCAGGTCGACCAGCAGATCTATTTGATCACAGATGCCATGGAGAAAGGTGATATCAGCGAACCGAACCTATATACAAACATCTATGATCGTAGACAGGGAGTTCGGATAGTAAGATTGTTAGACAGAACAGCTCCGCACAAAGCGAACCTAAAGGACGATTACACCCTAATCAAAAATGCTGCTGAGAATGATAAAAAGCAGAAATTAGTTGAGTCTTGGGTGGCTAATAAAATACAAAATGCCTACATTCGGATAGACGAAGAATACCGCTCTTGCACATTCAACAGCACTTGGTTGGAACAATAGAAATCTTAACTTTAAGAAAAATTAAATAAGATATGTCAGACAAGGAGGCGATTGATCGGTTGGTGGTTCAGTATAATGATCTGAAGAACGAAATTCACAAAGTTATTGTCGGTCAGGATGAAGTAGTTGATCAGGTTTTGATCTCAATATTTTCGAGAGGGCACTGCTTGCTTGTAGGTGTACCTGGATTAGCTAAAACACTTTTGGTCAATACTATTTCAGACTGTCTTGGTATATCTTTTAATCGCATTCAATTTACACCGGATCTCATGCCTTCGGATATAATTGGTTCAGAAGTTTTAGATAAAGAACGAAACTTCAATTTCATAAAAGGTCCGCTATTTTCAAATATCATACTGGCGGATGAGATCAACAGAACACCACCGAAGACGCAATCGGCACTTTTGGAGGCGATGCAGGAACGGTCGGTAACAGCTGCAGGAAACACATACAAACTGCCTGAACCATTCTTTGTTCTCGCGACACAGAACCCTATTGAACAGGAAGGAACATACCCCCTACCCGAAGCTCAGTTAGACAGATTTATGTTTAATATTTGGGTAGACTATCCGAATTATGCGGAAGAGTTGGCGATCGTTAAAGCAACAACAACAGACGCTGTAGTAAACCTGAACCAGGTTATTAGCGGAGAGGAAATCATGCGTTACCAGGAACTGATTAGGAAAATACCGGTTGCAGACAACGTAATGGAGTATGCTGTTAAACTGGTCGGAAAAACCCGATTAGCGAATGAAGATGCACCACAAATAACCAAAGACTTCATTACATGGGGTGCCGGTCCAAGAGCTTCACAGTACCTAATAATTGGTGCTAAATGTCACGGAGCGCTTCGAGGAAAGTACTCACCGGACATCGAAGATGTAAAAGCAGTGGCCAAACCGATATTACGACACAGACTTGTGCGAAATTATCGTGCCGAAGCGGAAGGATACTCGATGGATAAAATAATCGAAACTTTGCTTTAATAGCAATCTCTTGAGTAAACCGATTAAGTAGCTCCCTCAACTTGTAAACTCTTGATTTTAAAGGAATCTGAGTTGGTTTCTTGTCTTAATATCTCTATTTTTGTGACCTATTATTACTGAGTACGGCACGACAAATGAGAAAGAACTTACTGCTTATTACATTGTTATTTTCATTGAACGGGTTTTCACAAACTTATTCGTATGGATTTAAGGGCGCATTGGATCAAGAGCAACACAAGACCCTTGAAGCTTATTGTCAATCACTCGACTATGTTGATTGGATAAAGATTAACTACAAAGAGGATTCGAAAAAAGGCGAAATCATTATTCAACTTGCTGATATGAGAGAAGAACGCGCAGAAAACGATTCTGATTTTTCTCCAATCGATGTCAAACGAAAATTAACGGAGCTGGGACTTGAACCATTGAGTTTCGTTGAAATAGAATTGAACAAATGAAACAACTAATACTTATATCAGCCTTATTTGTTTCGCTTGTTGTAAACGGTCAATCAGATGATTGCTCATCAGCAACATCCATTTCCGTCACAGCTAATTGTTCCTCTCCCGTTGCAGGGACAACAAGCGGGGCTACGCAGACAATCGCAGGATGTACAGGAACATCGGATGACGATGTTTGGTATCAGTTTGTTGCAACAGCAAGCTCACATCAAATAATAGTAACTCCAAACGCCGGTATGGACCCGGTCGTACAGCTATTCTCAGGCTCGTGTGCAAGTTTGACGTCACTGGTTTGTAAAGACAGTTACGGTGATGGCATTGCAGAAACAATCAATTATTCCGGGTTAACAGCTGGAAATACATACAGAATTAGAGTTTATCACTATTGGACTGGATCAGGCACAGGAAACTTCACTATTTGTGTCACGAATCCACCGCCTGCCCCATCTAATGATGATTGTTCAGCTGCGATTTCACTTAACGTCAATTCTACTTGTACCTACACATCGGCTACAACGAATGGTGCGACAGAGTCTTCTCCAGGTTGCTCAGGATTTGCCGATGACGATGTTTGGTTTAGTTTCGTAGCTACCAATTCACTTCAAAATATTGAAGTTAGTCCAATTGACAATCTGGATCTGGTCTTTCAAGTCTATGAAGGATCTTGCGGATCCCTCAATTCTTTGGATTGCGTAGATGACAACTTCACGGCACAAGCGGAATCTTCAAGCGTTGTCGGTCTAACACCAGGACTCACTTATTATGTTCGTGTTTACGATTATTATCAAGGAGCAACAGGAGATTTTAATATCTGCGTCACAGGTACTCCAACGGCAGTTCCGACAAACGACGAGCCTTGTAATGCTATTTTGTTGCCGGAGGTAACTTCTGCATGCCAGTACTCACAGTTCACAACAGTCGGAGCAAGTGCATCCATGGGGGCTCCTGCACCGGCATCATGTATTGGTGGTAGTGGCCCAGCGATTGGAGGATTTTCTTCCAGCTCAAGCGACGTTTGGTTTGCAATCGTGGTTCCTCCATCCGGTAATGTGGACGTAACTCCGGAACCAAATGGAGGTGCAGGATATATTACTGACGGAGTAATGTCACTCTATACCGGAGATTGTAATTCATTGACTCAAATAGTTTGTTCAGATGACCATAATTTTCCAGGGTCTTCAAATGATCTGCTTCCATTTATTTCGGAATCCGGACTGACTCCAGGTGACACTGTCTATTTACGTTATTGGGGATTTGGAACTTCTACCGGAACTTTTGGTATTTGCGTATCCACAGCGACTAACGACGATTGTGCTAATGCCCTCTACATTTGTGATATTAATGGATATAGTGCATCAACAAGTGCTTCTTACACACCGGATCGTCCCGATAATATGCGCGGCAACAACGAAGATATCAATGGGGTCAACATGCCTGATGGAATTAATACGGGAGGTATTTTTGGTCAGGGAGGTCCATGGGGAACGGGCGCACCATTCTATGATGTGGTCATTGACAATAATAGCTGGATCAAGTTTACAGCTTCATCAACTTCTGCTACATTGAGTGTTAGCATTTATGACTGCTGGGTTGGAAACTATCCTTCCGGTGGACTTCAAATGCAAATATTTGAAGGAAACAACTGTACGAATTTTGTTCCGGTATCTAATTTTGAAGAAAGTAGTACGGGATTCACGATCACCGCCAACAATTTAACTGTGGGGAATGATTATTACCTCATGGTCGACGGTTATGCAGGTGATATTTGTAACTATACAATAACAGCCAACTCGGGTGTTCAGTTTCCTGATATAGCAAACGTCCCTCCTATTTGTGTGGGAGATTCTGTTGAACTTACGGCGCCTCCGGGGGCAAGCTCATACGACTGGCAGCATGATGGCTCTACAACACAATCAGTGGTTGTATATCCTTCTACTACAGAAACATATTACTGCGAAGTGACAGGGCTTTGTGATTACAAACAGATGCTTGATGTAACTGTTACAGTGAATCCAAATCCTGTAGTGGATATTACCAATGGGGCCTCGGCTGCAATTTGCGATGGAACCTCATTGACACTAACGGCTACAGGTGCTAGCACCTATGTTTGGAGTAATGCTCAAACGGGTAGTTCGATCAATGTATCACCGACCGGAAATACAAGCTATTCAGTTGAAGGAACTGATGCAAACGGCTGTGTGGATCAGGACACCATTGACGTAATTGTGAACCCAAATCCAACGCTTACCGTTAATCCTACAAGCAATGATTCAGATTGCGGTGCTTCCAATGGTTCTCTTACCGGAGCTGTTGCTAATGGCGTCCCGGTTGTGACATACAATTGGACAGACGGAACCAATACAATCGGAACAAGTGCTAACCTGAATAATATCCCGGCCGGAACATATTACCTAACCGTAACGGATGGAAATATGTGTTCGAGTGATTTTGGACCGTTCTCGGTATCGAATCCTGGAGCACCTCCTGCACCAAGCATAACAGTAAGCGATAGTACTCCTTGTCTTGACGGTAGCGTGCAATTAAATGCTACAAACTCAATGGGTGGTGTCACTTTTAACTGGACTGGTCCTAACAGTTATACGAATACCGGAAACAACATTACACTTAATAATGTAACGCCGAGTACCTCGGGTTCATATTGTGTAAGCGCAACCATTTCAGGTTGTACCGGACCTTCTACTTGTGTACCGATAACTGTTTTGATGAATCCACCGGTAGATGTATCTGCTTTTGGAGATGATTCCACCATTTGTCTTAATGAGACAATTATCCTTGAAGGATCAGGAGCGATATCTTATTCGTGGACCGGGCCGAATGGATTTTCTAGTACTGATAGTTTAATTTCAGTACCGAATGCAACGAGTGCAGAAGCCGGTATCTATGTTTTGACCGGAACCGATTCAGAAGGATGTATGGCAAGCGATTCTATATTGGTTGAAGTTCTAAATCTACCACAACTAACAATCACAGCTGATAATACTAATGGAACGTACTGCTTGGGGACAATAGCTAATATTAACGTTACCGGCGCTACTAATTACAATTGGTCGGGACCAAATGGTTTTACATCAACAGATACAAGCATCATAATCTTTGATATTGATGGTGATAACCAGGGCTACTATAGTGTCATCGGAACAGATGATAACGGTTGCATGAGTGAAGACAGCGTCTTCGTGTTTGTAGTAACAAATGTTCCTGCAAATTCTCCGGGGGACACGACCTACTGTCCGGGTGAAACAATTCTATTGTCGGGACTCGGTGGTGAGAATTACGTTTGGACAGGACCTGGAGGATTTTCATCAAACGAGCAGAATCCAATGGTGACCAGTGAGGCTGAGTATACAAATACGGGATGGTATTACCTGACAGTCGTTGACAGCAATGGCTGTCTTGGATATGATTCAACTTATGTAGAGGTCACGAACAACGAAAATTGCCTCTTTATACCAAATCTATTAACGCCGGACGGAGATGATCATAATGACTACTGGTATATAGATGGTCTCGACAAGTTCGAATTTGCCGAAGTGGAGATCTATAACAGATGGGGAACAATGATATATTATGCTTCACCATATGACAATAGTTGGGACGGGATACCAAATAAAGGAACCAACATTGGCGAAGAAGGAGTTGTTCCTGTCGGAACATATTTCTATATCATTCGCTTAAACGAAGGAGATAAACCTCCATTTAAAGGATACATTGAAGTTCAGTACTAATGAAGAAATTACGACTTTACATAGCGCTCGTATTCGTATCCTTTAGTTTTGGATCGATGGCTCAGCAAGATGAGCAGATGTCTCTATACTTATATAACAAATTGTATATCAATCCTGCCTATGCTGGTAGCCGAGATGCATTAAGTGCGATAGCAATTGCACGCTTTCAATGGGTTGATTTTGAAGGCGCCCCGAAAACACAATGGTTTAGTGTTCATGCGCCTTTACTCCAGAAATCACTAGGAATTGGGGCTCACATGGTAAATGATCAAATTGGAGCCAGGTCGAGAACTGCTTCTTATGTAGATCTCAGCGGTAGTGTAGTTCTGAATAAGAACGAAAGCAGGTTAGCCGCAGGAATATCAGGCGGCTTTGATATGATTAGCTATGACTTCTCGAATTTAAATGTTTACGATCAGAATGATCCGTACTATGGAAGTAGCTTCAGTACGTTTAAACCAAATTTAGGAGCTGGATTGTATTACTACGGCAAGAAACATTATCTGAGTCTTTCAGTACCCCGCGTATTTGAAGCAAGTGAAGAATTTTCAACCGATTCAATTACACAACTATTAAACTCTAGACATTACTTTGTTTCAGCAGGATATTTGATCGATCTGAACAGCGTATTCAAACTTCAGCCTTCTCTCCTATTCAAGTTTACCCCTCACGTTCCGTTTACAATTGATGCGAATGTGAGTTTGCATATGTATGACAAGATTACTACCGGTATCATGTATCGTTATAATGAATCGATGGGAATTAATTGTTTATATCACCTGAAGAACACTTTTAGTATCGGCTACGTCTATGATTTTCCGATTAACGGCTTGAGGACATATCAATATGGATCACATGAATTGTTCCTTCGATACGACTTTAAACCAAAGAATTCTACGTACACATCTCCACGTTATTTCTAATGAAACACCTTGTACTAGTACTTTCAACTTTTCTGATTGTTTTTAGCTCGGCAGCGCAGTTAAAACAAAAATTAGCTGATCAGCATTTCGAACTTTTAGAATACGCACAATGTGTCGAAATGTATGAGGAACTCGCAGCTGACAAATACAAAGCGAAAAAGAAATCTGACTGGGAAAATGTACGCAGGGCTGCGATATGTCAGTACAAGCTCTATAATATGCCTCAAGCGATTTATCATTTCGAGAAGCTTCATGACGCAAATTCATTGACTGAAGAAGACCGCAAAATGTTCATCAAAGCCTTGAGATATAATGAGAATTACGGTAAGTCTGAGGTACTAATCCGTGAAAGCGCCAACTTATTTCCCGCGAATTCTTTTTTTGCTAAGCTTCATCAAAGCAAGTCCGATTTCGACCAGTTATTCAAAGATTCTGCCTTTTATAAAGTTAAAGAAGCGTCTATTAATAGTGGTAAAGGAGACTTTGGTGTAGCTTATTTCGGAGAGGCTATTACGTATGTGAGCAAATCAGAAAACACCGGATTCGCAACACCTAAGTACGGATGGGACAATGACTATTTCCTGAACGTCATGCAGTCTAATTTCGAAATGGACTCTAGTCTGAGTAAACCTTTTCTACTCAAGCACAACTTCATTTCTCGTGCACATGACGGACCCGTTGCATTCAGTCCTGACTTAACGGAAATGGTCATAACAAAGAATGAGATTAGTAAGAAAAACGGTAAGCAAGTAATCCGTCTATCCCTCTACTTTTCAAAAAACACGGGTAAAACATGGGCTGAATTAGTACCATTCGAATTCAATTCAGAGAAGTATGACGTCGGTCATGCGACTTATAGTCCTGACGGGAACTCTATCTACTTCACATCCAATATGCCTGGTGGGAAGGGTGGCACCGACATTTATCGTTGTGATCGAAAAGGTAATAGCTGGACCGAACCAGTCAATTTGGGAGATGCGGTAAATACCGCTGGAAATGAAATGTTCCCTTTTGTTCATGACAACTCATTGTTCTTCGCTTCTGATGGGTTTTACGGTCTTGGAGGCCTGGATATTTTCGAAGTAAATCTGAACACTAATTCAGCGGCACGTAATATTGGCTATCCAGTCAATACTTCGCACGATGACTTTGGACTCGTATTCGATAAATCGGGTGAAATTGGTTTCTTATCGAGTAATCGAGGAGATAATATAGATCGAATCTACCATGTCAAGAGAAGGTTGATCAACGTTAACCTGGAAGGAGAGGTCTATGCAGTATATGCTGAAAAAGAGCCGGTTGCAGATCAATTTGTTTGGATCGTTAATATGACTACACAAACTCGCGATTCAGTAAATACAGATATTGCAGGTAAGTTTAGTTATCCTATCTCGATCGATAATGAGTATCGCGTTTATACCAAGAAGGAGGAGTTTATATTATTAAAAGAAAAAACCGTTTCCTCTACAGGCATACGAAAGGATTCCACACTACATTGCGAACTATTACTGAAACCAACGACCATCCAGGTACATTTAAGAGTTACCGAAAAAGAATCGAAGCGAATTATTCCTGATGCAACTGCAACAATAACAGATTACAACCTTGGATGGGACACGACTCTTATCACCAATAGTGAAGGACTGGTAACTTTAACCGTTGATCGAAATAAAGTGTATTGGGCCCACGGCGCTAAGAGAGGCTTTATCGACGCAGATATCTCTTTTAATTCTGCCAATGAAAATGATAAGGTTATCGATATTGAATTAGAGCTCCCTCCTATCAAGAAAGGAGAGAAATTTAAATTAGAAAACATTTTCTATGATCTCGATAAAAGTACTTTACGATCTGAAAGTATGCGATCATTGGATAAACTGGCAGATTTCATCATTAAAAACGACCTTAAGATTGAGCTGAGTGCACATACCGACTCAAGAGGTAGCAATAGTTATAACCAGCGACTAAGTCAAGCAAGAGCGCAAAGCTGCGTTGATTACCTCATTCAAAAAGGTGTTAAGTCGCATCGAATCAAAGCGAAAGGATACGGTGAGACACAATTGGTGAATCATTGTAAGAACGGCGTAAAATGTTCAGAGGAAGAGCACCAGGAAAATCGAAGAACAGAAGTTAAGATCCTTGAGGTCAATTAAAAAACCCATACAGCTGGTTAATTGAAGCCTCAATTAACACGTTTAGGATTGCTGGGAAGTTCAATTATCCGCTGTCAGAAATCTGTCTTCCGAAGAAGTGCGGTCCAATTTCCGATCCCAAAGTCTCTCCTTAAGAATATTTTCCTAAGCTTCAAATATGTCTGTATGGGTCCTTCTTGCGAAGTAGGTTCCAAATCCAATCGTGTTGGTTGAACCATATTTGAATATACGATTAATTTATCAGCTATTTTGATTTCAATCTAAAAACTTAACTTCGCACACGATGATATTCTGGATCAAGAAACTACTCTTTAAAATTCTACCTGAACGGGTCTATCTAAAGACGCTTCACCGTGGTTTCTACCTGCTTTACAACTTAGGTTTATTAAGACGCGACCAAAGGTTTAAATACCATTACATGGTGCGTGAGTTAATTGATAGGGACTACACCGTAGTAGATATCGGGGCTAATCTAGGTTACTTTTCCAAAACCTTCGCGAAACTCACTAAAAACGGAAAATTACTCTCCATTGAGCCGGTAAAACCCTTCTTCGAAGTTCTATCAGGATTTTTAAGAAAATATAAGCACGCAAGAGTGGTCAACTATGCGCTAGGTAATGAACGGGGACTTATCACGATGGTGATGCCTGAATCAAACGGAATGATTCGTACGGGTTTGCCTCATATTGCAAAATCTGAGGAAGAAAAGAATGCCCACAGAACGCACGAAGTAGAAGTTGTGAAAGGAAGCGAACTGTTAAGTGAATTCGATCGATTGGATTACATCAAATGCGATATTGAAGGATACGAGCCAGTTGTTTTCAATGAAATCAAACCCGTACTTGAACGATTTCATCCAATGATACAGATTGAAATTGACCCGGAGAATACGGAGTCTATGTTAAACCTATTCCGAGAGCTTGGTTATTTGCAATATGGAATTGCAAACTTTAAGATCCTTAAAGAAGCCGGAGCGCAGAAAGAACAAGGTGATTACCTCTTTGTTCACGCGAACAATGCTGATCAATTTGAGAGACGAATGAAAGAGAAAGGGCTCTACTCCTCCCCTTTAAAGAATTGAGGAAATTTTTCCAGACCTTTGATATGAATGTCACGCTGCGGAAAGGGCACAACAAGATCGTTTTCTTTTAGTTTGATGTGAACCGCTCTCCGAATATCTGATTTCGTCTTTTCGATCCCAAAAACACCTTTAGACCAAAAATACATTTCAAATTGCATCGCTGATTCACCGTAATCTGTGAACCACACATAGGGTTTAGGATTAATAGAAACTTCCGGATTTTCCTCCATAGCCTCCTGAAGACAGCTCATTACTTTTTCAACATTTGAACTATAAGCAACACCAATCTTCACACAGAAACGAACGGATTCAGAATTGTGAGACCAGTTACTCACCTTCTCTACCACGAACTTCGAATTTGGAATAATGATGGTCGTGTCATCACGTGTTAGAAGCTCCGTACTACGAAGATTCACTTCCACTACTTTCCCTACAACGCCATCTGCTTCCAGAATATCTCCTATCTTAATTGTACCTTCGAATAAGAGGAACAAACCTGAAACAAGGTCAGTAAAAATATGTTGCAGACCTAATCCCAGACCAACTAATAAAGCTGTGGAACCAACCAGGATCATCGTAATTTCAACACCGATTACTTCCAGCATGATAATCACACTGATAACCCAAATGAAATATTTAAGAATCAAAAAGATCGAATTGCGACGTTTGCTATCGATCTTGTCAATGATAAACCTTGGCTGAAGAATTGCTTTCCTGAGGATAACGATTAAGAACCAGGTAACCACCGCAACTATGATCGACAAAAAGAGGTTACCAATTAGTAGATTGAAATTTCCTATTTCAAATAGTGAGTAATTCAGAAAATCATCCCAAGCCATGTGTATCGTTTTTTTGAATGAAAATACCCTTTCGTCAGGTGAAAAGAATATTATTATATTCGTGTCTCACAAATTTACATAAATGGCGACTACATCAGACATAAAAAACGGATTGTGCATAAATCTGAATGACAAACTCTATCAGATCATTGAATTCCAGCATGTTAAACCAGGAAAAGGTCCTGCCTTTGTGCGTACTAAAATGCGTCAGATTGAAACAGGAAAAGTTTTAGATCACACCTTTTCTGCAGGACATAAAATTGATATTGTTCGAATTGAAAACAGAGAATATCAGTACTTGTATAACGATGGTGACAGCTATGTATTTATGAACAATGATACTTATGAGCAGGTCAACATTCCGCCGTCGCTAATCGAAAAGCCTGAATTTCTCACTGAAGGTATGGTATGCAACATACTATTTCATGCGGAAGAAGAATCGCCTCTTGTTCTTGAATTACCGATGCATATAATCACTGAAGTAACTTATACTGAACCGGGTGTAAAAGGAGATACAGCAACGAACACACTAAAACCGGCAACTATCTCCACAGGAGCGGAAATCAAAGTTCCATTGTTCATTGATACAGGAGAAAAAATAAAAGTAGACACGAGAACCGGTGTATACGTTGAACGCGTAAAAGACTAGGATTCAAACACTCCAATTTTATGGCTTCATTCAAGCGCATAAAACCATCTAATTTTCAATTTTCAAACTTGTCCAGACTATGATTAATATCATAGTTTATAGCCTTTTTTTCTAGTAATATTGATCAAATAGAAAAAAATCTATGACATGGCTATTATTATTACGGACGAGTGTATAAATTGTGCCGCATGTGAGCCCGAATGTCCCAACAATGCCATATATGAAGGCGGTGAAATGTGGACAGTAGCAGAAGGCACAGAGGTTACTGACGAATTCAAGCTTAATTCGGGTGAGTTAATTGATCCTTATGAGGAGCAAGAACCATTATCTGATGAGTTTTTCTTTATCATCCCTGAAAAATGCACAGAATGTGTAGGTTTTCATGATGAACCCCAATGCGCGACTGTTTGTCCTGTAGACTGTTGCGTCGATGACGATGACAATCAGGAATCAGAGGAAGAATTAGAAGCAAAGAAGATGTTACTTCATGGTTCGTAATAACTATATAAAAAGAAACACTTCATTTGGAGTTCTAATCCTTGCGGGAGGCATTTCATCGAGAATGAAATACCCAAAAGCTCGTCTTCCCTTCCTGGGTCAAAAAGACTTTTTAGAACAAATTGTACGGGCTTATTGTGACTATGGCGTACACAAGGTGGTAGTCGTTATGAACCAAAAGTTGATTAGCTATTATGAAAAATGTTTGGCGCAATCTTGTGACAAGCTTGTATTAATACAGAATGATCAACCCGAGAAAGGTAGAATGCACTCGATCAAATTAGGTTTACCATCCCTCAAAGAATTCGAGTTCAATTTCCTGCACAATGTGGACAATCCTTTTGTGACTTCCAATACACTTACATCGTTATTGAATTCTGATACAAAGACATACTGTCGTCCGAAATTTCATGCCCGTGGCGGACACCCGATTCTTATTTCAGATGAGATAATCGAAGATATTTGCAGTAGTCCGGACAAATCAACTCTCCGCGACGTATTACAAAAATATCAAGCAGATGAGGTTGAGGTTAACGATATCAGTATAGTGCAGAATATAAACACGCCCATGCAATATCGCAGGATATTTCAACGGCTTATTCCATCTATAAACACAGCATATGAGCTATGAAAGTGCGATACCGGTATCAAATATCACAGGTAATCGAAAAGCTCTGTGCGTTGTTGTTGATACAAAAGGCTCAACCCCGAGAAAAATTGGAGCCAAAATGTGGGTCAATGAAAATGGACAAATCAAAGGGTCAATTGGCGGCGGCAGCCTGGAAAAACAGGTTATTAAAGATGCACTTAATCAAATTAATAAAGGTGAACCGAAGCTTTTTAAGCATGACCTCTTACATGAACACAGCATGTGCTGTGGAGGCACGGTCTACATATACATAGAACCTGAAATGCCCAAAAGTCGACTTTACATATTTGGAGCTGGACATACCGGTGAAGCACTTGCGAAACTCGCTATTCCGATAGGCTTCGAAGTTTACGTAATCGATGACCGAAGCGAATATCTGGATGCACTGAAAATCGATGGAATCAATAAAATGAACATCGACCATCGGGAAGTATTATCTGTTCTTCCTTTCGACCAACATACATTCATCGCTATCATGACCTACGATCACGCCATAGATCGTGATATCCTTAATTATTGCATTAACCAGCCTCATGCTTATTTGGGTATGATTGGATCGAAAAGAAAGGTGGAGATAACCAAGAAGAAATTTACGGAAGGAAAACTGGCAACGAAGAAACAATTGAATCAGGTTGACATGCCAATGGGACTTAAAATAAAAGCAGAGGATCCTTATGAGATTGCCGTTAGCATTCTCGCCAAACTAATTGAAGTTAAAAATGGAAAATAGTGTAGCCATAGTAACAGGTGCAGCAAATGGTATAGGTCGTTCGATATGCCAAAGACTTATCAAGGATGGATTCTATGTGCTGCTCGTGGATATTGACCGGGATCATGGTGAAATATTTACTAAAGAACTTGGAAAGAACGCTTCTTTCTTCTGCGGCGATATCAGTAAGTCAGAGGATGTAGAAAAACTGTTTGTACTAATCAAGCAGAACTATGACGGTCTCGATGTTCTTATCAATAACGCCGGAATCATCAGAGATAACCTGATATGGAATATGCCTTCAGAAGATTTTGATAAAGTCATCGACATAAACCTGAAGGGTACATGGACTATGTGCAAGTATGCTGCTGAACTTATGAAGGAGCAACAGAAAGGACGAATAATCAATATCTCATCGCGTGCGTGGCTTGGTAACCCGGGACAGAGTAATTACGCTGCGTCCAAGGCAGGAGTGATAGGTATGACGCGTTCACTCGCACTGGAATTAGGACGATATGGGGTTTATGTTAATGCCATAGCTCCCGGATTGATTGACACTCCTTTAACTCAAAAACTACCGGATCACGTGAAAGAAAAATTGATCAAGGCACAACCTACCCGAACAATGGGCAAGCCTGAAGATATAGCAAATGTCGTCAGTTTTCTAAGTCAATCAGAGACAGAATTCATAACAGGTCAGACAATATACGTCGATGGCGGTAAGAGTATTGGTGCAGGTATATAACTGAATGAAAGAGGTATAGAATGGAAGCAATTAGTTTAACAGTCAACGGAAAAGAACACAATCTCCTGGTTGAAGCTCATGATACGTTGGCGCATGTCTTACGAAACAAGATTCATCTAACCGGGACCAAACTTGGTTGTGAACAAGCAAGTTGCGGAGCATGTTCCGTCTTTGTAGATGGCAAAATTGTTCAAGGTTGTATCACGCCGATCATGCGTGTTGCAGGATCTTCGATTACAACAATAGAAGGAATTGCGGATAAAAATAAGCTACATAGACTTCAGGAAAAGTTCGTTGAAAAAGGCGCAATTCAATGTGGGTATTGCACTCCCGGTATGATTATGACCTCTCTAGAGTTTCTCGAATCAAATCCGAATCCGTCAACAGATGAAATCCGTGAAGCGCTTTCCGGCAACCTATGCCGATGTACCGGCTATAAAAAAATTATTGACGCGGTACAGGCATATGTTGACAATGAGACTAATCAGGATATATCTAACACAAAATACAACATGGTTGGTCAATCACGACCATACATTGAAGCTCAAAAGAAAGTACAAGGCAAGGCTGACTATGCAGATGATATTCAAATTAAAAATGCCCTTCACTGCTCTTTTCTGAGGAGTACCCACGCACACGCTAGAATAATAGCTATCGATACCTCCGAAGCTGAAGCGATCAAAGGTGTCCATAGTGTTATAACTGGACGTGAGTTGCCGGTTAAATTCGGGGTTCTTCCTATTTCTCAGGATGAAACAGCTATGGCCGTTGAAAAGGTTAGATACATCGGAGAAATTGTCGCTGCCGTTGCCGCAGATACTGAGGCTATCGCGAAAGAAGCTTGTTCAAAGATAAAGGTTAAATACGAACCACTACATCCGTTCTTCGAAATGATGGAATCTTGCGAAGATGTCGGAGAAAATGAACAAATTCATGACCACTGTAAGTTCAATAACAACATTCACAAGAAAGCTGAGCTTCGATTTGGCGACCAGCAACAAGGACTCGAAGAAACTGACAATCTAATTCATGCCGAATTCACTTTCCAGGGCGTAAATCATGGATTTACGGAACCACATGCGGCTACTGCATATTGGGATGAAAATGGGCTGACAATTATCACGGCCACACAGGTTCCTCATTATTTACATCGTTATTTGGCAAAGGTTTTGGAAATTCCGATGAATCGAGTCCGCGTAATTAAGCCTTATGTAGGTGGTGGTTTTGGTGGTAAATCAGACCCATTCCCACATGAGATGATCATTGCTCATCTTTCGAGAGTGCTGGGTCAACCTGTAAGAGTACGATTTAACCGCGAAGAAGTATTTCTGACTAATCACGGTCGACATCCAACGACGATGGAAATGGATCTTGGCGTCAAACACGACGGGACCTTTGATGTATTGGATGCGGATATCATTATCGATGGAGGCGCTTACGGAAGCTTTGGTGTTGTAACCTCTTATTATAATGGTGTCCTCCTACAAGCACCTTATAAAATTGAGAACTTTGGATTCAGAACAAGACGTGTTTACACCAATAAACCACAGAGCGGTGCGATGCGTGGACACGGTGCGGTCAACTCAAGGTTCGCGATTGAAACACTCATAGATCGCGCAGCTGAAAAACTAAATATGGATCCTTGTGAGTTGCGATTAAAAAATTTCATAGACGAAAACACATTGACAGTTGGACAATATCGCATCACAAGCAATGGTAGTGAAGAATCCCTGAGAAAAGTTATGGAATTGTCGGGCTGGAAAGAAAAGCACGGTAAACTACCCGAAGGTCACGGAATTGGCGTAGCCTGTGGTTTCTTTATAAGTGGCAGTGCCTTGCCTATACACTGGAACCAATATCCGCAATCTGTTGTTCATTTAAAAGTCGACCTGGACGGCCGTGTTCTGGTTACTTCTGGCGCTAGTGATATCGGACAAGGTAGCGACACAATGCTGGCGATAATAGTTGCTGAAGTTCTAGGATTAAGTCTTGATAATATATTTGTGGTCGCCGCCGATACTACCCTTACCCCTATTGATCTGGGTAGCTATTCAAGTCGAGTTACTTTCATGGCGGGAAATGCCGCTAAAACTGCATCAGAAAACCTTCGGGAACAAATAGTTGAAGCCATAGCTTCGGAACATAATGTACCAATATCTGAAATCAATTTGCAAGAAGAAAGAGTCTTTACAAATGACAAGACTGTTGATCTTACCTGGGTAGAAGCCATAGAAATTGCCACCCGGAAGGTTGGAGCGTTAAACAGCAGCGGTGCTTATAATTCGCCCAAGTTAGGTGGTGACTTCAAAGGGGCAGGTGCAGGTCTCAGCCCTTCTTACAGTTTTGGAGCTGTTGTCTGTGAAGTAAAAGTAGATCCGGAAACGGGGCATACCGAAGTTCTGGAAATCTGGGGTGCGCATGATGCTGGTAAGGCTTTAAACCCGCTGGCTGTTGAAGGTCAGCTTGAAGGCTCATGGCACATGGGACTGGGCCAGGCAATTAGTGAACAAATGATCTATAGAGACGGACTGTTGGTAAACGGCAACTTAGTAGATTATAAGATTCCAACGAGCAAAGACACCCCTCCTATTCACACTAACATCATTGAAACGATAGACCCGGAAGGTCCTTTTGGAGCGAAGGAATGTGGCGAAGGTGCCATTCACCCGATAATACCAGCGGTAGCTAATGCGATCTATGACGCAATTGGTGTTCGAGTAACATCACTGCCCCTTAACTCTGAGCAAGTTCTGAAGGAAATCAAGGTGAAGAATAAAAATACTGTAAGCGCTTAATACGATAACATGGTAAAGGAACAAAAATACATAGTAGCAGAATCACTCAAGGATGCCATTCGCGCAGCAGTTGCATCAGAGCATGATTTTCGTTTTATAGCTGGTGGAACTGATGTCATGGTAAACAGATATCAGGGGAATGACAACACTACGTGTTTAATCGATCTGACAAAAATTGATTCACTTAAAGGAATTGCAAAGATCGGAGATTATCTTCGAATAGGTGCGCTCGAAATCCTAGAAGACCTTCAGTTCTCAGATATTCTTCGCAAAGAATATCCGGTTATTATCGAAGCAGCGTTATCTGTTGGCTCTCCATTAATTCGAAAGACAGCGACGATTGGTGGGAATATCCTGTGCGAAAACAGATGTCTCTTCTTTAATCAATCCGAATGGTGGCGCGAGTCTATTGGTTATTGTCTTAAATGCGACGGAGATATATGTATCGCCACTGGAGGTAAAAATGCTTGCTTTTCCGAATTAGTTTCAGATACCGCTCCCGCACTGATAGCGTTAAATGCAGAGATAAGATATATGGATAAAGACGATACGCATCAAGTTAAATTGGAAGATATATATACCGGAGATGGAGTTCTCCCCAGGAACCTCCCATCTACAGCCATCGTAATGGATATACTGATCCCTCTAAACCAGCAAATTGAAACTGTATTCTTCAAACTAAGAGAGCGAAAGAGCATGGACTTCACTTCTTTAACATCGGCAGTCAGTAAAACAGCAGAAGGTAAACTGCGCATTGTACTTGCAGGTGTAGACCCCAAACCGGTGGTGATTGAAGGAAACATTCATGACGATTGGGAAGATCTTATTAAGAAGGCTTACAAGGCCAGCAGATCAGTAGACAATGATACCTATTCCAGGAAATACCGTAAAGAAATGATCAAAGTTTTCATTTCGAGAAGTTTGAACGATTTAAATAATTAAAAATGCAAAACAACCCAATATTAATACTCAACAAAGAGCATGATGTAATCGAATTAGCAGAGGTTGCACTATCAAATCTAAGGGATGAATGGAAAAACAATCCCACACACTTTACCTCAGAAATGGAAAAGATACTTGACTTTTTCAAAGAATACGCTGATGAATTTCACCATCGTAAAGAGGAAGAAATATTGTTTCCTGCCATTAAAGCAAATCCAAATTTTAGTCTTCCTGAGTTGATAGATGAGTTTGTCGATCACCACGAAAGTTTTCGCGAGTATAGTGATGAAATCGCTCAGAATCTGAACGAAAAAAACTACGAACGTGCATACCAGATAGTTTGTCAATACATGTCTGACTTAAAAGACCATATTGCGGCTGAAAATGATGAGCTTTTCGTTTTAGCAGAGACGCTTATCGACGAAGAAGAGCTAGAAGAAATTTACTTCCGATTCATTGATTTAGACATGGAATTGGGTATCACAAGAAAGCAAGAATACGAAGATGTGATGCAAGTACTTAGCTAAGCTTCACAAGCTCCTTATTTTACTTCGAAAGTGTTTCCACTTGCAAATAATTCGTCTAGTGAATTGAAAGCAGCATGTTCCTGTTGCTCTGCTATTTGCGCATGAAGCAACTCATCATATGCCAGGGCTTTTACATCTCGTATTACACCTAAAGCAATTGGGAATTCCGGTAGCTTCATATCAATAAGCAAATTGTGTAGTACAGCGGATTCAGTATGCGCATCGTGAACCAAAATATCGTCCATCGTAACACCGTTCTGACCAAGCGTAACCACTTCTAATTCCAGTCCGTTTAATCGAATTCCTTTTTGATTATCCTGACCGAACAACATCGGTTTACCATGTTCAAGAAGCAACTGGTGATCCTGTTTTGCAGCCTTGTTCGTAATCAGATCGTGTACTTTATCATTAAAAATGACACAGTTTTGCAATACTTCTACCACCGAAAGTCCTGTATGCTGATTTGCTGCTAACAAGACCGAAGCCATGAATTTCACGTCTGTATCCACTACTCTGGCATAAAACTTACCTTCTGAACCAAGCACTAGTTTCCCGGGTTCAAATGGAATATCTATTGTGCCATGTGGAGACGATTTAGTAACCTGTCCTTGTTTCGTTGTGGGTGAATATTGACCTTTCGTCAACCCGTAAATCTGATTATTAAATAGCAGCAAGTTCAAATTGACATTTCGACGCAAGGCATGAATAAAGTGGTTCCCTCCGATTGCGAGTGCATCTCCATCACCGGAGACTACCCACACATTCAGTTCAGGGTTGACGATTTTAGTTCCGGTCGCAATTGCTAGTGGACGTCCATGAATTGAATGAAAACCATAGGTATCAATATAATATGGGAATCTGGATGAACATCCGATTCCGGAAATAAAAACTGCCTTCTCTTTCGGCACATTTTCTTCTGAGAGAACTCGTTGAACCGCATTGAGTACTGCATAGTCTCCACAGCCTGGACACCATTTCACCTCCTGATCACTTCCGTAATCTTTTGGTTTTAAGGGACAATTAATAGCTACATTCTCCATACTTTATTTTTCTAGTAGTTCATTGAATCTGTTCTTCAGCTCTGAAATTGTAAATGGCTGACCTTTAATCTTGTTATATCGTTCAAAGGTAAACTGTGGAAAGTTCGTCGTCAGATAACTTGCAAATTGACCATCGTTCAGTTCACACACAACAATACGATCGAATTTTGAAAAGACTTCTGCCGTATTTGTCGGTAATGGGTGGATATAATTAAAGTTGGTGAAAGCAATATCCTTACCCTCCTCTTGCAGTTCGCTCACGGCACCCAAAAGAATTCCAAATTGACCTCCCCAACCAACTACCAGGAGTTTTTTCGCATCCTTACCTTTATAGCGTTGTTCCGGAATGTAATTGGCCACTCTAGCCACCTTCTCTTTTCGGATATTTACCATTTTCTGATGGTTTTCAGGATCATGTGATACTGCTCCGGATCCCTCTTCCTTTTCGAGTCCACCTATACGATGTTGAGTTCCTTGCATACCTGGAACAACCCATTTCCGAATTAATTTATCCGTAGCATGTTCATATGGCTGCCAATTATCTTTATCACCATTCAATACAGGTGCTTCAATCACAGGAAGGTCCTGTATGGACTTAACCTGCCACGGTTCAGCGCCATTTCCCAAATAACTCTCAGACAATAAAATCACTGGAGTCATATGCTCAATAGCAATTCGAACCGCTTCAAATGCCCATTGAAAACAATCACCCGGAGTACTTGCAGCCAGAACTACTAAGGGACATTCTCCATTCCTTCCATACAAAGCCTGATTGAGATCACTTTGTTCTGTTTTAGTAGGTAGTCCGGTTGATGGGCCTCCTCGTTGAACATTGACTATTACTAACGGCAACTCCGTCATTACAGCTAAGCCAATTGCTTCTGTCTTCAATGCCATACCAGGACCTGAAGTTGTGGTGACGGCTACATCTCCTGCAAAGCTCGCACCGATGGCAGAACAAATTCCTGCTATCTCATCTTCAGCCTGGAATATTTTAACACCAGACCATTTATGCTTTGTGAGCTCATGTAAAATATCTGTGGCAGGTGTAATCGGATACGTTCCCAAAAACAAGTCTCTGTTTGCCTTTTTAGCAGCTGCCATAAGTCCCCACGCAGTAGCTTGATTACCTGTCAGGTTCTTATAAATTCCAGGTTTTTTACTCGCTGGAAGTACAGTATACGATGACGTCACTGCTTCAATCGTCAAAGCATAATTATAGCCTGCCTGCAATGCATTAATGTTTGCTTTAGCTAATTCCGGTTTCTTGCTGAATTTAGCATTGAAGAAATCAATTGTCGGTTCCAGTGGATTACTAAACAACCAATAGACCATGCCTAGTGTAAACATATTTTTGCATCGTACTGCGCTTTTATTATCAAGCCCCAATTCAGCAACACTCAATTTGGTCATGGATGTGATGGGGGCGGTGATCAGGTTGTAATCTGCGAGTTCGTTCCCCTCCAATGGGTTTGAATCGAATCCTGCTTTTTCGAGATCTCTTTTACCAAAGGTGTCTGCATCCACAATAATCGTACACGCAGATTTGAGTTTGGACAGGTTTGCTTTTAAAGCCGCTGGATTCATCGCCACAAGGACGTCAGGAGCATCACCGGGGCTGTGAACACCCGATGAACCGAAATGAATCTGAAAGCCCGAGACTCCCGCCACAGTTCCTTGTGGGGCTCTTATCTCTGAAGGAAAATCAGGGAATGTTGCTATTTGATTTCCACGATTAACCGCCGTATTGGTGAACAGCGATCCAATAAGCTGCATTCCATCTCCTGAATCACCAGCAAACTTAATTACTGCTTTCTCTATAACAACACTTTCCATCTGTTCTAACTATTTACCACTGTATGCTACCTTCTTTCCAATCGATGACAAGCCCAATAGAGCGTCATCTGTAGTGAAAATATCTCTCAGTCTCTCCAACTCAGACTGCGTTCCTCTTCCCTTATCTATTAGTTCTTCCGCTATATCCATCGCAACAGGAGCCTTGTATTTCATCACCTTTGTGAGTCGTTCCAAACGATCTGACGGCAACGAGTCACACGAATAATTTCCTTCCAGGATTTCTTTATAGGTACTTCCACCATACAAGCATGAAATGCCTTTCCAGTCGTCTACCAATTCAGACTCTTGTCTCAATGGAACTCTTTTGACTCCTTCCGTAATATCAATAAGATCATCATAGCTGATCACATCATCAATTAGCCCTATTTCTTTGGCATCTTTTGCACCGATCATATCTCCGGTTAGGATGAGGTATTTTGCGAGTCCTTTACCAACTCGTATTGCTGTGCGCTGCGTGCCACCTAGTCCCGGGTAAATACCAATTCCTGTTTCCGGAAAAGCGATTTTTACATTTGGTAAAGCCAGAATAACATCTGCAGATAAAGCGAGTTCCATGCCGCCACCGAGGGTAAGTCCGTTAAGGATAGCAACTACCTTCTTATCGCATTTATCAATTCGATTCAATATGTCATGTCCACGAGAGGTAAAGCTTATGATATTATCAATGCTGTTCTTTTTAATGTTTTTCACGAAGAACTTAATATCTGCACCAGCGACGAAGGCTTTACCTGATCCCGTCAATACAATTGTATCAACGGCGGAATCAGCCTCCGCTTTTTGAAAGACATCATTCAATTGCTCCATGACATCCTCATTTAAAGCGTTCAGGTCTTCCGGTCGTGACATGGTGATCGTCGCTACAGTGTCAACAATATCCAATGTGACATATTCCATCTCCCAATTTGAAGTCTCAATTCCTCCCGGGATTTTTTCTCCGTACAAATTAGCATATGTTGATACCAGTTCTTTTACTCGTTCTACGCCATTTCGTATCATCATATCAACAGGGCCCATCCTCCATCTTAAGCCGATTTTAGCTCCACGGTTCAGATCTACGGGAGTACAAACTTCCTCCGCCAAAATCTGTGAACAGACGAAGAATACACTGCCCAACAGTCGTTCAGAAACTACTTTTTCCTGCTCTTCACTATAGGTGCACTCTTCTGTTCCGGACAAATCCCAATCTTCCCCTGCTTCTACTTGCTCTTCAAGTCTTTTAGAAACCAGATAGGACGGTCCGAAAACTTCTAAAGTCTTTTCTGCGTGCAATGCTATCGGAACCCCGGTGGCATTCATCAATGCGAAAGGCCCCATACCGATACCAAAAGTCTTCATCGCGATGGCATCAATCTGTGCAATGGTTGCAACATTTTCACCCAACAAGCGAACAGACTCATTTAGCCAGGGAACAAAGAAACGATTGACTGCAAACCCATATCGGTCTTTCGTCAAGATCGGATCTTTACCAGACATAACGGAAAACACCTTAACAGCCTTGACCGTTTCATCGCTTGTATCCTTACCGGGAATGATCTCTACTAATCGGTTCTTTGCTGCATGATAGAAATAATGTAAGCCAACAAATCTTTCGGGATGAGATACCGATTCCGCCATCTCAGTAACAGAAAATGACGATGTATTTGTGGCCAGAATAACATCAGAATCTACAATCTTGTCCAGTGTTTTAAATAGTGAACATTTAGCATCAAAATCTTCAAAAATCGCTTCGATGATTAAGTCGCACTTTTTAAGTTCATTCTGATCAGTTGCTGTGCTGATATTATTAATCGTACGATTCATCATGTTTTCGGAGAACACATTTCGATCAACGCCTTGTTGAAGCGTTTCTTTAATTCCGTTTATTCCTTTCTCGAGGTATTGCTCCTCTCGATCGTTCAGAATAACAGCGAATCCTTGCTGTGCCATTTTCTGGGCAATCGCCGCTCCCATTGTCCCGGCTCCAACTACCCCTACAGTTTTTATCTTTTTCATAGTATGTCTTTTAACAATTTGTCCACTCCGGTTCTCGCTTCTCCAAAAAAGAATTGATTCCCTCATTCGCATCCTTGGTCTCCATAAGCTGTTTGGTATACAGAAACTCAAGCTGAGGCAAGAAATTCCCGAGAATGTGATTAAATTTTATTCGAGCTGCTCTATTCGCAAACCTCAATGATGACGCGCTTTTTGGAAGTATATATTTCTCTACCCATTGATCAACCCCTTCAGATAAGGCCTCGGCATCCGAATACAGGTGATTAACAAGTCCCATTCTTTCCGCTTCATTCGCTGTTATTGATTTGCCGGTCATTAGTAGTTCCTCTGCCCTCGCATAACCAATTTTTAATGGTAATAAAACAGAAGCCGGTGGCGGAAATACCCCTAATACAATTTCCGGTTGACCAAAACGCGCACTTTCATCCGCAAAGATGAAGTTACAGATCAGTGCCAGCTCCATACCGCCTCCAAGACACTGACCCGAAACCTTCGCTAAAAATGGAATGTGCAGCTCTGTAATTGTCATAAATAACTTGTGAAAAGTCCGAATCATTGTTTCTGCTAAGTCCTTCGTGTGTTCTTCAACACTCGCCCCGAAGGAGAAATGTTTCCCTTCACCTTCAATGATAATCAGCTTCAAATCATTATTCTCTTTAAACCCTTCGAATAGGTCTAACAATTCCAGCATCATGATATTATCGAGCACATTGCCTTTACCATCATCCAGGATGATATTTGCAATCGAGCCGTCATGCGTATATTTTACTTTTAGCTTTTCCATTTGCGATCGTTTTATTCCTGATTGGCTTCCTGAAACTGTGGAGAAATCAACTGGTGCATTTCATCGTTCCATTCGTGTCCTTCTGCCAATAATTGTCTCAGTTTTATAAAATTGATCTCCCGATCATGTTTAGGTCCTTCGTTAAATGCTCGGAAACCGGCTTTTGCTTCAGACATCATGTTCAATGCGAGCCACTCTCTGCTGCTTTCCTTGTTTCGGTCCCAATGTTCAAGTTTCTTCTTGCGAACTTCGGTCAATGACTTAGCAATACAATTTGGAAATGCATACAAAAGTTTCGCAACCGTTTTGTTCACGGCGTCATCCAATCTAGAGAGGTCAACTTCTCCTCGCTTTAAAAGTTCTTTACCTGCTGCGAGTTCCTCTCCTGTCTTCATTTGTCCGTACACAATGTCACCGTTTTCGTCCACAAAGCGATCAGTCACAACCAACGGATTAGTAATGAACTTGCTATCTACTTTTAATGCTGGAGCGATGTCTGTGATCAAGCCGATAAACTTGGCATAATGTGCCGTCCATTGATCGCATAAAGTCAGGGATTGCATCGCTCTTTCAATTCCTACATAGAGATGTAAAAAATCTGTTGATCCACCTATTGCGGCACTACCGTGCTTTGGTCCAGCCTGACCGAATCGTGCTAAATCTGAAGCTACGGTCAGATCACACGCCATTCCAATCTCTTGTCCACCTGCTATTCTCATTCCATTCACACGGCAAATGACCGGTTTTTCGCATTTTAGAATTGCGGATACCATATCATTAAATAAGCGCATGTACTGGGAATACTCTTGTGGCTGACCCGAGTAATACTCTGCGTATTCTTTTGTATTACCCCCGGTACAAAACGCCTTATCATCCACAGCGGTAAATATCACCGTAACTACACTTCGATCATTTGAAGCTTCACCAAAAGCAAGTATGACTTCTTTCACTGCCTTTGTCGTATAAGAGTTATACTGTGTAGGATTATTAAGCATGATCCATGCATTGTACAATCCTTCAACCGGACTTCCATCAACGTCAATAACCGGTCTTTTTTCAAATTTGATATCTGTATACTGATATCCCTCTACGATATTGTGATTCTTAAATTCCATATTCTTTCATTTAAATGTTTAACAGTTATTATTGAAAATCCGGCACTAGAACCGAACGTTTATCATACTTATGTTCAAGCGTGTTTTTGAATACATCGTTGATTTGTGACATTGGAAATGTCTCCACGAAATCATGAATTCTAAGCTGACCAGATGCAATCAAATCAACCACTTCCGGATATAATTCCGGTTTACATCCCCAGGTACCGATCAGCTTCGCATCAAATGCCATCAGGTTACTCAAGCGGACATTGAGCTTGTCCATAGTAAATCCAACTATGCTCATGGTGGATGTATATGTCAGTAGATTGAATGCCAGTTCCTGACCTGGTGTTGAACCCGATATCTCAAAAATCTTCCATCCATATTTCGATGCTCCGATATCTTTTGCAATTTGTCTAACTTCATCTTTCACTTCCTTGATAGATTTACCGCCCGAATTCAGAATAGCATCGACTCCGTTGGCTTTTGCTTTAGCGAGTTTCTCATCACTGATGTCAATCGCCAGTACTTTCGCCCCCATTATTTTCGCAAGAAGGGCTCCATATAATCCAACCCCACCTACTCCAATAACAATTGCAAAGTCTCCTGACTCAAGCTCTGATTTTTTTAATACCTGATAAGGGGTTGATATTGCGTCAGCAATTACCGCAAGTTGTTCAAGTGAATACTCTTCCAATACACTATCCGGAACAGGACATAGGTATTTATGCGGAACGACGATATGAGATGCAAAACCTCCGTGAAAATCATTGCCAGGCATGAGCTGATTCTGACACATGTTACTTCTCCCCTTTCTGCACAACTCACAATCGCCACATGGAAGTACCGCTGGAATAATCACGTTTTTTCCTTCCAATTCAGGAGGACCGGATATAACGATTCCGCTAATTTCATGACCCAGCGTAAGTGGTAGTTCTTTCTTGGTCCTAACTCCGTCATGCCAGAAACTCAGGTCTGTGTGACAAACACCACAACCAGCGATTTTTACAATCGCTTCTTGGGTGCTGATCTCAGGCAAAGGAGACTCGGTAAGAACGAATTCTTCTTTAAGTTCCGTCATCTGCCATTGCTTCATATTCTCCATAATTCTCAATTTATAGTGATGTATTTTCAAACAATATTGCTGTTCCCTGACCTCCGCCAATGCAAGCTGAGGCTATTCCGTATTTAACTCCTCTTTCTTTCATCTCACGGGAAATTGTTAAAGACAATCTGGTACCTGTTGCGGCCAGTGGATGACCTAGTGCAATTGCTCCTCCGTTTACATTACAGATATCTCTATTTAGACCAAGTTCACGCTCACATCCGATGAATTGTGCTGCAAATGCTTCGTTGATCTCAATTAAGCCTATGTCATCAAGACTTAATCCAGCTACTTCCAATACTAATCGAATAGAAGGCACCGGTCCAAGTCCCATTACATTTGGATCCAAGGCGCTTGTCGCTGATGCAACGATACGCGATAAGGGTTTTAAACCGTTGGCATCGATAAATTCCTTGTTGGCGATAACAACAGAAGCGGCACCATCCACAATTCCACTTGAATTAGCTGCAGTCTGAACTCCATCACGTGCAAATACGGACGGTAATTTAGCCATGGATTCAAGATCGGCCGGTCTCACATTCTCATCGACATTGAAATCAGACACCTTTCGTGGTAAGAAAACTTTACGTGGTTTGAGACCTTCGAGCTCAAAAACTTCGGAGTTCATTTTTATCACTTCACCTTCAAAGAAGCCTCGCTCCTTTGCGGCCAGATACCGATCTATTGAAAGCTTGGCGAATTCGTTCGCATCAGCTTTTGAAATGTTGTGCTTTTCAGCAACGTTCTCTGCAGTACAACCCATTGGAACAGCCGCAGTATCATTTAATGCTTCCCAGAGCATGTCTTTAAAGTCAATCTTTCCGAGTGGATAGCCCATTCTGTTTCCAAAGCTCACTGTTGGGGAAAGGGTCATGTTTTCAGTACCTCCACAGAGAGCCGTATTGGCCTTTCCTAAGGCAATTTGTTCTGCACCGGCAATTATTGTTTCGAATCCTGAGCCACAAATCCTTTGTAACATAACCGCAGGTATACCGACAGGAATCCCACTGTATAAGCCAATATGTCTCGGAAGGAAATAAGAATCTGCTGAACTCTGTCCAATGTTTGCGTACATCAGTTGATCAATATCTTCTCCTTTTACACCTGAATTTTGAAGTGCAGCCTTTGTAGCATAAATACCTAAATCGGTAGGTGAAACGCGACCAAGAGTCCCACATAGTTTACCAAATGGTGTTCTTGCTCCATTAATGAGATAAGTATCATCATACGTTATCGCTATACCCTTTTCTTTATCGTGGATTCCTTTCATTTTACTTCTATTTTTTCTTGATTACTTTTCTTGTATTGCTTTTTCATCCAGTGTTTCTGTGCAATAATTGCTGCACCGAGAGACACCGTGTGCTGTGGTTCGTCCACAATGGTTATTTCCCGATTGAACTTTTCGTGTAGTAATGATCCCAGATATGGGTGATTTGCTATTACCCCACCGATCATAACTGTCGGAACGTCCGGTAATAATTTCATTTTGGCTACTTTGCCAGCAATGGACAGGTAAATACCCCTGGATATGTCTTCAATGGAAATGCCGTCAAATATCCATTGCATGATCTCCGTTTTAGCGAAAACAGTACAGAAGCTATTCAGCTCTTTATCATAAACCGAATTGGCCGCAAGCCTACTCATTTCTGAAACGTCCACTTCCGCCCTCTCTGCTATCTCAGATAAAAATGATCCGGTTCCAGCTGCGCATTTATCATTCATATAAAAGTTCGTGACCTGATTATTTTCGTCACAATGAATCACTTTGATGTCTTCTCCTCCTATATCGATAATTGTTTTCTCACCTGAAATATCTCGTGATACGCCAGCTGCTGCGCAATTGATCTCCGTTTTGATAATGTCCGACTCAATAAAGTGTTTTCTGCCATAGCCGGTAGCGCAGCTGTATTTGATATCAAAATCAGTATGAATAGCCTTCATCACCTGTCGGTGAGCTAATCGGTCTCTGTTCAGCGTTTGCAGTGTATATCTGAAAACAACATTTTGTTTTTCATCAATGACGGTGAATTTGATGTATGCTGAGCCAAGATCTACTCCGAGGAAACAATCACCTCCCTGGTAAATCACGGATGACTTCTTATCCTTGACAATTCCCTTTTTAATAATTCCTCTTGCAAAAGAACCAGCTGCACCCGGAATTCGGGAAGCGATATTCTTGTTAGTCATGGCCTTTACCATGTTTGTAAAGGCTAGATTTAGTGAGGTTCGCACGTAGTGCTTTTTTCCATATTCAACGATCTTGCCATTGAAGTAATCAATCTCTGTCTGACGGTTATTGATTACATCTCCAGCCAGGGATGGAAAGTGATTTCCTCCTTTCTTGAGGTAGCGCATGCATCTGCGGATAAAATCATCGGGGAATTTAATTTTCTCAGCTTCAGCGACAATTACTGCCTCATTGATTATTTGCTCAATAAGTTCAACTGTATCTGGATCAGCCATTGCTTCAGCCATTGTCAACCGACCAACACCACAGAGTGCGCTTAGAGAAGAATTTAAAATGGTCTTTTCCCAGGTTCGTTTCAGCAATTCGAATGAATCAATTGCTTTAGTATGCAATTCAACTGAATTTAATATCTCAGCAAACTCTTCTGCTTTTTCACTTCTATTATCGTCAATTGATCCCAGATAATTAGGTGGTGTGAAGAATGTTACCTTCACGACGTTTGGAGCACTTAGGTTTCCTGCATAATTGATCACCATTCTCAGGATTCGATCAGAACCGAACACGGGAATAAGCAGTTGTTCCACATCAATTCCATTTTGAGCTGAAACGACAGTTAATTCTCCATCACTAAGTTTTAATGCTTGCTGCGCTGCTTTCTCAATTTGATACGACTTAAGCGAAAAGACCAGATAATCCATTTGAACTTTTGCCTCGATTAATTCTTCAATGGAACCATATACCTCATCGAAAAAGGTAGTCGATTCCATTACGCCTTCCAGTGTAATTCCTTCGCTTTTAATTAGATTAAGTTTGATCTTGTTCCGAACACAAAGAATGACTTCGCAACCGGCTTCTTTCAGCTTAACCGCCATGATCATTCCGACCGGTCCTACACCTACTATGGCAACTCTTATTTTCTTTTTCTGATTCATCTAACCAAATACTTTTGAATCTTGAATCTGTTCCACGAAGGTTTCAATTTTCGTGATGCTCTGTCCTTCCGAAAAGAACCTCAAATCACAGAGGTCTCCTTCGATTATTAATGAGGGGACACCCGTTTGATCGCTTAGTCTTTGAGGCATGCCGAACTTAGCGTTGGAATTATTGAAACACGTTTTTGTATCGTGATAGACAATTCCGTCTATGCTATATTCCTCGAACCAATCACGCAGCATTTGCATTTTTACTTTCTCACTGCGATTGATAAATATCTCCGTGTAAGCACGAGCCATTGAATTCCATGGATCATCCTCGTCGAACTTGTCAAACACCCAGCTACTGCAGTATGTGGATGCGACCACCGCTGCTTCATTCTGAGAAAACAGATCACTCATCATCCTTAACTTCCCCCAGATAGGCATTCCTTCCCAAAAAATCCTGCACTTTGCCTGAGGTAAAAAGCCCTCATTATTCTTTATTTTTTCCTGCAGTTCATCCAGCAATAGCGAATAATAATCCTTCGCTTCCTGTGTGCCACGAAGTACAACTATAGGTCCCATGTGTATAGTGCCGTCAAAAAAGCTGATCGGGGCATTCATCGCTGTTGATGTCTTTAAAACCTGTTGCCACAATAAAGTGGCTTCCTTACTCAACTTGAGAACCGACTTAAGCTTTGCCAGATCAAACTTCTGTCCGCTCACCTCTTCACATGTTGGAATCATTTTCTTGAATTGCTTCACAACCAAATCAACTTCATCCTGGGACACTTCATCCAAATGACGTGGTGGTTGAATTCCAACAATCGGACATTCAAAATGGTCCGCATAAAACGTAAACCAATCCTCTACTTCGCGGCATTGATTCGTATTGTAAGCAATGATGTCCGGCTTCGGAACACCTTTCATGTCATAATGTTTTTGAAGTGGTGTTTCATTCTTAAGAAATGCACCGATATCTGATGTGGTATAGGAACAAACGTGTCCCGAATAACCGCATTTGACAGCCTCCGGAATGAACTCCATTGCTGTCCGGGTCGCCCCAAGCAAAGCTCCATGGTTCTCTGGAAAGTAAACTTCAAATCCAAAGGATCGTAAGAGTTCGGCCGGACCAACACTGGTACACCAGGCAATTTTTTTATTCCCAGCTTCGAGCGATTTGAAGTACGACCCCATTAGCTCCTTCATATTATCTGTTGCATCTATCTTATACATGCTACTTGTGCTTTTTATCTAATTCTATGATGTACACCTCTTCATCTACCGGGACCTCGTCACCATATAAATTCTTGAGGTGTGCTTTATATTTTTCTACAACATTTTTTGGTGCCATTTTGAGCGATGGTGTTAATGTTCGATCATCCAGGTTCAATTCATCCATAATGATCGCGGCAGATTTCACTTTTGCGAACTTCTGTCCAATTGTATTATTCGCCATATGCATACAGCCTGTCAAACATTTACCTAGTTCATTTAAGCTTCTGGGGCAAAAACAACCTTCTTCCGGTGAAATCGAATAATCCGGATTCTCCAGTAGTTTTTTATTCGGAAAGATTAATGCCACCGGATATTCTTCACCGCTACCTGAAACGACGGCGTACTGCACGTAATGGCATTTCTTTTCGATTGCTTTTTCAAGATCTGTGGGTATCACTTTTTCTCCGTTGGAAAGCTTAAAAATTCGATCCTTTCTGGATATCAGTTTGAGACCATTTGGCGTAATTGCTCCAACATCTCCTGTTCGATACCAACCATCTTCAGTGAATGCATCAGCATTGGCCTCATCGTTCTTATAGTAGCTAACCATCACATTTGGGCCCTTCACCTGTATTTCATCGTCATCAGCAATGCGAATGGAAACACCCGGTATCGGTTTACCTACTACTCCCGTTTCTCTTTTAATATCAGGATCAGTTAAAGTGCAACAAGGTGAAGTTTCGGTCAAACCCCAACCCTCAATAACTTTTATATCTCTCGCTTCAAATTCATTCGAAAGTTTTTCGGGAAGTGCTGCTGCAGCCGTAAAAATGAACTTCAGTCCTGAATTAAAGAAAATATCCTGTGCCTCTTTATCATCATTTGTCATTTCATAAAGCGACTGGTATACCTTGGGAACACTGAAGAATATGGTTGGCCGGACTAGCTTCCAATTCTCAAATATCGATTTAACATCTCTTCCGTAGCTGCTTTCTAGTGAGTAGGTTGCACCGTTGTAAAGTGCTGTAAACAATTCGAAAATCCCTCCAAAGCTATGATGCCATGGTAGATAAGACAAGAACCGATCGTGCTCATCCACATCCCATAAGATATCCAGGGCTGCTTGTTGTGACAGGATGTTTCCATGCGTAAGCTGGACACATTTTGGAATACCCATCGTTCCTGAAGTATACATGTTCAGGCAAATCGTGTCCGGATCCAAATTGAATTTTAATCTAGAGTGTTCAGCAGGTTCCTGCTGAATTAAAATATTGAAGGGAACTAATTGGGGAAGCCGCTTATCACTATCAACGTGAAATCCGTATATCTTTTTCACTTTAAGATCTGCACTTAAATTGGCCAACTGTTGTTCCCCTGCTATTGCCAGCCATTCCGCGTCTGAATGATTGATCAACAACTCAGCAGTATCCTTTTTGAAATTTGCAAAAATCGGTACAACGATACCCCCGAAAGCCATTACAGCAAGCTGTAATTCGAGCATTTCCCAGCAATTTCTTGAAAAGATAACCATTTTGTCACCCGGCCTAAATCCTTCGTTTTCAAGGCCCGTTGCAATTCGCTGAACATTTAAATAGAGCTCATCCCAGGTATGATTCTGATAAACCCCACTATCATCTTTTTCACGATAAACAATGTGTTCACCAAATCGTTCTGTGTTCTTAATAAGCAAAGTAGCTATGTTCGGTAATACCGGACCCAACTTCTTTTCTGCGTGCAACTCCTTCATATTCTTCCAGTTTAAACTACGACAGCAGCTTCTTGTTCTTTTAGTTTATAGTATCTGAAGCCACCCCAAATCGCAGCGCCAATAGCGCCTGAATAGATAGCATCAGGATGAGATATAAACTCAAAGTTTTTCTTCTTGTTCTCTGCGGCTAATTCTTCTACAGCCTGAATCATTCCTTCATTCATCCCCATTCCTCCCATCAATGCAATTGGTGATTCAGCCTTAAGTGCACCTAAAAGCTTGACCACTCGTTGGGCTATTGAAAGGTTGATTCCTTTCACAATATTCGGTGTAGAGAGCCCCTTGGACACCAGGTTAATCACATCTGTCTCCGCTAATACTGCGCAAATACCTGATGGAACTTCAGGATTGTCCGCCTGCAATGAGAGAGGTCCGACTTCTTCAATAGCCAAACCGAGATAACGGGAAATATTTTCTATGAACTGACCAGACCCCGAAGCACATTGTCCGGTCATCTTATAGTCAAGGACTTTCCCCCTGTTATCCACTCTGATCGCTCTAACATAAAGCCCTCCCATATCAACCACTGTTTTTGCAGCCGGAGCAAAGAAGATTCCTCCTCGAGCATGCGTAGTCATACTATAGAAGTGCCCAGTTTTCTTATCGACCATTTCGCCTTCTCCGGTTGATGCCAGATAAGCAATATCATTATCATAGGATAGATTCTGACGTTCAAGTAAGGTGTCAACTAATTCGACCACAACATCCTTGGGATTACGTTTTCTAATCTTTTCAGTTTGTTTATCGATCAATTTGTGTTCTCCTGAGTCATTATCATATTTCATTATGACACCTTTGACGTAACTTCCTCCGACGTCTACACCCATTGTATATATTGAATCACTCATTTCTTTTCTTTTAAAGTTCTAGACTGTTTTCTTCTCATTAACCGGTAGATCAACACTGATATTTCTTCTGGCAAACATGGCTCCACCCAGTGCTCCCATGAAGATGGAATCCGTATGGATATTCATGGTGACTTCTCCATAAGCATCCGTTACCATTTGTTTTACATACTTCAAGACAGCTTGATTCCTTGCGACACCACCGGTGAAGGTGAATTCATTTCTTACCCCACCCGAACGTGCTATTAAGGACATTGCCCTCTGGACTATGGCTTTGTGCAAGCCGGCAAGTATATTTGGTCGTTTTTCACCATTATGAAGCAGCTCTTTAACTTCTGCTCCTGCGAAGACAGTACAGGTTGAGCATATGGTTGTTTCCTTATCGGCCTTCATCGCTTCAGGTCCCAATTCATTCAAAGAAATACCGAATTCATCCGCGATATAACCCAAGTAGCGACCGCAACCGGCAGCACACCGGTCATTCATGTGAAAGCTCGTAACGAGACCATTCTTGTCAACTTGGATAGCCTTAGTATCTTGTCCACCGATATCAAGGACAGTTCTTGTATCCGGAAACACTGCGTGTGCTCCGAAAGCGTGACAGAGGATTTCAGATTTAATACAGTCTTCCGGGAATGGTAATAAGGCTCTTCCATAACCTGTTCCGACCATCTTGGCGATATAGATGTCTTCGTTCGCAATATCTTCGATGTGCTCGCGAATTGTATATTCGACATTCTTATAGTTATTCTTGACTGCATTGAGTTCAGCCCAATACCAATCTTCCTTGCTACCATCCTCTTGCTGATCTGCCAATCCTTCATACTTCTCTTCCAGCTCCGCCATGGATTCATTTACCAACTCTTTAAAGTTGTATTTCACCATTTCATTCTCAACGGGCGTAATACTTTTATCGAATGCCAACAGTAGCGGTTCGTAAAACTCTTTGTCCAACTTCTCGACTTCCTCGTTATATCGCTCACTAACAATATCCCGAAAGAATTGATTTTTAGATCCGAGATTTTCGATTAAAAACTCCTTCCTAATCTGAGGTCGAATGGTTTCAATGATTTTATTCAATTCCGAAGCGATAGCATCTTTGTTTTCATATTCAAATTCACTAACTGTTTGTTTCAACAACTGCTCGAGACTGTCCATTCGCCGTTTAAATTGTCTGTACTGAAAAACGGAGCGAATATCTTCCATGTACTTTTTAAACTCCGGCTTTTGGTCCATATCTTTCCTGATAGCATTGGACAACAAGGTGAATCTAGCATCATAAATTGCTTCTTCCTTAGCTATATCCGCCGCGACCTTGTAGTTCGCTCGCGTATTTGTTATTCCTCTCCCTAATATTTCATCATTTTCATCGATGATGACGGCTTTGGAAGTTGTTGAACCCAGGTCTATTCCTAAATAATATTTCTTCATTTCTTTCTGATTTAAGCTTAAACTGTCTCTTTTTCCATTGATTTTCGCTGCGCTAACATCTGGAAATAGGACTCTAATCTGTTTTTGATATTGGAGTATGAGAAGTAGCGAGGATCTACCAGGTCTGATTCGATAAATCCGACCGGCACTTCAAGTCGATCTTCTATTTCGCGCATCATACCGAGCTGACCTGCCGAGAATGAGTTGCAGCTTTTAATCGAGTTAGTTACGTATCCGTCGGCATCATAATCCTCAATGCATTTGGAAAGTAAGTCGATTCGTTGAGGTATGTTCATGTTGGTATAGCAATTCATACAATATTCCGCCAACGATTCCAATGGACGATTTGCATCATGTCGCCAGCCCATATCGTAAACTCCTCCAACTTTCGTATAGGATGAAGCAACAATGACTGCTCCCATGTCGTAAAAGATCTTCCAAAATTCCCTGAAAGAAGTCCAGTTCGGAGGACCTTCAACAACAAGTCGATATTTCTCTTCCTTCATTTCTCCTTCCGGAGTAATCGGACCTAAACCATTTTTAATGCGGTCTTGAATTTCGCTGTATAATTCCTTGTAATATTCAACAGCTTGTTCTGTACCTCTAAAGCCTATATTGATTGGTCCTATGTAATATACTCCCGCGAAATACGCATCTATAGGAGAAGGCTTGTGCTTCGTTGTATCAAATATTTTTGTGATCCAATCTTCCGCCTCTTTGGAGAGTCTTAAGTGAGCTTTCAATTTTTCTTCATCAAACTTGATCCCAGATACTTCCTCCATTTGTGGTATGACTTCCTCCTTTAATTGTTTGACCATATACTGGGTCATCTCGGGAGTGATCTCAGCATTTTCCTGATATGGAGTATGGACCATAATGACTTTTGCATTCGGGTACTCACGCTTTAAAGTCTCAAACCACTTCAGGAATGTAAAACAGCCCGTATAACTTAACAGAAGGACATCCGGTTCAGGTATCTTTTGACCTGTTGGGCCAATATTACCCTTCATCATCATTCCAACATCACATTTTACGTAGGTGCAAACATCTTCTGAATGGGCGTTCTTCTCCGCTTCCTTTATGTAACCCCCTGATTTCTTTCTCATCGCACTTTGAAGTGCATTAATCTCAGGATAAACAGGTAGCATGTCGAACGTGCGAATCAGTTCTGAAAGGTTTCCAGGGATGAACGTATAACACACCTTCTTTCCATCTTCTTTGGCTGTTGCCAATTGATTAAAAAGTCCTTCTACCATCTCCTTCTGGAGAATCATACTTTTTTCTTTTTGTGCTTCTTTAGCCATAATCTTGATTTCTAGTATTATTATTCTACCGTTACAGGCTCATCTTCCCATAACTTGATGGAGTCAGAAAAAGCTCCTACCTGCTCTTTTATTACTTTAAATTGATTGATGTTCTCACTGAACTGGAATGCGATATATCTTATGCCCATGCGGTCAAAGGCATTCTGAAAGATGGGTGCATCCAATAAGCTTGGGTCACAGAAACTTGCAGAAGCGAAAATCACTCCGTCAGCACCACGCATATTGACAATATTCGCCAATCGATTCTCCTTTGGATTATGAACATCATAAATGGAGGATGAATACTGACTTTGTTTGATATAAGAATTAGCGATCGCTTCCAGCGGATTCTCCGTGTTTGAGTCAATGTCACCAAGAATCATTCTGGATCCGAGCATATAGTCATCATCGACTACATAGCACCCTGCTTCCTCTATGGCCCTGATCAAACCAATTGCAGGCTGCTCGCAAAAAGCACCTGAAATCACTACTTTGATCTTATCCTGTGGTTCACCTATATCATTTTGAATATGTGCACACACCTGTTCAAGTATCTCGTTATGCTCTTCAACTGGAATTACGGTTCCTGCCCTGATAATATGATATACATCATCTATTCCGAGTCGCCAGGGATACTCCTGACGGATCTCATAAATGAAATCAATCAGCTTTCTGTTTTTATTGTATAATTCAATCGAGTGATTTAAATCATCACTGGTAACTTCTTTGCCATTAATGCTTTTGACGTATTCAAGAACATGCTGCATTTCCTGTTGATAGAAAACCCCGCCTATCTCAGGTAAGAAGTTTTGTGGGAAATCCATGTACTTCACAAACTTTCCGATCTTCTGTTGTTTAAAAGTTCCGGAGAGGTTTCTGATTACATCGCATATGGATGGAAAGATGTAGCCATCAAAATGCTCTGTGTGCTTGTCAAGGGCCAGCTCAATAATACTTCTGGGAATATGACAGATATAAGACTGATAATAAGCGTCTCCTTTGATTATCTGTTTTCTGTCTCCACCGCCGAAAATACCAACAGGTAAGGCTCCCGCGGCATGCAAAATTTCACGTGGAAAATAGATTGGCATATATCCGACAACCACACCGGCCGGATTATTTTTTTTCCATTCTTTTGCTCGGGAGAAATTCAAATCGAAAGCAAGCTCCTTGCATTCGATGATCAACTCGTTTAATTCTTTCATTCTGTTACTAATTTCAAATTAGGGTTCCTGTTTCCCTTTCAATTAGTAGTTCAAATGAAATTCTATATAGTCAAATTGCTACCGATAAGAAAGGCAACCAAGAACGCACTATATAGTTACAACTGTGTCATGTACTCTTACGAATGTAAATCTAAAAATCGATCAATTCTATGATGTATATCATAGTGAAAAATGACTGCCCCCTCTACTTAGCTTAGACTCTTCTATTTATGCGAATTGTACATGATTCATGTAATTTATCATGTCTTATTTTTGTAATGATTCGTATCTTTAAAATATGAGCGAGGAGAAAGAAGCGTTTGAAAATCCGATCGATAAGGATAAGATTACCGAAAATCCGAATTCACTTGAATACGGACATCATTTGGGGTCTGCATTGGTGAAGCCAGAGGATCAAGGCAAGCTGAAGGGGCGTGCTCTCTCAGCAATGGAACATCAGACAGATATGCAGTTGGACCAGATTCGTCAACAAATGCAATTGTTAGCGGATCAAGCAAAACAATTATCGGATAGAAAGATCATCTCGGAAAAGATCTACGGTGCTGAGATGCGTTTTCAACCACTAATCAATCATGTTTATCACCTCTATCAAAAAGACGACTCGACGTACTTGCTTTCTTTAATTGCTCCTGACCAATGGGGTCGATCAAAAAAATCGTTTGAATTTGTCGCGACCGTCAGGTTATTGGCAGATCACACATGGGACGTTCTAGAAAAGAATTCAGATTTCTGAGTTAACATTTATGACCGAATAAATGTGCTGGTCACAAAATTCACCATTCTTGAAAACAGCCTGTCTGGCAACTCCTTCTTTTTGAAATCCTACCTTCTCCAAAACGCGCATAGAAGACTCATTAAAAGCGTATACACCAGCCCAAATTCGTCGGAGCCTCATCTCATTAAAACCAATCTGAACCATTTGTCTGACCGCTTCAGTTGCAATACCTTTTCCCCAATAGGATTTACCGACAAAGTAGCCTATCTCAGCTGAAAATCTGAAAACATCACTTTGGGGGTGCAGACCAATATTACCAACATGCACATCATTCCATTCGATCGCTAGAATTTTCTCTTTGCCATCAGAACCACCTCTCGTACGAATGAATTCCAACGCCCCCTCTTCTGTTAGGGGGTGAGGGAATGCGTCCATCATGTTTGCATAGACATCAGCATCATTTCCTGCAGCAACCATTGTCGCTACATCGCCCTCAGAAAACGGACGGAGTATTACGTTGTTAGCTAATTGATTCATAGATTATCGGGTGAAGACCCATTCATTGTCTGAAGACATATTGGCGTCGAAATGATATCCCTCCGTATCAAATCCTTTAATCAATTCAGGATCGTCAATATTATTCTGGATGATATAGCGAGCCATGAAACCCCTTGCTTTCTTAGCAAATACCATAATCGTTTTGTATTCGCCGTTTTTAAATTCTTTGAATACAGGAGTGATCACCCTGGCCTTGAGATCTTTCGGGCTAACCGCTTTGAAATATTCCGTAGAAGCTAAATTAATTATCACATCTGATTCTTCTTCATTAATAAAAGAAGCAAGTTTGTTACCCCAGAAGGCATATAGATTCTTTTGCTTTGGTGTCACCGCCCACTTAGTTCCCATCTCCAGTCGGTAGGGATAAATGACATCCAGTGGCTTTAGTATTCCATAAAGACCAGATAAGATTCGGATCTTGTCCTGACTTCTTTTCAATTCCTGTGCACTTAATGATTCTGCATCGAGACCACGATAGACTTCCCCATTAAAGGCAGCGATTGCTTTTGCTGTTCCTTCTTTCTCAGTGGTTGAATCATTCCATTCCTGATATCGTTCATAGTTCAAATCCGATAATTCCGGTGATAAATGCATGAGCTTCCCGATTTTTTTCGCTGACATTTTCTTCAGCTTAGAAGCGAGGTATGCTGAATCTTCAAGAAACGTCGGTGAAGTACTTTCGCTCGAATTCACTTTTCGAGTCACATCAATCAATTTTGCCGGAGATAATAGAATTTTCATAATTAATGCAAGAATATATATGAAAACAAAGATACAATGATCACACCAACCAAATTCAAGACGAATCCAACCTTTGCCATTTGATTCACTCTGATCACTCCTGATGAAAAAACAATCGCATTCGGTGGTGTACTGATTGGAAGCATAAAGGCACACGAAGCAGCTAGTGTGACGGGTATGCACATTTGCAAGACAGAATATTCTGTGTTCAGGGCAAAGACGGCAACAACGGGAACAAAGACGTTTACAAGAGCCAGATTCGACATTACTTCGGTTCCGTAGATCGCTATTCCTACCAGCAACATCAATACGATTAAAATATGTACTCCGTCGAACTTATCAAACACATGGGATAGTTCTGTTATAACTCCGTTCACTTCGAGCATCTTCGCTAATGCTAAACCACCGCCAAAGAGAATCAGTATTCCCCATGGTAAATTCTTCATATCCTTCCAGACCAATAGGGTGGATTTCTTCGTATTGGGAATTAGAAAGAGTAAAATTGCACCCAAAATGGCCGGACCTTCATCCTTGTAGGTGATTTCCGTATAATAAGTTATCGGCCCTCTAAATGACCAAAGGATGACTATTACAAGAAACAGTGTCAACACACGAATCTGCTCTTTAGTCCACGGGGCCTTTTCAGGAACAAACCCTTCGATCTTACCTCTGCGCTCCTTTCCCATAAGAAGGAGGAAGAATCCATATACAACAAACATCATGATAAAGCTTAGAGGTAATCCAATCTTCATCCAGTCAAAGAAATCAATGGTAATATTATAATTTGATTCCAATACTGATAGCATCGCACCATTAGGTGGAGTCCCAACCAATGTAGCCATGCCTCCCAGACTGGCCCCATATGCTATCGCTAATAACAGATACAATGGAAATTTTGATCCTTTCTCTATAGGCAATCCATGAATAACTGCCATAGCCATTGGCAACATCATCAAAGCTGTCGCTGTGTTAGAAATCCACATGCTGAGTAAACCAGTAGCTAATAAAAAGCCAAGTAAAATACGAGCTTTAGATGTTCCGACGATTGCAATAATGCGTTCAGCTATCTGTTTATGCACGTTCCATTTCTCCAGTGCCAATGATAAAACGAAGCCTCCAAAAAAGAGATAAACCATGCGATGGCCATATTGACCCGCCATTTGTTCAGGTGTCAACACACCTAAGGGAACAGCCAGAAATAATGGAAACAAGGCAGTTACATAGATCGGTAATAACTCGAAGATCCAAAAGAACACCATAAGGCCACCAATAGCCACAGCATGCCAGAAATTGGCTGATTCTTCAGGTGCAAATAATAGAATACTACCGAACATGAATAGTCCAGTAACGATCAGCATATTTTTTACATTCAATCTTTCCATAAAAAAAGCGTCCCACGAGGAACGCTTTGATTTTATAAAATTACCTATTATTTACTCAGTCCTTCAAGCTTTTTCGCTAGTGCTTCCTGACCTTTATTGAATTCTTCCAAAATGGCGTTGAACTCTTTCTTTGAACCCGCCTTGATGATCTTAGCAATTATATCATCATGAAAATCTACGGCTTCATCAATGAGTTTATCAGCCTTATCCGCATCTTTTCCATCACCAACGATAATCTCATCACAACCATTGAGCACTTCGAAAACTACTCTTCTCACCCGTTTCTTAAGATCTCTTTTACTTGCCATAGTGGTCTATTTGAGAGTAAATATAATTAAATCTTCCATTTGAGAATAAAAAAGCGCGATCGTAATAATCGCGCTTCTAAATTTATGAATTTGCTTCTTCTTGCTTTTCAGGTTTTGGCAAGATCGCCTTGCGTGAAAGTTTCCATTTTCGCGTCTTCGGATCTTTTCCGACTACTTTAAACTTCACGATATCACCTTCTTTACAAACGTCTTCCATCTTGTTAACTCGATCATGAGAGAATTCTGAAATATGGATTAATCCATCCGTTCCTGGAACGATTTCAACAAATACTCCATATGCCTGAATCGACTTGATAGGTCCTTCATACGTTTCTCCTTCGTTCACTTGAGGTGGGAATGCGATCGACTTAACAGCACCAACAGCGGCAGCCATATCATCGGCATTATTCGAAAGGATCTGAACCTGACCATCGCCATTCTCAAGCTCCTCAATTGTAATGGTTGTATTCGTGTCCTTCTGAAGTTGCTGGATAATCTTACCTCCAGGTCCGATGATCGCACCAATCATATCGTTAGGCACAATAAACTGTTCTACTCTCGGAGTTTGAGGCTTAAGATCCGGTCTCGGTGCATCAAGCACTTCTTTCATCTTATCAAGGATATGCAGTCTTCCTTCTTTAGCCTGATTCAATGCCTGAATCAATACATCGTATGGAAGGCCGTCAACTTTGATATCCATCTGACAAGCAGTAATCCCTTCTGCAGTACCGGTTACTTTGAAGTCCATATCTCCCAGGTGATCCTCGTCACCCAAAATATCCGAAAGCACAACAAATTTTCCATTACCTGCGATCAATCCCATTGCAATACCTGAAACAGGTGCCTTGATCTGAACACCTCCATCCATCAATGCTAGTGTACCTGAACATACCGTGGCCATCGATGATGAACCGTTTGATTCGAGAATTTCAGAAACAAGTCGAATTGTATATGGATTATCTTCCGGAAGAACTGGCTTCAATGCTCTCAGGGCAAGGTTTCCGTGTCCAACCTCTCTTCTTGAAGTTCCTCTGATTGGTCGCGCTTCTCCTGTCGAGAATGGCGGGAAGTTATAGTGAAGCATGAAAGGCACTGTTCCTTTATAGGTAACATCATCAATCATTTGCTCATCCATTTTACCTCCTAGTGTCAATGTCATAAGAGCCTGAGTTTCTCCTCTTGTAAACACTGCAGAACCGTGAACAATCGGAAGGTAATCTACCTCAGCCCAGATTGGTCGAATCTCATCAAAACGACGTCCGTCCAAACGAACCCCATCTTCCAGCATCGTATCACGAACTGCTTTCTTCATCGCCTCTTTGAAATAAACCGAAATGTACTTTCCAATTTCTTCTAGTTCTTCTTCTGTATGTGATGCTATCAACTCTTCTTTGATTGCTCCAAACAGTTCAGCGCGTTTTTCTTTTGATGCTAATCCTTGTTTAGCTACTTCACGACATTTATCATATGCGAATGCCATAACCTTTTCACGAACTTCATCATTGTGATCTTCGTGCGAGTACTCACGCTTAGGTGAAGTACCCGGAATCTCAGAAGCTAAATCAAGCTGGAACTGACATTGTTCTTTAATTGCTTCGTGAGCAACTTTGATAACTTCAACCATATCACTTTCCGAAACTTCACTCATTTCACCTTCAAGCATTACGATGTTGTCAATCGTACCTGCAACGATACAGTCAATATCAGACTCGTCCATTTGTTCCAATGTCGGGTTAATGACAAACTCTCCATTAATGCGTCCCACGCGAACTTCTGACATTGGCCCATTGAATGGTATATCTGAAACAGCTATCGCAGTTGAAGCTGCAAAACCAACAAGTGCATCCGGGCTATTCACACCATCGTATGCTATTAGTTGCAACATTAGCTGAACTTCTGCGTGATAATCATCCGGGAAAAGCGGTCTTAATGCTCTATCCACTATTCTCATTACCAGAATTTCACGCTCTGAAGGTCTTGCTTCTCTTCGGAAGAATCCACCTGGGATGCGCCCGTCAGCTGCGAATTTCTCTTTGTAATCTACTGTTAAAGGAAGGAAATCAACCCCTTCTCTTGCTTCTCTTGACGAAACTACTGTCGCCAAAATCATTGTGTCGCCCATTCGTAACACTACGGCACCATCAGCTTGTTTTGCAAGCTTTCCGGTCTCTATGGTAATCTCTTTACCTCCGGTAGTGATGGACTTTTTTATTCCTATATTCATAATTTAAATTGTTTCTCTTTTAAGTTTTTAAATAAGAAGGGCACCCGATCAAGATCGACTGCCCCCTCTTCAATAAATTTATTCCAGCAATTAGCGACGTAAACCTAACTCTTTCACTATTGCTCTGTATCGCTCGATATCCTTAGCTTTAAGGTAATCAAGTAAACTTCTTCTTTTACCTACCAACAACTGAAGCGCTCTTTTCGTACCATTGTCCTTCTTGTTTTGCTTCATGTGTTCGGTAAGGTGCTGTATTCTGAATGTGAATAAAGCAATCTGACCTTCTGCAGAACCTGTGTTCGCTTCTGAACCACCGTGCTTCTTGAAGATCTCTTGTTTCTTTTCTGTATCTAAGTACATGCCAATATTTAGTTAAATAATCTTTATGCAACCAACCGCACTCTGCGGTTTACTGGTGCAAAGATACATAATTATTTAAAATAAGTCAGTAAGCGTATAAAATATGAACTATGATCTGAATAGTTTGAGCGATAATGCCAGCTGCTCTTTTAATTGTGGTCGTTCGACAATATAATCAAGAAAACCGTGCTCCATAACGAATTCTGATTTCTGGAACCCGTCCGGAAGGTCTCGTCCAATTGTTTCTCTAACCACTCGTGGACCAGCAAACGCTATCAAAGCATCCGGCTCGGCAATATTAATATCACCTAACATGGCAAAAGAAGCGGTTACCCCGCCCGTAGTGGGATCGGTCAGTAACGAAATATATGGAAGTTTTGCCTCTGCCAGTTGTCCCAGTTTTCCGGATACTTTCGCCATTTGCATCAAAGAAAGACCTGCCTCCATCATACGAGCACCACCGGATTTAGAAATGATCATAAACGGACATTTAGCCTTGATCGCTTTATCGATTGCTCTCGCTATCTTCTCTCCCATAACTGAACCCATCGATCCACCTATAAATCCAAAGTCCATGCAGCAGATGATAATTTCTTCACCATCCAGTTTTCCTTTCGCTGATCGAATGGCATCCTTAAAACCAGTCTTCTTTTGAGTGGAAGCGATACGATCTGTATATTTTTTAGTGTCCTCAAAATTAAGCGGGTCTCCGGACTCTAATTCCGCATCTAACTCTTTGTATTTACCTTCATCGAATAAAATATCGAAATACTCAAAGGAACCAATACGTTCGTGGTGATTACATCGATCACATACATAGAAATTCTTTCTTAAGTCATCAGCCTGGAAGATTGTCTTACAATTAGAACACTTCTCCCATAACCCTTCCGGTGTCTCTCTCTTTTCGTCAGTGGAAGTTGTAATCCCTTCCTTATTTCTTTTAAACCAACCCATACTACTTAATCTATTTGATTATTATTCAGCGAGTGTATTTACGTTGTTTAGATCTTTAAATGACTTCTCTAATCTACGAATGAAGGTTAACTCTCCTTCTCTTATCCATTTTCGCGGATCATAGTACTTTTTGTTCGGCAGATCGTCTCCTTCCGGATTGCCAATCTGTGTTCTCAGATACTCTATTTTTTCAGTGATATAATCACGACATCCTTCTGTGAATGCAAATTGAAGATCAGTGTCAATGTTCATTTTAATAACGCCGTATCCAATGGCCTCTCGTATCTCTTCCACCGTAGAACCTGACCCTCCATGGAATACGAAATCAACCGGGTTAGGTCCCGTATTATACTTCTCCTGAATATAATTCTGTGAATTCAACAAGATCTTTGGTGTCAGTTTAACATTTCCAGGTTTATATACACCATGAACATTTCCAAATGCCGCAGCAACCGTAAACCTGTCACTCACCTTTTTAAGCTCTTCATAAGCGTAAGCTACTTCTTCCGGTTGCGTATATAATTTTGATGAGTCAACATCTGTATTATCAACTCCATCCTCTTCTCCACCTGTTATACCCAACTCAATTTCCAGGGTCATCCCTATTTTCGACATACGCTCCAGATACCGCTTACAAGTCTCAATATTTTCTTCCAGAGGTTCTTCTGAAAGGTCAATCATATGCGAGCTGTACAACGGCTTACCTCGTTCTTTAAAAAAGCGCTCTCCGGCATCAAGTAAACCATCAATCCATGGAAGTAACTTTCTAGCAGCATGGTCTGTATGTAGAATTACAGTAGCTCCGTAAAGTTCAGCCAGGTCGTGAATATGTCTGGCACCTGAAATTGCACCTGCAATAGACGCTGATTCATCATCATTGATAAGCCCTTTACCTGCAAAGAACTGAGCACCACCATTTGAAAACTGAATGATAACAGGAGCATTCATCATTGATGCTGCTTCCATTACCCCATTTACTGTACTTGTGTTGGTGACATTTACTGCCGGCAGTGCAAAACCTTTTTCTTTTGCAAAAGCGAATATTCTTTGTACTTCATCGCCAGTAGCTACTCCTGGTTTAATTCCATGACTCATAACAGGATCAATTTATATTCAGCTGCCAAAGGTAATAATTTTATATCCCAATTGTGAAGATATTTCAAGCCGATTGACTTAAAACCGGACTTTAAATAATGATCATTTTATTACATTTGTAAGTGAAGAGTTATTGCGGGCAATCTCAACCTCTTTTAGCCCAAAAAATTCAGCTTAGTAAATGTTATAATGAGTTATCTCGATGAACTTAACGACAGCCAATTAGCTGCTGTTAAACATACGGAAGGTCCCACCATGGTAATTGCAGGTGCCGGTTCAGGTAAGACACGAGTTCTTACCTACCGAATTGCCTATATCATGGAAAAAGGGGTTGATCCGTTTCAAATCATGGCACTTACATTTACTAATAAGGCTGCCAGGGAAATGACAGAACGAATAGGCAAAATAGTTGGAGCAAGTGAAGCTAAAAATATCACGATGGGTACTTTTCACTCGGTTTTTTCTAGAATCCTTCGCATTAATTCAGATCGACTAGGCTATCCGAGCAACTTCACCATTTATGACACGCAGGACTCCCGAAGCTTATTGAAGTCTATCATCAAAGAATTTAATTTGGATGATAAAGCGTATAAGCCCGCCAATGTTCTTGGACGAATTTCTTCTGCAAAAAACAGCCTCATCTCACCGGAAGCATATGAAGCAAACGAGGAGATCATGCTTGAAGATAAATTAGCCAAACGTCCTGAATTAGCGAGAATTTATAAAACCTATGCGGCGCGATGTTTTAACGCCGGCGCAATGGATTTTGATGATCTGCTTTATCAGACGAATATTCTTTTTCGCGATCATCCGGATGTACTGAGTCACTATCAACAAAAGTTCAGGTATATACTCGTTGACGAGTATCAGGACACCAACTATGCACAGTACCTCATCGTTAAGAAGCTTGCTGCTCTTTACGAAAATATTTGTGTCGTAGGAGATGATGCACAAAGCATCTACTCGTTTCGCGGTGCGAATATCCAAAATATACTGAATTTCAAAAAAGACTATCCGGACTTCCACTTATTCAAACTCGAACAAAATTATCGGAGCACCAAGAATATCGTAGAAGCAGCCAATAGTGTAATCGCAAGAAATAAGGATCAGATTCAAAAACATGTTTGGACTGGTAACGATGAAGGGCAAAAGATACATGTCGTAAGAACACTCACAGACAATGAGGAAGGAAAAGTAATCAGTGACCGCATATTCGATAAGGCGAAATCAGGTGCTCTTTCTTATAATGATTTTGCAATTCTTTACCGTACGAATCGTCAATCAAGGTCCTTCGAGGAGGCTCTGAGAAAACTGAACATACCTTATAAGATTTATGGCGGATTATCTTTCTATCAGCGCAAAGAAATCAAGGACATTCTTGCTTATTTTCGATTGACCGCGAACCATCATGATGAAGAAGCACTGAAACGCGTCATTAATTATCCAAAGCGCGGTATCGGAGCCACATCACTTCAGAAAGTCATTATAGCCGCTAGTGAATACGGAGTTAGTCTGTGGGATATTATTTCTGATTTCAATCAGCATCCAGTCGATATTAATAGCGGTACGCGTAATAAAATGTCGGCATTCGTTACCATGATTGAAAGTTTTTCAGCTCAGCTTGAAAAAACGGATGCTTATACTTTAGCGCAGGAAATAGCAAAGACTTCTGGTATTTTAAAGGAACTTTCAAGCGAAAAGGATAAAGGTCCTGAAGAGGTTGAGCGCTATCAGAACATTGAAGAATTATTAAGTGGTATCAAGGAATTCACCATTAATCAAGCTGAAGGAGAATCAGACTCACTTGCCGAATTCATGTTGGATGTTGCGTTACTAACGGATGCCGACGAGGACAAAGATGAAGATCGCAACCATGTAACCTTAATGACGATTCATTCGAGTAAAGGGCTGGAATTTCCGCATGTATTTCTGGTAGGATTAGAAGAGAATCTTTTCCCTTCTCAGTTATCCCTTAATTCGCGTTCTGAACTAGAAGAAGAACGCAGGTTATTCTATGTTGCAATAACAAGGGCTGAAGAAACATGCACCTTGTCTTATGCTACATCGCGTTTTCAATGGGGTAACCTTATAACTTCAGAACCAAGTCGTTTTATTGACGAGGTAGACTCTTCCTTCCTTCATTTTGAAACACCAAAGAGAGGCATGGGAAGATCGCTCAGTGGAAAATCGTATGGATCATTCGAAAATCCGGCAGCCACTGGCGGTCTGAATAACACATTTAAATCCCGATCCCTCAAACCGATTAAAAAAGTGACATCTTCACAAGCAACGAATGGACAAGAAGACAATTCGGATCTGGAAGTGGGGATGCGGGTCACGCACGACAAGTTTGGCGAAGGCAAGATCACTAAAATGGAGGGTACCGGGGCTGACACAAAGGCAACTATTTTCTTTCCACGTCACGGTGCAAAGACAGTTCTTCTAAGATTTGCGAAGCTAAAGATCGCCGAATAATTTTTTTAGCGAACTTTTTGGCACAATTTTACGTATAGTAAGTAGCACAAAATCAATGTTATGCGTTTAATTACTCTACTTTGCGCTGTACTTATGACCGGATCACTGGTTGCACAGCAGAACATCAAGTTTCATGATAAGACATTTGACAACGGATTGAAGTATCCTGAAGTCGAAATTGTAAAAGGCTCAGATGATGCTGAACTAGCCATCAATAAACGAATCATGGAAGAAATTATCGATCTTAAAGCTCAGGACTTCTGCGTAGGAGACTTTGGCTTTGTACAGAAAGGAATGCACATTCAGGTTTTACTCTATTGCAATTGCATCGACATGGCGAAAAGTGAAAACCGCTATTTGTTCTTCAATTTTGACACAGGTGAAGAGGTTCCTTCGTACTATATTTTTGATGAGAAGCGGAGAGATGAGGCTTTGAGGTACATTCGCAGTGAGTTGAATAAATTCGAAGCTCCAGCAGAAAGTAAGGAAGAGTTCGATGCTATCCCTGAAGAATTTGGTTGGGTGGACATTGATCTCCGCTTAACGATAGATGGTATTGAAATCAGGCCTATTAATTCTGAGAAGTGTGAAAAAGCACCTATGCGAATTGACTGGAATGACATTCGATCATTGCTTAAGTACAGCTTTATCTAGAAAGGATAACCTATACCGAAATGCAACTGTGGTATAAAAGGTTTTGGTACTAGCGATTTGTAATTCAATCCGAATACACTTTCGGCTTCATCATAAAATGGTTCTCTTGACTGCCACACCCATCGTGCATTGTCGGGCAAAGCTGGGTTTCTAAGAGGAACACCAAGGTCAAATCGCAACACGAAATATTCCAGATCCATCCTTAAACCAAAACCTCCGGCAACTGCGATTTCCTTGTACCAGCTCGGTGAGATTTGACCGCCCGGTCTATTTTCATCTTCAAATATTGACCAGATATTTCCCGCATCGATAAAGAAGGCTCCTTTGAATAATGCATTAACCGGGAAACGAACCTCAAATGATGAACCCAAACGAATATCCCCGATTTGTGTTGCCGTTCGATTTGTATCAAGATAATACTTATACGCACCCGGCCCTAGAGCTCGTGCTCGCCACCCTCTATTATCATTGGCTCCTCCTGCAAAGAAACTGTAATCATAAGGCAATGTCGTTTTCGAATTACCGTAAGGAATTCCTCCTCCTACCAAAAGCTTAAAATTGATACTTCTTTCCTTGGTGAAAGGTTGGCTCACAATCAATTCATTATCTGATCGAAGAAACTGTGAATATTGTAATCCGTTAATTGCAAAGCTGCCATTAGCAAGCGTATCGTCTTTTGCGTGGAATGCGGAAATTAAATTACCGGCAGGATCGAAACTGGTATTAAAATATACCTGCGTCCTTCTTTTTCTGTTTTTCTTATTCTTAATGTTATACTCGTAGGTTACTTTCCAGTCTTGCCAAATAAACTGATTACTATAAGCGTCCAAAAGGAACAGATCGTTGAGTGTTGTAAGCTTGTCTTCAAACTCGTTTGATTTATCAATATTTACAACTCTAACCACAGATGCTCCTGGTAGACCTAATTGGATAATCTGCGTTTTTGAAATAATAAACTTCCACATGTATTTCAACTGAAAAGTTCCTCGTGTGAAGTCAACCCGTCGTTGATAATTATAAGCAGTAGATAAGATCGTTTTTGGTTTACGTTTTTTTGAGAGCTTAGATTCTCTGAATGGGAAAAAACCAGGAATTTCCAGTTTCATACTTGGACCGATCTCCAGCGTATTGAAGCTTCTGCCTGCTGTTTTAATCTTTTCGCCTTCAATAGTCTCATCGAATACGGGAGGTTGAGACTCAAATCCACCCGAAATAGCAAATGTAAATCGTTCTGCCCCTCTGAATAAATTCTTATTCGTATAATTAATCGCTGCCGAAACTCCGAGGAATCCATTAGAGTTGGTTGCCCGAGGCTCAAAACTAAAACTTTGTCTTTTTGAAGGAATCAAGTAATAATTGGCGGTCAAGGTGTGATTTTCCAAATCTTCCTCCAGATCAATCTTAAGTGCGGAGAACAAACCTAATCGCAAAAGTGCATTGTACGAATCTTCGACATACCTTTCCCTATACGGACTACCCTTTTCCAGCTCGCTTTGCATGTCAAGTACTTTTGGTTTGATAAAGAGTTCACCATTGTACAAAATAACGGCATGCTCTCTGGAGGTGTCATTTTTCGAATTACCATAATAATAAAGTGTATCAATGGTAGTCATAAATTGACCGGTATATAGCTCAAAGCCCAGGCTTTGCAATGTATCTTTGAAATTACCTTCAAAAAACATCGAATCGGCCAGGTGATATACAACATCACTCACTAGCGCTTTATGCTGGTTAACAGGAATCAAAGAGTCTTTATGTTCTTTGGAAACAATTAGTCGCTGTTTTAATTCAACACCGACAGAGACTGTCATTTCTTTTGCATTTGTATCCGCCAGAAAGATGATACTACTTTCGTGAAATCCATAGAACGATGAATCACGCATATACCTGGCAACCTGACCCCGGTATTTCTCCAGGTAATCTTTATCGAATGGTTTACCCTTCAATGGTGGATCGTGCAGTTCATTGACGAACACCTTATATGTCTCCGCTACTTCTATATTATCGGTTACAAAGTAGACACTATCAATATAATATCGGTCGCCAGTAACAATGTGATAGGAAACTTCACATTTCTTATTGCTCTTGTAATCGACAAATCCATCGACTGCTCCATAATAATACCCCTTGTTCCGTAAATATTTGCCAATTTGATCAATTGTCTTTTTGTATAGAATACTGTCAAAAAGAACGGGAGGCCGACCAACGCGGTATTTGTACCACTCACTTAGGAACAGATTTGGTTCTACTGTATCTTTAAGACTAACTGTTTTGTGTCGATAAGTGTCTAGTCCCTTTTTCTTCGCACGATCAATTCGCCGGCTGTTACTTCGGTCTTCTCGCTTCAGGCGCTTTCTGTTTTTAGCTCGAATCTTTTCATTTCTTCGCATTCGCTTGTTTGCTACTCTCGTGGAGTCGACAGAATTAAACGCCATCAGTTTCCACTTAATTCCAAGTGTTCTCTGATTAGGTTTTTGGCGAATAATCGCGCGAAGATCTTCTTTATCCAACCTATCACCTTCAAGAATAAAGTTGTTTTTCTGTAACAGATGCTGATCTTCCTGAACATACTTCGTTTGTTTACAGGAAACGACGAATAGAACCAGAAAACAAAACAGATATGTGCGATATAGCTTTGGCAAATGACTACCTTTGAAAACAAAAGTAATAAAAGGAAGCGTGCAAACCCTTTCGAAAAATAAGTTAAAATGGTTGCGTTCACTACGTCTGAATAAAAACAGAAACAGCGAGCGTAAATTCTTGTTGTTTGGTGAAAAGATCATACATGATCTTCAACTCAGCAATCCTGATCTAATCGATTTATTGTTTTCGTCGAATGATGCATTTTGCGTGCAGAATGAATGTTTCTATCTGGACGACAAAGAACTCAAGTCTATTTCCGGCTTCAAGTCCAGCCCTGGATATGGCGCGGTAGTTAATTTTCCAGAATTTGATTTAGCTTCAAGGACCGGGGATATTACCTTGTATCTTGACGGAATCCAGGATCCCGGGAATCTGGGAACCATCATTCGAACGGCAGATTGGTTCAACATCAAAGAGATCGTATGCTCGATCGATACAGTAGATGTTTACAATCCGAAGGTCTCTCAAGCAAGTATGGGATCCATCTTTCATGTCCCTGTTCGCTATTCTGAGCTAGGCTTAGAAATTGAATCATGCACATACCCTGTTTATGGAGCCACACTCGATGGAAAGGATGTTTTTTCGTTGGATATAAACGGTAAACTAGGTGTTGTTATTGGTAGTGAAGGACAAGGTATACGTGAACAGGTTTTGGCGCTCTTGGATGATCGTATTACGATTCCGAATCAAGGTAAAGCTGAGTCTTTAAATGCAGCAATTGCCACAGGCATACTGCTAGCTGTATTATCCCTCAAGTGACACAGCTATTGCATCGGCACACTTCATCCCGTCAATTGCAGCTGATACAATACCTCCTGCGTATCCCGCCCCTTCTCCACACGGATAGAGTCCTTTTACTTCAGGATGTTGCAAAGACTCGTTTCTCGGGATTTTAACTGGACAAGAAGTTCTTGATTCCGGAGCATGTAAAATGGCTTCGTTCGTCAAAAAACCATTCTTCTTCTTACCAAAATCACTAAGGGCTGTTCGTAGACGCGAAGCTATGAATTCAGGGAAAAGTTTATTCAAATCTACGGAAACCAATCCCGGCTGATAGGAACTTTTAGGGAGGGTCTGAGACACTTTTCCTTCAATAAAGTCAATCATTCGCTGAGCGGGGACTTTTTGCGTCTTTCCACCAGCTACCCAGCAAGCTCGCTCTACGGATCGTTGGAGATCGAGGCAAACAAAGGGATTTGACTCATAACCATCCATATCTTCAGGATCAACCGTCACTACTATTCCCGAATTGGCGTATGGATTATTTCGCTTTGAAGGAGACCATCCATTTGTTACGACTTCTTCCTGGGCCGTTGCGCATGGCGCTACAATACCTCCGGGACACATACAAAACGAGTAGACTCCTCTACCGTCAACCTGGGTCACCAGACTGTAAGAGGCTGGCGGAAGAAACTCGTCGTTGGTGCGACCATGATATTGAATTCTATCTATTAATTCCTGACTATGCTCGATACGTACGCCCAGAGCAAAAGATTTGGCTTCAACCGCCCAATGCTTTTCTTTAAAAAGCTCAAATATATCTCGTGCCGAATGTCCGGTAGCCAGAATCACCTGATTAACGGGGATGCGTATTTCATCATTAATTTCTATTTCACAAACCTTCCCTTCTTTCACTTGTATATTCGTTAACCTAGAGTCAAAATGGAACTCTCCACCTGCCGCGACAATCGCTTCGCGCATAGCGACAATGATTTGTGGAAGCTTATTGGTTCCTATGTGAGGATGAGCATCTATCAGAATATCCTCTTTGGCACCGAAATGCACGAAATACTCCAGCACGCGTGTTACATCCCCTCGCTTCTTTGATCGGGTATATAGTTTTCCATCCGAATATGTCCCGGCGCCCCCTTCTCCAAAACAATAATTGCTTTCCGGATTTACAATTCCTTCTTTATTCAGCACAGCTAAGTCTCGTCTTCTGGAACGAACGTCTTTACCTCGCTCAAAGATGACCGGTTTTAAGCCTAACTCAATTAAATGTAGCGCTGCGAATAGTCCCGCAGGACCTGAACCAATAATCGCTATGGAGTGTGATTCAGAAACATCGGTAAGATCTATTCCGGGAAGTTTTGGGATTTCTTCGCCCTGGAGATAAACTTCGAACGAACAATTCACATATATGTTCCGATTTCTCGCATCAATAGACCGTTTCAGCCATTTGAAAGTAAAATCAGGTTGAGAGAGATTCAGTTCTTTTTGAATCTTTTGTTTAAGAAATTGATCGTCTTTTGCTTGTTCAGGAGTAACCCGGAATTGAATCTGTTGTGCCATTACCCTTCAAAGATCAATGAAATCCACCACGTTTTGTTATACAATCGGTCTATTGGATTTGAAACCTTTGTACCGTCTTGAATAAAAACATTGCCAAAACTATGTGAATATTTGAGTTCGATTCCGAATTTGAAATAAGGAGCAAAAAATTCCAATCCTGCACCTACCTGGCCCTGCCAATCGTTTTTCTTGGTTTTGATGAATGGATCAATGTAGTCCTGGCTGGCGTCCTGCTGACTTTGGAGATCAAGTGTATATTGAGCGCCCAACAACATATATGCGGCGAAGTTATTTACGCGCAAGGTTCTAAACTGAAGCATTAATGGAAAGTCGAGATTCGTAGAATTATTACGTTCCTCATTAAAATAATCCTCCGTTGATGTTGTATCCGAGTTTACGAACGTGTATTTCAAGATTCTCTCCTGGAAAGATAAGGTTGGGATAAATCGTAATCGAACTACCGGGGTGCCAAGCTTTAATGTACTTACGATACCAACCTGACCTCCAGCTGAGGATTTACTTTCTAATAGCTTGAGACCGTAATCTTCAAAAGCATTTAACTTCTGAAAGGTTGAGTACTCAGCCGTGTTCCCGCCCAACATGAATCCAAAATGGATCACTTTCTCATCAAATCGCTTGTAGTTCTGTGGCTTTTCGCGTTGGCCAATTGCCATGAACGACATTAAAAATCCTATGATCAGTATATGCTTCATGCCTTTATCTAACGAACTAAAATTTGTTTAATTGTCATTTGATACCTGTATAAATAGTGGCTATTCCACCACTTACAAGTTTGGCTTTTACATCACGGTAACCAATTTTACGCATGATCTCCATGAATTTTTCCCCTTCCGGAAATGCCGCAACCGATTCTGGTAAATACTCATAAGCCCGCTTGTCCTTCGAAATCTTCCTACCAAAAAACGGCATGATCCTTCTAGAATAGAATCCATATAACTGTTTGATGGGAAATCTTTTTGGGTGTGATAATTCTAATATAGCGGCTTTACCACCAGGTGATAAAACCCGAAGCATCTCACTCAGACCCTTCTCCAGGTCCTGATAATTTCGAACTCCGAATCCCACTGTTAGCGCATCAAAAGTATCATCATCAAATTCAAGATTTTCTGAATCACCGAGGCGAAGCTCAATCACTTCATCAAAGCCCTTTTTCTTCATTTTTTTAGTGCCCACATCCAGCATTCCCTGCGATATATCAACGCCTATGACTTTTTCAGGATTAAGTTTTAACAGTGCCACGGCAAAATCACCAGTACCGGTAGCCAGATCCAGGATCATCTTTGGGTTTCCACCTTTCAAAAGTTTAACCGCCTTCTTTCTCCAGATTCGATCGATACCCATTGAAAACAAGTGATTCAAAAAATCATAGCGTTTTGAAATGTTATCAAACATCTCTGCTACCTCTTCCTTTTTCGAACTGCTTTCCCTATTGTATGGTTTGACTACCTTCTTCTCCTTTGTCTCCGTCATTACCCAACCATTGTATGTCCTTCCGGATATTTATAATTCTTACTAATCACTGTTTTACCAACCAGATACGCCAGTGTCAATGTGCCGACACGACCGATAAACATCGCTATAATCAGTACAAATTTACCGACACTACTCAATTCGGGGGTTAAACCGGTTGACAGACCAACAGTACTTGCAGCTGATACATGCTCGAATACCAAATCCATAAAATCGTATTTCCCGCTTGCTAAAAGATCCGCTTCGGATATTGCCAAGACAAAAGGACCAATAATATTACCAATCACAAAGAAAATGAATACCGCATAAGCCTTTAAAACGAGATCATTCGAAATCGTCCTTTTGAATAGTTCCGTGTGTTTTTTACCCTGAATAGTAGATAGTACTGAAGCCCACATGATCGCAAATGTGGATGTTCGAATACCACCACCGGCTGATCCCGATGAAGCTCCGATAAACATCAGGAACAAGAACACAATTAGCACCGGCATACTGATCGCAGAGGTATCCACAATGTTAAAACCGGCATTACGCGTTGTCATCGATTCGAATAAGGATGCTATGACACTATCGAAAAGCCCTTTATCCGCCAGCGTATTATTCCACTCAAAAATGATGAATACCAGCGCACCAAATAATAATAAGCCTAGTGTAAAGTATAAAGAGATCTTTGTACCGAACTGAATAGTCTTCCATGGCTTGCGCATTCGTTCTCTGAGACGTTTGATTTCGAAGAGATCGAAGACATAGATCATTCCGAAACCTCCAAGGAAGAATAGCACAAGAATCACCGTATGTACGAAAGTGTTTTGAATGACATCCGGATTCATCATGCCGTTCGGTAGTATTGATAATCCGGCATTATTAAACCCAGAAACGCCATGAAAGACAGAATGGAAAAAACGAGTCCCCGTATCTTCGAAAATACCTTGATTTCCAAACCCAATAAACAATAAAACGATCCCTACTATTTCAAAAGCGGTGGCCCATACGACAATTTTTGCGAGCATCGACCGCGCTTTTAATATGGAGTCACGGTTAACAAAATCTTCAATCACTTCGTGGTATTTAATACCCACACCAAACTTTGCTACGACCAACATCAATGCACCAAAGGCAATGGTATTCAACCCTCCTAATTTGATCAGTACGAGCACAACCATCTGTCCCTTAAATGTCAGTGTTGAAGCGAGATCGACAGTAGTCAACCCGGTTACGCTGACAGAAGACATCGACAGAAATAAGGAATCCGTGAAACCAAGACCTCCTCTTACATTTGACATTTCAGGAAGCATCAGTAACAGCCCTCCCAATAATGTCATACCGGTAATGGATATTGTAAATAACCAGCCCGGATGAATCTTCAGCCATGGTCGGTATTTCTTCTGAACAATGAGGTTATTAATGATTATTATGAACACGAACAGCTGTACGAAGATCATCGAGAATGCTCCAAAGTCCTCAAATCCAATCGATATAAACAGTGGTTCAATTACTAAACTACCAAAGAAGTTATAGGATATTCCCTCAATCAGCAGCAGGGTGATTATCAAGGTTTCAAACCAGTTCTTCTTTAGAAATGTGGGGGGATGAAAATCAAAAAACAGTCTGACCAAAAACCTTACTATGTAGAATGCGAAACTAGTTTCCAGCATCGTAAAGCATATATCCTGTGAATCCTGTGAAAGCGGGAAGCCATAGTAAACAACCAGCGTCCCTAGTGCAATTAGAGATACAACGACATTTAGTAAGGACAAGCCACGAAGAACCTTTGGTTTCGAGTCATAGATCAATAAATTGACTTTTTCCCGTATGTCACGAATACTCATTTGTTGTATAGATTGTCGACCTCTTGCATTAACTGTTCAGATTCAACCGGAACAACTCCCGTACGCTCACAAACAAGACCGCCGGCCAGGTTTGCAATCGTTGCGGTGTCCTTTGGAGACAACCCACAAGCAAGACACAATGTTGCTACTGAAATAACGGTATCACCGGCACCAGAAACATCAGAAATATTTCGAATGTGAGCCGGTATGTAATTCTTATCTCCTTGCTTGGTTTTAATAAATACGCCGTGCTCTGACAAAGTAACAAAGCTCAGGTCATTGTTCAATCGTTGTTCCATTTTTTCAATAGCCTGTTCAAACATGTCGTGTTGCGATGAAAAATCAAAGAACATATTGAGTCCCTCCTGTAGTTCTTTTAAATTAGGCTTAAATAGTGTTACATTCTTATACTCAAAGAAGTTATCTTTTTTCGGATCAACCGTAATGATCGTGTTGCTCTCATTTGCAATTGATACAATCTCACGAATGACATCTGCAGAAAGAAGTCCTTTATTATAGTCTTCTATAATAATCGCATCTACCCCTTTGGATACTACAGCTTTTATCCTATCCAGAAAAGCTTTGGCATCAGTATTATTTATTTCGGTAACGCGCTCATCATCGACGCGCACTAGTTGTTGCTTATTCCCAATAATTCTTGTCTTCACAGTCGTCTTTACCTCTTTGGAGCGATAAATTGCCTCTTTTGACAGACCTCTCTTATCCATTAGCGAAATGAAGTCATCTCCGTTTGAATCTTCACCAATTACAGAACTAAGGATTGGTGTACAACCTAGCGCCAATAAATTAAGTGCCACATTTGCTGCACCGCCAAGGCGTTCGTCAGAGTTGTCAAGATGAATGACAGGGACCGGGGCTTCAGGGCTTATTCGTGACACCTTGCCACTCAGGTAAGCGTCGATCATTACATCCCCAATAACGAGGATCGTTTTGTGTTTAAAATCTTCGAATAAGGCCTTAACGTCCATTATTTTAACTTTTCAAGAGCCTCTTTTACTCGTTTCATCGCTTCAGTAAGCGTTTCTTCCGATGCAGCGTATGAAATTCGCAAACATTCAGGAGCACCAAAAGCCTCTCCGGTTACTAGTGCTACGAGTGCTTCGTCCAAAAGATACATCGCAAGATCGTTCGAGTTATTCACCGTGGTATCTCCATAGGACTTACCATAAAAGTAAGAAACATCAGGAAAAACGTAGAATGCACCTTCTGGCACATTTGTTTTTAGACCTTCAATCGAGTTCAACACCCCTAAAACCAGCTCTCTTCTACTTTTGAACGCTGATACCATATCATTTAGTACAGCTGGATCAGCTTTCAATGCCGCCACAGAGGCTTTCTGAGTAATTGAACATGTTCCGGAAGTGAATTGTCCCTGAACTTTTGAACAAGCTCCTGCAATCTGTTTATTTGCTCCAATATATCCCAAGCGCCAACCGGTCATTGCCCATGCCTTGGAAACACCGTTGACAGTTACTACCTGATCTTTAATATCAGTGAACTGTGCCAAACTTTCATGTTTTGAAACGAAATTGATATGCTCGTAAATCTCATCACTTATGGCGACAATCTGCGGATGATTCTTCAACACCTCTGCAATATCTCTCAGTTCTTCTTTGCTGTAGACCGAACCAGTAGGATTACAAGGGGAAGAAAAAATAATCAACTTCGTATTAGGTGTGATGGCAGCTTCTAATTGAGCTCCGGTAATCTTAAAATCTGTTTCAATTCCTGCATTTACAATAACCGGGGTTCCTTCTGAAACTTTTACAATTTCAATGTATGACACCCAGTATGGTGCAGGAATGATTACCTCATCCCCTTCGTTTACAAGACTTAACACGACATTCGCGATGGATTGTTTAGCTCCGGTAGATACTACAATCTCATCAGCACTGTAGTCCAGGTTATTATCTCGTTTGAACTTCTCTGAAATGGCTTCCCGAAGATCTTCATAACCAGGTACGGGTGTATAGGTTGTGAAGTTATCATCCATGGCCTTTTTCGCAGCATCTTTAATGAATTCAGGCGTATTAAAATCGGGCTCTCCCAGACTCAAGGATATTACATCTTTACCCTGAGACCTTAGCTCTCTACTTTTGCGTGACATTGCAATGGTTGCGGATTCCTCCATCGCTTGTAAACGCTTGGACAATTCAATCATGTTCTCTACAATTTGCATGCTTGCAAATCTACAATAAAAGAAGTCAGAAAAAGGGATTAATTTGATGAATGTTTAAACATATTTTGTGGATAAAAAAGATGCTACTTGAGCAGTCCAGTTGAAATTAGAACTAATTTCGTGGAGAACCATGAGCGACGAGAAATTTATAGACGTCAAACGCATTATTGCAAGTAAAAATCCAAAAGCATTAAAATGGATGCCCGGATTCCTTATTCGGTATCTAAAGCGCATACTTCATCAGGAAGAGATTAATGACTTCATTGCTAGGCACAAAGACAAACGCAATATTGAGTTTTGCGAAGCTGTCATCGATGAGTTCAATATCGATGTCGTGGTTAAAAATCTGGAACACATACCAGAGACTGGAAAAGTAGTACTCGTCATGAACCACCCCTTAGGTGGTATGGATGCTACGATACTTGTTGCAGCGTTGAAGTCGAGAAGAACAGATTTAAAGTTCATTGTTAACGATATCCTTATGAACCTTGACAATCTGAAGGATCTGTTTGTAGGGGTGAATAAAGTTGGTAAGAATCAATTATCCCTCCGAGACCAGATCACCACTCTTTTCGAATCAGACAGAGCGATCTGTATCTTTCCTGCAGGACTTGTCAGTCGACGAACAAAAGGACAGATTAAGGATCTTGTGTGGAAGAAGACGTTCGTTACCTATGCAAAGCGACATGGACAAACTATTATTCCGATATATATAGACGGAAGGCTTTCCAATTTCTTTTATCGGCTATCCAATTTTCGCAAGTTTGTTGGTATTAAGGCGAACATTGAAATGTTGTATCTTTCAAGTGAATTATTCAAACAAAAGAATAAAAAGCTGAAGTTCATAATAGGAAAGCCTATATCGTTAGAGGCATTTGAAGGTAAGAATGATGCCGCGATCGCCCAGGAGATTAAAGAAATCGTTTACAAACTTCAAAACGAAGCATAAATAATGGAGAAGATCATTGATCCGATAGACAGAGAAATCCTAAAACAAGAGCTCAATAAGGAGCGGTTTCTGCGGACAACAAGAAAAGGAGATAACGAAATTTACAGCGTGAACATTCATAACGCGCCAAACGTTCTAAAGGAAATAGGTCGTCTTCGCGAAATAACATTTCGTGCAGCAGGAGGCGGAACCGGGAAGTCAATTGACCTGGATGAGTTCGATACAAGTGAAAAATGCTATGATCAATTAGTCGTTTGGGATCCGGAAGATGAAGTTATCATTGGTGGTTATCGATACATCCTATGCGCTAAAATCCTAAATGACAACAGTGATGAAATAGCCTTATCAACTAGTCATTATTTCACGTTTACAGATGCTTTTATTCATCAATACCTTCCTTACACTATTGAATTAGGCAGAAGTTTTGTTCAGCCTGATTATCAGCCGGGCATAAACTACCGAAAGGGTTTGTTTGCGCTGGATAACATCTGGGATGGTCTAGGTGCCATAACCCGCAATAATCCGGACACAAAATATTTCTTTGGTAAGGTAACAATGTACGAATCGTACAATACAGAAGCACGAAATTTTTTACTCCATTTTCTTCATCATTATTTCCCGGACAAGGAGAATTTAATCAAGCCTATTCACGTACTCGAACAAGATTATAATTGTGAGGAATACGATTCAATGCTTGAGGATCTTGATTACCCAAGCGGCTATAAGGTACTAAACGCATATGTTCGCGAACGCGGAGAATTTATCCCTCCCTTGATCAATATCTATATGAATTTGTCGCCAACCATGAAGACCTTCGGCACAGCTATCAACAAAGAATTCGGCGGCGTGGAAGAAACTGCAATACTCGTGTCTCTCGAGGACATCTATCAGGAAAAGAAAGATCGTTACATGAATTATTAAAAAAGGGAAGCACTCCTGCCTCCCCTCCATGATTAACTAACTACTAACTTTATGATGTATCAAAAGTGGGTTACCACTTGATGCTTTTCAATAAGCTTCCTTAAGTTGATCAAGGCATATCGCATACGCCCTAATGCTGTATTAATGCTAATATCTTCCTGTTCAGCAATATCCTTAAAAGACATTTCCTTGAAGATTCGCATTTTCAAAATATCGCGCTGTGACTCAGGTAAGTAATCTACCAAATCTACAATCTGTGACTCCAATTCCTCACGAGTAATCTCATCCTGAACATTTTCATCCTCCAGTTTAAGTGTGTGAAAGATATTGAAATCATCCCTCGCTGATGATGATTCAGAGATCAGGCGTACTTTGTTAGCTTTGCGGAAGTGATCGATCACTAAATTGTGCGCAATACGCATTGCCCACGGAAGGAATTTACCTTCTTCGTTGTAATTACCCGCTTTCAAGGTGTTAACAACCTTAATAAATGCATCCTGAAAGATGTCCTGAGCCAATGCAGGATTCTTTACTTTCATATAAACAGAACGATAGATCTTGTCTTTATGTCGCAAAAGCAACACTTCGAATGCTTTCTCGTTCCCCTCTAAATAAAAATTGATCAACTCGCGATCATCGAAATTGTTCATAGTCATAACTTACCTTTTATTAGTAGTTCAATTGTTAGATCAAACTTGATTTTAAAGTAATGTTATAACTATAGGCGTCGCGTTTTTAAATGATTATTAGCTACCAAAGTACAAATATTGATCCGAATTACCAAATCCATAATGAACTTTGAACATTTACCTAGACGCCACTCGTTCAAAAATGGTTGGGTGAAGCATGAAAATTTCTTCAAAAAGATCTTTTTTAAATGCTATTTTTGGTTCCCCAAAGCTGTTGATATCCTTGAAACACAAAGCAATTGAAATAAAAGGTGCTCGCGTCCATAATCTTAAAAATATTGACGTAAATATTCCGCACAATAAGATCACCGTTATTACCGGGATATCAGGCTCCGGGAAATCTTCACTTGCATTTGACACACTTTATGCAGAAGGTCAAAGACGATATATTGAAAGTCTTTCTTCTTACGCGCGACAGTTTCTCGGTAAGCTGGATAAACCCGAAACGGACTACATTAAAGGAATATCACCCGCAATTGCCATTCAACAAAAGGTAATATCAAACAACCCTCGCTCAACAGTGGGGACAAGCACTGAGATTTATGACTATTTAAAGGTCTTATTTGCGAAACTGGGTACGACTATTTCTCCCGTATCAGGCAAAGCTGTTAAAAAGCATAGTGTCACGGATGTTCTGGATCAACTCAATAAATACAAAAAGGGAGCTAAATGTCTTGTCCTTTGCCCACTTGCCGGATTCAAGAAATATGGCAATCAAAGACAACTGGAAATTCTCAAGCAACAAGGATACATACGCTTATATCTCAGCGGTGAATTCCTTCTTATTGATGAAATCATCAAAGATTATCCTGAAAATATTCACGAATCATTGTTAGTGATTGACCGTATTTCGGTCAACTTCGAAGATGAAGATAATAGTTCACGAATAGCTGACTCGGTTTCAATTGCTTTCGCTGAAGGAAGCGGTGAATGCACGATTATTAATGTCGAAAACGGAGACGAACAATCGTTTTCAAATCGTTTTGAGTTGGATGGAATTGAATTTCAGGAACCAAATGAACATTTCTTCACGTTTAACAACCCTTATGGTGCATGCAAGAAATGTGAAGGATTTGGTCAGGTGATAGGGATTGATCCCAACCTGGTAATCCCCAATAAAGACCTCAGCATATATGAAGGGGCTGTCGTACCATGGAAGGGGGAAAAGATGATTAAATATCGGGATCGTTTTATCGATCAAAGCAGTGAGCTTAAATTCCCCATACACAGGCCGGTTTCCGAGCTTTCCAAGGAAGAACTTGATTTATTATGGCACGGGAAAGGTAAGATCAAAGGGATTGATCATTTCTTTCAGTTTCTTGAGAAGAAATCATACAAAATTCAGTATCGCGTTATGTTATCCAGGTATCGCGGTCGTACCACTTGTCCGGAATGTCAGGGTACGCGCCTACGCGCGGATGCGAACTATGTAAAAATAGGTGGCAAATCCATTACAGATGTTGTTCTTATGCCTGTTACTGAAGCCTTTGATTTCTTTGAGAATCTCAAAAAAGAGTTACCCGAGAACCAGGTAACGAAGCGTATCCTTACTGAGATCATCAATCGCTTAGGGTTTCTCATAGATGTAGGACTTGGTTATTTGACATTGAACCGGCAGTCCAACTCCCTTTCGGGAGGTGAGTCCCAGCGAATAAACCTGGCAACCTCACTCGGCAGTAGCCTAGTCGGATCCATGTATATTCTTGACGAACCATCGATAGGGCTGCATCCCAGAGACACACATCAGCTCATCAAGATTCTTCAATCACTCAGAAACCTTGGGAATACGGTAATTGTAGTCGAACACGAAGAAGAAATGATGCAATCAGCCGACGAAATCCTGGACATTGGTCCAAAGGCCGGTGTTTATGGCGGAGAAGTTGTCTTTCAGGGAGATCATAGCCAATTATTGAAAGCAAAGGACTCGCTCACCGCAGAGTATCTTACCGGTAAATTAGAAATTCCCGTTCCGGAGAAGCGTCGCAAAAGCAAATACAAGATTCGAATAGAAGGCGCGAGACAAAATAATTTGAAAAAGATCGATGTGGATTTTCCGCTACACAATCTCGTATGTGTAACAGGAGTAAGCGGTTCCGGGAAGTCAACCTTAGTTAGAGACATATTGCTTCCGGCAGTCCGTAAGGAGCTTGATCTTTATGGAGATCAACAAGGTGATTTCAAATCATTCACAGGTGACATGAAACATGTTCAGGCGATCGAATTTGTTGACCAGAACCCGATTGGAAAATCTTCGCGATCGAATCCGGCTACCTATGTCAAAGCCTACGATGATATTCGTGATCTATTTTCAAGACAGCAACTAGCTAAGATGCGCGGATATAAGGCAGGCTTCTTTAGTTTCAACGTCGAAGGTGGACGCTGTGAAATGTGTGAAGGTGAAGGGGAGATTACGGTGGGCATGCAATTCATGGCGGATGTACACCTGACTTGTGAAGAATGTGGAGGATCCAGATTTAAGTCAGAAACGCTTGAAGTTTTGTATAGGGAAAAGAATATCGCAGACATCCTAAAGATGGATATTCAAACAGCTTACGCTTTCTTTAACGAAACAAATGATCGCGTTGAAAAAAAGATCTGTTCCAAATTAGAACCACTCATTAAAGTGGGATTGGGATACTTAAAAATGGGGCAGGCTTCAAGTACGTTAAGTGGTGGTGAAGCACAACGCATCAAATTAGCTTCTTTTCTGGCGAAGGGAGGCAGTAATCCCCCTACCCTCTTTATTTTTGATGAACCGACGACCGGACTACATTTTCACGATGTAAACAAATTGATCATCGCACTTAATGAGTTAATTGCAGAAGGCCATTCCATCATTGTTATTGAACACAATATGGACGTCATCAAATGCGCGGACCACATCATTGATCTCGGCCCTGAAGGAGGTAATAATGGAGGCGAAATGCTGTTTGCAGGTACTCCGGAAGATCTCATAAAAGAAAAGCGAAGCTACACGGGTCAGTTTCTAAAAGGCAAACTCTGAGACTTTTACACCATTTTATTCGGTATGCATATAATTTTCGAGAAATTATACCGTTTAAATAATTATGTATGCATAATATTCAATGGGAGGTAGGTTTTGTTTATTTAGTTGAATAACGCTGGTTTTCTTTACGTAAATTATAAGAAAACAATCCGGCAAAGCCGGATAGCAAGCAAAGGGCTGGACATCCCATTGAAGCTAAACCAGAGTAATAACCATCCGTAAGGAACTAAATTCAAGATCATGAAAACTTCAACACTCCTCTTGACGATTGTACTTGTCACAAGCACAACTCCGACGTTTTCTCAAAACTGGAAAGTAACAGGAAACGGAAACACGACCAGCGCCAACAACTTCGTCGGCACTACCGATAATCAAGCTTTGAATTTTAGAACCGATGATGTACAGAGAATGCACATTAGTAATTCCGCAAGTGGTTTGATTGGAATTGGAAACAATTTCTCAAATCCACAGTCCGTACTTCATATTAATGGAATGCAGAATGAAACAGGTAGTCTTTTTCAAACTACCACGAACATAGGAACTGACAACGTCTGGTCCATGAGTGCAACCAGCAATTTTGCACCTAGATTCATCGTTCAGAATCCTGCTAATACCTATGACGTTGAATTAGCCACATATAACAATGGTGAGATCAACTTCTTCACTAATTATTCAGGTACGGGTGAAGCTCGATCCATGAGTATTCAAGGAGGCGGAGGAAATTTAGTTCACGGTCAAGTGGCTCTCAGCAATAATCTACCGTTGAATTTTGATGCGCAATCTCGCTTGCATCTTCACAAAACTATATTTGACGGTGGTGCTACAGCCGGTAATTTCATTCAGTTCACAAATTCGAACACTTACGGAGGAGATATGCCAGGTCAAAATAGCGGATTACAAATCGGTACTCCATCTCAGAGTAACGCAGCATATATAAGGCAATGGGAAGATGCTCCTTTACAATTCTTTGCAGGAGCGAACCAATCTGCAGGTGCATTTCCTCTGGTTAGATTACATATCAATGCCAATGTAGGACAGGTTGATGAAGGGTTTATCGGTATAAATACGCAGGACCCAACTTCGCGATTGGATATTAATGGTGATCTCCGAATTCGACTCGCAGCGGAAGAAGAGAATCCTGACTTCCTACTGGTAGGTGTACAACATGCTGGAAACCCTAATGATTTGGATGTCCGACGAATGGCGCTTTCCGGAAATGCTAATAAATATCTAGCCGGAGATGGAAGCTGGAAAGACTTACCAAAGACTGCCGATGAAGAATTTATACAGGAATTGACTGCAGAGATAGCGAATCAAAGATCCCTTTTGGAAGAGAAGGATGCTGTAATTAATGACCTTAATGAACGATTGACTGCAATTGAGCAATGTCTGAAAAAACTAAATTTATTCGACGCTGAAGCGGAAAATATTGAATCAACCCCGGAAGAGACACAGGAGATACTATCCAGATCAATCGAAGTTACATTGGCTGATAAGGAACAGATTGTACTGGATCAAAATGTACCAAATCCTTTTGCTGAAAGAACAACCATATCGTATTATCTTCCCGACTATGTATCTGAAGCATCCATTCAGTTCCACGATGGCATGGGACAGTTAATCAGTGAAGTTTTCATTAATGAAAGTGGTGGTGGAAGCCTTAATGTTTATGGTAGTGACCTCAGCACCGGAACATATACCTATACTCTTATAGCTGATGGGAAACCCGTTTCTACTAAAAGAATGGTAAAGCCCTAACGTATAGAGCTACTAAAGTTTTTCCGATTTGGCGATAATTGCTGACACCGTTGCGTCACTAGTTACATTGATCACGGTGCGACACATATCCAGAATCCGATCCACAGGTAGTACAATGGCTATCCAAAGCGGATTGAGTCCTACTGACTCGAGCACAATCATTAACATGATCAATCCCGCACTTGGTACGGCAGCCGCTCCGATGGATGCCAGCGTCGCTGTTGCAACAATTCCCAATTGTTGATATAGCGATAGGTCGACATCGTGATATTGCGCCAGGAATATAACGGCAACCGCCTGATAAAGTGAGGTTCCGTCCATATTGACTGTAGCTCCAATGGGTAAAACAAAATCCGTCACCTTATCCGAAACTTTCAGGTTATTATTTACGCAATCAATCGTAACGGGGAGCGTTGCTGCACTCGAACTTGTAGAGAATGCGAGGAACTGCGCAGGACTTAATCCCCTGAAGAACTCCGAATAGGAGATTTTTACGCCAAATAAACGCAGCAAAAGTGGATAGAACAGGAATAGCATAGCCATTAGACCACCAAAAACTACGAGTGAATAGAATCCTAGTCGAATAAACACATCAATCAGCTCTTCGAAGCTGTCTGCTGCACCAGCCAGAACCCCGGCCATTAAACAGAAAACAAAGAAAGGAGCGGCTTTCATGACGATATGAACCATTTGGATAAAGACATCATTCATCCCTTCGAAGAAGTCTTTTATTCGATTCGTGCGTTCCGTCTTAATCAAGGCAAGTGTAATGCCGAAAAACAAAGAGAAAAAGATGACCTGGAGCATTAGCTTCCCATCTGACAACGAAAGAACCAGGTTCTGAGGAACCATGTCTACTAAAGGTTGAAGCGGGCTTTGCTTTTTATTAGCATCCACATCCGCTTTCTTTTCCATGGCTTTTTGATATTCATCCTTCTCCAGATCTGCAGCCATACCTGTACGCACCTTATTTATCAAAGAGCTATCAGCAGTGGCCAATAAATTTTTCCCATCCTTAATTTCCACCTGGTTGTCAAACGCCCATATCTCGTACGATAGCCTTCGTTCATTTCGTGTATTTGTATCACCTGCCTTTCCAGGAGCCAGAACGTTGACTAGTAATAACCCGACTGTAACCGAGAATACCGTTGTGATCAAGTACATCCCCAGTGTTTTGAAACCCATTCTTCCCAGGCTCGAAATATCTCCCAATCCTGCAACACCGCTGATGATTGAAAACATGACGAGTGGAACTGCGATGAATTTCAAACAGTTGATAAAGATGGTTCCGAAAGGATTTATCCAGTCTAATGTAAACTCATTCAGTCCAAACTTACCGGACATTAATGCCCAGACCACACCTAACAACATTGCGATCAGTATCTTCCAGTGGAGTGCTAACTTTGTCATGCAGCGAAGATAAGAAAAAGCAATTGTGGGCTTATAAAATACTTTAAGTCTAAAATAATATACATGAATAAGCGTTCAATATAGAAACTAGAAATCATGACTCTCTTCAAGTACAAACGCCTCATCCTTATACTCGCTACGGCGTCTATCCTTCTAATTTTTCCTCTTATTGCAATGACTTTAAGCAATGAGGTAAACTGGAGTTCATTCGATTTTTTATTAGCTGGAATCCTACTTTTTGGCACAGGACTATCCATAGAGCTAGTATTAAGAAAGTTCAGGCAAGCACATCAGCGGGCAGTGATACTCCTTTCAATACTTACCGTTCTTGTATTATTATGGCTTGAGTTAGCCGTTGGAATATTTGGTTCACCAATTAGCGGTAGTTAAGTTTATACAATGTGAATTGCGGTTTGATTCCCGATACAATTTGCAGTTGCGTCAGAATATAGTTTTCATTATCTTTAAGCCAAATTAATCTTACTACAATGAAATTACTAGCTACTACATTATTTACTTTGCTTACATTATTTGGATTTAGTCAGACTTACTCAGCTACGGATAGCGTAATGGTTGTTGGAATAAACCAAAGTGGATTCAATAATAATTCTCGTGGATTCGAATTTACACCTAACACAGATCTAACATTAACACACATGGGGTTGAGGATACCTGGCACAACCGGTACTTATACCTGGGTGATTTTTGAAACTGCATCACAGACCATTGTGCATCAACAACCGGTTACAATAGTGCCGACTATAGGCGTTTGGGAATACGAACCTATCAGCGCACCAGTTACTCTAAATCAGGGAACAAATTACATTTTAATCCTCAATCACCAGGGAACGCAATCAACACCGTACTATTACGAAACGAACAATCAGGTGAATTTCAATTTAACTTATGTACAAATGCGTTATTGTAACAGCTGTGGGCCTACAACATTCCCGAGCTCTACTTTGAATAACTATCATTACGGAACACCTGACTTCCTGTTTAATACATGTGCAACACCAAATCAAGTCACTTTGAATGAGACGGCTTGTGATTCTTATTTGTCGCCAAGTGGTAATTACAACTGGACATCCTCAGGAACATACGTAGATACGGTAACGGGACCTGGTTGTGACACGATATATACTATCAATCTCGCAATTAAAAATACGACTATGAGTTCGATAAACGTGACTGATTGTGATAGTATATACACATCGCCAAGTGGAAACTATACTTGGACTTCAGCGGGAACATATTATGATACCATATCGAATTCAGCTGGATGCGATTCTATAATGACAATAAACCTAACATTTGCCTCGCCTACATATGGAACTCAAACTGAAAGTGCTATTGACATGTATACTTGGCCTCTCAATGGACAAACCTATACCACATCAGGCACTTATGTAGATACCATTCAAAATTCAGCAGGCTGTGACAGTATTGTAACACTAAATTTAACGGTAGAATACACCGGAATCGAGGAAGGAATACTAAGCAATTTAACTATCTATCCGAACCCTGCAAGTAATCATATTAACGTGAGTGTTCCGGAAGAACTGCTAGGCACGAATTTCAAGATCTATGATAATAAAGGAAAAGTTGTTTTAAGTGGCAAGCTTGAGCAATCTGAAATCAAGATAGAAATCGATGAATGGGCGAACGGAGCCTACATTCTACATGTGAATGGAGCTTTTGAGAAATCATTCCGAATAGTAAAAGAATAAGCGCACTTTATCTGTATAATATTAAGGAGCGATCATGTCGCTCCTTTTTTATTTGATAAATTTCAGCTAGATGTTTAAAAGTTCCTTTATCACAAATTTGTATATAAGCGGTATTTTCGTATAATTGTATCGCAAACGCAATTCGGCGTTTCATATTCCTAGACGTATTTATATACAATAGATCCTTAAGATTAATCATATTTTCAATTAATGGATATCAAAGAACTCGAAGGCAAAAAGATTGCCGATCTAAGAGAAATTGCAAAAGCTGCAGGTATTGACAATGCAGACGACCTGAAAAAAGACGAAATCATCGAGCAATTAACCGGTAAAAGCGGTGGCAGTAGCGATGATGATAGTGATAAGAAAAAACGTCCGCGCAAGCGCGTGGTTAAAGAAGATGAGCAGGCGGAAGAGCAAGTTAATCTTTTCAAAGATGCTAAAAGTGAAAAACCTAAAGTTGAAGAACCTAAAGTTGAAGAACCTAAAGCTGAGATGGAAGAGAAACCTGTGAAGGAAAAGAAAGAGGATAAGGCTGATAAGCCATCAAGAGAAAAACGTCCATCAAATGACAATAAAGGATCTCGTCAAGGAAGCAAATCAAGAAACAGCGATAAGGAAGACGGAAAATACAACCTTGTAGGTATTGTTGAAGCAGAAGGTGTTATTGAAGTGCTTGCTGATGGATACGGATTCCTGAGATCATCTGATTATAATTATTTGCCTTCTCCTGACGATATTTATGTATCACAAAGTCAGGTTAAGCTGTTTGGCTTAAAAACAGGTGATACTGTAGTAGGTACTATACGACCTCCAAGAGAAGGAGAAAAATATTTCCCATTGGTTAAAGTGGAATCAATTAATGGCCGTGATCCGAGTTATATTCGTGATCGTGTACCATTTCAATACCTCACTCCCCTATTCCCGGATGAGAAATTCAATTTAACCGGCCATGAACAGGAGACATTATCAACACGCGTAATGGACTTATTCGCTCCAATCGGTAAAGGACAACGTGGAATGATCGTGGCACAACCTAAGACCGGTAAAACGATGTTATTGAAAGACGTAGCGAATGCCATAGCAGCGAATCACCCTGAAACTTATTTAATTGTTCTTCTAATCGATGAGCGACCTGAAGAGGTAACCGATATGGCACGTTCGGTAAATGCCGAGGTAATTGCTTCGACATTCGATGAGCCAGCAGATCGTCACGTAAAGGTTGCGAACATTGTGTTGGAGAAAGCAAAACGAATGGTTGAATGCGGTCACGATGTATGTATCCTTTTGGATTCAATTACACGACTTGCACGAGCATATAATACCGTGTCCCCTGCTTCAGGAAAGGTACTTTCCGGTGGTGTGGATGCAAACGCACTTCACAAGCCTAAGCGATTCTTTGGTTCGGCACGTAAGATCGAAAACGGAGGTTCACTTTCTATCCTGGCAACAGCATTGACTGAAACGGGATCGAAAATGGACGAGGTGATCTTTGAGGAATTCAAAGGAACAGGTAACATGGAACTTCAGTTGGATCGTAAGATCTCGAATCGACGTATCTATCCTGCAATCGATATTACTTCTTCCGGTACTCGTCGTGAAGACCTGCTATTGGACAAAGATGTATTACAACGTGTATGGTTGTTGCGTAAATTCATTGCAGATATGAACCCGGTAGAAGCCATGGAATTCATGAAGGAAAGAATGGAGACAACGCTTTCCAATGAGGAGTTCTTATTGACCATGAACGGCTAATATGAAGATTACTGTTCGAACAGGTTTAGTCTTTGCACTTGTTTGGATCCTATTCAAAATGATCCTCTTATGGACAGGCGCATTTCGATACAACATCGTCCCACCTGTTCTATTCAATATGCTTTGCTTATTGCTCGCTATTTCTGTGGGGCTCTATCTGCACAAGCGCAAAGAAGGAACGCTGGGTAATGCCCTAAACGATATCAAGAACGGATTGAGTGCCGGGATGCCGTATGCTATAATTGTAAGTGTCTTTATCTATTTTTATTACGACAAGATCGATCCCGAATTCAACGGACATCAGATAGCTGAAGCACATCAGGGTATTAAAGAGATGCTGGATGATCCGGATAATCTGACACAGCTGCGCGAAGAGAATGCTGAATTTGAAGTGAAAACCAAAGAGGAGATCTTTGAGTCACTCAAACAAGGACCGGAAAACTTCTACAACGCAGGATCTACAATGACTCTTTCCTTGTTAGCTATGCTCATTCTTGGGACACTCAACAGTATCTTTATTACGATCATTTATCGTAAGGTCGTGTTCAGGGATTTACCGAGGTAATTAACATCATTAAGACTTTTTATAATGTTAAAAATCAACAATGCCCGGGTTAATGTGATGATCTCCGACATGGAGCAATCCATTGATTTCTACGTGAATATCTTAGGTTTAGACCTGACAAACCGATATGGTGATCACTACGCAGAATTGAATGCCTGTGACTTTGTAATTGCCCTTCATCCAACCAATGAAAAGATTCAATTCGGCACGAATATGTCTATTGGACTGGGTGTTCAGGATTTTGATGAATCCATATCCAAATTGCAAGAATTAGGAGTTGAATTCACCTTCGAACAAGGCGGTTATATTCGATTAGCTCATTTTAAGGATCCGGATGGTAACCAGCTGTTTCTGGCTGAAAACCAATAAGCTTGTTGATGAAAAAAGCCGCATTGTCTTATTTGCGATTGTTTGCGATCCTGGAAGGTATTTCCTATTTAGCTTTTGGAGTTACAATGCCTTTAAAATACATGGCTGAAATGCACGCTCCCAATTATATTGTTGGAATGATACACGGACTTCTGTTTGTCGCATACTGCGTACTCGTTTTAGTGGTTGCGCGTAAATTGAAATGGAAATTCAGCACAACATTCTACGCTGGGATAGCCTCTCTCCTGCCATTCGGAACTTTTGTAGCGGATGCGAAGATCTTTAAAAAAGAGCTGGATGACCTATAGGCTTATCTAGAATCATTACAAATTAGTTCACTTTTTCGTTGTTTGATTAGTCTTTATTCTATTTCTTTGCACTGTGAAAAGAGGAAAAGTAGAATTGATGGCGCCTGCAGGAGGATTTGATTCCCTGCAAGCAGCATTGGATAACGGTGCGGATTCCGTTTATTTTGGTGTTGACCAACTCAACATGCGAGCTCGTGCAACGATGAACTTTACGCTTGGTGATCTGGAAGAGATCGCTGAACGATGCGGTGAACGGGGTGTTAAGTCATATCTGACACTCAACGCTATCATTTACAACCATGATCTTTCCCTTATTAAAACGGTTGTTGACCGAGTTAAGGAAGCAGGCATTACAGCAATTATAGCTTCTGATCAAGCCGTTATTGGTTATGCAAAATCACAAGATGTGGATGTACATATTTCCACTCAGCTTAACGTAACTAATATCGAAACAGTCAAGTTCTACAGTCTTTTTGCCAACGTTATGGTTCTTTCGCGTGAGTTGAGTCTGAGACAAGTTCAGGAAATCTGTGAAGGAGTTGTACGGGAAGATGTACGTGGTCCAAATGGAGAGTTGGTAAAGATCGAAGTATTTGGTCATGGAGCTCTTTGCATGGCCGTTTCGGGTAAATGTTACCTCAGTCTTCACACGACTAACTCATCTGCCAACAGAGGAGCTTGTGTACAGAACTGTCGTCGAAAATACAAAGTAATCGATCTGGAAGATGGTCATGAGCTTGAGTTGGATAATGAGTACATCATGTCGCCGAAAGATCTTTGCACGATTGATTTCCTCGATCAATTGGTGGATACGGGTATTTCAGTACTTAAAATTGAAGGACGCGGTCGCGCGCCTGAATACGTTGCGACGGTAATCAAATGCTATCGAGAAGCACTGGATGCAGTTGCAGAAGGAACTTATACCGAGGAAAAGGTTGCAGATTGGATGTCTCGTTTGGAAAAAGTATACAACCGTGGTTTCTGGGGAGGTTACTTCCTTGGACAGGAATTAGGCGAATGGACAGATGCCAGCGGATCCAAAGCAACAGTTAAGAAAGTCTTCCTAGGAAAAGGAATGCATTACTATTCAAAAGCTAAAATTGGTCAATTCAAGATCGAAGCACAACAATTACGCAAAGGTGATAATATCCTTATTACCGGACCTACAACAGGTGTTATAGAAACAACTGTAGAATCCATGCGTGTTGACGACGAAGAGGCAGACATAGCAGCTCGAGGATCAGAAGTGACATTCTTCGTAGATAAGGTGATTCGTGCTTCAGACAAGCTATATAAGGTCGTTCCCGCTGAAGAGGTTCAGGATTAGCAATTGCTTTAACCGTTGCTTTTTTATAATCCTCATTTTAGTGTTATCTTGGGCTGAAACCTAAAATAACATAACATGAAAACATCTTTACTTAAAATTGGACTTCTCGGAATCGTTCTGATTAGCCTGAATTCTTTTGCTCAACAGGTTATGAACGGAAGTTTTGAAACCTGGGGTGCGTCAAACACATACACATTAAATGATCCTCAGAATTGGGGAACGCTGAATTTTGACGCAGTTGGCTTACCTCAAACATCATATGAGTCAACAGCGAGTCCATTCCACGGTACAAAAAATGTCAAAATGGAAACTATGACTGGTCACGGTGCTCTTGGAATTGACGATACAATTGGAGGAGCGATATTCTATAATGGAGATCCTTTTGTTTCACTTGCAAGTCCATATGCAGGTAGACCACGCTCAATCGCGTATAATTATAAAAGCAATATAGTTAATTCAGATACTGCATGGATATTCCTAGCACTAACCAAATGGAATGGTTCCGCACAGGTTACGGTAGGAGAAGCTTTATCTTATATAACATCTACTACCACGAGCTGGACATCTGAGAATCTTCAAATAAATTACTATTCAGGTCAAATGCCGGATTCGATACTCTTTGTTGCACAATCTAGTGCAGGATCATGGCCATTTTACCTTAGCACCTATCCGGCACAGCCGGGAACTTCGCTGGAAATGGATGCAGTAACTATCTGTGATTCCATCATTGCCAGCTTCACGGAAACCGTGAATGGAGGAACTGCAGACTTTACTGAAACTACATCTGCGACAGGAATGGAGTCACTACTTTGGGACTTTGGAGATGGAAATACTTCAACGTCATCTTCTCCTTCACACACCTATGCTACCAATGGAAGCTATCCAGTGAGCTTAACAGTTACCGATAGCTGTGGAAACGATACGACTATTACAAATAACGTCACTATCAGCACAATTGGTCTCGCTAGCCTATTCAAGGCGAACAGCACGGTCTCAATCTATCCTAACCCGACTTCGGGACTCGTAAATATTGATTTTGCAATAAACGATGTTCAAGAGATCAGTGTTGTAATTAGCGATATTACAGGACGTGAGATCACTACTTTATTTCATGGAGAGACTGCATCAGAACAACTTTCTTTTGATACAAACAATTTGAATTCAGGCTCTTATTATATCCAAATAAGATCTGCCGAAGGTGGAGTTATTATGAAGAAGCTGATCATTCAGTAACTTTTTAAATCGGATTGAAAGGGAGCGCACGCTCCCTTTTTTTATGCGGATTATATTCATTCACATGCAAAGCTGTATTTTTGTGGCATATGGTGATCATTACACATCAGAGAGAGAAATGTATTGGCTGCAACTATTGTGTTGAGTTAGCCTATCAGCGATGGCGTATGTCTAAGAAAGACGGTAAAGCTACCCTCCTCGGTGGTGAGAATAAAAAGGGTTTCCATACGGTTCGTGTAGATGATGAAGAGTATGAGTCGAATAAGAAGGCCGGAGAAGCTTGTCCGGTGAACATCATCAAGGTCAAAAAGATCTAATTTGTTAGCTCTTTGCCGAGTTCATCGTAATCGATTCCATCGAAATTTCCGGAAGACATCATTAACAGAACGGCATTATCCCAATCCTGAGACCGTATAAAATCAAGTACCTCAGCCGTCTCGTTCAATACAGTTATTCCTCCCCCAAAGCCATTATAAACCAGCTCTTTGCTAATCGGTTCCAGTTTCTTATGGGCTACTACTTCCGGACTAAAATAAACAACAGCCTCATCGGCGTCTTTCATGGCATTCTCATATTGAGGTAGAAACTCCTTCTTCAAAGAAGAAAACGTATGCAGTTCCATGCAGGCTACGAGTTTGCGATCAGGATATTGTTCTTTTACTGCGGCTGTAGTCGCCTTTAATTTGGATGGCGAATGCGCAAAATCTTTGTACATAACAAAGCCCTCAGATTCAACGACTTTCTGTAGCCTCTTCCCTGCTCCTGTGAAACCTTTCATTGCTTTAAAGAAGCTCGCAGGTTCAATCCCTATTGCCTGCGCAATTCGCATGGCCCCCATAAGGTTCTGTAAATTATGTGCTCCAAATATTTGCAGGGGATACGAACTTCCATCGAAGGTGAGCTCGGTGCCATTCGGGGTTGTAGTATAAGAGGGTGTTTGATAAGGAACGGTTTGAATCTTATCCGCATATTTTTCTCCAAGCGCTTTTACCTCAGGATCTTCTTCATTGTAGACCAATGTTCCATCCGGCTCGATTAGATCACAGAAAATATCGAACTGCTCGACATAGCCTTCGAAGGTTGGAAAGACATTGATGTGATCCCAGGCAATTCCACTGATGATCGCGACATTCGGTCTGTACAGGTGAAATTTTGGACGTCTGTCAATAGGCGAGCTAAGATATTCATCCCCTTCCAGGATCATGATATCAGCGTCATCCGTGATCTTTACCATACAATCGTAGCCCTCTAACTGCGCTCCGACCATGTAATCGACATTGAGGCCAATTTGATTGATAGCATGCAGTAGCATAGAAGTTATGGTTGTTTTCCCATGAGAACCACCTATAACCACTCTCGTCTTATTCTTTGATTGCTCATAGAGGTATTCCGGATAAGAGAAGATCGGCAGACCAAGTTCTTTCGCGCGTAACAGTTCTGGATTATCTTCACGAGCGTGCATTCCGAGTATCACTGCGTCTAAGTCATCGGTAATCCTGCCAGCAGACCAGCCAATATCTGATGGCAATATTCCCTCTCTATCCAAACGCGAACGGGAAGGCTCAAAGATCTCATCGTCCGAACCTGTAACTTCCATCCCTTTGCGACTTAAAGCGATCGCAAGGTTATGCATGGCGCTGCCACCAATGGCTATAAAGTGAACTTTCATTATTTACGCTTCATTAGTACCCTCACCTCAAATATATTAGGTACCACTAAAAATACCACTCCAATGTCTGCAATGAGGTTATAAGTCTCAACCGTATTTTCATCAATGAAAAAATTTGGGATCATAATTGCCGCCAATCCTCCATAATAGATCCAGTCCCACCAATTCTGCTGTTTTGTAATATATCGCCTTGCGATCTGAATCAAAATATATCCGAGTGCCAGTAACATGACATATACCGGTATGTTTTTCATTGAATCGTAATCTGAATGGGTCCAGAAATAATAAATGATCACTCCGCTTACTCCCAATGAAAGTAGCACGAGCGTTGTTAAGATCGCTTTTGATTGTTTCATGAAAGCAATTTAGAAAGAATCCGATCATGACTGACAATGCGCAGATCGATTTACTCACAGTCGATTGCTGATAATGCGTTATTCTGCCTCTAAGTCCCGGAAAAGTTGATTCGATGCATATTCCATCTCCCCTTTGTCATTCGAATAGATTAAATAGACACCCAGATCAAGATTATTGTTCTCCAGAAATTGCAGCGTTTTGTCAACACCGAACACCATGAAGGCGGTCGCATAAGCATCTGCATCCATACAGTTGTCAGCTATAACTGTTGCACTAAGAAGTGAGTGCTGCACGGGAAAACCGGTCTTGGGATTTAGGGTATGTGCGTAGCGAATACCGTCTTTCTCATAGAACTTGCGATAATTTCCACTGGTAGCCACCGCCTTATTAGAAACTGACACAATGTTATCTATATTTCGATCCAGGTTTTCGTTAGCCGGCGAATCGATGCCAATACGCCAATCGGAATTTTCCGCATTCTTTCCGGACACATAAACCTCTCCGCCAATTTCAATGTAGTAATCCTGATACCCCTTACTCTTCAGAAAATCACTGACAACGTCAACAGCTAAACCCTGAGCGATCGCGTTGAAATCAAGTTTGAAATGAGCTGTAAACTTCTTAACAATGATTGTATCTCCGTTAAACCAGATACGATGATGTCGATTTTGTTCGAAGGAAATGTATTGCATTAAGGAATCAACCTGGTCCTTTTCCAAGGGTGTTTCCAGATCATTCATAAACCCCCAGCCTTCAACCAGTGGATAAACAGAAGGATCGAATGCTCCGCCTGTTAAGGTATATATCTCGAGGGCGCGATCGTAACATCGTTTGAAGTACCCTGTGGTATCAATTATACTGATAGAATCCTGAGCTGCATTAATGCGACTAATAACACTCGTATCGATGTACGTGGATAATACCTGATCGAATCTAGCAAACAAGGCATTTAGATCACGGTTAGTTACCGGATCGGCTGTGTTAATTAAAGTAACCTGGTATGTTGTACCCTGTGTGTACCCCTGAAGGATTTCTTTGGGACGGTTAACGCTTGTACAAGCGCTAAGAATGAATATGGAATTAATAATGGCGCTCCAGTGAAGGATCCTGCGTTTCTTTGTTCCAAACATGCTGAAGACTTGATTGTCCGTTCTTAGTATATGTAATTCCGTGAAGCGTCTGCGTTCGAATGTATACATCCGCGTGCCCTTCTCTCACAACTATTCTTCGCGTGATGAATGCCACAACGATTCCGTTCTGATCTTTGCGGGTAAAGTTTTCCTGACTCACACCTTCAGGATATTCTGATCCAAGTTCATTTGGTACTCGAGACTGTGGTCCCGGAGTTGCGTCCACATCACCTATCTGCTCTGCGGTTTCATAGTGCTTTTCCTTTTCACCGATATTTCGATCTGCATTGTTTGCATCGATGGTACGTGTCATGTCCTTCAGGTTCTCCGCATTTTCCTCGTTCTTATCCTTCTCTTCTATTGTATTGGACTCAACATCTGTATACACATGATCAATCCTTTTCTTCACATTGAGACGTTCCTCTTCATCGGATTTATTATCTGCTTCGTAATCTACACGCGCTTTTTTATCCATCATTTCAACGTATTCGATCTTCTTTGCTAAAGCTTCGTCTGCTTTTTCATTGATCTCACCGTTGGTTTTTACCTCTTCATTGATTGCCCCTTTATTAGTCACATACTTCTCGTGCTCATCCTTACTGTACTCGTATTCCGCATCAGCCAACGCCTTGTTATTTGCCTTGATTATCTCTGTACTTTCTTTACGATTCTCATCGCGACCTTCTGAATCATCTCTGATCATTAGCTTAATATCCGCAAGTTCCTGATCTGTTTTCTGTAAATGGGCTTCTTTATCGTCTATTATCTCTCTATCAGTATTGTTCACACGTTCTTTCACGTCCACCAGAGCCGTATTGTTTTTACCTGCTATTCTAGCGTCTTCTGCTGACTTCTCTTCGACGTTCAGTTCAATCTGACGTAGTTGATCTTTGTTTTGCAATAAAGTTTCGTGCTTAGACTTTCCGCGTTCATTGTTCATCTCAGATATTTCCTTCTCTTTAGCAATCAGAATCTGATTCGCCTCTTCTCGCTCCTCAACGTCGTCCTTCGTGTTTTCGCTTACTTCGCGGTGAACATCTTTTATTTTCTGATCGGAAGTAACGTTCAGATTGTGGTCACTCTTAACGCGATCACTGGTCTCTATAGCTTGCTCCGTATTGTATGCAGTCATGATCTCCGTGTTTTCAGCATACACATTGATGTCTTCTCCGTACTCAAGCGCAACTTCTTTATTAACCACGTCTAGCATAACCTGATCTGAAATATTCTCATTGCGCTCATAGTTAATATCATTTCTGAAATCTTCCTGTAGTTCTGATTCCGCTTTTCTAAGGGCCTCAGCGATTGCTTGTTGATTCAGATCTGCCTCACCAGCATCACGTGAAATCTTCATGTGCTCTTTATAGATCTCATTCGAAGTATTATAATGATCAGCTGTTTTCTCTCTGGTCATTTCTGTTTCAGCATCATGTATGTTACCGTACTGTGTACGTAACTGATTCCCTTTCAATAGTTTCAGGTCGGCCTCTGACTTAGCCAAAATAAACTCACCATCCATTACGGTATTATCGAATGGATCTCCTAAGTCTTCCAAATCCGCAGAGTTCATCACAACCGGGTTTAGGATCGCATCTATTTCATCCAATTTCTTTTGTGGATATGGATCTGTAGGCATGATATTAAGTGCGCGCTTGTAGTAATCAGATGCCTTTTTCCAATCCTTTAAATTAAAGTTCTTATCGGCTGCCGCAATGATTTTGTTATATTGCTCACGAGCTTCATCTATACCCTGATCTTTAGCTCGGCGAACACATTCTTCGATGCGCTGCTGAGCATATGTGCTTAACGGATCTACTGAAAGTGCCTGCTGATAAGCCTGCTTTGCTTCCATATATTTCTTTTCATTGAATAGGTTGTCGGCTTTTTTAATCAAAGCATTAAACGCATTTTTCTTACCTATTTCTTCCGCTTCTTTATTGGCTAGATCATCTAAAATCTGCTGAATCTCCTTTATCTTATTCTCAGCAGCCAGGTCACCCGGTTTAGCTGAAAGTGCATTTTGGAATTCACTCAAAGCTTGCTCATAGCTTTCCTTGCTCTGATAGTCATTTCCTTTAGCCATGTACTCAGCGTACAATTGATTCATCAGTTCCGCATTCTTTTCAGCAGCGATTCGATCTTTAATTTCGGCGATCTTATCCTTCGGCAGTTGTTCTTCCGGTTTTTTAGCACTAGCACCTTCATAAGCAGTTATAGCCTCCTTATAATTCTTAGTAGCCGCCAGGTCATCACCCTTTTTCAATAGCTCCTTGTATGCCTCATCAATTTGTCGCATACGAGTTATCTCTTCAATTAATTGATCAGGTCTTGGATCATCAGGTTTCAAGGTCTTAGCTCTTTTCGCTAACTCAGTCGCTCGATCGAAGTCTCCTTCGTTCATTTTGTTCTCTGCAACGGTTAAAATTTTCTCATATTCCTTGTTTGCTTCACCTTTTTGCTGTTCACAACGCTTCGCTTCATTTGCTTTATCCACCGGAGCTTGCTCTGTTGGCTTCAAGGCCAGCGCCTGATTAAAGATATCAATAGCCTCAAGACACTTGTCCGACTCCATTAACTGGTCTCCCTGCGCCATCAATTCATTATACTGCTTATCAATCTCAGCTTGTTCAGCTTGCTCATTGGCTATCAGCCTTTCTACTTCCGCAATCTTGTCTTTTGGCAACTGCTCTGTAGGTTTAATGTTTCCAGCCTTTTTATATGCTTCGATTGCTCCCTTGTAGTCATTATTAGACTTCAATTCATCTCCTTCAGCGATGGCATTGTTGTAATCTTTTTCTTGTTGCTGCTGATCTGCATTAGCTTGGATTATACCTTTAAGCTCTGCTATTTTATCTTTTGGAAGTTGCTCGCTCGGTTTCAAATCAGAAGCTTCCTGATATTTATCAACCGCTCCATTTAAGTCATTCCTATTTTCTAAGCTCTGTGCCTCTGCCATGAGCTTACTATAGTTTTCCTCTAATTTTTCTGCATCGGCCAATTCCTGAAGCTTCGCATTGATCTCATTAATCTTATCCTTGACCTCCTGATCGTCTATTAAGCTTAATGCTTCAGTCAGTTTTACTTTAGCCTGATCATATTTTTCGTTGTCCGCCAGCTCATATCCCTCTGCCTTAAGCTTATCAAACTCTTCTTGCTTTTGCTGTGCTGATTTCAACGCTGCTAGCTTCTCATTGACTGCAGCTAATCCATCTGTGGCCTTTTTATTTCCTGGATCCAGGGCCAAGACTTCATTGTACTTATCTTTGGCGTCGTTGTACTTTTCGCTATCAAACAAAGACTGACCGTCTTTTAACAAAGCTTCGATCTGAGCAAGTTTTTCAGCATTTGCTTCCGCTTCAGCAATCTTTTCGTTAATCAATTCAATGCGATCTTTCGCATAGGTGCTTCCCGAATCATAAGTCAATGCTTCGTTGTATTTATCTTTTGAAGACTTCCAATCCTCTTTATCAAAGAGCGCATCCGCAGCTGCAATTGCCTCCTCAAATTTCGCTTTCTGATCTGCTGCTTCCTGTTCTTTAGCTAGAATAGTCTTGATTTCTGCAATTCTTTCCTGTGGATGTGAATCTCCCCCATCCATAACATCATTGGATTGAAGCTTAATTGCCTCTTCGTATTTAACCAATGATTCATTCCATTTCGAAGCATCAAATAGGTTGTCTGCCTCTTTAACTGCCGCTTCGTATTTCGCTTGTCGGTCAGCTTCAGCATCCCGTTCTGCTATTAACCCGTTGATTTCTTTAATCTTATCTTTAGGAAGCTGCTGCGTATCATCAATATCCAGGGCAGCTTCAAATTTCGACTTCGATTCCTCAAGTTGTCCTCCGATCAAAAGTGCATTCCCTTCTTCGATCAACTTATCATACTCTTCTTTCATCGCGGCCGCCTTCTCTGCCTTTTCTTTAGCAGTCTTAGCATCCAGTAGCTTTTGATTCACTTCAGGATCGCGGTTGAGCGCCAACGCCGCTTCATATTTTTCAATAGCCAAAGGAAAATCTGTGTCCGTCATTGCCTGATCTCCGGCAGCAACAAGCTCATTGAATTCTTTTAACTCCTCAGCTTTTGCATCCTGTTCTGCCTTCTTCTGTTGCGCCAGCGCTAATTGCGCCTTCGCTTCCTGATGTTCAGCGTCTAGTGTTAATACCTCTTCGAATTTAGCGATTGCATTCGCGTAATCTTCGGATTCCATGTCGCTCTTACCTGCGCTCATTAATTCCTCAATTTTTTCCTGCAACTCAGCAGCCGCTTTGGCTTCTGCAATTTTCTGATTACATATCTCAATACGACCTTTGACAAAGGTTGAAGAACTCTCGTAAGTCAGTGCTTCTTCATAATTAGCCTTTGCATCCTCGTAATTCTCCAAATTGAATAGGGAATCTGCTGTTGCCACCAGCTGCTGATATTTCTTCTTTTTAGCTTCCTGTTCTTGCTGTGCTTCCAGCATTTTGTCAATCTCAGCTAGTTTCTTTTTAGGGTACTCTTCACTAGGTTTCAGCTTTGATGCCTCTGTATATTTATCGCGAGCGGCTTTCAGGCTTTTTTGTTTGAAGAACATATCTGCGTTCTTAATCACAGCATTGTATTTCTCATTATTAGCCTCTTCTATCTTTTTCGCCGCAATTTGTTCTTTTAATGCTGCGATCTGATCTTTGGGATACTGTTCATTCTTTTTCGTCAGTGCTTCTTCATATTTAGAAACAGCTCCTTCGAGATTACCATTATCTCGCATATTATCTGCAGCTGCGATCAGGTTTTGATACTCTGTCTCCAGCTGTTGATTCTTCAACTCCTGTTCCTTCTGAGCCTGGATCAAGGCATCTAACTCCACAATCTTTGCAGCAGGATATGGTTCCTTGGGTTTATAAGTAAGGGCTTCTTCAAATTTCTCCAGGGCCTTTTCGTATTCTTCCTTCTCGAATGCGGCATCACCGTCCTGAATCGCTTTCTGATACAGCATCTCCTGCTCTGCCGCTTCTTTCTCGGCCTCAAGTAGAAGCTCCTGTATCTTATTCTTTGTTTTTTGACTTGCTGAGCGATCAAAATCCAGGACAAAATTCTTTGAGTCCCAAAAAAAGCTTGCTACCGGTTCATTCTCCAGAAAGGAGAAGTCGACATTTTCTCTTTCAGCAAAAAGATCAATATCCAAAGGAGGTATTGGAACCTCATTTCCAGCCGGAAGATCTTCAACATAGACATTCTTCAGGTCGAAGATGATTTTTTTACTGACCATACCCGGTTTTGAGTAAATGAGCTCGTACTTACCCGTTTTTGGACCGCTTGCGCTAATGGCGTATTTACCGTTGGAAGAAGATTGCGTTGTAGCGATTACATTACCGTTGTGTACGATCTTTATTGTTACCCCACCTTCGTTGGTACCCATATCCTGATTGGACAATCTACCTTTTATATTGTAATTCAAGTCCTGTGACCACGCAGTCATGGCCATAAGGAACATAAGAACCTGAATTATATACTTCATATTTAGTTATTAAACGTTATACTGTACAACGAGTTACAATAATGGTTTAAAATAAAGTTGGATTAATTACAAATATGCCAAAAATAGTTCGGATTACCCCATCCAAAAACCGTGCATTTGTTTGTAGTAGCACGTTTAAGCTATAACAAAGATTAAAATTCAGAAGGGTAATTACAAATAAGACGGCACTTATTTCACCGTTTTCTTTTCATAGTGAATATCTCTGGACTTTAAATACTCAAGAATATAATTGAAACAAACTTCGTGTCGACCAACGAGTTCAGGCGGGAAAACACCACGCTCTTCAAACAGCCCATCCAAAAACATGTTTGCCGCTGCGGTCGCTGTGTAGCCTGTTGTTCTAGCCATAGATGACGTTCGTGTTTCAGCACAATATTCGTCATGAAGGTTATATTCGATGCGGACCGGATCTCCATTCGAATCAACCCCGGCAACAGTGATACGCATGACTGTTAGCTCTTCTTCTTCATCTCCTAACTTCCATTCATCAAACAATATTTTACACGTGAAATCCAACGGCTTGATCATTTTATCATCCAATTCTATCATTTTTTCACTGAAAAAACCACTTTCCTTCAAAACCTTCACGTATTCCACATGACCGGGATATCTTAAGGTTTTCTCCTTCATATTCGGTATATGTGGCATTGTATGAATAATGGACCGTAAACCGTCAGAGTTAAATGATTCAAGGGTGCCAACACCATCAAATTCGACATATTCACAGTCAGTTAGTGGCTCCCGAATGATCAGCTCGCCATTTTCAACGTATCGCGCCGGTCTCGTATATTCCTCAATCACATCCACCGGTGAAAACGGAGCTTTATAACAGAAAGGCCATTTCTTTGCTTTAGGCAATCCACCTACCAGACATTCAAAGAAATCCAGTTTATACTTCTCATTGTAATATCCCAAAATGATGTTGTCCATTCCCGGCGCTACTCCACAATCGACAATAGCGGTAACGTCTTTCTCTGTCGCGAGATCATGTAAGTCCAATGAATTTTCCGGGAAAAAAGAAATATCAACTACGTGTTTACCGGTTTCAATGATTGTTTTTAACGTGCTATACCCTAGAAATCCAGGGACTGCACATATGACAAGATCAAAAGGACGAATGCACTCTTGAAGTTTTTGCTTATCGCAAACATCCAGCACTATCGTTGTTAAATCGGGATTTCCCTGTTTAATTTTTTGCAAAACGGTGTCGCTTCTATCGCTTACGGTAACCTGATGTTTTTTTGCCATATCGATAGCCATTGCGCTACCTACCATTCCTGCACCTAATACAATTATATTAGCCATTATACTTTTTTTAGTTGTTAAGAAATATTGAAAGTGACCAGTGAGGAAATTACAAGCCCGGGATCGTTACCCAAGGCATCTGCTTTATCTGATATATAGCGTTACTGATCATTGATACAATACTACCAAATTAATTTGAAATCAATGATATCATTCAGTAATTCAAATTAAAATAATTCCCATGATCTTTAATTTCGGCATTAGTGTTATTTTTATCAGCCTTAATTAGTTGAAATATGAAGAAAACAGCACTATACAATAAACATGTAGAATTGGGAGCTAAACTGGTTCCATTTGCAGGCTATGACATGCCGGTTCAATACGAAGGGGTGAATGCCGAACACGAAACTGTTAGAAATGGAGTTGGAGTCTTCGACGTTTCACACATGGGTGAGTTTTACATCAAAGGTGAAGGAGCGCTAGATCTCATACAGAAGATCAGTTCTAATGATGCCTCTACCCTAACAGATGGAAGAGCACAGTATAGCTGTATGCCTAATGGTAAAGGAGGAATTGTTGACGACCTTATCATCTACAGACGCGGAGAAAACAATTATTTGTTAGTGGTGAATGCCTCTAACATTGAAAAAGATTGGAACTGGATCTCGTCTCATAATGACTTTGGCGCAGAAATGACTAACATGTCTGATGAATACTCGCTTTTAGCTATTCAAGGACCAAAAGCGGTTGAAGCCATGCAGTCATTAACCCCGGTAGATCTTAGTGAAATCAAATTTTATCATTTCGAAGAAGGAGAGTTTGCAGGACTGGATAACATCATTATTTCTGCTACAGGCTACACCGGTAGTGGTGGATTTGAGATATACTGTAAGAATGCAGATGCTGAAACCGTCTGGGGTAAAGTATTTGAAGCAGGTGCAGCTTATGGAATCAAAGCTATTGGGTTAGCGGCAAGAGATACCTTGCGATTGGAAATGGGCTACTGTCTTTATGGCAACGATATTGATGATACAACATCTCCACTGGAAGCAGGTTTAGGGTGGATTACTAAATTGGGGAAAGATGCTGATTTCGTTGACAAGGATTTCCTTATTAAACAAAAAGAAGAAGGTGTCTCCAGAAAACTTATCGCATTTGAATTGATCGATCGAGGAATTCCTCGTCACGATTACCCGATCACAGATGCAAAAGGCAACAACATAGGAAAAGTCACTTCCGGAACGATGTCACCTTCCATGAAAAAGGCAATAGGTTTGGGCTATGTAACTGTTGATCATGCTGCTATTGATTCGGAAATCTACATTGAGATCAGAAACAAACAGGTAAAAGCCCAGGTGGTTAAGTTGCCTTTTTACAAGTAATTATCATACATTAACAGGGGACTTGAAGCCTGTGTGAGCTAATTAATTTTCACCTATTTTGGTGATCATGATTTTACCAGCACTTTTTCATTCTTAGGAACGATAAACAGTAAGATCAATCCTAAAATAAAGAAGATGGCTACTGCAATTATGGAGAATCGAATTGATCCTAATAGTACCTCCAAGGATGCAAATGAGATCATACCCACGACGATACCCACCTTTTCCGTTGCATCGTAGAAGGAGAAATAACTGGCGTGATCATGTGTTTCAGGTAAAAACTTCGAATATGTTGATCTGGCAAGTGCCTGAACACCTCCCATTACTAAACCAACTGAGGCTGCCAGAAAGTAAAACTCGAACGGAGTCCTCACCAAATAACCAGCGCCACAAATCAACACCCATATACTAACTGATATCCCGAGCGTTTTTATGTTTCCAATTTTGCCTGATAACCTGGACATCACAAAGGCTCCCACTGCACCTAATATCTGAATCAATAAAATGGCAATTATCAAACCGGAGTCTCCACCTCCTTCTCCCCAGTCGATTTCCTTCTTGGCAAATGTTACCGCCATCAACATCACGGTCTGCACACCGGTATTAAAGAAAAAGAAGGCTATGAGGTAACGTTTTAGTCTATAAGTTTGCCTAAACTCCTTAAACACTATTTTTAGCTCTTTAAATCCTTTCCATAGAACTCCACTTTCCTTTTTCTTATCGTAGACGTTATTTGGTAAGACTCTATAGGTAATCTGACTAAACCCAATCCACCACAAGCCGACTAACACGAAACACCACGGTGTGTTTGAACCATTTTCACCTGTAAACATAATGATGACAAGACAAATCACTAATAGTAACATGCTTCCGAAGTAGCCCATTGAGAAACCTCTAGCTGAGATTCTATCATGATCTTTTGGTTCAGCTATCTCAGGTAAATAGGCATTATAGAATACCAAACTATTCCAAAATCCAATACTTGCAAGGAAAATAGACAACATACCTATTTCCAGGGGTACCCTATTAAACCAATAGAGCGTTAAGCAGGATATTGCTCCCAGATAACAGAAGAACTGCATAAAACGTTTCTTATTACCCGAAAAATCCGCGACTCCGGAAAGCATTGGGGATAATATGGAAACAAACAGGAAAGATGCAGCTAATACATATGCCAGCAGTGCTGAATTTGGAAGTTCGATTCCAAAGAAGTCAACCATCACATTTCCAATATCCGCATTGGCAGGAAGGTTAGAATACTCCTCCTCTGTCATTTTCAAAGTGTTCAGAGCATAGTTTTTCCGGGTAATATTGTCGTAAAAAATTGGAAAAACAGCGGATGAAATGACGAGATTATAAACTGAATTGGCCCAGTCGTAAAAAACCCAGCCTCGTATCAGTTTTTTATCTCCCTTTACAATCATTCGGTTCCGGCCAAATATCCTTCCAGATATGTAAAATGCTCCGTTAATTTACCTGAGAAATCAGTTTCTGTTCCTTTCGCAATGATCTCGTCAATATCTTCTCTGATCAAGTGAGGAATAACTTCCTTAATGAGTTCATTTCCAAAATCTTCTGATGCATCCAACGGAAGTTCACATGGCAAATTATCGACTGCCATCACAGCAATAGATCCTTCCTGTAAATAATCACACTCCTCCCCTGTCTTCGGATCGTAACCGTATATTGGATCTCCTATTTTACTTGGCCTTATCGTAGAAGCAATTGGACCTGCTATATCACATGAAATATCTGCCACAACGGACAATCGATTGTTTTCATTCAACAAATCTTCCTGCGTCAATATGTTGTCCGATTTACTGTTCCAAAAATGACAGGCAATATACATGTCCGAATGCCTTGTGTAATTCCTAAATGTGCATTTATATAATTCCGGTGCTCTGTAGAATTCTTGCTTATCAAATGCTCCACCATCCTTTCTTGCGAAATAATCATTCACTTCTAATTGGGTAAACACCGGTGAATCGAAGGTAGTACTTAGATATTCTTCAGGTGAAACTTCGGTTATTGGTAATAGATCCAATATCTCCCTTGCCCCATGTCCTACTCGACCATATCCGGTTAGGACTATTTTCGTATTTGCCGGAAGGTCAACTTTTGCAAGTTCGGATTCCATTTCTTTTCTATCACGACACTGATTTGCCGGTTTCAATTCATACAAACCTTTCTTCAAGCCAAGTGCTCTAAATCCATTGTAACAACCTACAATTCCGGCGTATCGACCAAACCCGATAATTCTACGTCCATTTTTATTTCGCAATGCTTCGTAATCAATCAGTCGGATACGTTTTTCTATAATAGCCCTAAGTAAATCACGATTATAGGGTTGTTTTTTGATGGTGTGTGAAAAGAACATAAAGGTTTTCCCCGGAATCAGATCTTCAACATTTACTTCTTTTACTCCTAAAATGATGTCGCAATCTTCTAAACTCTCTCGAACTTCTATTCCTGCGTCAATGTATTGTTGGTCTGGATAGGCGCGAACATTACTTGTCTGAGCTACTATTTCCAGGTTAGGGTATAGTTTTTTCAGCTTTACACATTGTTGCGGCGTCAACGGAACCCTCTTATCTGGCGGCACCTTGCCTTCTCTGATCAATCCAATTACAATCTTATCCATTCTCTAGTGGTTCATCCAGTAGGTAATTATCAATAAATTCACGAACACATCCTTCCCCACCTTTTGTTTCAAGAATCACGTCAACATGCCTCTTGATTACCGATACTGCATCTTTTGGACATGCTGCAAACCCAACCTCCTTCATGAGCTCAAGATCGTTCACATCATCCCCTAAGATTGCCACGTTCATAAAATTAATATTAAGCTTGGAACAAATTGCTTCCAGGCGAGCTTTTTTAGGTTCACGATTTACGGTACAGTTCTGAATACCCAGCACCTCAGCCCTGGCCTTCACAGCTTCTCCTCTAAACCCGGAGGAAATGATCGCCACCTGAAAGTCATTCTTCGTCAAATGAATGATGGCCATTCCATCCTTAGTATTGAACTTTTTTGTTTGTTCACCGCTTTCGGAAAAATACATTCCGCCATCGGTCATCACACCATCAACATCAAGCACCAACAATTTGATATTCGATAGTTTTTCTTTAAGTCTATTTTCCAGGAAGACAGGTTTGAATAATAATGCCTGAAGATCAATACCATACTCTTCGCTGACAGCTTCAAGATCAATGACACTCAGCTCCGTAACATTGTCGACATTCAGATCCGCCAGAAATTCGGTAAAACTAATACCGTGTTTATCACAAAGTCCCCTTATATTTTGTTCAAGTATCAATACTAAACTATCTTATAACCAACCGATTGAGCAACCGGTGTAATATCATTCAATAAGTTTCTAAAACCATTATGATCCAACTGTTGAGATGCATCTGATTTTGCAAGCGAAGGATTGGGGTGAGCCTCTATTAACAAGCCATCAATACCCATCGCAACGCAAGCTCTTGAAAGCGCGGGAACGCCATAAGCATACCCCATTGCGTGGCTTGGATCGAGAATGATCGGCAAATTAACATGCTCTTGCAACCAGGCAACGCCACACAGGTCTAATGTGAATCTTGTTGCGGTTTCAAATGTACGCAGTCCTCTTTCACAAAGCAATACATTTGGGTTTCCTCCTGACAATACAAATTCAGCGGCCTGTACGAACTCTTTCAAGGTCGTTCCAAATCCGCGCTTAATCAATACCGGTTTTTGAGTCTTTGCACACGCTCTCAGAATTCCCTGATCATACATCGCCTTCGCACCGATCTGAATAACATCTGAATGTTCAATTACATCGTGGACATGGGTTGCATCACGAACTTCTGTTATAATGTTAAGCCCGTATTCTTCTCTCATTTTTGCAAGAAGTTGTAAGCCTTCTAATCCGAGACCCTGAAATGAGTATGGACTGGTTCTAGGCTTGTAGCATCCTCCTCGAAGAGTTCCTAATCCAAGCTCCTTCAATAATTCTGCGGAACTTCTAATCTGCTCTTCCGATTCCACTGAACACGGGCCACCAATTAAAATGGTATTTTTAGTGTTCCCTCCAATCGTTGTGTTTCCAATAGAAACTTCTCTCTTATCCGAAATGTATTTGTTCGATGCAAGTTGAATATCGTTTTCAAAGACCCACGAGTCGGCTACTTCATTGATTACATCATCAGGAATAGACTTTAAAGCATATCCCGTGATTAAGACATGCTGCCCATCCTTTTTAAAGATAATTGCTTTTAATTGCTTTGCTATTTCCGCGGCTCGATTAGAATCGATTGATTGCTTCAAATGAATGATCATAGCTCTCCTTTGATTAGGTTTACAAATGTAACAATTCCACTTGCAAAACCTTCATTGTTTAACACCGGGAGATACATAATTGGAAAATTACTTTGCTTGATCAGCTGAAGCATTTCCAATACTGTAGCATCTTCTTGTATGGTTACAGGCGATTTGTTGATCAGCTCTACTCCCCTCAAAGCATTCAAATCATCCAGGTGACGTAATAATCCCTTTCGAACATCCGCATTGGAAACCAATCCCAGAAATTTCCCATCATCGTCAAGAATCAATGTAAAACCAAGTTTACCATAATCGATGCTACTTAGTATCTCTGCAAGTGAAAGTTCATCCATCCTAACAGTAGGGCTTTCATTCAAAGGAATCATAAAATCCTTCACATGAAAGTGTGATTCCACCTCTCGTTGAGTTAAGTTCATTAATGCATTACCAATACTTGCAGCATTGAAAAGATACGAGCCGGAAACGGCACTGGTAACTCCCATATTTCTTAATATGAAAGAAACTTCTGCGTTCACCCCACCATCCACATGAACGGACTTGCCTGGAAACTTTTTACGGAATTCCCTGATCTTGGCAAAGTTGACCGTATCAAATTTACCTCCACTTTGACCTGGAATCGTTGCCATGATCAATATAAAATCGAAGTCGTTAAACTCGTCAAATGCGTCAACTGATGTTGGTGTAATTACCGCTATACCCTTTTTTCCGGTCACTTCCATGGGTATCTGAAGTTCTTCTTTCAGATCTTCATATTGAAAGGTGACATATTCGACAGGGTTATCGATCAACTCCTGATAATATTTGGATGGACTTTCTGTAATAATGTGAAGATCTATTGGTAGATCGCACATTTCACGAATCCTTTTAATGTCCTCAAACACAGAAAGGTCGTCGTTGCAATCTACGTGAAGCAGATCCACCTGGTGCTCCATCAAATCTTCAATAACCTCCTTCAAAGGTCGGTTCTTATCACTATATATGGATGCTGAAATCTTCATTCATTAATGTTAACAATCGGTTCGAACTGGTCGTTGCAGATAATGATTTCAAAATATGTTTTATCGTCACCGAGTTTTTCACGGAGGTCCACTTGTAATTTTGAAAGAGTTATCTTTTCCTCTAGTGAAACAGTTTTCGTCTTACTGTCTTTGGCAATAAGCAACAACTGATAGTTTCCATCACTTGATAACAGCTGAATATCCTGTTCCTTTCCTGTTAGCAGATCATGGTCTTTCCAATAGTTAGCAATTTTAGCAGCCATTTCATGATCCTTAGGGTCAGGAAAATAGACGCTAAATTTATCACCACCATCCACGTGATTTCCATAACCTGATGTACAGGATAGCAGCCCAAGCGATATAAAGATCAACGACTTTCTCAAAGTAATTTCCCGCTAAGTTAACTAAAACTAGGCGCGTATTGACCTTGAATTTGACGCAGTTTTCAACGATTGATTGTCATATTCGATTACTGCGTTCATAATTCTTTATATTCGTTCACATGAAGTACAAAGAGATGGAATTACGAGATCAGCTATTTACCGGAGCGTCAAAACGTGAAAGCCTATACGATTTGAGGGTTCCTAATGACTGGAACAGCAAACTGATCATCTTCATACATGGCTTCAACGGATTCAAAGACTGGGGATGCTGGAACCTCGTTGAAAAGTTCTTTGTAGATCAGCATTATGGATTCCTGAAGTATAATGTTAGTCACAACGGTTGTTCAACTGAAAGTCCGGAGGATTTTGTTGATCTGGAAGCGTATGGACACAACACCTACATGAAGGAAATCAATGATCTGGAAAGCATCCTTTCAATCGTAAAAGGCCAGTTTGAAGTCTTGCCGGAAATTTATCTCATCGGACATTCTCGCGGTGGAGGAATTGCTCTACTTCAATCTCATCAGGATGACATACTGAAAATCTGTTCCTGGGCCGGTATTTCGAACATTGAGCGACGCTTTCCCAAAGGATCAGATCTGGATCAGTGGCAGCAAGATGGCGTTCGTTACTATCATAATGGCCGGACAGGTCAGAAAATGCCGTTATACTTTGATGTTTTTGAAGATTTCACCGCTAACAGAAAGCGATTGAACATCGAATACCACTGTCGTACCTCGAACAAGCCAACGCTTGTTGTACACGGTGATCAAGACAAGGCGGTTTCCATATCTGAGGGTGAGGAAATTGCTTCCTGGCTCAATACGGAGCTTAAAATTATTCGGAATACTGAACATACCTTTGGGTCTTCTCACCCTTGGGATTCAGATCAATTACCACAGGATCTCAAGTTGGTGTGTCAGCTGACACTGGCATTTTTTGATGAACCGATTAACTTCTCCTTACTCGAGAAAGAAAGTTTGATTGCTGATCTAATTAAGTTGGCTAAATCAGACAGTACTGTGAGAGATGTTGAATTCGATTTTTTACATACACTTGCCAGGCAAATCGGGATCACGACAGATGATTTCGAATCTTTATTCAACAAGTATATAAGTTATAACCCTCCCACCCTGGAAGTCGACCGCATCGTCCAATTTCAGCGATTGATTCTCCTGATGAATGTAGATCAGGAATCAGATGAAAAAGAGATTGCCATGGTGAGAAATATGGGGATACGAATGGGGCTCAATCCTCAGGCGACCAACGAAGTCCTCAATGTAATGAACGATTATCCGGAGAAGGTAATACCACCAAAGCGATTAATTGAGATCTTTAAAACCTTTCACAATTAGAGAAATCGAGTCTTTTCCTCTTCAGATGGCTTATAGCAAAAGTTTGAATAGATACGATGACGGCGTTTCGCAATTCCGTTATAAAGCCAATCCCTGATTGGCCGAGGAATGATGATCAGTAATCTCAAAAGGTTGCCGGGAAACTTCATATAGCGTCCAATCTTCATCGCTGCTGTTGACCGTTCGTACAGTAAGCCGTTCTCGGTATAATAAAACGTTTCCAGGTTTGGAGTTTTCCACCCCCTTTCTTTAAATAAAGTAATGGTAAAGGCGGATTGAAGCGATGCGAATTTCAATACGTGATCCTTCTCGTGACGTAGAATATAAGCGACAGATCGGTTGCAAAAGCCACAATCTCCATCATAGAAAACGATTTGATCTATCTCCTTATCCACCTTCCAAAGTTATTGATTCATAAACTTATTTGGAATATTATCTTTGTGTATTACAAAAAATGAAATCATGAAAAAGGTAGCAGTTATTGGAGCAGGAACAATGGGAAATGGTATTGCGCATACATTTGCACAATTCGGATTTGAAGTAGCACTGGTAGATGTATCACAGGATTCTCTGGATAAGGGGATAGCTACGATCACGAAGAATTTAGATCGAATGGTAGCCAAAGAGAAGATCAGCGAGAACGACAAGAACAGTACGCTTGGAAATATCACGACCCATACCGAATTGATTGAAGGTGTTGAAAACGCTGAACTGGTTGTTGAAGCGGCAACTGAAAATATCGATTTGAAATTAAAAATATTTCAGGATCTGTGTAAAATGACCCCGGACAACGCGATCCTTGCCACTAACACATCTTCTATATCTATTACAAAAATTGCCGCATCTACTAATCGTCCTGATAAAGTAATCGGAATGCATTTTATGAATCCGGTACCAGTCATGAAATTGGTTGAGATTATACGGGGATACGATACGTCAGACGATGTTACGAAGATTATCATGGACACTTCTAAAAAGCTTGGAAAAGTTCCCGTAGAAGTGAATGATTATCCCGGATTCGTTGCAAATAGAATACTAATGCCAATGATCAATGAAGCGATTATCACGCTTAACGAAGGTGTTGCTGGTGTTCAAGAAATTGACACCGTTATGAAACTCGGGATGGCCCATCCAATGGGACCACTTCAGCTGGCCGATTTCATCGGTCTGGATGTTTGTCTGGCAATCATGGAAGTTCTCCATGATGGACTTGGTAATGATAAGTATGCGCCTTGTCCGCTGTTAGTCAACATGGTTGCAGGTGGAAGGAAGGGCGTAAAATCAGGAGAAGGATTTTACTCATGGACTCACGGTACGAAGGATCTAATCGTAGCTGATAACTTTAAAAAGTAGAGATGCCAACCGCTCACGTCAGTCGTTCAATTGAAATCCACGCACCTGTCGACAGAGTATTTGAGGCTGTCAATGATTTTAACAAATGGGTTAAGTGGTCACCATGGTTAATCATGGAGCCCGAAGTTGACAATTCTGTTAGCGAAGCAGGGAAATATAATGAATGGGAAGGACGTAGGTCTGGAAAAGGCAATATGCGCATCCTTGGAGAGGAACAAAACAAGAGTATCGACATAAAACTTCAATTCTTAAAACCCTTTAAATCGAGGTCTAAAATCCGATTCGAATTTGAATCAACGGGCGAATCTTCGAAAGCCACATGGATCATGGACAACAAAATGCCTTTCTTTTTCTTCTTCATGAAGAAAATGATGGAGGTTTATATCGGCATGGATTTCGAAAGGGGTCTCCGGATGTTGAAGGAATATTGCGAAGACGGCAAAGCGCATTCACGCATAGAGTTCACCGGTGAGGAAAAACAGGAAGCAATACACTATGTTGCAATTGAAACGGAGTGCACGAAAGAGACCATGGCCAAAAAGATGCAAGAGGACTTCCCGAAACTATTTGGTTACATCGGTGAGAACGAACTGGAGATGACCGGTGTTTTCTTCACACAGTACCTGAAATGGAACATGAAGCGAAATCGAATTGTTTACCGAACCGGGGCAGGTGTAAAATCACTACCGGATAAGGTTTCCGAAACCATCATTAAAGGAACTATTCCAGCATGTAAGGTTTACACTTTGGAACATTTTGGACCTTATCACCATTTAGGAAATGCATGGAGCACCTTATACACGATGCAACGCACAAAGGATTTCAAGATCAATAAAGCGATCTATCCATTTGAAACGTATCACAACAAACCGGGTGAAGTTCCCAATTATGAACTACACACCAAGATTCATTTTCCGATAAAATAATTAAGGAAACTTTGGGAACTTGGAGAAGTCGCGTTTTCTTTTCTCGAGAAATGCATTTCGGCCTTCTTCAGCTTCGTCTGTCATATACGCTAAACGTGTTGCCTCGCCAGCGTAGACTTGTTGGCCAACCAAACCATCATCGATCAGGTTAAACCCAAACTTGAGCATTTTAATGGCTGTTGGACTCTTCGTCATAATCTCCTGTGCCCAATCATAAGCCGTTTGTTCCAATTCATCATGGGGAACCACAGCATTGACCATTCCCATATCGTAAGCCTCCTGTGCAGAGTAATCTCTTCCCAGGAAAAATATTTCACGTGCTCTTTTCTGACCAACTTGTCTCGCCAGGTAAGCGGAACCAAATCCTCCATCAAAACTAGCGACGTCTGCATCTGTCTGTTTGAAAATCGCATGTTCTTTACTTGCAATGGTCATGTCACATACTACATGTAGACTATGTCCTCCACCTACAGCCCATCCGGGAACAACAGCAATTACCACTTTATTCATAAATCGGATCTGCCGCTGAACATCCAAAATATTGAACTTAACAACGCCATCTTCTCCCTGATATCCTCTTTTCGCACGAACGCGTTGATCTCCTCCTGAACAGAAGGCCCAACCTCCGTCTTTAGGTGATGGACCTTCTCCGGTAATTAACACCACTCCTATTTCCTGCGACTCATGCGAAATGATCAAAGCTTCAAGCAATTCATCTACGGTTTTTGGAGTAAAGGCATTTCTGCATTCGGGACGATTAAATGCAATACGAGCAACACCGTCTGCTTGCTTAAAGGTTATTTCTTCGTATTCTTTTACGGTCTTCCAGTTGATATCAGCCATAATGATCCTTTGCTTCAAATTTAAGATTATTCTCCTTGAGGCGTATACATGGTTACCCCATTTTCGTGATATTCCTTAAGCATTAACTCAAACATGGCCTTGGCATCTGTCATCAGGGATTCTGCCTCACCAATTCTGACACGCTTCATAACTCCTCGCTCAATAAACAAGGGAATGAGTCCGTCGCAATTGCGCTTTGCAGATTGTGGTGGATTGTGAACCTTCGTTTTCATCGATTTTCTTTGGCCATCAGGAAAGACTAACTCTACTTCAAATTCCTCCGGATAATAAACGGGAAACTTAAAATTGGCAACAGCATCTTCAAGCGTGTGAAGACTAGTCCCTGCATTGTCAAGTGTCACACCCAGATATAAAATCTTGCCGCCTCGTTCAGCTACTCGATAAAAAGGACTATTCTGATTGTAGGGTGTGAGCTGACCAAAATGACCTTCTGTGAAATACTTCGCGTCCGGGCCGATACAAGAAACAGGTTCGGTAGGATGGCCACTTCTAACGGCTTCAGGTAGTTTCCTGAAGTATTCTGTTATTGCGCCTAGTGCCGACGGTGTTTCGGCAACATTAAATTCTTTAATTCTCTTAATATAATCCAACTGGAGTCCGGGATTTGGAGAAGTAGGCATGAGTAAGTTTCCTGTGGGTCCAACTACTTCCAGCAGCGCATCAACCACCGTCTTCGGACCACCATCAACAAAACCAATTTGAGAAAGACTTGAATGAACCAATAAAGTATCACCAGCAGCTATTCCTGCCCCCTGTAAGTCTTCGATTAGCTTGTCTTTCGTGTATACCCTGCCCTCTTCTTTGGCACGTTGAAGCTCTTTTTCTCGCTGTAGTTTCTTTCGGCTACGAAATTTCTGAAGGATAAAATCGGGAGCGATCTTTCTGATAAAAGCGCGCATAAACTATTGTGATTGAAAGGTGTAAAAAATCCTGCCTGATTGTGAACCAGGTGCCGATCCTGAATAATTGAAACGGGACATTTTCGCGTATTTCAATGCTTGTTCCAACATACAGCTATTGCCATTACTCATTCCTGAATTGACAGATGCAGAAACTACATTTCCATTCTGGTTTACTCTGATATCTACAACCACAACACCTGAGGCACCATAACCACACGTATATCCCGGATTTCTAACGTACCAGTCGTTATTTTGGTGTGGTTTTCTTCCAGACAGCTCCCATTCAACCATTGTTCGACCTGCGTAGACATTCTCACTGGAATTGTTTTCGGCTGCATTCTGGTCCTTACCTTGTTGATCAGCTTCTTTTCGAGCTTCCATCATTTGTCTGATTTTCTCTCTTTCTTCTGCACCACCGGCTTCTTCGTACATTTCTTTTTCGAGATCATACACCGATTGCTCTACGTCAGCCGCTGACATATTCTGCATGTAATCCTCGTAGGAAGTCTCTCTCGAATTATTTCTGTCCTTGGTCAGGTTCTTGATATCCTCCAGACTGAAGTTTTCCGGAGTTTGAATGTTGTCTGTGGTCAATTGAATCTCTTCATTCGTCAATTCAATATATGATCCATCATGAAAGGGTTCAAAGGGATAGTAGCGCTCATAAGAGTCCATTTTCAGGTACATGAAAATGAGGACATAGGAGGACAGTGCAGCCAGAATGCCGAACTTGTATTTGTCTATCGCGTCTAAAATCCTATTCATTGCCCCTATCTTCCTTCTTTATCCAATCATTTTCAATCAATGAGAAATACGATAATTCGCCGTCCTCTATTAAAAATAAGTAATCCTCCTTATAAAGTCCAATTTGATCATATTCAACGGGAATCAACAGTTTCCCTTTATTATATACACCTTCAAGTCCGTTTTGTTTCACCAATATAAGCTCTTCATTCAGCATGCTAACCTCATCGAAAGCGAATGGCAGAACGATTTCGCCTGTGTAGTTCAACACGCCTAAGGTGTCATCTTTCATTGCCAGCACCAGGTCCTCACCTAAAAGAACCATGGATTGATAAGCGATTGAGATCATTGTTTTTCCACTACGTGAGAAAAGTCCCCAATCTTCATCCTTCTGGGCAGGAAAAACGTTTGTCCCCAAGCCTATATTGTCAAATCGGAATTTAGTAACGACCTTATTTGTGTTGTCAATTCTTCCATATTTACCATCACGTACAACAATTGCGATTGAATCGTGAAACTCTCCTTTCAATAAATAATTAGGGTATACTTCGAATTGATCATCGATCATTACTTTACCTTGTACATCCAGATAAACAACTTTATCATCTATTCGGGCAATCACCAAACCACTACTCAACGTGCCAATATCATCGTACAAAGCTTCAACAAAGGCATGACCATTGTGATCCATCAAACCATACTTACCATTCTGCTCATATACATACGTATCGTCGTCCAGTTTTCTGATCGATGAAAAATTAGCAGGCACCTCAAATACACCCGTGGTATCAATCATACCCTGTTTTCCATCCATTTCGATCTTTGCCAGTCCTTCACTAAAATCGTATGCATCGTCGAAAATATGATCAACTTTTAGCTTACCCTTTGTATCGTAATAACCATACTTTTCTCCCAGGACAGCATAAACCATTCCTTCAGAATAATTTCCAATATCCTCATAAACACAATCCAGTATCAAACGTCCATTGCGATCGATGACACCCATTTTTTCGTTTTTCTCTACCAAAGCCAGACCATCAATAAAGTCATAAATAGCATCGTACTTAAAATCTACCAGAACATCATTTGATTTATTGATGACACCGTATTTTTCATCTCTAACCACCAATGATAGTCCTTCATTAAAGAAGCTCACACTTTCGTATAATGCCGGTATCACAGTCTCTCCAGCTGAATTAATGAAACCGTAAAGTTCATTATCGCTAATAGGTAAGAGAATTGAATCAGCAAACATGAGTTCCCGTTGAACTAGTTCGTTAACCGGCGTGTGTCCGTACTGCTCCAGAAATTGCGCTACTGATTGTTTCGAATAATCGGAAATATAAAGCTGAAACATCTCTTCCCAGGCCTTGTCTAAATTTCTGTTCGGAACATAGTTGTTGATGAAGTTCTCGAAACTCTCAATGGTATTCGGTTCTGTTACCATTTCGAAGATTTTATCTTCCGCCTGAGGTTTCAACGGACTATTAGGATGTTTCTGAACGAAGTCCACGAATGATTCCAGACTACTGTCTCCCGTTTGTTCAATGAACTGTGTATCATAAAAGTTTTCCATCGCCATTTCAACAAATAAGCTGTTCGGATAGGTTTCTGCAAAAGACTTGTATGCTCCTGAAGTATTTTCTTCTATCGCATCAAAGAAGGCAAGTGAATCCCGGGTGTAGATCGCCGCATCTTTCTGTGTTGCCCAGGGATGATCGTTAATAAAAGCTGTATAGCTCGCTATTTCTGCTTCTTCTTTTACACCTCTGAAAATCCCTGTACTTATTGCCTGCCGCGTAGCGATTAAACTGTCCTGCGTAAAACCATAGGGAGCAAACTTCTCTTTCTTCTTCTCTTTTGTCAGGTCCCAAGATTCTATAGAACGAAGAATGTAGACAAGAGCAGAGTCATAATTATGAAAGGGATTATCCGTTCGATAGTAAATCAATGACAGTCCCTGTGCAGCGGCAGATTCATTGTATTTAAGTGCTTTCGCAAAAAGTTTTTTGGCTTTGAAGTAATCGTATGAATTCAGTGCTTTATATGCTCTATCGATCTTTGATGCATATAATGGAGCATTTCCGAAGGAAACAAACATCGCCAAAAGTACTGCCCATTTGAGATTCATGTTGCTAATATAGGTAATCAAGTCTATTTAAAAACGGCAAAGATCAGACCATAAAAAAACCTTCCCGAAAAGGAAGGTTCTTTTAACATATAATATGAATTAGCTCTTCTTTCTTTTACCGTATCGGCTGTTGAACTTGTCAATTCTTCCGGCAGTATCCACAAATTGGATTACACCAGTAAAGAACGGATGAGAAGTATGCGAAATATCCAGTTTAACAAGCGGATACTCATTTCCATCTTCCCACTTTACAGTTTCTTTAGAAGGCGCACAAGATGGGCACAAGAAACTATAGTCATTCGTCATATCTTTAAATACAACTAATCTGTAATCTTCTGGATGTATTTCTTTTCTCATAACAATCGTATTCAATATTACCTAAACAGGGATGCAAAGATAAACAATCTTTTCTTTTATAAAAGCAAATATCCGCAACAAAATATTATTCACCTAATTTACGTTACTTTTGGAGACTCGAATTTATGAAATCGCTTTTACGGGTATATTTACCCATCTACATATTGACTTTAGCGCTGGTGACACCCTTATCATCTTGTAAAAAAGAGAACTTCTTAGCAAAGGGCAATCTTGAGTTCAGCGCGGACACAATTGTATTTGACACCGTTTTTACAACGGTCGGTTCAACAACAAAGAATTTCAAGCTATACAATAATGATCCCAGAACGATCAATATCGAGCAGATCGAATTAATGGGAGGAGCGACTTCTCCATTTAGAATTAATGTAGACGGCGTTTCCGGTGATTATCACGCTGATATTAATGTAGAGGGGAATGATAGTTTATTTATTTTCGTTGAAGTAACCCTGGATCCGAATAACGGAACGTTGCCGATGGTTATTGAGGACAGCATTCGATTTAGAACCAATGGAACGGATCAGTATGTACAACTCGCCGTTTGGGGGCAGGATGCCTACTTTCACTATACATCCTTCTCACAGGAGATATACGATTTCAATGAAGGAACCTGGCCGAACGATAAGCCGCATGTGATTTATGGAGCTGCAATTATTGATTCCGCGAAGACACTAAACATTCAGCCAAACACACATATCTACCTTCACAAAGGTGCAATGTTGTTCAATTACAAAGGGACCTTGAATATCAACGGAGCGCTAGGTGCCGAAGTAACTTTTCAGGGGGACAGGTTAGAATCACTATACGATGATGTTGCGGGTCAATACTACGGAATATACATGCATGAGGCCCGAGAAAGTTATATCAACTATGCTATTATTAAGAACGGTACAGCCGGTATTCACATGGATAGTGACAATGCAGCAAACGTAGGATACACACTAACCGTTGAAAATACGATTGTCACTAATTGTGCCAGCTATGGTGTCTGGATCTATTCAGGCGCAAGAGTGCAAGCTGAGAACTGTATTATCTCGAAGAATGGGGTTCACAGTTTATTGGTGCTTGAAGGAGGCGACTTCAATTTTAATCATTGTCACCTGGTTGGTTATGGTAGTGGTGACGGGACTTCGGCTGCCGTAGGAATCAGCAATTGGTTCACGCGTCCTGATCCGGCGAACAATAACGTACTGACAACCTTTATTGGAGATATCGATGAAGGCACCATCACCAACAGTATCATTTATGGTAATCTGGATTATGAATTAGCGATTGACACCATCTCGGAAGTGGGCGTAACATTAAATTTCAGTTTCGACAGCAATTTGATTCGAAGCGAAGATATCTTTACACAACCTTTCTACGTTAACAACATCTGGAACAGTGAACCTTATTTTGTTGATGTATTCAATGGTGACTTCCACTGGTACAGTACTTCACCTATGAATAATGCCGGTTTCCCGACGACCACATTTTTTGATATCGAAGGAAAGAGTCGAACAACCGGACCAGACTTAGGAGCTTACGAATTCTTGTAAAGAAAAAGGCTGTCATTTCTGACAGCCCTTAAAATCATCTCTTTATTATATTATCTCGTGAATAACATTTCACGGAACTTAGGTAGTCGCCACTCTTCGTCATCGACAAGCAACTCCAGTTTATCTGAATTGTAACGAATGGCATCGAAATGAACTTTAACCATGTCACAATAGGCGATCGCCCTTTTCTCAATGTCAGCAATGTTGTTTGCCTTCTTTCTGGCTACTCGCATTTCATCCGCAAGATCCTTCATTTTATTGATATGTTCTGATACACGTTCAATTACATCAATCTGAGCCTTCGCTGCTACCTTTCCATTTTTTGGTCCTAGCACATCGATCAATCCTTTCACGTTTTCCATCAATTTATTCTGATAGTTAACAGCGGCAGGTAGTATGAAATTTTGAACCATTTCACCGATAACGCGAGCTTCGATCTGAATCTTCATAATATAGTTTTCAAATTCGATCTCTTGTCTTGCAGCAAGTTCACGTGGTGAAAGCACATTCATTTCATCAAAGAGCTTAACGAAATCCTTGTTGCCCCACACTGCAAGTGCACGAGGCGTATCTTTTAAATTAGAAAGTCCTCTTTTCTTCGCTTCTTTCACCCACTCTTCACCGTAACCATTTCCTTCAAAACGAATTTTCTTGGATTCTTTAATCAACTTTTGAAGTTCTTTCAGAATTGCTTCATCTTTTCCATCTCCCTTCTTGATTCTTGCATCAACTTCCTTTTTAAATGTCTTCAGCTGCTTCGCCATTATGGTATTCAACACAATCATTGCTGAAGCACAGTTGGCAGAAGATCCTACCGCTCTGAACTCAAACTTATTACCAGTAAAGGCAAAAGGAGATGTCCTGTTACGATCGGTATTATCCAGCAGTATTTGTGGAATTTTACCGATGTTCAGTTTGAGCTCCGTTTTATCTTCCGGTGTCATTTTACCGGCCTTCACATTCTTTTCGATCTTATCTAACAATGAGGTCAGTTGTGACCCGATGAAAGCAGAAATAATTGCCGGTGGTGCTTCATTTGCTCCTAAACGATGATCATTGCCTGCTCCTGCAATAGCAGCTCTTAAAAGATCTGAGTTATCATGAATAGCTTTAATCGTATTCACAAAGAACGTTAGGAATTGAAGATTGCTCTTCGGGTTCTTGCCCGGTGCAAGTAAGTTCACTCCTGTATTGGTACTCAGTGACCAGTTATTGTGTTTTCCTGAACCGTTAACTCCTGCAAATGGTTTCTCGTGAAGAAGCACTCTGAAGTCGTGCTTTCTGGCAATTTTCTCCAGAAGGTCCATCAATAACAAGTTGTGATCATTTGCCAGATTACATTCTTCAAAGATTGGGGCACATTCAAACTGATTCGGAGCCACCTCATTGTGACGAGTTGTCACCGGAATACCCAGTCGGATAGCTTCCGTTTCAAAATCCCTCATGAATGCAGAAACGCGTTCAGGAATCGAGCCGAAGTAATGATCATCCAATTGCTGCCCTTTGGCAGATATATGACCAAATAGAGCTCTCCCTGTCATCATCAGGTCGGGACGTGCATTATACAACGCTTTATCTACCAAGAAATATTCTTGTTCCCAACCCAAAGTAGCTGAGACCTTATTGACGTTCTTGTCAAAATAATTACAAACGGCAACGGCAGCAGAATCTACTTCGTGAAGTGCTCTTAGAAGTGGCATTTTATAATCAAGCGCCTCTCCTGTATATGAAATAAAAATAGTCGGAATACAAAGCGTCTTACCAATGACAAAAGCAGGTGAAGATGGATCCCAAGCGGTGTAGCCTCGAGCTTCGAATGTGTTTCTAATTCCACCATGCGGGAATGAAGAGGCATCCGGTTCCTGCTGAACAAGCAGATCTCCGTCAAATCGCTCAATTGCCTTTCCTGGACCAACCGGCTTAAAGAATGCATCGTGTTTTTCAGCTGTTGCACCTGTTAGTGGTTGAAACCAGTGCGTGTAATGCGTTGCTCCTTTCGAGATTGCCCAATCTTTCATGGAGGACGCTACCTGATCAGCCATCGTACGATCCAAACGTGTTCCGTCGTGTATCGCTTTCTTCATGGATTTGTATGCCTCACTCGGTAAATACTCTCGCATTACCTCCATGTGAAATACATTTTCACCGAAAATTTCCGAAATTTTACCGTCAAAACTGATCGGTTTTGGCGTTCTGTGAAGAACATCGTAGTACGCCTGCATTCTTTGATTAGCCATTGGAAGTATTTTAATTTTCATACAAAACTAGCGGATTTTTCATCCCAACACATTAAAAATGATATAATTTTATTAACACCCCCTAATTTTTTAGGGGGTACACCGAAATAATTGACATTTTTCTTTAGTATCCCCTCATTTTTATAGGGGTTATTAACAATCATAAAGAATAAATGAGTTGAGAAATGCTGCTTTCCTTAAACACGTTCCTCGCAAGCTCCAAAAGTTGATCCTCCTCAATCGAATCTATTTGACTATTGATTTCGTTCAGACCATCTATCTTGTCATAGATGAGTAAACTCTTTGCGAGGCTAAACATCAAATCGAGGTTGCTATCCAGCGATAATGCAATATGCCCTTTCAACTGTTCCTTCGCTTGTTCGAGTTCCTTCGAAGAGATGCCGTTCTTCCTCAGATCATCCAATTCAGAATAGATCAAATCCGTCATGGCAGTTGTGTATTTCTCATCCGTTCCGGCATAAATACTCCAAAAGCCACAATCAGAAAAAGAACTGTAATTTGCTTCTATGTTATACGCGTAGCCGTATTTCTCTCTTACCGAGAGTGCTAAACGCGAATTCAGTGCCGGTCCACCGAGGTAATTCGTCATCAAGGTCATTTCCCGACGAGATTCATCATTATAGGAAGGAGCGAAACCACCTATAATCGTATGCGTTTGGTAAACCCCACCTTTCTTCTTAACGCTGAATTGAACATCCGTACTTGGTTTAACTAGTTCCATTTTCCGACCTGAACTGCGTATATCTTTGAAGTCGGTTTCCAATTGATCAACGAGTTCATTTTTATCAAAATTACCTACGACTGCGATCACCATGTTTTCAGCAATAAATAATCGATCGCGATATGCTACCAACAATTCTTGTTGAAATGATTCGATAGACTCCTTTGTGCCAAGAATATTATTTCCCAGCGGATGATCCTTAAAAAGATAATCATCAAATTCGTCATAAATCCGTTCTGAAGGAGAATCCAAATAGGAAATAATCTCATCCCTGATTACAGCTTTTTCTTTTTCTATTTCTTCTGAAGGAAAGGTGGCGTTTTTCGTAATGTCCCCTAATAATTCACTGGCAATTCCAAAATGAATCCGTCTGAAGGAAGCGTGCAAGCAAAGTTCTTCCTTATTGGTATAGGCATTAAGTTCTCCTCCTACACAATCCAGATCCGTAAAGATATCCAGTGCTTTGCGTTTGCGGGTACCTTTGAAAAGACTATGCTCAACAAAATGTGCAAGACCGATCTCATTGTCCTTTTCAAAGCGTGAACCAGCTAACACCATGACGCCCATATGCGCAACCAGGGAGAGCTTCTTTTCAAATACGACACGTATTCCATTTGATAAGCGGAATATTTCGGGATAAAGGTCAGACATGATTAGGGATTAAGACGCTTGATCTTCCAGGCGTTATCAACACGTTCAAACACCACACGATCATGTAATCGGGAAGGTCTTCCCTGCCAGAATTCAAAGTATGTTGGTTCCACCTGATAGCCTCCCCAGTGATCTGGTCTTGGAATCTCTTCATCAAATTGATTGTTGAGATCCATAAACTTCTTTTCCAAATCAGTTCTATGAACTAATTCATCACTTTGATCAGAAGCCCAGGCACCTAAGCGGTTACCTCTCGGTCTAAGATTGAAATAGGCGTCGCTGACTTCGGGAGCCACCTTGGTACACTTCCCTTGAATTCTAACTTGTCTCGATGAATTTGGCCAGAAAAACAACATAGACACCTTGTCGTTCGTTGCTATATCCTTTCCTTTCTTAGAATTATAATTCGTATAAAAAACAAACTGTTTCTCGATGATGTCTTTCAAATAAACGATTCTTGAACTGGGCTGATGATCACTGTCTACCGTCGAAAGAACGAATGCATTCGGTTCGTTCTCTTCATTCTCGACCGATTCCGTCATCCATAACTCGAACAATTCATACGGATTGTCACCGTCAAACCCTTCGAGGTGACCGTGCTCAAACTCGTGCCTATTCTTTTTAAAGTTCTCAAGAATCTTTTTCATAGGCTCATTAATTATTCGCCATCGTAATCATCTACCACCTCACTATCATCTTCCTCATCATCAGCGTCTGATCCCGAAGCTGTAAAAACAACTCCTTTCCCAGATGCTTCCTCCTCTACACTTTCTTCAACAGCAATTGGCTTTCTGGATATTTCCTTATCCAATTCTTCAGTAAATGGAAATATGTCAATAATCGGCGACACCATGATTGAAGGGATTTCAAAATCAACCATCAAGGTCGAGAGGCTTTCCTGAATTCGCTCGTAAGCTTGTTTGACAGAATGAGCTGATACCAGAAAATTCTGCGTGACTTTCTTTGCCTTCTCGGTGTCTGCGTCAAAATTATCGTATTTAACTTTACACTTATACCAGGTATCAGCATCTTCAAACGCAAAAATGTCATGAACCTCTGTCCGTGCAATACCAACAACCATAAATTCACCTTTGATCAGTGAGCCTAATTCTTCATACACTCTAGCTTCTGCATCAGAAAAGGTCATGGCAGCAATCAAATATGGTTCAGAAACCCTCTTGAAAGCTCCATTATCAACAGACTTTGTGTATTTAACTTTTACCGTAAACCAGTTCGTCATTCTCTTTAATTTTTCATACAAAGATAGACAGAGAATTCATTCGAGCCGGGATTGTTGATAAGTTCTCCGGGGTTTTTGGAAATGTCACCGGTTGAACCCTATTGAATTTATAATTTTACGTGTAAAGCAATTGAATGGCGGAAGATTTTAAATGGGAAGTAAGTTCGCTGGCCGGTGCCCGACTCGAAGTATTTCGAATGTTGGGGAAGCATTATTCGGTGGAAGAACCATTTAAGAAAAAATGGAAAAAGAGCAAACGCGTCGCTATTATTATGAATGGGTTAGCCTTTTTTGATCGCATTCGTTTCTATTTTCTTCAGCGACGCATCAAAAAGATTGAGGATCCTATTTTCGTGATTGGTCACTGGCGTAGTGGAACAACCTTGTTGCATAATGTTTTGTGCGATATTACGGATGCATCCTATTGCACCACTTATCAGAATGCCTTTCCCAATAATCTGTTTGCGTTCTATCATATTATTCGACCTGCTGTTCAACACTATATGCCCGATCGCCGACCGGCCGATCAGGTCGAACTGCATACACTATTGCCACAGGAAGAAGAATTCGCCATTGGAAATGAAATTCCGTATTGCTTCTATTATTGGATGTTCTTCCCGAAGAATATCCTCGAACTTTCAGACCAATTTTTAACAGCTAAAAAGGCCACGGCCAGAGAAAAAGAAAGGTGGAAAAAGAATTATGTACGTTTTATCAAGCGTTGCTTGCTAAGAACCAAGGGGAAACGATTTGTCTCTAAAAACCCTCCTAACACGGCGCGGATAGAAATGCTACTTGAATTATTTCCAAATGCGAAATTCATCTTTCTGCACAGAAACCCGTACGATACAGCAAGTAGTAGCTTTCGATTCTTTAAAGGTGTGTTGCCTGCTCAACAGCATCAACGAGTTGATTCGGTGAAACTGGAACAGGACCTGGTTGAGATCTATAAACAACTTCATCAATCCTATATCGATCATAGAAATTTAATCCCGGTTAATAATCTCGTCGAGATAAGCTTTGATGAATTCGTCAGTAAACCACTTCAGGAATGTGAAAAAATACTGGAAAAATTTGGAATCGAAGCTGAAGTTACGGAAGATATTCGGTCGAAATATCACCAGGATGATCACGAAATTAAAGCCTACCACCACTCAGATGAGTTGATAAATCTGGTCAATGATCATTTAAGCGATTATATAGCTGAATACAATTATGAGCGACAAACGCCCGTTAATTCAGATGAAAGCCGAATTAATAATTAAATCAAAATTATTATATTTAATTGCGAACATCAAAATGATGAAAAAGATGCCTTTTAAACTGATCATGCGAAGCATGCTGTTAATCGGTGCAGCATTTATCTTTCACGGGTTTGCCCTTCATTCCCGTTCCAAACTGACTGTTAAAGTCACCAACATTGATAACACGAATGGAGTTATCGAGATAGGCCTTTATAATGACAAGGAAGCTTTTCCTACCCCGAATAAACAATATAAGAAGGTTCGGAAAAAGATCTTCTCCAATAAGTTGGTTTATACCTTTGATGATCTTCCCCATGGCAAATACGCTATTGCTATTTATCACGACGAGAATAAAGACAATAAATGCAATCGTAACCTATTCGGAGTGCCAACGGAAGCCTATGCTTTTTCCAGGAATTTCAGACCGTGGTTAAGTGCTCCGGATTTTAATGATTGTTCAGTTGGAGTCTATAAGGACAAAACAATAACCATTAAAATGGTTTACTGATCATAGTGTATACTTCTTCCCTTCATGGAACAGGATGAATGAGGTATTGAATAGAGAAACCAAAAGAGAATTACCGTGTATATTAAATTGAGCGTCACGCTGATTGGTGATCTCATGAATTTTGCCTTCGTAGAAGAAATTTACCCCACCCATTAGATTCCTGAATGCAATAACGCTGTTCTTAATGGCAAATTCTTCCGGTTTGTAGCGAACAAGCTCTACCTTCTCTCCTTCATAGACCGTATAAAAAGCGTTGTTCTCGCCCCAAACAACTACATTGTCTTTTACCTCCCAATAACTCGGTCCAAATGATGTCAATACCTTTGTTTTTCCATTTGAATAATACACCAGATTGTTGTTTCGATCCTCATACACGATAAAGCCGTTACCGCCCCGATACTTATTGACATGAAACATTTCGAGATCAAGGAATCGTCCGTCCTCGAAGATTGCAAAGGTGCCATTAATCGGATCGTTAAAAGCCAGGATATCTATATCTCCGTAAAAGACTATCGGATTGTGCCACACATCTAAATCGTATATCTTTCCTCTCCAGAATACCTTATAGAAGTTGCCGTTATCCTTAAATGCTATAATGTTCTCACCTACGAATTCAGGCATCCACAATCCGGTTGATGAGGTTATCAAGGTATATATCTCTTTGTTATAATAAACATTTACCGTATTAAAGCGAGTGTCCTGAAAAACAATCAGACTATCCTTAATGATATATTCGTCTGCATTGTATGTTAAAGTTTGTAATTCCCCATCGTCCCACATGTTTAATGTGGTGCCTATTTTCCAAACCAATAGATTATCTGAAACTTCATACTCGGCCTGTAGATTCGCTATATCACGGGGTGCCGAACCATCGAATACACGAAGATTGCTTCTATTATCTACATAACCGACCACATTGTCACCGTATTTATAATCCTTGATTCGTTGAAACTCAATCTGTCGAAAGTATCCATTTTGAAAACTCCTGAAATAACCGTTGAAATCAACCAAGGGTATGACATCCTGTGCCATAGAAACGGTAGTAAAGAGAAGAAACGAAATGATTAGTGTTTTCAACATGGGTCAAAAGTAAGCAAAATTCAAGCCATGACTTGAATCAGCCGTTTGTAATTCGGTTCGCCCGAATATCCTTTTGAACGTCAGTCAATTCGAATTATTACTTTCTTTGTAATTCAAATTAAATTAAAATCAGGATGAAACAAGTTTTTCTTTTGTTGGTTTCTTTCGGCCTAGGACTGAGTGCCCTGGCTCAAAGAGAAATCGAATATGTGGAGTATGACCTCGACAACGGAATACATGTGATCTTACATGAAGAGCATTCTACGCCTATTGTTGCCGTTACCGTGCTGTACCACGTGGGATCAAAAAACGAAAAAGCCGACCGTACAGGTTTTGCGCATTTCTTCGAACATCTTTTATTCGAAGGAACCGCTAATATCGAACGAGGTGAGTATAGTGAATTAGTCGAAAAAAATGGTGGAACACTTAACGCTAATACTTCTCAGGATAGAACATTTTACTACGAAATCCTTCCATCAAACCAATTGGAATTAGGTCTTTGGTTGGAAAGTGAGCGAATGCTACACGCTAAAGTAGACAGTGTTGGTATTGAAACACAGCGAAGTGTTGTAAAAGAAGAGAAACGTCAGCGGGTTGATAACCAGCCCTATGCATCATTCTTCACTGAGATGTTCAAAAGAATGTTCAAGGAGCATCCATATAACTGGGTCCCAATTGGAAGCATGGAACATCTTGATGCTGCTCAGGAAGCTGATTACGTAGATTTCTACCGAACGTTTTACGTACCGGCTAACGCGACCTTATCAATTGCAGGGGACATCGATATTGATGAAACAAAAAAATTGATCAAAAAATACTTTGCGAGTATTCCAAAAGGACAAGCGATCAACATGTTCAGAGATTTTGAACTAATGAGTGAAGATGCGTTCAAATCAAAATACGGCGTTGCTAAATCCGACTTTGACGGGAACAACTTCATGAATCCTAAATCATCAGCATCAAAAGCAGCAGTTAAGAAGCAAGCGAATACGGCGATTGAGATTCCTCGACCTGAGAAGTCAAAAGATCAATTGGACGGTGTAGTAAAGGATGTCATTTACGACAACATTACTTTACCCGGTATTTTCATGGGGTATAGATTCCCTGAACAAACACATGCCGACATGTATGCACTTCAGATGATGAACGATGTATTAAGCGGAAGTGCTTCATCGAGAATCAATAAATCGCTTGTGGAGAAAAAAGAAATGGCAACGTTTGCTTTCTCTTTCTCTTATGGATTAGAAGATGCCGGAATGGGAATATTTGCGGCGATCGCTGCTAAAGACAAAGATTTGGACAGTATTCAGATGGAATTTGACAAACAAATTGATCTGATCAAAAGCGAATTGATTTCACAGGATGAATTTGAAAAGATCAGAAATCAATATGAAAACCAGTTCATTTCATCAAACTCCACAGTTGCGGGAATTGCAGAAAACTTAGCAGACAACCACGTATACAATGGTGGCGCGGAGAAAATCAATACCGAATTGGAAAATTACATGAAGGTTACTCGTGAAGACATCCAAAGGGTAGCAAAGAAATACCTTACACAAGACAAACGAATCATTCTTCACTACCTACCAAAAGAGGAAGAAGAACAAAAATAAGAGCACAATGAGAAATTTTATAGTAACATTAACATTGCTTGTCCCAACATTATTGTTGGCACAAATAGATCGTTCGGTTCGACCAGAAGCTGGTCCGGCTCCGAAGATCAATATAGAGGATTCAGAAGTGTTCGAAACGGATAACGGTATAACTGTTATTCTCTCAGAGAACCATAAACTTCCAAAAGTGAGTTTTAGTCTTGTTATGGGATCAGCTCCTATGACTGAAGGTGAACGTGCCGGATTGTCAGATGTGGCTGGATCACTTATTACTTCGGGTACGACGAACAGAACAAAAGATGAATTGGATAATGAGGTTGATTACATCGGGGCTCGTTTAAGCGCTGACAACAATTCAATGTACCTTTCTTGTTTGACAAAGCATATGGATAAAGGACTTGAGTTAATGTCTGACGTGCTAATGAATGCTAACTTCCCCAAAGATGAAGTTGATAGAATCATCACACAAAATGAATCTGCATTAGCTTCTGCAAAGTCAGATGCAGGTACCATGTCCCGTAATGTCGTTGCAAAAGTGAATTTCCCGGAAGGTCACCCATATGGAGAAGTAATGACGGAGGAATCACTTAAAAACATCAATAGAGACGCAATCGTATCCTATTACAAAAAGACATTCACTCCAAAAGGGAGTTACCTGGTCGTTGTAGGAGACATTGATCGCGCTAAGACAGAAGAGATCATTGAGAAGTACTTTGCTTCATGGACGGGTTCTAACCCTTATAAAGCAGAATTAGGTAATCGCAATCAGAATAGCGGAAACCGCGTGATCTTTGTTAATAAGCAAGGTGCTGTTCAATCGGTTATTGCTATTTCCTTCCCTATGGATGTTGCACCGGGCGATGAAGATTACCTTAAACTTCAGGTACTTAACGGTTTACTAGGAGGCGGTGTTTTTGGAAACAGATTGATGCAGAATCTACGTGAGGATAAAGCCTACACATATGGATGTCGTTCCAGAATGAGCATAGATGAATACGGTAGTTATTTTACGGCCGGAGGTAACTTCAGAAATGAAGTGACGGATAGTGCCATCACGGAAATACTCTATGAAATAGATCGAATTGGAAAAGATCTCGTAGAAGATGATGAGATTAAAATGACAAAAGCTTATATGGCAGGGGCATTTGCACGATCTCTTGAAAGTCCTTCAACCGTCGCAAGGTTTGCTTTGAACATCATCAAGAACGATTTACCAAAAGATTATTATCAGACTTATCTGCAAAAGCTTGAGGCTGTTACGAAGCAAGATCTTTTAGACGTGGCTAAAAAATATCTGACAGCAGGAAAATGCAACATCGTAGTTGTTGGTAATGAAGAGGTTGTTGACAGACTTCTACCTTTTGATGGCGATGGTAAAATTGAAAAGCTTGATGCATTTGGAAATGAAGTGATCGAGCGAATTCCTGCGGATATATCGGCTGATGAGTTAATCAATAGCTATATAAAGACGATAGCTGAAGGTGCCGAAGGGAAAAAGCTGGATAAAAAGCTTAAGAAGATTAAATCAATGAAAGAAGTAGTTGAATACCAGCTTGCTCAAGCTCCATTCCCGATGAAAGCTACGCAGGTATGGACCAACGACGGATTCGAAGGTAGAAAGATGGAAGGAAATGGCATGACCTTCCAGAAAAGCTACTTTGATGGAGAAAAAGGCGCTAACTGGAACATGCAGGGGGGCTCTACTCCACTTACGGATGAAGAAGTAGAAGCTAAGAAAAAATCGAGCGGATTGATTTCTGAAATGAATTATAAAGCAAACGGGATGGCTTACGAAATCCTTGGAATGGAAGAAGTTGACGGCAAATTGGCTTATGTTCTTAAAGTTAACGATGGTAAGGATGATTCGTTTGATTACTACGATAAAGAAACATTTTACAAGGTTAAATCAGTGGTTATTACTACATCTGAAGAAGAAACGAGAGAAACGGTCATTAACTATGGAGATTTTAAATCCGTTGATGGATTCATATTTCCACATAAACTGGACGTAGTCATCGGACCAATGGCCTTGAACGGTAAAGTTGTATCAAGAGAATTCAACGTCAAGGTCGATACAGACAGTTATAAATAGGAAATATTCATTTAAAGCCTTCTCGATAGTTCGAGAAGGCTTTTTTTCGTAACTTTACCTATATACTATACGTATTAGGAATTGCGATGAAGCAAATATTTTCCATTTTATTAGGCGCTTTTATAACGCTAACCTCGTTTGCGGGGGTTGAAATTCGTTCTTTTTACTTTGATCCGGATTCAAAAGAAATAACGGCTGAAGCACGTGAAATCGTGGAAGAATTTCATGAGTTATACGAACGCTATTATATCCAGGTTATTGAGATGAACGGCTATAGCCAATCTGCAGATACCCCTAAGGAAAATGAGAAAATAGCTCAGCACTATATTGAAGTAATTCGTCAAGAGTTATCCGTAGATGAATCTCAAATGACAATCAACAATTACAGCAATAATCAGATCAAATTAAATTTCACGCCAGGATCCTGGAATAGAGTGGACATTTACTTCTATCAAGGTGAAGAAAAAGTAATAATTCCGGACGTATTGATCACAGAAACTGCTGACACCGATACTTCGCTTAAGGATATAGACTTAAAACGCAAGGCCGTTCCGGTAATTAATGAGATTGCACAAAACGATCCAATTGTAATGCCGATTCGATTTGAAGGTGGTAGCACAAAGATCGATGAAGAAGAAACCGGCGATTATCTGGATTACTTGTACAACACCATGGTCAAGCATCCTGAATTATATGCCCATATAAGAGGTCATGTATGCTGCAAAAAGCGATGGCTGAGAAGTCGACGTAGAGCAAAAGCCGTTTATAAATACCTTGTTGATAAAGGGATTGATAAGAAGCGCATCAGCTTCATGGGATATAGCAACGCCAGACCCAGGGTTTACCCTGAGATTACTGCGGCCGATAGAAATGCCAATCGCCGCGTGGACGTTGTATTCACTGACTATAAAGCCAGAAAACACAGATTATGATCCGATGTCTGATCATCGTGACTTGTTTTGTACTTCAGCAAAACATTTACGCTGCTGATTTTGACTACGCTCAACCGAAAGATTCTATCGGTTACATCTATGAACACTCTTTAAGATACGAAGGAAGTGATTTCACAGTTGATCTGAACTATCAGTATATCCTTGAAGGATTAGCTGAATTAATCATTGGAGATACATCATTACATTTACAGGTGCGTGGTCACGTTTGCTGCGGACCCAGTTACAAATTGAGTAAAAAACGAGCTAAGTGGGTGTATAAGTATTTACGTGATCTTGGAGTTCCCAAAGAACGCATGTGCTTTAAGGGAATGAGCGATACAGCACCACTTGTTTTCCCGGAAAAAACGGAGGAAGATGAAGCTAAAAACAGACGTGTGGATTTTGTTGTTTTTAAATATGAGTACTAATGGGTGATAACCATGGACATAGCCCTATTGAGACACGCAATATCAAAATAGCTTTCTTCTTAAATTTCTTCTTTACCATTATTGAAATCGTTGGAGGCTTCTTTACGAATAGTGTTGCAATTCTCTCAGATGCAGCACATGACCTGGGGGATACCGTATCATTAGGTGCATCCTGGTACTTTCAGAGTCTAGCAAAACAAAGTGGAGATGATAAATACACGTATGGTTACCGTAGATATTCAATACTAGGGGCATTCATTACCCTTTTTATTCTCTTTACTGGATGCGTATTTATTCTGTGGGAGGCTATCCCGAGATTAATTGAACCACAAGAAGTTAATGCTCAGGGAATGATCATTTTATCGATCATTGGAATAGCGGTTAACACGATTGCCATGTTACAGCTTAAAAAAGGTCGTTCAATCAATGAACGTGTTGTTTCCCTTCACCTGTTAGAGGATGTTCTTGGATGGGTAGCTGTGCTGATCGGATCTATACTGATGTATTTCTATGATATCCCAATTCTTGACCCAATCCTTTCCATAGGTATAGCCACGTACATATTGTTTAATATTTTCAAGAACGTTCGTCTAATTTTGGATGTATTACTTCAAAGAACTCCCAGAAATGTAAATCTGGAAGCAATCCAGTCAAAGCTATTAGAACATGAAGCCGTTCAGAAAGTTGATCATTTACATGTCTGGTCAATGGACGGTGAGTATCACATCATGACGGTGGAGCTGTACTTCAAACCGGGTACTACGGTGGAGGTCATGGAGTTCTGGACCGATCATTTACACAAAGACCTAAAAGGAGTCAATATAGAACATGCCACATTTGAGTGTAAAGTTTCAAGATAATTGTTAAATTAGTTCTGACCAATTACTAATTTAAGTACTGACCATTTACTATTTCATTGAGCAACTCGATCACTATAGTGCGTTCCGTTGATAAGGATTTTGTTACTGTTAGCCTACGGTCTGACGGTATTGTCCATGTTGATTTTAAGAATGACACCTTAATCACAGTAGAGCTTCAGTATAAACTGGAAGAAATTTATCATTCACTGGTATCTGACGATCATGCATTTGTATTCACGGGAGGTGAATTTGTTACTATTACAGCAGATGCCCGAAAGAACGCGATAGCTATGGAGGACAGGGTTCCGGTTAGGTCAAGCGCTGTTGTAGTAAAGAATCTGGCACAACGAATAATAGCAGATTACTACTATCGTTTTAATCGTCCGAAAAGACCATATAGAGTATTCAAGACCTTTGAGCAGGCAATCGAATGGTCACTAGAACTAAACAATAAACTTAGCGCATAAAAAAGGGACAATTTAAATTGTCCCTTTTCAGTAGTATTATTATTGAGTCCTATTTATCAAGGATCACTAGCTTCTGCATTTGTGAATGATCTCCCTGTGTAAATACAACATTGTAAGTACCCATTTCAAGATCGAACAACCTTAGTGTTGAAGGCATCCCAGTCGTAAGCGTCGTGTAGTTGTATTCTTTTACAACCATACCGAGTTCATTCTGTACCTGAACGTTTAGCGCTCCACCTCTCGAATCACCGTTGAATGTAAATGTAGCAAACTCATTCGTTGGATTCGGATAAAGGTTCGTAACGAATTCTTCTGCAACACGATTTACGTTAACTGCTATCACTTCAGAGTAAGTAAACTCACCATCAACATCAGTCTGCTTCAAACGATAATAAGTAACCGGGAAGTATGGATTCTCATCCCGCATTGAGTAGTAGCTGGCTTTCGTGGTATTTCCAACTGCGTCTTCAATTCCAACTAACTCCCAATCAAAGCCATTAACACTTCTCTCAATTGTAAAGAAGTCATTGTTTAGCTCCTGATTCGTGATCCATGAAATCGAGTTGTAATCACCCTGGTTGATTCCTTTGAAAGAAACCAAAGTTACAGGAAGAAGTACCGGAGTACAGTCCAATGATCCTGTTCCCCCAATTGTAAGATCAATTTCAGGTTGCGGGTTACCATTCATATAAATGTTAAGGATCATCGCATAAGTTTCTCCTACCTGTACATCTAATGCATCAACCCATCCGTCACCTTCTGCTCCTTCAAATTGTTCAGGATCTCCAAGTGCATCATTCAGACCTACCGGGTTACCAGTATTTCCTACTGCCGCAAATGAACATCTGATTGGTGCTTCTCCGGTGTTCATCGGACACGGAGGAATACTATCCGTAGAAGGCCCCCAAACAGCGAAGTCATAATCCTGACCATTCGGTCCATCAAAAGTAAACTCTATTGTTCCGGCCGCATCAATACTAAAGTAGAACCACTTCGAGGCTACCTCTCCGGCGGCACCGAAACAACCGGAAGTTCCGACTGCAAGATCTTCTACGTTGTTACCGTCATTTGTCGTTGGGTAAAGACCATCCTGACAAATCCACTGACCACATTCTCCTGAACAGTTCGTTGGTGAACATTGGTAAGAGTTAGTCGCTTGAGTCGATGTACAACTTACAGTAGCTAACCATCCAAGGTCATCAATAATATTATCCGACTGGAACTGCAATGTTAAACAACCGTCAGCTGTTCCTGAAGTAATGATACAAGGGATGGTAGTTCCTGTGTACTGATCGATAATCTGAGACGAATCATAATCTCCATCTAAAACAGTAAGTAAGTCATAACCGTTCTCAACATCAAAGAAATTTGGTCCGCTACAAAAATCGATTGTAACGTATTGTCCCGGCGTATCCGGACAAAGAACGTACTGAGCAAAAGTATTCTGTTCGTAATTTCCTGTCCCGCCCGGATCCATAAATGTCATTGGCGTACCACAGGTAACTGAAGTAGGTCCAGCCGTAATATCGCCAGTTGCTACACTTGGCGACCACGCGCAAAGTTGAAAATCACTTTCATATTCAAAATAATTCCAGTACCTGATATAAACAGTTTCTCCAGGAGTACCTGTATAAGTGAGTTCGGCAGGAGAACTTGCAGAAAGAGATGTTGAATAATCACATCCGTTGTGTAACAAATTGCTACAATCCGGTCCTGAATATAGCGCTAAGCCAGGGTACATGTTGGAACCACCCGCAGCATCTGTCGCGTTAATGGTAAGAACTCCATTAGCTGGAACCGTTGCCACAAACCAAACATCGTTATCCAGATAGCTTCCGCATCCTGGTTCTGCCATCCCAGTCGACGCGGTAGAACCAACATTACTGTAAGTTGAATAAGAACATGATCCACTCGATACAGAAATTGGTGTTGCGCCACAAGGGTCATCATTACAAACTAATGGGTAACATAATGTTACTACATCTACAATATCAGGACATCCCGGAGAAGTGAATCTCCATTCTATCGTTGCACAAGATCCAGGTGCAATACCTGAAATCGCTGAGTTCGGATCATTCGGATCAGTAATCGTCGCTGAACCCGCTATCACAGTCCAGGTACCTGTCCATCCTACATCAGGAGTATTACCTGCCAGGTTTGTAATGGTACAAGAATTTTGATCCGGACCAGCATCAGGCTGAGTAACGGTTGAAGTATATGTTATAACAACAGCTCCTGAAGCACCTGCACCACCTGGAGGGTTTGAGGAACCGGACTTTTCACCGCCTCCGCCACCGCCTCCGCCGTAGCTATTTCCAACCGTACCAGCAATTCCTGAAGGTCCTCCTTGTCCACCAGCGCCACCGTTAGGTCCACCAGCGCTACCGCCAAAACCTCCAATCATAACACCACCGGAAAAACCATTTCCACCCGTTTGATTGGTAGCCCATCCTGAAGCAGTACCTCCGGCACCACCGCCACCGCCATTATTATCTCCTAAACCTCCACTACCACCGTTAGCGAAGAGTATTCCTCCGTCCCAGTTTGATTGTTGTCCTGCCCCACCATTGAATCCTGGTGCTCCAGGTGAACCACCGGAACCAACAAAATAATTGTAAGTAGTTCCGGGAACCACGACCCAGGTCCATTCTGCGTATCCTCCGGCACCGCCTCCACCGCCAGTCTGACCGCCGGTATTGGAACCACCACCACCTCCACCGCCGCCATATACGGCAACAGTTATAGAAGTCACTCCACATGGAACGGTCCATGAACCTCCACCTGGTGTGTCGTATACTTCTGTAGTCTGGCTAAATGAAAAGAACGCAATCAAAATAAATGAAAGCGAAGCAGAAAAATGTTTCAACGTATTATCCATCATCTTTAGTCTGAACGATAATGCGCTGTTGTGAGTAGTATTTTTCATATCAATTTTTTGTAGTATAGTCGGTTACATATAATGTAATCCACCGTAAAAGTAGATCAAAAGTTACTCTATATATAATGGGATTGAACCTTTTTTTAGTCGATGTTGTAAATCCAAAACTAGAATTTACTTTAAGAAAGTTTAACTAAATGGTTTTAGTAAAGTTAATTTTTGAACATCTGGTAAATTGTTAAACTCAATTCAAAATTTACAACATCGTAAGAGCCTTGTATTTATTTGATATTGTGATTTTTAGGGCAATGAAGAGCAGAAGTAATTACAATTTACAGGTGATTTGTTCTTTAATTACAACTCTTGGATTCTCAAAGGCAAGTTAGAAATTGTTCAATGTTGATAATTTTCTGTTAAAAATTTGTAATGTTTAGGATTAACTCTTTAATTTAGCAACGACTGAAAAAGCCTTCCGTTATATATATGAATGGAGGGCTTTATGCTGCTTAAAACAAACAACATGCTAAAAACAATCCTTATTTCGTTGGGTATGACTATTGCTATGGGAGAATCCATAGCCTATTCCCAATCGAATGCACGATTTCTTCAGGAAGAAGCTAAACCGTGGGAGGGTACCTTTCAAATAATTATCTCCGATGAAAGGCTAATCCAACCGGAAATTACCGCTTCTTTACTTCAACAGATTGAAGACAAAAGAGATCAGCAAAACATTGTTATGTGGGATTACACCCCTTACATAGCAATCAAAATCTTACCTTATAATGAAATCGAATCAGAAAATTTTGAACCTCTTAAAACGTACAGCTATGTTGAATAAAATAATTGTATTCGCCGCTGTACTTATAAGTTCAACATTAAGTTTCGAAACTTATGCAGCAGGGTGTTCACCTTCAATTTCAAATATTTCATGTGCAACTGCAACTCCTGTAGTTTCCGGTGCGGCTTGTGTAGATGGATCAGTTTGTAATGGAGGTTCAACAAGTGCCGGTTCATCTTGCCTCTACTCCGGGGACTGCGGTTGGTATGAATTCACAGCAACTGCGACAGACATGTGGGTTAATATTGAGGTTACGAATACGGGAGGATGCCATATTAGCTCAGCAGTATATGAGTCAAGCGGTGGTGCATGTAGCCCCTTAACTGAACTTTCTTGTCAATCTGGTGCACCACTTGATGATATTCATTCTTTGAATGGACTAACTGTTGGGGGAACGTACTACGTAGAAATTTGCTATTCTCCAGGGATGTTTTGTGGATCTGGAGTTGAATATTGCATTAGTGTAGGAGAACCAGCGCCACCATGTGATCAGTGTTCTTCACCTTGTTGGTCTGCTCTTGGATACGCTTCTCCACCTACGACTCAAACTGTTGTGGATGATTGCACAACACCACCATTTGTGCCGGAACTGCAGCCAAGTTCAACACACACATTTTGCTATTCATTTACAGCAACAGCAACCAGCGTTGATTTTAACGCTATCATTACCTCAAATTGCGGTGGAGGAAATGTTACTAACTTCAGTTGGGAATTGTTTAATTATCCAAGCTGTGGTTCAGCGATTCAATCGGGCACATTGTCAAACTTGACCTTCTCACCTCTTGTGATAGGAAATGACTATGTATTCTGTTATACATTCACAGTTCCTTCTACATGTACGCACTCACAACATTGTCCATATTTTGTTGGTGCGACTGTTCTCCCAATACAGCTTGCTGATTTCAGCGCAACTGTCAGTGACGACAAGGTTGCATTGGACTGGGAAACATTCTCTGAATTAAACAACGATTACTTTACCGTGGAAAGAACCAGGGATGGTATTCACTTCGAAGAAGTTGGCAGAGTTGACGGTGCCGGAAATTCTACGGAAAGGAAAAGTTATAGATTGATCGATCATGCCCCATATAAGGGTAAATCTTACTATCGCTTGAAACAAACAGATTTTGATGGAGCTTATGCGTACTCTTCGTTGATCTCAGTTGATATGGCAGGGATGATGAATAATGTTACGGTTAGACCAAATCCGATGTCTGGAAATGGATTCGTCCAATTCACATCATCTGTAACCGGAACAGCTCAGCTAGAAGTACTTGATGTATTCGGAAATATTGTGTCCACTAACGAATTCGAAATAGTAAAAGGATCAAATGAAATTGCGTTGGAAGGGCGTTACATGAATAGCGGTGTCTACTTTATTAAACTTAGCTATCAAGACGAGGTTACGACGGTTAGATTCGTAAAAGACTAATGGCCATGGGGAGTTTTCTCCCCGGCCTTTATTTTCACATTTAAGGTATTTGCTTTTGGCGGTATCGGACAGGAATACCTGTACGAATAGGCACAGTAAGGATTGTAGAGTTGATTAAAATCCAATATTACTTTGTCGCCTTCCGGAATTTTAATATCCAGATACCTACCTCCTCCATAACTTTCCTTACCACTCGTGAGATCGCGAAAGGGAATAAATAGATGGTCGCGGTATTCCTTCATCTTCTTAAGCGCTATACTCTGGTAAACTTCCAGGCGACAAGAATCTTCACCTATTAAAAAGTCCACATAGCCATATCTTCTGTACTTAGGCAAACGATCTGTTGAAGTCGGCATTTCAAATACTTTCCCTTTGTCCTTCGTGAATACTGCTTCAACCTGATATTCCTCCGAGAATGGAAAATAAGCCAGGCCTTCAAATTCGTCTATTTCTTTTTGATTTAAAATGCCATTGGAAGTATCGGCCAATTTCTGTGCATGTTTCTCCCGGAGGGATTGAATTTCACTTTCAGTCATTTGTCCGAACGCAACTGAAATAGTGAAAAGGGATAATAGTATGAGTAATTTTTTAAGCATATGATAAAAATAGTGTTACTTTTTTATTTACCCTCATTTACCTAGAAATCACAAAATGTAACAGTTATGAAAAAGACAATCTTAATTTTTGGTTATCTATCAATCTTCCTATCTACTACCGGATTACTATTCAAACTACAACATTGGCCTGGAGCAGGGGTTATGCTGATCGTTGGCGTTGCGTTACTCAACCTAGGCTATCTTCCACTCTACTTCAGACAGAAAGCACAGGCCGCATAAGGAAAAAGGCTACCGATTGGTGGCCTTTTTTTATTTCCAAACCAATTTAATCTTATCTTGCCCGCAAATTTGCGTGCATGAATAATAGTCGACATAAAACCAAAAATCCGATCATTGTCTGGGGTGCTTTGGTCGTGTTTTTAATTGGCATGACCATCTACCTATACGCTCAAGGAAGATTATGGATCGCTTCAAGTGGACATATGTACTTATGGTCAAGTGATAATGCCGGTCCCGATTGTTCTCAACATTTTCTCGATCCATATAGTTTTTCGCACTTTTTACACGGCATCATATTTTACTTTTTTCTGAGCTATGCCTTTAGAAAGTTCTCGACCCAAAGCAAGTTTGTTGGATCAGTGATATTAGAAGGTAGCTGGGAAATGCTAGAAAACTCCGCTATCATTATTAATCGATATCGAGATGCAACTGCCGCGCTTGGTTACACTGGTGACACAATCTTCAACTCATATGGAGATCTATTCTCCTGTAGTATAGGCTTTATAGTCGCCCGATATATAGGCTGGAAATGGAGCATAGTACTATTCGTGGCAGTGGAATTATTCTGTTTATGGTGGATTAAAGATAACCTCACGCTAAATGTGATCATGCTCATTTATCCGATCGAAGGAATCAAGGAATGGCAGCTTGGGATGTAATTCAAAACGCCACTTATTCAATCTCTCATTTTTTGTAATATTGAACTCCGAATAGCGGTATAATGAATAGTTCAAGCGGTAAATTATTACTCTATATTATCTCTTTCATCGAGGGGGGTACGCTCATGGCATTTGAAATATTAAGTGCTAAGATTTACACACCTTATCTCGGAGCTTCTATTTACGTCTGGACCAGCATTCTGACCGTAACACTTATCGGGCTGGCCGTAGGATATTGGATAGGAGGTCGATTATCCCTGCGAAATACAAAAAAGAATTTGATCTACTCTCTGATTGCGTCAGGAGTTCTTGTTCTATTATCAACTATCATCGCTAAAGCTACATTACCTTCTTTATTGGTTTCGGATGTGAAGACCGCAGCGATATTGGCAGGATTCCTCATTCTATTCTTTCCTGTCATGTTCATGGGAACCGTATCTCCATTGATTATTGGCGAGCTCAACCTATTGAAAGATAAATTATCATCAGCAACCGGACTCATCTTCGGAATTGGGACGATTGGTGGAATCATCTTTCTATTGACAACCGTATTCTTCTTAATACCTACGATAGGTGTGAAAATGACTTCTTACCTCCTTGGTGTCCTTTTACTAATCTCTGCAGCATTGTGTATGCTGATAAAATTCGAAGGACATGAAGAAGAATGAGCTCCTGGCATTGGCTTTCATCGAAGGTGGCCTGGTGATGTTGCTTGAGACATCTTCCCCGCTCATCGTAGCTCCAATTCTTGGGCACTCGATCGTAATCTGGGCTGCAATGATCTGTCTTTCAATTGGAGCGTTAGCAGTCGGATATTTTTTGGGCGCTTATCTAAGTAAGAAGCAGCGCGATGAGTCCTACGTGGTTAAATTATTTGGCTTAAATACGATCCTCCTATTAGCTGGCTGGGGATTGTTATATCTTCAGAATTTCTCCGGCATGGATCTGGCGACAAGCACTTTCACCTGGTTCATTGTTTTTGAAATCCTTTTTATACCCTTAATCATTTTTGGAGCAACAACACCCGTCATCGTTTCAATTCTGCATGAACAATTTGCTAATAATAAGGCGATCGTAGGTAAGCTCTATAGCATCTCGACCATGGGTGGAATAATCCTTTCCTTGCTTGCCGGATATTGGTTTATCCCTGAAATTGGAATCAGTGACACAGTATTGATTGCTGTGCTGCTTACAGCAGTACTGCCTTTGCGCTATTACATACGCAACAAAAAATGGACACAGGCTGGAATTCTAGGTGTGATCTCAATTGCCAGCATTATTCTTACTACAGTTAAACCTGAATTACCTGATTCTGCCGATTTCAAAGAATTGTACTACTCGGAAAGTATTAACGGTCAATTGATCGTAGCGGATTTTGAAGAAGATGGCATACAAAACAGGATCTTGTTTATTAACCGAATGGGACAAACATGGATACAAAAAGAATATGATAATTCCGTTTGGCCCTATGTCAACGTTGTCACCTGTTTGTCTCATGTCTACCCGGAGAATAGCCGTTCACTTGTTCTGGGTCTGGGTGGAGGAATACTTCCAAAACAGATTCGAAAATTCTGTGGACACAGTGTTGACGCAGTGGAGATCGATGAACGAATCATCGATATCAGTAGAGAATATTTCGGCTTAAATGGCTCTGGTGTCAACGTATACGCAGATGACGCAAGGAGATTCGTTAAGAACTCAACCAAGCAGTATGATTTTATCGCTATGGATATATTCAATGGTGAAATTCTTCCCTCTCACGGATTGAGCAAAGAAGCATTTGAAGATCTGAAGGCTACTATGAGTCCACAAGGATTAATAGTTATCAATTTCAATGGTTTCATTCACGGAAAAGAAGGTCTTGCTGCCAGATCATTGATGAAAACACTGGAAGCCGCTGGTTTACAATTCAAACTACTCGATGCCAGCCTTGGAACAAGTAGTGAGGAAGACCGTAACATGCTCTACCTTGCTTATCTGGAAGAACCAGACTGGTCATTGGCCTATCCTGTCAACTTCGGTGAAGACCAGTACATTCTTGAAAATGAACTAATCGACCCTAAGAGTATTGATTATTCAGATGGAATCATAGTAACGGATGACCGACCTATAATGGAATTCCTAAATCGTCACGCAGCCAAGAAATGGCGTGAGATCTACCTGAAAAACTTCACCTTGAAGTTCAAGGAGGAGCATCAATTGCCGTTAATCAAGTAAGTCATCGATCAACATCTACCGAAATCATCGTTAATTCTTGGTGAAATATGATCATATTTGTAAGTTAGACCAGACACATTGGATTGTGGAATACACAGATATATTAATCAACATCCGTAAGATCATTCGCTCCATTAATTTGGAAAGCAAACGAATTGAGAAAGAACATGGGATTAGCATTCCACAATACCTTTGTCTGAATTTCCTGAACAATTCGGAAGGTTACCGTGCTACTGCTAAAGAGATCGGATCATATCTCAATTTGAATCCCAGCACTGTGACTGGTATTATTTCAAGATTGGAGAGAAAAGGATTTCTCGCCAAATTGCCTAACAAAGAAGATAAAAGATCTTCTTTCATCTACCTCACTGCCGTTGGTGAACGTGTGGCGAGTTCAATTCCGGATCTACTCCATGAAAAACTCTCTACTAAGCTGAAGAGCTTAAGCAAGGATGAACTTGAAAATCTGCAGAATTCACTCAATGTCCTTGTCGAATTTATGGAAGCTGAAAACCTCGATGCTTCTCCTATGATTACTCCTGGCGACCACATTATTGATTAGTAAATCAATCTGTCCTTCCCGAAAAACAAAGTCTTTCGCCTTAATACTTGACAAATCGGCAGTACTTTAGTAAATTTGTTTTCTATAGAAAATACTTGATGAGTTACCCGAAGGGAGTTATTATAAACAACATTGTGAGTGATATTAAATCCAAGGATTATGAGAAAATCTATGCGGATATAATAGGATTTAAGACTCCATATGAAATCGGAATAAAAGGTGATGAAGACTCAGGATTCAGGCCGGATATTATTTGTGAAAAGGAAGATGAAATCAATTTGTTTTCCATTGAAACCAACATCGATAAACGGGTAACAAAAAAAGACATTCGGCGATGGAAGTTGTTTCGAATATTTGCAAAAGCGAATAATGGAACTTTGTTCCTGGCTGGCACCAAATACAACTTATCTATCATCGAAAAGACGCTCGACCCCCTACCGCAGAATGTAAAATTTATTCATTTACTGTAAAAAATACATGCAGAATACAATTAAAGACGCGAGTTACAAGTTGATTAATAAATTCTCGGGAAGCAATGCCCTTATTGAAAACGGTGACATAAAACACTTTTTGTTTCAACACCTGGAAGAATACGGAGACAACCTTGTTGACATAAGCAAAGCAATCGACTATGTATTTAACAAAGAAGGTGGTTTTATCCTGGTTCAATTCTATCAGGATCAGATATCCGGGGTTGTAGTTATTAATGAAACTGGAATGGGTGGATATATCCCTGAAAACATTCTTGTTTATATCGCAGTTGATAGCAAACATCGTGGAAATGGTCTTGGAAAGGAACTCATGGCCAATGCTATAAAAACGTGTAAAGGCGACATAGCGCTTCACGTAGAACGCGATAATCCTGCTCGATTCTTATATGAAAAATTAGGTTTCACGAACCCTTATCTTGAAATGAGATTAAAACGTTAAGATGGAATTAAGTGATTTTATCAATATACGGCATCACCTACATCGTTACCCGGAGTTGTCGGGACAAGAAAACAACACCTCGAAATTCATACGCGAACTTCTGGAAGAAAAATGTTCCAGAGCCCAAGTCATGACGGTTGCAGAAACGGGAGTACTGGTAAAATTTGAAGGGAAGTCTAGTGCTCCGTCTATACTACTGCGTTGTGAACTTGATGCTTTGGCTATTCACGAAACCAATGACTTCAAATACCAATCTGTTCATGAAAACATCTCTCACAAGTGTGGTCATGATGGACACATGACAATTCTTTTAAGGGTAGCTCATTTATTGCAAAATCAGCCACCAAAAGGAAACGTTTTTCTCCTCTTTCAACCCGCGGAAGAAAATGGACAAGGAGCCAAAGAAGTACTTGAAGATGATCGATTTCATATAGCATGTCAACCCGATTATGTTTATGCTTTGCATAATATTCCCGGAAAACCCATGCATTCCATTTCTCTCAAATACAAATTGTTTTCCGGAGCTGTTATAAGCTCTGAAATTACATTTCATGGTAAAACAGCTCACGCTGGAGAGCCTGAAAACGGTATCAATCCGAGTTATGCTATCGCTGAAATCTGGCAGGGAAGTCAGGAATTACTGAAAAAGCTAAATAATGACGATAGCACATATATCATTACACCTATTTACGCCAACATCGGTAGTCGGGACTTTGGTATCGCAGCGGGTCATGGACAAGCAGGGTTCACGTTAAGAGCTCAAACAAATAAAGGTCTAACCGATTTACAAAATCTATTTCGTGACGCCGTGAAGCGAATTTGTGATCAGCATCAACTTGAATTGAAAATAAAGTGGATCGAAGAATTCCCTGCGATTGAGAACAACATGGAAGCGACAGACTTCATTCGGAACACGGCGCAAAGTCTCGATTTGGAGCTTATCCCAATGGACGATGCGTTTTCCTGGGGCGAAGACTTTGGACATTTCACAAAAAAATACAAAGGAGCTATGTTCGGTTTAGGGGCCGGAGTTAATTGTCCTGCGCTACATAATTCCAATTATGATTTTCCGGATGAACTAATCAAAACAGGAAGTGATTTTTTTCTGAAACTAATTGAAAAAACACAGCATGACTGAGACATCTGTCATTGAGTTAAGTAAAAAGGCGCTCAAGACCAATTTAAAATTCATTCGCAATATCATTGGACCAAATGCAGAGTTCGTTTCGGTCGTCAAAGGGAATGCTTATGGTCACGGCATCAATACGTTTGGATCGCTGGCATTCAACTGTGGAGTTAGAAGTTTTGCAGTATTCAGCGCCAACGAAGCAAAAAAACTTCTTAGCTCAAACATTGAACCGGATCGAATTATGATCATGGGCTACATAAGCGATGAAGACATCGCTTGGGTAATCGAAAACGACGTTGATTTCTTTGTCTTTGAACTTGAAAGATTATCGAAAGCAATTGATGTAGCGAAAGCCCTGAATAAAAAAGTTCACATACATGTTGAGATCGAAACTGGAATGGGACGTACAGGTTTCCAAAAAAATCAGTGGAAGGAATTAGTAGGCCTGATCAAAAAAGAAAGAAAGGATGTCGTAGTCGAAGGAATTTGCACACATCTGGCTGGAGCCGAAGACATTTCTAATTATTTGCGTATTCGCAATCAGATTCAGGTATTTAACGATGCCCGAAAGTTTTTTGACAAACATAATATTCGATACAAGAAAACGCATGCCGCATGTTCAGCAGCCATCATTAATTATCCTAAGACAATTTTTAATCTCGTTCGGGTTGGAATCATGCAATATGGCTTCTGGCCCAGCAAAGAAGTTAAAATGGCTTACTTCACCAAGAGCAATGAACACACGGACCCATTGAAAAGAGTGATCTCCTGGAAAACGGAGATAATGGATGTTGTGGACATTAAAGCAGGACAATACATTGGCTATGGCCGTTCTTATCTTGCTGAGTCGGACATGAAAGTGGCAATTGTTCCTGTTGGCTATGCACATGGTTATAGCCGCGTGCTAAGTAACCTTGGCAAAGCAATTATTAACGGGGTCCGTGTCTCGACCGTAGGAACCGTAAACATGAACATGGCATCTTTTGACGTAACAAACGTTCCACAGGTTACCGCCGGCGATAGTGTAACACTTATTGGTGAACAAAACGGTGTCGAGATCAGTGTGTCTTCCTTTAGTGATCTGAGCGATCAGCTCAATTATGAACTACTTACCCGATTACCCGCAAGTATTCCACGATCCATTTTAAAATAACATGGCAGAATTAATCATACATACAGAAAAAATTAAAGAGAATATCAAGTGGTTAAGTAACTATTTTGAATCAAAGAATATTCACTGGAGCCTTATCACAAAAGTGTTTTCAGGTGATAAGGAATTCTTGAAACATGTTCTGACTGAAGATGTGATTAAGAAGATCAATACCGTTGGGGATTCCAGACTAACAAGTCTTAAAAATCTTCGCGAAGTCAATCCTGACATGAAAACGATCTACATTAAACCCCCTGCAGCTATCTATGCAGAGGATGTCGTTAAATATGCAGACACCTCACTCAATACCTCATTCGAAACGATAGAAGCACTTGATAAAGCGGCAAAAAAAGCAGGTGTTAAGCACAAGGTGATTATCATGGTAGAACTTGGCGAGCTAAGGGAAGGTGTTCAGCGTGAAGATCTGATTAGCTTTTACCAGAAGGTATTTAACCTGAATAACATAGATGTTATTGGCATCGGATCCAACCTGGGCTGTATGTATGGAGTTGAACCTTCTTACGATAAATTACTTCAACTATACCTCTATCGCGAGTTAATCGCCGAAAAGTTCGATCACAATTTGCCGCTTCTATCCGGGGGAACATCTATTACCCTTCCTATGATCGAGGACGATCGCATACCGAAACAGATCAATCACTTCAGAGTTGGTGAAGCTGCTTTCTTTGGAAAGAGTCCTTTGGATGATAAGCAATTCAAAGAACTTCACACAGACACTTTTGAATTCAATGCAAACATCATTGAATTAGAAGTTAAAAATCTGCTGCCTGAAGGTATTATTAGTGATGCCAACGTGGGACACACTACAAACCATGCCGATTCGGTTGGAGCATCTGAAAAATCACACAAAGCCATTTTGGATTTCGGCTTGTTGGATGTCAACACGGAGGACATTACTTGTAAAGACCGGAACATAACACTGGTAGGTGTCACGTCTGATATGACGGTTGTTGATTTAGGTAAAAATGAGGAGAAGAATAAAGAGACTCATTATAGAGTTGGCGACACCATTACTTTCACGCTAAACTACATGGCCGTAGCCAGACTTCTAAATTCTAAATTCATCGACAAGAAGTTTGTCTAGGCAAGTTCCTTTTTAGGAAACATCTTTGAGAAGACCCAGGCCATAATCATGGAAATCAGAAACGATGGTCCTAATACATCTAGCTGTACAAAGTATGGCCCAATCACATCCAATTTAGCGATTACAAATTTGAAGATCGGAACACAAACAAAGCCGCTGATCATTGCCGCGATAGCACCTGTTTCGGATAAACCTTTCCAAAAGAGCGTCAATATAATTACAGGGCAGAAAGAGGCAGCTATACCCGACCAACCGAATATCACCATCCAGAAGACGGTACGATCAGGAGATAATTGAGCAGCTAACATCGCTATACCCAATGCCAGTAAAGCCATCGCGAATGTCACCCAACGCGATAAAGTCGTTAAATCCTGATCCTTGATGTCGGGTCTGAAAATCTTTTGGTAAAAGTCTCGTGTAATTGCACTGGAAGCAATAACCAACAAACTATCGATCGTGGACATAATAGCAGATAGAACGATCGCTACATAGATTGCCACCAATAGATATGGCAAGAAGTTCTCCGTTAGCATACCTAAGACATGCTCTGCGCCGGTTCCCAGGATAGCCTCCGGATCCTGACCGGACTGCGTGAATATGATTCTTCCTAAAATACCTATCGTAACAGCAGCTGCATCCGTCATTAGAGTGAAAACGATAGCCACCCACCTACCCTTGTCTATTTCTTGCTCATCTTTAATCGACATGAAGCGCACGTATACCTGAGGTGACCCAAGAAAGCCAAGTCCGATTAATGCAAACCCCAACATAGTGGCAATGTTCATCCACATATCATCACTCGTCCCCCACACATTTGTGAGCGCGGGATCAACCGCATTCAAACCCTCTACAATTCCGGTAGATCCATCCATGGAGAACCAAACCACAATCGGCAAGAGAACAAGCCCTGCGAACATTAAAAGTCCCTGGAACAGATCTGACCAGACAGCAGCTACGAATCCACCAATAAATATATAAGTCAATACAATAACAAAACCGAGTATCGCTCCCGAGAAGTAACCCATACCCATCATGGACTCAAAGGCTTTACCGGTGACGTCTATTTGAGAGCTCACATAGATCACTACAAATATCGAAAGGATTGACGCGGCAAGTATTCGTAAGGTTTTCTTCGTGCTCTTAAAGTGACTTTCCAGATAATCAGGAACCGTTATCGCCCCGTATTTGTCAGATCGACGTTTAAAGCGTTTCGCCATAAACCACCAGGAAATTCCAACACCCAAGACTTCACCCAAAACGACCCAATAAGCAGAAAGTCCTGACAATGCCCCCATTCCGGTAAGACCGATCAACAACCAGCCTGATTCACCGGTAGCACGCGCAGAAAAGGCTACTGCCCAATATCCGATTTTCTTACCCCCAACGTAGAAATCGCTCATGCTTTTCACCCGACGAGAAGCGACTATTCCAATAAGGAATAATATCGAAACATAAATCCCAAGGACGATAAACTTGGTTAAATCCATTTTATGCGTTCAGCTCTTTATGAGTCTCCAATAATTCCGGGTAATCTGCTACAAAAGCCTCTAGTTTTTGGAAAAAGTTGATGATATCCTCCTTGTCGTTCTGTGCGTTAATTGTAACGAGTCGAACGAATTCTTCACCGTTAAAAGAACCATAACCAACCAGTAATTCAGATTCCTCGTACAGTGCTGTACATAAGGTGCGAGTAGGGATGCCTTTATAATTAAAACAAACGGAGATCGAATCATCAAAGCTGTAAAGCGTATAGTCATCACTTGCCCGAACATATCGTCTTGCAATATCTGCCAGGTAGAATTGATGATCCACAATTTTCTCCAGCCCCTTTGTCCCTACACTTTTCCATAAAGTCCAGAATTTCAATGCATCATTTCTTCGCCCACATTGAAGCGAAGTTTTACCCAGGTTGAAATCGTCATGAGCAGTTTGGTACAGATAGTTTGCGTCGTTCGAAAATGAATCATGTAAGTACTTCTTATCCTTGACAACAATTACTGAACACGACAATGGCGTTCCAATCATTTTGTGTGCGTTGAAGCTAAAGGAATCTACTAATTCGATGCCTGCAATCAAGCGCTTATATTGTTGACTGAACAGCACCGAGCCGCAATAGGCTCCGTCTACATGTAACCACATTTTAAAGCGGTCTGTAATAATCCTTGCTTGTGCGATTGGATCGAAAGCGCCCAGGACGGTTGTTCCAGCTGTTAAATTCAACAAGACGGGATTGTAGCTATTTTGAACATCATCATCCAACATGTTTTCCAATGCTGCAAGATTGATCTTGCCGTAGTTATCTGTGGGAACATAGCGGACATTATCTCTACCGATGCCTGAAAATGCAGCATTCTTGGGAATACTATAGTGAGAGTCGGCCGAAGTATAAATGGTCATTCTACTTGACGCTCCTTTAAAACGATAGTTCGGATCTTTTGCGTCACGCGCCATAAGCATAGACATAAGATTGGTCATCGAACCACCCGGCGCGAGTGTCCCATCGGCCTTCTCTCCCCAACCGATCAGGTTACACACTTCTCGCAGTATCGACTTCTCTACACCCACCTGTGGTCCAGCCGCCTTGTATGTATACATGCTATTGTTAAGGACAACCGCAAGAAGATCTCCGAGAATTGCTTTTTCATTTCTTCCACCGAACAACTGATTAAAAAATGCATTTGTCGCGGTTCGCGGTGTTGTCATAACCAGTTCGCGAAGTACCGATTCAAATTCTTCCTCACTGATCGGATCCCTTTTTAATCGGAGATCGAGTCGTTCAAACAATTCATCTTCTGGTACATATTCTGCAACCGGATTCCGCTCTTCATCCTCTAAAAGGTCCTTCACTATTTGCTCGAATAACTTTAATGTATTTTGCATACAAACTTTTTTCTAACGTTCTCTTTTTATTAAATAATTAATCGTAAATCCTGTTAATTGGATCATTTTTGAAGTATAATCACTAAAAAATGTGTATTTTTAGATAGTTCCCAATTATTAGCATTAAAGATACTATTAATTATTTTCTATAGAAAATACTATAATATTTCAAAGTATGAATATTACCAGTCTTGAACAATTAATTAAGGAATTTGACGATGCTGAACCCTCCAAACGGGTTTCCATACTTAAGAGAATAGACATCCCTATAGCGTCTTTTGAAGACTTCTCATCCTGGGAACAGGATGATTATACTCGAAACTGTATTTACCGAAATGACGACTTCGAACTCATACTCTTATGCTGGGATGTCGATACCAAAACTCCTATTCATGGCCATGCGGGACAAGATTGCTGGGTCTATCAGGTTAGCGGCGAGGTAAAGGAATTGCGTTACGATAAGTCAATCAACGGATCTCTTCGTGTCACCAACAATATGAAATTTAAAGAAGGAATGCTGGCGTACATGCACGATCGAATGGGCTTCCATTCAATTGAAAACATCGGATCTTCACGGGCAATGACTCTTCACATCTACGCCTCCCCTATTGACCGATGCCGCATTTACGAGCCGGAAAAAGGATTGTTTGTTATGAAAGAACTAGAATACGATACCATTGAAGGTAATGCGATAAAGCACACCGGATCATGATAATTGGTATCAGTCGACGTACCTTTATTGAATCCTATCTAATTACTTTTTCTTCGTCTGAAAATTAAACCCAAGTCCGTAACTCACGCTGAAAGCGTTCATTTTTCGGATCTGAATGGGAGAATAAATAAAAGTATGATGATAGCGTACCTGGACGAAAAAATTTAAATACTTCCAGACGTAAAAATTGAGTCCACCTCCCACAGCTGCTCCGGGATTACCTTTGATACTCGTTACACTTACGTCTTTATCACTGATTACTCCATCAGTTTCGGTCATAACCTGCGAATCATAGAAATTACCTATTGCCATGAAGTATACATAGGGGTCCAGCCTTTTCTTTGGCCAGTGATACCCCAAACCCGTACCAACTGAGAAGTTATTTTCAATGACTGGAAAATCTTCCCCGGAATCAAGGTATTTATATACCTCTCCCATCAATGATATCCTTTCTTCTGGAAAATACTCCAGGAAGCCATGTAATCTGTAATCCCAGACATTTTGATGAATTCGATAATCAAATGCAAAACAACCAAAGGCTCTCATGAAACCAGGTTTGACAAATGCTTCGGTCGATTCTTCCTGAGCAAAGCTACCTACCGAAGCAAGGCAAATTAGCATCGCGATTATTTCTTTTTTCCCCATAGATCTGCAATTCGATATCCAACCGAGAAAACAACAAACATGTGCCCTTCCAGACTTATTCTTTCACGATGTTCTTCAATATGTAAACTACCATCAGGCAATTCCTCGATATGTATATCATTACCAAGGTGGTTATAGTATTGTGCATAGAGTGATATATCGGCTCGCTCGGTAATGAAATAGTGTGCTCCCAAGCCGAACTGTTGGGAGAAGCTGAATCGTTGAAGACTTTTCCCTGTCCCGACTTCCTCAACATGTGTAAAATCCAGACAAAACACAGAGGCGCTAACAAAAGGATGAAATTTATATTTAAGTGTGTCCAGTGAACGAAAATAGAACATCACGCTATTCGTCAGATGACGATCCCAGCGGAACGCTCTTCCTTTAAATTCAGTCTTTATATAGTCTGCATACCACTCCGTGTTTAATCTTTTGCTGATTTGTAACCTGAATGCTGTTCCCTTGCCTAAACCGCTCAATCTCCACTGATTTAGGCTCCATAAGCTAGCTGAGACTCGCTGCGTAACTGAAAAATAACCACTTTGATGATTATGGCGATCCTGTTGAGCAAAAATGGTTGACCCGCTTATAATCAGGACTAAAAACAGAATTCTCCTAATAGTGATCTTCATGAATCGAAAGATTAAAAAAGAGACTTACATAAACTATGATTCAAATCATAGCGACTTCTGTTATAGACTAACAATCGAATAATTCTTGTTTTGTCATTAGAACTAACTGCAAGGTATAGCACAACTTTTGTGGATACCAATTCTCAATTATAGTGCAAAACTCGATTTCATCGAAGATGCTATATTAACACACATCGGATACTGATTCTCTCAGCCTGGATTCATAATTCAACAAGCTTTCAAGCTCGGTTTAGAATTTACATTCTTTAACAATTTTCTATTCGTGTATTTTGTTAATAATAGTATTACTATTATATTTGTAATGTATTACAATTATATATGCAGGGATTACAATCTAAAATAGCAATTAAAATCAACCCGAATGTTTACAAGAAGGACCCACTTTCAAGTAAACTAGGAGAGAAGATTTTACGTCAGGGAATTGACATGATCGATGAAGTGGGATTTGAAAGTTTCACGTTCAAGAAACTCGCATCACGTATCAAATCGACCGAAGCATCTATCTATCGCTATTTTGAAAATAAGCACAATCTATTGGCGTATCTCTCCATGTGGTACTGGAGTTGGACCGAGTACAAAGTGATGCTCAATACATTGAATATTGAATCGCCCGAAACCCGTCTTCTTCGTGCAATTAAATGTGTCACAGAAGAGGTGGTCGAGGATGAATCAGTATCTCAAATCAATGAAAGCAAACTTCACCAAATAGTAATTACTGAATCTTCTAAGGTATATCTCTGTAAAGCTGTTGACGAGAATAATAAAGCGGGGTTTTACCTGGTTTATAAGTCGCTGGTTCAGCGAATTGCAGATATCATTCTTGAAATTCGTCCCAACTTCAAGTATCCGCATATGCTGGTATCAACTGTCATTGAAGGTGCTCATCATCAGCGTTTCTTCGCAGATCATCTTCCGCGTTTGACCGATGTAATCGAAGGAGAAGATGCAGTTACCATGTTTTACACACAGTTAATTGAAAGAGAATTAAAAATTGAAAAATAGAATCTTCATATCGTCTTTATTCAGTTTGATCATGCTCATCGCAATCTCTTTTGATTTGGTCGAGCAAACCGATCAGGATTCACCTAATGATCAATCTATTGAATTATCTATTGAATTAACTGAATGTGATAATGAATCAGAATTTGATGATGATGTTAAAGAGAAGCTTATAAACTTGCCTTTATTCCACAGGACCTTAGTTATTGAATCAATGTTAGCAGAAAATTGTTTCTATAAAAAGTTGAGTTTTATTCCACAAGTTTTCATCAAGATTCCATCTCCCCCGCCCGAGTTAACATAGATCACCCCCGTTGATCACGTGCATAGAGTCACAAATTACTCATTGTTAACTTAATAATATGAATTCACATACATTAAGTCCGGCCAGAAGATTCTGGTTGTTACTAAAACCGGACAAACTTGAAATAAGAAACGTTTACGCTTACGCTGTTATCATCGGGCTCATGAACCTGGTTCTCCCGATTGGTATACAATCGATCATTAACCTGATTCAGGGAGGTGCTGTGAGTACCTCGTGGATCGTACTGATCATTTTAGTGGCCGGGGCTATTGCTATTAGCGGAATTCTTCAAATCAATCAATTGCGGATAACGGAGAATCTACAGCAAAAAATATTTACCCGGGCTGCATTTGAATTTACCTATCGTATTCCCAGGATTCGACTCGAGCAACTATTTAAAAAATACGCTCCTGAACTGATGAATCGATTTTTTGACGTGGTCTCTATTCAAAAAGGAATGACGAAAATTCTGATCGAGTTTTCTTCTGCAAGCATCCAGGTGCTCTTCGGATTAATCCTCCTCTCGTTGTACCACCCATTTTTTATCATCTTCAGTTTACTACTGGTACTCATGGTGTACTTCATTTTCTTCCTGACCATGAACCGGGGTCTGATAACTAGTTTGGAAGAATCAAGACACAAGTATCTGCTGGCTCACTGGTTGGAGGAAATAGCACGTTCCAATACCTCTTTTAAGCTGTCCGGAGATTCAGACCTTCCTATGGTCAAAACCAATGAGCAAGCGGAAGAATATACCGAATCACGCGAGAGGCACTTCCAAGTGCTTCGATTGCAGTACAGTCTCATGGTCGTATTTAAGGTTCTCGTTGCGGTTGGACTATTATTAATAGGCGGCTTACTGGTTATTGATCAGCAAATGAACATCGGTCAATTCGTTGCTGCCGAGATCGTTATCTTATTAATTGTGAACTCAGTAGAAAAAGTGATCCTTAGTTTCGAAACTATTTATGATGTACTGACCTCACTAGAAAAGCTTGGTCAGGTAGTTGACCTGGAATTGGAACACGACGGCGGCATGATCCTAAATGGCGGTAAAGACGGTGTAAAATTGGATATTTATGATGTCAGCTATCGCTATCCTGACGAAGATAAACTTGCACTAAAAGGAGTTTCAATCTCTATACAATCAAGAGAACGAATACTGATAACTGGGAATAATGACAGCGGTAAGTCGACGCTTTTATACCTGGTTTGTGGACTTCTCACACCTACTAGCGGATCAGTAACCATAGAGGATGTGCCAATCCACAACTACAATTTTAACTCACTTCGAAATTCGATTGGGGGATATCTGCGAGATGAAACCCTGTTCGAAGGAACACTGATGGAAAACATCACGCTCGGTCGTAAAAAAGCAACCTTTAAAAATGTGAAATGGGCCATCGATGCAGTTGGACTGGGAGGATTAATTAATTCGCTTCCAAAAGGATTCGATACTCCTATTCAACCAGCAGGTAAGCAATTTTCCAAAAGCACAGTCGCTAAAATACTTATGGCTAGAGCAATTGCGGACAAACCAAGGCTTCTTTTACTTGAGAACAGTTTCTCTTTATTCTCGCCGGAAGACCGAGTTCGGATACAGGATTTTTTGTTATCGAGAGAGCATTCCTGGACCGTACTCATGACGAGTTCACAAGGTGTTGATATGCCTGAATTAATTGATCAAACCATTGTACTGAAAGATGGAAAAGTAATTAACTCAAAATCATAAGATCATGTTGAACATTTCAAATAACAGCGTCGCTACCAAGATTGACACAAACGCGTACTCAGCGCTTAAAAAGGTAGAATCTAAGATAACACGGCGACTTACCATCAAGATCGTAAAATGGTCAGTCTTCCTATTCTTCATAGTGAGTATGATGCCATGGACACAGAATGTCCGAACACATGGTAATCTCACAACTCTTAATCCGGATCAGAGACCCCAGGAAATACAATCAGTAATTTCCGGTCGCGTGGAAGCCTGGAAAGTAAAAGAAGGTGATTTTGTAGAAAAAGGCGACACAATCGTCTTGATTTCTGAGGTCAAAGATGCCTACTTCGATAATAATCTGTTACAACGTACGGAGAATCAGATTAGGTTAAAACAACAATCTTCGGATTCCTACGGCAAAAAGATCGATGCACAAAACCGGCAATTGGAGGCCTTGAACAACAATCGAACACTCGAGATCAATAAAATACTCGTAAAGATTGAGCAGATCAAGCTAAAGATTCAAAACGATAGCATTGCTTATAAAGCGGCTCAACTGGATTATTCAATTGCGGCATATCAGTACAATCGAATGGATAGCCTCTACAATCAGGGCTTGAAGTCACTCGCTGATTTGGAAGCCCGAAGGATGAAGGCTCAACAGGCTAAAGCAAAAGAAGTTGCCGCTAAAAACACCTGGGAAAGCGATAAGAATGAACTTCAGAGCCTTCGTATTGAACTCAATAATATAAACGCAAAGTTTCAGTCGAATTTCGCAAAGGTTCTTTCGGAGAAACTGACAACAGAGACGGACAAGTTTGATACGGAAACGACTATCAACAAACTGGAGAACCAGTATGCGAACTATGAAACGCGTAGAGGTTTTTATGTGATAACAGCTCCTCAGGATGGATATGTCACGAAATTACTGGTTCAGGGGATTGGTGAAACAGTAAAAGAAGGCGAGGCACTCTTAAGCTTTATGCCTAAAAACTACCAGTTGGCTGTGGAAGTATACGTTGATCCGATTGATCTTCCGCTTATGAATGTTGGGGAACACGTTCGCCTACAATTTGATGGATGGCCTGCTATTGTCTTCTCCGGCTGGCCTGGCGCAAGCTACGGTACGTATGGCGGTGAAATTTACGCGATTGATCAGTTTATCAGTCCGAATGGGAAGTACCGTTTATTGGTTCGACCGGACAGCAAGGATCATCCTTGGCCAAAAGATCTGCGGGTTGGCGGTGGCACAAATGCGATGATCTTATTGAATGATGTCCCTCTATGGTACGAGCTATGGCGAAAAGTGAATGGTTTCCCGCCGGAATTCTATAAACCAATTGATTCAAACAATAAGAAATAACAATGAAAAATTTAATCTTCATATTTCTATTGATGCTATCAACTTCGGTGTTGTCTCAGGATAGTATAATCACACTTTCCTATGAGGATTATATGGAGATTGTGATGGAGCATCACCCCTATGCTTATCAGGCTAATATTGTTCGATCAATGGGAGACTCCAAAGTACTGGAGTCACGTGGGGCCTTCGACCCGAAACTGTTTGGCAACGCCAACCAGAAATACTTTGATGACAAACAATACTACAGTCACATTCAAAGTGGACTCAAGATTCCTACTTGGTTTGGTTTAACTGCAGAAAGCGGTTTTGATATGAACGATGGTGCATTCCTTAACCCGGAATCAAGACTTCCCAATAATGGTTTATGGTACGCGGGAATTCGTCTAGAACTAGGAAATGGATTAATCATCGACGAACGTCGTGCTCAATTAAACAAAGCCAAATTATTGCAAACAAGTACGCAGTATGAGCGCACGATTTTACTCAATCAATTGAGACGGGATGCTAGCATAGCATATTACAAATGGCAACAAAGCTTTCAAAAAGCACGCGTATATCAGCTTGCGTACGAGAATGCATCTATCAGACTGAATGCCGTTAAACAGGCGGCTCTATACGGTGATAGACCCTACATTGACACGGTTGAGGCTTCGATCAACCTTCAAAACCGAGAGCTGTCCCTTAAGTTCGCTGAAAACGAGCTTCGCAATGCGAAACTGAAACTGGAAATATACCTGTGGTCAGAGGGCTTCGTTCCATTGGAGATTCAAGATGCCATTCCCGAACAAAGTAACACTAGCGATACATTAAAGGTTCCAATCGTGATAGACAGTGTGATATCGGATCACCCATTCATTCAAATAAATGATCTTCAATTCGAACAATTATTAATTGATCTTCGCTTGAAGAAAGAACAGTTAAAACCAAAGCTAACGCTTAAGTATAACGCGATCAGCGAGCCCGTAGGTGGTAATCTGTTCGCGGAATACTCCCCTTCCAATTATACCTGGGGAGCTACTTTTGAGTATCCGATCCTTACACGTAAAGAGCGTGCCGGTGTGCAGCTGGCGAAACTGAAACTCCAGGAACAGGAGTTAAAGATTAATATGGTAGAAGCTGAGCTGAACTATAATATCAAATCCATTCGCAACAACTATCTTACCGCAATGGAGCAATTAGAAACGATGAGAAAATTCGTCGAGAACAACAGAAGGCTCTACGATTCAGAGAGGACACTATTTAATCTGGGAGAAAGTTCATTATTTATGATAAATTCGAGAGAGAATCAGTGGCTAAAATCGAATATTCAGCTATTTGACATCGAGAACCAATGCAAGCAACTACAAACAGAATTGGAATATTATCTTTTGATTTATAAAGACTGAGGCTAGTTTAGTTCTCGATCTGGACTATGAAGAACCTTTACAACTTCTAGTGCTTGTTGTATGCCATCATTTCCGGTCATACAAACAACACTTGGGCAATTCCTTGTAAGCGGATTCATCAGCCTTATCATATTTTGTGTCGTGACCGACTTTAGAAATCGCCTTCGATACTTTGCGTTCATCCGTCTTATCTGTCTTGTAGTGGATCGTCAGTATTTTAGAGGCAACATCCCAGGATGCGTGTTGAACACCATCAACTGATTCCGCTGCATCTTCAATTCTCGACTGACACAATTCACAGTTGCCGGAAACAAAGAATTTAGCCTCTGACACCCCGGCCATGTCCATCTCAGAACCATCCTTTTCACTACTCTCCGAGTTCATCATACTCGTCTTTCCAGATAACTGCGCTGCAGCATCGACCTTAAAGGCTCCATTCGTTACCACCCTTTCTCCTATTTTTAAACCTTCTTCAACGATATAATGGCTTCCAAGATCAGGTCCGATCGTAATCTCTCTAAACTCGTATATTCCCTTCGAGCCAGGAAGTTCAACGTAGACAATTGATCGTTTACCGGTCCACAATACAGCCGACTTCGGAATAATTAACTGATCCTCTAGTATTGGGAGACGCGCATTCACAACACCGTCAACAAACATTTCAGGCTTTAATTTGTTATTTCTGTTTGTCATTTCTAATCTCACAGAAGTTGTTCTCGTTACCGGATCTATCAGTGGATCAATAAAAGTGATCTTCTTTACAAATTTCTCACCCGCAAGAGCTCCGATGGTGAATTCGATTTCATCTCCTTCATGAAGCCAGGAGATATCTGTTTCATAGGCATCAAACACTACCCAAACTCTGCTTAGATCAGCTATTTGAAATAAAACCTGTCCTTCCTTTACATATTCTCCTACAGCGACATTTCGTTTAACCACTACTCCATTTACCTCCGCTCTAAGCTCGATGTTGTCCTTGATCTTCCCGGAATTTTCAATCGCATCAATCTGTTTTTCCGTAAGTTCCCATTGCAACAGTTTTTTACGCGTCGCTTCGTACATGTACGGATTTGCTTCTTTTCTCTTAGCCGCCTCCAAAAGTTCTCGCTGCGCACTTACTAACTCCGGTGAATAGATCAATGCTAACTTTTGACCGGCGTATACTTTTTCCCCTGTAAATGTAATGTATAGCTTCTCGATTCTACCGGTTACGTGAGCAACCTGACTACTTAATCTCCTTTCATCCAGCTTTATTTTCCCCTGTAAATGCAACTCTTTTTCCGGCTTTGCGAGTTCAACAGGCGTCGTGCGAATATTAGCCAACTGAATCGCCGACTCACTCAGCTCAATCGTATTCATCGCAGCATGGCTTTCTTTCAATGGAATCAGTTCCATACCGCAGATCGGGCAATTACCGGGTTCATTCTGACGAATCTGTGGGTGCATAGAGCAGGTCCATATGGTGGACTCCTCAACTATCTCCTTTTTATTTGGTTCAACCTTCTCATCACCAGAGAAAATCATCCACCCCAGAATGAATCCTGCTACCAAACAAATAATTCCAATAATATACTTTTGCCTGTTCATAATCAGTACTTTAATAAAGCGCTTCCAGTTTTGCCACCGCTATGTTTTTATCTCTAACAGCTGTCACGATGTTCTGTTCATATTTTAGTAACAAACGCTGAATTCTCAATATTTCTTCAAAGTCCTTTCCGGAAACGCTGTATGCTTCCACGAGGATTTCTCTTGCATTCATGGCCCGATCAATCTGCTCCTGATACAAGTTTATCCTTCTCTCTGCATCCCGATACTCCGCCAGAAGCATTTCGATTTTAGCCAGCAGCATGTTTACCTGATCCGTGTGCATTTCCTGAAATGCCAGGCTGTTGAATTCAGCTTCCCTCACCATTCCTTTGTACTTTCTTCTGTACACGGGTAGTTTTACACTAAGCATGGGCATTAAGGCATCCTTACCGTTATCCGGAGGATTAGCATCGGTTCTTTCATTAATCAGAAAGTAATTGATTCCCAGACCAAAGGAAGGACCACCCATTTTTTTGGCGACCTCGACCTGTGCACCGGAAGCCTCTATCATCGCTTCCAATTTATGCAATTGATCATTTCCGGAGAGAATAGAATCAGTAAGTTCTGAAACACTAAAACGAATATCAACAGCCAACATAGAATCAGGTAAAACGACTACTTCAACCGGATCTCGGTTTAAAAGCTGATTAAACTTAACTTTCAATGCATCTTGTTTCTCAGAAATGCCAATTAGCACGTTATCAATATCTGCTGATTCCATATCGATTCGCAACACATCAACTACACTCCCACTTCCGGATTCAACCTTGGTGTTCGCCAAAGCTTTATACAGGTCCAAAATTTCCAGATGTTCTTTCAATAATTCCTGATCGCTTTTGAGCTTTTCTAATTGATAATAATTCTGTTTAAGTTCCAGGAAGAGCTCACTCTTATGCGCATTGAATTCTTCGAATTTTACGCGTGCTCGGTCTGCCATCATACTGCGCTGCGCGCTGATTGTCCCAAACCACGGAAACATTTGCATCACAGAAAATTTCGCCTGCTGCGGACCCAGCCTCGTTTCTACAGGATTAATAAAGTATCCGAATCCAAGTTCAGGATCAGGCAGACCAGGTTGATTCACCTTCTCAAGCGCCGCATAATACTGGTAAAAGCTTGCTTTTAACATCGCATTGGAATCTGCCGCCATTTTCAGGTAGTCATCAAGCGTTTGCCCATGAACAAATCCCAAGATCATTGTCATCAATATGATCATTACATGCTTCATGAATTCCTCATTTGTTTCTTTAATTTTCGCTCCTGCCACATAGAATACCATACCGGTATCATGAATAGTGTGATTATTGAAACCATCATACCCCCAAAAGCAGGAATAGCCATTGGAACCATAATATCTGCTCCCCTTCCTGTTGATGTTAATATCGGAATTAATGACAAAATAGTAGTTGCAGAGGTCATTAAGCATGGTCTAATTCTCCGCTTACCAGCTATTAATACCGATTTTCTTACCTCTTCAACAGTCTGTGGTTTTTGCTCGTCAAACACCTGATTTAGATAAGTGCTCATTACAACACCATTGTCGTCGACAATTCCAAACAAAGCAATAAATCCAACCCAAACGGCGACACTTAGATTAATTGTCCCCATCTGAAAGAGGTCGCGTAAATTAGTGTCGAATACCTCAAAGTTCATGAACCAATCCTGACCGTATAACCAAATCATAATAAAACCACCAGCAAATGCAATAATGAGATCACTGAATATCATGGTGGTAATCAGTACAGATCTTAATTCAAAATACAAAACCAGGAAAATTAATAACAGCGCAATCGGAATGAGAATGGCCAGCTTCTTCTCTGCCCTGACCTGATTTTCGTAGCTGCCAGAAAACTCGAACGTGATTCCGGCCGGAACTCGTAACTTCTTTTCACTAATCAGTTGGTCAATCTTTTTCTGAGCATTTTCTACCACATCGACCTCGGCCTGATCATCCTCTTTATCAAAAAGAACATAGCCCTGAAGAAAGGTGTTTTCGCTCTTAATTACCTGAGGACCCTTTACGTATTCAATGTCAGCTACTTCTTTTAATGGAATCTGAGTCTCATGTGAACCAGGAATAAGAATGTCCTCTATCATACTAGGTTCATCCCTGTATTCTCTGGCGTAGCGTAATCTAACTGCATACCGTTCCCTTCCTTCAACTGTGACGGTATTCACCATGCCTCCAACAGCTACTTCAATATAGTGCTGTACGGATCGAATAGAAAGTCCATATCTCGCCAGTGCTTTCCGATCAAGATTGATTTCAATGTACGGCTTACCAACTATCCGATCGGCGAAAACGGCTTCTTCTTTTACTCCATCAACATCTTTTAGAATTTTCTCTAACTCATAACCGAAGGATTGAATGGTATCGAGATGTGGTCCTTTTATCTTAATCCCCATGGGCGCTCTCATACCGGTTTGAAGCATTACGAGTCGCGTTTCAATCGGCTGAAGTTTTGGAGCTGAAGTAACGCCCGGCAGTTGAATCTGGGCAATTTCCTTCCAAATATCATCCGGAGAATGAATGTGATCTCTCCAATTACGAAAGTACTTACCATTCTTGTCAGGAACTAACTCTCCCAAACTATCCCGTTGATATGTTCCATCGTCATTTACTGCAAATCGAAGTCGCTTACCGTCTTCATCCGTAAGGTATTCAGGTTTGTAATTAATAATATTCTCGAACATGGAAATCGGAGCTGGATCCAATGGGCTTTCTACCCTACCCAGTTTACCAACAACGCTTTCAACCTCCGGAATAGCAGAAACCGCCATGTCGAGTTGAGCAACTATTTCTTTGTTCTCCTCTATTCCAGCATGAGGCATAGAGGTCGGCATAAGTAAGAACCCTCCTTCATCAAGTGCCGGCATAAACTCTTCTCCAACACCCGGGAAAACATTATTTAAACTGGTCCATGTTTTACTTGATTCTATGTCTTCATTTTCAAGTCCAAAAACGCCTTTGACTCCTTGCCAACTGAATAAGCCGAAGATTACAATCACAAACGGTATTGCCAGGAATTTCCACTTATTATTTAAACACCAGGAAAGAATGCGTTCATAATTGATGATTATAAGCCAGAAGAAGCCAATTACTGAACCGATCAACGCGGCTGTGAATAGAAAATTAATGAAGTCACTTTTCATTGGCCCCATCGGCAACCAGTGTTGCGAAAGAATCCACGAGACAATCAGCGAGTAAACACCTATCTGAATGTGCTGTCCGTATTTCTCAAGAGGTCGTATTACGCCCTGCGCTATCATTCCCGTCGCCCCAACAGCTATCAATAAATACCCTGCCCACGCGTAGTAGAACAATAGAACGATTCCTAAAACAATAGCAGCTGCATTTAAGATGGTCTTGGATAAGTTCTTTCTGACTTTGATAGAAAACAACCAGTGAGCAAAAGGTGGAAGTAGCGTTAACGCAAGAATAATAGAAGCAACAAGTGCAAATGTTTTGGTATAAGCAAGCGGACGAAACAACTTACCTTCCGCTGCTTCCATTGCAAAGACGGGAATAAAACTAATGATTGTACTTACCACTGCTGTCGTGACGGCTGAAGCAACTTCAGTCGTAGCGGTGTAAATCGTTTCCAGTAAATTCGCTTTCGGACCATTTCGTTCCATATGCCTGAGCATATTCTCCGAGAGAACAATTCCCATATCAGCTATGGTACCAATAGCGATCGCAATACCCGATAGTGCAACAATATTAGCGTCGACCCCCAGGTATCTCATTCCAATAAAGGCTATCAGCACAGCCAGCGGTATAAGACTGGAGATCAAAAGACTTGCCCTTAAATTGAGGACCATCAATAAAATAACGATGATCGTAATTATTATTTCTTCGGATAATGCGCTTTCCAGCGTACCGAGTGTTTCCTGAATCAACTCAGATCGATCATAAAATGGAACGATGGTTACTTTACTTGTTCGTCCGTCTTCTAGTTTCTTTTCCGGCAATCCTTTAGAAAGCGTCGCGATCTGCTCCTTGACCTGGTTGATCACATCCAGTGGGTTTGCACCGTATCTGGAGACGACTACTCCTCCTACTGCCTCGGATCCTTCCTTATCCAGAGCGCCTCTTCTCGGAGCTGGTCCAAGCGTAACATGTGCTACATCTTTAATTCTGATCGGCACATTATCCGCTTCACGGATCACGCTTTCTTCAATATCCGAAACCGATTTAATGTAGCCTAAGCCGCGTACCAGGTATTCGACCCGATTAATTTCAATCGTCTTCGCTCCAACGTCAATATTGCTGTTTTGGAGGGCTTTCATCACTTGAGGAATCGTGACATGATGCGCTTTCAAAGCGGCCGGATCGAGATCAACCTGATACTCTTTAACAAAGCCCCCAATGGAAGCCACTTCTGAAACACCTTCGACTGATGACAGGCTGTATTTAACCGAATAATCCTGAATAGATCGCAACTCCTGAGGACCCCAACCACCCGTTGGATTACCATTTTCATCCCTTCCCTCAAGTGTGTACCAGTATATCTGACCCAGCGCGGTTGCATCCGGACCCAGCGTCGGCTGAACTCCTTCAGGCAAGGTGCCAGATGGCAATGAATTTAATTTCTCCAGTATGCGGGATCGACTCCAATAGAACTCCACATCCTCATCAAAGATGATGTAGATCGATGAAAACCCGAACATCGAGCTACTCCGTATCGTCTTCACCCCCGGAACCCCAAGTAAAGTTGTTGTTAAAGGATAGGTGATTTGATCTTCAACATCCTGAGGTGATCGTCCCATCCACTCGGTGAATACGATTTGCTGATTCTCGCCAATATCGGGTATGGCATCCACTGCCACCGGATCCCGTGGATACCAGTCACTTTTCCAGCTAAATGGTGCAACGGCAATTCCCCAGCCTACTGTCACTATCAATAGCAACAGCGCCACAAGCTTGTTTTCGAGAAAAAACCGTATGATTTTATTTAGCATATGGAATAATTCTATTCATCATCAATTCCATGAAAGTAACGAATAGGATTCATAATTTGAACTTAATCCAGAAAATGCAGCATATCCTGTGGATTGGACATGAAAACTACGCGTTCGCCTTTCATGACAATAGGGGCTCTGAGTATATCCGGATTGTTTCGAATCATCTTTAACCAATCGTGATCCTCGAGATCATCAAGATCATCGTACTTGCGCATGAAATCCGAATCATCTTTATTGACTAACTCGTTTATGCTGATCCCCATTCGCTTCGCAATCTCTACCCAATGCGTGTCTGACAAATGTCCATGTGCCAAGTCGATCTCGTGGATTGGAAGCTCTTCCGTGTTCGCATAAGCGATGATCTTCTTACCGGTCTCTTCATTGGAGTTGTGTATGATCGTGATCTCTTTATCTGTATTCGCAAATTCCATAACGGATAGTATTTATTTTGAAACAATAGTATTCGATAATCAAGCAAGATAAAATGATCTACATCATTTTTCAAAAAAAAAAGCCCCGATCTCTCGGGGCTCTATGTTGAATTATTTGATTGTTAATTTATAGGTTTCGGATCGCGTCTCTCCGGAGACAATGTTCACAAAATAAATTCCTGATTGTACGTCCAGGTCCAGTTGAGCCGAATATCCGTCAATTGATTGAGTAGCGATGATCTTCCCGTTAACATCGGAAACCTCAACGATTCCTTCAACCTGATTGGCTACATGTACATTGAATGATCCAGCACTTGGGTTTGGATAAACATTGATCTCATAGGTCAATTCGTTCAATCCAAGATCTGCTGTTTCCAACTTATAAACACCATCAGAGTTTCCATCAACGAACCAGATGCGTCCGTCAGGACCAATCTTAATTCCCTGAACGCTATTCAATCCTGTACTAATACGCTCAAGCTCGGTCGCTGGCATATTTGTTATGTCATAAATAATGATCTCTCCAGTCTGGTATTCACTGATGATCATTCGATTATCGATCACGTCAATTCCAGCTGGCTTATCCAGACCACTTAACACCAATTCCTGCGTATATCCTGTAATTTCAAGATATTCAGCAATCGGTTCGTTCATTGGATAGTTCGGAGTACCACCCTGGTCAGAACCAGTTGTGATATCAATTCGGATAACGCGCTGGTTACCATGATCAACTACATATATCCACTGATTGTCTTCGTCAAGAACACAGTGACTTACGATCACATTATTTGGATCTTTAGCAATCACGTCATCTGAATAACGATGAACAATTGCATCTCCGTGGAATGAATTTCCAGGGCCGTGATCTTCTGCGAAGTCATATCGTACAACATCACCTGTATAACCGTCTGTTACCCAAAAAACATTGTCAACCTCAGCAGCTATACCTTGTGAATAAGGACTTAGGTGAAGCATGTCCAGGTGACTTCCGTTTCCACCTGATGGTTGCGCATAAACTGCCATGTTACTAGACCAAAGTGATGGTCCTGTAAATGCAGCTCCACCATTGTGATTCGCATCGTAAACACCTGGTGAGTTTGCCCAGTTACTGTTCTGACTAAATGCTAAACCTGTAGGAAGCGACATAAAGTGCCACGCGTTTCCGTCCTGTTTCCAAACTGAATTTTGTGTAGGTTCTCCGGCATCGTAAATAGTTACCGTACTACCGCCTGAAGGTTCTGTACCACGATTTATTACCCAAAGTTCTTTATTGGATAATACAGGATGAAAATCTAAATCCGTTGGATCATTTACCTGATTCGATGGTCCTGCTACCTGATCAACCGTAACTGTTGCCCCAATGTAACCGTCGAGATAATTTGGTCTTCCCGGACCTGCTTCCACGATTGCATTTAAGGTGTCATTGGCGTTATTTTGATCAGCATTTCCACCATTGATGTTGTCTGCCCAAACCTGGATGATGTAAACACCATTCGTTGGGATACTTATTGGAATGCTGTGCGCTACGTCTTCATCCATGTAATTCGCTAATGAAGTTCCTGTTACACTATGCGTATTTACCGCCCCACCGTCAATGGTATAGTTAAGATCATACGAGGTAACTGTTGTTGTTCCTCCGTTAAATACATGAGCATCAAGGTTGTACGAACCAACGGTTATATAACTGTATAGGTTTGATTTAAAAACCGAAAGGTCATAAGCAGGTGGTTCTGCCGCGGTAAAAGTAAATGTTGCACCTAATCCGATTCCATCGAATGTTTCTATCTGAAATCCGTTGACAAAGATCTCGAAGGTAAATCCTCCGTCTCCCCAGTCGTCTGTGTAAACCAGATCATATTGCTGACCATCGAGCAGACACCATGGTCCTTCATTCACCTGAATGTTATCACCGTACCCACCCGGTGTTTGATTCTGAAGACCTGCTCCATTGCAACCAACAGCAGGATTTCCTCCTTCATCGATCATTCCGGTTCCGCAAGCATTTCCGGATGGCAGCAATTGCCAGTATCCTTCGTATCCCCAGTCATCGGTATGGACAATCATTGTTACTTCGACTTCTCCTGCTCCGCATTGAGCCAAAGAAATACCACTTAGCAGTAAGCTAAGGACTAATAGTCCTAGTTTTTTCATAATAAAATTGTGTTATAAGGTTCGCTGCAATATACGATCAAAACTCTGATTAACGAAATGAGAAATGGCCGTTTCATTGGATTCCTAGTCCGATCGTGTTAATTAGGGTTCAATTATAATTGTGTATCTTTCAATTGAACAACACATTGACTAACAATCACTAAACTACTATCATGAAATCAAGTATTCTTGCGCTACTTCTATTATACGCACCTTTTTGTTTTTCTCAGATTAACTGGGATACACCTATGGATGTTTCAGCTTCCTCTTCTTACGGAAACAACTATCCGCGAATCGTCATGACCGGAATGGATACACCGGTTGTTTCCTGGAGTGATGGCGACAATATGTTCCTCGCACGATGGAACGGATCTTCCTTCGATACTCCCCAAATGGTTAATCCCGGTTCGGTTACAACAGCGGGACAAAGCTGGATGGGGCCCGATATTGCTTCAAAAGGTGACACCTTATACGCTGTTTACAAGCAAACTCCTGAAATTCAAACCACCAGTTATGTGTGGTGTGTTTCTTCCTTTGATGGTGGTGCAACATTAAATACTCCTGTCAGAGTTGATTTTATAGCAGATAGTGTATCGCGTTTCCCAACAGTAACGGTTGATCAAAACGGAAATCCGATCGTGGCTTTTATGAAATTTGATGCTATCTTGAATGAAGCACGTTGGGTTGTAGCTCGTTCAAACGATATGGGTCAAAGCTTCAATATCGATGTCAAAGCAAGCGGCTGGAGTGCACCTCTGGCAGAAGTATGTGACTGTTGTCCGGGTCAGATCGTAAACGATGGTAACAACACCGTTGCCATGCTCTACAGAGATAACAATAGTAATATCAGAGATACCTGGGTTGGAATATCTACTGATAACGGAAACAGCTTTACCAGTGGCATGGGTGTAGATCAACAAAACTGGGTAATCAATTCTTGTCCGTCTTCGGGTCCGGATGGATTCATAGTCGGTGATACATTGTTCACCACTTATATGAGTTCGGCAAGTGGAAATACACGCGTATACTACAACAAATCTTCTATTTCAGCGGGAACAGGTTCACCCGCAATTGCATTGGATCAAAGTGCGGCAGGGTTAGTAACACAGAACTATCCTCGAACGGACTATTACGGTGGCAGTGCGGCAATCGTCTACCAACAATTCGCTAATGGTTTAGTTGAATTAGGGTTTGAGTTCACCGAAAATGTATCCGCAGGAATGAATCAATCTCAGCAGATTGTTGACAGTGACTGGGTAAGTCACCCAGATGTGGTTCTTGGAAATGGTGTAGTATTTATTGTCTGGCAGGATGATCAGACCGGCACGGTTAAATACCTACGTGGAGACGTAAACAGCACCAGTAGTATTGCTGATGTACAGCTGAATACTGAGAAAGAAATTGTAGGTGTCTACGATGTAATGGGAAGGCAAACAAGCTTCAAGTCCAACTCAATTCTGATTGTTTTGTATAGTGACGGATCGACACAACGTGTCTTTCAGTCGAACGATTAAAACAGCGACAATTAATCTTCCTTCACGCCAATGAGATTCACTTTCTCCGTGCGAATCAATTCATTGTATGCCGGCAGACCATGATCCCGGATCTTGTGCCATTTCTCAAGTTGCACATTGATCTTACCCGTGATATCATTCTTCACACCGATCATTTGTTCGGTTGGACGATAGATTCCCATACTCGCTAAGGAAGCGACGTGCGCCAGCTTGTTATTGAGTTTGATCGGATAGTTCAACATGTCCTGATTACTCTTCAGTTTCGTTTGATACAATTCCTTTTCAATAGCCGTCATTAGCGAATCCAGACGCTTTCCTTCGTTTATCACCTTCTCGTATTCATCTTTATCGAGACGTGCGTTCAAGGCTATAATCTGCCCTTTGATCGTGCGCATGTGACGAATCGCATCGTGTGTTTCATCAAGCTTATTGCGTATCTCTAATAGGAACTCAAACTGTGCCTGACGATCTTCCTTCGTCCCTTCACTTCTCGGGTCGTGTAGGATCTCGAATTTCGTTTCAACGCTGTCCTCATCCATAATCAAACGAGCAGTATACATACCCGGAGGTGCTTTCGGTCCTTCCAGTGTTCCCCACCACATCAACATGCCGTCAAACTTATCGGCTTTCTCATAGCGCGTGTTCCAGTTGAAATGATTCATACCTGTTTCTACTTTCAACTTGCCTTCTTTTTCAGATGCTTTCGTGCTGTACGATCGAATTAACTCACCATCGGAACTATAAAATTTTAAACTTACGGTCTTTTCTGTCTCCGGAAGATTGAAGTAGAATCGTACGCCATCCGGATGATTCGTTCCGGCTGTTTGAGATTCTTTCCCGTTTCCGCCACCATAACCAACTGTCGGGTGAACGGAGAATAAACGCAACTCATCCTTCCCCGTTGATTTTGACAACTCATCCCAAATAACATTCAGATCATCCAGAATCCAGAAGCTTCTTCCTTGTGTTGCAACGATCAGGTCGTTATCCTTCAACGCCAGATCGGTAATTGGAACCAATGGTAGATTCAACTGAAAAGTTTTCCAGTTCTGACCTCCATCGGTACTCACATACATCCCGAATTCTGTCCCGCAGTAAAGTAATCCTTTTACTTTACGATCTGCTCGAACCACACGTGTAAAATGGTCTTGTGGAATTCCATTTGTTATCAGCTGCCAGGTTTCTCCGTAATCCGCTGTGTAATACAAGTAAGGCTTGTAATCTCCCAATTTGTAACGCGTCGCTGCGACATACAATCCTCCTTTTTGGAAAGGATCGACCTCAATGCTGTTGATCTGGGTCCACTCGGGAAGCTTCTTGGGCGTGACATTCTTCCAGTTCTTTCCACCGTCTCTGGAAACGTGAATCAAACCGTCATCGGAACCACACCACAACAAGTCTTTTTCATACGGTGATTCCGCCGCTGCAAAGATTGTTGCGTAGTACTCTACTCCCGTATTGTCTTTGGTGATTGGTCCACCCGATGAAACGAGTTTAATAGAATCGTTGCGGCTCAAATCAGGTGAGATGATCTCCCAGCTTTCGCCTCCATTATACGAAACATGTAGGAATTGGGAGCAGGTATACAGCTTATTCGGATCATGTGGTGAGAAGAAGATCGGGAAGTTCCATTGAAAGCGATACTTCATGCCTTCTGCTCCATAACCGATTGGATTATCCGGCCACACATTGATGGCGCGATTCATTTCTGTGTGATGATTGTAGCGCGTCAGATATCCACCATAGCTTCCTCCAAAGACAATCTCATTATCCTTGGGATCCGGCGCTAAATGAGCACTCTCCCCTCCTGCTGTTGATTCCCAGTTACGATCTGTAATGAAATAGCGATCTGAACGAGAATCTATTCGAATCGTAGAATTATCCTGCTGAGCACCATATACCCGGTAAGGGAAATGATCATCCGTAGTAACCCGATAAAACTGCGCTGTTGGCTGATTCATATACGTCGACCAGCTACCGCCACCGTCATAACTTATTTGCGCTCCACCGTCATCTGCGATGATCAGTCTGTTCGGATCTTCCGGTGCGATCCAAAGATCGTGGTGGTCTCCATGTGGTGCATAGCGCGATTTAAATGTCTTACCGCCATCCTTAGAGACATGGTATGCTACATTCATCACGTACACCTTATTGACATCTTTCGAGTCTGCATAAATTTTGGAATAGTACCATGCCCGTTGACGCAAACTTCGATCACTGTTCGTTTTCTGCCAGGTATCTCCACCGTCGTCCGAACGGAATACCCCTCCATTATCGTTTTCGATGATTGCCCAGACGCGATCCGGGTCAACAGGTGATACGGTTACACCAATAATTCCGATCGTTCCTTCAGGCATGCCTTCTTTGTCCATGAGTGATTCCCATGTAGCACCTCCATCGGTCGATTTCCACAACTCAGAACCATCTCCTCCGGAAGAAAAGTCCCACGGAGTACGTCGCACATTCCAGGTAGAAGCATAAATGATCTCCGGATTCACCGGATCCAGAATCAGATCCACGGCCCCACTGCGATTATTCGCAAATAAAATGCGTTTCCAGGTCGTACCACCGTCGGTCGACTTGTAGACACCACGCTCTTCCGAATCTTTAAACAGATCGCCTAGTACTGCAGCATAAACAATATCCGGATTCTTTGGGTGCACCCGAACACGTGGAATATGTCTTGAATTCTTGAGTCCGATCGATTTCCAGCTACGCCCACCATCGATGGATTTGTACATGCCTGTTCCCGGAGAAACGTTTCCACGAACAGTCGTCTCTCCTCCTCCGACATAGATCACATTGCTATGGGAAGGCGAAACCTCAACGGCTCCAATGGAACCACCGAAATAGCCATCTGAGATATTCTCCCAGGTAGAGCCACCGTTTTGTGTCCGCCAGACACCTCCGCCGGTTGCCCCCATATAGAAGAGCATCGGTTTACCTTCCACTCCGGTTACCGCTGCGGAACGACCACCTCGAAAGGGACCTATACAACGGTAATCCAGCTCGGAATTGATGTTAGCAAAAGCGTCCTTGCTTTTATCTACTTGGGCGCTTACCGACCACGAAAGGGTAATAAGTATAATTGAGAGTAAGGCTCTACTGATCATTTTCAAAATTTTTGGAGCCTTAAAATACAAATTATTTAGGTGGCGTTAATTTTATCTCCGACTCTTATTGCGATTCTTAAAGAATTCCTGTTTGCGACGTTGCTTCTCCTTCTCCCACTCTTTCTTCTCATCCTTATTCATGGGTTTTTCGGTTTGCGGGAAGGGGTTATTTGAAACCTGTTCGATCTTTTGACCGATGAGTTTTTCAATATCCCTTACATAGACGTTTTCTTCCGGTTCGCAAATGGAAAGTGCTGTTCCTGTCTCTCCCGCACGACCAACGCGACCAATACGATGCACATAGGTTTCGGGTACATTTGGAATATCGTAATTGATGACATAGTTCAGCTGATCGATGTCGATCCCACGCGCTGCAATGTCGGTTGCTACGAGGACATTCAGTTTTCCATCCTTAAAATTGCTAAGCGCTTTCTGACGCTGATTCTGTGCTTTATCACCATGAATGGCAACAGCACTGACATTCTTTTTCTTTAGATCCCGTACGAGTCGGTCTGCACCGTGCTTCGTTCGAACAAAGACCAAAGCCTGATCGATTTCTCGGTCCTTCATTAGATGGAGGATCAAATTTTTCTTATCGGCTTTATTGGTGAAGTACATATATTGTTGAACGGTCTCGGCTGTAGTAGACTCAGGACTCACCTCGATCTTTACGGGTTGATCCAGGATCTTTCTTGACAGCTCCACAATGTTATTGGGCATGGTTGCTGAGAAGAACAGGGATTGTCGCTCTCTTGGCAGCACCTTAATGATTCGTTTGATATCGTTAATGAAGCCCATATCGAGCATACGATCTGCTTCATCGAGGACGAAGATTTCGATATGATCGAGTGAGATGATTCCCTGATCCATCAGATCGAGTAATCGTCCTGGCGTTGCAACGAGGATGTCTACTCCTTTATCAAGCTGTATGACCTGACTATGTTGTTTCACACCACCAAAGATCACAGCGTGTCTGAGCTGTGTGTGTTTTGCGTATGCGTTGATGTTTTCTTCGATCTGTATCGCCAGCTCTCTGGTCGGTGTGATGATCAGGTTTCGGATCACACGCTTTTTTTGTTGCGCTTGTTGTTCCGATAAAAGCTGTATGATCGGTATGGCGAACGCGGCGGTTTTACCTGTTCCCGTTTGTGCTACACCGAGCAGGTCTTTTTGTTGTAAAACGACCGGAATCGCTTTCTGCTGAATTGGTGTAGGTGTTGAGTATCCCTTTTCATGAAGGGCTTTTAGGATTGATTCTTTCAACCCAAGTTCGTTAAATTTCAAAATATTGGATTCGTTTCCTCTCGTGATAATTAATGTTATGAATGAGGAGAGGTTTATTCATTCGATATACAAAGATACGATTAATTCAGGGATTGGGGTTATTTATCCCCTTTCTCAGGCGATTCAAATCTCCGACATCATCTCTTCAACCAAAATCACATTGTGTCGACCGAAAGTTGAATAATAGATTTGAAGGAGTAAAAATGGAATTGCACACAACAAAAATATGGGGGGTTCAATAGGTTTGGTAAATTCCGTAATAAAATGCAAGACTGCAAAAAATACCAGTAGATACGTCGCAGCAGTTGACACTCTGTTCTGCTTTATAACGTATTTCTTTGAGTCATTAAAGTTTAATGAAATAGGTTTTGACCAATAATTCATAATCTTAACGGTGAGCTCTTCTGAATTTGGAGGAATATTTATTTCTAATTGTTCCCCGTCCGCAATTGAAGAATGCACTTCCTCATCGATATAAATCTTGAATTTCCGTGCCATTAGCATGAGGTTAGACTTCCGGTATAGAATTATACTACTCATTTGGTAAAATTAAAATCAGGTATTAACGGTTTTTTATATGACTCGTAGCGTGTAAATCAACAATAATTATTCTGTTAAGTACGAACCAAATACCCCTTAACTTTGAATTATGCAACTAATCAGCCATGCGCTATATAAGGCAGGCGTTAGGCAAAGTTATTATTTATCATTTTCGCTATTATAAATTTTCTCCCAAGCTTTTCTTTTCATTGTAAAAAGAGATTCCTTCTCTAAATCAAATATAGAAACTTCCTTTTCGCTCATAACAATGTGTTGATTCCATTCAACATAGTTTTTATACAGTAATAATGTACATATGTCAGTAGATGAAATATATTCTGTTATCACGTGTGTGTGAATTGTCGAAACAGTTGGATTTTCTTTATCTTCTGAAGTGTATGGGAACTGTAAAATGGAGTTATGAATTTTCTCTTTTTTCTTAAATTCATTTTTCATGTCGTAACTCAATTTATAGTCGTTTCCAAGTAAAACAATTCCAGAAACTTGTGGTCCAGTTAACACAAAAACGCTTCTTTCTTTATCGGTAATTAAAGGAATAAAATTCAATGAAGTATTATCGTAAAAACTGAAAAACTTGTCTTTGTTTTCATAAGCTCTATCTTTCGCATCTTGACGGAGTGAAATAAGATTTTTTTCTAAATCAGTTGCATTATGATCCAAAGTGTCAATTCTTATTGGCTCTGGTTTTGGTAGGCTGTCAAACTCATATCTTATCAATATTTTATCAGGGTCAAATCGACTGAAGAAAATGGTGTTAATCTTATTATCGGCAGTTTCATATGATAAATATCCACCAACTGAATCTTTTTTCGTTTTAAACCTTGCCAACAGATCGTCTGTTCCATACCAAGAACCTTTTTCAATTCGAAAAAGTAATTTTCCTTCGTTCAGTATTTTTTCAGTTTCGTTATTTTGAGAGTAGATAAGAGAACTAGACAATAGTAATAATGCTATAATTATTTTCTGCATTTGCGTTTCGTTTTAATTGTGCCCAACTCGTTTTAGGCACTACAAAATAGTACATAATGTCTATTATTTGAGGATAATGCCTCATAAAGTGCTTCACATACCCATTTGTTCGGGACAAGAATTATTGATCTCATTGTCAGAAGAAAAAAACAAATTATATTTGCAACCCCAATTCAATGCAAACGTATTGAAAAAGGAATGGCCTCGTAGCTCAACTGAATAGAGCACTTGATTACGGCTCAAGAGGTTTCAGGTTTGAATCCTGACGAGGTCACAAGTGAAAATGGCTTCCCTTTCGGGAGGCCATTTTTGCTTTTTGAAGTCGGCATATGGATGAAAATCTTGTTTGAAACGAAGGCTTGCCGAAGTTCGCCGACCGAAGTGGAGGCAATCATGACGAGGTCACAAAGTATAAAGCCAACTCTTTGATATATAAAGGGTTGGCTTTTTTCTTTCCCCATATATTCCCCATACTTTAATAGTATATCCAATCTCCTTTAAGTCTTAATGCTCGAATACATCACAATTAAAGGTTTTTTACATGTATAAATTGTATATTAATTCGCGGTATAAGGAAGTGAGACACAATCATTACACTTATCAGACCATTACACTTATACGTTAACATTAAACTATGACCCCTATTCAGATATTTAAAAATGGAATAGCTAAGGCAAAAATAAAAGACTACGAGGGAGCATTATTAGACTTTAATATCGTTATTCAACTTGATCCTGAGGGTAATGCGAATTATTACAACAATAAAGGCTCAGCACTTAGTTATCTCGGTAGAAAAAAAGAAGCAATGGCTGAATTTGATAAAGCTATTCAACTTGATCCTAATAACTCTCATTTCTACTTTAACAGAGCCGAAAACCTCGCATATTTTTGCAACTATAAAAGAGCAATAGCAGACTATAAAAAATGTCTTTCTATATCTCCAAATGATCATGAAGCGAGGTATCAAATGAAGCTGGCTGAATTTTACAGGGATTTAGAGAGAAATAACACACAAAACAAAGAACCTATAGAGAAAAAGATCAAATTGTTCATTTCTTATTCTCATAAAGATGAAGAATTGAAAGAACAGTTCGATAATCATCTTAGTACACTTAAAAGAATGGGGTTTATTGAAGTATGGAATGATCGTGAGATCACTGCATCGGATGAATGGGAACAAGAAATAGATGAAAATTTGAATGATGCTGATATAATAGCCTGTCTAATAAGCTCTGATTTCATAAGTTCCGATTATTGTTTTTCAAAAGAAATGGAACTTGCGATTGAAAAGCACGATAATCATGAGGCTAAAGTACTTCCAATTATTGTCAGACCTGTAGTCTGGAATATTTTACCAATAGGTGAAATTCAAGCTTTACCTAAAGATGGAAAAGCAGTTACTTCTTGGTCTAATATAGATGAAGCATTTCAAAATATCACAGAAGGAATTTTAAAGCTTATCAATGAAATAAAAAATGACCTTAGTAGAGAAATATAAAGATGAGTTGAAGCTTTACCAAGAGTTTGGAGAAAGCCTTCTGGTTGACCTCTCAAGCAAAGTGGTTAATAATGAAAGGCTTAATGTCCAGCAAATTTCAGGAAGGCTAAAAGACCCAACTAGTTTGCAGAACAAGGTTTCATCCGACTCTAAGTATAAAGAACTTTCTGATGTCACAGACCTAGTTGGCTTGAGAATTATTGTAACATACAGAAATGAAATTCCATTTATAATATCACAAATTAAGGATGCGTTTGAAATTGACGAAGAAAACACGAATACGAATGATCCTAAATCTGAATCTGAATTTGGTTATTCTTCATATCATGTTATAATTAGTAATGCAAAAGTTGAGTCTTTCAAATCTCATAATTTAAAGTTTAAGAATTTAAAAGCAGAGGTGCAAATTAGAACAATATTGCAGCACGCATGGGCAGATATTTCGCATATGATTGACTACAAAGCCAAACACCGACCTGAATCAAATCATAGAAGAAAGCTTTTCAGGGTTGCTGCATTACTGGAGTTGGCAGATCAAGAATTTGGCGATTTAAGAGAGGAGATCGTCAAAAGTCAAAAAGATCTCATACCTCGAGACATAACTCAATATCCTGATATTGAAATAACCCCTGAATCATTACAGGCTTTTGTAATGGAATCAGATTCGTGCAACGCATTGGATCAAAGAATTGCTAACATTACGGACAGCACCCTCCATTTTAACGATGAGTCAATTATTGGAAAAAACCTAATGCAAATAAGAAAATTGGAAATTTCTACACTAAAGGAACTTGATGAAAAAATGCGAGATAAATCTGATGACATCGTTCAAGCATTTGAAGATCAAAACAAAACATGGATAGAATTTCGAGATGCCTTTCCCGAATCACACGGTAACTCAACAGTCCCTAGAGGGGTCGCAATAACTTATCTTTATTTTCTTATCAAGCGTCAATTTGACTAACCAATATGTTACTAAAATCAACTACAAAAGATAAAAATGGATAAAATTGAGTTCCTAAGTGATGAGGCTATAAGATCAAGAGAGCTTGACAAGTTTAACAGGAATAACTTTGTTGAATCTGTGGCCAATATAATATATTCCCAATCCACTGCTGTAAACGCTGATGGCGATTCAGACTACAAGAATGTAGAGGAAAATTTGGTAATAGGAATCTTCGGAGAATGGGGATTGGGTAAATCTAGCATCCTCAATCTTTTGAACGAAGTTTTAATTGACAAAGGCTTAAGAACTATATATTTTAATCCTTGGATGTATAATAATGAAGAGCAGTTGGTGGCTTCTCTTTTTAATAATATCATCAAAAACGTAGACCTTGAAGATTCAATAAAAGATAACCTGATCAATTTTTTTAAAAAGTATTTACCCTTAGTGTCAATAGCTTTTCCAGGGGCAAGCCAAGTTGGGAATGCAATTATCAATTCAGTTGAGGCAGATGAAGATACAATAGATGCTTTTTATTGTAAATCCAAGATTGATGAAATTTTATCCGGGACAGCCAACCCACTAATCATTTTTATTGATGATGTAGATCGGTTAAGTAAAGATGAAATTCACGTCTTGTTCAAAACACTAAGACTTATTGCAAGTTTTAGACATGTTATTTACGTTGTGGCTTGTGATTTTGAAATGGTTGCTAAATCAATCAAAGAGAACTATGTTGATGGTGATATAGAGGATGGAAGAGCTTTCATTGAGAAAATAATTCAAATACCGATAAGAATCCCTGAACTTAAATCAGATCAACTTTTGAGTTATGGAGTCGACCTAATATCAAAAACATCTAGTATTGATATGTCTACAAGCAATCTATTCAAAGTTTTATTTGAAAGGTATTTCTACACACCAAGAGATGTAAAAAGATTTGTCAATGGCTTAAGATTCACACATAGTTATTTGAAAGGAGTTATACCTGATGAAGAATTAATAATTCTAGAACTAATACGAGTTAAGGTTCATAGTTTGTATCATATTATTAAAATATATTATAGAGCAATTGGCGCTATTGATACAGATACATATTATTCCACTGAATTCATACATTATGTTACTAAGCATCGTAAAGACTTTTTCAATTCAGAAGGCCATTTAGATCATCGGAATAAAGAATTTAAAATCTATACGGATGTCTTCAAAGCTTTATTCAAGACGAACGATATTGTGACATTGAAATTTACTTCAACAAAAAACCCTATAAATAAGAGTAGCGGTTATAAACAAATCATGCAAGAAGGGTATCGTATTAGAAATAATGACTTAAGCAATCCGGAAAAACTTGTAGAATATTTCGAAAAATTACCCGAGACACCGGAACACTAAGCCTCTAAAAGAACCTACACTCCAATACATACTGTTTACTTCAATAAGCTAACTAGCTTCTTTATCAATACAGTTTTCTAGTAAAAAGACTATTTCAGCAGGTGCAATATATTTCGATAGCACCTCATCATCATCTATGTTTTGCCAGATCCCTGCCCCACAAGAATTATAGAGAGTTTTGTGTTGTCTGTTGTACCACTTTGTGCTAATGTATAAATTGTTTTACCTTGTTTAATGATAAGTTATGAGTGGTAAGAATGTAAGATTGATATGTATTGGGCTTTTGGTTGCAATTATTGATTCTTGTACTAAGGATAAAGTTCCTGCTATTCCTACAAGTGAACCATCAAAATGGGAATTAATTAGTGGTCATTATAAGGTGTATGATACCATGGGTATTTATATCTATGACATGGATATCGTACATGTTCCGAATAACGAGATGCAAACTATTGATTCGCTAAGATTTGAGAATTTTGATAATGAATTTAACTTCACCACCAAACAAGAAATCTTTGGCAATCTTCCAATGCATGTCACAATTGGGTTTCATGATACGTTGTTTGATTCACAGGGCAACAGATGGAAATTGACGGCAACGGCCTGGGAAGATTACAACAACTTTAAAAATGATACCATATTCTTTAGATTCAACAAAACAAATATAAATTATTACATCGAAGACTTGGTTCCATACTACTCCTGTGATTGTAGGCAGGTAGCTATACGGCAATATTAATCAATTTTCATATTACCTAGACGGTCGTGTGGATTGGTTATCGAAGATCTTAAGATATACCCCTTAGAGCTAAATTGAATTCTACGCATAAGAGTTCCTTATAAAGGAACATCCGCGTTCAGAAATGCTTCAAAATCCGCCAAAAAGTTTGAACTTGCTTCGCTTAAGGCCGCGTGAATAGTGGCAAAGTACAAAGCGTCATGTTTGTGAAGGAATAGAGTTCTGTTTTCTATAAGGCCTTAAACTCCTAACTGAAACGAATTGCAGTTATCAAAGCAAGTCCTTACATTTTTACACCGATCACACAGACATCATCAACCTGTTCGTTCTCACCTCGCCAGTTTTCAAAAGCCTCGTCAAGAATTTCCTTTTGCTCGGTCATGGATTTGTCCTGTAACGACAGTAATAACTCCTTAAAAGGCCGGGACATGAATTTCTTCCCTCGCTCTCCACCAAACTGATCGACATATCCATCTGTAAAAATGTAGATACTATCACCCTTTTCCAACATAATGGTATGTGTGGTATATGGCATCGGTGCATCAAACTTTCCAATGGGCTGTTTGTCTGCTTTGAGTTCAATAAGTTCACCATTTCTGATCAGCAAAAGTGAATTGTTGGCCCCTGCAAACGTCAATTTTCTACCCTGAAGGCTACAAAGTGCGATATCCATCCCGTCTTTCACATCATCATCAGACTTTTCAAATTCTGCAATAACGATCTCCCGTGTTTTATCCAATATCTTACCAGGATCACTCAAACTGTATTCGCGTACGGAACGATTCAGGGCGTTATTGCATACAACGCTTACCATGGCTCCCGGAACACCATGACCAGTGCAATCCGCCGCCGCAAAGAAAACGGTATCTAACCTATGCTCCATCCAGTAAAAATCTCCCGCAACGATGTCCTTCGGCTTGTAGAGAATGAATGAGTCCTGCAAATATTCCTTTACAACCTTTGACGGAGGGAGGATGGCTGATTGTATCCGTTTCGCATAGGTGATAGAGTCCATGATCTCCCGGTTTTTTTCTTCCAACTTCTGGTGAGAAGATTCGACAACTTGCTTTTGGGTTTCTATTACTGATTTCTGACGGCGAGTGATTTTTAGACGGTTTGCCACAAAGAAAAGAAAGACAATAACCAGAACAAGGATGGACACAGCAGCATAGGTTTTAATTTGTTGTGCTTCTTTTTCTTGCTTTTCGATAGCTATCTGCTTATCCCGGGCCGCATCATCCTTTGTCTTTTGCTTTTCATAATCGTATTGTGCCTGTCGCCAAATGGCTGCTTTCTTTGTTTCTTCATTTTGAACTGTATTCTGCATTTCTACATACAGCTTATACATTTCATATGCTTTTTCGACATTACCTTGTTCTTCATAGAGTGAGGACAAAAGGTTGGCTGCATTCCGGATATTTTCGGGATAACCAAGGTCATATGCTGCTGAGAGACTTTTTTCGCCGAATTCTATCGCCCTGAAAATGTTACCTTTCACTTGTTCGAGATTTCCAAGATCGTAATAGCAAGAGGTTAGCCCTGCGCGATCGTTAATCTCTTTTGAGATAAGCAATGCCCTGTTGTAATAGTTTTCTGCCAGATCTAGAAGTGAATCCTGTACCTTCTTTTCCGGAGCCCACAAGCTGTCCTGTGACTCCACGTAATACAGTTTACCGATATTGATGAGGCTTATAGCAATGCTACTTCGGTCACCTATCTCTTCGGATAGAGAGAGGCTCTTCTTATAATTGAAAAGGCTTTTCTTTATCTCGCCTTTTACTTTGTAAACATTACCGAGGTTGTTGTAAGTGAGGGCGATGCCCCTTTTATCATTGGGATCCCTTTCACTCTCCGGCTCTTTTTCTCGCACATTCAGGCTATTATGAAAATATTCAAGCGCGAGGTCATTTTCTTTTTGTCGCTGATAGATATAACCTATATTGTTGAAGCTGAAAGCAACACCGTTCTGGTCACCGATTTCCTGATATAGCTTCAGGCTTTTATGATAGTACTCAAGCCCTAGTGCTATGTGACCTTCATTTTCATACAGATTGCCAATATTATTCAGCGAAGTTGCTTCTCCTTCTTTTTCCCCTAGCTTTTGATGCAGGTGCAGACTTTTAAGATTGTAGTTAAGCGCGCGCTCGAAGTTCCCTTCTTCACGGTAGAGGTAACCGAGCCAGCCATAGCTTTCAGCCATGCCGCTTTCAAAACGGATCTTCTCTGCAAGCTTCTTTGCTTCCAGGCAGATCAGAATAGCTGAATCCGGGTATTTGATGTAATAAAGATTAGCCAGATCGAAGAGGGCGTGTACGCGCGTAGTGTCCGGGATCTGCTTATCGGTGGTTTTAATCTTTAATGCGCGGATCTCCCGCTTCACATCATCATTAAAATCCTGTGTGAAACCCTGAAAGGAGAACAATAACAACAAGATTGCGAAGGACTTCTTCATTGGTGCATTTTTACGAAGATAAGGGAATCACGCCGTTTGTTGAAGGCAATTTGCATTTCTTATATAAAAAATGATTATAAATTCAGGTGATCCTGGCTCTCCTTCCTGGGAATAATACCTTATAGGAAGGTCTCAAATTTATTTACCTTTCAGAGTTATGGTTTTCTTTATTGATAACTTAATTCTGCATTTCAACTGTCGTGTTTGTTGGCATTATTGAACTTCAATCAGAAGACTTTAATTTCTTATTACCTTAATTCAAGGAATCGGAGCATATTTGAATGCTTTGCCTTCCCGATAAGGAACCCCTAATTCTATTAGACTTTTCAAATTCTTCAAAAAATTTGAAGTTTCTCCGCTTGGGGTTACAAGAAAAAAGGCTACCCGAATAGGCAGCCTTTTGTTTTAGTGTCTGTGTTCTTAGTCTTCAATTTTCATGATACGCTCTCTTGTTCCATCACTGTATATAAAGATCAGTGGCGTATTCGGTTTGAAATTGGTTTCTCTTCCGGCAAAATCCACAATTTTTACGAGCTTTTTTTCTGTGTTGATAAGCTCATCTAATCCGATAGTAGTCACCGAATAACAAAGACTCGTGTCTACACATCCGCCGGGAGAGGTGACTACAACAGCGTAATCTCCGTTACTGGTCGGCGTATAGGACTGTGAGTTCGCTCCGCCGATCGCAATGTTGTTGTTATTGCAATCGATCCACTGATAAGTCCCAGTGGGATCTCCAACCGTTAAGGTTATTCCGCTAATTGTCATGGAAACATCCGGTTCGGGAAGAATGGTTAGATCTAAAGTTACGACTGAATCGCATCCATTGGCTGCACCGCCGGTGATCGTATAAACAACCATGGTATCTGTTGAATACGTATTATTATCAATCCATGTATAACTGCCACAAGCACTTTGTACCTCTGTACCTGTTGCAGAAGGAAGAATATTTAATTCTAAAGTCACAACTGAATCGCATCCATTGGATGCACCTCCTGTGATCGTATAAACAACCATGGTATCTGTCGAATACGTATTATTATCAATCCATGTATAACTGCCACAAGCGCTTTGTACATCAGTGCCTGTTGATCCAGAATTGACTGTCAAATCCAAGGTGACAATAGAATCGCACCCGAATACTGAAGTCAGGGTTTCTGTATAAACCCCGGTACTGTTGTAGGTATTCGAACCAATCGTAATTGAATACGGAGCGCACTCAACGATTGTTGTGTCAAACGTAGTTGCTGTAATCAATTCGAAAACATAATTGTCGCCTTCAATTGTCCAGGGACCCGTTTGCGATGGAGCACTCATTCCATTGCTACCGTATGTTGGAAGGTTTGTGAACTCCCAATAGTGGTTGTTGTTCGAAATAGCTTGAACTGAAAACCAGAAAGTTGTTCCGCTCGCACCTCCGCACAGGTTTACAGGCGTGGCTAGAGCAAAAGCGTATTCATAAACATTCAGGCCCCAATTATTTCCCAACAAGGTCAACGTGCAATTTCCGAAGGGGATAACCTCCGAGGCTATTACTGTTCCTGGAGTTCCCGCGTTGTCGCTGTAAAAGAACACCTGAATATTATCCGCAGGGTTGTTTACAAAGAAATTCACAGTTATATCGCCGACATCCCAGCATTCTGAAGCAGGGACTACAAAGTTCTCAGCACATACGAGTGGCCAACCGGTTTGACTGATACGTCCATCCTCAAATGCATTATTTTCTTGAAGGTATCCACAAGAAGTGTAAGTTTTTAGATTCGAAACTGTCCCTGTCTTAGAGACAGAATTTGGGTTTAGATTCGTTTGGGCATTCAGGCCACCTATAGCAGCGAGAATTGCAATTAGTAGTAGTTTTCGCATTTGCAGTATTTTAATTAGTTGCATCTAAATTACGAAAAGTTCTAATTAGGAAACAATGATTTTTATTATGTGAAAGAAATCATCCAAAAGTTTGAACTCTTTCCGATTGACGGAGTAATTTCAAAAGAAAGATCACTCAATTATTCAGTTCTCTTACATATTCTTCCGCTTGAACAGCCAAAGATTTCCAGTCAGCATGATATTCTTTCGGAACATGAAGCCAATCCTTCATAGGTTTGTTTTTACCAGATGGATCCCAATTCACGGAACCCGGATATTGATCTAAAAGAAATTTTACTTCTTCAGCACCAACTTTAAAGGCCATAATATTCTTCGAAAAAACCGCGAACGCCTTTTTGCCGGTTTTCAAACAAGGAGCACCAAACATCTTACTCCGTTCGATGCCCATTTCGCTTTCAAGCTCTATCCCTATTGTATCGTACAGATCCTTCATTAATATCAACTACCTAATTCGATTCTGCCAATGCTTTTACTTTCTCTAGTCCCTTGGGAAAGGTTTGATCAAAATAGTCGGAATGGTCAGGAACAAGATCGATTTCAGCCATAAGAACAGTGTTACCATCCTTTTCAAACAATTCATATTTCTCAAATGAACCGGTCCACTGTTCAGCTTTTTCATCTAAGGGCAGTTCCTCTCCGTCCTTTACTTCACCAATATGCTGAAACAACGCAATTTTTGATGGGGTAAAGAAGATTATATCGCTATACATACCACCAAGTTCCGGAGATAAAAAGTGGATTCGGTTTCCTTCTTTCAATTCACCTTTAAAAAATGATCCCTGGCAAAATGGTTCAGTCCACTCGGTGTAAGTATCATCGCCCCACAGTACATTCCATACTTTGTCTGCTGATGCGTTTATCGAAATTTCATATTGATGCTTACGCATTCCGTAAATATAGTTTTTCAAACTTGCCATGAAGCCATTCCATCCCTTTTGAAAGTTATCTGCATCGAAAACGGGGCCACCGTCTGACAAGTTTTCAAGTCCGTCATGCCGAAGTACAACAGTTGTCGTGTCATTATTTTCAGCCAATGTCCAAGAGATAACACTTTCTCCTTGACTGTGATTCGGGTATGTCCAGGTGTATACCAATTTCTTATTGAGTTCAAGATCTTTAATCACACAGCGATGATGGAATTCTTGATTTTTTCCTGGTTCGAAAAAATTGAAGGTAGAACCTACAGTCAATTCGAAATCAGGAATGTCAAAGTACCATTCTTTCATTTGATCCTTTTTAGTTAAGGCCTTCCAGACTTCGTTCACCGGAGCTTTAATTGTTATTCTGGATTCTATCATGTTGCTTTTTTTCGTGTAAAGATCGCGACGATTGCCGTTGTCACAATTCCCATGATCGGAGCACCGATAGTTGACTGAATCATATAACTCTTCAGATTGAAGAAAGCTTCTGCATCGGCTTGAGTCATTAGCTCGTGTTCAACTGAATACGCAATTGCATTCGGAAAATATTCCGGAGCTATTATCTCTGTTGTTAAGTATTGTGTTACTGGAGTAAACAGTGTAACAATTACAGTAATTATCAGTCCTGATTTGAATCCTTGTCCGTAGGTCATCACACCATTATAGTCCTTGTTACGCTTATTTAGAAGTGCAAACACATAAATGGTAATTGCCGGGATCGCTACAAAATTGGTTATGATTGGATGCCATACAATATGATCACCGTACAAGCCCGTAAGTTTCTCCATTAACATCCATGAGAGCATCACGGCGATAAAAATGAACGCCCATTTGATTTCTGTTTTAATTGAATTCATGATTCTACTGATTATTTGTTTTCTTCTTCGAAGTTCTTATGCCCCTCCAGTTCGCAGTTCACCATCCAATTGATCCCAAACTGGTCTGTCAGCATGCCAAAATAGGATTGCCAGAATGTCTTCTCCAGAGGCATTGTTATTTGACCTCCCTCTGACAGGGCATTAAAGATTCGGGTCGCTTCCTCCTGGCTACCTGTATTTACAGAGATAGAAAAATTATTTCCTACCGTAATCTTTTTACTCCAATCACCACCCGCATCACTACCCATTAACAATGTTTCTTCACTAACAGGTAATGAAATATGCATAATCTTTTCCTTTAGTTCTTCAGGCATCGGAGGCATTCCTTCCTGTGGTGGCATTTCACCATATGTTCCTGAATATTGAAATTCTCCACCAAAGATAGATTTGTAAAAGTCAAATGCTTGTTTGCAATTACCATCGAAAGTGAGGTAAATATTAACTGTGGTTGGTTTCATAATCGTTTATATTATTTATGCAGCAATATATGAATTACTTAGAACTATTTAAACCCTCGTAGTAGTAAGCATGATTAAACAATATATCTTATCAATTTCTATCATTTCGGAAACCTTTCATGCATACAGGTAAGTCCAATTCATATGTCCGTGCTTTCTGTAATTTAATTCTATTAAATTCCGCAAATAAGTCCGATAAAAATTATCAAACAGTAATAAACTAAAAAGGCTGCCCGTTTGGGTGGCCTTTTTGTTTTATGTGAAGCTGCGTATGGAATTGAAACTAGAATCCAACAGATCCACCCATTGGTTAACACTACTCCACTTCAATCTGCGTATCCAGAAAAGCAAAGTATTTCATTGTTTCAGCATGATACTTTACTTTTATAATTAGCGTATCACCACTTTTCAATGAATCTAAATACGCCAGAGCTTCAGCTGTTAAAGTTTGCCCTTCCCCTTGCATCATCGCGAGATCTCCATCTCTATATAACTCCCATGACACTACTGTCATTTGGGTGTTCAAATAAATAGGATATCTGACTGTTAGAAGATGTTTTTCTTTTAATCTTTCGATAGTCGGAGCTCGCCAAAACAGACCGTCGGTAACATAGATTTGAGGGACTGGAAGATTGAAAATTCTAAACACGTGTCTTCCTATTGTATCCTTTGTTTCTGGATCAACAAAGTAGAAGTATACATATTGACCGGATGTATTCGGCTCGACAATATAATAGTGATCATATTCCTCAATGAGTTCGTTATTTAAATAATAACTAATGAGGGCAGAGTCTGCTTTCATATTAGCGCCGTCAGCCTTTATAAGATAATCGGAACTGCCGTCAATCATTCCAAATTTCACTTTGTTCGGGTAGACTCTATAGAGTACATTGGTTTCGGGTGTGTTCACAATTCCTTCTCCTTGTGCTTTGACCAGGGAATTACATGAGAGCATAATAAACGTAATTAGTGTAATCGTCTTTATCATAATCGAAATTCTTCTAATAGTTGATTATAAGATACATTAAATTGTCCGTATCTGACAATATTTTATCGTAACTTGTCTTGGTGAAACAACTGATTTTCATACTACTACTATCGTTTTCGGGATCTGGACAGAGTAATTTTCCTCTTCCCGATACCAATGCTTTCTGGCACATTAACAGCACTTTTATGGGATCATGGTCAACACCTCTAAACCCGATAGGGATAATTGGTGATACGATCATTAATAGCAAAAACTATATATCGATTGGTCAATCTCAGGATTCGACCTTTGACGACATCAATAACACGACCTTCTTTTGCGGGGTTCGGGAAATTAACCAGCAATACATTTTTGTACAAGCGAATGATACCGTGGAGTATAAGCTCTATGATTTCGGTGTAAATGCAGGTGATACCGTAACTATCAATAATCCATTTACTGTGGGAATAACAAATTTTAAAGTAGTTTCTGTTGATTCTGTATTAATTCTAGGACAATATCGAAAAAGGGTCAATGTTGACGAACTAACGATGGGGGGTTGGCCTGAAGCTTGGATAAAAGGTATCGGTAGTACCGTCGGACTTCCTTTTACCGGGTTTCATGTCTTCGATGCCGGGTATGAGTTGATCTGTTTCCATGAGAACGACACCACTGTTTATAATGTATCTCCAACAGGAGATTGCTACTATCAGACAGTTTCAATAGAAGAGTTAACGATGTCTTCTAGAGAATTGATCAAAACTATCGACCTCATGGGTCGTGAAACAGAAGACCAACCAAATACCCCATTGATCTACATCTACTCGGATGGTACTACCGAGAAGGTGTTTAGGATGGAGTAAACTTGATTATACACTTTAAAATATTGGACATGAAAAAAATCTGCTCAATTACTTTATTACTCTTCTTCTCATTTATTGGTCGAAGCCAGTGCAATTACCAAATCGCCATGTATGATACATTTGGTGACGGATGGACTGGGGCTTACATAGTTGTACATATAAATGGATCGCCTTATGATACTGCCACCTTTCTCACAGGATTTTATCAAGGATTTTTTTTCTCTGCTATAGATAATGATTCGATCTCGCTTGAATATATTCCAGGTAATTGGGAATCTGAAAACTCATATGATTTTTATGTGTCTTCGACCCTACTGTTTTCTGACGGACCGAATCCAGATACCGGCTTTGTATACACTACCGTCTGTAATAGTGCTAGTATATCAGAACTCGACCTTTCTAAGAGCATAAAACTGGAAAGAATCGTGGATATTACAGGACGAAAAACAGATCCTAAACCAAACACCCTGTTGTTCTACATCTACTCGGATGGTACCACCGAGAAGGTGTTTCGGGTGGAGTAGTCTATCCGCTCCAATTCAATTGAGATTGAAAGTAAAAATGGCTTCCCCAATGGAAGCCATTCTCACATTAATCCAGAGTAACTATTAGTGCACACTATATTGATTCGATTGGCATTTCTCATTCAGTTGTCTCATGAAATTACTATGATACCTGGACAATAAACTCACGTGAAAAACACCTCGTTTATATCCGTCCTCATCAAGCCATGTACACTCCAGATAAGACTCGTTTTCATGCCATCCTAAGAATATACTGAATCGTCGAGCATATTTCTGAACGGTCATAATCTTACCTGGATCATCTTTCAATGTTACTCGATCACCCGGTTTAAATATTGGTTTCATAGTGCTTCATTTATTCGTTAATAAACTAATTCAGCCACTTTTTGATCCGCATCCAAATACCTCTTAGCCAATTCATAAACGAATTTCCCGATTTAATCTCTCCGTCTATGAATATTTTCCGAGACTTTTGGGCACTAGATCTTTTAGGTATTTTTACCGTTAGCAGTCCATTGTGACAATCAGCAGAAATCTTATTCTCCATTGTATTGTTTGGAAGAATAAAAGTTCTGCTAATTTTTGTCGCGTTGAACTCTCTTGAAAGACTTGAGTTATTTGAACGATCTTCAAATCGCTCTCCTTCTATAATTAAAACCTTGTTTTTTAACTCGATCTTAAGATGGTTCTTACTCATACCCGGTACAGCAACCTGCACCAGGTAGTGATCATCTAATTCCATGATGTTCGAATCGAACGAGTTGAAGAAACCGTCATTGATGATACTCTCAACAGTTCGTTCGAAGAACGGCACTCGCTTTTGAATATTGATTAAACGGTTCATGACAATTGATTTTTAATTATTTAACCTCAATTAACTTACTGTCTTTAGATTCAACGTTGGGGTTCTTATCCATAACCACTTTCAATACACCATTTTCCATATTCGCATTAATTGAATCGATATTGATTCGATCTTTAGGAAGTGTGAAAGTTCGATCAAAACTCTGATAATAGAATTCCTGAGCACGATAATCATTCGAATCTTTCGAACTTTCTTGCTTATGCGATCCGGAAATATGAAGTTGGTCTTCAGTGACCTTAACTGTTATATCCTCTTTGTTCATGCCAGGAACAGCAACTTCCAGTACATATGAATTATCAGTTTCATAAATATTCGTCGGCGGATTTAATCTAGATTGCAATGGCTCAAGCATGTGATCGCCAAAAAAATCTTTTAAGAAAAAATCATCGATCCCGAAAGTGATTCCAGGATAATTCCCATTTGATTTAATTATTGTTCCCATGACTTTAAATTTTTAGCGTTCGTCAATGCGTTAACATTAATTCGAACAGGTTAAACATTTAGTTCGTCAATAAACTTGCAACAATCTGTATACCATGGTTTAAAGAATGAAAAAATGACAGAAATTTTTGCTAATTTTTTTTAAAATTCTTTCATTTTGACATGACAATTTTTCAATCATGTGAAAAGAAATCTATCCTGGGATTCTGACAATAATTCTATAGCAAGTAAACAAAAGGGTCACTCAATTGAGTGACCCTTTCTTTTCTATAAACTAATGTTCTAATGAATCTCCGCTGAGATCCCGCGATCTAATAAAGCCGTACACATCGGCTCTAACGTATCGAAGTCCCCTTTGCGGACCTGGCACTTACCTCTGTGGTGAACGATCCAGGTGCATTGCTCTGCCTGTATCGGACTGTGCTCACATACTTTAATGAGGGAGTCGATAACGTGATCAAAGGTATTAACGTCGTCGTTAAAAACGATCAGGTTTTTGTTGTCAACTAATTTTTCAACTACTTCAACTGATTTTGCTGTTTCAAACTGTTCCATTATTCCTGATTTTCTTCTAGTTCTAATTCGAGCTCTGTTTCTTTTCTTACTACAGGTTCTACACCGAAGCCCTTAATAACGTTCAATGTCTCATTCATTTTCTCCTCTTCTACCCCAAAGATACGAACAATTACACCTTCAGGCGATTGAACGAAGTCTCGTCGGTAATTGAAACGAAGGATCCAGTCCATGAAATCACCATTAATCGTAGAGTCCGCAAAGGTCACCTCAATGATCTGTGTCAGCTCATCTGCCAATGCTCCAGCCTCAATATAAACGGTATCTATATCGTCTCGGAAGTTATATAGGCGTGGAAGATAATCCTCGTTACGATAGATGATTGACTTCACTCTTCTGTCCTTCACATCAAAGTAGAAGCTTCCTTCTGCATTGTATCTGTTAAGGACATCTCTCGGGTATTCCTCAAATTGCTTCTTCGTAACTACCTGTACACGCATCTCGATCACTTCCGGGTTATCCGCAATTACATTCACATTGGAAACCGTATCGGTTCTTGGAACTTCAACTTCGTAATCCAAAGTGTCCGTCTCTTCCACTACTGGTTCTGCAACCTTATCCATGTTCGACTGCAGGATCGATGGGCCTTTCTCCGCTAGGATCTGCTTCGCTTTCCAAAGTGGTATGCGCTCACCCTCATAATAAGCTGTTACGAAGGCTCCTTTCACGCCATTCGCCAATGCCAGGTTTCTTCTTGGTAATGCTTCTTCCACGCTATCAAACTTACCTGAAGCATATCGGATTTGTCCATTTGGAAGACGGATCGTTAAGATCTCTGTCATGTCGTGTAAGTACTCCTTACCTATCGGACGATTAAATACACCAATCTGTACCGTAAAGAATAAGCCTTTCATACGCTCGATCGGATCAGCTGGTGCAGCACCCGGAGCTTTATTGTAGTCCATTTCCGCTACTTCCGGTAAAACATCTGTCGTCGGTAAGCCCAAGGACTCAGCTGTCTTTGTAGCCACCTCAACCATCAGGTCGTTAGCTCCCTGCGGAACACATTCTCCACTCTGCTCTAATTGACGAGCCTGCCAGAAGGAAACGCGTTCACCATCACAATAAGCAACCACGAACGCATCGCTGTAACCCAAATCACGGATCTGCTCACGAGCTTTAACAACATCTTCGCTGTTATTAAAGAATCCGGCCATGTATCTGGTAATATTCGTACCGTCGATCTTCTCACCGGATACCGGATTAAATTCCTTGTACAAGTTCTGAGGGATTGGTCGAGCAAAAGCACCCACCTGTACGCGGTAAACGAGTCCGGAAGGACTAGCCACATCTACAGGTATCGGGTTCGCTTCACTGTAAGCGCTTTCTGCTGAAGTGGTCGTATCGATCGCTAAACCATTCGCCGGAAGCGCAATAAGTGTCGTGGCAACCGCAACCTTCGCGATCGGCTTCACTCCTCTTAATGCCAGATTTTGCATCTTCATTGCTTCCTCTTTATCCTCAGGCAAACGCTCGTTTGCTTCAAATTTCTTTTGAACAAGTTCGATATTCAATCGATCGATATCTTCCTGGATCGATTTGATGTTCTCTACTCGTTCTTTAATCTCCGGAGAATCAGGTTTTGCTCCTTCATTCGTCAGGCGAACCACAGCATCCTGTTCATCCTTCAATTCATCCTCTAAGTTAGTAATTTGCTCTTCAATCGCCAACGCTTCGCTTGCTACTTCCTCGTATTCCTTATACTCTTCACTCGATGCGAGCTCACGTTCTTCGTTGAAAGTAATCACCTCTTTCAAGGCTTCGTTTGACACGGTAGGAGCTGATTCTTCGTACTGTGCCAGTTGTTCGTCCACTTGATTTAAACGAGCCTGAAGGGACTCTTTCTCTGCCTCCAGGTTGGCTTTCTTCTCTTCCAGTTCCGGAATCTCTTTTCGCTTCGCAGAAGTTAGTTGTTCGTCAACGTCAATTAGCTCCTTCGTTACCTCTCCAATGCGGATGGTGAACTTACGTTTCTTGCTCTCGAGCTCCTCTTTCGTGTTGATCTTCACATTGTTTTGCTCCTCAATCTCAGCCAGCTTGACTTCTTCCAAAACTTCCTGAGAGTTTCGATTCAGCTCTTCTTGACGCTCAGCAGCTTCTTCTAAAAGGTAGTTCTTCTCTTCTTCTGAACGCGCCTTTTCTGCCTCTTCTTTCAGCTGATTAATGTCTTGCTGCTCCGCTTCGATGGACTTCAACGATTTCTCTACCTGCGGATCTTCTGCAGCTATTTCAGTCAGGACAGCAACATTTTCTTCTGTCTCTTTCGTGTCATTCTCGATCTTTGTTTCGTACAGTTCGTTCTCCTTGCTCGTCTGCTCTTCACGATTGGCGTCTAGCGCTTTTTCTAAGTTCTTTCTGTCCGTACTCGATAAGTTATCGTCTCGAAGTTTTTCTTTGATAACAGCTTCCTCTTTTTCTAATTCAGCTAATTCATTTTCGTTGCCAACATTCGTCTCTGTTATGGCAGAAGTCTCCAACTCTCCAATGGAGATCTTCACGGCTCTACGCTTCGTCTTCACTTCATCGAGCTCTTCTTTCACCCAATTGAGTTCCTGTTGCTTCTCCTGGCTTGTCCCGATCTCAGGATCGCTCTCCAATTCAACCACTCGTTCTTCCAGCTTCTCTTCGTAAGCGGCAAGCTGTTCGTCTTGTTCTTTAAGCTCTTCTGCCGAGGTGAACTCTTTATCGAGTATTTCCGGATCGGATTGTGACAACCTAAGTTCTTCGATAAAAGCTTCTTTCTCTTTCGTCGGTGTTTCTACAACGACATCCGCATTAACAAGTGCTTCTTCGCGCAGTTTGCTTTCCGTGAGTATTTTGTCGTATGAGGCATCGTTCAGGTCAACACGCACCGAGTACTTGCGGTTCAGGGCTTTCTCATTATCCTTCTGATGATCCTCGATGGTAGCCTGTAACTCATTTTCAATTTCGATAAGTCGCTCTGTTCTTTCCGGCTCATCTAACTGCTCTGCGGCGTTGATGTCTTCCTGATAATCACTATACACATCTGTGATCAGTTCATCCTTCTCCTCTTCGCTCAAGCTTTCTACGTAATCCGTCTTCAGTACAACCAGCTCATTCTCTTTTTCTTCGATCAGTTGATTAACAATATCCTGTTCTGTCTGTTTAGAAGGATCTGACTCCACTTCTTTCTCCAGATCATCCTTGCGCTCATTAAGGTTCGTCAGCAATTCTGATTCCAGTTCCATGATTTCCACAGTCGCATTCGGAGAGCCTGAGTTTTTAATCTCTTCCAGTTTAGTCTCGTATTGCGGATCCACGGAAGTTAATACGTCTTCAGTGGTCACCTTTGTTTCAGGTTGTACTTCCGTATTGTTTAAAGCGGCAATCGTCTGATCACGCTCCGTTATTCTGTTTTCAACCTCCGAAATAAAGGACTCCATTGCGGCTATTTCTTTCACCAGTTCCTGATTCTCCGGGTCTTTGCTTAATTTCTTAGTTAGGCTTGTCTTTTCTGAATTTGCTTTATCCAGTAATCGTTCATCTTCCTGTTGCAGTTGTTCCTGCTTTTCGATCGCACTCAGTTCTTCGTTATTTTCGATCTCTTCAACCTTATCCTGATACTTCGGGTAAATATCTTCTGTCTTGATAACAACAGGTTCTTCTGTCACGGCGACATTGTTCTCCATCGCCAGAATATTTTCCTCCGATTGCTTGATATCCCGCTCTGTATCAGCTACTATTTCTTCTAAAAGCTCCTTTTGCGCTTGAAGCTCGGAATTCTCCGGGTCATCCTTTAGGGATGATTCAACCGTTTCTAATTCACTCTCAGCTTTCGTTAGGAATTCCTCCTGCTTTTCCTTTGTCTGTTCAGCACGCTCCTTCTCACTTAATCCCGGATCATTCTGAATACTTGCTACGTCTTCCAGATAGGTTGGATCGATCTCAGACTCAATATCTTCTTTCGAAAGTGCAACATCCGGCACTTCCGATTTTAATTCATCAGCTCTGGCGTTTAGTTCTTTATTCTCACTTAATAACTCAGCCTGATAGTCAAGTAAGCTTTCTTTCTCTTTTAGCAATTTTTCATTGGAAGGATTCTTTTCCAGTTTATCCGCCACCTTCTGCAAACGATCTTCTATGTCCGAAAGTGTTGTCAGATTTGCTTCTTCTTCACGATAAACTTTTTCCAACTCCGTCAGACCGGCATCGTTACGAATACCGTCTTTTTCCAATTCATTCTCATTGCGGAAAGCTTCGATATCGAATTGCTGTGTCACAGGTGTACCGCCTTCCACTTCAGGGTTCGTTTCTCTGATCGTTTCAATTTCTGCTATGTAATCAACCGGATCACCCTGATTCTCTACATCCTGCACATCAGCGACAGCCATTTCAAGCTCCTGTTCATCGATCGTGGCAGCAGTTTCAGTCTCAATTGCATTAGATAGGCTTGCGATCTGATTCTCTACAACGCTGATCTGGTGATTCAGCTTATCGATATTATCACGTGTACGATCTCGCTCGCGATTCACCATATTCAGCTCCGTATTCTTTTCGGCGATTTGCTGTTCCAATTCTTCTCGTTCCTTCTTCTTACCAGTATCTGCAAGCTTACTTTCAAGCGTAAGAATGTCTGCATTCAATTTTTCGATCAGTCTGTCGAACTCGTACTCTGTGTCTTTTTCTTTGTTAAGTTTGGTCTTTAACTCTTTCGCCTCGTCCAGATATTTCTGCATCATATCATCAGTTGAACCGGATTTAGCGTTTGCTAATACCTCAGCATTTTCAGCTAGCGCTGTCATGGCTTCATCCTTTTGGTTAGAAGCGACTAATTCATTGAATTCGTTCGTCAGATCTTCAATCTTCGCGATCTCACTTTCAGAAAGACCGGCATTATTAGCAACATCCTCTTTCATTTTCTGAAGTGCATTAACCGTGCTAATGAGCACCTTCTTCTCATTCGATTTTTGCTCAGCTTCATTCAGTAACTTATACTTTAGTACGGGATCATCGGTTGACATCGCCTTCTCCACCAATTCTTTTTCAATAGCATCTAATTCTGCAATTCGTTTCGCTTTCAGCAAAATCTCGTGATCGATATTCGCTTGTATTCGCTTCTTGGTTTCATTATTGCTCTTTATGTCTTCGACCAAATCATTTAATTGATTAGACACTTCATGCGCCTGCATACCTTCAAAACCAAGTGAAGCCAGAATCTCCTTCTGCTTCTCTTCCTGGGCCAGCTGCTCCAGGTCGTATTGATCGATATTGACATTCAGCTCAGACTTCTTCCGAATAACACCAGCAATGAGCGCTTCTGCTCCTTCTACGCTTTCATCAAATAGGTTGATCAGCTTTACAATTTCTTCACCGTCTTCTGTTGTGTGTAAGACCTTTTGTTTCAGTGGACGAAGCTCATCCAGGAATGGTAGTTCCACCACATACTTGTATTGCTTTTCACTGCCTTCTACGTCGATCAGGTATTCATATTTACCCCCCTGAGGAAAGACAAAAGAATATTTCCCTTTCGCATTGGATTTGATCTTACCAATCGGTTCATTATTGGCATAAGAAGTAACTGAGATCTCCATGTCTTTGTTATCCGGATTGATCTCGGAGAGAAAATCGCCCATGACGATCACATCCTGTATTGGGACACGTACGACTTTTACCTTATACACATGTAGCATTCCTGCCTGACTCTGTCGTGCTGAAGCAAAGTATGCGTTCTCAAAAGCTTCATCGACCACATAGAATAAATCGTCGTCCGGAGAACTGATGGCAAAGTCAACATTTTCGGGAGGACCAAAGTTGTAGCTTTCGACATCCAGCTTCGACATAAAAATGTCATAACCGCCCATCGAATTATGCCCCATTGAACTGAAATAGAGAAACTGTCCGCTTGGATGCATGTACGGGTAATTTTCGTCCTCATTAGTATTGATCGATCCAGGAACCGGTTGCGGATCACCCCAGCCTCCATCGGGCAGTCTTCTTCTGACGAAGATGTCCAGTCCGGTGGAGAGATCATCTCCATAACTGGCATAATAGATGGCATCTGCATTGGGTCCATAATGAACCACGGGGACGTGACCTTGTTTCTTATCCAACTTTGATTGAAACTGAACAGATGGAAGTATATCTCCGCCTATCGTGCTTTGATCCAGGTATAGATCGTAAAATTTGGATTCATCGATCTGCTTCTTCTCTGCTACAACGATATCCGTAAAGGTGGTTAAGAGGTGCTGACCATTGTGACACATTTGTATGTCGCGGTCAACAGGATAGCGTTTGTCTTTCTTTCCGCCGGATTTCTTCTTGTACGTCGTGTAATCTCTAATAGCCTCCGTAAACTGGTAGTTCAGATGAAGCGCTCTTCCACGGAAATAAAACGCACGTGGATCAATGGTCTCGCTCAGGATGGCGTAATTAAGGTATCGCATACCCTGATCTTTCTGTTGTGAGTTATACAACAAACAGGCTCCATACCTGAAATTGTAGTCGTGTGACATCGGATTCAGGGAGAGTAAGTGCAAATAGTCCTTCGTAGCTTCGACATACTGCTCTTTTTCGAAGAGTTTATCGGCTCTTTCTTTGATATCACCTTCCGTTTCCTGGGCATAAACTGAAAAGGCCGCCACGAAAGCGATCAAGACCATTGCGATATGTCTGATATAACTCACTTATCTATAAGCAGTGTTTTCCTTGTATTTACTAAGGAATATGTACGTTTAATTCTTAAAAAGGTTCATTTTGTTCTCCTCTCCAGCAAGCAATCTTTTGATGTTTTTTTTATGTGCAAAAATCACTGCAGCAGAAAGGACGATCGAAAACGCGATCAGCCAATGCGAATCCGATTTGAAATAAAAGGTAATAAGTAGTGGAAAAGTCACCGCTGCAACGATCGCTCCGAGCGATACATATTTCGATAAAATAAAGACGATCATAAACAGGAGCACGCATATTCCCGCTGCCATCGGATGCAATCCGATTATGACTCCCAACGAAGTTGCTACCCCCTTACCTCCGTTGAATCCGGCAAACAATGGAAGTACATGCCCTATTACGGCTGCCAGCGCTGCAACCAACTGGACATTCAACAAGACAATGCTTCCCCATTCGTCTACTCCAAACAAAAATGGCAACATGACGGCGAAAAACCCTTTAACAATATCAACAGATAGAACGATAGTCCCCGGCTTAGTTCCCAACACACGGAAGGTATTGGTCGCGCCGGCATTTTTGCTCCCATGTTCACGAACATCAATGTCATACCAGGCCTTACCCACCCATACAGCTGTGGGAATCGAACCAAGTAAGTAAGCAGTCAGACCAAATATTAAAAAATCCATTACTGTTCAGCGAAAAGTCCCAGAAATGTCGTGACGTACGCGCTGTTTGTTGTCAATTCGTATTTAAAGTTTTTACTCTTTAACTTATCTTCTTTCAATGCAGAAATAGCTGCACTAAGTTCGGTATCACCCGTTCTGATACTTAGTTTACCATCCTTCTTAATCATCCCGTAATGCATGAAATAATCTCTACCTCCCGGAATATTCAGGTACATGGAGTATTCATCTCCTCCTACTTCCGTAAAGTATTGTAAGAAAGCTATCTTGAATGGAACATACTTCATCACAGGTTCGTCATATATATTTACCAAAACTGCGGACTCCGTTGTAGAGATCAATCCACGATCCTGACCATTCGCTAAAGATTTAAGTCGTATTCCGGTAACAACAATTGACTTCTCAAGTGACTTTGGAATCTTACGTTTATTCTCAATGGTATATCCTGAATTAAAGCTCTCCGCAGTTTTAGAATCCTGCCATTCAGTTACAGCAGATTCCAGCGTGGTTGATCGGAAATCCATTGGTTTCAGACCCTCAATTGCATCAATACGCTTGGCAACATCCTTAAAAATTCCTTCATCAAGCTTCAGATTGAAACGTGCTGTTATATTCATCGTTGTTTCTTCCGTAGCTTGATTGTAGTTTACGACACCTACCGCATCAACAGGTGCTTCACCGAATTCCATTCCAAGCGATATATTCCCCATTCCGTTCATGGAGCAACTTTCTGTATGAAGTGCAATGTAGTTCCCCGGTTCCTTGATACTCAAAAGCTTCTCTTTAGATCCGATCTGGAATTCTTTCGCATCCTCTTTGTATTGCAGATAACCGGAAGCTGTGATTACAATCGGATCTTCTTTTGAATCCAACGCTGAAAGGAAAGTCGGATAGAGCTCTACACTATCACGTGCCCTTGAATTTCGCCAGACGATACCCGCTGAAATCGGATTTCCATCTAGATCTTTCATTTCTTTCGCAACCGGTATTTGAATGTTTTTTGGATCTAGTTGAGCTGTAAACGACATCCAGTTTCGATCGAACTTATTGCAATCGTGGTTAATTCTTGTCGCTCCGTCGAATGTGATCGTCGGATCTGATGCCTTGACTATGGCCTTTCCGTAATAATCAAATCGAGGACTCAACTTAAAATTCTGACGTTCAGCGATATCACCTGATGCAACTGTTTGGTAGGATGTGTCCAGTCCGATATTATTCATCAGGATATTGAACTTCGTACTATCCGCATCGTAATAAGCATACATACCGCTTGCCTTGTAATCTCGTCTTGCATTGATCGATACGATCGCATCTTCGAATTTGTGATACTTAGTGATATAGTTGGCAACCACCGTCGCATTATGCAATTCATCGATCTTCGCTTTCTTGCGGATATTCAGTTTCATACTATCAGGATAAATACGCGCATCGGCAATATCCACATACTCTACCTCATCACAATAGATCGTTTTCTCCTTCACGCTGAATTTTGCTTTTGGGGCGCGGAACTGAAGTGAATCCTGTTTTGGATGTAAAGAGAAGAAGTTTGGTCCTTTGAGATCTACTCCCGTGTTGATTGCCACATCCTGATCTTGTTGACGTTCCATCTCTATTGAGTATTCGTCCATGAACCAGGTAAACTTGTCCATCTTACACATGTATTGAATAACCGGGAATACCACCGGTGATTCTCCTTGATTTGAGTTGAACTCTCCCTTGCGTTCTTTAAAGGAAACATGAGCCGAGACGTTATCTGTTTTCAATGCGAATGGATCTTCTGTAACATCCTCATTAGTATTGGCCAAATTGAAATCAGCCGTATCGGCATCTACATCCCAGCGTTTATATGAGAATCCATCAGAAACAAGCGTTCCGCGACCAAGGTCCATAAAACCATCCCCTGTCATGCCTGTCGGCTGAATAATAGCAATACCGGTCATCGTAGCTTCGCCGTCAAAAAAGTCTAATGGTTTTTTAGGTAATGATGCCACCTTTAACTTATTATCCTGAGGTACATACGTAATGTAAGCCTGTTCCGCTTTAACCGGAGGGAATTCGACAGCCGTCTCGTGGGCCTTGTTTTCGAAGTTAGCATAACCGATAGTCGAATCCGGTAGGAAATTCAAGCCTTTTGAAATGGAAGTCGAATGAATAAAGTTAATAGTCCCAGCGCCCTGTAGTCCATTGTGGGACAAAAGTATTTTATTTTCATACTTCGCTTCTGAGCCGTAAAATGGATAGCCTCCCGGAGGTGCTTTGGTTGAAAAGCCAAATGAATAATCCGGCATGATCTTCACCGGTTCACGAATAACAGGAAATATACCCGCTGATGTCAACTCACCCTCAAATTGAAGAGCTGCTTCATTAAAGCTGTTCATACTATCCAATTCAAATGGATCAAGTGTATAATAGAAACGTGTGCTATCGTATACACCTCTGAAAATATCTTTGGAGTTATAAAAGATCTTAGTCTCCGTAGTTGATTTCAAAATCGGGTAATACTCGAACCCTGGCTTTGTTCCTGATTTGTTTTCAACGTCATCGATAATAACGTCTCCTGTAATTCCTGAGATACTACTAACCATAGGTATAGGGCGCATTCCGTCTTCCTTTCGGAGTGGCCTTGCTCGAATAATTGCATCCGTGCTCTGCAGGATTTTGATCTTAAACTCGTCGTAGTGAAACTCTGAAGCCACCGTATTGATCTCCATTTTCCCAACATTCACCCAACCGGAAAAGTTGAAGTCTCTGTTTTGCTTGAGCGTTATCTCATTGCTTCCCGGGAATATCACAACGTTTTTATTTGCAGAAATCGGTACATTATCAACTGCGTTCAGACTAAGCGCCATGGTTGTCAGGTCCATCGTCGCATAATTTTTCATCAGTCGACGTTTCTCGTTCAGTTCATCATATCTTTCCTGAACAGAGCTTAAATACGGATCCTTTTCGATCTGCTCTTTCGTGTAGCCTTTTAATTCTTTGGGACGAAGGTCTGTTTTAAATACCATATTATCGTAATCCTTACGTTCCGCCTTGGCCGCAACGAATGTTTCCAGCTTGTCGTTTATGCGAACTGTTTTTGCCTCGGTATCATAGGTGATAAAACCAAGATTTGAAAGTTTCAATAAAGTCGCTTTAGCTTGCTCAACTGTCATAGATAGCGCAGTCGCTGCAGAGCCTTCACTCATGATAGGCTCATCGTATTTGTAGGCATATCTGGAAAGTGCAACAAGCGGATGCAGTTTACTCATCGCCTGCAATTCATCGTATAGACGCGCATCGAAATAGTCCTTGGACTCGAAGCTAGCAATTCGTTGCTCCTGACCAGTGCCAAATTCATAGGTGAAATCCATTCGATCTGAATCATACACCCATGTGATCTTCGGAACAAAAATATCAAGTTGGTGATAAGAGTCCTGAAAAGGCGCTTCACCAATTCCTTTTCGTGATCGTGCAAATTGGATATTCTGTTTTTCCAGGTCGTAGCTAAGTTCAACACCGGGATGATAAAGCGAATCACCCGTTCCAAAGTAAATAGCAGTCTCCGCGCGCGGTACCTGAATCATTTTTTCGGATACAATTACCAGTTGTGATTTTGAATATATGAACGGGACGTTGTTGCGTTTGATTGTAATCGATGCCGGTTCAGCATTGGTTCCTGCACCAATAAAGCTTGCACCTTTCAACTGAAAGCCACCTACGTAATCAACATTTGGTTTGATTTCCTTAATAATTAATTTGCGATCGAATGACAGGAACTGCGGATAGACCTTGTCCTCTTCTCTGTTTATCTTGAATGCCCGATCGGTCATGATTCCGGTAATAGGCTTCTCGAAGTAACTGGTAGTAAGCGTAACGGTGTCGAATCGAACGGTCGATGTTCTAAGAGAGGCTTCATAGTCTTCAAAAACTGCAAAATTCTTCTGTGGGTCTAATCCAACCTTTTCCCAGGTGATCTTTCCACTTTCTCCCTGCCATTTTTTCAAACTTGGATCGTAGGTTCCTTTTGCATCTATGATGGCCATACTATCGATGATCATCCCTTTATCACTTGCCTTGTTACTAGCCACACGACAAACGAGTCTTCCTCCTTCAAATTCAATAAATGCCTTATTATCGAATTTAAACTCATAGCTTCCTCCTGTATAGAACCAGTCAAAATTCGATGCTGTAGCTATTTTTCTTTCCGAAAAGAAGCCTGCGGACATATCTGCAAAATCACTGAACTTTTTAGAGTTCCGACTATCCAGTAGTTTATCTGCTGAACTGTGCCAGGCCTTAAAGCTGGCTTCTGATTGCTTACTGGCGATTAGTGCGCTTACAGAATATACGTAATTATAGATGTCAGGATATATCTTGAATTTCTTCGTTTCCAGCAGGTTACAGGTCTGCACCATTCGATGAAAGTAATCATCCGGAAAATCTCCCGATTCCAGTAATTGCGTTGGAAGGGTTTTCTTGGCGAAAGTCTGATAATCACCATTACCGTATTCTCTTAGGAGTTTTTCAAATTGTTTGACGAACTTATCCCGGTCATCGGGATAGCTCTGTGAAAATGTTACACAAGAAACAAGGATGCTGATCGAAGCAGCTAATACTTTCATCCAATTCATACCTATTCGTTCGTTTTAGTCAGACTCATGGCTGCCCATTCATCTTTGGTCAATACTTTATCCTTTCTGAAACCACAATCCTTCGCAAAGTCGGTCATTTCATCAACATCGGACTCGAAGAACCCACTCAACAGTAAAGTTCCATTAAGCTCTAGCGCCCTGTTATATGCTTGTAAATGTGATTTCAGAATATTCTTATTGATGTTAGCAATAATTAATCCAAATCTCCGGTCGCCAATCTTATCTACATCACCTTCAACCACCTCTATTAGCTCACATTTGTTTAACTCTACATTTTCCTTGGCATTAATTGCTGCCCATTCTTCTATGTCGATCGCCAGAATCTCTTTAGCTCCAAGTTTCTCAGCGATAATAGCCAATACTCCTGTTCCGGAACCCATGTCGAGCACCTTTTCGGGGAGATCCATTTCAAACAACATTTTCGTCATCAACCAGGTCGTCTGGTGATGCCCTGTTCCAAAAGACATTTGTGGCTGTATGATCACAGGTAAGCCAACGACATTTACGGCATCGTGAAATGGCGCCAGGATAGTCGCATAATTTTCAACATGAACAGGATCAAATTCTTCTTCCCACTTGGCATTCCAGTTTTGTTGTGGGATAATCTCGTGAGATAGCTCAAACTCCAGTTCATCATTTGAATAGAGCGATGATTGTTTGAGTACCTCCTGATAGTTCAATTCTGCTGGAGCATATGCCTGAATACCTTCATCCGTTTCCACAAAGCTGTCGAAACCAAGCTCTGCCAGCTCAGCAATTAAAATCTCGCTCCACGGTTTACACGGTTTGAGCTTAATATTCAATTCTAGTGTATCCAATTCTTAAGCGTTGATTATCGAGCAGAAAGAATCTGCTTTTAATGATGCTCCCCCAATTAATCCACCATCCACGTTCTCACATGCAAATAACTCCGAAGCATTCTGTGGGTTACAGCTACCGCCATAAAGAATACTCACAGAATCAGCTATGTCTTCTCCGTACTTCTCAGAAATCCAGCTGCGAATAGCGCTATGCATGTCTTCCGCTTGCTGTGTACTGGCTGTTTTACCTGTACCAATGGCCCAAACCGGCTCATAGGCAATCAGAATTTCCTTCATGTCATTTGCACTTAGGTGGAATAGACTCTCTTCCAATTGCTGTCGAACGTGGTCATTTTCATTTCCCGCTTCCCGAACCTCGAGCGGTTCTCCGCAGCAAAAGATAAACTCAAATTCATTCGCTACAGCTGCGTCAACCTTTGCCTTCAACAGTTCATTGGTTTCCCCGAAAATTGAGCGTCGTTCGCTATGTCCTATTAATCCAATAAATGCTCCACACCCGGTTACCTGCTCAATTGAAATTTCTCCGGTGAATGCTCCTTTCGACTCATGGTAAAAATTCTGAACACCAATTTCCAAACTGGATGCAGTATCTGCCAGTGTGCTAACGAATAACGATGGTACAAATGCCATTACACGTATCTCGTCGTTACTCGTGTAGTTTGCTTCAATTTCTTTAACCAACTGAACGCCTTCAGCCAGACCTAAATTCATCTTCCAATTTCCTGCAACTACTTTTCTCCCCATTATTTTAAATGTTTCTCTGTAAAGCTCTTTCCTCTCGGAATTGATCGGTGTGAATACTTTTCAGTCACTATGGCATTTTCGATCACCAACAAAGCAGGATTTGATCTTGAAATAACTTTCAGCTCGATCTCATCCATGATAAACGTTGGCACATCGAACTTATGTTTATCTCTAAATGCATTGATCTCTTCACGCGAAGAATTACATACAAATATGAATGGTACTCCTTTTCTCTGACACGCTTCAAAGATCTCTTTAATTCGGTCTATCTCATTCAGATTAGCTTCACTTAGTCTTCTTGACACCAACATGACGATTTTATCTTCCGCCAGTATCGCATCCTTAATCTGCAGATCGGTTATTGCCGGATTGATCTTGACAATCGTATCGAGAATCGTGTATTCTTCCGGTGGGAACATTTCAGGTATATACTCCTCAATTGGTGTTTCCATATCCGAATCATATTCTATGGAATGAATCTTAAGCACTTGTGTCATGGAAGTATCCAGCATCGCTTTAACGAATGAGACATTTCGCTCAGCATCAGAGATGTCCTCCATGTAAATAACCGGGTTAAAGTCCATAATAGACGGATTCACTGGCTCAACAACAACTACCTCACCTTCATATTCCGACTTCCATTTCTCCGTATTCGACCAGACTTCCGGATCTATTTCACCCATCGGTAAATACTGTGATTCTCCTGTTTCCAGATTCGTAATCGTATAGTAAAACGCGGACTCACCTTTCACACCGTTGTTCATGTTTTCGATCAGATTGGAACCAACAGAATAAGGTCGGTAATCTTTCAAAGGAACATACATTAGCACATAGATTTCCAGAATAATGCACCAGACGGTTACCAGCAACGCTACCATCCAATGATTACTAAGGTACTTGTGCTTAAGGTTTAACAACCACAATGAAGAGAGAATCGCTAATAGTCCGAACCAGAATGGGAAATACCAACCAAACACCCAGCAAAAGAAGATAATCACCATAATTGAGGTGGGTACAAACACCATGTTATCCTTTCGCGTATTTGGTTTGATCTGCCATTGAGCGATGAAAACCCATAGCACCAGGTAGAGCAAAACGATGTCCTTCCAAAGCGATTCGTTCGGAGTTAAGGATCTTCCCACTGATCCCTTCAGTGCGTCACCAAAACATCCACAATCTTTTACGCACTGCGGTTGTTTCATTTCATCGACCACTACCTCCTCCTTATTACTGGAGACGATCGTGATATCTTCGTTCGCTTTGGCTTCATCAATCTTAATCTGGGCAATCGGATCGTTGGCTGCGTAAGTATCTCTATCCGTAAATTTCGAATCCGGATCACAATTCGCGGTATGCCATGTAAGAAAAGTAAAGAACAGCATCATCAACATTAACAGGTAAGAGACCAGTTTGATCTTCCCTCCTATAATCGTCAATACACCAAGAACTATCTCTGCTATACAGATCAGAATACTGAGAAACAATGCATAATCTATGAAAAACTCCATTGAGAAACCGGGCGCAGAGAACCATTCTTTTATTCTATAAGCCAATGCTCCATCTTCAAAATACTCTTCCAGTTTGTAGGCAAAGCCCATTGGATCATTTGCCTTTACCAGCCCGGAAACGATGAATAACCCACCTATGATTACCCGTGCGACACTCGACATGAGCATTCGTCCCTTCATAATGATAAGACCACCAATACTCAGTATCAGCAGAATCAGTCCTATTGTCAGAAACATCGTGGATTGCTTCTCAAAGCTCTCATGATATCCCATTACCATGAAAGCCATACCAATAAGATTCAACAGGACGAATATGCTATTGAATAGTAATGATCTACCTTCTAGTGTTATTCTTTCTCTCATTGTTTTGCTATTAAGCGCCTTGTCCTTTACCCAAATGGATCAGGGCAAAAACACTATAATTCAACATATCAAAATAGTTGGCATCGATACCTTCACTGATAATGGTACTTCCATTATTGTCTTCTATCTGTTTAACCCGAAGTATCTTTTGCAGGATCATGTCTGTTAATGAACTAACGCGCATGTCACGCCACGCTTCGCCGTAGTCGTGGTTCTTTTTCTCCATCAGATCTTTCGCTTTTCCGGCGTATTTATCGTACAACGCTACCGCCTGATCAGCATTCAACTCAACCTCTTTGAGTTCCTTCTCTTCCAGTTGAATAATAGCCATGATACAGTAATTCACAATAGCAATAAACTCATCCTCTATGTTCTCACCTACTTTGTTTTCTCCCGTCTCCTGAATGGTTCTGATACGCTGCGCTTTAATGAATAATTGGTCCGTCAAAGAGCTTGGTCGCAAAATGCGCCACGCTGTACCATAGTCCTTTGTTTTCTTAGAGAAAATATCTCTGCAAACATTGATTACATTTGTATATTCAGTATTCGTTTTATTCATTAATTCCATATGCTGCATTCAAACGTTGAAGATACATATTTTCAGAGGAAATTCACTGTGCGGCTGGACGATAAATTGCTTGATTTATCCCGTCCGGTTGTTATGGGTATTCTGAACGTAACACCGGATTCCTTTTATAGCGGGAGCAGAACGTCAACTGAGGAAGAAATACTACAGAAAACTGAAAGAATGTTAAATGATGGCGCCACGATAATTGATATCGGTGGTTACTCTTCACGTCCCGGAGCTGATGACATCGCGATTGAAGAAGAAACCAGGCGAATCACATTGGCAATTAGCACCATTAAAAAGTCGTTTCCAGAAGCCGTTATTTCCATCGATACTTTTCGTTCAGAGGTCGCAGAAACAGCAATAAATGAGGGAGCACAAATCATCAATGACATTAGTGGCTTCGAGATCGACCCGAAGATTATAGATGTCGCTGTTCGTTACAAAACGCCTTACATTTTAATGCATATACGTGGGAATCCTCAAACGATGACGAAACTAACTACGTATGATAATCTACTCAAGGATATCTTCCGATATTTCAAAGAGAAAACAGATCAGTTAAAAACCGCCGGCGTTCACGATATCATTCTGGATCCCGGATTCGGGTTTAGTAAGACAATGGAACAGAGTCACGCTTTATTGCAAAACCTTCAATTATTGAATATGTTTGACTTACCCGTATTAGCGGGACTTTCACGTAAATCAATGATCTATAAGAAATTGAATGTCAGCCCGGAAGACTCACTCAATGGAACTATTGCGTTGAATGCTATTGCCTTGTCAAAAGGAGCAAGAATATTGCGTGTACATGACGTTAAAGAAGCCGCAGAGCTTATTCGATTGTTAGCATAAGATGAACTTAATTGAACATATCGATTTTTGGAAATTACTCGGTGGACTGGGAGTTTTCATGTTTGCAATGTACATGCTCGAAAGTTCAATCAAAGAAATAGCGGGACGCTCTTTTAAAGGTTTTATTCGAAAACAGACCAAAGGACGATTAAAAGCCATCCTAAGTGGCTCAGTGGTGACAGCGCTATTACAGAGTAGCTCAGCAGTCTCATTAATGGTTCTGGCTTTCGTTGGAGCGGGAATCATGGCGATGGATAATGCAATCGGTGTTATACTCGGATCAAATCTCGGGACTACAGCAACAGCCTGGATTGTTGCAGCTATAGGGTTTAAGGTAAAGATTGAGGCCATCACTTTGCCAATTATCGGAGTTGGCGGTTTAATTCTCATCTTTTTGGGTAAGTCAAAACGCTATTCGAATATTTCGAAGCTACTTGTCTCTTTTGGTTTGTTGTTCATGGGTCTGGATTTCATGAAAGAAAGCGTTGAACAATTATCACAATCCATTTCCATTGACGACTTACCGAGCTATAATTTGTTCTCCTTTCTGGCCGTGGGTATTATCATCACGGCTGCTATGCAAAGTAGTTCTGCTACTATTGCCCTTGTTCTTACGGGAATCAATGCTCAGTTGCTTAGCTTTGAAGGTGCAGCCGCCATGGTGATCGGTGCAAATATCGGAACAACCGCAACTGTACTCATCGGCGGTATCAATTCTTCACAAATTAAAAAACGAGTTGCACTAAGTCACTTGTCTTTTAACGTAATAACTGCAATTATAGGTGTCTTACTCTTATGGCCAATGACCTTTCTCATTGAGATGATCCTGGGTCCGGTTGACAACTCTCCAGTTATCGCCATTGCCCTGTTTCACACAATTTTTAATTTGATCGGTGTCATCTTCTTCTACCCTTTTATTGGCACTTTTTCCCGGTTACTTGTGCAACTGGTGCCTGATAAACATACGGATGTTACAACCTATATACATCAATTAACACCGAACATATACGACGCTGCATACTCGGGACTGTTAAATGAGATCAATGTACTCATTCAACGCGTGATGGAATACAATCTATCGGCAGTAACCCTTCAGGCTGGAAGCTGGAAAAATCTCAATCCGTTTAAAAAGGAAGTTGACAAGCGTGAGAAATACGAGGAGTTAAAGATTCTTCAAACCGAGATCTTTGAGTTTGCTACCAAGGTTCATTCAGAAGATCTAAACGATGACGAGAACAAAAACCTTGAACGGGCAATGCATGCAGCAAGACAGGCACTGAATGCAGCGAAGATCATTAAAGACATCGAACACAATGTTGTCGAATTCGAATCTGAGGAGAGCAAGTTTTTGAGCAAAATAGATGAAGACCTGGTCGATCGAATGACTAAGCTATACAATAAACTCGAAGGCTTATTAAGGCTTGACGATCATGAAAGCATAGTAGAATTAGCTTTTGAGATGTCCAATAAATTAAATGAAGAAGATGCCAGGTTTGTCCAACAAACAATGAAATCTATTAGTCAGGAGCAGCTTTCCGAATTACACGTATCTGAAGCATTGCTGGTTAATCGGGCCTACATCAGTTCATCTCATATGTTAATCCATGCTGTCATCGAAAGTAAACTGACGGCCGAAGAAATGGCTATATTCGATCGAATCTCGTAATTAATCCGGGTACAGTTCTATCCCTGATTGTTTTTCAATTGAGCCAGCACCCTGGACACCACCTGTGTGTACAAAGAGTACCTTGGAATTATCCATCAGACCTTTTCGTACAGAATCCATTAGTGCGTACATGGCTTTACCTGTATAGACCGGATCTAATTTAATCTGATGGTCTTGATGAAATGCCCTTATAAAGTGTAACAGGTTCTCATTGTATTTCGCATAGCCACCAAAATGATATGATTCCAGAGACGTGTATTTAGACATCAACTGATTGACATATTCTCCATCGAAACCACTGTTCAACATGAGTAGTTCCATTTCTGATCGCGAATCAAATCCCTTTAAAGAACTTACACCCCATAGCTTTTGATCTCCGGTTAACGATGAAAGTATTCCGCAGCTCGTAGTCGTTGTACCTTGTGCTACAAAAACATGATCAACCTGGTCCTTAGTCTCAGTCATTATCTCCTGACAACCGATTATTCCATAATAATTCGCCCCGCCTTCCGGAACCAATAGATAATTGGAATGCTCTTCAAGTAACTCCTCCTGAAAGTATTTCTCAGCACGTAAGTCATAACTAGATCTTGGAATAAACTTCAATTTCATCCCGTATTCAATGCACCGTTTTAGTGTGCTGTTGCTATTAGGGTCGAGTTCATCGCCACGAACAATTCCTACTGAATCAAGCTCAGCAAGGTTGGCAGCAGCAGCGGTTGCCACCAAATGATTTGAATAGGCTCCTCCAAATGTAAGAATGCCCGTACTTCTTTGATCCAGACATTTTGCAATATTATATTTCAGTTTACGCCATTTATTTCCTGAAATTTCTGAATGAATCAGATCGTCTCTTTTGATGAATACCTGAACACCATAGGATTCGAACAGTGGGTCCTGAATTTCCTGTGTTATAGAATCTTTAGTTGATATCAAATCATTTATCATCGATGTAAATATCGTAATTTTGGGGTATGCCGGATGACATGTCAGGATTTTCCAAGCGCCAGGATCTGGGTGAAGAAGACTACTATCTTACACCCGAAGGCTTTATCGTATTTACAGAAAAGTATCTTTTAAAAAGGGGATATTGTTGTAAAAGTGGTTGTCGACACTGCCCCTACGGCTTTAATGCGAAAACCGGAAAGATCGAAGACAAGGATTAATTAGTAGATACCCTTTTCCGGATACTTACCCTGAAATTGCTTCAATACGCTTTTAATGTGTTCTATGTCTTTATCAACATCACCGGTTGGCTCAAATAAGCTATGAAAGCCACCACGCTTGTTCTTGTAATCAACATAACCGATATAGATAGGAACCTTAGCCTTTATCGCAATGTAATAGAATCCCTTCTTCCAGTTTGGATTGTATTTTCTGGTTCCCTCAGGTGTGAAAACAAGATAGAGGTTCTTGTAGCTATCGAATAGTGACACCGCGTATTCTGTCAAATTGTTATTCTTACTACGGTCAACAGGAATTCCGCCCATCCACTTCAGGATCCAACCAAACACAGGAACAAATGCCTCTTTTTTTATCAGGAATTTAACCTTCACCCCATAGCTAATAAAGGCCAGTTTACCGAGTACGAAATCCCAGTTGGAGGTATGCGGACCAACTACAACCACGCATTTGTTAATTCCCTTAGGTACGGTTTTATCTACTTTCCAACCAATTAGCCAAAATATAAATCGAGCAATTATCCTCATGGTGCAAATTTACATTAAACAAATGTTTAATTTTGCCTCGTGCAAGGTAAGAATCGCATAACTCGCTTTCTGATTGGAATATTTGCCCTGACAATGTTTTGGGGTATATTCATGGTGAGTAGGTTTATTCTGGAAATTAGTGACAATGAAAATTTAAAACACGTCCCTGCGGATGCTCGCTTTGTCATGGTTCTAAATGGCCGGCGTTTACTGGAAGAAGGATTCAACACCGTTATTCTCGCTGAAGATGAGGGAATCATCCGATTGATTGAAGAGTTATATAAAAGAAAGAGTCAGGGCAAGCAAGAGCGTGCACGACTCGGTATTGACTACAACTCGGATATCGTTTTCTTTTCTAAAAATTATGACAGTGTTTTGGTTGATGGTTTAATTATTAACCTGGATCAACCGCATTTATTTCGCAAGAACATTGGAGAGTTTATTAGTAAGAATCAGGCTTATAGTGCGAATGATCATGTCGGCGTGATATTAACTCAGCATGATATGGAAGGTCAACGCAATCTCACTGCAGCTGATCTACAGATTCAGGCTGCGAAGGTGCTTCAGGAAGAATCATCCGTACTGAATGAGTATTCAAATCGCCAGCGGGATGAAAACTCAATTGCAACGACTATATCGAACGACGGATTTTTACGGGAATCTGATCTGATTCGAAACACAAATCTATCCTTTGATCTGACTGAAAACAAAGTGACTGTTTCCGGTAAAGTGGATCTAAAACTTCACATGCATCAACATTTATCGAAGCGTTTGAGTCCGGATGGCATTCACTTTACTGCTAAAGCACTGTCCAGGAACGTAAAAGACAGTATATCTCAATACTTCGCTGGCTTTAATCTACCGACTGAACACCTCTGCGGTATTTCGCTAAATTATCATGGGGTCAAAATTGTAGACGATCCTACTCTCCTTTATATTCCGCTAATTGATGCGCTGATGAAATTTGACCAGCCCGTTGATTTTCATGCCGAACTCGATTCGCTTGAAGCGAAATGGAATGCTTCTGAATACGAAGATGTATTTAAACAATCTGGACATTCATTTGAATACGGTGGCATCAAGTTTTATTGGCAGCAATACGAAGATAACAGTATCTACATTGGACTTCAGGAAGTTCCAAAGATCATTGATTACGGTGGGAATGAAGTTTTTCTTTTGGACGGACGTCTGGATCGACTAACGAACATCGAGAGTACTAAGCGTATGCAACGCATACTGGATTTCTTCCCTCAATACACCGCGAGTAAAGCATTAAGTCTAAAGATTAATACTTGCCATATAAGTATTACGCAGGATAAAGGTGATCATTACAATATGTCAGGCGAGATTGATTTCATCAAAGATCAACACGCCATCAACGCCTTTCTAAGCTTTCTGATCGAAAGCCAGGTCTTGTAATGCTAGTGCTTGATAAATCGCTTGGTAAATACTTGTTCTCCGGATTTAGCTCTTAAGAGATAAACACCTGTCACAAACCGAGATGTATTAATTCGATTTTGAACACGCTCTCCCTTATAAACAAGTTCTCCAAGGGAGTTATATATCTCAATTTCAAATGTTCCTTCTAGATTGCTCGTGAAATGAAGGATGTCACTAACAGGGTTCGGATAGATCCTTAATTCAGCAATCGCTGGAGAAACTACTTCTAAAATCTGCTCTTCTTCGACCTCTATTTCCGGAACCGGAACTTCGATGAGTGGTATCGGAATTAATTCTGCAATAAGCTTTTGCCTTTCGACTACTGGTTCAAACCCTATGTCAATTTGGTATAACTCGTCTGACTCATTGTTTGAAACCCACAGATACTGTCCATCAAAAGCCAATCCATTCGGAAACTCACCTCCTGGTGCAGGAATTGTCTCAAGAACTTCATGCGTCCGAGGATCCAACTTGTAAATTTCATCCTTCTTATTGTCGGATGTCCAAATGTATTTCCCGTCATAGGTTAATCCCGTAGGTTGCTCTCCATTCGGAATAAAGCGTTCGATTATATCTCCGGTCTCGGGTGAAATAATGAAGGTCGTATCTCCAATTGCTGAAGCTTCTTCATTGTTGTTCATCCACAGGTTCCCATTCACCCATGCAAGTCCATTCAGACTCAAGTAACTCGGAAATTCTAATACTTTCAGGATGCTACCGTCGGAGGTATCCATTTTTACAATGCGGTGGTTATCACGTTCTGCTAACCACAATGATTCTCCATCAAAGCATAAACCATATGCATATTGAGATGCCACTTTGAATTCTTTCAAAATTTCTCCGTTCGCAGGTGCCACCTGATAGATATATCCACTCGCTGTTCCCACCCACAGGTTCTTTCCATCAAACGTAATATCATCTGTAGAGCTATTAGGCGAAGGAATGGTATTAACAATATTGGATTCCTCCTGTTTCTTTCTTTCCTTGCGCGTTTCCTTCTTCTCGGGAATTGTATACGAAGTAAAGCACTGTGCGAAAATAATTGATGAAGACAATAAGGTGCTGAGTGTGAGTAGAATTAATTTCATGGCGTTTTAGTATTATAATGCGACGTACATAAAAAGGTACACCGATTTGGTTTAGAAAACAATTGTTAATGAATATCTATACCGTTTGATTTATCAAACGTTCAAAATAGATAGGACTTTTTAACATTCTGCTCCCGTACCATGAGAATGCTTCGCCATCTACTCTGATGACAGAAGCCTTTGGAAACAGCTTTCTAATTTGTTCTTCGTGGGATTGATTGAAATGAAATGGTTCGGAGCTAAGAAAGACGTAATCAGGATCAATGGATGGTGGTTCTACTATCGGATATCTTGATTGGTAAATACAATTTGAATATCCGCACTTCTTCAACATTTCGTCGATGAATGTGTCTTTACCAACAGCCATTAGAGGATCATTCCATATGCAATAAAGAACCTCCTTCCCAGGCTTTCCGGTAGGAACATCAAGCGCGTTAAAGGCCGCATCTATTTCAGAAACAAGTCTGTTCGCTTCTTCTTCTTTCGCAGTTAGCATACCAACCTGACGAATCATATCCAGTGCATCTTCATAGGTGACAACGTCGCTGATCCAAACAGGAGCAATTTCGCGAAGGGCTTTAATATCTTCCTGCGTATTTTCTTCTTTGTTAGCAATGATAAGATCCGGCTGAAGTGAAACCACCAGACCCATGTTAACTTTTTTGGTACCTCCAACGCGCTGTTTCGAATCGAACCATTCTTTCGGATGGACACAGAATTTGGTAATTCCTACAACCTCATCCTTAAGACCGAGATCGAAAAGAAGTTCAGTTTGAGAAGGAACAAGTGAAATAATGCGTTTTGGAACCTCTGAAAGGTGAACAATATTCCCCAGCTGATCCTTTACATTAATCATTAAGCTATTGCTGAGATCAGATCGTGTCTCGTTATAATGTGGTGTCCACCTCCTTTTAGCTCAACCACTACTGCACTATTGTCCTTGTCGATTAACTTCGATAAGGCCTCAATCGTCGTGTCCTCCTTTACAATTGGAAAAGGTTTACCCATAACAGACGAGACAGGAGTATCTTTTAATTCAGGGTTATCGAGTAATAACTGGTAGACTTTATTGTCGTCTAACGATCCGACAAATTCACCTTCCTTCACAACAGGAATTTGAGAGATGAAGTGTTTTCTCATTCGATCGATCGCGTGCGAAACAAGTTCTTCGCTGTATAAAGAAACCAATGGTTGCTCTCCATGTTTTGCAACAATGTCACCTGCTGTTGTTAATTCTTCATCCAGGAATCCGCGTTCGCGCATCCAGTCATCATTAAACATCTTACCTACATAGCGTGAACCATGGTCATGGAATAGTACCACAACCATATCATCTTCCGTCAACCTATCCGCCATCTGAAGCAATCCTTTTATTGCTGCCCCTGCTGAGTTACCAACAAAGATTCCTTCCTCGCGAGCAAGCCTTCTCGTATATACGGCTGCGTCTTTATCTGTCACTTTTTCAAAGTGATCAATGATGTCGAAATCAACATTAGCAGGAAGTATGTCTTCTCCTATTCCCTCCGTTATATACGGATAGATTTCACTTTCATCAAACTCCCCTGTTTCATGGTATTTCTTGAATACCGAACCATAGGTGTCAATCCCCCAGATTTTAATATCCGGATTCTGTTCTTTCAAATACTTCCCTATTCCCGAGACCGTTCCTCCGGTACCAACACCGACTACAAAATGAGTAATTTTTCCATCTGTCTGTTCCCAGATCTCCGGTCCTGTCTGTTCGTAGTGAGCCTGACGGTTCGAAAGATTATCGTATTGGTTTACATACCACGAATTAGGCGTTTCCTGTGCCAACCTCTTTGAAACGGAATAATAGGATCTTGGATCACCCGGATCTACAGCTGTTGGACAAACAACTACTTCTGCTCCTACAGCACGAAGAATATCCATCTTTTCTTTCGATTGTTTATCGTTCAGAACACAGATCAGCTTATACCCTTTTACGATACATGCTAGTGCAAGTCCCATTCCTGTATTCCCTGATGTTCCTTCAATGACTGTTCCACCAGGCTTGAGGAGTCCGGACGCTTCTGCATCTTCAATCATTTTGAGCGCCATCCGATCTTTTACCGAGTTTCCTGGATTAGTCGTTTCGATTTTTGCCAAAACAGTTGCCTTGACATCTTTAGTGAGTTTATTCAATTTGACGAGCGGTGTATCGCCAATCGTTTCAAGTATGTTGTTGTATATCTTCATATCGTAAAATGTCTTACAAAGTTAGTGCTTCCAGATAAATCGTATTTAGTTGTCCTTTCCGTCGTTAACTGCTTTGCCTTTGGTACTTGTTAAAGAAGCTAGGATTCCTACTAACAACGACATTACGATCACGCCGAGTGATACGAGAGCCGGCATATGTATCCAAGCAGAGAAAATCATTTTAAATGCCACGAACATCAGAACAAATATCAGGGAATATTTCATGTATTTGAACTTATCAAGCATGTTAGCCAGGAAGAAATACAAACTTCGAAGACCAAGGATTGCAAAGATGTTTGATGTAAAGACAATGAACGAGTCGGTTGTAACAGAAAATATCGCCGGTATGGAGTCCACAGCAAATAAGATGTCCGAAAATTCAACCACCACAAGAGCAGCAAGCAAAGAAGTTGCCACAACTTTACCATCTTTTTTTGCCAGATACTTTCCATTGGAAATGGTCCAGTCTATCGGGTAAATTTTTCCAAGCATGCGAACTCCAAATGATTGTTCGAAATCTTCGCTCTCTTCCCCTTCTTTGATCATTTTAAATGCGGAGAACAACAGCACCCCTCCGAAAACGTACATAGCCCAGGTAAAGTGATTTACGAATGCAGCTCCAACGAGAATCATTCCCATCCGGAAAAAGACCGCTCCGATTATTCCCCAGAATAGAATATTGTGTTGGTACTTGTCTTCTACTCTAAAATACTTAAAGATCATCGCCATTACGAAGATATTATCCAGACTCAGCGATTCTTCAATGACGTATCCTGTATAATAATGGATCATTGCTTCCAATGGACTGGAGCCATCAGGATTGACATTCATGAGGTTGGTGTCGTACATATAGTAGACAACTCCTCCGAAGATCAAAGCAATCGTAACCCAGATTGCCGTCCATACCAGGCTCGCTTTCATGGTGACCTTCTCATCTTTCTTATGAAACACACCCAAATCAAGTGCTAGCAGAGCGAAAATGATGATAAGAAAGACTATCCAGACCATATAAGGAATTATTTGTGCAAATATAGTCAGTCTCTAGGATTTAAAATAGCCAGTCGGTCTAAGAATTAATCACGAAGCGTTAACTTTGGTATATGGATTTCCAACTCGTTTCAGAATTCGAACCAACAGGTGATCAGCCTCAGGCGATTGAGGAATTGGTTGACGGCATTAATTCAGGCTCTGAACATCAGACTTTGCTTGGAGTAACGGGTTCTGGAAAGACCTTTACAATCGCAAATGTGATTGCTCAGACCAATAAACCGACATTAGTATTATCTCATAATAAAACACTCGCCGCTCAACTTTATGGAGAATTCAAGCAGTTCTTTCCTGAAAATTCGGTCGAGTACTTTGTATCGTATTACGATTATTACCAACCTGAGGCGTACCTGCCCGTGACCGGAACATACATTGAAAAAGATCTTTCAATTAATGATGAGATTGAAAAATTGCGCCTTTCAGCTACTTCAGCATTATTATCCGGCAGAAAGGATGTGATTGTGGTAGCATCAGTTTCGTGTATTTATGGAATCGGTAATCCAGATGAATTTGCAAATAGTGTTATTCATCTTCGAAAAGGAGAACATATTTCCAGAAATAAGTTTTTGTTCAAGCTGGTGGAAAACCTCTATTCAAGGGCGAATGAAGTATTCGAAAGAGGAATGTTCCGCGTCAAGGGAGAAGTTGTTGACATATTTCTCGCCTATACTGATTATGCGATACGAATTGTATTCTGGGGAGATGAGATCGACACCATTCAATCCATTGATCCAAAATCGAATGATGTACTGGAAACATTTGAACATATTAGCATCTATCCCGCAAACATTTTTGTCAGCTCACCGGAGACCACCCGCATTGCAGTGGATGAGATTGCGGCTGATATGGAAATTCAGGTTGAACACTTTAGACAGCAAGGTAAGATCGAGGAAAGCAACAGGCTCAAGGAACGTGTTTCTTACGATCTGGAAATGATTCGCGAACTGGGCTACTGCTCCGGAATTGAGAATTACTCCCGTTATTTCGATCGGCGTGAACCGGGTCAGCGTCCTTTCTGTCTTCTGGATTATTTCCCTGATGATTTTCTCATGGTCATTGATGAAAGTCATGTCACAATTCCACAGGTAAAAGCGATGTATGGTGGAGATCGTTCACGGAAAACAAATCTGGTAGAATATGGATTCCGACTTCAGGCCGCTGTTGATAACAGACCTCTGAAATTTGAAGAATTCGAAGCGATGTTAAATCAGGTCATTTATGTTTCTGCCACACCTGCAGATTATGAACTGGAACAATCAGAAGGGATATTAGTTGAACAGGTCATACGTCCAACAGGATTGCTTGATCCGATAATCGAAGTAAGAGGAACAAAAAATCAGATCGATAATCTTATCGAGGAGATTCAGTTGCGAATTGATCGGAATGAACGGGTTCTTGTTACCACGCTAACGAAAAGAATGGCAGAAGAACTTCAGAAATACCTTGATAAGGTTGGTGTGCCTTGTCGTTATATCCATTCTGATATCGATACAATCGAACGCGTGGAGATCCTCCGTCAGTTGCGCCTCGGAAAGTTCGACGTCCTGATAGGAGTAAACCTTCTTCGAGAAGGGCTAGATCTACCCGAAGTGTCATTAGTCGCCATCCTTGATGCAGACAAAGAAGGATTCCTTCGCAATGAAAGATCACTTGTTCAGACGGTAGGTAGAGCTGCCCGTAATGTCAACGGTACTGTGATCATGTACGCTGATAAGGTGACTGATTCCATGCAAAGAACGATTGATGAGACTAATAGAAGGAGAGAGATTCAAATGGAGTATAACGCGGCCCATGGTATCACTCCTACTCCTCTTAAAAAATCAAAACTGACAATTTTGGAGTCTACCAAAGTTGCTGACGGAGATGGATTACAAGCTTATGAACAAATAGAAGAAAGGCAGATTGTTGCAGATCCGGTCATGCAATACATGACTATAGAACAGATGGAAAAGGCCATAAAGCACACACGAAAACAAATGGAAAAAGCAGCAAAGGAGCTTGATTTTATTGAAGCTGCAAGACTTCGTGATGAATTATTTATTCTACAGGAAAATCTGAAGTCAAAAACCAAGTAGGAATATTATCTTTACCCATAGATGAATGATAACCGCAAACATATTGAAGTTTGTTTCACGCCCGGTGAATACGAATACTTCAAAGGAGAGTATGACATTGTCGTTGTGATCGATGTATTAAGAGCTACCTCAGCAATTTGTGCAGCATTCGATAATGGCGTAAACTCAATCATTCCTGTAGCGACAGTTGAAGAAGCCAAAGAATATCAGGCAAAAGGGTTTCTGGTTGGAGCGGAACGCAAGGGGCAAATCGTAGATGGCTTTGACTTCGGCAACTCACCTTATTCTTATATGAAAGAAGAATTTCGTGGTCAAGATATCGTTCTTTCGACAACAAATGGCACAAAGGCTTTAAGCATTGCTTCTAACGCTCCGACTGTTGTCGTTGGGTCTTTGCTTAATCTCGATGCGCTTTGTCAATGGCTGGAGGAACAGGAGAAGAATACGCTTTGTCTGTGCTCAGGGTGGCAGGACAAATTTAATCTGGAAGACACCGTTTGTGCCGGTGCGATTTCAGAATACCTTATCAGCACGGGTAAATTCACCTCCGATGAAGATTCATCAATTGCAGCTAAATATTTGTATCTTTCTGCATGGGTAAATCCTATCGGTTATTTGAAGTCTAGCTCGCACAGAAGAAGATTGAAAAACCTGAATCTGAACGAAGATATCAAGTACTGTCTCACACCGAATCAAACGGATGTAATACCCATATTAAGAGATGGGAAACTGGTTAAATTATAGAGTTTTGGTCCTGCTAGTGACTGTTCCGTTATTTTTTTCAACGACGGAAAAAGAGCAAAAATCTCATTGGGGATTCTTTGGTCATAAACGCATTAACCGAATTGCAACACTCACCCTACCACATGAAATGTTCGGCTTCTATAAAGAGCACATTGAATTTTTAACGGAGCATGCAGTTGACCCGGATAAACGCAGATATGCTGTGGATGGTGAAGCGCAGCGTCATTACATTGACATTGATCATTATGTCCATGAGGGAGAAGACCCATTTGCGGTGGTTCCTCGTAAATGGAATGATGCGGTAGAGAAATTCTCTGAAGATACCTTACAGGCATATGGCATTGTTCCCTGGTACATCAATGTAATGAAGTACAAATTGCAAAAAGCCTTCGAGAATAAAAACGTTGACCTGATCCTTAAATATTCTGCGGATATTGGACACTATGTTGGTGACGCCCATGTCCCACTGCACACAACTGAAAATTACAACGGGCAGCTTACCAATCAGAAGGGAATCCATGGATTATGGGAGAGTCGACTGGTAGAGATTAATTTTGAGGACTACGATTATTTTGTTGACAAAGCAGGATATATTGAAAATATCAACGATTACATATGGGAAGCAGTTGAAGATTCTCACCATGCAGTCGATTCCGTGTTGCAACTGGAATTAGATGTTACTGCAGACATTCCAACGGATCGAAAATACAGTTACGAACGCAGAGGAAACATGACCATCTCCACCTATTCATATGAATTCTGTCAGGAATACCATAAGCGACTGAACGGAATGGTTGAACGACGATTACGAGCAGCTATTTCAGCAGTTGGTTCTATTTGGTATACAGCATGGGTAGATGCCGGTCAACCCGATCTAACCGAACTACAGCATACACCACCATCTGAAGAGTTACTGACAGAGTTGAAAACTCTTGATCCCTACGTAAATGCAGGTAAGCACAAAGGAAGGATTTGTGAATGATTTAATACAAAAGCGCCAATGGGTCTTGCTGACTCCCACATTTTGCATAGCTCTTTTTATTGCCTTATATATTTATTCAACAAGCCTTTACCCTGGAGGATCCTACTCAAACCCGTCTCAACTCGGTTACAGCTGGGTACACAACTATTTGTGTAATCTGGTTGGACCCAATGCCCTGAACGGACAGATTAATGAAGCCAAAAACATCTCCATAATAGCAATTTTTATTCTCGGTTTTGGAATAGGTTATTTCTATCTGATATTCCCAAGATATTTCGAAATGAGAAAATTATGGCGAAGGGTAATTCAATCCGCTGGAGTAGCATCCATGTTTTTCGCTGTCTTCCTATTCACAGATCAGCATGATCTCGTATTAAATATAGCCGGTATACTTGGCGTTATTACAATCTTTGGGTCTTTGGTTGCTCTAAGCAGGCATAATGCTTACGGATTAATGTGGACTGGACTTGCCTGCTGCTTCTTAATTGCTGCAAATGCCTATATCTACTATACCAAATTATTTATTGATTGGTTACCACTCATTCAAAAAATCACGATTACCATTCTTTTGCTGTGGATTGTTTTAATGAATCTATCCTTCTATCAAAGTGAAAAAAGAATGAATTAGTCGAGTATTCGATTGAATTCGTATTTATAGCCGACACCCAGAATAATGTCAGCGTCGTTATCCGGTATCCCTCGTTGATAGTTCATAAACAATTTCAATCCGTGATGGTCATCAAGTTTAAAGTTGGAACCAAACTTAAGTCGAACCTTGTTAATACTATTGTAGGTAAGTACTTCGGTTGCCGTATAATGTATCTGATCATTAATATGATAAAACCACTCACACGATACATACGGCGTAATATCACCATCAGCAACATCGTATGCCAGCTCAAGTCTACCCCGAATGTAATTATTCACTCGTTCGTTAACTTCATGCTCATTGGTCCAACGCAACCGTACGGTAACTTCTAATGGAGACTTGTCTGTAAAGAGTTCGTTGAGTTCACGTAAATTGACATCCCATGTAAATCGATGAGTCTTGGTCTTTGTAGGATAAATAGGGCTATACGATTCTCCTGAAAGTCGATAATTCAGTACCGTACGAACGTGCTTATCAAGACGGAATTCCGTTCCTACAGCAGCGAACATCTTTTCAAGGGAACTGACATTATTATCCCACCTCAACTGTCCTTCCAGGCCAAATTCGACCTTCTTATTCAAAGGTACTGAAGTTTCAATTCCGGTCCAGAGACCGAAGTCAGTTTGAGCCGATACAACGAAGCTCAGAAAAACAATAGATAGAAAACTTATGATCCGCATAAGTGAACTTATGGTTTGACGATGATTGTGATGTCATCCGCATCAACAACCTCTTTTTTGTTGCTGATCGTTACTGATACTTCTTCTCTTACCGGTTCAAGCGTATTGACATATCCGCCTGTGGTATCACCGGAAAAAGCATATATTTTGTAATCTCCGCGTGTTAACCCTCTGAACTGATAAAAGCCATTTTCATCCGTTCGAGTACTTTCACTGTATGAGGCTTCATCTCCATAAATGATGTAAACGCGTTCTTCAGCGACCGGTCCTTCCCAGATCGTATTTAATGCTCCATCCCTCATGTCTCCCATCAGATATCCGCTAATGGCAGAAGTTCCTCCGGGTCCCTCCACTTTTTTACATGAGATTAAAACCGTAAGTAGTAAGATAGTGATCAGCGAGTGTTTAACAGTCTTTTTCATGTCTTTAGAATTGTAAGCTAAAATTAGTTAATAATTAGATAATAAATCATCCTATTTATGATATGATCGCTTTTTTAACGTAATCACTATTTTCGTAACAAACTTATTCAACATGATAATCATTGAGCATCTTCGCAAAGAGTTCACACTTTCGAAGCAACAGCGAAAGGAATCTGCAACAAGTGATCCGATTGCCATTGCCGTAGACGACGTAAGTCTCCAGTGTAAGCCGGGTAGAATATTTTCTCTGTTAGGACCTAACGGGGCTGGTAAAACAACGACACTTCGCATGATCGCTACCATCTTTAAACCGACATCGGGAACGGTTAATATTTGCGGAATTGATGCCGTTGCAAATCCACAGGAAGCCAGAAGAAAAATTGGATTTCTTACAGGATCAAGTGGGTTGTATGGTCGACTGACTCCTAATGAAATGGTTAAGTATTTTGCAGATCTGTATGGCATTCCCCGGAACGAATTTGAGGAGCGTAAACAAAAGTTATTCAACCTGCTCGACATGAATGAGTTCGCTAACAAGCGTATTGCAAAATTATCGACCGGAATGAAACAAAAGGTATCGATATGCAGAACGATGATCCACGATCCTGAAGTTGTCATCTTTGACGAGCCTACTAGCGGATTGGATGTCATCACGGCCGAGAATATCATCACGTTGATCCGTAACTGCAAGGAAGAAGGTAAAACAGTCATTTTCTCCAGTCACATAATGAGTGAGGTAGATCTTTTATGCGATGACATTGCCATCATCCACAAAGGAAGAATGTTACATAATGGAACCATGGAAGAATTTCGAGCTAATATGCAGGAAAAGAGTCTTACTGCTGAGTTCATTCGAATTGTTCACGAAAATAAATCTGAAGCCGTATGATGTTTACCATATTTAAAAAAGAACTAAAGGATACGCTTCGCGATCGTCGAACATTGATCATGATGTTGGTTATTCCCATCCTGATCTTCCCATTGATTCTCAACATCTTTGTTGGTGTATCATCATCCTTTTCAAAAGAAGCTGCCGAAAAGCCAATTAAAATAGGATTTATCGGAAGCGAAGAAAGCTATCTCTATGAAAAGCTGGACATGCTTCCTGAATCATATGGTAAGAAAGAGTTCGTCATGTATTCGGATACGAATAGTCTTAAAGCTGATCTTCGATCCGATTCAATTCAAATAGGGGTCTATACGAACGAGTTTGACGCTTATCTCACTAGAAAAGAGCCTGCTCCCGTGGAAGTGTACTACAATGCGACAGACATGGGAATAGCAGATCGCGCTGAACGATACATCGAAGCGGTAGAAGGACTGGCTCTTCAGGAGCGCTACATCGATATGAATCTGAAGGAAGAACAATTGAAACCAATGGAGGTTGGTTATAACAATGTTGCTTCGAGTAAGGAAATGGTTGGTAAACTGGCTGGTGGAATATTACCGTACATCTTCATCGCATTCGGATTTATTGGATGCATGTATCCGGCCATTGATCTGTTTACAGGAGAAAAAGAGCGAGGAACGATCGAAACGCTATTGACCGCTCCCGTTTCAAGATTACAAATCTTGTTTGGCAAGATGGGCGTAGTTGTACTTTCAGGATTGTTAGCTGCGAGTTGTGCCTTATTAGGACTTTTCATCTCCATTGAATTTCTGGATATCGTTCAGGACGAACAACTGCTGGAGATCATTCACAGCATTCTCACACCTCAGTTTGTCTTAATGATGTACGCTTTGTTGATACCATTAACCGTGTTTTTTGCCGGGGTTATGATTCCTATTGCAGTCTACGCGAAGAGTTTTAAAGAAGCACAATCCATTATTACACCGCTTAATATTATTATGGTCCTGCCAGCCATGGTCGGTTTCTTTCCGGGAATCGAGCTGGATGCTGTAACTGCATGTACTCCGGTAATCAATATTGTATTGGCCACGAAAGAATTAATGGCAGGAACTTTGGATATAGGTCTACTAGCTTTGAGCTTCAGTGTGATGCTTGTTTTAGCCATATTAGCAGTTATCGTATCTTACAAGAGATTTGATAAAGAAACCAATATTATCATCTGACATGAAAAATGCATTGATCCTTTGTTTTCTGGTCGTGCTGTCCACGACGGCTTTCGGACAACGACTACGAACAACTTTCACCAACGACTATTCTCGGTGGACTTTTGACAATCTAACCTTCCGGACGACTTTTTCGGATGACTGGGACAACTGGTCTTGCGGAAGCACCACTATACGAACAACTTTTTCTAATGATTGGGATAGCTGGTCAATTGGATCGAACGTTACACTAAAAACCGTTTTCTCTAACGATTACGACAGCTGGGAAATCAGAGGTAACGGTCAGACCATAACGGTTCGTACCACTTTCAACGACGATTATGAACGATGGGACATTTCCGGTGATGCCGACGGCGCTATCCGAACAGTTTTCTCGGATGACTTCGAGCGTTGGGAGATTGATATTGAAGGTGATCTGGATGATAATCTGCGAAAGGCAATCGTCTTTATTCCAATCTTCGTCGCATTTCAATTGGAGAGTGACTAATATTTAATTCTAAGCACTATATTTGCAGCCCAAGCCCAGGTGGTGAAATTGGTAGACACGCCATCTTGAGGGGGTGGTGAGCTACGCTCGTGCTGGTTCGAATCCAGTCCTGGGCACTCCAACATTAAGCTGCTCTTTTATAGAGTGGCTTTTTTTATGAAGTCAGAGCTGGCGCTAACGCTTGTTTTTTTTAAAGCAATGCTTTAACGGTTCGAATCCAGTCTGGGCACTTTTTAAAAAGCTACTCTTTTTTAGAATGGTTTTTTCGTAAATTGTAAATCATCAATCAACCTAATATGAGATCTCTTTTAGTTATTCTTTGCTTTAGTATTGTAGGACGCGTCGTTTTCGCGCAAAACATCGAAGGCCCCTGGAATAGTACGCTTGAATATTCCGGAACCACACTGGAGTTTCAAATAGATATTTCCAAAGTGGATACCGGCTATCTTGTTTCGATGAGTGTACCTAAACAAAGTCCTCAGGCTTTTGATGCCAGCACTGTCATTTATGAAGATTCAAGCTTATTTTTCGAGATTGCGGTCATGGGTGTGAAATATGACGGTAAAGTCATTAATGAGAAATTAATAGAAGGGACATATTATCAAAGCGGAAGGGAGATAGAAATGAATCTGACTCCGGGAGCTGTTACACTTAATCGTCCACAGGATCCCAAAAAACCCTACCCTTACCGGGAGGAAGAAATAGCATTTAAAAACGCTAAAGCTGAAATCACTTTACGAGGAACCATGACCTTACCCAAAGATGACTCAAATAGATATCCCGCTGTTATTTTGATTAGCGGAAGTGGACCGGAAGATCGAAATGAACAAATTTTCGGTCATAAGCCTTTTCTTGTTATTGCAGATCACCTCACGCGTAATGGCATTGCCGTACTTCGATATGATGAACGAGGGGTAGGCGAATCTGAAGGAGTTTATGATGGGTCAACCACCTACGACCTAAAAGAAGATGTGATGGCGGGAATCGAATATTTGCGATCCAGAGATGACATCGATCTTGACGCAATTGGGATCATCGGACACAGTGAAGGAGGCGTTATCGGACCGATGATCGCAGCCGAAGACCCAACGATCCAATTTGTGGTTATGCTGGCAGGTCCAGCCATGAAAATGAACGAGCTGATGTTGTTGCAAAAAGAATTGATCGAACGCAAGATGGGTATAGACGAACCTATGATAGCCACTGGTCAAAAAACGATGAGTGAAGCATATGACATTATCATTGCGACTGAACCCGGAGATACGACCTTAGATTCAAAATTGAGAGCTCATTTTGACCAGGCGTACAATGGAGCGGTTAAAGAAGAACAAATTGATCAGATCGTTCAGCAGATTGGAAATCCATGGATGGCTACCTTCTTAAGAATTGACCCTATGGACTATCTGCCAAATGTGAAGTGTCCTGTCTTAGCCTTAAATGGCGATAAAGACTTACAAGTTCCAGCAGAAAACCTGGCTTATTTAAAGGATATTCTCAGACAAAATGGAAATAAGAAAGTAAAGATCATTACGATGAATGATGTGAATCACTTGTTCCAGACTTGTGAAACCGGTTTACCGGGAGAATATGCTCAGATCGATGAGACCTTCTCTCCCCTGGCTCTTAATATCATGAGCGAATGGATTTTAAAGCAGGTTAAGTAAGCTTCCAGACAATTACTCTGCGATCATCACCGACCGAAACAAAGGTGTGATCGTCAATGATTGAAATATCATTGACCGAATGCGTGTGACCTCCCTCTTTCACTGTGATCTTTTGAATAAAATCGAGGCCTTTGGTCCACAGCTTAACTGAAGCATCTCTGCTTGCCGTAACAAAGCCATTGCTCAGCATCATAATTCGATAGATTCCAAAATTGTGCGCCGGAATGTGTTTCAATCTTTCACCCGATTCAGACCAAAGATCCAAATGCGCATCCTTGCCACCGGTGATAATTGTTTTATTCTCCGGATGAAACATAACTGCATTTACACCATCGTTATTGACCTTGATTTCATCGATCAGGTTAAAATGTTGGGTTTCGAGTATTCGAACTGAACCATCCTGACAGGCCAATGCTATTTGCATCCCTCCCTCCCGAACGGCCACATCACGTATTTTACCACAATCAAAGGGCAATGTCAGCATGTGCTTTTCATTCTTCAGGTCCCAAATTGAAAGGTTTCCTTCTGCATCTCCGGCATAGAGTTGATTATTGAATGGATTCACTTTAAGAGCAAATATCCCACTTTTGTGGTGCTGAAAATACTTCCGTTCTTCCTTTGCTTCGATATCAATAAAATGAAGGTCTCCATTATTCAAACCTGCGAATAAAACATTCTCAAACAGTTCTATGGAGTAGATGGCATGCTCGAACTTTAATGCAAATTTATCCTGTGTACCCAATTTCGGGTCCCAACGTGTGACGAATTTGTCAGCACTTGCCGAGTAGATAAATCCATTATGAAACTTACATGAATAGACTGCACCGGAATGTTCCCTGATTTCCAGTATTTTCTGAACGTCCATTATTCTTCTTCTTCCGAAGGTTCTTCTGTATTTACCTGCTTTAGGCGTTCTCTGTAATCATCTGGAAGGAATTCGAAGAATGTGTCACCACGAAGTCCGAGACGAAGACACTCAAGTGGAATAATAGAGTTAGGCGCAATATTACCCAGGTTTACATTCGCTCCAAAGAGTTTTACAAACCAAACCTGCTGACTTTTGATAGGTGCTTCCCATAGAATATCTTCGGGATTAACACGTGAAATAATTCGATTTATCAGTATCGTATGAGCGGTTCCATTTGGTCTGAATACACCAACATTTCCGGATTCTCTTCCTTCGGCAATTACCTTCCAGGAACCAGCTTCCAGTTCAGTTGACATCATTTTAATCCATCTTCCCGGTGAAATAAATATCCCCGAATCTTTCGAACCAACCTCTGATAGTACCGTACGCTCTTTAGCCATGGTCCTGATGAGCTCACATTTCTCATCGTGATCCAGTATAATAGATCCATCTGAAACTTCAGCAAGATCCAGGTTGTACTTATCCAAAACACGCAAGTAATCTTCGAACTTTCCTCGGGCGTAAAACACCTCGAAAAGTGTCCCCCCGAAATAAGGTCTTATTCCTGCATTTTGATAGAGCTTGATCTTTTCTTCGAGATTCTCTGTTACATAGGAAGTTCCGAACCCAAATTTGACAATGTCTGTGAGTCGACCATTCGCTTCAATAAAATTTTCTGTTTCCCTAAGACTGAGACCTTTATCCATCATCATGGTCAGGCCGTGTTTTCTTGGTTTAGATGTGCGCTCAGGTATAAACGGGAGGTCGAAATTCATAAGTTCTTTATTCGTCGCCCAAAAGTACGAATTCTGGTACATTCTGCAAGGATGGATTTACTTCGAAAAGTTCCAGTGCTTTTTCCCTGTTCGTATTGACGCATTCTTTAAATAGGTCGTATGCTTCCGTCTTCATCCCCATCAGCCACATCACATCAATCTTAAGGATTGGAAGAATCTCATTTTGTATGTGTTGTGCTTCGCATTCCAGCAGATAATTATATGCTTCAACGAGTGAAGATTCCTTCAGAAAGCTGATATAGTTGGTCAGACATTCTTCGTCTTCCGAATCGAATAAAAGCGCCATTTCATAAGCTTCTTTCGTTTTATCAAAATCCTCTAGTTTTTCGTAAGCCCCTGCCAAGACATGATAGATGCCGGCATTTTCAGGATCCAACTCGGACGCTTTAATGATCAAGCTGATTGCTTCGTAGGTATTACCTTCAAGGTCTTTAACGATTCCCAGACCTAGCCATGCATCCGGTAAAAGTGGTGCTAATTCCAGGCTCTTTTGATAATAATGTCTGGCTAATTCCAATTCACCGAGTTGCTCATGACATTCACCAATGTAACATAAGGCTATCGGATCCTCACCGTCCAAAACAATGCACTGATTAAAGTTCTTAATTGCCATCGTAAACTTGTTCTGACTCAGATAGGCATTGCCCAGATTGAAATAAATCGGGCCGAATTGATCATTGATCAACAAACCGTAATCATAAGCCCAGATCGCCTTTTCAAAATCGTCCAGCCTGGAATACGCGTTACCTAAATTATACCAGGCCGTAAATGAATACGGATTATTATCGATAAAGTCAGAATAACATTTAACAGAACTTTCGTAATCACCCAACTGCTCGTAACAATGTGCCATTTCATACACGGCACCTTCGTTCTGAGGGTTTTCATGGATCGCTTCACGGAGTACATTAAGCGCTAAGTTGTACTTTCCGGCATTTTGATATTCCATTGCCAAATCCAGATAAACTTCGTCTTTATCCGTGTCATCTGCCGCTGATAAAGCCTTTTTAAAATACTTTATGGCATTGTCGCTATCCTTAAGTTGACTAAATACGGAAGCTTTTGTTAGAAGCAATTCAAAGGAAGGAAAATCAGATCGCTCGATCTCATTTAAGAGATTAATGGATTCTTTCAATTTTCCAAGCGCAGAATAAACCTGCGCATAACGTAATTTGAATAAGGTAATGTAGGAGAATTGCGATAAAGCTTCTTCAATGCAAACTGCAGCTTTTGAATATTGTCCATTGATCATCAGATGATCGATCAACATTTCCCACCTATCGCTATCGAGGAACCCGATGGATTCTCCCTTCTCGTAAAATGCTTCGAATCGCTCGAGATCTTCGTTTAAGTGACCATCTTCCAGGCCGTCGTCATCATCGTACATAGGCTGTGGTTTCTCCTTTAAAGATACGCAAATTTGCTCACTTTATCAACAGTAAAAAAAATGTTATTAACAATGAATTGACAATCTATTTTGGCTGTCTTTTACGGTCCGTTTCCTTCAATAACACCTTCCGAATCCTTAGGTTCTCAGGTGTTACTTCAACGTATTCATCCGACTGAATGTACTCCAGACACTCTTCCAGACTAAATGCGCGAGGCGGTGCCAGCTTGACTTTATCGTCTGCTCCGGAAGATCTCATGTTGGTCAACTTTTTAGTCTTCGTGACATTGACAACGAGGTCACCAGCTCGGGAGTTTTCTCCAATTACCTGTCCCTCATATATATGCTCTCCAGGATGAATGAAAAATGTCCCTCGTTCCTGTAGATTATTCAAAGAGAATGGAATAGAAGTCCCTTGTTCCAACGAAATAAGCGATCCATTCTGACGACCATTAATCTCTCCCTTATAGGGCTGATACTCAAGAAATCGGTGTGTCATAATTGCTTCACCTGCCGTAGCAGTCAGAAGGAAATTACGCAATCCGATTATTCCTCTTGATGGAATTTCAAACTCTATAATCATTCGATCTCCTTTCGGTGTCATGTTCTTCATTTCACCTTTTCTCTTTGACACGGCTTCCACTGCGGTTCCGCTATATTCGTCCGGAAGATCGATGGTCAACTCCTCAACTGGTTCACATTTGACACCATCAATTTCTTTAATGATCACCTGTGGTTGTCCGACCTGAAGTTCATATCCTTCTCGTCTCATCGTTTCAATGAGTACTGATAAGTGCATTACACCTCGTCCGAAGACCATCCATTTATCTGCCTTATCCGTTGGTGCTACGCGTAAAGCCAGGTTCTTTTCCAGTTCTTTATCGAGGCGTTCTGAAATATGTCTTGAAGTAACAAACTTCCCTTCTTTACCGAAGAACGGAGAATCGTTAATCGAGAATAGCATACTCATAGTCGGTTCATCGATCGCTATAGTTTCTAATGGTTCTGGGGTCTCGGCATCACAAATCGTGTCTCCGATTTCAAAACCTTCCAATCCGGTGACTGCGCAAATATCGCCTGCCTGTACTTCACTTACTTTTTTACGCTCCAGGCCATCAAACACAAATACTTCCTTAATACGATGTTTTTCCTTCGCACCATCTCGCTTTGACAAAACTATTGGCATGTTTTCTTTCAGGATACCGCGGTTTAAGCGACCAATGGCTATACGACCGACATATGATGAGAAATCAAGCGATGTAATTAGCATTTGCGTATTTCCATCCTCAATCACCTTTGGTGGAAAATAATCCAAAATCAGATCCAGTAGTGAAAGGATCGAGTTGCTTGGATTCTTCCAGTCGTCAGACATCCAACCGTTCTTCGCAGAACCATACATAACCGGAAAATCCAATTGTTCATCATTGGCATCCAATTCAAACATGAGATCGAATATTTTTTCGTGAACTTCATCCGGAGTACAGTTATCCTTGTCAACTTTATTGATGACCACCAAGGGTTTTAAACCCATCGAAAGTGCTTTACCAAGTACAAATCTCGTCTGAGGCATAGGTCCTTCAAATGCATCTACGAGCAAGCAGACTCCATCTGCCATATTCAGGACACGCTCCACTTCTCCTCCGAAATCTGCGTGACCCGGGGTGTCAATGATGTTGATCTTTGTTCCTTTATATGAAACCGATACGTTTTTAGATACAATTGTGATTCCTCGTTCTCTTTCAAGATCATTGTTATCCATGATCAAATCGCCGGTAGGTCTGCTTCTTTCATCCTCCACTTGTCCGGCCTCTATCATTTTGTCAACCAATGTAGTCTTACCATGATCGACGTGTGCTATGATTGCAATGTTTCTGATTTCCATAAACCTAATTACCTTCTCCTCTTATGTCTTTTATTTCTATCATTTGATCTGCCTCCTTTACCACCTCTACCTTTATTCTGTTTTGTGGTAACTTCAACATTCATTTTCTTTCCTTCAAACTGGGCTCCGTTCACCTGAGATAGGATTGAATCAACATAGTTGTTATCGGCATCAAAAAATGAATACGAACTCATAATATCAATTCGACCAATTTGATCCGATTTGATACCTGTTTCATCGCATACTACGCGTAACAATCCTCCCTTGTTAAGACCATCTCTTGTGCCCAGGCTAACAAAAAACCGCGTCTTGCTCTCATCGGATCGATCTCTCTTTTTACCAGAAGATGATTTAGAAGACCCATTCTTGTCTGCTTTAGCATTCAGGTTCCCCGCTTTTTGATAATAGTCGAAAAAGCGATTGAATTCTGCTGAAACAAATTGCTTAATTACCTCTTCTTTCGTGAAGCCATCAAATCGTTCGAGAATAAGAGGCAGAAACTTTTCTATATCTTTTTCTTTCACTTTTGATTCAACCGTCTTATCGATTAGCTTCATGAGTTGTAACTCGCAAATTGTTTCTGCATCCGGTATAAAACCCTGATGAAATGTCGAACCAATTGTTCTTTCAATTGCTTTGATCTTATGACCTTCTCGTGTATTCGTTAGGACGAGAGATTCACCTTTCTTCCCCGCACGTGCTGTTCTTCCTGAACGGTGAGTATAGTTTTCTACGTCATCCGGAAGATTATAATGAACCACATGCGTAATGTCATCCACGTCAATACCTCTCGCTGCCACATCCGTTGCTACCAATATTTGAAGAGATTGATTTCTGAATCTTTTCATCACGTTATCTCTCTGAGCCTGTGATAAATCTCCGTGTAAAGGTGCAGCATTGTAGCCGTCACGTTCCAGTTTTTCAGCTACAGCAGCAGTTTCTCTTCTGGTTCGACAAAAAACCAAACCGTAAATACTCGTGTTAAAATCGATCAATCGCTTCAAGGCAGCGTATCGATCACGCTCTTTTACAACAAAATAGATGTGATCTATATTTTCGTTGGTGGTATTCTTCTCACCTACCGATACCTCTAGCGGATCTTTCATGTATTTACTAGCAATGCGCGAAACTTCTTTTGGCATGGTTGCTGAAAAAAGCCAGGTATTTTTCCACTCAGGTGTCTTCACGAGGATCTTATCGATATCCTCTTTGAACCCCATGTTGAGCATTTCGTCAGCTTCATCCAAAACAACCCACTCGACACTGTCAAGCTGTACCGCATTACGTCCAATCAAATCAACCAATCTACCTGGAGTTGCTACAATAATATGCACCCCTTTTTTGATTGCATTCATTTGTTTGCGAATGTCTGTTCCGCCGTAAACAGATTGAATCTTCACAGGTAAATGCTTGGCATATGATTCTAAATCCTTTGAGATTTGCAGACACAGTTCCCGTGTTGGACATATGATTAGTCCTTGTGGTTTCTGATGATCTGTCTCAACCTTACTAATAAGAGGCAAGCCAAATGCCGCCGTTTTTCCCGTTCCTGTTTGGGCCAAACCAACGAAATCACTTACTTCTTCTAAAAGATGTGGGATAGCTTTCTGCTGGATAGGAGTAGGTTCTGAAAAACCCAGTTCTTCAATCGACTTCAGAACCTCACTCCTTAGCCCGAGTTCTTTAAATGTCATACTCGATACTAAATCTGAGTGCAAAGGTACGTACAATTTAATTATCGGTCCGATATTTGTTTATTAAAAAACAAATTTGGAGTGGGAAGAATGCGTTATTCAAATTTTAATTGTATCTTCTTACTTGTAAAAACAAGAACCATGAAACGAGCACTTTTAACACTTATCGCAACTATGCTGATTGGCGGAATATTCGCACAAGTCAGCTTCAAGACCGGAGATTCTAAATTCGACGCAGAATTAAACGTCACAAACAATGAGGCCAAATCAGATTTGACCAGCTTTAAAAAAGAGCTTACCTCTTCTTATAAGATCACAACTTCGAAGATTGATAATTTATTAAAAATCATGGAGCCTGCTGAAGTTTTGCTTTCATGCAAGATAGGTGAGATTGCTAACCGTACTATTGATGAAGTAGTAAGCAGCTACAAAGTGAATAAGGATAAGGGCTGGGGAGCAATCGCTAAGGACATGGGTATCAAACCTGGGTCACCTGAGTTCCACGCTTTAAAGGGTAAAACTAAAAAAGCCAAAGGTAATAGTGGAAGTAGTAACAAATCTTCCGGTGGTAAAACTTCAAAACCAAAGAGTGTTGGTAAGCCTTCTGGAACAAGTGGAAATCCGTCAGGAACAACTCAACCGGACGATAGAAAAGATGAGCCATTTAGATCAGGTGGAAAAAGTAAAAGCAGTGGAAAAGGTGGGAAGTAATTAGCCTTTCTTTTCTTCTTCAGATTTTTCTGATATATGATCTTGAGTCTCTGAGGTTTTTTCCTCAGGGACTTCTTTTTTATCCTCACTTTCTTCTTTCTTTTGTGTCGGTGGAATGTGAGAGTGCTTATTGGGTGGCTGATACTTAATTGCGTCATCCAGATCATTTGCATACTGATCTAATGGACGCTTAATATCTTCCGCTGTTTCCTCCAGGATTCCCTTAATATTGAGATCCTTCTTCATGTCCTTTCCAGACTTTCTAATCTCACTTTGTATCTCATTGGATGCATCCTTGACCTGACGTATAGTACGACCTAGGGTTCTAGCTAAACCGGGAATACTTTTTGCCCCAAAGAACATCAGGATAAAAATCAATACGAGAATTATCTCGCTTCCAGAAACATCATTTAAAATGAGAACCATGCTACAAAGATAATCTTTATTTAGGGACTAAAACCCGGCTTTAGACGCAGGATAAGAGTTAAATGTTCCAGTTGCGAAAGCTACAAGCTCTCCGTCATTATCTCTGATCTCTCCTTCTGCAAACAGAAGCCTTCTTCCTTCCTTAATAATCCAGGCCCTCGCAATGAGTTCAGTTCCAATGATGGCGGGTGCTAAAAACGATATCTTCAATTCAATGGTGGACACCACTCTATCATCAAATAAGACACGTGACAATGCGCATACACCCATCGTTGCATCCATTAGTGCACTAATCGATCCGCCATGTGCGGCTCTTGGTGTTGCAAGCAGATCCTTTGTCACAGGCATCCGATAAATAATCTCTCCAGGTGAAACGATTTCAAACTCCATCCCAAGTAATTTCCCGAAATTATTCGCCTGGATATATCCCTGAACAAGCGGATGCGCCTTGAAGTCCTCCATTAAGCTTCTTTTTGAATGTGGATGTCCATTTGCGGATAAGGAATACTCAATCCAGCCTCAGCAAACTCGTTATAAACTCGCTCATTCATGTCGAAAAATACGTCCCAGTAATCATCAGTTTCGACCCACGCGCGGACAGTAAGATTTACTGAAGAATCTCCTAATTCTCCCAGTCCGACAAAAGGTTCAGGGTCATTAAGTATTCGTGGATCGTCCTCAATAAAACGAGCTAATAATTCTTTTGCAGCTTTGAGTTGCTCACCGTATCCTATCCCAAAAACCCAATCAACGCGTCTCTTAGCTTCTTTCGTATAGTTGACAATTGTGCTATTTGCCACCTCTCCATTAGCCAATATCACCACTTTATTATCTACCGTGTTCAAGACAGTATTGAAGATTAATATTTCTTTGACCTTACCTTCAACACCTGCAGCCGCAATGTAATCGCCTACTTTAAAAGGCTTGAAAAACAGAATCATAACTCCACCGGCAAAATTCGATAACGTACCTGAAAAGGCCATACCAATGGCTAAGCCGGCAGCACCCAGCAGTGCTACAAACGAAGTCATTTCCACACCGAGTTGGGTAATCGCAGTTATAATCACTAGTACCTTTAGCCCTATTGAAGTTAGACTAGTCAGGAAAGTCGTCAGCCCTAATTCGGTTTTTCCCCGCTCCAAAACGCGTTTCAGCGCTTTACTTAAAATTCTGGCCAGCCAAAACCCTAAGACTAATACAACGATTGTGATTAGAAGGCGAATTCCTATTGACACTAACATATCTGTCAATTCTCCACTCTTAAGTCCTAAAAACTCTTCTATACGCTCCATTTTTCTAATTTTAAAACAAATTTAAAGGAAGTTTTCGTACTATATTTTTTAATGTTCTTTTTCTTCTCCAAAATACTGTTGTTTGTGTTGAAACCATTTTTTTGGTTTGTGCTATTCACCGCATTATATATCTTCAGACCTCAATCAAGGTGGAGGAATAAATTTAAGTGGGCCGCCATAATCGTTTTTGTCTTTTTCTCGAATTCAGTGATCTTCTCGGAATTTTGCCGCTTATGGGAAGTTCCCGGACAGCACTCCAGTAATTTTGAAAAGCATGACGTAGCCATCGTGTTGGGAGGAATGGCGGAATATAATTCAGACATTAATGAGCTCAGCTTCAGACGTCAGGGTGATCGTCTTATGAAAGCCATTACGCTGTACAAGACCAATAAAGTTTCGAAAATTCTTATTAGTGGAGATAATGGATATTTAACGGACCGAGGGTTGCATGAAGCCAAACAGGCTAAAGCATTACTCATACAATGGGGCATCCCTAAACAAGATATTCTAACCGAGGAGAAATCGGTAAACACCTATGAAAACGCCAAATATTCGGTTCAGTTATTGAAAAATAAATACCCCGAATTGAATAAAGTTATATTAGTGACTTCAGGGATACACATGCGTAGAGCAAGAGCGTGTTTTGCAAAACAGGGCTTGGTGTGTACGCCTTGTTCCACAGATCTCTACGCAAATCAATCTCGAAATTATTATTGGGATCAGTATTTCATTCCCAGTCTGGACAACTTTATCCAGTGGAATAAACTTTTAAAAGAATCGTTCGGCTATATGGCTTATGACATGATCGGCTATATCTGATTACCTTTTCCAACCGGTATAGCTCGGATCGTGGTCGCCTTTCCAGATGTCTCGCAGCATGCCCAGTACGATTATCGCGGCTAGAATAATTCCCGCTGTTCCGAATACTGAATACCCTTTCCAGACAGGTCCGATTCTATATCTCATAACCATCACGGAACCAACTATCAATCCTGTAGCTAATACGGCGGAGACTATTTGTTTTGTGACTCGATTAATCGTATGCACCATGGGGTCAATTCCCTGGTGATTCAAATTCACACTGATCTGACCACTGTTAATGCGCCGTATTGCATTTTTCAGATCCCTTGGGAAATCCTCCATATGCGCACCGAATTCATAAAGGGTATTGAAAATCTTTTTACCCCACGCGATCGGGTTAAATTTCTTAGCAACCACTCTTCGCATATAAGGTCTCGCTAATTCCAATAGATCCAGATCAGGATTCAGGTTATGCACCACGCCTTCGACTGTCACCATGGACCTGGCAAGCAGGAAGAAATGAGATGGAACACTCAATCCATATTTCACTATAATGTCACGTAGTTCCAGGAGTACCCTGCTCATCTCATTCTTGTGTATACTAGTCACGGAATAGCTGTTCACGAATTCATTGATCGCATACTCCAGATCATGCATGTTCTTAACGGTGAATTCTCCCGACATCTGCATGAGTGAACGAATGATCTTTTTAACGTCTTTATCCTTGACGGAAACAAATAAACGACCGAACATCTCTATATCCCGCTGCATAATGCTTCCCATCAAACCAAAATCCAAAAATGCCAGATCGCCATTTTCCTTGACTAGAATGTTTCCCGGATGAAGGTCTGCATGAAAGAACCCGTATTCGAATACCTGCTTTATGTAGGATGTGGCCAATTTTTCAGCGATCTTGTTTCGGTCATGCCCTTTTGCCATCAGTTCATCATAGAGTGAAATCTTCGTTCCCTGAACAAACTCCATAGTCAGTACTTTATCAGTCGTGTATTCCTGATAGATCTTAGGACAGCTGGTCCCTACTGATTTCGGATCATTCACCAGATTATGATAAAAGCGTTGTGCATTAATCGACTCATGGATAAAATCCAGTTCTTTGAGAATACTCTCTTCAAAGTTTCTTACAAGACCCTGTGGATCAAAAGCTTTAATGGATGGAAAACGACGTTCGAGTATTCCCGCAACCGTATACATCACCTTAATATCCTCAACGATCATCGGCTGTATGTTTGGACGCTGAATCTTAATGGCGAGTTTCTCACCGTTGTTCAAAATCGCTTTATGAACTTGCGCCATAGACGCAGAGGCAAATGGTTCCGGTTCAAAGGATGCAAAAAGAATGTCTACAGATTTTTTTAGTTCCTTTTCCAGTACTTGCCTCGCTACTTCACCTGAAAATGGAGGAACGTTATCCTGTAGTTTTGAAAATTCAGTGATCAGTTCTTGGGGAAGCAAGTCGGCACGGTTACTGAGAATTTGACCGAATTTGACAAATGTGGGACCCAATTCCTCACAGAGCAATCGCATTTTCTCCCATTTACTGTGAAGTTTAGCTCGCTTTCGGGTTGTCCGAGGAATCAATTTACGAATCCACTTGTATCGACCCGTCTCGATCATATGAGATACGATATCCTCAAAGCCGTACTTAACAAATACGCGCAAAATTTGATTATATCGTCTGAAAGACCTAAACCTACGGCCTATTGCAGAAAAGAGTCCCATTCATTATTATTTGGCCTCCAGTTCTTCTAATCTGGATTTGACCAAAGATAACTCTTTTGAAAGGCTCTTAACCTCTTCCTCTAAAGAATTGATCTGATTAACGTGTGCAATGCTCATTTTAGCATACATTTTTTCAACCACCTCTCCGATCTTATGTTCAAGTTCCTGCTTGGCCTCGTGCATTTTAACAACCATTTTGTCAACGAACTCAAGTTCGTTCCCGTCTTCATCGGTTATCTTTTCCTTGACAAAGTTGTTTATGCCATCCTTAGCTTTCTCCGAGTACTCATGGATTTTCTCCAAAGCGTTCGTGTCTTTCGCGATTACATAGAGGTTCGACGATAAGGTCATTAACTCTAAAAATGTTTTTGTTTTCATGATAGTCCTATTTATCTATAAGCTAAAATATTTATCTCCATTCACCAAAAAAATGATTAATATCATAGACTCATTAGGAACAAATTACGTCCTTTGCAAAAAGAAATCAGACGACATGAATCTTGATAATTCGATTACAACCCTTATGACTAGTGAGCTTAGAACAGCGAATCCTGATGATAAGCTAATTGTTCTAAAGCACATCTATGAGAAGCAAGATTTTCATTCACACATTCCCGTGACAGAAGGAGCTAAGTTAGTTGGCATTGTAAGTCTGATCGACTTTATGCATGCCATTGAGGATGCTACTTTGGACGATGAGCATGAGGCATACCATGCACAACAGGTGCGCGACATTATGACGCCAAATCCTATTTCTATTTCTCCGGAAAGTACCATTCGTCAAGCGGCAGAAATATTAGCAGAGAAGAGCTTTCATTCAGTTCTGATTGCAGAAAAAGGTGATTTAAAGGGGATTGTTACAACACATGACATCCTCAAAGAACTCGTTAAGTAATTAGCATGATTTGGACTAAGTTAGGACACGACGAAATTCTCGATCGTGTTAATATTGCTTTATCAAAGAATAAAGATTTCGCAAAAGAGCACCTGATTGGTGTTCCTGCTTCCTATCTCGACCCTAAGGTGTTTTCTCCTGACAGCAACCTTTTGAAGGACGCGCCGTTTTTAACGACATTGGTTAAAAATCCGAATCATATCGGTTGTCATACCATGGGGCATTCAGAAAGTTTCTTCAGAGGAACTCAGGAAATCGAGCGAGAAACAATAGCGATCTGCGCGGAGGAAATTCTGAAAGCAGAGCCATTGTCATACGACGGATATGTCGCCTCAGGAGGAACAGAAGCAAACATTCAGGCGATATGGATCTATCGAAACTATTTCATGCGTGAGCATGGAGCGAAGTCTTCTGAAATAGCTCTAATCTGTAGTGAACATAGCCACTACTCCATGGATAAGGCTGCAAACTTACTTGGTATTCAGATCTTTAAAAGCAGTGTTGATCCTACTACAATGTCTGTCACACCCGAATCTGTTAATCAGGTATTGGCATTAGGGAAAAAGAACAACATCAAGTATTGCATCGTCGTAGCAAATATGATGACAACCATGTTTGGGTCTGTAGACTCCCCAAGTACTTATGCAGAAGCGCTATTGGCCAATAATATGCCCTTTAAGTTGCATGTTGATGGTGCGTTTGGCGGATTCTATTATCCATTCTCTAATCCGGATTTCGAGTTGAATTTTAAGAATGAACACGTTAACTCTGTTACACTGGATGCGCACAAAATGGCACAAGCACCGTATGGAACAGGGATTTTTATCATTCGTAAGAACTGGATGAAATACGCTACCACCGAAGAGGCGAGTTATATCGTAGGTGAAGACTCAACCTTAATCGGAAGTCGCTCGGGAGCTAATGCCGTTTCTATCTGGATGATCTTGTCTACTTATGGTAAATTCGGGTGGATCGAAAAGATCTTTATACTTCAGAAGCGGACGGATTGGTTATGTAAACAGTTGGAAGAAGCAGAAATTCGGTTTTACCGGAATCCGTACAGCAATATTGTAACGATCCAGGGTGATTTAGTACCAAAAGAGCTGGCTGAAGAATACGGTCTGGTTCCTGATAATCATCACGACCCGAAATGGTACAAAATCGTGGTTATGGATCACGTCTCCATCGAAGAGCTACAGGAATTTTTGGGGAAATTACCTCAAAAGATAAATGCATAAGAAAGAGTTACTCACCTCGTTTCTTCTTTTTCTTCTTCTTTTTTTCTCCGGAATCTGGAGCAGCATCGTCTTCCATTTGATCACCGGTCGGGGTTCCGAATGAATAGGTTTCTCTACCGTGTTCGTCGTAACGATGCTCTTCTATCAGCTCATCCTTTTCATAAAGAGCTCTACGCTTAGGAGTTCCGTCGTGATAAAAATGTTCAAACCAGCCCTCTTTTCGCCCTTTCTTGTAATTTTCGGATTGTTGAATAGAACCATCGTAGAAGAAAATTTTGAACTCCCCTTCTTTAACACCCTTGTTCCAGTTCTCAGTTCTCATTAGGGTTCCATCATCGTAATAGTACTTTGATTCTTTATCTTTCTTACCCATTGAGTAATTCAGATCCTGGATGATATCTCCATAACCGTTGTATACTTTAAATGGTCCATCGAATACTCCGTTGGAATAGGAAATCTCTTTATATATTTTTGAATCAGGATAATAATCTCGCTTAATTCCGTGTAAAAGTCCATTCTGGTAATTCTCCCATAAGGTGGTATCTCCATTTTTCGCAAAGTAGATTTGCTTACCATGTTTCTCACCCATGATGTAATTCATTTCCCAGGCCAGATATTCCGTACTATCGTAATAGTAATACCAGGTTCCGTGCTCAGCACCTTGTACAAAACTTCGAATGACCTGAGGGCATCCCGACATATACAAGGTCGTGTCTTGTCCATCTTCTTTCCCATTCACAAACGTCACACGTCGCTGCAAACTACCATTCATGTAACACATTTCACACGTTCCGGTGAAAGGTTTGTTCGAACCGGCCAGATTAACGTTATCCTTTGCTTCGCGATAGACAATGTTTGATTCCTTATCATACCTCAATTCTTCATTGCAATCGATCACGCCTGCAATCTTACCGCATTCCCATTCGGCATATCGATTATCATGTATGCGTTTGTCGTTCTTATCGTATTTGAAATAACACGAATCCTTTCCTTCATTCACACCAAACTGACCGAATGCCATTGAGGTTGTAATGAGGCTAAATACTATTAATAATGATCTCATAGTAACGGATACTTCAATTATTATTCCGAAGTTAACATTTTCAGCGCTCTCATCATATCCTCATTAATTTCCTTCGATTGATGAGTTATTGAATCAAATGCGACTAAGGTAGAACTACCGAGGGTGCGAACTTCGTCATTAACGGTTAATTCATAACCTAAAGTGAAGCTTTTGTTACCAATCTCCTCAACGTACATCGTGATTCGAACATCATCGTTTAAATACAAGGGCTTTAAATATTCAATTGAATTTTTGACCAGCACAACACCATTTTTTTTCCAGTCGTAATCTTTTCCTAGAAGATATCGGAAATAATGAACCCGTGCCATTTCAAAATAGCTCAGGTATACATTGTTGTTCACGTGACCAAGAATATCCAGATCAGCGAATCGAATTTGAATTTTAGCTGGTTCGATCATTTATCGAGCTGTTCAAATGTTGAATTATTACTGATATATTCCGGAACGATCGCTTTCATTTTTGCCACGATCTCCATGTTATTCTGACTTCCAAACATTTCGATCAGATCATTCACTTCTTTCATTTGGTCGATACCCGCTACTCTCACTTTCGCTTTCAATATTTTACTGTGATGGGTCGGCATGGTATTCTCTTCTTTAGCCAGCAATTCTTCATACAGCTTTTCACCAGGACGCAAACCTGTAAACTTGATCTGAATATCTTTGCCTAACTCCAACCCATTTAATTTGATCATCTTTTTCGCGAGATCAACAATCTTAACGGATTCACCCATATCAAATACAAATATTTCTCCTCCTTCACCCATTGATCCCGCTTCCAGGACTAGCTGACAAGCTTCCGGTATTGTCATAAAGAATCGGGTGATTCGCTCGTCGGTCACCGTGATTGGTCCGCCTTGATCAATTTGTCTCTGAAATAACGGAATAACGGATCCGTTTGATCCCAATACGTTTCCGAAGCGCGTCGTGATAAATTTCGTCTTACCGAGTTCGTTTGAGCTTTGAGCATATATCTCTGCAATTCGTTTTGATGCTCCCATCACATTCGTTGGGTTCACTGCCTTATCCGTAGATATCAACACAAATTTGAAGACCTCTGCGGCTATTGCGAGATCAACTAAATTCTTTGTTCCCGACACGTTGGTTAGAATCGCTTCAGAAGGATTTTCCTCCATTAAAGGAACGTGTTTGTATGCTGCCGCATGGAAAACATATCTGGGATTAAAAGTCTGAAAAACATTTTCCATGCGCTCATAACTGCGAACGTCTCCAATCACGACTTCAAAACTCAAATTCGGAAATTCCTCTTTAATTTCATTCTGCAAGTCATATATCGGAGATTCCGCCTGATCAAGTAAAACCAATAGTGAAGGCTTATACTTGGCTATCTGTCTTACCAGTCCGGAACCAATAGATCCAGCAGCACCTGTCACGAGAACTACCTGTCCTTGCAGCTCATTACTAATCTTTTCTTCATCAAGCGTTATTGGTTTTCTTCCGAGTAGATCATCAATCTTGATACGTGATAACTGCTTGGTCGTGAATTCTCCATTGATCCAGGTCTTTGCTCTTGGCACCTGTTGTACGGTAACATCATTGCTCAAGCATATATCAACTACACGCCGTCTGTTTTCAGGATCAGGATCCTGAATGGCAATAATCAATTCATTCACTCCTTCCTTCCTGATAAGCTTTTCAAGGTTATCCGTATGATGAATGGTGACTCCCTCCAATCGATTCGCGGAGAGTTTTTTATTGTCATCAACAAATGCGGCAATCTTATACCTGGTCTGAGGATCTTTCTCAATAGTACGTTTTGTGATCAAGCCCGAAATGCCGGCTCCATAAATAATCACCTTTTTATCTACTTCTTTCGACTTAGTTGACTCCATATAGATCAATTTGATCACAAAGCGTGAACCGACAATGACAGCAGTTGATATAAACAACTCCATGATCATCACGGATGTTGGAACCAGGTATTTTCCATCCAGATAATTAAATCGGATCATCCCCAAAGCGGCAATCAGAATAGTACTGAAAATCGATGCCTTCACAATTCGAAAGAAATCTTCCGTTGATGTATGTCGTATTAATCCTTTATGAATCTTGAAGAAATAAAAGACAAAGAATTTAATCAGGATATAGACTCCTATGGACTTAGATAAAATATCCCACTCCTCCCTGATTAATTCGGGCTTGGCTTCCAAATCAAAACGAATCAAATAAGCAAAGAACAGAGCGAAAAGCGACATCAATAAGTCTCCGATCACAACAACCCATCTTGGCGTATTTGATTTAGGAAGAAGCATCTTCAAAGTTAATGATTTATTAGGCGTTAACTCAACAAACCTCCATTGAGGTTGATGGTTTGCCCGGTTATGTAATCACTGGCTTCCGTGGATAACCAGGAGACTGTACCGACAACTGTCTGCGGATCCCCCAATCTTTTCATGGGAATCTCAGCTATAATCTCAGCTTGAATATCTTCCGGAACATCAGCAATCATTCCCACATTAAAATAACCCAGAGCTAATGCATTTACAGTGATCCCAGAGCTAGCAAGTTCTTTTGCCAAAGTTTTGGTCAATCCAAGAAGTCCAGCTTTTGACGCTGCGTAGGCAGAGGTCCCAATAAATCCGGACTGAGCAACTACCGAGGAAATGTTGATGATTCTACCCCACTCATGCTGACGCATATGAGGAATCGCATATTTCGATAGGTAAAATGGTGCATTAAGATTAATTGATAGCGTTTCTGACCAGTCTTCCGAAGACATTTTCCACGACATCGCACTCTTTGAGATCCCAGCATTATTGATTAGAATATCAATTCTTCCAAAATGTTTGACAACCTCATCGATTAGTCGTTTACATTCCTCTTCATTTCGAAGATCTGCTGTAAAATGGGCAATTGTTTCGCTTTGCTGTTCATGAATGTTTCCGGAGAATGCATGAAGAGCCAAAGCGAATTGATCTTTCATTCCCTTTGCAATCTCTCTCCCCATTCCTCCGGAGGCACCTGTTATTAAAACTACTTTCCGATCCATTTATTCCTTATCGACCTGGCTAATGAAAACCATTTTGGTCCATTGTTTATTCTGTAAGAATAATATACGGTATCAAGGCCTCCAAGGTTATGATTAAATGCTTTCACACCTTCCTGTCTTGATCCACCGAAATCAAATATCAATTGCTTATCCTGAGCATACAAAATGGCTTCATTTAGCGCTTTGTACATTCCACCATTCTTTTTTACTGTTTCGACAACTGTCCCTTTTAAATACAAGAGTCGATTCTGGAACTCGATACAAACAATTCCTCCACAACTCGTTTCATCCTGTATAACTTCAAAGACCTTTAGTACAGAAGCCTCCTTCGCCGCAATAAACAACTTATTCAGGGCTTTCATAGATTGATTATCGATACCTGCAATCTTTCCGGATAATTCAGTCTCCACAACTTTAAACACATTATTATAATCTGTTCCTGTCTTCACTGTTAGACCGTGTTTATCTGCCTTTTTTAGACTTCGCTGCGCCTGGGTATGAAGTGTTCTCTCCTTTTCCGGATCTATTTCCTGATAAACAAATTCCTCAGTGCTATCATCAATCAGTTTCGTTCTTAAAGTTACCTCTGCAATCTTGAAGCGATTTAAAACCTTATCAATATGATCTTCTATCATTGCTTTTTCACCAAGCCATTCTGAATATCTGGTGAAGATTGGTGTATACAGGATTTCCTGTGCTGCACGTATCGTATATGGAAGTGCTATTCCTGCCGTATAATCCGCATCAACCAGCACACACCAGTTTTCAGCTACCGCATCCAGATACCAGGAAGTTGAGAAGGGACTTACATTCGGAGTGCTTTTGACTAATGCATCCCATTTATTAATATCGATATGTTCGCGTTCGACTAAGAGCAAAACTCCTTATGAAACGAAGTAAAATTGTGTTTCTTATGATTATTTTCAATAAACGTTCGCAGCTTCGAAAGTCCATATTTTGTATTGCCTTTTGGGTGACCGATTATCACCATCTCTTCGAACCCTTCATTTAAACATTTTCGCAAACCTTCACTTAGTTTTTTAGCGAAATAGCCATCCGTTGAAATATGATTATAGCTATACGTGCTAAGAACCCGTTTCTTCCTTCCTCCCTGACTAATAAAACTTCCATCGCCTATCATCTTATGACTTGCTGGGAAAAGTCTGCCCAATAAGTACAACTGCCAAAAAAAGAGCGGACTATATCGCATTGAACTAATAGGCAACTCGATAAATGGACCGTTCGGATCTTCCTTACAGACATCATCTGAAAATTGATATCTAGCCTTTTTCGGAGCCGACCTGAAATCAATTGCATAATGATCCGTAAGCATAAAATCTCCCGGTATTACGCTGCTATCGACAAGTATTTCATTTTCAACGAAAAGATCAGATAATTCATCGAATGGTTGAATGCACCATCCACCTGCACGATATGCTTTTACCTTACGGCCAATAATTTCTTCGAGACCTTGCTTGTACTTGGCAAAAATTACTTTTCGCTCTTCCGCTTTAAAATCCGTCAATCGATAGGCTCCTTCCGTATTCATTTCCCATTTTTCACCGTTAAAAACAGCTCTTTCCCAGTGCGGATGAATGTGCAATTGAATATCGTGACCTTTCGAAATAATCAGTTTCAGTTGATCTATTACGCTTTGTTTTTCGTTTTGCAACGATGGGTATTGATCTGCTGCTATTAGATATCCTACATCAACAAAAAAGGTCATTCTGATATCTTTTCCATCTGCGATCGCTAGAAGATCCCTGGTAGGTTCAAGCATACATTTTTGTACGCTACCAGAAGACTCTCCGAAGAAAAGCTCATAGTCGAACGTAAGGTAAATATTCATAGAGCGAAGATAGTCATTACGGATTGGATTGAATCATCTATATTTGAGAGAAGAATGATACGATTTCTAGTCATATTTATTGTTTTAACAGGCAACACGTTATTTGCGCAGGAACATACTGAGCAAGACCGAATGGATTTCATCATCGAATTTACGGAAGCTGTTAATGATCACGATTCTAAGAAAGTGATCAAAATGATGAATAAGACTTACCGAAAAAATCAAATCCGTTTTTTAAAAGGAAATAAAGAACAATTTTTGAATGAACTTTTCAGTGGTTACAAAAACGGTGAGTTTTATAACGTCAAATTTGATGAAATCTACGAGTGTCTGTTTAGTGAGCTCTCAGAGGATCAAGATGGAAACACGATTTGCTATTTCATTCTGACAGAACAGGAATTTGACGGTGAAGAGGCGGAAGAAATATACGTTGACCTTCTTCTAATCTTTAAAAAAAGAAAATGGGGCTTTGTAGGAGCATCTGGCTAATGAAAGAAATCGAAGTAAAATATCTCGTCGATACTGACAAATGGAGTCAGATTGAAAAGCCGGAACCGAAATTGATCGTTCAGGGTTTTCTGCAACGCTCGGAAGATCTCACGGTGCGTGTTCGAATCAAGGGAGATAAAGGATTTCTTACAATCAAAGGTAAATCAGAGGGAATTACACGAACAGAATTTGAATATGCAATCCCGGTAAACGAAGCGCAAGAACTCATTGACAGGTTTACGGATAAATGTATTCGTAAATTCCGATATGAAATTAATCATAAGGGTCACACCTGGGAGGTTGACGAATTCAAAGGCAATCTTGAAGGGCTAATTCTCGCTGAACTGGAACTAACAAGGGAAGAGGAAGCGTACGAAAAACCTGATTGGGTTACCACAGATGTATCGACAGATCCCAACTATTACAACGCAGTTTTGATTGAAAAATGCTAACGCATCAGATCAAAAACGCTTGATCCGAAAGAGACTTTAAAATGCTCGTTAAATGATTCCCATGATATTTCGGGATAGCCATCCTCATCTTCCGAAATCGAGAGCAACTCATTCGTAAATATCTCTTTGTATTTTGATTTGAGTAATACCTCATCGTCATACACGTCCTCTTCTACAAGGTATACGTTAGGCTCGTTTCCAACCAGATCACTAAATTCTGCGTCGTGACTGTTTGCCCAATCAATAAATTTTGATGTTGGTTCAACTGTTATAAATCCGCGTTCCAGTATTTTCATGGTCGTTCATATTTTAGCTTTGTATCCTCTTCGTAGGTGTACCACCTTGCTCTTTGTCCTGTTCGTTGTTCGATGGAAAAATTCCATTCAGGGTCGAATCCAATAGAATCGTGATACCCATACCAATTCGAAAAGTCCACTTGTTCACCTTCAATCATAATAAGTGAACTATCCCCTACCAATATCATCATTGAGCCCTTGTGGATCCTTCTTTCTTCACCAATAAAGATCGATTCACAATTCCTTCCAAAGCAATCCATCCAATTATAAAAAGCATTCATTACTTTGATTGAATCCGGATAGGTCCATCGGTAATACTTATTACTCCGATCTTTCAAATTCAATAGAAAAGCCTTTTCATGAATGGGTCCGAATCTCGATGGTAAAAGATTCGTATCAATTAGGTCGACACTTTCAACCACTACACCGTTGGAACTAAAATGATCGATCAGATAGGCGTTTGAATCAATATCGGAATTTTTCGTTTTCAATTCAGATTCATTCTGAGAATAAGGCATGATCTCATTTAAATCCACAATTTTCGGCTCCTTTTCTTTGCAACTAAAAAGGAGAGTAAGGATCGATATGTATGTGATAATTCTAATAGCCAAGTGATTCTAAGGCATCAAGCGCACGATCGAGATCAAAACCGGAGATATCGAGATGGGTTACGAATCGAATCAAGTCTGGACCAAAATCTATTGCTCGAACACCCTTCTGCTCAAGTTTAGCCAGAATCGCTTCCTTCTTTTCCGGATCTTCTAAAACTGCAACAACAATGTTTGTTTCAACCGGAACAACTTCCTTCACCCAAAGTAAATCCTTAAGCGTAGATTCCAACTGCTTGGCATGTTGGTGATCGAGTTTAATGCGATCGATATTGTTTTTTAAAGCATATAATCCCCCTGCAGCAATAATGCCTGCCTGTCTCATCCCTCCTCCGAAAACTTTGCGGACTCTTCTCGACTTTTTAATAAAATCGGTATCACCTATTAACAAGGAACCGATCGGAGCACCAAGTCCTTTAGAAAGACACAGCGATATTGAATCGAAGTGCGACGCATATTCTTTTAAGTCCTGACCATTCACCGCCATGGCATTCATCAGACGAGCACCATCCAAATGAAGTGGTAGTTGATTCTCCCGACAAAAAGCGCTTATCTTTTTTATTTCTTCATAATCATATACAGCTCCTCCTCCTCTATTCGAAGTATCTTCCAGACTCACTAACTGCGTGATCGGTAAATGGACATTATCCGGATTAATCCACTTCTGGATATCTTCCAGTTTTAGCATCCCGCGATTTCCATCAATCAATCTCACTGACGCTCCCGAATTCTTGGCAATTCCACCACCCTCATATTTGTAGATATGGCTGTCCATATGAGTAATTACTTCTCCTCCGGGTTGAACGTGCACATTGATTGCAATTTGATTTGTTTGTGTTCCGGAAGAACAAAAGATTGAGGCTTCTTTACCGAACATATCAGCCGTAAACGATTCCAATTCATTTACAGTAGGATCCTCCTGAAATACATCATCTCCCACCTCGGCACTCATCATGGCCTCCATCATTTCTTTCGTGGGTTTCGTTACTGTATCACTCCTAAAATCTATCATCTTATCAATTTACCGTATGAAGTTAATTAATCTCTGCATATTACAAATGCGATCTTGCTCGATATCAAAGTTGAAATAATATTAATTTCGAGGCATGGATTACATCATCATAGGCATAACCGTCTTGTTTGGTGCAGGGATGACCTTTTTCTCTGGCTTTGGACTCGGCACACTTTTGTTGCCTGTATTCAGTGTCTTCTTTGATCTGCCTGTGGCAATTGGCGCTACGGCCATAGTTCATTTCGCGAACAACATCTTTAAGTTCGCGATGGTATCGCGTTATATACATCTGCAGACATTGCTTCGCTTTGGTATTCCCGCGATTGGATTTGCCGCTCTTGGTGGGTGGTTGTTAACACGAATTGATAATCAACAGGTTCTTGCGAGTTATGAGCTCTTAGAGAAATCATTTAATGTCACTCTGGTCGGTATAGTTATAGGATTATTGATGATATTTTTTGCCTGGTTTGATCTGGACCCAAGATTTGATAAACTACAGGCGAAACCGAAACACTTACCTTTTGGTGGAGCGTTAAGCGGTTTTTTCGGCGGACTATCCGGGCATCAGGGTGCATTTAGAGCAACCTTTCTTACAAAAGCGGGACTGACAAAAGAACAATTCATCGGCACTTCGAATGCCGTCTCATTATTAGTAGATATTGTGAGAATCACCATCTACCTTCTACCTTTAGCAACGGGTGGAATTGGTTTAAAGGCGGCACTTTGGGATGGGCAACACTTGCTTATTGTTGGAATTGTTTGCGCATTTTTAGGTACCTTCCTGGGTAAACGATTAATACACAAGACAACTATAGAAGGTATAAGACGGTTGGTAGGTGTATTACTAATTTTGATGGGCCTTTTACTAGGTACCGGAATACTATGATCTATGAAAAAATTGTCGCTTATTTGCTTGTTGATTGTTTCACTCAATGTGGTTTCTCAGGATGACATAAATTTGGTTGGGATTTGGCAAAACATGCCTGTAATGGCCTCAGGTTGGAGCGACAACTATCAGTTTTTTGAAGACGGAAGGTGTATTCACAATTATAACCAAATGAACTGCGCTGATTCCTTAATCTCGGAGCTGGGATTTTATCAATTCAAGAAAAATAAGCTCATATTAAAATTCCACACGCTAAATTTTCTGAAAGGTGGACAGCTCGTACCTGCAACAGCTTCTTGTGGTGGAGATTTTGAATTAATCGATGCGACAGAAACATCCAAGGTGATTTTCAAAAAGGTTAAATTTCGAATAGAGCCAGTAGCAACAATTGATGAAGATTTTCCCGATCGTGAATCCATAATGCTTAATAATGATCAATACTGGAAGATGGTCAATAACCCTAACGAATATTATTGATCTCCTTTATTAAATGCTGAACCTTTAGGTTCATCAATTGTACACAGTTGGGTAATTACTATATTTAATCAAAGTCAAATTTGCTCTATGAATTCACATTTGCTGAAGAACATTTTTCTATTCTCAATCTCACTTTTCCTTCTTTCCTCTTCTTGCGAGGAAGAAACTGAAACAGAAAAAACAACAGAAAGTACTGAAACAAAAGTTCACCAACCAATAGAAGATCTCATCTTCAACTTCGACGGAGATTATGAAGATCTCTGGACCGTAGTCGATTCATTACAAAATATAGGTTTGTATGAATCAGCACTAAAAACCGTTGAAGTCATTTTCGATTCCGCACGTGTAGAAAACAACGTCCCACAAGTAGTGAAATCTGTGATCCACAAAATGAAATACAATTCGTATCTGAAGGAAGATGATTATGTAGTAGCCATAAGTGAATTGGATAATATAGCAGCGAACTCGAAATATCCATTGAAGCAGATTATTCATTCAGTGAATGCCAGTGTATATTGGTCATATTATGAAGCGAACAGATGGAGAATTATAAATCGAACGCAAACGGTTCAGTTTGAAAACAAAGATATCCGGACATGGGATCTGAACACAATTGCAGATCATGTAAACAAGCACTATCTGTTGTCGCTAACAAACAAGGACAGTCTACAGCATACGAGTATTCACAATTTCAATGATATCCTTTCTCAAGACTCACTGAGTACGGAACAGCGACCTACCCTTTATGATTTTCTCGCGCATCGCGCGATTAACTATTTTCAGAATACCGAGAATACCTTAGTTCGACCAGTGGATCGTTTTGTGGTTAGCGGAGCAGCCTACTTCGGTGAGCCGATACAATTTATGCTCATGAACATCGAATCAACAGATTCCATGTCAAATCATTTGTATGCGACTAAAATACTACGTTCGCTAACCGAATTCCATATTAATGATAAAGATCCAACAGCGTTGATCGATCTTGAGTTGAGACGTATCGAATTCGCACATCGAAATTCTGTCGACGCAAACAAATCAGACTTATATGAGAAGGCCTTAAAACGCATCTCGAATAAATATGACGGACACAACAGTAATGCAGAAGTGCTCTATAAGTTGGCTCGTTATTATAATAACCAGACAGTTGATCTATATGATAAAGAAGCACCACGCGATCACAAAATTAAAGCGCTTAAAATTTGTAATGATGTCCTTGCAAAATATAAAGGAACACTTGGAGCAGATCAATGTGCCGCCTTGCGAGCTGAGATACTGGCCAAAGATATTTCATTCAATCAAGAAGCATCTGTGAGTCCAACAGATAACGGCAAAGTATTGCTGAGCTACCGCAACATGGATTCTCTTTACTTCAGATTGGTAAAAGTGAACTGGGACTATTACTTCCGTAACTATAAATACGGAGTTGAACTGATGGAAGATCTGCTTAAAAAACCCGTTGTTCGATCATGGAAGAAATCGCTGACCAATCCTCAGGATTATTTATCACATACAACAGAAATTAAGATAGACCCAATTGAACTAGGCCAATATGTATTACTTGCTTCTGCCGATAAAAACTTCAGTCTGGAAGATAACGCGATTTCATATAGTCCTTTCTGGTCAACAAATCTGAGTTACACATATCGTCGAAATTCAGATGAAACGATCGATGTTCTTGTAACTGATCGAAGCAGCGGTGAACCGTTGAAAAATGTCACAGGAGTCGTGTACAAGCGCAAATACAGTTACATCTCCAGAGATTATGAATTGCAACGTCAGGAATCATACAAAACAGATGATTATGGAATGTTCACGATTTCCTCCAAAGGTCAGTATAGATATATATATGTTGATCTGAGTAAAGGAGATGACCGATACAACAACAGCCAGCAGCTGTATCAGTATCGACCTTACAAGAACGATGATTCCTATACGACAACGCATTTCTTCACGGATCGAAATATTTATCGTCCGGGGCAGACTATTCACTTCAAGGGAATCATGATCAATCACGATGGAGATAATCACACCATCGCTACTAATAATACTTCAGTTGTAGAGTTATACGATGTCAATTATCAAAAGGTAGCAGATCTCACGCTAAAGACGAATGAGTACGGAACATTTAGCGGAACCTTCACTGCTCCAATGGGAGTATTGAACGGTCAAATGCATCTGCAGGACAAATATGGCTCGAAGTATTTTTCCGTTGAAGAATATAAGCGTCCAAAATTTGAAGTTTCATTTGAGCCAATAACTGGTGTATTCAAGATTGGACAAAAAGTTAGCGTGGAAGGAAAAGCTAAGGCTTTCGCCGGATCATCGGTGGATGGTGCCGAGGTTCAATATCGGATTACGCGAAATTGCAACTTTCCATCCTGGACCTGGTATCGATGGGGGTATTACCCTTATGCGCAGTCTACGGAGATAGAGAATGGGCAGTTAACAACGGATGAAGATGGAAACTTCAAAGTAGAATTCACAGCCAAAGAAGATCCTTCTGTCAATAAAAAATACTATCCATATTACTCTTATCAGATAACAGCTGACGTTACCGACATTAACGGCGAAACACATAGTACTACAGGATGGGTTACTGTGGGCTATAATGCGATGAGTCTTAATATAGGTATGGGTGGTACTATTGAGCGAAGCGACCATAATCGATTCAAGGTGAATACCATGAATTTGAACGGAGAAAAAGTTGAAGCACAGGGTAAAGTCACAGTCACCAAACTTATTGAACCGGAGAAGGTATTTCGCAATTCACTCTGGGAGAAACCGGATATACAGGAGTTCTCAAAAGAAGAGTATTATAAATACTTTCCTCACGACGTGTATTCAGATGAAAATGAAGTCCAGAATTTTAAAAAGGGAGAAGTTGTATTTAACGGCACTTTCAATACGGCGAAAGACGATTCGATCACCATTAATAATCTGTCATCATGGAAGACTGGTAGATACGTCGTAGAATCCAATTGTATCGATGCGTTTGGAGAACCTGTTAAAGAGATTAAGTACTTAACGGTACTTGATAAGAAAGATCAAAGTTCGCCAACAGTGGAGGTTTGGAAATTTACCCCTTTAAAAGATTACTGTGAGCCTGGAGAGAAAGCTCAATTCCTAATTTCTTCAGCAACGGACAATATGACCGTTTTATATGAAATTGAACATAAAGATAAGATCGTCAAGCGCGAGAAAATATCAATTAATAAGGAGCAAAAACTGATTGAAATTCCAATCGAAGAAAAGCATCGAGGCAATCTGACGGTTCATTTCACTACGGTTAAATACGGACGTTCTTTTGTATCGCGACAGGCCGTTATTGTTCCATACAGTAACAAGGAACTCGACATCAAATTTGAAACTTTCCGAAACAAACTACTACCGGGACAGAAAGAAGAATGGCGTCTTAGAATAAAAGGCCTTAAGGGAGATAAAGTAGCTGCAGAAATGCTGGCTGCAATGTACGATGCATCGCTTGATGAATTCGCACCGAACAGTTTTTATATGAACGTTTTCAATAGCTATTATTCAAGTAAATACTGGTATAGCTCGTCGTTCAATCAGTCTTATTCACAAATGTACTCAAGCAGTTGGAATGAGTATATCAGCCTGCCATCACGACAGTATTACTACCTGAATTGGTGGGGACATAATATTTATTATGACCGATATGGCTATCGTTCGTACAGACCTATGGCTAACGCCTGGGGAGAAGACAGCATTGTCGATTACGATATGGCTGATCAGCCTATGGAATATGAACGAAGTGCCGAGGAAGCAGTAAGTGAAGAAATGGATGGTTTAGTTGCCACCGGAAAGACACTTGGAGGCGCAAAAGATAAGCGTGCTGACAATTACGAGTATAAAGAGGCAAATCAACAGAATGTTGCCTGGTCAACTACTGCCACCAAGAAAACCGAGGATGAAAGTTCAAGAGGGCTGGGCAGCATCAAAGCTCGAAGCAACATGAATGAAACGGCTTTCTTCTATCCTCATTTGGAAACTGATAGCAATGGCGATGTGATCGTCAAATTTACTATCCCGGAAGCTTTGACAAAATGGAAATTCCTCGGCATGGCTCACACCAAAGATCTTAAAACAGGTTATATCCAGGAGGAAGTTGTGACACAAAAAGAGCTTATGGTCATGCCAAATGCTCCTCGCTTCTTCCGTGAAGGAGATCGAATGACCTTCACGGCCAAGGTATCTAACCTGGCAAAAGAAGACCTGGACGGTACCGCACAGCTCATGTTATTCGATGCGCTCACCATGAAGCCAATTGATGACTTGTTTAGCTTATCACAGAGTCAACAAAAATTCAGCGTCAAAAAAGGACAGAGCGCTAGACTTGCATGGGATATAAAGATTCCATTCGGTATTAACGCTGTTACCTATCGAGTTGTGGCAAAAGCTAAGAACCACACGGACGGTGAAGAAAATGCAGTTCCAGTTTTATCAAATAGAATGCTTGTCACCGAATCAATGCCACTTCCAAGTAAAGGAATCGGGATGCGTGAATTTACCTTCAACAAGCTATTGAATAGCAGTAGTTCGAGTACGATAAAACACCACAAGCTAACACTGGAATACACCTCGAATCCTGCATGGTATGCTGTTCAAGCTATGCCATACATGATGGAATATCCATACGAATGCTCCGAGCAGATCTTTACCCGATTCTATTCTAACTCGATCGCATCACATGTGGTGAATTCAAATCCGAAGATCAAACAGGTTTTCGAAAGCTGGAAACAAAGCAGCCCGGATGCCTTCCTGTCAAACCTTCAAAAGAACCAGGAACTGAAATCTTTGATACTTGAAGAAACACCTTGGGTTCTGGACGCAAAAAATGAAAGTGAACGCAAGAAAAGAGTCGCTCTGCTTTTCGATTTGAACAAGATGGATAACGAATTATCTCGAGCCATTCGAAAACTACGTAAGATGCAGGTATCCAATGGTGGGTGGCCTTGGTTCCCCGGAATGAAGGATAGCCGTTATATTACCCAACACATAATTACCGGAATGGGTCATCTCGATAACCTAGGTGTTAAGAATGTACGAGAAGATAACCAAGTCTGGCAGATGGTAACAAATGGTGTACAATATCTCGATCAACGTATTATAGAAGATTACGAATGGTTAAAGAAACATGATCCGCACTATTTAACCGAGCAGCGCATTGGTCAGATCCAGGTTCAATATCTGTACGCGAGAAGCTACTTCAAGGACATTTCTATGAGTAATCGCCTGAAGGAAGCATTTGAATATTATCAGGATCAGGCCGCGACTTATTGGAAGAATTTCAATCTCTACAATGAAGGAATGATAGCGCTTCAAGCACATCGTTACGGTGTACAAAAACTGCCCGGTCAAATCATCGCTTCACTGAAAGAGCGCGCTATCGTACACGAGGAAATGGGAATGTACTGGAAAGACAATATCTGGGGATACTACTGGTATCAGGCACCGATCGAAACACAGGCACTTCTGATTGAAGCCTTCGACGAAGTAACAGAAGACCAGGAGGCCGTTGAAGAAATGAAAATATGGCTTCTGAAACAGAAACAAACGACCGATTGGAAGACAACCAAAGCTACAGTTGAAGCCTGTTATGCGCTATTCCTGAGAGGGACAGATCTTCTGGCCAATGATGAACAAGTCGAAATATTCGTAAATGATGTGCTTATCGATCCGAAGCAACTCGGAACACCTGTAGAAGCTGGCACTGGATATTTCAAGACCTCATGGAGCGGCAATGATGTAAAGCCGGCCATGGCAAAAGTGAAAGTAAATCGAAAGTCTGAAGGCGTGAGCTGGGGTGCCATGTATTGGCAATACTTCGAAGATCTGGATAAGATCACACCACACGATACGCCATTGAAACTGGAAAAGAAATTATTCCTGGTCGTGAACACGAATAGTGGTCCGGTCATTAAACCGGTCACGGATGAAACTAAATTAAAACCCGGAGACAAAGTACGTGTTCGAATTGAGTTGAGAAGTGATCGGGATATGGAATACGTGCATATGAAAGATATGCGGGCAGCCGGATTCGAACCAGTAAATGTTTTCTCTCGCTACAAATGGCAAGATGGTTTGGGCTATTACGAAAGCACGAAAGATGCTGCAACAAACTTCTTTATGGATTACTTGCCTAAAGGAACATACGTATTCGAGTATGATTTACGTGTGAGTCATTATGGAGATTTCTCGAATGGAATTACCACGATCCAATGTATGTATGCGCCTGAGTTTACATCGCATTCAGAAGGAATCAGAGTGAAGGTTGAAGGAGAGTAGAATTACTTTGTTATCTTCACATGTCACCTTTTGTATATAGTGAATGAGAACGTATTACCCCAGTATCAACTTCCTCCGAGGTGTAGCTGCTCTGATGGTATGCCTGTATCATTTCACTAATCATACAGACATCAATGGAATCCTGTTTCACGAGGACGACATCATCCGAACAATTGGAAGACAAGGAGCAAAAGGCGTCTTTATTTTCTTTGTGATCTCCGGTTTCGTTATTCCACTTTCACTACACAAATACAAGTTTCACATCAGGCGCTTTGGTCGTTTCATTACAAGAAGATGGATTCGCATTGAGATTCCCTACCTGGCGTCTTTTTTATTATCCGCTTCGATCCTCTTCATTTTTGCGCTTGCTAACGATGCCGAGTTCAAATTGGAATTCGAACGTGTTATACATCACATATTCTATACTATACCTTTCTCCCAATATGAATGGTTAAATGAAATCTACTGGACTCTGGCTATTGAGTTTCAGTTTTATATTCTAATTGGACTGTTATTTCCATTACTCGTTCACCGGGATAATCGAGTTTCAATTTCAGTACTTCTTGCATTTGTAGCCGGAGCATTATTTTTAGATGATAATCGAATTGTCATCCATTACGCGCCGATCTTCGCTATGGGCATGACCTTGTTTAGGATCCTTCACACACATTTAAATGCAACGTTGGGATGGATTCTTATCGGACTGTTTTCAGCCGCTACCTTTTACATTCACGGAATCAGTGTTGGGGTATTCTCGTCTTTAGCTGTAGCGGTCATCGCATTTCTGAATATTGATTTCAAGATCGGTAATCGACTAGGCGATATCTCTTATTCTTTGTATCTTATCCACGGAGCATTTGGTGGTCACTTTCTTTATTTCACGTCGAGACATTTTGATTCAACCGGCATGAGTATTCTGTTACTTTTTGGAGCTCTTATCATTTCCTTATTAGCTGCCTGGTTATTCTGGTGGATTATTGAAATACCTTCGATACGTTTATCGAAAAAAGTAATTGTGTGATATGCGACTTCTGATTATTACTCTAGGTGTACTATTCCTTCTACCCGCGTGTGGTCAACAGACTACACTTGATGACTCAATCAACTCGGACGGAGAATCTAACTCAACAATAAGAATCATCGACACCACTGGTTCAATCATTTCTGAACGATTTAATTGTCCTAAAGACTTCACACGAACAAAAGTCGAGGCAGGATCGTTTTCAGATTATTTGCGAAAACTGCCACTTAAACCTGATGGTACCGAGGTCAAGTACTACGACGGTCGCTCCAAATACAACTCAAAAGCCTATTGTGCTGTGGTCGATAAAGAGATCGGAACGAAAGACCTTCATCAATGTGCTGATGCTGTCATGAGGCTGCGTGCGGAGTATCTTTGGGAAGCCAGGCAATACGACCAAATACATTTCAATTTCACCAATGGCTTTCGAGCAGACTACAGCAAGTGGATGAATGGCCAGCGTATTTCGGTAAGTGGAAACAAGGTGTCATGGTATAGTGGAGCAGCGGCATCATCCGATTACAATTCGTTCTGGAAGTACCTGGAACGCGTATTTATGTATGCCGGAACCTTATCGCTTTCAAAAGAACTGAATCCGGTAAAGCTAGAAGAAATGCAGATTGGAGATGTGTTTATTCAGGGTGGATCGCCGGGTCATGCTGTCATCGTCGTAGATATGGCAGTTGATGCTGAGGGTAAAAAACTGTTTATGTTGGCCCAAAGCTATATGCCGGCTCAGGATATTCAAATCCTGAATAACCCGAATAATGAATCCATAAGTCCCTGGTATGAACTCGATTTTGAAGGAGTATTACAAACTCCGGAATGGACGTTCGACTCTACTGATCTCAAACGATTCTAACCTACTTTTTCCGAACAATCATCAGACCATCCCGGATAGGTAGCAATACCTCCTCTACCCGATCATCATCGTGTAATAAATCATTCAAACGTTGTAAGATTTTCGTGTCCAAATCCTTATCGCTGGCTACTTCTAGTACTTTTCCCGACCACAGAACATTGTCGAATAGAATATATCCGCCTGATCTTACTTTATCAAAGACTTGTTCGTAATAATTGATATAATTTGATTTGTCAGCATCGATAAAAACGAGATCAAATTCACGTTTCAGACCAGGTACGATCTCCATTGCATCACCGACAATTAGTTTTAGCTGATCCGTGTACTCTGATTCATCGAAATACTCTTTCACACGATCTGTGAGCTCTTCATTCTTATCAATTGTAAGAAGATGACCTCCTTCTGCCAATCCTTCCGCTAAACACAAAGCACTATATCCGGTATAGGTTCCAATTTCCAGTATATCCTTCGGCCGGATCATTTTGGATAACATACTTAATACTCGTCCTTGAAAATGACCACTTAACATACGGGGTTTTAACACATTTAAATGTGTTTCCCTGTTAATTCGCTTCAACAATTCCGATTCAGCTTGCGTGTGATCACAAACGTAATCATCGAGTTTTTTATCTATAAATTCCATTATTCAAGTACAATTCTCTCAATTGCCCTGCCTACTCTAACAAAATAAACTCCTGCTGAAGCTTTGGTCAAATCAATTTCTGACTCCCGCGTTTTAAGGATTACTCTACCGAATACATCTAGAATATAAATTTCGCGATTTTCAGCTCCTTTTACGATAATATGACCATCACTCGGATTCGGATATACAATGAAATTATCCAATGAATGATCGTACAATGAAGACGTATCATTTATATAAATATTATGACAGGTCGTATCTGTAGAACAACTATCCGTTGCATATAGACAAACCGTATACCATCCGGGATTGACGTAATAATGTAAAGGGTCCTGATTAGAACTTTGATTTCCATCACCAAAATCCCACATCCAGGTGGTACCGGCAGATGAAAGGTTTATAAATTGAACCGGATTCGAAGTTACCGTGTCCATCATATTTGGAACAAAATCAGCAGTTGGAGGAACACATGGTTCGATATAAACATGGTGACATATAGAATCTGTTCCACAACTATTTGTGACTACAAGACATGCTTGATACCAACCCGGGTTTTGGTAATAATTTGAAGGATTCTGATTAGTACTTGAATTACCGTCACCGAATGTCCATTGCCAAGATGTTGCACCAGGTGATAGATCAGTAAAATTGACGAGATTAGTAAGAATCGTATCATTATCCTGAGGATTAAAATTGGCTGTTGGCGGAGTACATGGGTTGCAACCACCATCCACACAGTAACAGAACATCGAATCTACAAAGCCTGCATTATTAACCGTAGCAGAAACCGCATCATAGATACCATTGTTTCCAGTAGCACCAGGCGAATCAATTGTTGTTATCGTTGGTGAACCAACACTAATGGTAACATCATTGCAGAAATTACTTAGAAGACTATCTGTTTTAATGAGGATGACATCGGTGCCACCTATTGACAAACTATCAGAGTAGCCAGTAATTATCATTCCACCGTCATCGGTAAATTGAAATGAGTTTCTGTATTCCATGGCGTCATCCATTGCAGTTCCAAATGTTTTAGAATAGATAACATTTCCAAATTCATCTGTTCGAATTGCAAGTACATCACGTCCACCATTTCCAAACGACATTGTATTACCTACTAACATATAATCATCGCTATTAGGTATCGTTCGAACAGTAAAATAACGCTCTTCGTTAAAACCGCCATAAACCTTTGTCCAAAGTACCACTCCATTCGTGTCAATTTTAGTCAGCATGCAATCTTTATCTCCTGCACCAAAAGATTCTGTAAAAGAAACAATAAGTACATCCAAATCATTCGTTAATGCCAGACACTCACCGGCATCCACGTTTGATCCCCCATAAGTGTTATCCCAAATCAAGTTTCCATTAGCATCTATCTTTATAACATAAGTAGCCCGCGGACCAGGTCCAAACGTTGTACTGGTACCAACAACTATAAAATTACCTCCGGGTAACTCCACTGATTCATGTAAATGGTCATTCACACTACCTCCATACACGCTATTCCATATCAAATTTCCGGTATTAGCATCAATTCGAAGAACCAATCCATCTGCCGAGCCTAGGTTGTCCTGATTATCTGTACCTACTGCTATAATATCTCCATTAGACGCTATCAATAAATCACGCGTATATTCGTCATGATTTCCAGAATCGTATTTATTTTCCCACAGAACATTACCATTATTATCAATCTTAAAAATGTATAGATCCCAACCTACAGCACCAAAACCTTCCGTAAAACCAGACACAACGAAACTAGAATCCAACGTTTCTATTATTGAAACGCTAATACCCGATTCTAAACTCGTAGTTCCATATGTCTTTTGCCATTGAACACTGCCCATGCTGTCTGTTTTAATGACAAAAATATCCTGTGAGCCAGCGCCAAATGAATTAGTATATCCCGAAATTGCATATCCTCCATCAGAAGTAACAATGACCTCGTGTCCTATTTCAGAACCTAGCCCTCCATAAGAAATCTGAAACTCTTGTGAAATTGACATTTGCGATATAACCAATACCCATAAAATCGATATAATCTTTTTCATAATCTAAATATTAGTAGTTTTAGGTTGGGCCACAAGGTACGTATTATTCGTTTTAATTAAAAACACGACCTTAGCTTTGTGAAAGCTGCAGACAATAATGGATATTTCGCAATAGGCGTCTTTCGCGGAAAGACACAGCACAACATTGGCACATTGTGGCGGACTGCCTATATTCTTGGAGCTGCATATATCTTTACAGTTGATGGACGCTACAAAAAACAATCCTCGGATGTTTTAAAAAGCTGGTCGAGAATTCCATTATTCAATTACAAAGACTTTGATGAATTGCTTCAAAACATCCCTTATGACTGTAGATTGGTGGGTGTAGAGATCGATGAGCGATCGGAAATGCTTCATGAATTTAAACATCCGAAGCGAGCTATTTATCTGTTAGGAGCCGAGGACACGGGACTGCCTGAATTTGTAAAAGAAAAATGTCATATGTTGATTAAGTTACCGGGTAACAACTCCCTAAACGTCGGCGTAACCGGAAGCATCGTGATACATGATCGTGTTTCGAAAATCAAGACCGACTTTCCACCTCATCATAAAGATAACTGATCTCATCGGGATTAAATCACGGTTCATCTAAAAAGCTGATTTAGAAGCTGGCAATGTTCTATTTTTGCGCGCTTGACTTTTACATGAACCTGAATGAAACACGTATTCAATCTTTTTGATCTTAAACAAAAAGTAAACTATAAAAATGAAGTGCTGTCTGGATTGACTGTTGCGCTTGCATTAGTTCCGGAGGCGATTGCATTTGCGCTGATCGCTGATCTGTCCCCACTAACAGGTTTGTACGCTGCCTTCTCAATTGGATTGATCACTTCCATTTTCGGTGGACGACCAGGAATGATATCAGGGGCTACAGGAGCAATTGCTGTGATCTACGTTGGGATGATAACTGTCATCAAGAAGACTAATCCTGGAATTACAGTTGATGAGATATCTCAGTATGTGTTCGCCACCGTTGTACTAGCCGGTTTTATTCAAATATTGGTAGGTTTACTGCGACTTGGGAAGTTCATTCGATTAGTTCCTCATCCGGTCATGTTTGGCTTCGTGAACGGACTGGCAATCGTGATCTTTATGGCCCAAATTGATTCATTTAAAGTGAGGGGGCAAGATGGTGTTTTAGAATGGATGACGGGCAATGATCTGTTTGTAATGTTGGGACTCGTCCTATTAACGATGTTTATTATTTGGGGGCTTCCAAGAATTACCAAACTCGTTCCTTCATCACTCGTTGCAATCATCGTGGTGTCTGCTATTGCTCTCGGGTTCGGCATCGAAACAAAGGCGGTCGAAGATACCTTACGAGCAGGTGAGACAATGGCCGGCGGTATACCGACATTCAGTATACCTGGAATTCCTTTTACGCTGGATACGTTCCTGCTAATACTTCCTTACGCGGTTATTGTTGCCGGAGTAGGATTGATCGAGAGCTTATTGACGCTCAACCTGATTGATGAAATTACACAAACGCGTGGAAGCGGCAACAAGGAAAGTGTCGCTCAGGGAGCCGCAAATATTGCAACTGGTTTCTTAGGTGGTATGGGGGGATGTGCCATGATCGGGCAAAGCCTGATCAATATCTCATCCGGAGCAAGGGCACGCCTTTCAGGAATTATTGCATCACTTGGCTTGTTATCGTTTATCCTGTGGGGTGCTCCTGTCATAGAAAAGCTTCCTATGGCTGCACTTACGGGTGTTATGATCATGGTTTCAATCGGGACCTTTGAATGGGCCAGTTTAAAAGTATTTGGTAAAATGCCGAAGACTGATGTTATCGTGATGATCATCGTAACATTAATTACTGTAATCTTACACAACCTCGCCCTGGCGGTACTGGTAGGCGTCATTATCTCGGCATTAGCCTTTGCATGGGAAAACGCCATCCGCATTCGTGCCCGTAAACACATTGATGAGAACGGAACAAAACATTATGAAATCTATGGTCCACTGTTCTTTGGATCCATTTCTGTCTTTACCGAAAAGTTTGATGTACAAAATGATCCGGATGATGTGATCATCGACTTCTCAGAAAGTAAGGTCGTTGATATGTCAGCTATCGAAGCGTTAAATTCAATTACGGACAAATATCTGAAAGCGGGTAAAAAGATCCACTTACGTCATTTAAGTCCGGATTGTCAGAAGCTCCTGAAAAACGCGGATAAATTAATCGAAGTGAACGTGCAGGAGGATCCAACATATCACGTTGTTGTAGATTCTGTTTAACAATTAACTTTTTTTGTTAAACATTTATTATTTATCTAGTATATTTGCCGTTGATATAATATTTGAAATTGAATTTTTGAGTTAATATACATTTGGCGTCAGTTAAGCATATGAAGCACTTTATTCTATTCTTGTCAATTCTAGTAAGCTCGATTTCTTTCGGACAGAACTATACCATTAGTGGGTCGATAAAAGACTCCACAAACGGAGAGGATGTCTTTGGTGCTACTGTACGCGTGAAAGAGCTTAGTAATGTCGGTGCCGTAGCTAATGCTTATGGTTTCTATTCATTAACCCTGGAAGCAGGTACTTACACCTTGTTATTTCGTGCAACAGGTTATGAATCTAAAGAAATTAATATTGAGCTTGTTAACGATATCAAACTTGATGTCGAGTTAAATATTCCACAAGAGATTCAGGAGATCAAGGAGGTTAAGGTTTCCGCTGTAAAAGAGAATGACAATATCACTTCTTCCGGAATGAATGTCACGAAGTTTGATCCGAAGGACATCGAAACCATTCCAGTCCTGTTTGGAGAGAAAGACATTATGAAAACCCTCCAACTAACCCCGGGAGTTAAGGGAGCAGGAGAAGGAAATGCCGGTTTCTTTGTACGAGGGGGCGGTGCAGATCAAAACCTCATATTACTGGATGAAGCTCCGGTGTATAATGCCTCTCACCTACTTGGGTTCTTCTCCGTTTTTAATTCAGATGCGATCAAAGATGTATCACTTTACAAGTCGGGGATCCCCGCTATGTATGGTGGTAGAGCCTCTTCCGTTATGGATGTTAAAATGCGGGATGGAAACAACAAGCACTTTGACATGTCGGGAGGTATTGGTTTAATCTCTTCCAGACTTACTTTAGAAGCGCCTATCGTTAAAGACAAGTCATCCTTTATCATATCTGGTAGAAGAAGTTATGCTGATCTGTTCCTGAAACTGTCAAATGATGAAACCGTAAAAAGCACTTCCCTGTTTTTCTATGACCTGAATGCGAAAGCGAATTATCGCATCAATGATAAGAACCGTGTATTTCTTTCCGGATATTTTGGAAGAGACAAATTCGGACTGGGGGACATCTTTGGATTTAACTGGGGAAATGCAACTGGTACACTGCGATGGAATCACCTCTATAATCAGAAGCTATTTTCCAATACTTCAGTCATCTTCAGCAACTTCGATTATGAATTCAACATTGGCACAGGGGACGAAGGTTTCGGTGTAAAATCGAGTATACAGGATTGGAATATCAAGCATGATTATTCCTATTATATCAACTCCAAAAACACCATGCGATTTGGCCTCAATGCGATTCATCACACCTTTAAACCAGGGGCACTAACGGGCGAAAATGACGCATTCAACGAGATCGTTCTAGACCCGAGATATGCTGTTGAAATGGGCGTATACGTTCAAAATGAACAGAAGCTGGGGACACGTTTCAATATCATGTATGGAATCAGATATTCCGGATTCAATCTAATGGGAGATGGCAAAGTGTACAATTTCGATGATAACGGAAATCTTCTCGATGTAACAGATTATGACAGCTGGGAATCCATCAAATATCATCAGGGTCTGGAGCCACGTTTGTCGGCTTCTTATATTCTGACCGAAAACAATTCGATTAAGATGGGATACAATCGCAACTTCCAATTCATCCATCAGCTCTCAAACTCAACGACAAGTAGCCCAACGGATATTTGGGTGCCAAGCTCGAACATTGTCAAACCACAGATTGCAGATCAGATTGCCATGGGTTACTATCACAATCTGAAGAAGAATACGTATCTATTGTCGACAGAGATTTATTACAAGGATATGCAAAACCAGATCGACTATAGAAATGGTGCGGAAACCGTTTTAAACGATGAAGTCGAAGGTGACCTGGTCTTTGGTCGTGGCATAGCATATGGTGTTGAATTCCAGCTTCAAAAAAAGAAAGGAAAGTTTACCGGTTGGTTGAGTTATACACTATCTCGCTCATTGCGCCAGTTTGACGATATCAATGAAGGGGAAATTTTCTCAGCTCGTCAGGATCGAATACACGATATCGCTCTTGTGTTGATGTATAAAGTGAATGAAAAAATTGCACTAAGTTCTTCCTGGGTATATTACACAGGAGATGCTGTCACCTTTCCTTCAGGAAAATATGAGATCAATGGAACATTTGTCCCGTACTACACGGAGCGAAATGGATATCGCATGCCGGATTATCACCGATTGGATCTGGGATTTACATGGTACATGAAAGATTCGAAACATTTCAAACAAAACCTGAATGTATCTGTCTACAATGCGTACAATCGTGAAAATGCTTTTACAATAACATTTGAAGAAGATCCCGATGATCCAAGCAAAACGCAGGCTGTACAAACGACCTTATTCAAGATCATACCGGCCATCACGTATAATTTTCAATTGAAATAAGATGAAGAACGTACTTTACATAGCGATATCAACAATGATTATTCTTTCTTGTCAGAAAGTCATTGATGTTGATTTGAACGAAGCCAATCCAAATGTGGTGATCGAAGCGAATTATACGGCAGAGGACAGTACCGTTCGTGTTCGGATAACGATGACTTCGAGTTATTTTAATTCCGAGCCTTCACCTGAAGTGAACGATGCTGTGGTCACTATTACTGATCAACTAGGTAACAGTCAATCCGTGCCATTCATAGCCAACGGTTATTATGAACTACCTTTCTATGTACCCGTTTACAACTCGAACTATACCTTATCAGTTGTTGCTGACGGGAAGACCTTCTCAGCGATAAGCTTTATGCCTTCTCCGGTGCAACTGCTGGATATTACCTATGATTCAATTGCTGGATTCTTTGGGAGTGAAGGCGGATATGTTCCGTACATGCGATTCAACGATCCGTTAGACACGATAAACTACTACTCAGCTGTTCTCTCCAAGAATGGCGACGTTTGGGATGGATTAACACAGATTTTCACACAGGATGATCGTCTTACAGATGGCAACTTTATTGAAAGACCATTATTCGGTCAGGAATGGTATCAAATGGGGGACACGATCGGCATGGAGCTTCGCTCCATCGATGAGATTAATTACCGATATATTGATGAAATTCAGTCAATCGCGGGAACACAGTCGGGAGCTCCGGCGAACCCAACAACCAATTGGAGTAATGACGCACTTGGGTATTTCAGTGCTTATAGTAATAGCAGGAAGACGGTAGTGATTCAATAGATTTTTAAGCAAAAATAGCAGGAAATATTAATCTAAGGAATTTCTCTTCTTTGAAGTCTATAACCAAATCTTAACCCGAATACTTGATATGGGTACGCCCCTTCTGGAGGGTAATCTTCCGATTTCTCAAGATAATAGATTGGGTTCGTTCGAATGGCAAAAGTAAATCCAGGTTCGATAAAATACTTCTGGATGTTAAAACGAAAGGAAACATCGATGCCTACATTAAAATTGTTGACTGAAACATTGTACATATTGAATGATTCAAATGATTCAGTGACATTCTCATACTTTACTGGTTCAGGAGTATAATATACCCCCTTCTGCGTCTCAATTTGATGGTGGTTATACTCCTTCTCATATATTGTGAAATCCCATTGAAAGAAGGGTCCGAAAAGAATATTTGCTTTTTTCTCTCCCAATGCTAATATATTATAGGCCATTTTGAGTCCAATTATAGAGAACTTGACATCGGCACTATATTGCCCATTTGTTTGAGAAAGCTGATCAGCCCAAAGGAATTGTCGAGTTGTCGTTGATAAGTGCTTCGGTAAATAAATAAAATCCAATTTAAAGACATTATGCCGTCTACGCGATTCAGCTCCAATTTTAATAATTGAACTCCAATATAGATCACGATAATTTGACTTAAACATTCTTCCAAATTCCGGTGTATAATACTCAAAGCCCATCATCTGATTGAATTGTATCGAAATTGAAGTTTCGTATATACCCGATTTAACAAGTTCTTTGATGGAGTCTATTGGGTCCCTGAAGATACGAATCTGCGATCTGAGATTTGAGGCATATTTTATTTCCTTCAGATCATTTCTTTTTAAGATTTGTGTTTCACTTTGTGAAGACGGACATAATCTGAAAAGAACTTTGGACGTGGTTTGCTTTACGATCTTAACACTTAGAACTCTACCATCCTTTAATATCAGCGTATCACATTCATAGTTTCTCTCATTTGAATTCAAATCCTGCTGAGCATGATTAATGAACGTAACGAATGATAGCAGTATTATGAGTAATATTTTCACCTAAGGAGTTAACGTAAAAGCTTATCTATCAGTTGGCTAACTCGATCTTATAAGTCACCCAAACCAAACATCATTTATCAACTCGCATTCAGCGAACTCGTTGATGCGTTGTATAATGATCGTTTTACCGTGTTGAAGCTCGTCGCGCATGACGGATGAGTCCATTTTTAAGATCAATTTCTTGTTTCGGATCTTGATTTCAGAAGTTCTTGCCGCAACAGCGGTACCCATGAGCTCGGGCCAGGCATTAACGACCTCCACTTCTTTCATCTTGGTGTCAAGACCGTAAGCCTTCAACCATTTTTCGAGAACATCCTTTAAAGGTGCCTCATTCGATGTTCGTTTATTGTCGTTATACTTCTTCACTGATCGTCATTTCTTTCGTTTGTCCCTCCTCTACCCTGAAAATACGCGCATCCAGATTATTCTCTTGCAAGATGGTCTCTACTCGATTCAAGTCGGTATCTGTTATCATCACCTGCCCGAAAAACTGATCCGCCACCAGTTTGATCAAACGCTCAACACGATGGTGGTCGAGTTTATCGAAAATGTCGTCCAGCAAGAGAACCGGTCTCACATTCAGGTGATTCTTCAACCATTCATACTGCGCTAGCTTCAAGGCTATTAAAAAGGACTTCTGCTGTCCCTGTGACCCAAACTTCTTCACCGGATGTTCTTTGATCTCAAACAACAGATCATCGCGATGAATCCCCGCATTCGAATAGCGCGTCATTGCATCTTTGCGTTCATACTGCTCTAAAAGCTCGGAAAAGGATGATTCATTCAGCTGTGAACGATACACGAGATGAACATCTTCTGAATCGAATCCAATGCTGTTGTAATGTCGCTGAAAAACCGGAATAAACTCCTCTACAAACAATTTTCTTTTCTCGTAGATCTTCTCACCCGCAGCTATCAACTGGGTGTTCCATACATCAATCGATTCACGATCAAACAGCTGATGCTCAGCCATGTTCTTGAGTAAAGCATTACGCTGAGCCAGTATCTTACCATATCGCTGGATCAGATCAAGGTAATTGCGATCGAACTGCGAAATAATTCCATCCATCCATTTGCGGCGAAGCTCACTTCCTTCAGAGATCAAATCGCGGTCGTAAGGCGATATCATCACAGATGGAAACTGACCGATGTGATCCGCCAGCTTTTCGTATTCTTTCTTGTTTCGTTTAAAAATCTTCTTGGCTCCCTGCTTCACTGCACAGTGAATATGAACTTCCTGTTCGTCTTTATTCCAGGTTCCCTGGATCACAAAAAAGGGAGTGTCAAATCGAATATTTTGGCGATCCACCGGGTTCATATACGACTTACAAATGCTCAGATAGTGAACAGCATCCAGCAAATTCGTCTTGCCGGCACCATTTCTACCTACAAAGCAATTGATCCCGGCCGAGAGCCCGATCTCTGAATCCTCGTAATTCTTGAAATTTATGAGATGTAAGTTTTGCAGATGCATCTAAACAAAATTAAATGAAAAAACGGCAATATCTTCTTATCCCGAATGTTTCTTTTAATTAAAAAAAAGCTAAATTTGCTCCCTAATAAAATGATGAGATGCTAGAAGATATTTCACCGGAACAGATAAAAGATCAATTCAAGAAGAATCGTAACCTTCGTATATCAACATATGTGGTAGGAGGTGTGGTTGTATTGATACTAGGTTATTTTGCCTATCGCCAATTCATGTTTAATCCGGGAAACGAGAAATCAAAAGAAGGATATTACACAGGACTTAACTTCGCTGCGGCTGATTCAACAGATGCCGCGATCGATGAGCTTCGTCCGTTTGTAAATAAAAACGATGGTTACGTCGGTGGTGAGGTTGCACAATTTGTGTTAGCAAGACAACTGATGGCTGCGGGTGAATTCACACAAGCTATTAATGAGTTGGAAGGAGTTGATGTAGACGACACTTACCTGCAGGCAATGTCAGTTGGCTTAATCGCTGATTGTTATTCTGAAATGGAAAAGTATCAGGAAGCAGCTGAAACTTATCTGGAAGCAGCTGAAATCAATGAAAACGAAATGACTTCTCCGATGTATCTTATGAAAGCAGGACTTTGTGCAGAACAATTGAAAGATTTCGAAACAGCCGCTACTTGTTATAACCGCATTAAAGATGACTATCCGTCATTCGCTGGAACGAAGTCGATTGAAAAGTACATCGCGAGAGCTGAAAACTCGAAGACAGAATAATGGCTACTGAAGGTAGAAATTTATCACATTACAATAAGGAATTCATTCCAAACGGTGCCGATTTCAAGATCGGCATTGTTGTTTCTGAATGGAATGAAGGAGTCACGCTAAACTTATTAAGCGGCGCAAAAGAAACGCTATTGGATAACGGCGTAAAGCTGGAAAACATCATCATTCGTTTTGTACCCGGAGCTTTTGAATTACCACTCGCTTGCCAGTGGATGTTTGACGATAATCAGGTAGACGGTGCTATTGCAATCGGTTCCGTAATCCAGGGAGAAACAAAGCACTTCGACTTTGTTTGTGAAGGCGTTACCCAGGGAATAAAAGATGTGAATCTCAAATACAATAAACCAGTGATATTTTGTGTTCTAACCGACAACAACATGGAGCAAGCAATGGCTCGTTCCGGTGGTAAACACGGAAACAAAGGGGTTGAATGCGCTGTAGCGTGCTTGAAGATGATCGACCTAAAAAGAAATTTCAATGACGCTGATTAAATCTATTTCCGGAATTCGAGGAACGATCGGAGGAGCACCGGGAGAAGGTCTCACACCGGTCGATGCGGTTAAATTCGCAGCAGCGTACGGAACCTGGCTAAAGGGAAATACTGATGATCGGAAGAAAGTTGTCATCGGAAGAGATGCAAGAATTTCCGGAGAGATGATCTCCAATCTTGTAATTTCTACACTTACCGGATTGGGAATCGATGTTATTGATTTGGGATTATCAACAACACCAACTGTTGAAGTAGCTGTTCCGATGGAAAATGCCGATGGTGGAATCATTCTGACAGCCAGCCATAATCCTAAACAGTGGAACGCACTCAAGTTATTGAATGAGAAAGGAGAATTTATTTCAGGTGATGATGGTCAGCATGTACTTCAGATTGCCGAAGCAGAAGCTTTTAATTTTGCAGATGTGGACGCATTGGGGAACGTGATTAAGAATGATTCCTATCTCGAGAAGCACATTCAAGCTATCCTTGACCTTCCACTAGTCAATAAAGATCTGATCGCATCAGCAAACATTTCTGTGGTGGTGGATGCAGTCAATTCAACAGGTGGGATTTTTGTCCCGGCCATGTTGGAAGCACTCGGTGTGAAGCAGATCACCAAATTGTATTGTGAACCTACAGGACATTTTCCACATAATCCGGAACCACTTCCGGAACACTTAACAGATCTTTCAGCTAAGATCAAAGAATCGGGTGCTGATTTGGGTATAACGGTAGATCCTGATGTCGATCGACTGGCACTGGTTTGCGAGGACGGATCTATGTTTGGAGAGGAATATACACTGGTCGCAGTGGCCGATTATGTTCTAAGCAAAACACCGGGAGCAACGGTTTCCAACCTTTCTTCTACTCGAGCACTACGCGATGTAACGGAAGGATATGGCCAAACCTATCATGCCTCTGCTGTTGGAGAAGTAAACGTAGTTACGACGATGAAAGCCGTTGATGCGGTGATCGGTGGTGAAGGAAACGGTGGTGTTATTTATCCGGACCTTCATTACGGTCGTGACTCACTAGTGGGAATCGCATTGTTTCTTTCATTATATGCAGAAAAGAAAATGACAGCAAGTGAGCTTCGCGATAGCTATCCGGCTTATGTCATATCTAAAAATAAGATCCAGCTTACACCGGAAATAGACGTTGACAAAGTCCTTGCTTCCATGGCCGAGAAATATGCCAACGAGGAAGTGGACACAACAGATGGAGTGAAGATCTACATCGGAAAAGAATGGGTTCACTTGCGTAAAAGCAATACCGAACCAATCATCCGCATCTATTCAGAAAGTAAAGATCTGTCAGCTGCAAATGCACTGGCAGAGAGGATCATGGCGGAAATCAAAGCACTCATCTAGTCATACATATTGAACCAATGATCCTCGCACATGTATTAGGAGGAAAATGTTCGATATGAAAAAGATACTAGTGATAAGCTGCGCAATTCTGTATGGATTGACAGCACATGCGGAGGATGAAAAGATTGTCAAATCATCCATTAGTTCAGTTACGGTTTACTCGCAAGGAGCGCAGATATTTCGTAAAGCAACCTACACAGTTTCCAAAGGTGTCACGGAAGTGATCATCGAAGGAGTCAGCCCACGGATCGATCCCAAAAGTCTACAGGTCAAAGCTACAGGAGACGTGATCATTCTCGATTCAAAGTACAGCATTTTCTATCCGGAGCCGGAAGAGGTGAAACTCGAAGGATTGCCCCTCAAGATTCGAAGAAGCATAGCACTTTTGGAAGATTCCTTGGAGAACATCAATTTCGATATTCAAATGTTACAGGATGAAATCGATGTCCTGGTTGCAACCAAGAATATTCTAAAAAACAACGGTGCCATCAGGGGTCAGGGTAAAGTAAATGACTCGATTGCTTTACTGAAAGAAGCTGTTGAATATTACACGGCTAAAATGATGGAAGTCAACCGGAAACTCCTTGTCTTAAACCGATCAAAAGCAGGGAAGGATGAGATTAAAGCAGGAATGAACAAGCGTTTAACCGAGCTTAAAAACTTTCAGAGCAATGCAAATCTGAATCAAAAGCCAAAAGGACCGTTTCACAGAATCACTGTAACGCTGAAAGCAAACACAACTGTGAGTGGGAAATTAGATGTTTCCTACCTCGTATCAAACGCAGGATGGGTTCCGATGTACGATCTTCGAAGTGAACTAAGTAATGGTAAGGTGAATTTGAATTACAAAGCACAGGTTTACCAGAACACCGGTGTGGATTGGGATGATGTTCGATTGAATATCTCAACCAACAATCCTTATCAGAATAAAACCAAGCCTACACTTCATCCGTGGTACGTAGATTATTATGTGAATAATTACCGTATGCAGGAGCAGAATAAAGCAGGCCGCGGAGGAATTAAGAAAGATGGATACAATGAGCTTTATAATAGTGGCAATGCCGGATCAGTTGCGATGGAAGAAGTTGAAGTGGATGCTCAATTCTCCGATCAGTTCGTCGAAGTGATCGATCACATGATCTCAGCTGAGTTCCGCATCGACCTACCATACTCGATCAAATCAAATGGAGAACAACATATGGTTTTAGTGAAGAATGCCGATCTGGATGCAGATTACAAATACTACACGGTACCGAAAATCGACCGGGCAGTGTATTTGGTTGCTCAGATTTCCAAGTTGGATGAATTACAACTCGTTCCCGCAAAAGCAAACATCTTCTTCGACGGGAGCTACATCGGCGAAACTTATCTCGATCCAACAACAATGGATGACACACTTCATTTAAGTCTGGGAAAAGATCCGAACATCATCGTGAAACGCACCTTACTTGAGAAAGAATGTAAAGAGAAGATCGTAGGAACGAAGAAAGAACAGACGTATGCTTACGCTATAGAAGTGAAAAATCTGAAATCAACAAGCATTGACATCGTCGTACAAGATCAGATACCAGTGACTACTAACCCGGATATTGAGATCGAATCCCTCGAAACTTCAAAAGGAGAGATCAATAAACGAACAGGTGTTATCGAATGGGAATTTACACTTCGATCCAAAGCTGAGAAAGAGATTTTGCTGACTTACAAGGTCAAACACGATAAAGAACAGACCGTTTATATTAATTAAACCCTGAAAGCCGTTCTAATAAGGACGGCTTTTTTCGTTTACGTGCATTATCTTCGTATTTTTAATTCTCAATGAAGCAATTCGATATTCCTGAACATTATCGTTCTCCTATCATCAGCAAGGTGAAAACAAAGCGAAAATTGGAGGACCCACGTAAAAAGGACCTGAGTCCAAGCGTTCTCGACTTTGGTAATGTTCGGTTCATCATCTCCAGACATTTCGGATTTTGTTATGGTGTTGAAAATGCCATAGAGAAATCCTACAAAGCAGTTCAGGAAAATCCGGGTAAAAACATATACTTATTGTCACAAATGATCCACAATCCTTCCGTGAATCAGGATTTATTAGACTTGGGTGTGAAGTTTATTCAGGATACGGAAGGAAATCAATTGTTATCGTGGGATACGGTTCATGCGGATGATATTGTTATAATACCTGCTTTCGGGTTAACGATTGAAACGAAAAAGATCCTTGAAGACAAGGGTATTCAAACCGACAGTTACAACACAACCTGTCCTTTTGTAGAGAAGGTATGGAACCGTTCTGCGAAGTTGGGTGACAGCGATTATACGATCATCATACACGGAAAATACAATCACGAAGAAACAAAAGCTACCTTCTCGCATAGTAAAGAGAATGCTCCTTCGCTGGTTGTAAAAGACATGTCGGAAACGGAGAAAGTCGGTCAATTCATCCTGGGAGAACTCGATAAAGAGTCGTTCATGGAGTTCTTCAAAGATCGCATGTCCGTCGGATTTAACCCGGACATCCATCTCGATAAAATAGGCGTAGTAAACCAGACAACGATGCTCGCATCAGAGACGCAGGCTATTGCTGATCATTTGAAAGAGACCATGGTTAAGAAGTACGGTGAAGCTAATTACAAGGAACACTTTGCAGACACGAGAGATACCTTGTGTTACGCCACGAATGACAATCAATCGGCTACTTTAGAACTGCTCAAAGAGCATGCTGATCTCGCGATCGTAGTTGGTGGATACAATAGTAGTAACACCTCTCACCTGGTCGAATTGCTGGAAGAAAGATTTCCGACTTATTTCATCAAAAATTCGGATGAGATCAAATCAAAGGAGAGAATCGATTCGTTTGACATTCACGAGAAGACTGTCATCGAACATGAATCATTTCTGCCGGAGAAGGACGTGATTGACGTAATTATAACATCCGGTGCTTCCTGCCCGGATGCCGCCGTTGACGAAGTGATTCAAAGAGTTCTACACCTTACGGGTTCAACCGTAGCAATTGAGTCAGTGATCTAGTGGAGCGATTTACGAACATATTAGTAATTGATAAGGATCCAAAGATTCGTTTAGGCTTGAAGGAAATCCTCTCAGGTGGAGGCAACAACGTCATGCTTACCGAAACGATTGAGGAAGCCTTAAAAATCATTGAGACCAAAGAGATCGGGATCATCCTTATAAATCTTGAAGAATCCAGTGAAGGATTGGCGCAGATCAATCTGATCAAACAAAAAAGTCTTTTCCGGAACATCTACATTCTAATTGTCACGATGGAAGATAGTCCTGGAATAAAACTAGTAAAAGGGATGAATCAGGGGGCTGTGGATTACATTACCTTCCCTTTTAACCCAAATCTTGTTCGGACTAAAATTGAAGTATACAAAACGCTTTATTACAAGGATCAGCGAATAGGTCAACTTCTGGGAAACATTTTCCCGCAGACGATTCTTGATGAATTATCAAATTCAGGGAAGTTTTCGCCGAAACGAATTCAAAACGGTGTTGTTCTATTTACCGATTTTGTCGACTTTTCTTCAAATGCCCGAACGATCAAACCACTTCAACTGATCAAGAAGCTTGAGTATTATTTTACGCATATCGATAATATTATCGGGCGATATAAACTGGAAAAGATCAAAACCATCGGTGATGCGTACATGGCGCTAGGTGGTGTAACAGAGAATATGCCAAACCCGGCGCTTAGAGCATGTCTTGCAGCCCTTGAGATTCGTGATTTCATGAATAATGAACGTGATGTGGCAATTGCCACGAAAAAAGATTTTTGGGAAATGCGAATTGGACTGCACATGGGACCGCTCGTAGCCGGAATCATCGGATCTTCCAAGTATAGTTTCGATGTCTGGGGCGACACTGTGAACATTGCAGCTAGAGCCGAAGCAGCTTCAAAGGCGGGTTATATCACGATCACGTCGACAGTACAAAAGGAGATTAAAGAGTATTTTGATTCTCACGCCAGAGGTCAGATCGATATTCATAAACGAGGAGGAAGTCTGGAAATGTTCTATCTGGATAAAATTAAGTCGAAATATTCATTAGATCGATTGGATCACTCTCCTAATCCCAAATTGAGACAGAAATGTGGATTACCGTCGATGGATTTTGATCATCTGCACAAATACATGATCAGCCGGATGAAATCATTGCTTCCTGAGCATATCAGCTATCATGACATTCCGCACACACTAAACGTGGAGAAAGCCGCTATGCGTTACGCTAACCTGGAGGGTGTGAAAGAAGAAGACATGCTTATCCTGCGAACAGCCGTACTATTTCACGACTCAGGATTTATTCGTCAATACCACGACAATGAAGATTTTGGAATACAGATGGCGCGAAGCATCCTGCCTGACTTTGGATATTCAAAAGAGCAGATAGAAGAAATAGCGGGAATCATCAATGCAACAAAATCAAGTGTGGAGCCAAAAACGAAACTGGAAATGATCATGTGCGATGCTGACCATGATTATTTGGGTCGTCCGGACTACCACAGTATTGTCAATAAACTCCGCATAGAATTCGCCCATTTTGATCGCTCCTTCACAGACATAGAATGGATTGAATATCAGCTTGATTTTCTGGAGAACAATCACTCCTTCTATACCGAAACAGCACAAAATCTTCGTAATTTTGGTAAAGCAGCCAGAATCAGGGATCTTAAGAAACGAAAAGATAAATTATTGGCAACAGAGGAATAATGAAGGTTTATACAAAAAAAGGCGATAAGGGAACCACCCAACTAATTGGAGGTACACGTGTTCCAAAATGCTCACTTCGGATAGAAGCTTACGGTACAGTGGATGAGCTAAACTCCTATATTGGACTGGTTCGGGACCAGGATATCTTACCCATTTACGTGGAACAACTCAAATTGATTCAGGATCGACTTTTTACCTTAGGATCTTTATTAGCTGATGATGGTAATGTCAAAATGAAACTTCCGCAATTAACGGATGACGACGTTAAAGCATTGGAAAACTGGATAGACGAAATGGATGAAGCATTAGAACCCATGCGAAATTTTGTACTCCCTGGAGGACACACGACTGTCTCCTATTGCCACGTTGCCAGATGCGTTTGCAGAAGAGCTGAACGTATTGTTGTTGATTTGGCAAATTCAGAAAATGTCGACGAGATCATTATTGTCTACTTAAATCGCCTAAGCGATTATTTATTCACATTATGCAGGAAGTTAAGCAAGGATCTTAACGTGGAAGAAACGCCTTGGTTACCAAACGGTTAAACTGTATTATAGCGTCATAAGCATAAAGTTTTTATCCAACTATTTGCATTTAAACAAATAAAATTTACATTTGCGGCAAATAACAAACTAAAGGCCTATGTACTGGACATTAGAATTAGCATCTTATCTTGAAGACGCGCCCTGGCCGGCGGCAAAAGACGAATTGATCGACTTTGCTATTCGCACTGGTGCACCTTTGGAAGTAGTGGAGAATCTACAGGCTCTGGAAGATGAAGGAGAAGTATACGAGAGTATTGAAGAGATCTGGCCGGATTATCCATCAAGGGAAGATTTTCTCTTTAACGAAGATGAATATTAAAATACTAATCCCGCTCCGGCGGGATTTTTTTTGACTATTTTCCAGCTATGAACTTCCTGGGACATCTTTATTTTTCGAATAATGATCTTGATTTAATGCATGCCAACTTATTTGGCGACTATGTAAAAGGAAGCGATCTTTCTGCTTATTCCAAACCGGTGCAGGAAGGAATTCGATTGCACAGGCAAATAGATAGCTATATTGATCATCATCCTGACGTACTGAAGCTCATGCATACAATGTATCAGGACCTTCCGAAGGTTACGGGAATTGCAATTGATCTCTTTTTTGATCATTTACTGGCATCGAACTGGAATGAATACCATAGCCAGCCGTACGATGATTTCATTAAGACCTTTTATCAGTCAAAAAGTCAATATGAATCTGAGTTCAGTGAACAATACCTCTTCATGTTCGAACGTATGAAAGAATACAATTGGCTGCATTATTATCAGTTTCATGAAGGTCTTGAAAAGGCATGTGTCGGATTATCACAGAGAATCAGCTTTGCAAGTGACCTGAATAAGGCACCTGACCTTTTTCTGGAAAGAAAAGTGGACATCGAACAGTGTTTTGAGAAATTCATGCACGACGCCAGAATCTTCTTCAATGATTATATTGATACGCATATTAGCGTTTAACACATGTTAATAAGTATCAATCGATAAAATTGGATTTTGAAATCTAAAAGCCCTACCTTGTATAGTACAGTGCGAATGAAACTACTACAACGATATTTACTGTTCTTGCTGACAGGCTTAGTCCTATTTTCCTGCGTAATGGAAAAGGAACCTGAGGAAGACGTGGAGTTTAAGCGTCCCGGTATAGACATCGATCTTCCTGAAATATTAAAAAAGGGCAAACTAACCGTCCTTTTCGAGAACAGCTCAACTTCCTACTTCAATTACCGGGGAAAACAAATGGGATTCGAATATGAGTTGTTAAAACAGTTCGCTTCTGAAATTGGCGTGGAATTAGAAGTAAATATTGTTCATAATCTGGATAGTCTGATCGAAATGCTTAATCGAGGCGAAGGTGATATGATCGCTTGTAATTACACCGTCACAAAGGAGAGAAGTAAAGTAATCAGTTTCACCGAACCTATTCTGCAGACCCATCAGGTCCTCATTCAAAGAAAGCCGGAGGATTGGAAGAGTATGAAAGAAAAAGAATGGCGTGAGCAGCTAATTAATGATCCAACTGAGCTCGCAGGTAAAGATGTCCATGTCTGGAAGAATTCAAGCTATTATCAAAGACTGATGCACCTTCAGGAAGAGATAGGTGCAACGATCAATATTGAAGGTGTCTCAGGCCATGTCAGTGGTGAAGAATTAATCGAAATGGTCTCCGCGGGGCTAATCGACTACACCATTGCCGAGCAAAATGTGGCAGCCGTCAATCAACGATTCTATGATAACCTATCCATCGATCTTGACCTTTCCTTTAAACAAAATATTGCATTCGGATTGAGAAAGAAGAGTTTTCTGTTAAAGTCCAAATTCGATGAATGGCTGGTAGAATTTAAGAAGAAGCCGCATTTCCGTTACATCAAGAGAAAGTACTTTGAAATGGGTCATATCACCCATAATTATATGAAAGATCATCCGACACTTGACGGAACACGTATTTCACCATATGACAAGTATTTTAAAGAAGCTGCCGAAAAGTACGGATGGGATTGGCGTTTAATTGCATCTGTTGCTTATCAGGAATCAAAGTTCAACCCGAACGCATTATCATTTGGAGGTGCTTATGGCATGATGCAGTTTATGCCGAATACCGGGCCAACTTACGGAGTTTATCCTGATTCTCCACCAAAACAGCAAATTATGGGAGGAGCAAAAAAACTTCACGCCGATGAAGAATTCTGGAAAGCTGTGCCAGATTCAATACAGCGCAAGAAATTTGCAATGGCTTCCTACAATGCGGGGCGTGGACATATATTAGATGCTCAAAGACTAGCTAAAAAACACGGCTTGAATCACCTGGTCTGGGACGGAAATGTCGAAAAGATGATTCTGAACTTATCTAAAAGAGAATACTACCAGGATGAAGTCGTTCGAAACGGTATGCTAAAAGGAACCACCACCTACAACTATATCCGCCATACCTTTGCCAGATATGAGGAATGGAAGCAGATCTATGAATGATTTTTTTAATTTCACACAAAAAAATCAAACAACTCATTGTCATAGAAGGTCCTACCGCGAGTGGTAAAACTACCCTCAGTATCGCATTGGCTAAGGTCTTTAGTACCGTCATTTTATCCTCGGACTCCAGGCAGTTTTATAAAGAAATTAGCATTGGCACGGCAAAACCTTCCATAAAGGAACAAGCCGGAATTAAACATTACTTCATTGACTCGCATAATCTTTCCGATGAATTGAGCTCGGGACAATACGAAAAAGAAGCACTCGAAGTGCTTGACCAGGAATTCAAAACACATGACAAAGTGATTCTCGTTGGAGGATCGGGCATGTTTACAGATGCAGTCTGCTATGGGTTAGATAACATTCCACATTCTCCGGAATTACGCGAAGAAATTACTCATCAATTCGAAGAGAACGGTTTAAGTGATTTGCTTCAAGAATTGAAAGCGTCTGATCCTGAATATTTCGCGGAAGTAGATCAAAGTAATCCAGCTCGGATCATTCGTGCCATTGAAGTAATACGCCTTACTGGCAAGAAATATTCTGAACAACGGAATGAAGAAAGAAAATCACGCCCTTTTGAGGTTATCAGATTCGTGATCGACATGGACAGGGAGCAACTCTATGAGCGAATCAACGTGCGCGTTGATCAAATGATTGAAGCGGGTTTGCTGGACGAAGTGAAAAGCGTATTTTCATATCGCAATCTACAATCGCTGAACACAGTGGGCTACAAAGAATTATTCGCTTATCTGGATGGTCAATGTTCATTGGAAGAAGCAATAGATCAGATTAAGCAAAATACCAGACGATACGCTAAGCGTCAGTTAACCTGGTTTCGACGCAATGAAAGTTCACATTGGATCGATTACGCAGAAACGTCAAAAATGGTCGATTCTATTGTTGCCATAGTTGAAAACAGTAATTTGGAATGATTATTGAAAATTGATGTCTAAACCAGTTTCATGAAGATAATTCTCGACCACGTTATGCCGGACCCCTTAGCTTCGATGACTCACTCAGATGACAGTATCTGGGGTAACTTCGTTGAACTGGAGCACGGTAAAAAGATTGTGCTGAATGCATCCAGCGGAAAAGGCAAGTCAACATTTACGACATCGGTTTGTGGGATACGAAATGATTACACCGGAAAAATCTTATACGATGGACAGGATTTAAAATCGTATTCACCGGAAGACTGGGCTGAAATAAGACAAAAGAAGGTTTCTGTTGTCTTTCAGGATTTGCAGTTATTCCCAAAATTGACGGTTGAAGAAAATCTGCTTTTAAAGAACAGCCTCACCAATACGTATTCAGCGTCCGATATCAAACAGATGCTCGATCATCTTGGCATTGCTGATAAGTGGGGGCAACAAGCAGGATTACTTTCGATGGGGCAACAGCAACGGGTAGCGATTATTCGCGCCCTAGTACAGCCTTACAGCTGGTTGATCATGGATGAGCCATTTTCTCATCTCGACAAGGAAAACACACGACTTTGCCTGGAGTTAATCGATAAGCGAACAACTGAACAAGGAGCGGGATTTGTTTTGACCACACTTGGCGACTACCACGATTTCAATTACGATCAGGAATTAAAACTCTAATCATGCTGAACAGACTTTTATTTAAAAATCAAGACAGAAAGCAGCTTATCATAGCCATGGTTGGATCATTCCTCGGAATTACCTTCCTGGTTACATCCATTCATTTTTTGATCAAAGTGAATGACTTTGGTAAGGGTGCTGAAATTTTAGGACCCAACACAATTATTGTCCAAAAGAAAGTGTCGATGTTTGGTATGTCATCAACAACCTTTAGCGATAGCGAGATCGAAAAGATTCGATCTGAGAAGTTTATCATCGATGTCAAACCCATTACATCGAATAATTTCGATATCTCATTTCAAACCGATGACCCGGAGGTTCCTTATTTTAGATCCGATTTGTTTATTCAAACGATTGATACCGGATTTATTGATGTTGAGGCATCGAACTGGGATTGGAAAGAAGGTGATACGATCGTTCCGATCATTATGCCGCGGGACTTCATTGTAATGATGAACACATTCATGAGTGCTCAGGGTATTCCCCAAGTCTCTGATGAACTTGCCAAGCAGATCAACTTCAAATTTACCCTGTCGGATGAGAAGAATAAAGAATGGGTAGACGCACGAATTGTAGGATTTACCAATCAGGTCTCTGCCCTACTCGTTCCCAACTCCTTCATGGAATATGGAAACACTAAGTATGGTAAAGGTGAAGAGAAAAAGGTAACCCAGATCATTATCTCCGGAAAAGAAAGTGAATTTGGGAAAGTAGAAACACTATTGAAGAATAAAGGACTGGAGTCAAAGAACGCACAAATGGTGGTAGGAAGACTCAAGAGTATAATCGGAACATTATTCTTTGTTGTTTTGGCTATATCGATCATTGCTGTGTTTGTTTCCGGGTTGGTTTTAATCCAGTATTTACAACTACTCATGTCCAGAAATGCATACGAAGTGAGAACATTATTGCGTATCGGCTATCCGCCTAAACAGATCATTGGCAAGTTCTTTAAGTACTTCACGAGAATCTTTGGTATCGTTTGTTTAATAGGTATAGGCATGTTCATTCCGCTAAAACTGATGATCGATGACATTTTTGTGTCCGGAGGGATCTATATTGATCTCGGATTTACCTTCGAAAGTATCGGGGCTTTGCTATTGGCATTCCTGTTATTTATTCTTTCAAGTTTTTTAACAGCCAAGAAGGGCATCTATAAAGAATATTAAGCGTTAAAGAAATGTTAATCCAACAGAGAAGGTGTAAATTCGCGTCCGTTCACTGTATATTTAACTTACGAAATTTATATATATGAGAATTTTACTGATATCAATGATCATGCTGGTTTCGAGCCAGCTTTTTGCCCAGAAACTTAGATTTAAGATCGATGGTCAGAAAGACACAACGATTCATATGATCAAGTACTTCGGTAAAGGATTGTTTTATGCTGATACCGCTGAGATCAAGAATGGTATAGTTGAATTTGATGGAAGTAAACAGAAGCCTGGCGTTTTGGCTGTATTCCTTCCGGATCAGAAAATGCTGGAATTCATATACAATGAAGAAGATGTCTATATCGAAGCTTCGTTACCTGATATGATGGGAACGGCTAAAGTGAAGAAATCAGAAGAGAACAAGATCTTCATACCTTACGTTCGATTCATTAATTCAAAAAGAACAGAGGCCAACAAATGGATGGAAGAACGAAATAACTTCGAAGAAGGAACTCCCAAATATGAAGATCTAACAACAAAGATCGACAGAGCAACAGAAGAAGTAGAAGCGTATCAGAAAAACATTATCAACGAGCATTGGGATAAGTTTGTTTCCCGATTGGTAAAGATGTCTATGGACGTAGAAATTCCAGAAGCACCTGTTGATGCAGATGGTAAGATCATTGACTCAAATTTTCGTTTTCTATATTATCGCGATCATTACTGGGACAACATAGATCTGACAGATGATCGACTTTGCAGAACCCCTATCTTCCATACTAAGCTGAAAACTTATTTTAGTGAACGAATGATGATTCAGCATTGGGATACGGTTATTCATTACGCATTTCAATTCTGCGACCAACTGGTTCCTTCATCTGACATGTACCAATATGTGGTTTCCTGGTTGACTGCTAAGTACGAGAAGAGCAAGATCATGGGAATGGATAAAGTTTTCGTCTACATGGGTGAACGCTATTATTGCACACCGGATTCAACCGGTAAGTCTCCAATGACGATGATGAAAGATGATAAACTGAAAGAACTGTGCGATAAAGTAAAAACACATAAAAATCTGGTAATGGGAGCAATACCTCCTAATATCATTCTGCGAGATACGACTGATGTTAACTGGAGAGATTTCTACAGTTTAAAATCAGATTATACGATTCTTTATTTCTGGGATCCGGAATGTGGTCACTGTAAAAAGATTACACCGAAGCTTCAGACGCTGTATAGCAAGAAATGGAAAGATCGAAATATAGAAGTATTTGCAGTCGGCAAGGCAGTTGGAGAGGATTTCGAGAAATGGAAAAAGTTCATACGAAAAAACAACCTGGAGTTTATCAATGTAGCGGTAACAGACAAATTATATACTGCCGCAATGGAAGATGCACGGCAGTTTGTTCCAAGATATACAACGCTTGAATCATTGAATTACCAGCAGACTTACGATATCTATGCAACGCCTAAGGTGTTTATCCTGGATAAGGACAAGAAGATTATCGGAAAGAGTCTCACGGTTTCTCAACTGGAAGAGATGATGGATCGCCTTCAGGATCTCGAAGATTTAGAAAAGATCTTCCCGAAAGAAGAAGAGATCGATAAGGAGAATAATACAATGCACTAAACTATATAGAGCCGACTTGAAGTCGGCTTTTTTTTTGACCTATTTACGTCGATTGACCTTATATTTGTTAAAACTGAAATCGATGAAATATATTCTGCTGACCGCTTCCTTTCTATTCACTATTCAATTAATTGGGCAAGACTATTGGCAACAGGAAGTCAACTATGAGATCTCGGTAACGCTGGACGATGAGAATCACGCTTTAAAAGGCTTTGAAGAATTCAGATACGTCAACAACTCACCGGACGCTCTCAATGAAATTTACATTCATCTTTGGCCGAACGCCTACAAAAATGGGGAAACCGCTTTGGCAAAACAGCTGTACGAGAACGGGAATGATCTACTCGTCCATGGTAGCGATGAAGTCAAAGGGTATATTGATTCACTTGAGTTTAGAGTAGATGGACAAAAAGTTCCATGGGAATACGAAGAACACAATATTGACATTTGCATACTAAAATTACCGAAAGCTCTTCAACCGGGCAAGAGTGTCAAGATCAGCACTCCTTTCTACGTAAAATTACCTTCAGGTCGAATTTCTAGACTGGGTCATATCGATCAATCCTATCAAATCACACAATGGTATCCAAAACCAGCAGTGTATGATAAAGACGGGTGGCATCATATGCCGTATTTGAATCAAGGAGAATTTTACTCTGAATATGGAACATTTGACGTCAGCATTACATTGCCAAAGAACTACGTTATAGGCGCAACAGGTGACTTACAGACGTCCACTGAAATCAAATTCCTGGATAGCCTTGCGCAACATACTGCTGAAACCATCATGACATCAATAGCTGGTGGCTTTCCTGAATCTTCACCGACGTTAAAAACTGTCCGATATAAGCAGGCTAACGTCCATGATTTTGCCTGGTTCGCCGATAAGCGTTACCGCGTATTAAAAGGAGAAGTAGAATTACCCCATTCAGGAAGAAAGGTGACATCCTGGGCTATGTTCACACCACAGAACGAACATCTTTGGGTGGAAGCAATCGACTATATAAATGACGGTACTTATTACTACTCCCTTTGGAACGGTGATTATCCTTACAACAATGTGACAGCCGTTGACGGAACAATCAGCGCCGGTGGCGGTATGGAGTATCCAAATGTGACCGTGATTGGAAATGCCGGTAATGCCAGGTCACTAGAAGTAGTAATCGTTCACGAGGTTGGACACAACTGGTTTTACGGTCAGTTAGGATCGAACGAGCGTGTCCACGGATGGATGGACGAAGGAATGAATACACTCAACGAGATTCGATACATCCAGACAAAATATCCAGACAATACTGATTTCTCCGACATGATTCCCTTAGGTATTGCTCATTTAGATGGCCTGAGTCATCACGATTTGGCAGATTTTACTTTTAGGGCAATTGCCAGTCTGGGATTAGATCAACCGATAGAAACACATTCAGCTCGTTTCACACCTGCTAATTATGGCATTGTGATGTATCAGAAAACCGGATTGGTTTTCCACTACCTGAAAGATTATCTGGGAGATGAATTATTTGATAAGTGCATGCAGGCTTATTACAGCAAGTGGGAATTCAAACACCCTCAACCCGAAGACATGCGTAAATCTCTCGAGGAAACTTCAGGAAAAGACCTAAGCTGGTTATTCGATGATCTTATTCAGACAACCAATCACGTGGATTATAAGCTTGGCCGCGTGAAACAGAGAGATAATGGAACGCAAGTCACTGTAAAGAATGTTGGTCAGGTGGATGGTCCGATAGAAATCAATGCTATAAAGGGTGACAGCATAGTAGCCAGTCAATGGATCGAACCAGGCAACAGAAAGTCGACTGTAACATTCAATGAAACGGATCTGGATGCCGTGGTTATTGATGACAATAAGCAAATACCGGAGATCAACCGTCAGAATAATACGTGGACTAAAAAAGGACTATGCGATTATCGTGAGCCGCTTAAAATTGAAGCATTATTTGGCGACAATGAAAAGGAAAACAGCAATGTTTTTTGGCTTCCGGGATTTGCCTGGAACATCTATGATGGCGCTATGATTGGTGTTGCGGTCCACAACTACGGAATCCCTTTTAATCCCTTCAGATACTTTGTTGCACCTTTATATTCGACCAAGCGAAAAATGGTTTCAGGTCTGGCAAATCTGAATTATACTTTCTTACCGAAACGAATCTTTAAGACGTCACAATTTGGACTTACAGTACAGTCATTTAAGCAGGACACCCTTTATAGAAATAACGACTCCTATTACATTGGTGTTGCTCCATCCTGGACGGCAGATTTAGGTAACCGAGGTGACCGAACCAACTACAATCACAAAGTAAGGCTGCGAGGGATTTATAAGAAAGATAAATACGGACCGACGCACATCGAGCATGCGGGTGCTTACATTCAATACGAATATCATTTTGCTTTACCCGATCATAAAATTGATATGACTTTGCGCAATGAATATTTGACAAATGTTAACACATACGAAGCTTTTGGGCGTCAATATGCAGAGATGACATATTCGTATAAATACCTGAAAAAGAAAACGGATCGTTGGGTTGAACTCCGTCTTTTTGGAGGACAGCAATACATTCGGGATTTCAATCTCACATTCGGTCATCAATATAAAATGTCACTCTCCGGGGTAGACGGTTTTCAAGATCAGTTTCTCGAAGAATTTTATCTGGGAAGAACGAATCTGGGAGGAGTTTGGTCTCAGCAGAGACAAGAAAATATGGGTGGTTTCAAAAGCACATCGTACTATGGGACAACTGCGTTTGGAATGGCGACGGCAAACCTATATGTTCAACTTCCTATTAAATTCAACTTGATCGGAGCCTATGCAGACATAGGTGTTTTTCATAATGGGGTCGGTATCAATGAGGCATACGATGCAGGATTGGCTGTTAGGCTTGGACAGGTGTTTGGCGTTTATTTCCCGCTTTACATGAGTGATGACATGCTTTCTTCTTATGGTGTCACAACGCTATTCAAAGACAATTCAAAATACGGCGAGATGATACGATTCACCCTTAAATTGAATATTATAGGTAAATTGAACCTCGCTCAATTGATTTAATCATGGCAAACAAAGAATATACGAAGGAAGATCTAACTGTCTTGTGGGACAGCAGTAAGTGCATTCATTCCGGGATTTGGGCTAAGGGTCTACCTGAAGTGTTCAAACCAAAAGACAGGCCTTGGGTTCAAATGGAGAACTCCGATAGTGAATCGATCGCAGAGCAAGTCAGAAAGTGCCCATCAGGTGCCCTTTCAATCAAATAAGCATAAACAAAACATGAAAAAAGGACTATTAGGATTAGTGATTGTAAGCATCTCGTTTTGCGTTACAGCTCAGAGTGTTGAATTTAAGGGAACTGACAAGGTAGAAATAGAATGGGGGCCTGAACTTAAAGCTAAAAAGAGATCTACTCTGGAAGATATGATTGGTTTCGATGAAAGAAATCTGTACACCATTAAGGTTGAATCTAAAGGACTGATCGGTAAAGAATATGTCCTCGAGAGCTATGACTACAAGTTGGCACTGAATGTCTCTGAAGATCTTGATCTGGAAATGACAGGTCGGGATAAATCATTGGAATTTATGCTACATCTCAATGATCAGATACACCTTTTCACCTCAAGAGCCGATTCAAAGACGAAAGTGAACTCACTTTATTACCAAACAGTCGACAAAAAATCTATGATCCCAAATGGGAAAGTTATTGACATAGTAGAAATTGATTATTCCGGTCACGACCGCTGGAATTCTGGATCATACAGTTATGATCTCTCAAGAGACAGCTCGAAAATATTAATTTATTATAACCTGCCTTACGAACGAGGAGATGCTGAACGATTTGGCTTTAAGGTCTATGACAGCGGGATGAATGAACTTTGGTCTGAAGAGGTAGTCTTACCTTATGAGGACAAGCTATTCAGCGTTGAGGATTACAAAGTGGATAATAATGGAAACGTTCATTTGATCGGAAGACTGTACAAAGATGTAGTTAAGGATAAACGTAAAGGTGATCCAAACTATTCTTATCAGGTTTTGAGTTACTACGATGAAGGTCAGGATTTGGAAGAATACTCGATTAAACTAGAGGATCGGTTCATCACAGATCTACAGATAGCCATAACAGATGACCAAAACATTATTTGTGGAGGCTTTTATTCAGACAAAGGATCATTCAGTATCAAAGGCAGCTACTTTCTGCAGGTAGATGGTAAAACAAAAGAAGTTATGAGTAAGAGTTTCAGAGAGTTTGGAATTGACTTCATTACACAAAATATGACGGAGCGACAGGAGAAAAAAGCTAAGAAGAAAGAAAGTAAAGGAAAGTCTGTTGAAATGTACGAATATGATCTCGACGACATTATTATCAAAAGCGATGGAGGGGCGATGTTAATTGGTGAGCAGTACTACATGTATGTAACAACAAATACGACTACCACTGCGAACGGAGGTACAACAACGACTACAACCTATCACTACATCTATAACGATATTATAGCGATTAAAATTGATTCTGAAGGAGATATCGAATGGACAGAAAAGATTGCCAAACGCCAGCACACAACTAATGACAATGGCTTTTATTCTTCATACGCCATGGCTGTAGTTGACGGTAGTCTATATTTCTTCTTCAATGACAATCCTAAGAATCTCGATTATAGTGGGTCAGGAAAGGTGTATGGAATGAATGGCAAAAAGTCCGTAGTTACGATGGTAGAACTGGATGAATCGGGAAATCAGGAGCGCGAATCCTTATTTGCTATGAAAGATGCTGAAATCATGACACGTCCAAAAGTTTGCGAACAAACTTCTTCAAACGAACTAATTCTCTTCGGCCAGAAAAGGAAAACACAACGATTTGCAAGAATCAAATGGTAATTTGAAATGTGAAAAGGAGTTTTTTTTAATTATCGGATAAGGAATATTAGGTACATTATTGTAAATTGCTTCAAATACTAAGATCATGTTTAACAAACTACTACTCACGTTAATATCGACGTTGATTACTGGAATTGGCGTTACATTCAGTCAAACTACGTTAACGCTTCAGCCTGATGCTGCTGCTGGAAAGGACGCCTACCTTCCCGATTTGAATCCGGGAACGAATTATGGTACAGCGAACGAATTTGTCGCATTAGCCTGGACTAATTCAGGCACAACTGTTATTTGTCGAAGTATTGTCGAGTTTGACCTTAGTTCAATTCCGCCAAACGCAATTATCAATAGCGCAACACTTTATTTGTATCACAATCCATCTTCTGCTAATACAAGTGCTCAACACCAGTCTTTAACAGGTTCAAATGCTTCTGTGATTCAGCGAATTATCACGGCGTGGGATGAAATGACGGTTAATTTTAATAATCAACCTTCGACAACAACACAAAATGAAGTTTTGATTCCTCAGACGACAAGTGCTACGCAAGATTTTATAATCGATGTGAGTGCTATGGTTCAGGATATGGTTGACAATCCTTCAACAGCGCATGGTTTTATGTTCAAACTTCAAACAGAGGATATTTATCGATCTGTTATTTGCTCGTCAAGCGACGATCCAGATCCGTCCAACCACCCCAAACTTGAGGTTGTATACACCGATGTGACAGGAATAGAAGAGCCTGTTAAATCAAATATTTTAATCAGTCCAAATCCGGCAAGTGATTTTGTTACGCTCAATGGACAGATTAATTCTACATATAAAATTTACGATCTTACGGGAAAAGTTGTTTTGAAATCAAATAGCAATTCAGCAACACACACTATCAATATCGCTGATCTAAAAAACGGTGCTTATATCATTAGGATCAGTACAGAGAATGGAATTACAACCAGAAGACTCATTAAACAAACTCACTAAGCTCTAACCAACGATCGGTTTTTGTATCAATCGCTGACACAACCTGTGCGAGTCGCTCACCGGCCTGTATAAGGTCTTCTGATGATGAAGCGGAATTTGACAGAACCTGCGTTAATTCAGCCTTCTCATTTTCGAGCTTTGCCAGTTCTGACTCTAAACTTTTATATTCCTGCTGTTCTTTATAAGTCAATTTTCGTTTCTCCGTGATTGCCGCTTTCGTCTGAACTTCTTTGGATTCGCGTTCTTCTTTTCGCTCCTCACGTTGATCTTTAATAAGCTCTTCTCGATAATTATTATAGTTACCCAAAATGTCTTTCACGTCGCCGTCACCCGAGAACACGAATAAATGATCTACCATCTTATCCATGAAATAACGATCATGTGAAACGACAATCAGACAGCCCTGGAATTCACGCAGGTAGTCTTCCAAAACACTCATGACAAAAATATCCAGATCATTCGTTGGCTCATCTAGAATAAGGAAATTCGGATTTTTCATTAATACTGTCATCAAATGCAAACGACGACGTTCTCCCCCACTCAGCTTTCGGACGAAGTTAAAGTGCATATCTCTGGGAAAAAGAAACTTCTCCAGAAACTGTGCAGCACTCATCTGTCTTCCCTTCTCCAATGGAATAAAGTCGGCAACGTCCCTAATTACCTCAATGACCTTTTTATCCTCATCGTACTCCGGTAATTCCTGGTCATAGTACCCAAAAATGACTGTCTCTCCCCGAACGATCTTACCGCCATCAATTCCCTCCAGACCAATGAGCGTTTTAAGAAAGGTTGTCTTACCGCTACCGTTCGGACCAACAATTCCGAGTCTTTCCTTTCGCTTGAAAACGTAGCTCAGATCATCGAGAATCACCTTGTCTCCATAGGATTTGCGAACGTGATGTAGCTCTAATATCTTTGTTCCGAGTCGCTCCATTTTTACCGGAATATCCAACTCATCCTCATCGATATTTTGTTTCGCTACCTTTTTGATATCGTAATAGGCATCTTTACGGGCTTTCTGTTTTGTACCACGGGCTTTTGGCTGACGTCTCATCCATTCCAATTCACGACGAAACTGATTTCTTGCCTTATCAATCGTTGCAGCCAATTGTTCCTGACGTTCAGCGCGCTTTTCAAGATAATACGAGAAATTGCCATTGTATTTATAGATGGTCTGATCTTCCAGTTCGATAATCGAATTACAGATCACTTCCAGAAAATAACGGTCGTGTGTCACCATTAATATCGTTGCAGAAGATTTACTTAAGTAAGATTCAAGCCATTCAATCATGTCCAGATCTAAATGGTTGGTAGGCTCATCTAATATCAGGAAATCCGGTTCGGAAATCAGTACTTTGGCCAGCGCCACTCTTTTTTTCTGTCCACCAGAAAGCTTTCCGATTACCTGGTCCGTATCCTCAAGTTTAAGCGTTGAAAGGATCTGATTCACCTGTACTTCAATATTCCAGGCATTCAATTCGGTCACCGCTTCAAAACTCGACTCAATTGCTTCCTCATCCTTTAAGCGCATCGCGGTATTGTACTTCTTAACAGCCTGTAGCTCGGGAAGATCATGAGAAAAAACTTCCTCCAGAATAGTGTTCTTTGGATTCAACTCATCTGATTGCTCCAAAAAGGCTATTCGCAAATCGTTGCGAAACACCACTCGACCACTATCTGCTGTTTCTTGTCCCAAAAGACAGCGAAGCAATGTAGTTTTACCACTACCGTTCTTGGCAACTATCGCAACCTTCTCACCTTGATTAATCCCAAAGCTGAGATCCTCAAAGATGAGACGATCACCAAATGATTTAGTAAGTTCTTCTACTGAAAGGTAATTCATCTAACGAATTCGATCTATCGATTCCAGAAGGCGCTTATCTCTCTTTATTCCCACATTCGCCAGGAAGATAAACGGGAGACCTATGATGAACAAAATAAATCCAAGACCCATTTCGCGTTTACTTTCCTCAGCTTCAATGATACTACCACCAAATGTTGCGAGTAAGACCAATCCGACCACTCCCAGGAAGTATAAATAGAAAATCAGTCTGCCGAGCTTATATTGTCTCGCCAGTCCTTTGTAGGACATCAAACAAAGAAATATCAGCAATGCCAGCGCGATCGTTCCTATATACATAGGATAATGCGTTGACGAAACGAGCTTACCATCCAAGGTGAATTCAGAAATACCCGTAGATGTAAAGGTATATCTCGCTGATTCAGTTACATAGCTGAAAAGCTCTGTACCAATCGTTGTTAGAGACACCATTATGAGTGCAATGATCAGGTATAAGGATTGAATTCGTTGGATCATAATCGTTTGTTTGGTTCAAAGATAATTGAAATTGCAGTTCGCAGAGTCTGAACAATGGAATAAGGCTTATATTTGAGTATAAAACAAATTTGATGGCAGTGACTGATTATGAAGATAATTTGTGAAACTCCACAAGTAATTAATTAATTTGAAATTATGGACGCAACCCACTTACATCTCGCTCTGGCTCACCTCCCTATTTACGGAGCACTCATCGCCGTATTTATTTTCATATACGGAATGATCAAGAAAAATAAAACGGCTGTAGGAATCGCGCAGGTCATTTTTATTTTTCTTTCACTTATCACAATCATCGTATTCCTTACTGGTGAAGAGGCAGAGGAAACAGTGGAACGATTAACTGACGGATCACACAAGGTCATTCATCAACACGAAGAATTTGCGGAAACTGCCATGTGGGTCATGTATGCATTAGGTCTGTTATCGATATTAAATTTATTTAGGACGAGGCGCATGGGCAAGATGGATAGTCGAATGAATGCAATTAATTTGCTCGTAGCGATTGTCGCATGCATTATGTTCTTTATGCTTGGAAACAAAGGTGGAAAGATCAGACATCCCGAAATAGGCGGTGCTAATACGGAACTAGTTGACGATGATGACGATGACGATGACGATGACGATGACGATGACGATGACGATGATGATGATGATGACGATGACGATGACGATGACGATGACGACGATGACTAATTCAGTTTTTCTTAGAGATTAATCTGACGGGGCTCAAGACCATGAAACTGGACCATCCCAAACTAGCCAAGCTTCTTCAAAAGGCTTATTCAGCGGAAAAGGCGGCAGCTTTCGCATATATAGGTCACGCAAGCTCGGTCAGCGGAAAGGATCGAAAAGCAGAAATTAAACAGATCGAAGATGATGAGTGGTTTCATCGAAAAGAAGTTAAGCTGATCATGGATCAATACAATATTCCCGTGTCCCGGTGGTATGAGTTCAAATTCTATTTAATAGGAAAGTTTATTGCCCTCAGTTGTTATGTGATAGGTCGATTCATGCCATATTATTTTGCTGGAAAATTAGAAAGCGGCAATGTTTGCGAATACTTTATCATGATGAAATATTTCCACGAGCGGGATATTCGTGAACACGACGAGATTTTATTCGAAATGGGAATTAAAGAAAAAGAGCACGAAGTTTATTTTTTAAAACAGGTAAAGAATAGCAAACTACTACCCTTTTTCGAGAAGCTGTTTAATTGGGGATCGAAAAAAAGTTCAAATGACGTCGATATTGACAATCAACTTCCGGTTGATAAGTCTGATATCTATTGTAACTCCCATAAACGATAAATTTGTATCTTGAGACTTCATAAAAACAATCAACATGAAAAGACTACTACAATCACTTTCTACACTTATTCTATTGCTCTGTTGTCACCCCTCAATTGGGCAGACCACGTTTAACTATACCGGTGGTCAGCAAACCTATGTTGTTCCTGCCGGCGTTTCTTCAATCAGTATTGAATGCTGGGGTGCAGAAGGACAAACCGGACTCGGTTCCGCTGGAGGAGCAGGTGGCCTAGGAGCATACAGCTATGGAGAAATTAGTGTCACTCCGGGTCAAACACTTTATATCTATGTCGGTGGACAAGCCGGATATAATGGTGGAGGAACAGGAGGAAACATTGGTGCAGGAAATGGTGGTGGTGCTTCCGATGTTCGCATTGGAGGTATTACCCTCGCGGATCGAGTAATCGTTGCCGGCGGTGGAGGAGGTGGCGGTGCTACCGGATGTAATTCTCCTCACGCCGGAGGAAACGGAGGATACGGTGGCGGAGGCCCTGGAGGGAATGGAGTTGATAGTCCTAATGGAGGTGGCGGCTTTGGCGGAACAGTCGGAGTCGGTGGAGCAGAAGGAATAGGTTGTGGTGGATATCTAGGCAGTCCCGGACTTGCTAATGGTACCGGAGGAAACGGTCAAGGATGCTGTTGTGCCACAACACCAGGTGGTGGTGGCGGCGGTGGCGGCTACACTGTTGGTGGTGGCGGTGGCGGTGGTTCTGCAGGAACAACCGGATGCAGCGGAAACGATAAAGGCGGAGGCGGTGGAGGAGCCGGTGGAAGCTCATGGACCGGTTCTATGGCGAATCCAAGTATGACCAATGGTGTGAACAATGGTGATGGTTATATCGTTATTTCATCATTGTGCTCTCCTACTTCAATCATGCCGGATCTTAATTCACTGGCGGATCTGAATGGAGAATGTTCGGTAGCAGCTCCGACTCCGCCGACGGCAACTAATGATTGTGGTATTACCGTTTCGGGAACACCGGATGTAACTTTTCCTGTGACTGCTCAAGGAACAACTATAGTTACCTGGACGTACGACGATGGATTAGGAAATACAACAACGCAAACACAAAACGTAGTAATAAACGATGTTACAGCACCCGTTGCCGATGTCGCAAATTTACCCGATATAACAGGACAATGCGAGGTTACGTCATTGACTCCACCAACAGCGACGGACAATTGTGCCGGCAGCATTACGGGTACAACAACAACCAGTTTGCCAATCACGGCACCAGGAACTACCGTAGTAACCTGGACATTCGATGATGGGAACGGAAATATTACTACACAGAACCAGAATGTTATCAATCCAAATTTAGATACTACTGTAACGCAAAATGGTTCTATGCTGAGTTCAAACTCTCTAGGAACGTATTATCAGTGGTTGGATTGCGATAATAACATGACGCCATTAGCGGGTGAAGTAAACCAATATTATATTGTACAAACTACCGGAAGTTATGCAGTAGAAATAACACAGAGTGGTTGTGTAGATACATCCGCATGTTATCTGGTAGATCTTACCGGAATTGGAGAATTGAATTTGGAAGGCAAAGAACTTGTAAAGATCATCGACCTGATGGGAAGAGAAACGGTATTCAGACCAAATACTCCTTTGATCTATATATACAGTGATGGTACACGTGAACGGATTATGAAAATTGAAGATTAGAAAAAAAGCCCTCAGTCGAGGGCTTTTTTTTTAGTTAAGTATTCTTAGATACGCTTTCCAGGGACCAACTTCTTCTTTGTATTGATGCGCCATCACCCTCGAAATCTGTGCAACGTGATTTAAATCGTGAACGACCCAAGATGAAAGAAGCTGCGACAACTCCACTTCACCTAAGGATGGGTGTACCCCTGTAAGATCAAGTTCATCATCGGTAATGTGTAATTCGAGTAACTGTCTGATATTCTGATCTCTCAATACTTTAAATTCGTCCAGTAATTCATCCATTGATTTACCCATGTTGTCTTCCAATTGAGCAAAGCGATCAAATGGCGTAAACGTTTTGTCTTCGGTGTCAGACAGGATAATATCGATTCGATCCAGCCAATCTGTCTTTTCGCCATGAATAAGATGTCCGAGCACAACAAATACAGACCAGGTTCCTTCTCCTTCATCACTTTGTACCCAATCATCCGGTAAACCGCGTAACCAATAGTCCAACACAATAGGAGTACGCTCCAGAAGCTCAATTGACTTCTTCAATTCAAAGTTCATATACATCGATTTTTTTGTCAAAGCTAATCCTCTAATTCATCTCTGACGAATTCACCATTCCCCCATAACTGAATACTCAATAATCCACCGTCACCGTCATATACATAATACCTTCCAAATCGCAGACATCTACCCTCAAAGATACCATCAGCAAGTAGTTTGTTTGATCTGACGACCGAAATCCTTTGTTCAATTAGCGAATCGGGAATATCTTTTTCTAAACATGGTCGTTTATTATGTATGCCGATGTGTGGTATCACGCTTGTACTAAATCGTTGATCCACTAACACATTTCCAAGGCTGTCATATACCGCAAAATGGCGGAGGATATTTGTAGAACCATACTCAACGAGGGTATCCACTATCACCCCATGATTACTTTTATACTTCTTTTTGATCTGGCCATTGGGAAAATAACTTATCACATAACCGTGTTCACGGCCCTCTTCATCGAATCTCTTTACCTGTCGAAGCGAATCATTATTCCAGTATTTAATAATGCTATCCCGATTGTCTCCATTCACAAGAATTCCTTCTTCCTGCAGCTTACCATCTTTATAGTATAAACGGTAAGGACCATTCGGTATATCGTGTTCATACGTTATTTCAGATCGTTTACTCCAGGAATTCGTGTAGTACTTCGTCCAAAGTCCTTCCTTCCGGTTGTCTTTGTAATTTCCTTCCATGTACTTAGCCGTATCCAGATAATACCCCTCCTTTTCTTTTGCTTCAACACCTTTCAATATCCAAAAGCCCTGTCGCAGACCAAAATCATCGGTAACATTTTGTTGCGCCGTAACGCCAATCCAGTTCGTTATAGCAGGTAAAAACAAGCAATATAGAGGTAGTAATTTGATGGACAACAAGTTAAGTCAAAAGGTGAATAATTGCAACTATCTGCACCCAAAAGTCACACATCATTACCAACGCTTCTAAAGCTTTTGGACTAACTCGTAAATTTCTTCGACGAAATATTTTAAGCTGTTATTTCTCTAACAGGATGTATACATTTTGTTCCAGTATATACAAGCCTGTATTCGATTAAATCTCTTTTGTACTTTCGATCTTAGTTCCTCAAAGTAGGAGAAACCGGGTAAAGTGGTTTTATAGTTATTTAGGTTAGTAGTAGGTCAAATACTTATCTCACACTTTATCCAAGTTTCATAGTAGTACGAAACCTCTGCCTCCCTGGTAGAGGTTTTTTTATTTATTTGTATATCAATTATTTATATCGTAAATTATAACTGATCTAACCGGCCTTTTTCAACTATTTGTTTCACGAATAAAATCAATTATTATGGAAGAACAGGTAAAATTAAGGCTCCCTGGTATTGACAAAGAATGGGTCCGATCGTCTTCCGGTGAGTGGGTTGATCTTGCCTCTTTGCATCAACCCGAAGTAGTGGAAGAGCAAAATGTCAACGAAGATGACGATCTATTTATGGATAAGCCTCAAAAACGTAAATGGTGGAAATTCTGGGGTCGATGAGAATTAGAGTTCCTATCATTAACTTTTAAACTAAAACCTCCGCCGCCAGGTGGAGGTTTATTTTTATGTAATCTATCCGATTCTGCATAGTTAACTTTTGTTACTGTCATTTCAATCTAACAAAATTGAAACTAAAAATTTCCTATCTTGGAATCGTGAAAAACCTACTACTCATCATTTGTGGCATATTACTAAGTGTGGATGCATCTGCGGGCTGGATTCAGCGTGCTAGTCTTGGCTCAATAGGAAGGCATCGATTATCTTGCGTCGGTGTGGGAAACTTTGGTTACGCCGGAATTGGTCACGTGAACGGCACAGGAGTAGAAACGTATTACAGTGATTGGTGGCAATTTAATCCGGGTACCAACGTGTGGACTCAAAAAGCTGACTTTCCCGGGAACTTCGGGAATGGAGAGTTGGGTTGTCATGCCTGGGAATTCAATAATTACGCATACGTTGGTTTAGGAGAGCTGCAAAAAAGAGCTTTGTATCGGTATGATCCTGAAACAAACAGTTGGCAGCAAATGACAAATGCTCCGGCAGGCATTAACTTCCAGGACACACAGGATATGGTCATTGGCGACAAAGCTTATTTCACTGATCTGGTAGGAGATGATTTGTATGTCTACAATTGTACTTCAGATACATGGACATTTCTGGGACCACTACCGATGAACTGGTCGTTTACTTATTCGGCTTTTACATATAATAATCTCTGCTACGTCAAAGTCAATAACGCCATGTGGATGTATAATCCTGTGACAAATTCCTGGTCTTCGCTTGGGGTCGCATCGGCCTTTCCCGGTTTCGCAAGAAAGGCTTCTGCAGAGTTCTTCGTGAATGACAAGTTCTATGTTATCGGTGGACACAGCTTTAGCACAAGTGATATTACTGATGAAGTTTGGGAGTTTGATCCAACTACGCTTACATGGGATTCATTACCACCTTTTTCGGGTACATCCAGAAGGTATACAAAAGCGATGGTGATCAATGGTAAAGGATATGTTTGTGGAGGAACTAACGGTACGAACTTCAACGATTTTTGGGAGTTCGATAAATATCTTTCCACGGACGAATTACCAGAAGCCATTGATTTGAATATATATCCAAATCCCGCTACTGACCTGGTCCATATAAGTTGTTCTTCATCATACGACAAAGTTCGAATCATCAATCAGCTTGGCAAAGTCATTAATGAGGCACATAGTGAAATAATAAACATCTCTGATCTCCCGGGTGGCAGTTATCAAATTCAGATGATAGGCACTGATAAGGAAATAGTTGGTACGAAGCCACTGATCATTCAATAGGTATTCATTCAGATTCTGTTAATTTTGGTCTATCGCTAATGGCTCTACTGAAAAAGATATGTCTGTTCTATTGTGTTTTGATCACATTCGGATCGAACGCGCAACTATTCACGAAGGAAGAGCAATATTCACTTGACAGCCTTGCAGAGATCATAAACTCACCGAAAACTCATGACACTATTTTGGCTAGCACTTGGATGGAAGTAGCCAATTATTACTACTTACGGGATCCGGACACGGCTATTGCCGTTTGCTTAAAAGCTAAAGAAATATCAGAGCGATTGAACTACCATTATGGTAAATCCAATGCCTACGGGTGGTTAGGCTATTTATATCAACAAAAAGGTGATATTAAAAACTCACTAAAATATTCGCTTAAATCACTTGAATTAGTTCGTATAAAGGGAACTAACGATGAAGAATCAACTCTGTTAAACAACATTGCTTTCATCTATCAGGAGAATAAAGAGTTCGACCAGGCCCTGAACCTCTATCGACAAGCTTTAACCATACAATTACTTGATGAAGATATAGAAGGGGCAGCTATCAGTTATAATAATATTGGACTCTGTCAGAAGGAAATGGGATTCGTGGATTCTGCCTTGTTCTATTATCACAAAAGCCTGGAAGGAAGAAAACAGGCAGGAGACATGAAAGGTCTTGCCCGATCAATGATAAATCTGGCATCGATCTATGGTGAGCAGGGACGGGACGAAGAAGCGCTCGACTTTATAAAACAATCGATTGCAATTGATGAGGAAATGAACAATAAGCATGGGATTACATTTGATTATTTTCATCTGAGTGGTCAACTAGCTAAAATGGGGTTAAAAGACCAGGCGATTGAAGCCTGCGAGCATAGTTTACAAACAGCTCTTGAGCTTGGGTTCGCACGTGAGACTTCAATTTCGGCTAAATTGCTTAGTAGACTATACGAAGAAAAAGGCGATGGTTTTAAGGCTTTAGAAATGTATAAGCTTTATATCGAAATGAAGGATAAGATCGAAAATGATGAAACCCGTAAATTACTTGCAAAACAAGAAGCTAAATACGAATACGAAAAGCAAAAAGTACTTGACGATGCTCTTCATAAAAATGAATTGGAAGAAAAAGAACGTGCAGAAGAGCGTCAACGTCTCATATCGTACGCTATTGGCGGAGGACTTATTCTTGTAATTGCTTTTTTGTTTGTCATTTTTCGAAGGCTTAAAGTGACGCGCAACCAGAAATTAGTAATCGAAGATCAGAAACAAGAAATTGTGGATTCGATCACCTATGCTCAGCGTATTCAAAATGCCATTCTTCCACCGGATAATTTGATAAAGGAAAACCTGCCTAATTCTTTTGTTTTGTATTTGCCCAAGGATATTGTTGCGGGCGATTTCTATTGGACAGAAAAATTTGATGAAACGGTATTATTTGCTGTGGCAGACTGCACGGGTCACGGTGTACCTGGAGCCATGGTAAGTGTCGTTTGTCACAATGCACTTAACAGAGCAATCCGTGAGCATAATTTAATTGATCCATCCGATATTCTTGATAAAACACGTGAGATCGTGATAGAACAATTCCGACGATCAGCGGAAAACGTGAAAGACGGAATGGACATCGCATTGTGTGTCTTAAAGGGTCGTAAACTGAAGTTCTCCGGAGCAAATAATTCATTGATGGTCATTCGGGATGGAGAAATAATCGAATACAAAGCCGACCGGCAACCAATAGGGAATTTTGAGAATGCTACATCATTTACGCAGTACGAAATTGACTTAAGAGAAGGAGATCAATTATACATTTATTCCGATGGTTTTGCCGATCAGTTCGGGGGTGAAGCCGGTAAAAAGCTGAAGTCAGGCGCGTTTAAAGAACTATTGAGGTTAAATTCTTCACTTTCAATTGAAGAACAGAAATTAGCTCTCCTGCAGGAGTTTGACAACTGGAAGCAATCCTATGATCAAGTAGATGACGTCTGCTTGTTTGGTGTTGCAATTAAGTAATCGAAACGAGCTTTCATATTCATTCTGAATGTGTTAAATTTAGTGTACTATAATTATGAGATTTAGTTTTCTACATTTGGCCATTATCACTGTTCTGTGTTTTTCGCAGTCAAATGCTCAGGTCGTAATTAATGAGGTCTCAGCTGCTCAAAACACTGGCTATTCAGATGAAGATGGAGATTTTCCTGACTGGATAGAATTATACAACACTGGGAGCACGGCAGTTGATTTAAAGGATTATGAACTGGTTCTAATCGATAATAATGAAGTAAAATGGAAGTTTCCGTCTATTTATATTCAACCAAACGACCATCTGGTAATATTTGCCTCAGAAAAAGACCGGAGGGTGGTATTGGATCACTGGGAAGTTCCGATAGCCCCCCAGGTAAATTGGAACTACTATACAGGGCCCGGTCAGCCACCGGCAAACTGGAACACAATAGCTTTTAATCCTGGTTCGTGGTCCGTTGGACCAGGTGGGATAGGATATGGTGACAATGATGATTCCACCATTATCGCTCAGACGACAACACTCTATATGCGAACTGAGTTCATCTTACTTGATACCAGTGAAATATCGGTTGGACTCCTGGGCATAGATTACGATGATTCATTCATTGCTTACTTAAATGGAGTTGAGCTTAGCCGATTTAATGTTGGCATTCCAAATGTGCCGGCTCAGATCACTGATCTCGCGTATGAAGAACATGAAGCTAAGATGTATCAGGGAGGTGGTCCGGAATTTTTCTATATAGATATTGATAAGATGAATGCCGCAAAAAAACCTGGAAACAATGTTTTTTCCGTCGAGATTCATAATGTTGATCCCCTTTCGGATGATATGTCAGCTATACCTTATTTCCTTATTGGCAAAACAAATCCAAACGTTACTTATTTTCCCTTCCCGGCTTCAACCAATTTACATACGAACTTTAATATTTCAAGTTTTCCATCCAGGATCAAATTATATGATGACAATGGAGTGTTAGCAGATGAAGTAATTTTAAAAGGAATGCGCCTGAATCATTCTTATGGCAGAACATCGGATGGAACACAGACATTCTGTCTTTTTGATTCACCAACTCCAGATACGACAAATGTACTATCATCCTGCTTCAAGCGTTACGCAGACCCTCCTGCGATCTCACTTGACGCAGGATTTTACAGCGGAACCCAAACTGTTAGCCTCAGCTCGAATGAAGCCGGAGCGATCAGATATAGCCTCGATGGCAGTATCCCAACTTCAACTTCAACATTATAAACAGGTAATGTAATCAACATAACGAACAACACTGTTCTGAAGGCTAAACTATTCCCTTTCGAGGCCGATGCGTTACCCAGCAAACCATCAACTGCAACCTATTACATTAATGAAAGCGTTACTTTACCGGTGTTTTCAATTAGTACGGACCCAGCAAACCTGTGGAACTACAATACGGGGATTTATGTGTACGGACCTAATGCCGATTCTATTAACTACCCATTCATTGGTTCAAACTTTTGGGCAGGATGGGAAAAGGAATGTCATATAGAATATTTTGATCGTAATAAAACCCTAGGGTTTTCACAAGAAGCTGGCTTAAAAATTCATGGTAATTTTTCAAAGGCCTGGCCGCAGAAAAGCTTTCGAATTCTTGCAAAAGATGATTATAACGAAAAGTGGATTGATTATAATCTGTTTCCGGAAAAACCTTATCGCAAGAGATATAAAAACTTCAACATTAGAAATGCCGGTATTGATTATAACACCTGTCATTTTCGGGACGCTTTCATGCATAGGGCGACAATTGGTTTGAATTTCGAACGGATGGCATATGAACCTTGCGTTCTTTTCCTGAACGGTGAATATTGGGGTGTTTATGGTTTAAGGGAAAGGCAAGATGACAGCTACATAGAAGAAAACTACAGCAACGTTACAAAAGAAACCATTGACCTCCTGCGATTTGAAGGTGATGTAATGTCTGGTTCCAATACGCAATTTCTTCAGATGGTTGATTACATGGATTTTACGGATTTATCGATCGATGACAATTTTAATTTCATTGCCGATAATATACTTGATGTCAATAATGTAGCCGATTATTTTATCACCGAAACGTATTATGCAAATAATGACTGGATTTATTCAGAGGGTAGTAATAACGTTAAAATATGGAGATCAAACAATCCGTCCGGAAAATTCCGATACATATTATGGGACACAGATCTTGGCTTAGGACTTATCGATCCAGTCACCTCGGTAACTTATAATTATCTGGGCGATATTTTAAGTCCTTCTTATACCAGTGTTCATTCTAGAATTATTCAGAATCTTCTTTCCAATCAGAATTACGCTGAATACTTCATAAACAGGTATGCGGATCTAATGAATACTACATTTCACCCTCAGAATATGGAGTCACTCGCTCGCGAAATGGAGGCCGATCTGGAACCAGAGATGGCCAGACACTTTCTGAAATGGAATGAAGGTCCAATCAGCATTTTTGGCTTAACAATAGCAACCAGCACTAATGTTTCGGAATGGAAAAATAATGTCGATGTTATGGTTAATTGGTGTGATCAACGACCACAAATTATGAGAGATCACATCCAGAACATGATCGCTTCTCCAAACCAGGTTGCAATCACTCTTGAGTCAGAACCTTTGGAAGCTGGAAAGATCAAAATAAACTCTATTGTACCGGATACTTCGGGGTGGACAGGAATTTATTTCAATGGGATACCGATCAGTTTAAGTGCCCGCCCTAACCCTGGCTATATTTTCGATCACTGGGAAGCCGATAATACATTGCTAAGTGATACGACAAGTATTTCAATAAAGCTTAATGTGACTCAAAATATAACATTTACAGCGGTGTATAAAAAACTGGATTTTAACATCATTGTCTATCCTAATCCTTCAAGTGACCAATTCACAATTGAATATGAAATACCAGAGGAGACACAACTGTCGATTAACTTGTATGGAATGGACGGTAGATTGGAAAAGAAATTAATTAATCATTCTTCTATTCATCCTGAAGGTCATTTTACTTTGACATTAAGTAAATCCGAAGATCAACTTAGTCGAGGAATGCATTTACTTAGAATTGAATCTCAAGATTTTACAGAAACGCTAAAGATAATTGTTAATTAAATTTAATCATATGAGATACGTAGTATTAACCCTGCTAATATTGGGATTACATAGCTGTAAGAAATATCCGGGAGATGGTGGGATGGCCGCTATTAAAGGAAAAATCTATGTAAGAGAATATAATGAATCGTATACTCAGTTACTTGACGAATATTATGTCGGTGGAGAGGATGTTTATATCATCTATGGAGACAATGAAATTTACGATGACAATGTAGAAACCAATTATGACGGAAGCTTTATATTCAAAGAATTACGCAAAGGGAATTACACTATTTTTGTTTACACTGAAGATTCTACTTTCACCGTTCCCGGTGGACAATATCCCATTTTTCAGGAAGTTGAAATTACAGGACGCAAAGAGATAGTAGATATTGGTGAAATTGAAATTATTAAATCGTAAAGTAGTTAGTTGAATACTATCTGATATCCTTATTGTTGAAAATATTCTCTTCTATTCTCGGACCACTGACCCAATGACCTCTGTCGTCATACGTAATAATCCACTCAGTACCATTGGATGGTCGGTATTTTGTCACGGTTTTTTCCTCACAAGGCAGTCCTTTTAACTCTATTTTCAGGCGTCCTGTTTTATAATATTCTTTATACCATTCCGGATCAGTTGTAAAGTCGTCGTTGATTTGTTTCGCACACTTCTTATCCCGTTCTACCATACTCCATTCTCGCTTGAGCTGTTTTCCTGATATGTTAAAATACTCTTTCTGAACACCTAACTTTAATCCGTGCTCATAGTTATACTCATAAAGCAGGACTCCATCACAGCTCTTCCAGGTCTGATAACCGTGTTTCAAGCCATCTCCATCGAAACGTTCAACGCCTATTTCTTCGCCGGTTGAATCGCAGGTATACACCCACTTCCCTACTTTTTTACCGTCTTTGGTCTTCCCCTCTCCGGTAACTCCTGCCATGTCCTGTGCTAATCCTCCGAAGAATAACCCAGTGAACAATAAAAACATCCCTATTCTTTTCATAAGCTTAAAATACAAAAAGTTTACAAATTGACATCTTGAGATTTAGAGTGAATTCATTATTATTGTAAACAAACAATTCAGAAACAGAAAACAATGAATTTAGCACAAGTCACGCCTATAGTAGAGAATAGCATCAGGGGATTAAAACTGGATCCTGCTTCTTGCAAAGGGGATAATCAAGGGCAATGGAATTTGAAGATCAAAGATTCAACTGTTTGGATCGATGTGTTCAATTTTGATTCAAACCCTGACCGCTGGTATATTCAGGTAATGAGTCCATTACTAGCCGTTCCCAATCGAAATGAAGAAAATATCATGCGTGATATCCTTGAGATCAACGCCAAACTTTATGGATGCGCAGTTTGTAAGAAAAAGAATTGGTATTACGTCATTAATATTCGAGAAACAGATGGTCTGGATCAAAGTGAGTTGGATGCAACGATCGATCGAGTTGGGATCTACAGCAGTGATTATTACTCGAAGCTAAGTTTTAAATACGAAGGAAGTTGGGATCCTCAGCATACAGATCCATCAGGACATGGTCCAGGACCAAAATCTTAAATAAATGTCGAAAGCTCCTAAATGATGGGGCTTTTTTTTAATCATAGAATCCTCCAAAGGAACATCTTGCTCCGTGGAAATCATCACAATCCACTTCCTTCACGCTAATTCCATTGGCTACAAATTGGAAATAAATTGCCTTACAATCCTCGGTGGTGAAACGAGCTGATCCATCATCGTATAGTTCTCCAACTCCTTCTATTCTTCCTGTGCATCCTTCTTCTGTTCCTGTTTCCATGTAAAAATCGAACTCGTGTTTGCGAACTGCTTTGATCTTAAGAAGAGAGGTTCGATGACTATCGTGGAACGTGTAGGTTCCTTCATTGAGATATGCTAATTGATCTACGGCCATCTCCACTTTCTGGGTCTCTCTGCATAGTTCCTTACCACCGCCACCATACAATTCATTGTTCAATTTTACGCTGTAAGGATAACTTATTTCAGACATGCCATCCGATCCTTCACCTTTTTCAATCAAGATTTCCCATTGCTTCTCTCCGTTTGAAAATGTTAAGGACTGTTTGTCTTTGGCCGGATCAAATTCACGGTTTAATTTGTAGAACTCCGGTGCCTCCCACGCATGATCAAACACGACATCTTCATCGATAAAATAAATTGTCCAGAATGGTTCTGTAAATGCAGCATAGAAATCAAATTCTCTTTCTCCATTTCGCAATTCTTCTAAAACATCATTTGGATCCAATTGAAGTATTTCACTGAGACTTTCCGTTTCATTCAACTGAATCGAATCCTGGGTATTTTCCAAAGTTTTTGACTGAATTCTATCATTCTCTTGATCTATCTGTTCGTTAGCTGTACATCCAAATAACAGGAGCGCTAAAATTAGTGGTAGTTTATTCATGTTCAAATCGTTTTTCCATAAACCAAATCGTTATTCCGGTCGGATCATTATACTCATCGTAAACTTCAAACCCGAAACGCTCATATACCTTTTTGTTTCTTTCCACAGAGGTTTCTGCAAAGATCGGCAATCTTTCGGTCTTTGCTTTTTGAAACAACTCATCTTTTAATTCATATGCTGCTCTGCCACCATCCGCTGATACACCGTAAAACCAGAAATAATAGTGCGGTTCGGATTTTCGGATTCGCTTCACAATTCGCTCTCTCTTTAGGCCATACGTGATGTTTTTCCATGGCACAACCAAGGCAAGTCGTATTTCATTCCATATCTCTTTGAAGCTTCTCGTGTTCTTGTCTGAACGAAAACAGAAAGCCATTCCCTTTTCATTATTCGAAATATATACACCATCCCTATTCTTAGCTCGTTCGATAGCAAAAAGCGCCAGACGTCTTAACTTCCGCTTTTGATTTCCTCCTTTGCCAATGATGGTATAAACGCTGGGATTATTCGCATAAGTTTGCATAATAATTTGCACAACCTTTTCCTCCTGATCTTTTCTGGCTTTGGGCATTGTTTATTCTTCTTTACAAAGATCTCCCAATTTGAATGTATGCAGAAATTTTGTTTCACCGTCGGGATCATTGTAGATCAAGGTCAGTTTGTGTTTGCTGCTATTGCAGTTTGGTGTGAATTTCCCTTCAAGATGTTCTCCCATTTTACTAATTGCAACGGAACCACCCACAGCTATAATCGTTTCCCTGCCATGGGTTTCGGTATCTATCTGCAAACTAAAGTTGTTTTCGCCTGGACCCCAATTTTCGCGGTCGTATAGGATTAATTTCACCTCGCTTTGTAGAATACTATCGTAATAAGACTCTACAACAACTCTGGATTCATCCTGCGAATACGCGACGAATAGTATAAAACTGGTGCTGAGTGTTAATATCTCTTTAATCATGACTTTTAAATATACGATTAATCCAAAAACAGAGTTCGCCAAATTCGATTTCGGCTATGTCAGCATCAGATCATAGCTGAATTCTATGGTAAAAAGAATGAAATTTTGTAATTTGAGCTGAAATCACAAATTCACATTATGAAACATAAATTACTATTTATTAGCTTGTTAATATCAGGCTTAACTTTCGGACAACAAGTTTTTTATGACATTCCCTTTGGTCAGACCATTGGATTGGACATGACAAGTGGTGACATTTGTACGGCACCATTTACTGTGGAGGAAGCTAAGCAGAGTAGCATTGGAAATTCATGGGGATGTACATGGACCAGTACCAATGGAGGTACTCCAACAAGTGTCCAGGTCGAGTTACGATTCAGTATTGCAGATAACCCGGCCAACTATCCAACTACGTTAAACGGTAATGCCGACGCAACTGTCAATTCACTTGCTGCGGTAAACTGTGCACAGGGGAGTTCATTATACTGGGGCTTAAATCCAGCGAATTACAACGTTATGGGTACAAATACCTTCATGGTGGATTATTCGTCATCTTCCATAATCAATCAGTTGGACAACCTACCGTATGCGGGAGATCCCTTTATGCGGGTGACGGTAACCTATGCTCCCAGCGGTATTGATGAGCTTGACAACACTGCAGTAGAAGTAGTTCAGATTACCGACTTATTGGGAAGAGAGACGGAGTTTAAACCGAATACGCCATTGATGTATTGGTACAGCGATGGTACGGTTAAACGTATGTTTACAATGGAGTAAAAATCATCGGATGAGGTGCACCAAACCGTGCATCTCTCCTTTTTTTCCATCTAAATCCTCATACACGATCTTCCAGGTATAAACACCTTCGGGTGCTTCAGTATCGTTTACCAAACCATTCCAGCCTACATTCTGTTCAAGCGTGTGAAATACAATGTTTCCCCAGCGATTAAATACGGTCAAATTGTAGCTGTCGATATAATTTGCTTCGATCGGTAAAAAATGATCATTATTTGCATCCGCGTTAGGGGTAAAGACATTTGGCATCTTGAGAATAAACTCACAAAGTACTTCTTCGATTACGATGGAATCAATGGTTGTTCCACAAAAACTTGTTAGCGCCAGCCAGTAGGTTCCGGACTCAGAAACCAACAACTCTGAACCAGTAGAGTTATCACTCCATAAATAAGAGCTTGAAGGCGTGTTATTGCTTAATACTACACTATCACCAATGCACAATGTAATATCAGGACCTAATTCAGCTTGGTCGGGTGATTCAAAATTGACTGTAATGGTATCAGAATCGCTTCCATAGGAATTGGTCACCGTTACCCAGTAGGTACCTGATTGAGTCACTAAAAATGTTGAATCCGTTGAACCGTCTTGCCATAAATAGTTTGAACCAGGATAGGATGCGTTCAACAATAAAGATTGCCCGACACACAGCAAGGTATCTGGTCCCAGATATACTTCTGGAGGATCAGGCACAAATGAGACATTATCTATTCCCATTCGAATTGCTCCTGTCGTATCCCAAACAGAAGTCAGTAGATTAGCATCATCATCCCATGGAATAAATTTGATGGTATGTGAAGTGGCTGTTGCAATAAAGCTTATAAATCTTTCTTCCCAGTTTAAGTTGACATCTGCTGGCAATAAATAACTCGTACTTATTGCAGTGGTTGCGATTAAATTATTGTCCAAATAGACACGCCACGATCCTGATGGATCAATACAGTTGTTTTGCTTGACCACAGCCTGAAAGATACTTATTGTGTAATTATTGCCAACCGTAAAGCCATTAACGGTTTGCATCAATCCTTCATGCCACAGCTGACCTGCTCCACTATTGGCATGCAAACCTGACACAAAGGTATTACCAGAGTTCGGTATCCCAGCGATTCCACCTGAAAATGATGGACCAGTGGCATCGAGTACATCAACTGTCGCTTCAAGTGTTGAAGTCGCTTGACAAGATAAATCTGTAAAGGGAATAAAATCCCAGCCCGGTGGAACGCTCACATAGTCCACAGTTCCTTCCAGGTCTCCATTCACAAAAGTTTGTGCCATAACCATCTGGCGCGCGAATAGCACGAACAAAATCAAACATATGTGTCTGGCAAGCATCATCACTTATAAAGACGAGAACAGCAGTCTAATTGTTGCTACCGATAAATATAAGTGAAATGAAGGGTCTATGCTCTTAGATGATCGGCATATCGATCTTTGATAAAATCTCCGATCTCATTTTCAACAGCCTTCATTTTCTTGTGATAGGCTGCAAAATAAATGATCAATGGAATCAATATGCCCAGCAATAGAATGGTCAGGACAAAAAGCATTTGTCCTCCCATTGTTGGAAAATTTCCATTAACCATGACCGCATTCTTTCGAACCAGGATGTTTGCTCCTTCGGTTTTTGATTTAGCGGCAACAACAAAATTTTTACTTCTTTCCTTGAAAGTATATTTTCCTTGAAAATGTTCTTCAAGTGCAGCTTTCAACTCATTGTAGTCGATGGCGTTAGTCTCAGTCTTTATCTTCATTTTAAATAGTGATTAGATTGAGACCAAATATAGAAAAAGAGACTTATAATTTATGCAATCCACACTCTCGGTTTGCAAATACCTTGGTAGGATCATAATAGCGATCTTCAGAATCGAGATCGTGTTTATCCATGTAATCGTTCACCTGCTCATCATCCCAATGATAAAAAGGACTAATCTTCAAAACACCATCATTCGTAAGGGTAACAATATCAAGTGTATCCCTGAATTTAGTTTGTCCCTTTCGAATATTCGTGAACCAAACATCCGGTTCGTAAATCGATAATGCCCTTTTAAAAGGTTCTAGTTTTACTTCGTTGGTAAACTCCTGATGTTCCGGTGTGTCCGGATCAGGAATACCCATCACTATGTCCCGAAAACCCGCCGTCATTTTCGGCGCAAAAATGTCAATATTCAAATCGAATCTTCGAATCGTGTCCAATGCATGACGATAGGTATAAGATGTATTGTATCCTGAGTCCACCCAGATTACCGGAATATTCGGTGCCTGAGATGTAACAGCATGGATCATCAGCTGCGCACCCGGTCTGAAGTTCGTTGTCACGATCGGTTGTTTAGCACGCTCCAAAGCCCATGCAATGATCTCTTCCGGAGATTTATCCCTGAGGTATTGGTTCACTTTATTGATATCCATTCTTAATCAATTTGATACAAATATAATATACCCTATCGGGTTAATAGGTTATTATGGTAAATTTTTTTAACTATTAATTGTTAAAGATCAGAAAGGGTTTTCTTCTCAACGATGTCCAGAATATTGTCTCTAACCTCGATGAACATGGCATTTAACCTACATTTTTCTTCAGAATCACAATCTGTGCATCGCTCGTAGTAATTGAGACTTACACAGGGAAGCCATGCAATTGGACCATCCAACGTTCGCAGCAGACTGGCAATGGTAATCTCATTGGCAGGTTTTAATAAATAATAACCGCCACCCTTACCTTTTTTGGATCCAAGAAAGCCTTTCTTCTTAAGATCAGCAAGGATAATTTCAAGAAATTTGTGTGAGATATTTTCCTTAGTCGAAATTTCTGATACTTGTACCGGAACACCATATTCTTGTCTGGCAATATAGCTCAATGCTTTAAGTCCATATTTCGTCTTCTTACTGATCATGCTGGGTGTTAAAGATAATTATTCTTTCAAGTATTTCTCTGGAAGGTCAATGTGTTGTAAATTTGTGGGACAACTACCTTACAATGAAAGAGATACTAGCCTTATTTTTAGTTGCCATAACATCGCTTGCATACAGCCAAGACACTTTAGTTCCAGAGTGGATAAGATTGGAATCAAGCTCTATTGCTACAGGAAATGCTGAAGCGTGGTGTGTAGAAACAAATTCGAGCGGAGATGTTTTTTGGGGTGTCAACCAGGATTCTCCGGGTCTTTTTGAGTTTATGGATGCTTATTCGTTTCGATTAGACCCTAATGGCAACACTATTTGGGCAGATACATCCATAACGGGCCAATGGGCTCAACAGTCTTATGTTCTAGCTGCCACTGATACGATTATTTATCTGGCAGGAAGAACATGTAGTTCAGCTAATCTCGATGATTGTGATGCACTCGTTTTTGCGGTGGATGCATCATTAGGCGATACGCTTTGGTCCTTCACATGGGATGGCGGAACAGGTTATGAGGAGATTGACGGGCTGGTCCCGAAAAATGATGGGATCTATATCACAGGGTGGACGAAAACACCAACCGATGAAATTGATATCACCCTTATGAAGCTTCAGTACAATGGTAATCTTCTTTGGCAAAATCAGTGGGGTTCAGGATTACCAAGGGACGACCGTCAGGATGGTCATATTGTAGTGGATGATTCGATGATTTATCTGTGTGGAGTGTACGATAGCTCTCCTGGATTAGCGTTCGAAGGATTATCACTTTTGGCAAAGTTTGATCGCTCCAATGGGAATTTTGTGGACACAACCTTGTTTGGAAGGCAGGATCCGTGGACTAATGCGGAAGACGCACTTGGAATGAGCAGCGACGGAACTTACCTATATTTGACAGGATACACTACCTCAGCCATGAATGATTGGGACCTCTTTGCTGCGAAGTACGATAAAAACCTCAATCAGATTTGGTATACCGTATGGGGCGGATTAGTGGAAGCAGATGTCGCCAGGTCCATTCAACCATCATATGACGGAAGTATATTCATTGCCGGAACAACCAGAAGTTATGGTAACGGTGAAGAAGAAGCCGTATTGATTAAACTGGATCAAACCGGTAATCCCATGTGGTTTAAAACCTGGGGTGCCGCAAATGATGATCACGTTCTTGATTTGCATCTGGACAGTAATCTGATCTACATTTCAGGTAAAACCAACTCCTATCATCCCAGCGCCAAATGGGAAGCTTTTTTAATGAAACTCAATATGGATTCGTTAGCAGGTAATAATGTAATGATGGAATCGATTAGGGTTCCGTTCTACCCTAACCCTTCAGCGGGCCTCTTCGTCGCATCTATCACAGAAGTTCCCGATGCCGTTTCGATACATAACTCTTTGGGGCAAAAACTACCTGTCGCATGGGAATATTCCAATAGCCAAATTGAAATTGACATGAGTAGCTTCAGCTATGGCATCTATTCAATTCGAATTACAATCGGCGCTACAATTCTGCATTCAAGACTGATTAAGAACTAGTCTCAGCATATCAAGAAGACCTTGATAATTGGTTGAGCGTTTTCTTTAAATCGATTTAATAATCTATCTTTGCAAAGGCAACGCGGGCCTGATAATTAATCTATTTTTAGAACAACTAACACATGTTGAATACAGTGATCAGAGGATCAGGATCTTACATTCCTGAAGTAGAAGTTGAAAACGACAATTTTATTCAAAACACGTTCTATTTTAATGACGGAAAGCTCATTGACGATAGCAATCAAAATGTCATTCAGAAATTCAAAGATATCACGGGAATCAATACTAGAAGGTATGTGAATAATTCTCAATCTTGTTCTGACATTGGAGCTATCGCCGCCCGTAAGGCCATTGAAGATGCTGGGATCGACCCGGAACAAATCGACATGATCATCGTTGCCCATAATTTCGGCGATGTAATTGAAGGATCGAACCAAACCGATATTTTACCTTCCATTGCCTCAAGAATTAAGCATAACCTGGGAATAAAAAACGAATTCTGTATCCCCTACGACATTCTTTTTGGTTGTCCCGGCTGGATTCAAGGACTTATTCAGGCTCACATGTTTATGAAATCAGAAGAAGTGAACAGATGCCTTGTCATCGGCTCGGAGGTTCTTTCAAGAGTAATTGACCCTTTCGACCGCGATACCATGATCTTCGCTGATGGTGCAGGGGCTGTTTTACTTGAAAATTCTGAAGAAGACGAGAAGCGTGGGATTTTGTCACATGCTGCAGTTTCGCATACATCTGAAGAAGTAAATTATCTGCATTTTGGAAAAAGTAATAATCTGGAGGGTGATGGCACAAGGTATATGAAGATGCTCGGTCATAAGATCTATCAGTACGCATTGACCGAAGTACCAAAAGCCATGAAACATTGCATTGATAAAGCAGGACTTAATATTAAAGATGTTAAGAAAATACTCATTCATCAGGCCAACGAAAAAATGGATGACGCCATCGTAAAGAGATTGTTCAGACTGTATGGTCTAAGTGATACGCCTGAAGGAATAATGCCTATGACTATTTCGAGTCTTGGAAACAGTTCAGTAGCAACTGTACCGACCTTATATGATCTCATCACAAAAAACCAACTTGCGGATCATGAGATTAACAAGGGAGACATCATCATGTTCGCATCTGTTGGAGCCGGGATGAATATAAATTGTATTGCCTACAAAGCTTAATTCCTTGTTAGCTTTCAAAGAAAGCCCCTTATTTTCGTTGTCGAATACTTCAAAATGGCACGTAATTTTCTTAAGTTCATAAAAAAATCAGCAATGCGAAACCTACTATTAAATCTGGCTTTTAGCCTGATGATTATTTCAACCGGTTATTCCCAAATCGATTTCCATGAAGGAACATGGACTGAAATCAAACAAAAAGCACTAGACGCGGATAAGATTATCATGATTGATGCTTATACCACCTGGTGTGGGCCCTGCAAATGGATGGCTGCAAATACCTTTATGGATACGGCTGTCGGGAACTTTGTAAACACCAACTTCATAGCCTATAAGATGGACATGGAAAAAGGTGAAGGACTGGATTTTGCAAAAGAGTATGAAGTCAAGGCATATCCAACCATACTGTATATAGATGGAACAGGCAAATTAATCCACAAAAGTATCGGAGCAAGTGCATCGGATAAGTTTTTAGAGACTTGTAAAGCAGCATTGGATCCTGCTCAGCAGCTATTCACGTTGAAAGAACGTTATGCAACAGGTGATAAGGATAAGAAATTCCTGCGAACATACTTAACGGCGCTGGGTAAGGCCAATGAGAGAGATCCGGAAGCATTTGAAACGTATTGGCAAATGCTGAGTGAAGAAGAAACCTTTGAATCCGATCATTTCTGGATGATGATGAATACTTCCAGAGGTTTCGAAGACATTCATAATCCGCTATTTATCTATTTCAGGGATCATTACAACGATTATGAAGCTTCAATAGGCCGATCAGCAGCTTTGCAGGGGTTGAACTCCGCATATAACAATGCAATTTATCAGGCAAGCAAAGAAGAAGACGAAAAAGAATCAAGCAAAAATATCGACTACATCAAAACGATCTTCCCGGATAAGGAAGTGGAAGTAGATGCACTCATAAACTATCGCAAAACACCAAGAAAGAATACGAAGGCATTAAATCAGGCTAAAGAAGAATACCTCAAGGTTTCAGTTGATTATAACTTTCTTAACTCTGTGGCTTGGGACATATACGAAAACTCAGAGGATTCATACGAATTAGAGAAAGGGTTGAGCTATGCAGAACGATCTGTCGCGATCAACCCGGAATGGATGAATTTAGACACAAAGGCTGCACTACTGTACAAATTGGCCAGATACGATGAGGCCATGGATACTGTAAAAGAAGCTTTAGCCAAAGCAGAGGAGCAAGACTTTAAACCTGACACATCAGATACTGAAGAATTAAAAGGAAAGATTGCTGCGGCAATGAAAACAAATTAATCTAGTTTATCAACAGGTCCAATTTATTGATTTCATCTTCCGAAAGGATGGTCGATTTTGGCCACATATATTCGTTCACTTCATAGTGATAATCGCTCGCCAATTGATCATAACCTAATGATTTGGCGAGTACCATTGCCATTATATTTGCCTGAAGAGCTAAATTGTATTCACCATCATCATATAGCATCCATGCGTAATTATTCCAGATCCATGGATCAAACTGCCGCGTATAAGTATGAAATGTTTCAGTGAGGTTTATGTGGTAATAGAATACATGATCCGGTATTACTGACAGGTACACACTGGTTCCGAGAAACAATGTCGCTATTATAACCAGCACAGACAGTTTCTTATAGGTAATAAGATAAAGCACCAGACCAATAATAAATAACAAGGCGCACATTACATATACGATTACTGCTGTATCCCACTCCTGAAATCGAAAAAAGAGGTAGATGATGGCGAAATGAATGGTGCCGAGCAGCAAAGACCGTCCTAACATATGCTTGTTATAGCCTTCGATTAATTGCATCGTAATCAATAAAAGTGTAAGCACAAAACCTGTCCACAAAAAGAATCCCGCACCCGACACATGAAAAAACCTCATAATGAATCCAATTGCGAAAAAAGCATACACGTAATAGCTAAACTTCCTAAAAGAAGATTCACTTTCCCTTAAGGGCTCATTCTTTAGAATCTCGTTACGAATAACCTTGCTGACGTTTCGTCTGCCGGGTTCCATCGGATTATTTGCCGGATCGTACATTGCATTCGAATTTAATTAATTGATCTCAATTAAATACAAAAAAGCCATCCTCTCAGATGGCTTTATTAAAATGTATAATCTCTTATTGTTGCGAATTGAATGTGTATGAATACGAATAGTTACTTTGACTTGTATCTATTTGTAAAAGTGTAAACTCTTCTGTTTGTGAGCAACCGGTCATATTCTTAATATCCGACAACTCATATGTATCACCTTCTCCGGTACACCAGGTACCACCAAATTGATCACCTGTACCCCATTTCTTTTGAGGTGATGACCCTTGAGTTTGACCATGTAGATATAATGCAGCGCGGTAAGACCCCAGATCTATAGTAGATTCACTATTTGCCGGAACCATATACCATCCCTTTTCCACCCAGGTTTCCTGAGTGAAATCATAAGCTACATAGGCCGCATATACATCCTCATTCGTATTATTAGTAAGTTTCAATGTAGTTTGTCCAAACAACGAAGTAGAAACGATAACAGCAGTGATTAGAAGTATCCCTTTCATTACATTAAATTTAATGCTACTAAGTTAGCAATTACAATCTTATAACGCATATTGTGACAAAAGGATGCTTCGACCAGCTAAAATAGCTTTCTAATTTTCAGACTTCATTTTTATTTCATTTTGAGTTAAAAAATAAATCTAATACAATGGTTATAATGTGCTGTGAAGTCGATAATTGACAGCATTAATAACTGTTTCGGCCTCAATTACTATCTTAGCAAAGATTTCGATAGGTACTTTAACCTACAGCTGGCTACCAGGTATCAGATAAAAAAATATATGAAACAGTTATTTTTAATACTGCTGCTGTTTTTATCACATGCAGCAGGTTCACAAGTTGATTTCAACGATTATCAACCAATTGTGGCGAAGGGCGATATACCTGAAGACTTCACAAAATCTACATACGAAAAGATTGATGAAGGTCTCCACGAAAACCGGAAGGAACTTGGAGGACAGATAGCTCAGCGCGAATTCCTCCTTCAAACGGGTTATGCGATTGACGAACTGCTTCACTCAGGTATTGTTCTGTACGGCGATCAGGTTTCAGATTACATTAATGATGTCGCTAAAAAAGTATTAAAAGGCAAGCGAGATCTCAAAGAGGAGCTCAGATTCTACACCGTTAAAAGTAATATCGCAAATGCCTTCTCAACTGATCAAGGCATAATCTTCATAACTACCGGATTGATATCACAACTTTCAAGTGAAGCTCAATTGGCTTTCATCCTGGCCCATGAAATTTGTCATTATACCGAAAAACACGTTCAGGAATCCTTTGTTTGGAGAAGAAGTCAGCGTTTTAGCGATGATTGGCTAGGCAAGATGAGTGTGTACTCTAAAGAAAAAGAACACGAGGCTGATGCAATGGCTGTTGAGATGTACCGGAAAGCCGGGTATTCGAAAGAAGAGCTTCTAACGACATTTGATGTATTGCTTTATTCTTATTTACCCTTTGAAGAGATTGAGATCTCACTCGATTACTTTGCATCCGATAAGTTCTTCTTACCGAATGATCTCTTTCCGGATAAAGAATTTGAAATATCAGCAGAAGAAGATGCAGATGACACGTACAGTTCTCACCCCAATGTGCAGAAGCGAAAAGAACTAACGAAGGCAACAATGGACGCAGGTTCTGGTAATTGGGAAGATCAAAAGTTTCTGTTGGGTAAGGAGCGATTTATTGAAATAAGAAGTATTGCACGCTTTGAATCTGTTCGGTCGGATATTCTGGAAGGTAATTTCGCTGATGCGATCTATTCTATATATATCCTGGAACGCGATTATCCGAATTCGATTTACTTAAAACGAAAGAAAGCACAGGCCTGGCTGGGGCTTTATCAATATTCACAGACTGGCAATAAATATGATGCCGTTGACAAAAAGAGTGAGCTTGAAGGACAATCTGCCTCTGTCCATTTTATGATTCGAAAGCTAACAAAGAAAGAAGTTGCCACTTTCTCGGTCAGACATATCTACGATATATATCAGGAAAATAAAGACGACAAAGAGATTGAAGCAATCTATCACTTCATGTTCAAGCAGCTAGCTTCGTTCGAAAATTTCGACTTGGATGATTATTCGAAAATGTCATTTGAAGAGGCTTCTAACAAACGACTCGAGTATTTAAAGTCGCTTGAAAGTGACACCACAAATATGGAAGAAGAGAGTACTGAAGCTACAAATTCCAAATACAAATCAATAAAGAAAAGTCGATCTCCGGATAACCTGGAAAATGAGCTGGATACAAGTAAATATTATATGTATGGGCTTTCGGACTTGCATGAGGATCAGCAATTCAAGACCCTAATAGCTGAGGCTGTAACTAAGAAGCAAAAGCAGGACGAATACGATGAGTTAGAAGAATACAATCCCTATAGTAATATCATGATTGGCGCTGACAATTTTATTGTTGTTGAACCAACGACAATCAGCTATTCCGGCAGAGGTGTGGATTATGTTCGAAGCGAGAAACTAGAAGAGCGATTTAGCGATGCCATTACAAAGAGTGCTGATATGCTCGGGACTAATATCAGAGTAATCGATAGTCGATCGCTGGCACTAGAAGGAACAGATGCCTACAATGACCGTTCATTGCTAATGGCTTGTCTACATCAGGTTACAAATGAGACCGATATTTTTCCTTTCCCGACTGATTATTCGATCACCAATAAGTTAACAGACAAATTCTCAACGGGCAAAGTTATGTTTACTGTAGTTGATCACACCTATCGACCAGAAATTTATTGGGCGTATATCGGATACTCTGTTTTTTTCCTGCCAACGGCACCTTTTGTGATCTCAAGCCATATTCCAATGCAATTAATGAAAGGTAATAACACAAACCTAACTGTCCTTGTTTTGGATATCGAATCAGGTCAGGTAGTAGCTGGGGAAAGTTACTTTTATCGTGATGCTATCAGCAAGTACAATCTAACCGCTAGAATGTATAACATCTTTTATTACTTAAGCCAAACGCCATAATCATGATGAATTTGAATAGAATAGTTTTAATAATAGCGCTATTAATAGTTGGCTCGGCTTACAGTCAACAGTATCCGGGTTATTTTGGCAAAAAGACGTACATAGAAGTGCTTACAACCAGTGGATTACCATTATTCGCAAATTTTTGGGGTTGCAATGGCGGATACAACAATGAAGGAGGTCAGTTAGTACGTCAAGATGAAAAATGGGGAGCTCCATGGGAATGGTATCAGTTCGGATTAAATATTGCTGTAGGAAGAGCAATCAAGAATAACCTCGCCGTTGGCTTCGAGTACAGCCGGCATAATTGGAAAATTAATGGGCCCGGAAGTCCATTCGACGATGTTGCAGGTATCTCTAGTCATATAAGCGTTGATAAGGATGGAAATGAAATACCATATCCTTATAAGGGGCAAATAGTGCACGAACGAATTCGGACAGTAAGGCAAACATTTATGCCAAGAATCGAATTCGCAACGGGCGACGGTTTATTACCTATGGGACTCACTCATATAGTAGGGCTGGGACTTACGATTACTTCCAAAGTGCAGGATGATTACCTGATTGGTTTTGAGGAGTTTTATAATTACGTTAAACCAATCCCAGATTCAGTTTATTCGACTACAGATCTTATCGATTATGACATTAAGTATAAAGGACTGCAATTGATGTATGGTATTAAAATGAGATCACCGTTAGGTAAATCACTTTTCCTCACATATGGTATGCGATACATGCTAAACATAAGAATAGGAAGAGGGGATTCGCTCTATTACGAGAGCGCAGAATACTCTGTACGTAAATTCATAGTTAGGAACAACCTGCTCAACCTGATGAGTTTTGACCTTGGCCTTTCTGTGCCATTCTAATAATTCTGAATCGTTTACTTGTCCCCTTCCTCACACTGAGTAGTTTTTGCTGATATTAATGTGTATCTTGCATAGATCGATGCATTATCTGATAGCCATACTGCTACTCTTCGGGTCATCTCTGACCTTCTCTCAAAATCATCATTGGGGTATTACTTTTGGCGGAACTTTAGGCTGGACCGAGCATAAGGGTTATCAAACGTATGATGCGGTGAACGGTTTAACCGTAGATGGATACTACACCTACCGTAAAGGGCATTTCATAAGTAAATGCGCACTCGCTTTTCAGCAAAATGGTAATAAGCGGGAACTGCATTATTACGATACCTTGGGCACCTATCTTAGTCCAACTATTGAAAAACGTCGGTTTTCTTATATGGCTATAAATGAATTGGTTGGTCTGGAAGTTGGCAAAACCATTAAAGCATATATTGCTGCAGGATTAAATTTTGGTGTTTACTTGAGCACACAGATCAGCGCTGGAGATGTTTCCGCTCACGGACAAATGATCAAAGGCTATGTCTACAATGAACGAAACCTAACACCACTGGATCTTTCCGCGACTATCGAAGGAGCTATAGGAGTCGAATTGTTTAATGAAGATTACCTTTTCGTTATTAGCAATTATAATCATGGACTTATAAATGTATCCTACACCGATAGTCCATACGAACCATCATGGAATAACAACTTCATGACCATACGCCTTGGAGTACGGCATTATATTCCTGAAAAGAAGGAGAAAAGGAAAACAAAAGAAGCTAAAGAACCTTCTTCTTTCGACTCGCAATAGCTCCTTTGGTCATTGTAAAGAAATCCTCTTTTACACGACGAAAGTCTTTCAGGAATTCAGAAATTTTATTTTCCAATTCAGCATGCTCATCGCGAAATGATTGTGCATCATGACTAAATTCGTTTTCCATCAGTTCATCCAAATGTCTTAGATGATCATTTACCGATACCGTCAAGGATGCACAACGATTTTCAAGCGTACTTATCACCTCTACTCCGGTTTTTACGGATTGGATCATATCTTCTTCCACCATTAGCATAAAATACTTACTAAACAGATCGCGTAGAAAAAATATTTCATCGCGATAGAATTGTAGGTCCGATTGCCAATGTTCAGTTAAGGCATATAACTGTTCCCATGATGAGGATTGAAGGTAATCACTCATCGGCCGCATTCTAAAATCACTCATTTCCATAAAATTTGGTTTAATGTATAGTCAAATATCCGAGAATCCTTGTCCGAATAAAATGACCGCTGTTATTGATTTAACTGATTAAAGTCATGAGCATGCATTTTACTATTATTGTATCTTGTATAAAAAAATCACTGATCATGATCATATCATTCTGGACCGGATTCTTCCTTTTTATAATAGTTGCTATTGGCATTATCGTACTTGCTACATGGATCGGAAAAAAAATCTCAAAAACCAACAACGGAGCAGGGGCTGGTATAATTGGTTTCTTCCTGGGAATAGGATTTATTTTCACGATGTTCTTTACTTGTGGACGCTTATACGTAGTTACCGGTGATGCGGAATTCACGGACTATTTTGTCTTGAGCTCAACAGATTATGAAATGCGTACAGGTGAATCTGTTCGAATCGAGTTTGAAGATGGATTTCAAACAATGGTTATTAACAACTGGAGTAAACCGGTCATTGTTGAAGCTGTTGTTTACGGCGGGTATGGGTTTGGCGGAGATACTTATTGGCTCGATCCACAGGAAGCAGATTTCTTTGAAGAAAGCCGCATATTTTATTTCTATGACGATGAACCACCAAACGAAATAACCATCAATTCAGATGACGATGAAATTACACGGCTTTGGTTAAGGAACAAAAGAGATTAATCAAAAAAGGAAGCCGCTTCGCTTCCTTCTTTATTATGCCTCCATCTTCTCTTCTTGCTCTTCAAGCTCTGCTGTTACATCTGTAACATTCGAATCAAGAGTTTCAGCGTTTTGCTTTTTCTTAAGATTCTGTTGCTGGATGAAATAGATGGTCAAACCAACTACTGCTCCAATTGCTGCTCCTAATAACATATTTTGAATTTTAATTTCTTAAAGCTAAGAATATTCAATTAATCGTTCTTAAAGAGACAAATTACATTATCTTTTGACTATGAAATCAATCGCCTTAATGTTACTCATGTTCATTTGCACTTCTTATACAAAGAAGGAAAATATTGAGGTTGAATACATTAAAAACTTCCATCAGGTGAGCGAAGACCTTTACCGATCCGGACAGCCACAACACAAAGGAATGCTCGAATTAGAACGGAAGGGAATTAAAACCATTATCAATCTTCGAAAATCAATTAATGACCGGCGCGAGATCAAGGGGACAGAGTTAAAGGAAGTTCGAATTCGAATACAAACTAAAAAACTCAACTACCAGGATGTCCTTCAAACAATGATTGCCTTCCGAGATGCAGAAAAACCCATGCTTGTTCATTGTCGACGAGGATCGGATAGAACAGGTTGTATGGTTGCTGCATACCGCATGGTTTTTTTAGACTGGGATAAAGAAAGGGCAATAGAAGGCCTGATGGATAAAGACCTGGGTTATCTGGATGGTATGTTTCCTAATATCCTTGAAGTGATAAAAAATTTAGATGTCGATCAACTAAAAAGCGATATGCAACGTCTATAACTCTGAATACTACAAGTGAACAAACCGATTAACATATCTACAAAAATTGCACTGCCATTAGGTCTGAGTTTTATCTTGCTCTTCTTTCAATCCGGACTTTTTGCTCAGGAAGTGGTTGCTACAAGCGGTGATTACAACTCTACGGCACAAGGAAGCTTATCATGGACTCTTGGTGAAGTGGTAACTGAAACGGTAACAAACGGACCTTATATACTTACTCAGGGATTTCAGCAAGACTATGAAAATCTTCTCGAAATTGAAGAGACGCAAGATCTAATTACGTTTAATGTATTCCCGAATCCTTTCACGGATTTCGTTACGATTACAACGGAAAGAGATGTTGAAATTGACGTATACATCAGAGATGCACAATCCAAAGTTGTATTAAGCCAGTCGGTTTTACTTGGTGGGGGTTTGAAACAAACTTCAATTGCTTTATCAGAATTAGCTCCGGGTTGCTACTTTGTGACAATCGATATCCCGGAATTAAAATATACTACCACAAAACGAATGATTAAAATCAGTACAAATGAATAGAACAAAATTCATTACAGCTATCGCAATAAGCTTTTTAGTCGGACTGACCACCTATGGACAGGCACCGGAACAGTTCAAGTATCAATCGATAGCGAGAGATGCAGGAGGTCAGGCATTGGCAAACGCACCAGTGGGTCTTCAGATATCCATTCACGATCAAACACCTACGGGTTTAACCGTATTTGAGGAAACACATGCAGTAACTACGAATGATTTTGGATTATTCACGATCAGCATAGGTGCAGGAACAAATTTGATTGGCAGTATCGGATCCGTGGATTGGGGTAATGGACCTAAATACATCGAAGTTCAGGCAGATCTAACTGGTGGAACAGCATATGCTCCGTTTGGGACCACACAATTACTTAGTGTTCCTTATGCTTTATATGCAAACACCGCAAACACGTCAGGAACACCTATACTCCCTAATGGTACAGCGATAGGAAATACGACCTATTGGGACGGACTCAATTGGGTTGTCAATAGCGATAACATATACAACGCAGGTGGTTTTGTAGGGTTTGGTACGAATACGCCATTACAAAAGGTGGACGTTAGTGGTAGCGTAAATATTCATCTCGACAGTGCATACATGATTGATAATCGCAACATGCTATGGGCGCCGGGCACAGCGAATCTTCACGTTGGAGACAGTGCCGGACTGGGTATTACTTTTGGAAATTACAACACCTTTGCTGGATTTAAGGCAGGCACCTTAAACAGTGTTGGGTCGCAAAACACCTTTCTAGGAGCAGAAACAGGAATAAACAATCTGGACGGAGTAATGAATACGTTCATCGGTCGACGTGCAGGACTGAATAATATCAGTGGTGCTGAAAACGTCTTTGCCGGAGCATACGCTGGACAAAATAACGTAAATGGCGAGCACAATTGTTTCTTTGGTGTCACCTCAGGAAATAACAACCAGGACGGAGAAGAAAACTCATTTCTCGGTGCTCACGCGGGATATTTCAATCAAAATGGTTCCTTTAATACATTCGTAGGAAACTTTAGTGGTCTAACGAACGTGGACGGAAACTTCAATACATTACTAGGTTTCCAGTCTGATTTCGGCAGCGCCAATCTAACTAACGCATCAGCATTCGGATACGGCGCTATCGTCAATGCCAGTAATTCCATAGTCGTCGGCAACACAGCTGTCACTTCAATCGGAGGTCAGGTTGGATGGAGCACTCTATCGGATAAGCGACTGAAGAAGAAGATAAAACCAAATCAGCTCGGATTGGCGTTTATTAATAGTCTTGAGACCGTTAATTACGAATACAAAGCGGAGGGACAAGAAGGGATCAGGTATAGCGGTCTGCTTGCACAGGATGTTGAGAAGGTATTGCAGGGTATCGATATGGAATTCAGTGGCTTAGTTCGTCCTAAGAATGAAAACGACCATTATTCACTGCGATACAGTGAGTTTGTAATCCCGCTGATCAAAGCGGTTCAGGAACAATCAGATGAGATCGATGAGCTCAAAGCAAGAAACAACGATTTGGAGAAGAGACTCGAAGCCTTGGAAAAAAAGGTGAATAACAAATAGACAATGCAACTCTTTATAGTCGTTATGCGTTTACAGTATAACAACTTTTAGCTGACAACAAGATACTACTATGATTAGAGGACAATTTTTCGCTTTCGCTACGCTATTAAGCCTATTATTTACATCAGGAACTGCATTTGCTTGCAGTCCTTGTGGTGCACTGTCAAATGTGACACAAAATGTCAATGGAACGAATCTCGAGCTTACTTTTACCAGTAACGCAGGATGGGAATGCTGCTACACGGTTCAGATTGAGATCGTTTGTCAGAACTCCAATTTTACAGGGGTCGCTAACTATCAATCTGCTCAGGTCTGTATCAATGGTGGAAATGGTTCTTCTACCGTGAACAATACACCTACACCTTATCCATTAACAGTTATTGATATATCAAACTTTTGTCCGGGTACGTACCAATGGAGAGCCTGGGAAACCGGTTGTAATATTTATACCAATGTCTTTACGTTCACGGTAGCAGGACAAAGTCCAATTGTACTTACTTCATCTTCATCAGAAACTTCAATCTGTGCAGGTGAAACCAGCCAGTTCACTGCTAATGCAACTGGTGGATGTAACAATGGAACAATGAACTATTCATGGTCGCCAGCTACAGGTTTAAGTAATCCGAATATTGCTAACCCTGTGGCAAGTCCTACAACTACAACAACTTATGTGGTAACTGCTACCGAGTCCGGTTCATGTACTGCACCACAAACAGATACGATTACACTTTTAGTAGATCCAACTCCTACTGCATCGATTAGTGGTACAACTGAATTGTGCGATGGTGATTCCCCTCCGGTCATAACATTTAATGGCATAGGTGGAACGGGGCCTTACACAATCGAATATCAGCTCAATGGTAACCAGCAAACAGCTGTCGTCACTTCAGGTGGCACAGCGACAATTCAAGCACCTAACTCACCTCCCGGAACATATACGTATACGCTGATTAGTGTTGAAGATAATGCTACCGGTTGTTCGCAGACTCAAAACAGTTCGGCTGTTGTAACCGTAAACCCTTTGCCAAATGTAAATGCTGGTCCGGATCAGGTTATTTGTGAACCAAACGGGGTAACACCTTCTGATGTAACGCTCACAGGTTCTGGTGCGCTTACTTATAGCTGGGATAACGGGGTACAGAATGGAGTTCCTTTCACACCTCCTGTTGGAACAACAATTTACACGGTAACGGGAACCGATGGTAACGGCTGTTCTAATACTGATCAGGTGTCAGTAACGTCACTTACGTTACCGGTTCCCCTTGGATCACCGGATCATATTTACGGTAATGCACCAATGACGGTCGTATTTCAAAACCTGAGTCAGGATGCCATTGAATATAGCTGGGACTTCGGTGATGGTAATACTATGACCACCACTGACCTTTCGAGTGTAACAAACACATTCACTACACCTGGTATTTATACGGTAACGCTGACTGCTTCGAACGGAATTTGCTTTGATATCTGGACTATTGAGATAGAAGTGATACCGCCAATGGAGGTAGAAAACACCAATATCTTCACTCCTAATAATGATCAGAACAACGATTATTATTACATCAAGCTAAAATATGCCGCTGATTTTGAAGGTACGATCCTCAATCGATGGGGTAATCATATCACAGACCTGAATGGTATCAATGCTGTTTGGGATGGTGAAACGGCTGACGGAAGACCTTTGGAAGATGGGACGTATTTTATCAAGTACAAGGCTATCGACTTCAACGGATTAGAGATCGAGGGCCAGACCTATTTTCACTTGACGCGTTAGAAACGAACGGCGAATACGCAAACATCATCTAATTGCTCTTCATTTCCCATCCAATTGAGGAAATGCTTCTCAATAGCAAGGGACTGATCTTTCAAAGATTGATTTGAAATGCTCATCAGAAATTTTTTGAAGACAGCAGATTTCATCTTCTTACCCTGTTCTCCACCGAACTGATCGGCATAACCATCTGAGAAAAGGTATACGATATCTCCCGGTTTCGTATCGACAGCTTGCGAAGTGAAGTTTTTAGCGTTTTCAGTCTGACCAATCGGTTGTTTATCTGCGCGGTATTCAAAGCACTCACCATTCCGTATGAGCCAGAGATGGTTATTAGCACCTGCGAATTTCAACGTTTTGCCATCATAAGAACACAAAGCGATGTCCATTCCATCTTTCACTTCTTCCTCGCTCTTTTCGAATTCTTTCAGCAGAATTTTACGAGTGTTGTCCAGTATCTTACCGGGGTCCGTGATGCCTTCCTCACGAACGGATCGGTTGAGTCCATTGTGACAGAACACAGAAACCAAGGCGCCCGGCACACCGTGTCCGGTACAGTCCGCTGCAGCGAACAATAGATGGTCCTTATATTTTTCTACCCAATAAAAATCACCTGCCACCACATCTTTTGGTCGGTAGAAAACAAAATAATCGTCGAAAACCTCATCCATCATTTTCCTTGGAGGAAGAATCGCAGCTTGTATACGCTTCGCGTACTGAATCGAATCCAGAATCTCGGTATTCTTTGTTTCGACCAGGTCGCGTTGTTCTGCAAGCAGGACATTCTGCTTTTTCTTCTCCTTGTTCCATTTATTGAGGAAATAGATCATTATAACCAAAATGAATAAGCCTCCACCGGAAGCCCAAATGACCAATCGCTGATTGCTGATCATCGCTGCATCGATCTCACTATCCTTCTTCAATAAGAGGTTTTCATTCTGAACTTTTTCTGTTTCGTATTTAGTCTGGAGCTCGTTGAGGTTTTCAGCTGCTTCTAATGCATTTTGAGCTTTCCAAAGAGTAAACGATTCTAATTCGGTTTCATACGCACTTTTATAATCACCTAAATCAGAAAATATTTGTCCCCTTATCGAAAGTATTTCTTGATGTAACCGATCATAAGAATATTCGCGTGCCATTGATAATGCAGTATCTGAATACACCAGCCCTAACGTATTTTGATCTTGAGAACGGTATAGCCATGCAGAGTTCATATACCATCTGCATAATAAATAAGCGTCATCAAGTTCTCTTAGCAACTTAAAAGCTTCGAACATTAGTTTTTCAGCATGTTCGAAATCATCAATATAAACGTAACAATCAGCTAGATTACCTAAAATATTTGCGATAGATGAAAGGTTCCCTTCGTTGCGTTCGATCTCTAAAGCAAGATTAAAGTACTCTATGGCTTTGTTATAACTATTCCAGCGAAAATAGTGGTCCCCCAAGTTCGTATAACTTTTCGCCAACTTTTGTGGAGTACTATACCTCTGTTTTAATTCCACTGATTTATTTAACCATAAAAGCCCTTGAACTGAATCGTTAATGGCGTCGTAGTTTACTCCTAGATTACTTGCTAAGCCTCCTTGTAAGTCATAGAATTCATTTCGTTCGGCAATCCGATACGCTTTCAAATACTCTTCGATCTGCTTATGATGATCTCCTTTGGCATAATAAAAAGATGCTGCGTAATTAATCGCTCTCACAAGGTATTCTTGATCTCCAAATTTTTTAGCTAAAGTGACGGCTTCTTTCCCCCATTTAATTGATTTATCTATATCAATAGATTCGTAGTAATCTCCTATTTTTAAACAAATCCTTGATTTTACAGAATCATTATTGCTACTCATATAAATACTTGACAGGCTATCCAACTCTCCTTGACAATAGCTAAAAGAGTTAATCGTAATCAATATGAATTGTAGAATGAAATGTTTCATCATTTGTAAGCTACCGCAAAATATATATTTTTATAAAAAAAACTATTCATATGTTAGACAGAGAAAATAAATCAGTCATTTTCGAGGGTAATGATTTTGACGAAGCATTTTACAGAAAAGTAACTGAATTGGTTACAAAAATGAAATCACATGACGCTCCGTATCATTCTTTATTCGAATTGGAAATAGAAAAAGATAACGGAACCGTTTCTACAACAACGAAGCGATCGTCAAATTTAACTCCTGATGAACTAAGAGTATTAGATGAATTGGAAGCTGCCGCTTCAAGTCTAGTTGCCTCCGGAAGAGAACCAGGAAAGATTACTACCAATGGAGAAATCGAAAAGGAATTGTAATCCAATAAACTAAAAAAGGCTCCTCATCGGGAGCCTTTTTTTTTTATTTCAGGAATAACTTCCTGGATTCTTTCTTTCCATTTTTATGGAGTATGGTAACAATATAAGTTCCTAGATCGACTGATGGATCAAAGATGATCGATGCCTTTTCTTGTTTGTTGTGAATCTGTGTGATCTTTCTTCCTAAATGATCCGATAAGATTACATATTCAATATCAACTCCATTTACATGAACATTACCACTCGGATCAGCAAATACTTGTGATTCTTTCAAGTCACATCCGTTAAAGCTAACCGCATTAAAGAATACCGTCTGGCCATCCAAATCTGTTTGGCTAAGCTTATAATATGCCATTTCAGAACCACGTGTGTCATCGTACACTTCATAGTTTAGTTCTTCCAGCGAAGTTCCAGCAGCATCAACATCCATGATTGGTTCGAAATCCTCTCCATCAAATGAACGCCAAACTGTGAAATGATCACTTAGGTTTTCTGAAAGGGTTGTCCATGTCAATTTCGTTTTGTCTTCCTGACATTCCGCTTCGAATGCAGACAATTCAACCGGTAAAATAACGCATGGTGGATCGTCATAGGTAATTCGAAGACTACACAGTCCGGCAGTTAATCTTTTCCAATTTGTGGATGGTTCATTATCAAAAATTAATGCCACCTGATACCAATCGTACGAGTTCATCATATCCATTACATCCGTACACGCATTCGCTCCCAGGTTATACCATCCATAATACCCTGTTCCTGTTAATGTAAAGGAGGTATACCAACCATTACCCATATCTGCATAAACGGTTGGCATAATTCCAGGGTATGGACCAAATAATCCTGTCGAAGTAGTTGCCATCATATCATAGGCATGAACTAATTCTGATGTAGTTGCCCCCACCCCATTCACATATACTTGCAAATCAACTTGTGTAACACATGCGTTGTCAGGAATAGATGAAACATCCCATTTTAACCAAGCTCTGTGCTCTAAGTTACCACAACATACTCCAATGAATACATATCCCGGATTATTCACGTAATTGTTTTGAGATTGCCATCCCCCTGTGTTACCAGCAAGGATAACTGATGGATCAAGCGTAACCGGATATGTTCGTGTAGGATCTGTCAACCAATTAGTAGGAACAAGCGTAGTAAGCTTATAAACACCTTGGAATTCCTCAATTAAATACTTCCCCTCAACATGAGTACCGCCATCTGTTAATCCGTTATCATCATAGAATACCGGAGCATCAATCATCAATGCCGGCTCGTTAAACTCATCTGTTATTAAGATCTCCGAACCGATGAGGCCCGTTTCAGCATCAGCATAGTAATTTAAGGTCCACCCTTGCGGAAGTACAAACTCTTCCTGATAGCCGTAGTATCCATTAACCGAATTACCGAGAATGGAAGGAACCTGATCCAAAATGACATTATTCTTTACCCCAATGTTTGATATTTCATACTGATCGTTGATTCCTGATACAACATTGTTGTAATTAAGGAAGTTGTCATTCGAACTAGCCGAAGCATTGTCCCAGCTTTCAAAAAGAGTTATACCACTCTGCTCATTATAGAGAACCTGAGTCTTTACCGTACTCATTGAAAGCACATCACCTTCGTAATCAAGTGTAATCCACTCATTCGATCCTACTTGCCCTGGAAATGTCGTTTTAATAAGGTTGGAAGAATTGATGTAATCACCACCGCGTAATATGATCTCAGTGTTGATTGATTTCCATTCACCATTAACGAAATAATTTACAGGACCCGCTGAAATAACTTTTTCTCGGTTACCATTTAAATTCATATAGGTGTTGGAAAACATATCCCTTTCATCCAAAATCTCGGGATAATTTCCACTAGAACTTTCTTGCGCAAATGTTAATCCTACAACAAAAAGTTGCGACAGTAGTAAGGTTTTTAACAGTCTCATAATCAATATTATAATTGTCACTTCAAAGATAGGGCTTATTCAACAATTTGTCAAAAAAATTACTGAAAGTGAATTACTTAGTCGGATGTTAAAACGCCCTAAACACTACCAGCACTACAACAGACTAAACCCTTTTAGTTTTATTTTTTTATCAACATGTATTTGTTACACTTCAAAATAGAGTGATTTCTGAGGTAATCTATGTATTTTGGTACACGTTTTGCTCAATAGACGAACATGAAATCGATTCTTCTTTTTACTGTTTTATTCTTGTCAGCAGCCGGGTATTCTCAGGACTGCTTTTTTCTGAAGGAAAACTATACGGGAGTATGTGAAACCTTATACCCTGATGGCAAAGTGAAGATCAGGGCAAAGTTACAAAGTGGACAACGCCATGGAGATATGGAGCTGATCTATCCTCACGGTCTTACACGAGCTATTGGAACCTTTGAAAATGATTCATTGATTTCATCTGTGAGCTTTCATTATCACACGAATACGCGGTTGCAATGGAAGGTAACTTTCAAGGATGGAAACTATTATGGTGTGCAATATTCGGATGTGGGCGTGACCGTGAACGAAGGGCAGCTTAATGAACAAATGCAAGCAACCGGAGAGTGGATCATTTACGACGATGAAGGCAAAGAGTCGAAAAGAGTAAATGCAGAAGAACACCCCGAGGAGATTATATTCAAACGAAAACCAAAAGTTTCCAGATTTCCGGATACCCGCGTAGCTGATCATAAATAGAAAGGGATCACATTTGTGACCCCTCTCTCCTAAACTATACTATTTACCCAACTATTTGATGAGGTTAACGTGCCCCACAAATTCCATTCTTTTACTTGATTTAAGAACCTTGGCCTGGATCTTCCAGATATAAGTTCCGTCCTGCGCCCGATCATATCTACCTGCATAGGAACCGTCCCAGCCTACACTCATATTGTGCGTCTCGAAAACAAGCTCTCCCCAACGATTGAAGATGTACATGACATATTCCTGTTCGTCGAATCCATACATAACCGGGGTGAAGACTTCATTTAAGTTACTTCCGTCAGGAGTAAATGCATTCGGAACATAAATCGAATAAGTCTGTTCTATTTCGATTATCAGACTTGCAACATCGGTACAGCCGAACTCAGAAGTCGCGGTAAGCGTAACAGTATAAGCTCCACCTTCTTCGCTTGGATAAACATGATGTGGTTCAAACAAAGTGCTATTCGCAGATCCGTCGCCGAAATCCCATAGATAACTCACAGCACCAGTACTGTAATTATTAAACCCAGTCGCCGGATCATCCGTGTTGAGATCGGTATTGGTCCAATAAAAATCTGCGGTTGGGTTCGGATTCACGACGATCGTAATAGACGCTGTATCCGTACAACCATTCGTGAGACTTCCAATAACGGTATATACAGCGGTTTCTCCCGGAGAGAAATACTGACCGTTTGGAATTCCGTTACTCCATGTGTATTGGTCAGCACCGTATGCCATTAAGGCAACAATTTCTCCTTCGCAGATCACTGTGTCTGTCGCAGATACTTCCGGTGCCGGAAGCATTTCCACAACTACGGTATCTGAATTGAAACAACCCGTCGGAAGCGTATCGTAGGCAATGTAAGATTGCGTTCCGACAGCTTGAAAGAAGGGCACTAAATTCTGAACTCCACCCGACCAAACCATGTTTTCGGTTCCCTGAGCCACCAAAATCACCTCAGTTCCTTCGCATAATGTCTGATCCGGACCTGCATTGACTATCGGTTTAGGATTTACCGTTACAACAACGGTATCTTTTTGAGTACAACTGTTGTAATCAGTACCGTCAACCACATATGTATTCTGACCTACCGGAGGCACGAAAGGTGCAGCGTTCTGTACATTACCTGTCCATACATAGGTAGATGCTCCTGTAGCGATCAAAACAACCGGTGTTCCTTCACAGACGGTCTGATCTGGTCCGGCGTAAACAACCGGCAATGCATTCACTGTTACTATGAGCTGATCACTTGCTGCGCAACCGTTCGTATCCGTTCCTACGACCGTGTATACCATTGTTCCAGGTGCTTGCTGAAAACCAACGTTATTGGTCACATTATTATCCCACGAATAGTTTGACCCACCACTGGCAGATAGTACAATGTACTCATCGGAACATACTGTGAGGTCTGGCCCTGCCTGAACATTTGGTAATGGATTAACATTCACTTGCACTACATCAGTATTCACACAGCCATTCAGGTCGGTACCGGTAACTGTATATAGTGTCGTGCTTACTGATGGTAAGAACGGAACACCATTGGAGATGCCTCCACTCCATACATAGGAATTGGCCCCGGCACCAGCAAGTGTAACATATTCACCTTCGCAAACAGTGAGGTCCGGACCTCCCGATACGGTAGGTAATGGATTAATTGTCACAAGAACGGTATCAGAGTCATTGCAACCATTTGCATCATTACCTTCAACGATATAGGTTGTTGTACCTACAGCCTGACCAAAAGGAACACCATTAATAATTCCGTTGTTCCACTGATAGAATGTTCCACCTGTAGCGGTTAAAGTAATGGAAGTTCCCTGACAAGCACTAACATCCGGACCTGCATCAATAACTGGTTGAGGATATTGTTGAACAGTAATTACATCTGTAACGATAAGACATCCTGAAGCATCTGTTACATCTACGGAATAAGTGCCGGGCCCAACCGTCATTGAAGAAGAGGTAGAACCATTGCTCCAGTTATAACTATATGGCGGTGTTCCACCAGAAACCGTGGCGGTCACCGTCGTTTGTTCAGTTGGACACAAGTAAGTATCAGCAGAAGTAACGGTAACAGCAACCGGAGGAATAAAATTAACTCTTATCGTATCGCAAATAGGATTCGGATTACATCCTGCTATATCCATACCGCAAACGTAGTAATCAATGTAAGCAGGTGGATTTGGTGGCGCAGTAACATATGCCGTATCACAACCACTTGTACACGATAAGAGGTAATCGTAATCACCCATGTTACCTGGCGCAATACTTGTCCAGGTTACACTGGCTTCATTATAATAATTACCATAAATAAATCCCTGACAGCCTGCATTAAGCGTAATGTCCGGCCCAATAACCGGATCAGGATAAGACACGACGCTAAATGTGTTCATATTATTCCCGGGCTTACAAAAAGTCAGATGATGAGGTCCGGGACCGCTCAAACAAATTGGTGATCCGACCGGTGTGATCGGACCACAATTGATTTGATAGTAAAGTGCTCCTGGGGGAACAGCTCCGGATGAGATCAGGAAATTAACTGCAATCGCATTCGGGTTTAGTGTAATTACGAATTCAAGACAAACATCCGGACTAACAGAACCACAACAACTGCCATCACGCTGAATGGGTGGACTGGTCCATGTCATGTTAGGTGATGCTGATAGGTCGACATTGAAAGTAGGCACTGCTGAATCGCAATAAATTGATTGTGCATTTAAAGAAGGAGTTATTAATAAAGCGACGATTGGCAGAAGCAGGTATAATACGAGGGGGCGATAAACTGTTTTCATGGCAACGACTTTAAGGGGTTCTACTTATAAAACGGTTTAGTACTGACACAGTTGCTATGCATGCATAATTAGTAAAGGGTATAATTAAACGATTAAAATGTAGCTTTGGGCGATTAAAATGAATCCCTCGTCTATCATTTTATTACTATGCGTGCATATTTTATTTGATTAGCTATTTAGTATATTGGGCCTGTCAATTATCAAACCATAGGTTTGGATGAATATTTATTTTATTTGATTAGTACATCTGAAATAAAGCAGTTCTTATTAGAAACCACTGGAAATACGCTGGTAGAGAGCCCACAAAGCGTTTCCGGAGGAGACATTAATGAAGTGTACAAACTAGTTACTCAAAGCAGTGCATATTGCTTAAAATGCAACCCAGCAGCGTTCGCTAAGGAGATGTTCACGACTGAATTGACTGGGCTGGATTTGCTTGACGTGAACAGTGAGTTTCGCGTCCCAAAGCGACTAGGAATTATTAGTGCTGGCCAATATCACGGGTTATTGCTCGAATGGATCGAATCAGGTAGTACAAAAAATGACTTTTGGGAAGAATTCGGCAGATCTCTGGCCGGATTACATCGTTCTACACATGGTTATTTCGGACTCGAAACCAACAATTTCATTGGAACGATTCCACAATCCAACAAACAACATGGATCATGGGTGTCGTTCTATATAACTGAAAGGCTTAAGCCGCTTTTTGAAATGGCTTATGATCGAAATCTATTTCATCCAGGTGATGCGAGGGATATTGATCGATTATATACTAAACTGGATGAACTCATTCCTATTGAAGCACCTGCCTTGCTTCATGGAGATCTTTGGTCTGGCAATTATATGTGTGATGATAATGGATGTCCGGTACTGATTGATCCAGCCGTCTACTATGGTCACCGCGAAATAGATTTGGCAATGACAAAACTATTCGGCGGATTCGGACAACACATGTATAACGCATACCACGAATCCTTTCCTTTAGCAGCAGGCTGGCAAGATAGAATACCACTAAATCAGCTCTACCCTTTGCTCGTTCATGTCAACCTGTTTGGTGGACATTACGTTCATCAGGTACGAGCGGTAATACAGCGATATTTATAATGAAAAGATTATTCAGCTTAGTGTGTTTGAGTTCTACCTTATTCCTAGGATCATCCTTGGTTCCAGACGAAACTTCGTATCAGATTGAAATAACTGTCACCAACATTCGAAACAATAAAGGAATGATGCAAATTCAACTGTATACCAATCAGGAATCGTTTGAAGCCGAAAAACCGAAGAAGACCTATCGTTTCAGTAAGAAATTTGTTTCTGATGGAATTTTAAAATGTGCCATAACCGTTAAATCCAAAGGTCGCTATGGTCTGGCACTGCTTGATGACGAGAACAATAACAAAGAGATGGACTATGGTTGGTTGATGCCTACAGAAGGATTCGGGTTTTCCGATTATTATCACACCGGCTGGAGCCGCCCAACTTTTAGTGATTTCGACTTTCAGTTGAGTAGTGATAAGTCGGTTACCATAAAGGTCCGGTATCTATAGTTACCATTCTGCATTATCAGCTACTTACAATAGCCATCGGTAACGAATAATCGATTCCGAAATTATATATGGTACGCAACTCCGTCAAACCAGCATATGAAATCACTTATCACAATCAGTGCAATAATCACTTATTCTCTGATATTTAGTCAAACCGTACCGGACTCAAACGAAGTTAAATCACCAACAAAGACAGTTTCTCCCCCAACCGTTCCTGGCAGACAGATCACGACCATGCAGAATTTCGCCGGTAGTTTTAATGGCCTTTTCTACGGTGAGCAAATGCAAGGAAGTTTTGATCTCAGCGTGGAGACTTATCACTATTTCCTGATTACAAGCAGACGATATAAAAACGACTCTGTTCATGCGGCTTTGATAGAAAACAAGACTCCTCTCATGGATGTATACAAAGGCTTTCACATGTATTTGATCAATCGAGCCGCTTTGGACTTCGATACCTTGCGAGCGATTGCTAATAATTATTTGACCTCTTTGATCGGTTCTCCATTGACAGCCCGGTTTAGCAAGGACTTCTTCTTGACCAAGGCCAGAAAGATCACAGCTCAAAGCTTTACTCCTGTACTGGCTATTCGGATAACCGGTGATGGTCGATTAATCCCCTATAACGACCGGGCCGAGCAATTACACTTCGGGGCAAGTAGTCATTTTTATTTATCCTTTTTGGCAAATTTTCGAAGATTAGAGCTGAATTCAGATGGCAAGATGATCGACAATGGCACAATGTACCTTAAACCCGTTGTCGGCATTGCCTATGGCACCAAACAATTAATGACCAGTCTGATGCCCGATAAAAAACCGCAGCCCATTCTGACATCAGGATGTAGACTTGGGTTTCGATCGGATTTAAACAAAGTCAAGGACTTCAGTTTTTTCATGAATTACACATTAACTGATATCGTTGGACCCAAATTACGTGCAGGTGTATTACTCGGGTCAAATACGTTAAACTGATATGAGACCATCCTCCAATTCGATTGCTTCATTAAATTTGTATAAAGCACGTTATGGAAGATCCATTTGTAATAATTCCACCGAAAGGTAATCCTGTTCCAATGATTGTCAGTGTTCCTCATTGCGGAACCGAATTTCCGGAAAAGTTCATTGGCAACTATAAAGGAGACATGATCATCTCACCTGACGATACTGACTGGTACGTACACGATCTTTACAATTTTGCCTCTGATATGGGTATCACGATCATTCACGCGCGTTACTCCAGATGGGTCATTGATCTGAATAGAGATCCGGACAGTAAACCATTGTATGATGATGGCCGAATTATTACTTCGTTGACACCGACGACTGATTTCTTCGGAACACCCATTTACAAGTCGTGGCATTATGAACCTCACGAAGATGATATACAATTCAAACTAGAAAATTATTACTGGCCTTACTACAAGAAGATTCAAGAGCTACTGGATGAAAGGAAGAATCAATTCGGCAAGGTGCTTCTGTGGGATGCGCACTCGATTCGACATCATGTTCCTACTATTCGCGAAGAAGTATTCCCGGATATGATCCTCGGAAACAATGATAAAAAGTCAGCTGATCTGGAGTATATTGATGTCGCTTTATCTGGTTTGTCCAGCGGAATATACCAGGTTAACCATAACGATCCATTTAAAGGAGGACATATTACAAGATACTTCGGAAAACCTGAAGATAACGTACACGCACTTCAGCTGGAAATGAATAAGATTCTGTACATGGATGACGATGAAGAAGAATTTGATGAACTTCGGGCAAATATGGTTCGTAATGTTCTAAAGAAAACATTTACAGGTCTGATCGAAAGTTTAATACATTAAGAATGGGATCCTATTTATTTAGAAATCTGTTGCAGAAGGATGACTGGAAAAAAGATGTATCCATCGAGGTAAATCATTCCGGTGAGATCATCGCTTATCAGGAAAATGCATCATTGACAGATCAGGAAGAAATTAAAGGATATACACTTCCTGGATTTCAAAATGCCCATTCTCATGCTTTTCAGTATGCAATGGCAGGTCTGGCCGAAATTCATTCACCGAACTCAGATTCCGACTCATTCTGGTCCTGGCGGGAAGCCATGTACAAATTGGCCCTTACGATCGACCCTGATCAAATGGAGGCTATAGCCACGATGCTTTACAGTGAAATGCTTCGTCACGGATATACAGATGTCGCGGAGTTCCATTATCTACACCATGACAAGAACGGTGTACCATTTAAAAATCTGGCAGAAATGGGCACTCGATTGGTTTCTGCTGCCAAAACGGCTGGTATCAATATTACATTGATTCCAATCTTCTACCAACGAGGAGGATTTGGTATGGATCCGACAGCGGGGCAACGAAGATTTATTTCACCTACCATTGACGAATATATAAAGTTGTTAGAAGCTTCCCGAAAAGCATGTCAATCATACGAAGGTGCAAATACAGCGGTGGGCATTCATTCTATGCGAGGTGTAGAGCCTGGTGATATTGCGGAAATAGCCAAGTCAGGACCACAAGACATTCCATTTCACATTCATATTGCCGAACAACTAAAAGAAATTGAAGACTCAATTGACTATTTAGGCGAGCGTCCCGTCGAATGGTTGCTAAGCAATGTTGAACTAAGTGATCGCTTTCATTTGGTCCATGCTACACATCTTACTGCCGAAGAGACTGAGGGAATCGCAAAGAGTGGGGCAAATGTGGTTCTCTGTCCAAGCACGGAGGGAAACCTGGGAGACGGGATATTTCCGCTTAATGACTACCATTCTCATGGTGGCGCATGGAGTATAGGTACAGATAGTCATATTGGAATAAATCCTTTCGAAGAACTGAGATTACTCGATTATGGTCAGCGCCTTGTTTCGCATAACCGTAAGACCTTCGCAGGTGCTCATGGAGACAGTGGACGTTTCGCAATTGAAATGGCCACGACCTCCGGCAGAAAAGCCATGAATAATTTCTCAACCGATTATTTCGCTATAGGAAGTACATTAAATGCTTGCATCATCTCGGAATCTGCGCTTACCACATCTAGCTCGGAGAACGCACTATTATCGACCATACTTTATACCACGGACAGTTCCATGCAATACGGCACAATCGTCAATGGTAGGATGGTGGTAAAAAATGGAATTCATCAATCAGGCGGGGAAATCTCAAGGAAATTCATTGAGGTAATGAATAAACTAGGAAGTCGATAATCAGGATGTAATTTCCCTGATAAATTAGAAGAAAGGTGATCATAATCACATTGCCCAAGTTTTTGTAAATTTATTCTAACATAATATATTACTACATGAAATACATTCTCTATTCAGCTTTCGTGGTCGCCTTATCTTACCCTGTGTTTTCACAAAGCAATGTTGTTGCAACCGGTGGTGACGCAAGTGGTTCCGGCGGAAGTTCATCTTACTCTGTGGGGCAGATCGATTACGCTAACAATTCGGGATCCAACGGTTCTGAGAATCAAGGTGTACAACAGCCTTATGAATTCTTTACTGTTTCGATCTCTGAAACCGAAGGCGTAATTTTTAGTCTATTCCCGAACCCAACGCAAGATGAATTGGTTATTCAAACCACAGGGGATTTATCGGGATATCAGTTTCAACTTACTGACATGAACGGCAAACTTATATTAACTGAACCGCTTGTACATTCTGAGACACTTGTCGATCTCGAAAATCTACCAAGTGCGACTTATCACTTAGTCCTGATGAAAAATGAAGGACAAGTAAATACTTATAAAATTGTAAAACACTAGAAATGAAAAACATTAGCTTATTTATTATCGCTTTATTAACGACTTTTAGCCTGAGCGCTCAGGCACCTCAAATGATGACATACCAATCTGTGATCAGGGACGCGAGTGATGCACTTGTTGCAAACACTACGATTGGTATTCAGATCAGTATTCTTCAGGGATCCCCTACCGGATTAGCCAGCTACATTGAGACTCATTCGCCGATGACTAATGTAAATGGGCTAGCTACGCTCGAGATAGGTAATGGAACGCCTGTCACCGGATCTTTTTCGGGTATCGATTGGTCAAATGGCCCTTATTATTTAAAAACAGAAATTGACCCTACAGGAGGCACTGCATATACAATATCCGGTACAAATCAATTGTTGAGTGTGCCCTACGCGTTGTACGCGGAGACATCCGGTAGTGGTAGTGGCAGTGAAACGGATCCTGTTTTCACGAGCTCACCTGCAGGAGGAATTACAGCTGGAGACATTACCAACTGGAACAATGATCTCGTAGACGATGCCGATGCTGATCCGAACAATGAGCTTCAAACCCTGTCCATTAATGGTCAGGATTTAACCATTTCAAGTGGAAATACAGTTACCCTCCCATCAGGAGGCGGTGGTGCTAATACTCTTGATCAGGCATATGACGAAGGTGGTGCAGGAGCAGGGAGAATCATTACTGCTGATGCGGGAGCTGTAGAGGTGAATTCATCAGTAAATAGTCAGGCTGCGATTAGCGCTTCACATACCGGTAACGGTGTTTCTATATTCGGAAATAATACATCGTCAGCTACCCAGTTTTCTACGATACAAGGAAGTACTGCAAGCTCTTCAAATTTAGTTTCGGGTGTCATCGGATCTTCTACGGGAAATGCGTGGGGAGTATCAGGACAAGTATCAAATACTGCAACTGCTGAAGCGGCAGTATATGGTAATAACTTGAGGACGAATGGTGGTTATGGTGTTAAAGGACTCGGTTACAATGGTGTTTGGGGTTTATCACAACAGCAAACCGGCGCAGGAACCTGGGGGGAAAATTTAAATGCAAACGGTACTGGTTTAATAGGAATTGGTAACGCCCAATTACCACAAGTATTAACAGCAGGGTCAGGAGGTGCTTTCCTTGGAAATACGACAGGTGCGTTTGCAAAATTCAATACAGTTGGTGTTGGTCAGGGTATAACGATTCAGGATGACTTTGGCGCACAATGGGTTGTAGGAGCATGGGATGGTATCGGATATCGTAAGATTTCCGGAACAGGAACGGTTAACACGATTGTTCCTGATTTGAATGAAAACCCTGTCATGATGACTGCACCTGAAGCACCTGAAGTATTATTTCAGGATTTTGGAGAAGGTCAACTAACAAATGGTGAGTGTATTATTACGATCGACCCAATATTAGCGAAGAATATTCGCGTTGACGAATCACATCCGTTGAGGGTATTCATTACGCTTGAAGGTGATTGTAATGGAGTTTTCGTAACTGAGAAATCCCAAAACGGATTTAAAGTGAAAGAACTGGCAGGAGGAACCTCCAATACTAATTTCACTTATCAGGTTGTCGCAAACCGTGCTGATGAACAACTACCTGGTTTGAAAGAATCTAAGTATTCAGAAGAACGATGGAGCCCTGCGACACCTTTGTTTGATGTAAATAATATGCAACAGGGAAACACAGAACAAAAAGAACTAAGTATTAAGCGGTAACTAACTCCGTAAAATAAAAAGGGGGATTGCGATTGCAAGCCCCCTTTTTCTATTTAATCTCTCTTTGCTATCTAACCTTAAATGTTACCCTTCGGTTCTTTGCCATTCTCAGGTCTTCGTCATCTGTCTCCTGAATCTCTTCATTCATGATACTGCTGCCTTTCGTTGACGATATCATTCTGTTCGATGGAATTTCACCTTTTTCTGTAAGGTATTTCATAACTGCAGCAATACGTTTGCTATCCATGCCTGCATAATAATCGTTTTCCATACCAACAGAATCTTCCATGGCATTGCAGTGACCCATGATTTGAATCTTAAGATCAGGGTTTTCCTTAAGCTGTTCAGCAATAAAGTCCAATGACTCTTCTCCTTCTGTCGTAAGTGCATCTCTACCAAACGCAAAGAACACCTGATGTGCTTCGATTTTTTCAGTAGGAGTCATATCTTCATCGACGTTAAATATTTTTTGATAGATCGTAGTTGAGTATGATTCACCTACATCTGCCGTTGCACATTCACATGTTTCTCCTCTTTCTGTATCAAGTAGTTGAACAGAAATGTTATCTACATAATAATAAGCCTGAGGGATAACTGACACCTTTACTGAATTATCAGGTTTTACTTTAATTCTCTTGATCTCATCGTCAGAAAGGAAATTTCCTATTGAAACCCATCTCTCACCACCTTTTGCCTCAAACACACCACAGATCTCTGTCCAGTTATATCTTCCGGCCAAAGGTTTAAGATCATTTTCAAAGTGCATCAATGTAGGCTCTTCAATTATCGGAACTTTCTCAGTTGTTCCAAATGCTCTTTTTGTTAACGCAATTCCAATGTTATTGGTAGCGTATTTAGAAGCTTCAGCAAGAGAAACATAGAATTTAATACAGTAAGTCATTCCCTTCTTTAAAGGTGCCTCAAGTTTACCTTCCAGATATGATCGTTCGTTGCTTTTTAGTTTATTATAAACGATAATGCCAGCATAACGATTTCCATCTTTCGGTTCTTCTTTTCCAAAAACATTCAACGGTACATCAATCTCTTCTGCCCCACCAGAGGTAAAAAGATCAGCACGAACACCTGTTGGAGAAATCCACCCGGTAGCCATTTCGATTTTACCCAGACGTTTAGGTTTTTTACTTACCTCTTCAAAGCTTCCGTTCGCAACAAGATTTTCACTTTCCTGTCCATTAGAGAAGCTTGTAACGCAAGAAATTGCGATCAATGTTAGAAGTTTGCCTGTTAAATTAGAATTGAATCTCATAATTTTTAACTGTTTTAATAAATGTTTTTACTTTTTCCGGATCAATATCTGGATAAACTCCGTGGCCTAAATTAACAATATGTCTTTTACTTATGAAAGAATCCAGCATATTATTAGTCATTCGCTCTACCTCAGAATGATCTGAATATAAAGCACATGGGTCAAGGTTTCCTTGCAATGTTCGTTTCTCTCCAATCGCTTCTCTTACTTCTTTCATATTCATGTTCCAATCTAAACCAACCGTGTTACATGAAAGATCAGCAATTGCTTCCATTGAACTATAAGCACCTTTGGCAAAAACTGTTACCGGAACATCCTTAATTGCTTCGGTTATTCTATCCAAATATTTCAATCCAAATTCAGCATATTGCTCATGCCCGAGAATTCCTGCCCAGGAATCAAATACCTGAACGAGGTGAGCTCCGGCATCAACCTGCGCATGCAGGTACTGAATCGTCACTTCAGTGATCCTATTAAGCAAGTCGTGTGCCAAAGTAGGATTCGTGTAAAGTATTTTCCGAGCAACTGAAAATGTTTTTGATCCCTGACCTTCGGTCATATAACAAAAGATCGTCCAGGGAGCCCCAGCAAAACCAATTAACGGAACCCGGCCGTTGAGTTCTTTATTTGTAATTCGGATCGCTTCTGTTACGTACGACAATCGATCTTCTACATCAATGTTATCGTCTAGTTTGCTTAATTCAGATTCTGCCCGGATTGTTTCTTCAAACCAGGGCCCTTTCTTTTCTACCATTTGATAGCTGAGTCCCATTGCTTCCGGCACAACCAAAATATCAGAGAAAATAATAGCTGCATCAACTTCCAGAATATCCACCGGCTGTATCGTGACTTCTGCTGCTAATTCCGGAGTCTCAACCAGCTCCTTAAATCCAGATAATGAATTTCTTACTGCTCTGTATTCCGGCAGAATTCTTCCAGCCTGCCGCATCAACCAGACCGGATATCTTTCGATTTCCTCGCCTTTGGCAGCTCTTAATATCAGATCGTTCTGAAGATTCATAGCGGCAAAGATAATAATAGAATTAGCTCATCACCATATTATTGGACTTTTGCCTATGGAATTTAAATACTCATTTGCCATCGTGAAATGATTGCAACCGAAAAATCCTCTATGTGCTGATAAAGGAGAGGGGTGTGGCGATTGTAACACCAGATTCCTGACCTTATCCACACTCATGGCCTTTTGCTGAGCCTTACTGCCCCAGAGCATATAGACAACACCCTCTTTGCGCTCATTCAATGCGTTAATTACGGCATCGGTAAATATTTCCCATCCTTTCCCGGCATGACTCGCCGGCATTCCTTCCTGCACGGTTAGCACCGCATTCAATAAGAGCACGCCTTGTCCTGACCATGCACTGAGATCTCCATTACGTCCATTCGTATCTATCCCCTCCTGTTCGAGTTCTTTGTAGATGTTTTTCAGACTCTTTGGTAGCGGTTGAACAGACTGGTCCACCGAAAAACACAGTCCGTGGGCATGTCCTTTTGTTGGATATGGATCCTGACCGAGAATAACTATTTTCACTTGGTCAAAGGGACAGGCATCAAAAGCACGAAATATTTCATTCCCCTTCGGAAATATTGCACCCGGGCTTCTGCGATATTCCTCCTTAACAAATTCAGTTAATGCCTTAAAATAAGGTAGCTCAAATTGATTTCCGAGCACTTCCTTCCACGAACTTTCGATCTTGACATCCATGAGAACGAAATTACAATTTTACAGTAAGAAGCTTATATTTGATGTGATGAAGAATTGGCTTTACATTTTATCATTGATTGTCATTGCATCTTGCGATACTGATCAGGTGGATGAAAATCCGGAAAAACCTGATACTGACCAGCAAAATGACAATTACTTTAGTGAGGATGAGATCATTCGATCCATCGAAGCGCAACTGCGTATTCCTGCGACTGAAAAATACACTTATAAGATCTATGAAGCGCACCTTACAGCAGATGACAGCATTGATCGAATAGTCACCGTTAACTTGCTTGACAGGGCTATTAACGAAGCCATGGAGTCCGGAAAGACGGCCAAGAGGGCAGAAATGGGCTACATGGGTAATTATAATTATTTCTTTTATATAGATGGCTTAACACAGCAGATCACGTCACCAATTGTGGTTCCGTCAAGTCCTCTGGCAGAACTTAAAGTTGACTTTCTCAATATTACATCCGACCAATATCTGGATTTCACAATCGACACGAAGATCATGTTATCATCTTTTCGGAAATTTTATACGATTCAAAACAGTATTCCAATGCAGACCTCGGAGACAGAACTCTATACGGATATTGGTACTGCAGATGAAAAACTATATGCGGTCAAATATGAACCGGGCAGTTTTAGTATGGGAAAGAATATTGTCATTTATGAAGGAACGACCGAACAAGTAGATCTAAGTAAACCTGATGCGATATACGAATTGGATATTAAGATCGAACCAACCGACAAACTCGTAAGAAGGTGGTACTACAGTCCACAACATCAGAAATACTACCTGAAGAATAGCGAGATTTAGAATGATCCCTTAAGCGAAATCATGAAGTTTCTTCCCGGAGCTGATATTCCACTACCGGCTGTCCGGTATAACTGATCTGTTATATTCTCAATACCTCCATTCAGGGAAATGTGCTTATTGAAGAAATAAGAAATCTTGAAGTTCAAGGTATACCATGCAGGAACATAATTCTCTCCTTCCGGCGTTTGAGCATATATAACCTTATCTCGTTCATTTAAAGCAAGTTCATCCGGATCCATCCGACCGTTGAAGTCCACATAAAACTCCGCATGAACGTGCCTTTGCTTGTATCGAATAGTTCCTTTCCCAAAAATTGGCGTACTGTGTGATTTCGGAAAGTATGCCGCACTGTCGACAATGTAATCAAAACCTTGCTGGTAATTGAATGATCCCAACAAAGAAAGCCCCTTCACGATTCGAATCTCGATCCCTGTCTGAATACCGTAGACATATGCATTCGACAAATTTTGAATCGCCTGAACCTTGCTCATCACACCTTGATATAAAATACTGTCTTGACCATTAAATTCGGAATCCACACGTGCTAATGCATCTTTCAAATACGTATAATAAACCGTACCATCCAACCTGACTTTATCGTAGAAAACATGATTAAATCCTAGCTCTACGCTATAGGCATATTCCGGTTTGAGATCAACATGTGGTACAACAACTACACCTGGCGATGAATCGAACACCTTACCAATATCATCGATATTGGGAGCTCTAAATCCAGTGTTAAAATTGCTGTAGATCTGTGAATGATCGGAGGGATTCCAAACGATCCCAGTATTGCCGTTAAATGCACCATTGTCATTTACCGTCTTAGTTGTCGGGTAAGCAAACAAAGTTGTGTCGAATTTTGCCACAAGCGCAAAATAGCTATAACGAAATCCTGTATGCAAACTCAATTTCTCATTCAATGCAGTTTGAGCGTTAATATAAAGACCACCAGCCTGCCATTTTGAACCACTCGGATATCGAGGGTTAATCTCATAGGAATCCCCATCAAGTAGCTCCATATTAGCTTCAGAAGTCACCACATTCATTACATACTCCCCTCCGTAAAACAAATTGGAACGACTACCCAAGGCTTTTTCGAAATCGAGATTAACTGAATAGGCGTCTACATTTTCGTACTGATGTCGAATTGAATTTTCTCCGTACTTAAGATCATGTCGACTCTCTTCAAAATTTTGATAGGCAACATTAACTCTGTAATGACTAAACAATTTGGTTTTATTTCTGTTTTCAAATGAAATTCGATGCATCATCCATTTCTGAGGTCCATAATACCACATGGAATAATCGAGTGTGTCGTCATTATTATCATCCTGAATCAAACGATCATATCTCGGAGCATCCGAAGTAGTCGAGTAAATAAATCCGTATTCCAACCTTGAATTCTCTTTCGGCTTGAACGCGACTTTCTGCAATACATTTAATTGATCATATCCAGAGTGGATTTGCAAACTAGGATTATCATTAACAAGTGTTAAAGGGTTTTCTAAAGTTCCCCCCTGGTAGCTTGGTCTTAAGAATGAACTGTCTCCATTTGTTCCCGCTCTTAGATCGTCAAAATCAGCATAAGTTACCGTCGTAACGAAGGCCCACTTCTGATTCCCGTAATTAAAATCGATATGACCTGTCGACTCATTTGCAGCACTCGAATAACGAGAATAAAGATTCCATTTTATCAAAGGTCGCAATGAATCCGTTGAGAACCTGGCTGCTTTGGTTTGAAAATCCATTACTCCACCGATGGCATCACTTCCGTACATTACTGCTCCGGGACCAAATAGAATCTCTGCACTTTCCAACGAATTCGGATCTATTGATATGATATTCTGTAGATTGCCGGATCTAAAAATGGCCGTATTCATTCGAACACCATCCACTACGGTCAGTAGTCTATTCGTTCCAAATCCTCTGAATTGAGGCGATCCTCCGGCGAACTGACTCTTTTGAATAAAGACACTTCCCGTACCGCTCAATAAGTCAGCTGTGGTGTATGGACTGTGCATTTCTATGTTAGACAAATTTACCGTCGTTATTCGAAAGGGAATTTTACTGCGTTTCTGTTCCCATCTATTGGCTGTCACTACGGTTTCTTCAATACTAATAAAGTCATCACTTAATTCTACGGAAGTGGTTTTAGACAATTCGTCGTACGTGAAGGATTCAATTTTATATTGTGGATAGTACATATAAATACTGTCACAACCCTTGAATTTCTCCAATTGAAATCGACCATCCAGGTCGGTATATAGCTGAACCTTCGGATTAATGGAATAAACCTTAACGCCAGGTATTCGCTGTTGAGTCACCTCATCAAACACAGTAATTTCCTGAGCCTCAACACTAAAGAATATAAATAGAATTGAACTTAATAGTAAAGTAGTTCTTAACAAAGTAAAATGTTCGTTTTAAAAGCCTTTTATACAGCAAATTTTATACCAATTAATACCTTTGTATTATGGAATTTACGTTTCAATCAACTCGCACTTATCGCTGTGAAATTTCGGGCTCATCCGGAAAAGATAAAACGCTGATGTATGTACTTCATGGTTACGGTCAGCTTGCGAAATTTTTCATCCGAAAATTTGAGTTTCTAAGCGATGATTATTTGATCGTTGCTCCTGAAGGTATGCATCGTTATTATCTGGAAGGGACTAGTGGTAGAGTTGGTGCTTCCTGGATGACAAAAGAAGCCAGAGAGTTGGATATTTCTGATAACGTAAGCTGGCTTGATTCACTCCATGAAAAAATCGAAGCTAAATATGAATTTGACAAGATCGTTTTGCTGGGGTTTTCTCAGGGTGGTGCTACTGCCGCAAGATGGGAGCAACTTGGTAAAACCACCTTCAACGCAATGGTGATGTGGGCTTGTGTTTTTCCTCCAGATCTACATAGAGATCATCTTGGCACGGAGATCGAATCACACTTTGCAATTGGAGACAACGATGAATGGTATGACGAAAAAGCCAGGAAAGAATTGATAACCTTTTACCGAAATTTGGGGTATAAGACTCATGAATTTAGTGGTAATCACGACATCGATCAGGAATGCCTGAAGGATATTCTGTTAACTTTGTCTTAAAATCGAAATTAATCGCCCCTTTGGCATAGTTTCTGATATTTGTCGAGAAAATAAAATACAATGAGAATATTACTTACGATAATTGCATTAATCTCAATTTCTTCTGCCTTCGGTCAGGATTCGAAAGCTCAGGAAATTCTTGATAAGCTGTCCACTAAAATGAAGGGTGAAACTTCATTTTACATTGAATTCAGCGCAAACATTAAGAATAGTTCAACCGGTACCGATGAAAATGAGACAGGTAAAGGATGGGTAAAAGGAAAAAAGTTCTATGCTTCATATGGTGATAATACAATCATCTCCAATGGCGTGAAGACCTGGACAATCGTGAAAGAAGAAAAGTCAGTTTATGAGATGGATGCAGACGAAGAAGACGAAGAGTCTCTAAACCCGAAAAAACTGATGACGATCTGGGAAAGTGGATTCAAGAATAAATACGGTAAAGAAACAACGCTAAACGGGGAAAAGGTTCATCAGATCATGCTTTACCCAAAAAACCCGGGAAATGTCGAATATCATACGATTGTACTTTATATCTCATCTGTTAAAAACGAATTGAAAAAAGTGGTCCTTAAAACAAAGGACGGAACGGTTATGACTTACAGACTGACGAAGTATACTTCGAATCCAACAGTCAGCGACTCCAAGTTCGTTTTCGATAAGAATAAGTATCCTGGTTACACAGTAATAAGAGATTAATTAAAGGCCTTCGGGCCTTTTTTAATACCCCAACAGATTTTCAATCGCCTCGCTCATTCTTTCCCGCGGGAAGAACTGTTCTTCTAACTGTGCCGCGAATGGCACTGCCGTATCAAGTGATCCAAGACGAATAACGGGTGCATCGAGGTATTCAAAACAATTTTCTGATATCAAGGCTGCGATCTCAGCACCTATACCTCCGGTTAGACAATCCTCGTGTAACACAAGTACTCTACCTGTTTTCTTAACAGCATTGTAAATTGCTTCTTTATCCAATGGCATCAACGTTCTAAGGTCAAGAATTTCAATACTGATATCTTCATGCTCTTCTGCATACTGTTTTGCCCAATGCACACCTAAACCGTAGGTAATAATGGTAAGATCCTTCCCTTCTGCTACCGTACGAGCCTTTCCTATTTCAACCGTATAGTAATCATCCGGAATTTCTTCGCGAATACTTCGATACAAGAACTTATGTTCAAAGACCATCACGGGATTCGGATCTTCGATAGCTGCGATCAATAATCCTTTTGCTTCGTACGGAGTTGAAGGAAAAACGATCTTTATTCCCGGAGTATGAAAAAACCATGCTTCATTGCTTTGTGAATGGAACGGTCCCGCTGCAGCACCTCCCCCGGTTGGCATTCGAACAACCACATCAGCATTTTGTCCCCATCGCCAATGTATCTTGGCCAGATTATTTACAATTTGGTTAAAACCACATGTCACGAAATCAGCAAACTGCATTTCAACCACTGCTTTCATTCCTGCAATTGACAATCCAAGACCAGCCCCGACAATTGCAGATTCACAGATAGGAGTATTTCGTACCCTATCCTTCCCAAATTGCTCAACAAATCCTTCTGTCACTTTAAAGACTCCCCCGTATTCTGCAATATCCTGCCCCATGATCACCAATTCCGGGAAACGTTCCATTGCCTGTCGCAGTCCATCCTGCACGGCGTCAACATGTCGCTTTTCTGATTTGGGCCCATCCGCTATTATCACCTGCTGCTCATATGGGTAGTAGACATCTTCCAATTCAGACTCAACTGAAGGTACTATCTCATCTTCCGCGAATGCAGTGTCCAGACCGGATTGAATTTCATCCTTAATTTCTTTGGAATAAGTCTCAATAATCTCGTCCGTAAGAACTCCTTCTTCTTTTAAGAAATCAGTAAAATTGGTTAAAGGATCGAAAGACTCCCACTCATCTTGTAATCCTTCAGGATAATATTTAGTTCCTGACGCTTCTTCATGACCGCGCATCCTGAATGTCATCAACTCGAGTATAACTGGATGAGGATTTTTGCGCATTTCTTTAGCAATCTTCTGGACGGTTTTTATTACAGCCAGAATATCGTTACCATTCACCTGCACCGCCTTCATTCCGTACCCAATACCCTTATCTATGAATTGCTTACAGCGAAACTGCTCTTCAGATGGAGTAGATAATCCCCAACAGTTATTTTCAATGGCGAATATCACAGGGAGATCCCAAACCGACGCTACGTTAAGCGCTTCGTGGAAATCGCCTTCACTCGCCCCACCATCGCCAGTAAATACAAGTGTAGCCTTCTCTTCATTCCTGATCTTTGATGCCAACCCAACACCGTCAGCTAAAGCTAGTTGCGGCCCCAAATGAGAGATCATACCAACTATCTTATGTTCCTGAGAACCAAAGTGAAACGAACGGTCGCGCCCTTTCGTAAAACCTGACATTTTTCCCTGGAATTGTGCAAATAATCTGTTTAACGGTACATTTCTGGTCGTAAACACACCTAGGTTTCGGTGCATCGGGAAGATGTACTCATCATCTTTCATGGCATAAGTCGTACCGACTGAACCAGCCTCCTGACCCCAGCCAGAAAACCACTTTGATATCTTACCCTGACGAAGTAGAATCAACATCTTTTCTTCAATTAGCCTGGGCTTTAAAATTTTCTTGTATATGTCCAGTAGCTCTTCGTCCTTGAACCCTGTTCGATCAAATTCGATCGATCTTTTATCCTTCACAGTTGCCATAAACAATTAATGATAAACAAAGCTAATAAAATGGTGATATGCAAAACAGCTATGATAAAAAAAGGTCGCAACATAATTGCCGCGACCTTGAATAGTTAAATATAATATGATTAAACCAGACCCTGATCGAGCATTGCATCAGCAACCTTTACAAAACCGGCTACGTTCGCTCCTTTAACGTAATCAACATTTCCGCTATCGTCTTTACCATATTTTACACACGCTTCGTGAATTGATTTCATAATCGCGTGCAATTTGGCATCAACTTCCTCACTTGTCCAATTCATACGTAGTGAATTCTGTGACATCTCTAGGCCTGAAGTTGCAACACCTCCTGCATTGGATGCTTTTCCTGGTGAAAATAACACGTTAACTTCCTGTAAAGCTGCAATAGCTTCGGGAGTACAAGGCATATTTGCACCTTCGGCAACACAAATAACACCGTTGGAAATTAGATTTGCCGCATCCGAACCATCAAGTTCATTTTGTGTAGCACAAGGCAATGCAATATCAACTTTAATATTCCAAGGTCGTTCACCTTCAAAATATTCAAATCCATCAAACTGGTCCGCAATTTCTTTAACGCGACCACGGCGATTATTCTTAAGGTCCTGAAGAAATGCCAGATGCTCTGAGTGAAATCCATCAGCAGCATAAACAAATCCTGATGAATCGGAAACGGTAACTACCTTTCCTCCGAGGTGAATAACTTTTTCCAAGGCATATTGAGCAACATTTCCTGATCCAGAAATCGAAACAACCTTTCCGTTGAAAGTTTCATTCTTAGTTGCCAGCATTTCCTGTGCAAAATACACGGTTCCATAACCAGTTGCTTCAGGACGAATCAATGATCCTCCCCAATTAATCCCTTTACCTGTCAAGACACCAGTAAACTCATTACGAATTCGTTTGTATTGACCAAACATGAATCCAATCTCTCTTCCTCCAACCCCGATATCCCCAGCAGGAACATCAGTATTAGGTCCGATATGCTGAGACAGCTCTGTCATAAATGATTGACAGAAACGCATCACTTCATTATCGGATTTACCTTTTGGATCGAAATCTGATCCTCCTTTACCACCTCCCATCGGAAGTGTTGTCAATGAATTCTTAAATATCTGCTCAAAACCTAAAAACTTAAGAATTGACAGGTTAACAGAAGGGTGAAATCTAAGTCCTCCTTTGTAAGGTCCAATTGCTGAATTGAACTCCACTCGATATCCTCTGTTCACCTGTACATTTCCAGCGTCATCCAACCATGGCACTCTGAACATAATCACACGCTCAGGTTCTACGATACGGTCCAGGATTTTAGAGTTTTTATATCTAGGTGTTTCTTCAATGACAGGTATTACAGCTTCCGCAACCTCTTCTACTGCCTGTAAAAACTCCTTTTCGTGACCGTTCTTAGCTTCCACTTTAGCCATGAATGCATCGATCTCTGCTTGATACTTATTTGACATTATAAATTGGTTTAAATCTGATGGCAAATGTAAATAATTTTTATATCAGAATGCACTAGGTAAAAAGAATCAAAAAAGATAATTATTAACAATCTGTCGATACGCTGTGAAGCCCAGTATAAAACGGTTAAGGGATTTCATTTTTATGAACATTATCTGTAATTTTAAAAATTATTGAGTTTTGGCAACTTAACAGGCGTAGATACGTCTATGCTATAGCACAACAAGATTATTACTTCATATGAGAAAGATCTTATTATTCTTAACACTACTTTCTACAACTGCAATTAGTAATGTTGGTAATGCGCAGTTATGTCTTGGAAATGACACAACGGTATGTGCAGGATCTGCATTAACGATTAACAACTGTTCAGGAACTATCCCAGGAAACAATCAGGGAATCGTTTTAAACAACCCTACGAGTGTATCACTCAGTGATGATTCGTGGAGTGGCGCTGTTCCGATTGGTTTTAATTTCAATTTTTACGGAAATAATTTTACGCAGTGTGTAATTGGTTCGAACTGTATATTATCATTTAATCTGGCAAACGCTAATGGTTATTGCCCTTGGAGCTTAGGTGCGGTGGGACCGCTTCCAAATCCCGGATTTGCTGCAGCAATGAATACCGTAATGCCTTGTTACCAGGATATTAATCCGAGTGCATGGACTTCACCAAACGGTGCAATTCAATATCAAACGATAGGTACTGCACCAAATCGAATGTTCGTTGTATTATGGAAAGACATTAATTTCTATAGCTGTACGTCTATCTGCAACTACCTTTCTTGTATACTTTACGAATCAACCAATGAAATAGAGGTGCATATTGGTGACAAGCCTTTGTGTCCTTCTTGGAATAGTGGTTTGGGTATTCAGGGGACGGAAAACAATAACGGTACAGTAGCCCACATTACACCTGGTAGAAATAATACGCAATGGTCAGCTAACCAGGAAGGAATGCGTTGGACACCTACTTCACCTGCTAATACGACCAACTATACAATAGCACAGATTCCATATATCTTGATAACTAGCCCGAATACATCTTTCCAGTGGGAAAATACACTTGGACAAACTTTCCCGTACAACAACGGCGTTCTCAGTGTGAATCCGGTCTTACCGGGCACCAATGGATACTTTTTATCGGGATCAGCATGTGGAGCCAGCTTAGGTGGTGTATCAGATACTTCCTGGGTTACGGGTGTCGCGTCTTCAGTGACAGCAACAGGTACGGATGACATTTGTTCTGCAGGTTTAGGTACGGTAACGGCCAATCCACAATCAGGAATACCTCCTTATACATACAATTGGCCTGGATTGGGTGCGACAACCCAAACGGTCACAGGTGTTACCGCAGGTACTTACACCGTTGAAATGTGGGATTCATTGGGATGCATGTCAACAGCACAGGTCACTATCGGTGATACACCTGCCGCATTCTCAGGATCAACAACATTGGTTTCATGTCCGGGAGGAAATGATGGAACTGCTACAGCTGAAATGATTCCGGTTATTGGCAACATAACTTATCAGTGGGATGATCCACTCATGCAGACAACACAAACAGCAACAGGCTTAACGGCTGGTACTTACAACTGTGTCGTAACTTCGGATATTGGTTGTAGTGAAACAGTCACTGTTACCGTAACTGAAATACCTGGAATGATAGCCAATATTATTGCACAAACAGATGTCACTTGTAATAGTGGTAATGATGGTATGATCCAGCTATCTGTTTCTCAGGGAACCGGACCTTATTCTTACTCATGGGATAATTCATCGTCCACGACAAATATTGCCAATGATCTTGTTGCAGGAACACATACTTGTACGATTACCGATGATAATGGCTGTATTATTACGATCTCTGGCACTATAGGCGAGCCTGCTCCACTTGATATAACATTCTTGACACCAGACACACAAATTTGTCCGGAAGATGATATTACGCTGAATGTTTCGGGAACCGGAGGTTCAACAGCTTATACCTTTACCTGGTTCGAAAACGGAACACAAATAGGAACAGGTAGTCAGATTACAGTTGATCCGGAATATACAAACACACAGTACTGCGTTGTTTTATCTGAAGCATGCGGGTCGCCTACAGATCAGGAATGTAATCTTATTTACTTCCCTACTCCTATCATACCAAATGCAGAACCGGATGAATTCGAAAGGTGTATTGATGATGCTACATTTGCATTCTTCAATACCTCAACGAATGGCGGTGAGATCGCTACGACATACTGGGATTTTGGTGATCAAAACTTAATTGCTTTATCCAACGGGGATGATTCAATATCAATGACCTTTAATGAAGTAGGCAGTTACGATTTAATCATGACTGTTACCTCTATCTATGGATGTGTTTATACGGATACCGTAACAAATATCATGGAAGTAAAACCTCGTCCAACGGCAGATTTCTATTTCTCAACAAATCCGGCTACAATTTTTGAATCGTCTGTGATGCTTCAGGATAAATCATCTGTCGATGTTATCTATTGGAATTGGTACAGTCCTTTTTCTACTCCTTCGAGCAGTAACCTGGAGAATCCGGTTATGGTATTCCCGGAAGAAGCAGGTGAATATCCCGTGACTCTTATTGTAGAGAATGAATTAGGATGTTTTGACACGATTACCTACGTCATGCAGATAATTGAAGACATTCTATTCTTCGCTCCAAATACATTCACACCGGACGGAGATGAGCATAACCAAATTTGGAAGCCCGAAATTAGTGGAATCGACATCTATGATTTTGAATTATTCATCTTTAATAGATGGGGTGAAATGATTTGGGAAAGCCATGATCCGAATGTTGGCTGGGATGGAACTTACCATGGTGTGCTTGTCCCTCAGGGAACCTATGTGTGGAAAGCAACAGTCAAAGATCCGTTCAAGGATAAGAGAAAAACATTTAATGGAACTATTAATCTGATTAAATAGTTTTAAGATGCTGATTATCAATTAGGGAGCTTCAGCTCCCTTTTTTATTGAGAAAAATTGTATATTCAAACAACCTTTTTAACTCATGTGCGTTTAAAGAATAGAAACTTTTATCGACTTAAATGAAAACCTTACATAAGCTTCTACTATCTACCTTCGGTATATTGATTATTTCGTATTCAGCATTAGCATGCAGCCCATGTCAGGCTTTGAGTAATGTAACTCAGAACTTGAACGGCACCAATCTGGAATTAACTTTTACGAGTAATGCTGGCTGGTCTTGTTGTTACACCGTAAATATTGAAATCGTCTGCGTTGCAGAAAATTTTACGGGAACAGCTAATTATTTTTCACCGCAGTTATGCTTGGGTAACCCGAATACAAATGTTCCTTACCCATTAACAGTTATTGATGTATCAGGATTTTGTCCTGGAGATTACAAATGGCGGGCTGACGAAAGTTGTGCGGGTATAAATTATACATCCACCTTCTACTTTACTATTACAGGTGGTAGCCCTCTTTCTGCATGGGCAACACCTGCACAGGACTCAATTTGCGATGGTGACAACTTACAACTTAATGCCGGTACGAATGGCTCTTGCGGAGGAGGTAACATAACTTATGCATGGACACCGACTACAGGATTAAGTAATCCAAATATTGCAAACCCAATTGCTTCACCTACAACAAATACAACTTATACAGTAACAGCTACGGAATCTGGATCTTGTGCTACGGCTACTGCAGATGTTGAAATCACTGTACTAACTGGCACACCGGTAACAACATCCGCCGTCGACGACATATGTTCAACCAGTATTGGTGAAGTCACCGCCACGCCCGATCCTAATGGAACGGGCCCCTATAGTTATGACTGGCCCGCCCTTGGGGCTACTACGCAAACTGTAACAGGAGTCCCCCAAGGTCAATACACCGTCTACATGACGGATGGAAACGGTTGCGTTTCCCAGGCAGATGTCGTCGTAGGAGATACGCCGGCAGCATTCCAGGGAACCACCACTTTGGTCTCCTGTCCAGGTGGCAATGACGGAACAGCTTTCGCGGAAATGATTCCGGTGCTAGGGAATTTAACTTATCTGTGGGATGATCCTTTGGCTCAAACTACTCAGACTGCTACAGGCTTAACTGCCGGAAACTACACTTGTACAATAACTTCAGATGTTGGGTGTGTGGGAGTCGTAAACCTAGTGGTGTCAGAAATACCGGGAATGATCGGAAACATCATTAACCAAACCGATGTTACGTGTAATAGTGGCAGCGATGGTATGGTTGAAGTGAACGTCGTACAAGGTACACCACCATACACTTATGCGTGGAGTAATTCTACATCAACTTCGACTATTGCAAATGACCTACCCGTAGGGCAGACAATCTGCACTGTAACAGATGCAAATGGTTGTACAATCGACATTATTGGTAACTTAAATGAACCTCCTCCACTCGATATAACCTTTATAACACCGGACACCCAGATTTGTCCTGAAGATTCTATATATCTCACTGCAACGGGCACCGGTGGATCATCTCCGTATACTTATACCTGGTATGAAAACGGAGTTCAGATCGGAACCGGTCTACCAATTGGAGTAGATCCAGAGGTTACGAATACGCAATATTGTGTCGTATTGTCTGAAGCTTGTGGATCACCGGAAGATCAGGAATGTACGTTAATCTATTTCCCAACACCAATTGTTCCAATGGCGGAACCGGATGAACCGGAAAAATGTGTTCCTAATGGATTCGATTTCACGAATACATCGATCAACGGTGCTGAGATAGCAACTACTTTCTGGACGTTTGGAGATTTTGGACCTTCTACAGCGCTAACCAACGGTCTGAATTCAACTTATAATTACTATCCGGAGGTTGGAACCTATGATATCTCGATGACTGTTACTTCAATTTATGGATGTGTTTATACAAATACACTATACAATTTAGTGAGTATTGTACCTTCACCAACAGCTAATTTCTGGTTCTCAACTAACCCGACTACAATATTCGAAACGGATAACATTCAAATGCAAAATGCTTCATCGAGTAATGTGGTACAATGGGAATGGTACAGCCCTGGATCTAACCCATCCTCAAGTTCGGAAATGAATCCCGTATTCAATTTCCCTGATGGTGTTGAAGGATCTTATCCTGTAACGTTAATTGTGACGACAGAACTTGGATGTAAGGATACTATTACACGTTATATGAATGTAATTCCTGGAATTACATTCTTCGCACCAAATACATTCACGCCAGATGGTGATGCGTTTAATCAAAGTTGGAAAATTCATGTAAACGGGATTGATCCTTATGATTTTGAACTCTTCATATTTAACAGATGGGGTGAAATAATTTGGGAAAGCCATGATCCTGATGTCGGCTGGGATGGTACCTACGGTGGTAAAATTGTTGAAACCGGAACATACGTTTGGCGAGCAAGCGTCAAAGATCCGATCAAAGACGACCGAATTGAATTTAATGGATTTATTAATCTACTGAAATAAGATCAATATTAGCATCTGAAAATGGGGGTTCCGGCCCCCATTTTCTATTTGGTATTGTATTTGGTTAACAGAGAATTAGTATGTTTGAAAAAAAACTGAATATGAAGACTTTATTTATTGCCTTAGGCTTAACCACAACAATTGTAATCACATCTTGTGATGTGCTGGATGAAGCCGCTGGTATCGTTCTTAACGATGATAGCTCAACGAAACCTTCTTTGACAAATGAAGAAGTGATTTCCGGACTAAAAGAAGCGCTTAATGTTGGTATAAAAAACTCGATTGATGTAACGGCAGTAACCGATGGTTTCCTTAAGAACGCAGAAATTAGACTACCATGGCCAGAAGATGCAATGCACGTTCGTGAAAAAGCATTGGAATGGGGTTTAGAAAGTAAAGTGGATAAGTTTGAAACAACTTTGAACCGAGCAGCGGAAGAAGCTAGTAAAGAAGCATTGCCAATATTTCGGGACGCTATTCTTAACATGAGTATTGCTGATGGATTTGCCATATTGAATGGCGGCGACGGTGCAGCTACCAAATACTTAAAGGACAATACAACTGCATCTTTAAAAACGGCATTCCGTCCTAAAGTTAAAGAGGCTATTTCGAAAGTTAAGCTTACTGATTATTGGAGCCCCATCATGACTAAGTACAACGCTTATGCATCACTTTCCGGGAAAGATAAAATTGATCCTGATCTGGATGAGTACGTTTTGGACAAAGCTATTTACGGTTTGTTCCATATGGTAGAAAAAGAAGAAAACAAAATACGTAAAGACCCGGTTGCCAGGGTAACCGAATTACTCCAAAAGGTTTTCGGAAGTGTAGGAAATTAATAAATGCAGCGCTTTTCTAAGCGCTTTTTAATTTTTGCACTAAGATTATTACATGCAGTACCCAAAAACAGAATTAGTTTTGGATGGTCAGGGACGGGTTTACCACCTTGGCTTATCACCATCTGAAGTATCGGACAAGATCATTCTTGTAGGCGATCAGGATCGCGTTAAACTTATATCATCTTACTTTGATACAATTGAGCATTCATCCCAACACAGGGAATTTGCATGTATAACTGGTACATATAACGGCAAAAGAATTACTGCCTTGTCGAGTGGTATCGGAACGGATAACATTGACATTGTAATGAATGAGTTGGACGCTCTTTTCAATATTGACCTCGAAAAAAGAGAAAACAAAGATGAGCTAACCAGTTTATCGATCGTGAGAATAGGTACTTGCGGTATCTTACAAGCCGATATTCCTGTTCATGGATATATCCTTTCAGAATACGCGGCAGGCCTCGATAATATTGGTCATTTCTACCAAATAGAGTTCACTGAAGCAGAAGAAGAGTTGAATCAAGCAATTCAAAACCACATACAACTTCCGGGAGAAATCAAAACGTATCTTACAGAGTCATCTGGTGATCTTTTCGAACGGTTGAACTCAGATCAAGTATTCTCGGGAATCACGGTTACGTCCAGCGGATTTTATGGTCCACAGGGAAGACAATTGCGTTTAAAAACGAAATCTCGCCATCTGAATGACGCATTATCGGATTTTGAATTTAATGGTCATCGGGTAGTAAATTTTGAAATGGAAAGCTCTGCTTTATTCGCATTGGGAAAAAACCTTGGACATCAATGCGGTACGATTTGTCTTGGAATCGCCAATCGTCCAAACAGGGAATTTTCATCAGGGTACCAGAACGAAATGCTTGCTCTGATTAAATATGTTCTCGATCGAATCTAACGATCAATAGCTTCCAGTATCTTCTTTACTTTTTCTTTATCGACTTTTAAAACCGATTCTGAAAAGTAAGAACCCTCATCGATCATGACCTTTTTTGTTCCAGAGAAATGAACGGCATCGGGCTTCACCTCTTCCACTATTCGTTTCATATTCGAGCTATTCACACCTCCACCTGCCATAACTTCAATGCGACCGTTGGAATAGTCCATCATGTCTTTCAGCACAGTTATTCCTTGATCTATATTTCTACTAAGCCCTGATGAGAGCACACGTGTGACTCCTACATCGACTAGCCTGGTCAAAGAATGCTCAAATGAGATGGTATCATCGAAAGCCCTGTGAAATGTCACTTCCAAATCTTTTGCCTGTTCAACAACCATTCCCATTGCCTTTTCGTTAATTTCGGAGCGTTCATCAAGAACTCCTACAACTACGCCATGTACACCAATGGATTTAGCCTCTCTAATGTCACGAAGTATGATTTCAATTTCGTCGGTAGAATAAATAAATCCACCCGGTCTTGGTCTAATCAGTACATGAACTTCCTGACCATAGGCCAAGGCATATTCCATTTGTCCCGGTGAGGGTGTCAATCCACCCTGTTCCAAATTCTGACAAAGTTCAATGCGATCAAAATCAAATTCTTTTGCGAGCTGAATAGCTTCAATACTAGCCGCACATAATTCGATTTTCATAATAGAGAATTAGCTCTGAGCGTTATAAGAAATGGCACAAAACGCCGGGACATCATGTGACTCCACTTTTAGAATGATTATAGCTTTAATGTTGTCACCTGATTGCACTTCAATGATTGAGCCTTTTTTATAAACATCAAGGTTAATATTATACTTCTTATTCACCTGATCGGTCATTTCAGGTCCGCTACTGAAAGAAGCCGAGGTATGGTTATACTTCTTTTTCATATCCCAGTAGGTTTCACCACTCTTAAGCTTTTTAAGTATCTGAGACCTCAATATTTCCATGGTTTCAGCTTCACCGTCATTGTTGTTGAATTGAATCACCTGAATATCCACCATTGACAAAACTGTATCCTTCAAAAATTTGGTGGATCTTCCGAATAAAGTATTTACCTCTCCAATATGACCTTCCATATCTTCGGTATTCACTTTATCGAATAAGAAACGGTCTTTCTCAGCATTGACATATGAGACAATCACATCACTATGTTTCTTTGCATATTTTTTTGCATCCTCGATCGTATTGATCTTTGCAATCCAGTCATCATGACCTTGAGCGTAAGTCAGTGACACAAAACAAATAAAGCATGTAAAAAGTATTCCTCGCATAGCATCCAAACAGCCAAGCAAAATACGAAGACTTCATCGGTTTTAAAAAAGTTTTTGGGTGAAATAATTAAGATATATAAATTGAATTATTAACAAACTACTGGTCAACTCGAGACTTCAAAACGATAAACCCTTCAATATCAATTGGATCCTGCATTATTTGTATCAAAAACATATACGGCTCCTGCGGGTGCCTCCATCGAAATATTTCTCCTTTAGATCGTGAAACAAAGGTTGTTCCGAAATAATCCATTATAACTGAAGTAGGCTGAATGAAATTGTTATACCGATACTGCTCTTCCTGACTTAAATGATTACTCACCAAATGATCAAATCGTCCATGACTACTTAGTTCGATCATATAACGCTGTATTAAACTATCGGCTTCTTCTTCGCTCATAGTTTCCAAATCGAAATCAAGGACGGAGCAATTAATGACTTTCATAGAAGTATCCGCAATCAATTTGTAGCTGGTATTTCGCACCACCGCCATGTCACCGATATTCGGCTCATTCGGGTTATCCTCATGCTCTACATTTAACAACCACTTACATTCCTCTTTCGAAATAACAACCACCTCAGACCACATGTGGTCAGCCGCGAATTCTCTTGCCTCTCTGGGGTTTGAAATCTGATCGAGAGTTAACGGTTCTTGTCCAAAAGCCAGGCAAGAGAAAAATGAACATAAAATGAAAAGGTATTTCATAACGTTACTTTCTACTAAAGTAAATGAAATGCGTGTTGATTTTTAGCGTCTTTAAAAGACTAATCCACAATCAATTGGGAATTACATGTTTCGGCGATACTGACCGCCGACATCAAACAACGAATATGTTATTTGTCCAAGGGATGAATACTTACATGTTTCCATCAGTTGCTCAAACATATTTTCATTCTGAATGGCTGCTCTTTGCACCTTATTGATTCCTTCTTTTGCCTCTTCTTCATAGGTTTTATGAAGCTCTTCCAACATAGATATCTGATACTTCTTCTCTTCTTCCGTAGCACGAATTACTTCTTGTGGAATGATTGTCGGTGAACCCTTCGAACTCAGGAAAGTATTAACTCCGATAATAGGAAATTCTCCCGTGTGCTTTAATGTTTCATAATACAATGACTCCTCCTGGATTTTAGAACGCTGATACATAGTCTCCATCGCTCCAAGAACTCCTCCACGCTCCGTTATCCGGTCGAATTCTGTAAGAACCGCTTCCTCAACCAACTCCGTTAATTCTTCAATAATAAAGGCGCCCTGGATGGGGTTTTCGTTCTTCGCAAGTCCAAGCTCGCGATTAATGATCAATTGAATGGCCATAGCGCGACGAACCGATTCTTCTGTCGGAGTCGTAATCGCCTCATCATAAGCATTGGTGTGCAATGAGTTGCAATTATCATAAATAGCGTACAATGCCTGAAGCGTTGTACGAATGTCATTGAAATCAATCTCTTGCGCATGAAGTGAACGACCCGAAGTCTGAATATGATATTTAAGCATCTGAGCTCTGGCATTTGCACCATACTTTCTAGCAAGTGCCTTCGACCATATTCTTCTCGCAACACGACCGATCACAGCGTATTCAGGATCAATCCCATTAGAGAAGAAGAACGAAAGATTTGGTCCAAACTTGTCAATGTCCATTCCTCGGCTCAGGTAATACTCTACATAAGTAAATCCATTTGCCAAGGTAAATGCCAATTGTGTGATTGGATTTGCTCCTGCTTCTGCTATATGATAACCTGAGATCGAAACCGAATAGAAGTTTCTCACACCATTCTGAATGAAATACTCCTGAACATCCCCCATTAATCGTAAAGCAAATTCCGTTGAGAAAATACACGTGTTTTGGGCTTGATCCTCTTTCAAAATATCCGCCTGAACTGTACCTCGAACCTGTGTTAAGGTTTCCGCCTTGATCTTGTTGTAAACGTCTACCGGCAATACCTGATCACCTGTTACTCCCAACAACATAAGACCCAAGCCATCATTTCCTTCCGGAAGCTCACCCTGATATTCAGGTCGCTTGGTTCCCTTCTTTTTGTAAATCTCCTTAATCTTTTTCTCTACCTCATTTTCCAGTCCCTGCGCCTTAATATACTTTTCGCAGTTCTGATCAATGGCAGCATTCATGAAGAATCCAAGTAACATGGGTGCAGGACCGTTGATCGTCATCGATACCGATGTCTTAGGATCTGAAAGATCAAAACCTGAATAGAGTTTTTTAGCATCATCCAGACAACAAATTGATACTCCCGAGTTTCCTATTTTACCGTATATATCAGGACGTAGATCCGGGTCGTTTCCATACAGGGTAACCGAGTCAAATGCCGTTGATAAGCGTTTCGCAGGCATACCCAAACTTACATAATGAAATCGCTTGTTCGTTCGTTCAGGCCCACCTTCACCGGCAAACATTCTTGTCGGATCTTCTCCCTCTCTTTTGAAAGGAAATAATCCCGCCGTGTAAGGAAATTCACCAGGAACATTTTCCTGCAATAACCAACGTAAGATATCACCCCAACCTTTATACCTTGGTGTTGCAACCTTTGGAATTTGCAGGTGTGATAATGATTCTGTGTGCGTCTTAATCGACAATTCTTTGTCGCGAACCATGAATTTAAATTCTGGCTCAATATATCGCTGTTTCTTCTCTTCCCATCCCTGAATCAATTCCCAGTTACGAGGATCGAAGTTTAATTTTTCTTTCTCAAATTCTTCCTGTAATCCTTTGACAATTCTATCCCGATCTTCAATTGAGGATTTTGCCATCTGATCGATCGAAGATTGCAATGCCTGAAGGGTATCAGCTACTACCACCTGCTCATCCACCCACTTATCGTAGTTTCTGTTGTTCTCGGATATCTCGGATAAATACCGAGTTCGATCCGGAGGAATAACAAATATCTTTTCCGACATTTCATCGGTAATCTCAAAGGTAGATTCAAGCTTTGTGCCTGTCTTCTCCACTAGTTTATCCATGATTACCTTGTAAAGGGTATTCATTCCGGGATCGTTAAACTGCGAGGCAATCGTCCCGAAAACAGGCATAGAATCCGTATCCTGATCGAACAAATTATGATTTCGCTGATATTGCTTGCGTACATCGCGAAGTGCATCAAGCGCTCCTCGCTTATCGAATTTATTCAGAGCGATCACATCCGCAAAGTCCAGCATATCGATCTTTTCAAGCTGTGTTGCAGCTCCATATTCGGGTGTCATTACGTATAGGGACATATCAGAGTGATCTAATATCTCGGTATCGCTTTGACCAATTCCTGATGTTTCCAGAATAATCAGATCATACTTAGCAGCCTTTAATACATTAATGGCTTCGGAAACATGTACGGATAATGCCAGATTGGACTGACGCGTCGCTAGTGATCGCATATAAACCCGTGAATTTCTGATTGAGTTCATACGTATCCTGTCTCCAAGAAGTGCTCCGCCTGTCTTTCTTTTAGAAGGATCAACCGAAACAACTGCGATAGTTTTATCCTGAAAATCAATTAAAAATCTTCTAACCAGCTCGTCCACCAATGATGATTTACCAGCACCACCTGTTCCGGTGACACCTAATACAGGAGTATCCACCTGCTTTGCCATTTCGGCAATTTTCTCAAGCTCTGATTTTACTGCATTCGGGAAATTTTCAGCAGCTGATATTACACGCGCGATTTCATGTGCGTTTTTATCCTCGAGACGATCCACTTCGCCATTCAGATTTTCACCTACCGGAAAATCACTTTTCATCACCAGATCATTGATCATGCCCTGAAGACCTAATTCACGACCATCATCCGGATGATAAATACGTTCGATTCCGTAATCCTGCAACTCCTTAATTTCACTTGGAAGAATGGTTCCTCCTCCTCCACCAAAAACCTTAATATGTCCTGCCCCTTTCTCTTTAAGCAAGTCGTACATATATTTAAAGTACTCCATATGACCTCCCTGATAGGATGTCATGGCAATTGCCTGTGCATCTTCCTGAATAGCACAGTTCACAACCTCTTCTACAGAACGATCGTGTCCCAGGTGGATTACCTCACATCCTGTTGCCTGAATGATTCGGCGCATTATATTAATAGCTGCATCATGGCCATCAAAAAGTGAGGCCGCCGTCACAATTCGTACTTTATTCTTTGGTTTATAGGGTTCTATCTTCTCCATATAGTCAGAACTAAACACAGGTATTTAACGTGCTGTGCGAAAATACGGATTTTGCCTTGAAAAAGGAAGCGCGTTAATGCATGTGTTTTATTTGCTAAATTGTCACTAAACTCTTTATAACAGTGGATCGAATTATTGTAATAGGAGGAGGATTAATGGGTTGTGCCGCTGCATGGCAGCTGGCCAGAGCTGGAAAAAAGGTTCTCCTTTTAGAAAAGCAGGATGAAGCATACAATCAAGGTTCAAGCTATGGCGAAGCGCGGGTGACCAGAAGTCTGGGTGTTGAAAATGATCTATTCACCTACCTCAAAGAATGTTCTGTTCTCGAAACAAAAACACTTGTCGAGTTGTTAAATCAATGGGATGATGAAAAACATGCAATAAGCGACATTCATACAGACTCTCCTGTTACTTACTTATACGACCAATCGCTCTTGTCTGACGTGGACCAATTGATTCGCGATGATTCTTACCAAACGGCAATTAATTCAGAACAGCAACAAGATCTTTTTGGTGTAAACTTCCCGGAGAAGATCGTTATACGAGAATTCAAAACACACTCAGGAACACTGAATCCGAAAGAACTTATTCGCAAGCTTAAGCGGGGAATCAGGTTATGTGGTGGCGAAATCAAACATAACACGTTAGTGGATAGTATTCTAAGAAGTAACGAGGGAATAACGATCGATTGTAAGAATGTAAAAACGAGTCTGGCTGAATCCATTACTGCCTCACAGATCGTTGTTTGTGCTGGTCCATATACCGCTGATGTATTACATGGCATCACATCCATTTTCGACAATCTACTAATTCGAAAGCGTCTTTATTTATGCTTCTACCAGCTTGAAAAAGAATACTGGGCAAGCTTATCAGCTTCCGATCAGGATCGATTCAAATCATTCTTTCCGATCGCTAATTTCAATGAAGATGTCTATTACAGCATGATCGAAAAAATGAATCATGGTGCCCCGCTTATCAAAGTTGGCGGCCATATGAGAAGATTTGAGATAAATGATGGACAGGACATCTGGAAGGATCATATTCCAGATACAGAAGTCGATTGGGCAAAACAAGAAACCTTGAACTATCTCGATGGAATAGGATTTTCGATAAACGCTGATCAACTTAATTATGTCAACGGATACGCCTGCGTTTATACCCTGACTCAATCCGAAGTGCCCATTGTGGGTCCGGCAATTACTGAAAATGGTGAGTTTCTGAATGACGTCGTTGTCGTTGCGGGATTATCCGGAATCGGAGCAAAAGGAACAATGGCTTACGGAAGGCATGCTGCAGATTACATCCTGGGGAACGATGTTCATGACCCTATGTATCAGATGGCTAAGAAACAAATGGCAATCAGCTCACCAGCATGAGCGGTTATCTCACATTGCAAATCCGTTAAGTCGCAATCAACGATTTTCTTTTTTAAATAGATTTTCTATATTATTTCAAAATGTATATGAACTATGATGTATTTAAAGCGACTCTGTTTTTTATTAAGTATAATTCTTTTGTTTGCTCAAACCGTCAATGGGCAGACAGTTGATTCAAATTATGTAGATGGTATTGTTTACGTCAAAGTATATAATTCGTCTCTGGTCAACCTCGCTCCATATAATTTTTCTGATCCGGGATTGAATTCGCTGTATACAATGTACGGTATCGACACGATCACAAGACCTTTTCCGGGACTGAACCAAACGCTTGACAATACCTATCGCATTTATTTTCAGATCATATCTCAAATTGATAGTTTAATTTATGATCTCGAGCAACTATCATATATTGAATATGCAGAGAAAGCTCCCTTGTATAAAACCAGCTATGTACCCAATGACTTACAGGCGAGCCAATGGGCGCTAGCCAAAATAAACGCTGTTCAAGCCTGGGATTTTACAACTGGCACCGGGGATGTCAAGATTGCAATTGTTGATAATGCGGTGAGCACATCTCATGAAGACCTCATTGACAATATCTGGGTTAATCCTGGAGAAATTCCAGGGAACGGATTTGATGACGACCTCAATGGCTACATCGACGACATTAATGGTTGGGATGTTGCAGATAACGATAATAACCCTAATCCTCCTGGCAGTTCCACGAATAGTAGCCCATTCGTTCATGGAACACATTGTGCCGGTATAGCTTCATCAACGAGTAACAATGGGACAGGAATAGCGTCGATCGGATTCAACGCCAGGATCATAGCCGTGAAGTGCAGTAATGATAGTAGCTCCGATGAAGGGGCATCGCTTCCAAATGCATATGATGGTGTATACTATGCTATTCAGGCTGGAGCTGATATTATTAGTATGTCCTGGGGCGGTGCCTCAGGAGGATTTCTCACCGGCGAAAATTTGATGAACACAGCAAACTCACTGGGAATTACACTCATCGCGGCAGCTGGAAACAATAACAGTGATGCGAATCATTACCCTGCTGCATATACGACTGTCATCAGCGTTGGATCAACCAATCAGACTGATCAAAAGTCCTCTTTTTCCAACTATGGCGCCTTCGTTGATGTAATGGCTCCGGGCACCTCCATCTACAGTACGCTTTCGGGAACAAATAACGCATACGGATACTTAAGTGGTACATCTATGGCTTGTCCCTTAGTAGCTGGTCTCGCCTCTTTGATTCTTTCCGTAGAGCCCGGTTTCTCACCAAGTCAGGTTAAATCAGCACTTGAAAACGGATGCGACAATATTGATCCGCTTAACCCTGCTTATGCTGGCCAGCTTGGAGCGGGACGGATCAATGCATACAAAAGTCTCCAAAATCTTGTCGGACTGCATGAAACGAGTTTTGGCAATATAACTGTCTATCCCAACCCAATAGAGAAAGGATCACCGATCCACTTCTATCAAAGTTCTTCTGAAAATCTCCAATCCCTTGAAATCATAGATATGAAGGGAAGCGTCATCTTGAAGATACAATTGTCCGATAGTCCAGGAGATTACGCTATCTCAAACAATCTTGATTCAGGAATATATCAAATGCTTTTTATGACAGATGATAGACGCTATTTCATGAAAAGAATCGTGGTAAAATAATGACTCTTCAGGCTGACAGGGATTAAAATTACCAGCAGCGGGCAAAGATGCAAATGGAGGTCGATCGATTGAAAGGATCGTATTAAATAATCGATCTAAGGAAACCCACGTTACACTTTATGCAGTTTTCGTTCACTACCTTTAACATATGAAAGTCTTCTTAAGCAAACACTGGCTGACAATTACTGGGATTCCCTTAGGTGTTCTGGGTGGGTATATCTATTACATCAATTGGGGCTGTGTGAATGGTTGCCCAATTAAATCAAATGCTAATACAATGATGCTTTACGGCGCTGTTATGGGTGGACTGCTATTGAATATTATAGAGGGTGAGATTCTTCGTCGTAAGAATCGGAGTAAATAGTTAATTATTACCAGCCGCCTCCGCCGCCTCCGCCAAAGCCGCCTCCGGAATATCCACCGCCACCTGAATATGAACTACCACCACCACTGCCAGATGTACTAGGCGGTGTCTTTGCAGAGCTTATCGTTTTGGATAAATTACTGCTGAAATCACTTAGACTGGCAATTCCTACCCCATGCATATAGGCAACATGGCCGCTTGTGAAATCCTGAATTTCCTCAGGTTCGAATTGACCCTGCCACTCCTCTGCCACACCAAGTGCAATAGCGTAAGGTAGATTCTCTTCGAAATGCTGAAAGTTCATGGTTGGTGGATTCATCAGTCTTATCCTTTCTTTGTTGGCGTATTCCATATACATCTTAAATCCATCAATCTCATCCATCTTTTTACGGCCTGCCCTAGTTGGTTGTTCGTAAAGTTTTGAAAAGATGACATTCATGATCGCATGCAGGACGAGCCATGCAATGAGGACTAAAATATAACCTCCATAAACACTCAAGGCAACAATACCACCTATTAAGGTCGCTAATGGAATAAGAAATTGTCTTCCCTTCAGGTGTGCATTTCGAACGTAATATCGATCCTTTTGGATTCGTTCCAGCTGAGTAAGCAGGTAATCATGTGCTTTCTTAATACTAGCATTATATTTTCCCTTCTTAATGGTTAATTCATCTTTACTTCTAAAAAGACGACTAAGAAAATCCAACTCCAATTCATTAAGATTGTCCTTTTTATCTCCATTAATTCGTGTAATGGTGTATGAATAATTCTTAAATAACCCTTTACCTTCCTCCGAATCAATTTTGAGATGACCCTTAACTGCCAATTGCATTAACATAGATCCGAATAGCGTATCCGTTGCCTTACCATTTCTCTCCAGGTAAGCACATTCAGCAGGGGAAAATCCCTCCGGGGGATAGAATAATGGTATAATCGTACCTGGTTTTGGGTCACGGCCATGCTTCCACCACATAAACATGTTATAAATGAACCCGAGAATTAGTCCCATACCACCGATAACCCAAATTATGTAGTTCTTCAACCAATGAATAAACCAATTCCAGGAGCTTGGATATGTCAGGTGATTCTTTGACCAACCAACCGCAACAGTCATGTTTTCATGTGGTCCCATTTTACGCGTTGTACTAAACGATACCACATTGCCTTCTACTTCAGCTTTATAATCCTTCCCTTTATCTCCCATACTACCAGTATACGCCGTGTATTCAACTAATTCTGCGGAGTCCGGATAATAAACACGTGCTGACAATTTGTCGATCATGAAATCCCAGTCATTTCCGTTTACGTTCCAGGCAAGTTCATCTCTATCATCAAGGAATCCAAGAACGTAATTAACTTCATAAGCAATGGTATATTCGTAAACCCCGTCAAGTAAAAAGACATCCTCATGACCGATATATATTCTTATTCCATTACTAAGACTTTCCGTATAATATGGCTCTGGCCGACCGTCTCTAGCTACTTCCAGAAGCTTAAACTCAACATGATAATTGATCCCTCCGTACTTATAGGAAAGCGGAATATCGCGATAAATCCCTCGCTCGATATCGATACCCTGTACAAGTACTTTGATCTTTTCGACAATTAAAACCTTACAATTATTCTGGATTCGTATATCACTGTGAAAGGAAAGAATATGCTCATAATCCGAGTAGCTTCCAAAAACACTGTCTGCATAATTCTTCTTATGACTTGCCTGAGAACCGAAGGCAATAAAAACAATTAATATGACTGAAAGGACTGATCTATTCATCATCTGTCAAATTTACTGCTGGCGCAGATCGTTCATCATCTTCTACCTGATAGAATTCTTTCGGTTGGTGTCCGAACATGCCTGCAATTAGCACGGCCGGAAAAACCTGCATCTTTGTATTGTAGTCTCGTACTGTTCCGTTATAATACCTTCTAGCCATACTTAATTCATTTTCTACTGTTGATAGATTCTCCATCAAAGTCAAAAACTGCGTGTTAGCTTTCAGATCAGGATAATCCTCTACGTGTATACGAAACGCTCTAAGCGCTCCGGTAATCGACTGATCATTTTGTTGCATTTCACCAATGGTGGTGCCTGAAGCACTTCTGGTTTCCACTATCTTCTGCAGCGTTTCTGCTTCATATGCGTTATAACCTTTTACCGCTTCTATCAGATTTGGAATTAACTCAAATCGTTTTTTAAGCTGAACATCTATACCGCTATATCCTTCTTCTACCCTGTTTCTTGCGCGAACTAAGCTGTTGTATATCAACCACATTACTGTGAAGACAATACTCAGGACAAGCAGAATGATAATTAGTGGAGTCATTTTTTGATTTTGTCTAAATATAATATGAATTTAGTATTCAAAATATGATCATATGCTACGTATTTCACTTTTAACCAAGCTCTTTTTCTTTATCATTACCTCATCTCTGGCACAAATGACTCCAACGATCAATGACACCTTGATCGAAATGAGAGATACGACTTTTCTTGAAGCAGACGTTTATTTACCTTCCGGGCCCGGACCATTTGAAGCCATTTTGATCCAGACTCCATATAACAAGGATAATTTTGAGAATGGATTACCGATGGGGGTGCTGCAAGACGTAAATGGACAGCCCTATGCATGGATAGTTGTGGACTGGCGAGGATTTTACGGTTCAGCTCCGGCAGTGGGAGGAACGAGTACTCGTGGCGAAGACGCTTATGATATTTGTGAATGGATCGTAGCACAACCATGGCATGCGGATCGTATAGGAACATGGGGACCATCTGCCCTTGGCGGGGTTCAATATCGATTAATGGAAGAAGACCACCCGAATCACACCTGTGCAGTGCCGCTGGTAGCACATCCTCAAACAGCATATGACGATTACTTTTACGGTGGAGTTCTAGAAGAAGCAAGACTTCAAACGCTGGACGCACTGGGATACGGTTTATCTCCATGGATTCTTGGTAATGTCTACTATAGCTGGTTATGGCAGCAGGTGGAAACAAGTTCATGGGTACCATCTACCGTTAAAATTCCGACCCTTCAAATTGGAGGATGGTATGATCATAATATTGACAAAATGAATGCGTGGTATACCGCCACGCGAACAGGAGCAGATCCGGCTGTTCAGAATGAACAATGGTTTCTGGTGGGACCATGGGTTCACGGTGGAACAGGAGCTGCCTACGTTGGTAGTTCAATACAGGGAGAATTGATGTACCCAAATGCTGAATATGTGAGCGACACCATGGCATGGGACTTTTTTGCATATTATCTTCTGGATTCACCGAATGGCTGGCAAAATACGGATCTGATCACGTACTACGAGTTAGGTAATGATCAGTGGTTATCAAGTAATGCAACTTCTATTGAGGCTACCACGACAGATATTCTGTTTTTTGATCAGAATTCAACCCTTCGCAGTGGAACCGGAACAGGTTCGACTTCCTTCGTAAGTGATCCGTCAAATCCATCACCTACGATTGGCGGAGCAAATTTACATTTACTCTTAAATCAGGGACCATATGATCAGATCAGCCTGGAATCCAGAAATGACGTCATCACTTTTACAACGGGTGACCTGACTTCTGATGTATCTATTTCAGGACGCGTCAAAGTGAACCTCTACGTTGAAGCCAACCAACCCGATTGTGATATCGCCGTTCGTTTGGTAGATGTCTATCCGGATGATCGCAATATGTTGATCACAGATGGTATTAGAAGGATGCGTTTCCGAAATGGTTATACAGCAGCCGACGAAGTATTTATGTCACCTGGTAATATCTATCAGGTAGAGGTTGAATTGCCCTTCACAAATTACACATGGAAAAGTGGTCATGAGATTAAAGTATATGTTAGTGCAAATAACTCGATCCGGTGGAATGTAAATCTTCAGGACGGGGGAACCATGTATCAGGCAGGTACAGGGAATATTGCAAATATTACCATTCACCATAGTGCCGCGAACCCTTCTAGTATTTCGCTACCCGGGAACAACCCATATTTAAGTTTAGACAGTGAATCCAAAGAAGATCTGCGCGTCTATCCGGTACCGGCAAAAGATGTTCTGTTTATCAACGCTGAACAAGCCATCGATCAAATATTGATATGTGATGTAAATGGTAAAATCATCAAAGAATTGAATGGCGATAACAGCATTGATATCCACGATTTGACAAGTGGTGTATACCTATTGAAGTGTGTAATTGGGGAAAACATTATTAACAGAAAGTTCATTAAGGAGTAAATGAGTGAATTTCAAATTCGCGCGATCAAAAATGAAGATGATTCAGAGATCGCTGCGGTCATCAGAAGTGTGCTGAAGGAACACGGAGTTAATAAACCGGGAACAGTCTATACAGATCCTGCGACTGACCATATTTCAGATCTTTTACAAGAACCCCGAGCTGCCTATTGGGTTGTGGAAATTGATGGACGAATTGTTGGTGGCTGTGGAATTTACCCTACGAAAGACTTGCCGGAAGGGTGTGTCGAACTTGTCAAACTATATGTTCTTCCTGAAGCACGTGGTAAGGGAATTGCAACGACATTATTAAATAAATCCATCACCAAAGCCCGGGAATTTGGATATACACAGATCTATCTGGAGTCAATGCCTGAGCTAACTACTGCTGTTGGGTTGTATGAAAATGTGGGATTTCGATTGATCAACGAAAGACTAGGTGAAAGCGGTCACTTTGCTTGTATGATCTGGATGGTCAAAGACCTGTGATCAATTCAGTCTGAAGCCAATAAAGCAAACGTCATCGATCTGTTCGTTATTGCTTCTCCAGTTGTCAAACAGATATGTCAATCCTTCTTTCTGCTGCTTCATATTGTGATGCGCGTGTTCCAATAGATATTCCTTGATCGGAGCGTACTTTAGTTTTTTATTGTCCGGACCACCAAATTGATCAGCAAAACCATCTGACATAAGATATAGTGTATCATCTTCAAGGAGATCAATTTCCTTCTCGGTAAAATCGACCATCCTGGAATGCAGCCCTACTGGTTGCTTATCTCCCTTATACTCCAATAAGGTATTGCCATCAGCAACCTGAGAGTTATCACTCAAGTCATCCTGAGCTTCGCCTTTTCGAACTATCCAAAGCGAATTGTGAGCACCGGCAAAACGCACCTTTTTACTCTTGCGATCAAGAACTACTAAGGAGATATCCATTCCGTCAGCTACATTGTCTCCACTTTTCGCAAAGGTTTCGATTACGATATCACGTGCTTTGTTCAGAATATCCTTCGGTGAATTCAACTTATGCTCCTTTACACATCGATTCAGCGCATTACTGCAAACAACACTAACCATTGCTCCCGGAACACCGTGCCCTGTACAGTCCGCAACTGCTATGAACAAATGATCTTCGTTTGACTCAAACCAATAGAAATCTCCACTAACAATATCCTTCGGTCTGAAGAACAAAAAGCTATTGGGTAGATACTCATTGACCTGCTCAGTAGTTGGTAAGATGGCCTGCTGTAGTCTTCTGGCGTAAACAATCGAATCGGAAATAGATTTATTCTTTTCCTCAACGATTTCCTTCTGGACCTGAATCAGTTTATTTTTTTCAGATAGTAGCTTATTAATACGCTTTCGTCTTCGACTCGAACTAACGAAGATTGCCAGGATAGTAATAAGTATGATAAAACAAATGATACTGAGGTAAACAATATTCTGAAATTCAGCAATCTCTTTGTCATGTCGTGCTTCTTTTAAAGCAAAATCTGTTTCAAGCTGATGTTTAATGTCCCCTGCGATCAACTCCTGTGCATGACTCTTTTCATCTGAAATGGCTTTCAGTTCCAGATAGTTTTCAAGCGCGAAATAAGCAGAATCGTATTGACCGATCTTTGAATTATAAATAGAATATAGTTTGAAATAACGTTCGAGCTGTCCATCCAGTGAATATTCCTCGATCAAATTATACGCATGCTCAAGTAGTTTGCTTGTACTATCCGGATCTATCACGTCGATCCTGAATTCAACTATATCAAGATAAGTTTGCACCTCACCTTCAATATCACCAAAGTTGTGCTTCAGTTTCAATGATTCCAACCACATCTGATTTCGTTCCTCTTCGCTTAATCCTGAGTTCTCAAGTGCTGCATAGGACTGCAATGTATTGGCGTAGGTATATTGATCGTTGACTTTGTCTGATGCTAATAAATCGAATGCCTTTTGATAATAATAAACTGCACTATCGGTGTTTCCAAGGTCCCTGTGTGTCTTGCCTATTGTATTATATGAGATGGCAACGCCTTGCCAGTTTTCCGATTCAAGTTCGTACTGAATGCTTTTATACTCATATTCCAATGCCTTTTTGTACATGCCTATTTCAGCATAAATGGACCCGATGTTATGCAACGCATAGGTCCGACCGATATAAGCATTTTGATATTCCTCCTCTGTAAGAGACGAAGTATCCTCCAGTATCTTTCGATTCATGTCCAGCGATAACAGCTGATAATCGAGGCTTTTCTGGAAATCTTCATTATCATAGTAAGCATTCCCCAGGTTTCCATAAGCATCTGCCTGACCTTGCGAATTTTTAGCCTTTTTGAAAGAGGCCAGCGATTTGCTGAATTCTTCAATTGCTTTATCAAATCGGGCAATATCCTGAAAGTACCATCCTTTGAATTGATGTGCTTTACCGATCATATATGGATCGCCGGTCTTACTAGCAAAATACAAACCTGAATCGGCATATTTTTTAGCGAGATCGGTATCGACATACTCGTATTCCTGAAAAGCAATGAAATAATATCGGGCGTAATAATCCGTGCTGTCCTCTTTCTGAGAAAATGAAGTCAAGGCGCATAACAACGCGATCGTTAAAACAGTGAATTTTTTAGCGCCCGAAATCATACTACAAATGTACGATTTATAACGCTTATAGGCCGAAACTGTCTGTTATTTAAATTGATGAAGGGTTAACCCCTCGATTTAACGGTTTAGTAGCGGGGTTCAGCATGAATAGCCATATCTTTAATTTCAGTTAAATGCGCCATGAAAAAACTTACCCATATACTCCTACTCTGTTTGGTCGCAATACCTGTCTTAGGCCAGACCGACTGGACCATCGATTATAAAAAGCAGCGAATATTTGTTGAAAATATCGGTCAATTTGATTTCGATGCTAACGAGAAGACCGGAAATATCCTCTACGTAGCTGATCTCAGGAACATGCGAATACTTTTTGGCGAAAAGGGGGTACGCTATCTTTTGAAAAAAGTAAAATTCACACCAAAAGCTGAACGGGAAGCCCTTATGCAGCAGGAGGTTGACTCTCACTCCCAATATAAATCCCGCGAAAAGTTATACGGTAAGTATTTTGTACAAGAGGATGAAGTAAATATGAAGTGGTCTGACGTGAGTCCAAACATGGAACTCATCGCCGCTGGTCAGCTTGAAGGGACACATGGTTATTGCGTCAATGATCCCAATGGTGGAGAGATGCTGAATTTTAATGGAGTTCGCGCATTTGAAAAACTTCGCTACGAGAATATATTGAACAACATCGATATCGAATATGAAATTCACCCAACTTCGGGTGTAAAGTACACGATCTTCGTTAGACCCGGAGCAAATCCATCCGATATCAGAATGATCTACGATGAAAATGTTGCGCTGATGAACAATGAATTACATATCCCAACTTTATTTGGTGATATCATCGATCATGAACCAACAGCTTATTATGAGAGTAATCCGGGAGTTGATGTGCCAATCCAATTTAAGCAGGTAGGAAACGAAATTTCTTTTGACGTTCCATCTTATAACAGCACGGAAACACTTGTGATCGATCCATGGGTACAGAACCCAAATGATCCCAGTTCGAATTGGGATTGTGTATGGGAACTTGATTATGACAATAGCGGAAACGTCTATGTCATCGCTGGTATCATGCCGATGCAATTAATAAAATACAATGCTGCCGGAGCATTACAGTGGACACATAACACACCCTACGATACAACCGCCTGGCTCGGAACCATGGCTACGGATAACAACGGGAACTCGTATGTCACTAATGGTACTTATTACGCTATCCAGAAAATTGATGTAAACGGAAATCTGGTATGGAACAATGGCTCACCTTCAGGTCCCGGAGTTGGACTAAGCACAGAGTTCTGGAATATTTCTTTTAATTGCGACCAGTCAAAATTATTAATAGGTGGCTCGGGCGGGGGATTCAATATTCACGGTCGTGTATACGATGTTGATATGAATACCGGTGACGTAAACACTTCAATGATGGTGACCTTTCCCGGTGGTATGTTTTCCATACCTGTCGCCATTCAGGAAATTAGAGCCATGTGCCCGTCTCCTAGCGGTAAATATTATTTCGTCTCATTGGATACGATAGGATACCTGAGTGACAATCTTGATTTTTGTTCGGGACTAGGTTCATCACTTGTCAAGGATGCCAATGGCATCGGATGGGGTTATAAGGCTGAAAACTGGCGATATAACAATACCGGAATCAAGGTCATACGTGCAGATGCTAATGCGGTCTATATCAATCGTGGAAATATTCTACAAAAAAGATCACTGGTCGACTTCTCAGTATTAGCTACCACAAACATTCCGAACGGGAATTTACAAGGCGTCTTTTTAGGAGGAAACCAAACACATAATGCAGGATTGGATATCGACAACTGTGGCAACGTTTACGCAGGTTCGACAGACGGCGTTTATAAATATGATGCGAATCTGAACCAGTTGGCATTTTATGCGACCCCGGCCTTTAAGGTATGGGATTGTCGTGTAACGGCACTTGGAGATCTGATCGCCTGTGGAGGTACCGGAACGAGCTCAACGGGTAGTAGAACCGGTGGTGTTGCACTCTTCAACGGAGTGGCATGCTCACCTGTTCCGTTGACCTGCTGTAATGCAAACTTCTGCAATCCGGGACCGCTTTGTGAAAATGATCCATTCGTCAATCTTTCAGCTGAAGTTGGTGGAGGTACCTGGAGTGGTACCGGAATAGTAGATCCAGTAAACGGTGTTTTTGATCCTGCGACTGCGGGAGTTGGTAATCATCTGATAACTTATACACTCGCTTGCGGATCTAGCTCCATGATCATTTCGGTAATCGCGTGTAATGCGCCTATTACGGTCTGTGAAGAAGGCAATGGCGACCTGACCGCAACTGGAGGAAGTGGAACATACACCTGGTACGAAGCAACACTTCAACCAGTGAGTCAACCGATTGGAAACGAACAGGAGTGCATCGATTGTCCTACCGCATCGCCAAGCTATTTCTTCGGAATTTATACGGGCTGTTCTCAAAGCACCTGTACTTATACCGATACCGTTTGGGTTCAATATGCAACCGGATCTACCACTTCTCCACCGAGCTCTTATCCGATACTTATTGTTGATGGTGCTGGAGATTCGCTAACAATACAAAGTGGCGCCGGACTCGCAGCTTGCGTTCCGCCACCGTTAGCAGTTAATATAAAAGATGAGTCGGTTAGCTGTCTTGGAGCAAAAACACAGCTGCAATGGACCACGATCAATGAAAACAACTCTTCCAAATTTGAAATCTACCGCAGTAGTGCTGACGGCGAATTCAGGTTGATTGGTGAATTGGCTGCCGCGGGATATTCCAATTCCGAAATTCAATATGTATTCACAGATGAACACATTCAAAATGGCAATTCCTATTATCGCGTATACGAAGTGGACAATGAAGGTAAGCGTGAAATGCTCTTTACCCGGACGTCCAATTGCACGAATGACGAAGTAAAAATTTATCCAAATCCATTCAATGATGAACTAAAGATTCGATTGGGAGATCTGCTTATCAATGCCGATGGAATTCTGCGACTATACACCTACAATGGACAATTGATAGATGAGATGGCAATACCGCGTAATACGTCTTTCTTTGAATACGATACGCAAGGACTACATAAAGGGGTTTATATTATCAAGATCGAATCCAATAATGCATCCCACATAGAAAAAGTCATTAAAAGGTATTAACGAAAATAAGACGAATAGAAAGTGCAGCTTCAGGTTGCACTTTTTATTTATGTAAAGTTGTTAGATTTATAATACTTTGTTAAGATCAACCTACATATTACTACTAATTCTATTTCTTGCCGGTAATGCATCTGCACAATTGTATCGAGGGATTAAGGAGGTTGCCCCTTACAAAGAAAAGCTGGCTAAAATTGACAATTACTTACAGCTTGATCCGCAGCAATGCGAAGCGGACTTCGATAATCTTTACAAGATCGCGGTCAAGGAAGACAATAAAACGCTGTTAACCGTACTGGAAATCTATCGGGGAACGATCAATTATTATACGGGACAGAATGATTCAGCAGCTGTGAATTTCGAGCGGGCAACTAATCTGGCGGTTGAGATCGGCAATGAGCAATTACGATCAACTGCTTCCATTCGTAGACTCTTTGTTATTGATCGCAATGCAGACGCTAAGATCATGCTGGGGTTAATGACCGAAGAATACGATCAGGCAAAAGCCAACAAGGATACTTTGAATATGATCTATTCACTAAACGGATTGGCCATGTACAACGAAAGGCTGGATAGTACGGACCGATCGATCGACCTCTACGTAAAAGCGATGCAGATCGCAAAAGAAAACAACAATCAATTCGAATACGGCTTCCTTCTGAACAACCTCGCCCTTTTACAGCTACGTATGAAATCGAATGATGATGCTTATAAAGATTTACAGGAAGGAATTGAAATTGCGAAAGGTCTCGAGAATATTAGACTTGAACTCACCCTTCGTGAAAACCTGGGATACTATTACATGGCGGTAGATTCGATTGAGCTGGCAGAAGAAGAATACCGGCACACACTCGAACTCGCCAACAAGCGAAACTATGCTCAACTGGCGTTTAACTCTCTGGTAAACCTGGGAGTCGTAGAACGTGTTAAAGGCAACAACGAACGCGCAGATTCGCTGATGGAGGTAGCGTTGGACAAAGCAAAAGAAACGAAGCTTTACTATGCTATCCCCGCCATATTCATCAATCGCGCACAACTCGCCAAGAGCAAGAAACAGTTCAAACTGATGGATCAATTCCTTGATTCAGCGAAATTCTATAGCAAGTACAGTTCAGCCAATGAGGTGCAGGAGGCTATTTACGTACTCAAATACCAGGAGTTTCGCGATAAGAAGGATTTTGAAACAGCACTCGATTATTATCGAAAACTAACCAGTTTCCGGGATTCCATGGATCATGAGGGACACCTTCAGGTCATGCGCGAATTACAGCTGAAATACGATGTTGAGAAGAAGGAGAAGCAGCGAATGGAAGAGAAAAATGCCTATGAAAAACAGCTGGACCAACAGGAACTGGATAACGCCCGACTCCGCCAAAACATTGGAATTGTGATAGTAATCTTGGTAATAATTGTAGCAGGATTTGTGATCTATTACTTCCGGGCAAAACATCGAAAAGAGATCGAGTTCAGTGATGCTATCGTGAACAAATTGGAAGAAGAACGTGGTAGGATCGCGAGAGATCTGCACGATGGCCTCGGACAGAGTTTGATCATATTAAAGAACAAGTTCAACACGGTAAACGTCGGCGAGAATGAAAAGAAGAAGATCGAGGAGGTAGATAATTCCTTCGCGGAAGTTATTGAGGAGGTGCGAAGTATTTCCCGATCATTGATTCCACCGGAATTGCGCAGGCTTGGACTGAAGAAGGCGATTGAGAAAATGCTTAAGGATATTGAGCAATCGACCAAAATAATGGTCACCTCAGACCTTGATTGTCTGGACAAATTGAAACTTGAGTCCGCGAAAGAGATTCGGGTCTATCGGATCATTCAGGAGTTAACGAACAACACGGTTAAACATGCCGGAGCAACTTCACTCAAGGTTGAACTATTGGAAGAAAACGGTACTTGTTCACTTATCTATCAGGATAACGGGAAGGGATTCGACGCAGATAAGACACATGAGAACTCAGTTGGAATGCGCAGCATCCGGCAAAGATTGAGATATTTGCATGGTACCATTAAATTTGAGAAGCCACCGAAAGGCATCAAGGCGATTATAAGGTTTAAAGTGAATTAGTATGAAGATACTACTGGCAGACGATCATCCGATTTTTCGTAAAGGGCTCAAGATGCTCATCGAAGATCATTATACACATTGTTCGATTACGGAGTGCAATAATGGTCAGGAAGCAATTGATAAGCTGGCGCTGGAAAAGCATCTGATAACGGTTCTGGATATTGACATGCCCGAGAAATCGGGAATTGACGTATTGAAATACATCAAGGAAAACAAGATCAAAACCAAAGCGATCATACTTACGATGCACAACGATGAGCTTTTCTTCAATGAAGCATTCAATCAGGGAGCACTGGGCTTTCTGCTAAAAGAAGATTCAACTTTAGAGATCGTGGAGTGCATTGAGAAGGTCATGAGTGATATACCATTCGTTAGTAACAAGCTGACCAATTACCTGAAAAACAGAAAGAAATTCAATTCGCGCATCAACACGATCCGAGCGGGTATTGAATCTTTGTCCAAAGCTGAATTCAATACACTTCAATTGGTTTCGGATAATAAAACGTCTAAAGAGATCGCGGAACTCTTATTCGTAACAGAAAAATCCGTTGAAAACTACCGATCCCGAATCTGTAAGAAGTTGAGTCTCAAGGGAGGTAGTAATGTTTTGTACAAATGGTGTGTCGAAAACAAGGATCTTATTCAGGAATACAAGTCGAAATAATTAGAGGGGGAATCCCCTCAAAATCGGTTTAGTAATGACGTTGCGACCGATCTATTTCTTAATATTGAATCAGACAGAGAGGCGTTCTCTTCACTTCAAATTTTAGTTTAAGTAATACGTTGATTAAGTAGTAATAGTCTTAAGAAGAAACGCTTATTCGAGATGTCGTTTGTATGGTACGTTAGTTTGGCATTAAGAATCTGTTTGGAATAAAAGCCCCTCGCTCGAGGGGCTTTTCTTTTGCACTCAATCAAGCGTCAGTATCAAAGCCCCTTGTTTCAACGACTCTTCATCGCTTCCAATCGACAAATAAGGCATGTATATGTTTTGAATTCCTTTTTTCTTCTTGCTGCTATAAGTGCGATGTAGTAATAGAGTTTGGTCAACCAATAAGCACTCTAAAAAATCTTTCGTGTATTTGAATGAAGTTTGAATTTTGGATAAACTGTAATCACCTTCACCAAGTGGAATAAATGAAACAGAACCCGGACGCACTTTCTGATAATCACCCATGAGTCGTTCAGCCTGTCGCAATGCTTTGTCATTATCTTCATAAAAGCACAGAATTTCATCACCCTTTTTAACGGAAACAACAAGCTTATTGGAATTGAAAAGAACGAACTCGTCGCTCGTCATATTTTGATAGCGATCCAACTGGATCAACACCACCAACACAGCGATGACAGGTCCCCATAAATACCATCTTTCCCGAAAGCTTTTGATTAAGATAATAGCTAACAAACAAGTATAGATTGTCAATAACAAATAAGACGAAGTGTCAAATCCGGTAGCGACAGATCCTGGGATCGACTCGACAAATTGGATAAAGTAAAGCATCGCAAACAACGTGAATCCAAGTAGTAAACCAATTGCTTTTCCTAGCATGTGAATTGACCCAACTGCAAAGAGAATGAGGCCTAAACCGAGTATGACTCCGGCCAGAACCATGACGCCTAGATTCGAGATCATAAAGTAATTCGGGAACTGATGAAAATAGTACAGCGACAAAGGTGTCGTAAACACCTGTGCTGCGATACCAACAGAGGTTCCTTCCCAAATGCGCTGCAAGATGAGGTTTTCAAGGTAAATAAACTTGCTTATCTTTTTGTACAGAAGCAGGATCCCCAGCATAGCCAGATACGATAGCTGAAATCCGATATCCCAAATAATCAGTGGGTCGATTACAATTAGCAGAAAAGCAGAAAAGAACAGTGCGTTAAGGGAATTGTGCTGCTTACTCATAAACTGCGAACCAAGCAGAATCGAAAACATGAGTGATGCCCGAACTACAGATGGCGAAAAGTTGGTGACTCCTGCATATAACCACGTGATAACAAGCACGACAATTAAGGCATTCCGCTTCGTTAGAACACGTGAAAACCGCTGCAAGACATACATCAGTAAATACATGATTATCCCCACATGTAATCCTGAAACCGCTAACACATGCATCGCACCGGCATTGGCAAAACTATTCCTCGTTTCGAGACTCAAATTCGATTTATCACCGAGCAATATTGCTTTCGCTATGCCTAAGACCTTTTCGGGCACATGTCTGTCCAATAAAGTTGAAAAATGAAGTCGTAATCCTTTAAAGAACGAACGAATCAAGCCGGGATCTCCCTTTTCAAGAACGAGGTAGTTCTCCCGACCAATGAATGTCATGCTTCGAATTTGTTTGGATCTCCAATAACCTTTCGCATCAAATTCACCGGGATTATCATTGTTTTCAATCGGAAGAACATCTCCCCTGGTCATGATCAGATCTCCTTCTGCTAACTCGTTTCTGGAGTAAAATAAAATACGTTCGCTTGTCGCCCGCAGTTCGCTAGAATCAACGATGAAGTTAATCTGACCTACTCCCTTCTTCCAGACTTTATCACTTGCGTCCATTTCTTCCACTGTCAGAATAAAAGAGCTGTCCCGCAATTCGATCCCTTCGTCTGCCACGGTCGTACTATAAAATAAGAGTGCTCCCAGCAATGGTATGATACTCAATATCAACCCTCCTTTTAAATCACCTGTCTTAATTACCCCCTCAATCTTCGCACGTACCAGCGATGCAACGAATATCAAATAGACGATCAACCAATACCAGATAGCAATCATTTCCGAGCTGATCACACCGATGATCAACAAGGTCGTAATGAACACAAATGGCGATTTATAGAACTGATTCATGTAGTGGCAAGGTAATTTTCAAGAATCAACATTAAATATAATCAACTCCTTTATTTTTTAAAATGTTGAGTCTGAATGGAATAATTATCCGGGTTAATCGTTTGTTTTATAGATGTTCACACAAATTCTTACTATGAAAAAAGCTACCTATTTCTTAGCAGCACTGTTAACAACTATTACTGTCATATCGTGTAAAAAGAATGATACCAAAATAACCTGTGATGGATCCAATCCGACTTACACCTCTTACGTAAAGAACCTGGTAGACAATAACTGTGTCAGCTGTCATAGTAATTTCGCTACCTACTCGGGATTATCTACTGTAACAACAAATGGTAAGTTTGAACAGAAAGTTCTGATCGAACAGTCCATGCCAAAAAATGGCTCCTTGTCTACGGAAGAACTTAAAAAATTACAGTGCTGGGTGGATAATGGTTTTCCTGAGAATTAGTATCGAAAAAGGCTTCGCCTTGCATCAATGCAGACGATGTTTTCAATGATTGCTTAATGTTCGACAGACATTACGATTCCTGTTTGATGAATCGAGTAAAAACGTAGCCTATGATCCGGACAGCGCTTATGGTTACTGCTGGGTGTTGATCACGGCAAGTAAATAAAATTGTCCTGATTTAAAGAAACTTTTCAGAGGGGTAACTATGATTGAATAAAACAATTTAAATATTATTTAGTACATCCCTAAAGCTGGTCTGTATAGAAACGGCACCAATAATTCAGGTTCATTTTGATTATCATTTTCCAATTTAAAAATACCAAGATCTATCATTTTCTTAGCAATAATTCTAGAGTCCTTTTTACTGATACCCCAAGCTTCTTTTAAGTCATTAATCCTTAATCGAACCTTTTTCTTTTTCAGTCTATGGAGGTAAATGCTCAATCCAGGGTATTCTGAGATAACTGTATCATATTTAAGTTTAGATGCTCTCCTAAATCCAATTTTAATAGCATCAGAACCAATTAAACACTTTGAAGGTAATTTCTCTCCATCTTGCAACTTCTTTTTCTGTGCCTTTATTGATTCATTAGTAAGATGTATTAATTCCCTCGGAGAACAATTTCCATTTCCATCAGTTAACATGGAAATCATCCATTTGAACGAATGCCTTTTATCCCCAGATGTAACTGTCTCCTCAAATATATTATTGAATAAATTGAGCTTTGCACCTTTGGACTTCTTGACGTCCTTCTTCTTTAATTTATAAAATTTAAGCAATGCCTCATTTTCTATCAATCTAGACATTAATAGATTAAAAAGAGAATCTTCATCCCATGAAATGTCATCATGTTTGGTTATATGGCTTAACTCACGAAACCCTTTCTCAATAATTCTATTCCAGATATCGTCTCGTAAAAAAATTATCAATCGAATATTCTCGAATTCAAACAAATCGACATACACTTTGAATAATGCTCTCAACGCATTCACTTCAAGTTCCAAGCTCTCTAGAAACACAACGTCTAATCGATCAATGGATATCCAAACCCTATTGCCATTCTCAGCTAATGACTTATTTATTAGGTCATACAAATAGTTAATGGATACAATACCTTTATCCGCTTCAGCTGTAGAGGGTTCAGATAAAACAATATTGCAACTATAACTATCAAGGCCACCTACCTCATTGAAATTGATTTTCGGTTCAAATTGTGGATTGAAATTAAGAAGATAGTCTCTCACCATTCTTAACATTGATGGAAAGGTAAAACTTCTAGGCATAAGATTAGATTCTTGCAACTTTTGAACTACTTCCTTATAATATGCGTCGTCATACTTAAACTCCATTAACTTATTTACAAGAATTAAAATAAAATAAAGTTTCCAGATATGATTGAATTCTACTTCGCCTGTTGGAGGGTTTGTTTTTAAGTCTTTAAATGCTGCTCCTCCTCTTGGGTTAACCGCAGGTACTAGCAAAACGTCTTGTTCAAATAATTCATTACTACTAGACGTTAGGTAATTGTAGAGCGCACTCTTTCCTGACCCCTTACACCCAAATATCACATCAGTTTCATTCTCAATTATTCCATCCCAGATATAAGTCTTTTGGAAATATTTTTTAAGACCGTCTGTTTCATTTTCAGCAACTCTTGAACCTGCCGATGTCTCTTTTATTACTTTACTATCACTCATTTATGAATACCAATACAACGTTTTCTAATTCATTCGAAGACAATTTAGCCCAAATCATTGAAATACCTATCTTTGTCTTCTAAATTTTTGGAAGAAAAACATGATTAACATTACCCTACCAGATGGTTCTGTGAAGCAAGTCGAGAAAGGCACTACCTCGCTGGATATAGCGAGAGGTATCTCCGAAGGACTTGCCCGAAACGTCCTGGCTGCTAAGGTCAACGGCGAAGTAATTGATTCTATGCGTCCGATCAATGAGGATGCAACGCTTCAGTTACTCACCTGGAATGATCTGGAAGGTAAGTCAACCATGTGGCACTCCTCTGCTCACTTAATGGCAGAAGCGATCGAGTTCCATTATCCGGGTGTAAAACTCGCTATCGGACCTCCGATCAAAAATGGTTTTTACTACGATGTGGACTTTTTGGATCATACTTTTACAGACGCCGATCTACCGAAGATCGAGCAGAAAATGAAGGAGCTGGCCAAAGAAAAAAATGAGTTTATCCGTCAGGAAATTTCCAAGGAAGATGCTATCAAGTACTTCAAGGAAAAAGACGATGAATATAAATTGGAGTTGATCGATGGGCTGGAAGATGGTGAAATCACTTTCTATACCCAGGGTGAATTTACAGACCTTTGTCGTGGACCACACATTCCACATACCGGTTACATCAAAGCCGTGAAGCTTACTTCCATTGCCGGCGCTTACTGGCGTGGAGATGAAAATCGAAAGCAGCTGACACGTGTTTACGGAATTACTTTCCCGAAGAGTTCAGAATTGTCTGAGTACCTGGAAAAGCTAGAATTGGCTAAGCAGCGTGACCACCGAAAGCTTGGAAAAGAATTGGAATTATTTACTTTCTCACAAAAGGTGGGACAAGGTCTTCCATTGTGGTTACCGAAAGGAGCTGCACTGAGAGAGAGACTGGAAAACTTCCTGAAGAAAGCACAGCGAAAGGCAGGATACGATCAGGTGATCTCTCCGCATATTGGTGGCAAGGAACTTTATGAAACTTCAGGGCATTACGCGAAGTACGGTAAGGATTCATTCCAGCCGATCAATACACCGGATGAGGGGGAAGAATTCTTGTTGAAACCCATGAATTGTCCACACCACTGTGAGATATACAAAGCATACCCACGCTCATACCGCGACCTTCCTTTGCGTTTTGCAGAATTCGGAACGGTATATCGTTACGAGCAGTCGGGAGAATTACACGGTCTGACTCGTGTTCGCGGATTTACGCAGGATGATGCACACATCTTCTGCACGGCTGATCAGGTGAAAGATGAGTTTAAGAAGGTGATTGATCTGGTATTGTATATTTTCAAGACACTGGATTTCGAGAACTTTAAAGCGCAGGTATCCTTGAGAGATCCGGATAATCCGGACAAGTACATCGGTTCGGATGAGAACTGGGAGAAAGCAGAAAGAGCGATCATCGAAGCAACCAATGAGAAGGGACTTCCTAATGTTGTTGAATACGGCGAAGCCGCTTTCTACGGCCCGAAACTGGATTTCATGGTAGAAGATGCTTTGGGACGTGAATGGCAGCTGGGAACAATCCAGGTAGATTACAACCTTCCGGAACGCTTTGAGCTGGAGTATACAGGCGCTGATAATCAGAAGCATAGACCGGTAATGATCCACCGCGCACCATTTGGATCGATGGAACGATTCGTAGCTGTTCTGTTGGAGCACTGTGCCGGAGAGTTTCCATTGTGGTTAATGACTGATCAGGTGGCGATTTTACCGATAAGTGACAAATACAACGAATACGCCGAAAACCTTTTGGAATTGCTAAAAAATTCCGATATTCGCGGATTCGTTGACGATCGTAACGAGAAGGTGGGTAAAAAGATCCGTGAAGCGGAGATGAGTAAGATACCTTTTATGTTGATCATCGGTGAACAGGAGGTTGAAAGCGATCAACTGGCTGTACGCAAGCATACTGAAGGAGATCAGGGGAAAATGAGTCCTGAAGAATTCATTAAAATGATCAACGATACGATAGAAAACGAATTAGCTAAAAACGATTAAATACTTAATGAGAAGACCTAAAAAGAAGTTTCAGAGACGCGAAGAGAAAATACTTCATCGCATTAATGAAAAGATTTACGCAAAAGAAATAAGACTTGTGATGGAGGGTAAAGAGCCCGAGGTCATGTCTACAGCTCAAGCGTTAAGAATGGCAGAGGATGAAGGTCTTGATTTAGTTGAAATATCGCCAAAAGCGGACCCTCCTGTTTGTAAGATACTGGACTATAAAAAGTTCCTTTACAACCAGAAGAAGAAGCAAAAAGAGTTAAAAGCGAAGCAGAGTAAGGTCGTACAGAAGGAAATCCGTTTCGGACCAAACACGGACGATCATGACTTCAACTTCAAATTGGCTCATGCGCGTAAGTTCCTCGAAGAAGGAAGTAAGCTGAAAGCTTATGTATTCTTCAAAGGACGTACGATCGTTTTTAAAGACAGAGGAGAAATCCTTTTGTTGAGACTGGCACAAGAGCTCGCAGACGTTGGTGTTGTGGAGCAATTGCCAAGAATGGAAGGGAAGAAGATGAATATGATCATCAACCCGAAAAAGAAATAACGAAGTTATTGAAGACTAAGGGCCGTTCTGAAAAGAACGAATAGCCCGAAGGAAATAAAGAAGCTGATATAGAGGTAACTTAAAATTAAGAGAGATGCCAAAAATGAAAACTAAATCCAGTGCAAAGAAGCGATTCACAATCACTGGAAGCGGTAAAATTAAAAGAAAGCATGCTTTTAAAAGTCACATTCTTACGAAGAAGACTAAAAAGCAGAAGCGAAATCTAACTCACTCAGGTTTGGTACACAAAGCTGATGAGAGTAACATTAAAGATCAATTGTGCATCTAAGGTGCCATTGAGGTTTTATTAATTGTTTAACCAAGTAATGAGTAACTAAGCTATCTGAAACAGTGATGCACTCCTTATTAAAAAACTAGAAATTATGCCAAGATCAGTTAATCATGTAGCTTCAAGAGCGCGTCGTAAGAACGTGATGAAGCACGCCAAAGGTTACTTTGGAAGAAGAAAGAACGTTTGGACTGTTGCTAAGAACGCCGTTGAAAAAGGGTGGTTGTACGCATACGAAGGACGTAAACAAAAGAAAAGAAACTTCCGTTCACTTTGGATCGCTCGAATTAACGCGGGTGCTCGTCAGAACGGAATGAGCTACTCTCAATTCATGGGCCTTGTTAACAAAAGTGATATGGAGCTGAACCGTAAAGTTCTTGCAGACCTTGCAATGAATCATCCGGAAGCATTCAAAGCTGTTGTTGACGCTGTGAAGAAATAAAAATTGAACTTCTATATCGCACGAAAGCCCCGATCAATGATCGGGGCTTTTTTTTTATCTGTAAAGCCTACCAGGAAACTATATTTTTAACAGGTTCTTCAGATCATCGGAACTCTTTATTTGATCCGTTACCTCCCTCATAGCGAATTCAGTCCTTTGACTAGAGTTCAGATCAATATCTTTGAACTTCTCTTCGTCCAGCATGTAAATCTTTTTGTCTTTCGTAAAAAGAAGAACCACATTTCGACCATTTGGATCGCAGCTGATATAATTAGGATCAAAACTAAAAGAGGCATTGTAATTCAGATCCATCAAACAAGCCACTGAACCATTCGATATTTTGTTTCCGGAAGCATCCTTGTATATCGGAAGAATATTTGCCACGGCACCCAAACGAAACACCTGGTCACAGTTGTAGACTCCGAAATCGGCAGAATTCAATCCCCTGACTACCGAAGGATACGAATGACCCGGATCTCTTGAACCCTGACCAAGTAATGTGAAACTTCTATCCTGCACCATTCGCTTCCCTCGTCTTTGACTTTGCCCTTCAACAAATTCAATTGCAACCCAGTTGTTAATAAGGTATTCAGCTATTTGATTTTCATAACCTTCATTAATGTGAAGTTTTCTCTGTTCTGAAAATTCTTCATCAATTGCCTTTTTAATAAAGTCCGCCGAGTCTTTAACTAATTGCTCATACTTTCTCCAGCATCCAGCCCCCATTTTCATTTCAGTTTTCCCATCATCCAAAGTGGCTGAGTTGATCCAATCAGCACCAATCACTATGGGCATAACATTTATATCTACTGTCTCCGCAACTCGCTCGATAAGTTCTGCATCAGTCGCCTCGGAGTTTATGCCTTTTTCAGCTTCAGCCCCAAATTCGATCTCCTGGATCTTTTTCCATTCGCCTGTCTTATCATCCATTTTATAGAAAGCGGCATCGTCCACAACTTTCGTACAATTAAAATCGATAAGCGCTGGCTTCTTCAACTTCAGCTCTTCCCCATTCTGTGACCCGCGAATTTCATACATTCCAACAGAGCTGAAATTAAGTTTACTCTTTCCGTTATCATAGGTCATTGGCAAACCTGAAAAAGCGATCTCCGCCGGATCTCTGAACTCTCTATAACTAAGCTCAAACTCACCTTGTATTGGTGTGCCATCTGCCTTTGTGACTGAGTTAGGAGCTATTGTTATTTTCGTACCTGAAGCATAGGTGAACGTACCACCTTCTTCACAGGTGACCCTAAACGTAGTAGTTGATTTTGCGTAGGGTGATAACAGTTCTCCCACCGTTTGATGGTCTAATTTGTCAGCATAGTAAATTACAAATCCGTGGAAGTAGGTATTAGCTACATTACGTGTCTTAGCTCCTGTTTGTTCGATCCAGCTCCAGCTAGGCTTATCTGATATTACCTGGGGAAAAATACGTTTAAGCTCATTTACGCGTCGCTTGTTCAAAGCCTGCTGATTAAAATCCGGAGACTCACGATACTCTGTATAAACCAGATCAACATGATAGATGCGCTTATTACCCAATAGCTTCAGATCTTCCTGATCGATTATAAAGGGTTCCGCAAAATTGGTAGGTAGGATGATCACATCCTCTTCAAAAAATTCGTAACGGGATATGCTCTTATCGTCGTGAACAATTCCTCCCGCCCATGATCCGCACGTGCAAACGAATACGATCATAATTAAGTTAAAAAGTGATTTCATGATATTTAATTTTAGTTGTTTATAATTGAATGTCAGAAATAGAAAAAGGTAACTCTGAATAATAATTCTGAGACTAACGTCACGCGCTGTACGCTAGTATTCACAATAGACTCAAGATATTTTTCGAACTACAATGGTTGTAAGATGAACTGGAGTTTATCGCTCCGATTCCAGTATTTTAAATCGCTTTGATATGCGCTTCCATGTTCGTTTTGGCAACATTGGTTCAACGAGCTGACCCACATAGTTATCAGGAGTTTTTTCCTTGATCCCGAAGCGTTCGGGTTCTTTATCCGGACATATATATGTGCCAAATATGATGTCCATCAAGGGCGATATGTTGGCATAATTTCCTGCATCCCTATCCATATCATGATGCCAGTGGTGTAGCTCCGGAGCGCCAATCAACATCCTGAGAGGTCCAACTGGTAAGCGAACATTGGAATGTATGTAAATCGCCCAAATTCCCCTAAATGCTATTACGACTGCCAATGTTTCCAATGGAAACCCAAGAATGAATGCTGGAAGATTGATCAGACCTACCGTATAAATGGAATCAAGCGGATGCTCACGATGAGCTGCTAACCAATCGAGGTGCCTGGCACTATGGTGGACCTTATGGAAACGCCACAGAAAATTGACCCGGTGCTGTAAGCGATGAGCCCAATAGATAATTAAATCGCTAAAAAAGATCACTTCAAAGGCTTGTAAATACCAGGCTTGTGATTGTACTAAGTGCTTAAAGACTAATGGAATTATCGAGCTCAAATATTCACTGAAGTAATCAAGGGTCCAGATTACCAGACCGCTCCATAATAGATATTGCCCGAGAAAAAAGCAAAGATCGAGGATCCAATTTGGCCGAAAAATCTTTTGATTCCGTTTAGCTGGAAATACGAGCTCCATAGGAACGAATACGATCGCCAAAAAAAGAAGGCTGATACCAGTCGCCTCGAGCATATCCCAGATATATTCCATTCTATTAGTTGTTCTTTTTATCGGTCGAATCTGTAGCCCCCCTTTTAAGATACTCGATTAACATGGAATCATTGCTCTTCCAAAGACTTTCCCGGTCTCTATCAATCACATATCCAGACTTTGAGCTATACATATACACCTTTTGCTTTTTATTCTCTTCACCTTCTTTCCGATGATATTCTTCTATAAGTTTATGATAAATGGTAGAATCAAACTTAAATTTAGCTTGATCACTAATAATCATTGATTTCGATGATGGCATTAAAGCTTCTTCCCTGATTACAGTATCCAGTATTGTCACAGAGTCCTCCTGGTTATTTTTAATTACTGTTCCGTTTGGATCAATGTGTAAATAATCACTACTTCTACCTATGAACCCTCCTTTATAAGCAACGAAGAGTACAATCAGCGTTAAGAATGAGACCAATGTGAAACCCTGAATCAATCGCTTTTTCATTAGACTTAAATTAGTTCTTAAGACTACAACTGCAGTAACGCAAGGTTCAATAATTATTGCTGATTCACAAGCAGAAAAGCTTAATATATCTTAATAGGCCGGCACTTAAATTAGAAACATCATTCAAACACTACCCGTTCAATGTACACATGAAATCCTGAATAATCTTTGACAAAGTAAAGACCGGCAAGTCCTTCAACTTCTAAAGAAACACTCTTGCTATTGACGGATGAGAACTGCTTCACACTTCTTCCTGATAAGTCTACTATTTCAACTGCGTCAATTGATTGGTTATTATGTTCAATGTTTAACTCACCGTTTGATGGGTTCGGATAAACTTGAATATCACTGGAGACCTTCTCTTTCTGCAAGCTTAAAATATCCCCCCGATTGGTATAAAGGTTACCCAAGCTGTCATACGTGTATGCGATATCTCCTTCGAACATTCTAACATATATAAAATCGGTGGTGTCCGGAGCATTCACCTGCATCCAATTCATTCCATAATCACTAGTTCTAAGAATTGTTCCTGCATCGCCTACCGCAAATCCGATTCCATCACTGGCAACTTCTATTGATTTCAACACCATGGCAGGATTAGAGTGTGCTGTATTCCAACTCGTACCTTTATCAGAACTATACATTATTAAACCGTTAGTTCCTGTAACAAATAGAATGGAATCTTCAAATGAGAACACCTCATGGAGAATTGTGTTCTGAACGAGAAGAACTTCATTCCAACTTAATCCTTCATTGTCAGATTTTAAAACCAATGCGTCCGTTTCTGTACTATCCGAACATGCTAAAAAGATTGTTGAGTCTATTAGCTGAATTTTAGGCTTTATTGAATAGTTTTTAAACTTATAAGCCGTTGTGATGTACGTTGTTTGCCATTGGTCGCCAACTGAAAAATAGGATTCTGTATTAGGTGGGGGTAGTGAGAATGCACTGTACGTTGTCCATGGATCCTTATAATAAAACGAACCATTTAAAGCCATGCCACCCGCGGGAATCGTATACCATGTTTGACCACCATCGTTTGTTCTCATAGCATAAATTGATGATAGATTGGACAATGCAATTGCGCCTTCTAAAGGTGTTTTAAAATGAGATCGATAAGCACCACAACACCCGTTTTGTCCCACTTCCACATAAATATTATAGAAGTTCTGAAAATAATCAGTTGACTGTTTCAGCATTGCTGTAGTTCCATGGTAACCACCTGGTCCTCCATCTATTTTTCTACCAAGTGACACGTCGTCAATAGTTAAGCTAATTCCCGGAGATGAAATATATTCCCACGTAATTTGAGCTCTACTCGAAAAACTACAGATAAAGAATAATATGAAGGTTAAATTCTTCATTATTATCCAATATAACGCTTATAAATTGAAATGGTTGAAAAAAGGCCGGCACATGGCCGACCCTTTCCGAACAGTAGTTAGTCTCCTACTCTATCACGATTCTCTCCGTGAACTGTCCGGTTGAAGTGACTATTTTAAGAATGTATACCCCCGGTGCTTCGTCTATGTTCACGAAATGTTTGTTTTGGTTGTAATCCGTTTCACGATAAACTTCTCTTCCGAATACATCGTGGATCACCATTTCATTTACATCTAATCGTTCCGGAAGTTCAATCGTTACCCATCCCTTCGATGGATTCGGGTAGATCTTTAGCTCCGGATCGGTAATGTCTTCTTCTTTGAGGCCAAGGACCATATATTCACATTCATTGGCCAAATAAGTATCATAATAATTCTGTGTGAAATCGGCGTTTTGATATAGCTTTGTTACGCTAGCCAAATTTGGATCAACCGATGCAGTAGAATCCTGAGAAAATATAACGGCATAAGATAGTTTCATCGTGTCCTGAAAGCCAAAATAATCTCTTTTCACGGACATAATCATTCGGCGATCATTTGGTGGATTATTTATGGTAACTTCCGAGACCGCTAATGAATCATTCGGGTCTCCCGGGCAGAAATATGAAATTATCGCGCCCGTTGAATCCTGAAACGGATTGCCCGTTCCATCACAGCCCTTCATTATGTTGTAAATATCCATTGGTGTGTTAACGCCGGACAAATACATTGCTTTTCTCATCGTATCATTCAAACACATGATTCCAATGGCAGGAGGATAATCATGATAGCCTGGTCGTCCCCCATCATCTTCGTCATATGAGTCTGCATTATAAGAGAATATCATGTTTCGAGTGCTATCGGATCCAATGTAATCATCCAGATAATAGCCGACATCAAAATCTTCGTATGTGCTTACATAAAAATCAGATAAAAGTATTGTTCCACGATTGACAACAAGCAGATCGATAAAAGTTGTGTTATTTAGATCATCATTGCTTTCAATTTGGTAGAACATAAAATGAAGCTCCAATCCAATAGGTTCTCCACCAGATTCGGTATGGAGACCACCCTTGTCATTCAGAATAGTATAAATTGCATCATCTCCTTTTATACAGGGATGATCACCGTTAGCAGGATCGTATATTCCGTTCTGATTCACATCTACAAATGGCGCCAAGTAATAACTTTGACCTTGAGTCGTGTCACCATGTGCAGGCCAAAATTGAATGTCACTTGGCATTGTATATCCTACTTGACCCACATTTGCAATATGATTAACTATCTCATCCTTTGAAACATGCCACATTGTTTGAGCGAATGGGTTTACTCCGGGTACAGCTGCACCTATGCTAATTGGACCCGGCCATAGGTCAGTGCCGAAGCCGTAACGAGGGGCTGCCAAATGAAGTTGATTATTGATGTCAATTCCACCAAACCAGAATGCACTAGAAAAAATAGATGTAAGTCCCGTTCCTTTCGGTATTTCGTATCTGGCGAGTGAATTGAGAATATCTTGAAAGAAAACTCCCTTATCAGTAATTAATGCAGAAACATTATTCTTCTCAATCGAATCTTCCACGTAAATTTGGCTGAAGGCAATATTTGATAATATAAATGAGGTCGATAATACGAGTAAAATTTTCATAGTGCTTTTATTTAATGATGAGTCGTTGTGTGAAATTGTCGTGTTTTGAATTTAGGCGAATGAAATAGAGTCCCGGTTTTTCTTTTAGACTGAACTCGATATGCTGTACTTGCCCATATTCCTTCCTGAATATTTCTCTTCCGGTACAATCAAGAATGCTCACCGAAACTTGATCCGTCATTTCAACCAAGTCAACATTAAAATTGCCGTTCGATGGATTTGGGTAAACTTGAATTTCAGCTCTAGCTATTTCATGCTGTTCCTCTTCAAGTCCAAGCCATGCCTGTGAGCAAGGGAATGATCTATTCTGATCATAAAGACTTTGTAAGGAAGTTGCAATGTTCTTTACATTAACAACATTTTGAAATGGACTCAGATCTGTTTTATCAAATAAGATGGCATAATCAGAACAGATCATATCTCCCACTCCGAAATTACTTTCACTTATAGTCATGAAAAATCTTCGGTCTCCCGGATCATTGGAAGAATAATATCCATCCGTGTTGAGTTCACTCCAACCCACGGAATCAATAGGGCTACCCGAGAACATATAACTGGAAGGAATATTTGTAGCGCCATACGATCCCGGAAATCCAGTCCCTCCATAAACCCAGGGTTGACCGTTTGCCCACATTCCATTCATGAAATTCCAGTATTCGAGGGCAACATTTGGATCTGAATAAGGGTATGCACCCCCATTCGTAAAGTAACAGAAGTAATCCATCTGGTGACTCAAACTCATGATGCCGACGCAGGGAGGATACTGATTATATCCTACATTGCCTCCGTTATCCTCGTCATAGTTGTCACCATTATAAGCATAAGCCAGATTTCTCAGTGAATCACAACCAACATAATCATCCATATAATTACCTACATCCGCATCCATATAAATCGCTTGTCGGTAATCGTGGTAATTCATCGTAGAGCGATTGTAAACCTTGAAGTTCAGGAAAGTCGTGTTTCCCATATAACCACCCATATTAAATTGATAGGCCATTACATGTACTTCAATCCCCATGTAAGTCGTTTGTAAGTTAGCTGGATAATCATGCATGATGACATATACTGTTTGGTCTCCCATAATCTCGGGATAGTCTCCGTCCATTGGATTATAGACGCCATCATTATTAGCATCAACGTAGGGTGCTAATTGAGGTGCGATTCCCAGCGAAACCTCTCCATTACCCGGCCATTTAGCGATATCGGAAATAGGAACATATCCCGGGGATTGATAATTCTGTATATGATAATTGATCTCATCGAGGGTCACTGACCAGATTCCTTCTTGATAAACTGCCTGATACTGTGGATTGCTATAAGCCATTTGATCAGCAACGGGACCTGAACGAAGATGATAGCCAACGTATGTATCTGCAGCGACATTAATTTGATTATTGACATCCTTCATTCCGAACCAGGGGGCCATGTTGTAAATGACATTTTTCCCACTTCCTTTTGGAACCTCGTATCGGGCAATTGATTGAGCCTGATCCTGAAAGAAAGTTCCTTCATCTGTGATCAAAGCGGAAACATTGTTCGCATCAAGTACACGCGTATATTCAACCTGCGACAAAGAGTAGAAGCTTGTCAGCATAAAGAACAAAGTAGTTAATTGTAGAGATTTCATAGAAGTAGTTTTAAGTAAATCTACCTCTGTTGTATGTCTATTACGATACTTTCTAAATCAATGTTTTACGATAGTTTACCATTCCAAAAAAAAGATGACATCCGTTTAAACGTGATTTTCAACAGATAACTTTAAATATATAACACTTAATCGTGTATTGGGTTTAGGATAATTATACATATGAAGCAACCCGATGACTTAGATTTTTGATCATTATTCTAGCGATATCCCGTATAATCTTGGGAAGGCCAACCAGCAGCAGGATAGTAATCATATATTCTTACAGAGTCTTTATTCAGAAGATATATATCATTATATCCATATGAACTTGGTGTCGCAACAAATCCATTCTCATTATTGATGCTAATAGTATCGTGAAAAATATTCAGCGGTTGAGTTTGATAGAAGCCCCAAATATGAAAGAACATGACGGTTGAATCAATGTATTCTCCCTTATTCAAGAACACATGTTGGACGTGATACTCGAATGTATCCGCTAGAGGTTGGCAGTAATTAATAGGGCCAAAAATACTTGGACCTTGTTTACCCTTATATACTCCATTCAAGCTTTCAGCAAAAGAGCATAATTCACAACTTTCGACAGATGGAGTTGGTTCATGCTTGAACTTCCTACAAGCGGTTAAAACCATGATCACTAAAAAAAGTGATGATATTATACCGTATTTACTGTTTAACAAATTCATTATAAATAGCTTCAACTGGAAAATCTTCTGATCTCAACACGCCGTTGGTAATGGTAAAATGATAAGTAAAGTCCGTTACAACTGAGAACGAATAATGGTCATCACCTAAATCTTTAAAGTATTCTATCTTTCCTTTTTGAAATACCTCTTCGTTTTTGAATAAAATTGCCGTACCGTTTCTTTTAATTCTAATCCCAAAATCATCTTCAAATTCTTGTTCAACAAGAAAAGTATTGAGGTCTAAGTTTGTATATACCCAGCTATAGTCTCCTGTAAATTGCAAAGCCACATTGTCCGCTTTCCAACATGACGTGAGCATAATTAATAGAAAGACGCTATATGCGGTAAGCTTATTTCTCATGCGTTTTATTCTTCGTAAACTGATATGTAAGTCCAAAAGCGCAACCCGGGTCCCAATAGCCTCCTGACCAATACGAGTTACTTATATACCCGTATTCATTGGAAGATGATAAAGTTGATTTATCGTATACTTTCTCGAAATCCATTTCTCCTCCACCGGCGAATACATTCCAGTCGAAATATAAATTACGAGATAATTCTAAAGACATACCAAACCCAATATAACCGGCCATATAATAATTTTGATACGTATACACGTCATATTCTGTAACTTGGAACTGACCCTGTTCAAATTCAATTCGTTCTTTACCGTCTGTAAAATCGGCTCTGTTTATTTCGAAACATAAATTTAGATAGAACCTATTCTGTTTTTCTTTAAAAGGAAAGAATCGATACTGGCATGCAACACTGTTCTGACGGTAATCAAACCTCTTATACAAAACAGTGCCATAAGCAACACCCAGATAATGTCGAGGAATAGCGTAATTCAATGAAAGATATGTTGGTAAATAGAGCCCATGACTAAGCGGAAGACAACGTACTTGAAAGCCTATTCCAAAACCATTGTGCTGCGAAGACTGTGCAATAGTTGAAGAACTTATAGAAATCAATATAGCAGTAAGGAATTGTCTCACAATACAATATAACGAATCCTAAGATCTTTTGGTTGAACAAAAAAAGGCTCGCGTTTGCGAGCCTTTTTTAACCACTAATCAAAATGAAGAAGTTTCTCTTCTGTAGCTATGCTACTTCTCATCTACTTCCTCGAAATCAACATCTGTAACCTCATCGGAACCGTCTCCTGCATCTTCTGTCGAAGCGCCATCTGCACCACCAGCTTCATTCGCTGCATTGTACATGTCCTGCGATGCTGCCTGGAACACTTCGTTTAGTTTATCGATTGCAGGTTGTAGATTGTCCATATTCTTCGCTTCAAACTCTTTCTTGAGTTCCGCAAGCGCGTCATCGATAGGTTGTTTCTTATCTGCTGGGATCTTGTCGCCGTACTCTTTCAATTGTCTCTCCGTCTGGAAGATCATTGAATCAGCTTTGTTGAGTAGATCCGCATTTTCTCTTGCTTTTTGATCCGCATCCGCATTTGCTTCTGCTTCTGCCTTCATTCTTTCGATTTCTTCATCAGATAATCCGGAAGATGCCTCGATCTTGATCGATTGCTCTTTTCCTGTTCCTTTATCTTTAGCCGAAATATTCATAATACCGTTAGCATCGATATCGAATGTCACTTCAATTTGAGGAACTCCTCTTGGCGCAGGTGGAATATCAGTCAACTGGAATCTTCCAAGCGTCTTGTTATCCGTTGCCATTGCACGCTCACCCTGAAGCACATGAATATCCACCGATGGTTGGTTATCCGAAGCTGTAGAGAACACTTCTGATTTCTTTGTAGGAATTGTTGTGTTCGCATCAATCAACTTCGTGAAAACTCCTCCCATTGTCTCGATACCCAATGAAAGCGGTGTTACATCCAGTAGAAGGACATCTTTCACTTCTCCGGTCAATACACCACCCTGGATCGCCGCACCTACTGCAACCACCTCATCCGGGTTCACTCCTTTTGAAGGTTCTTTGCCGAAAAAATTCTTCACGGCATCCTGAATAACCGGGATTCTTGTTGAACCACCTACCAGGATCACCTCATCAATATCTTTTGTTGAAAGTCCTGCACTCTTCAATGCTGATTTACATGGAGCGATTGTTCTTTCCACGATATCTGAAATCAGTTGCTCGAACTGAGATCTTTGTAATGTTCTAACAAGGTGTTTTGGCACTCCGTCAACAGGCATGATATACGGAAGGTTGATCTCTGTTGAAGTTGTCGATGAAAGCTCAATCTTCGCTTTTTCCGCTGCTTCTTTTAATCTTTGAAGTGCCATTGGGTCTTTTCTAAGATCCAATCCTTCATCCTTCTGGAATTCATCTGCCAACCAGTTAATGATCTTATCATCAACATCGTCACCACCAAGGTACGTATCTCCATCTGTAGAAAGTACTTCGAATACGCCGTCTCCTAATTCAAGGATCGAAACGTCATGTGTACCTCCACCGAAGTCAAATACTACGATCTTCTGATCAATTCCTTTTTTATCTAATCCGTAAGCCAACGCTGCCGCTGTAGGCTCGTTGATAATTCTTTTGATCGTTAACCCGGCAATCTCACCTGCTTCTTTTGTAGCCTGACGCTGAGAGTCATTAAAGTATGCAGGAACAGTAACAACTGCCTCTGATACTTCCTGACCTAAATAGTCCTCAGCTGTCTTCTTCATTTTTTGAAGAATCATTGCTGAAATTTCCTGTGGTGTGAATTTACGATCATCAATAACAACTCTTGGTGTGTTATTATCTCCTTTTACAACTTCATATGCTACTCTATTGATTTCATTTTTAACATCATCGAACGATGATCCCATAAAACGCTTAATAGAGTATATAGTCTTTGTAGGGTTCGTAATGGCTTGACGCTTTGCAGGATCACCTACCTTGCGCTCGCCTCCTTCTACGAAAGCAACCACGGAAGGTGTCGTTCTCTTACCTTCTGAGTTGGCGATCACTACCGGCTCGTTTCCCTCCATTACCGAAACACAAGAGTTGGTAGTTCCTAAGTCTATTCCAATTATTTTTCCCATGACAATTTTTTGTTTTCAATAATTAACTGCTAACTCTTAGTCAATCATTATGCCATAGGAAATTTTACGTGAAATTGTGACAGATTTGCCATTATCTGCCAATATAGGGAGCTTTCAGGGTGTCTAAATGACAGTCAAAATGTCAGACTTTTGAAAAATCGACCTTAATCAAGTGCTCGATAAGAGTTCTCGCTCATCTGTAAAAGCTGCTCGTATTGTTCCGGTGTCAGGTCTGAATGGAAGTACCCGATCGGATTTACTTTAACACCGTCTTTTACTACTTCATAGTGAAGGTGAGGACCTGTCGATTTGCCTGTTGAGCCAATGAGTCCGATCAATTCGCCACGAGTCACTTTTTGTCCTACACGAACATTGTATTTACTTAGGTGCGCATAACGGGTTTTGTATCCGAAACCGTGATCAATGATCACACTTTTTCCGTATCCCCATCGCTTGTTTTCAATGGCTTCAATAACACCATCTCCTGTCGCGTAGACTTCGGTTCCTGTATCAGCCGTAAAGTCTATACCCGTATGTAAGTGTCGCGTCTTGTAAATAGGATCAATACGATAGCCAAATCCGGAAACGGCTCTTTTCAGATCTGTATTTCGAACCGGTTGAATAGCCGGAATACACGCCAGCATTTTTTCCTGTTTCTTCGCTAATTCTACCAACTCCTTAAATGAAATGCTTTGTGCATTCAACCTTCTCTCCAGTTTATCGATCTTCTGAGAAGTAGAAATCAATAGCTCCGAATTGCTCACGTCAGTTAAATAAGCATATTTATCACTGCCACCCGCGCCCATTGTTCTTAATTCAGCCGGGAATGCTTTGGCGTGAAGAGCAACACGGTACATGTCTTCATCCCGCTTTTCAATATCGTCAAGCACCTGATTAACCAATTCCATATCCTTATTCAAACGCTGTAATTCACGCTCATATCGTTCTAATTCCAATTTCATAACCAGTTCACGATGTGAGGGAAGATTCCTGGAAAAGATGAACGCTAACAATAAGATAATAACAATGTTCGGAGCTAACCAAAGAGATACCCGCAGGATCTTTTTTCCTGTCGATAATTTAACTTCTTCATAAGTCAAAGTCTCCTTATTGAACTTATATTGCTGTTTAGCCATGGCGCAAAAGTAGCTATATTACCGCGATCTATTTGTTAAGATTATCTAAAAAGGCATATCAGCAGGAAATCCAGTTGTGAATAGTATGCTATCTAGAACAATACCCTTATCTTCGTCAACTGAAATGAAATAAGACTTTTATCATGAATTTTCTATTAGCAACAAAATTGAGTGATATTCCGGGATGGGTTCCGGATTGGGCAAAAGAAGAATGGTATGGAAACCTGATCTTCGACTGGATCTATTCCATTTGTATTGTCATCGGAGCAATCATTGCAGCGAAGATCCTTTATTGGTTTATCGGTAAGTATGTGAAAATGATCACCGCTAAGACAAAAACCGATCTGGATGATATTCTTGTAGACAAGCTGGAAGAGCCAATAGTCTACGCATTGGTTATATCTGCTTTTTATTGGGCATTTCACCGTCTGCATTTTAATGAAACTGTCGATGCATTTTTCGCGAAGGTCTTTACGATCATCTACTTCCTCAATGCTACCTGGTTAGTTATTCGAATCGTTGATTCGGTCGTAGAGGAGTATATCGTTCCATTAGTTGAGAAATCTGACAGCGAACTGGATGATCAACTCATGCCAATTCTAAGAAAGCTATTCAAAGCTATTCTGTGGGCTATCGGTATTATTATAAGTCTTAGTAATGCAGGATTTGACGTCATGGCACTTGTGGCTGGACTTGGAATCGGTGGTTTAGCCTTGGCTCTAGCTGCTCAGGATACCGTTAAAAACATCTTTGGTGGTGTGATGATTTTCCTTGATAAGCCTTTTAAAATACGCGATCGAATTTTGATTAATGGCATGGATGGTGTCGTGGAAGAAATTGGTATTCGAAGTACCCGGTTAAGAACTTTGGAGGGAAGATTGATAACAGTGCCAAATGCACAATTCAGCGATAATCCGGTTGAAAACATATCTCTTGAACCGACAAGGAAGATTGTCGTCAACATTGGACTTACCTATGAAACATCACCTGAAGACATGGAGAAAGCAATGAAGATTCTCGAACAAATCGTTATAGACAATCCTAAAGTGACTGATGAACCCTTGATATCGTTCAACACCTGGGGTGATTTCGCTATGGGAATTCTGTTGATATACTATATCGAGGAAACAGACAATATTCTTTCCGCTCAAACAGAAATCAATCTGGAAATTCTGAAACAATTCAATGCTGAAGGATTAGAGTTCGCTTACCCGACACAAATGCTTTATCATAAGCCTGTGTAAGATTAGCTTTTGTATTTTTAGACCGAAGAAAGCAACAATGACCGTAGCCGAAATAAGAAAACAATTTTTCGAGTATTTCAAGTCAAAGGGACATGAGATCGTACCGAGCGCTCCGATGGTGGTAAAAGATGATCCTACTCTGATGTTCATCAACGCAGGTATGAATCAGTTCAAAGATTACTTTCTTGGGAATGCAGTACCGAAAAACAGACGCATTGCTAACACACAGAAATGTCTTCGCGTATCCGGAAAGCACAACGACCTGGAAGAGGTAGGTGTTGATACTTATCATCACACCATGTTCGAAATGCTGGGCAACTGGTCATTTGGAGATTACTTTAAGGAAGATGCCATCGGCTGGGCTTGGGAACTTCTTACCGAAGTCTATAAAATACCGATTGATCGACTCTACGTTACTGTATTTGAAGGTGATATGGGGGACGGTGTTCCCAGAGATGATGAAAGTATCACCTTTTGGAAGGAATACATTGCTGAAGATCGCATTGTTCTTGCTGACAAAAAAGACAACTTCTGGGAAATGGGAGATGTTGGTCCTTGTGGACCGTGTACAGAGATTCATGTCGACCTGAGAAATGACGATGAGCGTCAGAAGGTTAATGGTTTAACACTTATCAATAAAGATCACCCACAAGTTATTGAGGTCTGGAATAATGTATTTATGGAGTTCAACCGTAAAGCAGACGGAAGTCTGGTTCCTCTTCCAGAAAAACATGTCGATACCGGAATGGGATTGGAGAGGCTGGCGATGGTCTTGCAGGGAAAACAATCCAACTATGACACAGACCTTTTCCAATCGCTCATCTTCCACATGGAAGAAGCTTCGGGGAAGAGATACGGAAAAGATGAAGAAATCAATATTGCTTTAAGAGTCATAGCTGATCACGTCAGAGCTATATCTTTTTCCATTGCTGATGGACAGTTACCATCAAATACCGGAGCGGGTTATGTAATCAGAAGGATTCTGAGACGAGCAGTCCGTTACGGATATCAATCGCTTGGATTGGATAAAAGCTTCCTCGCAGATTTGGCAATGGTACTTGCAGATCTTATGGGAGACCCATTCGAAGAGCTCTTGCAACAAAAAGAACTCATTCATAAAGTCATTAGCGAAGAAGAGGCCTCTTTCAGGGTAACGCTGGGCAAGGGAATTAATCGCTTTGAAAAGTATCTTCAGGATATCGACGCTCAAAAATCAAAAGTGGTTACAGGAGATTTCGCTTTCGAATTGTATGACACGTTCGGATTCCCGTTAGACCTGACCGAATTGATGGCGCGTGAAAAAGGATTTGAAGTGGATCACATTCAGTTCGCTGAGCTCATGAAAGAACAAAAAGATCGATCCAGAGCTGCGACAGCTATAGAGACTGAAGATTGGGTGGAATTACTGGAAGACAATGTAGAAGAGTTTATCGGTTATGACCAACTCGAAGCTGATGTACGTATCGTTAAATACAGAAAGGTCTCACAAAAAGGAAAGGATTTTTATCAACTGGTATTCAATCTGACGCCGTTCTATCCGGAAGGTGGTGGACAAGTTGGTGACACGGGATACATTGAAGCTGATGGAAAGAAAACCAGCATTGTTGATACAAAGAAAGAAAATAACCTGATCATTCATTTTACCAAAGAATTACCTGCTGAACCAAAGGCTCTTTTTAAGGCAGTTGTAAGTCAATCGAAACGTAAAGCGACAGAGAAGAATCATTCAGCCACGCATTTGCTACATCATGCGCTTCGAAGGGTATTAGGTGATCATGTTGAGCAAAAAGGATCTTTAGTACATCCTGAATACTTGCGATTCGACTTCTCCCATTTTGAAAAGGTTAGCGATGAGCAATTAAAGGAAATTCAGAAGATCGTTTCAGATGACATTCGCTCGAATCAGGCTTTGGAAGAGAAGCGTAACTATCCTTTGCAAAAAGCGAAAGAGATGGGCGCGATGGCTCTCTTTGGTGAGAAGTATGGCGATACGGTTCGGGTGATTCAATTCGGAGAGTCAGTAGAGCTTTGCGGTGGGACACATGTTCAGGCGACAGGAGAGATCGGACTCTTTATCATTACCAGCGAAGCGGCAGTTGCAGCAGGTATCCGAAGAATTGAAGCCATTACCGGACAGACGGCAGAAAGTTACTATCAGAAAAAGGTTGAACTATTAAATGAATTGAATGACGCGCTGAAGCATCCAAAAGATATGCTAAAAGCCGTGACGGATCTTCAGAAAAAGAATCAGCAGCTGACAAAGGAGCTTGAGCAATTTCAAAAAGATAAGGCGAAGAATATTAAGGGTGATCTCAAAGCTAAGATTGAAGCGAGCAATGGAATCAATGTATTATCCGATATCGTCGAGCTTGATGGTGGATCAATCAAAGATATCCTGTTCCAGTTGAAAGGTGAAGTTGATAATTTCGTTGGAATACTCGGAGGAGTAAGCGACGATAAATGTAGCCTGAGCATCATTGTATCGGACGAGCTCGTGAAGTCAAAAGATATCCACGCGGGAAATATTATTCGCGAGGTCTCGAAACATATTAAAGGTGGTGGCGGTGGACAACCATTCTTTGCTACCGCGGGTGGTAAAGATGCTTCTGGTCTGGAAAAGGCGATAGAAGAAGTCAAAGCGAAACTGCAATAAATTGAGTGATAAGAAGCATGTACTATTGATCACGTATTACTGGCCTCCGTCAGGTGGTGCAGGCGTTCATCGATGGTTGCGCTTCTCGAAATACTTGGCTGAGAACAATTGTAATCTCACCGTTTATTGTCCGGATGATGCTGCCTGGCCTATACGAGATGAGGCATTGATGCAGGAAGTTCCAGAAAATATTACGGTCATTCGACGTGGAATCTTCGAACCACATAAATATCTGGGAGGAAGTAAAAGTACAGGCGTTGGCTTCACCGAAGAAAAAAGTCCTTCTGCTTTTAAAAAGTTTATCATCTGGGTTCGTGGTAATATGTTCATTCCTGATTCCAGAGCATTCTGGATCAAACCGAGCATTCGATTCTTATCTAAGTACCTGAAGGACCATCCCGAAATAGACACGATTATATCCACAGGACCACCGCACAGCACCCACTTAATCGCACGCGGTTTAAAGAAGCAATTTAAGCTGAAATGGATCGCTGATTTCAGAGACCCCTGGACACAGATTGATTTCTACGAGCAATTAGCAACGGGTAAAAAGGCGGATGCTAAACACAAGCAGCTGGAAAAAGCAGTTCTAAACGAAGCAGATGAAGTGGTGACAATCAGTGATTCATGTGCTGATGGCTTCAAAGAAATTGTTGACAGGGATATAAAGGTGATAACGAATGGTTATGAGTTTCCCGATTTCAATGAAAACGAAGTTCAATTAGACGAAGCATTCACGATCGTTCACTTCGGTTCGATGCCATTCGCTAGAAATCCACTTGTGCTATGGAAGGCTTTGGGTGAGCTAAAAAAAGAGGACCATCCTATAAAAAGTAAGCTTAAGATCAGGCTGATTGGAACGGTAGATTATCAGGTAATCAACTCCATGAACGAAAATGGATTGGAAGAATTTCTGGAGCAAGTTCCTCCTGTTAGTCATAACGAAAGCATTCAGATGCAGCGTCAGTCACAATTATTGCTTTTAGTGGCGAATAATACAGGAGTTGTCAAGGGAATTCTCACCGGTAAGTTCTTCGAATACCTCGGAGCAAAGCGTCCGATCCTGGCTATCGGATTAAAAAACAGTGATCTTGAGGCGGCCATGAATTCGACGAATGCGGGTAAATTCATCGGATTTGAGGAAGTAACCGCGATGAAAGAAGTACTTATCAACTATTTTAACGAATACACACAAGGAGAGCTAAAATCACAGAGCACAAACCTGGAGCAGTATCATTCGGCAACGTTAGCTACTGAATTTGTTAAGTTATTTTAATAGAATAATAGTGTAACTAATTCGTAATAAAGATTTTGTATATTTGCAGATAGAATCGCTATGAAGTACTATATAATGACATTGGTTTCTATTGTGGTGGTATTGGGTATCAAATCCTATACGATCAACGCGCAGCAGACCCCTGTGGATGATGTTGAGGTAGAGCTAATGGCTAGTAGCGAGTTGTTGAACAAGGCGGACACGATCCGACATCAGAAGATGATCAAACGTTTTGTTGTTGGACTGGAGAAATCAGAAGTACTTTACGGTAAGTTTACAGGTCCGGCTAATATTCCAAATAAAGTCTATCAGGATTACGAGCGAATTCAGCGTGTTGGAACGAAGGAAGAATTAAATAGTCTGATGACACATAATTCTCCGGTAGTTCGACTGTACGCACAGCGTGCGTTGATGAACAACAACATGGAAATGGATCGTGTAGCGGTAGAGTATCTTGTAAATGATACAACAACGATCATGTATCACGACGGATTTGACATCAAGTTGGAAACCGTTGGTGATATCGCATCTGAACAGCTATTTGCTGTTGCCAACGAATTTTAATCAGAATCTTTCTTCGATTATGCTTTTGCTGCCTGCGGGTTGGCAAACAACTTTACATCTGAATCTGTAATCGTTTCGGCTCCAAGAATGATCAGACGTTCCACGATATTTCTCAGCTCACGAATGTTACCCGTCCAGTTGATCTTTTGAAGCTCTTTCAATGCTTTCGGATCGAATTCTTTTCGCGCAATTCCATGCTCTGAACAGATCATAGTCATGAAGTGCTCTGCTAGTAAAGGTATGTCATCTTTTCGTTCGTTCAATGAAGGGACATGGATCAGGATAACAGCCAATCGATGATATAAATCTTCACGGAAGTTTCCTTCTTCAATTTCTTTTCGAAGATCCTTATTCGTCGCTGCAACCACACGTGCGTTTACTTTAATATCTTTCTCCCCTCCTACTCGTTGGATAACATTCTCCTGAAGGGCTCTCAGCACTTTCGCCTGAGCGCTTGCCGACATGTCTCCGATCTCATCAAGGAACAACGTTCCTCCCGATGCTAATTCAAACTTTCCTTTCTTTTGTTTCACAGCCGAGGTAAATGCTCCTTTTTCGTGTCCGAATAATTCACTCTCGATCAGTTCTGATGGAATAGCAGCACAGTTCACCTCGATAAACGGGTTTCCTTTACGGTCGCTGTTATCGTGAAGCGATCTCGCAACAAGCTCTTTACCTGTACCGTTCTCGCCTGTGATCAAAACACGTGCATCCGATGGCGCCACTTTTTCGATCATTTCTTTGATACCCATGATCTCTTCCGTTTCACCGATAATAGATGATCCTTTGAATTTGTTGACTGTCTTTTTCAAGACCTTCTTTTCTTCAACAAGCGCAGTCCTGTCACCGGCATTTCTGATAGTAACAAGAATACGATTCAGATCCAACGGCTTCTCAATAAAGTCAAATGCTCCTTTTTTAATTGCCTGGACCGCAGTTTCGACATTCCCGTGTCCACTGATCATAATAACAGGTGATTCTACTTTCGATTTTAAGAGGCCATCGAGGACTTCCATTCCATCCATCTCCGGCATTTTGATATCACAGAAGATAATGTCATAGTTATCCGCTTTTGCTTTATCGAGACCTTCTTTCCCATTTTCTGCTTCGTCTACTTCAAATTCCTCGAATTCAAGAATTTCACGTAACGCTCTTCGGATAGCTCTTTCGTCATCAATGATTAAAATCTTACTCATAGAACTCTATTTTTGATAAAGATAATTAACAATTTAGGAAATAAAAGCACCTTCTTTTAGAGAATATGGCGAGACCCAAACCCGCTGTATTCCCAGCTTCTCAATGACCCACTTTATTTTCATTGCTCCGACCGGAAGCATTTTCTTTCTCATATCAATGATCCAGGGGTGATCGACCCTTTCCTGATAGCTCGCATGTATAGACCACTCTAAAACATGCATCAATTCGTCGAATGGAATCTCAATGGAAATATGGTGACTTTTAAATTGGGTTTCTTCAACCATTTCGTAGAACGTTTCAAAGGTTCCTGAGGCACCAACGAGTGCAGAGCAATTCATGCCCTCTAATTCATTGCCAACTGCTTCTTCCAAAAAATCATAGACTTGCCTGTGATGTTCGGCGGTGTAATTCAGCGGAGAACCAATAGACTGATAGATTCGCGAAACTCCAATATTCAACGAAACAATTCTCTTGAATCCGTCATGATCAGCCAATACAAATTCGGTACTACCACCACCGATATCCATTATGACCGATGTTTCATAAAAATGGTGTGTCAGTCCAACTCCTTTATATATTAATAAACCTTCTTCCGGTCCGCTAACCAGCTTAATCTCAATACCGAGCCGATTGTACACATCATCAATAAACTCTTGACCATTGCTTGCTCCGCGAACCGCTGAAGTAGCATAACCTGTAATAGAACTTATCTCGTAGCCTTCTGCCTTCTCTTTGAATTTAGTAAGCGCATTAATCGCCCGGGCGTATGCATCCTGTGCGATAACTCCCTCGTTGATTCCACCCATGCCCAGCATGACAGGTACGCGTTCGGAGTGAATAAGAACGAACTTGCCGTCTTTCATTTCACCTATTAACAGGTTAAAGGTGTTGGTGCCAAGATCGATTACTGCTTTCAATACATGTTATGTTTTACGTAACCATTTCAACATATGCCTGAGCCTCAAACGATGTCCGAATTGTAGAATACCATTCTTGTACAAGCGAGATGCGATTGCCAACATAATAAAAGAGCTAATAAGCAGAATGATAAAAGCCAACCACAACTCATAGGCATGACCCGGTTCATACCCCTGGGCCAGTTTCACCATGACCACTACAGGTGATGTAAAGGGCAGGTAATGCAAAACGGCACTCAGGTCTGATTCCGGATTATTCATAAAGTTATAGCCTGCGAAAAGGGCAAAACAAAGCAAGAAAATCAGCGGAATAATGAATTGTTGTCCATCGCTCTCTGATCCCATCGTTGCACCTACAGCAGCGAATAAAGCACCATAAAACATGTATCCTGCTAAGAAGAACATGATGAAGTAGCCTGTTTGTGCGAAGAACTGAATGCGTTCATAGATCAGATTGACAAATTCGTTGTATTCTTTAACAGTAAAGTATCGCTCCTGATAACTTTCATCTCCCACAGATAGGTTTGCGGCACTCATATTTGCCGGATCTAACATATCAGGAAATAAGGTTTCGCGCATGAGATATAATCCGAGTCCGATAACAACAATCCAAATAAAGAACTGAATAAACGCCGATAAACCAATCCCTATCAATTTACCGGTAAGCATCTGATTTGGCTTAACTGATGCCAATACGACCTCAACAATTCTGCTACTTTTCTCCTTGGAAACGCTTCGCAAGATGGTCATTCCGAACAAGAAAATAAATGCGAAGATCATCGTTCCATAAGTAAATCCAACCCAACCCCGAAGATCAGAAGCTTCATCATTCGGATCATATACATTCTTGAAACTAACATTTAGGGGCTGTTTGATCTTCAGGTAATCTTTGATCGACAGATTAGAGGTCTCCTCCACCATGATCTCTTCCAAGCGCCTTTCATATTGATACTTCACCATCGTCTGCATTCGAACAGATGGTTCATTTCGATAAAACACGAAAGCCGTTTTATTAGATATCACTTTCTCATTGACATCGAGCATTGCGTCATACTTCTGGTATCGTTTACCGTCACGGAAATCTTCTATTTCCAATACCGCATCAACGAAATCATATTGGATCGAAACATCTTCGTCCAGCATAATTCGGTTTTCGAGGATTCCTTTGGAGTCGGAAACCAGCACTTTCCATTCTTGTTTGTGAGAACCACCCATGGTAAACAAAAGGTAGATCACGGCTAATACCAAAATTGGTCCCAACAACGAAAACAAAACAAATGATCTTGTTCCGATGCGCTCTTTAAATTCACGCATGGCTATTAAGAGACTATTCCGCATCACTCACCTCCTCTCTTGGTTTAACCAGATCCATAAACACGTCTTGCATCGATGGCAACACTTCCCAGGCTGCTTCGATCTGCACCTGACCGATAAGTACTTTCAAGAGGTCTTCAAAAGAGCTTTCATTTCTCATTCGAAGTCGAACCACAAAGCGGTCATCTCCTAAAATATCTTTGTCAACTACTTCAAAGCCTGTCCAAAGTGCATTTACGAATGCAATCATACTCCCTCTGAAACGGACGCTGTAAAGTCCCATTTTGCGTTCTTCCTGTAGTGTAGACACCCTTCCTTCAGCAACCTTAACCGCATTATTAATCAAAGCTGCACGATCACAGATCTCCTCAACGGATTTCATATTGTGTGTTGAAAGTATGATGGTACGACCATCCGCACGCATTTCAATCAGAGTCTGCTTAATCAACTCCACATTCACCGGATCAAATCCACTGAATGGTTCGTCAAGAATCAACAATTTGGGCTCATGCAGAATGGTACAAATGAACTGAACCTTCTGAGCCATTCCCTTGGAGAGCTCTTCAATTCGCTTTTTTCGCCATTCATTAATTCCAAAACGATCAAACCAATAATCGATCTTGGTCTTGACATCGTGTTTTGATAATCCTTTCAATCTTCCTAAAAAAATGGCGTGTGCCTCCACAGTCATACTGCGATAAAGTCCACGTTCTTCAGGCAGATACCCGATCTCGAGCAGATTTTTCTCTGTCATCAGATCACCGTTGAAACGAATCACTCCACTGTCTTGTTCGACGATGCGATTTATGATTCGAATCAGCGTAGTCTTACCGGCTCCATTAGGACCAAGCAGTCCAAAAATCTCTCCTTTATTCACGTGAATAGAAACATCTTTAAGCGCCTCTTTCCGGTAAAAGGACTTGCTGATATCTTTTACGTCAAGCATAGTGTGAATATAACAAAAGGATTTCTTCAGGTAACGATTGTGTTGAAAGATTAACTAACAGCAGTTTATTAATTCACGTAGCGCTAAATTATGTAATTTAGAGTGCTAAGCTATTCACCAAATGTCAGAAAAAACTGTCATAGAGACGATTGAGACTCAGGCACATCGCATTATTATCGAAGGAGACGGTATTATCCGGGTTTATAGTAAACCAAGTCATATTACGTTAGCTGATGTTAAAACCTTGTTAGACAAGTTAGGTGAAATCCGGACAACTGATAGTGGCTTGATTGTTCTTATGGACCCGACAGAGGAAAATTCGATGACAATAGAAGCCAGAAACTACATAATCAGAAATATGAAAACTCAACTAGCATGTCTGGTGATCATTTCAAGGAAGAAATTTGTGCGGACGATTTTCAGTATTGTGAGTTCTGTCAAAAATATAGGTGTAAATATGAAAATGGCGAAGAGTGAAAAAGAAGGTGAAAATTGGATCTTCAATGAATACTTCTCACAAGTAAAAGAATAATTCATGTTGTCGGAAGAAATTATAAAATCATTGTCTCTGGGGCATGCCGGATTTGGAGCTATCTCATTACTCGCCGGATTAATTGGACTCATTGCCCGAAAAGGTGGATTCACACATCGTATCAGTGGGCGGATATATTTTTACTCCATGGCAATCACAATTTTTGTTGCAATCTTTGTGGCGTTAATGCCCAATCATAAAAGTCCATTCCTGATCGCCGTGGGTATCTTTTCAGCTTACATGTTGATTGTCGGTTTCAGAGCCATTCGATTTTCCAGAAAGAAGAAAGTTCTGTTCATTGATAAGGTAGTCTCTTATTTGATGGTCGCTGTGGGCTTGACCATGATCCTATACCCGGTTATCGTTCTGAAAAAGATTCATATTGTCCTCGCGGTATTTGGTGCAATTGGCATAATGCTAGCCATCGGTGATCTTCGCAGTTATGCTAACGAACAGAAACTATACGCGAACTGGAAATCAATGCACTTAAGTAGAATGATCGGATCATACATTGCGGCGACTACCGCATTCGTGGTTGTCAATAATGTTGGGCCGTGGTACGTGAATTGGTTTGCGCCAGGAGTTGCCGGTACAATTTTAATCTTCTATTGGACCAATCGCATAAGCAAGAGCTAACAGCATCCTCCTCCGTCATAGAAATAGGTTGATTCGGATATATAAAGATCATTCCGATTCAATGAACTGAGAGACCGAGCAGTTTTGTCACATATCGCCATCGGTTGGTTTGGCATCAGCACATGACCATTTCCGTCATCGAAAAATTCTTCAGAACCGAAGTAAATGGCATTTTTACCTGTGAACACACATGGTCCATCAGCCGGCATAGGGTCTTTAATCGCACAAACCTCTACTGATTCCAGATATATTAGTTGGTCCGTATCGTAATGTTCCGGATCTAATACCCTGTAAGGACGTTTTGCTCTGATTTCTACCGTGCCAAATCCGGCCTCCGTGATCATTTCTATGTATTCTTCCAAGGATAAGGAACCGCTCAAACACAAAGCTCGCAGACCTTCGTCATTACGTAATTTATCGGGTATCGGGTCTTCCGTGACAGGGTCAGACAGAACAAGTCGACCATAAGGCTTAAGAACGCGATACATTTCAGCAAGTGCTTTCTTCAGATCGTCTTTCTCGAAAATATTGAAAAGGCAATTTTGAGCAGCTACGTCTACGGAAGCATCCTCAAGTGGTAAATCCAAAGCGTTACCTTTTCTCAAATCAACAAATTCGGTATCGAACCAATCATTCTGTGAAGCCGCAATGGCCAGATTTTGTTGACAGCTTTTAAGCATTTCATCAACAACGTCCACACCAATAATGCTACCGGAATTTCTACTGAAATATGAAAACTGCAGTAACTCCATCCCTCCCCCAACACCAACGTAAAGTACACGTGGTTCATTTGTCAGGTCACGAAGATGGACGGTGCTTCCGCAACCATAGTTCATCTGCAGCATGATTTCCGGAACTTCCAATCCCGGGAATGCCCAAACAGGTGTTGTGGTGCAGCACAAACCGACATCAGGTGTCAGTGCTGCTTCCTTGTATACATCCGCTGTTGTGTCTAAGTATGACATATTAGATGGTTGTTCCGCTACAGCTTGATCCCGCTCCCGCAGTACAGCCATAGCAATGTTGATTAACAATGATTTCTCTTTCTTGAGTAGTTGACTGATCGAATTCAGCAATGTGTTGACGATCGGTCCTAATCTTCAAATCCAGCATCTGGTTAAAATCGCAATCGTATAGATAACCATCCCACCCGACGGAGACCATGCTTCGACACATAACGTTTTCCGCAGCATCCGGGTTAAAGGAATTCACCAGCTTTTCCATATACATGTCATAGTTCTCACTTGCCAAAAGAAACTCCAGGAAACGATTGATCGGTAAATTAGTTATTGTAAACAATTGATTGAACGCGATACCATATTCTGATAAGAGAACTTTTTTATAATCTTTTTGCAATGAAGCCTGATCGCCTGGTAACGATGGTCCTCCGGGATTATAAACCAAATTCAATATCAACCCTGTATCATCTTTGCCATAGCCTTCCCTATTCAGCATTTTCAATGCCTTAATACTCTGTTGAAACACTCCTTTGCCTCGTTGTGAATCCGTATTACTTTCGGTATAACATGGCAAGGATGAAATGATTTCTACTTCATTCTTTCGGTAAAACTCAGGTAGATGATGGTACTTTTTATTGGCGAGTATGATTGTCAGATTACAACGTACAATCACATGCTTTCCCAAGGCTCGAAGTTCTTTCACGAACCATTCGAAATTCGGGTTCATTTCAGGTGCTCCACCAGTCAAATCAACTGTCGTACAATTGGAATGGCGAATAGCGTTTAGGCAGAACTCCATGGTTTCTCGGGTCATGATCTCCTTTCTATCCGGTCCTGCATCTACGTGACAATGATTGCAAACCTGATTACACATCTTACCCAGATTGATCTGAAATGTATCGACCGAGACCGGTTTCAAGGGAAATAAATCTATGTCTTTCATTTGATCTTCAAATCTTCGAAGACCTGAATTTTGAATCAAGTCGATCTGCTTGCTGCTCTCAGATAAATTATGTTTTTGCGCTTTAAGCGACTTATGAGTCAATACTGCCATCTTTCAATTATAATCTCTGAGACGTTTCTGAAACTGTTTTCTTACATGATCAGTCTTTGATGATGAATCTTTCTTTCCATGATCCCCATTTGAAGATCTTCCCAAAGATAAATAACAGAAGAATTTGAATTGCAACCGCGATCACAATGTTTATCCATCCAAAGGTCGGTTCTGTGTGATCAATAAGCAGCGCATCTGTATGAAAGGCCTGCCAGTCGTTTGTCACGATGATTGATGCGAAGATATTGTTGATAGCGTGATACCCCAATCCAAGCTCCAGCCCATCATCCATATGAGCCAACACCCCTAGAAAAATTCCAGTAATAATGTAATACGATAATATGAAGTACCCGAGTTTTCCGACTTCCGGATTACCAGCGTGCATCGCTCCGAACAGTATTCCACTTAGCACGATACTGAATATAACCCTCCCAAATGCCTTTTGAAATCCTTGCATTAATACTCCTCGAAAAAATATCTCTTCAGCTGAAGTCTGGATGGGTATCAGGAAAATAGAGATTGCCAGTAAAGGAAAAAAGGTTGACAAGTTGAAATTCCATTCAAGTTCTAAACCCAGCAGGTAATCTATCAAAAGCATTACAAATAATCCGATCCCCCAGACCCCGAACCCCACAAAGAATCGCCTCCAGTCAAACTGATCTCTTGCCGTAAAAACACTTAGTATCGGGCGATCATGAAAAAGTTTTATGCTGATCAATACGGCAGCGAACACCAGTAAATACGGAATGAGCTGAATTGTTAAGAATAAATTCAAATTGGAAACTTGCTCCAGGTTATCCAGATCAACATGTAAGTATTCCTGAATCAGATATCCCGCAAGTGAAGCACCAATCATTAGCGCAGTAAAGACCATTGCAATAGTCATGACATAAGCGCCAATCCTGGTTGTTCCTTTCTTTGCGTGATCGATAAAGCGCATGATCAGAACATGTCTTTCATTCGTTGGAAAAAGTTTTTATCGGTTTCGTCTGGTTGGGGTTGGAAGTTCTCACTCTCTCTCAATTTCTCAAGCAACTCTCGCTCCTCCTTGGAAACTTTCTTCGGAGTCCAAACGTTGATATGTACGAAAAGGTCTCCATTTCCATAACCGTGTAAAGACGGTAGTCCTTTTCCTTTTAACCTCAACACTTTACCGCTTTGTGTACCCGGCTCGACCTTGATCTTTGCTTTTCCGGTTACGGTGGGGATTTCAATTGATGATCCCATCACGGCATCTACAAAGTTGATATATGCTTCAAAGTGAAGATTGTCTCCATCTCTTTTGAGGTCTTCATCGGGAATCTCTTCGATCACGACGATAAGATCTCCAGGAACACCATCGAATGGTCCGGCGTTTCCTTTACCTGTGACGCTTAGTTGAATTCCATCCATCACTCCTGGTGGAATATCTACTTCAATGATCTCCTCTTTGCGAACCAATCCCTGTTCATTTGCTTCTGGCGGCTTCTGGTCTATCGACTTACCAGCACCTCGACATACATTACAGGTCGATTGTGTCTGCATTGCGCCTAAGAAAGTCTGTGATACTCTCGTAATCCTTCCTGTCCCATTACAAGTTGGACAATCCTTATAGCTCACACCATCAGCATTAACGAGCTTGTTTACCTTGATTTTTTTGTGAACTCCTTCGGCAATTTCTTTAAGGGTCAGTTTCATTTTCACCCGAAGATTCGTTCCCCTGGTTACGCGTGGTCCTCCTCTGCTCCCACCAAAACTTCCACCAAAAGCACTACCGAAAATATCACCGAACTGAGAGAATATGTCTTCCATATTCATTCCTCCCGCGCCGAAACCTCCGCCGCCAACACCTGCGTGACCAAACTGATCGTACTGAGATTTCTTTTGAGGGTCGCTCAACACCTCATAAGCCTCAGCTGCTTCTTTAAACTTCTCTTCTGCTTCTGCATCACCTGGGTTCTTGTCTGGGTGATATTTGAGCGCTAGCTTTCGATATGCTTTTTTGATCTCTGCTTCATCAGCGTTTTTGGAAACGCCCAATACTTCGTAATAATCTCTTTTTTCGCTCATCAAATTAAATTATTGTCCCACCACCACTTTAGCGTAACGAATCACTTTATCATTTAGATAGTATCCTTTTTCAACGGTGTCCATTACCTTTCCTTTCTCTTTCTTCTTTTCTGCCGGGACATTGGCTATTGCCTCATGAAGCTCACTATCAAATGATTCACCGCTGGATTTCATTTCTTTCAAACCATTCGTTTCTAAAATATGTTTGAATTTATGATGAATCAGCTTGAACCCTTCCTTGAGTGTTTCTAAATCATCTACATTTTCATTGTTCTGAATGGCTCTTTCGAAATCATCCAAAACAGGAAGCATATCTTTTAGAATATCCGCGTTAGCGTTGGCAATTATATCCAGCTTTTCCTTATTCGATCTTCTACGAAAGTTATCGAATTCAGCATGCAAGCGAAGAAATTTATCATTCATTTCATTGAAACGATCTTCCATCGTTGGTTCAGAATTCACCTCCTGTTGAGGCGTTTCTTCATTACCATTCTCGACAGATTCTTTCTTCTGGTTTTCTTCTTCCTGCTGTTTTATATCCTTTTCGTCAGACATTTTCAAAATTTTATTTTGAGGATGTCAAAGATACTGCCAATTACGAAAACAGGACAGAGTGTCACATTTCTTTTGGATTACTAGGTAAAGATGTCAGTTTTATTAAAGATAAGCCCTCTTTCAGGATTACTCAACCTTCAGATATTTATCGAGAACAAGGTGCAAATTCAATCCGCGAAGCTCATTACCGCTTGCAAGGATTTTGCCTTCGCCATCGATCAAGAATGCCTTCGGAATTGAGGCAACTCCATAGGTTCGTATAACTTCTTTGTTTTCGTCCCAGACGTGGTTCTTCCATACAAGGGAATCCTTTTCGATCGCCCTTTTCCAGGCTTTCTCATTTTTATCCAATGATACGCTATACACGGTGAATCCTTTTCCATTCAGAAACTTCTCCTTGTTGTACTTATGATAAGCCTCTACCACGTTAGGATTTTCTTTGCGACAAGGTCCACACCACGAAGCCCAAAAGTCAATCAACACCATTTTACCGCGAAGTTTTGATAGCTTCAAAACCTTGCCTTTTGGTGTCTTCAACTCGATGTCCGGTGCAATGTCACCGTTATTAATTCCGGTTTGATCTGGCGTTACGGATGCAAACAGTAGAATCAGTGATATATACAGGAATGCTCTCATTAACCAATTCGACGAATGTCGGCTCCTAAGTTGTTCAATCTAATATCTATATCCTGATACCCTCGATCGATCTGTTCAATATTGTGTATGATACTGGTTCCTTTAGCCGAAAGTGCAGCAATCAGTAGCGAAACTCCTGCTCTAATATCCGGGGAAGTCATCTGAATCCCTTTCAGATCATGCTTTCGGTCAAGGCCGATTACGGTCGCGCGATGGGGATCACAAAGAATGATCTGCGCTCCCATATCGATCAGTTTATCGACGAAGAACAAGCGAGACTCAAACATTTTCTGATGAATCAGCACAGCTCCTTTTGCCTGGATGGCTGTAACCAGGACAATAGAAAGTAAATCCGGTGTGAAGCCTGGCCATGGAGCATCTGCAATAGTCATAATCGATCCATCAATGAACGATTCGATCTCGTATCGTTTCTGTTTAGGAATAAACATATCGTCACCCTTCTTTTCGATCTTTATCCCAAGTCTTTTGAAGATATCGGGAATAATACCCAGGTTTTCCCAACTAACATCCTTGATGGTTATCTCAGATTGTGTCATTGCGGCAAGACCAATAAAGGATCCAATTTCGATCATGTCAGGCAGTATACGATGGTAACATCCACCTAATTTCTTTACCCCTTGTATAGTCAAGCGATTCGAACCGATTCCCTCTATTTTCGCTCCCATACTATTTAACATACGGCAAAGCTGCTGTAGATAAGGTTCGCATGCAGCATTATAGATAACTGTTTCACCTTTAGCCATCACCGCAGCCATCACCACATTAGCTGTACCAGTAACAGAGGCTTCATCTAAATGCAGGTAAGTACCTGCTAGATTTTTTGCTTCTACCGAATAGAAATGTTCACCGGGATTATAATTGAACTTCGCTCCGAGTTTTTCAAACCCTACGAAGTGGGTGTCCAGTCGTCTACGACCAATTTTATCACCCCCTGGTTTTGGTAAGTATCCAACTCCAAATCGTGCCAATAAAGGTCCAACAATCATCACGGAACCGCGTAGAGAGCTCGCTCTGTTTTTAAAATCTTCAGATTGAAGATATTCCAGATTAACCTCTTTTGCCTGAAAAATATAGGTGCCCTTTTCTACTTTCTCGATCTTTACTCCCATTCGTTGGAGTAAGCCGATTAGTTTGTTGACATCAACGATGTCCGGAATGTTTGATATAGTGATCTTTTCTGCCGTCAGCAGAGGTGCACATAATACTTGTAATGCTTCGTTCTTTGCTCCCTGTGGAATTAATTCACCTTTTAGTGGTTTCCCACCATGGATTTCAAATGACGCCATTTATCGCTTATGTTTCTTGTTTTTAGATTTTTTGCGTGTGTTGGTACGACGATTATTATTGTTATTATTCGAACGTATCCCTAGTGTTTTCAACATTTGATTCGTAGAGGCAAGGTCCTCATCCGGATTCTCGATATTTAATTCGCCTCTGGACAATTCCATCATTTGTTCGGCGATCACACTGTTTTCTACTGTGTTATTATTGTGTAATAAGAACTGAGCTTTCATAAAGTAACCCATGCGTTCCTTAAGAAAGTCCTTTTCATCTTCTGAAAGACCTTCCGTTTGTTCCAGAATTTTCTGTGTGTATTGTCCGTAATGACCGTAACGAATTCTGCTTTTCGGATACTTCATTATGTTAGGTCTCTCCTCCAATATTTCCTTCCTAGGCTTTTCGTAAGGTGAGTCTACATCCAATTGAAAGTCTGACATAATGAACAAGTGCGTCCAAAGTTTGTGAACATAATCATCGACATCTCTCAAGTGCGGATTAAGTTGCCCCATCACGTCAATAATTGCTTTCGCGGCTCTGTTGCGCTCATCACGATCCTCTATCTCCATTGCGTGCTGGATCATGTTCTGCACGTTTCTTCCGTATTCCGGAAGCAATAATCTTCCTCTACTCGTGTTATATTGCATTCTTTGCTGATTACTTTGCGAGACCAAACTACTAATTTTCAAGGTGCTTCGCAAGTGCATTATTATAGACCTCCTTAGCTTCTGCTATAAATCCGTAATGTTCGTCGTCGATCATCATCTTCCCTTGGGTAACGTGTCCCAATAATGTATAGCTGATTCCAGACTCCATCATGGATTCAATAAATTCGTCTTCCTGATCCTCATTAACTGTTACTACTACTCTTCCCTGACCTTCTCCAAACAGGAACGCGTCTTCACGAACTTCGCTGTCGGTAACAATGTCAAATCCAAGATCTCCAGGCATTGCCATTTCTGCTAAAGTAATGAACAATCCGCCATCAGATACATCATGTGCTGCATTAATCAGTTGATCCTGTATCAATCCTTTTACCACCTGCTGCATTTTAAATTCTTCTTCCAGGTTAAAATATGGAGCTGGTGATTTTTTAATTCCATGATATGAAACCAAATATTCGGATGAAGAAATATCGTCATATGATTGACCGATAATAAAGATCAGATCTCCCTTTGATTTGAAATCAAGCGTCATCATTTTTGACTTATCACTAATGATTCCGATCATTCCTATTGTCGGGGTAGGGAAAACAGGAATTTCTTTACCATCCTTCACGGTCTGATTATAGAATGAAACGTTTCCTCCCGTAACAGGTGTTTCAAACTTGCGACAAGCTGCTGACATTCCTTTAATTGCTCCAACAAATTGCCAATAAGATTCAGGGTTATAAGGGTTGCCAAAATTGAGACAATTTGTAATTGCGCTCGGTTCACCACCGGCACATGTTATATTTCTTGCTGCTTCGGAAACGGCAATTGAAGTTCCTATTTCTGGATCTGCGTTTACATAGCGTGAATTGCAATCAACTGTCATTGCCAATGCCCGGTTTGTTCCTTTCAAATTAACTACTCCCGCATCCGAAGGTTTGTTCGTGGTCATATTTACCGTTCCAACCATAGAGTCATACTGCTCATACACCCATTTCTTAGAAGCAATATTCGGGTGTGCCATTAATTTAAAGGCAACTTCTTTCAGGTCTTCGGGTTGTTCAACATCATCAATGTTAAACTTCTTATACTCCTGATAGTAAGCCGGCTCTTTATATTCTCTTTCGTAGATCGGAGCTCCTCCGCCAAGAACCAAGGATTCTGCGGGAACATCACCAACTAACTCCCCACCTGCATAATACAGTATACGTCCAGTATCTGTCACATGACCGATTTCTTCAGCGTGTAAATCCCACTTGTCGAAGATGTCTTTAACGATCTGTTCTTTTCCTTTTTCAACTACTACAAGCATTCGCTCCTGCGATTCAGAAAGGAGAATCTCGTATGGAAGCATATTATCCTGACGTGTTGGAACCTTATCGAGATCAATCTCCATACCAACGCCACCTGCAGCACTCATTTCACAAGTTGAACAAGTTATTCCAGCTGCGCCCATATCTTGCATTCCAACAATAGCATCCGTTTCAGAAAGCTCCATAGTCGCTTCGAGTAACAGCTTTTCCATAAACGGATCTCCTACCTGTACGGAAGGAAGATCATTTGCTGATTCTTCTGTAATATCTTTCGAGGCAAATGCAGCTCCCGCGATTCCGTCTTTACCGGTTGAAGAACCAACAATAAATACCGGGTTACCGGGACCACTTGCGGTAGCTGAGATAACTTTCTTCGTATCAATGATTCCTGCTGAGAAAGCGTTAACTAGGGGATTCGTATTGTAAGATTCATCAAAGAAAACTTCTCCTCCAACGATCGGAATCCCGAATGAATTTCCGTAATCGCCTATCCCCTTAACTACACCTTTGACCAGCCATTTAGTACGTTCCAAATCGATGTTACCAAAACGCAACGAGTTCAATTGAGCAATTGGTCTGGCTCCCATCGTAAAGATATCCCTGTTAATTCCGCCTACCCCTGTAGCAGCTCCCTGATAAGGCTCGAGCGCACTCGGGTGATTATGTGATTCTATTTTAAAGACACAACCTACTCCTTCTCCGATATCCACCAAACCGGCATTCTCCTCTCCGGCTTTAACCAACATACGCGGTCCATCCTTCGGAAGTTGTTTCAACCAGAAGATCGAGTTCTTATATGAACAGTGCTCCGACCACATAACAGAGTATATAGCTGTTTCTGTGAAGTTCGGCGTGCGTCCCAGAATACCTTTTATCATTTCAAATTCTTCGGGTAATAGACCCAACTCTACCGCTTGTTCCAGGCTTGCCGTTTGTTGTGCTGTACTTTCCATAAAGTTTGTTGTATTGAGCCACAAATTTACACATAATTATACTCCCGCTTAGCTGAAAAAAGACAGAAAAATAAACAAGATGTGAACATTGCATTAAAACTACAACCAAATCCGGATTTCTTACGTCCTATAGGATAGAACTCCAATTAATCACTATGAGAATTGTAATCTTATCGATTATCGTGCTTGCATTAATAATGTCGTGCAAAAAAGATCAGGTTGAACCCGAACCAGAACCACAGGTAACATTCTATACGATCACTGCTGGCCAATCGGGAGCAGGATTTTCAGTAACAACCAACACAAACCCAAACTCATTCAATGTTAACTACGACTCATTGAATCTATACGGAGTTGGCTATGATTCCATTGATATTAATCTCGATGGATCATTTGATTTGTTTTTTGAACTTAATGTGATCAACCCGGACAGTATGCACTTGATTACCGGAGTACCGAATCCAATGCCAAGTCTAATGGTCTATAGTTATGATTCCTTTGAAAGCATATTACTAGAAGATGCCGTTCCTATTGGCATGGGCGGATATAACTATTATGAATATGCGGATACCCTGGCATCCGGCATGGTCATTTCTTCCGGTGATAATTGGAAGTCACTCATTACTCCCGGACTTGCTATGTGGTTGGAAGCTCCTGCAGGAGGAAGTCAAAATAACGGACCCTGGGGAGGCGGTTATGACGGTTATATGGCTGTACGCTTTAATGGAAAATACGGTTGGGTGCACATTGATTGTACCAATAGCAATGACCCGCTAATTATGGGTTACGCAATTGAAAACTGATATAACATCCGGATAAACGCCCGAATAGTAAGACTCAGAAGAGATCTTGTTCTCAATTAATAATGACTTGTCCTTTATCGATAATTAGTTAAATTCGCAGTTACCAAAATTCGAATTTTATGAGTTACGATATTATAGTATTAGGAAGTGGACCAGGTGGTTATGTAGCTGCAATCAGAGCTTCACAGCTTGGTTTGAAAACGGCCATTGTCGAAAGAGAAAGTCTGGGAGGTATTTGCTTAAACTGGGGGTGTATCCCGACAAAAGCACTACTGAAAAGTGCCAACGTATTTGAATATCTGACTCATGCAGAAGATTACGGAATTAAGGTTAAGGATGCTGTGGCCGACTTCGATGGAATGGTTAAACGTTCACGTGGAGTTGCTGACAAAATGAGTAAAGGGGTTCAGTTCCTAATGAAGAAGAATAAGATCGATGTTCTAATGGGTACCGGAAAAGTAAAAGCCGGTAAGAAAATCGAAGTCACTGATGATAAAGGTAAAGCGACTGAATACAGTGCTGAAAAAGGTATCATCATTGCAACAGGGGCGCGATCACGCGAACTACCTAATATTCCACAGGACGGTAAAAAAATCATTGGTTATCGTGAGGCATTAACCCTAGATAAGCTTCCAAAGAAAATGGTGGTTGTAGGATCAGGTGCGATCGGTGTTGAATTCGCTTATTTCTACAATACGATCGGAGTTGAGGTTACCGTAGTCGAATATTTGGACACAATTGTTCCGGTTGAAGATACGGAAGTATCAAAACAGTTGGAAAAATCATTCAAGAAGGCAGGCATCAAAGTAATGACCGGATCTTCAGTTGAAAGTGTTGACACAAAAGGAAAGTCATGTAAAGTGACTGTGAAAACAAGTAAAGGTGAAGAAAGTATTGAATGCGACGTTGTTCTTTCTGCGGTTGGAATTACTCCTAACATTGAAAACATCGGACTTGAGGACGTTGGTATTGTAACGGATAAAGGCAGAATCATAGTCAATGATTACTATCAAACAAATATCCCAGGATATTATGCGATAGGAGATGTATTGCCAAATCAGGCTTTAGCGCACGTTGCATCAGCTGAAGGAATTATTTGCGTAGAAAAGATCGCTGGTCACCATCCGGAGCCATTGGATTATGGAAATATTCCGGGTTGTACGTATTGTTCTCCCGAGGTTGCAAGTGTTGGAATGACCGAACGAGCTGCGAAAGAAGCAGGTATCGATATCAAAATAGGTAAATTTCCGTTCTCCGCTTCAGGAAAAGCAAGTGCTGCGGGTGCAAATGACGGATTTGTTAAACTGATTTTTGATGCGAAATACGGAGAGCTACTCGGTGGACATATGATCGGAGCAAATGTTACCGAAATGATAGCAGAGATCGTTGCGATCCGAAAACTGGAAACAACCGGTGAGGACCTTATCAAGACTGTACACCCGCACCCAACCATGTCAGAAGCGATTATGGAAGCGGCAGCGGCAGCTTACGATGAGGTGATTCACTTGTAAGAAACAGATAAATTTGACGAAGCGTCGGATTCAATCCGACGCTTTTTTTATGCCAATGCTTAGCATTATCATGCCATACAAAAACGCGGAACAGTGGATTGAGGAAACGCTTCAATCCATTATATCGCAGTCGTTTACTGATTGGGAACTCATTGCCATTGATGATCATTCAACAGATTCTACAAGATCCATCCTTGAAAAACACAGTCACGAGGATGAAAGAATAAAAACGGTATCTAATCCAGGAAATGGAATTATTCCTGCTCTTCAGGAGGGCTTGGACAGAAGTAATGGGACATATATTACTCGAATGGATGCGGATGACATGATGCCGGCAGGTCGACTAGAAACAATGGTCAATAAAATTGCTTCTTCAAAATCAAAAACAATTATAACAGGTAAAGTCCATTATTTCAGTGATAAAGAAATATCGTCGGGTTATAAAAAGTATCAAAACTGGTTAAATGAACGTGTTGAACAAGAGGATCACTTCAAACATCTCTATCGTGAATGTGTCATTGCTTCTCCAAACTGGATTGCCCGCAAACAGGATCTGATCGATGCTATGATTTTTGATAAGCTGGAATACCCGGAAGATTATAGTATGGTCTTCCTTTGGTTCGCTAATGGTTTTGAAATCGCTTCTCTAAGCGAAGTTACACTTCATTGGAGGGAGCACCCTAAGCGAACCTCTCGAAACTCGGAAGTCTATGATCAGAAGTCGTTCTTTCATCTAAAATTAAAATGGTTTGAACAATTGAATTTGTCTAAAGCTACATCTGTAGGCGTATTTGGTGCCGGGAAAAAAGGAAAACTCGTTATTGACCAACTACACGATAAAGTTCAATTATCCTGGTACGACTTGAATCATGATCAGTACAATACTAAGGTTTCAGGGTATGACATTCAAACCCCTAATAAGGTTGACGATGATCTTCTATTAATCGCTGTTTATCCGGATAATCCGAATTCCGTAATAGACTTCATTGAAAAAAAGGGTTACGAAATAGGCGAAAATGCCTGGTTCGTTTAGATCTATTTGTATCCGATACCAACCTTGAGACCCATATTAAACACATAACGCGCACCTGAACTAAGATCGGTCACCCAAATATTTTCATTTTGCTGCGTTACATCATTCCATTGGGTAGTCGCATAACCATCAAAAATTTCCTGATAGCCAATCCCCATACCGGTATAGAAGTCCAGAGAGAATGAGTTTGACACCCATAATTGATAGCCAAAATTGAAATAAAAGTTCAACTGTTGCTCACTTCCTTCCAAATCATCAAGAAGACCGGATATTTCAGAAACCCGGAAATTGTAGAGACGGTATTTTAATACAGGTGCTACATAAAATCGATTCAGTGCTTCAGTCTCATCCAGCGGATAATAGCGATAGGACGCACCTAGCAGAAACCCTAAGCCGCTTTCTCTCTGAGTATTTAAACCTAAGCTATTCCAGTAATGATTGTCGACATCACCTAATCCTATTTCAGAAATAGTAGGACCAAACTCAAGATCCAGTGATCCCTTAATGCTCAATTGCCGTTCAAAGCCGAAGTTGATCTCTCCTGCAAACATGCTCAGCGGAGCAAATTTAATAACCCGTGTGTTATCATTCAGCTTGATTTCTCTTTCAGGCTTCTGCCTTTTATATCCTTTTAATTCAGATTTATCGATGATAATAATTTCCTCCTGAGCAAATGTGGAGACGGTTAAAAGTAGACCGAGGATTAGATTAAATGCTTTCATAATTTTCATTTGTTATCTGTAGTAACGTTTTTATAAATGAAATAGTTGAAATTTTATTGTACTAACAAAGATTCTTTTTTTGAAAAGCATTGTTTGTCAAATTCAAAATCCACCCTTCCGAGATTTACACCAGCCCACCCGACCTGATTTACAAGAACCGTGTTCCCTTCTTTGTTTGAAACTTCAGACGGTTTATCGAGAAAAGTATGTGTGTGTCCTCCAATAATCATATGAATGCCGGAAGTGTTAGCTGCCAATAGCAGGTCTGACATTCGTTTATCATCCTTATAAGAATATCCCAAATGAGACAGGCAGATGATAAGATCGCAATTTTTCTTTTGTAACTGTTTAACCTGATCCGTAGCTATTTCGATTGGATCCAGATATTTTGTTTCAAGAAACTTGTTGTCAGGAACGAGTCCTTTTAACTTCACACCCAATCCAAATAATCCAACTTTAATTCCCGCCTTATCGATCACCATGTGATCTTGCGTCAGACCGTCGAGTAGTGTGTTTTGAAAATCATAATTCGAACACAGGAAAGGAAACTTGGCATAGGCCTGAGCTTTCTTAAAGCCATCCATCCCACCATCAAAATCGTGATTTCCCATCGTGGCGGCTTCATATCCCAATTCAGTCATTAATTTCATCTCTAACACGCCGCCAAACTTGTTAAAATAGGGCGTTCCTTGAAAAATATCTCCGGCATCCACCAAAAGCACATGTTCTTCCTCTACTCTAATCTTTTGAATTAGATCGAAGCGTTTGGCAACGCCACCTTTACCCGGATACTTAGCATGGTTAGCCGGAAAGGGATCGATATTGGAGTGCGTATCATTCGTATGTAAGATCGTCAATCGCTTATTCGATTGGCTTTTACTGATAAATGCAGAGGGACCCACCATGGTTCCTCCGGTGATTAATGCCGTACTTTTTATGAATGATCTTCTATCCATTATTTATCTTTAATTCTTTCTTCATCCGAGTATACGAGTGTTTCCTGTTCTTTCGCTACCTCAATAAACAAGTCGCGCAATAAGATATCAGCATATCGAAATTCAATTCGGTCCTGAAAAAAGTCCATACGATCTCCCCCATTCATCAGATAATCGGAAGTTATCACCCAAAAAGATTCACTCAGCTGACCTTCATCCAATTCAAGTTTACCGTTATTCATTGTAGCACCGGCAATTGGTTCTCCTCCACTTTCCGCCAGATATGCTTGAATTTTGGCTAAAGTACCGGATGGCAACTTAACCCAGACCACATCATTATCGAAAGGCATTAGCTTATAGATGTCCCCAACGGTAACATCTCCTTTATTAATCGGATTTCGAAGTCCTCCCACATTCAAGAGAACCATCACCGGCTCTTTCGTTTCGAATTGTTTCGTCTGATGCGTTCGTACCGCACTGGCTGACCAATTATTTAATGATCCATTAGGACGCCCTTTTGTAAAGTCCTGAAGAGCATAGGCAATCACCTCATCCATCTCCTGGCTCAGTTCGATCTGATATGGCTTGATTAGGCTATCAATGTGATTATCCGGCATTCCTGCCTGAACAACAGGAATTGATTCGCTATGTGCACTTATCTGATAATGAGGCTGACAGGCGAGAACACATAACAGTAATCCTATCAGAATTAATTGCTTCATGTTTTATTCAATGATCAGCATTTCAATAGAGACGGCATTTTCCGATTCGACAAGCACGTGGTAAACACCGGGAGAGAGGTCTGCAGTATTCAGAGTAAGCGTCGATGAGTTCATCCCATGAATCGAAACCACCTCTTTACCAAGGCCGTCAACAATCGAAACAAATTCAATTTGATAATTAGAGTTCACTTTTACCAACGAGCTAGCGGGATTCGGATATACGTTTACTTCCTGCTCATGCTTTTCTTCTAAACTAAGATCTCCCCCTACTTCCAGTTCCATGTATATCGGAAGATGATCACTCATGTAGTATAGTGCATTGATAATATTTGCTGGTTCAGAATTGTTAACAGGACTAATTAACGAACTGTTCCATCTTAGCCCGTCCTGTCCTACTGCCCTATATGAACTTGGAATAAAGCGTACTCCATTTGCACCATTAACTACATCATCCGAGAACATCATCATATCAAAACGGTCGTCCATCCCTCCGGTGGCTCCTCCGTCGAATGAAGTAGTTCGCGTACTTTGTGTGAAGTGAATCGCATATGATGGATTATTGTGATAGCTACCCGTTCCAATAGGATCATATAAATTCGCCTGATTTGTCGCAGTCAGATTTACATAAGCTTGCTCAGTGCTATAGTATATATTCATATCTCCACCAACAATGGTGTTTTCAGGATTATCTCTGGTTACCAAATAACTTTTTAAGGTAGCCGTAATCCCCGCTCTTTCCACTTCATCACTCTGGTTGTTTCCAGCTTTCAGGTGAGCTCCGTATACATAAAGATATGCCGTGTCAGAAGCTGCTGTTAGCCCAGGGTCTTTATAGTATAAAACGTACTCATTGATATCACGCAGCGAAGTTGAAATTTCATTCTGCTCAATAAACCCCAGCTTATTCGTGTTGTAATAGAGCATGTTTTCTGTGTCAGGTCCATCTACATAATTTGCCGCAGCGTAATAGTTTACACTACCTGTGTTAAGTGCATTATTCAGAATTGATGTTGCTCCGGTACCACTTGTCAATTCACAAACCACAAAAATATCCGGCTTCATATATTGAACCACTGTTTCCAAATAAGTAATCCTCGAAGAATTAATATTAGGAAACTTAAGCAGGTTATAATACATCACAGAGATTGTGTCCTCCTGTGCGGATCCTGAAAAAGTGATAATAAGCGCAGCGAGTGTGCCGAATAATTTCTTTGATAACTTCATAGTAGTGCCTGCTGATTAGCGTTCCCTGATTAAATACAAATATACAGGAAAATGATCACTATAGCCTCCCTGCCAATTCGGCCCAACATAAGAACGGAATGGATATCCTTTAAAACTTCCTTCCGGATTCTTAAGATAATCCGCATTGTGCACCTTTGCGTTAAAATACTTGTAAGAGTCGAATTGACTACCGGTTTCTACCAAAGTTGAGGAACAAACGAATTGATCAAATAAATTCCAGTTATCTCTCCAAGCAAGTGTTCCTATTCCTTTTTTGAATAGATCTTCCATCGGGTTGTACAAATCTCCTTCTTCCACTCTGTCAATCTTCCCTTCGGTGCCTAGTACTTTCTTGAGACTTGGGCTAACCGGGTCATCATTAAGATCTCCCATATAGATAAACTTAGAACCCGGATCGTTGACTTCGAGCGAGTCCATTATATATTTTCCGACTTCCGCAGCCATGGCTCTTTTTGGAGCTGATTTTTTCTGGCCTCCTCTTCTCGACGGCCAGTGTGCCACCATGAAATGAAACTTTTCTCCACCTATCGTACCGCTTACGAGTAATTGATCACGGGTAATAAAATTCGGATCATTTTCATCCTTAACTGTAAAGGTTGCTGAAGATTCGTAATTAAAGTATTTAGCCTGATACAGCAATGCAACATCAATTCCTCTACGATCAGGAGAATGATAATGAACAATCTGATAGTCTCTTTCCGCTATAGCGGGCATAGCAACCAGATCTTCCAGTACTTCCCGGTTCTCAATTTCACACACACCGAGCACGGCAGGTCCGTCAGGGGTAGTTTCGGATCCCATATCCGCTATAACCTTCGCCAGATTAGTCAATTTTTGATAATATCTGGCACTTGTAAATTGCTTAGGACCATCCGGCGTAAATTCATCCTGTAAAATTTTCAACGTATCAGGATCGGCTATCGTGTCGAATAAATTTTCAAGATTGTAAAATCCTACGCATACTACCTCATAAGATTTCGATTTATCCAACTCCTGCGCTGAAACGTTTAAGTACTGACAACTGACTAAAATCGCTGTAAAAATAATTCTCTTCATACGCTCCAAAACTACTAAATATAAGGGATACACAAGCATCGTATTGTTAGCAAAAAATTAAAGTTTCGTTAATATCTTTTTCGAGTTAGTCGAATTAAATGTTGTAATTTAGCCCCGCCGATTCAACCTAGACGAATTACATTTATGCGATTAAAACTCATCATTTTTACGTTAGTTTCCGGAGCGGTTTTCAACTCGTTTTCTCAGGAAGATACTAGCAAAGTTTATGCCGACTCTGTAGATCAGATAATGATCAGTCTTTCTGCTGACGATCTCGAATCGGATGTTCAGAACCAGGACGTTTCCAGTTTGTTACAATCATCCCGGGATGTATTTTCATCTATTGCAGGGTATAATTTCTCGAATGCACGTTATCGAATGCGTGGTTTGCGTTCACAGTATTATACGGTAATGATGAATGGTGTTCCAATGAATACACCCGAACAAGGATACGCTATCTGGGCTTATTGGGGAGGGCTCAATGATGTTATGCGTTATCCTGAAGTGGGAAATAACCTTACAGATTGTGATTACAACTTCGGAAGTATCGGAGGATACTCAAACGTGAATTTGCGTGCAAGCCGATTTAGAAAAGGATCGCGAATTAGCTTTGCTAAATCAAACCGAACGTACAGGAACAGACTAATGGCAACGCATTCTACCGGAATGCAGAAAAACGGATGGGCATATACTTTTTCTCTATCAGGTAGATGGGCAGATGAAGGATATATTGAAGGAACATACTACAGTGGCGCCAGTTACTTCTTTTCAATAGAAAGAAAACTGAACGAAGATCACAGCGTTAGTCTCGCCGGATTTGGAGCACCCACTGTTCAGGCTCGATCAGGTTTAGCAGTACAAGAAGCCTATAACTTAACCGGTTCCAATTATTATAACCCATATTGGGGATATCAGACGGATGGCGATAGCGGAAATCAGGTGAAAAGAAATGCACGGGTACGAAATAATCATCGTCCCTCCGTTTTCCTAACACACGACTGGGAGATCGATAAGTTCAAATCACTTAGCACATCGGTTTACACCACATTCGGGCGAACGGGAAGTACCAATCTGAATTGGTTTGATGCGCAGGATCCCAGACCGGATTACTACCGGTATCTTCCTAGCTATTATGCCTTGGACGATCCAACAAGAGCAAATCAACTTAAACTAGCCTGGATGAATGATCCATCTACTAGTCAAATCAATTGGGATGCCCTGTATAATGCCAATTATAAAAATCTTTATACCCTTGAGGACGCCAATGGAATCGAAGGAAATGATGTGACTTTTGTGCGTTCGAAATATATAGTGGAAGATTATCGACAGGACCCATTCCAGGTTGGTATCAATTCCATCTACAATTCGAAATTTGACAAAATGGATTTAGCTGCCGGTCTTAATATAGATCGCTATGTAAGTCACAATTTTAAAGTGGTAGAAGACCTTTTGGGAGGAGAGTACTGGGTTGATATCAATCAGTTCGCTGAACAGGATTATGCCGAACCGTTAGCGGATCAAAACAATGTGGAAGAACCAAACAGGTTGGTTGGTGTAGGTGACAAATTTGGCTATAACTATGACATACATGTCAATACTGAAAAACTGTTTGGACAATTATCGGGGCGTAGTTCGAGAATAGACTGGTATGGAGGTCTTACCGTGTCCCACACGCAGTTTTACCGAAATGGAATATGGAAAAACGGGCAGTTTCCGGATAACTCACAAGGTAAGAGCGAGGTAAAGAACTTTATTAACTACGGAGTAAAAGGAGGCGCCGACTTCAAGATTACCGGTCGTCATTTTGTGACAGCTAATTTAATGTACGAGACAAAGGCTCCTTATAGCAGCAACGCGTTCATTTCTCCTCGCACAAGGAATACGATCGTTGCTAATTTAACGAACACAGAGATAATCGCTGGTGACTTGAGCTATCAGGTTCGTTATCCAAATTTAAGAGCTCGTGCGTCTGTATATTATACAGAAGTAAATGATCAGGTGTGGTCCCGAAGCTTTTATCATGATGTATTCAGAAACTTCGTTAACTACACGATGACTAATTTGGATCATCTGTATTCTGGGTTTGAAGCTGGGCTTGAGAAAAAATTTATTGACACCTGGATACTTTCTGCAGCTTTCGCTACCGGACAGTTCCTGTACAATTCAAAACCCGAAGCAACGGTGACAGTAGATAATTCTGATGAGTTGTTGGATGAAGAAAGAACAGTTTACTTTGAAGGATATCGAATTGGTGGGATGCCGCAAACAGCAGCTTCACTTGGATTAAAATATAACTCACCTAAGTATTGGTATATTGGAGCAAGCTTCAATTATTTTACCAATATTTATCTGGACCCTAGTCCTGACCGACGAACTGCAGAAGCTGTAGAAAACTATGTTGTTACAGATCCGCAGTGGGATCTCATTTTAGATCAAGAGGTTATCCACGATTTGGATAACAACCCATTCTTCGATAATAACTACACGATTGATTTCTACGCAGGTGCTTCATTTAAATTGAAGGATAAACAATACCTGAGAGTAAACATCAATCTCAATAACGTTGCTGACAATAGAAATTTCCTCACCGGAGGTTATGAGCAACTACGATTTGATTCTTCCAATATTGGGAAATTTCCACCTAAATATGGATATATGTATGGTACGACCATATTTGCAATGGTGTCATACTTGTTTTAACTTGTAATTTATGTTTATGAAAATGAATAAAATATCATTCCTACTAATTGCGCTTGTAACGATCATCGTTGTTGCAGCTTGTAAAAAGGATATTGAACAACCACCTCAAAATGTAATTCCAGAAGGAAATATCATTACCGTTACGGACCTGATGGGTATGTACGCTGGTACACCCATTCATTTTACAGATGGTGATACGAATATTTATTGTGTTGTGACTGCTGATGAAACGTCGGGTAACTTATACAAGAATGTTTATGTAACCGATGGTAATCGTGGACTAAATGTTCGCCTGGTTACATCCGGAGGTTTGTACATAGGAGATTCTATTCGAATTAACCTCAACGGGACGATCTTGAGTGAGTATAACGGAATGCTACAACTTGACTCGGTAAATGTAGATCAAAACGTAGTGAAACAAGCGACAGGGGTTGATATTACTCCGGCAACTGCGACGATAGATGATGTTATAGCAGATCCTAACCTGGTTGGAATGCTGGTAAAACTTAATAATGTAGAATTCCTAAACACCGACATCGGAACCACTTTTGCGGATGCTATCAACCAAATGTCTGCAAATAAAACGGTTGTTGATTGTAACGGGACACAAGTGCTCATGAGAACAAGTGGCTATGCATCTTTTGCTGGTTCCACAGTTCCGGCGGGTAATGGAAGCATTGTAGCCATAGTAGGTAAATACAATGCAGATATTCAATTATACTTAAGAGATCTCAGCGATATTAACCTTCCAAATTCATCTTGTCAGCCGACCATCTATTTGCAGAAGGATTTCGAAGACCAAAACGTGACCTCCGGAGGATGGACAGTGCAGATGGTTACCGGAGCGGTAAACTGGACATCTAACACACAAGGAGCCTTATTTGGAACTGCTTATGGACAAATATCAAATTGGAATGGATCATCAAACGAGCTTTGCGAGAGCTGGCTTATTTCACCTGCAATGGATCTAAGCGGTGCAACATCTCCGATGTTCTCCTTTGAAAATGCATATAACTATGCCGGTGCGCCACTTGAAGTTTATGTGTCGACTAATTACGATGGTGTTAGTGATCCTTCTGTTCAGGGAACCTGGACAGCTTTATCGCCGACCCTATCAGGAGGTACCTGGTCATGGGTGAACTCCGGTTTAATAGATCTCACTACTTATATGTCTCCGAATACCTACGTTGGATTTAAATACACAGGTTCATCAAGTAACGGTAGTACATGGGAGATCGACAATATACTTGTAGAAGACTAATCAAAATAAATAACAACAAATAACAAAGACTATGAAAAGAGGATTACTATTACTGAGTGCACTTCTAATGATAGGAGGTATTAATGCTCAGACATACGTGCCAATGAAAGATTTTCAGGATCAATTGATAACATCACAGGGATGGCAATCTTATGTGGTATTGAGTACTCCGGGATCTTATGACTGGACAACTCAGGATCTTGGATCTCCGGGGAATTACTATGCAATTGCCAATGGATACAACGGGGCGGGTGCAGATGCAACCGTACTATTTTTGATCTCTCCTGCTTTTGATCTCACATCGGCGACATTACCTGAACTGAATTTCAGAAACGCAACCAACTTTAACGGTCCAGCGCTAGGACTTCTAATCTCAACGGATTATGATGGTGTTAGTGACCCATCTGTACAGGGAACATGGAATGATATTACGAGTATGGCTAACTGGTCACCTGGAACCTACACATGGGTGGATGGTGGTCCGGTTGACTTAAGCGCCTATAACGGAAACAATTCATGCTACATCGCTTTCGTCTATGCAAGTGATCCAGGATCAGGAGCTGCTGCCTGGGAGGTTGACGAGATCGAGATCGCAGAACCAACAGTAGTAACTCCTACAAATGTTTCTATTTACGATATTCAAAATAGCACTGGGGCTTCACCGTACGAAGATTCACTTGTTTCCACAGGAGGAATTGTGACTGGAATTGCTTTGAATGGTCAGGGATACTTCATTCAGGCAGGAGAAGGTCCGTTTAGCGGTGTTTTCGTTAGCGACTCAGTTAACTCTGCCACTGTTGCGCGAGGTGACAGTGTGCTTGTTACAGGTATTGTAGGTGAATTATTTGGTCTGACAAATATCTTTGCCCTTTCCGGATTTAGTATTGAATCGAATGGTAACCCCGAACCTGCTGCATATCAAGTTACAACTGCAGGAGCAAATGACGAACAATGGGAAAGTACAAAAGTAACTACCGGACCTGCGAATTGTCTATTCGATAACGACGGTTTCGGACAGTGGGGAATCCACGACGGTTCTGATACGGTTCTGATAGGATATTTGATGTACGACTACCCTACTCCAACGATAGGTAATACTTACTGGGTAACAGGTTGTGGATACTATTCATATGGAGAGTGGAAGATCATGCCTAGAGACCTGGCAGACATTCAGGATGTAACTGGCATTGAAGAAAATGAGCTTTCTGCAAAGGTATATCCGAATCCGTCAAACGGAATTGTACATATCGAAAATACGTACAACAAAAACGTTGAAGTCTATAACACGCTCGGTTCACTTGTAATGACTACGACATCCAATCAGGTTGAATTAAAAAGTGGTGTTTACCTTATTAAGGTGGGTAATAAGACATCACGTGTAGTTGTGATGTAGAGAGCATCTGACAATCATTGTAAAGCCATCTTTCGGGGTGGCTTTTTTATTGCCCTATCTTTGAGTTATTTCTATTTTTAGGGGAAATTAATTACAGAATATATGAAAAGTATCATTTCAATTTGTTTCGTCTTTATAACTCTTGGATTAAGCTCTCAGGAGATCACCGTTGAGAAAATATGGAAGAACTACGAATACTATGGGAAATCCGTACAAGGTTTTCGCTCGATGAACGATGGAAACTACTTTTCAAAAATCAGTAAAATGAAGGCGGGAACAGGTGTTACAAAACATCGGTTCGATGACTATAAAGGGAATGGCGAAGTGTTGATTGACCCACGTTGGATTGAGTCTGTAAATATGGATGATTACTTCTTCAATTCAGACGAAACCAAAGTATTGATCTCGACAAATACCAAATCCATTTACCGTCGCTCGTTTTCTGCTATCTACTACCTACTCGATCTCAAAACCCATAAGCTTCAACCTTTAGATGAAGATCATCAACCCCAAACATTAGCAGAATACTCACCAGATGGAAACAAAGTATCTTACATTTTTGAAAACAACTTATATGTAAAAGACATTGCCAGTGGCGAGATCAGCCAGTTGACGACAGACGGAAAGCAGAATGCTGTTATCAATGGTACGACTGATTGGGTTTACGAAGAGGAGTTTGCGATCACTAAAGCTTATGGTTGGTCGCCTGACAGTAAATATATCGCATACCTTCGTTTTGATGAAACGGAAGTGAAGGAATACAACATGAAGTTCTTCCATGATCTCTATCCTGAACTTTACACGTTCAAATATCCTAAAGCGGGCGAACGAAATAGTATAGTGTGTGCTCATATAATGGCTGTAGATGGATCAATGGATAAGCAATTGGATCTTGGCGAATACGAGTACATTCCTCGTTTAAAATGGTCTGGAACTAGTAATGATCTCATTGTGCAGACGATGAATCGGCACCAGAACCAGCTTCGCTATCATCTTTCATGTATAGATGACGGAAAGATCAAAACGAAAATGTTTTATGAGGAAACATCCGATACCTATATAGACATCGACGACAACCTGTTAATTCTGAAAGATGGTGAAACCATTTTACGTACAAGTGAGAAGGATGGTTATAATCACATCTATAAGCTAACGTTCGATGGTGAGATCACACAAATAACAAAGGGAAATTGGGATGTCATTGAATTTCTCGGAATTGATGATGCAAACAAGACGATCTATTATACCTCAGCTTATTACGGTCCGCTTCATCAGACCATCCATAAGATCAAAATCAACGGGAAGGGATCTAAATGTATCAGTGCAGAGAACGGCTCGAATGATGCTGACTTCTCTAATGGGATGAAATACTTTATTCTTTCGCACTCAGATGCAAATACACCAGCGGTACATACACTTTGTGATAATAATGGGAAAGAGCTTTCCGTGTTGGAAGATAATGCTGACCTCAAGGCGAAGCTCGATCCAATGAATCTGCCCAAGAAAGAATTCATCAAGTTCAAAGGACATGAAATCGAACTGAATGGATGGATGATCAAACCAAAAGACTTTGATCCGGCTAAAAAATACCCGGTTTACATCAATATTTATGGTGGGCCAGGCGCTAATACAGTTGGTGATCGATGGGAAGGAATGAGTTATATGTATCATCAATTACTTGCACAACATGGTTACATTGTTGTTTCCGTCGATCCACGTGGGACGATGTATCGCGGTGCTGATTTCAAGAAAATGACCTACCTGCAACTCGGTAAATTGGAAACAGAAGATTTTATTGCAGTTGCCAAAGAACTTCAAACATACGAGTATGTGGACGGCGACCGAATCGGAATTATGGGATGGAGCTACGGTGGATTCATGACGTCGCTTGCAATGACTAAAGGAGCCGATTATTTCAAGATGGGTATCGCAGTAGCTCCGGTAACTAATTGGCGCTATTACGACAACATCTACACAGAACGATTTATGCGTACACCGGAAGAAAACGAATCCGGTTATGACGATAATTCTCCGATCAACTTCGTGAATAAGCTAAAAGGGAACTACCTGTTGATTCATGGTTCCGGTGACGACAATGTCCATTACCAAAATACGATGGAAATAGTTAACGCATTGGTTGCTGCCGACAAACAATTTGACCTGTTCATTTATCCGAATAAAAATCACGGAATATATGGTGGAAACACTCGAAGTCATCTCTTTAATATGATGTTGAAATTTACCCTGGAAAATTTATAGCATTTTTGTGTTACAAAAACGCTGAAACGCTTGATATAAAGGTTACGAAATAGTATATTAGGCGACCAAATTATTTTTCATTAATTGTATTTAGGTTAAAAAATGAGTGAAACTGCTAAGATAGAGTTAGGTGGCGAAACGTTCGAGCTACCTGTAATTGAAGGAACTGAAAACGAAAAAGCGATTGACATCAAGTCGCTTCGTGGACTGACGGGATATATTACGCTTGACACAGGATTCAAGAATACGGGTAGTACGACTAGCTCGATCACGTATCTTGATGGTGAGAATGGGATTCTTCGTTATCGTGGTTACCCTATCGAGCAGCTAGCGGAAAGAGCATCTTTTCTGGAAGTAGCTTACCTTTTGATCTATGGTGAATTACCAACCCAATTACAATTGGATGAATTTACGAATAGTATAACACAGCATACGCTTGTTCATGAGGACATGAAACAGTTCTTCGAAGCGTATCCGGCAAAGGCTCATCCAATGGGTGTCCTGGCATCTATGGTTTGTTCTCTTTCAACCTTTTATCCTGAATCGCTTGATCCGAACAGAGGTGAAGACGCAAAGAACTTGACAATCCATCGATTGATAGCGAAATTACCAACACTGGCAGCCTGGTCATACAAGAATGCCATGCGTCATCCATTCATGTATCCAAGAAATGACATGGACTATTGTGCAAATTTCTTAAACATGATGTTTGCCATGCCAACCGGAGAATATGAACCGGACCCTGTCGTTGTTACTGCACTTAATAAATTGCTGATCCTTCACGCTGATCACGAGCAGAATTGTTCTGCTTCGACAGTGAGAATTGTTGGGTCATCTCATGCAAATCTATACGCATCTATTTCTGCTGGAATTGCTGCTCTTTGGGGACCACTGCACGGTGGAGCTAACCAGGCAGTAATCGAAATGCTGCAGAAAATAGCAGAGGATGGTGGAGATGTAGATAAGTGGGTAGCAAAAGCGAAAGACAAAGATGATCCGTTCCGATTGATGGGATTCGGACACCGTGTATACAAGAATTTCGATCCGAGAGCAACAATCATCAAAAAAGCTTGTGATGAAGTATTAGCAAAGCTTGGTGTTGATGATCCAATGTTAGATATCGCCAAGCGACTAGAGCAGGTTGCGCTGGAGGATGAATATTTCAAAGAAAGAAACTTATATCCTAACGTTGATTTCTATTCTGGAATCATCTATAAGGCAATCGGTATACCAACTGAAATGTTTACAGTAATGTTTGCATTGGGTAGACTGCCGGGATGGATTGCTCAGTGGAAGGAAATGCTTGAAAATGGTGACCCTATAGGTCGTCCGAGACAAATCTACACAGGAGCTAATGAGCGTGAATACGTGAATATAGCTAACAGATAAAATTAAGGCCTTCCGATTGGAAGGCTTTTTTATTACTTAAGAGATCCTTTGTAAAGTTCGAACTTGCGGAAAGAACATTCCAGACTGCCATTAAAGACCTTATGCTTTTCTGTGGCGTGCAAGCCAACTGATTTCAGTGCATCAATATTGGAAGAAAGAATCCAACACTCCCATCCATCCATTTCCTGTTTGAGCCAGTCCCCTATTCCTTCATACATACTTTCAATATGATCACCTATACGTTCACCGTAGGGAGGATTGGTAATTATAATTCCTTTTTCGGCTGGTTTCTTCACCTCTTCAAAAGAACACTCATTCAGATTTACATGACGGCCGAATGAAAAGTGTCGAAGATTCCTGCGTGTTTTAGCTATCATTTCAGGACTTATATCGGATCCTCCTATCTCAATCGGTAGTTTATTTATACGACGGTCGACCTTAGCCATTATTTCCTGATAATCATCCTGATCGTAATTACGCAAATTCATGAAAGCATAACTAGTTCGTTCAACAGCCGGCGGTAAATTCACAGAGATCATAGCAGCCTCAGCCAGAATTGTTCCTGACCCGCAAAAAGGATCATAAAGCGGAGTTTTCCCATCCCATCCCGTCATCTTGATCAAGCCAGCTGCAACGACTTCATTTAGTGGTGCTGGTCCTACCGATTGACGATAACCGCGCTGAAATAAAGGTGCACCTGATGTATTAATCGATAAAACGACATCCTTATTATTAATGTAGAGATCAAACAGCACTTTAGGTGAACGGATTTCAACCGAAGGTCTCAGTTTAGATCGTTTGCGGAAGGTGTCTACGATTGCATCTTTAACTACCAAAAAGGGGTATTGGGAATGACGAAACAAATCTGAAAAAACCGCTCCTTTAATCGCGAAGGTGTCATCAACGCCAAAATATCTGGTCCAGTCAATCTTTGCGCACTCTCGATATAAGTCCTTCTCGTTGTTGATCTGGAATGATTTTAATTCCACCAATACAGAAATACCTGTCCTTACATGAACATTCAGAAAATAAACGTCATGCCAATCTCCTTTGAAGCTAACGGCCCTATTTCTCACTTCAATATCAGAATAGCCGAATTCCTGAAGCTCTTGCTTCAGTGTTTCTTCAAATCCAAAGAAGGTTTTAACCGTAATATTTAGTCTGGAATCCCGTTTCATCCTTGAAACAAACTGCCGGATTCTACGTATAATCCGTAAGTTTTGTACAAAAGAACAAATTTGCCCGGAAAGAAGCTATACATACTACTTATTTGTTTAGCCATACATGCCTTTTCCTTTTCTCAACAAAAAGTTGGATTGGTATTAAGTGGTGGTGGCGCTTCCGGCTTCGCCCATATTGGTGTGCTCAAAGCACTTGAAGAAAATGAAATACCAATTGATTATATCACCGGGACATCCGCTGGAGCCTTAGTAGGTGCCATGTATTCCGCCGGATATTCTCCGGAGCAGATCGAGGTATTTGTACTAAGTGAAACCTTTCAGCTTATGGCGAGAGGTGAACTTAAAGAGAATCAGAATTTCCTTTTACGAGTTGAAGATGATCATGCAGGCATGGTTACTTTTTCTTTTGCAAAGGATAGTCTTTTAAGGTTTCTCCCAACCAATTTTACCTCTTCAGCACTTTTGGATTTTGAAATGGTAAATTACCTGGGGACCGTTTCTGCCAGCCGAGATAAGGACTTTAATAATCTATTCGTGCCATTTCGATGTGTTGCATCTGATATCACCAAGAAAGAAAGCGTCATCTTTGACCATGGAGATTTAAATGCAGCTGTTCGTGCATCCATGACTTATCCTTTTTATCTCAAGCCCACCAAAATCAATGGAACATTATTATTTGACGGTGGTTTATACAATAACTTTCCGGCTAACATTATGTATCAAGACTTCAACCCTGATTTCATCATTGGAAGCAATGTATCGTATAATGCTCCTCCTCCTGATGAAGATGATCTACTTGGACAAGTGACTAACATGTTGGTTTCATACTCAGATTTCGAACTCCCCTGCGAAGAAGGATTGATCATCGAACCGCAAGCAAACCTGGCGACATTTGAGTTTGATGCGATAGAGAAAGCTATTGACTCTGGATATCAGGCTACTTTAAAATCAATTGATTCAATACGATTATACGTGACACGCAAACAGACCAAAGAAGAACTTCAACAGAAACGAAAGCAATTCAGAAGCAATATTTCGCCCTTAGAAGTTTCACAGGTTAATACGAAGTCAGAGAAAAAAGAATTGAGCTTCACAAGAAGATCTCTCTTACGAAAAAGAAAGTATGAGCGACTCACGTTAGAACAATTGGAACGGCGCTATTTCCGATTGTACGCTGCACCTCAAATTGATTTCATCTTTCCTACGGTTACAGCCCTGGATGATAGTACGTACGCGTTGGACATCTATGTTAAGAAAGCAAAAGAATTCAAAATCGATGTGGGTGGTCATATTTCATCTCGCCCTGTTAATACCGGATATTTCGGCGTTACCTATCAGACAGTTGGACAGGTAATGACAAGAACACATCTCGAATCATACTTTGGAAAATTTTACGGATCTGCTAAAGCTGATTTCACGCTAGACCTTCCACTGACTTATCCTATTTCAACGCAAGTGTATTTTACGATGAATCGTTGGGATTACTTCAGGAGCTTTGCTACTTTCTTTGAAGATGTACAGCCTTCATTTCTGATTCAGAATGAAATGTATGCCGGAGTTGAGTTTAGTCTACCCGTTTCCAATACGATCGAGAGTTCACTTGATGCCCGGGTTTACAAATTGGATGATCGATATTATCAGACAGAGAACTTTACGAATAAGGACACTACTGACCAAACGTCATTTAACGGTATGTCTTATGCCTGGTCAGTTAAAAAGAATTCCCTTAATCGGAAACAGTTTGCAAACAGTGGACATTATTTCAGTTTAACGGCGAGGTTGGTGGCAGGTAGGGAACACAGTATATCAGGTTCTACGGCAATTAATGAATATGATATTTTTAAAAATCATCAGTGGTTCAACTTAGGCTTAGAATTTCAAACATTTATAGTTAACACAGATCCTTATCATTTAGGTCTGCATGGTCAGGTTGTATTCAGTGGACAAACTTTATTCTCAAATTTCACGGCCAGTACACTTGCAATGACAGAATTTTCATTAATTCCGGATGCCAAATCTTATTTCCTACCTGAATATCGTTCTCCACAGTTTGCCGGCATCGGAATGAATCATGTTTTTACCATAAAGCACAAGTTGGATCTGAGGTTTGATGGGTACATCTACCAGCCTTTTATTCAGGTAATACTTGAAGACAATGGGGATCAATCATATTCTGAACCATTAAAAGGTGCTACCTACATGGCATCGGCTAGTGCCATTTATCACAGTTTTATTGGACCACTCCGATTCACTGCCAACTATTTCCCGGAACAAGAATTTCCACTGGCATTTCAGTTCAGCATGGGTTACATCCTGTTTAATGATCGGGCAATACGTTAACCAACCTCGCGTTCTTCTTTTCCGTTTTGTATAGAGGAGTTTAAGTACTTTGATTCAACTGTATGAATTATTGATTGGATGAACAAGACGTTCAATAGTATTTTCTTATTTTTGACTCCAGTAAAATCATTGAAATGAAAAGGATTGCATTATTTATTGCTTTAGCCGTATTAAGTATCTTCGGATTTCAATCTTGTAATGACAAGGTTGATCTAATTGGTGATTTTACGGAAACTGCAGTGGTTTACGGACTATTGGATAAAGCAGATTCTATTCATTTTGTAAAAATAACACGAGCATTTATTGGACCTGGGAATTCACTTGAAATAGCACAGATACCGGATTCAAGCTACTTTCAGGCAGTTAATGCGGTAGTTAAAGAATATATCAATGGAAGTCTGGCGAGAACTTTCACCTTAAAAGACACCTTGGTTGACAACAAAGACGAAAATGGTGTTTTCTACGCTCCGCAACAAAAATTATATGTATTCTATACGCCGTTCTCAGACCCATTATTGAGTGGTTCAAACATCGAGTACAGATTGGAGGCAGACATTAATAACGGCGAATTCATGGTAACGGGAGAAACAGAAATCGTAGCCGGTGTTTACAGTCCTAACACAGATAGTGATTTTTATTCTTTCAAATTTAAGAAGTCAAATGGTGATTTCCCAAATCCAGGGGTGCAGATTGAAACCGGAAACTCAAGGATCGTTAATGTAAAATTGCTGATCGACATTGAAGAGTTTATCGGTGTGACTTCTTCAAATAGAACACTTTCCTGGCAATTAGGAGAAACCGAGGTCGACCCTAATGAAAATCGTTCGTTTGCGGCTAATGGATTGACATTCTTTGAATTGGTTTCAAGTTTCTGTTCGAATGGCGACCCACTGATAGACAAAAGGAATCTGACGGGTATGACATTAAAAGTCGTAGCGGGATCTGATGATCTCTACCAATATATTCAGGCAAATAAACCAAGCTCTTCAGTTGCTCAAAATAAACCAAGTTTCACTAATTTGGAGGCAAGCAATGATCACGAGGTAGTAGGTATATTTAGTTCTCGATTTACACATACTTATTACCATCCTATGGAAGGAGCCTTCCAAACACAGCGTTGTATCGACAAAACGACTACAGAAGAGTTGTGTATTGGTGCTTATACTGGTCCGTACTTCTTCTGCAGTCAGCATTCCGTTGATATTGCGAATAACGAGTTTTGGGCTTGTAACTAAACAGCGCTTTGTCTAAATTAGTACATGCCTGAGAGGAAGACCCTTTTTGCCCAAATCATATTACCGGTACCCGTCCGAAACGAATTTACGTACCGTATTCCTTTTGAACTTAATGACCAGGTTTTTGTAGGTGCGCGAGTGGTAGTTCCATTCGGAAGATCCAAACTTGTAACAGGTATCATTACAGAGGTTCATGAAAAAGCTCCTGTCAATTATCAGGCAAAGTATATCGAATTTCTATTGGATGAAGCTCCGATCATTACTCAACGACAGTATTTGTTTTGGCAATGGATTTCCAATTATTACATGGCTCCTATAGGCGATGTAATGAATGCGGCTCTTCCTTCTAACTTCAAACTGGCCAGTGAGACAAAAGTCGTGCTGCATCCGGATAATACGATCGATAGGAAACTACTGACAGATCGTGAGAATGATATAATTGATGCACTGGAGATTCGTGACGTACTCGATCTCAAAGAAGTTTCTGAAATTGTTGGTATTAAAACTATACAACCTATCATTAAAGGGCTCATAGACAAAAAAGCTGTTATCACGCAGGAAGAGCTGAAAGATAAATTCACACCAAAAACTGCTATTTTCTGTACACTGTCTGAAGAACTTCGGCAGGAAGATACATTGAATGAGACCATCCGATCATTAGAAGCAACTAAAGGCAAAATGAAGCAACTGGATGCTCTTTTGATACTGCTTAACCTGGGTAAATACAATAATGGCGATATGGAGCCGGTCTTGCGAAAAGACTTGATTCAGCAAGGAGCCTCACAATCATCTCTGAATACCCTGGAGAAGAATGGAATGATCCTACAGGAAAAACTACAGGTCTCCCGATTTGGAGAGGATAGCAATGCAGAATTTCCACTTAAAGAACTGTCAGAAGATCAAAAAAGAGCGCTGGCAGAGATCAAATCAGGTTTTGAAAAAAATAAAGTATGCTTACTCCATGGAGTTACCGGATCCGGTAAAACCGAAATCTACGTCGATCTCATTCAGGAGCAACTTGATCAGGGTAAACAGATTTTGTTTTTGCTACCGGAAATTGCTCTGACAGCGCAATTGATACAACGTTTGTCCTATTACTTCGGCGAACAAATTGGTGTTTACCATTCCAAATTCAATCAAAACGAACGGGTTGAAGTATGGAATCATGTCCTCCAGAATGATCCAAACAAGTTTCGGATTATACTGGGTGCTCGGTCATCCGTTTTCTTACCCTTTCAAGATTTAGGATTAATCATAGTGGACGAGGAACACGAATCCACCTTTAAACAATACGATCCCTCGCCACGATACAATGCTCGGGATTGTGCTATTGTTCTAGGGAATTTATTTAAGGCGAACGTACTGCTTGGTTCGGCTACGCCTTCCATTGAAAGTTATTATAACGCAAAGTCTGGCAAATACGAATTGGTTGAGTTAATGCAGCGTTTCGGCAAGGTAACGCTTCCTGAAATCCATACCGCTAACGTTCGCAAGGAGCGAAAGCAGAAAAGCATGCAATCTCATTTTACGAGTTACCTCATTGATGAAATGCGGGAATCCATGAACAATCAGGAACAGGTTATTTTATTTCAAAACAGACGTGGATATACACCCTACTGGATGTGTGAAGTGTGTAACTGGACCCCTAAATGCACTAATTGCGATGTTTCACTAACCTATCATAAGCAGAGTAACTTACTGAAATGCCATTATTGTGGTTATACGACAAATCCTGTAGGAAGCTGTGCATCGTGTGGAAGTAATCGAATTAAAATGCTTGGATTTGGTACGGAAAAGATCGAAGACGAACTCGGTTTGGTATTTCCAGATAAGGTGATCAAGCGATTGGATTTGGATACAACGCGATCAAAAAATGCCTATGCGAATATTATCGACGAATTCGATAATGGACAAATTGACGTCCTGATCGGTACTCAAATGGTTACGAAAGGACTTGATTTTGAACATGTAAATCTGGTTGGCGTGTTAGACGCGGATATGTTGCTAAATCGAACTGATTTTCGAGCATTTGAGCGCTCTTTTCAATTGATGACCCAAGTGGCTGGTCGAGCTGGTCGAAGAGAAAAACGAGGAAAGGTGATTATTCAAACCGGGGATCCCGATCAATGGGTACTTCAGAAAATCCTGGATCATGATTACATCGGATTCTATGAAAGTGAGATTATTGAACGAAAGAATTACTTCTACCCGCCTTATTATAAAATCATTGAACTGACTTTACGACATAAGGATGAAAACATTCTCAACGCGGGTGCTACAGATCTGGCCGGAAAACTGCGTAGTGTTTTTAAAGAGCGGATTCTTGGACCGGAATTTCCGGTTGTTAAGAAGATACAGCAGTATTATCTGAAGAAGATTACGATTAAGATCGAAAAGGATGTCTCCGATAAAAAAGTAAAGGAACGCATTTCGGAAATCATTGATGACTTCTATAGCGTTCCTCGTAATAAATCAATTCGCGTATCAATTGACGTAGACCCCGCTTAACCTAGGTATGATTGGAGCATCCGGCTTCGGGACGTGTGTTTGAGTCTGCGAATTGCTTTTTCTTTTATTTGTCTAACGCGTTCTCTTGTTAGTTCGAATCGTTCACCGATCTCCTCAAGAGTCATCGGATGTTTACCACTCAAACCAAAATACAATCGAACTACGTCACCTTCTCTTGGTGTTAGTGTAGCGAGAGAGCGTTCAATATCTTTTTGTAACGATTCAATTACCAATCCCTTTTCAGGTCCAGGCATTGTATCATTTTCAAGTACATCGTACATGCTGGATGATGATTCATCATCTTCCTTTAGAGGAGCATCCATTGACACGTGCTTACCACTGTTCTTAAGTGACTGATAGACTTCTTTAACTGAAATTTCCAGATAATCAGCCATCTCTTGTGCCGTTGGAGGTCGTTCCAGCTTTTGTTCCAAATCTGAATAAGCCCTGTTCACTTTATTGATCGTTCCGATCTTATTTAACGGTAATCTAACAATACGAGCTTGCTCAGCTAAAGCCTGGAGGATCGATTGTCGAATCCACCATACAGCATATGAAATGAATTTAAATCCTCTTGTTTCATCAAAACGTTCAGCCGCTTTAATAAGCCCAACATTTCCTTCATTTATCAAATCAGGTAATGACATCCCCTGATTCTGATACTGCTTAGCAACAGAAACAACAAAACGAAGATTCGCTTTAGTTAATCGTTCAAGAGCCAATTGGTCTCCTTCACGGATCTTCTTAGCCAACTCAACTTCCTGCTCAGCAGTAAGTAGTTCCAACTTTCCGATCTCCTGTAGATATTTATCTAAGGATGCCGTCTCTCTGTTGGTAACCTGTTTGGTAATCTTTAATTGTCTCATAACTTATGTTTTCATGCGCCTCTATATAAATAACGCGCGATTAGTAAAAGGGTTGGATTAAATTTCCAAGGATTTTCAACTAAATGAACATTGAGGGGCATTTTGTGGTGTAAATCGGTAATTTGAGTGAATATTTAGCAAAAATCAGTCCGTGAATTGTAATTTTGACCTATGAAGATTCTTATGGTATGCCTTGGAAACATCTGTAGATCCCCCATGGCGGACGGTTTACTGCGTAAAAAGGTAGAAGAAAATGGGCTTAATATTGTTGTTGACTCTGCCGGAACATCTGCTTATCATGTTGGTGAAGCGCCCGATTCACGAATGAGAAAGACCGCACACGAAATGGGTACACCTATCGATTCCTTGAGAGCAAGACAGTTCAGACAGGCTGATTTTGACGATTTCGACCTCATCTATGCAATGGATAAGAGTAATTACAACAATATCCTTCAGCTTGCGAGAAATGATGAAGATAAACAGAAGGTTAAGTTAATTCTCAACGAAAGCAATCCGAATATGAATCTTGAAGTGCCGGATCCCTGGTATGGTGGTGAACAAGGTTTTTACGACGTATACAACATGCTCGATGAAGCAACAGATGTAATTATCAATAAATTGATCCATGGCGAACGGTAAACTTTATATGATCCCTACGACTTTAGGAGGTGAAACTACCAGTGATGTCATCCCGGAAGATGTAAGACAGGAAATCATCAAGTTGCGGCACTTTGTGGTTGAAAACATTAAAACAGCCAGAAGATACCTTCGTAAGCTCGATCGTGAATTTCCGATTGATGATACAACTTTTTTCGTTCTCAACAAACGGACAGAAGCCGGTGCCATATCTACTTTTCTGAAACCGGCTCTGGAAGGAGAAGATATAGGAGTAATCTCAGAAGCAGGGTGTCCGGGAGTTGCAGATCCTGGAGCCGAGATGGTAGCTGAAGCGCACAAGAAAGGAATTCACGTGGCACCGATGGTTGGTCCTTCTTCAATTCTACTAGCCCTTATGGGCAGTGGTTTTAGTGGACAAGGATTTACCTTTCACGGTTATCTTCCAAAGGAACGTAAAGATCGGATTCGAAAATTGAAGGACTTTGAGATGGATACGTCACGGACGGGTAAGACCCATTTGTTCATGGATACGCCGTTTCGAAATATGAACGTCCTGGAAGATTTACTGAACGAGCTAGGAGACAACACGATGATTTGCATTGCGAGTAACATAACACTTCCGGATCAAGATATTCGAACGATGACGGCGAAAGAGTGGCGTGAAAAGGCCTACGACCTTTCTAAGAAACCTACTATTTTCGGAATCGGACGGTTTCAATAGTAATTAATGATACATGTCATCATTTCGATAGATAAATCTCGCTAGATTTACGCAGCATGAAATTGATCGTGATCCTATCGGTGGTTATTTCCTTTAGCGGAAATGCACAAGAACAATATCACCGCAGAGGTGAAATGTATGTCTTTTGGGGCTGGAATCGCGATGCTTATACCAGATCAGATATACACTTTACCGGAGACAACTACGATTTTACTTTGCAAGGGGCATGCGGTAAAGACCGGCAATCTCCTTTTAGTGTAAAGACTTATTTCGGACCTCAATCACTAACGATCCCGCAATACAACTTTCGAATTGGTTTTTACTTAAATGATAAATACGACATCTCCATCGCGAGTGATCATATGAAGTACGTATTGCGGAACGATCAAAAAGTCAATGTAACCGGGTATGTCGAAAATTCGGGAACTATTTATGATGGAAAATACAATGAAGATCCGGTAGAGATCAGCCGTGACTTTATATTATTCGAGCACACAGATGGTCTTAATTACGCCAATGTAGAACTTAGAAGGTCTGATGTCTGGTTCACAAGACCAAAATTTCGTTTTGAATCCAGAGTTGGAGCAGGAATAGGCGCTTTAATACCACGTACGAATGCAACCGTCTTGAATAACGAACGATACGATGAATTTCACCTCGCTGGATACGGTACTGCAATCATGGCCGGAGCTCACTTCTCGTTTTTTAAAAACTTCTTTGTCCTTGCACAAGCTAAAGGCGGATTTATCAATATGCCTGATATTCGAATAACTATGAATGAGTCTGACCGAGCATCACAGCATTTTTTCTTCCTTCAATTAGGTGGTGTTTTCGGGGTAAATTTCAATTTGATCAAAGAAAAGAGCAAGTGATTACTTGATGCCTCTTCTCTTCTTGATCGCTTCGTAAGCTTCCTGTATTTTCTGGAATTTTTCTTTTGCCCCTTTCTGGTATTCCTCTCCCATTTGAGAAACCTTATCCGGGTGGAACTTTACTGCCATTTTTCGATAAGCTTTCTTTACCTCTTCATCTGATGCGCTCTCATCGATTCCTAGAATCTTATAATCCGAATTGATATCCCGGTAGAACATATTCTTGATTGAGATAAAATCCTCCTGGGAAACATGCAGCATCCTCGAGATATTCTCTATTACATCAATCTCCTGTGGTGATACATCACCATCCGCTTTGGCAATTCCAAACAGGTAGTGCAACAACTGAGTTCGCACAGCCGGTTGCATTCTCGTGCGAATATCACTACATATTTGCTGAAGTGGTATTTGATCAGAATCTAAAAAGCGCTTTAGAACCTGTAAATGATCATTCGAAAATCGAGGTCCGAACTGAGCATTGAAGAAATTCTTGACATAGTTCAATTCAGACTTGAGTACTTTGCCATCAGCTTTCATTACTGCCGCAGATAAGGCCATTAGCATAGTAGGAACATCAAACTGCGTCGCTCGCCGCTGGTAATAGTTAAACAAGTCTTCGGACGTCATTCTTTGACCATTCGGGCCTGTTGCGTTTCGGATACGTTGATAATTATCTATTGCAGATCCGATGATGAAACCAATAACAGCTCCGAAAAACCTACCTCTAAATATGAAAAATCCGGCAATCGCCAGTAACCACTTAAACAATGTCTTATTTTTTAGTTTGCCTGCCCTCTGCGGAGAGAGGGCTCGACAAGATTAATTTAAACCAGGTCAATGCTTCTTTCGATGAAGCGGTTTAGCTCCTCTCCTTTCAGCATTCCCTGCGAAAGTAAGGCAATATCTGTTAATTGCTGGATCTTTCTCTCACGTGATTTCTTTGTTTTTGTTGCCAATACCTCTCCTATCTTCTCGTGATTACCATTTACGACAAGGTTGAATCGCTCTGGAAATGCTCCGTAAAAGCCTCCACCGCCTAGCTTCTGTTGCTCCATCATTCGGCGTATGAACTCCGGTTGGGTAATGATAATAGGTGCTTCTTCCGAACTCATGCTTTCAAATTGAATTGTGAACTTTTCCTTGTCTACAATATCTTCAAACAATGGCATCAACGCCTCTTCATCTTCCTTTGTCAATTTGGAAGGAATTTCTTCATCCTTATTAATAAGCTTATCGAGCGTATCCGAATCAACACGCGAAAAAGATAGATTCTCAAACTGTTGTTCCAATTTTCCGATCCAGTGCGGTATAAGAGGTCCCTCCATATCCAACACATCATAACCTCTTCCTTTCGCCTTTTGGATAAAACTAAAATGTTCCTCCGGATTGTTGGTATACAAGCATACTACTTTGTCGTCTTTATCAGTTTGTAACGAGGATACTTTTTCTTTGTATTCTTCCAAAGTGAAATACTTCCCTTCGGTATTCTTTAATAAAGCAAATGACTTCGCTTTCTCCGCAAACTTTTCATCCGAAAGCATCCCGTATTGAACGAATATTTGTAAGTCCGGCCATTTTCCTTCAAAGTCTTTACGGTCCTTCTTGAACATTTCAGCCAGCTTATCAGCCACTTTCTTCGTGATGTGTGAAGAGATTTTTTTCACATTCGCATCACTTTGTAGATAAGAACGTGATACGTTTAGGGGAATATCCGGCGAATCGATCACACCATGTAATAGAGTTAAAAATTCCGGAACAATTTCTTCCACGTTATCGGTGATAAATACCTGATTCGAATACAGATTAATCTTATTTCGCTGAACCTCTACGTTCTCCTGAATTCTCGGGAAGTATAGCACACCGGTTAGATTGAACGGGTAATCAACATTCAGGTGAATATGAAACAAAGGTTCTTCAAAAGTGTTCGGGTATAATTCGCGATAGAATACCGCATAATCTTCATCCTTCAAGTCTACCGGAGGCTTCGTCCATGCAGGTGAGGTATTATTCACCTGATTAGTTACCTCTGTGGCAACTCGCTTGACATTTCCATTTTCATCCTTCTCACCACTTGGGTCATTGATGTATTCTGTTTTCGTTCCAAAAATTACAGGTATAGGCAAGAACTTACAGTACTTATTGAGGATGCCTTGAATTCTTTCTTTTTCGAGGAACTCACTGGAATCTTCTGCAATGTATAGAACGATGTCCGTTCCTACTTCTTCTTTCTCTATTTCCGTGATGGTATATTCAGGTGATCCATTACTCTCCCATTGAACTGCCTGTGCGCCCTTGTCCTTTGATAAGGTTCTGATCTGTACCTTTTCCGCAACCATAAATGCCGAATAGAATCCAAGTCCAAAATGACCTATGATTTGTTCAGCTCCTTCTTTTCCTTTGTATTTCTGAACGAATTCTTCCGCTCCGGAAAAAGCGATTTGATTGATATATTTATCGATCTCTTCAGCCGTCATACCAACACCATGATCGCGAACGGTTAATGTCTTCTCTTCCTTGTTCAGAATGACCTCAACTTGTAAATCCTTTAACTCACCTTTATATTCTCCGTTTTGAGCAAAGAATTTTAATTTTTGAGATGCATCAACGGCATTCGAAACTAACTCTCTCAAAAAGATTTCGTGATCCGAATACAAAAATTTCTTAATGATTGGAAAGATGTTTTCCGTTTGTACATTTATTTGTCCTGTCTTCATATCTAATCTTTTTATAGCGATTTTGATTTTTCAAATCGCATGCCATCCGGCAAATCGTGACAATCTGTCGCAAGAAATTGGACATTGTGACATAAAGCCTTTAGAATTGGTTATTTTTACGCGAAAACGAAAAGACGGTGATCGTATATATCAGCATCATTTTTCTGATCTTCTTTTTACTTACGCGCTATACAAAAGTTGTAAGAATAGAAGGCCTTTCTCCGTGGGTTATGCCGATTGCTTTCATCATTAAGGTGATGGTCGGGATGTACTTCCTCTTTATTTACAGCGTTTATTATGGTGCCGGGGAATTGACTGCAGACGCAGGAAAATTCATGGCTGAGAGTAAAATGTTGCAGGAGGTATTCTTTCAATCGAAAAGTGCATATTTCAAATTCTTATTCGGTATTGGCGATTCACCTGAGTTGATGCATCAATATCTTGCCGAAACAACACACTGGGATCCTGGTACTCAAAACGTTATTAGTGATAATCGGAACATCCTTCGAATCCACAGCCTGATTCATTTTATCAGTTTCGGATATTCGTCCATCCACATGATCATTATGTGCTTTTTATCCTTGATAGGTATCAAGCAATTATTCTTAACGTTTAATAAGTTCAGTAAAGTAAAGCCGCTTATTCTTTTTGCTGCAATCACTTTACTACCAAGCCTTCTGTTCTGGGGGTCGAGTATTCTTAAGGAACCGATTATGTTCGTCGGATTCGCGTTAATACTACGTGGATTATTGGATGATCTTGCCATACGTAAAAGATCCTTCGTTCTATTATGTGGAGTGATTTTACTGATCGGATTTAAATCCTATGTCATTCTCGCTATTGTACCCGTATTACTATTTGCAGTCTGCTCTGCCTTACTTCCTAAGTGGAAAATAATAGGCAGTGTGACCATTTTAGTTGTCCTTATATTTTCCGGACTAATGTTGTTTCCTGATCAGAGAGATGAGGTGGTCAGTCGATTGAATCGTAAACAATACGATTTCATCAGTGTTGCCAAGGGAGGGATACATGCATATGCGGATACATGCTTCTACTTTTTCGAAGCGGAGCAATTTGATGACCTTATCATTGATGGAGATTCGGTGCAAGTGAAAAACGACCTTGTTGCATCTACACTTCAATTAGGAGATGTCAAAGAACCGGGTGTTGTTCATCTAGAAGCAAGTGATAAAAAATGGCTGATCTATTTTATGAATGAGCAATGTTATGGTTTTCTCGACCTTAAGCCTATCAACAACTCATTTGTTCAACTAATAAAAAATGCGCCACAGGCATTAATGAATAGTTTGATCAGACCATTTCCAAATGATTCCGGAAGGTGGCTAAAGATTCCGGCAATGTTGGAGATTTGGATCATATGGTTAATGTTAATTCTTGCTGTTATCAAACGGAAACGGATAAATTTAAAAGAACGACGGATAATCATGGGAGGTGTCATATTTATTTTAACCCTTGCTCTTGTCATTGGTTGGGTGACCCCTGTACTCGGTGCAATCGTTCGGTACCGAATCCCAATACTCATTATCTTTCTTTTGATTATCGCTATTTTGTATGATCCACCCTTAAAATTGAAGAAAAGTGAATAAGTATGTCTTTATCACCGGAGCTACTGCCGGATTTGGAGAAGCATGTGCCAGAATATTTGCACAAAATGGATACCCGCTTATCATTACCGGTCGCAGAGCTGAACGACTGGAAAGTCTCAAAGATGAATTGACGAACGAATATAACATTGACGTAATCGTGCTGACATTTGATGTCCGGGATCAAAAGGAAGTGTCAGATGCCATCAATTCCTTAGAAGACTCGGTATTGGGACAGATACATACATTGATTAACAATGCCGGCCTAGCCGTCGGAAGAGGACCTATTCAGAATGGCGTACTAGATGACTGGGAGCGTATGATCGACACCAATGTTAAAGGACTCCTCTTTGTGACGAGAAAAATTGCTCCGATATTAATTAATAACGGCGGTGGACATATTATTAATGTGGCGAGTATTGCCGGAAAAGAAGTTTACCCGGGAGGTAATGTTTATTGTGCAAGTAAACATGCCGTTGATGCCTTATCCAGAGCAATGAGGATTGATATGGTAGAACACCGGATAAAAGTAACCAATATTGCTCCCGGAGCAGCAGAGACTGAGTTTTCCATCGTGCGATTCAAAGGAGATAAAGACACTGCTAAATCAGTCTATGACGGTTATGAACCGCTGCGAGCGGAAGACATTGCAGAGGTCATTTTTTTCGCAGCAACAAGACCTGCACATGTTACATTGAACGACATTGTCATCATGCCAACTGCACAAGCGAGTAGTATGGTCATTCACAAAGAATGATTAATTAATGTAGTCTTCAAATGCGTCTAACACCTGGTTAATCGAACCGTAAGTGTTACCTCGAATAGCCATGAGCTCATCGTAATTTACCCATTTAGCCTTCGTAATACCTTCTTTTTTCTCAGGTATTGTCTCCTTAGGACCATCATAAGTTAAGATGTACCAGAATGTCTTTTTAATGGCCATTCTTCCCTTGTATCGCATCGTGTGATAGGTGTGGATTAGGGGCATAACAATTTGGTGTCCTTCAATTCCGCATTCTTCCATAATCTCGCGTACGCATGCGACTTCCTTCGCTTCACCTTTATCAATACGTCCTTTAGGGATATCCCATCGTCCTTTCCGCTTAATGATCAGATATTTTTTCTTGCGTTGAACGATACCTCCTGCAGCTTTGATCTTTTTATGCTCGGAAAAAAATTCTTTGAAACATGCCTTGGGGTCTTCACAAATGATCTGCAGTGGGTGGTCTACATCTGTCATATTCTTGTACTTCCTGCGTTGCCGCATTATCTGCTCACGATTCTTGTATCTTACTGTGGGTGAATCGGGTGAAATTTTCTGCTCTTTGATGAAAATTACCGGCTTATGATCAATAAAAACTTTGTACATTTGCGCCATGGTTTTGAACGAAGACACGGCCCTAAAAGTAGCAGAATTTTTACTACAAATCAAAGCTGTAAAACTACAACCGAAAAATCCGTTTACGTGGGCATCGGGAATTAAATCTCCTATCTATTGTGATAACAGAATTTCGTTATCCTATCCGAATATCAGAACATATATTCGTCAGGCTTTTTCGGAGGCAGTGATAGAACATTATGGTAAGCCGGACGTTATTGCCGGGGTTGCTACAGGTGGAATACCACAAGGTGCGCTCGTTGCTGAAGAGCTCGGTGTACCATTCATCTATGTCAGAGATAAAGCCAAAGAGCATGGCATGGGGAATCAAATAGAAGGATACTTTGAACCGGGACAAAAAGTGGTTCTGATAGAGGATTTAATCTCTACCGGTGGCAGTAGTATTAAAGCAGTAGAAGCCCTTCGAAAAGCAGAACTAGAAGTGAAAGGATTATTGGCTATCTTCACATATGGATTTGAGATAGCACATCAAAATTTTGCCAAAGCAGAATGTCCATATGCGACGCTCACCAACTTTGACTTTTTGTTGAGACAAGCGCTCAACAACAATCTCATTAACGAGGATGATCTGAAATCCCTGATGGAATGGAAGCAACATCCTCAGGAGTGGAAAAAATAGAACATGGTCATAAACAGTACTAAAGTAATTGTTAAGGCTGAAATCAGTGAAATTCATTCTTTTCTGAATGAACCTGCCAATATTATTCACTTACTTCCTCAAGACAAAGTCGAAGAGTTCAAAGCGACGGATACACAGTGTTCATTTAAGATACAGGGGGGCGTAGTCATTTCTCTAATCAATTTGCAAGAAGACAACCCGCAAAAGATTGCGATGAAGAGTGGAGAAAAATCACCCTTTCCATTTACGCTCGACGTTTTAATTGAAGAACAGGGCGATCATACCCAGGGGTACATTAAGTTTGACGGTGAGGTTAACATGTTCCTTAAAATGATGGTAGAAAAACCTTTGACTAATTTGTTCAACTATATGTCCGAACAGCTGGCTAAGCGTTACGAGGAATAAACCGGATCTCTTTAAGATCGAATTCTCTCAAACCGCCATCAAGTGCAATTTGTAATTTTCCGTCCTTCCCAACATCCTTAATCCTTCCTTTGAAGCAACCATTATTAGTTGATTCAAATTCTGCCAACTCGCCTTCGAGATAGAGTTTTTTTACATATTCATCGTGCCGGTCGCTTTCGATAAGCACACCGTTGCGTGACCGATCATTAATAACTTCAAGAAAATTCATTAAGACATGAAGAATGGATTCATCCGAACCTTTTTCCAATGAAATACTGGTTGCAGGATAGTCACCGAAAATCTTCTGATTAACGTTTAGACCAATTCCGATAATTGAGCTTATGATCTGGGAACCTTGTAACTGGTTTTCGATCAATATCCCCGCAATCTTTTTATCATTCACATAGATATCGTTCGGCCATTTTATCTTTCCCTCAATTCCAAATCGACCAAGCGCTTCGACCAAAACAAGCGAAATGAACTCGGTGATCATGAACTGTTCTTCTACTGACAGATTGACCCCTTGCCAAAAAAGACTGAAAGTTAGGTTTTTTCCAGGTTCAGCCTGCCATACAGCGCCTCGCTGTCCTTTTCCTTCAAACTGCTCATCTGCCAAAATTACCGTACCGTGAGTGACATTTCCCTGTTTTAGCAGATTGGCAATATAATTGTTCGTAGAATCGACAGATTCCAACTGGATAATTCTACAACCAATTTGATTCATATTATATTAACAGTTCGTAGAATTAAATGTAGGGATTAATATTAAATATAAGCTTAGTTTTGTAAGGAGATAAAAGTACTGAATGGGAAAAGCTATCATCGACCAGGATTCGAAAGTTCTTTGTGATACGATTGTTGAAGGAATGCAGGAAAATAAAGCAAACGACATCGTTGTTCTCGATCTAAGGGAAATTGACAACGCTGTCTGCGATTTCTTCGTCATCTGTAGTGGTGAATCTTCAACACAGGTAGAAGGTATTAGTTCATCGGTTATGCGAGAAACGAGAAAGAAGTTGAAGGAAAAACCGTTGAATGTAGAAGGTCAGAATAATAAAGAATGGATTCTTCTGGATTATGTCGATGTGGTAGCTCATATTTTCTATCATGAAACGAGAGAATTTTACGATCTGGAAGATCTCTGGGCAGATGCTAAGCGTGTTGATGTGCCGAACTTGAATTAATTTACAACAAGAATGTCAGATAATCAGAAAAAGAAAAGTCCGTTTTCGATCTATTGGATCTATGCAATCATTGGAGTTGGAATCATTGGTTTCCAATTGATAATGGCGTCCGTTACACAAGTGTCGATTGAATACGAAGAGGATTTTATTCAACTAGCGGAACAGGGGTATGTGAAAGACGTGAAATTCGTTAACGGTAAACGCGTGGATTTCAAGCTTACCAAAGATGGTGAAGAGTTCGTCAAGAAATCCAAGAAGCCCGAATTCGAAATCATGAAAGAAACGCTAACGCAAGGTAATCGATTCAAAGAAAAACCTGAGTTTTCAGTAGACGTCATCAACTCGAATGAATTCGCACGTAAGATCACCATTATGAATGAGGAGCTTAAAGCGAAAGATAAACCCACATTGCGAATGCAACAGGAGACGGAACGGAACTATTTTGGAGATATTCTACAGTTCATGTTACCGATTATTATTCTGATCGCTATCTGGATGTTCGTGATGAGACGAATGACCGGAGGGGGTGGCGGTGGAGCCGGCTCTCAGATTTTTAATATCGGAAAATCCAAAGCGAAGATCTACGAAAAAGGAAAAACAACCGAAGTTAATTTCGGAGATGTTGCAGGATTAGAAGGAGCAAAAGAAGAAGTTCAGGAGATTGTTGACTTCCTGAAGAACCCAAAGAAATATACCGCACTTGGAGCAAAGATTCCAAAAGGCGCTCTACTGGTAGGACCTCCGGGGACAGGTAAAACCCTATTAGCGAAGGCAGTTGCAGGTGAAGCGCAGGTGCCGTTTTTCTCATTATCCGGTTCGGATTTCGTGGAGATGTTTGTGGGAGTTGGTGCCTCTCGTGTTCGGGACTTGTTCAAACAAGCAAAAGAAAAAGCACCTTCCATTATATTTATCGATGAAATCGATGCCATTGGTCGTGCGAGAGGCAAGAACGCGAACTTCGGTAGTAATGATGAACGTGAGAATACGCTGAATCAACTTTTAACGGAGATGGATGGCTTCGGAACAAATTCAGGGGTTATCATCCTTGCAGCAACAAACCGAGCTGATGTCCTTGATAGTGCATTGCTCCGAGCTGGTCGTTTTGATCGTCAGATTTATGTAGACATGCCTGATCTTAATGAACGTAAAGAGATTTTCCAGGTACACTTAAAACCATTGAAATTAGCAAAGGAGATCGATGTTGATTTCCTGGCGAAACAGACTCCTGGATTCTCCGGAGCAGATATAGCAAACTTATGTAATGAGGCAGCATTAATCGCTGCGCGGAAAAACAAAAGTGTTGTAGAAAAGCAGGACTTTCTGGATGCAGTTGATCGAATTATCGGAGGATTGGAAAAGAAGAATAAAATCATCACTCCGGAAGAAAAACGCGCCATCGCATTCCACGAAGCAGGTCACGCAACTTGTAGCTGGATGCTGGAACATGCCCATCCTTTAGTGAAAGTAACAATCGTTCCAAGAGGTAGATCTCTGGGCGCTGCCTGGTATCTCCCGGAAGAAAGAAGTATAACGACAAAAGAGCAATTACTTGATGAAATGTGTAGTGCTTTAGGTGGACGGGCAGCTGAGGAAATTACATTCGGTAAGATTAGTACAGGAGCGCTAAGCGATCTGGAGAAGATTACAAAGCAGGCATATGCAATGGTTTCCGTCTATGGATTAAATGATAAAGTAGGTAATATATCATTCTACGATCCTCAAGGAAACAATCAGTTTGTGAAACCATACTCAGACGATATGGCGAAATTGATCGATGATGAGGTTAGTAAAATGATCGAAGAACAGTATGTGCGTGCAAAACAACTTCTTAATGAGCATAAAGATAAACTGACGTTGCTTGCAGAAAAACTGCTTACCTCAGAGGTAATTTTCAAAGAAGATCTTCAGGAAATATTTGGAAAACGAAAGTGGGACAAAGAAGATGACACAATCTCGAAATCAATCGAAGACCATGAGGCTGAATCTCAAGAAAATAATGTAAATTCAGAAGAGGAAACGCAAGACAAAACCGAAACTGATAACATTGATGAGACCACTTCGGAGACTGATAGCTCTGTGGAAGAGTCGGAAGATAAGACTAACGACTGAAACTCGATGGGTTAGTGTTTACTCATCAACCGATGAGTATAGCGTTCGCATCTATAAATTAAAACTGGAAGATGAAGGGATACCCGTGACAGTGTTTGATCAACAGGACTCCTCCTACAACGCTTTCGGTTACATCTATCTAAATGTCCCTAAAGAATTTCAGGAACAAGCGGAGAAACTCTTAACTTTAGACCATGAGTAATCTGATCGTACGCGCTATCACAGGAGCCCTATTCGTGACATTGATCATTGGATCTGTCTTATGGAATGAGTTTTTTGCAACAGCTGTGTTTACCGGCTTCTTTGTACTGGCATCTATGGAATTCTTTCAGCTTTTTAAGAAGTCAGATGTGATTACAACGCGGTGGGAGATCGGTATGATGATCACAGTAATTTCCTTTGCGATTTTGTTGGGAATCAGTTATGAGTTATTACCAAAGGGTGCTCTGTATTTGTTTATACCTAGCATATTTCTGTTAATCCTTTCAGAGTTATGGCGGGAAAAAGACCATGCTCTCGTCAATATCGCGATCTATGTTTTTGGGGTTTTTTACCTGGTACTTCCTTTCTTTATGCTCATCTATTTGAACCGCGATGATTTTCGATCTAATGCTGCAAATAATGATGGGCCCTATATTCCTTTAGTCGCAGGCATGTTTATTTTGGTTTGGACCAATGATACCTTTGCCTATCTCTCCGGTAGGTTGATCGGAAAGACAAAATTGTTTGAACGCATTTCTCCAAATAAAACCTGGGAAGGAACCATAGGGGGCATCCTTTTCACCTTGGCGGCTGGATATACTATCAGTTACTACACCGACATGGGAGATATACTCTTTTGGATGATTGCAGCCGCAATCGTGGCGCCATGCGCAATTCTGGGAGACCTGATGGAATCCATGATCAAAAGATCTTTGAATATCAAAGACACCGGCAATATCTTACCCGGACATGGTGGAATTCTGGATCGATTCGATGCAGCCATATTTACAATTCCATTTTTTATCGCCTGGACCTTTTTTTATATTTAACTTTGAGGCTGATTTTTAAGGCATGTCAATACACAGAGAAGGTTTTCTGATCATTTTTATTTCAGCTCTTATTCTTGGAGCCATTGAAACCGGAAGCTATTTCCTGTATCAATACACAGGGTGGTTATGGTTGTTTGTTCTGCTTACAACTGGTGTCCTGGTCATGTTTTATCTGATCGTCCGATTTTTCCGGATACCCAACAGGACATGTAAGTATCACAAGAACGACATTATGTGTCCAGCAGATGGAGAGGTCGTTGTTATAGAGGAAACGGAAGAGAATGAGTACTTCAAGGACAAACGCATACAGATCTCCATTTTCATGTCACCCCTTAATGTGCACGCCAACTACAATCCGATAAGTGGTAAGATTAAATATGTGAAGTATCACCCGGGTAAATTTCTTGTAGCATGGCATCCGAAGAGCAGTACCGAAAATGAGCGCACAACTTTTGTTGCGGAACATGAATCGGGAACAGAAGTATTATTTCGTCAGATAGCCGGAGCAGTTGCCAGAAGAATCTGCTATTATTTGGAAGAAGGACAAGAAGTCAAAACCGGAGAAGAGTATGGCTTTATTAAATTCGGCTCGCGTATTGACCTTTTTCTTCCAATTGACACCAAGCTCGACATTCAAATTGGCGATAAGGTAAAAGCCAAGCTGACAAAGATCGGGGAACTCAATTAAGTCTAGCAGGATTCAACCAGGGTCACTAGCAAAATCAATAGAATTGGTTTATTCCATTTCGAGATCAAACGACTCAATATCTACATTTTTGAAGAGAATCAAAGCTATTAAGGTCTGACTTTCAATTGATTTCGTTTTTTCGTAACTTACTAATACAATGTCTTAGTGTGTGGAATTATATCGTTAGATAGTTCATGCTCATCTGACCAATAAATTCCTTAATTAATTGAAGGTATGGCTAAGAATCACAATAAAGAACCAGATAACCCATACGCAGATTTTCAACGGATCGACGAAGGGAATGATTTGTTTAAACAAATGTTTAAGTATTCGGTGATACCTACAATAATTCATGACATGGACATGAATATCATTAATGTTAATGACAGTGCCGTCGATGAGTTTGGTTATTCCAGAAACGAATTGCTGAACATGAGTATATACGATTTGCATACGGAAGAAGAGCTCGATCACTCCAATCAGGTTCTGAATGAAATGGAAAGGAAAAATAAGCTCAGTGTGGAAACATTCTTTAAACGTAAAGATGGCTCCGTGTTTATGGCTGAAGCCACCCCTTGTAAATATCTGTTAGGTGACAGGCCCATCATACATGTTTTTATCCAGGATATTACAGAACGTAAGCAAAATGAGAAAGAACTAACAGATTCCAATCGTCAATTAAACGCTAAAAATAAAGAGCTTGAACAATTCGCTTACATCGCCAGTCATGATCTACAGGAGCCCCTGCGAACCGTAAATAGTTTGGTCGACATTTTTATCGAAGAATACGATGGCAAACTAGACCAGGAAGCAAACCAGATATTGCAATTTCTTTCGAAAGCCAGTACTCATATGAGCAAACTAGTTCAAGGGTTGCTTGAATACAGTCGGATTGGAAGGAATCAAGCAAAAGCGATTGTCAATTGTAACGAGCTTGTAGATTCTGTACTTAGGGACCTATCGGCGATAATTAAAGAATCCGGGGCTCAAATTGAGGTTGATGATCTCCCCGAGATTAACGGCTACAAAATGGATCTGCGCTTATTATTTCAAAATCTAATCAGCAATGCAATAAAATTTGCCAAAAAAAATATACCGCCTGAAATTAAAATCAGTGCGACAAAAGAAAATAATCATTGGAAGTTTGCAATCCAGGATAACGGAATTGGAATCGATGAGAAATTCAAGGATCGGATATTTGTCATTTTTCAGAGATTACATAAGGAGGGAGAATACGAAGGTTCAGGAATTGGACTGGCGCATTGTTACAAAATTGTCCAATTACATGGAGGAGATATATGGGTCGATTCAATTCCCGGAGAGGGAAGTACTTTTTATTTTACAATACCCGAATAATTAATTGTCATGAAGCGAAAACTAAATTGTGTCTTACTAATAGACGATAGCGAAGCCACTAATTTCGTTCATAAAAGAATTGTCGATTTAAGCGGTTTCGCAGAACACAGTGTAACTGTTCCCGGTGGCATTGAAGCACTTGACTACATCAACACTTCTGATCTTACACCCGAATTGATCTTTCTGGATATCAATATGCCTGCAATGAATGGCTGGGAATTCCTGGAAGAATATAAAGCGCTGGATAAGGAACTCCGGAGTAAAAGTGTAATCGTTATGTTAACGACATCCATGAATCCGGATGATCAGGTACGAGCTTCGACATACAAAGAAATACGTGAATACGCACACAAGCCTTTATCGATTGAATTAATAGAGAATTTAATGGATAAATACTTCAGGGATAATTAAATAAATCCTTTCGATCATTCGCTAACACCTCTGGATAACCGAATCGTGTGTCCAGCAATATCATTTCAATTCGCTCTATTTCAAGGCTATTTCAGTACATTTGTTTGATTCTAAGCATAGCGCAATACATAAGTAAACAGCGCCTTGTCTGGTGCAAGAATGAGTGAGAACAAAAGATGAATCTAAAAGATCAGATAAAAAATATCGAACGTCCTTTTGTCATTGCAGGCCCCTGCAGTGCAGAGACTGAAGAACAGGTTTTAAAGATCTGTCAGGATATTGCTGCGCTGGGGAGCATACACATGTTACGTGCAGGTATTTGGAAACCACGTACACGACCAAATAGTTTTGAAGGAGTCGGCAGTGAAGCCTTACCCTGGTTAATTAAAGCAGGAGAAGTAACGGGATTACCGGTAATTACGGAAGTAGCTAACAAAGAACATGTTGAAGCCGCATTAAAAGCAGGATTTAAAAATCTTTGGATTGGTGCCCGAACGACGGTAAATCCCTTTACCGTTCAGGAAATTGCTGAAGCACTCGCTGGATCAGACGTTACTGTTATGATTAAAAATCCGGTTAATCCTGATCTCCAATTATGGCTGGGTGCTTTTGAGCGTTTTGAGAAAGAAGGAATCAATGATCTCCTTGCAATACACAGAGGTTTCTCTTTTTACAATCATGCAAAATACCGGAATGTTCCAAATTGGGAAATCCCCATCGCCTTAAAAGAAAATCGACCGGACATTCCTATCATCTGTGACCCGAGCCATATAGGTGGAACTAGGGAATTATTGATGCCGATCAGCCAGAAAGCAATGGACCTGAACTTCGATGGACTGATGATCGAAACACATCCAAACCCGGCTGAGGCATGGTCTGATGCAAAGCAACAGGTAACAGCTGAAGGTCTGGAAAAGATTCTGGACTCTTTGGTTCTTCGTTCCCAACAGCTTGATCAGAATGTGCTCAACGTCATTGAAGACATGCGAGAAAAGGTGCTTTCACTTGACGATCATCTGTTTGAACTACTAGGTGAACGGATGAAAATCAGCGAAGAGATCGGTCAACTAAAAAGAGAAAACAACATCACAATTCTACAACACGAACACTGGAAGAAAGTTATTGCCGCTCGTTTATCCAAAAGCGATGACTTCAATCTGACAGAGAGATTTGTTCGTCAAATAATGGATGCCATTCACCAGGAATCAATTCGTCACCAAACGCGTGTGATGAATCCCGATAAAAATTAATGGAAAGGCAGCTAGCTGACATATCACTTAAAGGTCGAGTCGAAGTGCCGGCATCTAAAAGTGATGCTCAACGAGCTATTCTAATTGCTGCATTGGCAGAAGGATCAAGTACTATTCTAAATGTCGGATCCAGCAATGATGTCGAGGCCATGATTAAAAATGCACGCCTACTTGGGGCAAGTGTAGCAGGTGATTCCAAAAGGCTTGATATCAAAGGAATTCAAACACTGGTCGATTCAGACAATATAAACTTTCACGCCTACGAATCTGGTTTGAGCTTCCGAATGCTGGCAGCATTGTGTACAGCTTTGGAAGGGACTCAACAAATCAATGCAAGCGGTACTTTGTTAAAGCGTTCGCAAAAATTCATAATAGATGACATCAGTTCAATGGATTGCAAGGTTGATTCTAATAATGGCTTCCCCCCTATTTCCATTTATGGTAAAAGTGATCACAATGAGATCTATATCAATGCCAGTGAGTCTTCACAGTTTTTATCAGGCATGTTAATCACACTGCCGCTTCGAGATAGCAAAACTGAGCTACATGTAACAGACTTGAAAAGCGCCCCATACGTACACATGACGCTCTCAACCATGAAGCAGTTCGGAATTGAGATCGAAAATCAACATAATCAGGTTTTTACGATAACGAGTGATCTTTCTTACGTACCATGCACCTACACCGTCGAAGGTGATTGGAGCGGAGCCAGTTACTGGTTTGTTGCCGCTGCACTCGGTGAGCATATTGAAATTGGTGGATTAAATTCAAAATCGTTTCAGGCAGACCGGGCCATCCTTTCAGCACTTGAAGCAGCCAATTGTTCGGTAAGCTTAAACAACGGAGATTATACCATTGATGGCAGCAGTCGTAAAGCATTCGAATTCGATGCAACGGATTGTCCTGACCTCTTCCCTGCCCTGGTTGTACTTGCAGCCGGATGCAAAGGAAAAAGTGTAATTCATGGTGTATCGCGGTTACGAAATAAAGAAAGTGACCGTGCTACCGTTTTGCAATCAGAATTCTCTAAACTCGGTTTACAAATAGATCTGGATGACGACCGTATGATCATTAAAGGGACAAATGAATTAACCGAAGGCATTATTGATCCACACAACGATCATCGAATCGCAATGTCTGCTGCTGTCAGTTCCGTTCTCTGTGACGGACCATTAACTATTGTTGATTCAGCATGTGTCGACAAAAGCTATCCAGATTTTTGGAAGGATTTTGATGCATTGCAATGATTTCATTTAATTTGCACACCAACTAGAATAAAACAACAATGAGCGACGATAAACTATTGAATTATATCACGAACGTATTAGAAAACATGCCAAACGATTGGCTGCGTTTAACAACCCATCGATTGGATATCTACAATGAATCGTTGGCGAAAACCGAGTTTATTGAATCATTCGAAAATTTCTACGAGAATAATATTACAGCATCATCGTCGCTTAGCGAATTGCCAACAGCATATGATTATATACGATTGGGCCATCCGCTTTCATGTGTACTGGAGTGGACGATTGCCAAGCTAAATGATCGCAAGATGGAACAAGTAATCAGTTTCTCTTCCAGAACAATTCCCGCAATGGCCATTCTGCGTAAAAATTTATTGACAGACAAACACACTCGAATATACTATACAGGTGATTTGCCAATTCATTTTGATGCAGATGTCCTTAGAAAGGTTTACGGATATCATTTCGAACTGAAGGAAATAGCTGATGCCGGCGAAATCGAACATTCAGATGATACAGTCGTTTACCTTTCACCCCAAGAAGATCTTTTTCACCTTGATTTGCACGATTCAATCGACTTTTATGTTGGAAATCATGATCAATATGGTAGTGTGATCGTGGTTAATGGTGATCAGAATGACAGCTTCATATCGGAAATTCAACATGTTCGTCGCAGAGAATCTATCGCAATGACGCCGGCTAACTGTTTTTCAGCATTAAAAGGATTGACAGGTAGTGAAGTGAAGGTGTCCGGTGAACGCGCAGTGAATAAAAAGCAAGTAGAGGACGCTATTCGAAATATAACCGAATCGAATAGCAAAGCGATTATTGGTTCCAGCGGTTTATCGATCCAATATGCCATTACTATGGGACTAATTCATCATGCCATGGATAATCATCCCGGAAAAGAAATTAAAGTCATTGTACCTCCGAACTGCTATGGAGGAACCAACGATCAGGCGCGTCGGGTCGCTGCATGTCTACAAAATGTGGAAGTAATGGACTTGCCCGTGGATGCAGGTCACAATATGGTTGACAGTGTGAATCAGGTTTTAGAGACAATCGCAAATCAGGATGCAGTTCCATATATCATTGCAGAAATTCCAACGAATCCGAGAGTTGAAGTTCCTGACCTGAATAAACTTCGCGACGTATTAAGTAAGGAACGGAAAACAGCCACGGGAGATATCGCTATTGATCCGGTATTTATCCTGGACCAAACCTTTTGTCCGAATGTTCACTTTTTAGGAGACAACGAAATACTTTCATCCGTAAGAACCATATCGTATGTAAGTGGATCCAAATTTCCAAGTGGCGGATTGTGTACAGCCGGATATTGCGTTGCTAACGCTAAAGCAGCTGATTTAATGGATAAAATCGAGAAACACATTCAACTATGCGATAACGAGGCGACGGATCTTCAGATGGAATTGTTGGCTAAACAAATGCCTTCGATGAATCAGCGTATCCAGGATGCCTATCAGAATACGCGGGAATTTGTCAAATACATCCAAGAAACGCTGCCGGCAGCGAAAATCAACTTTGTGTCAGAAGCATTAGCAGAGGAAGGATTCACGCCTTCGGTATTCTCATTGGATCTACCAACGAAAGGTGAAACGGATGAAGAGAAAGAGTCGTATAAACGCGAATTGAATCTCAAGCTGATCAATATGATGATCAACGAAATTCCGAAAGAAAGCAAATACTGTGTGAGCTACGGACAACTCAATGGTTGCTATTGGACAATTCCGGCAACTTCTACTCAAGGTACAACGAAAGAGGGAGACAAGGATTACATTGTGCGGGTGGCATTATCTGCAAACATGGATCTCGACCATCACAAAAAGGTATTCAAAGATTTCGTGGATCAGATTTAGTTTATTTTTTTTCACTATTTTTATATCTGAATTCAAACAAAAAAAGATGAAAAAATTAGCAATTGCTCTTTCACTTGTGATGTTTACAGGAATGACTGTAAACACAGTATATGCAGGAACTAACAACACAGTTAAAGTTACTGTAAAGAAAGATGACGACAAGAAGAAAAGAAAAAAGAAGAAAAAAGGATGTTGTTCATCTAAAGAAACTAACAAGACAGGATCTTGTTCTAGTAAATCAACAGCAACAACTGAAAAATCAGGATGCTGTTCTCACAAGAAATAATGATTATTTCATATAAGGAAAAGGTCGCTTTTTAAGCGGCCTTTTTTATTTGAGCTCTATTCCAACCGGACAATGATCCGAACCCATTATATCGTTCATGATAAAAGCATCTTTTAATTTAGAGGTGAAATCTTTAGACACTAAAAAGTAATCGATTCTCCAGCCAATATTGCGTGGACGAGCACCTGCCCGATAACTCCACCAGGAATACTTCACTTCTTCCGGATGTAAAAGTCTGAATGTATCGATCAATCCATTGCCAGTATAAGCATCCATCCCATCGATTTCTTCCTGCATAAATCCGGCAGATTTGTTGTAATTGGGTTTTGGTCTGGCAAGGTCTATCTCCTTATGTGCCACGTTAAAGTCTCCACAAACGATAACCGACTTTTTCTCTTCCAATCCCTTGAGGTACTTTAAAAAATCTTTATCCCAGCTTTGTCTGTACTTCAGGCGTTTCAAATCACTGCCGGAATTCGGTACATAGACATTTACCAAAAAGAAGTCGGCGAACTCAAGACAAATGACCCTTCCCTCACGGTCATGCTCCTCTACACCCATATCAAATGTCACCTGACGAGGCTGTACCTTAGTTACAATGGCCGTTCCGGAATAGCCTTTTTTATCAGCTTCATTAGCGTACATATGATAACCCTTAAAGTCATCAAGAGCAGCATACACTTGATCTACCGTTGCCTTCGTCTCCTGAAAACAATAGATATCTGCGTCGATTGCCATCATGTCTCTGTAAAAGTCCTTTTTTATAATGGCGCGAATTCCGTTAACGTTAAAAGATATGATCTTCATGGGATGTATTTGTGCTAAAATAATTAAAATTATTTTATATATTTACCATGGTGATTAATTGTTGCTATCATGAGTAAAAAGAATAGTCGTCGCGACTTTATCGGAAAGCTGATCATAGGTGCAGGAACACTTGGTGCACTGCCATTGATGGCCGGAAGCAAAAGCGACTCAGATGATGACGAAAAGAAACACGCAGTGAAAAATATTAAAGCACTTGGTTTCCAGTGGGAGACCGCAGACCCCTTTCTATTTTGTGTACACCACGAGGATAAGTACCCTCAAGGGAATGAAGAAATGGGTCCCGATGCCTCGCTGGAAGGAAGAAATATTGGTCAGGATTTTCTAATAAAAGATGGTTGGCGAATGTACCATGGCTCGACAATCCCTGGATTCCCCGGACATCCGCACAGGGGATTTGAAACAGTAACAGTAGTTCGCGAAGGATTGATCGACCATGCTGACTCGATGGGTGCATCAGGGAGATATGGAAATGGTGATGTTCAATGGATGACTGCCGGTAAAGGTGTTCAGCATTCGGAGATGTTTCCATGCATACATATGGACAAACCAAATCATCTCGAACTATTTCAGATATGGCTAAACCTTCCCAAAAAGAGTAAGATGGTTGAACCGCATTTCAAAATGTTGTGGAGTGATTCCATTCCGATTATTACAAGTGAAGATGGTAAGGCAGTCATTGAAGTACTGGCCGGTAATTTAGGAGAACACAAAGCTCCAACTGCTCCACCGGATTCATGGGCGGCAGACGAAGACCATCATGTGGCGATCTATAATATTCAACTCGAAAAGGAATCGAACTATACCCTTCCAGCAACTGAAGCCGGAGTGAACAGAACCATTTATTTCTACAAAGGTGATACCTTGAAGATCAACGACGAAGAACTTCCGTATTATCATTCAGCTGAAGTGGATCCGACTCAGGAACTTATTCTGGAAAATGGGACAGAGGATGCCAAAATTCTGGTTCTGCAAGGTAAACCAATTGAAGAACCTGTGGTTCAACATGGTCCTTTCGTTATGAATACACGAGCGGAAATACACCAGGCTTTTGAAGATTATCAAAATACTCGTTTTGGCGGTTGGCCATGGCCACGTTACGATCAGGTTCACGATCGCAGCTTAGGTAGATTTGCCAAACATGCCGATGGCAAAGAAGAAATAAAAGAAAGCTGATTATTTCTGAGCGAATCGGTAGAGAATGTAGGCAATACCACCGAAGATCACATTGGGAACCCAAACGGCAATTGAGGTTGTGAATCCTAAGTTCATGGCTGATACCGTCATGACCTTCATGGCAAATATATAGGTGAAGATAATTCCCAGTCCCATCGCAATACTGATACCAATACCTCCTCTTCGTTTTCGACTCGAAACAGCAATTCCAATTATCGTTAAAATGTATGAAGCAAAAGGGTAAGATGTTCGTTGATACAATTCAATTTCATACATCGGAACCATCGAAGAGCCTTTCTTTTTTTCGCGTGCAATAAATTCCTTCAATTCGAAATAAGTCATCGCTTCCGCAATATTCTCCCGTGTTGCCATTTCGTCAATAGTGAACTGAAAAACGGTGTCTTTCTGCATCCCCTCCTGAATTACTTCCCGATCACCTTTAATACGTTTCTCGTAATAATCCATCAGGATCCATTTGTTTGAATTCGGAACATTTTTAGCCCGGGATGCCCGAATGAAATAATTTAATTTTCCGTCCTCTGTCCAGTCTTCCATGACAAAGTTCTCAATCACATCAGATTGCGCCATGTAGCTGGTGAAGTACACAACTTCGTTATTCGGAAATTCAGCATGGTAATCTTCCACATACATCATGTTCCGATAATATTTCTCTTCGAACTTCAATCGAACCTGGTTGGATTTGGGAATAATGAAATGGTTAAATATCAGCGCTATTACCGTTAAAATCGTTGCGGCAATCATATACGGTCGAATAAAACGTGAAAAGGGCTTACCACTGTTCCAAATGGGTATGATCTCCGTATCCTGAGCCATTTTAGCCGTAAACCAAATCACGGAAATAAAGATGATCATCGAAGAGAACATATTGCCGTAATAGATAATGAAGTTCAGGTAGTACTCAAAGATTACTTCGTACAGCCCCGCCTCATTTTTCAGAAAGTCTGACAGCTTTTCAGCCAGATCAAAAACGGTTGCGAGCATCATGATCACCCCAAGCATAAAAAAGAAGGTGCTCAGAAACTTACGAATGATATATCTATCAATGATCGTTAACATTAGAGTCGCTGGTTAAGCTTCGGAACCATTTGATTTTTCCATTCAAGAAAGGTACCTGCTTTTATTTGCTGTCTCGCTTCACCAACTAACCAAAGGTAGAATGCCAGGTTGTGGATTGAAGCGATTTGAATGGCCAGATTCTCTTTGGATCGTATCAGGTGACGGAGATAAGCTTTACTGTACATCTCATCCACAAAAGCGTAACCATTGGGATCGATCGGAGAAAAATCGCGTTCCCATTTCTTATTCTTGATATTAATTATTCCTTCTGTCGTAAACAACATACCGTGACGCGCATTACGAGTTGGCATAACACAATCAAACATGTCTACACCCATCGAAATACATTCCAGGAGGTTGACTGGTGTTCCTACTCCCATCAAATAACGTGGTTTCTCCTTCGGTAGTATATCGCAAACCAGATCCGTATGTGCATAAAGCTCTTCATCCGGTTCACCAACAGATAAGCCTCCTATCGCATTACCAACTGCATCATATGAAGCAATGGTTTCAGCTGACTCTTTCCTAAGATCATCATAAACGCTTCCCTGTACGATCGGGAACAAGGCTTGCTCGTATCCGTACTTAGATTCCGTTGCCTTCATCTGATCGAAACATCGTTTCAACCAACGATGTGTCATATGCATTGAACTTTTCGCGTAATCATACTCACACGGATAAGGTGTACACTCATCAAAAGCCATGATTATATCCGCCCCAATCGTTCGCTGAATATCAATTGCTTTCTCCGGTGAGAAAAAGTGTCTGCTTCCATCAACGTGAGATTGGAAAGTCACTCCCTCCTCAGTGATTTGTCGCGCATCTGACAATGAATATACCTGATATCCTCCGCTATCGGTAAGGATCGGCTTTTTCCAATTAATAAACTGGTGCAATCCACCGGCCTCTTCCAATACATCAGTTCCCGGACGCAAATACAAATGATAGGTATTACCAAGAATGATTTGGGCTTTTATATCCTTTTCCAATTCGTGTTGATGCACTCCTTTAACAGTTCCTGCAGTACCAACCGGCATGAAGATCGGCGTCTCGATCACACCGTGATCGGTGTGCAACGACCCTGCTCTCGCTTTGGAATGTTCATCCTGATGTTCCAGCTCAAAGTGCATAAGAATGTTGAAAAGTAAACGGGTCAAAGATACATGTATTTAAGTAAAGCATGCCATATTTGTAGCAAAGACAGCCGAATGATCGACTTTCTTCCTGAATTCCATAATGATCCTGAATCATACCTGTTCATAGCTTTTGCAGCTTTTGCACTTATTCAGCTATTGTACGTTGTATTGATCTATGGAAGATTGGCTTTTTACAACCCATCGAAGGCAATAACTGAGTTTTCAGGACCGGTAACTATCATCATTGCAGCTCGGAATGAATCTGAAAATTTATACCGAAACCTTCCCTCTATCATGGATCAGGATTATCCTGAATTCGAAGTGATCATTATTAATCATCAGTCCGTTGATGATTCGCAATACATCCTGGATGCATACAAGCAGCAATATCCCAACCTTCGAACAATTGAGGTGATGAAGAATGAACATATGCAATATGGGAAGAAGCTGCCATTAACTATTGGAATTAAAGGTGCCAAACATGAGCACTTGCTCTTCACGGATGCGGACTGTACACCGGCAAGTAAAGATTGGTTGCGAAGCATGACCAATCAGTTCAACGAAAAAAACCAGATTATTCTGGGGTATGGACCGTACAAAAAGCTGAAAGGATTGCTCAATCGATTCATTCGTTTCGACACGGCCTGGATCGCAGTTAATTATTTCTCCATGGCCAGAGCAAGAATGCCATATATGGGAATCGGACGAAATATGGCATATACAAAAGCTGTTTTCGAAAGTGTCCGTGGATTTAAATCACACTATTCCATTTCTTCGGGTGACGATGACTTATTCATTCAGGAGGCAGCGAAAAACAAAAATTATGTGATCAATGTAGATCCTGCATCTTTCTGTTATTCCGTCCCTGCTAAAACGTGGAAAGACTGGATTAATCAAAAGTCGAGACACTATACAACTTCCGAGCGTTACAAGGTTTTCAAGAAACTGATGTTAGGAATATATCCACTGTCCTTGTTATTGATGCTTGTTTCCTTTGTTATTTTGTTGTTTGACGCCAACTTCGTGTGGTTGTCGCTTGCGGTTTTTGTCCTGATCCTCCTCGTCAAGTGGGTGGTTTTAGGTCTGGCTTTCAAGCGAATACGCGAAGTTAGTTTTATAGGCTGGTTGCCCCTACTCGACATAGTTTATGCGATATGGTCTCCTATCCTGTATTACACGGTTGATCGAACAGACAACAAGAAATGGTAGATAAAGACCACTTATCAGATAAAGGCAAGAGAGATCTCGAACTCGTTGAAGCCGCTATCAAAGGAGATCAAATGGCTTATGCCGGTCTGATGGATCAGTATCGGGAATCCATTTATTTCATGATGTTGAAAATGGTTAAAAATGCCGATGACGCTGATGATCTTACGATCGAAGCATTCGGTAAGGCCTTTAACCGACTGGAACAATACTCGCCAAGTTATGCCTTCTCAACCTGGCTGTTTAAGATTGCTTCCAACAATGCGATTGATTTCATTCGGAAAAAACGAATTAAAGTCACCTCAATGGATTCCGGCATGCAAACGGATGAAGGTGAGATGATCTACATTGACGCAAAAAGCAGCACGCTTGATCCAGAAGAAACCGTCATGAAGAAACAGAAAGTCATGCACATGCGTGAGCTCGTTAGTCGATTAAAACCAAGGTATCGTGTACTTGTAGAGAAGCGCTACTTTGAAGAATTGAGCTATGAAGAGATCGCAACTGAACTGGATTTGCCATTGGGGACCGTTAAGGCCCAGTTATTCCGCGCCAGAGATTTTCTTGCGAATATGATGGAAAAAACCAAAGATTCGATCTAAGTGGACGACGTTGAGCTCATATCGAAGTACTTTCCTTCTCTAAGCAATCAACAACAAGAACAATTTAAAGCCCTGAGAGCGCATTATGCCTATTGGAATGAACGGATCAATGTGATCTCCCGTAAAGATACGGACAACTTCTACGAAAGGCATGTACTTCACTCCCTGGCGATCGCAAAGGTTATTCAGTTTCAGGCAGGCACAAAAATACTTGACGTTGGCACAGGCGGAGGCTTTCCGGGTATTCCCCTGGCTATTTTATTTCCCGATTGCCAGTTTCATCTCGTAGACTCCATTGGTAAGAAGATTAAAGTGGTCGAGGAAGTGGTCCAGGCAATTGGATTAAACAATGTTTCCTGTGAACACAATCGCGCGGAGAAGGTAAAAGGACAATACGACTTTATCATCAGCAGGGCGGTAACCGCAATGCCGAAGTTTATTAACTGGACGAAAGGAAAGTTTCTTAAAGAGAACAGAAACGAATTAAAGAATGGTATTCTTTATCTCAAAGGCGGCGATCTAAGCGAAGAGATGTCAGGAGTCAAAAAGGCAGTTCAGTATTTCCCCATCAATGCTTTCTTCGAAGAGGAATTCTTCGAAACAAAAAAAGTAGTGTACGTGCGGAATTAATCCAGTCGATACTTCTTAAAGAAGGCATCCCAGTCCCAGATGAAGTTTTCAACGACTTCATCCAATCTTTTCAGGAATAGTGGATTAGGTGCCTGCATGCGTTTAAAATATTCATCCTGAAAATTGTATAAGGTATACTTATCAAAAATTGCCTTTGACATAGCATACAGTACATTTTTAGAAGGATGATTAAGTCTTGACATTAAAGTTCGATATTCCTTGACAAGACATTTGAAGTTATAAAGATCCATTTCATAAATAGCAGCAAGCTTGGTATAAATCAGGTTTTCTACCCGATCTGCCTGCTCCGGATCAAATGAACTTTCAAGGAATGAAAGGTTTCCGATCAATACGATCAAGCTGAATTCATAGCTGTTTCCAGGACTAACATTTGGACACGTAACGAACGCGCTATCTTCATTTATAAATTCAGCTACTACAGGGAAACCATTATCGATTGAGGTGAAGATTCCATTAATGAAAACGTTTGCAAGTTTTTCATCACTGACCTTCTTCCGCATTATGGTTCCGAACATTATTAGTGAGGTTAAAATGTTATTCACAAATTTAGGCAGAGATCAAAGGGTCTCGAGGAAGGGCGTTTTTAGGTTATCAACATTTTTTTCAACAGTTATTAACAATAATGCATATTATTTAACTTTATCCAGTCTATTTACTACTCGTCTTGAAAAAGTACTTTTTATCCTTTTTTCATCTCCCCTCATCCTTCAAATGCTACTTTTACTGTCCATTGGTATAATTAAGAAGTATGAAACGAAGTCAGATCATCTTATTTACGGTCTTTATCGTGATAACAGGATTTATCTATCTCACCTTAATGTCTAATAGGAAGGAGGATTCCAAGAAATTGAAATCTGAAGACAGTACAGTCTTTGTTCCGGTTAGAGAGGTTAAAAACAGAATAAGACAGATGTCCATCACTTCTTATGGACAGATAACACCGAATACAGAACTAATAGTTTCCTTCGAAGTTCAGGGTGAATTGCTCAAAAGAAGCAATGGTGCGTTGAAGCCTGGCTCCAAATTTAAAAAAGGGGATGTATTATACCAGCTGGACAATTCTGAAGCTTACTGGTCACTTTCATCTAGAAAAACAGCACTCAATAATATCTTGCTCAACTGCATGCCGGATATTGAGATCGAATTTCCCGATGAGACCAAAAAGTGGATCGACTATCTGGCTGAATTAAAACCTAAATTATTATTACCTGAGCTGCCACAGATGTCTCCAAAAGAACGAATGTTCTTAACAACACGAAACTTTCTGACGGAATATTATAATATAAAAAGTGCCGAGGCTCGCATGCAAAAATACAATTGGATCGCTCCTTTCTCAGGAACAGTTGTTGAAGTTTACGCAGAACCCGGATCTGTCGTGAATCCTGGAGCGCAGGTTGCCAAGATTGCCGAAATTGGTGATTACGAAGTTAAGGTGCCTATAGGATTAGATGAACTCGAAATCTATTCAAGTCAAAACAGTGCCTTATTCACGGATGCTAATGGCAAAGAGATCGGTGCCGGAAAAATTCTGAGAATATCCGACGTGATCAATCAACAAACTCAGTCTGCAGATGTTTATTACTCGATCAAGCCGCTGAAAGACACCAAAATTTATCATGGTTTATTCGTGAACGTTTCAATCAATCAAAAGGCTGAGAAAGAAACTATGGCTCTACCTCGCGTAGCTGTCAACGATAATCAGGTTCGCATTTTAGACGAAGGAAAACTAGTTAAACAAAGTATTCTGATTGTCGGTTCGAAACCAGATACAGTATTTGTCACCGGTTTAAATAATGGTCAGTTCGTTTTACTGGAGCAAGTAGAAGAAAAAGAAGACAAAGTGAAATACGAAGGAGTTGAGCGCTAGGCATGAGAAAAGTAATTGAGTTTTTCATCAACCGGCCCGTTTGGGGAAATGCTGCGATCGTCATCATCTTGATGTTCGGTCTGTTCTCCGTATTTACGATGAAACGATCTTTTTTCCCAGAGCTTGATCCTTATCGTATCAATATCTCGGTTTTTTATCCCGGTGCTTCTCCTGCGGAGATGGAAGAAGGTGTTACGATCAAGATCGAACAGGCAGTAAAGGGACTGGATAATATCGAGGAAATAAATTCTACCTCATCAGAGAATTTTACACAGGTCAAGATAAAAGCGTATGTCGACACAGACATGGATGAGCTCTTAAGCGACGTCGAGAATTCTATCAACTCCATAAACTCATTCCCACAGGCAGCCGAACGACCAATCATACGACGATTGAAATCGGGAGGTATGGGTAGTGTTGTTGCCTTTATCGGTGTATCCGCAAAAGATTCATTGGAAGAAGTTTCCAAACTCACTGATCTGGCTTCTCAGGTTGAAAGAGATCTCTTAAACACCAAGACGATTACACAAATCGAAAAGGAAGGATTCCCGGAAAAAGAGATTAGCGTTAATGTTCGGGAAGATGATCTTCTACGTTATAAGATCTCAATGCAGGAAATAGCCCTGGCGCTGGGAACAAAGAACATTGACATTACCACAGGAATTATCCGCGGTGATCTGGAAGAAATGAATATCCGATCCAACAATCGTCAAACAAATGTCGATGAGATCGGTAAAATCATTATTCGCACAACGACAAGTGGTGAATCGATTACGATTAGCGATGTCGCGGATGTAGTTCTTGGCTATTCAGAAGGTTCACAAGAAGCTAAATACAACGGTAAACCGGCTGTTTCTTTCCGAATTGAAAAAACCGTTGAACAGGATATTGCTAAGATTACAGAAGCATTGCATGACTATAAGAAAGAGTTCGATGCTGCCAATCCGGACTTCCAGTTCAACATCTTCTATGAGTTCAATACCATGTTGAATGAGCGGATTGATCTATTGAGTCGAAATGGATTGATGGGACTCGTCTTAGTCTTATTGTTCCTTGGTTTGTTCCTGAACCTGAAGCTATCCGCATGGGTAGCCTTCGGGATACCTTTCTCTTTCCTTGGAATGTTCGTAATCGGAATGTTCTACGGAATGTCGATCAACATGATCTCACTCTTTGGAATGATCCTCGTTGTAGGAATTCTGGTCGATGACGGAATTGTGATTGCAGAAAATATTTTTACCCATTTCGAGAAAGGAAAACCCGCCCATAAAGCAGCTTTGGATGGAACCATGGAAGTATTGCCTTCGGTTTTTTCATCGGTCATTACCACGATTGTCGCCTTCTCGATCCTACTCTTTGTTGAAGGCATGGAAATGATGAATGAGATGGCATTCGTCGTAATCGCCAGTCTTGCCTTTTCCTTATTCGAAGCGTTTATCATTTTACCGGCCCATCTTGGCCACAAAAGGATTCTATCAGAAGAAAAACAACATCCGTTCAGCTACATGAAAGGATTGGTATACCTGTTGATCGGGTTGGCAGTTATGTATTTTGGAACACGACTCTTCCCGGAAGAAGCAAATGTCTGGATGATCTTGCTTCCATTGACGGTTATCATTCTCGGAGCAAGTATTTTCTTTACCGGATTTTCGAAATCACCCATGGAGGAGTCCATTCGTAGGGGTGCTGATAAAAGCATTAAGTATGTTCGAAAGAACTGGTTTAATGTGGCTGTTCAGAACATTGTCGGCACAAAAAGAAAGTGGTATCGGGCAGGTTTTTTATTTCCGATGGCTTTTACAATCATGACCTTCGTTCTTTTCGGCAAGGGAATTATTGGCTGGACCTTCTTCCCGAATATTCAGCCTGATTTCTTCACAGTTGAAGCAGCGTATAAACCGGGGGATCCAAAAGCTAAATCGAAAGCCTTTGTAGAAAAAGCGACAAAGATTCTTTTTGAGGAAAACGATCGCATTATCAAAGAAACCGGTGATACCATGTTGACCTATTTCTCAAGTAATATTGGTTTTTCACAGAGTCTGGGACAAATTGGCTATCACACGGGAATGCTGAGCGTTTTCTTTGATGCAGAGAACTCTAAATACCCGGTAGACTCACTTATGAACCGAATTATTCGAAGGATCAACGAAAGCCCTGAAGGACGTCTGGCTCAGGAAACGTATGTAGGAGGATTCAATCGATTCGGTAAAGAGATTGAAGTTGGGTTGACGAGTGAGAATGAAGCTTCCTTGAATGGTGCTCGGGATTTATTTAAGAAAGAACTTACAAAGATGGACGGTGTGATCAATGTAAAGGATAACATGCCTCCCGGAAAAAATGAAGTTTATCTCGACATTCGACCGGAAGCAGACATTTATGGGATCACGAAAAGTGAGGTGCTCAATCAAATACGAAGAGGATTCTTTGGTCAGGAAGCACAACGTATTATTATCGGAACGGATGAAGTGAAAATATGGGTGCGCTACCCGATCGAAGACCGAAACTCACTGGCTGATCTGGAGAATATGAAAATCAAAACAGCTACCGGACATGCGGTCCCGTTGAAAGAGATCTGTAGTTTCACCACAGGAAGGGCACCGGAAAGTCTTAAGCGAAGAGATGGTCAGCGAATCGTGGTTGTAGATGCGGAATGTGAGGACCCGGATGAAGTCGGAACAACGAATAGTCTGATCACAGACTCGATCTTGCCGAAAGTCAAGCAAGCGTATCCCGATATTCAGACGGTTCGCATGGGACAGTTTGAGCGAAGTCAGAAGACCGGAAATTCAATGATGTATGTCGGTCTAATTGGAATTGCCATGATGTTCATTATTATCACGCTTCACTTTAATAATCTCGGTAATGCATTTCTGATCATGCTCGTAATCCCTGCAGGAATTGCCGGAGCGTTCATGGGTCATGGCTTGATTGGCATACCTGTTTCGATCCTCTCTGTATTTGGAATGATCGCACTGTTGGGAGTCCTGGTTAATGACGCGATTGTCTACCTGGATCGGTACAATCAGCTTTTATTAGAAGGAAATACGATTAAAGATGCGGCCTTAGGAGCTGCTGAATCTCGTTTCAGACCGATCTTGCTGACATCTTTAACAACCGTTGCAGGTCTTCTGCCAATCATATCTGAAACAAGCATGCAGGCGCAATTCCTGATCCCTATGGCTACTTCGATCGCGTTCGGAGTGTTGTTCGGTACCGTGTTTATTTTATTCTTCTATCCTTCTGCTATTATGGTTTGGAACGGAAGAAGAGCATTGGTTCATCTGATAAAAACCGGTAAACGAATTGATGATCGTCGCGAATTGGAACCTCCGATCAAACTACAACGAAAACAGTATGATTTTAAGGATAATTAATAGTGCTATACTTATTCTCTTGGCTTCAACATCTGTTGCCCAATCGGATTTATCCGCAACGCAAGCTGTGTTCATAGCTCTGGAAAATAACTATCAGGTTCAGATCGCAACAAAAAATCAGGAGATCAGCGAAATGAATAACACGTGGACACAAGCCGGTATATTTCCGAGTGTGGACCTGAGTGTTGCGAACAATAATACACTTCAGGACAATACAGAAAACCCATTCACATTTACACCGGGGATCATCTTATCTCAAAGTCTGAGTCCTTCATTAAACCTCAACTGGAACATTTTTTCAGGGTTTTCTGTGAGGATCGGCAAAACCAGACTGGAACAACTTGAACAGCAATCTGCGAACAACTCACTAACCGTTATTGAAGCAACGGTCCAGGATGTCTTAAAAGCCTATTATACAGCACAGCTTCAAAAAGAACGAACAGAATTAATGCGATCGCTGATGGATTACTCGCGATCCAATTATCAGTATCATCAATTGAAAGAGAAATACAGTACTGCCAATTCACTGGAGCTACTGCAGTTTAAGAATCAATACCTCACAGATAGTACCAACTTCCTATTGCAGGAAATCTCATTAACCAATTCATTGAGGAATCTTAAACTTATAATGAACGACACCACTGAAACTCAATACAATCTTACAGATCCTTTGAATACTGAATTGTCCCCGATCAATTTCGAAACAGCGAAGGCGGATATGCTAAGAGAAAATAGCAATTTGAAGAATCAATACATTTCGCTGGAGCTACAACAAACCAATACGAATTTACAACGCGCATTTCTTTATCCGACACTTTCATTTCAGGGTGGCGTTTCTCCAAGCTGGAGCAAGATTCGCGAAATAAAGGATGACGCCTTCAATATTGATCCGTATACCCTGTCGTACTATGGGAATCTCAATTTGCGATACACCATATTCAATAATTTCCAGAACCGACGAGCTGTTCAGGTATCCAAAATTCAGGAAGAGATTGTCAACCTACAGACATCCGAAATGACGCGTTCATTGGAATATACCCTGGAGAATCTGATAGACCTGTATCAGGTCAGAACACAATTGCTAAGCGTTTCTAATGAAAATGTAGAATATGCCAAACAAGCTTATCAGGTAGCACGTACCCGATATAATATTGGGGCGATCAACTCGCTTGACCTATTCAGCTTTATCACAGCCTATCAAAATACCGTAATTCAACATCTGGAGAATCAATTCAATTTAATAGACACCTATTTAGAGATCTACAAGATGACCGGCAAGATCTCACTGAATTATCAGAAAAATTAGGCCTTGCCGAGTACCAGTTCACGAAGCTCCAATCTGGCTTTTCGCAGATCTTTTAAGATTTCCTTTTGCTCTCGATTCATCATTAACTGGGTAAAACGCCATTTCAGACTCACATGTCGGTAATAATGATAGAAGTAATAAGCGAATAATCCGGTGATCGGCATAGAAGCAAAATAGATCCATTTCATCAACACACTCATGTCTACTAAATAATCTCCCAGATACATAAATCCGGTATAGGTTAACGGGTAAAGTATCAGTCCACCAAGGACATTCATCGCTGCATACCACTCTTTATCTTCAAATACACGTGTAACAATAAAATCAGTCAGCTTAAACGGGATGATATTATGGATCAATCCGAAAAGAAAGATGGGTAAGCCAATAATCATAGCTAAAATGGACTGCAAGATCTGACGCAGAAAAAGTGCAGACCGATATTTTCGATCCAGAAAATCAGTTTTAATCTGAAGTCGATTGATCTGCCATTCGATCTTTGATACAAGCGACTGAATCAAAATATATTTATCCGGCTCCGTGAACTGGATCTCGTTTAATCCCCTATTCACGTTTCTCAAAAGTGATACGTTTTGTTCCACTTTTTTTCCTTTCTCCCTTGCATAGGAGGAAGAAAGTATCATTGTTACCTGATCGCCAAGCGTTTCATTTTCTTTTGTTTCCGCCTCAACCAACAAATCAGATAGCTGCTTTCTGAATTCCTCTGTTAGAAGTCGTGCTGCTTTAAGACGATCTTGTTTAAACTCTTCCAGGTATGGAACCGGATCGATTGGCTCACCAATATTGGTTAAAACTTCACTTCTGAATTTCTCGGGCTCCAGATAGATCAAACCAACAGGAATGATCTCTAGTCCCAATTTGCCATCATTCCGTAATTCTGTTTGAAGGGCAATCCGCGCAGTTCCCGACTTTAACCTTCGCAGGAAACGATCAGCAAAGCTATTCCCCTCCGGAAAAATCACCAGTGTCTTTCCCTGCTCGAGAATCTGATAACACATTTCAAATGAATCTTCATTCGATACGCCGCTCGTTTTTCCATCCATTACCCGATTAATGGGAATCATGCCCAATGAACGTAGAAAAGCACGTTTCACCGGGTTATTAAAAAATACCGCTTTCGACATGTAGTAAATGGGCTGTCTGCATATGTGACCAATCATCCATGCATCCATTAATGTATTGGGATGATTCGCAATAATGATCTTGGGTCCCTTCGTGTTGATTGGTCCCGGATTTTTAATCTTGATCTTTTTGTAATACAATCGGATCGCAATCCCTATAACTATTTTTAAGACTCTATATAGCATCTGTTCTGCCGAATATAAGAAAACTTAGTATCTCATGGATTGTGTTTAAATTCGTGAAGTGAACGCTATTAATGCATATTTGAATAGTAATGATGGTTCAGGGCTGATCAGCATCGGTCTCGAAAGCTCAATCCGCGTGGAGGGCAATTCTCCAATGGCGGAAATCCAGTCTTTTATCGATACGTATCAAGGTGATTACATATTTATGGCTTTGAGCTATGATCTCAAAGCTGATCTGGCCAATATACCCTCTGAGAATCACGATAGACATCACTTTCCTAAAGCCATCCTCTGGGTGCCGGAAATCGTAGCTGAATTAACAGCAGACGAGATCAAATTTTTAAAAGGACAATGTGAGCTGAACGTCATTCTGGATTTTCTAAGGAAGCAAGATCGACGAGCAGAGCTAAACCTCGAACTGAAACCTGCTACTTCAAAAGAGTCTTATTTAGAACACGTAAAGCAGATCAAGGAATCGTTGCAGTTCGGTGATATCTACGAAATGAATTATTGTCAGGAATTCTATACGGACGAGGTCACTCTGCAAGACCCGGAACTGGCCTACTTCAAATTAAACAGTTTGACTGAAGCACCGTTCTCAGCTTACCTCTCAATCGATGAATTTGTGGTACTGTGCGGGAGCCCTGAACGATACATCAAAAAAGTCGACTCGAAACTAATTTCCCAACCGATCAAGGGTACTATTCGAAGAGGAAGAGATTCTGCTGAAGATGAAAAGCTAAAAGAACAACTGCGCAATGACCCGAAAGAACTTTCAGAAAACGTCATGATCGTCGATCTTGTGCGAAATGATTTATCGAGACTTGCTCGTCCATCTAGTGTGAAAGTTGATGAATTATTTGGCGTCTATAGCTTTAAAACTGTGCATCAGCTAATTTCGACCGTGTCATGCGAATTGCGAGATGAGATCAACTTTACGGATATTCTCCAGGCAACATTTCCTATGGGCTCTATGACGGGAGCACCTAAGATCAGAGCCATGGAGCTGATTGAAGAACACGAGGATTTCGCTCGTGGAATTTATTCAGGATCGATCGGGTACATTGATCCTAAAGGTGATTTTGATCTGAATGTCGTGATCCGGAGTGTTATTTACAATTCGAAAAAGGCATGTCTATCTTGTCCGGTTGGAGGAGCCATTACGATTCAATCTGATCCGGAAGCGGAATACCAGGAGTGCTTTACAAAAGTTCAATCCATTTTAAACGGTCTAAATGAATAAGCTGATCAAACACATGAAAATGTTGTCAGGCCTCAGAGGGCGACCTCTATTCCTCGCGTGCAGTGGTGGTGTCGACTCGATGGTTCTACTCGATCTGAGCTTGAAGGTAGGTTTGAAACCACACGTTGTTCATGTAAATTATGGTTTGCGCGGTGAGGAATCAGATGCCGATGCTCTGTTCGTCGAACATTATTGCGAAAAGTATAATCTTCCTTTCACCATACGAAGTCTTGAGATTGGCGATACTGACAACATACAGTTGCGTGCACGTCAACTTCGATATGAGCTATTGCAAGAATTACTCAAAGATAAGGAACGAGCATTGGTGCTTTTAGCTCATCATGCGGATGATCAGGTTGAAACTTTTTTTATGAACGTCACTCGCAATAGCGGGGTTATGGGTTTAAGTGGAATGCTCGAACAGCATGAACAATTCGTTCGCCCTCTGTTATCTTTTAAAAAGGAAGAAATTATAAGTTATGCTGAAGAGAACGAGATTGCCTGGCGTGAAGATAAATCCAACGAAGAATCTAAATACGTTCGCAACAGCTGGCGAAATGAATACATTCCATTTATCGAGAAGCATATACCGGAGATCAAAGATGAAGTGCTACTGCTCGTTTCAAAATTTCAGGAGCTGCAGATGGAGTTGGAATCGAATACAGAAGCGATCTTTGAAAAGATCCTACGAAATAATTTCATCAATGAACACGATCTAAAGGCACTTTCAGAACTGGAACAAGTCGAGCTCTTCAGGCAACTGGGGCAACATCCGGGAATGCTGGAAGAGCTTAAAAAGCTTAGTCAAAAGGGGAAGAAAGTAAAACTCAAACATTCCATTTACGGATACCAATACATCATACGGGAAGAGAATGGATATTCGCTTCTTAGGGATGAACTGCAGCCAATTCCAACTATTGAAATTGCCGATGTGGATACACTTCCTGATTCTTTCGATCTGGATGTGATCTATCTGGATCGCAATAAGATTAAAGGAGAACTAAAGCTGAGATACTGGAGGGAAGGTGATCGAATCTCACCTGTTGGATTGAATGGTTCTAAACTCGTTTCAGATATTTTGACGGACCGGCATGTTTCGAATAAAGACAGGAGTAATCAATTGGTTTTATGTGATGATGAACACATCCATTGGGTCGTCGGTCATAAGATCGGGCGCAAGGCTCTTGCGACGAATCAGACCAGTGAAAAACTAAAGATTACTATTGACCGAAAATCTCAATGATCGGTTCTCCTGTTACTGCACTTGGCTTCTGAAGATATAAAAGATGCGTCAATGTAGCGCTAATATCGGTGATACTCACATGACGCAATACTTCCTGCGTTGGAATGTGTTTTCCATACCATAATAGAGGCACGTGCGTGTCATAAGCATATGCCGAGCCATGCGATGTTCCTTTTCTGGCGATATCAGAATCAGCTAGTTTAGCCAGATACCCCGATTCGAGCATCACAATTACATCACCGCTTTCTTCTTTATGATATCCGCGACGAATCATTTCCTTCCACTCATCAATATGACCGTCTTCCTGAAGCTCTTCATAGGTGTAGACCCATTTCACTTCGTCCAGTTCGCGCAGATAATCTGCGATGTAGTTCGAAACTTTTTTGCGACTAATCTTTTCGTCATCCATTTTTTCATGATCCAGATAGATATTGAGGTTGTTCGTAGAGGCAATGACATCATGATCGAATTTCTTATCCACTTTTTCTCTTAGCTCTTCAATTATTTCCTCAACGAAAAAGTAACCTCCCGGCAATTTGTTATCTATCAACTCCTGTGGAACGGGAACCACTGCGTGATCTGCTGTTAAAAACAAAGTGAAGCCGTCTTTGCCTAGCTTTTCCTCCAATTTTGTGATCAATCTTGCTATTTCCAGATCCAGCCTGAGATACATATCCTCGATTTCGACCGAATAAGGTCCAAAAGCGTGACCTGCAAGATCAGGTGTCGAGTAGCTAATACAAAGCATGTCCGTCTGATTATCTTTTCCTAACTCTTCTGCCTCTAATGCCTTAAGCGCAAAATCAGTCAGCAAGGTATTCGAAAATGGCGTGTATGGGAACAATCCGTATTTGTGCACACCTTCCGTCGCACACATCTGTTTTAAATCATAAGGAAAAGTTGGACTGGTCTTACCTGACAATAAATGCTCATATGGAGAATCGTCCGGTCCACTTGCGGTATACGTTTTTATGTCATATAGCGTATTCCAGGTCTGATTAAGGTACTCATCGACAAACCCTTTCTTGTTGAATTTCTCTACCCAGTTCGGCAAATCCTTTTTGAAAAAATTACTGGTAATGAATTTTCCCGTGCTATAGTCGTACCAGTAAGAACCGTCACTTAAATGACCTCCCGGAAGAATGGCTCCTCTATCTTTAATTGACATGGAAATAACCTTCGCGTCCTTGTAAGTCAACTTCAGTTGATCAGTAATGGTGAGTACCTTGAGGTTTTGTGGTGAAGCCTTGCCGTTTTCAGAAATGGTTCCAACGGATGATGCCTCCGAATCTCCAACGCAATTGATAACTGTTTCCGACTTGCGATCATACCAGTCATTGGCTACAATGCCATGATTATTCGGAGTTGTTCCTGTATAAATAGTTGCATGTCCCGGTCCGGTGTACGTAGGAACGTAATTATAATTCGTATTGCGACAATTCGTACCATTGTTCATCAGTTTCTTAAAACCTCCTTCACTGTATCGTTCATAATAACGATAGAGGTACTCATAGCACATCTGGTCAATCACAATACCTACCATCAACTTTGGTGAGTCACTTTGCTGAGCGTTAACCTTAAAAACAGACAGTACACTAAACAATAAAACAATTCTCTTTATTCCCATAGCTTCAAATTTATTCAATTCTTGACGCATATCCCCTATTCATGCCTTAACTTTGTGTTAAAAGTCGGATAAAATGCTTGGACTCAAACTTCCTACCGATCCCAGATGGGTCAATATTGTTGAGAAAAATATTGAAGAGATACTCACAGATCATGCCTATTGTGAACAAAAGGCTGCGAGCAATGCGATTTCCATGATCGTTCTTTACTCGCAATATCCGGATCTGGTTAAGGCTATGACCGAGATTGCACAGGAAGAAATGGAGCATTTCGGAATGGTTCACGACAAGATTCTCGAACGGGGAATGAAGCTCGGCTTTGAACGCAAAGATCCTTATGTCAATGATCTGGCAGCATATCTGAAAGAAAAAAATGCGGGAGGATCAAAAGCATTTCAATTTGTTAACCGGATGATGTTTGCTGCGATGATCGAAGCCAGAAGCTGTGAGCGTTTTCGCATCCTATCCGAAGAGATCAATGATGAAGACTTACGGGAATTTTACCGAAGCCTAATGGAAAGTGAAGCACGTCATTATACCACCTTTTTAAATTTTGCACGGAAATATGGAAAAGGCGTTGATGTGGATGCCCTCTGGAAAGATTTTCTCGACTTCGAAGCCTCCCTCATGGAAAAGTATGGGAAGACAGAGACGATGCATGGTTGATTGAATTACTGAACTACGAGACGATAGGTCCCAATGATCCCATGCTCATATTCAATGGTAATCAGATAAACACCGGCTTGTCTCAATTCGAAAGTATCACCCTGCTTGAAACTTTTCTTGCTTAGAAACAGTGACCCGTCGATGGAAGATATGCTAAGAATTCCCGATTGATTGCCCAATCCCAGGATGCTGAATTGACCATCCGTTGGATTGGGATAAATTGTTATCCCATCCATTAGATTCAATTCTGAAATACCCGAAGAATTCAAGGAACTCAAATTAGATTTGGTGGAACCAACAGCAGCCTTGGCAGCGGGGTCACAGGCTTGAGGTAAGGCTATTTCGATGTAGTATATCGAATCAGTCGCAGGTGGATTAATGTCCGTATAACTGTTTAAGGTGTTCGCCACAGAATCAATTAATTGATAACCACTTGTATTGTTCCCTCTCCATATTCTATAGGTACCAAAGCTTAATCCTTCATAATGATTCCAGGATAAATTTACGTCATTACCGACACCAGCACTTATTTGTAACAGAATTGTTTTATGGATTGTGCCCGGATCTCCTTCCGGTCCTATTATATGCACAGGTGTAACGTAATACCTAGCTGCAACCTGATTCGGGTTGGATGTCATATCCATGAAATACCCATCCTGAGTTGAAGGTACAGAACCAATAACATTAAATACATTAGCCACAGTTGTCTCTTTATAAACGTTATAGTAATCCACAAAAGTGCTGTCGTATTGTTTTTCCCAAATGATCACGTTTTTAACGGAGTCCTGGTCAACGGATACAACACATACTTCTTGTGGTTGTAAGCAGTTGATGACAATGTCGAAGCTGTCCACATCTATCACTGGATTGTAATTGGATATTTGAAAGGATGGTACAAATGTCATATCAATCGGGACATCATATAAATAGGATGGATTGAAATTATTAATATTAACATCTGTAACAATGTTGTTGCAATACGATAATCCGCTACTTTCCATTTCGATAACATACATTCGATCCAGCCAGTTGTTAACTCCTTGTCCAACAAAGACAAAATCTCCATTTAACTTCTCAAAGCCATCTAACCTATCAGTAATAGCAAATCCAGACCCAATGCCATAGACTGAATTCGTCCAAAGGGTGTCTCCATTACTGTTAATCTTTAATAATTGCAGGTATGAATACGGAAGAATTGATCCATCAGCGGTAATTCCCAACATAATGTTATTGCCTGAAATCGGAAAAGCGAAGATGTCATTTGCACCAAAACCTAAAGAGAATCTTTTTGCCCATAAGATGTTACCCATAAAATCAAATTGAATCAAACGACCATCCTTCCCAGGTCCTTGATCTACACTAACCAAATATCCCATTGATGTTTCGTCTAGGCTTTGAATATGGTGATATCCTCCCATAGGCCAACTTACCATTGAGCTAAATTCTCTTGTCCATTCAATCGTACCTATGCTGTCAAGCTTAAAGAAGAAATGGCGTGTATCAGCGCTCCCTTGATCTTCATGACTTCCCATGATAACACATCCTCCATCTGAAGCTGCTTCAACCTTGTAAATAAAAAATCCTTGATAGTTAATCATCCAGGGATTTGGAATGGAATCAAAATATTCTCTCACCCAAATAGTATCACCTGTACTATTTAATTTGGAGACAGTATTGTTGTTAGAAATAATAAATATTTCTCCCATTGAAGATTTACTCATCGCATTACCTGATCCAACTTCGTATTCGGTACTCCAAAGGACATTACCGGCGTCATCAATACTGAGTAGAACAGTATTTCCGTTATTTCCTAAAATCAGATACGAGCTAGCTGACTCATATTCTAGCTCAATTAATTCTAATCCATTGATGTCCCTTCTCCAAACAGTGTCTCCCACTTGATTTAGTTTCATTATATGACCTGTCTGCACACCTGATGACACCCAATTCGCTATAACCAAAACTCCGTCTTGATTGGTAGACTCAATAATCTTTGTAGGTCCATTGACCGATTGAGATGGTATGTAAGTATTATTTACTAAATATTGGCTCTGTGAATAATATCCAATTCCTAAGAAAAGGATCGATAGTAGTAGCGTTCTCATAACGAATGATTTGCATCAAGTTAGTCATAATCGACATTAAATCAAAGCACTAAAGAATCAGACGTGAACTTAATAACACGAAGAATCTATCAGGTTAACGTATCCTCGGATCCTCAGAATTGATCTGCGCGAACAAGAGGGTTAGCGAAACAAAAATTCCGACCAGTATGAGGATCTGCATTAAAATGCCGAGCAGAATCTTACCGTATCCATCTTTGTATCTGATAACAGTCGCATTCCAAATAAAAACTAACACGACAAAGAGCGTGATTCCAAAATTGAAGAAAATATCGAATCCGGTAGCAAGCAGAAAGATATCCTGAACAACCGTTAGTACGATAAAGAACGATGTGGATATATACAGGATCGAAACGAAATGTTTCGCGAAACTTAGTTTCTTGGGTATAAAAGCCAGATAGGACGACAAAACCAAAAAAGGTAAAAAGATCACCCAAAAGATGATGTGTGTTTCTCCAACTTGCTCGTCATTAAAATTGGCAGAAACAGCCCCTCCCAAAATATCCTGATTGACATTTGTCAAATGAATGGCTGCAATGGCCAATGCATATAACATGATCTTACCCGGACTCGCGTACAATTTGCGATTTCCCTTCCAGTAGCTTTCTATGATCGTTCGAGGTGATTTAATCACAAGCCAAACCGCGGCAAAAACCGAGCGATCAAGATCGATAAGGTTCATGAAGGTATCCGATATAATGGACCACAGCGTTGAGTCCTTCTCCCCTATTTCTTGCCCGCATTCCGAGCAATACTTGCCCGCAACATCAATTCCGCAATGCGCACAGTGTTTGATCATGTTAATGTACTACAGCCAGTTTAACAGGTTGGATGAAGCTGTTTCCGCTATTTACGTGAATCATATAAATACCATAGGGTAATTTAGAAGTGTCAACAGTAACATGATTCGTTTGTTCTTCAATATCCTTCGTATAAACCAATTTGCCAGCCTGATCGTAAATCTTAACCTGACCTTCATCGATCACTTGTGATAAGCTAATAATCGCTTGCTGATTTGCCGGATTCGGGAACACTTTTACACCCATCTGACCCAGTTCATTCAGACCTGCCTCATCATTATACGATACTTTGAAATCATCGAAATAGAATCCGTCCATGGTCAAACCACCGTCTGATTCAAACTGGAAACGTACGTTGATGATCTGTCCCAGGTAATCTGATAAGGAGATCTCTTCGTAAACCCAATCAGATGATCCTTCCCATACGGGTTCACCATCCGGTTGAGCTCCTCCGCCCCACCAGGAGTTTGTGCCTTCAACGGTATAATTTCCACACTGACCAATCCATGTGGCACCACCATTCGTAGATACCTGGAACTGGCAATAATCATAATCCGCTTCGATCTCCCACTTCGCATAGAATGAAATCATAGCTTCAGTAGCATATGTCAGGTCGATCGATTGAATCAACTCATAAATTTCATTCGCGTTATTGGAATAATCACCTCCATCACTCTCCGTGAAACTCGTTGGTGGCGAATACGAATCATCCGTTGTCAGTGACCAGCTACCTGTCCAATTAGTTGACGTTGTCGCATCATCCGAGAACTGTAAAGTAATTGCGCCATATGTTTTGGTAATAGTGTCTCTTTTTGTCCATGTCCCATATTCTGTATTCAATACATACACGATCGGGTCGCCATACTGAATACCTGCTGTCAGGTTATAAGAGATGGCCCCTGTTGCAGTTTCCCGTAGATTCAGATTGTAAACTACCGGTGTTCCTACTGACTGAATGTTCTGAAGTGGCTCGATAGAAACGGTTATAGGTCCGTTTTCAAATCCGAGTCTTTGTGCTGAGTGATTAAAGTTTCCGTTCATTGTTCCGATCAAAGAAGGATCCTCATCTTTCACGGCCAGATATTTATGAGTCATGTGTGACAGGATCAAATTCGGGAAAACCATTTCCTTACAAGTAGGTAAAATCTCCGATTGTGCAGGCCAGAACTCTGGTCCAATCTCAGGTGTCATTGCAAAGACTGTGTCCTTGTTTCCAACACCGATGTCTACTTTGTACATGTAATCATCAGAATCACCAGAAGCCGGGTAAAGTCCGGAACTTTTAATGGCGGAATAACCGTTATCCTTAACCATGTGGTTTGATAAGTCCTGGAAGTAATCGTGATGATCTGCAAATTCTGCTACTGTGGTTCCAATTGGGAATAACAGTTGATCGCCATAAGTGTGTGCATTCAATGCGGATACAAATCCGTATGTTTCCACCAACCACTGAATGGCTTGTGTTTCCGGCTCCGAGAATGGTCCGGTTCCGGGATAGGTGTCGTCGTTCGTATTAGCACTTGTGCCTGTCGTATTCCACTGGTACGAATAGTTACGATTCAAATCCACACCAGGATTGGTAGTTCCTACATTTCGCTTATTCTTTCGATGCATCCCTCCACCATTTGGATCATTGACTTCATTGTGAATGTATCCATCCGGGTTAATGCACGGAACAAAATACATTTCGGTGTTATCAACTAAAAATTGTACTTCTTCATTCGTAGCGTAGTTCTCTAACAGATACCACATGTAGAAAATCGTCTGGGACATACTTAGTGGCTCTCTCGCATGATGAATGGCCGTATAAAGAACATTTGGTTCTGTCGCGTCATCCGTTGTAGGATCATCCGAGATCTTAACATGAAATATTGGTCTTCCTTCATTCGTTAGGAACGAAGATATCGGTGACTTTACTGTAATTAGATTTGGATATTGCGCCGCCATCGAATCCAATGCATCCAACATGTCCTGATACTTCATGAATCCCATGTAGCTGCTATTCTCAAAATAATTGGCAGGAGTTGGTGGATTGAAACCACCTGTCTCCGGAGGGCAATTCGCATTCTTTTCATGTTGCATAGCTGTACCACTATTTTTAATGTAATACGCTTTGACGTCGTCAATCAGAATATCGTACTGAAACCCATTCGCGTTTAACTTTTGAATATCCATCTCGGAGAAGTCACTAATAAAAAAGTGACCTTGCTTGTAATTTCCGTGATCCACGGGAAGTCCCAACTCTGCCAGCTGCTGAAGGCCCTGTGAATTTGTATATATCTTCACTTTCGAGTACTTCTGTGCGAAAAGTAGTGGTGCAGACAATAGAATGACGATGCTTAGTATCAGTTTCATTTTCGAGTTTTAATAGTTGCCTGCAAGTTAAGGAAATAAGGGCAATTTTAAAACAAGTTGCTAATCACTTATCAATGATTTAGCAAGTTAATCCTGCCTTGTCAACCATCCATACCAATTCTCGGAACGCTACCTACCTTGGTGTTTATCTTTGAGATTAGATAAATCTATTGATATGGCAGAGAAGAAAATTTCATTTGGCAGAATATTTTGGCCCAGTTTGTGGGCAGCATTGATCGTTTCGGTGCTCGGAATTCTTATCTGGATCCTCGTAATCGCAGGATTCATGAGTGGTTTTGAACCGAAAGCGATGGAAGTAAAAGAAAATACGGTCTTACACATGACCCTGAACGGTACAATTGCCGACAGAAGTGAAACCAGTATTGACCCCTTCAGTCTTACTGTTGATGGTAGCCTTGGATTACCATCGATTCTTCATGCAATTGAAAAGGCCAAAACAGATGATAATATCAAAGGGATCTTTCTTGAGATAGGCTCTTTATATTGCGGATTAGCGACAGCCAAAGAAATTCGCGATGCCATTAACGATTTCGAAGAAAGTGGAAAATTTGTTGTCGCTTATAATGGAGGCGAAGCGATCACAACAATCGAATATTACATTTCATCCGCAGCAAATGAGCTCTATGGATTTCCTACTTCCAATGTTCAATTCCTTGGATTGGGAGCTGAGTTGATGTTCTTTAAAAACACGCTGGATGATCTAGGAGTTGAGGCTCAGGTGATCCGTGGTTCTGATAATCACTTTAAGTCTGCCGTGGAACCATTCTTCAGAGAAAACATGAGTGACTCAGCGCGACATCAAACAGAAACTTACATCAACGCAATCTGGGATGAAATGCTTCAGGCGATCAGTACAGATCGTAATATTTCTGTTAAGAAGCTGGACCAGTTGGCAGATGATGCTTCTGTTCTGAATGTAGAAGATGCTGTGAAACACAAACTGATTGATGAAACAAAATATCGTGACGAAGTTTTGAAGCTTATTGCTGACAAAATGGATAATGTTAAAGTAGACGATATTGAACTGTTTGCATTTAGAAAATATGCGAAGAAGAAATTTTATCAGGACCAGACCCTGACCAAAGCAGATGATCCGAATGTTGCTGTAATCCTTGCAGAGGGAGCTGTTACAACTGATGGAGAAGGATTGACTTCCAAAGAGATTTGCAAGTTGTTCAATGAGGTTCGAAATGACGACAACATCAAAACGGTTGTATTCCGGATCAATAGCCCGGGTGGAAGTGCATTAGCAAGCGATGAGATCTGGAGAGAAGTGAAGCTGACCAATGATAAAAAGAAGGTCATTGTATCAATGGGTAATGTTGCTGCATCAGGTGGCTACTATATTGCAGCTCCTGCGAGTTATATTTTCGCACAACCAACAACAATTACCGGTTCAATTGGTGTCTTTGGAATCATCCCCTATACAGGTGATATGATGAAAGATAAACTGGGTATTACATTCGATCGTGTAGCTACGAATCAGCATAGCGTCTTAACTACGAATCGCAGACTTTCGGAAGAAGAATTCGCATTGATTCAAAAGAATGTAGACAACATCTACGGTGATTTCAAACAACGTGTTGCAGATGGTCGTGGTATGACAACAAAGCAAGTTGGAGTTGTTGGCCGTGGTCGCGTATGGACGGGAGTTGATGCAAAACGAGTTGGTTTGGTTGACGAGTTGGGTGGATTGAATGATGCCATCGACTATGCTGTTGAAAAAGCAGGAATCAAAGAGCCTAAGGTGTTGTACTACCCACATGTGAAGCAAGACAAGTTAGGAGAGTTCATCGCACAACTGGAGCAAGAAAATGAGAGTGTTGAGATTAGCACTGGCATGGAACTCCCGAAAGAGTTGAAAGACTATTATGCAAAACTTAAAGAACTGGAAGGTTACTCAGGAATTCAAATGCGATTGCCGTTTAACCTGACGATCAAGTAATATAAATTTTCGTTTTTGATAAAAGCCACACCTCGTTGTGGCTTTTTTTATATTTTGGACCTTATCACGCATGATCAGACAGCTCGTATTTATATCGGTACTTATTTTTCAGGCATTCGTTACGCATGCACAGACTGACTCTTTGAAGAAAAATGTACTGTATATGGAAACAGGTGGTCCCGGCGGTTTAGTATCCTACAGCTATGGCAGATCACTGCTTGTGAAGCCTTCCTATGATTTTGGGCTTATTGGCGGTATTGGAGCTATGCGTTTCATAGACTTCAGAGGAATCTTTAACCCCGATCTTGTGTTCTTTTCAAACCTCAATTTCGATTTTTCAGCTGCAAGGCTCATTGGTTGGTCTGAGGCAAATGGTTTCGAGTTGATTCTTGGACATGCAATGGCTAGTTCTGTCATTGCGGGCACGATCGATTCCTATGAACGATCAAGTAAACAGCACGGTTTCGCTGGTGTTTATTACCGCTATAATTTCCAAAAAAATGGCCTGCGCGTACGTGTTGGATTTACACCGATCCTGGAAGAATACAGCTATTTCCAACCCTGGTATGCACTAACTGTTGGTTATCGATTTTAATGAAACGGATTGCTATACATATCGTTCTTGTTATTCTCATCATGGCTTCTTGTAAAAAGCATGATTTTACAATCAATAATTTGAACAATGGTGTCATTGAAATCCTGGGGCACGGTGGCAGTGGCGTTAGCTCGCTGTACCCCATTGATGCGCTTGAGTCAATTCTTAATTGTCTGAATAAAGACAGTGAAGGTAGTGAGATGGATCTTCAAATAACCAGCGATAATGTAATCGTTTTGTATCACGACGAGTTACTTGAAAGCAATACGACGGGTGAAGGCAAAATTCGTGACCACACCTGGGCGGAAATACAGGAGTTTCGTTATGCTGCTACGCCATACAGCGCTTATGGAATTAGCTCGCTGGAAATGCTCATTGATGCTGTTGGACAATCACAGGACTATCGCTTTTCATTCGATATCAAGGTGAATAAATCTGAAAACGAATCTATTTCGCAATATATAGCAGATTTCACTAACACACTCGATAGTATAATCGATCAGTATAACTACGAATCAAATGTTTTTATCGAAGCTCAGAATACGGACTTTTTAAATGCGTTTCAGTTACTTAATCCCAACGTTAAACTCTTTTATTATCCGCAGGAATTTCAGCTTGGATTCGATATTGCGATGAGTTCAGGATACGATGGCATTACCATGTCGAATGATCTTATCACAGAAGCAGATGTTGTTACTGCTCACAACGCGGGCTTACAAGTCATTATCTGGCGAACCCATAATCAAAAAGAACACATTGACGCCATCGAAAAAAATCCCGATATTATTGAAACTGATAATCTTGACAATCTGATTAAATTGCTGAAATGAGAATATTCTGGATTACCATATTAGTAAGTCTGCTGAGTTCCTGTGCGTTTGATAAGATCTTTCTTCATCCCTATGAGTTGGATGAGAGTTCTAACTTTAAACAATACGATGAGGACAAAGAAGATACCTTATTCCTCAATTTTGAAGATAAGGAACCGGTCTTTTCCATGCCTTCGGCACCTGACTATGACCTTGGATATGAAATTAAAACACATACTGTGGTCAATTCTAACGGTGATTCCTTGAATGCCTGGCATATTATACCGGAAGAATCAAATGGAATCGGAATTTATTTCTTGCATGGAAACGCTGGTAATGTGGTTTACCAATATAAGTTGATGACCCCTTTGGTTGAAAAGGGATATTCTGTTTTCATGATCGATTACAGTGGTTTTGGCTTCTCACAGGGTGAATCGACAAGACAAAACGTGGTTCAGGATGCCTATGCAGGAATGGAGTATTTTCTGGCGAATCCGGAATTAAGAGGTGATCAATCGATACTGTTCGGGCAGTCGCTTGGTGGACACCTTTCGTATGTGGTTGCTATCAAGTATCAGGAGCAACTCGACGCGATGGTCACCGAGGGAGCTTTTTCTTGTCATAAAGACATTGCAGGGTCCAGCTTTCCTGTAGTAGGAAGATTTTGCACCAGAGAAATGTATAGTGCAGAAGACAGTATTTCTTCGATCCGAATTCCAAAGCTGATCATTCACAGCACAGAAGACAAGGTGGTACCATTTAGTCACGGTGAGGAGCTTTTTGAGAAAGCGGCTGAGCCGAAGACCTTTTATCAGATCGATAAACCTCATATTCGGGGTACGATCTATTATACGGACAGCATCGATTATAAGATCAAAAACATGCTGAAATAAAAAAGGGAGCCTCAGCTCCCTCCCCGTTACTCTTTTTCAAAGATAAAGCGGTAGCGGTAAACCTGTTCCTCATCATAATCTGAGGTCAATACGATCTTCTCCAGACGATTTTTCACTTTTTCTTTAAGTTCTTTGGATGATGACTCAATCTTTAAGATCTTGATCTTATCGTTGTGAACTTTAAAAATGACGTTTGTATAATTAATTTCATCTCCCAGTTCTACATCGCTTAGATCGATGATCGTCTTTCTGCTAATTTCTTTAAATAGGGTTGGTCCATTACCCGCGAATACGCTTGTTCCGATTAAAAGACTCAATGCTACTAACAATCCTTTTACTTTCATTACTGTTCGTTTTTCTGTGTTTGTATGTAGGACTGATTCGATTCAAATAAGTTACAAGCGGACACAAAAAAACCCTTCCAATTTGGAAGGGTTTCAACTAAGTAACTTTCTGTTTATTTCGAAGCCAGCTCAACAAAATCGTCGTAGCTTATAGCCTTCTCATTCATCTTCACCGTTTGCTTGAAGAACTCAGTAAGTTTTCTTTCTGCCATCATATCGTAAATTCGATTTGCTTCATCTTTATTCTGAAGAATTCGCATTGCCGATTCGGTCAATTCTTTCTCATCCGGAGCAGGCATTCCGTATTGTGCATAATTGCTTATGATCAATCCTTTTGTAAAGTTGATTACTTCTTCATGCTCCAATTTAATATCATTATCCTTGAAGATCTTACCCTGGATCAATTGCCATTTAAGACCTTTAGCATAACCGTCGTATTCCTTTTCGATCTGCTCATCAGAAATCTCCGCATCGTTGTTGAATTTGATCCAACGCTTCAGGAAGTCATTCGGTAGCTCAATCTTCGTTTTTTCCAATAGGTTTTCGTAAACATTTCTTACAAAGAGCTTATCCGAGTCATTCACAAACATTCCTTCAAGATCTGTCTTAACTCTTTCTTTAAGCTCTTTTTCATTGTTAACAACTCCCTCACCAAACAGCTTATCAAATAATTCCTGATTAAGTTCTGCTGGCTCCATCACCTTGATCTCATTCACGGTCAACTGAAACTTATCTGATACGTTTTCCAGATCTTCCTCCTTGATTCCAAGCATTGCAGCTGTATCTGCTCCTCCTTTGGAAACGGCATTCGGATCAACAATTACTTTATCTCCAACTTTCGCTCCTGTAAGTGCTTTCTTCGCCTTCTTGTCTTCAACAAACTCCATTGATACCGTAGAAGTGTGAAGAATCCCTCCTTCTTTGATACTCTCATCATCATTGAGTTCAACGAATTGTGCGAGAATCATGTCTTTTTCACCAACAGCATCACCTGATACCAGTTTGCCGTATCTTCTCTGGAGATCTTCGATCTGCTGATTAATGAGCTTATCATCTATTTTTACTTTCACGTAATCAAACTTGCTCTTTGGAGTCAAGGGCACGTTGAAATCAGGAGCTAGTCCTATATCAAAGATGAATTCGAAGGTCTCCGGGTTACTAAAATCTCCTTTGAAATTTTCATCCTTTCCGGGAATCGGATTACCAAGAATATTGAGCTCATTCTCCGTGATGTATTTGTTAAGTGTTTCATTAACTACTTTGTTCAATTCTTCCGAAAGAACAGCCGTTCCATATTGTTTCTTAACCAATCCAAAAGGTACATGTCCGGGACGGAATCCTGGTACCTTTGCAGTTTTACGATAACGGTCTAATGTGTTTTTAACACTATCCGCGTAATCTTTTGGTTCTAATTTAACGGTCAATACCGCATTCAAATCGTCGATGTCTTCTCGAACTACTTCCATTGCTTTGTTTTTCCTTCTATGCTAAACAAAAAATGGTATAAGCTACCTTATACCATCTTTTTTGAACTGGTGCGGATGGAGGGAGTCGAACCCCCACGCCTCACGGCACTAGATCCTAAGTCTAGCGTGTCTACCAATTTCACCACATCCGCTTGCTTATTTTCGGACTCGATCGCCCTTAAGCATATTTCAAATCCATTTCGTTAAAATGGTGTGCAAAGATATTTATTTATTTTAAATACAAAAAAGTTCGGCCAGAAAAATCGCCACTGGAAACATCTTGATAAATTGTGAATAAGTACTCTGAAATCAAGCGGTAAAAGGAATTATTTACTCGTATTTTTGTCATTGCGAAAACGAGGTACATGTTGACAATCGATCCAAAAGAAATAACGATCCCACAATTGCATCAATACTTGCTTGGATCCATAGGTCCTAGACCTATTGCTTTTGCCTCGACTGTTGATGCGGATGGTATCGACAATCTCGCTCCATTCAGCTTTTTCAATGTATTCAGTGCCAATCCACCAATTTTAATCTTCTCGCCTGCGAGAAGCGGTCGTACGAATACCACCAAAGACACCTATAACAATGTGAAGGTCGTACCGGAAGTGGTTATCAATGTGGTGACCTACGATATGGTGCATCAAATGAGTTTGGCAAGCTCCCCATTTAAACCGGAGGAAAGTGAATTCATTAAAGCGGGTTTTACACCATTGGATTCAGAGACGATCAAACCAAAACGTGTAGCGGAATCACCCATTCAATTGGAGTGTAAAGTGAATGAAGTGCGCGAACTGGGTGATCAGGGCGCCGCTGGTAATCTGGTGATCTGCGAGGTAACGCGTATTCATATCAATGAAGCTGTTTTGGACGATAATCAAATGGTAGATCAGGAAAAGATTGACCTCGTTGCTAGAATGGGAGGTAATTGGTACTGTCGTGCGAACGCGGATTCGATGTTCGAGATCACAAAACCAATAATGACTGTTGGCATCGGATATGATCAGCTCCCGGAAGACATTCGTTCCAGTGATATACTAAGTGCGAATGACCTTGGTCAGTTGGCGGGAATCGAAGAGCTACCCAATGAAACAGATGTGAATGAATTCAAGCTTCTGGAATTGAGTGATTTATTCTTATCTTTAGAAGACGAACCAGCAAAGCTTGAATTAGAGCTTCACAAGCAAGCGAAAGAATTATTAAAAGAAAACAAACTAACCGAAGCCTGGATGACTTTACTGGCATTCAACAACGGCTGAATAACAAACAATAACAAACACAATTATGTTCAAATTAACAGGTACACTAAAGATTATTAACGACACTCAACAAGTCACCGAGAAGTTCTCAAAGCGTGAATTTGTAGTTACGGAGTCTTCAAGCATGTATCCGCAGGATATCTTATTCCAGGCGGTTCAGGATAAATGTTCTATGTTGGATGGTTATCACACAGGTGATCAGGTTGAGGTATCGTTTAACCTACGAGGAAGAGAGTGGACAAGTCCACAGGGAGAAGTAAAGTATTTCAACTCGCTTGATGCATGGCGCATCGAGAAAGTAGCACAAGGAATGCCACAAGGAGGTCCTTCAGAAATGAACCTGGAAAAAGAGACTGTAGACATTCCTTCATCGGCAACGGAGTCGGAAGAAGACGACGATCTACCGTTTTAAGGAAAGACAAATAGAATTGAAAAGAGCCTCGATGAGGCTCTTTTTTTATTTAGTCTTTTTTCCTTAGGTTTTATATTTTTAGAAAAAGAATAAATCATGCGATCACACTCACTGCTTATAAGTCTATCTCTGATTCTGATCAATTCCGTATACGCTCAATCCGATGAACAAAAAGGATTCGTAGAGATCTTCGCTCAGGTTGAAGATCGAGCACTGTATGTGGAAGGAAACAAAGTAGCTATTCTCGACACAGCCGGAAATCAGCTGACTCCTCTCCTACCTTTGAAAGGAAATTACGAGTCAGTATTTATGTGGGATGGCTATTTGTATGCTCGTCGTGATGAGTCCTTTACACTGATAAATGAGGACAATAAAATGGGCGTTTTCAATGTGAATGGGGATATGCTCATGGATTTCATATATGATACCATCCGTACAGTTGAAGTCGTTGAACAATATGAAACCATTGATTATCTGTTTGTCGTAAGAGAAGGTAAGCAGTATGTCTTCAAGGATACCGCGAATCGGACTATGTTCGATGGATTTTCCTTTGATATAGATGGCGGAAAATGGTTGAATTCAGAGATTTACGTTGTAATCAAAGATGGTAAAGCCAAATTTGTGGACCTGCTTCAAATGACCATCGACGATAAAGCTCCGGGATATTTAAAATACAATACCTCAAAAATATTTAGTCCTACCGGAGTTGGTATGGTCAATAAAATGGGGGATGTTCTTTTCCCTTTCGAATATGACCAAATAGGATTTTATTCAGAGCACAGCCCTTATTTTCAGATTAAAAAGGACAATAAAACGGGAGTAGCTCATTTTCCGAATGAGATTATTCTTCCCATGTCCTATGAACAAGTCAGATACCAGTGCGGTCATCATAATTTCGATGATGACTTTGAATTATTCTTAATCGTTCAGAAAGAAAAAGGCGGACCATTTACACTTGCGGTGAAGAATGAAGGTTCAAACAAGTACGAAGAATCAGATAGATACACTTTCTCCGAAATTGAGTGCATCTACGATGACGAATTGGATTTGAATTACACGCTGGTATTTTCCCCGGAAGGTAAACAAGGGGTTCTCAAAGACGACATGACGGTTGATTGGAAGTAGGCATGACAAAAATATATTGTTTCTGACTCAGCCAATTATCTCAACTTATTCAGCAACCAATTCGGAGCCCGAAAAATAATGATACCGAAAACCACCAGGGTTAAAGGATAAGCTATTTCAAATAAGATATCTGCATAATTTAAATCCGGATAAAATTCAGGCATAAAAAACCGATACCTAATCTGCCATAGCAAATTGGTTAACAAGGACGCACCTTCGGTTGAGATCATATATAAACCAAAGAGTCTCAATAAGAATTTTGCCGTATCGAAAGAGAGAACTAAATTTTCCTCCATAGTAGGATCATCATCAATTTGATGGCTGGCAACTTCTTTACTTCGATGTTTGTAAAGGAAAAGAACAGCACCTGCGATCCCAAACAATAACAAACCCGCCGATAATTCCGTTAGGTCATCTATTCTGGAATTATCAAAGCTATTTTCGCTTTGCATGCGAATAAATGTGATAATTAATCTAATCAAATATCTGAAGGCATGAGCCAGAAAAAACAATCCCATTATTTTAATGGCAATTGCCAGTATTTTGTTTTTATCCATTAACTTTTGTTACTGCAGCAACACCTTATCACTAGTATTGTGTGCTATGAAAGAAATGATCATCTGAGACCTCCATTGGATTTTCCGTAAACCATTCGATGAAGTTTGTCCATTTCTCCTCGTTTTCTTCGTGCCATTTTGTAAACTCCTCCTCATCACCTTGATTTAGAATCCAGTAATTGTAGGCTTCCATATGACCTTCATCCATGACTCTCTTTTGAAATTCAAAAAGAACATTAGGATACTTTTCATTGTGTCCATCTTTAAAGTAAGATGTGGTAAATTTGGTCCTTATTCTGTTAAGAGAGGCAAGATCAATGTCTTTCTCCATTATCATAGAAAAGATCAACACCGGTTCATAGACACCAACTCCGAAGGGTAATCGGATATCGCTCGTGTCAGAAATGTCGTCTAGAGTAATCGTTGCATTTTGACTAAAGCTTACCGAGAAAGATGAATCAGACGTATAGGTAATCTGGCTGTCATAGGTATCATAAAGCATCTTACTGATGTTCAGGGTTCGTTGTGTGTTTCGTTCGATGTTCATGAATATTTCACCGTAGATCATACCCCAAACCTCTTCTGTCGAATTCAGATAGATACGCGTAGCCCAATAATAATTGGATGGAAATTCGGGTTCCACCATGATTCCCGTTTCGTAATAGCCAAGTGCACTAATAAATTCCTCCTTTTTCATTTCCATATTGCCACGCTCCAGATATAGGATTCCCGAATTTGGGAATAGCTCGATCCCTTTGTCATAATGCTCAATTGCCTTCTTCTCATCACCTGCCATATCGTAGCAATTACCTAACATTTGATAAATCTTATCCATCACATTTTTATGGTCCTTTAAACCACTTAGCTTTTTGATAGCCTTCTTATACTCCTTGTCCAGGTAATATGCGTATGCCATTTCATAGGGATAATTGATCTCATCCGGATCGAGTTTTTCCGATTCCTTTAAGAGATCAATAGCTTCATCAATATTGCCTGAATCCATTTCCTGAATTGCTTTCATGGCATTATTGAAGGCTTTTTCTTTATCTGATTGACCATATATAGCGAATGCTGATAGGACAAATAAAAGAATGGTTAGATTTTTCATAGGGTATGTCTTTAGCTGATTCAGCCGTCGCTATTCGACAGCGAATGTCTTTTAAGATACAAAAAAATGTTAGCGAATTTAATTGATGTTGTCGCTGCTGACTGATTCATGTAGCTCTTCTAACAATTTAATACCACTCTCAGAGACATTAATTAACGTTTCTGTTTGTTCCTTGTCATCCGCATCTAAAAAGGTTAACTGAACAACTTTATTTTCAATGCTTGCACTAAGTATTTTAGAGCGGGGTATTTTGTAGCTGTTACCAATTTCGGATTTTATGTACTTATGAACAGCGTATCCCCCAACCGGCAAGCCAATGATCAACAACAAACTTATTTTACCGCTCATTAGGTTCGTTAAAAACATGTATAGAAAAATGACTCCAACCACTAACATAAAGAGTATAGCTTTCCATTTCGGTACATTAAGTGATCTGTTATTGGATTTCTCTTCTAGGGTTTTCACTTCTGACCAATTTCCAGTATTGGTTAAATACAGATTGTTTTCGTCTACATTCACAAAACCATACTCGTATTTAAACCATTGTTTCATTGTTGAACAGACTATCAGCGTGCTTAAATAACGTCATTTTAATGATCAACTCTACTGCCGTAAAATCTTCTCCATCTTCCTTCCCTTGGCCAATTCGTCCACAAGTTTATCGAGATACCTCACTTGTTTTGTTAGAGGAGTTTTTATTTCTTCGATGCGATAGCCGCAGATCACTCCTTTGATAAGTTCTGAATTAGGATTGAGTTTTGCCTGTTCGAAAAATGATTCAAAGGTCACTTTTTGATCGATCAGATTTTTAATCTCATTCGCGTTATAGCCGGTTAACCATTCGATCACCTCTATCAGCTCTTCCTCTGTTCGACCTTTCTTCTCAACCTTGGACACGTAATGAGGATAAACTGAAGCAAAAGTCATTTTTGCAATACGTTGATCGTGTTCCGGTGTTGTACTCATCATTGTTTGCTATTAATTCAATGTATCTTTAAATCAGGAAAGAGTTAATCTTTCATAGTCTTATATCCAAAGTGATTCTGCTTGAACTCTTCCCTTTCCTTTGCTACATCATCGATTCCTTCTTTAGACTCTTCCTTGAAATTATCCAGAATATTCTCATGTCCAAGTTGGCTCATGCAATATAGGTAATAGGCCAGAAGGTCTCTATCGCCGTAATTTTCAGGTGGAATATTGGATAGGATCATCCAATAGACTTGTCCAGCTATATCGTAGTTCTTTAGATCAAGGGCGATATCAGCATATTCAACGAGGTCGTCTATCAGTTTTTCCCGTGCCCCAAATAGTTCTTTCAATTCCATTCTTCTCCACATTTCAAATCCCGATTCTTTGGAATTTGCCTGAGCATAAGTGCTATACATCGGATCATTGCTATAAATATTGTCTTTGTGTTTGCTCCAGATATCATTTAGCTCATCTGTGTTCTCAAATCCTGCTGACTTTGACAGATATAACTCATAATTCAACCAGGCAGAGCCATTGAATCTTCCCAATAATTCTTCATAGATATTAACTGCTTCGTCATATTTCCCTTTATCGTGAAGTGCAATGCCCTTATTAATCTCTGCCGAAAGTCCTCTGTCGTAAATATCCAGTTTCCCGACAACCTCTTCGTTAAATGCTTCTGGCAACGATTGATCATCCGAAAAGAAACTCAAAATTTGCATTAAATTCTTTGCTTGGTCGATCTCGCCCTTTGCCATATGAACAGCTACTTTCGTGAATGGTATTAACTGATTACGTTGATGCATTTCCATGGTAGCCCTCCAGAAATCGGCATTGTGCGATGTTATTTCCTCAGAGGTCTTTTCCAGTAGATCAGACGAATTAATTAACTCGCCTAATGCAAGTACCCCGGCAAACTGAGGATCAACATCTGACAGGAAATGCCCTATAATTGGAATTATCTCTTGGCTCGCCATCCGTTGAATATCTTCATACTGTTCGCTGAGACTCATCTTTTCAAACGCCATCAGTTTGCGCTCAACTGGTAATATTACTTCGGGTTCGAACAGATTATCTTCTTTTCCGCCCTCATTCACTTGGGCCATTATAGCCATAGAATAATCTGAAATCTTTGTTTTCGGCATTGGGGGCTCGGAAATCATATTTAGGAGTTTGTTCCCTTTGTCATAAACATTCTTCACTGCTCTGAAGTGCAAGCTAATCTCCTTATTACCTTTTGGGTTAAAATTTACAATAGCCATCATGTCAAAATCATCTTTTGAATCGCTGAAATAACTCTCTATCGTTTCATTCGTTTTTTTAATCCACAAAACAAGCTCCTGCATGTCCAGGTTGACTTGTCCCAGCACTTCCGGGGTAATCAGCTGAATTGAAATCTCAACATTTTCCTGTGCCTTTGTGTTTGGAGTAAGCAGGATGACTGTTGTTAGTAGAATGAATAATGTGCGCATAATCTTGTGTTTGACGTTGATTTCTGTGTAGTGTTATTTTAAGTGTCAGGTATTGAACTTATTTTCTATTCAACCCTAAATACTCGCTCCGTACTGTTATCACTATAGATATAGATTAGTAAAGTATTCGGCTTGTCCTCAGCATCACGACCCATGAGGTCTACAATTCTCATTACTTCCTTTTCCTGAGGCTTCAACTCATTCAGATTAGCCGGACCACAGTTTTTTACCAGATCGAATTTTGTTTGAAGTGAATCAATTGGTTCTATCCCGGCTCCGTCAGCTGTTCGCACAGAAACCAGAAATGATGGTGAACCAAACACATCTGTCGGCTGAGCTACTTTAACGAAGGCAAACAAGGAAGACGTTCCGTTTGTCGCACAGCGCGTATCAGCACCCACCATATTTGCTCCCTGAAGTGCTGCCATAAGTTTGCATGCAAGGTCTCCTTCTTCATTTAAGAATCGGGCTTCCATCGAATCCAGTACTTGCTGACCAAGCAGGATGTTTCCCTGAATGGCATAATTCGGTCCAACAATGTGGTTCTTGTAATCATCCGTTGCAGATCCCGTATGTGCAGCTGATTCCGGTGAACCATTCACAAATCCCACAATGCCGTATTGGCGCTTTTCCGGTTGTCCTTGAACATCATTGGCTATAAGCCATTGAATTATTTGACTAGGTGTCTGTCCAAGATTCATTTGGTTTGTGGCGTTATTCTGATTAGCCGGAATATACCAAGCTTGTGTGTTAATCGCGCCAAGATTGGGTAGTAGTTGTCCCAGAAAGTCATCGTTGGGCAATCCGGCCTGAAAAAGATCAACACAGGATGCACCGGCACTACCTACCTCACCGGTGACACTGTCAACGGCAACAATGGAAAAGGTGTCCTGAGCCCGGGATGAAACAATCGTTAATTGCATGGTGACGAGTAATAGGAAGTATTTGATCATAGCTACTAGTGTTAAGTGATTGTAAGATAATGAAAAGCGCGCATTATTTCTATGGAGCAAACTTCCTGACCAATATCATGTTTAAATTAAGATCCTTTCCATAAATTGCCTTATATTATAAGTATGTATAGATCGATTCGAATAGTATTACTTCTTTTTGCCGCTTTTATTGGCTGTTATGCTAATGCCCAGAATACCTTTGGGACATCTCACGCAGTGGTGGATATTGGAGTGCATTATGAGGACAGCCTCACAAGATTGCAATCAAGGAATGTCAAAGTAGCCCTTAATTACGAAACGGCGGAATTTGTCATGTTTATCAATACGAGTGAACTGGTGACATTGTCAGATTCTTCTTTAAATAAAGTTGGTGGTTTGAAGGAGAAGGAGTTCTCTTATCACGGTGTGTTTGACCTTGAATACATAAAAACGAAGGAACACCCTCCATTGAGCTTTGAAGTGAGAGGTGATCTGGAGCTCGGTAAAATCTCTCCGCTAAAGTTAATCGGCAAAGGTGATCTCGTACATGTAAGTGATGGTGCCTATCCCTGTCAACTTTCACTGGAGTTTAGGATAAGCGCTGAGGAATTAGAGAGAAAGCTGGAAGTGCCGATCAGTTTCGAATACATCGATATTAAAATTCAGCAGGTAATTCTGAAGGAGAATTTTGAGTAGGTGCTTTTAAGCAATCCATATTAACCGTGCGATCTCCTACTCCTTTTCCTTTTATACCTATAGACCTTATTGTCCAGATGTCGTACCACAAGTTCCTTAGTGTTAACGGAAATGATCTCAATTGGATCTGACCAACCATCGAGGATAATCAATCGACGTATAAAGACTTTATCGTTTTCCTCATAAATTTTGAAAAACTCACAATCACATATGGTTCCTTCTGTGGACCAATTTCCAGTTGTATCGGATCCAAAACTAATCCTGTTCAAGCGGTGGTGATTATTCGACTCACCTCGTTCTTTCCAAGTTCCTTCCATCTTGAATCTCACCTCTTTTACAAGAGATTGAGAGAATCCGTAAAGTGGTAATGAAAAAGCAAGTACAATTATGAAAACAATTTTCATTGTGTATAACGTTTTGCGATTATACTATCACGCTTTCGAGCTATCGTAGAACAGCCTTCCATTGCCCTTAATCTTCGAAGCTTAGGTTTCCTGGTTCGGACAAAGGCATTAAGCTCTGTGAGTCCTCTCCGGTTGTAGAAATTGAATTATCAACTATTTCAAATGATAAGTTGTCAAACCAGATCTTGCCTGTACCAGATAGCAAAGCGCCATAGGCTAAATTGGTAGCATTAAGTGGAACATCAAGTACAATTTCGTATTTGGTCCATTCTGTTGTACCCGTTACAGCTCTGTTTTTCATATTGTCAAAACTGATTGCATAATCCGAGTCTTTTTGATCAACTCTCAACCATAGTCCAGCCCAACCCTCCACTGTCTCGCTTTTAATATACCCAGTCATGCGAACTCTTTTCCCCAGGTAGTTATCCGGATTGCAATTTTGCATTAATGTTCCGAATCCTTTGATCTTGTCATTTTTAGATTGAATAGTGGCAGCATTATTACCTTCTTGACCTGCGCCAACATCAATTCCCATTTTGTAGCTTTTGGGTGTTGAACCGGCTGCATACCAATTTTTTGGAAGGTCAAATGAATAAAGAACAAAGACAAATGCCGATAGGAATAAGGTTAAGATTCTTGCTTTCATAGGGGTAGTTTGCAAAGCATAACGAATCTTTGGTTGAGCGTTACATGCGATTGTGCAATTCGTTAAGTGGCTACGCTATTACTCCAGCCGGAACACTTTCTCTGTAGTACCATCACTATACACGTAGATCAGTAAAGTGTTGGGTTTATCCTCTGTTTCTCTGCCCATGGTGTCTACGATCCGTATTAATTCCTTTTCTGGTTTTGAGAGTTCATTGAGTCCAACCTCACTGTAACATGATAACGAATCAGTTGACACACAAATATCATCAATGTAGTAGTAGGCCGAGTACTCATCTATACCAGTAATGCTACCGCTTCCTGTAGGAATCGTGTCGGTATTTAGATTGTTCTCAAAATTACCAATGGTGATAAATTTTTCGCCGCCTTGTGCTATGTATTCACCGCGAAATTCCATCCACGTGGTTTTATCACTTAAATAATTACTATTACTTAATGATGGGGATAGAACGAATGCATAGGTGGAGTCATTCAACAATGAGTCGACTGTAAAGTGAACGCCAATGGAATTTGTATAATAATGACTACTATCGGCTAAAGACAAAAACATGGAAACATAATAGGTTTCGCCAGCAGTTAAAGGCGAATTTAAAGGAGCCTCAATGTATTCTCTATATTCCCAATTCCAGGGAGCGATTCCTACCCAAGGATAAGCGATTAATAAACCGGCATAACTTTTTCCAGAAACGGGTTGTTGGTATCCCATGTTGTTTAAGGGTACATCAAGCATAACATCCCATGGTTGAGAGACATAGCATTCATGGAATTGATCCGGTGTTCCTGCAGTGGGTTGAAACCAAGGCGGACAGTTTTGAATATCGCCAAATGTCCAGGTGCATTGTAGCGTATCCTCAAAACTCGGATTAGGCACCAAATTTTGCGCAGAGCTCTGAAACAGAGTGAACAGTAGCAGTATGTTAAGTGCATACTTCATTATCTATAACGTTTTGCGGCTATACTATCGCCGCACGTTTTAAAATGTTTGTAGTTGTAAGTTAAGAAAAAGCGACATAGCTTTTGAAGTATGTTGGGTTAAATGAATTAGATGTTGAAAGTAGGGTTTGTGCAATGGAGTGAAAGTGCTGTTATACGCAACTGTCAAAATGAAATGAGAAGAATATTATAGTTTAATCTTTAACAAGCTAATTATTTACCCCCCTCTATCACAATCTCCTCAAAATACTTCAGATATGTAATGGGTTTTCCGCGTTCATTAAAAAAATAACCTTCTTTTAGGTGAGGTTTTATTTCATTATAATCCAACCAGAATAATTCACGTTCACCCGTGATTTGACCCTCACGAATTTCAAAGACCATAGGGGCAATGGATTCGATAATCCGTTTCTTTTCATCGCCGTTTTTCTTAACCAGTATTTTAAGGCGGACCTTATACTTGATGATTTCTGAATCTCTGTACCACTCGTAATTGCGCGGAGGATATACGTATGACACTGTGCCATCCGCCCATATGACGGTACTATCTTCTCCGTATTGGTTGGCTAAAGGTCGAGTCGATTGCGGTCCAAAAAGTCCTAAGTAATGGCACATCTGATCGCGGAGTTCCTGAGAGTTCAAGAAATTATCGTTTGGCTCGGTTCCTTTGATCGGATAGCGCAATTCACCATCGTCATGTACTTGAAATGATTTTGGATCGTATGGACTGTATAGCGTTAGTGCACCGTTGATGATTTTAGGATGTAAAAGGGTATATAAATTATCGCTACGTCCATTGAATGCAACCAGATAATTTTCGGCGTTCATCGCTGGTGAAGCAATGCATCTTAAATCAGGATTATCAAAATTCCATGATTCCAACCAGGCTTTTGAATAAGGGACAAACAAAGTAGAGTCCTTTTGACGGTCAATTTCTACATACACAGTTTTACTAAACGATGTTAATGCCTGAATCTGCTTTAGTTTAAGTGATAACAAGCCGAACAGAACAAATAAACTGAGTAGGGAATAGAACGTCTTTTTCATGAGTTGAATTTAATTGTTGCGAATGAATTTCGTCATTTTTATTACATCTAACGTTTTGCGACTATGCAACGGTGCAGATATTAAATTGTTATATGATTGTAAGATAATGATTTGCCAACACTCCTTCAGCTTTTCGAGCGACAACCTCGCTCGAGCTTCAGTCTTCGCAAGCTTCGCTTGCTCTGGAGCTGTTAGCCACAGTTATTTTTATTTTTTTCCAGGTCTTGATGAAGCACCTGGTTTTAATTTTCCTTCCAAAATCTCAATAACAGTACTTTTTAAGTCCTCATAGTTGAAGCCCTCATTGAAACCAACATTGAAGGTTGAATGAGTGTCGCCTTTGTCCATGCCAAGAATGTACTTAGGTCCTCCGAGTTCAACCGAGATTACAGAATTTTCTGTCTGTATGCGATATTCAATTTCACCGTCTTTGTTCACTACATAGAAAAGATGTTTGTAGTACAATTCTCCTTCGGGCTCTGCAAATCTTTCAAATACTTGAATTAGTTTATCGTTCCACTTGAATTGGTCAAAGCAGAACATGTCTTTTAGGTTGTCCTTTAGTAATCCTTTGCCATGTGCTTCATATAGCTTCTTTTCCAATGGCTCAGCTTTGTCATATTGTTTGCGAGCATAGTGAATTTGAATAAGCTTAGCATATGAATGGTAGTCGTTGGGTGCAAGTTCAACAAGTTCCATAAAAGCTGTCTCGGCTTTTTCATAGTTCTCTGCAAGTAGTTCAAAAAGTCCGATGTTGTATAGCACGTTGATATATGAGTCATTCTCTTTTGATATTTTGCCCTTGGCGATATAAAATGCCTCTAAAGCTTTTTCCTTTTGATTTAGAGAATTGTAAATCTGAGGTATCATTAAGTAAGCTCGGTCTGGTGCATTTTCTTGTTCTGTTGCCTTTTGATAGGCTTCAAGTGCTTTGTCAAATTTGTCAATGCTGAAATAAGAATCACCAAGTCCACTGTAATAGTCACCGCTCGTATTAAGGAGTTCGATGGCTTTGTTGAAGAATTTTATGGCATTCTCAAATTGCCCCATGTAATTGTAGGTCATTCCTTTAATAAAGTAGGCATCAGGGTCGGTTGGGTCTTTCTCAATTGACATGTCCATGTGCTTAAGACAATTATTGTCGTCCGCTTTCATGTAGTAAGCCATTCCGATGTAGTAAATGGCTTTTGCCGGATATTTTTTTGCTTTAGAGGCGTGAATGTCAATTATCTCGTCATATTTCTGATTGTCATAAAGTCCTTTAAGTTCTGTTGTCTGGTCGTCTTGTGCCATTACCGTCATTGAAAAGACTATCAAGAGAAGTACTGTTATTGTTTGTTTCATTGTCTATATTAATTGTGGCCATCGTTTTGCGGCTACGCACCGCTCCGCAATTCTAAGATAACATTTTCGATGCATGGAGTATAGGAGCTATTATTATATACCGTCCAATTCTATTGCTGACTCAAGTGATTCTATTCTCTCGCCTGATTCATTATAGAAGTTCCAATTATTGTCATTCATAGTGCTTCGGTACCAACCATCATCACCGCAATTATTACCAAATTCTTCAACTTTTAACGTATAATGACCCTCCGCCTTGAGTTGACCATTTGGGTAGAAAAAGAGCCATTTACCGCTTTTAAAATTGTAGCCAGAAATAATAGGACCTGCGAATTGACAGTAAGTAGTTGCACCGAGTGAAAATTCTCCAATTGATTTAACAGAGTCATTTGGGTAATATTGAGTCCAGATTCCAATCTTACGATCATTGAATTCCATAAATGGATCATTTATCTTATTACCAATCCATTTATTCCCGACAGAATCAATTATTGTATCCATATATGTATAAAACCATTTATTATTATCGATGTGGTTAAATTGATCTTTAAAGGACTTTATTTCTACATATTGGGAATCTACCACGACTATTTCACGTTCCTGCTTAACAGGTGTTCCGGTTTGACCTAGTAACAGGTTGGACAAAACGATCAGTGCTATCGTGATGGTGGCCTTCATAGTTTATAACGTTTTACAGCTATACGATCGCCGCACGTGTTTTCACCCTGAGCGCAGTCGAAGGGTAAATGTTATATGATTGTAAGATAATGATTTGCCAACACTCCTTCAGCTTTTCGAGCGACAATCTCGCTCGAGCTTCAGTCTTCGAAAGTTTCACTTGCTCTGGAGTTGTAATGCGTATTTCTTTTACATACTGGGGATCAATTAATATCTATGTTAATGCCTAATTCATTTTTCTTTGCATCAAATTCTTCCTTTGTATTGAATTCATACACTTTATAAGAATCTCGGTGCGGACTTTGATATTTTGTCAGGTCAATTATGAAGTAGTTTAATTGAATGCTATCCCCTTTAGCGTATTGTGGTAATTGATTTGCAATAATAAAATCTTCATTCGATTTAATTTCCTGAACCTTTTCAGAAATTACTTCTAAACCACCACGCGGTATTGAGTCTGTATTCCATAAAAGAGTGAAATTATCGTCTGTAACAGAGCGACTAAGCCAAAAATCATGCTGAATCATGATAAATTCTTGTTCCACATCAGTGCCATGGAAACATGAGCTTAGTGCAAGCAATATTATTGCTGTTCTCCACATATTATTTCAATTTTTCCGTGTCGATGTTATAATAGATACTTCGATAGTTGTTTTGTTTGGTTCCAACAGTGTCTGTTGGGATAATTTTAAACGATAGTGAAATTATTTCTTTATCACTTTCTGAAGATGTTGAATATCTAAGTGCATAAAATGATGACCGATTAAACCCTACACACTGATCCGTAATATCATTTCCACACTCGTCTACAACTGATGGTTTGGACCATAAGCGATTAAAAGTCTCTTCACTCAAATATCCAATTCCATTTGTGTCGAGTGTAAGTATATTCTCTGAAACATTTGATAGCACGAGTGTAACTTGGCCTGTATAATTATGTGGGACTACGATTTTTAAGGTAGGAGAATAGATTTGATAATGAAAGAAAATAAATGCCACTGCAGTAATGATATAAAATGCGGTTCGGCCAGGCATCTTTTTCCAAAACAATTTTGTGAACCAAACAATGCCTAACGCAGCAACCACTATCAGCGCAATTACAATTATACCGAGAATTAACCCAGGTAAAATAATACCACCTGGAATACATAAGAGATGGTATAGAAGGGTTACTAATACGATTAGTGATATGACACCTGTAATGTTTTCAAGTTTCTTACTCATCACCATAAAAATAAAAACGATACAATTCCAATAAATGCAATTAAGGCAATTATACAGCCAATTGATTTCCTTTTATCTTCTTTCTTGAACTGAGCAAGTAGATGTTCACCGTTTTCTTTTATTACAAAAAATCCACGCCATGCTTGATCCGGCTCGGAGTACCACCATTCTGTATTACTGTCTAGACATAAGTATCGGCCATATCCTTTGTCATTGGGATATTCAATTTTTCCTAAATACTTTATTTCCGTTGTAGAGAGTGGTTTAGTTTTCTTGCTTAAGGCTAGATCAAACTCTTCGAACTGTGCTTGTTCGACAAACCGCGGTATTTCATTATAAAAGCACGAATCACACATTGTCTAATCAGTAATGGTTGGAAATGGATTATTACGAATTTCGTTTTGCGGCTGCTATTCCGCCGGTAGTTTAAATTAATAAAATAAGCGTAGAGCATAGGCGCTGTTAGTGGTAGTTTACTGTTGGATTATGCAATTTGTCTCATAGATTTGAAACTTAATACCATTATATTCTTTACTTGGCCTTGATTTGATAACTATTTCTACATCTCTCTCAAATCGCTCAACAATATTTCTGATGGATGCAAGCCGCGTCCTTTCAATTTTTTTTGCCACCTCAAGCGTAGAGACATTTGCGTCATAAATAGAATCATTGAAGAAATCACTTTTTCGAACGTCATCTTTTCTTATTATCATAGGATCTACAAGGATAAAATCTTGATAGAGAATGCGGCCTTCTATGGATGGAAACATGTTCGATATTTCCAGAATCACGATCTTTTTCTTATCTCCAGAATTCTGATCTTCAACAAATTCAAATACGGCTATTAACGAATCGATGGAAGGGCTAATTGCTAAACTATCTGCATAATGCAACATGCCGTTTTCGATTATCGGGAATTCTTTGAGCCTAAATCTAACTACTCTTTCCGGATATTTAGCTCCAAAGGCGAACACTTTTAGCTCGCAGAAATCAGGATTTAATTCAAGCAGTTTTTTTCTTACCTCATGAGCTCTTTGATACGAAAGAAGCGTGTCTCCATTGACACATTCATTGGTATCACAGCTTCCTCCTATTTCTAATGTGTAGCTGTAAGATAATTCCATAATATCTACTAATCGTTCTAATTCTCTAATCGCCACTGAATCAAGAGTTGATGAGCCTTCTTCAAACGATATCACCGGGAATAACACAGTATTTGTTCATGCTGACGAAGAACGTAAAACCAATATGAGTACTATAACCAACTGGATCTTGCTCAATTCTAATAATATTTCTTTGTCACTATCATTACCACTAACGTTTTGCGACTACTCAACGGTGCAGCTCGCAATCAAGGTTGTTTATCTAAGGTAAGTTATTTGAGTGAGAAGGATTAATTACTCGAAGAATTCATATTCTATTACTTTTAGATTAAACAAGCCAACGGCATTCGTGTATTCTATTCGATCTAACAGACCGTTAGAATTGTAGAAATATGTTTCTCTGTAGTATAACGGTGAATATACTTCAGCAGTAGAACCGTCAGAATTAAAAGTGGTAATAGTTGAATCTGTAAAACTATCATATTCATCATACCAGGTTGTTTGGATAACTATTTCCTGATGTAGCTTTTCGTTTTTGAATATTCTTTTTGTGATTATTTGAGTAGAGTCAGGAGTTGCAGGCACGTTAACAGGTCCATCCCACTTAACATCTGTATCGATTAAAAATCCTTTTTCATTGTATGTAAATTTTATATAATGATAGCCCAGGTTCCAAATAGTTGATGTATCTAAATTTTTCAGATCAGTTTCCTCGAATATATTAATATATCCATTTCTCAAATATTCATATCGCTTTGTCCAAAGTGAATCTCTAGAGGTAGAATCAACTTTTATCGTTGTAACAGTTCTTGACCGAACTTTATTTACAAAAGCTATTGAATCCAAACCGCTCTTTATTCCATGGACAGTTTGACAAAACGAAATATTGGAAATGAGTAATAATATAAGAAGTAAAAACTTCATAAATAGAGATTGAATATTGTAATAACGGTAGACCTGTAAGGCGTTACTATTGCTACTAACGTTACGGTTACGCACTGCCGCAGGTCTTTAAATGTTGTGTGATTGTAAGTTAGTGATTTGCCAACACTCCTTCAGCTTTTCGAGCGACAACCTCGCTCGAGCTTCAGTCTTCGCAAGCTTCGCTTGCTCTGGTACTGTTAGTAGCATTTAGTTTGAAGATTGATATGAAGGTGTTTTATTGATTATATAATCCAACACTTGATCTAAATAATATATAATCAATGAGTATTTACTTTGATCAACAATCATAAGGAAAATTTTAAATTCTTCTATTTCTTTAAGACCACTTATGGTTTTGCTAAAAAGAATCTTTTCAGTGGAATCCTTCTGTTCATAAATCCGAATTTCCAAATTGTATTTTTTAAACCTTTTTTTGGTACGCATTGCAGCAGAAATAAAATCAACACTTAATGTGTCAAATGTTTCTACTATGTTGACGCAAGATTGAACCAATTCTTTTGGAGCATACATGCCAGATGGATTTTTTGAATAACTAATGTGTGTGTTAAAAGCAGTGTCCACAATCGAGTAATCCAACGGGATGTCCTTTTTCCCATTTTTAAATCAAATTCTACTCCTAATGATTTTTGCGAATAACATTGAGGTAGAACAATTAGGAGAAATAAGGTACATATGGGGACTTTAATTCTAGCTCTGTTATTCATGTTCTGATTTTCTTATTGTTGCTAACATTTTGAGGCTACGAAACCAGCCGCTTCTCCAATGTAATCATTTTGCGGCTTGATTTGTAGGTGCTGTTAGTGGTATTAAATTAAATTCAATTTAATTATCTTAACTTCAAATTATAAACACTATTCGCCATGGAAATATTGACTTCATTCGGTATTCATTGTTCTGTTATTGGCTTTATGGCCTTAGCGATAAGCTCTGTCGCAGGAAAAAGTATAAATTCCAAAATTTCGCTGTTGTTAATAATAGGCGGTATAAGTGCATCTGTATTAGGCTGCATATCTGGCTATTTAACATACTACTATACTAGAGGTTATATCGCAACCTACCTTGGGGGTGGAACAGTTGTGTTAACTGCAATCTCTTATTTATTATACACCACTACCACAATTCCAAGAGATAAGATTGACGAACAATTGGAAGAAGATGAACCTGGCACAAGCAGTGATTCGGAAGAAGACGAATTTCCAGAAGAAGATGATCGGCCAATTCATTGCTTTCCTGAAAAAATAAAGGGTCCGAACAAAAAAAACGTAAAACTAGCTGGAGAAGCATGGAACAAATCTTTCCGATCGGAACATGAGGTTTTGGTACGTAGTGAATATATGTTTTTTCAAGCGCAAGCAACCGGTCGTCAATATTACGGGTTTTGGTGGCAGAAATATAAATGTGAGATATCTTGGCTAGGATACATATATCACCGCGAGAAAGACCCAGTTTATCTTTTTATTGAGTGTATCGATGGTTGCAAGATTGTACCTGAGAAGAATGGTTCATTTAGAGGTCAGGATGGACCACTTGTTATAGAGTTTGATGTAAATTGGGACATCTTAGACAGTATGGACACCATATATATTTATGTCAAGGCAATGGCTAACATAGAAGGCGTTGTGTCTGCTTCCATTAACCATCCATCTGGTGTTGTGGGAGTTTCAGTCAACGACACTACCACAACAAAATCTTCTGAAATGGGTACATGGGTTTGGAAGTGCGAGGAAGTCCGCTAAATTTTGCTGATAAACTAGCTAGAGCCAATTATATTACCACTAACTTACTTATATACACAGTAAAACTGAATTATATATCCCAATATAGTCAATATTGTGTGGTTTTAAATTTGTCAAATAACCGTTGCATGTCGTTTGTTGTCGAAATATTAACACGTCTTCATAATGAGCTGACTTACGCCCTCATTAAGCCAAAGACCCCTTCCCGATTAGTTGACGTCTATCCCTGGACAAATTCCGCTTGCTGCCGACAAAGTGACGACGAATGACCATACAGTTGTTGCCTCGTCACAGAACTGTGACACACGACTCTTGCACAATGACAGCTCTTCTCTGCGAGGTGACAAACGAGAAAAGTGAAGTGTTCCCCCGCTCCCGAACAAGTGAAATGTGTTCTAGACGAGGTGAACATCGTTTCCGGTGAATGAACGCCCGCTGAAGACGACCGGAACATCGTTCTCGGTGACCTTACGAAGGAATAAGGTGACCTGTACATTGCTTCTGGTAAGCTGAACGGACGTAAATGCCATCATTCGCAAGGTAAATGTCTCTGTACACAAGGCTATTGTCACTGATCGCAAAGCAAAAGCTACTCGTTGCAAGGAAAATGTCGTCCTCACACAGACTAATGTCATTGAGAGATAGAAGAATGTTCGATATCACTTCTCATAAATCCCCCTCCCCTTCCACTTTGGTTTGTAAATTAATACTAAAAGACCTATTAGTAAACTATAGAATGGAAAGAGAATTTCGTAAATCGGTATCAGCCACCAGGTTGTGAGTTTACCAATGCGTTGGAAATAGAAATAGAATAAAAGCATATCTACCAATGCCTTAAGCGAAATGAAAATGATCAGAAGCATCCACTCTGCTTTGAGTATCATCGTTAAACTCATCGCTAAGAATACGCCTATGAGTAAGCTCTGGAGAATGCCAACTGTGTTAGCGAGCACATCCTTGATATCACGGGTCTTCCCAATCCAGCGCAAGCGCTGATCAATAAATTCCCGAAAGGATTGTGGAGTTTCCGTAGTAACGCGAGTGGCAGGATGAGTCACCAATCGGACATCCGTATCATTTTCGCGAAAGTCCCTCAACAAATAGGTATCATCTCCACTCGCGGCATTAATGTGTGATCCCAGATCATCTACCCGTTCAAATGTATCACGTCTGTATAGTAAGTTGGCACCGCTTGCCATAATCGGTCGTGCCAATCCGGCCAGCCCCGCATTTGCCGCATTCACCAGCACCAGATCAATTTCGTAAAAGTACTCCAGGAAAGACTTAGGGATCATTGTTACCGATAAGACGTACAAATCAGCTTGTCCAAGCTGGCCAATGTTCTCAAAATAATCCGGTGCCATTTCAATATCGGCATCTAAAGTCAGAATGTACTCCGATTCAGAATGGTCTATCGCGTAGCGCAAGGCCTTCTTCTTACCAAACACATCTTCCGGTAAGGATAGAATGCGATAGTTTTTGATATTCAGTTCGTTGTGGATCGAAGCAACCCCCTCATCGCTGGAATGGTCATCAATAAAAATAAATTCCCGCGGAAGCTTCGTCTGTTCATTAATACATTTCAACAAAGGTCCGATCCGGCGCGCTTCATTCCGAAATGGAATTAGCACCACAATGTTGTTGACGTCTATTTTATTCCCTTGTGTGAAATAAGGCCGCTCTTTCCTTATCTGAAGAAAATATCCAATGGAAATAATTATTCCGTGCAGAAGAATATAGACAGTAAAGAATATAACAATGTGCTGAATCATGAGAACTTTCTTCTTCTGGCAACGATGAGTCCAAGCAACGCCGGCGACAATGAATTAACAAACCAGATGATCAATGAGGTAAACAGGATGGCGAAATCATTGATCCCGATACTCGTTAAGATAAACAAGGAGATCGATTCCTTGATTCCCAGCTTCCCCAGAAAGAGCGATGGTGCCATCATGGTGATCAGATATACCTTCCAGATTGTGAGGATGACTTCCCAGTCGAGCGTAGCTCCAAATGCCATCAACATGAGGGCAAATTGCGTGGTAAAGATCACAAAACGAATAGAAGACAAGGCAACGATCAACGTCCGGTAGTAATTGGTTTGACTCAGTTCTTCCCGGATCTCATTTAAGCGCCATTTCCTATAGCTTTTCGGGATCAGCTTCTCTCCGTAATAATATATAATGATGGAAACCACGAACAAAATACTAATAGCTATAATCACCGAATCAACATCTTCGAATGGATAGAAGCTACCCGTCAGAATGATCGCGGTAAAGCCGAAGGCCAGACTCGTGGCAAACTGAGCAAAATTCGTGAGCAGGGTAAATCCTGTGATAAGTGTCCGTTTTTCCGATTTGAAATAGTAGATCCGACCCAGAAAGTTTCCGATCATATTTGGTGTCAGCATCCCGGTTACCAATCCTGCAAAGAATGACTGATTCCGTATAGAACGATTCGTTTCAATGTCCAGGGTCGATAAGGTAACCGTCCACATGAGATAAGTGCAATATATATTCGGAAATACCAGTAGAATGGAAACGATGAGCCATGCCGGGCTGACCAGATGCCATTCATCCCACAATTTTAGGTCGACCGTATTCAACTGCAGATAAAGTGCAAAGAGGACCCCCAGAAAAAGGATCAGCTTGGCTGCCAGAAATAAGTTCTTGTGATTTTTGTTAGCTTTAAACAAGTAAATCAATTTAATGCCTCAAGATAAAATAATTCTAGGAATTGACCCCGGTACAACCGTCATGGGTTACGGCATTATACAGATCGTTGGGAAGGAGATGAAGCTCATCAATTTCGGCGTCATTCACCTCAACAAATTACCAACTCATCCGGATAAGTTGAAAAAGATCTTCGATCGCTTGGAGGCTATTATTAAGGAATACAAACCGGATGAAATGGCGATTGAGGCTCCTTTCTTTGGTAAAAATGTTCAATCCATGCTCAAACTGGGTCGGGCTCAGGGAGTGGCGATTGCGGCATCGTTGAACTATAACATTCCCTTCGAGGAATACACACCTAAGCGGATCAAGCAAGCCATTACAGGATCAGGAAACGCATCCAAAGAACAGGTAGCGGCCATGTTGCAACAATTACTCAAGTTTGATGAGATCCCGAAATACTTAGATGCTACCGATGGCCTGGCAGCAGCCGTTTGTCACCATTATTCCAAAGGAGTTGGCGAACACAATAAATCGAAATCATCGAATTGGTCGAGTTTTGTTAAGAATAATCCTGATCGAAAAAAATAAGTGACATGACCAAAGTCATTGAAGCCAGAAATTTGATTCCTTAGCTTAGATTCGTATATTAAAGGTATGATGGAAAAGAAAGTTGGAATTTGGATCGATCGCGCAAAAGCACACATTATTGATGAAGGTAATGGCACCTTTGAAACGATCGAATCGAATGTATCAGAATTTAATCCTAGCGGTGGTTCACCTGCGAACACCCCTTACGGAAAACAAGATGCTTCAGGTGAAAAGGAACTTCAGAACGAGAAACGAGAACAAATGAAAAAATACGTTCGTGAATTGGCCGATAAACTAGCTGATTCAGATCGAATTGTCATTTTTGGTCCAGCAGAAGCAAAGCTGGAACTCGCAAAAGAAATTGAAAGTTCGCACGAGCTGAAAGACAAACTACAAGGCGTAGAAACAGCTGATTCAATGACTGACAATCAGCTGAGAGAATGGGTAAGAAACTACTTCAATCAATAATTATGGACAATCCGAAATATCAAATATTCAAAGGCAAGGACGGCCAGTTTTACTTTCGTCTCAAAGCTGCTAATGGTGAAATCATTGCGAGTAGCGAAGGCTACACAACGAAGCAATCTGCTCAAAATGGAATCGAGGCAATACGTACCGTTGCTGTCGAAGCACCAATTGAAGACCTCGAAGAATAATACTTCTTTCGTTAATCTTCTTTAACAATTTTTATTTCAGTCGAGGGCATGAATAAGTGATCTTAGTGGGACAAAGTTTCACCATGCGCATACTCTTGATCTTACCCTTGCTGGTTGTCCTGATTTCATGTAAAGCTCAAACGGAAGAAGAATTAGAGATTCCCATTCCGGATACCAGCTATACCGAGGATCAGGTTTCATCTTTTTACGAAGCCAATAAAGGCAATAAGCTGGAAAGCATTTCCAAAGGTACCGTAGGCAACGGAAGTCTGGTGAATGGAAAGCTCTTTCCATTCAGTGGTCCGAATTTTCAATACTTCGATACCGCCAGCTACATGGAAAAACGTGCGTATGTGAATGACCGCGTTCTGGAAGCTGTATTGGCAACTTATGACAGCCTGTACACCAAATACCCGGATCGTAGTTTTCGCGTTATGGAATGTTCAAATGAACATGGTGGGAAGATCGCCCCTCATCGCACCCATCAGAATGGACTGAGTATAGACTTTATGACTCCACTGGCACGAAATGGTGTAGCTTGCCCTGATTATGATGACGATGGTGTTATGCATTATCTCATGGATTTCGACGATACAGGACATTATCTGGAAGACAAAAGTGTCGTGATCGACTTCGATCTGCTTGGGGAACATTTGATCATTCTGAATGAACTGGCCAGTCAACATGGATTGAAAATCGATAAGGTCATCTTCAAGAAGGAGCTGAAAGATGAATTGTACGCTTCGGAATACGGAGATCTTATTCGGAAAAAAGGTATCTATATTACCAAAAATCTGACACCCATGATCAACGCACTGCACGATGATCATTATCACATCGATTTTGGGATAATCCGCTGAATTTATTTTCTTTAGGGTATGGCAAAGTTTAAATCATACGAGGACTATATCGGGCAGTCACAGGAATTTGCCCGGCCCATATTGAAAGCAATTCGAAAAGTTGTGAATGAGGCATGTCCAGAAGCATCGGAAGAATTCAAATGGGGTTTCCCCAATTTCACTTATAAAGGTCAGATTTTATGTTTCATGGCAAGTTTCAAGCAGCACGTGAGCTGTGGATTCTGGTTAGGACCTATTATGGATGATCCGGATAATATTCTGCAAGAACGAGGAGAAAGCAGTATGGGAAACTTTGGTAAAATCAGATCCGTTGATGATCTCCCGGAATCAAAAACATTCATTCGCTACATCCATCATGCTATGGATCTTATAGATCAGGGTAAGAAGCTCCCAACAAAAAAAGCTAGCGAAAAGAAACAGCTGGAGGTTCCTGCAGAATTAGTAGCCGCCCTAAAAGAGAATGCAAAGGCCCGATCAACTTTCGACAATTTCAGTTATACGAATCAAAAGGAGTATGCTGAATGGATTTCAGAAGCGAAACGCGAAGAAACAAAACAAAAAAGATTGGCTCAGGCTATTGAATGGATGGCCGAAGGAAAGCCAAAAAACTGGAAATATATGTGAGATTAGTGTTGGATGATGGATGTTGGATCAGTAGATTTAAATCCTCATTATTTCTCTAGCTCTCCCAGTTCTCTGTTAAGCTCATCGAGTGCCTGGTCATAGATCGCCATCATTTCATCCTGTCTTGAACCATAATATTCCATCGAAGATTCAAACTGTTCGTTGTTCACGCCATGTGCATGTAACAAAGAATCACCGGAATCGGTCATGACTTTATGAAATCGATCAACGCTCCGATAAGTAGCCTGAATATGTGATTCCAGCTTGGTCAGCTCGGTTATGATGACCACCATCTTCTCCTTAGGGATCAGATTTTTTGGCCTGGGCGTTTCTTCAATGTGTTGCGAACACCCTACAATGGTAAAAAGGAATAATATGGCTGCGATTAATTTCATCGATTGAATAAGAGTCTGTCACCTACACTTCCGTCAATGATTTGTCCATCTTTATAAACACAGCGTCCATTCACATAAGTCGAATCAATGGAGCTTGAGAAGGTATAACCTTCGAAAGGCGACCAACCACATTTATAGAGTATGTTGTCCTTGTTTACTTCGTAACGTTTATTCGGATCTACAATGACCAAATCGGCGTGATATCCTTCGCGGATAAATCCACGATCCTCTATTCGGAATAAGATTGCCGGGGCATGCGCCATCTTTTCCACTACCCTTTCAAGCGTAATTTTACCTTCGTTCACTTTGTCCAACATGGCCATCAAGGCATGCTGTACCAGTGGTCCTCCGGATGGGGCCTGTAAGTATTTATTGTTCTTCTCTTCAATCGTATGCGGAGCGTGATCTGTCGCCACCACATCCAGGCGATCGTCCATTAATGCCGCCCATAGTTCATCCCGATCTTCGGCTGTCTTTACAGCAGGATTCCATTTGATAAGGCTTCCTTTTGAGTCGTATTGACTATCATCAAACCAAAGGTGGTGGATACATACTTCTGAAGTAATCTTTTTCTCAGCTAAGGGAATATCATTTCGAAACAGTGATGTCTCCCCTGCTGTGCTGACGTGAAAGATGTGTAACCTGCTTCCATGCTTTTTGGCGAGCGACACTGCAAAGGATGAACTCAGGTAACATGCTTCTGAACTTCTTATGATCGGATGCATGCTCATCGGAATATCTTCACCATACTTTGCCTTTGCTTTTTCGAGATTCGTTCGGATAGTCTGTTCGTCCTCGCAATGCGTGATCAGCTGATGATCCAGTTGAAAAATCCCGTCAAGTGTTTGTTGTTCATCCACCAGCATATTTCCGGTAGATGAGCCCATGAATATCTTAATTCCCGCTACATCTCTTTTACCAACCTTCTTAAGCTCTTCGAGATTATCGTTGGTAGCTCCCATGTTGAAGCTGTAATTCGCAATGGAAACTTCACTTGCTCGCTGGAATTTTTTTTCCAGCTCTTGAATTGTGGTAGCGGTCGGTTTGGTGTTGGGTTGCTCCATGAAGGAAGTAATTCCTCCGGCTACTGCCGCTCTTGACTCTGAATAAATATCTCCTTTGTGTGTCAGACCCGGTTCGCGAAAATGAACCTGATCATCAATACAGCCGGGTAATACAAACTTACCGTTCAGATCATGCTCCTCCACTCCACCGTCATTGGGAATAACACCACCAATCTGTTCGATCCTTCCGTTTTTTATCAATAGATCTCCGGAGATGACTTCTCCTTCATTGACAATTCGACCGTTTCTTAATATGATGTTTCCCTCACTCATAGATCCATTCTTCTCATTTTCCAAACACCCCAAAACGCTTCTTTGAATATCCCGGAACTCATTTTAGATTCCCCCTTCTCTCTATCAATGAAAGTAATAGGCACTTCTTTGATCCTGAATCCATGCTTAACAGCAGCGTATTTCATGCAGATTTGAAAGGCATAACCCTTAAAGGTATTTCCATCGAGGTTGATCTTCTGCAGTACTTTTCGGTTATAGCACTTGAATCCGGCTGTCGTGTCCTTGATTTTGATCCACAGAATCATTCTAACGTAGACACTCGCAAAATAGGACATCAGAATTCTGCCCATTGGCCAGTTCTTAACTTTTCCACCTTTGCAGTATCTGGAACCAATACTCAAATCAGCTCCCTCGGAACAGGCTTCGTACAATCGAATCAAATCATCCGGATCATGTGAAAAGTCACAGTCCATTTCAAAGATGTATTCGTAATTCTTATCGAGTGACCATTTGAACCCCGCGATGTAGGCAGTACCCAATCCTTGTTTACCTGCCCGCTCAATCAAATGAATGCGTCCATCAAATACCTTTTGCATGTCTCGAATAATATCCGCTGTTCCGTCTGGTGAACCATCATCGACAAAGAGGATGTCAAACTCTTTTCCAAGTGACATAACCTTACGCGACATGTTTTCGACGTTATCGCGCTCATTATAGGTGGGTATTATGACTACAGAATCCGACATTTCGTTTCGAGTACGGTACGCTAAAATACGTAATTAACTCAATTCAGTAAGCAGTAACGTAGCATTGGTAGCATTGTTTTATCTTTACGTTAACAAAAATTGTTAAGATGCTCCTCAGACTGGTATTCATCTTATTCCCTGCCTTGCTCTTTGCACAGGACAAAATGAATGTCGACCTCCTCGATAACTGGAGCAATGACAACATCCCCTTTGGACCAGCCGGAATCAGATACAATGAATGCTGGGGTTTTGTTCAAAATGGAGAAGAATACGCCGTTCTTGGTTCCTCCTGGGGGACCCATTTTTTCAGAATAACTGAAGACGATACCTTCGAAGAAATTTCACTCGTGTTTGGTGCCTTCGCTTCACCTCAGGTGATGCATCGGGATTACAAGGTTTATCAAAACTATTTGTATGCTGTATGTGATGAAGGAAGCAGTTCACTACAAATCATTGATCTCTCCACTCTACCCGATTCTGTTTCAGTGGTGAACGAGATCTTTGATGAATTTACGCATGTGCACAATCTCTTTATCGATTCCGCGAACGCTCTGCTTTACTCATGCAGCCAGATGGTAATAGACATGGCTATGCCGGTTGTGAAGCCCTTGCGCGTTTATTCGCTCAATGACCCCGTGAATCCTCAACTAGTTTATCCCGGAGACGATCCGCTACCCGATGTGCATGATGCCTATGTTCGCGATAACATTGCCTACCTATCGTGTGGATTTGACGGGCTCAGGGTATATGATTTCACCAATCCGGCTAGTCCAGTATTCTTGCAGAACCTGAATATTTATCAGGATCAGGGATATAACCATCAGGGTTGGTTAACACCGGATGGAACACGATTTATATTCGGAGATGAAGATGAAGGAAAAAAGCTGAAGAACTGTTCGGTTGCTGCCAATCATCAACTGACGATTGAAAACACCTTTGGAAGCAATTGGGGAGACGGAAGTGTTCCGCACAACATCATGCTAAGTAATGAATTTGCCTATGTAGCATATTACAACGAAGGATTACGCATTTACGATATTCGAACAATCGTCCCTGAAGAGATTGCCTGGTACGATACCTACCCGGAGGAAACGATCTATTCTATGGTAGGAGCATGGGGTGTTTATTCAGATCTACCTTCCGGAAGAATTATTGTTTCTGATCGCACGAATGGTCTCTTCCTGTTTGATTTTCGCGAGGACATCTTTAAAATTCAAACACCGGCCAGTCAGGCGTTCATCTATCCGAACCCGGTTGAGCGAGAAGGAACTGTCACAATTCGCCTGAATATGGAAAATTACAGCGATGTTACTATTGAAATGGTGGATTTGATGGGTAATGAGGTACTGGAAGAACAGGTTTTGGAGAATACCTACTTCGAATTACCGGTTGAAGTCAGCCAGGGAACTTATCTGCTCAATATCATATACCTCGATTATCTGGGCGATTTTCAGCAGGAAGTATTCAGAGTTTGTGTCCAATAAGCTTATCGATAGCCACATTTACTAGCTCCGCTTCATAACCCTTACCGTACATATAGCGAAGTGTTTTCATTCGCTTCTCATACTCGTTTCCTTTGGCGATAGCATTGTATTTCCGGTCAACCAAGGTGTCAATATTAGACAGATAGATTTCTTCGTCTATTTCTTCCAGTGCCGAATGGATATATTCATCGCTGATGCCTTTCTGTTTGAGCTCCTGAATAATCTTATTTCTGCCCCATCGCTTTATTTTGATCTTACCTGAAGTATAAGTTTCCGCAAAGCGCTTCTCATTGAGAAAGCCGCTCTCTTCAAGTTCCTGAAGTAATTCCTGCTGAAGATCATGGGTGAGCCCCCATTGATCCATTTTTTTGCTTAGCTCCTGCTTACATCGTTCCTGATAGGCACAGAATGCCTCCAGTTTAAGCAGAGCTTCCTCCCGAGAGTATTTCGCCCGGGTAACCATTACAATGACAGCTCTTCGTTCTTTTTATTGAGAAACTTATACTCCAGCAAGTGGTACGAAGAATTTCCGCGAACCGGAATCCACTTCTTATATTTAAAGAACCATTTTACTTGTCTCGAAAACAGTCCGTTCTTGAAGTAAGCTTCCAGATAAGGATGAACATGCAGTACTATGCTTCCCTCTTTGCGCTCAGAAATCAAATAATCCAACGTATTGATGATCTCTTCTGCGTATAGTATGGAAGCCTGGACTTCACCCGTTCCGTTACATGTTGGACACGTTTCAGATGTGTTAATATCTGTTTCCGGACGAACGCGTTGTCGGGTGATCTCAACGACGCCAAACTTGGATGGAGGAAGAATGTTGTGCTTGGCACGGTCGTTAGCCATGGCTGCAGTAATCGCATCGCGCAGAGCTTTATTATTCTTCCGATCGTGCATATCGATAAAGTCGATACAAACGATTCCGCCCATATCACGTAGCTGAAGTACTCGAGCAATCTCCTTAGCTGCTTCTATATTCGTACTCAGGGCATTGTTTTCCTGACCATCAGCACCTTTACGGTTACCACTGTTCACGTCGATGACATGCATGGCTTCCGTATGTTCAATGATAAGATAACCTCCCGAAGGCAATGGTACTTTCTTACCGAATAAGGCTTTGATTTGCTTGTTTACACCGAAACGCTCGAATATATCAACCTTGCCGTTGTAATACTTAATGATCTTTGTTCTTCCCGGAGCGATCCCTTCCACATATTCTTTCAGATTCGCAGCCAGGTCAGCATCATTCACGTGAATATTCGTGAAGTCTGAATTCAACAGATCACGAAGAATAGACGAAGTTTTATCGATTTCTCCTAAAACACGACTTGGTGGTTTCGCATCTTTTAAGTTCGCGTGCATGCGTTTCCACTTTTCAAGCAAATTCTTTAGATCTTGATCCAGTAACTCGATCTTTTTACCCGACGCTACTGTTCGGATAATCACACCAAAGTTTTTAGGCTTAATGCTGTTAAGCACTTCCTTCAGACGTTTGCGTTCTGCACTGTCCTTAATTTTCTGTGAAATGGAAACCTTATCTGAAAAAGGCACTAATACCAGAAAGCGTCCCGCCAGGGTCACCTCTGCTGTTAACCTCGGTCCTTTAGAGGAAATCGGTTCTTTAGCAACCTGCACTAAAATTGGGGCTGATGAAGATATAACATCATCAATCTTCCCATCTTTGGGAATGTCCTTCTCTTTTTTGAAATAAAGAAGGTCAGCTACGTTTTGCTTGCCTCGCAAGGTATCACGCGAAAACTTATTTAGCGAATTATATTGTGGACCTAAATCAAGATAGTGAAGAAATGCATCCTTCTCATATCCTACATCCACAAATGAAGCATTCAAGCTCGGAACAACCTTTCTTACTTTTCCCAGGTAAATATCACCAACGGAAAATTCAGATTTACCACCTTGTTCCTCATGTAATTCAATAAGCTTTCCGTCCTCGAGTAAAGCAAGCTGAATGCCTTTTCGACGGGCATCAACAATTAATTCTAAACTCACGAAAGCCTAATTTTGTTAATAAAAACAGAAAACCGGAAGCACTTTGAATCCAGGTTTAAAACAACAAAGAATTATTTCTTCTTCTTGTGTCTGTTTTTTCTAAGTCTCTTTTTACGCTTGTGCGTAGACATCTTATGTCTCTTTCTTTTTTTACCGCTCGGCATAATCTTATCTATTTTCTTATTGTTCTAAATCTCTTTTATCATCCGCCTCTCAATAGCCAGAAGAAAAAACACTCCCGGCTATAGCGGGAGTGCAAAAATAACAATTCCTTTGATAATTCCTACAAGTATCTGTAAGCTATCTACTTAACTTTTACCTTCGTCTTTACCTCATCAACGAAAGTTTTTGCAGGTTTAAATGCAGGAATATTGTGAGCAGGAATAATGATCGTCGTGTTTTTCGAAATGTTTCTACCGGTTTTCTCCGCTCTTTCTTTAACGATGAAGCTCCCGAATCCTCTCAAGTAAACGTTTTGGCCTTTCGATAATGAATCTTTTACAGAGTCCATAAATGCTTCAACAGCCTTAAGTGCTTCAACTCTCTCTAGTCCAGTTTCTTCCGCAATATTTGCAACGATGTCTGCTTTGGTCATATCTTGTTTATTTAATTTTGGTTTTATTTATTCCGTCGCCAAAAATAGCTGTTGGTTTTGGTAATTGAGTAATTTTGAACGAAGTTTTTTTTGACTTTTCCCTTAATGGACAATTTTTCCCCATCAATACGCTCTTGGTTTAGACTAAACCACCGAAGATTACCCTGGCGAGGTTCTAAAGACCCGTATATCATATGGTTATCTGAAATTATTTTGCAACAGACCCGCGTAGAGCAGGGAAAGCCCTATTTCCAACGGTTTACAGATCATTTCCCTGATATTCAATCGCTTGCAAACGCTTCAGAACAGGAGGTTCTCAATCTCTGGCAGGGACTCGGGTATTACAGTCGTGCAAGGAATTTACACGCAACGGCTAAACACATTTCTGAGAATCTAAACGCTTGTTTCCCAAATTCTTATCGAGAATTGCTCAAACTTAAAGGAGTTGGTCCATACACAGCAGCTGCCATAAGCAGTATTGCTTTTGATGAAAAGGCAGCGGTTGTCGATGGAAATGTTTACCGCGTCTTATCGCGTGTATTTGATATCGCCACTCCGATTGACTCGACCCAGGGGAAAAAGGAGTTTCAGCAATTGGCAGATGAACTCATAACGGATGAAGATCCGGGAGATCACAACCAGGCAATCATGGAGCTGGGCGCAACAATTTGCACTCCTTCAAATCCGGATTGCGGTCATTGTCCATTGAATGATAAGTGTCTCGCATATGCCCGTGGTGTCATTTCGGCACGTCCCGTAAAACAAGGAAAAACCAAAACAAGAGATCGCTATTTCCACTATCTCGTCTTTGACAATGATGCGGAAACGATCATTGTAAAGCGAACGGAAAAGGATATCTGGCAGCATCTTTTTCAATTTCCTTTACTCGAAGGGGAATCTATCGAAGAATTGTTGCCTAATGGCTTTCATAGTGTCAGCCCAACCATCAAACACATCCTATCTCATCAACGCATATATGCCAGATTTTATCATTACAATTTCATTCCTGAGTTGGATGACAGCTGGAAAAAGATCAAGTGGTCGGACATAGAAGATCATCCACTGCCGGCTTTGATCGATAAATACCTGGAAAGCGTTCGCGCTGAAAATTAAATTTACTACCTTTAATTTAAATTAGAATTCGAATGGCAGGAAGCGTCAATAAAGTAATACTTATAGGAAACCTTGGGAAAGATCCGGAGGTAAGACACCTCGAAAATGGAGCGGTTGTAGCAAACTTTCCCCTCGCTACATCTGAATCCTATACGGACAAGAAAACAGGGCAGCGCATTGAGAATACCGATTGGCATGATATCGTAGTATGGAGAGGACTAGCTGAAGTGGTTGAAAAATATGTGAAAAAAGGAACGAAGGTTTACGTAGAAGGAAAGCTTAAAAAACGTTCCTGGCAGGATAAAGATGGTAACACGCGTTACAACACGGAGGTTGTTGCTGACGAGTTAACTATTCTTTCATCGCGGGCGGAAAAATCATCGGAAGACTCAACAGGTCATCCCTATGATCAAGGAGAGACACCGCAAAAACCAGAACAGATTGACAAGATATCCGACAAAGATCCGGATGATCTTCCATTCTAAGTAACATCTATGAACCCAGACCCCTCCAGTTTTATCTTAATTCAGGAAACACAGGCAGGATTCGGATCTTTTTGGTCATTGATTCCAATCTTAATCTTAATATGTCTGCTTATGGCCTCAGCCATGATTTCAGGTTCTGAAGCAGCATTTTTTTCATTGAGTCCAACGGATAAAGAAGACCTATCAAACGATGATAACAAAAAGGCGATCGCGGCGAAACTACTGTTAGAAAAGCCAAGAGAATTACTGGCAACCATTCTGATCACCAATAACTTTGTCAACGTCGGGATTGTTATACTGTCCAGCGCCATCATACAGGATTTATTCGCCGTTGTAGATCTAAGCACCACCGTTAAGTTTATCATCGAAGTAGTTGTCATAACACTCATGATACTTATGCTTGGAGAAGTAATTCCGAAAATATACGCCACAAAAAATGCGCTGAAGTTCACTTTGTGGATGGCACCTATATTGGGCAGACTTAATAAACTTCCACCCATTTCATGGATCAGAAAGCTTCTGGTGGGTGGAACCAGGTTTATGCAGAGAAAAGCGGGCAAAAGATCCATAAAAATATCTTCTGACGAGTTGGAACAGGCGCTTGCTTTGACCAAAGCTGACAACTCTTCGGAGGAGGAACATAAAATTCTTGAAGGGATAGTAAAGTTCGGAAACACGGAAGTGCGCCAGATTATGAAGTCTCGTATGGATGTATACGCTATCGATGTGAATTCCGATATGAACGAAGTACTTGAATTGATACTCGAAAGTGGTCATTCCAGGCTTCCGGTATATGAAGACAGCTTTGACAATATTCACGGGGTGCTCTTTATAAAGGATTTGCTGCCTATTTTGGGTAAACATGATGATTACGACTGGAAGAAGTTGATCAAAAAACCTTTTTTCGTTACAGAAAACCGAAAGATCGACGATTTGTTAAAGGATTTTCAGGAAAAGAAGGTCCATCTGGCAATGGTTGTTGACGAATACGGTGGAACCAGCGGTATTGTAACACTGGAAGATGTATTGGAGGAAATCGTTGGTGACATTACAGATGAGTTCGATGAAGACGAATTAGTCTACACGAAGATAGATGACAACACCTATTTATTTGAGGGCAGAACCGCATTGGTGGATGTATACAAGGTTTTGGATATTGATGAGAAAGAACTTGAATTCGATAACAATCTGGCTGAAACTTTAGGAGGATTGATCGTTGAATTATCAGGGCGCATACTTAAGAATAATGAATTTGTAGAGGTGGGTAATCTCAAATTGATCGTTGAATCCAGTGACAAGAAGAGAGTGAAAATGATAAAAGTTATCCGTCAAGAATTAAACGAGAAATAATGAGATACAGCTACCTGATCATGATATTACCATTAATGTTCTTTAGTTGTGAGGAAGAAACGCCCGTTCCCAAACCCCCAACTTATTTGCGTTTAGAGCTTCCGGGGCACGATTACAAACCAGTTATGGATAGTTGTCCCGTCCATTTTGAGCTTTCAGAGCTATATACCTTTAGAACAATCGAAGCTAAGGAGAACATGTATCAGGGTGAGATCAAGCTAGGTCCTCTGAATGGTTCAATTTATCTACATTATTGGGATATGACGGAACCGCTTGCCTACTATATCAACAATGCCAATGATGAGATTGATCGTCATAAAGTCAAAGCGAGTAAGATCGCGGATGAGCAGCATTTGCGACCGGCAGATCGGGTTTTTGGAACATTTTTCGAGTTACAGGGAGATGTGGCAACTCCTTTTCAATTTTATCTGACAGACAGCGTATCTAGATTCGCTTATGCAGAGGTATTATTTAATTCCACACCTAACTATGATTCACTGAAACCAAGTCTGGATTACCTGCGGGTCGATCTGGATCACATGATTGAATCATTCAAATGGAAAGAATAGCCTATTTATCACTCGGGAGTAATCTCGGCAATCGGGAAGAATTACTTATCACTGCCATTGCTCTGATTAAAAAGCGATGTGGCAAGGTGCTTTCAATCGGAAAGATCTACGAAACACCTCCCCTGGGTTTTGAGTCAGATTCAAAGTTCCTGAATACCTGCGTCAAACTTCAAACAATCCTAAGTCCCAAAGAATTATTAATAGAATTACAAAAGATCGAGCTAGACCTGGGTCGCGTTCATAAATCAGGTTCAGGGTATCAATCCAGATTGATAGATATCGACATCATACTCATGGATGACCCCATGATAATAAGTGACGATAGCTTAGAACTTCCCCATCCCAGATTTCGCGACAGGCTTTTCGTTTTATTGCCCTTACACGATATAGATGGGAGTCTTATTGATCCTATAACCGGGAAATCAATATCTGAACTGATAAAGGCGAGTTTAGACGAGTCTGACATTTCTGTCTACAAAAAAGATCTTATGGGGAATGAATAATCATTTCAGCGCTTTGGTAAACCAAAATTTTTCTTAATATTGCAACTACAATTTTGAATTAGAATTTATTTGTAATTACTATGAAAAAGCAAACGATTAAAGTATTCACTCTTTTAGCAGCCGCAGGAACGATCGTAGCGAGCTGTAAACTAGGTGATGTAGAATACGTTGTTACTCCGGATCCTGTTGAAATGCACGGTGATTCAGTACGCGTAAAAGTGGAGGCAATATTCCCTGAAAAGGGTCTTCCAAAGAAAATGGCTGTGGAGCTGGTTCCGATGATTGGTAACACTGAACTTAAAATGGTTCGTGTTCAAGGTGAGAAAGCAACTGGTAACGGAGATGTTATTCAATATAAAGCTGGAGGAAAAGTTACATATGAAGATGTTGTTCCTTACGAAGCTGCTATGGAGCACTCAGAAATGTCAATTACCGGAAAGGTATTTAAAGGAGAAAAAGAAAAGGATCAAATAGAAAAAACAAAGATTGCTGATGCAACCGTTGTTACTCCTCTTCTTGTGAACAAAGATTTCAAAGTAATTATCGCTAAAGATATGTTCAAGCGTGTTACAGAAGAAACATTTGAATCTCAGATCAACTTCGATAAAGGAAAATCTGTGGTAAAAGCTTCTGAAATGCGTGATGAAGATATCGAAGCTTATCAGGACTTCCTTGAAGGAGCACAATCTAACCCTAAGATCGAATTAAAGACGATCAACGTTGTTGGTTACGCTTCACTTGAAGGTGAGGAAGATAAGAACAACACACTTTCAACAGATCGTTCGGAAGCAGGTAAAGAATCAGCAATGAAAGTTGCAAAGGCTGCTAAGAATGAGGCTGCTGGTGGTGAGATCTACGCAACAAGTGCGAAAGGTGAGGATTACATTGGATTCAAGAAAGCACTGGAAGCGGACAATGTAATGGATGAAGATGATAAAAATCTCGTACTACGAGTTCTTGAACAGTATTCAAGTGGAGAAGAGCGTGAGAAAGCAATGCGTGACATGGGTAAAACCTTCGTTTATCTTGATAAGAAGATCTTCCCTCAACAACGTAGAGCTGAGATCATTTGTGTATATGATTTGACAGGATTCTCTGATGAAGAGTTAAAAGCTAACTCAGTATCAAACCCTGATACATTAAATCTTGAAGAGTTGTTATTCACTGCAACACTTTATGATGATTTAAATGAGAAGCTTAGAGTATACAAAATTGCTGAAGCAAGATATCCGGATGATTACCGTGCAGCGAACAACGTAGGTGCAGTATTGTACATGCAAAACAAACTTTCTGAAGCGAAAGGAAAGTTCGAGAAAGCTAATGGTATCGAAGACAACCCAATCTCTAAGAATAACTTAGGAGCGATTGCAGGAGTTGAAGGAGATCGTGATAAAGCATCTAAACTATTCGGACAAGCGAGTGGTGCAGGAAACGAAGTAAGCTATAATAAGGGTATCATCGATATCCAGAATGGTGATTACGAGTCTGCTATCTCTAACTTCGGTGGTGATGCTTCATTCAACAAAGCATTGGCACAGGTTCTTAACGGATCGCCTTCCGATGCATCAAGCACAATCGATTCATCGGATGATGCTGAATCAGGTCAGGGTTACTATCTAAAAGCTATCGCAGCTGCGGATCAGGATAACCTAAGTGGCGTTATCAGCAACCTTAAAAATGCAATTTCAAAAGACGGATCTCTTAAAGCGAAAGCTGCAGAAGATCGTGAATTTGTAAAATACTTCGACAACCCTGACTTCTCAGCAATTGTGAAGTAAGAATAAATTTCAATTCAAATAGAAAAGCCCGGCCATTGGTCGGGCTTTTTGCTTAAATAAAGAATAACTTATTCAAGTTATCAACATCCCGTTGATCGATATTCCTTTCCTAACTGATTCACTTAACCGTTTTAACATCCCGAATCACTCTTAACACACTGATAGACAAGGATTCATGTGGATAATGTTTGTTTATAATTCTTTGTAAATCGGCAATAAAGGGTTTAACTTTGTTATTAGGTATCATTGACCTGTATATATGATCAACGTAATTAAATTTCTACTGACAATCTTAACGCTCAGTGCAAGCTTTTCGGCTTCGTCTCAATGGATCAATGAGATTCATTACGATAATGCCGGTGGAGATGTAAATGAAGGCATTGAAGTAGCAGGTCCTGCAGGAACAGATTTGAGTTGTTGGCAATTAGTTCCCTACAACGGAAGTGGAGGTGTTGAATACTCCGTTACGAATCTATCAGGTACAATACCAGATGAAGGATGTGGTTATGGAGCTATTTGGTTTCCAATTTCCGGACTCCAAAATGGTGCACCTGATGGAATCGCACTTGTGGATTGTGGAGGAGTCGTAATACAGTTTCTTAGTTACGAAGGCACCTTCACTGCAACTAGTGGACCGGCTATCGGTCAAACATCTACTGATATCGGTGTTTCAGAACCTGGTGCCATTGGAGAATCTTTACAATTAACAGGAACAGGTTCGAGCTATGGCGACTTCACCTGGCAAGCACCGATTGCATCTTCTGAAGGAAGTTTAAACCCTGGTCAAACAATATCTCCTTGCGGAGTTAACACCATCACTACAGGAGGCGTTACAGGAGCTCCGTTTTCGGTAGATTGTACCAACTCTACAACAGACAATGGAACGGTCGCATTCACGTCTACAGGAACATTTAATGCCGGTAATGTATTTACCGCGCAGCTATCAGACGCCAGTGGATCCTTCGCAAGTCCAATTTCCATAGGTACATTAAGCTTGTCTGGAGTTGATCCAGGTGGCGTTATTAGTATTACTATTCCTGCAGGAATGGCAACCGGAGCAGGATATGTCATTCGTGTAGTTTCAGACAATCCGGGTACCATCGGATCCAGCAGCGCAGCTTTTATCATTAACCAATTGGCTCCTTGTTCTCCATCATTACCATCCTCTCAGGGATTACTTATTAATGAATGGTCAAACGGTCCTTCGGGTAGTAAAGAATACTACGAGTTCGTAGTTGCAGGGCAATGTGGAGACCTTGTTGATATCCGAGGATATATTTTAGATGACAACAACGGTACATTTAGTACGGTATTTCCAAGCACATCAGGCATTGCTCAGGGACACCTTCGTTTAACTAACGATGCACAATGGGCCTCGATTCCCGTGGGGTCACTCATTGTCATTTATAACGCAGATGATTTAAATGCCAGTCTTCCGCCGGATGATGTGGATGATACGAGTCCGAATGATTCCTTATACGTCATACCGCATAACAATACGACCTTGTTTGAAATAACAACTGATCTTCCTGATAACAATGTTCCGGATTCGACCTATTCTCCGGTGGTATATGCGAGTCTTTCATGGGCACCTTTGGGGCTTAGAAATGCCGGTGATGCGATTCAGGTCCGCGATCCAAGTGGTGCATATTGGCATGGTGTATCGTATGGTGGAGCAGAAATAACCGGAGGACCGGATAATATGAAAATTTCAACCTCATCCATGGGAGGCAGTTGTGGTTGGTTTACGGACGGTGATTATTTGAATGCCGCAAATTGGTCAACTGGTGCAACAACAGGTAACGAAACTCCCGGATTACCAAACAATGCCTTAAATCTTGCCTGGCTTCAAGCCATGCGTGATACGGTATCTGCCAACTGCCCAATAACAATTTTGCCGGTCGAAATAGTTGATTTTGATGGTATGAAGATCAAAGAAGGAAACTTACTGCATTGGTCAACTGTTTCTGAGATCAATGCGGATTACTTCACTTTGGAGCGAAGCACTGATATGAAGCAATGGGTGGAGGTAAGTACGTTGAAAGCAGCAGGAAACTCGTTTTCTACGCTTCATTATCAGGTCGTAGATTACAACTATAGAAATGCGATCAATTATTACCGACTTAAAGAAACTGATTTTGATGGCACAACTGCCCGTCATCACCATATCGTAACTATCAACAATGGAGAAGTTGAGGATAAGGAATTAGAAGGAATCTATAATATACTTGGACAACCAATAAGTAGTGATACGCAAGGCGTACAGATACATGTGTATTCTGACGGAACCATTAAGCGTATTTTTAAATAGCTTACTAATCAACCATCATATCAGATATGGGGCATGAGAAATCATGTCCCATGTTTTTTTGCCAGATAAATCTGTTCTGATTGACCGGGAGTTGCAAATAATTGACATTCTGCACCAAGACATTCAACATCCATGATGGTGGAATATCCGGAACGACTTATAATTCGTTTTGCTCGTAGAATAACTCTATCTTTGTCTCTCCAGTTACCTTCCACCCTTATCGAGCCGGCAGGAACAGACACTTCATCATCGCAAATGATATGTATCCCTTCCACTCCTGTGAATTGATCCACCAATTGTTGCGCATAAATTTTCGGACCGCTGGCGATTAAAACCTCCTCTAAGTCCTTCGTTTGTTTATCATAAATCCTAAATCGTGAGTAGGGTCCAATGAAATGAATCCTCGAATCCTTCTGGCAACGGCTTAGCGAGCCCGCTAATCTCGAATCGTAATAATCCATGATCCAGATATGGTCAAATGCACGCATCAACTTGTAGTGAAATCTGTTGACAAGCCTCTGGTACCACTTTACCGGTAAATTATACTGATGCGTAATAAAGATCGAAGGGCAGCTTTTTGATCGAAATCCATAGCGATGATCGGATATCACGATATCGATGTCGTGCTCTTTCACATAGGTTTCGACCTCTTCTTGTTCGCGTTTCAATCTGGATCTAAGCTTAGAAGACTTTTTGAGTAGATCCCAACCGAATTGCCCTTTACCCCCAAAATAAAAGGGGTATCCTTGATGGTCAATGTAGGTCAGGTTATCGAAATAGCATTCGTAAACTTCCCGCTGTGCAGCATCGCAGGCAACAACGATATCGTTGCGCTCCATTAATAGAAAATGTATTAATCCGATACTCCGGGATACATGCCCCATGCCCCAGTTTAAAGGAGAAAGTAATATTCGTTTGTTCTCGATCTGACTTGGTAACATTCTCACTAAAGATAATGAACAGATCTTAACCGGAATCAATTAGTATATTTTTAGAAATAATTGAATTGCCAATCCCAACTTGTATCTTATCTTTATCGTTACTAACAACGAAAACATAGATTATGATTGACGATAAGGAATTCAGAAAGTATGCTACGAAGCACATGGGGCTGAGTAGTATGCATGTTGAAAATTATATTGAATCATCTCTTACGCCGTATATTATTGAGGAACGTCCACTTAATATGACACAAATGGATGTGTTCTCGCGTTTGATGATGGATCGAATTATCTTTCTTGGAACAGGCATTAATGACCAGGTAGCTAATATTATCAACGCGCAGTTATTATTCCTTGAATCCGTTGATCCCAAAAAAGACATACAGATATACATGAATTCACCGGGAGGTTCTGTGTATGCAGGACTCGGTATTTATGATACCATGCAGTATATCAATCCGGATGTTGCTACTATATGTACAGGGATGGCAGCATCTATGGGTGCAGTTTTACTTTGCGCGGGAACAGATGGTAAGCGATCGGCTTTGAAACATTCAAGAGTCATGATCCACCAGCCACTGGGAGGTGCACAAGGTCAGGCATCGGACATCGAAATTACAGCTAGAGAGATCCAAAAGCTGAAAAAGGAGCTTTATGACATTATTTCTACTCACTCTAAGCAGGAATATGACAAAGTTTGGGAAGATTCTGATCGTGATTACTGGATGACTGCAGAGGAGGCAAAAGAATATGGAATGGTTGACGAAGTTTTGCTTCGTAACCCGAAATAATGTAATTTGACAATAATCTAGCCCTGAAGCCGTTAAGGCTAGGGGCTTTTTCGACAGAAATTATGGCAAAGAAAGAAGCAGGTTGTTCATTTTGTGGCAGGTCTCGAAACGAGGTAGGCATGTTGATAGCGGGTGTGACTGGTCACATCTGTGAAAACTGTGTATCTCAGGCTAGTCGTATTATTAGTGAAGAACATCTGTCAGACACAAGTGACAAGTCGGAGAAGGTAGTCAATGTTCTCAAACCAATTGAGATCAAGGAAAAGTTGGATGACTATGTAATTGGTCAGAACGATGCCAAAAAAGTTATTTCTGTTGCCGTTTACAATCATTACAAGCGATTGAATCAACCGGAAACGAAAGACGAGGTTGAGATAGAAAAATCGAATGTGATCCTTGTCGGAAGGACAGGAACAGGTAAGACCTTATTGGCTAAAACGGTAGCCCGAATGTTGAATGTGCCCTTCTGCATAGCCGATGCGACTGTACTTACAGAAGCAGGCTATGTAGGTGAAGACGTTGAAAGTATTCTTTCGAGACTTTTACAGGCAGCCGATTTCAATGTAGCAGCTGCGGAGAAGGGAATTGTATTTATAGATGAGATCGATAAGATCGCACGTAAAAGTGATAACCCTTCGATAACCAGAGATGTTTCAGGTGAAGGAGTTCAACAAGCTCTATTGAAGTTGCTGGAGGGATCAATTGTAAACGTTCCACCTCAAGGAGGTCGTAAGCATCCAGAACAAAAGATGATCCAGATCAACACGAAGAATATTCTTTTTATTTGTGGAGGAGCATTCGATGGAATTGAGAACATCATTGCAAATCGTGTAAATCGACAGACTATCGGATTCAGCACTGTTGGTGCAGAACAAATCGAAGAAGATACACTTCTCAAATATGTGAATCCAACGGATATTAAGTCATATGGACTAATTCCTGAATTAATAGGAAGATTCCCGGTTCTTACTTATCTGGAACCACTTGATGCAGAAAGCCTGAAGCGAATACTTACAGAACCAAAGAACGCGATCGTTAAGCAATACAATCGTCTCTTCGAACTGGATGGTATTGATCTCAAGTTTGATGCAGATGTATTGGACTTCATTGTTGATAAAGCAATCGAATTCAAGCTTGGAGCAAGAGGATTGCGATCGATCTGTGAAGCCATTCTAAACGAGGCGATGTACGAGCTTCCTGATAAGGATGAAAAAGAATTCAGAGTTACAGGTGAATACGCCAAAGCTCAGTTCTCTAAATCGAAGCTGGCCAAGCTGCGCGTAGCTTAATTGACCGTAAAGCGACAGTACTTTATCGTAGCACCCTTTTCAGTGAACAATTTCTCGTAATGAGTCCTGATGTGTAGGATGTCTTGTGTTTTCGAGTCCAGATCTGCCGGAAGCTCTCCGTAAAGATCCCAGGATAACTCCAGTTGATTGTATTTATGCTCCCTGATCTGTTCTTCTGTGTACTCGAATAAAAGGTCACTATCAGTCTTTAGATGTATGACCCCTCCCGGTTTTAATATCTTTCTATATCGATCAATAAACAAGGGAGACGTCAATCTTTTTCTTGGTTTTTTGGGTTGAGGATCAGAGAATGTTAACCAAATCTCTTCAACTTCGTTTGCATCAAAGTAATCTTCTATGAAATCAATGCGCGTTCGCAAAAATGCAGCATTCGACAAGCCCAACTCCAGGGCCTCTTCTGCTCCGACAAACATGCGGGATCCCTTAATATCAACGCCAATAAAGTTTTTATTTGGAAAGTGCTTTGCCAGGCCAACCGTGTATTCTCCTTTTCCGCATCCCAATTCAAGTATAATGGGATTGTCATTATGAAAATGTTCCGCGTGCCATTTACCTTTGAGATGAAACTCCTCTTTGATAACCGGTTCATAAAAGTTATCGAAGTTCTTGACAGCTGCGAATCGTTTCAGTTTATTTTTTGCCATGACAAGCTAATCTATCTCAACAAAATACCCTGTGTGCTTTCTGATACTCATTACTCTGTCGTCATCAAACAAAAGGTATTGACCCTTTATTCCGGCTAGTTTCCCTCTAATCGCCGGAAATTTATCAAACGAAACACTCTTTACGGCATTCGGATATCTTAAGACCGGATAATTTAATTCGATCACTTCGTCGTCCTCTGAGAAAAAGTCGAGAATATCTCCCGGCAATTGTTCCTCGAGCGACCATTTCTCCTCCTCCAGATCGATCGAATCGTCAATCTCATTTTTAAGCATTTTGCGCCAATTGGTTTTATCAGTATAAAGGTCCTTAAGCGCAACCTCTATCCTACCCGCCTCATATCGATTAGGAGTTCTGGCAATGATGATCGCAGAGCTTGCACCCTGGTCAATCCATCTGGTAGGTACCTGACTTTCTCTTGTCACTCCAACCTTAACAGCACTTGACGCCGCTAAATAAACTATGTGAGGTTGATTGTGGTGCGCCTGCTCCCATTCCGGATCGCGTCCTTCACCAAGATGGGCACGACAAAGTTCCGGTCGAACGATGCATTCAGCAGCTTCGGGTGCAGAGATAAAACAATTATAACAAAAGCCTTCTCCAAAGGACTTTTTAGTGATCTTGCCACATTTCTGACAGTTGATGATCCCGCTCCAGGAAAGATTGATTTCATTCCCGATAAGCGAATTCATATCAACAATTTCTGACAGGTTCAGTTGATAACGAATCTGATCCCCCAGATCAACTTTCATTTTTCGTATGTTACCCGCAGCCAGCATTATTCAGGCAGTATTTCCATTTTCTCTGCGAAGTGATAGCAATAGTCGCGTAGATCTTCACAGATGTTATGTTCTCCTGTAGCCTTTTCAAATGTGTCGGAGAGCGTCAACAAAGTCTGATGGAAAAACTGTTTCATCTCTTCTACAGACATTTCTTTTGTCCAAAGATCCATTTTCATGGTGTTTTTTTTATTCGGATCCCACAGAGAAAGCAGCATTGCTTTTGCCGGTTCATCTTCTACCGAACCATCTTTTGCGGTCCATTTCATAGCAATCGGTAGGTTATTCTCGTTCAATCCTACCTTGATACTGATCTCTGATGTCTTTACTATCTTATCTTCCATTCGCTTAGTCAATTTCGTATTCCTGAAGTATATCGTTGTAATTAAGATCTAACAGCTCCTTAACTGTCACATCATTGTTGGACATGTACTGCTCAACCATACGCCAACCGGTAAATCGTCCCATTCGATCGGGTGATCCTTCTGTTGGTAATCCGGATGTCGTTGGTCCCGGATTTAACATATTGCTTTTAGTTCTCTCATCATTATCGAATAACATTTTCTCATCAACCAGGTATTTCCAAAATGCTTCCTCATTCTCAAGCGCCCAATTGTATTCTTCTTCTGAGTAACGCAGGATCTCCGGAATCTCTTTGTTCGGAAAAGCAGCGTAGACCAAATACTGAATTTTACCCCACCGGATCATTTCAGCTACCAGGCTACCTTCCGATTCATCGATTAAATGAGTATCTGCCCAACCGGAAATAACGTCCACCTCCAGGAATTTTTTATCCATGGCTTTTCTAACCCAATCGTAGAACTCTGCCGGTAAATACTTCATTATTTCAGAATCATATCCTAGATATCGATCAAGACCTATCGCAACATCATTTTCAGAACAGAAGATGCTTGAAACAAAATTCGAATTCATAAAGACTATGTGTTTCGGCATTGGACTTTCCGGTAAGTGATAAGTTAGGTGCTTTATGCCATCTTTCAGATTATCCTGTATTGGTTTTAGATCTGGGAAAACTCTGTTGATTTCCCGGTCGACCATCTGGATCATGGTATCTGTACGATACTGAATAATACTGTTATAAAAAGTCGTGTCAGGTGACTTTCTTGTTTGCATGACGTAGCCGACGTAATAATCGTATAACTCTTCCGATATCTGCTGCATTTCCGCATGGTTCGCCATAAGTTCAGCAGAGTCCGCATCCATGATAATCGAATTAAGATCGATATAGTTTAAATCCACCTGAACCGAGCTCACATCTACGTCGAGTTTATTACCTCCACAAGCGACAAGAACAGAGGAGATCAGCGACAAGTATAAAAATCTTTTAAGAGTCATTATTATTAACTAATTTCGTTATCAAATGTACTTAAATCGTCAGAGACATTCATGGAATTAATTGACGAATCAAAATCTTAAGGATGAAAAAACTGATCACTGGAATACTAGCTTTAACTATTGCTATTTCATTAAACGCACAGGAAGCCGCGGATAAAAATATTCAGGCAGGACTAGTTATGGGATATGGGTTGAATTTTCAGAAAATGGGGACTAAACTCATGGAGAATAACGGTACGGGAGGAGACTTGACCATTGGTGCGAACATGAACTTTGGCCTAACGGAAACAATCGGAATCTGTACCGGTCTTGAATTTGATTTCGAAACACTTAAATACAAAGTGCCGGGATCTGATACGGTACTCTATTACTATAAAAGCACAGATAATTCACTTGTACAATATCAGGATATTGACTCGACACATAGTTTGTATATGTTGTCAACCAGAAAGCAAAAACCAATGTACCTGACGATTCCGGTTATGCTTGTCTTCCGAACAAAATTCATTGGTTATTTCAGGTATTTCGGGAAGTTTGGCTTACGAACAAGCATACTCTTATCGAACACTATTACCGATGAAGGAACCAATATTGATCCACTTACATTAACTCCTTTGAATACTGAAACAAACGCAGAAATGTCAGCAAGAGGAGAAATGTTTCCGCTTAAATCAGCTGTAGGTTTAGCCGGAGGTGCTGAATGGAACTTTACAGGTGGGACATCCCTTGTTGGTGAGATCGGATATTATTATGGATTTACTCCTTTACACACTGATAGAAAACCGGAAAAAACATATTTACAAAGTTCCGCATCACCTGAGACACCACCTGTTTTCTCTAATTTGGCGAATCAAAGTCAGCTTATGTTGAAAATATCCATTTTATTCTAGCATTGAAGACTAAAGAAGTTTCAAAACACATTATAAGCTGGTTAGACCAGTATTGCGAGAAAGCCGGTTTATCCGGCTTTGTTGTTGGTATCTCTGGTGGAATTGATTCAGCATTAACTTCCACGCTATGTGCCATGACAGGGCGAGAGCTTATTTGTATTTCGCTTCCCATACTTCAGCGCTCTGATGAACAGGAACGTGCATTGGCACATATCGAAGACCTGAAAAGTCGATTTAAAAATGTCAGCGGCATCGAAATTGACCTGACCGAAACCTTCTCTAAACTAAAATCGGACCTGCCGGACAAAGCTTCAGCCCATGAGCTATCCATGGCGAATTCGAGAGCGCGTCTTCGCATGACAGCTTTATATGCGGTAGCCCAGGCAAATAATTGTCTTGTTGTTGGCACGGGAAATAAGATCGAAGATTTTGGAATAGGTTTCTATACAAAGTACGGTGATGGTGGTGTTGACCTAAGTCCAATAGCTGACCTTACCAAAACAGAAGTATTTGCTGTTGCAGAAGAAGTTGGCGTGATAAAAGATATTCTTATTGCCAAACCGACCGATGGTTTATGGGCTGATGCGCGAACTGATGAAGATCAGATTGGAGCTAGCTACCCTGAACTTGAATGGGCAATGGACTTTACTGGGGACGAATCCAAACTGGATTCTCGTCAGCTGGAGGTATTAGCTATCTATCGAAGATTTAATAAGGCCAATAAGCACAAGATGTTGCCCATTCCCGTCTGTGAAATTCCCAAAGAGTTAAAATAATCAGGCTTCCGGAGCCAGACGTAAAACGATCCCGTCAATTTCTTCTGACAGGTGAATCTGGCATCCAAGGCGACTATTATTCTTAACGAAAAACGCCTGATCGAGCATATCGAGTTCATCATCACTTTGTTCCGGCAATTCTGTATCTGATTCGAGATAACACTGACAAGTTGCGCACATCGCCATTCCTCCGCATTCACCAATGACAGGTAGCTCATATACCCTACAGAGTTCCATGATATTCATATTCATGTCGGTCGGACCAATCAGTACATGCGAATTTCCGTCACGATCAATAATAGTTACTTTGATATCACTCATCAGCTACTTTTCGGCAAAAATAACTAATTATAAATTCTCACGGTCTCGCTACCGTTCCATGTGGTTGCATATTGACGTAAGCCATACTCGCAATTGGATATTGGCGAGCCATCATAGAGTGAGAAAGAAGCGTTGTTACAATCATCCAGTAAAACCAGGAAGTTGTTTGTGTCGGGGTACAGAGGCTGAGCACAGATACCCGCTTCATCTGCCGGCGAGTGCCTGTCGAATGCTACGAAATCGTCTACTCCTCTGCGATAGACGATAATTCCTTTGGATCCCCCATTCACGTATGCATAACCACCTACGCCCATCAAACTGGAATAAGAAGGCAGTGTTATATTGATTGACACGTCAAATGGAATATACGGAACCGGATGAGTCGTTTGCTTCTTACAAGCAGCAACTATCAATATCAGCGCCGAAACCATTAAAATAAATCGTAATTTCATTACGTTTGATTTGTAGTACAAAGGTATGAAGTTCTTAACGTATATTATAATCATTTTATTACTTGCCGGGGCAAATAGCTGTGGAAGCTCTCGTCCTGACAAAACACCAGCTACCGTTGAACAGGCAGAAAAACAACTGGCAAAGAAGGAAAAGAAGTCTGCTCGTGAGGCGAAAAAGGCTAAACGTAAGGCTTTTCGTATCTATTGGAAATCTCAGTCTAAAGAGGCGAAGAAATCTGTACGGAAAAACAAGCGTCGTCAGAAGCGAATCACCCGACATAAGAAAAAATAGAAGACCTAATCTAAGCTAAGTAATTCCTCCGTTAGTCCTTCCCACCTGGAGTTCAGTTGATCGAGTTCTTTTTTATCGGATTCATAGTCTGCCAACAATTTTGTTGACTCCTCCTCATTAGAATAATCCAAATCAGCGATTTTAGATTCGTATACTGAAAGCTTTTCCTCCAGTTTTTCTATGGCATTTTCGGTCTTACGAATATCATTTTCAAGCTTAGAACGATGTTGCTTATCTTTCTTCCGCTGGTCAAAATCTGTCCCCTTAGCTGAGCTCTTCTTATTTAAATCGACTGGCTTTTTCTGAATAAATGGAGTAAGCTTTCGACTCAAATACTCTTTAACGCTGAAATGATGGATTTTCAATTGCTTATCTTCTATATCCCAAATTCTATTGGTTAAGCCATCTAAAAACTCCCGATCGTGTGATACAACAATAAAGGTTCCCTCATAGTTAATCAGTGCATTCTTTAAAATCTCTTTACTCTGTATATCGAGGTGATTCGTTGGCTCATCGAGAATCAAAAAATTGGATGGACTAAGCAACAACTTGCATAGTGCCAGTCTCGTACGTTCTCCTCCCGATAGGACGTTAACTCTTTTATCTACATCTTCACCTTGAAATAAAAAGGCTCCGAGTACGCTCCTCAAATTTTTACGGATTTCACCTTCAGCAATCTCATCTACTGTTTCGTAAACAGTTTTACTAGCATCCATTGTTTCAGATTGATCCTGCGCGAAATATGCTATATTGACATTGTGACCGTACTTGATACGACCCTCGTGTTCGATATGCTCCATAACACATTTGATCAACGTAGATTTCCCTGTGCCATTCGCCCCTAATAAGGCTATCTTCTCTCCGCGACCAACTGTAATGTTTACATGCTCAAAAAGTTCTAGGTCATCATATGACTTGCCGACATCTTCCATTTCGAGCACCCATTTTCCGGGCTGAACACTGAGTGGAAATCGGATATTCATGGATTGTATGAAATCACTATCCACTTCTATTCGCTCGGTTCGTTCCAGTTTTTTAATAAGCGATTGCGCAAAAGCCGCCTTATTCTTCTTCGCGCGAAACTTATTGATTAACTCCTGTGTTTGCTTGATATCTTTATCCTGCTGCTTCTTAGCACTCTGAAGTCGCTCAAGCTCTTCCGCTCTTAGTTCCTTGTATTTGGTATAAGCGTAAGGGAAATCAAGAATTCGTTGCTGTGATATCTCCAGGGTTCTATTTGTCACGTTGTCCAAAAAGAGCCGATCGTGCGAGATTATAATTACAGCGCCATTGAATGTTTTCAAGTAGTTTTCCAACCATGATATTGAAATAATATCGAGGTGGTTTGTGGGCTCATCCAGAAGTAGAACATTCGGGTCATTTACCAGAATTCTCGCTAATTCAGCTCGCATCTGCCATCCTCCGGAAAAAGTCGAAAGCGGATTTTTAATATTGTCCTCGTTGAATCCGAGACCTTTGAGGGTCTCAACAATTCGTTCTTCCCACTGATTTCCTTCCAACAATTGAAATTTATGATTGCATTCATTCAATTCATCCAACAAGCCCAAATACGATTCAGATTCATAATCTGTTCGTTCGACCAATTGAGTATTAATCTCTTCAATTCGATTCTGAAGTTTATTTAATTCCTTATTAGAATTGAATAGAAAATCGAAGACTGTTGGTTTTGTATCGAGTTTAATATCCTGTGACAGATATCCTATTTTAAGCTCCTTTTGTTTGTGAACGAATCCTTCAGAAGGCTCGATCTTTCTAGAGATGATACGCAATAGGGTGGATTTCCCTGCCCCATTCTTTCCAACAAGTCCAATTCGATCATTCTTATTGATCTGCAAGCTGACGTCGCTGAACAAATAACCTTGTGGAAGGTGATAGCCTAATTTCTCTAGATTGATCATTTCGATGACAAAAATACAGGAATTAAAAAAGCCCCGAAGAATTCCGGGACTTAATTTAGCTGAACTATAAACTAATTGGTATTATCTCACTCTTATTATAGTTTGCATATTTCCGGCATAACCCATCCCAACAAACTTACCTTCAATTGTGACAGTACTACCAGGTTGAGCCTGACAAAGCAAGGACTTCGCATCACTTGAAAGTACAGGTCCTGAACCCTCAACGGATCTATTCATACCTGATACCGTAATCCTATATTTGTCAACATTAAATGTCGCTTTGAGTGGGATTGAAGATGGATATCTTGAAAAAAGTCGAGTAATACTGCACAATGTTGGCTTGGATACAGTTTCACCTGATTCAACCGTTCCTGCGTACATACTCGGTTTTGGAAGGTTTCTAACCCGGTACTGCACCGTCTTTAAAACAGCCGTTCTTCCTGTCACATTATTTACTCCGGAAACCCTCAAAGTAGCTGTACGCCCACTTGTCGTTGGCTTTACAATATAACCGTCACTTGAGTTTCTAATATCTACTCCATCTCCGGTAAGTCTTGTTTGATCATAACCGGATGCAGTAGCCTGCACCTGATTGGGATAGCCTCTGTAAAGGATATTCATTTCAGGAAGCTCGATAGAGCCTTGTGGCTGCATGATGATAATGTCATGACTCCATTTCTCGGTTTTGGTTACTCCAAACTTGTTCTTAATAGACACCGTTCCTTCAATGGTCATATTATTTCCATTACCAGTCTTGAAGCTAACCAGTCCCTGACCATTACCCGGGTATTTTACACTTGCTTCCATGTCCGAAGAGGTAATTTCAACTTTGGGTTGATTATCCGAATCAAATGCCGCCATCATCACCTGGAGTTCAACTGAGTCGCCCTTATTTGCAATAGATGGCCCATAAGCCAGTGATTTGATAGTGTTAAAACTATATTCGCCGACAGAAACTTTCGATTTCCAATGAGCCATAGCCAGTGCTCGCGCGGAAAGTATTTCCTGTTGCATTGACGATAACGATGCCAATGCTGCCACCAATGGTGAGTGATCAAAGGTTGCCCCCACCCAATGAACTCCCTCTACTCCATGTACTTCTGATTTTTCAAGTTTGGTTAATCCCATATACAGATCGATCAATACCTGACGATCCTCCTTCAGGTTTGCTTTTGACTTATCGATCATATCCTCAACCTTTTTCTTAAGATCCTGGTTATCCTTGAAATCATTGATATGCTTTGGAGCAACAGTGAACTTGTCACCGGCCCATTCATATGTTCCGGCTAATTCAACAATCTTCGATCTGAAATCATTGTAATCTTTCCAAAGCTTCGCCCCTTCGCCTTTGATATTCTTAATATCTCCACCTTCAGCTGTTCCGCAGATGATCTGCATTGGAATATCGTACTGATCTTTTGCCTGTACCGCCATGAGATGCATTCTGGTCGGTAAACATGGCTTTTCCTTTCCATCATACTTCGACCAAAGAATGTTTTCCTCATCGCCTTCTTTTACTGTTCCAACATTCTCACCACTTTCATTCAGAAGTTTGATCTTGAGATTATCGATCTTTTCAATCATTGTTCCTGTGGCTTCGTCGATCTTATCCATCTGTTTAAGAACATAATTCAGTTTCTGCCTTTTAAGCTTGCTATCTTCATCATTGCTCAACATGGCAAGTTCTGAACGAACGTCAACATAGAATCCATCTCCTCGATCAACCTGTACTATGTTAGCTTTCTGTATGTTTTCCTCAATTGCTACAAAAGCATCGAGTACCGCTTTAGATACATTCAGGGCGAGTAACGCGGTAAGTACCAGGTACATCATCCCTATCATTTTTTGTCTTGGTGTTTCTTTTCCTCCTGCCATGATTTTTCATTTTAAGTTTCATAAGTAAAATGATTCATTGGTAAGAAGTAACAAACATCGATCTTAATCAGAATTTTCAGACACAAAAAAAGCCCCGAAATAAATTCGAGGCTTTTTTTAAAATTGTTTATGATTTAGAACGACCAAACATCGTGTTCAATGTTTCGGATCTCATTCTTAATGTGCTCAGATTCCCATAGGGCGTCTACGCCTGCACGATAGCTTTCTATGGCTCGATCATGCACGTTACTTTCCCGATAAGCAACGCTATTGAATCTACGCTTCCAGAACAAGTCATCAAAACTCATCCATTGAGCGTCGTTCTGCTCATTATACGTAAAGTAATTGTTAAAGACGAATCGGCAATGTGGGAAATAAAGCCAGAACAGCTCACGTAACCCTTCGATATCTCCTTCAGGACTCTTTTGGTAAATTACTGGAGCAATCGCAATGATTCTAACATCTAGAACTGATCTCTCCTTGTCCAGGAACCAATCTTCTTTGATACGATATTGAACAATGTCTCTGGACATGATCCAAATAGTATCACGCGGAGGGTATACATACTCTATTGTACCATCAGCAAGCATTATAGTACTGTCCTCTCCATACATGTTGGATAAAGCCCTTGTTGGCTGAGGACCCAGGCGTCCCAGATACTGGAACAATTCTGCCGCATATGCACTATCCGAATAATAGTTTAATCCTGGCTGAGGGTCAATTGGATATTTCAACTGATCACCATCCAATAGGGAGAACTGTGCAGGGTTATACGGTGAGAACACACGTAGATCCCCGTTCAGAATGTGATGTTTCATCACAGTATATAAACTCCAACGAGATCTGTGTTTCACCCATTTTCCATCCGAGTCATACTCATCAAAAGGATAATATAACGGGTGATTTATCTTCTCGCGTAAGTCTATATATTCCCAAACACGGTGGCTCCAGACAACATCCGCTTCGCGAACGTATTCGTACGGAATCATTCTCTTCGTTGGAATGTGTTCCTGAATGAACACCCCATCAATAATCCCCTCGGTTGGCACGTTTACCGGACCACCGTTAATCTCCTCCATACCCTGTGCACTCACTCCAAAAGTGATTCCGGTAATAAGTGCTGCCAAAAATAAACCTTTCATCTTTATCTGTTTTTTACTTGACCTTAATTATGGTCGCCATGTTACCTGCATATCCCATACCTTTGTATTTTCCAGCTATGCTTATGGTCGAACCAGGTCGAGCTTGTTTAATCAAAGACATTGCTTGCGACGATAAAACCGCCCCGGTACCTTGTATTGTCCTTGGTGCTCCTGAAACGGAAACTTCGTAAGAAGTTACACCAAATGTTGCTTTAAGCGGAATTTCGGGTGGATATTTCGCAAATAATCTATTCATATTCTTAACTGCTGAAGATGAAACCACTTCACCTGTAGCTATAGTTCCAAGATACATCTGAGGTGCAGGCAAATTCATTACCCTATATTCAACAGTCTTCAAAGAAGCAGTTTTACCAGTCGCTGTATTCTTACCAGAAACTGAAAGTTTTGCAGTTCTACCAGTCGTAGTTGGTTTAACTATATATCCTGTTCCTGACTTAGAAATTGATACACCTTGACCGTTAAGACTTGTTTGATCATAACCCGATGCTGTTGCCTCAACGATGTTTGGATAACCTCTGTAAAGTACGTTCATCTCAGGTAGTTCGATTGAACCGGAAGGCTTCATAATAATAATATTATGTTTCCATGGCTGAATCTTTTTCACACCTGACTTATTTCTAATTGACACTGTACCTTCAACAGTCATTTCTGTACCGCCACCAGCTTTGAAATTAACATAACCAACTCCGTCACCAGGATATTTAACGTCACTTTCAATTCCTTCAGTTGTAAGAATTACTTCCGGCTGATTATCTGAATCGAATGCTGCCATCATTACTCTAAGTTGAACTGAATCACCAGTGTTTGCCACAACAGGACCGTAAGCCAAAGGCATAATCTTGTTAAAGCTATACTCACCGGTTGTAACCTTAGATTTCCACTGATCCAACGCAATTGATCTTGCCGTTAAAACGTGCTGTTGCATTGAAGATAATGAAGCGATAGCTGCTACCAATGGAGAGTGGTCAAATGTAGCTCCAACCCAATGTACATCCTTCACACCGTGAACATCAACACGTTCAGGTTTTGTTAGTTCAAGATACATTTTCTTCAGGTAAGCACCATCATCATTCTTATTGGCATCTGATTTTTCAATCATTTTTTCAACTGCGTCTTGCAACTTAAGATAGGACTCAAACTTGTTGATTTCCTCGACTTTCATTTTGTACGTCTTTTCACCCCAGGTGTAATTCGCACACAATTCGATCAATTCTTTTCGGTAGTTATTAAAGTCTTTCCAAAGTTTAGCTCCTTCACCTTTAATGTTCTTAATATCACCACCTTCAGCCGTACCACAGATTATCTGCATTGGAATATCGTACTGATCCTTCGCCTGAACAGCCATTAAGTGCATACGAGTTGGTAAACATTGTTCTTTCTTGTCGTATTTTGACCATAGGATTGTTTCTTCGTTATCCTTAGCCACTTTACTCATGTCTTCACCACTCTCAGTCAAAATTTTGATCTTTAAATCATCTAATTTTTTGACCATTTCACCAGTTAGCTTGTCGATTTCCTCCATTCGCTTAAGAACAAAATCTAACTTCTCACGTTTTGCCTTATTCTCAGCGTCTTTCGGCGTGGTTTTTAGTTCTTCATCAACAGCTCCAATATAACTGTTACCAGTTGTTACCTGAGCCATGTTAGCTTTCTGGATATTTTCCTCAATTGCAACGAATGCATCAAGGACAGCTTTTGATACGTTTAGGGCCAGAAGTGCGGTAAGTACCAGGTACATCATACCGATCATCTTCTGCCTCGGGGTTTCTTTTCCTCCTGCCATGATTAATTAAATTTAATTGGTTATCAATTTATTTAATGTTCAATAACTGAATAGGCTTCAGCCTAATCTCTTGTTATTGTCATAGCTTTCAACATATTACCGTATACAGCGTTTAGATCTGTCAAGTTCTTAGACAACATTGACATGTTTTCTTTATACAATCTTGTATCTTCTACCGAATCAGAAAGATTCTTCATCATATCAGTAACTTGAGACTGGAATTTCTCAGTTGCTTCAAGATGAGCAGATGATCCTTTCAATTGTAATTCATAAACGTTGTTCAATGCTGCAAGATTCTTAGAAACTTTCTGCATTTGCTCTCCAAATGACTCACCTTCTGCCTGAGAAGAAGTCATTCCCGAAATAGCTACTGAAGCTTTTTCGTAAGCGTCTGATAAAGAAGATACTCTATCTGAAGCTGCTTGCAGACTCTCTACATATGAATCTGTTGCTGCCACTGCGGTGGATACTTCTTTCAATTGAGCTGCGTTGTCTCCCAAATGACGCATTCCATCTCCGAGTCTTCCTAGTAGTTCACCATCAATTTTAGCTTCTTCGAGCATTTTGTCAATTTGATCAGTGATTCCTCCTTTTCCTGCACGACCTGCTTCTAGTGCATCCTGATCCAAATCATCAGAGTGTCCTAGTGCTAGTTCCGGATACACAAGCTCCCAGTTCGGGTCTTCGTGTATTGGTTCAAATGCTGAGAAGGCGAAGATTATCGCTTCGGTTCCCAATCCTGCAATAAGCATCGGTCCTGCTCCTGGCCAGTGCTGGATTTTGAAGAGTGCTCCAACGATTACTACTGAGGCACCAAATCCATATAATTTGGCCATAAACTTTTTCCATCCTTTACTTCCTGGTTTCATAGTTTTCCTTGTTTTTAGGTTTAATAATTAATAATACTACTTATGTTTGTTGTTATTCTAGCGAAGTTCTATATCGCTTCGAATTTCTTCACCACCTTCTTTTGTGAAATCTCTACCTCCACGTCCCAGGTGTGTCATTACGTTTCTGTATCCGATGTATGACTTAGCTGTATCCTGATACTCGAAAGTACGTGTACCATTTCTCAGATAGTAACCAATGTCCTTCCACGATCCTCCACGTATTACTTTACGTTTCATTGATGGTGGATCCCAATCCATTGCGTCATAACGGTACTCCGTATTCAAATCATGTGAGAACTCATACATAGACTCATCGTAAGCTGTTTCGCACCACTCCGCTACGTTACCAGCCATACAATACAGACCCCATCCGTTCGGGTTGTATGAGAATACCTTTACAGTATGGAAACCTCCATCTTCAAAGTATCTACCTCTCATCGGTTTGAAGTTTCCTAAGAAACAACCGGACTCATTTCTAATATATGGTCCACCCCAAGGATATTGTGACATTTCAAGGTCACCTCTTGAAGCTCTCTCCCACTCAGCTTCAGTTGGCAATCTAAAGTCGTTCACAAAAAGGTCTCCCATTGCAACTAACCAGTTGTTTAATAATTGAGTTCTCCATACCGAGAATGCTTTTGCTTGAACCCATGTTACACCTACTACAGGATAGTTATCGTAGGCAGGGTGCCAGAAATACATGTTCGTCATTGGATCATGGAACGAGTATGTGAAATCACGTACCCAGCACAAGGTATCCGGGTAAACATTGATCATCTCGTCAATAATGAATCGCTGACGGTTCGCATGTCCTCGTATTGCATTACTTTGACCCTTTTTGTTAACTCCATTACTTAAATCCAAATCTTGACCTTGCGGCTCTTCGGTAAACGGATGTGGTGGAGTTTCAAGTTCTCTGTGCTCATCGACAAGTTTGTTTCCAAGGTTATCGTAAGCATTAGGCGTGATGTTGATTCTACCGCGTCGAGCTGCTTCTCTTAAATCAATCCAGTAGTATCTATACATAAGTTTACGCACATCTATTTCTCTTCGCTTATAATATCTTTGCGGCTGAGGATAGTACATGTCCGCTAAAAGAGGAACTAGATCCGGGTCATTATAATAGAACCTTCTATCCCAATTCAATGAGAAAACCGTACGGTTCATCTCTCTATCAGATGGATCGTACTCAACGTATTCCAATGCTCCCTCATCGAAATACAGATCTTCATAATTGATATATGAATCTGCTTCATCGTCTTCTTCAAGACCATAATAGATTTTATCTCTTGCGATTGAATCTCTAACCCAATGAACGAACTGACGATACTCGTTATTCGAGATCTCAGTTTGATCCATGTAGAAAGCCTGAACGGAAACCGCTCTCGCACGAGTTTGATGCAGGAATGGAACATCTCCATCATTCTCACCCATTTGGAATCCTCCCGATGGAATGTACACCATTCCAAGAGGAATTTGCGGGTGATATACTGGTCTACCCAATACTCCAGTAAGATGCCCAGAACGTTGACTACAAGAAGCCAACGCAACACCTGCTAAAGCAAATAACAATAACTTTTTCATTCTACCTCGTTTTTATCTTCCGGATATCTATATTAACAGTTTACAGGATCAATATGTTTTCGATATAACGGAATCTTCGCAAAGATGGTTACAAATATTTTAAAAAAAATTAAATTTTACAACCACCTAGGGTGTTTCGATTTCTGTATAGGTATGGGCGGAAGATAGTAACAATACTTCAATAAAATCTCGTGAGATCCTTTCGAAATATTCGATAATTGATTGATCGTAATATCATACGAATATCCAACCAACAATCTATCTAACGGTCCGCCTGTCCCCATTAATTTACCAGGTTTAGCACCCAGCATAACAGCAATCGCGTCACTTGTTCTATATGTTAATCCCCCATATGCTGCATCATCCCAGATGAAGCGGGCATTAATGTCTGCAGATAATTTTACCATATCTGTGCGAAGCAGCACATTTCCTTCAATGTCACCGTTCGTCATAACATCCTGATATTTATAACCTCCCATTACATAATAATGTCTTGCAGAGTTATAAGTTATTGGATTCGTAGACCCGTTGATCGCTCCATCAGCCTCGAATGTTGAAGCCGGAAGATGCGTCGACGAAATCCCCGCATAGTATCCTTGCACACCTTTAAAGTATAGTCCAAAGTTTACATCCAGTTCTGTTGAACCGAATCCTGTTGGTAAAGTCGGGTCATTCATCGTTTGTGGTGGAATCCAAGTAGGATCCATTCCAAAGTTCTGAATTCCAAGACCTACCCCAACCCCCAGAGTTCCTGTTCCTTGAAATACAATGGGATAAGAGTAATTAAGTAACACATTGTTTTGTCTCGTAAAACCTATCGCATCGTGATAGAATGAAATTCCAATTCCACCCGGAATAAATCTATCCAACTTAGCTGCTACATTAAAGACAGCTGAGTTCGGAGCGCCGTTAACCTTATCCCATTGATTACGATATACTGATGTTGCACATATTCCGTCTCTCGCGATATCCATTCCAGTTTGACCTGGGTTCAAGCTCATTTTATCAAATATGAAATGAGTCAACAGTTTATCCTGCTGAGCCATCGCTCCGTTCCCAAGTGTTATCGCTGTAAGTGAAAGAAATAGTAGTTTCTTCTTCATATACAAAGTATGTTTCCTTGCTTTAGTTACTTAACAATAGGGTGTAATTTACCCTTAATTTAAGCGACTAAAATAAGTAAATTTCATTTAGAAAGTAAATTTTATTCTAACAATGTTAAAAAATTCATCGATCATGCTTAATTCGGTACAATCTAACACACATCATGATCAACTAAGTTTTTGTAAGGTCTTCCACCAAAGATCCGGTATATTATTTTCGATAGCTCGCTGATAATCATCGTAATCACAAGGGACCATGTGATGTCTCTCATACTTCTCCTGCTCACCACTTTTATAGCTCACTTCCAACCACCATCTACCCGACTTCTCACTTTTATAAAATACCAGATCATCCTCAAATTCATCCAGGTGTACGTGGAATTTCTTGTAATTCATTTTGCTTCCAATTGGAAAATCCCCAACTCGTTGGGCTACACCATCTATAAAGTACCAGATTATCTGGGCCAATAATGACGCTGAGTGACTATTATGAGAAGGGTTCACATTAAATATTCCCATGCAGGACATTTTATCACTGATGCCGGCATATTTTGCAACTTGACATATTTGATCAGACTTAAATCCATTGGGTTGGTGATAAACGTTGTTATCCGTCTCGGTCGATTTAATAGAATCGAAATCCACTGTTAGCAGATCAGCATTGCGCAAATGTGGCTCAGCTCGCTTGAAATCCTGATTAAACTCACCCAGTCTGCAAATATCAAAGTACAATTTTTCAAACAGATCTATTTCCTTCTTAGCAACCAGCGGTCTTTGCATTCCGACGTTTGCATAGTTGAACAGGTAACACGGCCTTTGCATCAGTAAGTGACTTACGTAGGCGTTTGCTTTTACAGGCGAATCAGGATCGCCCACATTCAAAGCGTGATCTATTGCACAAATATTGATAGTCCTTTCCAAATTTTCAAATGAACTATAACAAGCCATTGTGATATCCTGAGATCCTCCAATTATCACCGGTATAACATCTTTCTTGATCAATTCAGAAATAGATTGACTCAATGCAAAGTAGGTATCCTCTATCTTCTCACCTGCCTGAATCGTACCCAGATCATAAATCTTAAAATCCCAAGCATCGCCCCGGTGAAGTCGGTAAAGTTGTTTTCGAAACGAATCTTTTGCTTTATCAGAAATCTGCATTTCTGAGTTACGGTACTCCGGAACATGAATGATAGCAATCCCCGCCTTATCAATTTCCGGAAATCCGGAACTGTCGTTCGCCTCAATGAACGAGCTTAGTTCGTTATCGATCGATTCGAATTCCGGAACCTGAGAAAAATAAATTGAAATATCTTTCATTAGCTGTGAGCTTTAGTCAAAGCTAATGTAAATTAAGTCCACCATGATAATCGATCTAACTAAGAAATTCAAGGCAGTTCGTTAATAACTATGATTTCTTCTTAGCGCCTTTCTTTGTGCTAGGCTGATTCTCTGCTATATCGAGACATTCCTGGAGTGTCAATTCCTCCGGCTTAACATCCTTTGGTAATCGAAAGTTCTTTTTACCAATTTTCAGATATGGCCCCCAGCGACCATTCAACAACTGCACATCTTCGTTCTCTTCGAATTGTTTAATAATTCGCTTGGAGTCCGCTTCTTTCTTCAGTTTGATCAACTCTATCGCTTCTTCCAAAGTGATGGTCATAGGATCCTGTTCCTTTGGTATAGATGCAAACAGCTTACCCTGCTGCACGTAAGGACCAAATCGACCGACATTTGCCTTGATCGGTTGATTTTCGTGTTCGCCTAAAGTCCTAGGAAGCTTAAATAGTTCGAGTGCTTCTTCCAGTGTAATGGTATTGATCGACTGTGTACCTCTCAACGATGCAAATTCCGGCTTTTCTCCATCTTCCTGCTCATCTCCGATCTGAATCATAGGACCAAACCTTCCTATACGTGCGATAACTTTTCGACCGCTTTTCGGGTGAGTCCCGAGCTCACGCTCTCCGGTTACGCGTTCTGAATGTTCAAGGGTATCCTCTACTTTATGATGGAAAGGACCATAGAAGCTCTCGAGCATCTTTGTCCACTCAACCATGCCCTTTGCGATCTCGTCAAACTCTTTTTCAACCTGTGCGGTAAAATTATAGTCCATGATATGCTCAAAATGCTCCATGAGGAATTCTGTTACAACTATACCAATATCTGTTGGTGCGAGCTTATTCGTTTCTCTACCTGTAATCTCTGTAAGCGTTTCTTTGTTTATTTCACCTCCCTTGAGAGTCCACTTATCATACTGACGTTCTACACCTTCTCTTTGAGGCTTTTCAACATACCCTCTTTTTTGAATGGTGGAAATAGTCGGAGCATATGTAGATGGTCGCCCTATTCCAAGGCTTTCCAATTTCTTCACTAAAGATGCCTCTACATATCTTGCCGGTGGTCTTGAAAAACGTTGTGTTGCATTTAGTTCATCTAACGCAACCGTTTCCCCTTCCTCGACAGCAGGGAGTAATCCAGAATCAACATCTCTATCTTCTTCTTCCAGATTGCTCTCCAGATAGACCTTCAAAAATCCATCAAATTTCACAACCTCTCCTTTTGAAATAAACTTATCATCCAGCTCATTTGCGCCAATCTTAACCGTTGTTCTTTCAAGCTGCGCATCAGACATTTGTGATGAAATTGCTCTTTTCCAAATCAGGTCATAGAGCTTAACCTCATCATTTTCACCTTCAATTCCATGTACTGAGAAATCAGTTGGGCGAATCGCCTCGTGGGCTTCTTGTGCACCAGAATTCTTTGTTTTGTATTGCTGTGGACTAGAATACTCTTCACCGTAGGCCTTCTTAATCTCAGCTTTCGCTCCGTTAATAGCAGTTTCGGATAAGTTCACTGAATCTGTTCTCATGTAGGTAATCTTACCTGATTCATACAAACGTTGCGCTACCGACATTGTTCTGGTAACCGAGAAACCAAGTTTTAAACTCGCTTCCTGTTGAAGCGTCGATGTCGTGAAAGGTGCGACCGGTTTTTTGGTGGCGGGTTTCTTCTCCACATTTAGAACAGTGAATGTGGCGCCGTTACATTTACTCAGTATTTCTTCTACTTCTGATTCACTTTCAATGTTTCGACTAATATCGGATTTTAACGTTCCGTTCTTCGAGTTGAAAAAGCCGCCAATTTTGTAATAACTCTCAATATTAAATGCCTGAATTTCTTTTTCACGTTCAACGATTAACCTAACTGCAACCGATTGAACCCGACCCGCCGAAAGACTTGGTTTAACCTTCCGCCAGAGAACCGGCGATAATTCAAATCCAACCAGTCGATCTAAAATTCTCCTTGCTTGTTGAGCATTTACCAATTTGCTATCGATCTCTCGTGGAGATTCAATTGCTTTGGTAATCGCGGATTTAGTTATTTCGTTAAAAGTGATACGCTTGGTTTTCTTCTTATCGAGCCCTAAAGTCTCGAATAAATGCCAGGATATCGCTTCTCCTTCGCGGTCCTCATCCGTTGCTAACCATACCATCTCGGCTTCTTTAGCTAACTTCTTTAATTCCGCAACAATTTGTTTCTTATCCGGTGAGACGATATAATTCGGTGCGAAATTGTTTTCTATATCGATCGCAACTCCTTTTTTAGCGAGATCCCTTACGTGCCCAAAGCTTGATTTAACAATGAAATCTTTTCCAAGATAACCTTCAATTGTTTTTGCTTTTGCCGGGGACTCTACAATTACTAAGTTTTTAGCCATGATCTAGTTTGATTGGATGAGGGTGCAAAAATAAGCGTAAATAATTGCAATAGTCAACGTCTAACCACAAGAAAAAGTTACATGACACCTTATTATATATATTCTTTAACCATAGGTTAAAGGAATTTTTATTTTTTTATAATAATAAAAGCATGACATTTTGACACCCTTGTTAAAAAGCTTATTTTTGCATTCGCACTAATTTTTATGGAAGAAGCAGTAAATAAAGTTATAGATGAATCGAGACAGGGGGAAGCCGTGGTGCTTTCCAGTCGTGGTGAAGGGAAAAAACTTTACATCGAGAGCTATGGCTGTCAGATGAACTTTTCGGATAGTGAGGTGGTTGCATCCATCTTAACGAAAGAAGGATTTTCAACTACGCGCAACGTGGATGAGGCAGATGTCGTTTTGATCAACACCTGTTCTATCAGGGAAAACGCAGAAACTCGCGTACGAAATCGATTGACGGAGTTTAAAAAGAAAAAGGAGGATAAACCTGAAATGATGGTTGGCATCCTTGGGTGTATGGCAGAACGCCTTAAGAAATCTCTATTGGAAGAGGAAAAGTTAGTCGATCTTGTTGCCGGACCTGATGCTTACCGAGATCTTCCAAATTTGATAGAAGAAGTAGGAAGCGGTCAGAAAGCCGTAAATGTTCTGTTATCCCGTGATGAAACTTATGCAGATATTTCTCCTGTCCGAATGGATAAAGGTGGTGTTTCTGCCTTCGTAACCATTACCCGCGGATGTGATAATATGTGTTCTTTCTGCGTTGTACCTTTTACAAGAGGCAGAGAACGCTCACGGGATCCTGAAACAATCGTGGAAGAGTGTCGCGAACTATTCAACAAAGGATACAGGGAGGTAACGCTGCTTGGACAAAACGTAGATAGTTATCGATGGAATATGACCTCGAAAGGGGAAATCAAGGACAACTCGAAACTGACAACTAATTTCGCTCAATTGATGGAAATGGTGGCTTTGGTTTCTCCGGATTTGAGAATTCGTTTTTCAACTTCTCATCCGAAAGATATGACCGATGATGTTCTCGAAGCAATGGCAAAGTATGAAAATGTTTGCCCTTATATCCATCTTCCGGTTCAGTCAGGTAATTCTGACGTCTTAAAACGAATGAACAGAGGATACACACGTGAATGGTATTTAGAAAGGATTGCTGCCATTCGGCGAATTGTTCCCGACTGTGCGATTTCCACGGATATTATCACAGGCTTCTGCGATGAAACTGATTCTGAACACGAAGATACAATCACCTTAATGAATGAAGTCAAGTACGATTATGCCTACATGTTTAAATACTCTGAACGACCTAAAACCTTAGCCGAAAGAAGATTCGAAGACAATGTTGATGACGGTATTAAGTCGAAACGAATAACGGAAATCATTGAGCTTCAAACCCAGCATTCGCTTGAATCAAATCAGAAGCAAATTGGCACGACCCAAAAGGTGTTGATTGAAGGTAAATCAAAACGCTCCGAAGAACAGCTTTGCGGAAGAACCGGTAGAAATTCGATGGTAATTTTCCCGAAAGGGGAATATCAGAAAGGAACGTACGTTATGGTGAAGATCAACGATTGTACATCGGCAACATTATTCGGTGAGGTGGTTGAAGAGATACCACCGGCAAAATAGATCAAATGGATACGCAACAGGTAAAGAGACGATTTGGAATAATTGGAAATGCTCCGCTATTAAACAGAGCTTTGGAGGTTGCTGTTCAGGTTGCGCCAACTGACATCTCTGTGCTCGTTACCGGAGAGAGTGGTACCGGAAAGGAAATCATTCCTCAGGTGATTCACCAATTGAGCTCGAGAAAACATGGCGAGTATATCGCAGTCAACTGTGGAGCAATTCCGGAAGGAACAATCGATTCAGAATTATTCGGTCATGAGAAAGGTGCTTTCACCGGAGCAAGTGGAAGCCGAAAAGGATACTTCGAAGTAGCAGATGGCGGAACAATTTTCCTGGATGAAGTTGCAGAATTACCGATGCAGACGCAAGTTCGTTTATTGAGGGTTCTGGAAACAGGTGAATTCATCCGTGTTGGATCATCGAAAGTGATTAAGACCAATGTTCGCGTGGTTGCAGCAACGAATGAAAATATGCAGCAGGCCATCGCGAAAGGTAAATTCAGAGAAGATCTATTCTATCGCTTGAGCACGGTCCCTATCTCCTTGCCTCCACTTCGAAACAGAAAGGAAGATATTCATTTGATATTCCGAAAATTCGCGAATGATTTCGGTGATAAGTACCGTATGCCTACAATTAAACTAACCGATGACGCCGTCAACTTATTAGAAAACTATAGCTGGCCGGGAAACGTGCGCCAACTTAAAAACATCGTGGAACAAATATCCGTGATCGAAACAAGTCGCGACATTGATTCCGCTACTTTAACACGATACCTGCCTGTAGAACGAGATAATAGTCCAGCCGTGATTTCTGATAATTCAGACTTCAATGAAAGAGAGCTCATGTACAAGTTTCTTTTTGACATGAAAAAGGATCTCACTGAGTTGAAAAAACTCGTTATCGACCTGGTAGGAAAAGACGGTGATACTGAATTAAGCTCGGACCAGATACGGGTGTTGAATCGATATTTCGAAGAAGTAAAACCAAGTGACCTGAATCAAAAGGCATTGCCACCTTCAGAAGAGAGTTTTGAATACTCTCCTAAGGAAGAGGAATCTTATGAAGAGGTGGAAGAAGTGGAAGAATCTTTGTCGCTTGAGGAAAGAGAAAAAGATCTGATCAAAAAAGCCCTAGAGAAACACAAAGGCAAGCGAAAATACGCTGCGGCTGAATTAGGTATTAGTGAAAGAACATTGTATCGAAAGATAAAAGAATACGATCTAACCAGTTGATGAAGTGGTTCCACATAGCATTATTGGGTGTATTACTTTCCTCCTGTTGGCCTACGCGAGTTTCATTTATTGACGGAAGTATGCCCGAAGAATGGGAAACTTTCTACGTTCAAACCCTGAGCAATAATTCATCGAATACACCGCTAAACTATCCGGTTGATCTTTCAGAACTCATAAAAGATGGCATCATGAATAACACTCGCTTACAGCTGAATAATGACGCTGATGGTGCTGAAGTTTTCATAGAGGGAAGTATTACGAATTATACCATCACGCCTGTTGCAATGCAGGAAGGTGACAATGCATCTAAGAACAGATTGACGGTCAGCACACAATTCAATTTTATCATTACTAAACCCAATGAATCAGAAATGTCATTGACAAGCACGAAGTTTGTAGACTACGATTCTAATACTGATTTGGGTACGGTTGAGAACACCTTACTGGCTGAAGTAAGTGAACAAATTGTGCAAGACGTCATCAACAAACTATTGTCGAACTGGTAATGATCAGCACGGAGGACATAGGAGAACTGATCCGGAATCCGGATGCCATTCGGCAGGATCAGCTAGACCCAATGATTGAATTGGCCGAGAAATACCCCTACACACAACTTTTCTCGATTATACTACTCAACGGACTGAATAAGTATCACGATGTTAGATTCGAAGAATTATTATCGAAACATTCTTTCCGAATTGCGAATCGCGAACGGCTTTATCACCTGATACATGATCACGAAGTTCAAAACGAAACTCAAACCGTTGAGCAACTTGAAAAAGATAACAACGATCAGATAACAGAACAAGTAGTCAGCGAACAGGTTGAGACAGAAACTGTTCAGCAAGATGAAACGATTAATGTCGAAAAGGCCAGGGTAGATCCGTTGGAGGAGTCAATTCTTCATCACGCCGTAGCTGCTAATTATCAATTACCGGAGCTCACCGAAGAAGAAGAAAAACAGCTGGAAGAGCGTCAGTCAGATGCAGAACCAAACGAAGTTTCTGAAGTAGAAATTGAATTTGATCTGAACGCAGCCCATTCATTTTCAGATTGGCTCCACGCTGATAAAAATTATGAGGAACAGGACACGAGTGATAAAGAAGCAATCAACGCTTTAGTTGAAAATTTCTCAGATTTCAATCCAATGAACAGTTTGTTCGGTGAAGTAGAACGACCAAAGGCTGAGTTCTTCTCCCCTACCAGAAAAGCCAAAGAAAGTCTGGATGAAGAACAGCTACCTGTGAGCGAGACATTGGCAAAGATTTATGCGCTTCAAGGAAATTATCCCAGAGCTATTTCAGCTTATGAACAATTAAGTTTGAAATTTCCGGAAAAAAAGGCTTTCTTTGCAAACCTTATTAAGGATTTGAAAAAACAAATAAAAAAATAAAATGGTAGGAATTATTTCATCAATTATCATTCTGGCAAGTGTGCTGTTGATATTTGTGGTCTATGTCCAAAACCCCAAAGGTGGTGGTTTAAGTACTGATTTCGGAGCAGCTCATCAATTAGGAGGAGTTCAGAAAACAAATGATTTCATTGACAAAGCAACATGGTCTTTAGCTGCATTGATTGGTGCTTTGAGTATTTTCCTTACGATACAGTTGAAGTCGGACGCGCCGACTCCTCAGGAGAATCCTGATCAAACTGAACAGGGACAAACTCAAGGACAAGTTCAAACACAAGGTCAAGCAGAATAGGGTCTCGCATCCAAAAGAAATTCAAATGTCAGTATGTCAGCGTACTGACATTTTTTTTCGCTTTAAATGAAATTTTGTCTCGAAAAATCCAATGGCATAGAATTCGTGATAGGGCAACAGCAAATTGAATTTAACTAAATAATTATTGATATGGCAACAAAGTTTAAACCACTCGGAGATCGCGTTCTGATCGAACCTGCTCCGGCTGAACAAACCACTGCTAGTGGAATCATTATTCCTGATTCTGCAAAAGAAAAACCATTAAAAGGAACAGTAGTCGCAGTTGGCGATGGTAAGAAGGACGAACCAATCACGGTAAAAAAAGGTGATGAAGTTTTGTATGGTCAGTACGCAGGTACGGAAATCAAAATGGACGGTAACACTTACCTCATTATGCGTGAATCAGATATTTACGGAATATTTTAGTAAACCTAAAAAGACAAGAAAATGGCTAAGGAAATAAAATTTGATGTAGAAGCGAGAGATCAGCTCAAAAGAGGAGTTGATGCGCTTGCCAATGCAGTTAAGGTAACGCTCGGTCCGAAAGGCCGAAATGTTGTAATTGGGAAAACATTCGGAGCTCCTCAGGTAACCAAAGATGGTGTTACGGTAGCAAAAGAAATTGAGCTCAAAGATCCAATTGAGGACATGGGTGCTAAGATGGTAAAAGAAGTTGCATCAAAAACAGCAGATATTGCGGGTGATGGTACTACTACTGCTACCGTACTGGCGCAGGCTATTATCAATGCCGGCATGAAGAATGTTGCTGCAGGTGCTAATCCAATGGATGTAAAGAGAGGTATCGATAAAGCAGTAGCAGGAATTGTAGCTGAGCTTAAAAAGATTAGCAAGCAAGTTGGCTCAGATAATGATAAGATCAAACAGATTGCAACGATTTCAGCAAATAACGACGAAACAATCGGAGCTTTGATTGCTCAAGCTATGAAGGTTGTTGGTAATGACGGAGTTATTACTGTTGAAGAAGCAAAAGGTACGGAGACAGATGTTAGAACCGTAGAAGGAATGCAATTCGACCGAGGTTATTTATCACCTTATTTCGTGACTAACACGGATAAGATGATCACCGATATGGAAAATCCTCAAATACTGATTTGTGATAAGAAGATTTCGAATATGAAAGAGCTTCTTCCTATTCTTGAACCAGCTGCACAGTCAGGCAGACCATTATTGATTATAGCAGAAGACGTCGATGGCGAGGCATTGGCTACGTTGGTTGTAAACCGAATCAGAGGATCACTGAAAGTTGCAGCTGTTAAGGCACCAGGATTTGGTGACAGAAGAAAAGCAATGTTGGAAGATATTGCAATTCTCACGGGAGGTCAGGTTATTTCTGAAGAGCGTGGTTTAACTCTGGAAACTGCCTCATTGGAAATGCTGGGTAGTGCCGAAAAAGTGGAAATCGATAAAGACAATACAACTATTGTAAATGGTGGAGGACGCAAGTCAGACATCAAGGCACGTATCGGACAAATCAAATCTCAAATTGAAACTTCAACTTCTGATTACGACAAAGAAAAAATGCAGGAGCGTTTAGCTAAATTGTCAGGAGGTGTCGCTGTGCTTTATGTCGGAGCACCTACAGAAGTTGAGATGAAAGAGAAAAAAGATCGCGTTGATGACGCCCTTGCAGCAACGAGAGCAGCTGTGGAAGAAGGAATCGTTCCCGGAGGAGGTGTTGCACTGATCCGTTCATTGAAAGCCATTGAAAAACTCGAGGGCGTCAATGACGATGAGCAAACGGGTATAGCAATCGTTCGAAGAGCTGTTGAAGAACCATTACGTCAGATCATTGCCAATGCCGGTGGTGAAGGTGCAGTGATTGTTCAGCGAGTAAAAGAAGGTAAGGGTGATTTCGGATACAATGCACGTACAGAAACATTTGATAATCTGTATAAAGCAGGCGTTATTGACCCAACGAAAGTTACCCGAATTGCCATGGAAAACGCAGCTTCTATTGCATCCATGTTGTTGACAACTGAGTGTGTTATAGTGGACGAACCACAAGATGAATCCGCTGCTGCAATGGGTGGAGGAATGCCGGGTGGAATGCCGGGAATGATGTAAGATCATGATATAAAGGGCTGACTCATGTCAGTCCTTTTTACGTATCTGTTTTCCTGATTTTATCAGATAGGCAGAGCGACTATATAAAGAGCTCCTCTGAAACGAGGAGCTCTCTTTTTATTCAAAAGCTACAAATTCATCTTTTGCTTCCAGAACCTTGTTCACATAAGCTTTGAATTCTTCATATTGCTCCGGTGAAATATTATCACTGCCAGGTGTGGCGTGAATTGTTACACGTAAGTGATTAGGGGCAATCAATTCGTATGTCCTCGAGTATTTATGATCTCTAAAAGCGAAATTCTTGCTTTCAGGCAATTCTGTAAAGGACTTTCCTTCCTCGACAAATAGATCAAATTCTGTATTATATACGTCCGTACTTTCATATGACATATACTCGATCGGGTAATCTCTTTCATCCTCAGCGATGACTGATCCGGTATAAACATTAACCACATATGGCAATTGAACAACGTAGTACTTTCCTATCTTATTGGTCTTCTCGGTATAGCTGACCTCAGCAGTATATGACACAAAATCTTCGTGCTTATCATTTTTAATGTTGTAGACTGAATCAAGTGTACAGCTCGAGTTAATACTTGAATGATATCGATTAACCAGATCTTTTTTCATAATCGTATAACTATCATTATCAAGAATATCTGCTGTACTTGACCGGATGCTACCTTGAATTTTAGCGTCTATAATCAATCGCTTTTTATCATCCTCGATATACATCTTAATATTATTATTATAGCTATTTATCAACCTTTCCCTGTCATCCAGATTAGACAGTTCATATGTCTTATCATCGTCATAATTCCTAGGTATTTCAAGAATTTGTGCTCCTCGATCTCGCGTTGGCAAAGACATAAACGGCATGTTATTATCTGTCAATTCAAGGTATACTTCTTTACCATCCAAAATAACTTTCACGATACAATGATCGAAGGATATACTAGGCATAACTAATTTCTTAATTCCGTTTCTTCGAGTAGAGATCAACACGAGATTCGCTTCTAGGCCGGCCAGATCAGCAAGCACAACGAACAAAGTAGAAAGATCTTTGCAGTCACCCATTTTTGTCTTTAGGGTTTTACTTGGCTTTTGAGGAATATATCCGCTTTGTTTGAAGCTAACGAAGCTGTATGTTAGATTATCAGCCATGTACTCATAAATAAGCTCAGCCCGCTCCTTTTCTGAATAGGCCTGAGTTCCATCCGGGAAAATTTCTGCAAATGCTTTCTTCACCACAGAATTAATCTCTATTTGCTGCCTCACAAGATCAGAATACCAATTGGCAATGTCATTCCATCCTTCCAAAGAGCTCATATGTAAAGTGATGTTCACATCACTCTCCTCAGGCATAAACCTCTCACTCTCCGGTAATCCCGGATGATCTTTTAGTGTCCAAATGTATACATCGCGATCACCCTTTGTCGTACTCTCGAATTCAAGTTCTCCATTAACCACTTCATGTTTTATTTTAATATCCTGGGGAGAGATCAACGTGTACCTGGCTAATTTAAGTGGGTGATATGATGTGAATTGGTAATCATCCATATGATCCCTATAAAATCGACCGTACCCATTGAAATCAACTTGATAATCGATATATATCACATCGCCTACCTCCAGTCCGTTAAATACAAATCGAGAACCACTACTTTCAGCGGGAACTATAGAGCCATTAGCCTTTACAATCTCAGACTTGATAATATCATAGTTTCGGTAAAGACCAAGACTATATTCCTTCAAACGCTCTACACCTTTTTCGGATGTAATCTCGAAAAGATAGGTTACGCGAGTTCTTCCTCCAGCCTCTTTATTTAATTCCACTATGACTTCATCCAAAAGGAAGTTATAACCATAGTTGTTAGACTTCGTTTTGTTTTTATTTTCTTCGATGTAATCATACACATCCTGGATTTTATATTCCTCTACAATATCCGGTTCGTTTAAAATGTCTCTGATCTTTCTTCTCAATGTGCTATTAGCACTATTATGAACCAATGACTTCTGATACCATTCAATAGCTCCTTCCTTATCATTCAATTGAAGAAGCGCATCACCCATATATTCCATCGCACGGAATGAATATGGGAATAGCTCAAGGGCTCTTTCGATATATGGAACGGATTCTTCGTACTCAGTGAGATAATGTAAATAAGACACATAATCCTTGTAAAAAGCGATCTCAGTGTCAAATTTTTCAACCTTTTCTTCGAGAAGCTTCTTCGTTTTAGCCTTTTTATTCTGTGAATTATAAATTCTCGCCAACTTATCTACTATGTCGATGTCGTAATATTTGTTGTTGATCTTCTCATAAAGTAGCTGTGTTTTGGCGTCATCATTCAAAACTCGACCATAAAGAGATGCGTAGGTCTTCATAAGCTTCACATTACCCATTTCCAAAGCTAAATCCATTAATTCATCGAGATACTTCTTGATAAGCTTCTTATCCTCGAGTCTCAGAGCTTTTATGATTTCAGCAGAAATTTTCACCAATTCACTATCTACAGATTCAGCATAATCGTCCACCACTTCTGACATGTCTTCGAAGCTAAGCCTGAATAATTCCTGAACATCAAGAAAATACATCATGAGGGTCAAATGATAATCAGGATCATCGTTTTTTATATTCTCTCTCAGCTCATCAACCTTGTTACTGTCATCTTCCAAATCGCTGATAGTTGTCATCATAATTCGAAGCATCGAACTCTTTTCGTATTTATCAAACCAGGGTTCTATTACCTCCTTAGCTTCTTCGTATCGCTCATTTCTGAGGTAAGTTTTTATCAAGCAATAATCGTAAAGGAAATCATCACCGCTTTCGCTCTTATTGATGAAAAAATCTTCAAATGCACTCGTAATCATACGGGGATTAATGGTTTCTTCCGTGGATTTGTTATAGTCAGCGTATTTATTAGAATATGTGAGCCCGTCAATATCGTGATAAGAATCGTCGGTAATACGTAATGAAAAATAACCGAACGAAGTTTCAACTGAAGTTTTAATCAATAAGCGGTTATTTCCAGCAGGGATATTAACCTTCACACTATAAGCATCGGTGGTTGTCCCTTGCTGTTTTGTGTTTTCATAAATTAAGACATCATTGAGCCAAAGCTTAAATTTGGAAGAGTTCCCCACTCGAATAACGCATTCTTGATCCGCAGGCGCATTAATAAAGGTTTGGGCATAGTGTACACCCATTCCATATTCCTCATGATTTGTCAGCTTCATATAACCTTCCGGATCATTAACAGGAACATACCAATCGACAATTCCATTACTATTTGCATTAAAACCGGATCCACCAATTGGATCAGTCTCCGGAGGATAAATCGCATCAATACCACTCCCGTTCATGTTCTCGAACACACCGCAATATTGCCAGTCGCGTATAGCTTTTACTTCCCGAACATATTTTTCATATCCTGTGAAATCGTTCAAAACTCTTGATTTAATGCCTTTCAAGTAAGCTAGATCGCATTTAATGGTTGGGTGTTTAAAATTCGTACTATATAGACGATCCACATGATCCATAGTGATATTATTCATGTCTTCACTGAGATAATCACCAAATATGAATGGTTCGTTCCACAGCGCAAACAGATAATAATCTCGATCATCTCCGAATTCTATAAACTCATCGATCAACTTTTTTGATGGCGACAAAAGGCCATTCTCCCATCGAATAATTTCTCTCGCCATTAGCGTTTCAATGGTTGGGTTTGAACTATATGCCTTTTTTACTTCTTTCAAAGCAGTTTCTCTGTCATTGTTCAATGCCGCATCCCAATAGTTAGGAATGCTATTCTGAGCTAAAATAATGTTGGAAATACTCCAGAATAGGAGTGCCAAAAGTCCTTTTTTGTAGTGCATAACATGGTTTTATGAAGTGATAATATAGGAAAAATGATGTTAAAATTAACCGTCTAATCCCTATCTAAATAATACGCGAACCGGCAACTATCTTTTTATCAACTGATTACCTCCTTACCACATTGATTGCAGTAGATGTAGCCGAATGAGCTTTGGTTTCCACAGTTATCGCCTTTATTTTCTTTGGGATCATCGTTATCCTTTTTATGTCTCTGTTTTCCCGATTTATTCGGGTAAGCAGAGCACCTATTTAAAAAGAGCTTCTCAGAAATGGGAAACTTTTTCGTTCTTAATACTATCTTTATCAGCATGTTAAGCTTTTTTAAGCCCCCGGTTGATTTGTTCGCAGATAAATATGAACAATCCAGATTCAATCTCATCTGGAACTTTTGTATCGCCCTGGTGGTTCTAATGATGTTGATAATTGCAATCAACCTCTGGGATCGCAATTACCCGATCGTACCAAATATACTCGGTGCCGGTATTGCCGCAATCGTATGGATTGTATTAAAAATCACTGGTAAATACAAAGTGATCGCTGCAATTGCATCGGTAAGCAGTGTATTGGTCATGCTTTACACTTTTTTTCAGATCCATACCGTAATACACTTTACTACTGCGCTTTGGGCTGTTGTATGCATACTTTATACATTTTTCGCTTTAGGATTAATCTGGGGAATAATTATTCTGGCGGCTCATTTCGCAATCATTTGCGTTTACTACACAACCAAGATCCATTACAATATTCAACATTTTAATCTCGATGCACACCCCTCACTTACACTTGATTTCATTATTGAATGCTTGTTCATAGGTATTGCAATATCGTACCTTCTGGCACAATTTATCAGATCAAATAAATTCGCAGAAAATGAATTGAAACTAAAAAATAAAGCACTAACCGAAAGAAATAAACTAATAAGTCGACAGAATAAAGAAAAAGAACTGATGTTGAAGGAAATCCACCATCGAGTTAAAAACAATCTCCAGGTTATCACCAGCCTTTTACGACTTCAATCCAATGATTTCAAAGACGAGGATCAAAAAGCAACTTTTCGGGAAGCAATCAACCGAATCGGCACAATGGCGCTGATACATGAGCAAATGTATAAAAGCGAGGTAATCGTAAATTTCGACCTCGATAATTATCTGAGAACGCTTACAAACAATATTATCGAAACGTATAATGTAGAGACTGAAATTCAGTTAGAGATTAATTCAGAAGTATCCGATATTGGAATGAAAGGACTGGTTCCTGTTTCACTCATTTTTAATGAACTTATCAGCAACTCACTTAAACACGCATTCCGCAATAAATCGAAAGGTTCAATAAGTGTTTCAATTGAGCCGTGTGAGCAGGAAGGATATTTCAAATTGATTTATAAGGATAATGGTGATTGGAAAGAGCCGGGAGCTATTACTTTTGGTATTGAATTAATAGAGACAATGACAGAACAATTAGAGGGGAAATGTCAAAAAAGCCTCGATGAATCGGGAACAAGTTTCACTTTCGAACTCAAAAAGTTAGAATGATCAACCTGTGATCGTTTCTTTACCACACTGGTTACAGTAGATGGATCCAAATGGATTGTGGTTTCCGCAGTTCTCACATTTATTTTCTCCCGAATCATCATCATCCTTTTTATATCTTGACATTTCTACGGAAATTAGTCCGGTAGGAACAGCGATGATCGCATAACCCGTTATCATCATTAATGAAGCAAGCATTTTCCCTAGAACCGTTACCGGAGCGATATCACCATAACCGACAGTCGTTGTTGTCACAATAGCCCAATAGATACTTGCGGGAATGCTATCAAATCCGTTCTCTCCTCCTTCGATCACATACATCACGGTTCCGGCGAGTACCATCATCATAAAGACAAAAAACAGAAAGACAATGATCTTGTAATAACTCGCCTTAAGCGAATGCGCCAGTGCCTGCGATTCTGATGTGAATCGGCTTAATTTTAGAATTCTGAAAACCCTGATCAATCGGAAAGCCCTCACTACTCTTAGTGAAGTATAACCCGATAGCAATGGACTGATATAGGTCGGAATAATGCTAATCAGATCAATGATTCCCCACCAGCTAAAAATGTAGTTCAGCGGTTTTTGTGAAATCACGATACGAAGGACATATTCTATTGTAAAAAGTATGGTAAAGCCCCACTCTATGTAGTGCATTTCCTCACCGTAAGCATCTCTCCATTCAGGAACGCTTTCGAATAATACAATCAACACAGATAGGAGGATCAGAAATAGAAGAATAATGTCAAAATTCTTTCCTGACCGGGTTGTTGTACCAAATATTATTTCGTGAAGTTTATCGCGCATTGTTTGCTAAGATATAAAAGGTCTTTCAAATAGAATTGCTTTTCGATAGTTCTGCATTATAGTGCTGCGGAAAATTGTAAATTGAACTATGCTTCCATTATCATTCGATGATATCCTGGAGTTACCTGATTATGTTGTCGGTATCTTCTTCTTTACTCCAATTGTCATAGGTTTGGCGGTTTACTTTTACGGTACCAGGTATGCACGAACCTGGAAAAAGGGAATTTTTCCTCCCAAGCTAAAATTTAATGAGGACAACCTGCTTGAAGCTTATCTGGCGTTAGGAGCTCGAATGATATTGCTGGACTATTCAAATTCTAAAGGTATAACCAAATACATCAACGAATATTTCAAAAGATATTTCCCAAAGTCCAACTATAATTTTGCCGACTCCTTAGTCTTTTCAATGAAACATCCAATTCAGGTTGAAACGGTGTGCAGTTGGTTAGAACATCACCTGAAAGATGAGGGATCTCGCGCACAGGTGATTTATTTCCTCACAGGAATGGTTATACATGAAGGCAAACTCCAGAAAAAAGAATTACAATTTTTACTTGTGATAAATGAGTTACTAGGCCTGGATAAAAAGAACCTGGAAAGGATTATCGCAACATACAGTAGTTATCAGGAAACCAGAAAAAAAGAGGAACAACGCAAAAGGGACCTCGATCGAACAGAATTGATCAGTCAGTATAAACGGGTACTGGGTGTTTCGTTAGACGCTAATGAAGAGCAAATAAGAAAAGCATATAAAAAACTTGTCAAGCTGCACCATCCCGATGTTTTTGCCAATAGCTCTAAAGCTCAGCAAAAGCTCGCAGAAGAACAATTCATTAAGATTCGTGCAGCATATGAATTCTTGACTGGAAAATAAAAAAGGGAGTCCTCTCAGACTCCCTTTTCTATCTATATACTTTATTCTAGTATCTGTAATGTTCCGGCTTGTATGGTCCTTCAACCTTCACACCGATATAATCAGCTTGTTCAGGACGAAGTTCTGTCAACTCAACACCAATCTTAGCCAGGTGAAGTGCAGCTACTTTCTCATCCAAATGCTTCGGAAGCATATATACTTTGTTTTCGTAACTACCTGAATTCGTCCAAAGCTCAATCTGAGCAAGTGTTTGGTTTGTGAATGAATTCGACATTACGAATGACGGGTGACCTGTTGCACAACCAAGGTTCACCAAACGTCCTTCTGCAAGAACGATAATGTCATTTCCATTAATCGTATACATATCAACCTGCGGCTTGATCTCAATTTTTGAAGATCCATAGTTGCTGTTCAACCATGCCATGTCAATCTCATTATCGAAGTGTCCAATGTTACAAACAATCGTCTTGTCTTTCATTGCTTCGAAATGTTTTCCCTGAACGATGTCTTTGTTTCCAGTCGTTGTTACTACGATATCCACGTTGTGTACAACTGACTCAAGCTTCTTCACTTCAAAACCGTCCATTGCTGCCTGTAATGCACAGATCGGATCGATCTCTGTTACGATAACCCTCGCTCCTGCTCCTCTCAATGAAGCGGCAGATCCCTTTCCTACATCACCGTATCCACAAACAACAGCAACTTTTCCTGCCATCATGGTATCAGTAGCACGACGAATTGCATCTACTAACGATTCTTTACATCCGTACTTGTTATCGAATTTCGATTTAGTAACCGAATCGTTAACATTAATCGCTGGCATTACCAGTGTTCCATTCTTCATTCTTTCGTAAAGTCTGTGAACACCTGTCGTAGTCTCTTCAGAAAGACCCTTGATATCTTTTGTTAGCTCAGGGTATCGATCGAAAACCATATTCGTTAAGTCACCACCATCATCCAGGATCATGTTCAATGGTTGACCACCTTCAAATGCATGTAGCGTTTGTTCGATACACCAGTCAAATTCTTCTTCGTTCATCCCTTTCCACGCGAATACTGGAATACCTGCTGCTGCAATTGCTGCTGCTGCGTGATCCTGCGTTGAGAAGATGTTACATGAAGACCAGGTAACATCCGCTCCCAATTCAACAAGTGTTTCAATAAGAACCGCGGTTTGGATTGTCATGTGCAGACATCCGGCGATTCTCGCACCTGCCAATGGCTTTGATGCTCCGTATTCTTCACGTAAAGACATTAATCCCGGCATCTCTGCCTCTGCCAATCTGATCTCTTTTCGACCCCAATCAGCAAGACTGATGTCCTTTACTTTATAAGCTAATTTTTCTGTTGTACTCATTATCTATTTTGTCTAATTATTAAATAATTGCACCGCAAAATTACGAAGTTACTTTGGGAATAAAAAAAGATGAGGATTATAAATGATAATTGATCAAGTCTGTCAATCCATCGACAAAACGATCATGATCGTTTGAACTGGGTACCAGCTGGATCTTTTCGCCACCATGCTCTTCGAATATTTCCTGGTACTCATCCCCTATTTCAATGATCGTTTCCAGGCAATCTGCGACAAACGCAGGACTCAAAGCCAATATCTTCTTAGCACCTTTTTTCGCTTGCTCAATCACGACCTTATCAGAGAAGGGGGTTAACCATTTTTTATCAAGGCGTGACTGAAAACACACCGTATAGTCTTCCTCTTTCAGTCCAAGCTTTGAAGCAATCAATCTTGACGTGGCGTAGCATGTAGCTTTATAACAGAATTTATTGTGGTCATTTACTTCGGTCTCGCAGGGTTGATCCGTACATAGATCTGAACCTTCATAAACCTTGTCCACATGTCGATCCGGTAAACCATGATAGGATATCATCACATGATCATATTCCGACAGATTGAATTGTTTGGCTTGCTCTACGACCGAATCGATGTACCCTTCATTATCCCAAAATTGACCAACAATACTTACCTCCGGAACTACCCACCATTTCCGAATGATCTTCATTGCCAGATCTGCCGCCGATCCTGATGTTGCGCTGGCATATTGCGGGAATAAGGGTAATACAATAATGTGATCGTAATTCTCCTTTCGCATTTGCTCCAGGACGTCATACATCGATGGATTCTGATAGCGCATAGCCACATGAATATCTACGTTCTTGTTTTCAAAACGAAGACGCAGTTTAGCTGCGAGATTAGCCGTGTGGGTAATCAAAGGTGAAACTCCTCCTCCGTGCTCCCACAATTCTTTATAGACTTTAGCAGATTTAGGAGCTCTGAAAGGAACAATGATTCCGTTTACCAACAGCTTTCTTCCCAACCAGGGCAGATCAATCACACGTGGATCATTAAGGAATTCACTCAAATATCGCCTTACATCACTCACCTTAGGTGAATCAGGTGTTCCCAACTGGATCAATAATACTCCCGTCCGTTTCTGCATTTTAAAACAATTTCGATCGCCAGTCTTTGGCTTCCTCTTCGGTTAACAAATCTAACATTAATAAATAAGAAACAGCTTTCTCAAAAGCAAGTGGATACTCTATGGCATTATAATTCCAGTCAGTCTCATTCAGCCACTTCGAAACCTGATCATGACGTAAATTATATCGCCAACTGATGATGTCAGCAGCGTTTTCATTTTCCTTCAACATCTTTGCTTTTTGCGCAACAATCTCGAAGAGCTGATTCAACTCGTCAGGATACTTCTCAAAAATCTCATTTCGAACAGCAATAGCAAAGCATGGCCACGGTGTAACTACCTCTCCTACATAACGACACTTGTCTTGTTCTACATACGGATGCGTAGTGTATTTCTCCCAAAGGAATGCCTGTGCTTCATTGTTTTCCAGTGCCCAGAGTCCTCCGTAGACATCGCCAATCACATTAAATTTAAGTGATTTAGTATCCCAACCTTGTTGATCAGCCATCACGTATGCCATTAATTGTGATCCCGATCCAAATTTTGAAATCGCAAAGGTTTGATCTTTCAGGTCCTCCTCTCTTTGAATATCACTTTCTTGCGGAACGTGAATTCCCCAATGCAATGGTGTTGTAACGTATATACCTATGATTTTGGCGTCCAATCCTTGTAAGATTGCTTTTGTTATCCCTTCCGTGAGTAGTACAGCAATATCAATACTGCCACTTTCGAGTCCACGAATCATTTGACCCGTACCTCCACCCATATCACTCCAGTGTAGCTGAATGCCCGAATCGCGAAAACGACCTTCTTCGATTGCCATTCTCCACGGTAAATTAAAATGCTCCGGAACACCTCCGATCTTTAATCCAATCATCCTTTGCCAATTATCTCTTCAGAGAATTGCATTTCGTATAGATTGAAATACAATCCTTTCTTTTTCAATAATTCTGTGTGTGAGCCTGTTTCAACAATCTTTCCCTGATCCATCACCACTATTTCATCTGCCTTTTGAATCGTTGACAATCGGTGGGCTATAACGATACTCGTCCTTCCTTTCGTCAATTCCTCTGTCGCCCGCTGTATCATTTCTTCCGATTCAGAATCTACACTCGATGTTGCTTCATCCAGAATAAGAATATGCGGATTATAGACATATGCACGAATAAATGAAATGAGTTGTCTCTGACCTGTAGACAAAACTCCTCCTCGCTCTCCTACCTGGTAGTTGTAATCGTCAGGTAACTGCATGATAAAATCATGCGCACCTACCGCCTTAGCAGCAGCAATTACATCCTCTTTTGTTATGTTAGGATCTCCGAGTGTAATATTATTCATTATACTGTCTGAGAAAAGGAATACATCCTGCAGCACAATAGCGATATTCTCCCGTAGATACTTAATCTGGATATCCTTTATGTCGACATTACCAAATGAGATTGATCCCTTTTGGAATTCATAAAACCTTCCTATCAAATTTACAATGGATGTTTTCCCGGCTCCGGTTGCACCAACAAACGCCACGGTAGATCCATTTTTAATTTTGAGATTTATGTCCTTCAATACCCAGTCTTCATCAACATAGGCAAAGTATAGGTCCTTAAATGAGATATCGCAGTTAAAATCGCAGTCAACATTTTTGCCTTCGTCTTGAATCTGATCCTCTCTGTCCAGAATCTCAAAAACACGTTCAGCTCTTACAGTTCCCCGCTGAAGGATATTGAACTTATCAGCTAATTGTCGAATAGGTCGATAAAGCATATGGATCCATAAAATAAATGCGATAATTTCTCCATACATTTCTTCTACATTTCCAAGATAATCTCCTGAAACCTGCAGTGCTCCCCAAACAAGTAGCAAGGCTATCGACAGTGCACTTAACATTTCAACAACCGGAAAGAAAATGGAGTAGGCCCCTACCGCATTTAAATGAGCTCGCCTGTGTTTGTCATTGATCACTTTAAAATGCTCATATTCCTGATTTTGTCGATTGAATAACTGCACCAATGACATACCCGTTAATCTTTCCTGCACAAAGTTGTTTAGTCGGTTTACCTGCTCTCTTTCCTGCTGGAGTGTTTTGCGGATCACACGTGCGAATATTCGCGTAGCGATAATCAGTAATGGGATCGGGATCAGTGTAAGTAATGACAGCTTCCAGTTTACCCAGAACATGAGGCTGATAACAACTGACAACGAAATCAGTTCTCCGGCGATCTGCATCATTCCTGAAGAGAAAACATCTGTTATGGCTTCAAGGTCTGAGATCAATCTAGTTACCAAGGATCCAATTGGTGTTCGGTCGAAATACTTTAATCGAAAAGTCAATAAATGACGCATGAGTTTTTGTCTCAAATCACGTATTATTGATTGCGCAAAAAGGTTTGAGAAATAACTGGATAGAAATTGAAAGACTCCCTCCATCACCAATAATCCAATGATCAAAAGGGTCCAGCTCAATAGCATATCAGCATCCTGATGTCCCACAATGTAGTTATCTACCATGAAACCGACCAAAAGCGGTCGTATAGGTCCCAAAATTGCCAGAACTAGTGTACATAATACCGAAATAAGGAACAGGCCTTTATACAACTTCCAAAATGATAGAAGTCGGTTGAAAACTCGAATATTCAACTTCGATTTTTGTTGCATCCATGCAAAAGTAATTGAAAAAATGGCTTATTTAAATTGCTTTGTACGCTAATCCTTAATTTTACACTAACTTTATCAAAAAGTCAGATAAGAATGATTCACGATCTTTCGAAAACGAACTCAATATTCTCAACATTTGTAGCAGAAATAAGGGATCAGGAGATCCAAAAAGACCCACTTCGATTCAGAAGAAATCTGGAAAGAATTTCTGAAATTTTGGGATATGAACTATCCAAAAAACTGGAATATAAAGATATAGAAGTAACAACTCCGCTCGGTATTGCCGAGATGAGCGTTATGAAAGAGCAACCTGTTCTGGCTACCATTCTACGTGCAGGGCTAGGTATGCATCAAGGCTTATTGAACTATTTTGATCGTGCGGAAAGTGCCTTTATATCAGCGTATCGTAAGCATACAACAGCCGAAGATTTTGAAATATACGTCGAGTATCTGGCTTCACCTCATCTAGATAATCGCATTCTGGTAATAAGCGACCCGATGTTAGCTACAGGCAGTTCCATGGGATTAGTATATAAAGCATTGTTAAAGCAAGGGGTACCGAAGAAGACCTTTGTGGTCTCAGCTATTGCAACGACGGATGCAATTGATCATTTACGCACGATTTTACCGGACAACACGGAATATTATCTAGGTGCCGTAGACACCGAATTAACGGCGCAATCGTACATAGTTCCAGGCCTGGGAGATGCTGGCGATTTGGCGTTTGGTGAAAAGTGTTAGACATGCAGTGGGGAATCCTCAGTTTTATATTCTTATCGTCAACTGTAAAATTCATGTTCGCCGCTATTCCAGGTGCGGCATTTGATGTTCCTTTCTGGCAGACCTATCTGGCAAATATTGGAGGAGGAATATTAGGAGCCATTGTATTCTATTTTGCGGCAGAATATTTCATTAGACGAAATCAAAAGAAACAAATAGCAAAGCGTGAAGCCGCCATTGCCGCGGGACTCGAATACAAAGAGAAAAGAAAGTTCACAAGAACGAATCGTTTCGTAGTTAAACTCAAAAGGAGTCTAGGCATCGTAGGTATTTCATTCTACGCTCCTTACTTTTTATCTATTCCAATTGGATGTATCATCGTCGCCAAGTTTTACGGAAAAAAGAAAATTACTTTCCCGCTAATCGTTTTAGGAATTCTGATCAACGGTTTACTATCTTCTGGAATTCCTTATATTTTCTAACATGAAGCATCTCTTCTTTGATCTTGATAGAACTTTATGGGATTTCGAAACGAACTCGAAAAACGCATTGAAAATTTTATTCGACACACATGCCCTGGATCGGGAAATAAAAAGCTTTGAATCATTTCATAAGTCCTATAAAACCCACAATGCTCGCTTGTGGAATCAATACGGAAAGGGTAAGCTCAGCAAGGAGATACTTCGTGTAAAGCGATTTGATGATACTTTGAAGCAGTATCAGATTTTTAACAAAGAACTGGCAGAAAAAATAGCCGATGGATACGTTGAAATTTCTCCGCATCAAACGAATGTCTTTCCCGGTACACATGACACCTTGGGTTACCTTAAAAAGGAATCGTATCAAATGCACATTATCACAAATGGTTTCAAGGAAGTTCAATTCATTAAACTTGAAAACAGTGGTTTATTGGAGTATTTCGACATCATAGTGTGCTCGGAGGATGTCGGTAAGAATAAACCGGAACCGGACGTTTTTCATCATTCACTTCAACAAGCGGGAGCTAAGAAGGAAGAGAGCGTCATGATAGGTGATGACTACAAGGTTGATATCGTAGGTGCTTCGAACATTGGTATGTCAGCAATTCTGTTTGATCCTGGCAAGAAATACAAGGAGGGAACACATGAATGGCATATTGATCATCTGGAAAAAATTCCTGAAACCATTCCGTGGATCAAGCAATCTAAGCTTTAACTTTTTCCAGAACGATTTTGGTTTTCTTTGACTCAGATCCGTGCTGAATGAAAACTTTCAGTTTTTTTCGATTCAGAAATCCAAATCTATAGGTTATTGAATACGGAACTCGCGCTTCTGAGTTTATGAACTTCATCTTACGTTTACCACCAATAAATATCATTTTTTTAGTAGCTATATCCGAGCTATCCGCATCGATCGAATATTGTTGAATGCTGTGAACCAATACATTATTGACTGTTTTTATTGTCATATCCTCCCCATGAATCGAATCTCTGAGGCGTGTATACCGATAGGACTCTCCCTCAAGGATATCGCCGTTTATTCGCCATATCTCAAAACCACTGCCGTTTTTATATTCCCATGCACCTTCCAGAGCTTTCACTTTGTTAGGTAACTGGCCGAAAGCCAATCCAGCAACGGCAATAAATAATATGGTCAATAATCTTGCAGGCATATCTTAATGAAGTTCTTGTCTTACTTTCTCATAAAGAATCATGCCAGTTGCCACTCCAACATTCAACGAAGCAATCTCACCCTTCATCGGGATCCGACAGCTAATGTCTGACATGTTGATCAGATCCTGCGTAACTCCGTCCTTTTCAGATCCCATAATTACCGCTACAGATCCACGCAAATTTGTTTCATAAAGAGGTACGCTACCTTTCTCCGTGCAGGATATCAATCTAAGTCCACATTGCTGAATATAGAATATTGAATCTTTCAGCTGATCTGTCTTACACACGCGAATTCGATTCAACGCACCTGCGGAAGTCTTGATAGCGTCAGAAGTAACCTGTGCTGATCCTTTCGATGGAATGAGTATGGCATCAACACCCATGCATTCAGCAGATCTGGCTATGCCCCCAAAATTCCGAACGTCAGTGACACGATCAAGCACAAGTATGAAAGGTTTGCGATCCTGCGCTATAAGTTCTTCCACAACATCTTCGATCTTATGATAACTAACAGGAGATACAAACGCGATCACACCCTGATGATTCTGATCACACATTGAATCAAGCTTCTCGGAAGGAACAAATTGTAACTGAAAATCTTTGCCTTTAAGCTCCTCTTTGAGTTCCGTGAATAGCTCTTTGTTCATACCTTTTTGGATCATGATCTTATTGAGCACTCTATCGGCTCTGATCGCTTCGATGACCGATCTTACACCAAAAATGTATTGAGAAGGATCTAGCTCCTTCTTTTTATAATTGAAATTTCTTGACATTATTTAATACTTGTAATTAATGTTTATTGCTATTCCATCACTGACAGAAAGCGCGACAGGACATGCCTCAGCTGCAATGATCACCTTTTCTCGTTCTTCCTCGCTCCATTTATTTCCGGAAAGATCCATTTCAATATCAATTGCAGATACTTTTCGCGGTCCCGATACCATGGTTTTTACAACAGTTGCTTCTGCGTGGTCAAACGGAAGATTATAGCTGTTGCAATGAATTCCAATTATTGTGATCATACATGAAGCATAAGATGTTGCGAGCAGATCAGTCGGTGAAAAAGCTTCACCCTTTCCCTTATTATCAATCGGAGCATCAGTAATAATCTTTGTGCCCGATCTCTCGTGTGTACATTCGCATCTGAGATCACCCAAATATTTCACTCTTGAAGTTGCCATATTATTAGCTTTAAGTAACTTTGTATAGCGTATTGAATAAGCTACAACAAAGGTAGTATTTATTTCTAGCGGCAACGATTAAGGAATGGCGGATACAACGGAAATAAAAGACGGTAAGGTTCGGATTAAAAAACCGAAGTGGTTGCGTGTGAAATTACCCACCGGAGAGAATTACAAAAAAGTAAGGTCGTTGGTTGATGAACACAAGCTCCACACCATCTGTGAAAGTGGTAATTGTCCAAACATGGGCGAATGCTGGGGAGCTGGCACGGCTACATTCATGATACTCGGTAACATCTGCACGCGTTCATGTGGTTTCTGTGCGGTTCAAACAGGGCGACCGGAAGAAGTAGATGAATTTGAGCCTGGTCGTGTAGCCCACAGTGTCAAAACAATGGGAGTTAAACATGCTGTTATTACCTCTGTTGACCGCGACGATTTAAAAGATGGTGGTGCTAATATTTGGGCGCAAACTGTTCGTGCAATACGTAAACAGTCACCAGGAACAACAATGGAAACATTGATTCCCGATTTTGCAGGTAAATGGGATAATCTTCAGGTCATCATTGATGTTGCTCCTGAAATAGTGAGTCATAATCTGGAAACTGTTCGCAGATTGACAAAAGAAGTTCGAATTCAGGCAAAATACGATCGTAGTCTGGAAGTTTTAGCACGTCTCAAGAAAGGAGGCATGCGAACGAAATCAGGAATCATGCTTGGATTGGGAGAAAGCGATCAGGAGATCATGGAAACGCTCGAAGATTTAAGGGCTGTCAATGTTGATATAGTTACACTGGGTCAATACTTACAACCAACAGCGAAACATTTACCAATTGCTGAATTCGTAACTCCCGAACGATTTGAGAAATATCGTGAAGAAGGTCTGAAAATGGGATTCAGGTATGTCGAAAGCGGTCCACTGGTTCGTTCTTCCTATCATGCTGAGAAACATTTGTTTTAAGAAGTTAGACCTGTATATTTTTTATTTCATTTCAACGGTATCCATTTGACCTCCGTTTATATTTACGTAAATTTGGTTGAATTCGTCTTCTAACGTACGATCTAACTAGATTTTTTTTGTATTTTTACAAGGCGTAAAAAAGTAGAACTTTACACACAATTATACTTATGAAAAATTTATTCTTGTCTATTTCAGCACTCTTGCTTGCAGGCATTTCTTTTGGTCAGGAGCATCCTAATCATGAGCTTTGCGGAACAGACCAGGCATTGGAGATCATGTTTTTAAAAGAACCCGAACTTGCCAAAAAGTGGGGGTCACCCGAATTATTGAAAAATAGTCTGGTTAACATAAAGGACCTCAACTACGATTCAGAGAAAAAAATCGTCTCTTACGAAATTCCAGTGGTATTTCACATTCTCCACATGTACGGAACTGAAAATATAGCAGATTCCAAAGTTTATGAGGTGATGGAATTATTAAACGAAGATTACAGCGCAACTAACAGTGATATTATTCAGGTTGTGACTCCATTCGATACAGTTATTGCAGATATGGAGATCCGATTCAAGTTGGCGGCCATAGATCCATTTGGAAATTGTACGAATGGTATTGAACATATCTACACCCATGAAACAAACACGGGAGATATGTACTACCACAAGGTCGGACAATGGAACAGAGCACGATATATGAATATCTGGGTAACAAAAGAGCCTGGTAATTCACCATTCGGAGGAACCCTGTTAGGTTATGCTACCTTCCCTCCTTCTACGGATGGAACTCAGTTCTGGACAGATGGTGTCGTATTGAGAAGTACAACAGTTGGTGGTACTGATCCATACTTGCACAGAACATTAACTCACGAAGGTGGACACTGGTTAAGTCTACTTCACCCTTTCCAGGGTGGTGATCCGAGTGATCCGAATACATGTGGTGATGATGGAGTTGCTGATACTCCTCCAACTTCAGGTACTTATGGATGTAATTTGAGCTACCCGAGTTGTGACACGAATTATGTGCCGAACATTGCGAATGTTCAAAACTTCATGGATTACAGTAGTTGTCCAAGAATGTTTACAGAAGGACAAAGAGTGTTTGTTCATAATACGTTGAATGGTATAGCTGGACAAAGAAACCAATTGTGGCAAGATTCAACATTGATCATGACAGGAGTAAAAGACCTTCAGTTACCACAAGATCCGAACAATCCACTGACAGTACCTTTATGTGCTCCGGTAGCTGACTTCTATACACCAGACAGAACACTTTGTAAAGGATCTTTCGCGCAATTTGAAGATCATTCATGGAATGCCTTGATCGATTCGCGACAGTGGACTTTTGAAGGAGGTAGCCCGGCTACATCAACAAGTGCAAATCCGGTTGTATCATGGAATACTTCAGGATGGAAAAAGGTAACCCTTACAGTAACAAATGCAGCCGGTTCAGATACAAGAGAAATCGATGATTATGTGTACGTATCGAACGATTGGGCTGATTATACAGGTCCGGTAATGATGAATCTCGAAGGTAATTCACATTATTACTTCTTGAATTTGAATTATGAATGGAACTACGGAAAATTCAAGGTCGTGGATAATTATGGTTACGATCAGTCACGTTGCTTCAAGTTGGCTAATTACAAAGATATTTCTCAAGCTGATCCATTTACGGATGAAGGATTTTACAATGTTCGTCTCGGTGAAAGCGTTGATGATTTGATCACAGCTTCCCTTAATCTGTCAAACACTTCTAACGTCGTAGTGAAGTTCAGATATGCTTACGCAACAAATGCAACTGATCCGAACGATATCACTGAGAAGTTAAAAGTATATGCATCGAAAAATTGCGGTGAAACCTGGCAGACTTTAACAACGATCAATGGTACGAATCTCGTGACTGCCGGATTTGCTGGAAACCAGGACTTCAATCCTACCAGCAATACAATGTGGGGTCAGGCACAATTCAACTATGCAGCATCAGCAACTGATACAAAAACAAGATTCAAATTTGAATTTACAGCATCAGATCTTTCAAGTAACCTGTTCATTGACAATATTGAGATCACAGGTATTTTGGGAGTTGCAGACGAAACGATTCAGAACATGCAGTTATCTGTATTCCCTAACCCATCAAACGGAGAGGCGATAAACGTGGAATACTATGCGCAGAATGAACCGACGCAATTCACATTGAGAGACGTTCAGGGTAAGGTGATCGCTGAGCAAGTTGTAGATCTTACAAATGCCTTTGTTAACACAACAATTGATGGAACAGAAAACTTACCTTCTGCTTGCTATTTCCTTGAAGTAACAACAGGAGACCATTCGGTAACAAAGAAGGTGGTTGTTCTATAAGAAACGATTTAAAAAAAATATGGAGGGAGAGAAATTCTCCCTCTTTTTTTTATAGATACTTTTACGTATTTTGCATGACTTTTAAGAAAACTATTTAAACTACAGTACTTATGAAAAGAGTGTTTGCAACTGCACTAATCACCCTTTCGATCGCAATGGTCGGTCAGGCACAACAGCCGGGTGAAGAAAGTAAATGTGCTACCTATACTGAACTACAGAAAGTCTTTCAGATGTTTCCTGAACAACAGGAACTTTATAATGCACAAGAGCTTCTGGAAAACAGCCGCGTGGGAACAACCGTTAATGCAGACGGTAAAAAAGTAGCCCAATATGTAATTCCAGTCGTTTTTCACATCCTACATGAGTATGGTAATGAAAATATAGACGATTCTCAGGTGTATGACCTGATGACTGTTTTGAATAGAGAGTTTAATGCAAATGATCCTGATTCTGTTGACTTGGTTGCTGAATACCAAAATCTTCACGGAGATGGACAAATTGAATTCAGATTAGCTGCATTGGATCCTTTCGGGAATTGTACGAACGGTATCGAGCATATCTATACACACGAAACAAATTTCGGCGACGCTTTTTCAAAGGTGAATCAGTGGAACAGAGCACGTTATTTGAATGTTTGGGTGGTAGACATAGTAGGAACACCAGGGGCAGCAGCATACGCTACTCCTCCAGCAAGTACTGATGGTTCCGGATTCTGGTTAGATGGAGTATTATCACGATGGACTTATATCGGTGAAATTCCCGGTGCTGAATCTGTAATTACACATGAGGTAGGACATTATTTAAACCTTAAACACGTTTGGGGTGATCTTGACCTGATCAACAACCCTCCTTCTATTTGTGGTGACGACGGTGTCCCAGATACTCCTATGACAATGGGGTGGCTGGCACCATGTCCAATGGGAATTTACCCGAATGGTTGGATCGTATGTGATACTGCCAATAACGTAGTTGAAGATGTTCAGAACTATATGGAGTATTCTTACTGTGACAGACATTTTACACCTGGTCAGGTTGTACGTATGCACAACGCATTAAACGGATTACCAGGACAGAGAAATCAATTATGGCAGGATTCTACTTTGGTGAATACCGGAGTTAAAGATCTTCAGATGCCACAGGTTCCTACTAACGATGTGAACAACTTAACGGTTCCATTATGTACACCAGTAGCAGATTTTCACACGGCAGATAGAACACTTTGTATTGGTGGATTCGCACAATTCGAGGATGCATCATGGAATGCAGTTATCGGTTCAAGACAATGGACTTTCGAAGGAGGTAGCCCAGCTACATCAACAAGTGCAAATCCGGTTGTATCATGGAATACAGCAGGATGGAAGAAAGTAACACTTAAAGTTACAAACGCAGCAGGATCTGACACAAAAGAAATCGACGATTACATCTATGTTTCTAATGATTGGGCTGATTACACTGGTCCGGTATTGATGAATTTAGAAGGTAATTCCCACTGGTATTTCAAGAATTTCAACTACGAGTGGAATCATGGAGAATTCAAAGTTGTAGATGGATATGGTTACGATCAGTCAAGATGTTTCAAGTTAACTACTTACAAAGACATTTCACAAGCTGACCCATACACAGCTGATGGATTCTACAATAATCGTCTTGGTGGAAGCATTGATGACCTGATAACAGCATCAGTAAATCTTTCAAATACTTCAAACGTTACACTTAAGTTCAAGTATGCGTACGCTACAAATGCCACTAATCCGGCGGATATTACTGAAAGACTCAAGGTTTATTCATCTAAGAACTGTGGAGAAACATGGCAGACTTTAAGTACGATTACAGGTGTTAACCTGGTAACAGCAGGATTCGCAGGGAATCAGGACTTTAACCCAACAAGTAACACCATGTGGGGTGAAAAAGTAATTAACTATGCGGCAAGTGCGACCGATACAAAAACTAGGTTTAAAATCGAATTTGAAGCGTCTGATGTATCAAGCAACTTGTTTATCGATAACGTCGAGATCACAGGTATTCTAGGAGTAGAAGATCAAACGATCATGAACATGCAGTTGACTGTCTTCCCGAATCCATCAAACGGAGAGGCTATCAATGTAGAATATTACGCTCAGGATGAACCTACACGTTTTACATTGAGAGATGTTCAAGGTAAGATCATTGCAGAGCAAGTGATCGATCTAACGCATTCATTTGTAAATACAACTATCGACGGAACTGACAATCTTCCTGCGGCATGTTACTTCCTTGAAGTAACAACAGGAGATCACAGTGTTACGAAAAAAGTAGTTGTACTTTAATTCAAACAGCATTATCATTACAAAGAGGTTGCAATTGCAACCTCTTTTTTTTAAACTCGGTTTGAGCATAAATAATAAATTTGTATAAAGTATTAAATCATGAGTGATTACGACGTAATAATTATTGGATCTGGTCCAGGTGGATATGTTGGTGCTATTCGATGTGCACAGCTGGGTTTGAAAACGGCTATTATAGAGAAGTACGAAACACTGGGAGGAACGTGTCTAAACGTTGGTTGTATCCCATCTAAGGCTCTGCTGGATTCATCAGAACATTACCACAATGCTTCAAAGAATTTTAAAGATCACGGTATCGACGTAAAAGGCTTATCGGCTAATATCGAACAAATGATCCAGCGGAAAAATGATGTTGTTTCACAAACATGTTCCGGAGTTAAATTTTTGATGGATAAAAATGATATCGATGTTTATCACGGAATGGGATCATTTCATGATAAAAACACAGTTGTCATCAAAGAAAAATCCGGCGAGAAGAAGATAAAAGGGAAGAACATCATTATCGCAACAGGATCAAAACCAAATTACTTCCCGGGAATGGAGCCTGACAAAAAGCGAATTATAACTTCTACCGAGGCATTAAACCTGAAAGAGATTCCTAAAAAGATGCTCGTTATCGGAGGTGGAGTCATCGGATTGGAATTAGGATCTGTTTTCGCCAGATTGGGAACCCAGATCGAAGTGATTGAATTTGCTAAGACAATTATTCCAACAATGGATGGAACCATGTCCAAAGAGCTTACTAAAGTTCTCAAGAAAGAAGGATTTAAAATTCACACAGAACACAAGGTACAAAAGGTAACGAATGTCAAAGGTAAATCGGTATCGTTGACTGCCTTAAACAAAAAAGGTGAAGAAGTTACATTCGATGCTGATTATTGTCTCGTCGCCGTTGGAAGAAAACCATATACAGATAATCTGGACCTTGACAAAGCAGGAGTCATCAGCAACGAACGAGGACAAATCGAAGTCAACGACAAATTGCAGACAAATGTTTTAAATATTTATGCGATTGGCGATGTAGTTCGTGGCCCAATGCTGGCACATAAAGCAGAAGAAGAAGGTGTATTTGTAGCAGAACTACTGGCAGGACAAATACCTCATATTAACTACAATCTCATTCCAGGTGTCGTGTATACGTGGCCCGAAGTTGCAGCAGTTGGAAAGACAGAAGAGCAGCTTATAGAAGAAGGGGTTGAATATAAAGTAGGGATGTTCCCAATGAAAGCTCTTGGACGAGCGCGAGCGAGTAAAGACATCATGGGAACAATCAAGATTCTTGCTGACAAAGAAACAGATGAAGTTCTCGGAGTACATATGATCGCAGCACGTGCAGCAGATTTGATCATGGAAGCAGTAACAGCTATGGAATATCGTGCTTCTGCAGAAGATATAGCTCGAATCTGTCATCCACACCCTACATTCTCTGAGGGCGTAAAAGAAGCAGCATTAGCGGCAACTGCAGACAGGGCACTTCATATTTAATAAAGAATCCAACATAAAAAAAGGCATCCGATTGGATGCCTTTTTTGTTTTACCGTTTACTTCACGATCGTCATTTCTTCAACCAGGTGACCGGCTCCGGAATAGACATCCATTACCCACATCACATATCTGATATCAACTGCGATGTTTCTACATCGGGATGAATCGAACATGAAATCACTCATGGTGCTCTCCCAGGTACGATCAAAATTCAAGCCCATTAAATTCCCTTCAGCGTCAATCACAGGAGAACCTGAATTACCTCCCGTTGTATGATTAGAACCGGTGAAGCACACCCATAACTCACCTTCCTGAGCGTATTGACCATATTCCTTTTTCTCCGCCAATTCACGCATACGAGGTAATAATTCGTAGTCATAAATACCCATGTTATTCTTTGCGATAATTCCATCCAAAGTCGTGTGCTCGGTGTATTTCATTCCGTCGTGTGGAGCTGATCCCTCTAACTTTCCATAAGTGATTCGCATAGTTGAATTAGCATCCGGCCAACGCTTCTCATCCGGGAACATCTTTGCTCTACCTTCAATATAGACTCGAATAAAGTTATCCATTTGTGTTCTAAAGAGTCTGACCTCAGGTAATACATTCTCCAAGAAATTAGTATTACAACTATTCCAAAGCTTAAACCCACAATCCTTTAACTTGATCTTTTTAATTGATTTGGAATTCACTTTATCCAGAAAAGATATATAACGATCCTTATCGGTTAGAATTGACTTAGCATAAATCCCTTCTGCAAACTCCTCAGGAGACTTCTCTTTTAAAATTTCAGGCCATTGCTCCTGTGGTAGTTGCTTCATATATTCTTCGGTTAGCAGGATAAATATCTGCTTATCTACTTCTGCATTATAGTCTTTAAAAAATCCTTCCGCTCCCTGCTTAAGTTTTTCGATTTCTTCTTGCAATCCACCATTTACTTCAAGATCGGTATAGCTATCCATGAAGGCATTAAGTGTTCTGGCTCGTTGGAACAATTCCGGACCAACATACAAATACTCAACCGCCATCGCGTATGCGAAGTCATCATCTTTGTATTTAGCAACCAGATTATTCATGCTGTCTATAATACCTCCATATCTATTGAACGATTCATTCGCAGTTGACATATCCCGATAAACCTTTTCCCGATCCAGCTTGATCTGAATGGCATCGACCGTCATCAAGCCGCCAAGCTGTCCTATCCATTTTTTCCATGCGTTGGCAATTCGCGCTTGCTTCGATGCATACTGAATACGAGTCTGATCATCTGCTCTCATAGCAGCGTCGATAACACCCAACGATTTTTCCCGCATGGCAATTCTCGCCGGACGTTCTTTATCCATAATGTATTGCAAATGTCCTGAAGAAAGATGCTGTTCCGTTGTTCCAGGAAATCCATAAACCATTGTAAACTCACCAGCAACTCTACTCTTCATGGAAACAGGTAAAAAGTGAAGTGGTGAATATGGTACATTTGATTCAGAGTACTCCGCCGGTTTATTATTGGCATCAGCATAAACACGAAAAACTGAGAAATCACCCGTATGACGTGGCCAAACCCAGTTATCTGTATCACCACCAAATTTACCAATCGAATTTGGTGGAGTTCCCACTAAACGAACATCCTTAAAAGTTTCTGTAATGATCATGAAATAGGAATTCCCATAATCAAAAGCCTTTACTTTAGCTTCATAATGGGTTCCATTTGTCGCATCCGCAATTAGCTTATTAATATTTTCCTGCATCATGGCATACGCTGCCCTGTCATCCAATCTTTCTAATCCGAAGAAAACGGACTCTGTTACATCTACTATTACCACCACACGAGTTGCAGTTAGACCGGGATTCGGCAATTCATCCGCCTTTGTCTTCGCCCAAAAACCATATTTGAGATAATCGTTTTCAAGTGATGAGTGCGACTGAATTTGTGAATATCCACAATGATGATTCGTTAAAAGCAGTCCTTGATCAGACACTAATTCTGAAGTGCATCCTCCACCAAAATGAAGAATCGCATCCTTCAAACTGGAGTGGTTTACACTATAAATATCTTCGGCACTCAATTTCATTCCCATTGCCTTCATATCATCTTCAAAAGCCTGAATAAGGGATGGGATCAGCATTCCTTCCTCCGCGATCGAACGGAATGCAACTGAAATCACTAATAAACTAAGTAAGACTATTCGTTTCATATCTTGATTTTGGTGAGGTATAAAGATAATCAGATTGATCCGTTTTTAAAGCAACTTGGCAACTTATCTTAAATTCATCGAGTTTCAATTTTGACTGCTATCTTTGTTATGTGGATACACTCGATTTTATATTCAGACTTGGAGTTGTTTTTGCCATTTATGGCTTCTTATTTGGACTGATCGAAATTGCACTTTTGCTTTTGAGTGGTGGTCGCAAGAGGTCTCTTGGTGAAATTTATCTTGTGCGAGCTGTGAAGTATTTCTTTCTGGTTGATGTCACATTTTTGTTTTGCCTGGAGGAAGGCCAGTCCGACACCGTTGTACTTAATCAAGTCATTCTGGCCGGAATCATTCTGCTGACCTATTTTGTGGGAAAGTTTCAAAACAACCAGAACAAAACTCGAATTTTTCAAATGATGGGTACTGGATTACCGAATCAGCTACGAACAACTAATTTCAACGCACGTGTTGAAATTGCCGTGATAAGCATTGCTTTGATCATGTTTGGTGTATTCTGGTATTACCCTCAGATTGCATCTAATCCACTTTCACTTTGGTTTCATGAAAGTATTCTCAACATTGAATCAACGCCGATCTTCGGATTTATTTTCAAGGTAATCGGTTTTTTTGTTCTGATCAATTTAATCTCGAAAATGGTGAATGGTTTAACTTTTATATTGAGTGGAGAAGCATTTGTGAGACGCGAGTCAGATGACGACAATGACGATTTTATTGACTATACTGAAGTTGATTAAGTTCTTCTAATATCTGCTCAATTTGCCTCAGAACAGGTGTCTTGTCATCATTAATGATAATGTAATCGGCCAGTTCACTTTTTTTATCGTCAGACCATTGGGTCTTCATTCTGTCAACGACATTATCTCGACTTATCTGATCACGATTCATCACCCTTTCGATTCGAATTTCTTCAGGAGCTACCACTAATATGTTTTTATCAAACTGCTTATAGCTGCCCGTTTCAAATAAAATAGCGGCCTCGCTAAATACGAGGTCACTATTTGTTTTTTCAGAAAATTCTTTAAATGCTGCTCTGACTCTGGGATGAACAAGTTCATTTATTCGCTCCCTCAATGATGGTTCGGAAAAAATCCTTTCGGCGAGATAATTCCTGTTCAGCTCGCCATTCAGATACGCTTCGGCACCGAAAACATCTATGATCTGCTGTTTTAACTCTTGATCAGAGATCAGCAGATCTTTAGCAACAATGTCGGAATGAAAAACCGGATAATTAAGTGACTCAAGTACTTTGCAAACAATGCTCTTACCTGAACCTATTCCACCGGTAATTCCGATACGAAGCATCTTAGATCTCTTCGACCTCTATAATTGTGAAAGGAAGTCCCACGATAGCTTTGTAGTCCTCTCCTGCCTCTTCCATATCCTCATCATCTGTTTCAAAATACCAGTTCACATGAACTTCCGTATTTGATCCATTCACCCTTTCCAATTTCTTGAAAAAGTCCAGAATACATTTTGATGAAGATGTGTTGAAGTATTCGAGACGTACCTCAACAGTTGTTTTCGTGCTCGGTGTTCCTGAGTAAGAATCCAGCCACTCATTCAGCGGCTTGTAGAATTCAATTGAATTCTCAGGAATTGATCTTCCTCTCAGAGATAGCACACCAGTAGCAGCATCAAATTCAATTGATGGTGTTTTAGCTGATCCGTCTATTACTAACTTATCCATAATTCAAATATATTAATCAATAACTACATTTAAACAGAAAAATCCGATTTGATCTGTCACATCAATGAAGTTGTACTCCAATTTGTTTCGGGATTTTCTGGCAATATCTATAAAGCCTAATCCGGCTGTTCCTTTTTCTGATCTGTTTTCGTTGTTTAGTGTCTCGCGATACAACTCTCTCAATTCCTCCGAGTTGAGCTTATTTACCGTGTCGAGCTTTTCCTTAATATTGGGAATAGCAGCCTTATCCAGGAAGTTACCTGTTCTAACCATAAAGGCTCCATCTTCGTGCTTGATCATGATCAAAGCCGTTTTCTGATGTTTTATCAATTCCTCGGTATCACCAATTTCCTCAATGTGGTGATACAAATTCTGAAAACATTCGACTAAAATATTGTAGACCCGCTTCTTCTTTTTAGGATCAATATCGAGGTCTATCATTTTAGATTCCAGTATACTGAGAATGGAGGTAAGTAAGTCAGCAGTGAATACACCCTTGAACGACAGGATGATGTTATCATCCTCCATTTTTCGATAGAAGTCGTATACGTCAGTAATGGCCATGATCTATTGGGCATCAAATATAAACAATACCGACTAAAATTAAAATGAAAAGATAGCTTAACTTTGCATGCATATGGCTGATAACGAATGGTTCAAATCATGGTTTGATACGAAATACTACCATATCCTGTATAAGGATCGCGATGAAAGTGAAGCAGATCGCTTCATCAAAAACATTGCCGGATATCTTGAAATCGAGCCTGGCAGCTACGTTTTAGACCTTGCATGCGGTAGCGGCAGACATGCAAAAAAGCTTTGTGATTTAGGATTTAAAGTGGTTGGTGCTGACCTTTCCGAAAACAGCATTTCGACCGCAAAAAAAAGCAAGGCTGAGAATCTTGAGTTTATCGTTCACGACATGCGACAAGTCATTTCAAACTATACATTCGATTACGTTTTTAATATGTTTACCAGCTTTGGTTACTTCGAAGACAAATCAGATAATGATGCCGTTTTACAATCTATACATACAATGCTCAATTCTCAGGGTATTCTGATACTTGATTTTATGAATGTCGAAAAAGTAATTGATAATTTGATTTCTGAAGAGAAGAAGCAAATTGACGGATTGGAATTCGAAATAGCAAGATCTTACGATCAAAGTCATATTACAAAAGATATTTCATTTGTTGATGAGGGCAAAAGATACCATTTTCAGGAACGGGTGCAGGCCTTAAAGCTTGAAGATTTTGAGGAATTAATGTTACGCAACGGGTTTAATATTCTTCGTACTTTTGGAAACTTTGATCTTGAGCCGTTCAATGCGAGCATATCGGATCGCTTAATAATTATCGCAGCAAAAAGCGAATGAAGACACTCTTAGTATTATCATCACTTATTATTGTCGTTCTGATCGGTGGTATTCTTGTGAACTTACTACACAAGACCCGAAATGAACAGGTGATCAAATTACTGCTTGCCTTCAGTGGCGGGTTCTTGTTGACGATCGGCTTTATTCATTTTATTCCGGAATTATACATTGAATCTAGCGTTAAGGTTGGTTTATTTATTTTACTCGGCTTTCTGATTCAGATCGTTCTTGAAATATTTTCAGGCGGTATTGAACATGGACATGTCCATCATCATCACGAGGTAGGAATACCAATCGGGCTCATCCTTGCCTTGAGTGTACATTCCTTTATCGAAGGAATTCCGATGGGAAACATGATCGTTGGCCAGGAAATCTCGACCACACACGCGCACGACAACGATTACTCACTTCTGCTAGGCGTGCTGTTTCACCGTTTACCGGTTGCTGTAGCTTTGATGACCATGCTTATATCAAGCAAGTTAAAACCGCTGAATGCATGGCTAATCCTGGCGATTTTTGCCTTAACTGCACCAGCCGGAGTACTCTTTGGTGTTTTTGCGCAAGATCTTCTGGTCAATTTCAACTTTGATATTATCCTGGCAATCGTTGTCGGAATGTTTCTTCATATCTCAACTACCATCATTTTTGAAACCAGTGAAAATCATAAATTCAATTTTGTTAAATTGATGACTATTGTAGCCGGAAGTGTGCTGGCATTCATCATTCACTAAAATGATCCGATCTTTAAGAAACATAACGCGAATCAAGTACTTTCTGATAGTCTCGTTTATTTCTATAATTCTAGGATTAATCTTTATTCTTAACTGGGATAAAACGTCTTTACACCTTGCTATCAATACGTTCCACTCAAATAGCCTGGATGTTTTTTTTAAGTACTGGACCTACGTAGGCGATGGATTATTAACAGCGATTGCTGTGTTAGTAATAGGAATTGCTACACAATCGAAATATCGCTGGTCGACCTTGTTTTTGGGATTCACATGTTTAATAATCGCGGGCATCTTTGCTCAGATAATCAAACAGCTTGTATATCCTGACGCTTTTCGACCACTGGAATTTATCGGTAGAGACCTCCTGTATCTGGTTCCGAACGTAGATGTCCATAGCACTAATTCATTTCCATCGGGGCATACCACCACGGCTTTTGCCTTTTTCTCGTTCCTCGCCTATTACTGGTCGAATAGAGGTGCTCTATTGCAAATAGTTCTTGCCTGTTGTGCCGTACTCATTGGATACAGCAGAATGTATTTATCTCAGCACTTTTTGGAAGATGTCGTGATGGGTGCTTGTCTGGGAATTATTAGCTACCTGCTCGCTCATCTTATAACAGGAGTAATTCCATTTAAAAAGAATCTCGTTCGGGATTAAGAAAAGATCTTAAGAAAAGTCTTCCAAATAATGCGAATGTACTGACCGAAGCTCGGATGCTCAATATATTTCATGTTGAGTGCGAGTTTAGCAGGCATTATCTCTTCCACGTAGGTTTTTCTGGGATCATCTGATTGTTCGAGAAGCTCGTTTTCCTTAAAATAAGCGATGGAAGCATAATCCGTAATTCCAGGCCTAACACTAAGAACTTTTCGTTGCTCTTCCGTATATAATTCAACGTACTCTTTTACTTCCGGACGAGGTCCTACGATACTCATCTGACCAATCAGCACATTAATAAACTGCGGAAATTCATCGAGTTTGAACCTGCGTAAAACATAGCCTATTCGGGTGATCCTAGAATCACGCATGCCAACGGTCAGTTTCCCCTCCTGATCGGCGTTCGTTTTCATTGTTCTGAATTTGATCAACTTAAATTCCTTCCCATATCGACCAACGCGATCCTGCAGGTAGAAGACACCTCCTCTGGTAGTTACGGCAATCAACAAGGTTATCAGAATTCCAAAAGGTAGGAATATCGCAAGAACAATAATAGAAATTAATATGTCTGAAAGACGTTTCACACTACACTTCTAGAACCTTAGATACGGCATTTTTAACAGCTTCGCTTACCCGCATAACTTGTTCATCAGTAAGATCGAAATAAACCGGCAAACTGATCTCGTTAGCGTAGTTTTCGTAAGCCTGGGGATAAGCATCCATACGGTAGCCACGTTTCTTGTAAGCTGTTAAAATCGGTAAAGGCTGAAAATGCACATTGACCGAAACATCCTGTTCAAATATTTCCTGAATGATCTCATCCCGCTGATCTTCAGTTGCTCCCTGAACGCGGAGTAAATACAGATGATAGCTCGTTTTCTTTTGATCGTTTGCGTAAAGTGGAGTGATAGCCCAGCCTTCATTCGCAAAAGCCTGATCATATTGCTCGAATATAGCTCTTCGTCGATCCAGGTTTTCCTGATAACGGCTCAACTCGACTAACCCAATTGCGGCCTGTAGGTCTGTCATATTGCATTTGAAACCAGGCTCCTCAACGTCGTAACGCCAATTACCTTTTTGTGTTTTAGCCAGTGCATCCTTATTTTGACCATGCAAAATTCGTGTACAGAAGTCCTTGTAAATATGGTCATGGTCGTAATTGTCAGGAAGGTTAAAGCATAATGCTCCTCCTTCTGCCGTGGTTAAATTCTTGACTGCATGAAACGAATAAGATGAAATATCGGCGGCGATGGCTGCATTCTTTCCGTTATAAATAGCTCCAAAGCTGTGAGCCGCATCACTGATCAACAATATCCTTCCCAATTTATCCTGGAGCTTATTGTCCGATTTGAAGAGCGCCACTATCTCGGGTTCTCTGATAAGCGTATTCAATTCGGTATAATCACATGGAAAACCAGCGATATCCACCGCGATTATAGCTTTTGTCCGTTCCGTTATTGCTTCGCGAACTTGTGCAACATCAATATTGAAATCTTCTCCGTTGATATCAACCATCACCGGTTTGGCTCCTGAGTGTACGATCACATTGGCACTTGCACAATAGGTATATGCCGGCAAAATTACTTCATCACCTTCACCTATACCCCACCAGTCGAGTAATACTTGCATGCCCATCGTCCATGAATTAACTGCCACGGTCGTCTTACATCCGCAATATTTTGTTATTTCCTTTTCGAACTGTTTGGTGCGAGGTCCGGTGGTGATCCAACCTGATTTCAACGCCGCTGTTACTTCGTCAATTATCTGCTGATCTATCCTTGGTGGTGAAAATGGGATCATTCCAATCTTATTAATATTCTAAATTAATGATTATTTAGCACCCTCATGAATTCTTCCGCAATTAGGTCTCTGTTAAAATGTTCACCCACGTATATCCGTCCGCGCTTACCCATTTCTTGTATCTCATCGCTATTCTCAAGCATTCCTTTTATCCGGATTTTCAGGTCTTGTACATTTTCCGGCTCAAAGAAAAGTCCTGCCTGAGCTTTTTCGATAAAATGACTTCTCGCCTCTCCATCTACTCCCAGTAACAAGGCTTTTTCCATTGCGAGGGCTTCAAATATCTTTGAAGGAATAGCGCCCTGAAAGATGTCCAGTTTACGCAGTGGTACCAATGCCACATCCACTTCTTTGAGTATGGATGGCATCTGATCTTTCGAAACGGGAGGTAAAAACAATACATGCTCCAATTCGTATCTGGACTTCATTTCAAGAAGATCCTCTTTTTCAGGCCCGGCACCTTGTAAGATAAAGACCGCATTCGAGTTCTTAAATTCAGATGCTACCTCCAGAATGATTTGTAATCCTTGTGCATGACCCAAAATACCACCGTAGAAAAAGACCACCGCATCAGGTGCTATATTATTCCTGGATCTGAAACCCCGTGATTCAATCTTATCCGGGTCATAAAAAGTAAGATCCACGCCATTCGGTAGCCAATGAACTTTAGTCCCGGGAAATCTCGATTTAATATTATCGACAATTCCCATGGTCTGACCGGTAACCAAAGAAGCTCGATGATAACATTTAGCTTCCAGGCGATAAGCCAGTCTCAGGAAGAATCGATTGGTTACCACCCCCATTTTTTCAGCGCTTTCAGGCCAAAGATCTGACACATTAAAGATCAGCTTTGCGTTTAGTTTTCGAGATAATTTCATTGCGGAATATCCCAGGAACAGAGGTGGTGATTCTACCATCAGGTAATCAAAATTCCCCAGCTTGCGCCCTCTTCGATAGGAAGTCCAGACGAAGCTGAAATAATTCAATAACCTAGCAATGATACCTTTTGATTTTGAGACAAAGATCTTAGATCGGTGCACCGGAATTCCATCAATAGTCTCTTCTCTGATCTTGCCATTGCGATATGCCTCCAGAATTTCCATCTTAGGATAATTGGGCATCGCGGTCAAAACTTCCACGTGCATACCTTTTGCCTTGAGACGAACAGCAAGCTCGTGCAGTCTATTCTGCGGAGCACCTACCTCCGGTGGGTAATATTGAGTTAGGATAAGTAATGATTTACTGGTCATTGTTCTCAATCTTGGTGCTTTGATTACTGACAAATGTATCCGACGAAAGAAACGATGTTAACATCAGGGTCATGGAAAAAGCAATGACTCCTACTTGTCTCTCTAACATTGATTCGAATAGACATGAAACAAAAAAACAAGCCGCCAGAATAAACAGCGGCAAATGTTTCTTCCGAAAACTTAAGGCCAGCATACGGTAAAAAATAAATAACAAAATCAATACCCCTGGCCATCCGACAGCTATTCCCGTCTGCAAGTACTGATTATGAGGATTTAGCTTGTAGTGCACGTAATAGGTGTAACCGTAGCTTCGGTAGTATTTTTCCAGTATTATTTTAACATCACCAATTCCCCCACCAAATGGATAATCACGAAGGATTCTGGAAGAGAGTGTCCAGGTGACCAATCGCACGGTATTGGATTCTGTATTGTTCTTGTTATCCAGTAAGAACTGTTCTGGTGATTGATAATAAGTACCGACCTTACTCAACGATGTTTGAAAATCATTTGAAATCTTCGGTGATAAATAAATTCCCAATAAAAACAGAACTGCATAGCAAGGCAAGAGCAAGTACCATTTCCAATTTCGATCCTGAATTGCTTTCCAGACAGGTAGAATCATCAGGATAAGCGCGATACAAATGAACGCACCCAGTGACCTCAAATAAAATACAGAAATTACTATCAATCCGGTATAGGCCATTTTGATCAGTAAACCTGTTTTTCCTTTTAACTTTTGATTCCAAAGAAAAACTCCGGAGAAAATGAACAAAAGTGCCAGATAGGAAGCATGCATATTCAAGCCGTAATGATTGGATTGAAAGGCAGTACCACTCAATCCTCCCTCTAAGACAATGGCTCTGACCAAAGAGAAGATCATGGAAATTCCACTGGCTATAATTAAGCCCCAAACAATGCCGTTGTAAACCAATTTTCTACCTCCTTTTAGCAGAATAGCAAATAGTGGGAATAGCAAGTAAGAGAGTTTTGTCATGAGATCCTGACCACCATAATTCCAATCCTCACTGTAGAAAATGGAAATCACATGAAGCAAATAAAATATTCCCAACGTAATTGGCAAAACAAGGTTAGTTAGGCGTTTTCCAGACTTCCAAAGGGGAATTGTCGTTAGAAAGAAGAGCAGTATAAAAGGTGGAATGAGTTGATCCCGGATAACCAATACGAAAGGCATCAAAAAACTCGACGCCAATAATCCCTTTTCAGCAAGGGTGTATTTACTTAAACTGGTCATACACCTTTATTAACTTGTCTACGCAAGCATCCTCTGAAAAGTTATTAATTACGAACTGTCTCGCTGACACCCCTCTTTTTCGACGTTCTTCACGGTCTTCTAATTGTTTCAGAATAATTGCCGTTTCCTGAATCAATTCTCCGGACAACACATATCCCGATTCAGGATCAACGACCTCCGGAAGCCCACCTGCATCCGATGTAATAACCGGTAGCCCCGAAGATTCAGCTTCTAAAACCGCTACACCGAAGCTTTCCCGGCGTGATAACGCCACATAAACATCCAGTGAATTGAAAGCAGCAACAAGCTGATTGCCGCTAACGAATCCTTCAAAGCCTACATGATCGCTTATTCCTAAAGAATCAACCAGCTTTTGCAATTTTTCTTTTTCTGATCCGCTTCCGTAAATCTTTAAGCAGGATTTTATTTCGCTGGTCTTTTGATACGCGGCATAGGCTTTGATCAACCGGTCCACTCCATAGATATGCTCAAGCGACTTTACCGTTCCAATCGTATATACCTCATGTTCTTCCGAGTTATATTGAAATCGATCAACATCAATACCGAAAGGTGTAACCTCATATTTACGCTTGATATATTTTGATGCTTCCACAGCCATAGCCTTTGAGGTGGAGCAAACTACTGGTGCCTTTCGTAATATTTTCTTGATCAAGAACTTATGTAATATGCTTCGTTTTGGGAATTCATAAATATCAGAGCCCCACAAAGAAATCACTGACTGTGGAAAGCTGAGTTTCGTGGCAAGCATTCCATAGGATGAAGCGTAATGTGCATGAACAATATGCGGATCAAAAGACTCTAGTAAAGGTCGGAGAGCGTGAATTGCTTTGAAATAAGATGCCTTGCCAAATCGTTTACTGCTTCGTACAGACTCCTCGCTCATATCAAAACACTGATAAGGAATCTTCAACTCATCCGGCCAGGTACAGGTTTTGACTGATAATGAAAATAAAGCAATCTGATATCCTCTTTTCGTTAATGATCTCACCCACTTTTCCGTATGAATAGAGTTAATATCCGCAAGAAATAATATTCTGTGAGTAGAGTCCATTGCAACAAAATTAATATATTTCACACAGCATGTCAGAATCAAAGAAACGAGAAATCAAGGTAATGCGGTATGGAATCATTCTGGCTGTTTTATTGTCTGCATCGTATTTCTTATTCTTCGAGGAACCAATCGTCGAATCACGACTCACATACACTTTGTCCGCAGACGAATATGCACGCTATAGCGATCTACCCAACGAAGTCATTCAACTGGAAAATGGTGAAGCTTACCTCAGCCCTAATTATGAATCGATATCAGATACACTTCAGGCAAAAGGAGTGCGAAGGTTCGAGTTAAAAAAGTTTCTCAAAGGAAGAGGTGAAAACGATGTGATCAATGAGATCTATTTCAAAGACCAATCTAAATTGGAGGTGCCCGAGTTAATAAAGGAGCTGGATTTTGGGAAAAGTAAACCTGTCGGGAAGACAGTTGGGATTGCTCTTTTGATCATCATTTTAAGTCTGCTATTCGATCGTTTTCTCAACGGATCGGTTCAATGGATAAAATAAGCCTGCCGTAAATAAAATCATAAGTATCGGAGCGGTTTCCAGGTTTCCGAATGACAGATTAGTGAAGCCCATTACCCCCGCAATGATTAATATTAGCAAGGCGCCACTGCCTTTTTGGCTTTTAAGTGAACCAATGATCAACACCAACAGCATTATCAAATAGATCAATATGCCAATCAAACCGTATTCCAGATAAACAAAAGCATATTCATTATCGATAGACCCTCCGATCAGAGAAGGAATGTCATTTACTTTACCTTGTCCCGTCCATACAGATTCTGAATTGACTTCAATCGTATTCGCTATCATTTCCAACCGGGTATCTACAGAATTGGAGTTAAATGCAGTGCCATCAAACAAAGATGATAGATTCATGAATTTGAATTGAATCAGCATAATTCCAAGAACTAATCCAATTCCGAGGAATATCAATAATTGACGACGATTGTTTCTGAACACTGCAAATACAGACCACAAGAATACGGCTGCTACGAAAGCGACGAGCGCTGTTCTCGATTGAGTCATAATTAACAAGACAAATGCTACAGCCATCCAATGATATTTGTACTTCTGATCGGAAATAAGAAAATATAAGCCAAACAAAGCCATGACAAAACCATTGTTATTCGGATTCAGAAAGCTTCCGAACACTCTGCTGTCTAGAAGGTTATTCCGTATTAGCGCAACGCTTCCATCTCCTGTATCGTAGAGGTCTAGAAAAAAATCGATCTCCATCAATTGAAAGATATTTATCAATGCCAATGCTGAAAACGCTACAATTAAACTTTTTGAGATCAATGCACGATGGTTTTGAAATACATAATAAGTTGACCAGGCTACCGTGAATAATTTGACCCATCTAACCGACCAAATGACTTCTTGCGTGTTAATACCTCCGTGCCAATAATTGATTAATAATCTAGCTAACACATTGAGTGCAACGATACCTGCAATAATCCAAAAAGTTCGTTCCTTTCGATAGATGACGGTTACCAATATCAATGCGAATGGAAAGATAAAGTTTGATATCGAAATAAAGTCTACAGGAGGCATCAGCAGGCTATCAACCAGCACGATCATCAAATAGATCGGTAAAATGATATTTAGTTTATTGAGAAGTGACATTCCTAATGTAGTTTACCAATATCTGAAGACCGGCTTTTCTTGAAAACTGATCTACATCCACAGAATTTGTTTCCATTTCTTGCAATTCCGTAATTGCCTGCTCAATTTCTTGTTGGGAGTAGGTCACCCAGCGATAATAAGGATATCGTTCCAGTTCGCGGTTAAGCACTCCCTCGCCGGCCTTACCCTGCGTAATAATCAAAATCTTACGATTCAACCCCATGTAATCATAAATCTTTGTCGTGGACTCAAATGGAACATTCATCGTAAAGACAACACCAATTTCTGCTTTGGAAAGTGCTTTATACATATCCTGTTGGCTCAACATTCCCAACTCGTTAAAGTTGGCTGATTTTATGTAAGGATGCACATAATCTACTTCCGGTCCGGCGTGAACCATCGCGATACCCTTCTCATTCAATGAATCGAACAAGAGTCTGGGCTCCCAGTAAAAACGACCGGCATAGAATAATTCACCTGACTGTGAATGCATGCGATCATTAGGGTCGATACATCGTTCGTCGAAGCCGTTCGGTAATACGCCTCTGTTCAGGTCTAGTTTTTCACCAATATACTCATGGCAGACATCGTTGACGGTTAGCACAAGATCCGCTGCTTTTAGAAAGCGTCTTTCATACCATTTCTTGATCCATTTCTTTAACCCTTTTTCATTAAACCTGGGGTTATAGCTGAATGGATCCCGATAATCCATGATCACCTTTATGCCCTTCTTTTTAAAATAATGTCCAAGCGAAAAGTGGAAAAACGGACCACCCGTAAAGATCACGAATTGATAGGATGAAAGATCCATGTTTCGAAGATGCTTCCACAGGTCTTTTTTCCACGTCAGTCCTTCATCCTTGATTAAAAAGGACCAAAAAGAACCTGATTGATTTGGCACAACGATTCGTTGATAATGATCCGTTGAATTGCCATCAACAGCTGTTAATACGTCCAGACTGATGTCATTAAATTGCTTAGAAATTTCCTCAGCCCAATAGGTTGGTCTTAATGCTCCGACATTTTTGTGCGGACTAAATGAATATGCAATTAGCAGTCCTTTCACAACTTCATTTCTTCAATTAGTTCAGATAGGATCTTGTCCCGATTAAAGTTCTCATCAATGAATTTAGCTCCCTCTCGATTGATTAGCTCCTCACCTGTTTTCAATTCTTCATTCATGCTTTTTACCTGCTCACTTAACTCATCGACGTTCTTCACGTATCTGCAGTGGTCAAGAGGCTCGCTGTATAGAACTTGCTTACCTCGATATAAAGATTCAAGAACAAATCCGGATAGACCATCATGTTCTACATAGCGTATCGCGCAATGTGCTTCATTAAAAAGTGGATTCATGTCTTCCACCCAACCGTGGCAATGAACGTTCTCCGGTTGATCTCCTAGTCCATCAGTACCTACAATATTGAATTGTACCTCCGGATTTTGTCGCGCAGCAACCATAACTGCGTCCCAACCATAATACTTCTCTCGGTTTTTACTGATGTAACAAAGTATAGAAAGTTCTTTACTTTCCGGAGAGTGTATTTCCTTCGCTTCTTTGAAATTGAAAAAATTCAGAATCTTTGCATCAATGTTGAGCTCTTTCAACTCCTCCTGAATCCAACTGACCTCACAATAATGGTGTGCCTGTTTCAAATATTGCTGATTGATGTTTTCCAGTTTTTTGGACTTTGTTACATCCGTTCCTACCCACGTAAGCATCACCTTTTTGTTGAACTTGAATGCTCGATCAAATACCCTGCTTTTCCCTAAGGTTCCATTAATTGAATAAACCACATCTACACGTGGAATTAGGAAGAAGGATTTAATCTTATCCCATTTATTGTAATAGGTATCCAGGCTATAATAAGTGTTCTCTTTGTCAAAGGAAGATAAATCTTCCTTCAATCTTTTCGCAAATAGGGGTAAACCGACAATTAATACTCGCATAGTCAGATCACTTTGCCCAATTATTATAGTATTCTTTTAAATCGGGATGATCTTCAAGAAAGTCAGCATCCTTCTCTTTTGTAGAACCGATCACCTCAGCCGGATTTCCTGAGATAATTGAAAAGTCCGGGAAATCACCTTTAACAAGACTGTATGCGGCAACGATGCATCCCTTTCCGATCTTCGTATTCGGCATGATCGTTACGTGTGGACCAATGAAGCTATATTGACCAATATGAACTTCACCTGTCACATACCCTTTCAGATCTTTATTATTGCGATACTCCGCTCCATAATAACGAATTGAGTTATGACTACTATGCGTAAGGATTGAAATATAATTTGTCACCTGACAACCTTCCTCTATGGTTAATCCGTTGCTCGCTTCAATGAAATTAAATTGTCCTATAAAAACATTGTCCGCAAGTGATAGGTTCTCTTTACCTACAATTGATGTATGAGATCCTATACGTGTGTCTTTGAGAAATTTTCCCTTGTGATCAATCCCATATATCATCTCGGGACTTGTCAGTGCGAGAAGGCGTTTTTTTCGCTTTGCTCTCCAGTATCTCATTAGCTTGCTAATCATATTAAGGCTAAGTGGTAATTATTTAAAGATATATAAAATATTATCCTTCAATTTAATCATTCGACACCAGGTTAGATTGATCCGCCTTCTTTGCAACGTTAAGCAAGTAATACATGATTCCCAGATAAACTGCAGCCTGTGACAGACTTACGATGTAAAAGATTTTATATCCATCTACGATTGGATCAATGAAGTAAGGAATTATTCCAAATCCGATTAACTGAAGTGCTGTACTAACAAGTGCGAGTAAAAAGAAACTTTTCTGTTTGCCAATAACAATAGGTAGCGTGGATAATGGAGACGCTATGAAATTCAATAGCAACCATGGTACCATGATCTCTGAAAGAATACCTGATTCTCGCCAATTCTCGCTGAATACCCAAGCGAACAACTCTTCACCAACAAAATAAACCAGGGCAAAGGGAAGAATTGAAAACAGTGTCAAATACCCCATCATCTTTCTCACAAGAGGATAAATGGCTTTGCGCTCATTATACAGCTCCGAACAACGATTAAAAAATACTTGTCCTAAAGCCGCTCCGATCACCATCATTGGTAATTTCAGCATTCGAATGGAATGCGAATAAGCTCCGAAAATAGCTTCGTCAAAGATGTACACAATTAATAAAGCCACCAGAAATTCACGACCGGTATCCATAAGAACGTGAGGCATATTGATCCTGGGGAAGTCATTATAAGTCCTTGATAATACCCGCATTTTAGCGGGCGATGCTATGTATTGTTCCTTCTTCCTGTTTCTTAAATAATCAATAAAGAAAAAGCTGGTTGCTGCAAAAAGGCCGATGACGTATGCTATGACGAGTCCAAGCCAACCGAACTTCAGGTATCCAAATGCAACCCGAAAAATGTTGTTTGAACCTGACTGAAGAATTTTGGCAATGGAAATCCGGCGAAATGCTTTGACCCTGATTGCCCAGTTAGTTCCAGTATTGAAGAACACAAAGAAAAAAGTGGCCAGGACTAATGCAGCACCATAGATGGAGTTTTTGAAGCCGAATCCTGCGAAGAGCAAGTATATCAGCACACCGAATATAGTTATCGCGGTCGTGATCAGTCCAATGCGTATTGATAGTCTGAACAATTGAAAAGAGTGATGATCTTTTTTTGGTAAAGGAAGTGATAGCTCATATCTCGCTGTCGCCACGGCAGCGATCAGTGTAACCATACGTAGGTAGACATCAAACTCACCCATTTCCTCTGGAAGGTATAGGCGTGTGACAATAGGTGCTAACGCATATCCTATTACCTGACTCAGCACAGTTCCGGTAGTCAGAACCATTACTGATTTAGCAAATTCCGATTTTAAATTGAGCCCTTGTAACATTATTGGTAACTAATAACGGCTCTACAGCTTACTTAGCGTAATTGACTGCTCTTTTCTCCCTTATTAGTGTCACTTTTACTTGTCCCGGATAAGTCATCTCGGTTTGGATCCGTTGTGAAATCGTAAATGAAAGTTCATCTGCCTGCGCATCCGACACTTTTTCCGATTCCACGATCACACGTAGTTCTCTACCCGCCTGAATAGCATATGCATTTGACACACCTTCATAGCCGAGTGCCAACCCTTCTAATTCCTTGATTCGCTTAATATACGATTCAACAATCTCTCTACGCGCACCCGGTCGAGCTCCTGAAATAGCATCACATACCTGAACGATTGGTGCAATTAGCGTACTCATTTCCACCTCGTCGTGGTGGGCTCCAATTGCATTGCATACATCCGGTTTCTCTCCAAATTTCTCAGCTAGCTTCATTCCGAGAACTGCGTGCGGTAATTCCGGTTCTTCATCCGGCACTTTTCCAATATCATGGAGCAGTCCTGCGCGTTTCGCGAGCTTAACATTTAATCCAAGCTCTGCTGCCATGATCGCACAAATGTTCGCAACCTCTCTCGAGTGCTGCAACAGGTTTTGTCCATACGATGAACGATACTTCATTCTTCCCACCATTCGCATCAATTCAGGATGCAATCCGTGAATGCCGAGATCGATACAGGTTCTTCTTCCTGTTTCAGCAATCTCTTCATCGAGTTGCTTCTTGGTTTTCGCTACTACCTCTTCGATTCGGGCAGGGTGTATACGACCGTCTGACACCAGTTGATGCAATGCCAGTCTGGCGATCTCTCTTCTTACCGGATCGAAGCATGATAATATAATTGCTTCCGGTGTATCGTCAACGATGATCTCAACTCCCGTAGCAGCTTCTAATGCACGAATGTTTCGTCCTTCGCGACCAATGATTCGACCTTTAACTTCATCCGAATCAATATTAAATACGGAAACAGAATTCTCGATTGCCTGTTCTGTAGCAACACGCTGAATAGTTTGGATAACTATTTTCTTAGCTTCTCTGTTTGCATTGAGTTTAGCCTCTTCAACGATTTCATTGATGTGTGCCATGGCATTTGTGCGGGCCTCATCTTTCAATGATTCCATCAATGCTGTTTTGGCATCTTCAGAAGACATTCCACTAACCTTTGACAATTCTGCAACGGTCTTCTGGTGTACTTTCTCTAATTCCTGATTCTTTTTGTCGAACGCACTAATCTTCGCTTCAAGCGTTCCTTGTTCCTGATCGAGTTTTTTCTCTTTGCGATTTGCATCTTCGATCTTTTTAGAGAGCGCCTTTTCTTTACTTCTTACCCTATCTTCTGCAGATTGTAATTTACGCTCACGATCTTTGATCTTTACTTCGTGATCTTCCTTTAATTTCAAGAATTTCTCTTTCGCCTGAAGGATCTTTTGTTGTTTGAGATTCTCACCTTCTTTTTCGGCCTCTTTCAGAATTTGCTCTTTTCGACTTTTTAAAAGAACCAGTTGAATAACGACGGCAAGAACAATACCAATCGCTAAACCTCCAACTCCATAAATTATGTCCATAACACTTCTATTAAATTAATTAAGTGCATCGCGACAAATGGTATGGAAAGTAGATTAATCCAGCTCTTTCGAGAGATCTTCCAGTTTCTGTTCGATCTCGGATAAGTCTATATCCGATTTCGCTCCTTTACCGGAATCTGATCTGGACGCTAGTTGCAATGCTGTCATTGCCAATAGGTCCTGCATATCTTTAACTGCATAATTCTTCTGAAGCAATTTGACAGCCTTGTTGATATCTTCAGCTGCTTTCAATACCTTTTGCTCCTCACTCTCTGATACTGAGAGCGGGTAGGTTCTACCTCCGATAACAACTTTAAGTGATAACTTAGCCATACTTACTTCCTAAGTTTTTCTATGCAGTAATCTATTTCCTTTACCAATTCATCTATCTGCTCATCCGATAATCCATTTCCGGACTGAACAGGGATGCTTTTTTCAACCGTCCCAGTGCCAGACTTTAGCGAATTGATCTCTTCTTCCTTCTTGCTGAGCTCTTTATTCTTTGAATTCAGCTCCTCCTTCACTTTTGTCAATTCGTTCTCAAGTTCTTTTGATCTCTTTTTCTCAGCATCCAGGTCGTCCTTCGCTCGCATAGATTTTTCGCGAATTTCCCCAATTAACTGATTTATTCGATCTGACATAAAAACGATTTAATACAAAAATAGCATTGTTGAGAACATCATGGGTATTTTTTTGCCTGATTATTGATTGAAACTTTTCAAAAATTTACTTTTGAAAAATGAAATTAAGAACTGCCTTTCCCCTTTTCATTTTGTTCCTGAGTCTCCATTCATTCGGACAACCTGACTATCACTCTCCTCTTGGGATACCTTTGATCCTTTCCTCCAATTTCGGCGAGCTAAGACCCAACCACTTCCATATGGGACTGGATTTTAAGACCAATATGAAAATTGGTTACCGGATCTACTCCATTGAGGAAGGCTATGTTTCTCGAGTGAAAGTGTCACCTTATGGATACGGTAAGGTGGTTTATGTTGATCACCCGAATGGTATTACCAGTGTTTACGCACATTGCAGTGAATTCAAAGGAGCTATCGACTCGCTGGTATCAGCGACACAAAAAGCTGAAGAAAATTTTGCCATTGATGTTTATCCAGCTAAAAATCAGATAAAAGTCAAGAAGGGCGAAGTAATTGCGATTTCAGGTAATACAGGTGGTTCAACAGCTCCGCACCTTCATTTTGAGCTTCGCGATACCGAAACGGAACACGCTTTAAACCCCTTACTTTATGGATTCGACATTGCCGACTCCAAAGCACCTGAGATTCGTGGTCTGAAGGTTTACGGACTCAATAAAGACGGTTATCGCTATGATGGCAAAGAAATCTTTAAAACCGTTGTCAAAGGAAGCAATGGGTATTACATCGGAGCTGACCAAATCATTGTGCCGGCGAGTTATTGTTCAGAAAAAGGGGGGATCGGATTTGCCTTTGATGTGATCGATCGCTTTGACGGAGCAATTAATAAATGTGGTTTATTCGGCAGTACACTTATCGTCAACGGAGACACCTTGTTTGGACAGGAAACCAGCCGCGTACCATTTGAATCAAGCCGGTATGTGAATTCTCATAAGGATTATGAAGCTTATCAGATGCTAAAAAAGAAATTCCATAAATGTTTTAAAACAACAGAAAATGATCTTTTGATTTATGATAAAGGAACAAAATTGGGAATTCTAAAGGCAAAACCCGGAGATGTCTTTGCGGTTAAATACATTGCATATGATGTGAAGGGAAATAGTTCTAACATCAGTTTTGAAGTCGTCATTCAGCAAGGTGAAATAAACAAGGAAACGCTTGATCCCGGAGATGGTATACTTCATCCTCAAACAACCTTTCACTATGAAACGGCTGAATTGGAAATTGAATGCGGATTGGCAACGGTTTATGAGCCGGAGCAAATCGATATGGCCAATATTGATCACAGTTTTATTGACCCGGACGCACCCGTAAACCGAACGTATAATATCAAATTAAAGAAGCCAGCTAATTTCGCTGGTAAACACTACCTGGAAATGCAAACAGCCAAAGGACGAAAAAAAGCTATTACAGTCACAGAGCACGGGGATTGGCTAGTTGCTCAGTGTAAGTATTTTGGTGAATATCAGCTCGTGGAGGATATTACTGCTCCAAGCGTATTTCCGGTAAATTTTAGACAAAGCACAACTATTATATCGACTAATACCTTAACGTGGCGAATAACCGAACGTGACTCTGGAATCGCTGATTACGACCTATATATTGATGGTGAATGGTACGTTTTGGAATACGAAACCAAAGGAAGTCTACTAATCTTCAATAGACCTGAAAACCTGGCTGGAACGAAAGAATTAGTTCTTCGTGCCACAGATAATTGTGGAAATACAAGTGAATGGAAGAAGGATGTGACTTTTCGTTAATCTTCGTTTGTTTTGATGATCGTTAAGTAGTTCACCACATTTCCGTGATCAGCTTTTAACGTCATTTTATCCTTCTTACATGTCATGACCTCCCAGTTATCATTCAGGAAGAAATAGGGCTCATCTACCAAGCCCGTGATGTAGAGGATCGTAGGGTTCTTGTTCGTACTAAGCTCCCAATTACCTTTTGCCCCTCCCGAATTTAACACGGTCATTGACCCTTCTTCACCGAAACCAAGCTGAACAGTAGCGAATTGACCTTCGATACTCTCACCAACATGGGTAAACAAGGTGATTTTCCAATTACCTTTTGTAAGTTTTCTCTCTACTTTACCTGGTGTAACATATTTTTCACAAGATGTAAAAACAAGCATGTTAGCTGCCAGAAGCAAAATGCTGACTATTGTATAAAACCTCTTTTGTGCCATAATAAACAGGTTGATTCTATCTATTAAACGGTAAAAAGGGCAAAATGGTTTACTTTTTTTACGCCTGAGTTGTTGGAGTACCAAAATTCATTGGTGGCATAGGTGGTGTATTCCCTGTGTCAATTACTCCAAAAGATTGTTCGTATTTCTGCATGTTTTCCTGCAAAGCTTCCAAAAATCTCTTCGCGTTTTGCGGTGTCATTATAATACGTGAGCGCACTTTGCCTTTAGGAACTCCCGGCATCATCTGGATGAAATCCGTAATGAACTCACTGGGTGAATGCGTTATAATTGCAAGATTTGAGTATATCCCGTTGGCTATCTCATCTGATAGCTCAATATTTACCTGATTTTCATTTTTCTTTTCCATACTGTAAAGATAGGTAAAAGCATTATTCCCTAAACTTGATCATTTCCTCCTCTACCGCTTTTCGCTTTTCGACTAGCTTGGATGCATACTCATATAAATCGATTTCCCTTGTGGTTTCCGGTTTAAATTTAGGAACCGCTGTTGGAATTCCGTCTTCATCTGTTGACACAAAAACGATGACACAATGAGAGGTCTTTTTAAACTCATCATCGATCAAAGCGCGTGAATAAACGTCAACTGCAATGTGAATACTAGTCCTTCCGGTCATTATTACCTCCGCTTCAACTTTAACTAACGCACCAATGGAAATCGGGTGATAGAATCTAATTCCACCAACATAAACGGTAACGCAGTAATTTTGTGCCCAGCTGGTTGCTCAAGCATAGGCCGCCTGATCAATCCATTTCATAACTTCGCCTCCATGAACCTTGCCGCCATAATTCACATCACTTGGTTCCGAGATGAATTGAAAAGTCATTTTTTTGTTATCCATGTACCTAGAATTTGTCCTCAAGATAGAAATAGTAAATACAATTTAGTAACGGTTTGATCTTTGCTTATTGATTTGAGCCAACGAGAATTAAATAATTATCGTCAATTTTATAACATTACCATGATTCTGAAGTGTCACATATGGCTCATCGTAATTTCATTCTGTTTGCTGGCTACACCGACAAATGCTCAGGATGACGACTATATGTTTGCGCTGATTAACATGCGTGTGGAAGTAAAACAGCACAATTCGCAGGTAATCTGGAAGGTTCACAAAGAGCAACTGGGCCATGTTTATATCATTGAAAAGTCGACAGACAAAGAAAACTGGGTAGAAAAAGCACGTGTACCATCCGTTGAACCGGATTCGATCATACTCGATTATAACCATGCCATCCCTGATCGCGTTGAAGGTACGGTGGAGTACTATCGTTTAAAGAGGCTTAGTCCGGATGGTTACGAAGATATATTGAGAACATACAGCGTTTTTCACAAGGTGCTTTCGAATATGAAGATAACCTCTCCTCCGGGTCAAAGCAATAAGCTGGTTACAATTGAATATAAGGCCTTATTGGAAGTCCCTGTGAAGATCACAGTTGAAACTATGGAGGGAGATGTAGTTTACGAATCCCGTGAAGAAACGGTAAACGGGGAAAACTGGCATACCATCAAATTGAAGAAGATCAAACCCGGAAGATATCTCGTGGTCATCAGAGATAATAACGAGAATAAGGTACAAAAGGCACTTCAGGTATATTAATTACCTTTTATTTCTTGTATGAAGGTGCTTAATTAGCTAATTTTGATCGACTATTTGACTACTTAATTTAAATGACGTACAAGCTAAACACGCTGGCCATTGCTATACTCGTCCTGTATTCAGGATGGAGTTACGGACAATCTTTTAACGAAGCAGAACTTGATCTTTTAGCCGGAAAGAAAGTGCGCCCAATAATAGTGGACGAATCCAAACAAGATTATTTCTATAAGAACTTCTATACCGACTTTGACACGATCGAAAGAACGCTGAATAAAAAAGGAGATCAGATACATCCTTATCAAAATGGAACAGGATTTCTTGCGGTTTCAGCCTACAATGAACTGGTCGGTAGAGAGTTTACTGTTAACCACGTTTATCGGGCAAAAGCGAAAGGATCTTTCGACAAGAACAAATACTATGTTTTCGAGTTATATAATCCACTTCTGGGAACTTATTATTACGAGTATTCGACATCGACGAATTACCAAATGGAACTTGAGTTAGCCGATGAACTGGAATTTTCGTCGGAGCATTATTGCAAAAACATTCGGGTGGAAAACAACTATGAAGACACGATCAAGTACTATTCTCCGGAAGTAAACAATCTCACACTCCTAAAGTTTGTTTCCAGTGAAGACACCATGTATTACATGGTATTCCAGGACGAAATTGATGAACCCGAGGTAGAAGACACGAAATTAATTATGCTACTACAAAATGGAAAAGCATATGATTTTACCGATGCCCGTTTGAGCGTTATTGACATTGGAGAAGGATATTACAGGTATAGTTTTTCTGTGGAACTGCCTCGCGAGGCACTTGTTAAATTCCGTACCGGAATGATTAGCGATCTCGGATATTCAATCTATAGCACAAATTACAACACCAAACAGGGCCGTTTAATAAATGCCTACATAGATTGCCTGCTGAAATAAGCCGTTTTAGAAGATTATCCTGGTGGTGTATTTAATCTCCTCAAGCACGATCTGACTATCGATGTCACTGATGTTGTGAATGGACGCGACCTCGTTCACAAGAAAATTCCTGTACTCATTGATGTTTGAAAATCGCACCTTAGCCAGGAAATCGAAACTACCGGAAGTATGATAGAACTCAACCACTGAATCCAGTGATTCCATCTGAGCCACAAATTCATCGCGTTTTTCCTTGTGATGATCTTTGATGGTCATATTCATGAATACAATGATATTTTTTCCGATTAGATCAGCATTTAATAAAGCCACGTATTGCTTGATATAGCCTCCCTTTTCAAGTTTTTTGATACGTTCATAGATCGGCGTCGTTGTAAGAGCCAATTCCGAAGCCAGTTCTTTCGCTGTAGTCATCGAATTCTCCTGGAGAATTTCAAGGATTTTCTTATCGATTGCATCCATAAAAAGTATTTTTTACTTTAATTAGTACTTTTTCCAACTAAATTTACCAAATTTTATTTAATAGACGGTTTTTTCGCTTTTTGTTTAAACATTTGTAGTGAAAATGTCTATGACAATGAAAAGAGTAATTAAATCTTTTGAGAACTTTCATGAAAGTTATCAGGAGGAAATTTACGAGCAATTCCTGAACGGAGAATTAGCACGTGCTACTTTTCCATATAAAGGCGAAATTGCCGATGGTGTATTGTTTCCGGACGAAGAAGACACAGTCTTTCTTATTCCCATTAGCTCAATTAAAGCATCCAAGTTAGCATCTGCTGAAGAAGATGACGATGACGACGAAAGAGGTGATGGTGATGACGAAGACTTCGACTCGGAAGAGTTATCGAATAATTTCGACGATGAAGAATAAATACATCGATCTGATCGAACAAACGTTCGATTTTCCACAAGCGGAATTTAAGGTCAAGAAAGACACACTGTTCTTCAGGGATTTAGACCTGATGGAACTGGTTAATAAGTACGGTACGCCCTTGCGTTTCACGTATATTCCGCAAATCGGTGAGCAGATTGAGACTTGTCGCTCCTGGTTTGATAGAGCAATGCAGAAAAGTAATTATCAAGGTAAGTACCACTACTGCTATTGTACTAAGAGTTCTCACTTTCGATTTGTACTGGAAGAGTGCCTGGCACATGGTGTTAACATTGAAACCTCTTCGGCCTTCGATATTGACATTATTATGTCCCTTCACCGTCAAGGCAAAATTCCAACCGATCGTTTGATCATCTGCAACGGTTATAAGACTGATAACTACATCCTCAAGATCAAACAGCTGATAGATCTCGGATTTCAAAATGTAATTCCTGTTATTGATAATTTTCATGAATTCGAATTACTGGATCAATTACTTGATGATCACATTGAGATTGGAATTCGAATTGCATCTGAAGAAGATCCGAAGTTCGAATTCTATACCTCCAGACTAGGTATTGGCTATAAAGACATTCTGCCATTTTATAAAAACAAAATCAAGGATAACCCTAAATTTTCGTTATCTCTACTCCATTTCTTCGTGAACACAGGAATTCGCGATAACGCTTACTATTGGAACGAACTACGGAAATTCCTAAACGTCTACCGCGAACTGATCAAGGCAGGTAACCCGATCTACTACCTGGATATTGGAGGAGGCTTCCCGGTGAAAAATTCACTGGCATTTGATTTTGACTATGAATATATGATCGAAGAGATCATCAATCAGATTCAGTCGACTGCGGAAGAAGAAAATGCTTCTCATCCGGATATATTGACCGAGTTTGGTTCTTTTACTGTTTCCGAAGCAGGAGGGATGATCTATACAGTGCTTGATCAGAAGAAACAGAATGATAGGGAACGGTGGAATATGATCAATGGATCTTTCATGACAACTCTGCCGGATACCTGGGCCATCAATAAACGTTTCATCATGTTACCAGTCAACCGATGGGATGATAAATATGAGCGGGTATTTCTTGGAGGTTTGACCTGTGACAGTGACGATTATTATAACTCCGAGCAACATATCAATGCGATTTATTTACCGGAGTTCAATGCAAACAAACCCCTTCATGTCGGGTTCTTCAACTGTGGGGCTTATCAGGAATCGATTTCAGGATACGGTGGTATCAAGCACTGCCTCATTCCTTCCCCCAAGCATGTACTGATCAACCAGGATGCTAATGGTGAATTGACTTATCAAGTATACCGCGAAGAGCAGAAAAGTGAGGACATGTTAAAATTATTAGGATACGAATGAGAACATTTGCAGGAATAGACGAAAAATATGCTCAGGAATCAAGTGCTGACGCAGTATTAATACCTGTACCATACGACGGTACCAGTACTTACGGGAAAGGGGCAGATAAAATGCCGGAAGCAATGTTCGACGCTGCTGAAAACATGGAGCTATACGACATTGAAACAGATTCTGAAGTCTATCGGGAAGGCATTTTTATTGCACCCGAAGTTTCGGAAGATAGTTCTCCGGAAGCTATGTGTGAAGCGGTACAAAACGAGGTCAATAAGTATCTGAATAAGGGTAAGTTTGTCACCGTAATCGGAGGAGAACACTCCGTTGCGATCGGATCTATCAAAGCTTTTAAGTCGAAGTACGACGATCTAAGTGTACTGCAATTGGATGCTCACTCTGACTTAAGACCTGAATACGAAGGATCCGCGTGTAATCATGCTTGTGCACTGCACTGGGCTTCAAAGAATACTAATCTGGTTCAGGTTGGAATACGAAGTATGGACAAGATTGAAAAACCATTTCTTAAAGAAGAGAACTTATTTACTTCCTACGCGATTCGTGAAAATGAATTCTGGCAGTCGGATGTTGTAAATTCACTCGGGAGAAATGTATATATCACCATCGATCTGGATGTATTCGATCCCTCTATTATGCCTTCTACCGGAACACCTGAACCGGGAGGCCTTCTGTGGAACGAAACATTGGATCTGCTGAAAATGGTCTTCAAACAGAAGAATGTCGTTGGGTTTGACATGGTAGAGCTAGCGCCTATCGAAGGACTCCACGGTCCGGATTTTATGGCTGCGAAACTCTACTACAAACTGCTATCCTACAAATTCAACCTGTAATGGAATTCCGAATTCGTGCATATCATATTGGTAAGCGATTAGACCTTACACATGTTGACAGTCTGTTTTCATTGCGAGCAGCGAAATCAGACCCTACTTATCGCTTGATCGTACCAAATGAAAATACGTTCTATTACTTCAAGGATTTTGGGGCAGTTATTACCATCAACGCAACTCAGGTTGAACGTGACGAAGTACTGTCAAAACTAGGAGCTAATACAGATACATTTGAAGAATTCACATTACATGTGGACCCATCTGAATCACTCAGAGCCGACTTCAACACCATCTGGATTCCTGAATTAAACCTTGATCTGCTGCACATCATTTGTCTGAATATTGCTCAATCACTTGCGCTGGATCAATATCAAAAAGAGGTTGACATCCTGCTCGAGAAAACACGAGTGATCACAACACAATTGGAAAAATTAGGTAAGATCAACAACTCGCAGCGAAAGTTAGCTCGATTCTCCGGTGAAATAATGAACCTCCGGAACAGGATGGCTGACAACCTCTATATATTTGAAACGCCTCCGTTAGCCTGGAAAGATCTTCAGCTTAGTGAGATGGACGAAATATTAAACCTCGAGCTCGATTTCGGTAATCGTCACCGTGCCATACAGCACAGTCTATTGGTAGTCAAGGATAACCACGAGTTCTTCAATAATCTATTACAACACAAACACAGTTCACTGTTGGAATGGATCATCATAATCCTGATCCTATTCGAAGTGATTCACATTTTTATTAAATGATTATGATACGCGAATTTATAGAACAGAACTACTTGCATTTTAATGCAGCATCATTGGTTGATGCAGCCAAAGGATATGAAACTCATATAAACAGTGGAAAGAAAATGTTGATCTCGCTGGCCGGTGCTATGAGTACGGCAGAGCTTGGTATCTCCTTGGCAGAAATGATTCGTCATGATAAGGTGCATATCATCTCTTGTACCGGTGCAAATCTGGAAGAAGACATCATGAATCTAGTGGCTCATAACAGTTATGAGCGAGTTCCTGAATACCGTGACCTAACACCACAACAAGAGTGGGCATTACTTGAAAGGGGATTGAATCGGGTTACGGACACCTGTATTCCCGAAGAAGAGGCCTTCAGAAGACTTCAACAGCACATTTTCGATATATGGAAAAAAGCAGAAGACGCGGGAAGACGAATGTTTCCGCATGAATTCATGTACGAAATGCTATTATCCGGTGTGCTGGAACAATACTATGAGATCGACCCGAAGAATTCCTGGATGCTGGCTGCAGCGGAAAAGAACCTTCCCATTGTTGTGCCGGGCTGGGAAGATTCCACCATGGGTAACATTTTTGCATCTTACTGCCTGAAAGGTGAGTTGAATCCGCGTACGATGAAATCCGGAATCGAATATATGATGTGGTTGGCTGACTTTTACACGGATGAAGCAGGTGAAGATGGCATCGGATTCTTCCAGATTGGTGGTGGTATCGCAGGAGACTTCCCTATTTGTGTCGTTCCGATGTTGTATCAGGATATGGAAAGAACAGACACACCTTTCTGGAGCTACTTCTGTCAGATTTCTGATTCAACTACAAGCTATGGGTCTTATTCCGGTGCTGTGCCAAATGAAAAGATTACCTGGGGGAAACTTGATATCACGACCCCGAAATACATTATTGAATCAGACGCTACAATCGTTGCACCGTTGATCTTTCGATACATACTTGAAGGTTAATTATTCTTTAGGAGTATCGTCAGTTTCATCTTCCTGAGGATCGGGAAGCTGTTCGGATTGCTCTTCGGATAAGGTATTTTCGTCAGTTGGCATTTCCTCTTCTCTACCGAAGATTTTATTGAGACTTGCGATTGAGAAAGATCCTTTGTTGATCATGATCACAAGAATGGCACATAATACAATCGAAATTAGTACAACCGCATAGGCCAGATCCTGAATGACGTCGCCATTTTTAATCCCCATTTGAATAGGAATGGAGGCGAGAATGGCCGGCACGAGTCCCTTTGGTGACATAATACCCATTATAGCAAGGTCCTTAACCGGCATTTTCTTCCGGACTAATACACGCACGGTAAATGGCCTTACAAATGCTATTGCCGCAACTATAAGTCCTCCTACGATGTAAAACATCGGACTTCCAAACTTGATGGTCACTCCAACATAGACGAAGAAATAGGTCTGAAGAATAAAGGCAATTTCTGAAAAGAAATTGCGCTCCATGAGCTCCAGCCTTTGAGAAGGTAGTATAAATCGGATAGGTGTATAATTGATTATGTAAGCATTCCCCAACGTAATTCCGAACATGAGTGTAGCAATTCCACCATTCCAACCGATATAATCCGCTGAGCCGGCAACGATAAAAACTAATGCCAGATTCGTAAACATGTTGTTGGGTATTGCTCGCATCCATCGTATAATGACAGACCACGCAATTCCCGCTCCGACACCTAACAAAGAGGCAAAGGCAAAGGACTTCCAAACGACATTTAAAATGCTCTTAATGCTAAATACTCCCACTTCCATTGCAGATAACAATGCAAGGCCGATCACTAAACAGAAAACATCACTTAATGCCGATTCCAGTAAAAGGATTGTTGTTCCGTCCTTATTGATCTTAAGCTGATTGACAATTGGTATAACAACTGCCGAAGATGTTCCTCCGACGATCACACCGAAAAAAGTAGCACTCAACCAGCTATCCAGAGAAGTAAAGTAAAAGGCAAATACAGCGGCAATAGCGGAACTTAAAATGAAATTGGCCAGGGTTAACAAAAAGGCTGAACCTATGGTACTTCCTAATTCCCGAATATTCAAATTAACACCACCCACAAAGAGTAAAATGATCAATGTAATGCTTGTGAATACAGGACCCACCTCTCCGAAATCTTCCGCAGACACGAATCCCATGATCGGTCCAATTACAATTCCGATAACCAGCAGCCACAAGGCACTTGGAATCTTCGTGTATTTGAATAATCCATTGAGTAGATGGGCGAAAAATATCAGTCCGCCCAAAAAGACGATAATAATAGGAACTTTCATTACACTAAATGTAATTAAAATTGAATTGGACTAAAGCCACATTTAGAATTTGTTTACAAACATTTTGGGTAGTCAAATAGACGTGTAAAGATTTGTCATTGCCCTTTCAATTCACTATCTTATTCATATGAAACGCTTACAGGAATTAACAAAAGAGATCATGGAGCTAACAACGCTCATTGAGGAGAAGTATCCGGAACTATACCAGCATCTCGATGAGAATCCGGTCACGCTCGGGCAAACAAATGACCCCGATCTTACCACGAAGAATTTCTCAGATTACCTGGAGAGTCTACGCACCTTATTGAAGCAATATATCGAATCCAACGAAATAAACGAATAGCTATCTGGCAATAACAAATCGCTTCGAAATGATTCTGCCGTTTATATTAATCCGAACGGTATACAACCCTGATTTTAGCGAGGAAGTATTGAATGTCACTTCATCAGTAAGCGAACTCTCAGGCAATTCACAGACCTCTCCGAATTCGTTGTAAACGGAAATAGTCGCTTTATCTATTCCTTCTCCTGCCAGATTTAATTGATCACGCGTCGGGTTAGGGTAAAGTTCTACTGACTCCGTTGCTTTAATGTCTTCGTAAGAAAGCGGGAAATCAACTGTGAAGTTATACACGATCGATTTTCCAAAATCTCCTTCAAAGGTTTTTACAATAACCGGAACTCCGATCTCGCGAATGTACATCTGTCCTATTCCATCACTATTTGCCCAAAAATCAATTCCATCATCATCCGTATCATACACGTTTAATTGATAACATCCCGGAGCTAACTGGAAGGTGTCACGATATAGCGTATTGTTCGCTAATCCGCCTTTCGAGAAGATGACATTACCCAGATCGTCTCTCAGATCATAGCTTGTCTCAGCTCCCGCACTGTTGGTCTTCAGCTGGATGTAAAAGTAATTTGGAACCACATCCGGTATCTCAAAATTAGCCGAATGCTCATCATTATATGCGTATTCGTCGCTTCCTCCATTCGGGTCTAATACGCGGGCATGGAATACATTTGGCCCTCCTGCTACTACTGTAGTCCAGAATGGTGCAGGTGTCGGTAACTCAACTTCTTCCTCTCCAAGAAAATCAAGCGATCCTGTCCAATTGAAGGTCTGTGAGTTGTTCTGATCATTGACCCAATACTCAATGGTAGCACTTGTCAGCGTTGCACTTCCGGTATTCTGAATCACAACCTTCGGGTTGACACAAATCGCGTTCTCTCGCATGTACTCCACATAGTTGGAAGGATTTTTAATTTCCTTAATCGTCGCATCCAGGGTGAAGTTCGGAGCATCATACGTCACTAACTGATGGTTGACAATATAGTTTGATGCACCGGATGCTGTTGTTACACCGTAATCAAAGCTGTGCGTTTGTCCTGCGGTTACATACGGATTCAAATCCCATTCTTCCAAATCGGTTGGTCTACCAGGACACCACCCTGCACGATCGTAGATCCAAGTACCTCCCTGAGGAAAGATCGGATTCTCAGCACATTCTTTCCAAACCTGCCAGCTGAACTCATCAGCACCACCATCAATATCGACATAGTGCGTACGAGGAATAAATTCCCCTTCCTGTCCATGACCAGTTATCATCGAGCGAATCTTAAAGGCATCGCCCATAGGATTTAGCGTTATATCCCTTGGTGCAAAGTAAGTATCAGCCATGATCGCCTGATATCCTATTTTGTTGTTTCTCCAGATCTGTTGAATATCCATTACATCACGAGGAGGTGTTCCAACAATGAACAGGAATTTGATGTCGTAATCTTCATTCCATTGACCTCCACGCTCCATGGTAAAGCGCATGTCTCCTTTAAATACCGGAGCGAAATCGGTCAGGTCAAATTCCCATGTTTTACCGTTTGGACCAAGATTTAAGTAAAGACCATAAGGTGTTACGAAAGAAGTTACCTCAAATTTCATTGGCCATCTGCGATAGTAGTTCATATCAGAGATAATGATTGAACCTGTGGACGTAACCGGAATAGTGCCAACTAAGTTTCCAAACTCATCATAGATGTTTTGATCAACCGCTTCCCAGTAATAATTAGTACTAACGAGGTTAACATCATCGTCATAAACTGTTCCTGGATTCGGAATGATCGTGTACTCTTCTACCGTATTCGGAACATTAACTAATGAATCCAACACCGTTACCACCGTAATCGTTGTATCGTAATTTCCTTCGAAAAGCGTAATGCTTGGACGTTCTGTAGCCACCTCAAAGAAACGGGAAAGATCTTTACCTCTCGTGTATTTCCAAATATACTGGCTGCTCGTTGTACCCGATGCTGAAGCCGGTGAATCATCCAGTACAGTCGTCATTCCGTAATCATCCAGCTTGTAGTATGCAACCAAATTTCCCCAATTGGGATGTGTGTTATCCAAAGAGATATTCATCCAGTTGGCAATCTCGGTTGGTTGTAGCTCCACATTCCAAACAGTAACCTCATCGATCAAGCCTTTATAGTTGTTGTTATAGTTCAGGTCCTTTCCAACGATCATCTGTGCAAATTCGATCGGATTCGTTTTTCCTGTACCACTGTGCCAAAGGACTCCATCCAAATAGATGTTCATGATCCCTGTTGCAGCATTCTTTGTAAAGGTCCAGTGACGCCACTGACCTTCGAATTCATTTACTGCGGCTGCTTTATTAATTCGATCAAAACCACTTCCTAGGTCACCACAATCAAAATAAACAGATCCATTGCCCCAAGGTAAGTGCGAGCTGATGTCACGACCTCCATCGGCACCCTGACCATACATGATTGTTGTATTTACCGGTAGCGTATTTGCGTCTCCAAATGCCCAGAATGAAACAGACACTTCATTCTGTGTCGTTGACATTCCCGCTGTTGGAAATTCAATGTGACCGTTTTCTGCAACGTTTGTATGAATACCATTAGCTGCGTACATTCCCATTCCAGGAGCGGATGAAGTTCCTTCGAGATTGATAGTTGTTGTCGGAGTTGAATTGGTAAATGAAAGCTCTATGATTACATCTGATATACCATCCCAAACAAAAGGCGTATAGAATTGGATTCTGTTTTGTCCGGCGGAGAAAGTGTAATTGTCACTGAATACTTCTGTAAATCCTGTTAGATCCGGATTGGTATTATCCAAGGAAGCACCCATTACCTGCTTCATTTTAACACGCATAAAGTTTAGGCTTCCTCCACCAATCGCATTCACAAGAAAGCCATCAATGTCACCTGCTGTAATTCCCGAACCTATGAGTTCTGCAGCGGTGTATACATAGAATGAGCGCCCTGAGTAATCACTACCGTTAGTAGCACTCGAAGTTGGCGTAGTGCCATTTAATACAGTGTATTGGTTTTCGCTGAGAATGTTATTCAAGGTAACCGTAGTTAAATCCTGCTGAAGAAAAGTATAGGTTGGCTGCGTTGTATAATTATACGTTGTTCCCGAAAATCCTGAGATAATATAATCAGGAGCTGTTGAAATCAATGAGTCGATCCTTGTCGAATCATGAACATAGGTATTACAGCTATAGTCCCATTCTCCACATGCCACATAGTTTCCTCCTGTTGTATTCACATTTCCATCACGACAGCGCATGTTGTACTGCATGATGATCTTTTCATACGTCAATGTAGTGTCCGGAAAAGAAACGATCATGTCTCTCGCTCCTGAGTTACCTAACGCGGTCATCGACCAGTCAAAGGCCTGTACAACGATGGTGTCGCCCGTCGTTTGAGCAAAAAGAGAAGTCGAAGTAAGTAAGAGTCCGATTACAAATACAACTGATTTCATATCAATAGTTTTAAGTCGTGAATATGGATCGGCAAGTTACGGAATTTGTCCTGTATTACTAGCGCTATGATTTTTCCAAAGTGAACAGAAATTTTGAAGAATTGGAATCCTGAAATAACCTCAAATATAAACTCAAAGACAATTTGCGACATTGATATATTTAATTCAAATACGATACTATTCTGAAGATACGCATTACCCCTATTTTTGCGTATCACATGATAAAACCTTAATTTGCTTTCAAATATTATCACATGAAGAAGGCGATATCGATCACTTTGGCATTATTTGTTTGCTGGAATTATTACGCTCAAAATTTTCAAAAAATACTTGGAGGCCCTGGAAATGAAAGGGGATCTGCCGTAGTTATTACATACGATGGAGGCTATGCAACCGCCGGTCACACCACTTCATATGGTGCTGGAGGAGAAGATTTCTATGTTATCAAAACTGATAGTTTAGGAAATATTTTGTGGCAAAAAACTTATGGGGCGACAGGTGATGAAGGCATGCCGGTACGTGTAGATTTGGCACAAACTCCGGACTCAGGATTTTTATTAGGCGGTGCAACATCAAGTTTCGGTGCTGTTTCTTTAGACGGGTATATTCTTAGGTTAGATTCTCTTGGTAATGTTCTATGGGAATACAAATATTCCACGGCGAACGCTATAGAAAGTATCCACGAATTCAGTTTTCTTGCTAATGGTGATATTCTTGCCTATGGTTCAGATAACCAAGATAACTTTGGCTCCGCTGATGCTCTGCTTTTAAGATTAGATAGTAATGGTAACTTGATCTGGTCAAGAGTTTATGGAGGTGGAGTTAATGACAGTTTTAGTACCGCAATGGAATTACCTGGGGGTAATATTATTGCTGCTGGTTCATCGTCGACGTTTGGTCCTGGATCTTACGGTGGATATCTTGTAAAGATGGATGCAAATGGCAACATTATATGGGATTATTCCTATGGTGGAAGTGGGCAGGATGGGTTTAGCGCATCATTGATGACTGATGACAATTACATAATTACTACAGGCCCTACCAGTTCATTTGGAAGTGGAGACGTAGATATTTTACTTACGAAGATTGACACGAATGGTATTGTTCTTTGGTCAAAAGCATATGGTGGAAGTAACTTTGACAGAGGTGTTTCTGTCACTGAAATCCCTAATAGCACCGATTTATATCTTGCCTCCCTGACTCAGAGCTACAATAACGGAGATTACGACATTCTGATCATGAGAGTCGATTCTATAGGTAATATGATCTGGTCCAAAAAATTCGGTACAGACGGATCTGATCAGGTTCATATCTGGGGTGCAAAGAGCACTTTGCAGTCTACAGACGATGGAGGGTTTATCTTTACCGGTTGGTCAGACAGCCTGTCTATTGGCGCAGACGACGCATTACTTATCAAAGGTGATAGTTTAGGAAGTATACTTTGTACGGACGTTGTTGTTAACACGACAAGCTTTACCCTGCCCATGATTGATCCGACATCGAGTCAGGCGACTACTGGTACTTATATCCCTGTAACATCAACCATAACTACTCCCTCTTTCACCGATAGCAGTATTTGTTACTGTGTTGACCCGGAAATTTGTGTAGTATGTACAACACCTTTTGCAGCTTTCACAGCCGATACAACAAGTGGATTATCTGTTCAATTTATGGATTTTTCCAGTGGAGCGCAGACATGGCTTTGGAATTTCGGTGATGGGTATCTAAGCACACTGCAAGATCCTACACATGTTTTTAGTGCACCGGGAACCTATAATGTCTGCCTGATAATCACTAACAGTTGTGGAACTGACACCGTGTGTGGGCCAGTGACAATCTGTGAACCTCCGGTAGCTAATTTTTCAGCTAACGAAACTCTAAATACAATTCAGTTCAGCGATTTATCGACAAATGCTACGAACTGGCAGTGGGACTTTGGCGATGGAAATCAAAGTTCAGATCAAAATCCATTATATACATACGCAGCACCTGGAACTTATACCGTTTGTCTTATCGCAACAAATAGCTGTAGTTCTGATACGATCTGTCAACAAGTTTGTGCGTGTGAGCCACCTAATGCAGATTTTGAAGCCGACACATTGAATGGTACAACCATTCAGTTCACTGATGTGTCATTAGGAGCGACATCGTGGTCTTGGGATTTTGGTGATGGAAACACCAGCACGAGTCAGAACCCAGTGAATTCATATATGACCCCGGGCTATTACACGGTTTGCCTTACAGTGACAAATAGCTGTAGCTCAGATACTACATGTCAGCAGATCTACGTATGTGAACTGCCCGTCGCTGATTTCGTGCAAGACTCAACCAGTGGTTTAACTGTTTTCTTTAACAATCTTTCAAGCAACTCCACTTCATGGGAATGGGATTTTGGTGATGGGAATTATAGTACAAATCAAAATCCAACACATTATTATTCTACTGGTGGTTGGTATGACGTATGCTTGGTTGCAATCAACGACTGCAGCTCAGATACTGTCTGTGTTCATATGTATGTTGAGGATAATGTCGGACTGGCTGATCTAAAAGCATCCGGTATTACTATTTATCCGAATCCGACTTCAGGAGTATTCACCATTAATGGTATTATTGAAGGAAGGACGAGAGTCGTGGATATCTTTGGAAGATTGGTGCTTATAAGTGAAGGACACGAGATTGACATGTCAGCGCATCCAAAAGGAATTTATTTCGTAAATGTTAACGACGCTGTATTTAAGTTAGTATTGCGTTAATTGGATGAATTTATACCCTTTACGACTAGCGGATAATCAGCTTCTTTCTAAGTATGTTGTCCCGTGTATGGATCACCACCACATAGAGGCCAGATCCGAATTGTGTAAGATCGATCTGTTTCACCGCTCTACCAACATAGACGGTCTCTCCTATCGAGTTGATTAAACTCACTGAATATTCGGGCAGCGATGTAATTATCATCAGTTCGTCAGTAGCCGGATTCGGATAGATAGAAAAGGCATCCGATTCCATTTGTTCTACCGCTAATACCTGAAGCGAATCGTTCGCCAGACAAAAGTCAGGAATTCCGTACCCCATCGTATCGTTCGGTGTATTATACAAACTTGCGCTTCTACGGATCCAATCTTTTACCTGAAACGCCGATCTTGTTGGGTTCGCCTGGATCAAACACGCAACCGCCCCGGCAGTTATCGGTGAGGCGAATGAAGTACCATTTCCCATGACCACTGATCCATTGTCCAATACAACCCAGGCACCCCACCCGGTAGCCATGACGTCCGGTTTTACCTGTCCATCAGAATTGGGTCCAACCGATGAGAAGGGAGCATAATTTCCCTGGTTATCGACTGCTCCGACACAAAGGACACTGTCAGCATCACCCGGTGTAGAAATAAAATCGGGACCACTATTTCCTGCGGAAGTCACGACTAATATCCCCTTGGTAGCAGCAGTGTTTACCCCTATAGCAGCAGGTGTCGATTGTCCATCCAGGTCCGCGTAGGTATGGTTCTGCAGTGAGTCATCAAAGGTTTTGTAGCCCAAAGAAATATTAGCGACATCCACTCCAACTGAATCACAACGCTCGAGTGCCATCACCAGGTTGAACTCTTCCACCAGGGTTTCTGAACCGACATCTTCGGTGAGGTATAGGGCGACATCAACATCGACCGCTGTTCCGGAGAACGGATTAGCTCCACCCATTTCACCAACAATGCACGAAGCAACAGCGGTACCATGGTAGTGAGCTCCGTAAACCGTATTTCCCGGAGCTACAAAGTTCATCGAATCAAGTATTCTGTTTTCGATAAACAACGAATCAAAATGCGGTATGGAATCCATGTTGATGAAGCCTGCATCAATGATCGCGAGGTAAACGCCTTGACCGGTAAAGCCCTGATCGTGGAGGCAATCCACACCGATTTGTCTGATCTGCGTATCTGCGACACCATAATTCGCGTTGGACATATCGACGATTGGATCGAGTTCTTTCTTGATCCTCTGATTGGTTTGTGTCGAGACAATGTGATCAATGAAATTATATTCCGCCATCAATTCTTCAGGAGAAAAATCAGATTCATACACCACTGCATTTAACCATCTGGAGACTTTCATGATTGACCCCTTTTCCCGCAGCTGACTCAGGTATTCATTGGAGACCTGCTTATCGTTTTCGTCAAATACGACATGGGCTTTCGTTCTCCTCTGAAGTGACCGATCAGAAAGTTGAAAGTATTCAGAATTGACTTTGTCTTTGAAATAAACCATGTACTGTTGGGCAAAGCTGCTTATACCCAGCGAACAGAAGACAAGAAGGAGCAGATTTTTCATGCGTCGAAGTTAACGAAAAATGAAAGAAATCTGCTTTAAAAAGTAGTCGTGATCAAGCTTCTGACTAATCTGTGATACAATCTTTGCCTCTTTATTTGCTACCTTTGAACAATCAGGAAAACTCATATAGGAGCTCACTGATATAATCGTTGAAAGATGGAAAAGTTCACTTTAGCCAGAGTGATTCATATGCTGGCCGTTGTTCTTTGGATAGGGGGTGTGGCGATGGTCACTACTGTTATCATTCCCGCTGTCAAGAAATTGAAATCAAAAGAAGAACAAATGAAAACCTTTGAGCAGATCGAAGGAAGGTTCGCCATTCAGGCCAAGATCACAACGCTTTTGACAGCACTTAGTGGTTTTTATATGCTTTATGTGCTTGACGCCTGGGATCGTTATCTGGATTATCGGTACTGGTGGATTCACGCCATGACGCTCATTTGGTTACTCTTCACTTTGATCCTTTTCGTGTTTGAACCACTTGTATTACATCGCTTGTTCAAAAAATATGCGGAGAAAGATCCTGCAAGGACATTTTCGATCATTCACAAAGCGCATTGGATCCTCTTAATATTGAGTCTACTCACAACCGCAGGGGCAGTTGCCGGAAGTCATGGTTGGTTTGTTATTGACTAGATTTTGTTTTTACCTATTTTTACCGTTTTTAAGTGTTTTTGGGTTATTTTCGTTCCTTTCTAGTTCATTTTCGTCTGTTTTTGAGTTATTTGAAGCGTTTTTCAATAGCCCCTCCAAAATGGGAATAAAAAAGAACCGCTTCCAATAGCGATTGGAATGGCTAGCCTTACCATATTTTATTCTATGAGTTACTTGCGATATACGCGTTCTACTGTTCCGTCACTATAAATTTCCAGTACTGGACCTTTAGAATCTATTGGAACTTCCTGTCCCATAAGATTTGTAACTTTTACCAACTCTCGGTCTCTATGGCGGTTATCAATGGTAACGACATTAAATGTCTTCGATTCTCCATTCATGTCTACCTGCGTAAGACGATAGTAATTCAAGGAATTCTTAAAGCTTCTGTCTTCCGAACTGTAGTTCAATGTACTTTGAGAATTACCGGCACCGTTAACGTAACTTAATACCTCCCAGTTCTTTCCATCTACACTTCTTTCCAATTGGAAATAGTCATTGTTCTCTTCTGAGTAGGTCTTCCAATACAATACATTTTTGGAGCCTTCATTTTGTCCTCGGAAATCAGCAAGTTCCACAGGAAGTGGTATTGCACATATGATTGGTGTTGAATATACGGTTGCATCCCATCCCGCTCTATTTACAACGGATGTCGCCCAGAATTCAAAGGTCAAACACTGACCACTTGAACAAAATTCCATCGGGGCCGTTCCTATTCCACAATCACCAAAAGGATTATCAGGACCACTTGAGGAATTGTCGTATAAGACTGTTCCTGAAGCAGTGGAGTTGTCATAGATCTTCATCCAATCCCAACCCGAAGTTGTATTCCACATCGCAAATTCATGGAAGTCCACATAGATGTATTCACCCGGTGCAGCACAAATCGTGGTCGTTGTAAAACAACCACAATTGCAATAGTTTCCACCACCGGCTACATCAGCACAAGGATCTCCACCCGGACCACCGTCATCATAGAATGCAACGCTGCTTCCGGGAATAGTAATGTTGTATGTTAAGTTTGCGCAAGATGTCGGTTGAACTATAGCTGGGCATGCCGGACAAGGTCCTCCACAGTCAATTCCAGTCTCTCCCTGATTTTGTATTCCATCACTACACGTAGGCACCGGACAAGCGACACAGTTAACAGCCATTGTCCAACCGGGATAGGTTACCGATCCATCCGAATCAAATTCGAGTGTAATACATCCCGTAGATGAGGTAATCGTTTGTCCTTGTAAAGTTGTTCCAGAATAAGTCCCGATAGCCGGAGATGCCGTTGAAGGTCCATCATAAAGTGTTAGGTAATCCCATCCTGACTCAAGACTAAAGCTTGTAAATGTTACCTCAATACAGTTCCCTGAGTTCGAGCAATAAGTTGTTGAGTATAATTGATTATTGGCATAGTTACCACCTGAACCTCCCGTATCGTAATAGTTACCGGAGCAGGTGTTTACTTGAGAAAATAGGATTGTGGGAAATAGTAATAATAGTAGTGCCGTAGTAAGCCTTAACGTGGTATGCATTTGGTTTTGTGTAATTGTAAGTTAATTCGGTTATCCACGAAATTACAAATCATAAATCAGAAAAAAAAACAGATTGACATGTTCTTTGTGAAAAATTGACGCTTTTTTAATTGGATTAACTAGGGAAGACACATCGACTCCGCTCAGTGTCCAAGGGGAAAAAAAAGGCCCGCTTCCGATAGCTATCGGAAGCGGGCCTTACAATTAATGTAGATGATCGAAATTAACTAGCTACTCAACCATGACTTTAATAGAACCAGGTATTTGGTCGACTGATAAGTAGTACATTCCACTGTCAAAATTATTGGTAGAAATGGAAGTTCTGGTATTCTGAATAGAACCGGTCCGGACTGTCTTACCGATGTTATCCACTAACTTATAAGTTGAGCCTATTAATTCCTGATCACAGTTTAACCAAAAGTAGTCGCTGCTCGGATTCGGATATGCTTCTATGGAAAAACGCTCGTTTTCAGCCAGTTCAACGGTGGAAAGAATTCGCAGTTTAGCTAGAAAAATATCTCTGTTTCCATTATTACCTGAAACATCTCCGTCATTAGACGAAGAGCCTCCTGCAAAGATGAATGTCCCATTTGAATTCTCGTTGATTGAAATACCCAAATCATCGTCTGATCCGCCTATGCATCGCTGATCAAGCATATTCCCGACAGAATCGAGCACTACCACCCAGGCATCTAACCCACCTTGATTACCACTTACATCAATATCATTCGAATATGTAAGTCCGGCAATTAGATATTTATTCGTACTTGTCTGTATCACGGATAAACCTTCATCGTAATCCGAACCACCTAAAGATTTTTCCCATTCAAGTAAACCGTTTGCATCCAGTTTTAATACCCATATGTCATAATCACCAAGTGGATTCGAAATATCTCCATCAATTGATTCAGTTGATCCGACAACGATATACCCTCCATCTGTTGTCTGCTGAACCGAATAAGCATCATCTTTTTGAGAGCCACCATAGGTCTGCTGCCATTCAAGTGTTCCAACAGAATCGAGTTTTAATATCCAAAAATCGTAGAAGCCTGCGTTGCTGGTTACATCTCCATCATCGGAATAGGTGTTTCCCACCACAATATAACCACCATCTGAAGTCGTTTGAATATCATCCCCGTTATCCACGCTTGTACCACCATATGTGTTGGTCCAGATCATTGTTCCAGATGCTGAAATCTTAGATACAACCAGATCACCTAATCCTTGATTATTAGTTATAGAACCATTCGATGATTTAGTCGAGCCCGTTACGGCAACACTTCCATCCGCGTTGAGACATATCCCTTCACCCATATCTTGTGCAGTTCCTCCGATTGAAATGTCCCATTGCAAAACCCCTTGGGAATCGACTTTCGCAACCCAGATATCATAATCTCCCCAATTAAAGGAAACATCATTAGTGTCAGAAGTTGAACTACCGACTGTAATGAATCCGCCATCTGCAGTTTCGACTACGCCATTACCATTATCAGTACCCGGTCCACCCAGTGGTCGTTGCCATTCAATGTTTCCGGCTTGATCGGTTTTAACCAGCCAGGAATCCTGGCCTCCGTGTGCGCCAACAATATCACCCGAACTACCGGAATTGACCGTGCTGTTATAAATGAATCCGCCATCGGATGTTTGCATGGCATCATTAGCACCATTATCAAATCCAATTCCACCTTGAAGTTGGGTCCACTGCACTTCGATGGCTTGTGAAAAACAAATTGAAATGAATGAGCTGAAAGTTAAAAGTAGTAGTGATTTCATATGTTTTTTTCTTTAAGATAATCAATCTCAGAATGTTATGAACGATAAGGAGCCAGTCATTGATTGAAGGGTAACGTTCATCAATTGAACAGTCGAGATAAAGAAGGTATTTTATAAATCGTGCGAAACGGAGGATATGCCGGAGCTCGACTACCGAAGAGGAGATAATCCTGGCATTCACCTATGGAATGACTTATCAATCTGTCAAGCTTATATACAAAAAAGCCTTGCCCAAATGGTATGGACAAGGCTTTAAAGAACTTGAATTCATTATGGTAATATGAAAGTGTTTCCTTCCATCGTGACAGCACCGTTTCTTGCCAGCGCTCTTCCTTGTAATGTTGCTCCCGTATCAAAAGTGATTGACTCAAGGGCTATAACCGTACCTTTAAAAACGGTTGTTGTTCCAAAGGATGCAGAACTGCTTACTTGCCAAAAAATATTTGATGCTTGTGCACCACCACTTAGAATTACTTTACGCCCCGGCGTTGTAGTAAGTGTAGAAGCAATTTGTATAATAAATACGGCATTCGGATCTCCGAGAGCATCAAAAGTAACATCTCCGGAGGAGATCGATAAGGATGAAGTAGACTTGTAAAGTCCTGGTGTAAGTGTAAGTCCTCCGATATTTCCAGATAGTGTTACCATGTCCCCAGCTACTCTTGCAGCAGCATCATTATATGCTGTAGTTAAATCTAGTTTGGCCTGATTTGCGATGGCATCATTAATATGCAATGTTCCATTCAACGTTCCCGGAGGAAATCCACCAACTGAAGTTCCTGGGCTTAATCCAAGATCCCCTGTAATTTCCGTGGCTCCCGTATTCGTTACTGAAGAACCAGCGATTACAGCGAAATTGTTAACTCCACCAAGTTGAATTGCTGTATGAACCGTAGTCTGAAGAGGAACAGTCGTACCCGTCGTTGTTGTTGGAGCTGGAGTGTCTTCTTTCTTACACCCAATTGTTAACATCACAATTGCAATTGAAAGAATTGTGTATAGTTTTTTCTTTTTCATCTTGTTTATTTTAATTGTGATTGAGTAATCACAATCCAAAGTTGAGGATTATTCTGGCCTAAAGCGTTACATAAGTTTGGCTGATACTTGCATAAATGCCATTATTAATATGAATCAATGGCATCAAAATAAGGAGTTTCTGTTTGCACACCTTAATATAATCAATGAACCTCCAAATGTATAAAACCATGAGGGTTCGGTTAGAAAGTTCAGTTTGATTTTACGTATCTACTATTTGTAATCACCAGAGTACGTATTTCGGTAGATGAAATTAAGTAGATTAACTATTAAGGAGTCGCATTATAGATCGTTTGAAACAGAGGCTTTGCCGGAGTTCACCGACCAAAAAGGAGGTGATTCTGTCACCCCGGCGTGCAATATCTATCAGGAATGCGTTATGCATCGTCGCTGCTCAGGCACAAGAAGACCTCGACCGAACAGCTAAAGAAGAAGCTCGACATAATGCACTCGATGGACAGGTTCTGACGTAACATAATGACACAATTAACGTAAATTATGTCATCATATTGACGCAATTTATGTAAATTACGGACTTATAATGACGCAATTAAGAGTAACAAAATGAGTGAATCATACATAGATAGGGCAATTGAGGGCGAATTCGCAAAGCGAGTACAGCCGAAAAAGGTACTTGTACTTTACGGGCCAAGGCGTGTCGGTAAGACAGAACTGATAACGCGCTATCTGAGCGATAAAAGCGAGGATGATTACCTTCTGCTCAATGGTGAGGATCAGGCCGTAGTGAGTCTGATGGCAGAGCGGACAGAAGAAAATTACCGAAGGCTGCTTGGTAGCAAAAAGCTTCTTGTCATAGACGAAGCACAGCAGATACCTGAGATCGGCCAAAAGCTCAAACTGATCGTGGATCAAATCGAGGACGTGAGCATCATCGCAAGCGGATCATCAATTTTCGATCTGAACAACCAACTCGGCGAACCGCTTGTTGGCCGGAAATACACGCTTAAACTGTACCCTCTTTCTGTGATGGAGCTCTCGAAACAGGAAAACCTGGTTCAGACAACTTCGCGATTAGAGGAACGCATGGTATTTGGCGGATACCCCGAACTGCAACACTTACCTGATCGCCAGGACAAGGTCGATTACCTGAACGAGATGGTCAACTCCTATTTACTTCGAGACATACTGGAGTTCGAGGGCATTCGTAAGGCCGACAAGATTCTTGACCTGCTTCGATTAATAGCATTCCAGATAGGCAAGCCCGCGAATCTGGAAGAACTTGGTAGCGCGCTGAACATATCGAAGAACACAGTTGAGCGGTACCTCGATCTGCTATCCAAGGTGTTCGTTGTGTTCAAGGTGAGCGGGTTCAGTAGGAATCTTCGCAAAGAGATAACCAAGATGAGCCGTTGGTATTTTTACGATAACGGCATCAGGAACGCGGTAATACAGAACTTTAACCCCATAGCTATGCGCAGCGATGTGGGCGATCTATGGGAGAATTTCGCGATCACTGAACGACTTAAATATCTAGAGTACAATAAGCGAAGCATCAACTACTACTTCTGGCGCACCTACGATCAGCAGGAACTTGATTGGGTTGAGGAAGAAGCGGGGGAATTAAGGGGATACGAACTCAAATGGAGCACGAAGCGAAAACCGAAGGCACCTGGTGCGTGGACAAAAGCATACCCGGATGCAGAGTACCATATTATCAACTCGCACAACTATTTGGATTGGGTGACTTGACCTAATCCGAACAATCATTCATGAAGCTCAGCACAATTAGTGCCGGGCGTTTTTTTTATCTTGTATCTAGTTCTTTGAGGGTGATCCCGCCGAAACTCACACCCGGGACCCAAACTTTTGAACAAGTTAGTGAATTTTATTCACGCCCCCCTCTTTATCTCCCCCCGAGGGGAGAAGGAATCAAAAGGCCAATGAGGGAAATCTCATTGCTTCCCCCTTTGGAGAGGGAGAAGGGGGAGGAAAACAAAAAAGGCCCGCTTCCGATAGCTATCGGAATGGCGGGCCTTTCAATTTATGTAGTTGACTTATTTCTAAGCCTCTTCCTCGATAGTTTCCGCGGTTTCAACCATGTTCTCGATCTCCTCTTTCGATCCTACCAGTATTTTCTGGAATTCGCGAACTCCCGTTCCCGCAGGAATTAAGTGTCCAACGATTACGTTTTCCTTCAATCCTAGTAAGTGATCCTCTTTTCCGGAAACTGCTGCCTCGTTCAAGACTTTTGTCGTTTCCTGGAATGATGCTGCCGAAATAAACGACTGCGTCTGAAGGGATGCTCTGGTGATACCCTGAAGTAACGGTTTCGATGTCGCAGGAATAGCATCTCTCGATTCTACTGTCTGCTTATCTTCACGCTTCAACTGAGAATTTGCGTCTCTCAATTTACGCGCTGTAACAATCTGACCATTTTTCAATTCATCAGACTCACCACAATCAACCACTACTTTCATTCCGTAGATACGATCGTTTTCTTCTGTGATATCGGCCTTGTGAACTGATTGTCCTTCAAGGAATTTCGTATCACCTGAATCTACGATCTCCGCTTTCAACATCATCTGACGTACGATCACTTCAAAGTGCTTATCGTTGATCTTCACACCCTGTAGACGATATACTTCCTGGATCTCATTTACCAAGTACTCCTGTACTTTTGTTGGACCCTCAATATTCAGAATATCGTTCGGTGTGATTGCACCAACTGACAATGGTTGACCTGCTCGTACATAATCATTCTCCTGCACCAGGATGTGCTTCGAAAGTGATACGAGATACTTACGAACTTCACCTGTCTTAGAAGTGATGATGATCTCACGGTTACCACGCTTGATCTTACCGTATTCAGCAACACCGTCAATTTCAGATACAACTGCAGGGTTCGATGGGTTACGTGCTTCGAATAGCTCTGTTACACGTGGAAGACCACCGGTGATATCCCCAGACTTACCAGCTTTACGCGGGATCTTAGCAAGGATCTGTCCTTCTTCGATCTTGTCACCTTCGCTAACCGAAATGTGTGCGTCAACCGGAATATTGTATTCCTTAACGATGTCTTTCCCTTTACCATCCACAATATGGATAGCCGGGTTCTTCTTCTTATCTCGTGTTTCAGTAATTACTTTCTCAGTAAATCCTGTTTGCTCATCGACTTCTTCACGGAAAGTAACACCTTCGATAATATTGTCGAATTGCACTTTTCCTTTCGCTTCTGAAATGATCACCGCGTTATAAGGGTCCCACTTACAGATCACATCACCTTTAGCAAGCTTTGCCTTGTTCTTCACAAGAATCTCAGCTCCGTAAGGAATGTTTGCTGTCATCGTGATGTTTCCTTTATCATCTGTGATCTTAAGCTCAGCTGAACGTCCGATAACAATTGTTTTCGATCCGCCTTTTTCTTTACGCTCGATCGTTCTCAATTCATCGATCTCGATCGTACCAGCTGTTTTCGCTTTCAAATCAGATTCATCCGCGATGTTCGATGCCGTACCACCCACGTGGAACGTACGAAGTGTCAACTGTGTTCCCGGCTCACCAATCGACTGTGCAGCGATAACTCCTACTGAGTCACCTTCCTCTGCCATTCTGTGAGTTGCCAGGTTACGTCCGTAACACTTCGAACATACTCCGCGACGCATTTCACACGTCAATACGGAACGGATTTCTACTTCATCGATCTCAGCAGCTTCAATTGCCTTCGCAACATCTTCTGTGATCAACTCACCACCTTCGACGATCAACTCATCCGTTTCAGGATGATAAAGATCATTCACGATCGAACGACCTAGAATTCTATCGTAAAGTGGTTCAACAACCTCATCGTTTTTCTTCAATGGAGTCGCAACCAATCCTCTTAGTGTACCACAATCTTCTGAGTTGATAACAACGTCCTGCGCCACGTCAACCAAACGACGAGTAAGGTAACCCGCATCGGCCGTTTTCAATGCCGTATCGGCCAAACCTTTACGTGCACCGTGAGTCGAGATAAAGTACTCAAGGATCGAAAGACCTTCCTTAAAGTTTGAAAGGATCGGGTTCTCGATAATATCCTGAGACGAAGCTCCTGATTTCTGCGGTTTCGCCATTAGACCCCTCATTCCTGAAAGCTGACGAATCTGCTCTTTCGAACCACGGGCTCCGGAATCAAACATCATATAGATCGAGTTGAATCCTTGCTTATCGTTTTTCAACTGCTCCATCAAGGTATGCGTCAAGCGAGAATTCGTGTGCGTCCAGATATCAATGATCTGGTTGTAACGCTCATTGTTTGTGATAAGACCCATGTTATAGTTCATCATCACATCCTTCACTTCGTTCTCTGCTTTGTCTACCAAGGCAACTTTCTCATCCGGAATGATGATATCATCCAGGTTGAAAGAAAGACCACCTTTGAAGGCCATATAGTAACCTAATTCCTTAATGTCATCAAGGAACTGAGCTGTCTTAGCTGTACCACAAACTTTCAATACGTGACCGATCATATCACGAAGTGCTTTCTTCGTCATTACATCGTTGATGTATCCTGCTTCATCCGGAACTTTTTCGTTGAAAAGAACTCGTCCACATGTCGTTTCGATCATCTGGCTTTCCATTTCACCAGCATCGTTCATCGCAACTATACGAACTTTAATCTCCGCGTGAAGCGCCAATTTACCTTCGTTGTGAGCAATCACTACTTCCTCAGGTGAGTAGAATGTTCCTCCTGCTCCAAGTACAGGCTCTTCTTTGGTATCCTTACGACCTTTAGTAATGTAGTAAAGACCCAAGACCATATCCTGAGATGGTACTGCGATCGGTGCTCCGTTTGCAGGGTTCAGGATATTGTGTGAAGCAAGCATCAATAACTGCGCTTCAAGAATAGCCGCATTACCAAGAGGTAAGTGAACCGCCATCTGGTCACCATCGAAATCGGCGTTGAAGGCCGTACATACCAATGGGTGTAGTCGAATCGCCTTGCCTTCAATAAGTTTCGGCTGGAACGACTGGATACCTAATCGGTGAAGCGTAGGGGCCCTGTTGAGTAGTACCGGATGTCCTTTCAATACATTTTCAAGAATATCCCACACTACAGGCTCTTTACGATCAACGATCTTTTTCGCTGACTTAACAGTCTTAACAATACCACGCTCGATCATCTTGCGGATGATGAATGGCTTGTAAAGCTCTGCTGCCATATCTTTCGGAAGACCACATTCGTGTAGTTTCAAATCCGGTCCAACGACAATTACCGAACGTGCTGAATAATCCACACGTTTACCTAGTAGGTTTTGACGGAATCGTCCTTGTTTACCTTTTAATGAATCTGAAAGTGACTTTAATGGTCTGTTCGATTCTGTTTTAACTGCTGAAGATTTACGCGAGTTATCGAAAAGTGAATCAACAGATTCCTGAAGCATACGCTTCTCATTTCGAAGGATCACCTCCGGTGCCTTAATCTCGATCAATCTCTTCAGACGGTTATTTCTGATGATCACACGACGGTAAAGGTCGTTAAGATCTGACGTTGCGAAACGTCCACCATCTAATGGAACTAATGGTCTAAGTTCAGGTGGAATAACCGGAACCACTTTTACGATCATCCATTCAGGACGATTTTCAATTCGACCCTGAGACTCACGCATTGCCTCCACAACTTGCAGACGCTTAAGTGCTTCGTTCTTACGCTGAACAGAAGTTTCTGTATTTGCCTGGTGACGTAAATCGTAAGAAGTCTGATCCAGATCGATCGTTCTTAGCAAGTCATAAAGCGCTTCTGCACCCATCTTTGCGATGAACTTATTCGGATCTGTATCTTCGAGGTATTGGTTTTCTTTAGGAAGAGTCTCCAGAATATCCAGATACTCTTCTTCCGTTAGAAAATCCAATCGTGTTAATTCTTCTTCGTCTGCTCCTTTAGCAATACCTGCCTGGATCACAACGTAACGCTCGTAATAAATGATCTGATCTAACTTCTTAGTTGGAAGACCAAGTAGATATCCGATCTTGTTTGGAAGTGAACGGAAGTACCAAATGTGTGCAACAGGAACAACCAATTGGATGTGTCCCATTCGCTCACGACGTACTTTCTTCTCTGTTACTTCAACACCACAACGGTCACAGACGATTCCTTTATATCGGATACGCTTGTATTTACCACAGTGACATTCGTAATCCTTAACCGGTCCGAAAATTCGTTCACAGAACAAACCATCTCTTTCTGGCTTGTATGTACGATAGTTGATCGTTTCCGGTTTAAGTACTTCACCACTTGAACGCTCTAGAATTGTTTCAGGAGACGCTAGTGAGATCGTTATCTTATTGAAACTGCTTTGTTTCTGCTTTGTTTCTTTTCTGTAAGCCATAATCTTGCTTCTTTTCTTAATTCAACAACTGATGATTAATCTAAGCTAATGTCCAGACACAAACCTCTCAATTCGTGTAGCAATACATTAAATGATTCCGGAATTCCCGGTTCAGGGATGTTGTCCCCTTTAACGATCGCTTCGTAAGCTTTAGCCCGTCCCATAACATCATCAGATTTTACAGTCAGGATCTCCTGTAAGATGTTCGCTGCTCCGAATGCTTCAAGAGCCCAAACCTCCATCTCACCAAAACGCTGACCACCGAACTGAGCTTTACCTCCAAGTGGCTGTTGTGTAATGAGTGAGTAAGGTCCGATCGAACGAGCGTGCATCTTATCGTCTACCATGTGAGATAATTTCAGCATGTAGATCACACCTACTGTAGCTGTCTGGTCGAAACGCTCTCCAGTTCCTCCATCGTACAGATAAGTCTTACCTGAACGTGGAACCTCTGCCTTGTCCGTCCACTCATTGATCTCATCCGGATGTGCCCCGTCAAAGATCGGTGTAGCGAACTTAACATTTAACTTTTCACCAGCCCAACCTAATACAGTTTCGTAGATCTGTCCAAGGTTCATTCGAGAAGGTACCCCAAGTGGGTTCAATACGATATCAACCGGAGTTCCATCTTCCAGGAACGGCATATCTTCCTGACGAACGATGTTAGCAACAATACCTTTGTTACCGTGACGTCCCGCCATTTTATCACCTACTTTTAGTTTACGCTTCTTAGCTACATAAACCTTAGCCATTTTCACAATACCTGCAGGAAGTTCATCTCCTACTGATATGTGGAACTTCTTACGCTTATAAACACCTAACAGGTCATTCGCTTTAATGTTAAAGTTGTGAATCACACGACCTATCAATGTGTTTGTTTTCTTATCAGCTGTCCAGTTTGTTGGATTAACGATAGAATAATCGATCGTATTCAGGTTACGCGTTGTAAACTTCGTACCTTTTTTGATGATTTCTTCCTTAAAGTTATTATAAACTCCCTCGGACTTCTTAGCTCCAACGATATCCAGTAACTTCTCAACAAGTTTCGCTTTCAATGCTGCGAATTCCTTATCGTATTCTGAATCCAAAGATTCAAGTACCGGCTTATCCTGTGCTTTTGCTTTTCTGTCTTTGATTGCTCTTGAGAACAACTTCTTATCAACGACAACTCCTCTTAGTGACGGACCTGCTTTCAATGAAGCATCTTTCACGTCACCTGCTTTGTCACCGAAGATCGCACGAAGTAGTTTCTCTTCCGGTGAAGGATCAGTCTCCCCTTTCGGAGTGATCTTACCGATAAGAATATCTCCTTCTCTGATCTCTGCTCCAACACGGATCAAGCCATGCTCGTCAAGATCTTTCGTCGCTTCTTCACTTACGTTCGGAATATCAGCTGTAAGCTCTTCCATTCCTCGTTTCGTGTCACGCACGTCAAGAGAATACTCATCGATATGGATTGATGTGAAGATATCGTCACGTACAACACGCTCAGAAATCACGATCGCATCCTCGAAGTTATATCCTTTCCAAGGCATGAAGGCAACTTTCAGGTTCTGACCAAGAGCAAGCTCTCCGTCTTGTGTTGCGTATCCTTCACAAAGTACTTGTCCTCTACTCACCTTATCACCTTTCTTAACGATTGGCTTTAGATTGATACAAGTTCCCTGGTTGGTTTTAGCAAACTTCGTCAATGGATAAGTAGTTACTTCTCCATCGAAGGTTACTAATTGATCTTCTTTTGTATAGTTGTATCGAATGGTAATCTCATCTGCATCCACATATTCCACAACACCATCGCCTTCCGCATTGATCAATACACGTGAATCACGAGCTACTAACTCTTCGATTCCGGTACCAACGATCGGAGATTGCGGTTTCAATAGTGGAACTGCCTGACGCTGCATGTTCGATCCCATCAGGGCACGGTTCGCATCATCGTGCTCAAGGAATGGAATAGATGATGCCGCGATCGAAGCGATCTGGTTAGCACCAACGTCCATTAACGTCAACTCTTTCGGAGCAACAACCGGGAAGTCCCCTTCGTAACGTGCTTTAACCACGTCTGTCAGGAAGTTACCTTTGTCATCGATCTGAGCGTTCGCCTGAGCGATCATTTTCTCATCTTCCTCCTCAGCTGAAAGGTAAATTGGTTCTGTCTTCAGATCCACTTTTCCTTTTTCAACGTTTCTATATGGCGTTTCGATAAATCCTAGTTTATTCACTTTCGCAAATACACAAAGAGAAGAGATCAAACCAATGTTCGGTCCTTCCGGTGTTTCGATCGTACAAAGACGACCGTAGTGCGTGTAGTGAACGTCACGAACCTCGAATCCTGCTCTTTCACGAGAAAGACCTCCAGGTCCTAGTGCCGATAGACGACGCTTGTGTGTTACCTCAGAAAGTGGATTCGTTTGATCCATAAACTGAGAAAGCTGGTTTGTACCGAAGAATGAGTTGATAACAGAAGAAAGTGTCTTCGCGTTAATCAAATCGATTGGTGTGAAGACTTCGTTATCACGAACATTCATTCGCTCACGAATCGTTCTCGCCATACGAGCAAGACCTACACCAAACTGTGAGTACAATTGCTCACCAACAGTTCTAACACGTCTGTTCGAAAGGTGGTCGATATCATCGACATCCGCTTTCGAGTTAATCAATTCGATCAGGTATTTGATGATCGAGATGATATCGTCTTTTGTCAATACACGGGAAGTCTCTTCCATGTCAATATTCAACTTCTTGTTGAGACGGAAACGACCTACTTCACCCAAATCGTAACGAGTATCTGAAAAGAATAGCTTCTCGAATACTCCCTTGGCAGTTTCGTAATCAGGTGGTTCTGCGTTTCTCAGTTGACGATAGATATGCTCTACGGCTTCTTTTTCCGAGTTTGACGTATCTTTTTGTAATGTATTGTAGATGATTGTGAAGTCAGCGCTATTGATATCTTCTTTGTGAAGAATAATCGTCTTAGCACCTGAATCCAGGATCAGATCAACATGCTCTTCTTCAAGAACTGTTTCACGATCAAGTAGTACTTCATTACGCTCGATCGATACAACTTCTCCTGTATCCTCATCCACGAAATCCTCAACCCAAGACTTAAGTACACGAGCAGCTAACTTACGACCCATTGCTTTCTTCAGGTTCGTTTTGTTTGCTTTGATCTCATCTGCCAGTCCAAAGATCTCAAGGATGTCTTTATCACTTTCATAACCAATCGCACGGAAAAGAGTTGTAACAGGTAACTTTTTCTTACGATCGATATAAGCGTACATAACGCTATTAATGTCTGTTGCGAATTCGATCCATGATCCTTTGAAAGGAATTACCCTTCCGGAATATAGTTTCGTTCCGTTCGCATGACGACTTTGTCCAAAGAATACACCCGGTGAACGGTGAAGCTGTGATACGATCACACGCTCTGCTCCGTTAACCACGAATGATCCTTTCGGAGTCATATATGGAATTGTACCCAGATAAACATCCTGCACGATGGTTTCAAAATCTTCGTGTTCAGGGTCCGTACAGTACAATTTCAGTTTCGCTTTTAGAGGGACACTATACGTCAATCCACGGTCGATACACTCTTCAATGGTGTAACGTGGGGGATCGATAAAGTAATCCAGAAACTCAAGTACGAATTGGTTTCTTGTGTCAGTTATAGGAAAGTTTTCGCTGAAAACTTTGAATAATCCTTCACTTTCTCTGTTTTCCGGAGTTGTTTCCAACTGGAAAAACTCCTGGAAGGATTTTAATTGAATATCCAGAAAATCCGGATAATCAAAGGGGCTCTTGCTAGAGGCAAAATTTACCCTTTTTGATGTATTGTTTGATGTTGCCAAGGCCAAACGTTTTTAGTGAAAAATTGCTGCAAAATTGCAAGTGATGCCAAAAAACAGGAAGAGGCATCCCGTTTTTACGGGACACCTTTCCATAAAATCAAATATGATTGTTATTTAATCTCAACTTCAGCTCCAGCCTCTTCAAGAGATTTCTTAAGACCTTCTGCTTCGTCTTTAGATACACCTTCTTTCAAAGTTGCAGGTGCACCGTCAACCATATCTTTAGCATCTTTCAAACCTGCTCCAGTAAGTTCTTTTACAAGTTTAACAACCGCAAGCTTTGATCCACCTGCAGCTTTAAGAATTACGTCGAATTCAGTTTTACCCTCATCCGCAGCTTCACCACCACCAGCAGCAGCGCCACCAGCAACAGCTACAGCAGCAGCTGCAGGCTCAATTCCGTATTCTTCTTTCAAAATTTCAGCCAATTCGTTAACATCCTTAACAGTAAGGTTTACTAACTCTTCAGCCATCTTTTTTAAATCCGCCATTTTTATTAAAATTTAAATCGGTTCGTAAATAATTAATTTATGCTCTTTCTTCGAGCGTTTTAAGGATACCAGCTAATTTTCCACCAGCTCCTTTAAGTCCGGAAACAACGTTCTTAGCAGGACTTTGAAGTAATGTAATGATCTCACCAAGTACTTCTTCTTTGCTCTTCATATCAGCAAGTACTTTCACCTGGTCATCGCCAATGTAAACACCTTCATCAATCCAAGCACCTTTAAGAATCGGCTTATCAGAATTCTTTCTGAAATCTTTGATAAGCTTTGCCGGTACATTACCAACTTCTGAGAACATGATCGAAGTAGCGCCTTTCAAGACATCCTTCAATTCACTAAAGTCCTTATCTTCCACTTTGTCCATTGCTTTGTTAAGAAGTGTATTCTTAACAACACGCATTTTAACATTAGCGTTAAAGGCTTTTCTTCTCAGTTTGTTAACTACTTCAACTGTAAGTTCCGCTGTATCCGTCAGATAGATAACATTGTTACCAGCTAAATCAGCTGCCAAGTCATCTACGTATTTTGCTTTTTCTTCTCTAGTCATAATTTCAAGTTTTTAAGCAGTTAGTGACTTTGCATCGATCTGAATACTAGGACTCATCGTTGAGCTTATGTAAACGCTTCTGATATACGTTCCTTTAGCAGACGAAGGCTTCATTTTAACAAGTGTCTGGAGCAACTCATTTGCGTTGTCCTTAATCTTGTCTCCATCGAAGCTAGACTTCGCTACCATTGCGTGAACGATACCGTGCTTATCAACTTTAAAGTCGATTTTACCAGCCTTTACATCGGAAACAGCTTTTGCCACGTCCATAGTCACTGTACCTGTCTTAGGGTTCGGCATGAGTCCTCTTGGTCCTAAAATACGACCTAGAGCACCAACTTTACCCATCACAGCAGGCATTGTAATAATGACGTCGACATCAGTCCAGCCATCTTTGATTTTTGCGATGTAATCATCCAAACCAACATGGTCAGCACCTGCTGCTTTTGCTTCCTCCTCCTTATCCGGAGTACAGAGTACCAAGACAGTCATGTCTTTTCCGGTACCATGAGGCAAAGCGACAGATCCACGCACCATTTGATTTGCTTTCTTTGGATCAACTCCAAGTCTAACGCATAAATCAACTGAGGCATCAAAATTTGTGGTTGTGACTTCCTTAACTAAATTGCATGCTTCTGCTAAGGAATAAGCTTTAGTCGAATCTATCTTCGCCAGAGCTTCTTTTCTCTTTTTAGATATTCTTCCCATAACATTTACATTATTTAGATGGAGGTGCCTCACCACCTTTAACATTAACTCCCATACTTCTTGCTGTACCAGCGACCATGCGCATTGCAGAGTCAACGGTAAAACAGTTCATATCCGGTAGCTTATCTTCAGCAATGATGCGAACTTTATCCCAAGAAATCGTACCTACTTTCATACGATTAGATTCTGAAGAACCTTTCTTGATTTTAGTTTGCTCAAGGATCTGAACGGCTGCCGGTGGAGTTTTAATTACAAAATCAAAGGACTTATCACTGTAAACAGTAATAACAGCTGGCAATACCTTTCCTGCTTTATCCTGCGTACGAGCATTAAACTGCTTGCAGAATTCCATAATGTTGACCCCTTTCGCACCAAGTGCGGGACCAACAGGAGGAGCCGGATTGGCTGCGCCACCTCGGATCTGTAATTTGATCAAACCTGCGACTTCTTTAGCCATTTGTTTTCAAATTGTGTAGTCAAACATGATTACTTGCGGGAAGCTTTAATCGCTTTCATCACTCCTACGGGTTAATATTAATCTTAAATCTCTTTTTCGACTTGCATGTAGCTAAGCTCCAGCAAGTTCTTTCTTCCAAATATCTTCACCATTACCTTCAGCTTTTTCTTCTCTTCATTGATCTCGTCAATGATACCGCTGAAGTTGTTGAACGGTCCATCTATTACTTTAACAGATTCACCAACAACAAATGGTATTTTCATTTCTTCTTCTGTTTCTGATAGCTCATCTACTTTACCTAGTATTCGATTCACTTCAGACAAACGCATTGGCGATGGCTCTCCACCTTTTTCTGTTCCCAGAAAACCAATTACGTTTGGAATGCTTTTGATCACGTGAGGTACTTCTCCAACCAACGCAGCTTCAACAAGCACATATCCCGGCAAGTACGCTTTTTCCTTACTCACCTTTTTACCATTACGGATCTGGAATACTTTCTCAGTAGGTATCAATACCTGACCAATGTAATCCTGCAAGTTCAAACGCGAGATCTCCACATCAAGGTATTCCTTGACCTTCTTCTCCTTGCCACTAATGGCTCTAACAACATACCAACGCTTTTTGATCTCTTCCATTAGTTAGTCGTTTAAAACATTTGATAAATGAAACCAAGTATTCCTTTCCAGGTAGAGTTTGAATCCCCTGTAATACCGAACACAAAATCCATTGCGAAAATGATCAACGCAATAAGCACAGAAGCCACAACGACAATAATCGTATTGGCTTGCAATTCTTTCCATGTTGGCCATGTCACCCGATGAACCATTTCGGTCACCGTTTCATTTATATATTCCTTTACCTTCGACATCTCTTCTTTTTAGCACGGGCGGTAGGACTCGAACCCACGACCAATGGTTTTGGAGACCACTACTCTACCAACTGAGCTACACCCGTATAAAAGGGGGAGACTAGCTCCCCCTAATTATAGTTGTGTGTTTTTACCTTACGATACGATCTCTGTAACCTGACCAGCACCTACTGTTCTACCACCTTCACGGATAGCGAAACGTAGACCTTTGTCCATTGCTACAGGAACGATTAACTTAACGTTAATAGTAACGTTATCACCTGGCATTACCATTTCACGACCATCAGTCAAGAAAATCTCACCAGTTACGTCTGTTGTTCTGAAGTAGAACTGAGGACGGTATTTGTTGTGGAAAGGAGTGTGACGACCACCTTCTTCTTTCTTCAATACGTAGATCTCAGCCTTGAACTCAGTGTGAGGAGTAGTTGAACCTGGTTTACAGATTACCATTCCTCTTTTGATATCAGACTTTTCAATACCACGTAGCAACAATCCTACGTTATCTCCAGCTTCTCCTCTGTCAAGAATCTTACGGAACATCTCAACCCCTGTCACAGTAGATGAAAGTTTTTCATCACCCATTCCAAGAATATCAACTGGATCTCCAGTGTTTACAACACCTGTTTCGATACGTCCTGTTGCTACAGTACCACGACCAGTAATTGTAAATACGTCCTCTACCGGCATCAAGAAATCTTTCTCGATATCACGCGGAGGAAGTTCGATATAAGTATCAACTGCTTCCATCAATTCATTTACCTTCTCAACCCACTTATCTTCACCGTTCAATGCACCTAGTGCAGATCCTTGGATGATCGGAGTGTTGTCTCCATCATAATCATAGAATGAAAGTAGTTCTCTGATTTCCATCTCAACTAGTTCAAGTAGCTCCTCGTCATCAACCATGTCCACCTTGTTCATGAATACAACGATTCTTGGAACACCAACCTGACGTCCTAGAAGGATGTGCTCACGAGTCTGTGGCATTGGTCCATCTGTAGCCGCAACTACAAGGATAGCACCGTCCATTTGAGCAGCACCAGTAACCATGTTCTTTACGTAATCCGCGTGACCTGGACAGTCAACGTGAGCGTAGTGACGGTTAGCCGTTTCATACTCAATGTGAGATGTGTTAATAGTAATACCTCTTTCTTTCTCTTCTGGCGCATTATCGATAGATGAGAAATCGCGAGACTCTGCAAGACCTTGAGCAGACAATACTGATGAGATTGCTGCTGTCAAAGTCGTTTTTCCGTGGTCTACGTGACCAATTGTTCCAATGTTTACGTGTGGTTTGGAACGATCGAAATTTTCCTTAGCCATTTTTCTTCTTTTTGTTACTTAGTTATTAATCTAAACTTTTATATATGCAAAATTTCACCCGCTTCGCGGATGAAAAAAATTACGCTTCTCCAGAGCCAATGACGAGAATTGAACTCGTGACCTCTTCCTTACCAAGGAAGCGCTCTACCACTGAGCTACATCGGCACTAAATTCTTTCAAAAAATGAGCGGGAGACGAGATTCGAACTCGCGACCCTCAGCTTGGAAGGCTGACGCTCTACCAACTGAGCTACTCCCGCTTAAATACAGTATCTGTGGGGAGAGCAGGATTCGAACCTGCGAAGGTAAAACCAACAGATTTACAGTCTGTCCTCGTTGGCCGCTTGAGTATCTCCCCAACATATCGTTTTGAGCCGATGGAGGGACTCGAACCCCCGACCTGCTGATTACAAATCAGCTGCTCTAGCCAGCTGAGCTACATCGGCACAATTGTTGGTAATTCAATATTTGAAAGAACTTTAAAAAACCCCGTTTCCATTTCGGGAGTGCAAATTTATGAAACAATTCTGTTAAAACAAGCACAAAACTAGATTTTTTTAAATAAAAAAAAGAGCCGCTAAATCAGCGGCTCTTTTCTTTAAAGTTCGTTTCTCTTTATGCGTGTTTTACCTTATGTCTACTTACCTGTTTCTTTAATGCAGAAACCGCCAGATCAGTAGCCTCTTCAAAACTTTTGCATTGCTTTCTAGCAAACAACTCATTTCCAGGAACTATCAGCTTTACTTCTGCGACTTTATTCTCCTTTTCGGTGTTCTTACTCACCTTTAAATAAACTTCACTTGCAATGATGTTGTCGTACATCAATTCGAGTTTTTTGACTTTCTCATGAATGAAGTTGACTAGTTTCTGATCCGCAGTAAAATGGACCGTGTTTACTTTAAAATCCATACGCCTATTTTTTTTGACCTCTTGGATGGGCCTGTGAATATATTTTAGTTAACTCAGCGAACGAATTATGGGTATAAATCTGTGTTGCAGACAAATTAGCGTGACCCAACAATTCTTTCAGAACCTCGAGACCCGCTCCGTTATTTAACATGTGCGTTGCAAACGTGTGCCGTAAAACGTGCGGACTTTTTTTCTCTAAGTTCGTCGTCTCCGTAAGGTAATTATTTATTTTCCTATAGACAAACTTCGGATATAGTTTTTTGCCGTTTTTTAACACAAAAAAAAGCGGAGTAGCTATCTCAATCTCAATGCGCAAATCCCTATACCTTTTAATCAACTCATGGAGCTCTTTAGAGATCGGTATCACACGTTCCTTATTCCTTTTTCCTAAGACTTTTATGGTCGTCTCAGAGACGTCTACATCCTTCAACTCTATTAACTCACTGGATCGAATTCCGGTTTGATAAAACATCTCGAACATCAGCCGATCACGCATGCCTTCAAAGTCATTCGTAAAAATGATATCAATTCGGGTTGGTTCAAGATCCTTTTGCTGAGCAAATGAAGGTAAACGTTTAGATACCTTCGGCCCCTTAACTCCCTTCATTGGTGAAGATTCCAATTTACCTTCTCGTACCAACCACTTAAAATAAGTGCGTAGCGTAGATAATTTCCGATTGACAGAAGTGTTACTGAGGTCCTCGTCGATCAATGACACCATCCAGCCTCTTATTAATCGTTCATCTACTTCTTTCAGATCTTTCTCGTGGCTAATCCCTGTAAATGAGAGAAACTGGTCGAGATCTTTTAAATATGCTGTACAGGTATGCTCAGAAAATCGCTTCTCAATAATGATATGTTCTTTGAAATTTTCGAGCATAAAAAAAGGAACTGTGTTACAGTTCCTTTAACGTATAAAATCTTCGAATTGTTTCAATTAAAACTCTTCGTCTCTTAGTTGCTGTTTGTAAGCCGCTTTGATAATTTCTTGTCTTCTTTTAACTGAAGGTTTAGTAAATTCTCTTCTTTCGCGAAGCTGACGCATCACTTTCGTTTTCTCAAACTTCTTTTTGTACTTCTTGATAGCACGTTCGATGTTTTCTCCTTCTTTTACTGGAATAATTAACATATTCTATACCTCTTTTTTAAAATTATCGGACGGCAAATATACGATTAAATTTAAATAAACAACAGTTATTTTAATAATTCTCTAGAAATTACGAGCTTCTGAATTTCAGAAGTTCCTTCTCCAATTGTCATCAATTTTGCGTCTCTTAAAAACTTCTCTGCCGGGTATTCTTTTGTGTAACCATATCCACCCATTATCTGAACTGCCTCGTTTCCACATTTTACTGAAACCTCACTGGCATAGTACTTAGCATAAGCTCCTTCTTTGGTTACCGGCATCTTATTATTCTTCAAATAAGCAGCCTGATAGGTTAAAAGTTCTGCAGCTTCAACTTCAGTAGCCATATCTGCCAGTTTAAATGCGATTGCCTGGAAACTGGAAATTGGTTTTCCGAATTGCTCTCTTTCTTTTGAGTACTTAACAGATGCCTCGTAAGCTCCACGAGCAACCCCACAAGCCAATGCCGCAATAGAGATACGACCACCGTCCAGTACTTGCATCGCCTGAATGAATCCCATTCCTACTTCGCCAATAACATTTGCAGCTGGAACGCGACAATTATCAAATATCAACTCAGCCGTTTCGCTCGCACGCACTCCGAGTTTGTCTTTAATCTTAACAGCCGAGAAACCAGGTGTTCCTTTTTCAATAATAAAGGCGGTAATACCTCTACTATCTAAAAGCTCTCCTGTTCTTACCAGAACCACAGAAACATCTCCTGACAGTCCGTGTGTGATCCAGTTTTTTGCACCATTGATCACCCAATCATCTCCGTCTTTAACGGCTGTGGTTTTCATTCGCATAGCATCCGATCCTGTATTCGGCTCCGTCAATCCCCAAGCACCAATAAACTCACCGCTAGCTAGCTTTGGTAAATACTTTTTCTTTTGTTCTTCTGAACCATGGTAATAAATGTGACCTGTACAAAGGGAATTATGTGCTGCAACACTTAGTCCAACACCGCCGCAAACCTTGCCTAATTCGATCAAGGCTGTGACATATTCAAAATATCCAAAACCACTACCACCGTATTCCTCTGGTATATAGATCCCGAGTAGACCCAATTCGCCCAGTTTTTTCATTGTATCCACGGGGAAATACTCCTCCGCATCCCATTTATTGAGATTGGGTCTGATTTCCTTCTCCGCGAAATCACGCACCATTTGTGCGATCATCTTCTGATTTTCATCTAACTCAAAATCCATGTTGATTAGCTTAATACGTCTGTGTGCAAGATTCTAATAGCGCACTAAATTAAAAATATTGTCTGAAATCTCTTTAATTTTTTCGTCACCATTCAAAAAATCCAATGAGACTAGAAAATTAAATCCTGCAACAATCCCACCTGCCGACTCAATCAATCTTGCCGCTGCTTCCGCCGATCCACCCGTTGCCAAAAGATCGTCGTGAATAAGTACTCGTTGCTGATGATCGACCGCATCCTCGTGAATCTCAATCGTAGCGCTACCATATTCCAGATCGTAATCATAGCTGAGCTTCTTGTAAGGTAGCTTCCCTTTCTTCCTAATCAATATAAAGGGAACCCCAAGCTTCATAGCAAGTGGATATCCGAATAAGAACCCGCGACTTTCGATCCCCGCAACAACATCAATTTCCTGATCTTTATAATAATCGTGCAAGTACTCCAGAATTTCATTAGAAAGCACCGGATCCTTCATGATAGGCGTTATGTCTTTGAAAACAATTCCCGGTTTGGGAAAATCCTGTATATCTCGGATCGTATTTTTTAATTTTTCTTCTACTGTCATTAATCTGTTGTTAAATATGGCTCCAACTTCTCGAACAGTTCGCGATCAATAAGTTTTGAGTTCATGATGTCCTGGACCTTCTGAAACGGACCATGTTGTGTCCTGTAATTAATTATGGAGTTTGCCTGTTTGTAATTCAAATAAGGATGTTTCTTTAATTCGTCCAATTCTACCTCATTGATGTGAATCCTGGATACCAATTTAGCATCAACATAGAGATACGGACTCATCTGATCGAACTTCTCAGAATCCATTTTATATACTTCCAGCAACTGTTCCTTGGACACAAATCCTCCCAGCGCATTCCGATAAGCAACAATCTTATTCCCAAAATAAGGCCCAATCCCGGGAACCTCCTGAAGTGATTCGCTTGTTCCGGAATTCAGTTCGATCAAAATAGTTTTATTCTCTTTTAGCTGTTTCACATCTACCTTATCAGATTGCTTTGCGGGATAATAAGTCGAATCTTTAATCAATTCAAACAATTTCTCAGGCAATACAAAGATTCGTTTCAGGTCTTCGTTTGATGAAATTCCGTGGCTCGTAAATTTTACGATGACATCTGCTTGTTTTTCCGATAAGCCCATGTCGATCCAGTCTTGCTTTAGTAATCCATTGGGGTCGAATTTCGATTCCGGAATGCGATAAGTTTTAACTTTCTTATCGTTCTTATTGCTTTGTTTTGATCGACTATTTTGAACTACTAATTGTGCCTCTCGCTTCTTAATTTCTTCGAAGGAAAATTTAAGTTGATCATCGGGAATCAAGGCCGACAATAATCTAGGAGCAAGACTGATGAGAAGAACAAGTACAATCAACCAAGTGATTCCCCGTCTATTTCTTCTCGATATCGCCATGTTTGATTATCTCTTGATTGCGGTGCGATACTTCTTAAGCTCTTGCTTAACTTTCGGCGCAAGTATGATCAGCCCAATTACATTCGGGAATACCATTGCAAAGATCATAGCGTCTGAGAAATCAATTACGGCTCCCAAACCAATTGAAGCACCGATAACGACAAATATCAGGAATAACACCTTATAAGAAATGTCTGCAAATTGTCCTTTTCCGAAAAGATATTTCCATGCCTGAATTCCATAGTATGACCAGGATAACATCGTCGATATTGCAAATAAAACGGCAGCTACCATCAATACCCAATCGAAGTAAGGGATCGTAGAGTTAAAAGCTATTGCAGTTAATTCGATTCCTCCGATGCTTGCATCACCATAGTTGATAAATCCACCATCAATATTTGTGATGATAAGAACCAGGGCTGTCATCGTACATATGATCACCGTATCGACAAGTGGTTCCAACAAAGCAACGATTCCTTCACTCGCAGCATATTTCGTTTTCACAGCTGAGTGTGCAATTGCTGCCGAGCCCACCCCTGCTTCATTTGAAAAAGCGGCACGTTGGAAACCGACGATCAGCACTCCGACAACTCCACCGAGTGCAGCACTTGAATTAAAAGCGCCATCGAATATTAATCCGAAAGCTTCCGGCACAGCAGTGTAATTAATTCCGATGATTGTTAATGCAGCACCAACATAAATAACAGCCATAAATGGAACAACCTTTTCAGTAACTGATCCAATTCGTTTTATACCACCAATAATGACAACGCCAACAATAATCGCCATAACAATACCAATGATAAAACCGGCACCACCCCAGTCCAGGTTAAGCTTACCAGCTAATTGAGTTGCTGCCTGATTGGCCTGGAACATATTTCCCCCGCCAAATGATCCTCCAATACACATGATTGCAAAGAATACGGCCAGAACTTTACCTAATCCTCCAAGACCTCTTTCTTTAAGTCCCCTTGACAAATAATACATCGGGCCTCCGTGAACAACGCCATCCTTTGATACCTCACGATACTTAACTCCCAGCGTACACTCCGTAAACTTAGAAGCCATACCAAGAAATCCTGCCAGGATCATCCAGAATGTTGCGCCCGGACCTCCAAGCGATATTGCAACGGCAACACCGGCAATATTACCGAGACCTACTGTTGCTGACAGGGCTGCTGTCAATGCCTGGAAATGCGTAACCTCACCTTCGGCGTCAGTTGCTGTTGTAGCGCCAGTACTGTCGTCAACAATTTCCTTTGAACGTTCTACCGCAATGGTCTCAAAAATATCTCCTCCCGGAGTTGGATCACCTTCTGCAATATCTGCACCGTGACGATCAATATCGTCGTAATCTCCCTTGACAATTTTTACTGCTGTCCTAACAAGTGTGAAGTTTGCAAACTTGAAAAAGATTGTGAAAAATAATGCTCCACCAATTAATACAATTAAGACGATCGGAACATCTTTTCCTGCAATCTGAATTGAATAAAATACAATCCCCCCAACAAAATCAGCAATTGGCCGAAAGAATTCGTCGATCATTTGATCGATGCCTTTCTCTTCAGCTGCAAAATTTACAAATGGAAAAATCAATGCCAGAATACTCAGAAAATACTTCATGTTTTACAAATGATTAAGTCGGTTTTTAGGTTCGGGACAAATATAGTAAAATATCAATGCTGTCTAGTGATTCAGGTTGAAATGACTCACCAGTTTACGTATTTGTTCAGCTGTCCCAAGGACAAATAATTTAGACCCGGGTATAACCTCGATGTCGGTGCTCGGGTTAACAAAATAATTTCCTTCCGGATCTCGATAACCAATTATGGATACTCCACTGATCTCTTCGTCTTCCAATTCTTTGATCGTTTTGTTGCGAAGATCGTCCGTTAATTCTTCATATGTAAGCGACTCGATATTGGCACCTTCCATTTCCTGAACACGAATGAGGTCTAAGAATTCCATTACATCTGGATTTGAGATCAATGAGGCCATGTGGCTTCCTCCTAATGTGTCCGGCATGATTACATTATTCGCGCCTGCCATTCGAAGTTTAGAAACAGCTGTTGAATAAGACGCCCTGCTGACAATCAGTATATTATTATTGCTTTCTCGCGCTGCGAGTACTACGTATATGTTGTCCGCGTCCTTCGGAAGGCATGTGATAATTGCCTTAGCGTTATCAATTCCTGCAGCCCTAAGTATATCATCATGTGTGCTATCACCCTTTAGGAATAAATAATCTGTCGAAACCTTTGCCTCCTCAACGATGTTGTCGTCTTTTTCAATAATAACAAAATCATCGCCACTGGTATTCAAGTCGTCCGCAACTTGCTTCCCAACACGTCCATATCCACAAATGATAACGTGACCTCTAAGTTTTCTTGTTTCCTGCATAGCTCTATATTCCCTGAAGTATTTTTTATATTCTCCTCCAACCAGGTAAGTTGTTATACTTGTCACGGCATAAGCAAATGTACCAAAACTGGAAATGATTAGAAACGCTGTAAATAGTTTTCCGTAGACTGATAATTCTGCGACCTCTCCAAATCCAACGGTTGACATCGTAATTATAGTCATGTAGAACGAATCTATAAAGGCCCATTCTTCTATAATCATATAGCCAACAGTTCCACCTGCTGTTATTAGTAATAGTAACAGCAAGAAATAATATACTCTTGCAAATAACTTATAGTTGAATAACATCGCTTACAATTCCCAAATAGTGCTTCTCTTTTTTCTGTTAGGTTTGAAGTAATGCTTATGTTCCAGAATCCAGGCCATAATCAGATACAACAGCAATGGTGATCCCAATGCAATAAATGAAGAATAAATAAACCCCAATCGAACTTTGGAGGAACTTATGCCAAGCTTTCTTGCCCACCAGGCACAAACCCCGAAAGATCTCATCTCAAAGAAAAATACAATCTTCTGTATCATTCGGCTCTTTTACTAATGCGTTACCTACACCGCAAGATAGACATTTTTTCTCGTTGCAAAGTGAATTATAAAGTGCGATAACACTCTGACTATCGTATGCATTTTCTATGGAAACTCCGAGATCTTTCCACATCCTTACAATGCGATTTGATTCGGAAGGAAGGGCTTTCAATTTGGGAAAAACATTGGATCCATCGCTACCATGTGCAATACCATGAATAAATTGAAGCGGGATGACGGTGTTAATAAAGATGTGCCGGATGAAATTTAATGGGAGTGGATCATCGATTACATTCAATTTTTTCTTGAACACTGAGAAATCACAATTCAATATGAAATCCAGCTCGTTTAACGGATCGATGGCATTCAAAACATGTATAAACTGCTTTAATCTGATCATTGGATGTCCTGCAGGATAAAACCCGGAAAATTCCCAGTTATCATTTCCTCGATTTCCTAGTAATCCACTTCGATCTAAAAGAAAATTAAATCGATTCTGCTTACTTATTTTCATTAAGGTATTAAGTGAATATCGCTCAGTCAATTCATCAAAGGCCTTTTTATTCAATCCGCTGCCGCAGCTCACTGCAAGGAGCTTGTAATAAACGGCACTCATGTTTCTATTTTGATCCAGGAATATGTTAACCTTACTCATCAGTTTTTGATTCAATGCTTCAACCTTCATTTCTTCCAATTCATTCTGATGCTTATGAATAGAATCTCTGCACGGTAAGATATGCTTATCGGAGCTTAAGCGATAGTTTTTGTAATGAATAACATCAATGTATGACGCGATTTCTAACGATGGTAACACCCGACCATTCTGAATCACTTCCTCATCGTGTTCGTAGACAACATGAAGAATAACATTATTATATGAGGGATCATTTTGATGACCATGTTTATACCAATCAGAACTTTTAACGTGTAGTTCAATCGGACCAAACAAATCTGTGCCTTCGAGGTGAATAATTCCCATTGAAAAATCAGGTCCGGCAGCGGAGCGATTATAATATCCAAAATTCAGGATGTCAATCTTTCTGTTATCTGTTAGCTTAATCTGTATGGAAGGAACACGCTTGTTCATCCACACATAGTGTAGATAATTTTCATTCATGGTAGGTAGGTTTTGTTACTATAAGATAATAAAAAAGGCGCTGATAACAGCGCCTTTAAAATTCTTTTGTATCAATTAAGGATAAGGTAAGTATTTCAAATACTTCGGATCTGCTTCTTCGGCTGTTTCCGGATCAAAATCCATTGAAATTACTCTACCTTCCGTACGACGATTCAGCTGGTGTAGCATTTTAAACTTCTGCACATCTGATCTCTTAAACTGATTAATATATGTCTCAGTAAGAATAATCTCTTCCACATTATTCATGTCAGCCGGCTGCTTTGCAAGATATTCACCATCTCGCATCCAAACTGTTCGTGGTTCATTTTCTCCTTTACCGACCGGAACAATTCTTCTTGGATCAACTCCCATTGAATCAACAAGGTAGATGTAACAGGCGCGTGCTCTGTTTTCAGAAAGCTTCTGGTTACGTTTGTTACTACCTCGTGAATCCGTATGTGAACTAAGCTCCAATACCATACCCGGGTATTCTTCAAGTAAGTTATAAACGAAGATTAATGAATCCGGTGAGTTGATCGTTGAATCAACCAATAGTGTCCAATCATCCAACGGATAACGCACCTCCGGAAGTCTGATCGGCTTCTTCGGAAGAAGTGCCATATCCATCACAAAGTTCTGATTGTACTCCAATCCTTCTGTAGTGAAATCAGAACCATTTTTATCTTCGTGGTATCCTTCCTTGGAAATGTTGATCTTGTATGATACGTTCTCATTTATGTAACGCTCACCGAATTGATCAGCCGCTGGTTTTCTGTCCCAGAATACAGATCCCATATCATCCGTATATCCTTCCCATTTAGAACCATCGGTTCCTGTTACTACAACATTTACATCTTCAATCTTAATGTCAGGGTTACCCAACTCGGTAACGTTTACTTTCAAATCGTAAATGAATGGTGGAATCGTATATTTGTAAATATCAGGATTGTACTCTCCGTTGATACTTTTTCTTTCAGAAGTGAAGTACCCATTTCGGTAATCGTACTCAACCAACGCGTAATCGTTCGAAGTACTGTTGATCGGTACTCCCATATTAGTAGGGTTCTCCCATGTTGGATCATCCCAATTCTCTGGATCACCAACTCTTGAAGCTTTGAAAATATCTAATCCTCCAACTCCCGGTCTTCCGTCCGTTGCGAAATAAAGATCTTTTCCATCTTTATCCAATGTGGGAAATAATTCGTTTCCGGCAGTGTTGATTTCCGGCCCCATATTTACCGGTGTTGACCAGCTTTCTGTTTTTCGGTCGTATTTGGTGTACCAAAGATCTCTTCCTCCGAAACCACCAGGCATATCCGAAGCAAAGATCAGATACTTACCGTCGTAAGTACATGGATGACCAACTGAAATTGAATCATGCGTTTTTAGCTCAAGTTTCACAGGTTCTTTCCACTCTGTTTTTCCTTTTGCCTCACTTACCCAAATGTCACATCCTAAATTTTGTTTCTTCATTACAGGACAACGCGTGAAGAACATTTGCTTAAATCTACGATCAAATGCAACTGTACCTTCGTTATCTACCGTATTGATTCCTTCTCCAACAACCAGGTAAGGCTCTGTCCACTCCTCGTTTTTATCAAGCTCTGTTATCCAAATATCCATGAATGGTTCACCGGAACGAGGATCTTTGTCGTTACCTGTCGATCCTTCTCTACTAGAGCCGTAATACATCTTGTCCATCTTACGATCTCCGAACATCGGAGCCATGTCAAACACCTTTTGATTGATCTTTGATTGGTTTTCTATGATGTGTCTTGTTTTCTCCGCTACAAACTTCTTGTGAAGTGTTGAAGTTTCAATTCCGGCTTTTGCTCTCGGATCTCCCGGTACTAATTTTAAGTATTCCTCGTAGTTTTCTTTTGCCTTTTCGAATTCAGACATCATGACCAACATGTCCCCGTTATGCAAATAAATTTTTGGCTCATGCTCCTGATAATCCAACAATTCTGCCCGTTCATACCATTCATTTGCTTCTTTATATTGCTCAGTCAGTCGTAAACATTCTGCCGTCAGATAAGCCATTTCACCTTTGAGCTTCAATGCTCGTTTCCCTCCTTTACGTGAAATACTAGCAAAAGCTTTCTTACCCAGCTCAATCCCTTCCCAATATTGCTCACTTATAAAGGCTAGTCTAGCCTTTTCTACGTGTTTGTTCTGTGCCTGTGCAAATGAAAAAACGCACAAAAGTGCGATCGATAGGATGAATTTCAATTTCATAAAATTTCTTTTTCTTATATCTTCCTAAATAGTGACTAAGTACATCATATACACTTAGCGCAGGTAAAAGTAACAAAAATTCTAATTTACAGAAAGTCTGTTAAACATATTTCATAAAGTTGTAATTCCGCGGTTTTACCTACTCGCATCGGTATATGTTCTCCATTTTTCCAAAATCTTTTGAAATCCATCCGGCAACTCTGAATCGAATTGCATGAACTGCCCATTTTTTGGGTGACTGAATCCCAGCGTTTTGGCATGTAGTGCCTGTCCCGGAATCAAGTCAAAACAGTTCTGAATAAAACGGTTATACTTCGCACCTGTTGTTCCTTTCAGTATTCGATCACCACCATATTCCAGATCATTAAAAAGCGGATGACCCAAATGTTTCATGTGAACACGAATTTGATGCGTTCTACCAGTTTCTAATTTGCATTCGATTAAAGTCACATAACCAAATCGTTCCAAAACCTTATAATGCGTAATAGCCCTCTTTCCATAATCTTCCTCTGGAAATACGGTCATCACCTTCCTGTTTTTGAGGGATCTTCCGATGTAATTATCGACAGTACCTCCTTCTTCAATATCGCCCCAAACAAGAGCCCAGTATCGTCTTTCCGTCGTTCTTTCGTAAAATTGACTTGCCAGGTTATTCAGTGCACTTTCTGTCTTAGCGATGACGAGTAAACCCGTCGTGTGCTTGTCCAGTCTATGAACCAACCCCGGGCGACCATAGAAATCTTGCTTCTTTTCCGGAAGGTTTTCAAAATGATAAACAAGCGCGTTCACTAGTGTTCCCCGATAATTTCCGTATCCCGGATGAACCACCATATTAGCTTCCTTATTGACTACTATTACCTGATCATCTTCATGAACGATTTCCAGTGGAATATTTTCCGGAATTAGTTCCAGTTCTCTCACAGGATATGGCATAACCAGTGATACTTCATCAGAAGGTTTCACCTTGTAATTTTGCTTTACAGCAACTCCATTTACATGGACATTGCCGTTTTTAGCAGCGCTTTGAATCTTACTTCTGGATGTGTTTGGTAATCGATCTAACAGAAATTTATCTATACGAATCACTTCCTGTCCCGGATCAGCTTTAAATCGGTAATGTTCGTATAACTCCTCGGAACCAACTTCCTCTTCCGGATCTTCAACCATTACTGTTTAATGATTTTGTGAACTTCGGATGAGTTGATCAATTTGAAGATGTAGATACCTGAATCGTAAGCAGACAAATCAACAACTCTTTCTTCTGTGCTAATAATCATTTGACCACGCATGTTATACACCTCAACACCTTCATATGAAGCACCACCTTTGATGCTTACTAGTTGAGTCGTTGGGTTTGGATATAAAAGCACCTCATCTTTCACGCTTGGCTGTGATTCAATACCGAGTGTAATATCCATTTCGGTTGAAAAGATTGGTCTGATCATCACGGAACCAGGTATAGAAGACTGATTCCAAGTATTGCCGTTATCTACACTGAAATAGGTCTTGTCACTATTGTCGATATTGACGTCAAGCCCAACATTTAATCGCTCCGGATCAAACTGCCTCCAGCCAACATAGAAAGTACCATTTACAGGAACCTTTACCGTATCCTCAAAGAAGTAATATGTGAAAATATTTCTATCGTATTCGTACTTCGGTTGTTTTGGGAAAAAGACATCGTCTTCATAAAGGACCTGTCCGGGTTCTCCACCGTTATCATCCCAAACAGTTAACAAGAATAGGTTATTTGAAACATCATAAACAGACGGGACAAAATGAATCATCATACCAAGTACAGAATCAGCTTCATACGGCGTATATTTAATTGCTAATCTTGCCTGGACACCCGTTGGACCATAAGCTAGTTCAGCACTCCCATCATCATAGCTATAATAATTCTTGAAGATCTGCTTTGAATAGGTCGTGTCATTCCCGTTAAAATTAGGATACTGAGCCTGTGCTAAACCCGTAATATCCCATTCTTGTTCGATCCCTGGCTTTGTTTCTGGATAAAAGTAACCGCCTGTGAAATCGTGAAAACTAACGTACGTTTTATTGAAGACATAATCAAGATCAGGCGCAGACATCGCCGTTCCCGTCATGGTAAAATTACCTTCCGGTACTCCTCCGTATGAAACTTCCACAGAACCGCCCAGGCTGTTGTTTGCGTTCACATTATTAGAGTTTCTGACTACTATTTGAACGGCATCTGACATCTTGCCACTAAAATTGTTCTGATAATGATCCCATGGTACAGAAGTATAGTCTTTCAGCAGGGTGTTGATAGGATAGCAAAATGCAAAATCCTTGATCACGCTATCCTGATATCCGGACAAGGATCTCATGTGAACATAATCAAGATGATAATGATCGAGGCTTCCGGAAAGACCTCCATAATTCTTAAATCGGAATTGGAAAGCATCCGTAAAGTAGATGTTATCAGTGACTTTGAGGTGAACCAAATTAAAGGTATCCGGATCCCCTGCAAATCCGCCAGTCCATATTTCATTCCACTGAAGTGTAGCATTATCATAGAACTCAAGAACAAGTGAATCGCCTGCCTCCGGTGGATCACATAATCCCTGACCTTGATAAACAAATGTTAGGTAAACGGAATCCGCAGGACTCAATGATGACATATCGATCGGTTTCGAAGTCAGATGATCTGCATACCCCGATGTTGTTGTACCAATGGCATAAGGATATCCATTTGCATCCAATCCATCAAAGGTAACTACTCCTAAGGTCCATGGATTTTTTGCCATCGTATAATTATGGAATGCTTCTTCTTCTAACCAATACATATTTGGGTCATTCACTGGCGCGAAGAACTGCGTCGCCGAGTCCTGAAATAGTTCCGCACTCGGAATCCAAATCGTGTCCGGATCATTCGGGTAATCAATCGTATCATAGATATAATATGGTGGATATGCATCTACCGTGTTATACGTCACCGGGTAACTTGAAAGATCTCCTACTTGAATAGCCGTTGGCGTAAAGTAAGTATCTATAAAGGAAGAGTTCGCTACGTCAAATGTTCGTTTAAATGTTTGTTGTTCTGTATAAAGAACACTGTTAGGTAGCGGTACAGAAGACAGGTCTAACAATCTGTACTTTTTATCAGAAGTCACCCCCGGATCTGTATAGGTTGCTCCGTATTTCTGGAATTTATCCGAACTGAATTCATCAAAGAGCGGTAACGTAATCGTGTCTGACAGATAGATAAATGTACTGTCAAATGTTCCCGGATTAGCTTTGGCATTGATGTTCTTCTCAGCTTTAGCCTGTAAGATCGGGTTACCCATAATGGGGCCTACCTCTTCGACCTGTGCCTGTAAAGAGATACTCAAAAGTGTTACAAATATGAATAGTAGTTTCAACTTCATCTTATTTATGCATTATTCCGGTTCATCTAAACCTATTGTGCAAAACACCGTTATCGAACCGCCCGATGCAACCATTGCTCCGTCGAAATATTCCGGAGATTGTGATTGAACCCTCGCCAATAACGAATCACTTTTCGTGCTGCAATCAGGGCAAATCGGTAAAAACTCCATGTTCAACATACCATTAACCCGATCACGAGCTTCTTCCATTGTTAATCCGTATAGGTTCGGTAACTCCAGCGGAATCCCCTCCTCGTTTCTACCAACAATCAACTTGATAGTAGACCCGATTGGAATCTTTTTACCCGGTGCTATTGCTTTACCTCTATACAGCTGTTCCAGTACCGCACCGTGTGCTTCCCTGGATGGTTTATATTCAATTCGATATCTAAATTTTCTGTTTCTCAATATGTTCTCAGCAAATCGCTGTGACTTATCCACCAGCTTCGGCATTTCAACCAATTGCGTTCTTTTAGATACCCGTACTTTAATCGTTCTACCTTTCTTAACGAATACATCGGTCTCAGAGGTTGGGGAAGGATCCTGTTCCAGGATGGTACCTTCAATTTTAGTTGGCTCGTAAATTGAATCCAACACCTCGAATTCCAGATCACTCGATGCCAAAAAGCTTTTAAGCGTATTCTGATTTTTACCAATCAGGTTCGGTACTTCGACCTTATCACCGTGATTCGTTCGACTTTCCAGGCAGCCCTGGAGAATAAAGTACAACAGAATATAGAAAATGATCAGTGCAGAAAAATTGACCAGAAACGCTCTACTCCAGATGAAGCTCTTCGATTTCTTGAACAACACAGCTATTTTACTTTCCGATTTCATCGTCTATTTGCAAAGATAGATTTAAAAGTTTGGACTCAATTGGTGTGACTTGTAGAAGTCTTCAATAGCATCAAAAGCTGCTTGAGGACTGTCAACTATTTTGATCAAATCAAGATCTTTCGGTGAAATATTTGATTCGAGATCTAGCATCGCGTGTTTGATCCATTCGATCAAACCCGTCCAGTAATCAGACCCAATTAATACGACAGGTCTTGTATTTATTTTCTTTGTCTGGATAAGCGTTAGCGCCTCAAAAAGTTCATCCATTGTTCCGAATCCACCTGGTAGAGCCACAAATCCTTGTGCATATTTCACAAACATCACTTTTCGAACAAAGAAATAATCAAACTCAAGATTATACTCCTGATCGATATAAGGATTGTGATTCTGTTCAAAGGGCAGATCAATATTAAGACCGACCGATTTACCTCCTCCTTCCTGGGCTCCTTTATTTCCAGCTTCCATTATTCCCGGACCACCACCTGTTATGACGCCGTATCCACCTGCTGATAACAAACGAGCAACTTCAACACCCATTTGATAGTACTTATTATCCGGAGTTGTTCTTGCGGAACCAAAAACCGAAATACAAGGACCAATTTTTGCCATTCGCTCATAACCTTCTACAAACTCGGCTATGATTTTAAAAATTGCCCAACTATCGTTGATCTTGATCTCGTTCCAATCCTTAATTATTTTATTCATCTCAGTACCTGATTTATTGCTCTCATCTTCATCATAGTAATGAATTCAGAAAGTCAACAAAATTAGTATAATATAAGGTTTAACGACGTTATGGCGTTAAAATTATACTCTGATAAGCCAAGTCTACGGGCATTTACATAAATTTGGCAATATGTTACGAAACTTATTTGTGACACTGAGTCTAATCCTGACCTGTTCCGCCTACTCGCAAAGGTCTTTCATTACGCCAAGTGACACGTTAAACAAGCCAAGGCTTATCGGAATGTCTGCCAGCATCGGCACGGTCTGGTCCGGGAGTATGATTGGTTTGTGGCAGATATGGTATAAAGACGTTGAGAAAACAGGTTGGCACACCTTTGATGACTCAAAGAACTGGCTTCAAATGGATAAGGTGGGTCATTTTTATACCGCCTACAAACTCAATTCACTTTGCTCATCCATGTATCGTTGGACCGGTGTGAACCGAAAGAAATCTGTGCTTATCGGAACCGGAATTAGTTTAGGGTATCAAGCGACACTTGAAATGTTTGACGCTTATAGTGATGAATGGGGTTTTAGCTGGGCAGATGTGACTTCAAATATTGCAGGAACTGCCACATACCTTGTACAGGATCTGGTTTGGGAAGAAGAAAGAATTATTCCGAAGTTTTCGTATCACCCCACGGAGTTTGCTGAGATACGTCCGGAGGTTTTAGGATCAAACTTTGCGGAATCACTTTTAAAAGACTACAATGGTCAGAGTTACTGGTTGAGTTTTAATCTGAGTAAGTTTGCACCGGAGAGTAAAATTCCAAAATGGCTGTGTGTTTCATTCGGTTATAGTGCTCATGCCAAGCTGGTTGGTTCTGAAGAAATGTATTATGATCCTGTAGGCAATTTTACTTATCGATCTTCCAGAGAATATTTGTTTTCTCTCGACATTGATTTCTCCGCGCTGAATATCAAACGACCTTGGGTAAAAACAATGGTAAAACAACTGAATTATCTTAAAATTCCATTTCCAACCCTGGTTTCACGTGACGGAACAGTCTATCTCAAACCTTTTTATTTTTAGTCGAGTTTTTTCAACTCGACCTTATATGTAAAGTCAACCACATTACCTTCTGCCGCACTTGGATCCATCCCAAATTCTGTACGGTCTAGACTTCCTTCACCTATTAAGATTACTTTACCTTCGGTGTCAATTCGCTTTAACGACACTTTTACCAATCGTTTTACACCCAGCATAGTAAACATACCGTTTATCGTATACTCATCACCATCAATTTCGATTCTTTCACTTTTGTAAGTCATGCCCGGAAATTGCGATGCGTTGAAATATGTTTCTTCCATGAGTGATTCATCCCTGAAATCATCATAAGTCGTGAAATCTGCAAGTGAAAGTTTAATATCAAAATTCGACTTCTTTAATTCTTCTTTGATTTCGATCGTTCCTCGCACTTTCTTGAATGCTCCCTCAGTTTCCTTATTTGGACCGAGTTTGAAATCCACCCGAGACGAACCGGGAATGATCTCGTACATACCGACAGCATCATCCAGTGTAGTGTATTTGACTTTCGCTTCTGTCATTTGATTGCTCGTTTCGGCTTCTGCCTCAATTTTATCTTGTGTCGAATCAGTATTATCCGGTATGAATCCGATTCCAGCCATTAGTAGTGATCCAATGCCCAATGCAACGAACGCTTTCCCATTGATCAGATTTGCAATCGCTATACCCATAACTAATGCAAGGACTGCATCAATGCCTCCCAGACTTGAAAGCTTCGTTCCTACAAATAACAAGGTGCCGACCAGTAGTCCCACAACGAGGTATGAAGTTATTACCGCACCCAGTGTCCGGTCTTTTGACCTGATCAAAAGGCGAATGAACTCAAAGCCAAATAACCCGATTAATAGACCGGCAATCAGTTTAGGTTTTAGAATCGACAAATCACTTATACCATATTGGTAAGCCAGACTCAGCATTAATGTGATCAATAACATGCTTACTACTGGATATTTGTCATCATCCTGACGGTAAAATGATGCAGATAAGTAAGCTGCAGTAACAGCATACGCACCAAATGTTAATCCACTGAATATTCCAAGAAACAACGAAATGGCAGCTGCAAAAATAACGAAGGCCGACAAGATCTTTTCATCACTCATCCCGCCGAGCAATTTGTTGAAAGCCCTGATCTTTAACTCACCGACATCTACCGTAAGTAATGAAACTGCCACTCCTGCTATCAATATGTAACTATAAATTGAAAACTTTGTTTCCAGTGCTTCGACGTCATGTCCACGACTAATGAAGAAAAATACTGCAAAGGTAATGACGGGTATAATCAGCCTGATTACTCTTCTCCGAAGCATCGCTGGAATAAGATTGGCCGCTACAAAATTTATCGAGGTCACAGCGATTAAGCCGAAAAGAAAGTCCTGTCCGGCATCATCTAATCCGGATGAAACTACTAGTCCTGCAGCAAGGAAAAACAATAAATGCAGGAATGCTAGAAATCGATAAAAGCGCTTAAACTGTAGAATGGCAGCTGTTAAGCCCAGTAAAATAAAACTAGAGATCTGTATGGTATCCATGGTGAAGTTTTAATCAAATATATTAAAAATATACCAGGGTAAATAACCCAAATGACATCAATGAATTACAGCGTTGGATTTTTAAGGTCCAGTTCTAGTAATTTATGGAAGTATGGTTTGCTCAAGCTTTCTTCCAGTAGCATCAGGTGATCAATTCGATGACAATCGGTTCCAGCGAAATCTACCAGTTTTCTATCGACCATGTTCTCCGCTTGTTTTTGAACAATGGGTCCGTAATGTCCGGAGAGTGAGTTAAGATTCATTTGAATATTGATCCCTTTCTCCCTCCAATCGCTGATTTTATCCAGGCGTTCAAATAAAAAGGCATAGCGTTCGGCATGTGCCAAAACCGGCAAATATCCTTGCGTTAGCATTTCGAAGAACAATTCTTCGATTTGTCCCGGCTCAGAATGAAACGAAAACTCAAATAAGATATGCTTGTTGCCGAATGTAAGAAGCTCTTCTTTTGACTTTAGCCGATTCATCAATGAATCGTCATAGTAATATTCAGCAGCCGCCTCTATCTCGATACTTAAATTCATTTTAGAAGCGGTCTCTCTGACTTGATCCAAACCTTTCAGTATGATCTCCGGTGTATTTTTAAAGTAATCACTCATGATATGCGGAGTCGTGATAACTTTTCGGTAGCCCAGGCTTTCAAACTTCGCTAACATCACAATACTTTCATCCATGGAATTCGATCCATCGTCAATACCCGGAATCAAATGGGAATGCATGTCCACCCCGATCCTCGACAATTCTATGGGATCCAGCTGAGCTTCCTTTTTACCAAAGATATTACCGAATAATCCCATTATCTGTTATGATACATTTCTTCGTAATACTGCTTATACGCACCACTTGTGATCTGTTCGATCCAATCTGTGTTATTCAAATACCATTCGACCGTACTCGCCAGGCCTTCTTCAAAGGTCACAGAAGGAGTCCAGTTCAATTCGTTTTCGATCTTTGTAGCATCAATGGCGTATCGTTTGTCATGACCCGCTCTGTCCTTAACAAATGTAATCAGCTTTTCATTTTCTCCGGCTTCACGTCCCAGTTTCTCATCCAGAATACGACATAAATAACGAACCAGATCTAAGTTTGTCCATTCGTTTAAGCCTCCAATATTATACGATTCGCCTACTCTTCCTTCATGGAATATGCGATCAATTGCCTGCACGTGGTCTACGACCCATAACCAATCACGAACATTCTCGCCTGTACCATATATAGGTAGTGGTTTCTTGTGTACAATATTATTAATCATTAGAGGTATCAATTTCTCCGGAAACTGATGACTACCATAGTTGTTCGAGCAGTTCGAAATCTTGATCGGGAGTCCATAGGTATGGTAATAAGCTCTAACAAAATGATCGGAGGATGCTTTAGACGCGGAATACGGCGATCTCGGATCATATGCTGTAGTCTCCTCAAAAAGCCCCTCATCACCGAGTGAACCATATACCTCATCTGTTGAAACATGATGAAAGACATGATCTCCACCTTCCCAAACGTCCTTGGCTACGTGAAGAAGATTTACCGTTCCCATTACATTGGCCAGAACAAAGTCTTTTGGTCCTTCAATGGAACGATCTACATGAGATTCTGCAGCTAAATGGATCACATCTGTAATCTGAAACTTTTCAAATACTTCTGAAATGGCGTCGGAATCACAAATATCTGCTTTGACAAAGCTATAATTCGCTGCATCCTCTACATCCTTCAAGTTTTCCAGATTTCCAGCATAAGTAAGTTTATCCAGATTTACGATCAGGTAATCAGCATACTTGTTGACGAGTAACCTCACCATATGCGAACCGATAAAACCGGCTCCACCTGTTACCAATATCCTTTTCTTCCATTGCATCATAAACTCCAGTATTCCATGTTATGGATCTTCCCTTTGAATATTCCTTTAACATCTACCAGTATTCCCTGATCATCCTTCATCATCTTTTCAAAATCTGATTCAATGAGATCTTTGTATTCTGCGTGATTAACCGCTACAATAACAGCATCATAATCATTGCTCGGTGTTTGGGTCAAGCCTACTCCATATTCTTCGTGCATTTCTTCAGAGGAAGCATGAGGATCAACAAGATCAACAGCTACCTGGAAAGAATTAAACTCTGTAATAATATCGATCACCTTAGAATTTCGAATATCACTCACATCTTCTTTGAACGTTGCACCCATCACCAATACTCTTGCATCCTGAATGTGCTTTCCTTTTGCAAGAATCTTTTTAACCGTTTGCTTTGCGATATAGAATCCCATGGAGTCGTTTACGTAACGACCACTATTAATCACTTTCGAGTGGTAGCCCGCTTGTTTCGCTTTGTGTGTTAGATAATATGGATCAACGCCAATACAATGTCCACCTACAAGACCCGGTGAGAAATTCAGAAAATTCCATTTCGTTCCGGCAGCTTCCAGGACGTCGAAAGTATTTATACCAAGCTTATTAAAGATGATCGACAATTCGTTGATCAATGCAATGTTGACATCTCGCTGTGTGTTTTCGATAATCTTTGCTGCTTCAGCTACTTTGATCGAAGAGGCACGGTGTACTCCTGCACCCACCACCAGCTCATAAACTTTTGCGATCTGATCCAATGACTCTTCACTGCATCCGGAAACCACTTTGATAACATTCTGAAGTGTGTGTTTTTTATCTCCCGGGTTAATCCGTTCAGGAGAATACCCCACTTTGAAATCATCCGGAAATGACAATCCTGATTCGGCTTCAAGCACAGGAATACAATCTTCTTCTGTACAACCAGGATAAACAGTGGATTCGAATACTACATAGTCTCCCTTTTTCAATGCCTTGCCAACCGTTGCACTCGCAGAAAGTAAGGGTTTTAGGTTAGGCATCTTTGCATCGTCAATAGGAGTTGGAACTGCTACAACGAAAAAGTTGACATCCTTTAGGTCTTCTAGGTCCGATGTAAATAAAATATCACAACCATCGAATGCTGTCGCTTCTAATTCATTACTTGGATCGATTTTGTTTCTCATCATCTCGACCCTTGATTCATTGATATCGAATCCTACAACCTTAATCTTCTTTGCAAATTCCAGCGCAATCGGTAATCCAACGTAACCTAATCCAATGACGGCTAATTTTGATTCACCATCCAATAAACTATTATATATCGATTTGCTCATTTCTAACTTTATATATTCTTTCTATTATCTCTACTACTTTAAGACCTTCCAAAGCGTTCGTGGTTGCCGTTGTACGACCCTTTAACGTATCAATTACATTTTTAATAACGTAGTTGTGGTTTGCAGCTGATCCCTTGTAAGGACCATAATCGTTGGCTGGATTTGCCGCTTTCAATTCCGGCATTTCATATCCGTTGATATTACATACCTCAACTTCGTTCATGTATTGCCCGCCAATCTTTACACTTCCTTTACTCCCTATGATCGTAATTGAGCTTTCCAGATTCTGATCTGCAACGGCAGTGGAATAATTCAAGCATCCCATACCACCATTTACAAAGTCGAAATTTACCATTCCAGAATCTTCAAAATCCGTTGAATTGGCATGTGTAAAGTCTTTGAATTTTCCTTGAATATTGTCAATGTCACCAAACAGCCAATACATGATGTCTATAAAATGTGAAAACTGAGTAAATAAGGTTCCACCGTCGAGGTTCTGTGTCCCTTTCCATCCACCTTTCATATAGTAGCGATCATCACGGTTCCAATAGCAATTCAGCTGCACCATGAAAATATCTCCCAGAATTTTATCTTCAACAACTGACTTAATCCATTCCGAAGGTGGTGAATATCTGTTTTGCATGACGCAGAAAACGTGCTTTGATTCCTGCAGTGATTTATAAATAACTTTCTCGCAATTGTCCTTAGATAGACCCATTGGTTTTTCAACAACAACGTGCTTCTTTGCCTCAAGTGCCGCCAAACTCTGTTCCGCGTGCAGACCATTGGGAGTACAAACATTGACCACGTCGATCTCAATTCCGGAATCAAACATTTCCTCCATTGTTGTAAAAAATGGAACATCCAAATGCGTCGCTTCACACTCTTCCTGACTTCGCACATCAACCATCGCGACAAGTTCAGATTCTTCATCTCTACGAACCATTTCAGCATGACGCTTTCCGATATGTCCGGCACCAACAACGGCGAATTTTATTTTACTACTATCAGTCATTACTATAATTTTTTGACAGATCCATTTTCCAATTTATAAACATCCTCACTTTCCGGACAAACCGCATTGCCTTCCGCATCAAATTCTAATCGATGACCGTATTCACTCATCCAACCAATTTGTCGGGCCGGGTTTCCTACCACCAACGCGTATGGTTTTACTGCTTTTGTCACAACAGCTCCAGCTCCAATGAACGCAAATTCACCAATATCATGACCACATACAATGGTAGCATTGGCGCCGATGCTTGCTCCTTTTCTTACCACTGTTTTATCATATTGATCGCGTCGGATGACTGCCGATCTGGGATTTGTAATGTTGGTGAAAACCATGGATGGTCCCAGAAAAACATCATCTTCACACTCGACACCGGTATACAAAGAGACGTTGTTCTGAACCTTTACATTATTTCCCAGCTTCACTTCGGGTGATACAACCACATTTTGCCCAATATTACAGCCTTGACCGATAATACATTTCGGCATGATGTGGGAGAAATGCCAGATCTTAGTTCCGGTACCAATTTCGCAACCCTCGTCGATTACAGCAGTTTCATGTGCAAAGTAGTCCATTAACGCAGTATATAATTATCAAAATTATAGTGAGCCGTCTCTTTCAACTCTTCTATACCCAATTTACTAAAGTACTCATAAGTCAGTTTCAATCCATCTGATCGCTTGACCCTAGGTTCCCAGCCCAATATCTCTTTGGCTCTTGTTATGTCCGGTTGTCGCTGCTTCGGATCATTAAGAGGCAGATCTTTGAATACAATTTTCTGATTCGCACCGGTTAGATCCAGAATCTCTTTTGCAAAATCGAGAATGCTTATTTCGGATGGATTCCCAATATTAATTGGTTGTTCGTAATCACTGTGAAGTAAACGATAGATTCCATCCATCAAGTCATCAACGAAACAGAATGATCTCGTTTGCGAACCATCTCCGAATACGGTAAGGTCTTCTCCTCTCAACGCCTGACCGATAAACGCCGGTAAAGCCCTTCCATCATTCAATCTCATTCGAGGACCATAGGTGTTGAATATTCGTACTATTCTCGTTTCGAGTCCGTGAAAGGTGTGATACGCCATGGTAATTGCCTCCTGGAATCTCTTTGCCTCATCGTACACTCCTCTTGGTCCAACCGGATTAACATTCCCCCAATAATCCTCATTCTGTGGATGGACTATCGGGTCACCATATATCTCTGATGTCGATGCGATTAAGATTCTTGCATTTTTGGCTTTTGCCAGACCCAAGCAGTTGTGAATTCCTAATGAACCTACCTTCAGCGTTTGGATAGGAATTTTCAGATAATCGATTGGACTAGCCGGTGATGCAAAATGAAGTATATAATCCAATTCTCCCGGCACATGAATAAATTTCGTGACATCATGGTGCCAGAATTCAAAATTCTCCATAGGGAAGAGATGCTGAATATTCTCAATTCTGCCTGTGATCAGATTATCCATTGCAATCACCTCATACCCCTTCTTCACGAACATATCGCAAAGATGAGATCCGAGAAATCCGGCAGCTCCAGTTATCAGTACTTTTTTTCTTCTATCCACTATTTTTTATCTATTGTTCTTCTTCCTATCGAACTATAATAAAACCCTAGCTCTTCCATTTTGTCGAGCTCGTATATATTTCTTCCGTCAAAGATCACCGGTTCTTTCAATCTTTCTTTGATCGCGTTGAAATCCGGAGATCGGAAAATCGACCATTCGGTTGCGATCAACAAGGCATCACAATCATCCAAAGCATTGTATTGATTTTCAGCATACGCTATTTTATCCCCAATTGCTTTTCTGACATTATCAGCCGCTTCCGGATCGAAAGCGATTACCTCCGCTCCATTCTGAACCAGTTCATCGATTAGATATAATGACGCAGCCTCACGAATATCATCCGTGTCCGGTTTAAAGGCTAGACCCCATAGAGCAAACTTTTTACCTTGGAGGCTGCCATAATAATCCTTCAGTTTATCAGCTAGTCTTAGCTTTTGCCTATCGTTAACAGATAATACACTATCAATTATCTCGAAATTGTAATTATTTGATCTCCCGCTGTTCAAGAGTGCCTGCACATCTTTTGGGAAACAACTTCCTCCAAATCCAATTCCAGGATATAAAAATTTATTCCCAATGCGGCTATCAGCTCCTACTCCGATTCTCACCTTATCAACATCAGCTCCTACCTTTTCACAAAAATTAGCGATCTCATTCATAAACGTGATCTTCGTTGCCAGGAATGCATTTGCAGCATATTTCGTTAGTTCGGCAGATCGCTCATCCATAAAAATGATGGCGTGTTTTGATTCCACAAAAGGCGTGTACATTTCCTGCATGACCCCTCTAGCTCTTTCATTCGTCGTACCGATAATCACTCTTTCGGGATTCATGAAATCATCAACCGCAAATCCTTCTCTTAAGAACTCCGGATTTGATACGACTGCAAAATCCACATCCGTCGCATTTTTAATAACTTCTTCTACCTTATCTGCTGTTCCAACAGGAACCGTAGATTTATCAACAATTACCTTAAACTCTGTAATCATAGATCCAATCTGTCCAGCAACATCTAATACATAACTCAAATCGGCAGAGCCATCTTCTCCAGGTGGTGTAGGTAATGCCAGAAAAATCACTTCTGCAAAATCCACTGCTTGTTTCAAGTCCGTTGTGAATGATAATCTCCCATCCTTTATATTCCTCTCAAATAAGCCTTCCAGATGTGGTTCATAGATCGGTATTTCGCCTTGTTGCATACGGCTGACTTTATCTGCATCGATATCAACGCAAATAACCTGATTACCAGTTTCCGCAAAGCAAGTACCGGTCACCAATCCAACATAGCCTGATCCAACGACAGCAATTTTCTTCATCTATGCCTTGTTCGTGTTTAGGAATTCTTCAATTGAACTACAAATATAATCAAGTTGATCTGGCTCCATTTCGGTATGAATCGGTAACGACAGAACTCTCTCAGTCAACCAGTCGGTTATTGGTAACTCAGTTTGATCACTTCCGAATGACTCGAACATTTTTTGTTTGTGCGCAGGAACAGGATAATAAATCATGGAAGGTACATCTCGATCCGCAAGAAATTGATTCAATGCGTCGCGATCGATTCCATCGAGAATGAGTGTATACTGATGAAAAACGTGCTTGGACACATCATCGCGATGCGGAGTTTGGATGTTATCCCATTTAGCAAAGAAACGATCGTAATGATCCGCTACCTTTCTTCTGGCATCAATATACTCATCCAGTTTCCTCAACTTAATACTCAATACAGCCGCCTGAATTGAATCCAATCGGGAATTACACCCTACCAGGTCATGATAATATCGTTTACTCTGACCGTGATTCACGATCATCCTCATTTTTCCTGCAAGGTCATCGTCGTTTGTGAAAATAGCTCCACCATCTCCATAACATCCCAAATTCTTGGATGGGAAAAAGGATGTACAACCCATGTGACCTATCGTTCCAGTTTTCACATCACCTTTGTCCATGTGATAATTGCTTCCAATAGCCTGAGCATTATCTTCGATAACATACAATCCATGTTCATCAGCGATCGACATGATTTCTTTCATGTTAGCCACCTGACCATACAAATGCACCGGCACAATTACTTTGGTCTTATCGGTGATTGCATTACGTATGGAATCGGGATCGATACAGAACGTATCCTTGTCAACATCCACAAAGACGGGTTTTAACCCTAACAATGCTATCACTTCAGTGGTCGCAATAAACGTAAATGATGGCGTAATAATCTCGTCACCCGGCTTCAAATCAAGTGCCATTAAAGCAATTTGTAATGCATCCGTACCATTCGCACAAGGAATAACGTGTTTAACATTCAAATATGACTCAAGATCCGATTGAAATTGTTTCACCGCTGGTCCATTGATGAATTGGGCAGACTCCAGTATTTCCGAGATCGCCTGATCAACCTCTGGTTTTATATTCTGGTACTGACTAACCAGATCCACCATTTGTATTTTTTTCATTGTAACGATTGTTCAAAGATTTTAAGGGCTTAAAGATACATAAATGGACAAATAAATCGGCCTGTTTAACAGATATTAAAGCACTTTTGAATTCAAAAAGCCGCTTATGCTCATTCCCCTTAAAATTCATTATTTTAGCCCCTCAATCAAGGCGAAATGAAAGGAATTGTTTTAGCAGGAGGATCTGGCACAAGATTATACCCAATTACAAAGGGGGTTTCAAAACAACTATTACCGGTTTATGACAAACCGATGATTTACTATCCTTTATCTGTTTTAATGTTAGCAAACATCAGGGATATACTGATTATTAGCACACCAGAAGATCTTCCCAATTTTGAAAAGCTTCTCGGAGATGGAAGCGATTTTGGAATAAAGCTAAGCTATAAAGTGCAACCCAAACCTGAAGGACTAGCTCAAGCATTTTTAATCGGGGAGGATTTCATAGGTGAAGATGACGTTTGTCTCGTATTAGGTGACAATATCTTTTATGGGCATGGTCTTACAAATATGCTTGCACATGCTCGTACAAACGTTGAGAATGACCAAAATGCAACCGTATTTGGATATTATGTGAATGACCCGGAAAGATATGGTGTTGCTGAATTCGATCAAGATGGGAATGTTATATCGGTTGAAGAAAAACCAAGTCAACCTAAATCCAATTACGCTGTTGTTGGCTTATACTTTTATCCAAACAGTGTTATAGAGGTTGCCAAAAGCATTAAACCATCAGCTCGTGGTGAGCTCGAGATTACGACTGTAAACGAAGAATATCTTAACAGAGGCACCTTGAAAGTTGAATTAATGGGAAGAGGATACGCCTGGTTGGATACAGGAACACATGATTCGCTGCTTGAAGCAGGAAGTTTTATTCAAACCATCGAGAAAAGACAAGGGTTGAAAGTTGCTTGTTTGGAAGAGATCGCATACATGCAAGGTTTTATAGACAAGGAAAAACTTACGGAAGTCGCCAAACCGCTGGCCAAGTCAGGATACGGTGAATACTTATTGAAACGCATTAAATAAGCGATGAAGAAAATCGAAACCGGCATAGAAGATTTAATTATTTTGGAGCCAACCGTTTTCGGTGATGAACGGGGGTATTTTCTGGAATCCTACAGCAAAAATTGGTTCGATGAAAATATTAAGGAGGTCAACTTTGTGCAAGACAACGAATCGAAATCTGGAAAGGGAGTACTTCGTGGTTTACACTTTCAGATTCCACCCTATGAACAGGCAAAGCTGGTTCGCGTTATTCAGGGAGAAGTGATCGATGTAGCTGTTGACTTGCGCTTAGGTTCGCCTACTTATGGTGAACATAGATCAGTTATTCTCAACGATCAAAACAAACGTCAGTTTTTCGTTCCAAGAGGATTTGCTCATGGCTTTGCGGTACTGAGCGAGACAGCGATATTCGCTTATAAAGTCGACAACATATATGCTCCTGAGCATGAAGGAGGGATCATGTGGAATGATCCTGTTCTGAATATTAACTGGCAATTAATGGACGAAGAAGTGCGTTTGTCTGATAAAGACACTAAACTTCAGTCTTTTTCGAATTTCGACAGTCCTTTTAAATGAAAATCCTCGTAATAGGTAAAAACGGTCAATGTGCGCAAGAGATCAACGCTCTTCGTAACGATTATGATGCCGAGCTTGTATTTGCCGGATCTGATATGTGTGATGTCACTCGAATTGAATCCATTGAGAAGATTATCGAAAACAGCCATTTTTCCGGGATCATTAATTGTGCTGCCTATACCGCAGTCGATGATGCCGAAGATAATGAAGAGCTTGCCTTCGCTGTCAATCGTGATGGAGTAGCAAATCTGGATGCTGTAGCGCGAAAATACGGCTTGCGCTATATCCATGTTTCAACGGACTATGTCTTCAATGGTCAAAAAAGGTCACCATATATGGAAACAGATGAAACGGATCCTATTGGTGTTTACGGAAGATCGAAATTAGCAGGAGAACAAGTGGTGGTCAATTCCGATGCTGATGGTATCGTGATACGAACGGCTTGGCTTTACTCATCCTATGGAAGTAATTTCATGAAGACAATGCTTCGTTTGGCTGAAAGTAAAAATGAGCTAAATGTCGTTAATGATCAAATAGGTACACCGACTTATGCACGTGATCTTGGCCGGGCTTGTCTTGATATAATTACGCAGAATAACTCACTTAGCTCAAACGGAAAAGTCTATCACTTCGCGAATCAGGGACAAGCTTCATGGTATGACTTCGCGAAAGAAATCTTTCGAATTGCTCAGATTGATTGCATTGTTAATCCGATTGCAGCTTCCGAGTATCCAACCAAAGCAACACGACCTAAGTATTCCGTACTCGATTGTAATAAGATCAAAAGGGATTTTAATATAGCAAGCAGAGATTGGAAAGCCGCACTCAAAGAATGTTTATCGATTATCTAAACTGAGCATTAAATTTGACGGTGAATTCCACCCGCTCATTTTGCTTGCGACCTTCTGGATGTTGATTGGAAGCTATCGGGTTATTTCCTCCATGTCCTACTGCTTTCAGTCGATCTTTAGAAATACCTTTCTCAACCAAATATTCCACAACTTTTTCAGCTCGCTTAACTGACAGATTCATCAATGGACCTTCTGCACCCTGATTATCTGTGTTACCTTCAACGAGCATATAGTATTCCGGATGCTCATTCATTATCTCAACCACTTCATCTAAATACTGGTACGAAGTATCTTCAATAATGTCATTCGATGGACGGAAATTGACACTTCGCATCGCGTCATTCAGTACAATTTTCACCTCAAGCGGAATATCCGGACAACCTGTTGTTCTGGATCCTGCCTGATCAGGGCAATCATCAATATCATTACGAACACCATCTCCATCTCTATCTGAGCTAGGACATCCGTTCAATTCATCACCTGGCGTTGTAGGACAAAGATCTTTGTCATTTGGAACACCATCACCATCGAAATCATTTTCGGGTTCTCTCTTTTCTGTCTCAACCGAATCTTTCTTGAAATGTTCTCCTTCTCCTTTAACGCGGATCGTTTCAATCGTTCGAATTGTTTCAATCTTCCTGATGGTATCATTACCGTTATAGGTAGAGCCTCCCTTTGGTACGATCACCCAGTCAAGATGCTTGTCATGCTCACCTAGGTAAACTGAAATTCCAAAAGAAAGACTAAATACTTTACCATGAACGTCCTTCTTAAAGTTATTCTCGGTAAAATCCCATGTCTTCGACTGATAGTAATTGAACGCCATGGATACATCCATATGCACAGAATAACGATCGTCCAAATTATATTGGGGTCTGACTCCTATCATATAATTCAACATCTGGTCAGTACCCTGATTCTTCCAGTTCTTAAACCATACCGAATTTTTAGAGTCTTTCAGCGAAGCAAAACCAACCCCAGTGTGAAGAAGCATTCCAATGTCTTCGTGTAGATTATCAATTTCGATAAGGCGCCCTATATTAATGAACATCTCAGCCTGCGTCCTGAAATAATGCGTTTCGAAAGGTTTTGAGTCTTGATTAAAAAGGAATCCGTTATTTCCTACCTCATCGTGTTTAACACGATCCATTCCCAAATGGAAACCAAACCCAAAAAGGTTGGTATGCATGTATCTACCGCCAATATCACCGTGAAAAAAACCAATGGAATTAGACATGTAACCATCCGCGAACTCACCCATGACACTATTCACGCCAAAATTTCCGTCAACAGACCATTTATTATAAATGTCCTGAGAGAGTCCACTGCTCCATACCGATAGCAACGCTATTAAAAGTGCTGTTAGTTTCCCCATGTTCCTCTCGTAGCTAAACAAGTATGCAAAAATAGCTATTACTTGCTTAATACAATAATAATATAATTTATGGATTCTGTTTGAATCCCACACCATATTTTAAATCTTATTACCTATCTATCACTTTGGCAAATAATGCTTTTATTTGCATTCTCAAAGTCATTATTTTATCCGAATTATAGAAGGTACGTGAATTTTATACGAAATAAAAGGGTTCTGGTTACGGGGGGAGCGGGTTTCATAGGTTCAAATCTATGTGAAAACTTACTTAACCACGGAAACGATGTTACTTGCCTGGATAATTTTGCTACTGGTTCAGAGGAAAACATAGCTGAATTCAGAAATCACGATAAATTCACCTTGATCGCAGGCGATATTCGGGACTTTGATACGTGTGTACAAGCCGTTCATGGCAAGGATCTCGTGCTTCATCAGGCTGCACTGGGTTCCGTACCCAGGTCTATAAAAGATCCGCTTAGCACGAATGAAGTCAACATTTCAGGCTTCCTAAATATGCTAATTACAAGCAGAGACGCTGGTATTAAGAGATTTGTCTATGCAGCCAGCTCTTCCACTTATGGCGATTCAACCTCCATTCCAAAAATCGAGGAAGAGATTGGCAAGCCCTTATCGCCTTATGCTGTGACAAAGCTCGTTAATGAGTTGTATGCCCATGTATTTCATTTAACGTATGGACTTGAAGTAATAGGGCTCCGATATTTCAATGTGTTTGGCAAAAGACAATCTCCAGAGGGAGCTTATGCTGCAGTGATCCCTAAATTTGTTGAAGCATATATAAAACATGAATCACCGATAATTAATGGAGACGGAAGCTATTCACGGGATTTCACGTATATCGATAATGTTATTCAAATGAATCACCTGGCAGCGACTACTACGAATAAAGCGGCTATTAATCAGGTATTCAATACCGCGGTTGGTCAACGTACGGACCTTGCGACTCTCGCTGAAAAAATCCGGGATCTACTCGGTGAGTACGACGATCATATCAAAAACGTCGAGATCATTTATGGTCCTGAAAGACAGGGGGACGTTCCGCATTCAATGGCTTCGATTGAAAAAGCCAAAGAATTACTTGGTTATCAACCAAGTCATACATTCGAAGAGGGCTTAATCGAAGCGATCAATTGGTATTGGGAGAACCTCAAGCAATAATTACCTTAATTGTAGTATTTTTGTACGATGAAAGATCGATCAAGGTTAAGACACCTAGCAAAAACTATAACTTGGCGCGTAATAGCCTCGTTAACAACATTTCTTCTGGCTTATTTCTTCTTCAGACATGATAAATCTGCCATAGAAAAAGCGTCAGGTGTTGCAGTTGCAGAAGCAGCCATTAAAATGGTATTATATTACCTGCATGAACGTGCCTGGTACAAAGCAAATCTTGGTCTGGAAAAAGAAAAAAGAAAGTCTTTAAAAGAGTGACGAAGAACCTACATAGGCAACAATTCGGAATAACACGAGAGGACCGCGAGTCTCTCCTAAATCAAAATTCGAAATTGATTTGGTTTACTGGTCTTTCAGGATCTGGAAAATCAACCATAGCCAATGCACTGGAATCCTATTTGCATGATCGCGAGATCTTGACATACACCCTGGATGGAGACAATATTCGATTTGGGCTGAATAAGGATTTGACATTTAGCGCAGCGGATCGAACAGAAAATCTTCGCCGCATCGCTGAAGTTGCAAAATTGATGATCGATTCAGGCGTCGTTACTATAGCTTCATTCATTTCACCCTTAATCTCTGATCGGGAGATGATTCGAGATATTGTTGGCTCAGAGAATTTTCTCGAAGTTTTTGTTAATACAAGTCTGGAAGAATGCGAAAGAAGAGACGTTAAAGGGTTATATAAGAAGGCCCGGGCAGGAGAAATTGATAACTTTACAGGAATTTCAGCTCCATACGAGGCCCCGTTAAGCCCGGATATTGAAATTAAAACAGAAGAGCTTGCTGTAAATGAAGCCGTTAATTTGATCTATGATCATATAAAAAGCACAATTGTTACAAAATGAGTAAGTACTACTTAAACTATCTCGATGAATTGGAATCTGAAGCAATCTATGTACTTAGAGAAGTCTACGCTAAGTTTCAGAATCCCGTTATATTATTCTCCGGCGGTAAGGACAGTATTGTCGTAACGCAACTGGCAAAAAAGGCTTTCCACCCGGCTAATATTCCATTTAAATTACTTCACGTCGATACGGGACACAATTTCCCTGAAACGATTAATTTTCGCGACAATCTGGTTAAAAGCCTGGACGTAAGCCTGCTGGTTGGCTTAGTTCAAGAGTCAATTGATACCGGTCGCGTTGCAGAAGAGAAAGGAAAGAATGCAACTCGTAACGCCCTTCAAATCACAACACTTCTAGATACAATTGAGAGTAATCAGATTGATTGTGCGATAGGTGGAGCCAGAAGAGATGAGGAAAAGGCACGTGCTAAGGAACGATTCTTCTCGCATCGGGATGATTTTGGTCAATGGGATCCAAAAAATCAGCGACCCGAATTGTGGAATTTATTCAATAGTAAACACTTTCAGGGTGAACACTTCAGAGTGTTCCCGATCAGTAACTGGACTGAAATGGATGTATGGAATTACATCTTAAGAGAAAAGATAGAAATACCTTCTCTTTATCTGGCTCACGAACGCGAAGTGATTTGGAGAAATAATTCCTGGATTCCTGTTTCAGAACACCTGATCATGGATGAGTCGGAAAAAGTGGTTAAAAAGAAAATTCGATTTAGAACATTGGGTGATATAACAATCACCGGTGGAATCGAGTCTGATGCTGATACGCTTGAGAAAGTTATTGCAGAAGTATCAGTTATGCGTCAGACAGAAAGAGGTAACAGAGCAGATGATAAACGATCGGAGACAGCCATGGAGGATCGGAAAAAACAAGGATATTTTTAGAGATGGATACGGAAAAGAATCAATTACTAAGATTTACAACTGCTGGAAGTGTTGATGATGGTAAAAGCACCTTGATCGGAAGATTGCTATATGACTCAAAATCCATATTTGAAGATCAGATTCAGGCGGTTGAGAAGACAAGTGAACGAAAGGGGCACGAAGGAATTGACCTTGCCTTGTTCACAGACGGACTTCGTGATGAACGGGAACAGGGAATAACAATCGATGTAGCTTATCGCTACTTCACCACTCCCAAACGAAAGTTCATTATTGCGGATACCCCCGGACATATTCAATACACGAGAAACATGGTAACGGGTGCTTCTACAGCGAATGCGGCAATCATTCTAATCGATGCTCGAAACGGTGTAATCGAGCAGACGAAACGTCATTCGTTTATAGCATCATTACTTCAGATATCTCACATTATCGTTTGCGTCAACAAAATGGATCTTGTTGAATACGACGAAAAGAGATTCAATGAAATCGTTCATGAATACGAGGAGCTTTCATCTAAAATGCTGGTTAAAGATGTTCAGTACATTCCAATCAGTGCACTTAAAGGAGATAACGTAGTAAATCGTTCTGAAAATATGAACTGGTACATGGGTGCTCCACTGCTGCATACGCTGGAAACGTTGCACATCAGTAGTGATCTCAACAAGGTTGATGCTCGTTTCCCAGTTCAGACGGTTTTAAGGCCACAGAAAGAAGGCTATCATGATTATAGAGGATATGCAGGAAGAATAGCAAGCGGAATATTCCGACCAAACGATGAGATTACTGTATTGCCTTCAGGATTTACAAGTAAGATAACCAGTATTCACTGCGATTCGAAAGAAATTAAGGAAGCTTACGCTCCAATGTCGGTAGCGATGACCCTCGAGCATGAAATAGATATCAGTCGGGGCGACATGATCGTTAAGTCTCAAAATCAACCTGATTGCGAACAAGACATTGAAATCATGATCTGCTGGTTAAATAATAAACCCGCTATGCCTCGCGCTAAATACTCGATCATGCATACGACAAATGAGCAAAAAGCGATGATCAAAGAAGTGCTTTATAAGATCAACATCAACACCCTGGATCGTGAATATGACGACAAGGAATTGAATATGAACGATATCTGTAAAGTAAAGATCAGAACCACCAAACCACTGATGATCGATCCGTATAGGAAAAACCGAATAACAGGTAGTTTGATCCTCATCGACGATCAGACCAACGAAACAGTCGCTGCCGGAATGATCGTTTAATCGAGCATGGAATCATTGGATAAATTACAAAGTCTTGCCATTAAAGCTGCCTTAAAAGCAGGTGAAGCTATTTTGGATATCTACGAACAAAATGATTTTGAAATCAATTTCAAAGAAGATAATTCTCCGCTAACAGTTGCAGATCAGCGATCTCATGACATCATCTGGAATGCCTTGCAGGAAACTGAGATTCCCATCTTATCAGAAGAAGGAAAAAGCATTCCGTACGAGGATCGAAAGGATTGGAATCAACTATGGATTGTAGATCCTATCGATGGCACTAAAGAATTCATCAATCGGAATGGCGAGTTTACTGTTAACATCGCATTAATTGAGAATGGTGTTCCGAAAATGGGAATCATATTCGTGCCTGTTTTAAACACCCTTTACTTTGGAAATGAGCAGCAGGGAAGTTTCATTATTAAAGATCTGGAACTCACAGCCAGTTATGATGATATCTTCCAGCAAGCAACAAAACTGCCGCTGACCTATGAAGGAAGAAAATTTACTGTTGTTGCCAGTAGATCTCATCTATCATCAGAAACCGAGGATTATATCGGGACACTCGAAAAAAAGCATGGTGATCTGGAAATGATTTCAAAGGGAAGTTCACTAAAGATCTGTATGGTTGCTGAAGGTGTTGCGGATTGTTACCCGAGATTCGCACCCACTATGGAGTGGGATACTGCAGCGGGTCATGCGATCGCAAAATATGCCGGATGTCAATTTACTGACTGGATAACGAAACAGGAAATGGTTTATAACCGTAAAGAACTATTGAACAATTGGTTCCTCGTCTCGAGGGAATAGACAATGGTAAAAAAAACGCTTCGGAAACTAAAGGGTGACGCCAACTTATTGGAGTTGGTTAGAGGCAGTTTAATTACCTTTTTTCTGAAGTCTGCCGGAATTCTTCTCAGCTATTTGCTTGTCTATTATATCACTGTCAAATTCGGAAAGGCAGGGGTTGGATATTACAGTTTGACGAATCAGCTATTGATCATTGCCAGCTCTCTGGCAGCTATGGGAACCACCACATCTGTTTTAAGGTATGTGGGACAATACAATAATGATGAATCCCGCTCAACAATAAAAGTGTTATACGGTCTGATATGGAAATTGATTTTTCCATTCGCTATTGTGATCGGATTAATCGGATTCCTTACCGCTGAAATCCTTGCAACACAAATATTCAAAAATGAAGCATATACGTCGGCAATACAACTATTATCGATGTTGCTGCCTCTGTTCGTAATGGATCGTATTGCCATCGAGTTTATCAGAGGGTTCAAACTATTGAAGGTTTCTGAATTTATCAGAACCGTTTCAAGGCCTTTATTCATGCTGGCAGCGCTCTTTATACTGTGGAATGAAAATCTTCAATTGATCTACATCATTTATATGATCATCGGAGCTGTGATATTGAATTTCCTCTTGTCAAATTCGACAGTTCTTGGTAAGATCGCCCGTTTCGAAAATGCTGAAAAGAAAGAAATAAACGGAGGCGAGTTAATGCGTGTTTCCTCACCTATGATGGTCTCTGGATTAACCGGTTTGTTCATTACATCCACGCCACTATTCATTCTTGAAGCCTACGCGGAGACGGAACAGGTTGGTATTTATGGCGTTGCATTTAAAATTGCTCAATTATTGACCATGATTCTTGTCGTTGTTAATACGATAGCTGCACCGAAATTCTCTGAATTGTTCTGGTCAAAAAAGAAAGACGAATTACAGCGGGTGATACTTCAAAGTACCAAACTCATGTTTTGGACAGCATTAGGTCTATCGATCGCTTTGATCCTGGGCGGAAAACAGGTCTTGTCCTTGTTCGGATCTGATTTTAAGGAGGCATATATACCGCTGATCATTTTGATAATTGGACAATTGATTAATGCATCAACCGGATCTGTAGGACTCTTTCTGAATATGAGTGGAAATCAAAAAATATTGCGAAATACAGCCTTTATTGCTTTGGCTGCAATGCTTATTTCGGCCTTTGCTCTTATACCTCAGTATCATATTCTGGGAGCCTCTATTTCTGCTTCCATTGGAATCGTGTTGTGGAATTTATTGTGTATTTTGTTGGTTAAGCGCAATCTTGGGTATCGTACGTACTACGTGCCATTTTTGTAATTTTTATTAGATGAAATTTCTTTTATTCCGATATAAGTTAATGGACAAATGGACTACGTGGTGCTTCAAGCTCAAGTATCGTCGTTTTGTAAATATTGGACCAAACAACGTTGTTGGAAAAAGGGTTCATATCAGACCTTTTTTTGGTCAAAAAAGGGTTCTCAAACTTTCAACAGCAAAAAACGTAAGAATTTATCGTGATGTGCTGATTCAGGGATCAGGTAAAATAACCATAGGCTACCGATCTTTTATTGGTTCATTCTCAATTATTGGTTGTAATGATGAGATCACTATTGGTGAAAATGTAATGATCGCTCAAAGTGTATCGATCAGGGATACTGATCACAATTTTGAAGACACTGACAAGCCAATGATCCAGCAGGGAACAACAACTGCTCCTGTTATCATTGGAGATGATGTATGGATCGGATATGGTGCGGTAATTACGAAAGGTATCCGAATTGGAAGCGGTTCTATTATCGCGGCCAATGCAGTTGTAACCAAGGATGTGCCTCCGAAAACGATTGTAGGAGGTGTTCCTGCTAAAGTGATCAGAAGCCGTGGATAATTTAAGACTACCGGATTTCATCTGTATTGGTGTTCAAAAGTCGGGGACGACTACTCTGCACGATATCCTTATGGATCATCCGCAGATTTATTTGCCCGATTCCAAAGAAGCTAACTTTTTTGACAAGAATGAAGAGTTCAATAAAGGAACCGAACATTGGTTGAAAGCTAATTTTTCTCAAGCGACCCCAGATCAGCAAATTGGCGTTTTTACGCCGGACTATCTCTTTTATCCATACGTTGCTGAGCGTATCAGTAAGGCATATGGGAAGAAGAATCTAAAGTTGATCGCTATATTCAGAGATCCGGTTGATAGGGCATACTCACACTATCTCATGTCAAAAAGACGCGGTTACGAATCGGAATCTTTTGAGAAAGCTATTGAACTGGAAGATGAACGTTTAAACACCGAAGACTATTATCAAAAAAATCACTTCAGTTATATATCAAGAGGCAGATACCTGGAGCAAATAAATCGCTATTTAACTTACTTTGATAAAGATCAATTTTTATTTCTGTCATTCGAAGACGACATTAGGAAGAATCTGGATGAAACACTCAAAAGAATTGAAACATTCATTGGGGTCGATCACGAATCGCTTCAGACGGACAAACATAGTAACTTCGCGTCCGGTGTGCGATCAAAATCAGTTCAAACCCTAACGCGTGGAGACAATCTGATTAAACGTATCTTAAAAAAATTGCTTAGTCAGAAAGTCAGGAGAGAAATGAAGCAAAAAGTGATCGAATTGAACGAAAACAAAAAAGAAGTTGTCGAAAAAATAGATCCTGTTTTGAAGAATCACTTAATGAAAAAGTACTTTCTGCAAGACATCAGAGAACTTGAAGAACTAACCGGTCTCAATCTTTCGAGCTGGCACCCAAAAAATGATTAGAAAGAGTAATATAGCACTGGTCGTGATTCTCATTTCACTATTGTTGGTGTTTGAGACATTTACCCTCACACCTTTGGGTAGAATGGCTAAAACACTGTCCATGGGAGGAGGACTTGCCGGATTTGCTTTATATGCAGTTTATTATAGAAGGTATCCAAAAGCATTGAGGCAATTCGTCAATTTCTTTCTGTTCTTATTTGTTTCTTCAGTACTTTCTGCCAACTTAATTTACGGACAAGGTATCAGAGCCGGAATTGCGGCAAACGGCTCAATTATATCTTCTGGTTTATGCATTCTAAGTTTTTACCTGATACGGAAATATAAATTCAATATTCAGCATCTCTTGAATTATTCAGTTTACATCGGATGGGCGCTGCTTTTGATTTATTTGGCAATCCTGATGAGTGACATTAAATTTGGAGCGACGAACGAATCTGGAGATGAGTTTGGAATAGAGTCGCTACGTAAAGGATTTGTCAATTTAGTAATGATCATCTTTCTGGTAAGATACTTTAAGAGCAATAAATTTTATCATCTGTTATTCGCATTAATTTTCTTCTCTGTAAATGAATGGGGAGATTTCCAGCGTTACATTCTCTTGGTATTTCTGATGTCAATTGGACTTCTCGTCTTCTTTAACCGAAAAAGATTAGCAGGGATTAAAATTATTCTTGCCAGCATCATCATCGTTCCAATGACGATACTGTTCCTGATGAACACCTCTTTGGGCCGTACTATTGACCAAAAGATGACCTCCGCTCTTGAAGTCGTTTCAAGTGATGACAGAGATCTGTCAGAAGCATCGGTCGCAGCAAGAATCTGGGAAACTCAAATTGCACTTGAAAGCATTCAAAAATATCCGATTTTCGGAGTGGGTAAAGTTAGAAGCGATGTACTGGAGAAAAAAACAGGAAATCGATACTTCTTTATCTCTGACATTGGACTTTTGGGTATTCTATATGCCTTTGGAATAGTCGGAATAATCTTGTTTCTCAAACAATTGGTATACATGTTTCGATATTTACTCAGTCAGAAGTTATTTCAAAATTCCTACAATACAGAAATGGCGGTATTCCTATTCTTTGTAATCGTACATTCGTTTCTTACCGGTCGATCCATCTTAATGCCTGCAGAATTTATTATGATTGTGGTATTCCTCGAAGCAGGAAAGATCGCATACAATGAAGATCAACTTCAAACTGATCAGGGATGAAAAGTGTAGTTGTCATACTTGTCCATTACAACAATTTCGATGACACGAATGCTTGTGTTGAATCACTTCTTCAGAGCAAGGAGATCGATCTTAAGATTATCATCGTAGACAACTCTCAACCTAATGATACACGCTTGACTGCGTTCGATCAACTTGATAATTTGCATGTGATCTCAAATCGGGAAAACATCGGTTTTGGTCGGGCAAACAACGTCGGAATCAAATATGCCCTCGAAGCATACGAATTGGATCATTTACTGATACTCAATAACGACACAATTGTGCCCGAACAGAGCATCAAAACCCTGATAGATCAATTCGATCATACTCCCAATATTGGAATAGCAACTTGTCGGATTAATTACTTCGACGATCGTGAAAAGGTTTGGTATGGAGGCGGTGAAGTTGATTATACGAAAGGCTGGCCGGTAATTGCTGATCTCAACAGTTACGGAACTGAGAATGGAGCAGAAAAATCGAGACCAATTACATTTTCCAGCGGCTGTGTCATGATGTTCTCCAAAGAAAGCATTGATAAAATAGGTGGCTTTGATTCTGATTTTTTCATGTATGTGGAAGATCTGGAATTATCCATTAGGTGCTTACGAGCAGGGTATTCGATCTGGTATACTAGTGATGCCATCATTTACCATAAAGTGCATGGAAGCGCTGAGATTGAAAGTCCATTCAGAGGTCTTCATCCGAAAAACCCTAAAATCGCATTTCAGTATTATCACAAAAAACGCAATCAATGGATTACGTTTTACAAACATTTGGAAGGAGCAGCATATAAACGATTTAATCGGAATTTTTGGCTTAACTTTTATTTAAAGACTGTGAAACTATTGATACTTTCACCCTACCGAAAAGATCTATGGAAGGCTTGCCGAAAAGTACGGAAGGAGATAAGACAATACCGCAATGAGCACAAGAAGTAATCGATCACTACTGGTTATTGGCGTCCATAAAGGAGGCACGACCTCGCTGTATAAATACCTGGGAGATCATCCGGCAATTTGTCAACCCTTACAGAAAGAGCTGCATTTTTTCACTCCATTAGTTTATGGTCAGCAAACCAAGTCGATCGAAGTGTACTACAAGAATTTTACCTCTTGCACAGATAATCAGTATTTGCTTGATGTCAGTCCTTCATATCTATATGGGAGCCTTGAACTTATACAGGCGATTTCGGCTTTGAATGAACCAAAAATCATTGTGGTTTTACGTAATCCGGTCGAGCGGTTTATTTCATTCTATAAGCAGGGTATAAGTTCTGGAAGAATTGATCGGAAAACAGATCTCTCGACATACATCAGCCAAGCTGAAAGTGAATTCCGAAAATTTGAACAGGACGGAATTCAAAAAGACACGTTCGAAAACAGGGGGCTTCGCGAAGGATGTTATGCGCTTTACCTTCAGGAATGGATGGATCATTTTAGATCAGATTTTAAAATTGTTTTATTCGACGACCTTATTCAAAACCAAAAAGAAATTCTCAACGACATTTGTGCTTGGCTTACATTAGATCCTGTTTATGACAACTACGAGTTTACAAACGAAAACACCTCTTTCACGCCGAAGAGTCAGGGTCTAAGTACCATTGCCAATAAATTCTTTCTTCGTTTCGAACGTTTTTTTAGACGAAATGCCAGGCTGAAGAACTTTTTTAAAAGGATCTATCGCCGCGTGAATAAGGGCGAAGGCTTTAATCCTCAACAAAAAGATATTGATAGATTGAAAAAATTCTATGATCCATACAATCAGCAATTAAATCAGCTGTTCGAAGCGAATAATATGAAAAAGACTGACTGGTAAAATGAAAAAGGTAAATCTGTTCATAGTTGGCGTTGCAAAGGGGGGTACCACTTCTCTGCATTCTTATCTGGATAAACATCCGGAAGTGAGTATGTCTCGAATTAAAGAACCTAATTATTTTACATGGAAACAAATTCGCGACCAAGGATTGTATTACGTAAAAGAAAAGAATATTGAAACAGAGTCTGAATACCTGAGTCTTTTCGAAATCACTGAAAATGTTAAAATACTAGGTGAGGCTTCTGTATCCTATATGTTTTATCCAGGTACGGCACAAAAAATTAAAGCTTATAACCCGGAGTCCAAAGTAATCATCCTACTAAGGGATCCCGTCAAAAGGGCCAACTCGCATTATTTGATGGACAAACGCCTGGGCTTTGTCAAGAAAAAATTATCCGACATTTTTCACGATCCTGATCGCGAAAATTCACTTCATTATCAGCAATACATCAAATTGGGACAATATTATTCTCAGGTAAAAGAATATCTGGATGTTTTTGATCAGAAGAATATTCGCATCTATCTGTCTTCTGAATTTAAGACCGAAACAAGCAGAATCCTGGCAGAAATAATTGAATTCCTCGGGTTAAACGGTCAAATAGAAATAGATACTTCGAAACAACATAATGTATCTGGTCAGGGCAAAAATGCTTTGGTCCGAATGATTTATAAAAATCGATTCCTGCGAAAAATGATCAAGGGAATTCTACCGAAAAGCATTGGTGAAGCTGCCAAGGGAGCCGCGTTTAAAAGTGGAGGAGATTCCATTGATTCAGAACTTGAAAAAGAAATCCGGGAGTTTTATAAAGCGGATATCCTTAAATTAGAGCAACTCATCGATAAAAATTTATCGTCCTGGTATGAATGATCCGTTGCACATTGCGTTGATTGAACCGGTTGGTGGTCATGGCGGCATGGATTATTACGATTATGGTCTTGCTGCTGCCCTGGGTCGAAGAGGCATTAAAGTCATTTACTGCACTTCCGAAGAAACGAATCCACAAGTACATGAAAATGTTACCACGCATTTACTTTTTAAACGGGTCTGGAGCACAAAGAACAAGTTTGTGCGCTTACTCCGCTATATTACCGGCCTGAGTCGTTCCATCAAACAGGCAAAGAAAGCAGGTTGTCATATTGTACATTTCCAACTATTTGAGCTTAGCTGGTTGAACTTTATCGTTCTAATGATCACCAGGATGAAGCGTATGAAGATCGTCGTGACTCTTCATGACATAGAAAGTTTCCATTTGCGATCAAGCAAACTTGTCGACCGACTTTGTGCAAAACGAATCGATGAAATGATCGTTCACAATCAAATTTGTAAGGAACTTGTACTACAAAAGCTCAACCTACCAGAGATACATGTAATACCACATGGAAATTACATCGGCATGGTAAAGGAATGCGAGGAACTCGACCCTACTAAAGACAAACTGAACCTACTCTTCTTTGGTCAGATTAAAGAGGTGAAAGGATTGGATATTCTTTTACGCGCATTAGGTAGACTTAAAAAAGATGATATCAAGGTACATCTTACGATTGCCGGTAAACCCTGGAAGACTGAACTGACGAAATATCAACAACTGATCCAGCAGCTGGGCATAACAGAGATGGTCACAACTAATTTTCATTATATACCGAACGAAAAAGTTCATCAATATTACGAGCAGGCTGACCTTGTTGTCCTACCCTATCGTAGAATATATCAATCCGGAGTTTTGTTAATGTCGATGAGCATGGGGCGACCGGTTATCGCCAGTGATCTGGATTCATTTAAGGAGGTAATTGAAGATGGTCGCAATGGATTTTTATTTGATCAAGAAAACGATGAATCACTGGCCCTTAAGTTGAAAGCTATCATGGATCGCAAGGAAGATCTTCCAAAGATATCCGCAAATGCGATGAAAGATATGATGGAACATTTCAACTGGGATAACATCGCCACTCAAACAGAAAAAGTGTACTTTCGTTTACGATGAAAATTGCCATTTTAGGTACAAGGGGAATTCCGAATCAATACGGCGGATTTGAACAATTTGCTCAGTACGTATCTGTTGGATTACTTGAATACGGTCACGAAGTAACCGTATATAATTCGCACACCCATCCCTACCAAAAAAGCGATTATCACGGTGTCCGTATCGTACACGCGTATGATCCTGAAGATCGCATTGGAACTGCCGGTCAATTCATTTATGATCTCAATTGTATACGACATATTAGAAAGCAGGATTACGATATCATCCTCCAACTGGGTTATACAAGTAGCTCAATCTGGTCAAGACTGATGCCGAGAAAATCTACACGCATTATTACTAATATGGATGGTCTTGAATGGAAGCGATCCAAGTTTTCAAAATCCGTTCAACGTTTCCTTCGCCATGCAGAGAAACTAGCCATCAAATACTCAGAGGATCTTGTTGCCGACTCAATAGGGATTCAACAATATCTGCTGGAGAAGTATTATAAAGAGTCAACATATATACCATATGGCGCAGATGAATTTATTAATCCCGATGTAAGCGTATTAACGCGTTATGGAGTCAAGCCACATGCCTATAATATTCTTATTGCCAGACTTGAACCCGAAAATAACATTGAAACGATTCTGGATGCTAGCCTAAAGGCAAATAATATTGAACCGATGCTCGTGGTTGGAAAACATGATCGCAAATACGGTTCTTACTTGAAACAGAAGTATAAGCAACATGATCAAATTCAATTTCTTGGAGGTATATACGATGGAGCTGTATTGAATAACCTGCGATATTATTCTTGCATCTACTTCCACGGACATTCCGTAGGAGGTACAAACCCATCACTTCTGGAGGCGATGGCTGCTTCTTGTCTGATCTGTGCCCACGAAAATGTATTTAATCAGGCGATACTTGGCAAGGATGGTTTCTACTTTAATGACGTCAAGGATATTTGTTATCTTCTTGAGAACGTAACCAGGAGCGATCAGAGTCATATGATCGACAATAACCTCGAAAAGATTCGAACGATCTATAACTGGAAGAACATAACCAAATCTTATCACGAGTTATTTGTTCGCAAGGCTGACTGATTACACGGCGTTCGCCTCTCCTTTTAAAATGTTTTTGGTTGTAAGGAAAATGATCCTAATATCAAGTAAGAAGGTCCAGTGTTCTACGTACCAAATATCATATTCAACCCGTTTGCGCATCATTTTTAATTTCCTGGTTTCACCTCTATATCCGTGAACTTGCGCCCAACCTGTAATTCCCGGAAGAATGTAGTGTCGCTCTAGGTATTCATCTATCAATGCGGAGTATTGTTCCGTATGAGCCAACATATGGGGTCTTGGACCCACGATAGACATATTACCAACGAGGACATTGAAAAATTGAGGTAATTCATCAATGTTTGTCTTACGCATGAATTTACCAAACTTAGTAATGCGCGGATCATCTCTTGTTGCTTGCTTCGTATCACTTTCCGGGTTAACGGTCATTGTGCGAAATTTATAGATCCAGAAAATCGAATTATTGATACCTGAACGCTTTTGTTTGAAGAATATCGGTCCTTTGGAAGTTAACTTTATGATCAAGATTACGATCGGGAACAGCCACGTAAAAACAAGGCAAATAACCAGTATTGATCCGACTATATCGAAAACTCTTTTAATCAAACGATTCAGATAATTCTCTAATGGAGTTCGAATGAAAGCGAATACCGGAATGTTGCCGTAGAATTCAATACCAACCTTATGTTTTCTCGTAAATCGATTTAAGTTGGGAAGCATTCGAAGTTTAATAAACTTCTTATCACAAATCTTGATCAATTCATTAAACTCTTCATCATCTAATTCGCTTATAGGAACATATATTTCCTGCACGATTCCCTGACTTAAGTATGGAAGAATATCCGAACGATCTCCGATCCATTCCACATTCCCATTGTCTGTCTCAAGATCGATCCGTTGGTTGTTAAATACTCCGATGATTTCATAACCAAATGCTCCATCACTCAACAAATGATCTGCTATACTTCTTGATGTCTCATTCCCTCCGACAATGACCACCATTCGAATATTATGCCCTCTTCGTGTTCTTGCCTTCTTGTATTTGATCAACCCGAAACGAAAGAGGAAAATAGCCACAGAGAACATAGCGAAGAAGTAAACGATCACCAATCGGGACACCAGCTCAATGTGCAATAACTCAATGATTGCAAAGCCGACCAAAACGTGCAGTAAGACGTAGCGCATGTTCCTTGCGAGCACGGTATCTATTCGCTGTACGCGATTATAAACGTACGTCTTACCAAAATACATGAGTGAAAACCAGGATAGATTCAAAAACGAAACGAGAACACGAATTTCCTTCTCTTGTTCTATACTGATTTCAGTATACCTCATTTTTAAGGCAATCAGAAGCAACAGATTGATTAGAAATAAATCACCTAAAAATGAAATAAACCCGTAGTTCTGAAAGAAACTTTTTCTGACCTGATTAATTTTAACCATGTGCTCTTTTTCGCTTTGCTATTGGGTTCTTTTCCAGATACGAATTAAAAAATTCGTAATTTTACCATAGTAGCTTTGGCTTATTCAAAAATAACAGAATTTTCAATGCGTAAACATTCTTTCTCAAGTTTAGGAGTGCTTCTTTTACTGGCGCTCATTCTCATTTCATGCGGATCAAGGAAAAAACTGGTCTATTTTCAAGGCGAAGAGGATTCAGTTCAACTAGAACAATATTATGAGTTAAAAATCGAACCGGGAGATATCTTATCCATCGATATAACCGGTACCGATCACGATGTCGCCAAACCGTATAATCAGGCTGAGATGGTTCGACAAGGGAATCAGGCTCCAACCTACGATAACGGGGTACCTGTAAGTTATGGTTATCTGGTAAGTAGTGACAGTACCATTTCATTACCTATTGTCGGCAAGGTTCTGGCTGGCGGTAAAACACGAAATGAACTTGTCGCGGACATTGAAGAAACGGTTAAAGCATATATTGACAAACCACAGGTTTCAGTTCGTCTAATGAACTTCAAGGTGACGGTTCTAGGTGAAGTTGAAAACCCGGGTACATTTAACGTTCCAAATGAACGGATCACCATAATTGAAGCCATTGGAGTGGCTAAAGACCTCAAAATCACTGGTGAAAGATCAAATATTTTAGTGATTAGGAACGAGAATGGCGAGAAGAAAGAATACCGTGTGGATCTAACATCAAAAGATGTTTTTTCATCTCCTGCATATTATTTAAAACAAAATGACGTGGTTTACGTAGAACCCAATAGTAAATCGCGTTATGATTCCACATTATTACGTTCTGCGGGTAATGTGATCATTTCTGCGACATCGTTGATCATATCAACGATTATTTTAATTACGAAATAGGATTGAAAAAAGTAGACAACAGTAATTTTCGATTTGATGACGAGTTGAATATCAGGGAGATAGTCCTTAAATATCTTTCCTACTGGAAGCTATTTATCTTATTTTTAGCAGCGTCATTTATCACGACGAAGGTTATTCTTAAATACACCCCCCGAAGTTTTGAATCAAAGGCTAAGCTATTGATCAAATACGAAAAAGGGGGATCATACTCTGAGTTATCAGCATTTCAGGACTTAGGACTGTTCGAAGGCATCGGGGGATATAACAACCTCTACAATGAGCAGGAAATCCTTAAATCGAGAACATTAATAGCAAATGTTGTTGAAAAGCTTCATTTCAATATTCAGTATTTCTTGGTGGGTACCAAGACCGGGATAGAACGAAAGGAATTTTATGGAAATTCTCCTATTCTAATAGAATTTGAAAACGATGCAGATCGTAACATCAAAGGAAAGGCTAAACTTCAAATCAATGTAATTGGTGCAAATAAATTTGTGATCAAAGAGGTTGAAGAGTTTGCCGGTAAAACATTTCAGTTTGATCAAAAAATCAAATCATCCTTTGGGACTTTCTCCATTACAAAAACAAATTACTATAAAAGCGGTAAGGGTGAATTGAATGTATCGATTGTAATCAACCCGATAGAGGCTGTAATTACCGGTTTCCAAGGGAAACTTAAAGTTGAGCCAATCAGTGACGAGGTAGATATCCTAAACCTAAGTGTGCGTGGTCCGGTTATATTAAAGAATAATCATTTTCTCGATACGCTGATCAAAGAACATGAAAAGCAAACGATTGAAGATCAGCAAAAGATATATAAGAATACTACCGATTTTATCAATAACCGTATCGACATCATTTCACAAGAATTATCGGATGTAGAAATAGATGAGGAAAAATATAAAACCCAGTATGATTTCTCGGATATTTTGATGAATGAGAAATCGCTTTATGACCGAACGCTCTTTAATGAAAGAAGTTTAGTTGACGCTGAAATTCAGTTGGAATTGGCAAATTTCCTTTTGAAATATATCGAAGATCATCCTGAAAATGATGATTTGCTACCGACAAACCTTGGTTTGGAGGATGCTTCAATTAATGAGGCTGCAACGGAATTCAATAAAGTAGCATTAGAGCGTGACAGAGTACTCTCCCATTCCAACCCGAATAACCCAACGGTTATTAAGTTAGAAAAAGAGTTAACCAGCATTAAAAATAGTCTCAGAGCTAGTTTGAAGAATCTCAAATCAACACTAAGTCTGGAGGTTCAGCGATTGAGAAATAATGAATCGAAACTAAGCGCTAACATTTCAGATCTTCCAAAACACAAGCGAATAATTCGATCGATAGACCGTCAACAGCAAATAAAAGAGTCCTTGTATGTATACCTCCTGCAAAAGCGTGAAGAGAATGAAATTGCTCTTGCCGTGACGGAAGGAAACTCGAAAATCATTGAGCATGCATATAGCAATCGCATTCCGGTGAACCCAAACAAAAAGCTATACTATGCCATGGCCCTGTTCATCGGCTTGTTTATTCCATTCGGATACATCTATATAAGGGATCTCATGGATAACAAAGTGAAACATAAAGATGACCTTGATAAGTTTGGATTACCATTCCTGGCGACGATACCATTGGTAGCTAAAGATCAGAAAGTTGTTATTCGCAAAGGAGCTAATTCGCCTGAAGCAGAAGCATTCAGAATATTGCGAACTAACGCGGCCTTCCTTTTGAAGAATGATTCAGAAGATGGAAGTATCATATTAACCACTTCTACCCTGGCGAAAGAAGGGAAATCATTTGTAGCATTGAATTTGGCGACAGCATTCGCCTTGACAGGTAAACGTGCTATTGTTGTTGGTCTCGATCTAAGAGCACCGAAATTAATGCAGTATGCAAACCTGAAAGAATCAGCCGGAGTAACGGATTACATTTTAAACCCGTCACTGGATCTTGATTCGCTGATTATACCTTCGCCGACCACCGAAAATCTCTATTTCCTTCCATCCGGTATCACACCTCCAAACCCTTCTGAACTTTTATTGAGAGATGCGGCCAACACAATGTTCGAATCATTAAGAGAAAATTTCGACATCATAGTGGTTGATACCGCACCGGTAGGTTTGGTTACTGATACCTTGCTAGTTAGTGACCGTGCTGATGCCATCGTTTTCGTGGCCAGAGCACATTACCTTGAGAAAAAGATGTTGAGCGTTGTAGCTCAGCTTAAAGAAGAAGGTAAACTAAAGAATGTTGGAGTAGTTATCAATGCAGTTGACTTTAACAAGTCCAGAGGTTATGGTTATGGCTATGGTTATGGCTATGGTTACGGTTATGGCCATGATTTTGAGAAAAGTCAGCTAAAGTGGTATCAAAAGCTGTTTTCAAGACGTCAGTCGTAATGAATTTTCGTTTCCCGTTATCCGATGTAAACATTCAACTGGTTGATTCATTACCGGAAATAACGGATGTCAAATTCCGAGATCAATTCACCTCCTTAAATCAAAATGAATTTAAATTTCATGTTCCTGAAATAGCAGACTTTTATGTCCAAAAAGGGAATGAAATTCTGATCCATGCGTTGTCAGACCCTATCAATAGGAATGGAATAGAACTCTATTTGAATGGCTCCATATTAGGAGTCGTCCTTCATCAACGAAAAGCTTTGCCTCTACACGGTAGCAGTGTCGCTTTTAAAGAGAAGGGATTGATTATTTGCGGCGATTCAGGATCCGGAAAATCAACACTGAGCTATGCGTTAAGCAAATTGCCTGAAATAGATTTCATATCAGATGATGTTTCGTTGATAACGTCTGATCCAATTGAAATCCAGCCTTTACCGGGACGAATTAAGTTATGGGATGATGCTATGGAATCATTCAACAAACCTATGAAGGAAGCAGATCAGATTCGCGCAGATGTTCCAAAATACTTTATTAATCCTGAAAACACGGTTCAATCTCCGATTAGCCTCGACATCATGCTTATTCTGGAGCTTACTCAGGACGCAAACATATCTGTAAAGGAGATTCATGGTGTGGACAAGTTTAAAGTAGTCTGGGACGAAATTTATCGAAAGGAGTACCTTAACGGAATGAAGCAGTCTGAAAAGGAATATTTCAATCTGATTACAGCCATTTGTGATAGGGTGCCGATCTTCATAATCAAGAGAAACGATGAATCAAAAGTGGAAGATCTGATAGAAGTCGTTATGGGTATCATAAATTCATAGCAATTGTGACAGGCCGGCTAAGTACATATCGCTCCTTGAACAAACATGAGAAGAAGCTATTTTGGGAAGCCCTTCGTAAAATCTATTGGTGCAAATTCCTGTTAATTTTTAACTCCTTTAAAAAACTCACTGTCAAATTTGCTGCTACTGGAAAAAATGATGCCCCTACCGAAGACCTCATTATCATCCGTAGAGCAATTAATAGAGCCAGTGGACTTGCTTTTTGGAGAAATAAATGTCTGGTTAATACGCTTTGTGCCCGCTGGATGTTGAATAATCGTGACATCAAATCTGAAGCTTATCTTGGTGTGAAACTGGAAGAAGGTAACACAAAAGCTCATGCCTGGATTGTTGCAGGAGACACCAAACTTGTTCACGAAGATCAAACTTATAAGGTAGTTTATACGTTTTAATAATTAGGTAACATAAAATACTATTTATTATCTGAGTAGTTCAGTATATTTATAGATAATAATTGGGGAGATGAAAAACAAACGAAAAAAATGGCGGACACCTTCGATTAAGCAGATTAATATTAAGAAGGATACTGGAGAAGTAATTATACATAAAAAAGAAGTGTCACCTAACTGGAGTTAATTTTGTATTCTTGTACTTTATCCGTAATTTGTATTATTACTGCTATCCCACTAAGAAGCTTCAATTGAAGTAAAACCAGATTATGAAGACAAAAAAGAAGTGGAAAAAACCGGAGGTGAGTCGATTAAATGTCAAAAAGACAAGCGAGATTATTGTTCACCAAAAAGAAGTATCACCTAACTGGAGTTGATTTTACTATCTCCCGGAAAATTTGTATTTTGTATATATGACACCTTCGTTATCCTTAGAAAGGATAGTAAAAAAGTATACAATGAACTCAAAGAAAAAATGGCAAAAGCCGGAGGTGAGTCGATTAAATATCAAAAAAACGCGTGAAATTATCATTCACGAAAAAGAACACTCACCAAACTTCAGCTAATATTTTAATATTCTTTCGCGCTATTTATATCTTTATATAAGCGGTAAGGATAAAATAATTACTGTGTTAATCTCTTTAATACATTAGAATGCTTTTTGGCGTCTTCGCAAACAACTCTGCACTAATTGATCAGCAAGCTGATAATTACAGGAAGATATTGGATCAAATCAGCTTTCAGCGTTGCAGTGAAGTAGATGTAAGACATAAGAATTTACAATTCACCTTATTACGCCATGAAAGTCTTCCTGAACAGGATAGTTATTTTATCGACCTGGAACGGGATGTGGTTGTTGTCGTATCCGGAAATATTTTCAACTTGCCCTTCCTGCTAAAAGAAGAGAATCTCGAAAATCTTTCACCAGCTGAATTCATCAATCATGTTTATCACAAGAATCAACTTGATTTTCTTTCCAAATTGATTGGTGGATATAGTATTCTCATAGCTGATATCGGTAGGGCTCAGGTCTACGCAATTAAAGATGTCATTGGAACGGTTCCCATTTCTTACGGCCAAAGGGGTGAATATCTCTATTTCTGTTCAGATACGCATGGGCTTTCAAAAGGTCTCTTCGGTAACGAAGATATCAATGAGGAATTCATCCATAGTCGTTTTTACGATTATGAGAATAACTATGTACAGACTCCGAATAGTCATATTAAGAAAGTCAGTCCCGCGCATTATGTCAAAGTTCAGAATGACAGCATTGAATTAATTCGTTATTGGGACCCTACAACAATTGACATCGACAACTCCATTGAATTCAATGAAGCCGTCAATCAGCTGAGAGAGTTGGTGCTAAGCAGTGTGAAGATGATGTCACAGGAAGATTATACGGCTGGAACGCATATCAGCGGAGGACTGGATTCCACGCTGATCGCAACGCTGGCCAAGTCAAATTATCCGAAACAAGCTGAATTTCATGCCTTTACCTGGAGTCCATCTAATTTTCAAATGAACGATGATCTTCCTTTTGATGAACGGGAAAATCTCAAAGAGCAGTGTCGCATTGCCGGATTGGTACCAGTATTCACAAATATTGATGTCAACGACTACCATAATTTTGTTGCAAACTGGAGGGCTCCAAGCGAAGCAATTTTTGAAGGGCCCGTCCTTAAAAATGCAAATGAAATAGGAGTAAACCTCCTTTTTTCAGGCTGGGGTGGTGATGAATTTATAGGACTTCGAGATGAAGCGCTTCTATACGAATCGTTTCGCTCTATGCACATGAGTAACTTTTTTAAGTTATTCCGAAGAAAGGGGATGAAAGCGAAGATCATGCACGTGGTCAATAATGCCTTGCTTCCTTCACGAAGACGGGAGTATTTTAAGTACAAGATTCGGCCATCCGTTTATCAGTATCTAAAGAATGGCATCAAATCAAATGAACTGGATACGGATAAATTCGCATGGTATCGTTCTAAAAAGGACTATCAGATAGGCTTGATCAATTATAATCATATAGCTCAGCGATGTGAAGACTGGTATATCAATGGTCAGCGAAATGGAGTTGTGTACAGATATCCACTACTGGATAAAAGAATCATTGAATACACCTTAAAACTAGATGTCGGATTATTCGTCGATGAAAAAATTGATCGTCCTATCATGAGAGCTATTTGTAAAGACTTGATTACAGAAAAGATTCGCGCACTGCAGAAACAAAACGATCCTGTTACGATGAGAAATGCGATGGAAGTTCAGCAACAGGCCTTTAAAGTATATCTCGAGCAATTTCCTGAATTTAAGGCAAATTCATACCTGAGTTTTGTCAATCTTGATCGCCTTGAAAAGGATCTTAGAGCCGAAATAAAGGCAGATGGACAGATTTCAAAGAAGCTCGGGTTTGCTTTGTACTACGTAAAAGTCGTACACGAATACGTTCGCAATTATCATGAGGGAATGACGGCAAATTAGCTAACTTAGGGAAAAGAAAATTGAAAAATTGGGAGTAAATAGTTTAGAAGAACAAGAGATATGTATATCCTGTGGGTTCTGCTGTGACAGAACCTTATTCGATGTAGCAAGATTAACTGCATCCGATGAGTTATGGGGTAAACTGGTAGATCGCGAAACTGAAATCGACGGTAAACGTTTTATGCGCCTACCCTGTCCCTACTTTGATTCAAAGTGTACCATTTACGACAAGAATAAACCAGCAGTTTGCTCCAGTTTTAAATGTAAGGTCTTAAAGGATTCAATAAACGGGGTTTTTACCAAGCAAGAAGCACTTGATATTATAAAGGAAGCTAAAAAAACCAGGGATGAATTGGTGAAAGAATACCGATTACTTAAAGGTCCGGAAAAAACATTTCGCGAAATTTTTGTGGATGCTCATAAGAATCCTGAGTTTGAGAAAAACAAGGAACTACGCCTGATTAAGATGAAGGCCGATCTGTTAGATATTCTTTTAACCAAGTATTTCAAACCGGAAGATGCCTTTAAGGAGTTTTATGAATTGATCGATTAGCGGATGGAAACATACAAGAGAAAGAAAGATAAGCTATCCAGTAAAATTCAGGATGAAACAGTAATGGTCGACATTGATCAGGGACAGTATTTTTCGCTTAACGGAGTTGGCACAGACATCTGGGACCTACTGGAAGAGGAACAGTCAATTGATTCAATAATAAAGGAGTTACTCAATAAATATGACATCGACGAGGAAACGTGTCGCGAAGAGACCGTGAATTTTCTCAATGAAATGCTTAAATTAAAGCTTATCGACGTCAGCAATGAGTAATCCTTCAGAACATAGTCTGCCAGTATCATTTTCAACTACGCTTAAGTATCTTATTGAGCAGGTTTTCGAAACAGTTTCGACGGTTGAAGAGCAGCAGGTAGACTTCAAAGAACTGATAAAGTTGATCCATTGTCACCGTCTGGCAGCACTCGCTCAACACCGGATTAACCCTTCTGATCTACAGGTTAAAGAAGAACTTGATCAGATTTACTATTTCAACAAGATAGAACAGCTAAGGTCGCTTGCTGAACTTATTCGAATAGACTTAAAATTAAAAGACGTCGGTGTAGAGATCATGCCGATTAAGGGACATATTTTAAGTCAACTACTTTACGCTGACCCCACCGAGCGAACCTCGCGGGATATTGATATTTTACTCAAACCAGCGGATGTTATAAAAAGCATCGAAGTTCTTCAACAAAACGGATACCATCTTGACACATTGTTTGACACGAATAAACAGCGTGAAGCAATTTTAAAGCATTACCACAATCTTGAACTACGTAACAAAGAAGAAGGATTCACGATTGAGGTCCACTGGCGATTGTCTGCTTCGCGAAGTTTCCGATTCGATTTGGAGAAAATCTGGAATCATGGGCAAACCATCGAAATTGGTGAAACGCGTTTACGATTAATGCGCAAAGATGACCTGCTCGCTTATCTCTGTCTGCATGGAATGATGCATAGCTATTTCCGACTTCATTGGCTGGCAGATGTGAATAATTTACTGAACAAACTTGAAGAACAAGAATTCGATCAAATACGTAAAGAACTTGTCGGTTCAGAGCTTGAGATCTATTTTATTAGTACGCTATACCTCTTACATAAAATCGCGAATTACCCTTTATCACCTGAAATCGAAACCGCTATAAGTAAAAATAGATCGCGCGTGATTAAATTGTATGAAATCGCTGTGAAAGAAATAGCCGCAAACAATTTCTTAACCGAACGGCCCCGTGATATCGGCTCCCGAATAAAGCGAACCTGGCACCACCATCGACTTCAATTTTTAACCGGGGGTGTTAAGGCATTCTTTAAAAGTATCTTCGGTAGAAATGTACGTCCACAGAATTGGAAGATCTTTGTTTTCCCGGACAGTATCTTCTTTCTTAATCATCTATTCTCAAGAATTATTTGGGTATTCGGGAAGTTAAGTGGGCGTATTTAGCTGTTAATTATTCGAAAATCAATAAAAAGAGTCGTACAACGTTAAGGGAATGTATTAATATTGCATCTGAATGAGATCATTTCTCCAAATAAAATATGTTTTAATACTTCTGTTGACCTGTCTGTCAATAATTGGTCACTCCCAACGGAATGTTAAGGATTCTGCTATCGGTACTGTATGGTTAAGTATCCAATACGGCTTAAGCTTAACGTCAGGAGACCTGGCGGATAGACATGGATATTTTAATTCCATTGGAGTCTATGGCGGCTACAAAACAAAAAAGAACTGGGTTTTCGGAGGTGAAGGCAATTTCCTTTTTGGCGGTGATGTTCGGGTTCCAAACCTATTTGATGGACTCACTGATTCGTATGGAAATATCACCGATCAGAATGGTGACATCGCCATTGTTGTAGTGTATTCCAGAGGAATGTATATTGATGCTTCCGTAGGGAAAATCATTCCTGTATGGAGCCCGAATGAAAACTCCGGATTATATTTCAATTTCGGAGCAGGATATCTGGCACATAAAATCAGGGTTGAGACACAGGATCATGTTGTTCCTGAGCTGGAATTGGATTATCGTAAAGGTTATGACCGCCTAACTACGGGCTTCAACGCACAACAATTCATCGGTTATTCATACATGGCAAATCGAGGTTTTGTAAACTTCTACGGTGGGTTTTACGTTATGGAAGGCTTCACTTTTAATCGAAGGACCATCTTCTTTGATCGTCCGGAAGAACCGGTATCTACTGATATGATGCTGGACCTGATTTATGGTGTAAAACTCGGGTGGTTAATACCGATCTACAAAAGAAAACCTAAAGAATATTATTTCAATTAGTGCGCCTGCTCTACGACATAGGAATTCGCTTTTTGGGATTGTCCATTCGGATTGCGTCTCTGTTCAATGAAAAAGCGAAACAATGGATAAGAGGTCGGAAGAACATGTATTCAAATCTTCCCGCTACAGAAGGTCGCAAAGTGGTATGGTTTCACTGCGCATCTTTGGGTGAGTTTGATCAGGGACTGCCTCTAATGAACAAGATCAAAGAGAGAAATCCGGAAGTATTTCTACTGGTTAGCTTCTTTTCTCCTTCGGGAATGGAACATTACAACAAAAGAAATCATCAGGTCGATCACGTTACTTACATACCGCTCGACACAAATGCCAGAGCGACTAAATTTATCTCGACGTACAAGCCTGAGATCGTTTTCTTCGTGAAGTATGAATACTGGTCACGACACATATTTGCGGCTAAGAAATCCGGAGCTAAAATCTATAATGTCAGTGGTTTATTCCGACCGGGACACCGATTCTTCAAATGGTACGGATCATACTTTCGCAAGACATTAAGAGCATTCGATCACTTCTTTCTACAAACTGAAGAGTCTCAGGAATTACTCAAATCAATTAACATCTACAACACAAGTGTTACCGGTGATACCCGTTATGACAAAGTCATTGACAACAAAAACAATATGACACCTGACGAAGCATTGGGAACTTTTGCACAGAATAAAGATGTACTCGTGATTGGCAGTTCCTGGCCCGAAGATGAACGCGTTTTACTTCCATTCATTAATCAATCGGATATTCGCGTAATTATTGCTCCGCATGACATTTCCGAACCGCATATCATTGGGATTGAGAAGAAACTAAGCAGACCATATGTTCGCTACACCGAGATAAATGATTCAGCTTCGAATGCAGATGTGATTATCCTGAATACAATTGGTCACCTAGCAAGTGCATATTATTATGGAAAAATAGCCTATGTGGGAGGTGGTTTTTCAGGGTCCCTTCATAACATACTTGAACCTGCAGTGTTCGGGCTTCCCGTTATTTTCGGCCCAAAATACAGTCGTTTTCCAGAGGCATCTGATTTCATTAAACATGGATTCGGGTTTTCAATTGATAATACCACCGCTTTTATTGAAGCGTATGACGAGATCCACAATAACCTGGAGAACATTAGCGCAAGAGAAGTTTCTTATGTCGAGTCACATTCAGGTGTAACTGACAAAATTCTTGAACACCTTAGTTCCAGCTCAGTACTCTAATATTTTCCTGTTTGCCTTGCTTAGCATATTTCAATTGAATGGTTCTAAGAATCTTTTCAATTGACTCCGTCTTATAATTTCGCTTATTAAAAACTCCGATAATTTCACGAGCCGGGCGATCACCATTCTTTGATTCGATAACTCGCAGACCCTTTGTATTGTGAATCGAATAATATTCCGGAACCAGCGTATAGCCAGCGTGCATATCAACCATCTTTGTGAGTAATTCAATATTTCCACCCTCGTAGTTCCAATCTGACAATTCACTTCGACCGATGCCGCAAAAATTAACCATCTGAGTTCTTAGACAGTTCCCCTGCGTCAATAACCATGGATGAAGTTCCTCCAGGTCATCCGTTTCGATCACTTTACCTTTGATCTCCGGTACATATGCCTTGATTTCCTCACGATACAAAGGTATTGTTCGCACTTTTTGTTCATTATAAGGACCCGCCATGATGCCAAGGTCAATCTGATTTGCCTTTAAATTCTCAATGATTTGTTCGGTCTTCTGCTCTTCTATTTGAACCTCTATATTATCGAACTCATTCTTCCACTGCAAAAATAGATCGGGTATCATGTACGCGGATATTGTAGGAATAATTGCAATCTTCAATCGCTCCGAATAGACTCCTTTAGCCTGTTCTTTGATGACATTGATTTTCGCATAATCCACCTTAAGATCATACAGAACAGGAAGTAATTTTTCACCAAATGGTGTCAATGCTATGGGTGTCACAGAACGATCAAAAATTAAGTTGTCAAGGGCATCTTCCGCCTTTTTAATTTGCATCGATAACGTTGGTTGAGTAACGAAACACCTTTCACTCGCTCGGACGAAATGTTTCTCTTCTGCAAGGGCAATGATATAGTCGATCTGTTGGATAGATAGCATATTGATTATTTCTATTGTATTATAAAGTTAATCAATAAATACTATATGTAATTGTAGTTATATTTGAACAAAAGAAAAATCGAATTGGATTTTACAATCATGGTTCAAACAATAATGAATTATTAATTTTATAAATCGAAAAACAAACACAATAAATACAAATAAAATGGGAGTATTAGTAGGAAAAAAAGCACCGTCGTTTAAAGCGCCGGCAGTAGTAAACGGAGGAGAGATTGTAGAAGATTTCTCTTTGGATCAATACATAGGAAAGAACCACGTTGTTCTGTTCTTCTATCCAAAGGATTTTACATTCGTTTGTCCATCAGAGCTACACGCGTTTCAATCAAAACTAGCTGAGTTTGAAGCTAGAGGAACGAAGGTAGTTGCATGTTCAACGGACACTGAGGAGTCTCATTGGGGTTGGCTGCAAGTACCTAAGGACAAAGGAGGTATTCAGGGAATCAAATACCCGATCATTGCAGATACAGCGAAAACGATCACGGAATCATACGGAGTGATGTTCGGTGAGTATGACTACGATATGTCAGGTAATATGACAGCGAATGGGCCAATGATTGCATTCAGAGGTTTATTCCTTATCGACAAAGAAGGAATTGTTCAGCACCAATTAGTTAACAACCTGCCGCTCGGTCGAAATGTCGATGAAGCTATCCGTATGGTAGACGCATTACAATTCGTTGAGGAGCACGGTGAAGTTTGCCCGGCTAACTGGCACAAAGGCGATGACGGTATGAAAGACACTTTTGAAGGTGTTGCTGATTATCTTGCAAATCATTAATCGCAAGTTTAGATAAGAAAAAGCCATCCTTCGGGATGGCTTTTTTTATGCGATCTGAATCCAAATATAATACAAAGCGAACCCGGTGAGGAATATAATTCCTAGAATACTTAATAGCCGCATTGCACCTCCAGGTCTTGCCTCTGGAGCGATATACTTTGAAACCAAACGATAGTTAATCACTGCGATTAAAGGAGCTATCAAGAAGCTGATCGTGGTGGCCAGATCAACCAGATCTTTTAAATGCTGAGCAAAGAAATAAATGATCGCAAATGATCCGGCTATCACAACCAGAAGTGATATCCTGTATATTTCAGGTGTACTCGTAGTTTGCTTCTTTGCTTCGGAGTCTATTAGCTCAGAATCTTTACTCTTGTTGAAAAAAAGCAATTCCATACTTCGTTCAAGTCCACGTCCATAACCATCAAAAACGGTAATACAGGTACTGAACATAATAGAAAAGGCAGATGCGGCGATGATCAGATAACTCCAATCACCAATAAAGCCGGTGAACATATGTACTACCTCATTGGCAAAAGCTCCCCCCTTATCCGGTAGAGATTTACCACTTCCAAACAGCATATATGCCCCCAAGACAACAAAAAACAACGATAGCACAGCCGACAACAAATAACCAAAGTTGAATTCTCTTCTCGATTCTCTCAGGCTCGGCTTATAACCTGTTTGCTTTATTCGCTCAACTGTCCATAGACTGGTCCAGGCGCTTAAGTCAACAGCAGTCGGCATCCAGCCCATTAAAGCGATGATGAACAAAATGCTTGAGTCCTCAAAAATATCAGGTGCTTCAACGGCTGCAAATTCACCCGAAGGACCTTGAATCAGTGCCAACACAAAAGCAAGAACGGTTGACAACAATAGCACTACTCCGACTATTTTAATAATTGAGTCAAGTGCTTTATAGCTTCCCAGCAGAAGTATAAATAGACAAAAAGCGAAAAGGATGACGGTTGACCAGATTCCCCAGCTCGCAATGCCAAATAAATTTTGAAGGAATCCGGACGTAACTGCTCCCACAGCAGCACTGACAAAGAACATACTTCCCAGCGTAATCAGGAAATAAAGCCACAGCATCCATCTTCCAACACGCTCATAACCGTCAATTATACTTTCGTTGTTCGCATTTGCATAACGGCTGCCGTATTCAAAGAAGGGATACTTAAACAGGTTGGCAGCTATGATAAAAGGGATCAACGCAAATCCAAAATCAGCCCCGGCCCTCGTGCTTTGAACCAGGTGAGATACGCCTATAGCTGCACTCGCAAAAAGTAATCCAGGTCCAAGTGTTTTGAGAAATCGTTTAAAGCTGTTTTCCATCTAAAAGATTAATAAGGCACTTACAAAAATTAATATTCCCATACCCATTAACGCAAGTGTATAAGGTAAAATGGAAGTAGCTTTTAATCCGGTAATACCCAGTAAAGGTAGCGCCCAAAATGGTTGGAGCATATTCGTTAATTGGTCGCCATACGCCAGGGCCATTATGGATTTGGGAGCACTCACTCCTAACTCCAACGCTGCCTGAAGAATAATTGGTCCCTGAACCATCCACTGCCCGCCTCCACTAGGCACGAAGACGTTTACAATACCGGCACTAATGAACGTGAAAATTGGAAATGATGTCTCATTCGAAATTCCCACAAAGAAATCAGAGAATACTTGTACCAGTCCGGAGCCTGTCATGATCCCCATGATTCCAAAGTAAAGTGGGAACTGAATTAATATCCCTGCTGCGCCACCAATAGCCTCATCGATCGCCTTCAAAAATGAGTTGATGTTGCGATGTAGAACCAGACACAACGAAAATAGTAGAAGATTAAGATAATTTGGATTGATAAACCCAAATCCACTTTTTAAATAACCATTTACACTTAAATAGACTACGTAACTTCCTATTAATAATCCGAGTAACATCGGAAAAAATCGACCATTATCTAATCTCTCGGCTCCGCTTATTTTCGAAACATCACTCTTCCTTTCAGTTATTATTTCTGGTAGTTCAGTTGACTTTGATGATCTCTTTCCAATCATATACATGAAGACGGGTAAGATAATAACGACTCCTAACATTACGGAAATATTCATGCCGCCAAATATGGTGTCCGAGAAAGAAACCGGATCTGGAAATGCCGCGAGCTGTTCCTTGCTTACCACACCTTCCATTAACTCTGCTATATGCCCGCTTTCTGCTGCCTTTATTGGCGCATTACCGGAAATTCCTCCGTGCCAAACCATCAACCCGCTATATCCTGCAGCTCCGATTAAAGGGTAATTCAGCTTTATGCTATTTTTTGCCGCGTTCTCACCAACCTTTCGCGCTAATATTGCTCCAAATATTAATCCGAGTCCCCAATTGAACAATGATAAAGTAATAGTCAGAAAAGTCACGATTCCAGCTGCACTGGCAGTAGAAACACAATACCTTGTTACATATTTTATGAACGAATCAACAGGTTTTGTCAATGCAAGTGCATGACCCAATACTAGCATCAACATCATTTGGACTGCAAAAGCCAAAAGATCCTTCCGCCAAAGCCCTTGGTCTCCACCCCAGAAATTGGCCAATTCGATTATTCGATCAATTCCAGTTGCCTTGGAATCAGTCAGAAAATAGGCCAAAAGAAAAGTCACAAAAGTCAACACCAATGCAATCGTAAATGGTGTTGGTAACAGTGTTTTAAATAATTTCTCGACTGGGTTTCGCATTACTTTTCGGGTGGTCGGTCTGTCACGAATTTAATAAAGAAATTTACAAGAGTTTGGAATGAAACTCTATCTTCGTTTCATGCAGGTCGATGAACAATTTATGCAACGCTGTATCCAGCTGGCAGAACTCGGAAGAGGACGCGTAGAACCTAACCCGCTGGTAGGTGCTGTAATTGTGCATCAAAATAAGATCATTGGAGAAGGATATCACCAGAAATACGGTGAAGCGCATGCTGAAGTAAATGCAATTAATTCAGTCGTGGATCAGTCCCTACTACAGGATGCAACAATTTATGTTAGTCTGGAACCATGCTCACATTTCGGCAAAACACCCCCCTGCTCCGATCTGATCATTCAATCTGGTATAAAGCAAGTGGTAATTGGAGCAAAAGATCCGAATCCTCAGGTGAATGGCAGTGGTATTGAAAAATTAAAAGAGGCAGGTCTTGAAGTCATAACCAATGTGTTGGAAGACGAATGCATTTTCCAAAACCGCAGGTTTTACACTTATTATTATAAAAAGCGACCATTTGTTTTTCTTAAATGGGCGCAAACCGAAAATGGATTTGTGGATGACAATGGAAAACAGAGCTGGATTTCAGCAGCTGAAGTAAAACCTATTGTTCACGAGTGGCGAAACCAAAATCAGGCAATTCTGGTTGGCAAAACGACTGTTGAAAGAGACAATCCTGCATTAACTGTTCGCGAATTTAGTGGGCAAAACCCGATAAGAGTTATCATCGATCCTGAATGCGAATTATCAGGAAATCTGAAAGTGTTGGATGGTGCCGTGGAGACCATTATTCTCAATCAAAAACGAGAATCTTCAGAAGATAAAATCAAGTATATTAAACTTGAAAATCTTGGGGTAGCAGACATACTTAAGAAGTTATATGAGATGGAAATTCAATCCGTTATGGTTGAAGGAGGTTCTTATACTTTATCGCAATTTATTCAGGAAGAACTTTGGGACGAAGCAAAAGTAATTGTAGCTCCTTCCGAAATTTCGAATGGAACCAAGGCACCTGTAATTGATATCACACCCCTGAGCATTGAAACTATAGTTAATAACCAGATCTATCATTACCTTCACACATGACGACACTGCTGCTTTCGATATTAAGTTCCTCAGTAATACTGGTTATTTTCAAACTATACAAGAAATACGGTGTCGACACATTTCAGGCGATTATTGTCAATTACTTCACAGCAGGTACTTTAGGAATTGTATTTTTTCACGATGGATGGACTACCGCAGCAGGCAATGATCTTTCATGGTTAACCTATGTGATTCTCGTTTCATTTTTATTTATCAGTTTGTTTTTTGTCATGGCAAGAAGCTCTCAGGAAAACGGAGTTGCATCTACCTCAATTGCTGTAAAAATGGGTATGGCGATACCTCTCATACTTATGATGACCTTGTATGCCGAAACTCCCTCTGTTTTAAAATTGCTGGGGATTATTTTAGCTGTTGCAGGCGTATACCTGGTATCATCCAACCCGAAATCTTCTAATGTAGGTCCATATGTTTGGATGCTTGCCGTACTTTTTGTTGGAAGCGGGCTGCTGGATTTCATACTTAATTACGTTCAGAAATTTGTACTGACTGATCTTAGCTTGCCTCTATTCAGTGCATTCGCACTAGGAACAGGTGGCATTATCGGATTACTCGTATTCTTAGTATTGTCAATCGGTAAAAGACCGAAGATCACGTTCAAAAATATCTTTGCCGGAATCATCCTTGGAATACCCAACTTTTATTCAATCTATTTCTTATTGTTATCTTATAGGACAACAGGTTGGAGTGACTCGACTGTACTTGCGATTACGAATGTTTCCATCGTTTTGATGTCAGCATTCTTTGGTTTTGTCTTTTTTAAAGAGAGTAAAACCAATCGAAAGCTGGTCGGTCTGGCGACAGCAATTCTGGCAATTGTGACCTTGTATTTTGCGAATTAAATAATAAAACAATGATCATACACCCACTCGAAACAGGAACGTTTAAGCTTGATGGCGGCGCCATGTTTGGCGTAGTGCCCAAATCTTTATGGACAAGGACGAATCCGGCAGATGAAAACAACATGTGTACCTGGTCAATGCGGTGCTTACTTATCGAAGATGGTGACCGCTTAATTTTAGTTGATACAGGTATTGGCGATAAACAATCTGAAAAGTTCTTTTCGTACTACTACCCTGTTAACAAAGATAGTCTCAAACCGAATCTAAATAAACTCGGGTTTAGTATGGACGATATTACGGATGTATTTTTAACACATCTTCATTTTGATCACTGCGGAGGGGCTATACAGTGGAATAAAGATCGTACAGGATTTGAGCCAGCGTTTAAAAATGCAACTTACTGGAGTACGGAAAGGCATTGGAAATGGGCAACTGAGCCCAATCCACGCGAGAAAGCATCCTTCCTCAAGGAAAACATTCTTCCCATCCAGGAAAGTGGACAACTGAAATTCGTCGAACGAAATGGAGATTATACACGGAATGTATTTGATAATTTCGATGTGCTTTTCGTTGACGGTCACACTGATAGCATGATGATTCCCCACATTCAATACAAGGGAAAAACATTGGTTTTTATGGCAGATCTGCTACCTAGTGTTGGTCACATACCGCTTGCCTATGTTATGGGCTACGACACAAGACCGTTAATTACATTGGAAGAAAAGGGCCAATTTCTGACAAAAGCCGTGGATGAAGAAATGATCCTTTTCCTAGAGCATGATTCGGTTAATCAATGTGCTACACTCAAACATACTGAGAGAGGCGTAAGATTAGATCAGACACATCAATTCACTGATTTGTTCTGATTTTCGTAAATTGAAGTGTTAAATCACTGTTTTATGGATAAGTATCTACTCGAAATTCTTAAAGAATTCAACACAATTATTATTCCTGGCTTGGGTGCACTTACTATTACGGACGCCTCTACAGGAGAGATAATGTTTATGACCTACCTCAAGCATGATGATGGCCAGTTAGCCAAGCATATTGCTGAAAAAGAAGGTGTTGATGAAACTGAAGCAAAGAATGTAATTGCAAAATACGTAAGGGAAATTTCAACCAAATTAGATCAGGGTGAATCGTATGATATGTTTCAATTCGGCAGCTTCTATAAAAATGATGCCGGTGATGTTGACTTTAAAGCATGGGATAAATCGAAAAAAACAAAAGTTGGTGATGCGACAAAAAAAGAAGAAAAAAAGAAACCTGCTGAAGAAAAAGTAACTAAGAAAACCGAGAAAAAAACAGAGGAGAAAAAACCTGTTTCGAAAGAGAAAACTACGGCAAAAAAATCCACAACTAAAAAAGAAACCACTTCTAAAAAGGAATCAACCACTAAAAAGGACACGCTGAAGAAAGTGGAAACTCCTAAAGCGGTAACAGATGAAAAAAAGGTAGAAATACCTATTGAAAAAAAGGACACTAAACCCGTAACTACAAAAGAAGAAAAGACGGAAACGGTTAAAAAAGAACTCAATATTGAAGAGAAGGAAGAGCTTGCCAAAAATCAGGAAAAACTGGAAGTCCTCAAAAAGACAGAGCCAGACTCCAAAGAAGGTAAGAAAAGAGGTGTCGGGTTTTATATTTTGATTATTGTTATTGCTTTAATAGGTGCAGGTTCAATTTATGTTGCATTCGATTACGACAACATTAAGCAACACATACCATTCCTCGCCGATAATACAGAACAAACACAAGAAGAGAAAGATCCACTGGAAGAAATGGCTGAGATGATTGGTGATGAAACAAACACTACGGAAGAAGAAAGCGAATCTGAGGAATCAGAAAACATCGTCGAAGGAGGGGAGACAATGGAAACAGATTCAGAAGAGCAGGTAGAAGATGCGGCCGAGGATATAATAGTGGAAAAAGAACCTGTGGTTGTGGAAGTTCAAGCTCCTCCTCCATCGTCCGGATCGGGTAATTACCATATAATTGCAGGAGCCTTCAGTTCTGAAGCCAACGCAGAAAGGCTCGCTTCTAAATTCAGAGACCAGGGATATAAGGTGACTATTGGACAAGTCAATGGATTGAACCTGGTTAGTATTGGCTCTTACGCAACATCGGGAGATGCTCAACAAGCATTGCCTGAAATGAGATCTGCAGCACCAAGTGCATGGGTCTACAGCGGGGGATTATAAGCGGGTAATCAGATCAACCAGACGGTTTGAATAGCCGGCTTCGTTATCGTACCAACCCATTATTTTTACCATATTTCCGATCACACTGGTAAGCTGGGCATCAAAGACACAACTGTACGGACTACCAATAATATCGATTGATACAATTGGATCTTCAGTATAATCAAGTATGCCTTTCAATTCGTGATGCGAGGCACTTTTCATAGCTTCATTGATCTGCTGTTCAGTTGGTGGATTCTTTACCACCAAAGTAAGGTCTGTAATTGACCCATCCGGTACCGGAACTCTTACACCACAACCACCAATATGCCCTTCCAGATTAGGAAATATTTTAGCAAGTGCTTTGGCCGCGCCTGTTGTTGTCGGTACAATGGATTGAGCTGCAGCTCTGGCCCGTCGAAGATCACTATGAGGAGCATCATGTAAGCGCTGGTCCGAAGTATAACTATGTACAGTTGTAATAAAAGCGCTTTCCACATCGCACAAATCCATCATAACTTTCATCATAGGTGCAGCTGAATTTGTCGTACACGACGCATTAGAAATAATCTTGTCCGTAGCGAGAAGAGCGCTATCATTAACTCCGAGTACAACAGTTCGTATATCTCCTCCCTTTGCAGGAGCCGACAATACTACTTTCTGTGCTCCTCCAATTAAGTGTTTTGATGCTAATTCTTCCGTTCTGAATATCCCCGTAGACTCCATAACAACCTGAACGCCATACTTTGACCAGGGAATTTTTTCCGGATCGCGCTCGGAGATAAACTCAATACACTTTCCATTCTTGAAGTAGATTTTGTTGTCCTCAACTCTAATTTCATACTTCAGATTTCCATGAACGCTGTCGTACTTGAACAAGTGTGCTAAGGTTTCAACATCTGATAAATCATTGACAACTGCCACCTCAACTTCAGGGTTTTCAAGGGTCATTCTAGTGAAATAACGCCCTATTCTTCCAAAACCATTTACACCTACTCTTTTCATAACGCTCGTTTTGGTAAAACTACATAATAATTCTTCTGAAACACGAAATTTTCATCATTACAATTGGGTAACGAATTTGTTTATAAGTTGTTATTTATGGTGATAAGTTCCCTTTTTTTCAAAGTGGCGATTGGAGAATATAATATAGTTTTGTAATCATTCAAAACCGCATAAGAAACCCTGTATAATGGAAACACAAGAGCTAGAGAAAATAGCTTCACAAGTAAGAAGAGACATCGTTCGAATGGTCGCTGCAGTGAGTTCAGGACACCCTGGTGGTTCACTCGGATGCACAGACTTTTTAACGACCCTATATTTTGATATAATGAAACACAACCCAGGCCAGTTTGACATGGACGGCATGGGTGAAGATCTCTTCTTTTTGTCAAACGGACACATTTCACCCGTTTGGTACAGTGTCTTAGCTCGGTCGGGATATTTTCCGGTTGATGAATTAGCAACGTTTAGAAAGATTTCATCCAGATTACAAGGTCATCCCGCTACGGATAAAAAACTTCCGGGTATCCGGATGGCTTCTGGTTCGCTTGGTCAGGGTTTATCTGTTGCTTTGGGTGCGGCTCAAACAAAGAAATTGAACGATGACGATTGCATTGTGTATAGTCTTCATGGTGATGGAGAACTTCAGGAAGGACAGATATGGGAAGCGGCCATGTACGCTGCTGCCCATAAAGTTGACAACATCATTGCAACGGTTGATTATAACGGTCGACAAATCGATGGTGACGTCGATGATGTCATCTCATTAGGGAATTTAAAGCTAAAATGGCAAGCTTTTGGATGGGATGTACTCGAAATGAACGGTCACGACATTGATGAGATAAAATCTGTTATGGCAGATGCAAAGTCTAAAGTTGGAAATGGAGTACCCATCATTATCCTGATGAAAACCGAAATGGGTCAGGGTGTTGATTATATGATGGGGACGCATAAGTGGCATGGAGTTGCACCTAATGATGAACAACTCACAGATGCACTCAATCAACTGGAAGAGACCCTGGGCGATTATTAAATAAGTGAAACGATTATTATTCATACTGTTTCTTTTTAGTTTCACCTCCCTGCAAGCACAGGAGGAAGAACTTACCCGTATCCTGTTTATTCTGGATGCTTCAAATAGTATGAATGCTCATTGGGGAGATCAAACCCGCATCGAGGCAGCGAAAGAACTGCTAGGCAAAACGGTAGATGATCTAAAGGATGTCCCAAATCTTGAACTTGCACTACGGGTGTATGGTCATCAATCACCAATTACAGCAACAACACAAGATTGTAATGACACGAAGTTAGAAGTGCCATTCGGCGAAAGCAATCATCAAGCTATTAAAACGCGCATTCGAACTATAAAAGCCAAGGGAACAACTCCCATTGCACTTTCACTTAAGGCTGCAGCAGATGACTTTCCCGATCAAAACGCGAAAAATATAATCATCTTGATCACGGATGGACTGGAGGCTTGCCCGAATGATCCCTGCGTTATTGCAAAACAATTAAAGGACAAAGGAGTTAAAGTGACTCCATTTGTAATAGGATTGGGATTGGATCTATCATACCTGGAAAAATTCAGTTGTATTGGAAGCTTCGCGGATGCAGAAACCCAGGAATCATTTGAAAAGGTTCTTCAAAATGTAGTAGCCAAAGCACTCTCAAATACCACAGCTCAAATAAACCTGAATAACATACACGGTCAACCTCATGAAACCGACGTTACCATGTTTCTTTATGAAGCAGGTACAACAAATCTGAAATACACGATCACACATACGATCAATCGATATGGAAATCCGGACACGTTGATCCTGGATCCGGCAACAAAGTATGATCTAGTGGTTAACACGATTCCGCGAGTTGAAAAGAAGAATATTGAGATTATTCGAAATATGCACAATGTAATTGAGCTTGATGCTCCGCAGGGATACATCAAGGTACGTTTTATTGATGCAAACAAACCGTACCAGGTGGATGCAAGGATTATGTTAAATGGTAATCCGAAGACCCTGAATGTTCAGCTCATTGGAGAAACAGACAAATATCTTGTTGGTATGTATGATGTGGAAATACTGACTACACCACGTATTTATATCACCGCCACTGTGAACCAGAGTAGTACGACCACACTCGATATTAAAGCTCCGGGCTTCCTAAAGTATGCTGCTGGAAATGGCATCACTGCGCAAATTTTCATGTTAAACGATAACGGCTCGTGGGACTGGGTCTGTAACCTGGAAGACGGATCGAGAAGTGGCGAGCAAGCACTACAGCCAGGAGCATACAGAATTGTTTATCGCCAAAAGAATTTGAAGAAATCAGAATATACAATCGAAAAAGACTTTAGAATAAACTCGAACAAAACTACATTCTTAAAATTATGATTGAAACAGCTGCTATTGAAGTACTAGGTAAAAAAGATACAAGGTCCGGATTTGGAGAAGGACTATTAGAAATAGCTAAGCGAAACAAAGATGTGGTCGGCTTGTGTGCAGACCTCACCGGTTCACTTAAAATGAATGCATTTCAAAATGAATTTCCTGAACGCTTTTTCCAGGTAGGGATTGCAGAAGCAAACATGATTGGTTTAGCAGCGGGTATGACAATCGGAGGTAAGATTCCATACGCTGGAACATTCGCCAATTTTGCCACAGGAAGAGTTTATGATCAAATAAGACAATCAGTTGCGTATTCAAATAAAAACGTGAAAATATGTGCTTCCCATGCTGGTCTTACACTAGGAGAAGATGGTGCAACACATCAAATTCTGGAAGATATAGGTTTGATGAAAATGCTTCCAAACATGACCGTTATTGTACCAGCTGACTTTAATCAAACTAAGCAGGCGACCATTGCCATTGCGGATCATGACGGACCTGTATATTTAAGATTTGGGAGACCTTCAGTTCCGATTTTCGTGAAACCTGAAGCGAAATTCCAGATCGGAAAAGCGGACAAACTGATTGAAGGTGCGGATGTTACTATTATAGCATGTGGTCATCTAGTATGGAAATCTGTAGAGGCCGCTCAGCAACTTGCCGAAAATGGTATCAGTGCTGAAGTAATAAATATGCACACGATTAAACCTTTGGATGAGACCGCTGTCTTAGAATCAGTTGCAAAGACAAAATGTGTGGTTACCGCCGAAGAGCACATGAAAAATGGTGGACTTGGTGATTCTGTTGCGCAGGTGTTATCGCTAAACAATCCGGTTCCTCAGGAATACGTAGCCGTAAATGATACTTTCGGCGAGAGTGGTAAACCAGACGAACTGATGGGAAAATATGGAATTGATACCCACAACATAGTTGAAGCAGCTAAAAAAGTAATTCAAAGAAAGTAATATGAGTATACACCCTGAAGATGAATCAATTTTAGAATTATTCGAGCAGGGTGGAACACTAGCCGAAAAGGCATTTGGTCAACTGGTCCAGAAATACGGAGAATCGCTTTATTCTCAAATCAGAGGCCTGACCAGAAATCACGAACACACGAATGACGTCCTTCAGAATGTCCTTATCAAAGTTTATCAGAACCTCGATAAGTTTAAAGGCGATTCTGCCCTTTACACCTGGTTATATCGAATAGCTCGCAATGAAACACTTAATTTCCTGGATAAGGAAAAGAGGAGAACGGGAGTAGATATAGATGAACCCATTATTGAAATCATAGCCGGTCATTCCGTGCTGGATGGTGTCAGTGCAGAAGACATCACTAATTTTTTGCAGGAAGCCATTGAGACTTTACCGGAGAAACAGGCGCTTGTCTTTCAATTAAAATACTTTGAAGATCTCAAATACTCCGAGATTTCATCCAGACTGAATACAAGCGAAGGAGCGTTAAAAGCAAGTTTTCATCACGCAAAGCAAAAAATAGAAGATTTTGTCCTGAATAAATTAAACCAATAAGACTCTTAGCTGTCTAAAAATCGAATGGAAAAAGAAAAAGACATATTTGACCACATCAAACCCAGAAAAATCGAGGTTCCTGATACTGCTTATTTCAAACAACTGACTGAAAAGGTAGTAGAAGAAAATCGCGTTAAAGTGGTTCCTTTTTATCGGAAACCAATTGCATGGGTCGGCGCAGCAGCTGCTGTCGTTGCTATTGTTCTTTTAAGTAACCTGTTTACCAATGATCCCGTTGTGGACTCAAACCCTCTACTGGCATTGAATGAATGCTCAAAAGCTGAAATATCAGCGTATATAGAGGATAATCTTCACGCATTCGATAGCGACTTGTTAGAAGAGTACGTGCCCGAAGATAGTTTAGAGATCGACCTGATATTAATAGAAGAAGCAAGTAGCACCCAACATGAAGAGCCTACAATTTCGCTTGATGAAATTGATAAACAGGACATTCTGGATTACTTCGATGAATACGAAATAGATCCATACGAATTAGATGACGAAGACATATTTATTTAAAATAAGAAAACATGAAGACAATTAATTTATTCAGAGCGTTTAGCCTATTCGGGGTTATAATGCTCGCACTAAATGCCTTCGGGCAGCATCACGGACCACACGATCCGGAAGAAAGAGCGGAAAAAATTGAACAACTCAAGATCGCGTTCTTTACAAAAGAACTAGACATGTCAACTGAAGAAGCTGAGAAATTCTGGCCGATCTACAATGAATTGGACGATAAAATCAGAGAAGAAAAAAAGGCGCAGAAAAAAACTGCTGAGGAGCTAAGAACGGGTATTTCGGACATGTCAGACAATGACATCAAGACTAAAACAAATTCTATTTTCGACAGTGAAATCAAATTAGCTGAAACCAGAAAAGAGTACAACGATAAGATTGCTGGTGTCATCGGATACAAGAAAGCTGCAAAACTCTTAAGTTTGGAGGTACGCTTTAAGCGAGAACTTTTGAATAAATTAACCGAAAGGCCTCCACATCCACCTCAACAGCATGGGCCTCCTCCGGGAGAACATCGTAGAGGACCCAATGGACAGGGGCCGATGATGATGCGATAAATGTCAGGAAACGAAGATATTTTTCTTAAAGTCCAGGGACAGACGAACTCAAACCCCTTTATGATCGATGTTGATCGATCTGAAGGGGTTTATATTTTTGACAAAGCCGGCAATCGCTACCTGGACATGATTGCAGGTGTTGCCGTCAATAACATCGGTCATAATCACCCAAAGGTGATCTCGGCAATCAAAAACCAATTGGATAAACACATGCACGTGATGGTCTACGGTGAGTTTATCCAGGATGCACAAATTGAATTTAGCACTAAGCTGACTTCCCTTTTACCCGATAAACTAAACTGTGTGTATACGGTGAATTCCGGCACCGAAGCTATTGAGGCAGCACTTAAACTGGCTAAAAGAGTTACGGGTCGAAGCGAGCTCATCTCATTTAAAGGCTCCTATCATGGGAGTACTCATGGATCCATGAGCGTTTCTTCAAATGAAATAAAAAAACAAGCCTTTCGACCGTTATTACCTGGTACGCGATTCCTTACATTTAATGATGCCGAACAATTGGATCAAATAACGACTGCCACCGCCGCTGTTATCATTGAAACGGTTCAGGGGGATGCCGGTGTGCGGATTCCGGATCAATCATTTCTGGAGACTTTAAGAATAAAGTGCGATAAGGTTGGGGCTTTACTGATTTTTGACGAAATCCAATGCGGCATTGGTAGAACAGGTAAAATGTTTGCTTTTGAGCATTTTGATGTTGTACCGGATATTCTCACGCTCGGAAAGGCTCTTGGTGGAGGAATGCCAATAGGAGTACTGGTTTCCTCCTATGAAAATCTTCAAACGTTTACACATAAACCTATGTTGGGCCACATCACGACTTTCGGTGGACATCCGGTTATTTGTGCAGCCGCGAAAGCTTGTCTGGATGTTATGACAGATGAGATAGATCTTGAAGAAGTTGAACGATTAGGTCAGCTTGTTGAATCGCAATTATCGCAATTAGAAGACATTAAAGATGTACGTAGGATTGGAATGATGTTCGCCTTCGACCTGGAGTCGCCGGAACGTGTTGAACGGGTGGTTAAAGAATGTTTAAAGGACGGTTTGATCTCATTCTGGTTTCTATCAAATCCTCACAGCTTTCGCTTATCTCCACCACTGAATATCAGTGAAGAAGAAATCAAAGATGCTATTCAAATCATTTCTCAAGCTGTTTCAAAAACGAGTTGATTACATTTTTGATTTGATTATACTCAGATGCTGAAATGCAATAAGGGGGATTCACAAATATCGTATTTCCCAATGGTCGCAGTAGTACTCCATTCTCAAGAAAATATCTGTATGCAATTGTCTTTAGGTCAGAGAAATAACCTTCCTCTCCGGTATCTACTTCAAAGGCAAGAATTGTCCCTGTTTGGCGTATATTAATCACTTTGTGCATCGACGACAGTTCTTTGGCAAACTGCTCATTCCAGCTCGATAAATTTGCTATTCGGGCCGATGTCTCTTCCAGATCAAATAAATCCATATTAGCACAAGCTACTGCACAAGCTAAGGGATTAGCAGTGAATGAATGACCATGTAATAAAGCTTTAGAAATGTCATCATCTAAAAATGCTTCGTAAATACTACCAGATGCGACAGTGAGACCTAATGCCATAACACCTGCGGTTAGTCCTTTTGACAAAGCTACAATGTCGGGTTTGTTGCGACAATGATCCATAGCGAACATTTTGCCGGTACGTCCAAATCCAGTCATTACTTCATCAAATATGATCAGAACATCATGCTTTCTCGCGCTATCTATCAATCTATCAAGGAACTCCGGCGAATACATCTTCATTCCTGACGCTCCTTGCACCAAAGGTTCAACAATTAATGATGCAACTTTACCTGTTTCGAAAAATGCTTCAGCTTGTTGCAAGACCACATCCGCATTTTTTTTGTTCGGAAAATCTAAATAATCGACATCGAAGAAGAACTCTTCGAAGGGTTTATTAAAGTACCCTCGTTGCCCAACTGACATGGCTCCAAAGGTATCACCATGATATGCTCCCTTCAAGGCGACAATTTTGTTCCTTTTCGCTCCTTGATTGTACCAAAACTGAAAAGCCATTTTAATTGCAACTTCAACCGCTGTAGAACCATTGTCCGAGAAAAATACCTTGTTCAGTTCTTTAGGTAAGACATTCGCTATTCGTTCTGCCAGTTCCACTGCTTTCGGATGAGTTACCCCAGCAAAAACAACATGGTCTAGTTGTTGAAATTGTTTATTCAATGCTTCGGCAATATGAGGATGCCCATGTCCGTGAACATTGACCCACCAGGATGAATTTGCATCGATAAAGGAATTGCCCTTCTCATCGAAAAGCTGCGTCCCTTTTGCACTAACTATCTGTAACGGATCATCCTGCCCCTGATGCTGGGTAAAAGGATGCCAAACAAAACTTTTATCTCTTTCGATCAAACTCATATGATTCCTCGGAATTTGTTCGCCTGAACCTGAATAAAATCAGCGTCAAGAGATTCAGTTACTGGTATGCGACCGATCATTTCAACTTTACCTACACTCGCGATTATTTTCTCTGTGTCGCTGTTCTCTTCACCAACGAAAATGATACCCTTGATCGGAATATTTCTGGCTTTCAACACTTCGATCGTCATCAAGGTGTGATTTATATTCCCCAGATAGTGTCGTGAAACAATGATTACAGGTAAATTCCATCCTTGAAAGACATCTGCGTATAGTAATCCCTGCTCATTAACAGGAACATTCAGTCCGCCTGCACCTTCAATTATCAAGTTTCCCTGAACATCAGGAATGCTCAGATCTTTTTCGTTAATAACAATCCCATCAATTTTAGCGGCAGCGTGAGGAGACATTGGCTGACTTAGTCTGAAGGCTTCGGGAATAATTTTCACATCAGAAGTGAGTGATGAAATCGTAATTGAGTCCGATCTTTCAAGATCCCCAGCTTGAATCGGCTTCCAGTAGTTGGCTTTTAATGCCTCGGCAAGAACAGCACTTACGACTGTTTTGCCAACATCTGTTCCTATACCGGTTACGACATAGCGCGTTGCCATGGTTATCTTAGTTGAGCATTTACCTTTGACTCCAACGAGATTCGGATCTTGTCCATAATAGCATCGATCTGCTTATCTTGTAATGTTTTTTCAGGATCCTGAAAGGTAAATGAAACCGCATAAGACTTCTTTCCTGAATCGAGGTTTTTCCCTTCATAAACATCAAACAAGCCAACTTCTTGCAATAGTTTCGTGTCGCACGACCTCGCAATTTCTTCAATCTCTGCAAAGCTTACATTAGAATCGAGCAATAAAGAGAAGTCTCTCCTAACGGCAAATATTTTAGGTAATTCCTGATACTTTATTTCGACATCTTGCTGCAATTCAAGAATTACATCCCAATCGAGGTCAGCCATGAAAATATCATTTTTAAGTCCAAACTCTTTTTTAAGCCCTTCGGAAATCCATCCAATTTGACCTACTTTTTTCTTCTTACAGCTCAATTGGATTCCATCTTCGAAAAGAGATTTCTTCAACGCTTTTTCTGATAATTCACCACTCAACCCAATTCTACCCAGCAAGGCACTGGCGATTCCTTTTATGGAATAAAATGAAAAATCGTCTTTACCCGAATTCCAGTTTTCATGTTCTTTCTTACCAGAAATCGCGAGCAGTAGTCTTCGGTTCTCAACATACTTCGTCTCGAACTTATGGTAAACCTTTCCAAACTCAAATAATTTAAGATCCGGATTTTGTCTATTCTGGTTATATGCCATTGAAGAAAGCATATTGAATATCAGTGTCTGACGCATCACATCAAGATCCTGACTCAGCGGATTCATAATGCCCACATCATTTGAAGTATTGAACGCTTCTCCTCCGAATTTCTCTATGTATACGGACTTAGTAAGGGAATTATTCATTGCCTCTGAGAAGCCCAATCCAACTAATGTCTCAGATAATGTACTCTGAATTTGATCCTGATCTTGATTTATTGTACGCGGTAGCGAAGTATTCATTTTTGCAGGCAATTCAACCTGGTTATAACCGTAGATTCTTAGAATTTCCTCGATCAGATCCGCCTCGCGGGTTACATCCACTCGATAAGGTGGGACCTTCGCAATGACCGTATTGCCATTTCCTTCTATCGAAATGTCAAGTTCATTCAGGATTTGTTTCACCGTATCCTGCGGAATTTCATTTCCAATTAGTCGATTACAGCGTTCATAGTTGAATTCAACCTCTCTAGGAGAACTTTCATTTGTATTGATATCAACAATATCCATGGAAACCGATCCTCCAGCAAGCTCGCAGATAAGGTTAGCAGCTCGTTTCAGAGCAAATTCGGTCATCTCGGGATCAACTCCTCGCTCGTATCTAAAGGAAGCATCTGTATTAAGTCCGTGACTTTTCGCAGTTTTTCGAATTGAAACCGGATTGAAATAGGCCGATTCCAAAAATACATCTTGTGTTGAATCTTTTATTCCCGATTCACTTCCACCAAAGACACCTGCTATACACAATCCATCATTTCCATTAGTGATCATCAAATCAGAATCATTCAAGGATCGTTCAACATCATCCAGTGTGGTGAATTTTTCTCCTTTGTTCGCTGTTCGAACGATTACTTGTCCTCCCAATTCTCTTACATCAAATGCATGCAATGGTGTTCCTAGTTCATGCATAACGAAATTCGTGACATCTACCACGTTATTTATAGGTGAAAGCCCAATGGAACGCAATCTCTTTTGTAACCAGGAAGGTGAAGACGCAACTTTTACATCCTTTATCGTAAGTCCCATATATCGCGGACAACGATCACTATCCTTCACTTCAATTTTAATAGGGAGATCCTGTGATTTTACTGAGAATGATGAAATATCAGGAAGCTTCAGTTCGAGACCAGCCTTCTCGTGAACATTCAGATAAGCCTTCAGGTCTCTTGCAACACCGAGATGTCCCATTGCATCGGCACGGTTTGGTGTCAGTCCAATTTCGATTTCGTAATCATCCTCTAATTCGAAATAAGCCGCAGCATTTAATCCAATCGCTACGCTTTTGTCCAAAACGATAATCCCATCATGTGCTTTCCCAATCCCAAGTTCATCCTCAGCGCATATCATTCCGTTTGATTCCTCTCCCCTAATTTTGGTTTTCTTAATCTTAAAAGGCTTGTCCGGTTCGGGATACAACGTTGTTCCGGGAGTCGCAACAATAACCCTTTGACCTTCTGCTACGTTAGGTGCACCACAGATTATCTGCAACGTTTCATTCCCAACGTTAACCTTTGTAATCTTCAATCGATCAGCATTTGGATGCTGTAAACAAGTCAACACTTCTCCTACAACAACCCCTTCAAGTCCACCCTGAACAGCTTCTATTTTTCGAAGACCCTCAACTTCCAGACCGGTATCAGTAAGAATCTGAGCCACCTCTTCAGGTGTTTTTTCAAATTCGAGATATTCTTTAAGCCAATTATATGATATTTTCATATGCCTGTATCTACTGCGAAAATAATGATTCTGTATCAAGAATTGAATGCGTTCATCCTTTTTATTCTCCGTTAGAAACAGCTAGCGCTCATCAGCAATAATTCACCTTCATTTACTCATAAAATTTTCTCAATTTTGCTGAAACAATTTTTACTATGCATTTCATTCTCCTGGTATTTGGTCTGTTAGCCGCCTCATGGGGTATTTCACAGGAGAATTTTACCCTCAGTGGATATGTAACAGATGGACGCGATGGTGAAACAGTAATTGGCGCAAAAGTTTATATCCCGTCTATCCGTAAAGGCGCGATCACAAACAACTATGGTTTCTATTCACTAACGGTACCTCAGGGAGAATATACAGTTGAATTCAGAGTAACAGGACTGGAAACTGAAACAAAAGATATCATACTGGATAAGGATATTCGCCTAGATGTTGAAGTTGGAAGTAATCTTCAGGAGATCAACGAAGTGATCGTTTCTGCCAAAGCGGAAGAAAACGTGAAGAGCACACAGATGGGACAAATGGAACTCGACATTGATGAAATCAAAACCCTACCCGCCTTTATGGGTGAGGTTGACATCATCAAAACCGTGCAACTTTTACCGGGGGTTTCATCTGCCGCAGAAGGAGGTCAGGGATTTTATGTGCGTGGCGGTGGACCGGATCAGAATCTCGTATTACTCGATGAAGCCGTTGTCTACAATGCCTCACACTTATTTGGTTTTTTCTCTGTGTTTAACGCCGATGCCGTAAAAAGCGTCAACCTGATTAAGGGTGGTATGCCTGCCAATTTCGGAGGTCGAATGTCTTCTGTTCTTGAAGTTAACATGAACGAAGGGAATAAAAAGAAATTCGGGTTGAAAGGTGGTCTGGGAGCGATTTCTTCCAGATTAACACTCGAAGGACCGATCAATAAAGGCCGTGGTTCATTTATCGCCTCTGCCAGAAGAACCTATATCGATGTTATAATGAAGGCTGCTATACCGGAAACTTCTCCATTTTCGGGATCAAGCTATTATTTCTATGACTTTAATTTAAAAGCGAACTACAAGCTGGGAGACCGTGATAAGATCTTTCTATCAGGTTATTATGGTCAGGATGAATTCGTTTTCGCTAGCGTTGAAGATGATTTTGCAGTTGAAATGCCGTGGGGTAATGGTATTGGGGCACTGCGCTGGAATCACATATTCAATAGTAAACTATTCATGAACGTCACAGCGACCTATTCAAATTACCTATTCAAATTTGGCTCAGAACAAGACCAGTTTAAGTTTGAGGTCCGGTCTGGTATCGCTGATCTAGGTGGGAAAGTTGATTTCACCTACTTCCCCAACACATTGCACAAAGTTAAATGGGGTGCTCATTATACCTTTCATACGTTTACTCCAATAGGTGTTTCTGCCGAGTCTGATACGGTAGTTTTTGACACAGGTATCGCACAGCAATTATTCAGTCATGAAACAGCAATCTATGCCCTGGATGAGTTTGATTTAAATGAAAATATCCGATTCAATGTCGGACTTCGATATAGCACGTTCAGTCATGTTGGGCCATTCACACGCTATGAAAAAGGAGATATAAGTACACCCGATACCAGTTATTATTTTCCCAAAGGCGAGTTGATTCAGACATATCATGGACTCGAACCCAGATTCAGCTCACGCTGGATGTTAAAAGATCGCAGTTCGATAAAAGCCGGTTGGACCTACAATTATCAATATGTGCATTTGACGTCTCTTAGTGCAGTTTCATTACCCACTGACATTTGGTATCCAACAACGAGCAAAGCTAAACCGCAAAAAGGCTGGCAGGCTTCGATTGGTTATTTCAAGAATTTCAGAGAGAACATGTTCGAAAGCTCTCTCGAACTGTATTACAAGGACATGAGAAACCTGATAGAGTATAAAGAAGGTGCTTTACCGGGTGATAATGTAAATGATAACAATGATAACCTGCTAACCTTTGGCAGAGGTTGGAGTTATGGTGCGGAGTTATTCATCAAGAAAAGATATGGCAAGCTTACCGGATGGATCGGTTATACCTGGAGTAAGACTGAACGTAAATTTGATGATCTTAATAAAGGAGAGGTTTTCCCGGCAAAATATGATCGCCGACACGACTTGTCCGTTGTTTTGAGTTACAAACTCAACGAGCGTTGGGTGTTTAGCTCGGCATTCATTTATGCGACCGGGAACACCCTGACACTGCCGTCATCCTGGTATGTTCAGGATCAGGATTTGTTATTTAACTATGGCGCGAGAAATTCTACGCGCATGGCTCCATATCATCGCCTTGATATTTCGGCTACGTGGTATTCAAAAGAGTACAAGGAAAAAGAAGATCCCGAAACAGGTGAAACCATTCAGGTCAAGAAAAAAATGCGAAGTAATTGGGCTTTCTCTGTTTATAACGTATACAACAGAGCTAATCCTTATTTTCTTTACGTAGATAGTGACGGTGATTTTGTGAGTGGTAATTTTGACATCAGTATAAAACAGGTTACCTTATTTCCCATTATACCAAGTGTAACCTGGAATTTTGAATTTTAACATGGAAAGAATTTTATACATATTATTTCTTAGCGTCATCCTTGTCGGATGTACCAAAGAAGTTGATATCGAAATCCCGGGATTCGAAGAACAATTGGTTATTGATGGTAGAATTGAACCGGGATTACCACCTGTTATTTTGCTTACAAAATCTCAAGAGATATTTGCTACGAGTGATATCAATGCCTTTATGAACAGCTTTGTTACCGGAGCTACAATTACTGTATCTAACGGAACGGACGTGGTTGTCCTCGATGAAATCTGCACAGGTAGTTTACCTCCCGGTGTAGATAGCATTGCGGCTCAATTACTCGGAATACCAGTAGATTCTTTGACTAATTATAATATCTGCGCATATACAACATTAAACACAGATGTTTGGGGTGAAGTGGGCAAAACTTATGACCTAACAGTAGATTATGACGGAGTCAGCTATACTGCTCAAACGCAAATCGTCCAACCAACATCGCTGGATGCCGTGTTCTGGAAACCGGAAGACGGATATGTTACTCAGGGATTTTCATGGGTTACCTTATCAGATCCACCAAATCAGTTTGATGCGTACTATTGGGAAGTCAGAAGACTCAATGGAGCGGATAGCGATCCGATGTTTGAAGAAACCTACAGTCCGGTATTCGATGATGAGTTCTTTGATGGACTTAGCTTCGACTTCTGGTATGAGAACCCTTTTACCGGTGACAGTGAATACCCCGATTCCGTTCGATGGCATTATGCTTTAGGGGATACTGTCGTCATACGGTTTTCAAAATTGGATAGAGATGTTTACGAGTTCTTCGAGAAGAAGCACATGCAACTTCAGACAGAGGGAAATCCTTTTGCTACACCCACAAATATTCCGACAAATATAAAGGGTGGAGCGCTGGGCATCTGGGCAGGATTCTCTCCTTCTTACGATACATTGATCTGTCTGCCTTAAGCTAGCATGAAAAGGAATCTGGTCATTGTCTTTCTTAAAAATCCGGTTCCCGGAATGGTCAAAACGCGATTAGCGAAAGACATCGGCGACGATGCAGCTTATAAAGTTTATCTGGAACTGTTGCGAATCACGCAATCTCAAGTCGATTTGTTGACTGATACGGATGCACATGTATATCTTTCCGATCACAAGGACGATTCCTTATGGGAAGGCTATCCGCAATTTATTCAGGAACAAGGTGATCTTGGTCAAAGAATGAGCTCAGCTTTCGCAAAAGGTTTTGAATTAGGCTATGAGAATATAATTGGTATCGGAACTGATCTTCCCGAAATGTCCGCTGACTTGATCAAACAAGCCTTCGATGAACTTAAAAGGTTTGATGCCGTATTTGGTCCGGCAACAGATGGTGGTTATTATCTATTGGGCATGAAGCAAATGATCTCCTCGATCTTTAAGAATAAAAACTGGAGTACCGAACACTTGTATCAGGAAACCAAAGATGAATTGATTGAAAGTGGTGTTTCCATTTCAGAATTGAAAACTTTAAATGATATCGATACATTAGATGACCTGAAAAAGTCTACCCTATCTTATCAATAATACTTATTCGGAATCAGGTAATTTCGAACGTAATCAGCTACGCCTTCTTCCAGGCTAGTGAAGTCTTTTGAATAACCTGAATTAATTAGCTTATTCATATTCGCTTCCGTAAAATACTGATACTTATCCCTGATATCGGCAGGCGTGTCAATAAAGCTAATAGATGGTTCCAGATCCATCGCCTTAAAGGTATTCGTAACGAGATCAATGAATGTTCGGGCATTACCTGAACCCAGGTTGTATATTCCTGAATCAGGTGATTCTTCCATCAGATATAGACACACCTCTACGACATCCTTTACGTATACGAAGTCTCGAAGCTGTTCACCGTCCTTATAATCCGGATTATGGGATCGGAATAACTTCATCGCTTCGGTATCTCCGATCTGTTTATGTGCGTGGAAGATCACCGATGCCATACGCCCTTTATGATATTCATTTGGTCCATACACATTAAAAAACTTCAATCCGGCCCAAAATGGAGGTGTTGCTTCCTGCTTCAAAACCCATTTGTCAAAATCATTTTTTGAATCGCCGTATGGGTTCAATGGTTTTAGTTTCTCAACTACATCATGATCATCGTTGTATCCAAACTCACCAAGTCCGTATGTCGCTGCAGAACTTGCATAGACCAATGGTATATTATACTTGACAGCCAGGTTCCAAATATCCTTTGAGTAATTTAAATTGAGTTCGTCAAAGATTGTGGTATCAAATTCAGTTGTATCCGTCCGTGCACCGATGTGATAAATGAATTCAACTTCTTCACCAAATTCGTCCAGCCATTTAATGAAATCCTTTCTTCCTACTTTCGCCTGGATCGTTTTACCCTCCAGGTTCTGATCCTTTTCATGTTTCGAAAAATCATCAACTACGACTATATCCGTATAGCCTTGTTTGTTTAAACGACTCACAAGGCAGCTTCCTATAAATCCTGCTGCTCCGGTAACTACAATCATTTTAATTAATTAAAAGAGTCCGTTGATCTCTGCATCAATAGCATTAATGATTTTCCCCAGATCTTCTTTGTCTTCGGGAAAGTTGTTCTCATCAACATCAATGATCAAAAGTTTGCCCTTGTCATACGTAGAGATCCAGGCTTCATATCGCTCATTCAGACGCTTCAGGTAATCAAGGCGAATACTTTCTTCATAATCCCGTCCCCTTTGCTGAATTTGATTAACTAATGTCGGAACACTCGCCCTCAAGTATATCAACAGATCAGGCGCCGAAACGAATGAATCCATCAGGTTAAACAAGGAAAAATAGTTTTCAAAGTCTCGAGTTGTCATCAAACCCATCGAGTGCAGGTTGGGTGCAAAAATAAATGCATCTTCATAGATCGTTCGATCCTGAATGACATTTTTATCAGATTTCTGAATTTCCTGAATTTGGGTAAAGCGACTGTTTAAATAATAAATCTGAAGATTGAACGACCAACGCTGCATATCCTCGTAGAAATCGTTCAAATATGGATTCTGTTCAACATCTTCAAAGTGTGTGTCCCAAGAAAAATGTTTGGCTAACTCCTTAGTAAGTGTTGTTTTTCCAGATCCAATATTTCCAGCTACAGCTATATGCATTTTAGTCGATTTTTAGGACTGACTAAATTAAATAAAATGCCGGAAGAAACAATAATTATTCTTGGGATTACAGCCTGTATTTATAAACATTCGAGCTTGTTCTGAGAAATAATGCCCTATTTGTCACCGCGAAATCGATTACGTCGTTCTGAGGTAAAGTAAGCACCTGAATATCAGCTGTCCGTATATTGGTTACTTTTAATTGAGAATCATCTAACATAAAGAGCGTTTGACCAAGTGCATCAATATCCCGTATACCCTCGAATTGAAGAAATTTTATCAGCGATCCGTAGATGTCAAACAAATAAACCCCTTTTCTTTTATCAAGGATGTATAATCGATTATCTCTTTCGATGATGTCTGATATGCCACTTAAATCTAGCACCCCTTTCAGATTCTCGATCTCAATCTCCTGACTCTTGCTTTGCGAAATATCCAATAAAGTAAGCTCTGAATTAATGTTGTCGACTACCCATAATTTGTCAGGACGGCTGGAAACGGCTACTCTGGTGCCATTGTAAATTTCGTGATCAGCAAGGTCGATACAATCCTCCGATCGAGTCAGGGTATTATCAAAAAAACACAGGGTTTGTTGATCAGAGGAAAAATGAACGAGTTTCATGGTGTTGATCGGAAGGAACTGTTCAATTTGTCCTAACGATTTAATGCTCTGCGTAAACTTAAGCACACCTACAGAATCGTATTTATTGATTACACCCTTGTGTGAGATATATACATTTTCCAGACCATCAATTACCCAAACATCTGCTGAATCAATCTTGTAAGTGCGTTCGAGCTCCCACTCCACCCGTACCGTATCCTGCGCCATCAAAGACGAAGATGACAATAAGCAAAAAGTTATGAATTGTGCGATTTTCATTTATCAGATCTTAACATTAGAGCTTTGCAATATCTGTTCCACAATAGAACGATCATTTGACAATCTTGGTATCTTATTTTGACCACCTAACTTACCACGTCTTTTTAACCAACTGTCGAAAGACCCACTTTCCAACACATTAACGATCGGAGGCTGCAAAATAAGGTCATGGTATCTTTTAGCGTCATAATCCGAATTCGATTCGCGTAGTTGCTCATCCAGTATATGATTAAATCGATCCATTTCATCCGGGTACTGAACAAACTCAATAAGCCATTGGTGGGCTCCTTTATCTTTTGCTTCCATATAGATCGGACAAACGGTAAAATCTCTAACCTGTGCATTTGTACGAAGAGAAGCCTCTGCAATTGCTTTTTCAGCGTTTTCTACGATTAATTCCTCTCCAAAAGCGTTAATATAACTCTTAACACGGCCGGTGATTTTAAATCGAACAGGTGTTTTACTGGTAAATCGAATTGTATCACCAATAATGTAACGCCAGAGTCCTGCGTTCGTGGAAATCACTACAGCGTAATTGGTGTCCACTTCCGTTTCTTTCAGAGACAGCACTACTTTGGAATCAACTCCTTCATACTCAGACATAGGGATAAACTCAAAATAAATACCATAATCCAGCATGAGTAACATCTCATCCGAATTCACCTGATCCTGAATACCAAAAAACCCTTCGGATGCATTATATGTTTCTACGTAGTTCATCTTCGAATCCGGAATTAACTTGTGGAATTGTTCACGGTACGGATCGAAACTCACTCCTCCATGCATGAATAATTCAAGATTGGGCCATACTTCCTTTAAATTCGATTTACCCGTAATTTCCAGTACTTTGTTGGCTAGTACCATGGTCCAGCTGGGAACACCTGCAAGAATATAGACATCATCACGAGCAGTTTCCCGGGCCATTTTATCAATCTTTTCAGTCCATTCACTCATCAAAGCTATTTCCTTTGCAGGAGTACGTTTAATTTCCGCCCACCATGGCAGGTTCTTGAGTATGATGGCGGAAAGGTCACCGAAGTATGAATCCGCACTCAGCTGATTCACCTGGGCACTTCCACCTACAATCAAATGCTTTCCATTATATAACTTTCTGTTTGGGTGATTTTTATAATAAATAGCGAGCAGATCCTTTCCTCCTTTGTAATGGCAGTCTTCCAGTGATTCTCGCGTAACGGGAATTAATTTACTTTTACCGGCAGTTGTTCCGGATGACTTGGCAAACCACTTAGTCTCAGTGGGCCATAAAAGCTCCGATTCTCCCGCCATAATTCGCTCAACCCAGGGTTGAATATCATCGTATTCCTGAAGCGGAACATTTTTCCTGAAGTCGTCATATGAATTAATTCGTCCAAAATCGAACTGCTTACCGTATTCTGTGCTGCCGGAACGAGTTACCAATTTTTGAAACAACTCATGTTGAACCTCAAAAGGGTATTTACGAAAAAGCTCAATCTGATGGATCCGCTTTTTCATCATCCAGGCAAATATAGAATTGAATGGCATGGTTCGAATTATTAGGAAAAAAAAATCCTATCCGCAAAAGCGCACAGGATAATTAATTTTTAAATAGATCAGCTTTCTATCCCCAGATCAAAATAGCAGTGACGATCCCTAACAAAATAATTGTGATTATTGTCCCAAGAGCAGCTGTTGAATTTTCAAAAAAATTATCCGACATGACTTTATTGTTTTGTTTTTTTCAAATGTAATAATTTTTCTTCATTACGATCGACTGATTATTTCAATCAGTGCAAATCAGCTTTAATCAACTCGACAAATTCTTTTCGAGTCGAATCGTTTTTTAGAAATAGCCCCGTAAATGCACTGGTGGTCGTAACTGAATTCTGTTTCTGAACTCCTCTCATCTGCATACACATGTGAGACGCTTCTATCACGACGGCTACTCCCTGAGGCTCTAAAACACGTTGAACACAGTCGCGGATTTCTATAGTTAATCGTTCCTGAACTTGTAATCTTCTCGAATAAGCATCCACCACTCTGGGTATCTTGCTTAATCCACATATTTTACCATTTGGAATATAAGCAATGTGTGCTTTACCGAAGAATGGCAACATATGATGTTCACATAATGAGTAAAGTTCGATGTCCTTAACCAAAACCATCTCCGAATATTTCTCGTGAAAAATAGCCTTCTTAAGGATTTCATCGGGATTGAGATCATACCCATGTGTAAGAAATAACATCGCCTCAGCTACGCGCTCAGGAGTCTTGATTAGCCCCTCTCGATTCGGATCCTCTCCAAGTCGATTCAGAACATCCTCGTAATTCTTAGCCAGTTTGTCTGTTGTTTCCTGATCGTATTTCTTTTCAGCCATGTCTTCGTTTCTAGTATACTTCTTTACCTCCGTAATACTCAACATAATTGTTTTCTGTCTCCACAAGCTTAATCTTTGCCAACTCCCCCCCTGCTTCACGCACAGGTTCCTTTAAGATCTCCCATACCTGTACGACAATGTTTTCTGTTGAGGCCATCAATCCTTTCATGAAAGGTACATCAATATTCAAATTCCGGTGATCCATCGGTTCTACCACCAATTCCTTGATGATCCTACTCAGGTCCTTCAAATTAATAACAAATCCTGTATCCGGATGCGGTTTCCCCTTTACCGTCACATAAATTGAAAAGTTATGACCATGCCAGTTCTTATTGGCGCACTTTCCAAATACTTCTTCATTCTGCTCTTCGCTCCAATCATCCCGATGCAAACGATGCGCAGCATTAAATGTTTCTCTTCTTGTTATATAAACAGTCTCCACAAAACAAATTTAGACCACAAATATACACTTGAAATGATAAAGATTGTCTACTGTACCTGTATATTTGGGTAGTGGAAGAACGTCTCGATAAATTACTTGTAATTAGAAATCTGGTATCAACACGAACACGGGCAGAACAGATTATCCGTGAATATGGTGTTTTGGTGGATGATAAACTGATCAATCGTACAGGTAAAAAATTTCCCATTGATTGCAAAATTGAACTGATTGAAGAAGAAATTCCATGGGTGTCCCGGGGTGCTATAAAGTTGCTCGCAGCCATGAAAGAATGGAACCCATCGGTTAAAGGCAAAGTAATTCTGGATATAGGCGCCTCGACAGGAGGGTTTACTGAAGTGCTTTTAGCGAATGGAGCAAAAAAAGTTTACTGCGTCGACGTTGGAACAGATCAGCTTCACGAAAAGATCAAGAAAAATAATAAGATCGTTAATCTTGAAAAAACAAATGTTCGGGCATTGAATACTACCTTGGTCCCCGAATTGGTCGACGCTTGCGTTATTGATGTATCGTTCATTTCTTTAGAAAAGATCTTTCCTTTTATCCACGCCTTGCTAAAAGAAAATGCGTTCATCATTGCGCTTGTCAAACCACAGTTTGAAGTGGGTAAGAAAAACCTCGGTAAAGGTGGAATAGTCAGAAATAAAGCCCTGTTACCCGAAGTAATCAATAGGATCATTGAAGTTGGAAAGCAAAATAAACTTCAATATCAGGCACATATAGACTCGCCAATTTTGGGCGGAGATGGAAACAAAGAATTTCTCATGCTGCTAATCAAAAAATAATGGATATTAAATACATTTCATTCTTCTTATTAATCCTGTTTTCCTGTAATGAGTCAACAGTGGCTAGTGTTGAGGCTACTAATGATCTCGGGCTCAAGGATAACGATGTTCAATCAGAACAGACTGCTAATTCGCAATTTAAAGAAACCCAAATTCCCGAAATTTTGGTTGATTTTATACCCGAACTGAGTTCAATTCAGCTACCTTTTTATCTTGACAAAGATTCATTGGTTAACCTACCGGAAGATTACCCACTAAACCTGGAGCAAATTGAATTCCTGACAACGAACTTCACCCCTCTTGAAAAAAATGAAGGATACTACATCGGCAAGGGAATAGAGATTTATAAGTTAAAAGCAAATGGTACTTATGATGCATATCTGGACAGTCTTGATCTGGCTCAGGTGAAAGATATTGTTGCCTATCCGTATGGTCGAATAGAACTGAATGAAGCGCTTGGAATCCTTTGGAGGTTAGACTTCTCGTCATATGAAGCATGCCCGTACTATTCAGGTACCGAGTTGTATCTTTCTGTTATTGCTGATGGAAAGTGCGTCAAAAGCATTTTACTGGCAGAAGAATGGGCTGGCGGCGATCCTCCTGCGTTCGGTGAATTCTATACACAACTTGATATCGACAAAAAAGCGATGATCGATCGTAGTATAATCAGCCTTACTTTCGAGGAGGATGAATTGATTGATAGTACTAATACGCATATTCGACAACAGTTGGAATGGTAGAAAAACCCCAGAAATAATCTTGTTTAGAATAGTTCCAAATAAAGCCTTTTAGTATCTTTGCCTTATGATAGATCAGGAATTGAAGGTGAGTTTGGGGGTGGATTCCATTCGGGATGACTTTCCCGCATTACATCAGGAAGTGTATGGGAGAAAACTGATCTATTTCGATAATGGAGCTACTGCTCAAAAGCCTCAAACGGTTATAGATTCGATTAATCATTACTACTCTAAGGAGAATGCCAATATTCACCGGGGTGTACATTTTCTCAGTCAACAGGCGACAGATAAGTACGAGCAAGCTCGACGAACGATCCAATCGTATATCAATGCTCCACGTGAAGAAGAAATAATATTTACAAAGGGAACTACAGATGGAATCAATTTAGTTGCGTTCGCCTTTGGAGAAACGCTCCATGAAGGCGACGAGATCATCATCTCAGCGATGGAACATCACTCCAATATCGTTCCCTGGCAAATGGTCTGTGAACGAAAAGGATGTCAGCTTAAGGTCATCCCAATTAATGAGAAGGGGGAGCTTAAAATGGAGGCTTTCAAAGAACTCATTTCCGAAAGAACCAGACTGGTATCGATCACGCATGTTTCAAACACTCTTGGCACCATAAATCCGGTAAAAGAAATTATCGAAATTGCCCATAAAAATGGAGCTAAAGTGCTACTTGATGGAGCTCAGTCCATTCAACATATGAAAGTTGATATGCAGGAACTGGATTGTGATTTCTATGCTTTTTCAGGTCATAAAGTCTTTGGCCCGACCGGTGTTGGCGTATTATATGGGAAGAAAGAAATCCTGGATTCGATGCCACCTTATCAGGGAGGTGGTGATATGATCGAAAAGGTGACTTTCGAAAAAACGACGTACAACGTGCTTCCATTCAAATTCGAAGCAGGGACTCCAAATATTGCTGGAGGAATCTGTCTTGCCAAGTCATTCGAATACCTGGAGAAACTGGATATTACGCTGGTTGAACAATATGAGAGGCATCTCGTGGAATATGCAGAGGAAAAACTGCTTAAGATTCCGGGAATGCGAATCATAGGAACAGCTGATAATAAAACGAGTGTTGTTTCTTTTGTGATCGAAGGTCTTCATCCATTTGATATCGGGACCTTATTAGATAAGCAAGGTATTGCTGTTCGGACTGGACATCACTGTACACAACCGATCATGGAAGAATTTGGAATTCCGGGGACGGTGAGAGCATCATTTGCTTTCTACAATACAACAGAAGAGATCGACACATTTATTCAAGCGCTAGAGCGAAGTATTAATATGCTCCAATGACATTAGAAGAGAAACAAAAAGAAATTATTGATGAATTTGCGGTTTACGATGACTGGATGGATAAGTACGAGTATATCATTGAGCTCGGAAAAGATCTACCTATCATCGATGAAGCTCTTAAAACAAACGATCGAATCATTGAGGGTTGTCAATCAAAGGTGTGGCTCGATTCGAAGTTTGAAGATGGTGTCATGAAGTTTACAGCTGACTCGGACGCCATCATTGCAAAGGGAATCATTGGTCTGCTCATCAGAGTACTCAACAATGAAAAACCCGAAAGTATCGCTACTTGCGATCTGCATTTTATCAATGAAATTGGTTTGCAGGAACATTTGTCTCCGACACGAGCAAATGGTTTAGCAAGCATGGTGCAAAAAATGAAGTTGAGTGCTTTGAAAGCAATTTCAAATTAAAGACAAATGGAACTAGAGAATAAAATCATCGATATACTGAAGTCAATTTATGATCCGGAAATTCCGGTTGATATCTTTGAACTTGGACTTATTTATGAAGTGAAGATCGATGAAGAGAACAACGTGAACATTGAAATGACTTTGACTTCTCCGAACTGTCCCGTTGCAGAATCTTTACCTAAAGAAGTAGAGAACAAAGTGGCTTCACATCCGGAGGTTAAGTCTGCTAAAGTCAATATCGTGTTTGATCCGCCTTGGGATAAAGATATGATGAGTGAAGAAGCGAGACTTGAGCTCGGATTTCTATAAGTTATCGCCATGAGAAGAGTCGTTGTTACAGGTCTTGGTGCATTGACACCTATTGGAAACAATATATCTGATTTCTGGAAAAATTTAAAGGACGGCGTAAGTGGTGCTGGTCCAATCACTAAGTTTGATGCTAATAAGTTCCGCACTCAATTTGCTTGTGAGCTAAAGGATTTTGACCCAAAAGAACATTTCCATGTGAAAGAGCTTCGCCAGTACGACCCGTTTACCTTGTACGCATTACATGCTGTTACTGAAGCCATAGATTCAGGGAATATTGATTTCGATAACCTAAACAGAAACCGAATAGGTGTAATTTGGGGTTCAGGCAATGGTGGAATACAAACCTTTCAAAATCAGATCCTGGAATACGGAGAGGGTGATGGCACTCCGAGATTTACACCTTATTTCATACCAAGGATTCTGGTCGACATTGCAGCGGGGGTCATCTCGATCAAGTATGGGCTGCGAGGGGTCAATTTTTGTCCGGTATCAGCATGTGCAACATCGAATACGGCCATTATTGAGTCATTCAATCATATTAAGTGGGACAAAGCTGACATGATCATTACCGGAGGATCGGAAGCTGCCATCAATGAAGCAACAATCGGTGGATTTGGGTCTGCTAGAGCGCTTTCAACCCAGAATGACTCACCTGAAACTGCTTCTCGTCCGTTCGATATCAATCGTGATGGGTTCGTCATGGGAGAAGGAGCAGGAGCAATTGTATTGGAAGAATACGAACACGCCAAAAAAAGGGGCGCTGATATCTACGCTGAAGTCGTCGGTGGCGGAATGACAGCTGATGCTTACCATCTCACGGGAACGCATCCCGAAGGTGAAGGTGCAGTTCTAGGAATGCAGGAAGCCATGCGTGAAGCAAAAATCCAACCGGAAGATATAGACTACATCAACATGCATGCTACTTCGACTCCCGTCGGTGATATTTCGGAATTGAAAGCTGTGGAACGGGTATTCGGGAAGAGAAGTGACCTTTGCATCTCCGCAACTAAATCGATGACAGGACATTTACTTGGTGCTGCTGGTGCAGTAGAAGGAATTGCAAGTATATTAGCTCTTAAAGAAGGATTCATACCACCTACCATTAACACAACAGCAATTGAGCCGGATTTCGTTGACAATTATAACTTCCCATTGGGAAAAGGACTGAAGAAAGATCTCTCGTATGCTATGAGCAATACTTTTGGATTTGGCGGACACATTGCTTCCGTCATATTCAAAAAATTCGTAGAATAAATATGTAACTTAGACCCTGTAAGTTCTTCGAACAATGAAAATATTCAGCCAATCTTCAGATCCGAATTCTCTCGGTAGTAAGTTCCGAAACAAGCGGATGCAAGCCTTTCTCAGGTTGTTGGAGAATATTCCTAAACCCGTTAAAATACTGGATCTGGGAGGCAAAGAACAAACGTGGATTTCGGCAGGATTAAACAATAATCCGAATTATGAAATAACCTTGCTCAACCTTTCAGTTCAAGATGTAAAATCAGATAACATTAAGTCGGTTGCAGGTGATGGAACAAATATGCAGGAATTTCAGGACGAGCAATTTGATCTTGTTTTTTCTAACTCGGTAATAGAACATCTTTACACCCTCGAGAATCAGAAAAATATGGCCGCTGAAATACAAAGAGTTGGTAAATACTATTTTGTTCAGACTCCCAATAAGTACTTTTTTATCGAACCCCACTACCTATTTCCTTACTTCCAATTTTTACCTAAAAAAATGCGGTTTAAGATTTTGACGAAAACGAAATTAAGCAGGGGTAAAAAATGGGAGCCAAAGTTCGCACAACAATACATTGATGAAATCAGGTTGTTGTCGCTTAAAGAAATGAAGAACTTGTTTCCAAATTGTAAAGTACTTAAGGAAAGATTTATGCTGGGTAACAAATCCTATATTGTTCACAATTTTCCTGAATAAACTAACCTAGCTCAGCGGCAAGATAATGTGCCGTATGTGATTTTTTCTTGTCCTTTTTTACAATTTCTTCCGGAGTGCCTACACAAACGATCTCGCCACCATGTTTTCCTCCATCTGGTCCCAGATCGATAATGTGATCCGCTACCTTAATAATATCCAAATTATGTTCGATCACCAGCACGGTATTTCCTTCATCCACCAATCTCTGTAACACTTCGAGTAACATGCGTATGTCTTCAAAATGAAGGCCAGTTGATGGTTCATCCAATATGTAAAGTGTCTTTCCGGTACTGCGCTTAGCGAGTTCAGAGGATAGTTTAATTCGCTGTGCTTCACCACCTGATAATGTTGTAGAAGGTTGACCGAGTTTCACATAACCTAACCCTACTGACTCAAGTGTAGATAAAATTCTATTAATCTTAGGAATATGCTCAAAAAATTGCGTGGCGTATTCAATGGTCATTTCGAGTACATCGCTAATAGACTTGCCTTTGTATCTTATCTCTAGTGTTTCGCGATTGTAACGTAGTCCATTGCACTCTTCGCATTCTACATAGACGTCCGGCAGAAAATTCATCTCGATTAATTTCATGCCTCCACCCTTGCAGGTTTCACATCTACCTCCTGTAACATTAAATGAAAAACGACCCGGTTTATATCCCCTGATCTGAGATTCAGGCAAGGCTGCAAACAAGGATCTGATCTCGTCGAAGAGCTTGGTATAAGTCGCGGGATTTGATCGAGGAGTTCGCCCAATTGGACTTTGATCGATCTCAATTACCTTGTCGAGATTTTTAATTCCGTCAATTGACTTATAAGGTAATGGCATCTTAACCCCGTTATAGATCTCTTTCAATAAGATCGGGTATAATGTCTGATTAATAAGCGAAGATTTACCACTTCCCGATACTCCTGTAACACAAGTGAAGGTGCCGAGCGGAATGTCCAGGTTCACTTGTTGCAGGTTTCTGCCACTTGCGCCTTTTAAACTTAAGCGTTTACCGCTTCCTTTTCTTCTTGATTCCGGAACTTCAATCTGGCGACTACCGTGAAGGTATTGCGTTGTAAGCGAGTTCAGTTCCTTTAATTTGCTAAGTTTACCGGCATTCACAATCTTACCGCCATGTACTCCTGCTCCTGGACCTATATCTACTACGAAGTCGGCCGCTTCAATCATTTCTTTATCGTGCTCAACCACTATAACCGAATTTCCTGTATCTCGCAACCTTTTGAGTGAATTAATCAATCGTGTATTGTCCCGCTGATGCAACCCGATTGAAGGTTCATCGAGCACATAGAGTACATTCATTAATTCAGAACCTATCTGAGTCGCCAAACGGATCCTCTGTCCTTCCCCACCCGACAAAGTTTTTGCAGACCTGTGTAAAGTCAGGTATGTCAATCCTACCTCAACGATGAACCCCAATCTTGCACGAATTTCTTTTAAAATCTCAATTCCGATCTTTTTCTCTGTTTTATCAAGGTGCTTCTCAATACCATCGAACCATTTCTGTAATTCCAGAATATCCATTTGGGCCAATTCACCAATATGCTTCTCACCTATCTTAAAGAAAAGTGCTTCCTTCTTTAAGCGAGTACCCTGGCAAGTTGGACAGGTCTTTTTATTCATAAATGATTGCACCCAACGCTGAATTGCAGCAGAACCACCATCATGATGTCGCACGAGAAAGGTTATCACACCTTCAAAAACAACAGTTGTGTCACGAGTTGACCGTTCAATTCCTTCATTGCCGTACAGTACAACGCGAAGGGTCTCCTCATCCATTTCTTCAATCGCTGTATTCAAGGTATACCCCTCCTGCTTTAGAAAAGCAGATATCTTTTCAAAGATCCATTTCTTCTTGTATTCACCAAGTGGGGCAATTCCTCCTTGTTTAATGGTTTTTTTAGTGTCGGGTATAATTTTATCGATGTCGACCTCGGATACCTCCCCCAGTCCGTTACATTTCTTGCATGCACCATAAGGTGAATTGAAAGAGAACAGGTTCGGCTCAGGTTCAGGATAGCTAATGCCGGTAGAAGGACACATCAAATGCCGGCTGTAATGGCGCACCTCGCCGGTTTCGTGATCCATGATCATCATCGATTTATTGCCTTGCTTCATTGCAAGCACAACAGCATCATAGACTCGTCCACGCTCTTTGGGATCGATCAGAATGCGATCAATGACTATGTCTATGTCATGAATCTTATACCGATCCAGTTTCATTCCACGCTCTATATCCCTTAATTCACCGTCAACGCGAACCTTCGTGAAACCCATTTTAAGTATCTGTTGAAACAGCTCGCGATAGTGTCCTTTACGCGCCTTGATCTTTGGAGCGAGCAGGATGGCTTTTTGCCCTTTAAAGTGATCCAAAATCAAATCAACAATCTGGTCGTCTGAATATTTGACCATCGGTTCACCGGTATTATAGGAATATGCAGTACTAACCCGTGCAAATAACAAGCGAAGGAAATCATAGATCTCGGTAATGGTACCAACAGTTGATCGTGGTGATCTGGAAACTGTCTTTTGCTCTATGGATATGACAGGGCTGAGTCCTTCTATCTTATCTACATCAGGTCGTTCCAAACCACCTAAAAACTGACGTGCATATGCAGAGAAGGTTTCAATGTATCGTCGCTGACCTTCTGCAAATATGGTGTCAAAGGCGAGGGACGACTTACCACTCCCACTTAATCCGGTAAAAACTACGAGTTCATTCCTCGGAATGTTCAGGTCGATGTTTTTCAGGTTATGCTCTCGCGCACCATAAATTTCTATGTAATCTGTTTTCTCTTTCACTTCTCCAGGACAGATATTACTAACGAATCGCCATTCTTAACGGTCAGTTTTGTTCCAAGTATCCACGGATTAAGACGCTTCAGCATTTTATAATTAGTTCTATGCTGTTTTGCCCAAACCATGAGATTTGGAATGGATTCATTTACCTTGATTTCCTTTGTATGAATCTCATCGTATTTCTCGGCAACCTTGAATCCATACGCTTCTTGATTTTCCATGATGATCTTCATGGCCATTATTCGAAATACATATCTGCTGGTCTCAGGATTCAAATAGAGATCGTAATAGTTATCAACCAACTGATTATCGAGCTCCCTTTGCACGCCTCCAGTTCCCATATTATAAGAAGCTGCCGCAAGAGTCCATTCTCCAAATATGTTATACGCGTCCGTCAGATATTCACAGGCGGCGAGGGTACTTTTTTCAATATGCAATCGCTCATCGATTTCTCGATTCACTTTAAGACCGTATTCCATAGCTGTTTTAGGCATGAACTGCCAAAATCCTTTTGCACCCGAGGGGCTCACTGCCTGGGTTAATCCGCTTTCGATCAGACACAGGTATTTGAAATCCTCGGGAAGATTGTGTTCTCTTAATATCTTTTCAATTTTTGGAAAGTAACGGTTCGCTCTTTTAATCCCCTGAATGGTCGAACTATGATAATAGGTATTCACGATTAATTCTTTATCCAAACGTTCTCTCAAATCAAAATCTTCTAATTTGACAAGTGAATCGAACAAATTAACTTCAGTCGGAAGGGGAGGAAGTTCAAATCGTAAGCTGTCGGTAGAAACACTCCTTAACCCAGCATTTTCAACAGATTGCTCTTGTTCACAAGCCGTGATCGAAATCAGAAGGATAATAAAAAGGAGGCAGTTTATTCGCATAGCCCGAAAATAAGAAATATTAGTTCTTAGGTTCCGGATATTTGATCGTATTTCGATAGAGATATATGAATACGAAAATAAAGTAAACGATGAAAAGTGAAACGGCCATATATGCCTTCAAGAGAATCAGATTCACCATACTGATAGATAAAATGCAACCAACTGCGGCTATGGTTAAAAAGATCAGCCACACCTCGCGATCAGTCTTGCCTGAATAAACCAGATGATGTGTTGTGTGGTCCTTTCCACCAACCATTGGAGATTGTCCTTTCTTCAGTCTGTTGATAACAACGGATAAGGTGTCCACGGCTGCCGGAGTAAAAGCAATTATTGTGACGAAAATTCCTAACCAAGATGGATGTGCAGCGCCAGGATGGAAAGAGCCAACATTCCAGAGGTATTCCATACCAAAGTATGCTACGAACACCCCTATAAATTGCGATCCGGCATCTCCCATAAACAATTTCGAAGGATAAATATTCATCGATAGAAATCCTATTACGGCACCAATCATACTAACCATTATAAGTGACCAAATACTCGTATTAAAATCAAAGAGCCAAAACGAAACCAGACAGGAAATTAAAATAAACAAGACCGAGGTTCCCGTAATTCCATCCATATTATCCAACATATTCAATGAGTTCATCACGATAACAACCCACAAAATAGTCAGCACAGCATCGGGATAAAACGAATGAAACAGGTTGATAGATGATCCTGTTAAAACGAAAAGGACCCCGCACAAAATCTGTACGCCAAGCTTTACTAGTGGGCGGGTATTATATGCATCATCTGCTAAGCCCATAAGGAAAGCCATGGAGCCTGCGACAAACAAGCCAACGAATTTATTATTATCCTGAAAAATATTCGGGTCTTCCCTAAACAAGATAGAATAAGCAATGGGAGCAAAAACGAATACCACAAAGAAGCTAACACCACCAAGTGAGGGTTTCGACTCGTTGCTCCAACGAATGATTACATCATTTTTATTTCTGATTCCAAGTGATCTCGAAAAGCGCAATAGAATGACATTGCAGATAACCGCAATCAACACTCCTCCAAGTCCAAATCCAATAAGTTGTAGTATCTTAAAAAGCACTTATATATTAGCTTTCAGACTGCTAAGATATGCAATTCCGATACGATACGAAATTATTTTCTTCTGATTATTTTAAGTAGTCTGTTATACCACTTCTTCTCCATGTGTGCTTGTTTGAATTTATCGGTGTCTTCCTCCATATAGCCGCTTCCATATGTACCGTAGCCATAGCCGTAACCATAGCCATATCCGTAACCATAAACTGATCCTTTGCTTGATTGAACCCCGTTCAATATCACGTTCAATCGTTTAAGCTGTTGCATTTCAAAAAGTTCGCGTACCCTGTGGGCAAAATTACGTTTCGAATAATGTGATTTAAACACATAAATTGGAATATCGGCATCGGTCAGGTTTTTAACACCATCTGAAACGAGTCCGACTGGTGGATTATCAATAATAACCACATCATATCTTTCCTTTAATTCTTCAACAATCGCATTAAATCGTCTACTTAAGATCAACTCGGAAGGGTTTGGTGGAATCGGTCCGGCAGTAATAAAATCAAAATCTTCAATTGGGGAATGTTTAATACATTGATCCAATGTTGATTGATTAACAATCAATGAACTCATTCCGTGTGCATTGTCCACATCAAATCCGAGGTGAACTTTCGGTTTACGTAAATCGAGATCGAGTAGAATCGTCTTCTTTCCTGACATCGCAATTATACCTCCTAAGTTCAGGGCTACGAATGTTTTACCCTCACCGGAAATAGACGATGAAATAGCAATGGTTTTATAATCTGGATTGATGTAGCTTAAGTTCGTCCTTATCTTCCGCATAGCCTCAGCCATCATCGACTTAGGTGCATCGGCAACGATCAACTGTGAATATTCCATCGCATACTTGAAAAGTGGTACACCTCCTAAAATTGATGCTCGATCTGGTAAGATATTTTCCAAATCCTCCAGCATATTGATTTCATTAAATGTCAGGTACTTGAGGAACATCACACCCAATCCTAAAACTAATCCAAAGAAAACAAACGATGAGTAAATAACACGCTTATTAGGAGCTACGGGTTCTTCACTAACCTTGGGTTTCTTTAGTACTCTATTTGAAGAAGCATAGCCGGCATCTGAAATGCCATACATAACTTTCTTCTCTGTTAGCAATGTGAAATACTTTTCATTCAAATCCTGAATGTTCTTCAATCGATTGAACTCCATTCGCTTTTCAGGTAACGCAAACAATTCAGCTTCTAATTCAGCAATTTTCGATATCAACATATCCATCCGAATTTCAAGACGGGATTGAATTGTATTGATACTACGTTGAATCATCTTTGTTTTAGCCTCAATTTTGCTCGTAACGACGCGAACCTCTGGATTTTCTTCAGTTACTCTATATAACAGATCTTCTCGTCGTTCCAACAGACTGTGTAACTCCTCTATATGAACAACCATTGCATCCTCATAGCTTTTACCTAGCATTTCCGGAAGTAATCGATATACTTCTAGTCGGTTTGGGTTAGACTTAAGAATTCGGTCGGCAGTGATAAGGGTATTTAACTCTTCCTGATTCGTAAATAAGTTATTTTGAAACCTGGTCAATTCAACTGTTATATTCTCCCCAACTGACTCCGGATCTGGTAAGTTAGATCGTTTTTGGAATAACATCAAGCTGTCTTTTGAAGACTTTAATTCTCTGGATAATGAATCGAGCTGATTATTGATAAATCCTAAGATATTATCTGAACTTTTCCTTTTGATCTCATCATCATAGGAAATGAACGACTCTGATACCGCTTGAGTCATGTCCCTACAAAACTTAGCATTATACCCTCTGAACGAAATTGAAATAGTGTTCGCTGTGGTGCTTAATGGACTTACACTTAAGCCAGAGATCATCCGATCCTTAACAGATTCAATAGAGTTAAACATGAAGTAAATTTCATTCTCATCTGACAGACTTTTAAATACTTCTTTATTTGTTGGTTTAATTACGACATCAAAATCCTCATTTATTATATGCTCATTTAGCTTGGCCTTTGCTTTTTTGGTTTTCCCTTTTAATTCATACTCGAGTGTTACTATATCATTATCACCGAGCTTAACAGAAATTTCTTTTCCAACTAAACTCGAATCCGATAGTTCATATGGCTGTACATTAAAAGAACTTGACAAGTACATTTCTTCTGTTAGAATGCTACCTTTCGAATACATGCTCACATTAAGGTTCATATTCTTGACGGCTCGCAAAAAAAGCAGCTCTGATCTTAGTAGCTCTACCACACTAGACAACTCATTCTGTTTGGTATTGATATTCTCAATGTTCAGTACATCCTTCGCACTATCTTTTTCAGCAAGTTGAAGTATCATATTGGACTCATACAAAGGCTTCGTCCAGCGTAAATAAGCAAAGGCAAGGGCACTAAATATTAAGATAAAAGTAAAAGGCCACCACCAATATCTCTTAACGATCGTCCTTAAGATTAAGGGATCATAGGACTTGTTTATTATGATGCTCTTCTTGGTACTCAATTTATTTTAGGGTATTAATTGCTGAGAAAATGAATAACGCACTTGACAGTAATGAAATAATCGGAACCACATCCTCTGATAATTCTTTGGCCAGATCAGGAGTTGGTTCAACGTATATGTAATCATTCGCCTGAACAATCATATCTACATACTTCAGCCCATCAATTGTCGAAAGATCTATACCATAAACTTCTCTTTGACCATTTACTTTCCTCATCAGTTTAATCGTATTTGCCTTCCCTCGGTCTGTAATTCCTCCAGCTTGGGCCAGTGCTTCCATTAAGGTGGTATTTGTGTTCTCTAACGGAATCACTCGCGCATCTGAACCATTTCCGGGAAAAACAATTACTCGCTGATTCGTCACTTTCACCTGAACAAAAGGATTTTGATAAAATGAATATCGTTCGGTAAGCGTGTCTTCGCATTCTTCAATCGTAAGGCCTGCTATATGGACAGATCCAATAACTGGTAATTCGACTTCACCGGTACCGCGTACCACATATTCGTCTTCTTTTGTCAAAATTCTTTGCGACTCAGAGATTCCACTCATCCTGTCAATGATAGCAGCACCGTTATTCGTATTTAAGTTGAACGTGATCTTATCATCAACGGAAATTCGATAATCCTCTGATGGGGTCATAGGAATTGAATCATAGTTGATCTCCCCTTTCGGAACTTTAAACATGACATTGCTATTCACACCACAGCTTGGAAGTAGCATGACAAGAAATGCAAATAGCCATATGAATTTTCTAAACATCATCAATATTCTTTTCAGAGAGCAATTCTTTGTATAATGCCTCCATATTTTTCACTAGCGTCGTGTAGTGGAATTTTTCTTTTACGAAACTCCATCCATTTTGTGACATATTTTCGCGTTTTTTTTCATCCTCCACTAATTCAAGGAGTCTTTTTACATAGTTCTTTTTGTCACCGGGTTGAATAATATAGCCTGTTTCACCATCCAATACAACATCTCTGACACCCCCAACGTCCGTTGAGATCACCGGAATGTTAGCAGCTTGAGCTTCAATAAGACTCACGGGAGTGCCTTCGTTCTTAGAAGTTAAGCAAACGATATCCATAGCAGCATTAAACTGACCAATGTCTCTGACCCAAGACGTAAATTCAATCAAATTATTGTGTTGCGTGTTGATTTCTTTAGCTAACGTCTCCAAATGTTGCCTTTCGACACCATCGCCCACTACGAACACCCTGATTTTGACATCTGTAGCATTCGCGACCTCCCTTATCACATCAAAAAAGAATACGTGGTCTTTAATGGGAGCTAAACGACCTACAATGACAATAGCGACCTCATCATCTTGGATGTTGAGCTTTTCACGCATCTCATCTCTATGTTTTAATCTCTTGCTGTGAAATTTTTCCAAATCAAATCCCAATGGAATTACTTTTATCTTACTTCTACTGCATATTTGATGTTCTTCTACCAATTCCACACCCTGCTTATCAGAAATTGCAATGATCGCATCTGTCTTTTTAGCTAATCTTCTTTCAATAGTTTTAAAGATCAGTGTCTTCGCTTTTCCGAAGTACGAATGAAAAACGTGACCATGAAATGTATGTACTATCACAGGTACTTTACATGAAATGGCAGCCCTTCTACCCAGAGCACCTGCTTTAGAAGCGTGAGTATGTACAATTTCAGGGTTGAACTCCCTGATTATCTCTTTAATTTTTTTATAGGCTTTACGATCTGAACTTAGGCTTGGTATCCTGACCAATTCTTCCAAGAGTAACGGATCCACGCCATATTCTTCAGGTATATATAATGAGTCTTCCTCGCCTTCATCCGGCAAACCACCGATCAGAAGCGTCTCAAACTTATCATCCATAAAACGGGATAGAAACGTAGCATTATACGTTGGCCCGCCTATGTTGAATCGATTTATTATTCGAAGTACCTTTATCCTCTTCACCCTCTATTCAGACGTATGTATTACAGATTTGTTTCCTCTTTTCCCGCAAAACTGTTAAAAAGTTTTGCACTCAATGGCACATTCCTTGGATAAAGTTATCGAATTTTATCCTAAAGCCAAGAAGATGCGTATAAGGACCTTATTCATATTTATCGTACTCAGTTCCTGGGGATTCGCCCAGAACTCGATCGATCAGGCAATTGCAACTTTTGCAGAGTCGGCTGGTCTCGAAAACGCTTCGATCAGCTTTCAGGTAGTTAGCCTCGATGATAAAGGAGCTTCAATCTCAGCCCACAATGGACAAGTAAGTTTACCAACTGCTTCTACTGCCAAACTATTCTCGACCGCAACTGCTTTGGATATCCTTGGGAGTAACTATCGAGCAAAAACACGAGTATACTATGACGGTTATATTGATTCCAACGGTGTGCTCCATGGCAATCTATGGGTAAGAGGTGGTGGTGACCCTTCACTAGGATCTAAATACTTCAATGAGGAAAAAAACGCATTAGATTTTATGCATGTCTGGGCAGATTCATTAATCAAATTAGGCGTTAAAAGGGTAAATGGTAGTCTGATAGCTGATGCCTCAGAATTCGGATATGAAGGTGCACCTGATGGGTGGAACTGGGTTGATATGGGTAATTATTATGGAGCTGGACCATCAGGTTTAACGCTATACGACAATTTAGTCAGATATACCTTCTCGACACCGAATACACCAGGAAGAAAGTCAAGCATCACCTCGATTTCACCGGAGGTGCCCGGCTTGACAATTCATAATGATGTTACAGCCTCTGAACGACGTGGCGATAACGCCTACATCTATGGTGCACCCTATTCATATGATCGCTTTGCAACAGGTACATTACCTGCTGGAAGTCCGAAATTTTTAGTGAAAGGGAGCATCCCGGATCCTGAAAAGCAATTCGCTTATGAATTACAAATGGTACTCTCGAAACATGGTATTACCTTCAGTGGTGGCTTCCAAACAGGAAGACAACTTGAGCTCAACAGCGCAAATATCGATTACGAAAAACGTAAGCTTTTATTCGAACACCATGGTGAAAAACTAGTTGATATCATCACCGTTACAAACCTGCGATCTGTGAACCTATTCGCTGAGCACATGATCAGCCTTGTCGGTTATGAAAAAACAGGAAACGGAAGCCTGGAATCGGGTTTAGATGTATTAGAGAAGCATTGGAATACGAGAATCGATACAAAGGGTCTTTTTATTACTGATGGGTCAGGGCTTTCCAGAACGAATGGTATCAGTGCCCATCACTTCTGTCAGTTATTGGCTTATATGAAGCAAAGTAAGAACGGTAAAGATTTCTTCAACACCTTACCAACAGCAGGTCAAAGCGGTACACTCGTAAATGTTTGTAAGGATCAAACTGCACATGGCAGATTAACTGCAAAAAGTGGATCCATGTCACGTATCAGAAGTTATGCCGGATACATTAAAACGACAAGCGGTAAGGAACTGGCGTTTGCACTCATTGTGAATAATCCGAATTGCAGTTCGAGTGTGCTGAAACGAAAGATGGAAATCGTTTTTAATAAACTCGCTGCTTACTGATCCTCTGCTTCCAGAATTCTCGTCCAAAGTTCTTTTGTAGTTAATCCTTTGGTATCTACCATTTTAGGCACAATACTCTCATTTGTGAAGCCCGGAATCGTATTCACTTCAATTAGATAGGGTTCATCCCCAATCAGCATGAAATCTATACGAGCTATCGAACGCAATTTGAGGATTTTATAAATTTTAACTGAAAGCTCCGAGATCTTTTGTGCTTGTGCTTCACCAATGCGAGCGGGTGTTATCTCATCAGACAATCCCTGATATTTAGCTGCATAATCAAAAAATTCGTTCTTGGAAACAATTTCAGTCAACGGTAAGGCATGGACACCTGCAGAATCCCGATACACACCACAGGTAATTTCCTTGCCGTCCAGAAATGCTTCAATTACTACACTCGCTCCCTCTCTAAAAGCATTCTCGACTGCAATTACCAAATCCTCTGCTTTATTCACTCGTGCTATCCCAAAGCTCGAACCTGAATCACAAGGTTTAACAAATACCGGTAGACCAAGTTTAGCCACTATTTCATCTGTGTCGACCATTGCCTTATTATCTGAAAGATAGATTGAGTCAGCTACTTTGATATCAAAGCCTTTCAAAAATTGATTACAATACCATTTATCGAAGGATAATTCTGAAGCCAATGGACCCGAGTTAATATAGGGTATACCGATGATTTCAAGATACGCCTGAATTTTACCATTTTCACCCGGATCACCATGAGTAAACACAACCGCAAGATCGATCTGAACACGGTTTCCATTTTGATAAAATGAAAAATCACTAAAGTCAAATGGGACTTCATTGTCATCTAAACGAACAGTCCAACCCGATTTCTGAAGTATGATCAAATAAGGATTATACCCGTCCGGAAAATTATTGTAGATGTTGGTTGCACTTTTGACAGATACTTCGCGTTCCGACGAATACCCCCCTGCTATTATTCCTACGTTTTTCATTTTAGAACATCATATATAACGAATGTAAACAAGTATTCTGCTTTAATTCACCGCGAGCATCGAAAGTTTTCAGCAATTGTGTTGTTAACTATTGACGATCATTGAATTGGACTTTTTCATAACCGAATGATTGGATTATATTTGCAATTCCATTTAACCACAAACGGAGAATTGATGTTGAAATTTATAGCCTTATTTACTGGAATTCTGTGTTTTAGCACTGCGTTCGGACAGGCAACTTTATTTTCGGATGATTTTGAGTCAGGTATGGGTTCCTGGATCGCGACAGATGATCTTACCCCTAATTATTTTCATGTGCAAACCTGTGCAGGTAACGGGACCACATTACCAGGTTCCAATGCTATGTATATAACCATTGGCGGGCCTAATCCCGGTTGTGGAGCATTAGGTGAAGATCAATATGCTTATTCCAACTCACCGGCAGGTGTGCAAATGGCAACACAATATGTTACCGTTGATGCAACTTGCGCCAACGCTTTGATCGCTGAATTCGATTACAAAATAGATGGGGTAGTCGCAGAAGATTTTGCAGAACTAGTTTATTCTACCGATGGTGGTATAACATGGACTCCTGTTTGGTCAGCAGTAACGGCTCCTTCTTGGGCTACAGCTATTGTTCCATTGGGTGGAGCATTGGATAATAGCATATTCGATTTAGCTTTTAGATTTACTTATAACGATGCGACTATTGGAGGTATTCCACTAGCGGTTGACAACATTCGAGTATTCGGAAGCGATCTTATCGATCCTGTGATGACCTGTCCGGATACACTTTCTTTAGCTGTTGATCTTAACTGTCAGGCACTCTGCTCGGATTATACGGATGACATGTTAACTCTTTCAGATAACTGTACCGATTCTTCACTTATTGTGGTAACCCAGGATATCCCAGAATTCACCATTTTTGGAACTGGACCCGGTGGTTTTGAGCAGGTTGTTGTCACAGCTACTGACGAAGCGGGAAATTCGACTCAATGTTCGATTACGCTTAGTATTATTGATGACACGAATCCAACCATTATTTGTCCTGCCGATACAAATGTATATGTAGACAACAATTGTGACGGAACGCTGGAAGATTATACCGGTGACGTTATTATAGACGATAATTGTACTGCGATCGGAAACTTAATTGTAACGCAATCTCCGCCTGTTGGTACAATCGTTAACGGAGTGATTGTAGACACGGACGTAACCATGACGGTAAGCGATGAATCGGGTAATACGGCTAGTTGTATATTCGTCGCCAGAACAATTGACACATTAGTAGCCACTATCACTTGTCCCGCGGATACCAATATCTACGCAAACAACGGTTGTCTTGGGACACTTGATGATTATACCGGTGAAGCCGTAGCAAGCGATAATTGCACACCCGCCAGCTCACTCACTATAACTCAGAGTCCTGTCCCGGGCGCTAATATTTCAGCGGATCAAATAATTACTTTGACCGTGAGTGGAGCTGTTCCAAATATTGACCAATCATGCACATTCACAGCATTCTTGATAGACACAATAAACCCATCAATTGTATGCCCAACTCCAACAGATCTTTTTGTAGATAATAACTGTGAAGCCATATTACCAAATTATGCGGGATCTGCTATCGTTTCAGATAACTGTACGGCCGCGCCGACAATTGCTCAATCTCCTCTTCCCGGAACAATAGTGAATACTTCCTCAAGTGTCACGGTCACCTTGACGGTAACTGACGCATCCGGAAACACGGATAGTTGTCAATTTGCTCAACCCGTCTATGATACAGTTTCACCATCCGCCATTTGTCCTTCGGATCAGAATGAAATCGCAGATGCGAATTGTTTTGCAACGATTGCGGATTACACAGGACTCGTTACTGCAACTGATAACTGTGCCGGTGTACTAAGCTATGTTCAGTCGCCTAGTGCAGGAACTTCGATTTCTACCAGTATACAAGTATCGATAACTGTTACGGATCTGGAAGGTAACAGTGATGTGTGCTCTTTTAATGTGAACCCAATTGATACAACAGCCCCAGCTGCGACTTGTCCTTTAGATTCTATCGTTGGACTTGATAACTCATGTAGCTATACTGTTCCGGATTTTACAGGGGATGCCGTAGGAGCAGATAACTGTACCCCGGCAGGTTCGTTAATCTACACCCAATCATTACCTGTGGGAACGATATTGAATGGAGAAGGTTTATGGCCAATAGCCATTGATATTGAAGATGCCTCAGGTAATATTGGGCAATGTACTTTTCTTTTGACGGTTGAAGATCAGCAGGCTCCTAACATAGCCGTTTGTCCTTCCAACCAAAACGTTATTGCCGACAGTTCTTGTACTGCAACCCTGGGAGATTATACAGGTCTAACCTTAGCATCTGATAACTGTTCAAGTGGCAGCTTAATATTTGGGCAAAGTCCAACGCCGGGGACTTCAATTTCATCAAACACAGTCATCACGATACTTGTTTTAGATGCTGTTGGCAACTCCACATCCTGTACCTTCAGCGCTTTGATCGTTGACACCATTGCACCATCTGTTACTTGTCCCGGAGATCAGAATGTCAGTATTAACAGCAGCTGTGAGTACACTATGCCTGATCTGACAAGTATGGTCGCCGGATCTGATAATTGTTCCGCACTCGCTAATATGACTATTACTCAAAATCCGGCAGCTGGAACAACTCAAAATGGAACAACTGCCACATTGATTACCTTGACGGATGAAGATGGAAATCAGGCCACTTGCTTTACGAATATATTACCAATTGACACAGTAGCACCAACAATCACTTGTCCCTCACCAGCTCCGGTTGATAATGGTACTACATGTGACTATGTTCTTCCGAACTTTGGAACCGGCGCTTTAGTATTGGACAACTGTTCGGGTTATACAATCGATCAGATTCCAGCACCGGCAACAGTAGTAAGTACGGACACCAATACCATTACCTTAACAGTTACCGATGCAGGAGGAAATACAGCTCAATGTACTTTTGACTTGATTGTATATGAAAACCAGGCTCCAACTATTACATGTCCGAGCGATACGGTAAGTTGTGACCCGGTGGTATCTTATTCCTCACCAACTTTTGGTGATAATTGCCTGGTGTCGATGAGTCAGACTGACGGAACAGGATTATCTTCAGGTACGACCTTTCCTGTGGGGGTAACAACCTTAGAATATACAGCCGTTGATTCTTCGGGGAATATGCAAACATGTACATTCAATATTGAAATTCTTGACTACCCTTCTCCTGCAATAATTGCCGATGACACCTTATTCTTATGTGATGAGGCCGGTACTTTAGTTACAGCGGACCCAATCACGTCAGGTACAGGTGAATGGACCGTGTTTAGTGGACAAGGTAATTTCAATAACCAGTTTGCAAACTCAACCGGTGTTAACAATATCGGAATTGGAACTAATGTATATGTTTGGACTGTTTCCAGTGCATCATGTGGAACTCTTTCAGATACCCTTGTGGTCATTAATGATGAACTAGACTTACCGGCGAGTACCCAAAGTCTGATTAACGCTTGTCAGGATGATTCGGTACTACTACAGGCAAATGTTCCATTATATGGTGTTGGAACCTGGACAACAAATGGTACAGGCGTGATCGATGACATTAATTCAGCGAGTACTTATAGTTCAGTAGGCGAAGGCTGGCAGGAGTTTGTCTGGACCATTACAAACGGTTCTTGTCCTGCTACTTCAGACACCTTGTTTGTATTTGTTACGACCAGTATCTCGATCGATCAGGAAGACACCTTAGTTTGTCTGGAAAATGATCTGATCACCCTTTCGGGAACACCACCGGCTCAAGGCGAAACATCCAGTTGGTCTGTTATCAGTGGAGGTGCAACGTTGACAGACCCGAATGCTCCGATAACAAATGCTTATGATTTTGATATTGGTGGTACACTTATTTTGTACACAATTTCACACCCAGTATGTGAATCAGTTTATGACACAATTTCGATCTCTGGCAATTTATGTGATGGATTTGACCCAATCATTCCAACGGTCATTACACCCGGCAACATCGATGGCAAAAACGATGAGTTCGTGATCGATTTCTTAGACGACTTGTACCCGGATTGCCGAGTTGTCATATTTAACCGTTGGGGTTCGATCGTATATGAATCTACTGGTTATAGTGACCCATGGGATGGCACATACAAAGGAGAATATTTACCGATGGGAACTTATTTTTATCGCGTTGATCTGAACGATGGATCCGGCGAAGTATTAAAAGGAGACATTAGCATCATTCATTAATAAGACAGAGTTATGTTAGAAAGAATTATTGTATTTGTAATAGGGCTTAGCATTATTGGAACAGCTAATGCACAACAGGAATATCAATTCGCAAATTTTGCGAACAACCCATATTATTTGAATCCTGCTGCGGCTGGGTTGACTGATGTCATGCAAATAGAGATCAGCGGGCGAACGCAATGGATGGGATATAGTGGTGCACCAACTACAATGATGGTCAGTGGTCATAGTCAAATCAGATCCGGAGGGAAAAGTCAGGTTTTAGCTGAATTCAATCCAGATGGTGGAGCATTTTTCGAAATGCCAGAAGTTACTACGGGTAAGATTAAACATGTTCTTGGTGGAAGAATGCTAAATGACGTCATTGGCCCTTTTTCAAAAACATCAGCATATGGAAGCTATGCTGTACACTTGCCGTTTTTTAAAGATGTCAATTTCGGTGCAGGTATAGGTGCAGGTTGGAGTAACTTTAAGGTAGACGAAAGTCGAGTGATCCTTCACCAGGACGATGATATGGCTTACGCCCAGTTCCTGGGTGGTAGCAGCACACAGAACTTCGTTGATGCGAATGCCGGTTTGGTGTTCTACAACAATTTATTCGTAGCCGGTATATCAACAACCCAGCTGCTCAATAACAATGTTGTATTCAACGAGACCGAAACTGGAAGCAACTATAACAGGCATTTCTTCTTAACGGGACGTTATAATTACGAAGTAAGTTCGTCCTTTACGTTACAACCTACCGCGGTAGTGAAGTATGTTAAAAACAGCCCGCTTTCTATTGACCTTGGCGCGCGTTTTTTATTTAATAATGCAGCCTGGTTATCGCTTCAATATCGAACAAGTAACGCGGTAGTCTTCCAGGTTGGGACCAATCTTATAAAGAATCTGTATATATCTTACGGTTTCGAACAAGCTACCGGTCGTATTAGCTCCGGGACAAACAGTACACATGAGCTTCAGCTAGGAATGTATATCGGAAATAATCGAAATATTAAGAAAGAAGTTAAGGGATCTGATGATTCCAAGGCCCGAACCGATTAAAGCGTTTTTGCTCTTAGCAAATAAATTATTCCAATACCGAAAGCGACTGAAATCAAAATATTCATTGCTGCATAGAGGTAATTCCCCGAATCGAATAATTCAAAGGTATCGTTGCTAAATGCACTAAAAGTGCTAAATCCACCGCAGAATCCAATAAGGATCATCGGAATCATCCAACTTTGGTCTTCTGTTTTGTTCGGATAGGCATTGATCAGCAAGGCAACAATGGTACAGGCCAGTAAATTGGCAATCAAAGTCCCCAATGGAAAATCCGTATTAACTACGATTTTACTTAGCTTGCCGACTCCATATCTCGCCATGCTTCCTAGCCCTCCTCCTATGAATATATACAGATAGGTCATACTTTTTTCGTGATCAACTTGTCAATCGGAGTATAAATATAGCGATACACCAGAAAGGCTACCAGGGACCCAAACATCGCTCCAACCAGAAGGTCGCTCAAATAATGAACTCCGAGGTATATTCTACTGAAAGAAACCAACGTCGCGATTCCAATCAACCAATAAATCAAAGTCTTGTTGTATTGTCTCAAACAGAACGATGCATACAGACAAACACCAAAAAAATTAGCCGCATGAGAAGAGATGAATCCATACATGCCTCCCTTATAGACTCCCCCGTCATCGAATCTGTAAAAGTGTAATGAATTCGTCAGTTCGGCATGATGCGAAGGTCGATAACGCATGAAAACATTTTTGAATAAATGGACAGAGATCAAATCAGTTAACGCTACCACGGCTAATGCACACACTACAAATGCAATCGTTCTTTTAAAATTTGTATTCCTGAAGTACAGATAGATCAGAAACAAATACAATGGCAACCAGGTTAATTTTTCCGAAACGATCCAAAAGAACTCATCGAGAAAAGGCGTGTTCCAGCCATTTATCGCAACCACAATGGCGCGGTCTAATGATTCCAGTTGATCAATCATCATTCAGTAATTTCCAAATCAGATCTTTTAATTCATCCAATCCCTGTTGTGCTACACTAGAAATAAATATATGAGGAATATTTTTAGGAAGGTCCGGTATAATCTCATTCTTTAGCTCATCGTCAAGCATATCCGACTTGGAAATAGCCAGAATACGATCCTTATGAGTGAGTTCCGGGTTATACTTATTGAGTTCATTAAATAATACCTCATACTCCTTTTTAATATCATCACTATCTGCAGGAACAAGAAACAGCAATAAAGAATTCCGTTCTATATGTCTTAAAAAGCGAAGTCCAAGACCTTTTCCTTCATGAGCACCTTCAATAATTCCCGGTATGTCCGCCATGATAAACGACCGATGATCTCGATAATTTACAATTCCCAGATTTGGTCTCAGGGTAGTAAACGGATAATCAGCTATCTCCGGTTTTGCAGCAGAAAGAACCGAAAGCAAGGTACTCTTTCCCGTATTTGGGAAACCGACTAATCCTACATCTGCAAGAACTTTTAACTCGAGGATTTTCCATCCTTCAACTCCTTCTTCTCCCGGTTGAGCATAACGCGGTGTCTGATTCGTTGATGATTTAAAATGGTTATTTCCCAGTCCTCCACGACCACCTTTCTGTATTATTCTTTCTTCTCCATCTGATGTGATCTCAAATAAAAATTCACCCGTCTCAGCATCTTTGGCGACTGTTCCCAGTGGAACTTCAATTACCTCATCCTGACCCTGAGCACCGCTTTTCAGATTACCTGATCCGTGTTCTCCATGGCCAGCTTTAATATGCTTTTTGAATTTGAGATGAAGTAGTGTCCAGAGCTGTGAATTCCCACGAAGAATAACATGTCCACCTCGACCGCCATCTCCGCCATCAGGACCTCCTTTGGGAATATACTTTTCCCTTCTGAAGTGCGTAGAACCTCCACCTCCATTACCCGATTTGCAATGGATTTTCACATAATCAACGAAATTGTCAGAGGCCATTTTATTTAATTTTCGACCCTCTGTCGGGTCTTTAATGATATACCTCTAAAGCACTGTATATACGCTCGGTAATCTCATCGATAGTTCCAACTCCGTCGATTTCTTTCAATTTACCTTGTGCTCTATAATAATCGGCAACTGGTGCCGTGCTATTATTATAGGTATCTATTCGATTTTGAATGATCTGCGGATCCGCATCATCCTTTCTACCAGATGTTTGGGCGCGACTGATCAATCTTCTTTTCAATTCATCCTCTGGAACCACCAGCGATAACATAACTGCCACGGATGTACCTTTCTCGGATAAAAACTCATCCAATGCTTCCGCCTGAGCAGTCGTCCTGGGAAATCCATCATAGATCACTCCTTTTGCATCAGGGTGTTTTGTTACTTCTGATTCCAGAATTTTAATCGTCACTTCATCCGGAACGAGATTTCCCTTATCCGAATAACTTTTTGCCAGCTTTCCTAATTCGGACTCAGGATCTAACGCTCGAAAAACATCACCTGTTGATATATGAACGAGGTCATATTTTTCCTTTAATCGCGTGGATTGAGTTCCTTTTCCTGCTCCCGGGGGTCCGAATAAAACAATATTTAACATTACTACTTATTATTAATTTCTAATTTGATAAATCGCGTCCAGGTTTCTACCCTTTTCGTCATAATCCAATCCATAACCCACAACGAAGGCATCCGGAATAGAAAACCCGACGTACTCAGGATAATTTTTTCCTTGAAATGAAGATGGCTTAAACAATAAGGTACAAATACGCATCGATGCAACCCCATGTGATTCTATAAAAGACACAATCTTATCGATGGTTATTCCGGTATCGACAATATCCTCAATAATGATCACATGTTTATCCTTCAAATCAATATTGAGACCAATTAATTCATCTACCGATCCTTTACTTTGAGTGCCGTGATAGGAACTCATTTTTACAAATGAAATTGCGCTGTCGCACGTTATTGTTTTCATCAAATCCGCAGCAAACATAAAAGCACCATTCAAGACAGCAACAAAGACAACCTCTTTGTCTGCATAGTCTTCACTAATTGTCTCACCCAACGATTTAACTTCCTTTTGGATCTCATCGCCAGTAATAAATACTTCAAAAGACTTGTCTAGGATCTGCATCAAAACGTACTCACTTTGAGTTGCAAAACTACGATTTTAATATGAATTCGGTGAACAAATCACGATTAGGTCGGGCACAAATCAACAGAGACATTATCTTTGTATTCATGAGTAAATCGGTAATCGGAAAATCCTTTCAGTTAGGTATTCTTGGAGGAGGGCAACTGGGGCGTATGTTCATTCAAGAAGCAATCAACTTTGATGTCTATGTCCACATCTTGGAAAATGACTTGAATGCACCTTGCTCAAAGATAGCACATAGCTTTACCAAAGGAGATATTACTGATTACAATGACGTTTACGAATTCGGTAAGAACAAAGATGTTCTGACTGTTGAGATCGAAAATGTTAACATTGATGCACTTTACCAATTAGAATCAGAAGGAGTTAAAGTATTTCCTCAGCCAAAGATTCTGGAAATCATCAAGGATAAAGGAACCCAAAAAAAGTTCTATCAGGAACATAATATTCCAACTGCACCATTTGAATTTGTCGATAAAGATCTCAAAGAAAACCTATCGGGAAGATTACCCTTTGTTCAAAAACTAAGAACAGGAGGTTATGACGGGAGAGGTGTGCAGGTTGTTCGCACGGAAGAAGATTTGAAAAATTGTTTTAATGAGGCGAGTCTGATTGAAGAACTAATTCCGTTTGAGAAAGAACTAAGCGTTATCGTTGCCAGAAATGAGTCAGGGCAAACAGCTGTTTATCCAACAGTCGAATGCGAATTTAATGACGCAAACCTGGTTGAGTTTTTATTTTCACCAGCTGAAGTCAATGATTCAGTTGAGTTAGAGGCGGAACAAATGGCACGTGATGTAATTAACGCCTTGGACATGGTTGGAATTCTCGCTGTAGAACTATTTCTGACTAAGGATGGGAGACTGCTTGTCAATGAAATTGCACCAAGACCGCATAATAGTGGTCACCATACCATCGAATGTAATGTTACCTCACAGTTCGAACAACACATGCGTTCTGTCTTGAATTTTCCGCTCGGGTCCACTAAAATGATTCAACACGGAGCGATGATCAACCTAATTGGAGCTGCTGGATATAATGGTCCGGCGTACTATGATGGTTTGGATAAACTGCTTGAATTGGAAGGTCTTCATCCTCATATCTATGGAAAAGCTATGACCAAACCCAATCGAAAGATGGGACATATTACGGTAACCGGATCAAATCTGGATGACGTTAAGAAAAAAGCAGAAATTGTAAAAAAAGGAATTCAAGTCATCTCTGAATAGACTGAAGTCCTGTAAATATCACTGAATTTCACTATTTTGTGGTGATTCAATCGATAGGTATGCGCCTGAAACACTTACTATTTAGTATTGCAGTCTTGTTTAACGTAGTTTCGTTAGCTCAGCTTTATACGTATCGGAATTTCAATCATCGCCATGGCCTCTACATGGCAAGTATAAATTGCCTGGATCAAACGAGCGATGGATACATCTGGATAGGAACGGACGGTGGAGATCTAATTCGATTTGACGGCGATAATTTTCATGAAATTCGCGTAGATGGCAGTGATAACAATCACCATTTCAAGAGCTTCACTCAGTATGGTGACTCAATCCTTTTCGCATCGGCATATAAAGGCTTTTATGCCTATCTACCTACTTCACATGAATATGTCAAACTGCATAAAGAAAAACCAGATAACGGTGAGGCAAGAGCTTGCCTCAGATTAGATTCCAATTATTATTTCATCGGGACAGAAGGAATCATTACTTCTGATTGGAAAGGAAAGCAAAAAAAACTTTACAGCGCTAAAGAAGATGTGCTCGATGTATTTCAGGTTATTCACATGGGATCCGCAGCAATTATCCTTTCAAATAAAGGCAATTATGTATTGGAAAAAGGAGAACTTAAAAAGCTTGAAAATTGGCTTCAGGTTGACCTAAATGACGTTAGTGAATTTAAATTCGGGTATTACGATTCAGGTAAATTAATGCTGTTTAATGAAAGTGCCGATCGCTGGCTTGAGATCATTCTGAATTCTCGCGGAGGATTTTTCTCCATAGAAGAACATGACACAGAATTCAAATTAAAAGAAGGAGAACGAATTAAGGCTGCTTCTTACAATGCAAAGGCAGGTATGCTTGGTATGCTTTCAGATAATGGACATATCTACACGGCAAAAGGCACTGCTGTTAAGTCGATCGCACATAATTATAATGAACCTCTGGAGGATCCTGCCGGCATATTAACCGATATGAATGGTGATTTCTGGGTTAATTCACAAATAAGAGGAATCTATAAAATTTCCCTGGAAGGATTTACCAAACTGCAGTTACTTCCACTTTACCAGAAACCGGATATCATGTTTCCGTATCGAACGATTTACGGTGATGTTATTATCAGTGTTCTCCACGGAGAAACTTATTTGCGAAACCTGGTTGATAATAGCGTAGGTAAAGAATTCAACTTTACTGTTCACGGCGCGACTGAGATTAATGGGGATTATTACTTCGGTACAAACCTAGGTATCAAGAAATATAACCCACAGACTGATCCGGACTTTACAACCGTATTTTTCAAAAACCAAAAGATTACCATGATCAGCGGTGATGGTCATAACATCTGGGCCGGAGTCGCAGGAAAAGGGCTTTTTCATATTAATTTAAAAACCGATAAAATTGTTCAGGTTGAATCCAACCTGACAACTTTACCAGAATATTTCTACACTTCTCAATTCTCTGTCAATAGACAGACCATTTACTTCGGAACTAACAATGGAATATTCAGGTATTCAAAACGATCGAGAAAGCTTGCCAAGGTAGACATCCCATATAAGGATATGGGTAGCTATTCCGGAGTTTCAACAAGAGACATCTACGGAACCTGCTGGTTCACCATGGAAAAAGGATTGGTTGGCATCAACGTAAAAAATGAAATACTCATCGTTGATGGTGATAAAAACTTCAATACGAATGTTTTCTATACGCTGAATTCGGACAACTATGGTAATTTGATAGTCGGGACCAACAAAGGAATCTCCATTATTAAAATTGACAAAAATGGAGTCATTAAGGATAACCGGCATTATGATGGTGATTCCGGCTTTGATGGTTATGAAACGCACATGAGGTCACAGTTTGAGAGTGACGAAGGCATCTTTGTTGGGACTGTGGAAGGTCTGTTTCTCATTAACACCAAAATACTTGAAAACCTAACAAGTCCTCTCCCACCTGTTATTCAAGACATGTCCTATTTATCAGAGGATGAACAAGAGGGTCGGAATGATTTTCATTTTAGTTTTCATGTCAATAATTCAAAAGCAAGTCGGATCAATTACTCATACCGGTTAGTAGGCTACGATACGGAATGGAAATCAACGTCTAAAGAAGAGGTCCAGTTTTACAACCTAAGCAACGGCAACTATTCGCTTGAGGTACGATCTTCCTACGATGGAATACACTATAGCGATGTTTCTAGTTATGAATTCACTGTAAAGCTTCCCATTTGGCAGTCTAACTGGTTTATTATAACCATTATTTTAAGCATTGTAGGTATCAACGTATTGTTGCTTAGGAACAATAAAGCCTTCGAACGAAATAGCCTTTTTGATACCAAAGACACGAACCTTTATCTGAAAATGACTCCGGGTATTTTACTTTTCGGAACAATTTCAGTTACACTCTCCCATATTCTTGGACCAATACTAAATAGTGAGTTGGAGCTGCATCTAGGTACAACGCTGATGGTCGGCTTTATTCTCTTTACATTATATTTTTTATCGCTATCAGCTATTCGAAATAATCAAGAAGTACTATTGACGCCATATCTTATCGGAGGATTGTCTTTGGTGATCGCTCACTTTTTCTACGAATTGTATCTGACGAACTTACACCCATTCCATATTTTGGGAGTAATCATAACAACGATGGTTGTTCCGTATGTCCTCGATAAGATAAAACTGATCGTTATCTTCTCATTCATTATGCTTGCTTTGTCACTTGTTATTAGTGTCCTGGTAAGAGATGCTGTTTACCCAAAAGCTTATTTCCTAATAGCAGTAGTTGCTTCGCTAGCTCTTTTGATCTTTACCAGTTACATACGCTTTGATTCAACGGAAAAGATGATGTTCATTTCTGGAATTATCAATAAGGGAAATATTCCGGCGATCGCTTTTGACAACAACGGAACAATAACCTATGTAAGTGAGAATATTTCACTATTTATTGACTCTAACCACGAAGACCTTATTGGAAAGAACATTTCCATAATGAATGAACATGTTCCCTTTGAAGGCGATTTCAAACATGTTGATGTACTAAAAGAATTTAAAGATGGTGGACAGTATCTGGTTCCTATGAGGGACGCCAATAATACAGCTAGATGGATCGAGTGGTCCTACAAGGAATTCAGTAAATCAGTAAAAGTGATGTTGGGTCAGGATGTTTCTGATCGTATGGAACTTGAGAATACCTATGAAATGCTGGTTCAAAATGCGGAAGATTTTATTTTCCGCTGTGATTTACACGGTAATTTTGTATTCATCAACAACAGTTTATACAATAGACTTGGATACACGGAAGAAGATCTTATTGGAGAATCCGGACTCATTATCGTGGCTCCAAGTCACAGAAAAGAAATAGAGAAGTATTACCGCAAACATTTCCAGGATAGAAGTAAAAGCTCATATAAAGAGTTTCCAATTGTGAGTAAGAAAGGTGAGGTGATTTGGATTGGTCAACATGTTACAACGCTTTTTGCTGCAGGTTCTAAAAGTTATATCAATGGTTACATAGCACTTGCCAGAGATATTACCAAAGTCCGTGAACAGCAGCAACTCATAAAGGAACAGCGGGATAATATTACTGATAGTATCAACTATGCACAACGAATCCAGTTAAATCTTTTACCACATGAACGATTATTCGCCTCCAATTTCAAGGAGCATTTGATCGTTTTTAAACCAAAAGACATTGTGTCCGGAGATTTCTATTGGTTACACGCTTTTGACGGAAAGAAAATAATTGCATTGGCAGATTGCACAGGTCATGGTGTTCCAGGCTCATTTATGACCTTATTGGGGATCAATTTGATGAACAGTATTATACAAAGAGAAGGTATTAGCGACCCTGGACAGATACTTAATGAACTTGATAAAAAACTGGAAGAAATATTGCCTCGAGGTAAAGGTGCAAATAAGATGAACGATGGTATGGAAATCACCATTTGCCTGATTGATGACCATAGCGATGAAATGGCTTTTGCATGCGCCGGATCCAGATTTTTAATCTACGGTGAAAATGAATTCACTATGTATAAAAGCGATAATAAGCATATCGGAGATAAGCCTTATGATGGATTCACTTCCTACCAAACGAATTATACAAAATTCACTGGCAAGGACCAATTGTATCTGTTTACTGATGGCTTTCAGGATCAATTTGGCGGACCTAATGATAAGAAATATTCGTTCAGAAGGCTATTGGAATTACTGGAGTCTTATCGGGATTTACCGTTGTTTGAACAGCGAGACAAAATTGAAAAAGAATTTGACAGTTGGATCGGCAATGGTGAGCAAACAGATGACCTGACCCTTATCTCAATTATTAAAAACTCATTATAACATGAAGATTTGCCGACGAGCGATATTTAATTCAGCACACCGACTGTTCAGAGCAGAATGGTCCGACGAAAAAAATCTTGAAGTATTTGGTAATTGTAGCCACCCGAATTATCACGGACACAACTACGTGCTTGAAGTTTGTCTAGAAGGTGAGGTCGATCCTTTAACTGGATTTGTTATGGATCTCAAGGACCTCAAGGAGATTATTCGCGAGGAAGTGACCGAGCGTTTCGATCATCGAAATCTGAACCTGGATTGCGATGAGTTTGCATCAGTAATCCCCACCACTGAGAATATAGCATCTGTCATATGGGATAAACTTCGTAAACGAATAGATCAGCAATATGCACTTGAAGTAATCTTGTCCGAAACTGAAAACAACAAAGTAATTTACAATGGCAGGTAAGAGCGCATTTTATACATTTTTACTTTTCTTACTTCTGTATGGATGTAAAAGCGACAAAGTTGCTCGCACATTTAAAACAGAAAACGTTATCATTATTGTTGTTGACGGACCACGTAAAAGCGAAACATGGGATGAGCCTACGCATCAATATATCCCATTTCAGCACTCGATTCTTGAAGAATGTGTCTACTTTGATTCGTTCTATAATAATGGGCATACCTACACGGTTCCGGGACATACAGCAATAACAACAGGACATTATGAATGGGTTGACAACACCGGAGCAGAAAGCCCATCTAAGCCTTCTATCTTTCAGCATTGGTTGAAATCGAGTAATAAGGATAAAACAAAAGCCTGGCTGATAACTAGTAAAGGCAAGTTGGAAGTCCTTGCGAACTGTAAAGATCCCGATTGGAAAAACAAATACCAACCCAGTACCGATTGTGGTATCAATGGGTCGGGGACAGGCAGTCGACATGACAGCATCACCGTTCAAAGGGTGCTTGCAGTGCTCGACACTTATCGACCTAATTTAATGTTAGTTAATTTCAGAGAACCTGATTTTTCAGGTCACACGGGAGACACGGCTGCATATTTAAATGGCATACAGATGACGGATCAGTACATTCAACTCATCTGGGATTATATTCAAGCAGATTCGAGTTATAAAGACAATACAACGCTAATCATCACAAATGACCATGGGCGTCATTTAGATGGAGTTGCAACCGGATTTAACATGCACGGTGATGGTTGTGACGGCTGTCGCTCCATCAGTTGTCTTATGTATGGACCCGATCTTCACAAAAATAAAATTATCTCAGTTGCTCACGAACAGATCGATATACCCGCAACTCTGAATTATTTACTGAGATTACCTTTTCACTATGATGAAGGGCAGATAATGCAGGAGGCCATACTTCCAGAATAAATCTACTTGACGTAATCCTGTTTATGCACCAGCATATAGCGATCATTATCCAGTTTCAGATATCCTTGATCATAACAGAAATAATAGGTTGAACCTGTTTTAGTCGTGTAAATGTTTGTGTAGTAATGGAAATTAAATCCTTCTTCCGCCAGAGTAATGCCGTCAATCGTTATCTTTCCTTTCGGATTAAGTTGGCTGAGAATTCGTCGGTTCTTGCGTAAGATATTATTGATACGTCGGATGTATTTTGTGCTATCCTGATTGAGTCGGTTGTTATATGTATTGCGGCAATAATCAGAGCAAAATTTCTGATCTCGTCGTCCTAACAATTTCTGTTCGCATTCTTTACACAACCGTTCTTCCATATCCCTGTTTATCAAAGATTAGCAAAACAATGTTAACATTAATTAACAGCAAAATCAAGGGTATCGATTTATCTTTAACAACTTTGCACATTCATTAAATGTACTCATGAGCGACGAAAACCAAAACCAGGGAACAAATCCTGCTGAAGCACTTAGAATTCTTAGCGAAAAGATCCAACAAGAAAGTAAGATCATCCAAATACTTCGAGAAGAGGTGTCTAAAGTGATCGTTGGACAGAAATATATGATGGATCGTTTGTTAATTGCCTTACTGGCTGACGGTCACGTACTGTTGGAAGGGGTGCCCGGACTAGCAAAAACGCTTGCCATTAAGACCCTTTCCGATGCCATCGATGTTGATTTCAGTAGAATTCAGTTTACGCCGGATCTACTTCCGGCAGATGTCACGGGAACCTTGATCTACAATCAAAAAAGTGAAGAATTTACGGTAAAGAAAGGACCTATTTTTTCAAATTTCATTCTTGCCGATGAGATCAACCGTGCTCCGGCAAAGGTGCAAAGTGCATTGTTGGAAGCTATGCAGGAACGACAAATAACCATTGGAGATGAAACCTATATTTTGCCGAAGCCATTTTTGGTCTTAGCAACACAGAACCCAATTGAGCAGGAAGGAACGTATCCACTACCGGAAGCTCAGGTTGATCGTTTTATGTTGAAGGTATTTTTAGGCTATCCCAACAAGGAGGAAGAAAGACAGATCATTCGTGCTAACGTCAGTAAAGAAGGGCTTCCCACAGCAAAGCATGTAGTTACTTCTGAAGATATTTTAAGGAGTCGTGATCTAGTGAGACAGGTATACCTCGATGAAAAGATCGAACAATATATAGTTGACCTGGTATATGCAACCAGAAGACCGGATACTTACGGACTAGGCTTCTTATCACCAATGATTTCTGTGGGTTGCTCACCTCGAGCAAGCATTAATATGGCTTTGGCCGGTAAGGCTCACGCTTTTCTGCAGGGACGGGCCTTTGTGATTCCGGAAGATATTCGGGAAGTTGCATCAGATGTCATGCGTCATCGTCTGGGATTAACCTATGAAGCCGAGGCGGAAAATATTTCCGCATCAGATATCGTCGAGAAAATTTTAAATAAGGTTGAGGTACCTTAAAACCAACCCGTTTGGAAACGAAAGAACTTCTCAAAAAAATTCGCCGCCTGGAGATAAAAACCAAGGGGCTCACTAAGCACATCTTTTCAGGTGAGTATCATTCGGCATTTAAAGGTCGTGGAATGGCTTTTAGTGAGGTTCGTGATTACCATTTTGGCGATGAAGTTCGAACCATCGATTGGAATGTGACTGCTCGGTTTAATGAACCTTACGTGAAAGTTTTCGATGAGGAACGTGAATTAACAGTCATGCTCATCATCGATGTCTCGGGTTCTGAAGAATTCGGAACAACGGAAAAAACGAAAAAAGACATCGCACTTGAGATTGCTGCAATTCTTTCCTTCAGTGCGATTAGCAATAACGACAAGGTTGGTGCAATCTTTGTCAGTGATCAAGTAGAGAAATACATACCACCGGAAAAGGGCAAAAAACATGCATTGATCATCCTGCGTGAATTGATCGAACTAAAACCAAAAAGTAAAGGAACGAACATCGCAGAAGGATTAAAGTTCTTCAGGAATACACAGAAAAAGAGAAGCATCTCCTTTGTCATCAGCGATTTCATGGATGATCATGATTTTTTCGAGGGTCTAAAAGTATCCCGAAAGAAACACGATGTTGTAGCGATAAGACTTCTGGATAAAGCTGAAGAAGAACTTCCCAATATGGGAATCATTCAACTGTATAATGCAGAAACGGGTGAGACAACCTGGGTTAATTCGAACAGCGCGTCTGCTAAAGAATTACACAAAACCCAATTCGAGAAGTTCGAGAAATCGCTTCAAAAGGAATTTATGCGGGGAGGTATCGATTACGTCTCTGTTGCTACTGATGAAGATTATATCAAGCCCTTGATCAAATTATTCCAAAATCGATGAGGAGTTTCATTCTCCATATCATTTTTATCCTCATTGGATTCACGGGATTATCGCAGAAATTGTCTGCTCATGTTTCCAATGAGAAAATACTTGTAGGTGAGCAAACGACCTTAACGTATCGGGTTACCACATCAAAATCAGATTCGATCAATTTTGAACCTCAGCGTGATGAAATATTGTCTAGGTTGATTACTAGTGATGCATTGAACAAAGAAGGAACGGCATTCGAAATAATTGTAGCATTCGAAGACACCGTCGTCCTTAAAGGATCTAAACAACAATGGACGGGTAAATACGTCGTTACGGCCTGGGATAGTGGTCTGTTTCTTTTACCTGGCCCCAATATTATCATTAGCGATTCTACAATGACGTTTGATGACCTCGTTATTGATTGTCGACTGACGGCTCAAAAAAAAGGTGTAGATCTATACGATATTAGAGAGAACTATGCTGAGATTCCAGGAGAACCCTTTGATTTTGTAAAATTCATTAAGACAAATTGGTGGTGGATACTACTTATTCTAATAGCTCTTATTGGCGGATTTTTTTATCTGAAACGACGAGGGGTCGAAGAAGAGGAAGAGGTAGAGAAAATCTCTCTAAAAAAACGAACATTAATCGCTATCGAAGCTCTTGAAAATGAAAAAATGTGGGAAAGAGATAAACTCAAGGAACACTTCATTGAGTTATCATACATCCTGCGTTCATACCTAACTGCGCGTTATGGCATTTCATTTCTGGAACGAACGACATTTCAGAGTAAACGAATTCTAAGCGATAAGGGATTGGAAGATGATACTATTGACGTGATCATAAGAATTCTGTCACGTTCAGATATGGTGAAGTTTGCCAAGTCAAAACCGGACGTTGTTGAAATATTGAAGATTTCAGCGATGGCCAAACAAATAATTGCTGAAACAAGTCCACTGGATATAGAAGATGCTGACTAATTGGAACATACGATTCTGGGAATACGAATTCTTTGCGGAGGGATGGCTTTGGCTGCTCCTCGTGGTTCCTGTTGTATTGTTTATTCTTTATCGTAGAGATCGAAGAAGCAGTGGGCAGGCCAAGTATACCAGAAGCGTGACAGATCAACGAAAGATAGGCGCTACATGGGTTCTTAGATTACGCGAAGCGATCATTCTGAGTTATGGATTCATTCTGGTTATGCTGATCTTTGCTATGGCTAAACCCTTTCATTGGTCGATGTATGAGGATCATCATAAGGAATATAAAGATGGTATAGACATCATAATTACTATGGACGTATCGGGATCCATGCTTGCACAGGATTTTAAACCGAATCGATTAGAGGCATCCAAAAAAGTGGCAAAGGAATTTGTAGATGGTAGAAAAGGTGACCGAATCGGACTGGTAGCTTATGCAGGTGAAGCATTCACTGCTTGTCCTCCCACCCTGGATTACACTATTCTAAAGAAACAAATCGACGCAATTAATGGTGATTACATCATTGGCGGAACAGCTATTGGCGTTGGACTCGGAACTGCCGTCACACGTTTGAGAAGCGACACATTAGCATCCAAAGTGATCATCTTACTTACAGATGGAGTTGATGGCGGTGGCGATATCACGCCGATGATGGCGGCGGAATTGGCTCGCTCTAAAAATATACGGGTATATACCATCGGTGTAGGTAGTACCGGACAAGCATCAACAATGGTCCAATCTCCCTTCGGACCGATCTTCCAGTCAGCGGATGTTGAAATCGATGAAGTTACCCTTAAGAAGATTGCAGATCGCACGGGTGGTCAATACTTCCGTGCAACGGATGAGAAAAGTCTCAAGAAGATTTATGAAGAGATCGAAAAGCTGGAAAAACGTAAGATGGAAGATGAACATTTCAAGTCGGAACCACCTCCTAATCCAACTGCCTTTTTAAACTGGGCTTTTGTCCTAACACTATTAACATGGGCCCTGAATTATAGTCTATTCAAGCAGAATGAGTGATTCAAGGATGACATATCGTATTGGTTCGATTGCTCTAAGCATCATTGCCTGGGAGTTCATTTTTTGGGTGCTGTTCTATTTCATTACAAATGCGTTAGGATTTTTTAGTGACTCAGGCGCCAGCGAGAAATTCATGTTCAAGTCGCCAGAGAACCTTAAGTATCTGTTCATTTTAATTCCTATCGCAGGCTTGTTCTTCTACAACCTATGGAAATACAATCAGATGCTCGAATCCAAATCTTCCCGGATTGCACAGTCATTTTTAACATCCGCTTCGAGTTTCAACGCATTTGTAAAATTTTTCCTTTTTAGAAATGCATTTGTTTTTCTGATTCTTACGCTGGCACAGCCAGTTTTTGGTACGAGAAAGATATCGGGCACTTCAGAATCGTTGGAGCTGGTTGTTTGTCTCGACATTTCCAATTCTATGAATGTTCGTGATATAAGCGATGAACATAGCAGACTGGACATTTCGAAACGAGCACTGGTTCAGCTCGTCAATAATCTTCACGGTGAAAGATTAGGAATTTGTCTGTTCGCAAATAGCGCCTTCGTACAACTACCGGTAACCCGAGACTACGGAGCGGCAAAACTGTTTATTAATGAGATCGAAACAAATATGATCTCCAGTCAGGGAACGAATATCGATGATGCACTGAAGACAGCTTTGAGTATGTTTTCAGAGGATGCAAAAACGGCAAAGGGAATAATTGTAGTAACTGATGGTGAAAATCATGAAAATGATCCCACAGAGGTGCTGAATAAAATAAAAGAAGAGAAAGTACAGCTCAGTATTTTGGGAATAGGGACAGTAAATGGTGGGTTAATTCCCAAGGACCCGCATCGACCGGAATTGGGCTATAAGAAATCGGCAACGGGCAGATCTGTCGTTTCTAAGTTGAATGACCGTTTCATAAAAAATCTGGCGGCAAAGGGAGGTGGATATGCTAATATCACATCCAGTGAATTCCCGGATCTTTCAGCTTTATTAACACAAATTAACCACATGAAACGGACTAAAATTGATAATTTAGACTTTGATATTCAGAAGGAACAATATCAAATAACGTTGTTCATTTCTGTACTATTTTGGTTGATTTACTTGATTTGGACAAAAAACCTGTTCGGTCGTAAGTCGTTGGAATGATGAAGTTGTTGTTATACATAGGATTTATATGCTTGTGCTCCGGTGTTTACGGGCAGGATGATTGGCGTGATTCGCTGAGTGTGGCAAGAAGTGCTTACAAATCCGGTGACTATCATAAAGCGATGCGCTATTATGAATCTGCACAGAAAAAAGCTCCTGAAGATGTTGATTTGTCAGATGAAATTGGACAATCAGCTTATAAAGCTCGTGAGTTTGAAAAGGCTGAAAAGGTATATCAGCAGTCAGGAAACTCAAAACAAAGTTCTTCGGAGAAAGCCGACAACTATCATAATCTGGGAAATAGCCGAATGAAAAAGAAGGACTATTCAGGTGCCGTTGAAGCATACAAGGAATCCTTGAGAAACAATCCTGACGACGAGGAGACCAGATATAATCTTTCGGAAGCGATCCGTAAAATGAAAGATCAGCAACAAAAGCAAAATCAACAACAGCAGAATCAACAGCAAAACCAGCAGCAAAATCAACAACAAAACCAACAGGGGCAGCAAAATCAACAACAGAATCAACAACAGAATCAACAGGGGCAGCAAGGTCAGCAGAATCAACAGAATCAACAGCAAGGTCAGCAGAACAATTCGAATCAGGAAGGCGGAAATCAGGGGCAATTATCCAACAAAACAGTTGATAAGATGCTCGATGAGCTGATGAAGAAAGAAGCTGATACGAAGAGACGCATGTCTGGGTACGGTAAAGGAAATGAAGCCCCGAAATCTGGAAAAGACTGGTAATGATGAGATTGACATTGGCATATCTTTTTCTTCTAACCTCCCTCCTGGCTTACAGTCAGAAAGAGAAGGTAGAACTGAGTATATCTCCCGATGCTTTTGAAATAGGCGAAGTTTTCACAATTACCGTTACATCCACTGTACAAGGCGCTCTTGAGATAGAGAATCTACCCTCATCATATGTTCAGGATTACAGCATTAGTCAGGGAAGCACACGAGAAGTAGATTATAATTCAGGTGTTGTTACAACTCTCTATTACACCTCGTATTCCGGAATAATCACTAAATCTGGTGATTACACTATAGGACCGGCCTGGGTAAAAGCAGGCAACAAAAGTTATGGATCAAATAAGGTTGATGTAAAGGTCAGTAAAAAGGTGAGTATGAATTCCGGTAACGTGACTGCACAACAGTTAAATGATCCGGCCTTTGGTGTTATTGAATGTAACAAACGAGAAATTTATGAGGGTGAGCCATTGCTGCTATCAGCGAAGATCTATTCTTATTACGACCCGAGTCATATTAGTAGTTACCAAAGCTATCACATCAATGGCACTATCATCAAGAATCCCATTGGTAATTCCAACAATATTAAAGTTACGGACGAACGTTTCAAAGGAAAACAACTGAAGGCTTTCAGTTATGATAAGAATGTTATTTTTCCTGATGTTGTGGGGAATTTTCAAATCGATCCGTTCAAACTGAATTTACATCAGGGTTATAAATCCTTTCCGATTACATCTTCCGGTCTAGTAGTCAAGGTTAAACCGCTGCCGGCAAATCCTCCTAAAGACTTTATTGGAGGTGTTGGAAGTTTTAATGTTGAACGTCTCATCGATGACACAGCTATTGTACAGGGAGAAGTTTTCAAGTTGATTCTCACAGTTGAAGGAACCGGTAATCTTCAGAATTTAGAAGTTCCGGATCTGATCTTGCCAAAAGGATTCGTGGTTTATGGTGATCCCACGGTAACGGAAAATTTTGTAATAACTGCAAATGGTGCCGATGGATCTGTCGATTATGAATATAATATTCAGGCAACGAATTTTGGGAATCATTCCATACCGGGTACGTCTATTTCATATTTCGACCCGGAAAAGGAAAAGTACATTCGAGTTCTTTCTGACGAAGTAGAGATCAGCATTGAGAAGGATAAAAAATTTCAGGAACAGTTAGACAAACAGCATAAACAGATCGAAACCGAAATGATCGTTCATAACGCCGATATTCGGAATAAAGTGGAGCGCATTGAGCATGGTACATTATTCGGTACCGTAGGATACTGGTCAGGAGTAGGATTACCCGTTGCAGCAGCAATGTTCTTTTTATTCTTTGCCCGTACTAAAAAACGCAATGAAGAAGAAGTCCGCGTAAAAGCTGAGCAGAAAAATAGAAAAGGAGAATTGGAAAACGCATTGAAAGAATTGGATACCATAGATTCTTCAGATACATCAGCCTTCTTTTCGAAAATTGAACAAAATTTACAGTTGATGATGTCCTTACTCGATCATGATCAAGAGATAAAACACTATTCCAAATCCGAAATTGTAGAGAGAATTAGTCACGAAGGAGGTAATGCAGATAGGATTAAAGAGATTTTGCAATTAAGTGAAAACCTTAGATATGGTTTTGGTGTTGGGGAATCGATGGATACGGAAGCTATTCGAAAAGATACGATTGATGTAATCCGATCAATTGTCAGATGAAAATCTCAATAAACATATTGATTGCATTGCTTTATGCTACAATTTGCTTGGGGCAAGATCCTTTCGAAAAGGGAAATGAAGCCTACCTCGACGCGCGGTATGATGAGGCTCTAAACTTGTACGAAGAAACATTGAAACAAGATCCGGATAACATTTCAGCCCTTTACAATCTGGGGATGACGAATGTCCAATTGAAAAATTATGGTGAAGCAATCTGGGCCTTTGAAAGTGTTCTTCAGAGAAATCCTGCAGATGAACAGGCAGAAGAACAAATCATTTACCTCTATAATGAATTAGGAGCTATAAGTGAGTGGCAACATATTCTAGGGCCCTTTGAAAGAGCGCTATTTTCTCTGTCTTCAAGAACCTGGGCAATACTATCGATACTGTTAAGCATGATCGGTTCGCTTCTCATCATTTTGAACCTGATTAAAAAACAGATGATTCAAAAGAAGTATGTCGCACTTCTCAGTATTTCATGCTTCACACTCATGATCGTGACAGGATATGTAGCATATAAAGTGCAAGCATTCGAGACTGGAAATAAGTATGCCATTGTTACTGCTGATCAAATAGAGTCCTATTTAAAAATGGACATGTCCGCCAAAGGACCTCAACTAGTAATGGGGAACCGCCTTCGAATTATTTCGGAAGATAGCACTTCAAATATGATCGAGGTTCAGGATGTAAATAACAATATCTATTACGTTCAGAGCGAGGATATCAAGCGATTATAGGAAGGAATCCAAGAGAATCCCGTAATTTTGCACCAATGGATTGCAAGATCAACATCCGAGATCTTTCTTTAGAAGAGCTAACTCAGGTCATAACAGATAGAGGTGAAAAAGCCTTTAGAGCCAAACAAATTTTTGAATGGTTATGGCAAAAGAGTGCCTCTTCTTTTGATGAAATGACAAACTTATCTGAATCACTACGTGATCAGCTTAGTCAGGATTATACAATCAATCATTTGACCATTGAAGATGAGCAGGTCAGTTCAGACAGAACGATCAAGGTTGCTTTTAAAACCCATGATGGTCACATTGTTGAAGGTGTATTAATTCCTACTTCAAAGCGAATGACAGCTTGTATTTCTTCGCAGGTAGGCTGCAGCCTGGCATGTGCTTTTTGTGCGACAGGTAAATTGAAATTGATGAGGAATTTGACAGCAGGAGAAATGGTTGATCAGGTAGCCTATATTAGGAAGCTAGCTGAAGAAAAATACCAAACCAACCTCACCAACATTGTTTACATGGGTATGGGAGAACCCTTACTCAATTACAAGAACATGCTTCGATCCACGGATATGATCTCGTCTGAAAAGGGACTTGGAATGTCTCCAAAACGCATTACGGTATCTACAGCAGGAATAGCCAAGATGATTAAAAAGCTTGGCGATGACGAGGTAAACTTTAATCTTGCGTTGTCGCTGCATGCCGCGAATGATGAAAAACGAAGTCAAATCATGGAAATCAATGATTCCAATAACCTGGAAACATTAAGAGATGCACTTGAATATTTTCATGAAAAGACTGGCAGTAGGGTTACATTTGAGTATATCATTTTCAAAGACTTCAACGATACGCTAATGGATGCCCAGGAACTGGCCGAATTTGCCAGGTGTGTGCCGTGTAAGATCAATATCATTGAATATAACCCAATTGACGATGGGATATTTCAACAAGCTCATTCGAATAAATTAGACGATTTTGCAGCCTATCTTGAGGAAAAAAATTTAATTGTCAATGTTCGAAGGTCTCGAGGCAAGGATATAGACGCGGCCTGTGGGCAACTTGCCAATAAGAATAAGGCTATTCAGAAGGACGAAATCAGTTTAAAATCTAACTGATTTTTTATTTTAACACAAACTTTTTCGTGTACCTTTGCATCCTATTGGATTTTTTTGCGTCTTATAGGAGAATTGAACGAAAAAACGTTAATTAAATAAACACTAAACATGAAAAATTTGCTTTTAGTTCTATTTGTTTTCGCGGGGTTTGCAACTATGGCCCAACAGAAAATGAATGCAGAACAGCTTTCATCAGATTGGACATTACTAGCTGCACAAAATGGAGTTGAGCTTTACATTCAGAAAATTGATTGTAAAGTTGGTAATGTTGAGAAGCCATTTACATATGGTTTTTTGAAAGCCGTTAATACTACGGATCAGGAAAAGAATCTAAGTTTTAATATTCATTTATTCTATACGGATGGATGCGCTGGCTGCGATAATCCAAATGAAGAATACAAGTACGTGAATGTTCCTGCAAATGGATCTGTTTCTACAGATTGCTCATTTGAGAACGGACAACTTGCTTTATTGATCAGAAATCCATTGCAAACTGATCTACAAGAGTTCACATACCTTTCACTAATAGATCTTAAAGTCGACTAATCATGAAAAAATTACTCATACTATTAATTACACTTTCTTCTACTTTGTCTTTCGGACAGGTAGTGAATTGTTATGTCAGTGTTAACCCAATGGACACAACAATATGTCCGGGAGACTCTGTATTTATCAGTGCAATGGCATCATTGGCTGGAGCAGGACAATCATTTGATTTTAACACAGGTACTTTGCCTCCGGGATGGTCAACAACCGGTTCGACACAGTATACCACACCTTGTGGACCTGGTCCGAACGGATCGCCATATTTCTGGGCAGCAACAGTTTCTGCCGGAAACGAACCATCTGTAACAACAGCTGCATTTGACGTGAGTTGTGGTGGTAACATCGTTTTTGATATGATGTATGCTACTCAAGGTGGCGCCTCTCCTTGTGAGGGTCCTGACCTTGCACACGAAGGAGTATCATTACAGTACAGCACCGACTTTGGTGTTACCTGGATGGACATAACATATTATAGCCCTGGAGGTTACCAACTTCCAGCCAACCCTTACCCAAATACAAGTAGTGTGGCAACAGGTGCAACACCTTATACTGTGTGGAATACATTCACAGAACCTATTCCAGCGGCAGCTTGGTCAACGAACACAATGTTCCGTTGGTTCCAGGACTGGTCTTCAGGATCTTGTTGTGATAACTGGGGTCTGGAAGATATTTCCATTCAGGCAGGACCATGTGCGAGTGCCGTGGTAAACTGGAGTAATGGCTACATGGACACTACATCATTCTGGGCTTATCCTACAACAGATACTACCTATGTAGCATATGTATACGATACGCTTGGTAACTACCAGTGTGAATCTGATACAATCTACGTAAATCTTAACGTAGCTAGCTTAACGTGGGATTTGGTTGACACTGTAAATACATTCTGCCCGGGTGATACCGTTCCAGTTGAATTACTAAACCTTGGAAACTCAGTTAACCCAATCACTTATACGTGGTCTACAGGTAGTACGACAAACCCTACCAACATTTGGGGAGGATCAAATCCTCAGGATGAAATATGGTACTTTGTCGATATTGAAGACGGCTGCGGATTCCAGTATTCCGATTCGGTCTTACTGACGGTCAATCAGACTTTATCAGTCGATTCGACCATAACTTATCCGGCCAGCTCGTGTCTCCCTACAGGAGCCGCCTCGGCCTTTGTCTCCGGTACGACAGGAACACCTTTCTATAACTGGACAGGTCCTAACTCGAACCCTGGACCACTTAGCGTGGATGCAACAGTAATTACAAATGCTCCAAGCGGATGGTATTACTTTACGGTTACCGATAACGTTTGTACAGCAACAGACAGTGCATTTATTGATTTTGAAAATCCACCAATTGCGCAATTCGCTGCATCACCAATGGTTGGATGTGCGCCGTTTGCAGTTACATTTACAAACTCGAGTCAAAACTCGGTGAACTTTGAATGGGACTTTGGCGATGGTAACACAACAACTGTTGGAAACATGAATCCACAGTCTAATACCTATGTAACTGCAAATACCTACGCAGTAACACTTATAGCATATGATGCACAGAACTGTCCGGATACGGCTACAGTATTGATCACTGCTAACCCTTGTGGATGTACGGATCCAATAGCACTGAACTATAATCCAATTGCGATTGACGACGATGGAAGTTGCGAGTATGCAACACCTACGGTTGTTGTTCCGAATGTATTTACACCAAACGGAGATAATGATAACGACTATTTCGAATTAATAACGGAAAATACTATCAATATCAAGCTTACGATCACGAACCGTTGGGGTAATGTGATGTTTGAAGCTGATGGTCCAAACCCTGTTTGGGATGGATTGGCTCAGAGCGGAGATAAAGCAGAAGAAGGAACATACTTCTATACGTATGAAATACTTGGACTTGATGGTGAGACAACACTTTCAGGACACGGATTCTTCCAGTTGTTTAGAAACTAATTTTAACAGCAATATAAGAAGGGGCTCATTCGTGAGCCCTTTTTTTTGCTCAATGAATTAAACCATTTAATCAATCTTTGCATTTATTGACGCTTTTATCTTCTTATCTCTGCTATTCAGCAGGCATATCTCGTATATTTGTATAGGATGATGTCAGTGGAAGAAATCATAGCTCCGGTTTCAGAAGAAATGGAAGAATTTGAGGTGCGCTTCAGGGAAAGCATGCGCTCCAAGGCTCCATTGCTTGATAAGGTTACTCATTACATCATCAAGCGCAAAGGAAAGCAGATGCGACCATTATTCATTTTTCTTACGGCGAAGATGCTTGGGAACATCAATGACAAAACCTATGATTCAGCGACACTTGTAGAATTACTGCATACGGCAACGCTCGTACATGACGATGTTGTGGATGATGCAAATGAACGGAGAGGATTCTTTTCTGTGAACGCACTTTGGAAAAATAAAATTGCCGTGCTGGTTGGGGATTATATGTTATCCAAAGTACTATTGCTTTCTATCGAAAAAGAGAACACCCATATACTTGAAGTCGTTGCGCGAGCGGTGCGCGAGATGTCAGAAGGCGAATTGCTTCAGATTGAGAAAGCCCGGCGATTGGACATTACAGAAGAAGTCTATTTCGAAGTGATCAGACAAAAAACAGCTTCCCTTATCTCCACCTGCTGTGAATCCGCTGCTTTAAGTGTTGAAAGAGATGACATGTCGGAGCAAATGCGTCAGTTCGGAGAAAAGATTGGAATTGCCTTTCAACTTAAAGATGACATATTTGATTATGGTGAACCCGGTAATATCGGTAAACCAACAGGGCTAGATATCAGAGAGCGGAAAATGACGCTACCTTTGATTTATGTATTGAACAATGCTCCAAAGAAAGTGCGATCGGAATTGATCAACATAGTTAAGAAACACAACGAAAATCCTAAGAAGGTAAAACGTGCAATTGAGCTTGTTGTTGAGCATGGAGGTATTGACTACGCACACAAGAAAATGTTGGAATTTAAGGAAGATGCATTAGGCTTATTAGCGAATATTCCAGATTCTGAAGCAAAGACTTCGATTCAAGGATTGGTAGAATATACAACGAAACGAAATAAATAAGATGAAACGATTTTTTGGAATTTTGATTTTGGCAGTTCTCATATCTTCTTGTGGAAATGAGGAGGTGGTCGAGGCTTCGAACGACCAGGTGGAAACAACAAACGATACGATTCAAAAAAATGAAAAGGGTGATCTGATTGACATTAAGGGAGATCTGTATACTGAATACTATCCGAATGGAAAAAGTATACGATTTCAGGGAAGACAGGACGACGAAAACAGACGCCACGGAAAATGGACCTACTTTAGTGAAAGTGGTCAGGAACTTTCAACTACTATGTATTATCACGGAAAGAAACATGGACATAGTATCGTGAAATATCCAAATGGTGTAGTTCACTATTATGGCGAATACGACAACGATAAAAAAATTGGAATCTGGAAATCATATAAAAAGACCGGAGAACTGATTGAAGAGAAAGATTTCGGTAACGGGACAGAAGAATAATATTGGCAAAAATACCTCCACATATCATTGATGACATTATGCAAACCGCAAGGATCGAAGAGGTCGTTGGGGAATTTGTCAATTTAAAACGTGCAGGATCCAATTTGAAAGGACTCAGCCCATTCACAGATGAGAAGACACCTTCTTTTGTAGTATCACCAGCAAAACAAATATTTAAATGTTTTTCTTCAGGTAAAGGAGGGACGGTTGTAACTTTTCTAATGGAGAAGGAACATTACTCTTACCCGGAAGCTTTGCGTTGGTTAGCCGATAAATACGGTATTCAAATTCCTGAGGACAAACCGGCAACACCTGAGGAACTTGCGGCTATATCAGAGCGGGAGAGTCTGTACATCATCAATGAATTCGCGAAAGATCATTTTATTAAGAATCTGCACGAAACAGACGAAGGAAAAAAGATTGGATTGAGTTATTTCCTTGAAAGAGGAATCAAACCTGAGATCATCGAGAAATTCCAGCTGGGATATTGCCTGAATAAAAGTGACGGATTCACCAAAGAGGCGATTGATAAGGGATATAAACTTGAATACCTGGAAAAGGTGGGGCTAACCAAAACCAAGGAAGATCGAAGTTTCGATTTCTTTAGGGGTCGCGTTATGTTTCCAATACACAGTGTCTCGGGTAGAGTTTTAGGGTTTGGAGGTCGAACGCTTTCAAGTGAAAAGAAGATTGCTAAATACTTCAATTCTCCTGAAAGTATTATTTATAATAAGAGTCAGATTCTTTACGGCTTGTATTTTGCCAAAGGAGATATCATTAAATACGATGAATGCTATTTATGTGAAGGGTATACCGATGTCATTAGTATGTTTCAGGCCGGTAAGCAAAACGTTGTAGCCTCATCCGGAACAGCCCTTACTCCTGACCAGATCCGACTGATTAAACGATACACTTCCAATATTACGATACTATACGATGGTGATGCAGCGGGAATCAAAGCGTCGTTCAGAGGAATCGATCTGATACTGGAGGAAGGAATGAATGTGAAGGTGGTCCTCTTCCCGGAAGGTGAAGATCCGGACTCTTATGCCAAAGCAGTTAGTCCCGTAGAACTCGAAGCCTACATTGAAGAACACAAACAGGACTTTATTTCTTTCAAAGCAGATATCCTGCTGAGCGACGACGAAGATGATCCGATCAAACGATCGGGATTGATCAAAGATATCGTTCAGTCCGTAGCACTTATACCGGATCAGATCACGCGGAATGTATACGTACAAAGTATTGCTCAACGATTTGATATCGGAGAGGATGTTCTTACAGCAGAACTGATCAGGAATCGTAAAGACCATATTGCACAGAAAAAAAATGCACCAGAGTTTCGGGAAATCCCTGTTCAAAAAACTTCAGTGGATCAGGCGCAGACTGCTCAAAAAGAAGGTGCTAAAAAAGAAATTGATCACTGTGAATACGATCTAATGCGCGTTTTAGTGAAATATGGTCCTAACGTTATCGAATTAGATCAGATCAATGAAAAAGGAGCACTCGAGAAGATTGAAACAACGGTAGCGGAGCTGATCCAGCACGAATTATTCGAAGACGAGCTGACCTTCGAAGAACCTTTATTTCAAAAGATGTACGAGATCATTAACAATGCCCTGAACGAAAATGGCTTCTTAAAACCGTCTTTTTTTATGTCACTTGATGATCAGCATATTGTCAAGTATGTTTCCGAGATAGAAATGAGTGATCAGGAGATTAGTCACAAATGGTTTACCAAATATAAGATTCACACGAATACGGAAGGCGATAAAATCAAGCAGGCAACGCTGGGAGCTGTTTATGCCTTTAAGATGTCAAAAGTTCAGGGACGCATTCATGAGATTCAACAAACACTTCGTGATGAAGAAGTAGATATGGATGAGGAAGCAATGAACGATCTGTTAGCGGAACACGTCGCTCTCGATCAAGTTAGAAAGGCAATCTCGGAAAAGCTGGGAAGGATCGTACTGCGTTGATTAATCCTTAAGACACCTCAAATACATCTGAATCGCATTCTCTATACCTAGATACAATGCATCTGAAATAAGTGCATGACCGATGGAAACCTCTGCTAGTGAACTAATTTGTTGTTTGAAATAGGTGAGATTGTCCAGGCTTAAGTCATGACCCGCATTTACTCCTAATCCTAATTCTGAAGCTAATTTTGCCGCATGAACATAAGGTGCAATGGCATCTTCCCTTTTATCATCGTACATCTCTGCATAGGGTCCGGTATAAAGTTCAATGCGATCGATTCCTGCTTTCGATGCGTATTCAATATTTACAGGATTGGTATCAACAAAGACTGAAGAACGAACTCCGAGTTCCTTCAATTCGTTTGCTAGATCCGTCAATAACTCCAGATTCTGCTTTGTATCCCAACCTGCATCTGACGTCAATACACCCGGAGGATCCGGAACAAGTGTCGCCTGAGCGGGACGAACATCCCTGATCAATTTCATATATCGTTCATTCGGATACCCCTCAATATTGAATTCTGTTGTGTAAATTTCAGCTAATCCGTACACATCTTTCTCAGTAATGTGTCTTTCATCCGGACGGGGATGAACCGTTATACCTTCCGCTCCAAAACGCTCACAATCAGCCGCAAAAGTAAGGACATTGGGCACGTTCCCTCCCCTCGCATTTCTGAGAGTTGCTACCTTATTTATATTTACACTGAGCTTTGTTTTCATCAGGTATAATTTTTGTAAACAAAAGTATAAACTTCAATAGGATTATACTACATTCGCAACAACAATGAGAGCACAAGAGCTTATAACAGAGGAAATACCGCCACTTACTCATTTAGATACAGCCGAAAAGGCCTTGAACTGGATGGAAGAATTTAAGGTGTCTCACCTACCCGTACTTAAGAACGGGAATTTTGTAGGTGTGATTTCCGAATCAGATATTCTTGATAAGCAAGAAATGGACAAAACACTGGATGTGTTATTCCAGCATCTGCCACGTCCTTATGCACTGGGTAGCGACCATATATATCAGGTTCTCGCAAGAATTTCTGAATTCAAACTGAGTCTGATACCCATACTGGATGAGAATGAAACGTATTTGGGTTGTACTAGTGTACATCACTTACTAACCCTGATCGCGAACACCGGATCAATTAAGGAAACAGGTGGGATAATTGTCCTCGAAATGGCATTTTCAGACTATTCAATGGCTCAGATTGCACAGATTGTTGAAAGTAATGATGCTAAAATCCTAAGCTCTTATATCATGAGTTCTCCAGACTCCACTAATGTCGAAGTGACATTGAAAATCAATCAAATAGAGCTGGATAGAATAATTCGTACCTTTGAAAGATATGATTACATCATTAAGGCTTCGTATCAGAAAAGCAGCTATTCAGATGATATGCAGTTCAGGTATGATGCTTTGATGAATTATTTGAACATGTAAGGATGAATGTAGCTGTCTACGGCAGAAAAGTAAACAAACTGGATGTTGCTTATTACAACGAGTTTCTCGGAATCTTAAAAGATTTCGGATGGAACCCTGTTGTCGAATCGCGACTCAAAGAAATTTTAGTGAAGAAAGTAGGCTTACCAGAGACAACTGATGAATTTACTTCTCATAAAGATTTCAAATCCGGAATTGACCTTAGCTTCAGTATTGGTGGTGATGGAACATTTATACAAAATGTTAAGTTCATTCGAGATTCACAAGTGCCTGTCCTCGGAATCAACACAGGTCGATTAGGCTTTTTATCAAACATTTCGAAAGAAAGTCTCGAAGAAGCGATGGATATGGTCTATCAGAAAAAATTTGTGCTTCAGAAGAGATCTTTAATCCGCATTGAAACGGATGACAATCTGTTCGGAGATGATAATGTTGCCTTGAATGAGGTCACACTTCAGAAAAAGGATACTTCATCCATGATCACAGTACATGCGTATCTGGATGACAAATACCTGAACTCGTATTGGGCAGATGGTTTGATCGTAGCTACACCTTCCGGTTCAACAGCGTATAGCTTAAGTTGTGGAGGACCAATCGTTACGCCTGGGTGTCAGGTACACATACTTACACCAATTGCTCCACATAACCTCAATGTGCGTCCAATGGCTGTGCCCGATCACATGCCGATCAAATTGAGTATAGAAGGTCGTGAGCGAAAGTATCTGTGCAGTCTTGATGGTACGTCAAAGCCAATTAGCCAGAAACAGGAAGTTCGCGTTTACAAAGCAAATTATATGATCAACGTGATCAAGTTTGAGGAAAATAATTTCCTTGATACCATACGTAATAAAATGCATTGGGGAATCGATAGAAGAAATTGATTTCTGGCAGAAAATTTGAATAACTTAATAAATCGAAAACAGAATTATGAATAAATTAATCGTAGCATTTTTAGCACTAATTATTGCAGGAGGAGCTTTTGCGGGTGACGGAGGAAAGAAGAAAAAGAAATTGGAGAAAGGCATTTATGCCGAATTCAACACGAATAGAGGAAAAATCCTTGTTGTATTGGAGCACGAAAAAGCGCCAATGACGGTAGCGAATTTTGTTGGCCTTGCCGAAGGTAAGTTTAAGGTAGATTCGATCGAATACAATGAGCCTTTCTATGATGGAATCTTGTTTCATAGAGTTATTGCTGACTTTATGATTCAGGGTGGTGATCCACAGGGAAATGGTACAGGAGGACCAAAACATTCTTTCCAGGATGAGTTTCATCCCGACCTGAAACACAGTGGCCCTGGTATTTTATCCATGGCTAATTCAGGACCTAATACGAATGGAAGCCAGTTTTTTATTACCCATAAAGAAACACCTTGGTTGGATAACAAGCACTCCGTATTTGGACACGTGGTTGAAGGCCAGGATGTGGTGAATGCTATTCAGCAAGGTGACACCATGAAGACAGTTAAAATAATTCGCGTTGGTCGTCCAGCGAAAAAATGGAAGGCTACAGAAGTATTTGCTGATGCTCAGGAAAAAATAAAAGCAGAGGAAAAAAGACGTAAAGAATATGTTGCCAAAGTTGAATCGATGAGCACAGAGGAATTCAATGCCTTTTTCCTGAAGGAAATACAGAAAGACTATCCGGAAGCGAAACAAACGGAATCTGGTCTGGTCTATGTGCTCGAAGATACCGGTAGTGATCCACACGCCAATCCGGGAGATGACCTGTCGGTACATTGCACAGGAACATTCCGTTACGATGATAAAAAGTTCTTCTCAACTTACGATGGTGATGAGCCAATGAAATTTAAATATAAAGTTCAACGCATGGTTCCGGGTTTTGAAGAAGGTCTTGCAATGATGGGAGCTGGTGGAAAAGGTAAGTTCTTTCTACCTTATCATCTTGCATACGGAGCTCAGGGCAGACAGGGGGCAATCCCTTCATTCTCTGATCTGATATTTGAGATTGAGATCGTTGAACATTCACCGTCGAGTGGTGAGCACGAGGGTCATGACCACGACGGACATGATCACAATCACAATCATTAAATTAAAAAGCCGCTCGAAAGCGGCTTTTTTTTATCTCGTCATGCAAATATTTTTCTGTCCGAGTCGGAACATCAACATGGCCCCGGTAAAGACATACCAATCCTTGGTATTTGAATTACCTCTTTTTCCATATCGAGAACCGCTTAACGAGCGATTGCTCATCTCTGCTGCTAATGGTCCGTTTTCGGCTGCTAATAAAACCGGGTCCACATATCCACCCGCACCAACGTCATCAATATAATCTGTGAATGTCTTTCTTATTCCGAATTCAAAGTTCAATGAGGCACGTTTACCAAGAGATATTTTACATCCAATTCCAAGTGGAATAGCAATTTGAGTAAGACTATAATGCTTTTTGCTATTCAATGATGTACCCTGTCCTTCTGTACCCAATGGTTGTAGTTCAACTTCTGCACCGTCATCAGATATTGCCGTTGGGTTCATTTGAAAGATTGCAAATTCAGCCATCAGATAGGCCGTACCTTTATATCGATCATGACCAAGTTCGAAAGGAAAGTAATTAAACTCCACACCTGTACCGAATTCATAGATTTCGTTCACAAAACTCAAGTTTCTGTCAACAAACACAGGATCATTCGATTCAGAATCATATCCTTCAACTTTACCATAAGTCAAATTAGCTCTAAAACTAAGTCTTGGGTGAACCGTATAGCGATAAACGAGTCCGCCTGCCAAATTCGTGTTGTTAAATGGGCGATATGGATTTAAATCTCCGTGATAATAAGAACCACCAATGAGAATCCCCAGTTCAGATCTGGATCGACCATTCGAATATTGCGTGAAAGCAGCACCCGTCGAGAGACAAACCAATATAATTATCCAATAGCGCATCGCGAATAATAAAACGCAAAGATATTAAAGAAATTGTGATGATTTTTGATCATATTCGAGTCGACATTGATAACATAGTTTATTTCTTAACAATGAATAATTAAATATAACTTTTTGTTGTTTTATTAATTTCCTATTTTTGCCAACTAATTTGATAAATATGACGAATTCTGAGCTGCTTGAAATTGCGAACGAGTATGGTACACCCACTTATGTGTACGATGCCAGCATTACAATCGAACAGTACAATAAACTACACAATGCGTTCTCACCGCTTGACGTAAAGCTTCATTATGCTTTAAAGGCACTTAACAATGTCAATATCCTTAGAATTCTCAAAAAGGAGGGTGCAGGACTCGATGCTGTATCGGTGCAGGAAATAATGCTTGGACTTCGTGCAGGCTTTGAGCCGCATGACATCATGTATACACCAAACTGTGTTTCATTCGATGAAATACGGGAGGCTGTTGAGCTGGGAGTCTATATTAATATTGACAATCTCAACATGCTGGAAAAATTTGGAAATGAATATGGCAATAGTGTTCCTTGCTGTATTCGTATAAATCCTCATATCATGGCAGGTGGAAATTCTAATATTTCTGTTGGTCATATCGATTCAAAGTTTGGAATTTCTATACATCAATTAAGGCATATTGTTCGGCTTTCTGAACACTTCGATATGAACATCATTGGGTTGCACATGCATACAGGTTCTGATATCATTGACGCAGATGTTTTCTTACGTGGTGCATCTTTATTGTATGAAGCCGCACAGGAATTTCGAGATCTTAAATTTTTAGATTTTGGAAGTGGATTCAAGGTAGGTTATAAAGAAGGGGATATTGTTACCGATATTGAGACAATTGGCAAAAAGATCGCTGAATCCTTTCAGGAGTTTTGTAAACGATACGGTAGAGATTTGGAATTGTGGTTCGAGCCGGGCAAGTATATCGTTAGCGAATGTGGTAAATTACTGGTTAAGACCAATGTCGTTAAGCAGACCACCTCTACTGTATTCGTCGGAGTGAATAGCGGCCAAAATCATCTACTTCGCCCGATGTTCTATAACGCTTATCATGAGATTGAAAATATTTCCAATCCGAATGGCGAAAAACGCCTTTATTCAATTGTAGGTAATATCTGTGAAAGCGACACGTTCGGTTACGATCGTTTACTTGCCGAAGTCAGAGAGAATGATATTCTGGCTATTCATAATGCAGGTGCCTATGGATTCACCATGAGTAATCAATATAATGCCCGTTTGCGCCCGGCTGAAGTTATGTGGTTCAACGGAAAAGCACATTTGATCAGAAAACGTGAAACGCTGGAAGACCTTTATCGAAATGAAGTTGAGATACCGGAACTCGTTTAAATTCATTAACTTTTTACAAAATTGATTAGATGGCAAAAGTTATTGGTGTAGGTGGTTTTTTTATAAAGTTCAAAGATCCTCAAGGAATGCGGGCCTGGTATAAAGACGTATTAGGAATAACTACCAACGATTATGGTGTATTATTCGAATTTGACGGAAACTTGAAAGGATGTCTTCAACTTGGTACGTTTGAACATAACACAGAATATTTCGGAAGCCCGGAGCAACAATATATGTTGAATTTCCGTGTGGACAACATGGAGGAGTTGAAAGCACATCTTGAGAATAACAATGTCAAAATTTTAAGCGATATAGATTCCTATGAATACGGTAAATTCATGCATATCTCAGATCCTGAAGGTAATCGGTTAGAATTGTGGGAACCCATCGATGACGGGCTAAATAATGAAGAAGGAACTACAACTTTACAACGCTAGTCTTAGATAATCCACGAAAGAATCGATCCAGATTTTCATTGGATATTAAGTTATCAGATCCCAGGATCAATACATCCTTACATTTATTGCTGTTTAACCAAAGGTTAAAGCTGGAAACAGCAACCTGTAAGGTGCCATTTACATCTATCTTTCTTGTAGGGATATGCTTTGTTTCGAAATTCAACAAAATCTCGTACAAATCTCTGTCAATATCGTGATTAGCATTGATCAAAAGCAGACCATCAGCTTGATGATCCTCTAAGCGAAAATCATACTCCTCTACGGGAATTCTTTGATTCATTGCCCACTCAGTGATATAAGCTGAAAATTGCGAATCTGACTTTATGTAGATCTTGTTGATGTTCATTCTAGTGTTTTACTATGCAGCGTGCAAATATATACAACTATGTCAAATCGCGTACCAAAATTTTACAAATCACGATAATTCTTCTATTCGCTCAGCTGGACGCGCAATAATCGCACGATTTTTATATATAACAATAGGACGTTCAATTAGTTTCGGAAATTTTATCATGGCAGCTACCCATTCATCTTCAGAAAGTTCCTTGCCTTTATAGTTTTCTTTGAAATCGGATTCATTCTTTCGAAGCAAATCTTCTGCACTAATTCCCAGCTTTTTAATGACATCCTTTAATTCTTTCTTCGAAGGTAAGTCCTTCAGATATTCAATTACTTCCGCTTCGTTTCCATGTTCCTCAATATATTTTAAAGCCAATCGGCTTTTCGAACATCTTGGATTGTGATAGACAGTATATTTCATATTAATTAACTTCCATAGGTCATGAGATACGCCTTTAAGAACTCATCAATATCTCCGTTCATAACAGCATCTACATTTCCCGTTTCATAATTTGTTCTTACATCCTTTACAAGTTTGTATGGATGCATAACGTAGTTTCTAATCTGTGATCCCCATTCAATCTTCTTCTTATCCGCTTCGATCTCTGCACGCTTTTCCATTCGTTCTCTATACTCTAGTTCGTATAGTTGAGATCTCAATAATTGCATTGCTTTCTCTTTGTTCCCTAGTTGAGAGCGAGATTCCGAATTTTCGATTACAATACCGGATGGTTCATGACGTAAGCGTACTGCCGTTTCGACCTTGTTGACATTTTGACCACCTTTACCGCCTGAACGAAAGGTCTCCCAGGTAATATCAGCAGGGTTAATATTGATTTGAATGGTGTCATCGACCAAAGGATAAACATAAACCGATGCAAAAGAAGTATGTCTTTTAGCATTGGAATCAAATGGGGAAATACGAACCAATCGATGTACGCCATTTTCGCCCTTCAGATAACCAAAAGCAAAATCCCCACTGATCTCAAGTGTTACGGATTTAATCCCTGCGACATCTCCTTCCTGATAATTCAGCTCTTTTAGATTATAATTGTTCTTTTGAGCCCACATGGAATACATCCGCATTAACATAGATGCCCAATCGCAACTTTCCGTTCCTCCCGCTCCAGCCGTAATCTGCAGAACCGCATCCAGGACATCTTCCTCTCCTGATAGCATGTTCTTCAATTCCAGCTCTTCCACACGATCTAATAATGATTGGTATTGGGAATCCAATTCCTCTTCTGAACCTTCACCTTCTTTAATAAAATCGAATAACACCTCCAGATCTTCGTAGGATGAATTTATATCGTCATAAGAACCGATCCAGAACTTGAGCGTTCTGATTTTTTTCATCTTTGCCTCAGCTGTTTTTGGATCATTCCAAAACTCCGGATCCTGAGTTTTTAACTCCTCTTCTCCCAGTTCAAGCTTTTTCTCATTGATTTTCAGGTAATCGGCAATAGCGTCAATACGCTTCCTAATTTCTTTGAGTTGGTCCTGATTAATCATAGCTAACAAAATTAACTAAAAGAGTCGTGATTTGTTTAGAACTTACTACATTGTTCATGTATTTCACATTATAAAAATTTTACATTTGTGTACTAAATCGAATAAACATGAATATTCCAGAAAATCTTAAATACACAACAGATCACGAATGGGTTTCGGTTGAAGGTGATATCGCAACTATTGGTATTACCGATTTCGCACAAAGCGAATTAGGAGATATCGTATATATCGAGATTGAAACGGAAGGTGAAACACTCGATCAGGAAGAAGTATTTGGTTCTGTTGAAGCCGTGAAAACGGTGTCCGATCTATTCATGCCAATATCAGGAGAAGTTGTTGAATTCAATGAAAACCTGGAGAGCAATCCAGAGTCTGTGAATTCAGATCCCTATGGTGATGGCTGGATGATCAAAGTAAAAATTTCCGACAGTTCAGAGCTTGACGCACTTATGGATGCTGATGCTTACAAAGCACACGTCGCTTAAAGAAAAATATTTTGAGTTTTCGCTTAATCATTCCCGGTCTACTTTGGTTGGGGTTTATGATTTTATTATTTATTACGCCAACCCAATACCCCGAAACAATCTATTTTGGTAAAATTCCTGCGCGGGCATTTGTGCACGCTATGCTTTTTTCAGTTTTCGTATTAGTTTGGATGATTGCCGTTAAAAAACAACGATCAGGACAAAAAATAGATCGTTACAGTATACCTATTGTTTTAACCGCTGCAGCCTTCATTATGATCTTAGCTGAAGTTCTGGGTGTAATGGTTGGCAATGGATTCAGAATGATAAATATAATGTTCGATGCATTTGGTGCAATTTTTGGATTAGGTGTATTTGCTTTATTGTATCGAACCAAATGGTGATTTATCTGTACCGAGGTTTAGAACAATAATTCATATATTTACATACTAATTTGATTGAAAAATGGAATTAAAGAAAAGTGCAGAAGCAAATACCGAATCATTAAGGGTTCCCTTGATATTAATCGGTTTCTTGTTTGTTGGTGGATTAGTATTGGCATCCTTCACTTATAAAGTTCCTGAACTTGGGGACGATGATACGGGTGTTGGGCCAAAAGTTGCAGATGTTGAATTTCAGCAGGAAGAGCAGCAGGATCAGCCGGAACCACCACCGCAGGAAACCCAGGTAGATGTTCCACCGCCGCCACAGGAGGATATCATCGAAGAAGAAGATACAGAGGAGGAGCCACCACCTGTGGTAGATGTTCCGCCACCAGTTAATATTGGCCCGGTTGAACAACCAAGAGTAGAAAGAGAAATCATTGAATTCCCAGATGTTGAGGCTGCTTTCCCTGGAGGTGCAGCGGCGATGCAGAAATGGATTAATGATAACATTCAATATCCACAAACTTCCATTGAAATGGGAGAACAAGGTCGTGTTTATCTGAAATTTGTTGTGGAACCGGATGGTTCTATCACAAATGTAGAGATCGAACGTGGAGTAAGTAAAGATTTAGACAGAGAGGCAAAACGTGTCGTGCGCAAAATGCCTAAATGGGTAGCTGGAGAAGCATCAGGTAAAAAAGTGGCAACTCGTTGTCGACTACCGATCATTTTCCAATTAGAATGATCCCTACGAACTTAATTAAAAACCGCTAATCACACCGATAGCGGTTTTTTTTGTTTCCAATTGAACCTAATGGAATGTTTTTTGTACTGATCACTGTATAATAACTAATACTTAGGCATCATGGAGACGAAGAAATCATTCGAAGCAAACATTGATAATCAGCGTACATCAATCATTTTGGTAGCTGCATTATTTGTTGGAGGACTAACACTTGCCTCCTTCTCATACAAAACATCAACAGAAATTGGCGAGACTGTCCAACGTAACAATCAAGGCGTTGAGATCAAATTTGAGCAAATTGCAAAAGTCGATCCTCCTGAAATCAAACCACAGATTGAGGCTGCAATTCCACCTAGTGAAAAGATTATTATTGACAGCAATACGCAAAAGATTCCGGATCCTGTTGTCATTCTTGATCCGCCTGATATAGAAATCAGTGATACAACAATTAAGATTGTAAAACCTCCTATTGACGATTTTCCGGATTTGGAAGCTAGCTTTCCAGGTGGTGCAGCTGCAATGAACAAATTCATTAACGAATACATCACATACCCGCAAACATCCATAGAAATTGGTGATCAAGGAATTGTCTACCTGAATTTTGTTGTAGAACTTGACGGAACTTTAAGCGAAGTGAAAATTGAAAGAGGAGTTAGCACAGAACTCGATAGAGAGGCAAAAAGAGTTGTTCGAAAAATGCCTAAATGGAAGCCAGGTGAAACGGATGGTAAAAAAGTACGAACTAGATGTCGTCTTCCTATTGTATTTGAATTAGAATAATAACAACTAAATCATAGAAAAAGCGCGCTCTCGAGCGTGCTTTTTTCTTTTAATATGTTGAAGAGGCTCCACCAATATTTTCAATTGGATGCCAGGTTGTTTTGACTTCCTGAAAATCACTGATCAAATGAAGGTGTTGACTTTCGTACTTTTCCCAATTTAAGTCGTACGAGCGAATGCGCTTTAAATTCCCTACAGACGACTCCTCAAGCATCAACGTAACTTCCTTATCTCTGGTGTCATTGGCGATTGCATTGACGTCCATATGCTCAGCCAAAGGCTTAATCAATTCATTCCGTTGTCCCGTTAATATGTTGACCACACCTCCCGGAACATCAGATGAATGTAAAACTTCAGCGAAAGTCACCGCACACAAGGGTTTTTCCTCGGATGCCAGAACAACACAGGTATTTCCTCCCGCGATCACCGGTGCAATCAAAGAAACCAGGGATAAAAGAGATGTTCCTCCTTCCGTAATTATACCAACTACTCCCATTGGTTCGCTATTTGAAAAGTTGAAATGTGATGATGCTACTGGGTTGACTGAACCTAGTATCTGCTGGTATTTATCACACCAACCCGCATAGTAGATTAGTCGATCAATCGAAAGCTCCACTTCGTTTTTCGCTTGTTTGGCATTCAATCCTTGAAAAACAAGTTCCTCTGTAAATTGTTCCTTTCTCCCTTCGAGCATTTCTGCTATGCGGTACAGTATCTGCGAACGGTTAAATGCTGCTCGTTCGCTCCAGTCACCCAATGCCTTCCTTGCAGCGACAACGGCATTTCTGACATCTTTACGGGAAGACAAGCAAATATTTCCTAATGCTTCACCTTTACCACTAGTTGGTGTGTAATATCTTCCTGATTCCGTACGCGGGAATTTTCCGCCAATGTAAATTTTATAGGTCTTAAGTACTTTCAATCTGTCCATATATTACTTTAGTTTAACGTACGCCTCTAAGCCGTGAAGTCCACCTTCACGACCATATCCACTTTCCTTATATCCTCCGAAAGGCGATGTTGGATCAAACTTATTGTATGTATTTGCCCAAATTACACCTGCTTTCAGTTTTGTTGTCAGATTAAAGATCCTCGATCCTTTATCTGTCCAAACACCAGCTGCCAATCCATAAGGCGTATTGTTTGCTTTCTGAATGACCTCATCAACCGTCCTGAATGTCTGAATGGTTAAAACAGGTCCAAATATTTCCTCTTGTACGATCACACTCGATTGTGACATTCCAGTAAATAAAGTAGGTGCGCAGTAGTATCCTCCTTTCGGAAGATCACATGGAGTTTGGTACATCTCTGCACCCTCCTTTAATCCGATTTTAATGTATTTGTTGATTGTATCAAGCTGCTCCTTTGAGTTAATCGCACCAATATCCGTGTTTTTATCAAGCGGGTCGCCAATAATCAACGATTTCATTCGATGCTTTAGTTTCTCAATAACAATATCTGCCACGTTCTCTTGAACAAACAACCTTGATCCGGCACAGCAGACATGCCCCTGATTGAAGAATATACCGTTAATTATCCCTTCAACTGCTTGATCTAACGGTGCATCATCCATGATGATATTAGCCGATTTACCACCAAGTTCAAGTGTTAACTTTTTGCCTGTTCCCGCCGTCGCTTTCTGAATAATCTTACCTACTGCAGTAGATCCTGTAAAGGCAATTTTGTTTATGTCTTTATGATTCACAATCTCGGCTCCCGTATCTCCAAATCCGGTAACAATGTTTACAACTCCATCAGGCAATCCGGAATCTTTGATGATCTCCGCCAATTTAAGAGCTGTCAGCGAAGTTGTTTCCGCCGGTTTCAAAACAATAGTATTCCCAGCAGCCAAAGCAGGTGCAATTTTCCACGCTGCCATCAACAAAGGAAAATTCCAGGGGATTATCTGACCAGCTACTCCTAAAGGTTCTACTCTGCGATTAGGAAATGCGTACTCCAGTTTATCAGCCCATCCGGCATAATAGAAAAAATGATTACAGGCTAATGGAACATCTACATCTCTCGATTCACGGATCACCTTACCCGCATCTAAACTTTCAATTACTGCCAATTCCCGAGCACGCTCCTGCATAAGTCTGGCAATACGATAAATGTATTTCGCCCGTTCAGCAGGAGAAATTCTAGACCAAATCTCATCATATGCTTTACGTGCCGCCTTTACTGCTTTGTCGACATCACTTCCATTGGCATGAGCCACCTTTGCAATAACTTTTTTATTAGCAGGGTTGATCGAATCGAAATACTTTCCGGAAGATGGTTTCACCCACTTACCTCCAATAAATAAGTCGTAACGATCCTTCAATTGAATATGACCAGTACTTTCCGGTGCCGAAGCATAGTCCCACTTAATTTGATTTGATTTCTTTTTTGCCATATTTAATCAATTGAAAAATAATCAGAAGACTGGTATACACCCGTCTCCGTTTTTAATATCTGCATCAGGACATCATTGGCAAGACTGCTGGCACCAAATCTAAACCATTCGTTGGTCAGCCATTCTTCCCCAAGTGTTTCTTTAACCATAACCAAATAGTGCAAAGCCAACTTTGAATTTGAAATTCCACCTGCCGGCTTCATTCCCACCTGGATACCGGTTTTTAATTTATAATCTCGTATTGCTTCCAACATAGTATAAGTCACTTGCATCGTTGCCGCTGGTTGAATTTTACCTGTTGATGTTTTAATAAAATCTGCTCCAGCGTATAAGGCAATATCACTTGCTCGCCGGACATTATCAAGTGTCACAAGTTCTCCTGTCTCCAGAATAACTTTCAATCTCGCATTGCCACATGCTTCCTTAATTGCGGCTATTTCATCAAATACAAAATTGTAATCTCCTTCCAGGAATTTACCTCGTGAAATAACCATGTCAATTTCATCTGCTCCATTGTCAACAGCGAATTTTGTATCGTCAAGCTTTACTTTTCGTGGAGCTTGGCCCGAAGGAAATGCGGTAGATACAGATGCTACTTTAACATCGGAACCCTCGACAGCTTTTTTAGCAGTTGCAACCATAGCTGGGTATACGCAAACTGCTGCTACCGTTGGCAATCCCGGATGAGCATCATGTAAATGCGCTGCTTTGTAACACATTTGCTTTACTTTACCTGGAGTATCTTTCCCTTCAAGCGTCGTTAGGTCAATCATATTCAGGATCATTTTCAGTCCCTGAAGCTTTGATTCATTCTTGATACTTCGCTTTTGAAATCTGGAAACTCTTTCTTCTACACCAACTTTGTCAATATGAGCTTGTTGGCTAAAATCAGGTATATCGCTATTTACAAATTTTCTTGCCGGCATAGGTTGATCTATTTGGAATGCAAATATAAGAAAGTATACCCCGAAAAATAACAAAGCCCTGACGCAAATCAGGGCTTCGAATTAAATACTTAAACTAATATTATAACTGACCATCCGAATGGTAAACTCCTTTTTTGAAGATCTTAACCTTCAATAGGATTCCATCTGAGTCATACTCGTAAACCTTACCATCCCACAGTCTACCTGCTCTGAACTCTCCATCTTGCCAGATTTCATCGTTCTCATTGTAAACTTTGTTATATGAGTTTGGTTCAAACGGTTTACCTTTTGTTCTAGGTTGACCTATCTGAGGAGCTCTTTCCTTGGACATACCAGGATCGGTTACATGCTCCGGAGCATTAACCATTTCTTTTTGCTCGCTCTTTTCAACACTACCATCGGCAGCATAGAAAATAATTTCTTTTACATCACCATTTTCATAATAGCGAGTAGCTTTTCCGTTCTGGATTCCATCGCTTGATTCGTATTCAAATTCGATTTGACCATTTGCATAGCGATAGATCACGGTACCTTCTTCTTTACCGTTATCATTGTAATTCGCTTCGTACTCAACTTCACCATTTTCATGATATCTGATGAGTTTACCCGAATACTTGTTACGGTTAAAAGTACCAGTTTCTCTAACTACACCATTAGCATAGAATTTAGTGTAAGCACCGCTAGGGCGATTGTTTTTATACTCACCCTTCAACTTCGGTGTTTCACCGTCATTATAATACTTGATCCAGGTCCCTTCCTTTCGATCATCGATGTATGGACCCTCTTCGATTTTTCCATCAGCTGGAAATCCAGACTCAGGACGATCCTTGCCAAAGTAAACCCATTTACCTTGCTTACGCCCCTCTTCGTCAGTTTTGTTAATATCTCCTCCCTGATCCTTACCAGCGTAAGCCGCCGAGGTTAAGAATCCCGCAAAGACAAATAAAAATACCGCAATTCTATTCATTTCTTAGCATTTTTAGTTTAGGGAGTATTACAGTTCTTAATATCGAAGATACAAATCGCATGCCCTTTATCAAAATAATTTAATATAAATTCGCTCAATCCTTAATTTTTATCGATTAATTTTTATGCATGAATAGCATTTATTTGCTGGTATGAGCACTCTATAACTCTTTATTTAACAGGGATATATCTACATTTTCAAGCATTACATCCACCAATTTATCAATATTATAATTTTCTTTCCACCCCCAGTCATTTCTTGCTGCTTCATCATCTATAGATCCAGGCCATGAATCGGCAATTTTTTGACGAAAATCAGGTTGATATGTGATCCTGAAATCGGGATTTCTTTGCTGAATCGCCTCAGCAATTTCCTTTGGAGTAAAACTGCAACCGGATAGATTATAAGAGGATCTAATCTTGATGTTTTCGGATGGTGCTTGCATTAATTCAATGGTCGCTCGAATGGCATCATCCATATACATCATCGGTAACATGGTGTTTTCACTTAGAAAGCATATAAAATCTTCGCTCATTTTAGCCTTATAAAAGATGTCTACAGCGTAATCGGTAGTGCCTCCACCTGGTAAACTCGTATATGAAATCAATCCTGGATAGCGTATACTTCTTACGTCTACTCCGTAATTATTAAAGTAATATTCGCACCACCTCTCTCCTGCTTGCTTTGATATTCCGTAAACGGTAGAAGGCTCCATTACGGTTCTCTGCGGTGTATTGATTTTTGGCGTGGTAGGGCCAAACACTGCAATTGAACTCGGCCAGAAGACTTTTTTGATGCTTCCTTCCTTTGCCAGATCAAGAATTGTAAACAATCCTTCCATATTTAGTTTCCACGCAAAATCAGGATTTTTCTCCGCAGTTGCGCTAAGTAATGCTGCAAGCAAGTAAACTTCATCGATTGATTCACTTATAATAAAGTCACGCACAAAAGAACGATCCAAAACATCCATTTTTATATATGGTCCATTTTGAATTATTGCAGGACACTCATCCCGTAGATCTGCAGCAATAACCTGATCATTTCCGTTTATTTTCCGCAGTCTTAGGACTAATTCAGTGCCTATTTGCCCACATGCGCCTATGACTATAATCTTGCTCATAACGATCGTTATCGAAACAAATAGAACTATTATTTGATAAATATCCTAGTGCCCCGTTTCGTTTTTTGTAAATTTAATTGCTGACAATTGTCATTTTTTGCAGACAATTGTCAGTTTATATTTGTCGTCTAGTAAATCTAATACTATGTGGTTTAATTTATTGATTCATTTAAATTATCTTCTTAAGAGGAAGCCTGAGTGATTTTACTATTCACCTTTGAATCAATATATTACACATTAATTAAAATCATATAAAATGCCTTTTTATCATAAACTGGGAAAAATCCCACACAAACGACATACTGCATTCAGAAAACCAGACGGTTCACTTTATCACGAACAGTTGTTTGGTACCATTGGATTTGACGGGATGTCCTCATTAATGTATCATCTGCAACCGCCGACCGTGGTAAAAGAAGTGCAAGGACAACGAAATGTAGCTCCTGAAGTTGGTGCTGATCGAAATATGATCATGCGTAGCTTTATGGGGTATAAAGTCGATCCTAAGGATGATTTCCTCGATAGCCGGGTTGTAATGCTAATGAATTCTGACTGCTATATCGAGCTCGCTGCACCTAAAAAGTCAATGACCGACTATTTCTACAAAAATGCCGATGCGGATGAAATCATATTTGTCCACAAAGGAGAAGGTGTACTTAAAACACAACTGGGAAACATTGAATTTGGATATGGTGATTACCTTGTGATACCCCGTGGAATGATCTACCAACTTCATTTTAAAAATGACGACAATCGACTGTTTGTTGTCCAGTCATTTAGTCCGGTATACACACCAAAGCGTTATCGAAACTGGTTTGGACAGCTATTGGAGCATTCTCCATATTGTGAAAGAGACATTCGTCCTCCAAAAGAATTGGAAACCAATGACGAACAAGGTGACTTTCTTTTGAAAATTAAGAAGGAGGATATTTTATACGATTATGTATACACTAATCACCCGTTCGACCTCGTTGGCTGGGACGGTTATAATTATCCGTACGCATTTTCAATTCACGATTTTGAGCCAATAACCGGAAGGATACATCTTCCTCCGCCAATCCATCAAACGTTTGAGACGGCAGGATTTGTACTCTGTTCGTTTGTTCCTAGATTGTATGATTACCACCCGGATGCTATTCCAGCTCCTTACAATCACAGCAATATTGATTCAGATGAAGTACTTTATTATGTTGACGGTGATTTTATGAGTCGTAATCATATTGAAAAGGGTCAGATTACTTTACACCCGGCGGGGATTCCACATGGACCACACCCGGGAGCATATGAGCGAAGTATTGGGGAAAAAGAAACCCTGGAACTAGCTGTAATGGTCGATACGTTCAAACCCTTAAAGCTTACTAAAAAAGCATTGGAAATTGAATTAGCTGAATACCACAAAAGTTGGATAGGAGCTAAGTAAATCGTAAATTATTAATATCCGTTCCTTACATTAGGAGCAATAAAAGAAAATATCATGAGTAAAGAGGTGAAAAGTGTAAACTACGGATTGGAAAAGATCTTTGAAGGAGCACAAGATTTCCTTCCATTATTAGGTACAGATTACGTAGAGTTATATGTTGGTAACGCGAAACAAGCTGCACATTTCTATAAAACGGCATTTGGCTTTCAGTCTTTTGCGTACAAAGGATTGGAAACTGGTAGTAAAGATTCAGTATCCTACGTTCTAAAGCAGGATAAAATCAAGCTGGTTCTGACTACTCCACTTAATTCAAAAAGCCCTATTAACGACCATCTAGTAAAGCATGGTGACGGTGTTAAGGTTATTGCATTATGGGTGGAAGATGCTACTCAGGCATGGAAGGAAACCACTTCCAGAGGGGCGAAGTCTTATATGGAGCCTACAACAGAATCTGACGAAAATGGTGAAGTTGTTCGATCGGGAATTCACACATATGGTGATACCGTACACATTTTTGTGGAACGAAAAAAATACGATGGTGTATTCCTTCCGGGATTCACAGAGTGGAAATCTGATTACAATCCGGAACCTGTTGGTCTAAAATATGTCGACCACATGGTCGGAAATGTTGGATGGGGAGAAATGAATGACTGGGTAAAATGGTATGAAGATGTGATGGGATTCGAAAACTTCCTGTCGTTCGACGATAAGCAAATTCATACGGAATATTCAGCACTAATGAGTAAGGTAATGAGTAACGGCAACGGGCGAATCAAATTCCCGATTAACGAGCCGGCGGAAGGAAAGAAAAAATCACAGATCGAAGAATATCTTGACTTCTACGAAGGTCCGGGCTGTCAGCACATCGCTGTTGCAACCGATGACATCATTAAAACGGTTTCCGAGATGCGGGCAAGAGGAGTTGAGTTTCTTTCTACCCCACCGGACACCTATTATGAAGCTGCTCCTGACCGACTGGCAGAATTTGATCACAAGATGAAAGAAGATGTTGAGAAATTAAAGAGTCTGGGCATCATGATCGATGCCGATGAAGAAGGATATCTTTTGCAGATCTTTACCAGACCGGTAGAGGATCGACCAACACTCTTCTTTGAGATTATCCAACGCATGGGTGCTAGAGGATTCGGAGCAGGCAACTTTAAGGCCCTGTTCGAATCAATTGAAAGAGAACAAGAACTAAGAGGAACTTTATAAATGGAAAAAAGAGCCGTTTTCGCAAACGGCTCTTTTTATTACCTTGTTCCCAGGTATCACTGAGAATATATACTTTTTATGAATAGACAAGAATTACTCAAAGCAATTGACGAGAAGTACGAAGCAATGGGCCAAGATCCCAATGTTCACTTATCTGGTTTACTGCATGCAGAACCCATCAAATACTGGGATTATATTCAGGTTGACGCATTACTTGGATTACAAATCCAGCGCACCCAGTTAAAAGATGAAATGGTATTCATTATGTATCATCAGATCAATGAGCTTTTGTTCAAAATGATTTTATGGGAAATCGATCAAATTTCTCACGATGAGAATATCTCGACCAAAAAATTTACAAAACACTTATATCGCATTAGCAGATACTTCGATATGCTTTCAAATTCATTTACTATCATGGGTGATGGTATGGATGTTGAGCAATACATGAAGTTTCGAGACACCCTCACTCCTGCAAGCGGTTTCCAAAGTGCTCAATACAGAAAAATCGAGTTTGCCTCAACGGAGTTGATCAACCTGATCGATTTCAGAGTTCGAAAGACAATCGATAGAAACACACCTTATGAATATGCTTTCGACAACTTGTATTGGCAGGCTGCAGGAATCGATCACGAAACAAGAAAGATGACCAAATTGATGTCCAACTTTCACGATCGATATAAAGACGAGTTCATTGCTTTCATGAAGGAATTTAACACGATCAATCTCTGGACGAAATTTAAAGACCTGCCTGAAGCAGATCAGAAGGACGTCGGTCTCGTTAATGCCATGCGACATTATGATCACACGGTTAATGTCAAGTGGGTGATGCATCATTATAATGCCGCTCGTAAATACCTCGAATCAGGTGAAGAAGATGTGGAAGCGACCGGTGGCAGTGATTGGAAAAAGTATATGCACCCGCGTTACCAGCGAAGAATTTTCTTCCCAGGGCTTTGGAGCGAAGAAGAGCTGGAAAACTGGGGCGTTGATAATTTAGAAGAGCATAAAGTCCTTTCTACCGTAGATTAAGTACATTTGTAAAAACCATTTGTCATGATCGAAGTAGGAATCATCATGGGAAGTTCGTCAGATCTTCCAGTCATGCAAGATGCAGCCGATATTCTCGATGAGTTGGGAATTAGTTATGAAATTGACATTGTCTCAGCTCACAGAACCCCTGAGAAAATGTTTGAATACGCTAAAAATGCTCACTCGAGAGGATTAAAAGTGATCATAGCAGGGGCTGGTGGTGCTGCTCATTTACCTGGAATGACTGCATCAATAACACCCCTACCGGTTATCGGTGTTCCCGTGAAATCGAGAAATTCAATTGATGGTTGGGATAGTATCCTATCCATTCTTCAAATGCCTAATGGAATTCCTGTTGCAACAGTAGCGTTAGATGCTTCTAAAAACGCGGGGATACTTGCCGCTAAAATCATTGGCTCTTCAAACCCTGAGGTATTGGAGCGAATCCAGGATTACATGAAATCACTTGAAAAAAAGGTAATCGAAAGTGCTGAAAAGCTAAAATAATTAAGGGTATAGTAAGTACTTCTTTCGCATCTCTTTATAAGCACTCAATTCAGATTCCCACGTTTTCTTTATTTCCTCTTCGGTTAATCCGAATCCCAATTGCTTTATCAGATCACTGTTTCCTGCAAGCAGATTAAATGATTTTGGTCGAAGTAGAAATTCAGACTTCTTATCAGTAAGAAGTTGATACGAATTGATCACAAAACTCAGATCCAGCGAATTCATTCGGTAATAAATCGAATCATCCAGGAAATATCCATTGCACGTCACTGACTTCAATTTAGGATTCTTACTCCCAGGTCCGGATTGTGGTGTAAATGAATAGCCTGTTTCGGGAAAGTCCGGATGTCCGTATTGTTCAAAAGGATGATCCGTTCCTCTTCCAATGGAAACAGTTGTTGCTTCCAGTAAACACAAGCTCGGGTAAAGTTGAATAGCAAGGTCAGATCGAAGGTTAGGCGACGGGGCGACAGGTAATGAATATGGTTTATCGTGATCGTAATTCTCACAGCTTATTACGTTCAAGTCACAGGTAAGCTCTCCATCCAGCCAGCCTTCGCCATTGATCATTTTACCATATTCGCCAATAGTCATTCCGTGAACGATCGGCACCTCGTGCATACCTATAAAGGATTTATAATTTTTGTCTAAAACCGGTCCGTCAACATAATGCCCATTGGGATTTGGTCGGTCGAGGATGATCAGGCTGATCCCATTTTCAGCACAGGATTCCATTACGTAATGCAAGGTTGAGATATATGTATAAAATCGCACCCCTACATCCTGGATATCGAAAATCATCACATCAATATCTTTTACTTGATCATTCGATGGCTTTTTATTACTGCCATATAACGAAACAATTGGCAATCCGGTTTTTTCATCTTTCTGTGACTTTACGTGCTCCCCCGCATCCGCCTTACCTCTGAAACCGTGTTCCGGTGAAAATACCTTTTGAATATTTACACCTAATGCGAGCAGGCTATCCACTACGTGTGTATTCCTGATCATAGAGCTTTGATTCCCGACAATTCCAACACGTTTATCCTTGATTAAATCGAGATATTCTCCTGTTCTCTCAGCACCAACGATGATTTTCCTGAGCGTATCTTCTGTCGCAACTTTTAAATCCTCAAAAGCATAAGCCCGATCACTATTTGTACAAGAGAGAACTAAACCAAGTAAAATACTTTTTAAGCAAAAAAGCTTTATGTAATTTAGTCGCCAAGAGAACACCCTATTGTCATTCGAATATTTCATATCAGTTAAGACCCTCAAAAGTGTCGTACAAGGTAAGAAAGTTTCTAAACCTATTGTACGGATTTCCGTCATCAGCATCATGTTGGCAGTCATTGTCAATCTGATCACTATCGCGGTTGTTACAGGGTTTCAACAAGAAGTACGCCAAAAGGTAAGCGGATTTGGGTCTCACCTTTTTATTATGAGTGCCGGTGATGCGGGAGTATACGAAGCAGAACCTATTCGTGAAGCTCAACCCTTTTACGAGCAGCTCAAGAAAGACAAACAGATCAAAACGATTAATCCCGTTGGGTACAAGCCGGTTCTGTTTCAGTCAGAAGAAAATGAGGTGACTTATAAACTCCCGGATGGAACGGATACAACTGAAATTCAGCAGAATGTTTTGGGTGCTATTATAAAAGGTGTTGGAAGTGAGTACAATTTAAATTTCTACAAACAGAATCTTCGAAAAGGTAAATTACCTCAATACACTAATGACAGTCTTTCAAATGAGATTCTCATATCTAAAAAACTGGCAGACGACCTCGGTTATAAGGTAAATGACGAAGTCGATGCATTCTTTGTGCGGAAACAACCCGTTAAAAGAAAATTCAAAGTAGTCGGAATCTATGAAACCGGCCTGGAAGAATTTGATAAGAAAACTGTAATAGGTGATCTGAAATACGTTCAGGAACTTAACGATTGGGGCATAAAAGCGAACATTGTCATCGAAGATACCACAGTCCGTGGCAACCTAATAGTCAAGGCGGATATAACAGGAGGCAACGGTAATTATAGATGTGATTGGGGCAATGGTTTTGAAAGCTTTACCCGCTTTGTTATATGCCCTTTCGAGGATACAACCATTCGACTGATCGCTTCAGATTATTGGAGTGATATACGTGTACCTACTTCGCAAACAACACTTCCTGACACGGCCTACCTTAAAATGACTGTTAAAGGTGCAGAATTTGCTCCATGTAATTTTCAATTGAATGAACTAAACGAACTGGACAAGAAGTACGTTGATAATGATCCTCAGAAATATTACATCTTTAGCCAGGGGAAAAGTGTCCTTTGTGAAGCACAGGCAGGCTCAGGCACATCAAATGCCTATGTGGGGGGATTTGAAGTTGAACTCAAAAACTGGGATGATTTGGACGCTGTAGCTGAGCGAATCAGAAAACAGATTGATTTCAAACCAACTCCTTTCGATGAAGTATTGATAGTGCAATCAATCAAGCAGATCGAGAATGAAATCTTCGTCTGGTTGGGCTTCCTCGACATTAATGTATTGATCATATTGGTGCTAATGATTCTGATCGGAATTATCAATATGGGGTCTGCACTGCTAGTTCTAATTCTGGTGAGAACAAATTTTATCGGGATCCTAAAATCGATGGGGGCAAATAACTGGAGTATTCGTAAAATCTTCCTTACCCAGGCAGCATTTTTAATTGGTAAAGGAATGCTCTGGGGAAATGCAATCGGATTAGCTATTTGCTTTCTGCAAACGAAATTTGGCTTTTTGTCGTTAAATCCCGATGTATATTACCTAAGTAAGGTTCCAATCGATTTACACTTTTCACATTGGTTATTGCTCAATGCAGGGACCCTTATCGTATGTTTAATCTCGTTGATCTTACCGAGCATAGTCATAACCCGAATTAAACCGGCCAAAGCAATCCGCTTCGAATAAAAAAAGCCGCTTCATTCGAAACGGCTCTATATAATCTCTTTTATGAAAAGTCTATTCAGTAAGTAATTTAACATACTGGAACGGCTCATACTTAGAGCGGTTTGAAGAATCATCTTCATACGCAGGTCCCTGTACTTTCGATTCCACTACTACCACATTTACCTTATCTGCCATACCCTTCTTTGTAAAGTACTCAACAAGATCATACTTCATGTTTTCTGCTCGCATCTCAGCAAGCTTTTCGTTACTACCATACGTTTTGGTTGGTACCTGTGATGCTGATGAATAAACATTGATCGTAATCTTATCTCTTCCTTCTTCGAACTGATCAAGAATTGTCTTTACAAAGTCTTTAAGATCTCCTCTACGAGTGGAAAGTTTGTTTTTGTTGTATCCGAAATTATGCATGAACTCCGGATTATCATATGTTTTAACAACAACCGGATCGATTGGCATAGGTGGCTCATCAACGACACAAGTAACTTCTGCTGTTTGACCAACCATGTCCGTTACAGTCAGTGTGTATTCTCCTTTCGAAAGACCAACTAAATCTTCTCCATCAAATCCATTTGACCAGCTAAATACGAACGGGGGTGCTCCACCTTCAATCATCGCGTCAACAGATCCATCATAAGACTGGTACTCAGTTGCATCAGTAGCAGAACAAGTTAACTCAATTGGTGGTGGAGTTAAAATCTCTATCATGTAGATATCAGCTCGTTCAGCATCTCGGTTACTCGACCAATATGCTCGATCTCCAGAACGAATGAAATAGGCGTCAAACTTCGGAGAGTTAATACGATTCCCCAAATTTTTCGGTTCGGACCATTCCGTCCATGATCCACCTTTCACACTATAGAAGATATCCGCATCTCCCTGACCACCGTGTCCGTCACTTGAAAAGTAAAGTGTGTCCTGATTTTTAGATAAGAAAGGTGATATTTCATAACCGCTTGTATTCAGGGTATTTCCCATGTGCATCGGCTGAGACCAACTTCCTCCTGACTTCGTTGTAACATAAAGATCTTCCTGACCTAATGAACCAGGCCCTTCATATGCAATAATGATAACATCTTCTTTTTCATTCACATGGAAACCATAAGCTGCTCCTTCTATATCTAATCCCGGAATTTCAATTTTTTCCGGTGAGCTCCAGGTACCACCTTTGTTAGTTGTTACCGCTATTCCTTTTTCTAAATCTTTCTTGCCTTCATATGTATTGAAAATATACATACGTGTACCATCAGTACTCATTCCCAGAACGGCATTGTTGAATTTGTTATTCAACTCTTTCACACGTTTGCTATCGATATATGCTCCGGTAGTATCACGCTGTGTGCTCCAAATATCCTGATCAAGCTCTCCTCCCTTATTCTCCGAATCAAATGATCGAACGAAATAAAGTGTTGAACTATCTTTTGAAAAAACAGGCATGTTTTCCTCTGCTTCCGTATTAACGGTTCCTGATAATCGTTCCGGGTCAGTATGATCCCAAAATTGCCCGTTTGCGGAATACCCTACCAATAGAAGCCCCGCTGCAATGAATAGATTTTTCTTCATGTTCTGGTTTACTACTTTTTTATGAAAATGTTTCAATTATCTTCCAAGCATCACACCTAAAACGAGTTCATGTCCTCCCGAGGAATAATCGTTCATACGTGATATTGAGTAATCAAATGAATAACCGAATTTGAATTTTTCGTTGATGTTCATTCCGAACATGGCAATAGCTGCGTCAGTGTGTCGATAAGATGCTCCGAACCAAATCCACTCCTTGTATTCAAGCTGAAGTCCTCCTTCAATTGAAAGCGGTGCTGGTTGCATAAACTTCGCAATCGCAGAAGGCATCAACGTCAAGTTTTCGTTTAATGGAATCTTGTATCCAGCTGCAAATTGCATGTGGATATTTGGATCGAAATTAGCTGTACCGCTTCCAAATGCTACCATATCTTGTGTCAACTGATCTGCCGAAACACTGATAAACAAGTCATCCGAATAGAAATACAATCCCATTCCCAAATCAAAATAGCTAAGGCTACTTTGGTTGGCAATAAAAGCATCATACTCCGGATCAGTCATCGCTGGTCCTGTATACCCCGGCATCTGTGTGAGTACCGTTGCTCGATCCTGCATAAAACTATTGTTCGAAACACCCAATTTAGTTCCTAGTGACAAATTATGCTTTTCTGTCATTGGAAGGTGGATCGCATAAATACCTGCAAAAGACATCTTCTTAAATGCACCATACTCATCCATAACGAATTGTCCACCCACGGCATGCTTTACCCTACCAGTGCTTACTTTAGGGTTTGGCACCGGTCCTGAACTTGTCCGAAGTGATGGGTTATAAATAACTTTTGGTTTATTCACTACGGAAGAACCGTACAAATAAGCCGTCTGCGGCGCATTATCAAATCCTGCCCACTGATATCTACCCCCGATTGTTATGTCGAGGAAATCATAACTTCCTGCAGCACCAGGATTAAACATAATCTGGTTACGCTGATACTGGCTGTACTGTGGTAACTGCTGACCATAAGAAATATAGCCTGCTCCAAATACTGCTGCAACTAAAATTAATTTTCGCATCATTTTCCTATTTATTTAATATTATCGATACCGTACCTTTTTCGGTATTGCTGTCTTTATCATTTAACTCGATCGTGAAATAATACGATCCAACAGGCAACTTAGTTCCGTTAAACGTTCCATCCCATGGATCAGAAGCATAATCACCTTGTGTCGATTCGTATAGCATATTACCCCATCTGTTATACACTCTTACGATGTTATTCGGATAAACGTTATCCAGATCCTGAATGATCCAATCATCGTTGATCAAATCTCCATCAGGTGTAAATGCCGTTGGTATCACAATTCCGCATTCTTCAATAACTATAACAACCATGCCTGCCGGACCTTCACAACCGTTAACTGTTTCTGTTACATAGTAAGTTGTGGTACCAACAATCTCCAGTGGTTGCATCGTTGGACCTGTTCCAATTCCAGGTGGAGTTAGTCCAGGATCTGTATACCAGGTATATGTACCCCCGGTACCAACGGCTGTCATGTCATTGAAAATATCACTTGAACAATAAGTAGCATCGGCCGCTGCACTTGGAGCAGAAGGTAATGCATACGCTGTTACTGTTTGAGTTGTGCTATCAGAACACATACCACCCGTTACATAAATAATGTCATATGTTGCTCCTGGCGTACCACCACTCACCGTTCCTGTATTCGGATCGATCACAGCTCCGTCTCCAGGAGGCGTGTTGAATGCAAATGTTCCACCTGCCGTTGCCGTTGAACTAACGGTTCCACCATCACAAGTTGGTGCCATCGCAAATGATGGATCATCGAGAATTGTCAATGTGACATTCACCGTTGTTGTAGCCGAACAAGTTCCTCCAGTCGTATACTCAACAGTATAAGTACTTCCTGCAGTACCATTTGTAATCTCTCCTGTATTTGGATCAATCACTGATCCATCTCCAGGTGCAGGGTTAAAGGCAAACGTGCCTCCAGGTGTTGCCGTAGAAGTCACGGTTGCTCCAACACAATTTGAAGTCATTGTAAATGCCGGATCATCTAATAAGGTCAATGTGACATTAACAGTTGTAGTTGCAGAACAAGTGCCTCCAGTAGTATATTCCACCGTATACGTTGCTCCTGCAGTTCCATTGGTTATCTCTCCGGTATTTGGATCGATAACAGCTCCATCTCCGGGAGCAGGGTTGAATGTGTAAGTTCCACCTGGTGTTACCACATTAGAAACCGTTGCTCCGACACATGAAGGCGTCATACTAAACGATGGATCATCAGTAAGCGCTGCAGTTACATTGATCACCAAACTGTCAGGACAAGGCCCGGAAGTTACGTACTCAACCGTATAGGTGTTTCCGGATGTGCCGTTCGTTATTGTACCCGTATTAGGGTCAATAACAGCTCCATCACCCGGAGGCGTATCAAAGTTAAATGTTCCACCAACCGTTCCACCGATTGTTGCTGTTGCTCCATCACAAGTCGGAGACATGGTGAAGGTCGGATCATCCTGACTTAAAGCAGTAAGGTTAACAACAATACTGTCAGCACAAGCTCCAGCTGTCACGTATTGAATATTATAAGTGTTGCCCGGTGTACCATTCGTCACGGTTCCTGTATTCGGATCGATAACAGCTCCATCACCCGGAGGTGTTTCAAAGCTAAATGTTCCACCTCCAGTTCCAGTAATAGTAGCTGTACCACCATTACAATCTGGAGTAACCGTAAAACTTGGGTCTTCGATAGGATTAACCGTTAGAGTATAGGTGCTTAATAATGTATAGCTATCACCTGCATTGTCTGTTCCTGAGCCATCCGCATCACAATAAGCATATGCACTTACAACCTGATTAATCGGAGCTGCTCCACCATTCACACCATTAGGAAGGTTATTATCCGGAGGAGTTGTTCCTGGTACAGGTGTAACACTAGAGTAAACCAAACAGCTTGGATTTGCAGTTGACACTGCTGTCTGCCACGTACTCAATGTTCCCGTACCTGATCCTGAACAAACAGCATCATTGTCATCTGTTACGGTTGCCGGTGTACAACATGTGTACGGTGAAGGTGTAACAAAGCTACATGTCGCAGGGGTTGGTGTCATCTGCTCGAACGTTACAGCAGTTGTAACATCGTAAGTGCCAACTGTCCATTCACCGTCTCCCAACGATCCACAGTTACCTCCCGGCACGTAAGTCGTGTAAATTGGACAAGGGAATGGTGCTCCACACGGATCCTGCCAGAATAAGTTTGGAATAATATATACTTCAATTACACTGTTTTCATTGTAAGTTACACCCGCGGCAGTTAAATCAGCTTGAGTAATTGTAACAGATCCATTGCCACCTGAAAGTGGACCTTGTAGAATAATTTGCACACCATCTACCCAAACGGCAATATACCAAGTGTTATCTGTACTTGTTCCCGCTGGGTTTGGATAACAAAATCCTGAAATATTTACCGTGAGGTTAAAAGAAGTCGCGTTTCCTCCGGATCCATTTCCAGGAATCGTCGAATACGCCGAGTTATTTGTTCCACCATAAGGAGAGCTCAAGACAGATGCATCACTTGCCGTATTTGTGGTATTATACGTAATAGGCGCCACAGGACCTCCGGTTAAACAACAATCCGGACCACCAGATACTCCAATGTAGGAAATGGTGAAATTTTCTGATCCTCCTTCACAAGCCGGAGGAGCGGATGTTGCCGGGTCTGGAGATATCGTAAAGACATTTCCAATATCTGCCGCCACACAATCATTTTGTGGGGAAACATCCCATGAACAAGTCCCTGGATTCCAGGTTACATCCACCAGGTCATTCGAACCGGTTGGGATTTGAGGATAAAGCGTAATTGTTTCTGTTCCACTTGCAAGCGTTGCTCCTGTACCGTCACAAACGATTGTCCATGGTAAATTGATCGTTACTGGCGAACAGAAGTTATTATTGACAAGTGTCAATGGAACTTCATGATCAGCACAGTTTGTTGCTGTAGAATTAACATTTCCGGACGGAGTTGTGACTGTGATTGTTGAAGAATAAATATCAATATTGGCTGCAAACACCTGAGATGCATCATTCCAGTTACCCACGTCATCAATATAAGCGAGATTAGTAGCTCCCTGATCCACAGAACAGAATCCACCTCCCGTAAATCCATCACCAAATGTGTCGTAAACAGTTAGTGTGAAAAATTGTCCTTCAATCGCCGGGTCTAATGGGCCTACAGCTACGAACCATGGTTGGTTGTTACCGTAACCACCACCGGAAGCAACAATGTTTGTTGTCAGGTTACTGGTTACTTCCCACGAAATTTCATTTCCCCAGGTTCCAGAATTACCTGAAACGTCAAACCAAATTAATCCATTGCACGTAGTATTTGGTACTTCCAGATAGTATAACTGGTTACCACAGGCCTCAGGAGCACTAATGGCAGAGTTGGAATAACCAGGGCAGTTCTGACCGAAGCTAAACGCAGTAGTAGTAATCACTGCAATGAATGATAATACGATTGATCTCATAATACTAGAATTGTTAGCACTCCATTTAGAATGCCTTGTGTTAGAATTTTGTAGCACACTAGGAGATAGCGCTGTATCCGTAGTTGATACAGGATAAGGCGTCTGTAGAAACAGAAGTCTTTTCATAGTGTAATCGAATAGATGCCCCAAATTTACCACTTTATTTCCTTGTTATCTAACTGTTTACTACTTATTTAACATATCTCATACGAGACGTTATTTCCTCCAATTCTAATTTTTAATTATTGTAACCGTACCATTTAGGCCCTCACCACTACCATCGTTGAACTGAATAATGTAGTAATACGATGCAACAGGTAATGGTTCACCATTCGCCTGATTCGTTCCATCCCAAGGGTTCAGATTATAAGGGTTAGCTGGATCTGAGTCATGCTGATAGATCTCATTGCCCCATCTGTTATAGATGATTACTGTGTTGTTTGGATATCGCTCATCCAAGTTGATAATCTCCCAAACTTCATTTGGAACAACACCCGGTGTGATCGCAGTAGGTACGATAATCTCACATGGTATAACCACAATATTAACTGTTGACGGATTACTCACACATCCGTTAGCCGTAATGATCAACGTATATGTTCCGGTTGCCTCTGAAGGCGCTTCCGGAATTGTCGGGTCCTCTGCATTCGACATGAACCCATTTGGTCCACTCCAGTCATAAGATCCGCCGGCTACCGTGTTTCCTTCCAGCATTATTTCTTCACCTTCACAAATATCAGGTGTACTCGTTGTCGCGACGGCCACAGGAAGTGCGTTCACCGTTACTGTTTGTGTTGAACTTGCCGGACAAACACCCGATGTTGTGTATTCCACTGTGTAGGTTGTTCCTCCAACACCGTTGGTTATTTCACCTGTGTTGGCATCTATTGTTGCGCCATCACCTGGTGCCGGGTTGAATGCAAACGTTCCTCCAGGAGTTCCTGTTACAGATGCCGCATTTGCATCACCTTCACAGAAGTTAGTAATTGTAAATGACGGGTCATCAGTCGGTGTAATAGTTACTACATAACTAAGCTCTGAATCACAAACCCCATTACCATCATATATCCAAACCGTCTGAGTTGTCGTAAGTGGACCAGTTAACACTGTACCTCCACCTGCTTGTGAGTTGTTGTAATAATTCTCATTACCTGTCAGGTTCGTTCCCGTTATCACCGGCAGTGTATAACTGTCACAAACCGACGTATCTGCTACCGGGTCAAGAACAGGTGCTTGTATCACGGAAATAGTTACCGTTGACGGTGCACTTGTACATCCGTTAAGTGTGATTGTTAATGTATACGTTCCACTTGCTGCTGTCGTAGCTCCAACAATTGTCGGATCCTCCTGTGTTGAATTGAATCCATTTGGACCTGTCCAACTGTATGTTCCACCTGCAACGGTGTTTCCTTCTAATAGTATATCATTTCCTTCACATAGGTTTGGAGTAGTTGTGGATGCTGTCGCTGTTGGTGTTGGATTAATCGTTACCACGAAGCTGTTTTCGTCAAAACAGTTTGGAACTGTTCCGGTTTCAGCGTACACATAGATCGTTTGTGTGGATGTGATCACATCACCCGCATTCATCATAGTACCACCACCTCCAGTCGCGGTATAGTAGTTACCAACCGATAATGCCGGAAGAATAAAACTATCACATGCTGTTACATCAACCGGTGCATCTGCAACCGGTGTTGTGTTAATCGTTACTGTAAAGCTATTCTCATCAAAGCAATTTGGAACCGTTCCGGTTTCAGCATAAACATACAGCGTCTGTGAAGACGTAATGTTTGTTCCTGCCGGTAACATTACTCCACCACCGCCTGTTGCTGTATAATAGTCTCCAACTGTCAATGCAGGCAGTGTATAACTATCACAAGCAGTTACATCCGCAGGTGCATCCGCAACCGGAGTCACATTAATTGTTATTGTGAAGCTATTCTCATCTGTACAATTTGGTGTTGTACCGGTTTCCGCATATACATACAGCGTCTGAGAAGACGTAATGTTTGTTCCTGCCGGTACCATTACTCCACCACCACCTGTAGCTGTAAAGTAGTTTCCAACCGTTAATGCAGGTAGGGTATAGCTATCACATGCTGTAACATCTGCAGGCGCATCTGCTACGGGATAAGCGTTCACCGTAAAGGTTACCATGATACTATTGCTACAGTTTCCATCTGTGACCTCTACATAGTAGGTCGTTGCGGAAGTTACGGTAACGTTATTAGGTGTAGCAACCGGCGTTGTTAATCCTGCATCAACATACCAGGTAAAGGTCTCAGACCCACTACCTACATAAACTCCAGGGTTCAATGTTGTCAAATCAAAACCACTATATGATCCTGACCCTACCGGGTTTTCACACATCTGTGGTGCTGGATTATTTAATGTTATTGTAGCCGTCACCGTGTAGGTCACCATAGCTGTATCTGTGCATAATCCATTACTTACTACAACATAGAATGTCTCTCCATTTGTCACAGTCTCGTTCGTAGGTGAACCAACAGGTGTTGTAGCCAAAGGATCAGTATACCACGTAAAAGTTAAACCTCCACCACCATTGATGTTAGGGTTATTTGCAGTTAAATCAATTCCAGCAGCTTGTCCTGACCCGGCCGGTGGATCTTCACAAACACTTGGGTTCAAGTCTGCGGCAGTAGGTGTAGGGTTTATCGTTACCAGGAAGCTGTTTTCGTCTGTACAGTTAGGTACTGTTCCTGTTTCTGCGTAAACGTAGATTGTTTGAGTTGATGAGATTACATCACCGGCATTCAACATGATACCTCCACCACCAGTCGCAGTGTAATAATTTCCAACTCCTAACGCTGGTAATGTATAACTATCACAAACCGTTACATCAGCAGGCGCATCCGCTACCGGTGTAGGGTTTATGGTAACTATGAAGCTATTTTCATCGAAACAATTAGGTACGGTGCCTGTTTCGGCATAAACATAAATCGTCTGAGTCGAAGTGATATTTGTTCCAACCGGTATCGGCCCAACACCTCCCGGAGAACTGTAATAATCACCAACCCCTAATGCTGGTAATGTGTAACTATCACAAGCTGTGACATCAGCAGGCGCATCTGCAACCGGGGTAGTGTTGATCGTAACAATAAAACTATTTTCATCGGTACAGTTTGGTACCGTTCCGGTCTCCGCGTAAACATAAATAGTTTGAGTAGAAGTGATGTTTGTTCCGACTGCTATCGGCCCTACTCCACCCGGTGAGCTAAAGTAATTTCCAACTCCCAGTGCCGGTAATGTGTAACTATCACATGCCGTTACATCCGCAGGTGCATCTGCTACTGGTGTTGGATTAATTGTTACAACAAAACTGTTTTCATCAAAACAGTTTGGAACTGTTCCTGTTTCTGCATAAACATAGATGGTCTGTGTTGATGTGATATTCGTTCCAACAGGTATTGGTCCAACACCTCCCGGAGAACTGTAATAATCACCCACACCCAGAGCTGGCAGCGTATAACTATCACAAGCCGTTACATCAGCCGGAGCATCCGCAACAGGAGTCACATTAATGGTAACCGTAAAACTGTTTTCAGCCCAACAATTAGGAACTGTTCCTGTTTCAGCATAAACGTATATTGTTTGAGTAGAAGTAATATTGGTACCAACAGGTATCGGACCTACTCCTCCCGGGGAACTGTAATATCCGCCTACACCAAGACCAGGTAAGGTATAACTGTCACATGCCGTTACATCGGCTGGCGCATCCGGTACCGGAGTCAGGTTAATCGTTATGGTAAATGATTCCTCGTCAAAACACGTTCCCGACGTCGTTTCGTCATATGCGTAATAAGTCCCTGAAGTGAATATCCAGTCACCTGCAGCATACTGTGTTCCAGTTCCTCCAGGTCCGTCATAATAAGCCTCGTTTCCTGTCAACAATGTTCCTGTAATCGGTGGAAGCTGGACACTGTCACATGCAGTAAGGTTCGCGACCGGATCGATAATTGGTGTTTGTTCGATAACCAAAAGGAAAGAATCTTGTACTGTACATGTTAAATCATCGTACATATAAATAGTAGTAGGGTAAGTTGGGAAATCGGCAAAATTCACCGTGTTTCCTGGGTTATACTGTGTTCCTGTTCCACCAGGACCTGTATAATAGGCTTCGTTTCCTGTAAGTAGTATTCCTGTAATAGGTGGGAAAGTGTATGAATCACAAACAGTGGTATCAGGCATTGGATCGAATAAAGGACAACACTGGAGTGCAGCCGGGAAAACCGCCGGAACATCAGCAACACAACCGATACTTGTCCATGCTCCATATTCTCCATCTGCAAGAGTTTTCATCGAAACAGTACAGTCCGTTTCACCAGTTGAACAAGCGATTATACCTTGTGCTTGTAGTTGGAAGCATACCAACCAATCCAAGGTATTATTACCACATGAAGGGTAATCACTATCACCGTAAGAGTTGTCAGGGTCTGTTTCAGCAGGTCCTGAACATGGCGACCCACCAACTTCATAAAAAGTTAGGAAAAACCAGCCACCCGGCAATGGTGAGTTTGCAGGGTAATAACCTCCCCCAATATTATTATATGTCGCTGCACCTGGCGGTTCCCAACCCCAGGCACCAGTTGGTTGACCTTCACAGGGTTGTGGTGGTCCTGTAAAATCGTAAACACCTGCAGCTACCAAAGGTACAGTAACATTCACCGGCTGACCCTGACCATCAAATGATACCGGATCCCAGCAGTCTCCAAATTCTGGGATAAAAGCCCCTAAGTAGTTACAGTTAAATTGCGTAAAGTCTGTTACTGAGTAGCAAAATTCAACAACCTCTCCAGGTTGGAAAGGTCCTGTAAATGGCGAACCCATTGAAGTATTCACTACATAAAGTGAGTCCGTAGTATTACAAGAACTATTGTCCGGGAATTCTTCGATACAAAGCTGGAAGTTACCTTCATCGCCTGTCTGATCTGAAACAGCAATAAGATAGGTAGTTGCTGTTGCTACAGATACACCAGTTGCAGTTGCCGAGAATCCGGATCCTTCCGTACAATTTAAAATGGTCCATGGTGAAATACATGTGGTACCAACAAAAACCGTAAACTCAGGATCACTCAGATCCGTACTGGTTAAATTAATATCAATTTGTGCTGTCGCTCCACTTGTTGTAAATGAATACCAGACGGTCGCATTTAATTGGTCCTCACAACCATTACCAACAAAATCCAAGCCCGGCGAGGCCAAGACATTACAGTCCGTAACACAGGCTGGTCCATTACCTGGACCATTCAAGGGAATCGTTTGTGCTGTAGTACAATCTTCGTTATCAGTACATTGTGCGAATGTGTTTGCTGCAGTTAAAATTCCGAAGCAAAGTGCAAGAGATAGTTTTAAAATTTTCATCGATTGTTATTCTGTGATGTAAATAGTTTCTTCTAGCGGAGTGAATGTCGCAACTCCGATTTTGTCATATGAAGGGATAAAGATCATAACATGCTCATCCCATTTCATCAAAAAATCCTTCACTCCCAATCGAGCGTTTTCTATTTGAATTAGGATGTCATCAGGAAACTCGGGTGAATAATCTTTGCTATCAATGCGAAATTGATAGGTTCCTTGCCTGGCAGGGATATTAGTCGGCTCCGTTTCTAATTGATATAAACCGTGATTTTTTTGACCGTAAACCAGATTAGATGCACCGATCAAAGCAAAAAGTCCGAGTAGTATCAGCTTCTTCATAAGTAAAATAAGTATAGTTTGGCGTTTAAATTTACGCCATTTATCAGGTTAAACTCAATATTTCACAAAAAAGTTGCACTTAGAATTAACTTTTCACAGCTTAGACTGAACTAAATCGGTTAAGCAGTTGATATTTAGGAAATTGCTTTAATCCATGCAATCACATGGCTCGTCAAAGATCCAATTGACCTTAGGAAGTCGATTGTGCCAAGACTGCTGAAATGCGGGGGAAAAACGAATACCGGAAAGATCTATTTCTTCCAGAAAATTCAAAGATTCCAATTCATCAGGTAAAACCCGTATTGGGTTATCATATAAATCGATGTATTTCAAATTCGTGATCCTTCCAATACAGGCAGAAACTCTGCTTATTTCATTGCGACTAAGAATTAAAGACTCCAGCTTCTGATGGCCGCACAAGACGGTAGGTAATTCCATCAACTTATTCTTATCCAAATTGATCTCTCTGAGTTCGGTAAAGGTCTGGATATACTGGGGTAGGTCTACTAATTTATTCTTGCTTAGATCCAGCATTTCCAAATTCGTAAATGCGCGCAATCCGTCCGGTAATGAATCCAGTTTGTACCGCTCAAACGATATAGCCAAAATGGTATCTGGGCGCTGTGTATCGCGTACGTCATCCCAGGTCCAGATAACAGGCCCTTCAGTCTGAGCATAACAAATACTACAAAGTAGTGCGAAAATAATCGCGAATAAACTTCTCATCTTTTGTTATTTGAGCCTTTAATTCATCCACAGAGGCAAATTGATTTTCCTCACGAACTTTAGACAACAATTGTACCGTAAGATACTGATCATAAATGTCTTCATCAAAATCGAAAATATTGATCTCAATTGAAAGATCCTGCTTATCGTTAATCGTTGGACGAACACCAATGTTCATCATTCCGTCATATTCCTCGTCTTCCAGGATTACGTGAACGGCGTAAACTCCTCTCTTAGGCAATAGTTTCATTTCGCTATCCACCTCCAGATTAGCAGTTGGAAAGCCAATCAAAGCACCCAGCTTTTCTCCGCCAATAACATTGCCCGATATTTCATATGGTTCACCTAAATATGCATTTGCCAACTCGACGTTTCCCTCTAAAATAGCTGTTCTTATTTTCGTGGAACTAATGTCTATATCGTCGATCTCTTCAGCTGATATTTCTTCGACTTCAAAGGAATAAGTATCACATACAGATTTCAGAAATTCAAGCGATCCTTCCCTGTTTTTTCCGAACTGATGATCGTATCCAATTACCAGTCGTTTGACGAACATCTTGTTAACGAGGATATCTCGCACAAATTCAAGTGCACTTAATCGGGAAAACTCCATTGTAAATGGAATCACAACGACATTCTGCAAGCCCATTCTTCTCAGTTTATCCATTTTCTCAGCTTGCGTCTGAATAAGTTGCAAGCCATGTGAATCAGGATATAAGACCATTCTCGGATGTGGGTAGAAAGTCAACAAAACAGATTCTCCGTTAATTTCTTTTGCGGAGTCGTTCAGTCGCTGTATAATCTTCTGGTGTCCGAGATGTACCCCGTCAAAGGTTCCGATCGTTACTACCGGGTTTTTAACTTCTGATAATCCCTCGAAGTCCTTGAATATTCTCATTCAATAAAGGCTTATATTACAAATGTAGCCAATTGATCTGTATCGGCATGAGAACGAATCCAATATCCGATTTGGAATCATTGATACTGTAATATTCTGACCATTTTGTTGCCGAAAAACCATAAATAGTGGTATTTTTGCATGAGAAATCCTTTTTATTTATAATTATTCTAAATAAAGGGGCGAAGGAAAAATTAATTGAAATGATAACAGTCACGGATTCAGCAAAAAATCAGGCGATTCGCCTCATGGCGGATGACGGTAAGGATGGCTTCTTTATTAGAGTCGGTGTTGAGGGTGGTGGTTGTTCGGGATTGATGTACCAATTGGATTTCGATAATGAATTGAAGGAGGGTGATCAAAGTTTCGAGGACAACGGCATCAAGGTAGTTGTAGATAAGAAGAGTTATCTCTACCTGATAGGAACCACATTGGATTTCTCAGGCGGCTTGAACGGTAAAGGTTTTGTGTTTAAAAACCCTAACGCAGATAGAACCTGCGGTTGTGGTGAATCATTTTCTATTTGATATTATGCCGAATTACACGGAAGACGATTTAGCGAAAGATCTCGAGAAGAAGGAGTACAAATTCGGATTCACAACGAACATTGAATCGGACCGTGCTCCTAAAGGTCTTAATGAAGATATAATCAGGTTTATTTCAGCCAAAAAAAATGAACCTGAATGGCTATTGGAGTATCGTTTAAATGCTTTTAAAGTATGGTCTGAGATGACCGAGCCCGAATGGGCACACATTACTTACGAGAAGCCGGATTTCCAGGACATAACCTATTATGCTGCCCCAAAGCAAACGAAGAAATATGAAAGCTGGGACGATGTTGATCCAGAGATGAAAGAGACCATGGCTAAGCTTGGAATCTCTCTTGAGGAACAAAAGCGTTTAACCGGTGTTGCGGTGGATTTTGTCATGGACTCAGTATCGGTGGCAACATCGTTCAAAGAGAAACTCAAAGAATTAGGAATCATTTTCTGTTCTTTTTCTGAGGCAGTTCAGGATTACCCGGAACTTGTTCGGGAACATATGGGAACTGTTGTTCCAACTACAGATAATTTCTATGCGGCGCTGAACTCAGCAGTGTTTACAGATGGTTCATTTTGTTATATACCGAAAGGTGTTAGATGTCCAATGGAGCTTTCGACTTATTTCCGTATCAATGAAGCAGGAACAGGTCAATTTGAGCGTACGCTGGTTGTAGCCGATGAAGGAGCCTACGTTTCATACCTCGAAGGCTGTACAGCACCTCAGCGGGATGAGCATCAATTGCATGCAGCTGTGGTTGAATTAATCGCGAAAGACAATGCAGAAATTAAATATTCGACTGTACAGAACTGGTATCCTGGAGACGAAGAAGGGAAAGGTGGTGTTTACAATTTTGTGACCAAACGTGGAATATGTGGTACGAATTCGAAAATATCGTGGACGCAGGTGGAAACAGGATCTGCAATTACCTGGAAATACCCATCATGTATCCTCAAAGGGGATAACTCGATTGGTGAATTCTATTCTGTAGCCGTTACGAATAACATGCAGCAAGCAGACACAGGAACCAAAATGATCCACCTTGGTAAGAACACCAAAAGCACGATCATTTCCAAAGGAATCTCAGGCGGTAAATCACATAATTCATATCGAGGACTAGTCCAGATACACAAGTCCGCTGAAAATGCTCGTAATTTTTCGCAGTGTGATTCACTATTAATGACAGATACCAGCGGAGCGCATACCTTTCCGTATATAGAATGTAAAAATAGCAGTGCCAAAATAGAGCACGAAGCAACAACCTCTAAAATTGGAGAAGATCAGATTTTCTATTGTAAACAAAGAGGTATAAGTGAAGAAAAAGCGATTGGATTGATCGTAAATGGATATTGTAAAGAAGTATTGAACCAACTTCCGATGGAATTTGCTGTAGAAGCTCAAAAACTACTAAGCATTAGCCTGGAAGGTTCAGTCGGATAAAAAGTAGCATAGGTAATGATTAAAATTCAAAACTTACACGCATCTGTTGAGGGGAAAGAGATCCTTAGAGGTCTTGATCTGGAAATAAAAGCCGGAGAAATCCATGCCATCATGGGACCCAACGGATCAGGAAAATCAACACTTGCTTCGGTACTTGCTGGTCGTGAAGATTATGAAATAACCGAAGGTAGCGTTGAATTTGATGGTCAGGATCTGTTGGATATGGATACGGAAGAACGAGCGAGAGAAGGATTATTTCTTGCATTTCAGTATCCAGTAGAAATCCCGGGGGTATCGAATATCAATTTTCTGCGAACGGCTTTAAACGAGAAGAGAGAGTATCTTGGTCAGGAAGCGATGTCAGCCAAAGATTTTATGGCGATGGTTCGCGAGAAATCTGCCCTGGTTGAACTCGATCCAAAGCTTGCATCGAGAAGTGTAAATGAAGGTTTTTCCGGTGGAGAGAAAAAGCGAAATGAGATTTTCCAAATGGCAATGTTAGAACCGAAATTAGCCATTCTAGATGAGACAGACTCCGGGCTGGATATTGACGCTTTGCGCATCGTTGCAAATGGAGTGAACACATTAAAGAGCAAGGATAATGCGACCATAGTGATCACCCATTATCAGCGACTCCTGGATTATATCGTACCAGATTATGTTCACGTTTTATTCGATGGCAAAATTGTCAAAACCGGTCCTAAAGAACTTGCCCTGGAGCTTGAAGAAAAAGGATACGATTGGATTAAGGAAGAACTCGCACAATAAGTTAGCATGAGCACTGATTCAAATAAGGGAATAAAGTTCACGGAGCAGTTACAATCAACTGCTATCAATATTGATCCGGATCTAAAGAAGCGTGCAAATGATTTCTTGAAGGACGCCGAGTTACCAACAACCCGAAATGAAGCCTGGAAGTACACACGTCTTGCAAAACTGAATAAAGTCGCATTTGTCCAGAATGAAGACACCTCACTTTCCCGATCGTTTGAAATTGATAGAGAAGCTTGCCGAATTACTTTTGTGAATGGTAATCTCGCTACCAACCTTTCTGATTTAAAACTTCCAGAAGGTGTAAATATTGTCAGACTTAGAGGTAATCAGCACGAACAATTCAAGCTGAAAACCAATCCGGAAGAATTATTTGGGGCTATTAACCTATCTTATTTAAGTGATGGGATTTATATTCATGTCAGTAAGAAGGTAAAAGTAGATCAGCCGATCGAGATCATCCATGTTTTGAAGGGAAGTGATGTTATCAGTAACTTTAAAACGATAATCAAGGCAGAGGAATTTTCCCAAGTTAATATCATTCAGGGATTTTTTGCTGAAGATGGAGCTAGTTCCTGTTTCATGAATAATTCATTGGAAATAGATGTGATGGATAATGCGATCCTTTCACTGGATAAGATTCAGGATGAAAATAAAGAAGCTTTTCACATATCTAACGAAATGATTGATCAGCAAAAAGATTCAACTTTTACGATCAATACGCATACGCTAAACGGTGGTCTTGTACGAAATAATTTGAATATCCGGGTTTTGGGAACGAATTGTTCGACTAATTTATTCGGCACCTACCTGCTCAATGGAAGACAGCATGTCGATAATCACACGGTCGTTGATCACAAGGTGCCTCATTGTGAATCGAATGAACTTTATAAAGGTGTAATGAACGATCAGTCAACAGGTGTCTTCAATGGTAAAGTATTTGTCAGAGAAGATGCACAAAAGATCAATGCCTTTCAATCAAATGCGAATATCCTTTTATCAGATACGGCGAGTATCAATTCGAAACCTGAATTAGAGATTTATGCGGATGATGTGAAATGTTCTCATGGTTCAACAACGGGTCAACTGGATGAGGAAGCAATCTATTATCTCCAAACTCGCGGTATTTCGAAAACATCTGCGAGAAATTTATTGATCAGAGCATTTGTAGAGGAAGTCCTTGAAAACATAGCAAACGAAAATGTTCGTCAGTTCACAGAATCCAGACTTAACGATCGATTTAACTGGGCTCTTTAATCCATCAACTTTTGATTGATGTCCTTTATTAAGATGGCAATCTCACTTAATAACTGCGCTTTCTGTTTATCTTTTTCCGAAGTGTCTTCCAGATAATTTTTAAGATGTAATTGACACTCGAGAATGTCTTCTTCCATGAAAGGTCCTTCAAGATTCTCAATGATCGTTAGACAATCTAATGTCTCCATAAAACTTCCCTTGACCGCTATCTCAACAAAATCATCAATGTAAGCGCTAAAATCGACCTTGGTATTCCAAATAGTAGTTAGCAGTTCTTGTCTGATCGATATATAGTGATCATTCTGAACAATATCCATAATCTCAACACACACCGAACTGTCTTTCAAACTACTGAACAGTTCCAGAATTGCCTTTCGATTTGATTCGGATAGGTCGGTCAATAGTTTATCCGCTAATGGTTTAATGACAGAGCTATCTCCATGTGATTCCAACGACTTGATCGATCTGGCAATCTTAGACTGATCACCCGTGTTCAATTCCGCTATAATCTCTTTGAGCTTTTTGTTCTCTTTTCTGTCTGTCATTTTCTATTTTTTTGGCAAAAATAGGACATTTCAGGCATTCAGCTTACATTTCAATATCTTTATCATATGAAACAGTTCAGACTCGTGAATTTACTATTGGCTATTCCAGGATTATTCCTAATAGCATCTTGTAATCAAGAGGAAAAAACCGTTGATACAGTAAAAAGATTGGTCATTGCTTCTGATTACCTTGAAGAAGAAGACACCGCTCTGTTTGAGCTGTTTTGTGCCAAACATGACATTCAAGTACGAATTGTCAATATGAGTGCAGATCGCATGATTGGGCACTTTCGAAATCGTAAATATGACAATGGCATTGATCTCATCATGCTGCGTTCACTTTATGACGTAAACAGATTGACCAGGCATGACTTGTTTCATCCGATAGACCAGGTTATCGGAAACAGTGGTACTGTATTCGATTCGTACGAGTATGATTTTATAGGTGTTGGTATTAATCCTTATGTCCTGGCTTACAAGCAAGGGTCAAACCATCAATTCAGAACATATAACGAGCTCAGAGATAAACCCTTTTTCACAAATCTCGATAAGGCTCAGCTAGTTCCATTATTCGCTGGAATCATGCCTACTCACCATAAAGTGGGCACTTATGATTGGATTGAAGATTTCAGCCGAAACAAAAGCACTGTCCTTGATTACGATAGTACAGGAAACAACTATTGCCTAACGCTTTATGATGAACATTTCCATCGACTTACAGACACGGCGTACGCCAAAGTTTACGATGTAATTCATTATCCCAATCAAAGCGGCAAGGGAATGTTTTATGATCTTAGAACTATATCGGTTGTCGATCAAGCAGAGAATTTCACCAGTGCCCAAACGTTTATCGAGTTCTATCTGGACAAGGGAAATAATGAGCGGTTTTGTAAAGGTATACACGTTTTACCCCTTGATTCTGAAAAGGATTTCAGACTAAATCGACACGCATCAAACGATTTAATCCAGTACTATGTTCTTGTTGAAAGGATGTTAACAAAACTGGAACCGGCACTTTAAACAAATTGAATAAATTGATATTTTTGTTAATAGTAAACTATTTACGGAAATAAGAACCGCTATTAAAAGAATGGGTAAGTCTGCATATAAATCATTGCAAAAAGCCGAAAAGAACAGATTATATCTAACCTCTCGGAATTATATTCCACGTTTGAAAATATTCATTGTTTTTCTTTTTCTGATTGCAGGTGCGGCATCAGCAGCTATCATAGTGGCATTAGGTATGGAATTTTATGCCATTGCATTAGCAGGAATTACACTCATCATTCCTTTTTTGGCGATGCGTTATTTATTCAAACATGTATACAAGACATCTGTTAAGAATGACAATTTGATTCATACCCGCGCAGACAATAGAACGCTGGTTACGTCCGTGAAAAGTGTTGGTAATTTCAAAACATTCCGCATCTTCGGATTGATTTTTACCCGATACACGTTTAATGTCGATAAGATCAATAAACGCGCCTTCCTTGTCACGCGATACAGATCGAAGGAGCAAACACCAAAAGATATTCTGGAAGGCCTTCGTGAGAAGTATAAAAAAGAAAAGGCAAATCATAAGCCGGGTTCTGTAGCTGCAAGCTAGGCTTGCAGTGTCTGTCATTTATCTAGTTCTGCCCTCACGAACAGAATCAATCGACCTACCCTCCCGGATCGAGCGAGCAACTCTTTTCACCTGCAAGCAGGTAACCCCGGGTTTACATGGTCTTTCAGCCCACAAGGTTTTCCAAGCATTCATCGTTACCAATGAATCTGGTGAGCTCTTACCTCACCTTTTCACCTTTTCCACACCGAAGTGTGGTAGTTTCCCTTTCTGTGGCACTATCTGTCCACGCTAATGCGTGGCCTTCCCGTTAGGAAGTGTGGTGCTCTACGCTGCCCGGACTTTCCTCCCTCTCACAATGTGAGACAGCGACAGACTGATTTGCCTTTGTGCAAAGGTAATCTAATTATTGCTTTATGAAGCCTGATAAATAGCTCCCCTGTTCAGTTGTGATCCAAAGAATGTAATTTCCTTTCGTCAGCATAGAAGCATCTATGACCTGCTCGGCTGAGCTTTCGATGATTACTTTACCGGATTGATCCAGTATTTTGTACGTAAATTCTCTCAATAATCCATTAACATGAATCTCATCAACTACCGGGTTTGGATAAATTTGAAGGTCTAGATTGGACATTTCTTTCACGGAAGCGTCTAAGCCAAGGTATACATCCCGGTATTCAATATTTGATACCACCTCAGTGCCAGCGATCACGTTGGTTTCGATTCGCAATACTGCCTCTTTTTGTCCATTGGTCCACCACTCATAGATATAACTATCCGGAATTGGTAGTTGTACCCAGTATGAACTACCTCCAAACGGAATTTTTAATGAATCTATCTCCTCCACAAAATGCTTTAATCTTAAAGCATCAAAAGTTCCGTAAGGGGTCGTTACCGTTCCCCATCCATCAACTTCAACTGTCTTTTGACGATATTGAATCCACGCCGCATCGACAAATGGATTCATGTCCATATTACTATAGCCTCGTGTTGAATCAATATTACCGTAGTTAATTGGAAACTTATAACGCGTTTCGATAGTGTCCGATTTGAATGGAACTTCATTTCCATCAATATCCAAAGAGAAGCCAATAGATGTGATCGAATCAGCTGTCTTTCTAGTAAACTGAAATACATCAGTAATATTAACCGGTAAGAACTGCCCTATCTGGTCCAAAGGAATATCTGTTGAAGGCAAGAAATAAGAAGCCTGATAGTTCGATGGTGCGAACGCTCCAAACAAAAAGTTCACAAATGTAGACGCATTTGACATATTGTAGTACTCATCTAGAAATTGACTTTCCGGAAAGAGTGACGAAAAATCCCATATATAATTTGGTCCTGTGCTAGCGAAATCAATCGCAGGATCAATTGCTGTGCTCATTCGTATGGTATCATCCGAGTCAGCAAAATCTGCTTCAGTCAGTGTTATTTGCGAAAAAAGAAAAGAAGGAAAAATTATAACAATAGAAGCTAACAGTGATTTACGCATGGTTCTTTTTTTTCCAAAAATAAGGGATTCTTATGGAATTTCAACCCCGAAAGTAGTTGTGAATGAAATAGGTAGCTGATTTCCGTTAACCACGGACTTGACCATGGCATTAATATTAGCCGATACTTTATACACATCGTTGTTATTAGCGTTCTTGCCATAATACTCAAATGATGTAATAGCTATTGTTGCATTTGAATTATCTGCAGGAACCGACGAATAAAGGACTCCTCCTTTAATAACATTCAGGCGCATATTGAAATCCTGATACAAATTATTGCTAGCCATTTCCTCAAACTCCGTCAAATCATCAACCGTATTCATTGATCCTGGGCTCACATAAATACTTTTTGTTCGGGTTACGTTGGTTCCAGCGAAAGTTACCTCAGCAGTCAGTATACCATCCGTACTTACTTCAAATTGCGGCAAGCTAGGAGAATAACTAATAATATTTCCGTTGAAAGTCCAGGTAACATCCTGGAAAGATCCTGACGGATTTCCAATCATATCAGCACTAGCAGTTAAGGTGTTATTAAATGGATCCCAACCAAATACAAGGTCAAAATTGTGGGTTCTTTCATAACCTACAATAATATCGTTTTCTAATTGCACAGTCGAACCATTGGTGAAAGTAACTTCCGCCATTACATCATACCATCCCGGTTCATAAATCTCTATCTCATTAAAGTCCACAAATGTGCCATTGAGATACCATTTTATCTGTCCAATATTCTGCGGGTTGTTCATCATGAATTTAGAGAGAATCACAAGAGGTTGCGTACTTTGAGAGGCAAAAACTGGCGTTACATTAGGAAGCTCATTCTCAGGATCAACGAAGGGCATATCGATCATGCCGTCAAAAATGCCGAGTTCTATTGAAATGTTACCATCGTTTAAGTTACCGTAAAAGAAGTCGACATTGTTGATATCCATCGTACCGGTAAACATATATGCTCCAGCATCTCCAGCCACCAATTGAAAGGCTTCGTTATCAATTGTTCCATTAACAACAAAAACAGGATCGTTAGATTCAGGGACATCAAATTTGTCCTTCTTGCACGATGACAGCATCAAAACTGCAGTCAATAACCCAACTAAATATTTATTTCTTCCACCCATTATTCCTACTCCTAATGTCTAACTAAATACTTTCTAAGATAAATTTGTCCATCAATTGGTAAACGGTTATTCACACCATTAATGTAATCCTCAAATACCATTCCCCGTAGTTGAACACCTACGTTAATTCCAAGTTCAAATTTCGGGAATATATCATAAGCATAGCCGATTGTTGGTTTAATTCCAAACTTCGTGATTCCCTCGTTATAACCATAAAATGTTTTGCGTTCAGCAGATTCCAGTATGTCAATATCATTATAAACATCTTTCTTATTGAACTCTACTTTGGTACTAATCAAATAAGACGGTCGGACACCTAAACGAAGCGTACTTCGCTTAATGTTGTATTCAAACTCCAGGTTTGCCTCCAGTTGATATAAACGCTGATAATTCAGGTCATAATTGTAAACTGTTGATCCAAAACCATAAACTTTTGCCGTTCTCGATAATTCAAGATCCTGATGGTTTGAAACCATTGCGTTAACGGAAAGATTCACTCCAAAACGGTCTCGATTGACGGCAACACCCGCTCCTAATCCATAACTATTAGACAAGTGTTCGGAAGGTGTAATCAATGATTGTGACATGCCTCCTAATGCCTGAACGAATGGTAAAACTCTTGTTACTGGTGTTCCGTTGTATTCAGCCATTGGTTGAAGTTCTCCATAAGTACGCTCTAAGCGCTTGATTGGCAATTCGTCAACCGAATTGAGTTCTGACTCCTGTTCTTCAGTTATTACTGAAAGTAACACCCGATCATCAATCGAAACTTCCGGCTCTTTGAGCTCATCTTGCTTTACTGGAACAATTATTTCATTCGGAGTTTCAGTTCGAGTTTCAAGTTCTTCATTATTATTCAATTCGGCAATGGACTCGTTAGCACTTGATTGTTGTTCATTATTCTGATTTACAGATGGGTTAGTCGAAAGATCTTCCGCTTCTCGATTATCTATTTGAGTTTGCGATTCTTCCTGGATAATCTCTGTTGTGACTGGAAGATCTGTTTCATTAACCATCTCAGGCGCGTCTTCGACAATAATATTCGGTTCAGAAATGAGCTTTTCGTTCTCTGAAATACTTGTGTTTTCTGTATTAAGCTCAGCTATTTGCTCTTTATCTTGCGTCTCCTGTCCATTCATTAATAGCATTAAGCCAATCATAGCGATAGACGAATATGAGAAGACAAACCACAGGAAGTCTCGCTTTTTTCTTCGCGGTAAAAGGGATTCGAACTCGTTCCAGTATTCCTGCTTATATGCTACCTGATCAAATCGTGCAGTATCTTTGAACAGATTATCAATGTCGCTATCCGTCCATGCACTTGCAACAGGGTGAACTTTCGGTAATAACAATTCGAAATTATTCCAGTAAACTGGTTTATACTCGATCTGCTGACGAGCAGCACTGTCTTTGAAAAGATTATCGATTGCTTCATCCGTCCAAATAGTCCCTACAAAAGGTTTTTGAAGAAAATCAGCTTCGAATTCATTAAAGAACTCAGAACGATAATTGAGCTGATGCTCATCCGCCGCACGCTTGAATAAATTGTCAATATTTTCGTCTGTCCATTTCATCTCTAGATCACCAGTCGCTTGTTGAAGTCTTCCAGCTTTTCTAATTTTTCTCGAAGTAGTTTTCGTGCAGTTGATAGGTGCCATTTGGATGTTCCTTCTGACATTTCCAGCTGCTCTGCAATTTCTTTGTGTGAATACCCCTCAATTACATACATGTTGAATACAATTCCCGTTGTAGCCGGTAATTCTTTGATCAACATGAGGATATTCTCATAGCCAAAATTACTTTCGGCTTCATTCGTAGTTCCAACTGAATAGTAATCGAGTGCTTTTTCATCGTCGCTCTTTGTAATCTGTTCGTTGTAACGTTTGTTCTTTCTATAATCATCGATCAGGGAATTCACCATGATCCTTTTCGCCCAACCGTAAAAATTCAGATCGCTATCCGTCTTTTTCAGACCCTTCAGGATCTTCATGAATCCATTGTTATAGGCCGCCCGGGCATCTTCTTCATTGTTGTTGTAGCGGAAACATACGGGCATAAGAAACTTGAAACAATGTTCGTACAGAACATTGATCGCCTTGCGGTCATCACATTTGCATGCTTCAAGTATTTCCGGTGTGATGTCCATTTTATCTTTTAAGGACTTAATTTTCAAGTAACTATGTAATTTAGTTAAAATTTACAACATCCTTCGCTTCGTATCCACCAACTTTTTTACCTAAACTTATTACCTATAACGCACCTAGATAGCATTTCGTTGGATAAAAAGTAAAAAAATATGAAGCGAATTCATTTCATAAGACATGGCAAGACTGAGCGTCAGGCAGAATCCGGAAGGGATTTTGACCGAAAACTAATCCAAAGAGGCATCAATCAAAGTATAGCTATCGGCAAGCAGTTGCTAGCACCGGAAGACACAGAGGTATATTGCAGCACAGCTGCCAGAACCCAGCAAACTCTGGATGGAATACTGGAAAATTGTGAGTTAACTAATATCAGAAAACTGAATGAACTGTATCTCTGCAACATGCGAATTTATCTAGAACACATTTGGCAATGTGAATCATCGGGAGACTTGATGTTTGTCGGACATAATTTCGGTATTTCAGACGTGGTAAGTTACCTGACCGGAGTAGAGATTGAAATGCGAACAGGCGAATATATCGTTCTTGATTTCGATGTAGACAGCTGGGAAGAAATATCTGCTGATCTCGGAACTATTTATCATCGTTATCGTCTTCCGAATCCTTAGGATTTCGAATGTGATAAATGATTTTGATTTTCTGTGCTTCCTTCTTTCGCTCTTCTTCTTCCTTCAGTTTTGCCAACCACTCTCCTTCCAGGTCCGGTGGATCGATACCTAATTCCTTCTCGATCTCATACTGATACTTCGGTGGTTGAGGACCGTGTTTACGATAAATTAAAGCAAGGATAACCCCTGTTAATAAACCCGAGAAATGACCCTGCCAGGAAACGTGAGCTTCCATCGGAAAAATTCCCCAGATCATGGATCCGTACACAAAGGCTACAAACAAAGAAATGCCCTGAAGTGGCCTGTATCTTCTTATCACACCTGAAGTAAATAGGAATCCGGCCAACGCGTAGATCACTCCACTCATTCCGATATGATAGCTATGACTATTACTGGCTGCCAACCATAAACCAATACCAGTAAAAAGCCAGGAGAACAGAAACACTTTGGCTGCAATCTCTCTGTAAAAATAAATGAGTGCCCCTAGTAAGACAACTGTCGGTAATGAATTATTGATGATGTGCTGGATTTCATCTTTCGCGTGAATCAGCGGCATGAGAACAATACCTTTAAGTCCTTCCAGAGTTTGAGGTTTAACTCCGTATTGATAAAACCGCAATTCCGGAAAGAGATAATCCGCCCAATGAGCAAGCCACATCACTACAAGCAGTAGGATTGGATAAATGATCGCTTCAGATCCTGAACCAAATTGATATTGTCTTCTGACCACGACTCGATATTGTCAAATCACGTGCCTTTGTTAAATCCGTGACAATATGACACATGAAACTCAGAATTAGTTATTATACATTACTTTTACAGCATGACAGAGATAAGAAATCGGGTTCAGGAAAGTGGCATTATCACGATGGATTTGGCGGATTTTAAACCAAATCAAGCCTTTGTTGGAATTGATCTGGCAGATGTTCTCTGGCAAGGCATGGTATTAAAGGAGGCAGATTTTCGCGCCTGGGTTAAAGAACACGACTGGTCGAAATATAAAAGTAAAGCTGTTTATATACACTGTTCTGTAGATGCTATTATTCCAACCTGGGCCTATATGCTGATTGGTTCGAAGCTGATTACTGAAGATGTTCCTTTTATAGTAGGAGATCAGGCTTCTCTCGAACGTAAACTGATTGCTGATGAGATCAACAAAATTGATACAAGCGAATATCGGGATGGTCGCATCATGATCAAGGGATGCTCTGATATTACTGATCCTGCATTTGCTATGTCAGAACTCGTTCGTGTGTTGCAACCTGTTGCCAAAAGCATCATGTATGGAGAGCCTTGTTCTGCCGTTCCGGTATTTAAACGGAAATAAGTCTAAATTCCAGTCCTTTATCTTTCACGATGCGGATTATTTCAGGCAATAACTTCTGAAGACGGTCTTTCACTTTTGAATTATCATGGAGCACCAGAATATCTCCGGCCCTGATATCCTTTTCTGCGGAGCGAAGTATTTGGTCAGTGGGTACCTCTTTATCATAGTCATACGAAAGCCAGGTCCACATAATAATTCTGTATTTGTCTTTGAGCTTTTTACCATATGATAATGGCAGTCTGCCATAAGGTGGCCGAAACAACTTTGACTTCAATAGCTTATCTGTTTCCTCTACCGAATTAAGATAGTCCGGTAACGCTGTTCCCGTTCCTTTTTCATGCCGAAATGTATGATTACCAATCTGATGTCCTTCCGCTAGCATGCGCTCGTATTGTCCACGGCATGCGGCAATGTTTGAACCAACACAAAAAAATGTCGCTTTGATCTCGTGTTTTTTGAGTTCGTCAAGAATCCAATCGCTTAATTCTACCGTTGGACCATCATCAAAGGTAAGCGCAACGCCATTCGGATCTTCAATCCTCCAGATCCTTTTGAAGAAGAACCAGCGGACAATGGCAGGAACGCGAAATCGTCTCATTGCGGATCCTATTGACCTCCCCCTTGCATTGGAGGTTGAGGCATCACCGGCATATTTTGAATTGGTTGAGGATTAGGTTCCGGAGCTGTTGGTTGCGGATCCATCAACTGGTATTTGATTGCAATAGCCCTTGAGTAATCCTGCAACTCAAACAACATACGCGCATAATGAGTTGGACGAGATCCTCTTCGGGTGCTTTCACCATTCTGATTCGCAAGCTCTTCCAATTCATCAAACATAGATTCAAACATATCTGTCCAGATGTAATCTACTTTTTGCGTCATGCGTTTTGCAAGTTCTCCATCCGGATCACCTACATCCTTATTCATGACATTTTCGTACATCGACAGATACGCTTCCAATGCTGCGTAGAGATCAATTGTATTATCCGGGTTTGCGGCAATGTGAACCGGACTTTTATCATAGTAATCAATGATTGATTCCAGTTGATCCGCTACCTTCATTCCTAGCTTAGATGCTTCCTCTTTTGCTCCAACGTTAAATAGAAGACTAACATAGTTATGGAGCATCCCATCCGTGTAAGCATCCAGACTCACACCGTTGTAATTATAGCTCTCAGATGGATTCGGGTTCTGAGAAGGTTCACCGTAATCAATCACTGTTTCCGGTGGCATTACTTCCAGTGATTTCTTTATCAGCGCAACTGCTTTGTCATTATATTCCTTCATTTGCTCTTTTGAAACCTTTGGTTTCTTAACTGGCATATCAGGATTACGTTCCATCGCGAATTCATACTGACTCCACTCCATCTCAGCGCGAAGTGCCATTTTCATGTACTCCTGTGCGATCTCAAAGAAGTGTCTTCGGTATTGTGAAGTGTGTCGACGAGCATAGTAATCCGTCAATACATCCGGATCATTCATTGCTCCATAATCATATGTTTCCATCAGGTGAGTGTACATCTTATCAATGCTCAATCTTCCTGCGGCTAATCCAAGAGGACTTAACTCATAAGCCATTCCATTCTGACGAATATAACCACCTGTACCTGCTCCTCTCAATAAGGCAATTGATACATCCGAACCATACGGAGAAGAGAAATAAACTGCTCTCTTCCATTCGTTGTTAGCAAATATATCCAACATCATCACCTGCTCTTTCGTCAATCCGGCTTTATCAAATCGGAATCTGATCTCGTCCAGACAGTTATCCAATTGGTCTTTCGTAATGATTCCAGACTTCACCGCATTTTCCTTGTTTACAGGTAATACGAATCCAGAACTAGGGAACACACGATATCTTCTTCCTTCCGGAAATGAAATAATATTATCGTCATTTCGAACAAATTCCATTGCATCACTTAGCTTACTGAAATTCCAATCAGATTCGAACTTGATTAACATTTCCTGGAATGCCTGTAAATCTTTTGCATTTCCAGTTACGAGACCTTTTCGGGTCGCAGAAAGAATCTCAACTCCTGCTTGCAACTTCATGAACACATCATTTGTCGAGTTTCCAGTTAATGGAGCAACAATCTTAGCTTTAAGGTTATTAAGCGTTCCTGTAATACGTGGATCTGTCGAGTTGACTGAAGCTAGTAGTTTCGGACCGTTCTGAATTAAATTCTGAGCTGCCATTTTCATCTGCGCCTCGCTTTGTTTCAATCGAATATCGATCATTTGTTTGATCTTGTTGTGATCCACATTCAGGTAGAACAAATCGAAAAGATCACTGAACATTACCTGATCCGTATTTCCGGCGTTCATGAGAATTTGATCCTCTGTAAACTTGATCGGTAAAGGATCCGACTCGTAGGCCTTCATCTTCATTTGATCCGTATACCAGTCTGTTTGCATTAGCGAAAGGTTACAAACACGAACGTCTGTTCGCTTACCTTCTACTTCCTGCATATACCAAAGTGGGAAAGTGTCATTATCTCCGTTTGTAAAGATGATACCATTCTCTTCACAACTATTGAGGTAATTCAATGCGAGGTTATGTGCTGAAGTCTTATTACTACGATCGTGATCATCCCATCCCTGCATACCCATGATAACCGGTACAATCAAGCAGAGCAAGGTTGCGACCAGGGCTCCATGCGTATCGTTCTTAAGTACTTTTCGCAAGCCAACCATAATCCCAATCAGAATTGCAGCTACTACGAGCATTAATATCCAGGTCACCGCTGTATTCATGCCAAAGATTGTGAGGAAGACGGCTCCCGCTCCACCAATAATTCCCATCCATTTGAATTCTTCTTTACCGAAACGCTTGAAAGCATCGTATAGGGCATATACCCCAATTCCAATCCAGAATGCAAAGAAGTAGAATGATCCCGCATAGGCATAATCACGCTCCCTTGGCTCAAACGGTTTCTGGTTCAGGTAAACGACTATCGCCAGCCCCGTGAACAAGAATGCCAGGAATAAAACAAAGGCGTCCTTTGGTGCCCGTCCAAAGTGGAAGAACAAACCAATAAATCCTAGTATTAATGGTAATAGGAAGAACTTGTTATTGGATTTATTTTCCGAAGTATAATACGGTGCATTTTCACCCTGAGCACCCAATCGCTGACGATCCAGGAATTCAATTCCTGATATCCAGTTGCCACGCATAGCAGATCCATGGCCCTGGATGTCGTTCTGTCGTCCGGCAAAGTTCCACATGAAATACCTCCAATACATCCAGGTCACCTGATATCGTCCAAAATATTTCAGATTCTCACCGAATGTAGGGAGTCGATTGCCATCTTTTCCTATTTCTCCGCCTTTATCATCTGTTGCACTATATCCGGACCAGTTTTTATAGCCACTAATTTTTCTGGCATCCTGATTCCAATACATTCGTGGGAAAAAGGTGGTTTGTGCATAGGTCGGAATAGCGTTCTGTCGTCCAGAAGCATTCGTTTCGAAATACTTCTCCTCTACGCGTGATCCCGAAATTGTTTTGGCGTATTCCTTTGCTCGGTTTTCATCTTTAAATGCCTTTAGAACACTTTCATTCTTTAGCACCACAAACCGGCGGAGGTGTATCGGAGGAGCGTCTTTGTAAAGACTTCTTTCATTCTCTTTAGAGTTCCACCACTGACCAAATAATATAGGGGCAGATCCGTACTGCTCACGTTTCAGGTATGAACGAAGTGTCACGAGGTTTTCGGGATCGTTCTCATCCAATGGCGGGTTTGCATTCGAACGGATAACGATCACTGCAAACGATCCATAACCAATCAAGAGTAGAACAAGTCCCATCACTGATGTATAAACGATTCGACGACCCTTTTTTCTGGCCCATCGAAGTAAATAAATACAAAGTCCAACGAGTATGAGGAAGAAGAAAATCGTTCCGGAATAGAACGGTAATCCAAAAGAGTTAACAAAGGTGATCTCAAATTTAGATGCGAGCGTAACTGTTCCAGGTATAACTGCTTCCTGAATAAATCCGAGTATTATTACTGACAAAATTCCAACCAGAATAATTCCCTTGAGATCTACATTTTCTCTATATCTGAAGTAGATCAGGAATGCAATTGCAGGAACAACCAGGATACCCAAAAGGTGAACTCCAATAGCCAGACCCAAAAGGAACATGATCAATAGGAGCCAGCGATCCGGTGAATAACCAGCACGCAACTGGCCTCCCTGTATTGTTGCCATTTCCTCATCCCAGCGAAGTATCGCCCAGAAGATAACAGCTGTAAACAAAGAAGACATAGCATATACCTCACCTTCAACGGCAGAAAACCAGAAAGAATCAGAAAATGTATAAGCAAGTGAACCGATTAAAGCACTTCCTAAAATCGCCCATTCGTCACCTTTTGAAAGCATTTCTTTACCCTTGATCGATAGTTTTTTGAGCAGCATCGTAAGCGACCAAAACATAAAGAGGATCGTCATCGAGCTGGATAATGCCGACAATCTGTTGATCCAAACGGCGACATTTTCAGGCTCTGCAAAGAATGAGAAAATGCGTGCAATGACCATGAATGTGGGCGCTCCCGGCGGGTGACCTACTTCCAGTTTATAGGCGGCGGTAATGTATTCACCACAGTCCCACAAACTAACGGTGTCTTCAATAGTGATCATATAGACGATGGTTGCAATTAAGAACACAAACCATCCCAAGTAAAGATTCAGCTTTCTGTAATTCATATCATGATATTAAGCGGAAATTAATTTGTTAGCAATTCCGCTGTTAGCTAGCAAACGCGAATTTAAAAATATATCAGCAGCAAGGCTGCTAACAAAAGTGAAAAATTCTCAATTTTTGCCTTGAATTTTATTGTTGAAAAAATAAATGGGTTGTTTGGCAAATCGAATTTTGTTGCTAAATTTGGCCTCCGCAATGGCCCATGGTGTAACTGGCAACACGTCTGGTTTTGGTCCAGAAGAGTCTAGGTTCGAGCCCTAGTGGGCCAACAAAAAGCTTCCTTAAAAAGGAGGCTTTTTTTGTACCTGATATTCATTCTATCCTCAAATAATATCGCACTAGGGCTCGAATTTGGGTGCTCCACGTTGTGTTCTCGCGGAGTCCCTGCGCTGACGCTTGGTCTTCACGAGCTGCGCTCGCTCTCCCTTAGTGGGCCAACAAAAAAGCCCTTTCTAACGAAAGCGTTCTTATCTCGTGAGGAATGATGAATAAATAACACTCAACATGATAGTTAAGTGTTACTGACAGATTTTGGATGTAACACGCAACAAATCGTATATTAGTTAAGCATATAAGTAAGTTATGCGTAATAAAAGATTACTCTACATACTGTTGATGTTTATACTTGTCTCGTGCTTCCATGGTACGGACGTGGAACGAGAAACAACCATAATTCAAAATGATTTCTGGCTTACCCGTTCAATTACAGATAATAACTACGCTTTATTGTGGAGCACTGACTCACTAGCTATCGGTGGCGTAACAGTTATCTCAGAGAGTATTCAGGAAATTGAATCGAATGAAGATTTCATTATTGCAAATCAATTACCACAATACGCTAAAGGGGATGGCATTCAATTAAACTACTACATAATTGATCTAACAAAATACCAAAGTCCGCACCGAGAAACTTATAAAGTGTATGAATTCAGTACAAAGGAAGATTTTAATGCGAAGAAAAATGAATTAGGCATTAACATAGATATTAATTGATACCCAGTATGTGAAAGAAATACGCATAACAGCACCTATACTCCACCACACAAATCATTCTCCGGGCAACTAATTACTTTAACCCAACTATTTGTAACTTACAACTACAAACATTTATAAAACGTGCGGCGATAGTATAGCCGCAAAACGTTATACACAATAATAACCTGAACAATGAAATTTCTTCTTACCAGCGGAGCCCTTCTCATATCCGTGATGTCCTATTCACAATGCGAAAAAAACAATGAAACAGTTTTACTGCTAACTAGTGAAATCCAAGAATCTACAGAATACAAAATTAACTACGGTAGTAGTTTCAAATCCATGGTAAAAGAAGAGTTGTCAAGTTGTAAACATCTTGGACAAGGATATGAATTCAAAATTCAAAAACTTCAGAAGGCTCTATCGAGAATGACTCAAATTGATTCACTGACCTCTTCAACCTTGAAGAAGTTAGATGAGACCAAGAAGAAACTTATTGCTGCGTCGGGAGATTCAATGTACACATCCATAGGAAATGCGGAATACGATCTATTCAAGTATGAAATTGATTTCAATAAGATTAACAATCCAGGAGCAGAGGTTATTTTTAGTGATTCTCTTCTCGTCTTTAGACAGTTGAACTCCTTTAGAGAAGAACTGATTTACGGATTGACAAATTATAGTTGGGGTGAAAAGAACTTCAATCTAAACAAAATAGGTCCAATTCAAGAATTTGAGTCTTGGGATCATTTCCTTTTCCAATTAGATGAAAAACTTAATGTAGAATCCTATAACTACAGAGAGGACAAATATATAGTTCGAGACATCTACATTTCCCTTCAAAAGAGTCTATTTAAAATTATGGGCCACCAAAACAATACACTGGCCTCACATCTTGCATTAATCTCCGTTATTCAGAGCGATATAATTTCCGCGAGAAATTTATCACTAATGCACTGGAAATCCAGAGTCTCTACTGGGGAATATACGTTTAATATGTTTAAAGTTGGTGTTAGTGGTCCTTCTGTTGTTAAAAGTGGAGAACCTGCTGAGTTAGAACTTTTTCTAGGCGCTATCAATACTGAGGCAAACCCCATTGTTACAGTTGAGTCACCAGAGAATGCAATAGTTAAAAAAAACGATGACGGGACTGTAACAATTAAGATTCCAACGAATAAAACAGGTAATAATGTCATTAGTGGAACAGTCACTATAAAAAACAAATCAGGAATTCCACGAACATTTAGCTGGACTGAAACAATTGAAATTGTTGAATGATTTTGTGTATAACAGCACCTACACCCCAGTGCAAGATCATTCTTCGAATAATTAATCCTTCTCACTCAAATAACTTATCTTAGAAAAAACAACTTTGTTTGTGAGCTGCACCGTTGCGTAGCCGCAAAACGTTATGTGTAATAAAGATAACACGTGAAAAATTGCTTAACCATACTACTCATTGGCTTTTGGTGTTTAACTGGAACTGCTCAGAATCAATTTTCCAAGGAATTTGATATTATCTCAAGATCAGGGTTCGATAGCCCAGGCAAATTCATTAAAAGTGCTGACCAAGGCTATGCTTTTGTTGTAACAGGTACATCAAATGGATTGCAGGTAGTTAAAACCGATTCGTTGGCAAACGTCGAGTGGAGTACCGAACTATCTGGAAACTATTATTTCGGTTCTATATTGGAGAAATCAACTGGTGGATATTGGATTTTCACATCCAAACTAGATACTAATTTTTCATATTTCCAAACCCTATTTTCTCTTGATTCACTAGGAAATATGGAATGGAGTAATTCATATACTGATCCGAATCAATGGGGCGCTGCTGCCGAAGTAATTGAATTGAACAACTCATTATTATTGATTGGAGATATCTATGACACCATCACTAATAAAAAGCATTTTGCAGTTACGAAATCAGATCTAAATGGAAATGTGTTGTGGCAAAAAAGATACGGCGACACTATGTACATTGAAGCTCGTGATGCGTTAAAATTAAATGATAACGAAATCCTCCTAACCGGAATAGACTGGTGGTGGAACACTGCTAATCTTCTCAAAATTGATTCATCTGGAAATATTATTTGGCACAAAAACTATGTCGATACTGCATATTATGATCTGGAACCGCTAGTTATTGACACATGTGCTAATGGCGATATCTTAATGGCTGGAAGACGTTCCTATGCAACCTGGGACATCATGGCCATGCGTTTGGATGCGAGTGGCAATTTTATATGGGGTTCGCAATACATAGATAATTGGAGTGATGATGAAGCTTATGGTATACATGAAAACAATGACGGTTCAATCATTCTCACAACAGAGCCTGAAAGTTTCAGCGGTAATTCAAGTCAAACTGCTTTACTCAAAACAGACTCACTTGGTAATATGCAATGGCTTAGACTGATTCTGCCCGAGGAGCAATCCTTTCCATTTGGAAGTCTAAAAAATTATGATGATGGCATAACCATTCTCGGCATTCGAGGTGCTTGGGGAATTGATACGGGCAAAGTCTATATGATGCGAACTAGTTCAACATTTGAGACAACCTGTAATCAGCTTGACGTGACCGTAATTGAAGAGGATTTCAATGTCGTTACCTTAGATCATACTCAAGTTTCTACATTTACTTTCTACCAGCCAAATATCGTTGTACAAAGTCCATATGCGATTACCAGTAACTACTATTGTTCGGGCGTAGGAATAAGCGAGCAAATCATGCAATCTGAATCATTATTCCATCCGAATCCCACTGAAGGAGCAATATTCTTTAATGAAGTCTTTGATGAAATTATCGTTACAAATAACCTTGGACAGATTGAGCGTTATTTTAAAAACACCAATACAATTGATTTATCTGCTCTAGGTTCTGGAACATACTTTATTGAGATTCGAGACGGGTCAAGTCGGTTAATCAACCGTGTCATCCTAAAATAAGTACACATAACAGCACCTACACCCCATCGCACAAACCTCACTCTCAACAACTAATTCATTTATCTCAACTATTCGTAACTTACAATCACAAAACTTTTAAAGACGTGTGGCGGTGCGTAGCCGCATAACGTTAGCAGTAATAATGAAAATCGCCATTACTAATATTGTACTATTTCTTTCTTCGATCTGCTGGTCGCAGAGTCCGGTATGGTTATCGAATCTTGATACAGTTGAAGGCAAGTTTTGTAATAATGGAGCGCCATTCACCGGTATTGCGGTTGAAAAAGATTCATTGGGTAAATTACTTTCAATTGGGAAGTTTGATCATGGTAATCAACTAAGCCTCTCTTTTTATTCAAACCAGGAGATAAAAGAATATCGAGAATATTTTAACGATTCGACCAATTATATAAAGTACAGTATTGCCTATTCGGATACGATTATTTCTGACTCCACCTACAAACAAGAGAAATACATATCATATTATAATGAAGCTGACGAAATTCCATATGTAATTATGTCCATGATAGGTGGTAAACTATGGGGTAAGTCTTCGGTTTACCTTAAAACTTCACAGTTCCATGTGTCTGTGGAATATCAAAACAATTTTAGACATGGTCTTTGGACCACACGGTTTGACGAGAGAATTGATTACCAAGGTCGTTTTGTGAACGGTAAAATGGATGGTAAATGGGTGTACCAAACCTTTGAGGGTGACCAGGCAACAAGTACTTATACTAATGGCACATTGATTGACGGTCACGATATTCGAAATGACATCTATTCGATATTCGAATTGAAGCTTTTCGAACCTAAAGAAAAATAATACTGCTAACACCACCTATACTCCACCACACAAATCATTCTCCGGACAACCAATTCATTTAACCCAACAATTTGTAACTTACAATCACAAAACATTTTAACTCTGTGCGGCGGTGCATAGCCGCGAAACGTTATGTGTAATAATTAATGATTCGCAAACCACTCGTCATATTACTAGTACTCGTCTCACTGTTGTTCAATTGCAATCAAAATAAAAAGGAGACACAGAAGGTTCTGTCGCATCTGTTCCACCACATTCTAAAAAAGTCAATAATTATAACACCTAAGCTGCCAATTGTATGAAAGATTTGAATGTACTTTGATCCTGACCTATCATCTGATCTTTCTTTAGCATTCTTACAACTTCAATTCCAGCAATGGTCCTTCTTGCTGATTCAAATTCTTTGAAGCCCAAGCCTTGCTGAATACGCCATTTGATAAAACGATGATCTTGCTCAACAATGTTATTCAAGTATTTACATTTTCTGATCTTGATCCTCGATTTCGTAGCCAATGCTCTTTTGTTGTATACTCTAATTGCACTCGAGTTTGAACCGCTCTTGTCGATATTAATTAGCTCCGGTTTACCATTGTTTTCAATCGCTTTGATCAGAAATGATTGAGCGCTCATACGTTGTCTTCTCTTGGTGAGCAGAAAGTCTATTGTCTTACCTTCTTTATCTACTGCACGGTATAGATACCGCCATTCCCCTTTTACTTTGATGTATGTTTCGTCCATACGCCAGCGATTACCAGCAGGCTTCTTTCGCATCCTGAATTCCCTTTCAATCAATGGAGAGAACTTGAATACCCAGCGCTGTATCGTCGCATGATCAACATTTACTCCACGAATGGAGAGTAACTCTTCTACATCTCGGTAGCTTAGGTTAAATCGAAGTTTGAAATAAACAGCCTGAAGGATTACTTCTTTTGGAAAACAATGATGCTTGAACATAACTTACTTTTCCCCAAATCTAAAAATCCTAAATTAGATGCGACAGAACCGAAAAAGGTTGCCGCTAGAAAAAAAGACCTTATCGAAAAGTACTGTTCCTAATATATCTCAAGATACAACTCGTAGCACCCGCAACCACAACTATTTTTACTACCTTAGAATAGAGGGATAGCATATCTGCAAAACGCGGAACAAGCATGTATTAATAGAAATATCAAATGGGGAAGAATTTAATTAACCTTACAGAACTGACATTTCAATCGATGATTGAATCCGTTCCAAATGCTATTGTACTAGTGAATAAGGAAGGTAGGATTGCTTATATCAATAATCAAACGGAAAAACTGTTCCGATATGACAGGACCGAACTTGTTGGACAGTCTATTGAAATATTGATTCCTGAACGCTTTCGAAAAAATCATCCCAATTTTCGTGATATGTTTTTTGCTTCGCCCAGCGTAAGGGAAATGGGTGCGGGAAGAGACCTATTTGGGATAAGAAAAGATGGGACCGAATTTCCAGTCGAAATCGGTTTGAACCCTTTAATAACTGCAGATGGAACACTGGTCCTGGCCTCTATTATTGACATTACTGAACGAAAAAAAGCGGAGGAACGATTTCGTTTAGTTGTTGAATCTGCGCCCAACGCAATGGTTCTTGTAAACAAAGATGGCGTTATAACACTAGTAAATGCTCAAGCCGAGAGACTTTTCGGTTATAAAAAGAAAGAACTAATAGGTGCCCAACTGGAAACATTGATTCCTGATAGATTTAGGAGAAAGCATCCCGATCACCGAAATTCATTTTTCGCTTCGCCATCCGCGAGAGCCATGGGAGAAGGTAGAGATCTTTATGCATTAAGAAAGGATAAAACGGAAGTCCAGGTCGAAATAGGATTAAACCCTATTGAAACGGATGAAGGCCAGGTTGTACTGGCTTCAATAATAGACATTACAAAAAGAAAAGAGCAGGAATCAATAATAATAAACCAGATGAGCGAACTGGGAATAAAAAACAAGGAACTTGAACAGTTTGCCTACATTGCTTCCCATGATTTGCAGGAACCCCTCCGCACCATTTCCAATTATATTCAAATAATTGAAGAAGATTATTGGGAAGAGATGAACGATGAAACGAAGACACATCTAAAAACCATACATCATTCTACGGATAGGATGAATGCACTGGTAAAGGCGTTACTTGATTTCTCAAGATTGGGGCGTAACTCTAAACTAACTAAGGTAGATTTTAGTAAAATTGTCAATGAAGTAATCTCTGACCTTGAAAATCTCATAAAAGAAACTGATACTAAAATACATGTAGAAGATCTGCCTGTTAGCTATGGCTATGAAACTGAACTCAGGCTGGTGTTTCAAAACCTGATATCAAACGCGATTAAATTTAGAAAAGATAATGTACCTGCTGAAATTCGAATTGGATATGAGAATAAGGAAGGTCAACTACAATTTTTTGTGTCGGATGAGGGAATAGGCATTGAATCTAAAAACCTCGAAAGAATCTTTCACATTTTCCAACGCCTTCATTTAGACGACCAGTATGAAGGATACGGTATAGGACTTGCTAACTGTAAAAAAATTGTAGAACTTCACAGGGGTAAAATTTGGGTAGAATCCGAAGTAGGTAAAGGAAGTAAGTTCTGTTTTACACTACCAAACCTTAAATTATAAGTAAAATGCTGAATTCTATCATGTTAATCGATGATAATAATTTTGATAATTTCTATCATGAACGAATTATCAAAAAAAGTGAAATCACCGATAATGTTATTACCAAACGAACTGGAATTGAAGCGTTAGAATACCTTAAGACTCAAGAAAATAACATTCCGGACTTAATATTTCTGGATATCAATATGCCGGGGATGAATGGTTGGGAATTTCTTGAGAATTTCGGGAAATTAAATGAGGTATATCGATACCAGATAATCATTGTCATGCTCACGACATCTAACAATCCTGACGATAAAAACAGAACAAAAGAGTTTGATATGGTTGCAGAATATATTACCAAGCCACTTACAAAAGAAGTTCTTAGTGAAGTAGTTAATAAATTTTTCTAAAAGCTTGCTTAAAAACAACTTTTAAGGAAATTTTGTTCCGTTAAGATGTAGAGGATTTCTCTGGTCATGTTATTACTTTGAACAGCTTTATCGAAGTAACTACCGGAATTGGAACTATCTGGAAATAACCACTTCTTTAGCAAGGAAGCAGTACGCTTACGCGGAAAAATTAACACGACACGTTCGGAAATTTCTCTTTTCATGATAAGTAAAGAAGGAACATCTTGGGGGTTAGTAATTCAAAACCCCAAAGTTCGAAATCATGAAAAGGATATTTCAATATTGCGAATCATTACAAATAGTAAAGTGCCAATCCCTAATAATATTCGTATTAGCTGTTTTCTTGAGTTTTCAGGGAATAGCACAATATTCCACCACGGCGGATACACTGAATTGTAACGGCGGAACAACAACTTTTGTGGTCGACTTATCAGCTAATCCTGATTCTCTTTGGTTAAGTCCACCTCAAATACGGGCAGGCGACTGTTGTGGAACGGATAATAATTGTGTTCAGTTCGTACTTACACTTTCACCTCAAGCGACTGGAATCAACTTCTTAGTACCTGATGGCTGCGGAGCAACACCGACCGGATCCTTGTTTTATCAAGTAGACTGCGGTCCACTCACTAGTGTGGGCGACCCTATCTGTCTGGATGGAGCAGGTCCTTTTGTAGTTACTTTTTGTAAACCTGGCAACAATGAAAACTGTTATTCAATTCAATCAATTCCCGCACCTTCTACCGCTGGGGACGTAATTACCGCTGATGGTTGTTCCGACACGCTTTCAGTGACAGGTCTGGAAGTTGATTCAATTTCCTGGAATAGCCTTTCTCCTGGATTATATGGTGAATACAATGACCTGCTCACAAACACGCAAGGAACCGAGTCCGGAACAAGTGGAAGCTCTTTTTCGGGATACGATACCGTTATTGTAACTCCGGGAATTGGCGGTCCATCCGTAATTCAATATGAAGTTTGTGGTATAGTAACTGGGTTTTGTTTAACCGAGAATTGGTGTGATACCGTTTCTGTGAACATCTATCCAACCTTGTTCGCTGAAATTCAACCAAATCAACCCGCAATATGTGAAGGTGGTGTTGCTACCACGATAACAGCAAACCCCATTGGTGGTACCGCTCCTTATTCCTACGTTTGGTCATCTCCAAATGATCCGGCTTTAGAAGGTGCCACATCTCAATCAATTGATGTCACTGTTGCCGGTGAATATTCAGTGATAATCATGGATATTACCGGTTGTCCGTATGGATATGATACTGTCATAGTTATTGACTATTCCATCCCAATAACGGTTGATGCCGGTTCAGACCTTATCATCTGTTCTGAGCCGATTCCTTCAATTAATTTAAACGGATCTTCTCCTGTTACGGGTTCTGCAATTTGGTCAAATTATGACGGTAGTTTTAGCACAAACGAAACAGATACTTCCGCGACCTATACGCCAAGTATCAATGAAATAAACAATGGTCAGGCAGTACTTATTTTGAACTCACAGAATAATCTAGGTTGTCCTGGCACTTCTGACACCTTGATCATCTCTTTAACTACATTTATTAGCGATGTCTCCACAACAGTTTCAAATATCAGTTGTTATGGAGCTGCCGATGGTAGTATTGATTTAACAGTGTCAGGGGGCAATGGTCCTTTCACCTACGACTGGTCTACCGGCGATAATTCAGAAGATATTAATGGACTGTCTGCTGCCAACTATTCGGTCATGATTACTGACAACTATGGGTGTACCAAAACGGAAGAAGCTATCATCACTGAGCCTTCTTTACTTATAATTAATGATACTGTTCTATCTGATTTTAATGGTTACAATATTTCCTGCTATAACGGAAATAATGGCTCGATAGATATAAGTGTTGAAGGAGGTACAACTCCATATACTTACAATTGGACCACAAGTGATGGTTCTGGAATCGTCGTTAATTCGGAAGATCAAAATTCTCTTTCTGCGGGATCGTATACGGTAACTGTAACGGATGCAAATGGATGTGAAATCACACAAACATATGTTCTTGATGAGCCGACAGTATTAGAACTTTCCACATCAGTATCGGAATTCCCTTCCGGTGATAACATCTCCTGTTATGGGTTCAATGACGGATCGATTAATCTGAATGTAACGGGTGGTACACCAGGGTATAACTATGACTGGAGTACTCTTGATGGCAGTGGATTAATAACTTCGAATGAAGATCAATCGGGTTTAACTACAGGCTCATACGCTGTTACGATTACGGATATCAACGGATGTATTCTGGATACTGCTATAACGCTTACTCAACCCGATGCACTTCAAGCTAGCTTAACGCCTTCCCTTTACCCTTCCGGTGATAACATCTCCTGCTTTGGGTTTAACGACGGATCGATTGATCTTGATGTAACGGGTGGATCTCCCGGTTATAACTTTGACTGGAGTACTCTTGATGGCAGTGGATTGATAACTACGAATGAAGATCAATCGGGTCTAACTACAGGGTCATACGCTGTTACGATTACAGAAATCAACGGATGTGTGCTGGATACTGCAATTACACTTACTCAACCCGATGCACTTCAAACAAGCTTGACACCTTCCCTTTACCCTTCAGGTGATAACATCTCCTGTTATGGATTCAACGACGGATCGATTGATCTTGATGTAACAGGTGGATCTCCCGGATATAGCTTTGACTGGAGTGCCATTAATAGCAGTGGATTGATAACTTCGAATGAAGATCAATCTGGTTTAATTGCAGGGTCATACGCTGTTACGATTACGGATATCAACGGATGCATTCTGGATACTGCAATTACACTTACTCAGCCCGATGAACTTCAAACAAGCTTAACACCTTCCCTATACCCTTCCGGTGATAACATCTCCTGTTTTGGGTTTAACGATGGAGCGATTGATCTTGATGTAATGGGTGGATCTCCCGGATATAACTTTGACTGGAGTACCAGCAATGGTGGTGGACTTTCTGCAAACAATGAGGATCAGACAGGATTAATTTCAGGCTCCTACGCTGTTACGATTACAGACATCAACGGTTGCATTCTGGATACTGCTATTACGCTTATTCAGCCAACTGCACTTCAAGCTAGTTTAACACCTTCCCTATACCCTTCCGGTGATAACATCTCCTGCTTTGGGTTTAACGATGGATCGATTGATCTTGATGTAACGGGTGGATCTCCCGATTATAACTTTGACTGGAGTACTATCAATGGTAGTGGACTTTCTGTAAACAATGAGGATCAGACAGGAATAATTTCAGGTACTTATGAAGTAACTATTACGGACATCAACGGATGTATTCTGGATACTGCAATTACGCTTACTCAGCCCGATGAACTTCAAACAAGTTTGACGCCTTCCCTATACCCTTCAGGTGATAACATATCCTGTTTTGGGTTCAATGACGGATCGATTGATCTGAATGTAACAGGTGGATCGCCCATTTATAACTTTGACTGGAGTACTCTTGATGGCAGTGGATTGATAACTTCGAATGAAGATCAATCTGGTTTAACTGCGGGCTCCTACGCTGTTACGATTACAGACATCAACGGTTGTGCTCTGGATATTGCTATTACGCTTACTCAGCCCGATGCACTTCAAACAAGCTTAACACCTTCCCTATATCCTTCCGGTGATAACATCTCCTGCTTTGGGTTTAACGACGGATCGATTGATCTTGATGTAACGGGTGGTACACCAGGGTATAACTATGACTGGGGTACTCTTGATGGCAGTGGATTAATAACTTCGAATGAAGATCAATCTGGTCTAACTACAGGGTCATACGCTGTTACGATTACAGATATCAACGGATGTGTGCTGGATACTGCAATTACACTTACTCAGCCCGATGAACTTCAAACGAGTTTGACACCTTCCCTATACCCTTCAGGTGATAACATATCCTGTTTTGGGTTCAACGATGGATCGATTGATCTGAATGTAACAGGTGGGTCTCCCGTTTATAACTTTGACTGGAGTACTATCAATGGTGGTGGAATTTCTGCAAACAACGAGGATCAGACAGGAATAATTTCAGGTACTTATGAAGTAACTATTACGGATATCAACGGATGTATTCTGGATACTGCTATTACGCTTACTCAACCCGATGAACTTCAAACAAGTTTGACGCCTTCCCTATATCCTTCAGGTGATAACATCTCCTGCTTTGGGTTCAATGACGGATCGATTGATCTGAATGTAACAGGTGGATCTCCCGTTTATAACTTTGACTGGAGTACTCTTGATGGCAGTGGATTGATAACTTCGAATGAAGATCAATCTGGTTTAACTGCGGGCTCCTACGCTGTTACGATTACAGACATCAACGGTTGTGCTCTGGATAATGCTATTACGCTTACTCAGCCCGATGCACTTCAAACAAGTTTGACGCCTTCCCTATACCCTTCAGGTGATAACATATCCTGTTTTGGGTTCAATGACGGATCGATTGATCTGAATGTAACAGGTGGATCTCCCGGATATAGCTTTGACTGGAGTACTATCAATGGTGGTGGAATTTCTGCAAACAACGAGGATCAGACAGGAATAATTGCAGGGTCATATTCCGTAACCATCACGGACATCAACGGATGTATTCTGGATACTGCTATTACGCTTACTCAACCCGATGCTCTTCAAACGAGTTTGACGCCTTCACTATACCCATCCGGTGATAACATATCCTGCTTTGGGTTTAACGATGGATCGATTGATCTGAATGTAACGGGTGGATCTCCCGGATATAGCTTTGACTGGAGTACCGTCAATGGTGGTGGACTTTCTGCAAACAATGAGGATCAGACAGGAATAATTTCAGGCACTTATGAAGTTACAATAACCGATATCAATGGATGTCAATTGAACAACATGATTACGTTAGAAGAACCCGAATTACTTGAAGTGGCTATCAATGTACTCACTGATTTCTATGGTCAGGCTGTAAGTTGTGTCGGCGAAAATGACGGAGAAATCGAAGCGGGTATCAGTGGAGGAAGTCCTAACTATTCAATTGAATGGAACAATAACCCGAACCTAACATCTCAGCTATTGAGTAACCTCGGTGAGGGATCAAATTCAGTACTGGTGACCGATACAAACGGATGCGTTGCATCCGCTACAGTCGAACTAGAAGCTAATCCGGTGCCGGAAGTAAATCCAAGCCCAGCGGTTTCCGCTTGTCTTGGAGAGACAGTTACGTTTAGCTCCAATAGCAGTGCTAATGAATATTGTCAATGGACGTTGAGCAATGGAATGGTGATTAATGATTGTGGACCAAATACAATCAACCTTGAAAGCTCCGGCTGTTATAACGCTGAATTGATAGTTACAAATCAATACGGCTGTACGAATTCAATGGAAATAGACGAATTTATCTGTATACACCCAAATCCGAACGCTGATTTTACCCCAAGTGCATATGAAGTCTCTCTGTTAGATAACACCTTGAATTTTCAAAATGCGTCTACCGGAGCTATTGAGTTCGAATGGTACTTTGGGGATGGATCTTATTCAAATGAAAACGATCCGATACATAGTTTTCCAGCCGATCAGCCCGGTGAATATGTAGTCACGCTATATGCCTATAATGAATTCGGTTGCATGGACACGAGTCAGAAAATCATTAAACTACTTGATGAACTGTTGTTTTTTGTACCAAACACATTCACACCTGACGGGAATGAATTCAACAACGAATTCAAGCCCATTTTTGGTAGTGGAATCAGTGCCGATGGGTATGAATTGCACATCTATAATCGTTGGGGACAACTTGTATTTGAATCCAGAGACATTAGCTATGGATGGAATGGAACCACACCGACAGGTAGTATTGCGCAGGATGGCACATATACCTGGAGCATGACCCTAAAAGCTAGTGAGCAATCAATTGAAAAAGGCGATGTTTCGAGCTATACAGGGCATTTGAATCTAATTCGATGACATAGCTTCCCAACCATTATTGGAACTTACTGACATTCAGGGGATAAGTTAGATTTTTTCATTATTGTAAAATGTTTTCCAAATTGAAAAATTCGACATTGATTACACTGGTTTAAATCATCCTACAACCCTGAGATAGTAACAAGAAGATAAATATATCAAACTCGTGGTATTAAGCTTGCGGGTTATTATGTATGACACCAACGGCTACATATCGAAACTTTGGGATCGCTATTATAGATGACAACGATCATTGTGCCAAAATAATTTCAACGGCACTTAAAAGTCGTATTGAAGAATTGGATATACAACTTAAGATCCGTACACACTCCAGTTTGAATGACTTTCAAAGAGTCGACCATGAAGACGTTTCGGTAATTATTATAGATCATAAATTAATAGATCGTGAAAAACCAAACGTCTTGAAAAATCTACGTCATAAATTTCTAAATGCTCAAATTGTGATTGTTTCACAAGAAATAAGTTTCAGAACAGCAGTAAAACCAATAATTGAGGGGGCGGATATTTACTTTAGAAAAGGTCCTGATTTTGTTGAAGAAATAAGTTCTTATTTAATAGAAATAATATCATCTGTAAGGCTCTACAATTCTGATAAATTGTAATGAATAAAAACCATTTACAGATGCCATGATCTTTCACTTAAAGACAATTGTTTAAGTCGATTTAAAATCAATTATTTTCTACTGAACTACATTTCAAAATAAAAGGGTGGCGTATTGAAACGCCACCCTTTTTTCAAACCAGCTTAGTTGCGTATAATTAAAGACTTCACTTCGGTATAAAAGGTAAGCTACTACAATTGATCCAACTATAAACTAAAGTCTTTACAGATATATTACGCTTTCTACTTTAATAACTGGTTTTAACTTAAACCTATCTTCACCCTCAACTACGATGGATTCATTCGCATCAAAATCAAGCAATAACTCCACTGTTTGACTGTTCATGATTTCAGTATTAACATTGAGTTTGATCCCTGTGTTGTATTGGCTTGACATCTCCAAAGGAAATGTATTACCATCGATAACAACGGAATTGTCATGCCCCAGTATTAATCGCATTTGAGAAATATTTCCTACTGGAAGAGAGGTTTCATTCGCTATTACTGTTGTTACTCCATTCTGGAGTTCAAGTAAATTATAGATCCCATCATTAGTCGGTAGATCTACCCAACCGGATTGGCTATCATCATTGTAATGAACTGAAACTTGTAACACTTCAACATTTACCTCTTCGAATAGAATCGGAGCATCTTTCATTTTAACTGTCATTGCTCCTGTTTCAGTATTCTTTCTACAGCCCACCATGATTGCTAACGCCAGGATCATTAGTCCTAAATATTTTACTGAATTTTTCATAACTCTGGTTGTTTAATTAATATTGAATTTACTCTTAATGCTATTTCCCATTGATTAGAATACTACTTTAATACCCAGTCCGGGGTCAATAGACATCCAAATTCCGCCCGTGGAAATCACTTCCGCATATGGTTTTACATCTAAACTGACCGCCATCGGCGCATTTGGAATTTTATACTCCATCCCGAAAATACCATCCACTCCTAGTCCTACACTACTACTGTGATAATAGTAATGTCGGTCTCCACGATGATGATAATAATCAGTATGTGAGGTTGAAGCACTAACGTGTCCTCCGGCTCCGAAATACCAGTTCAGTCCGCTAATGTCAAACGCTTGAGCATGGCGTTCATAAAGTAAGGTAGCTGATAATCCGTGATGCCAAACGCCTAAAATTCCCTCCAAAGCATTTTTCTGACCGATAAATTGCTTGATAGTTAATCCGGATGTCTCACCAGCTCTGATCCCAATCGCTGTATGATATGTTCTCGAATCAATTGCTAATTGAAGTTCTTTTACTCCTTCCTGAGCATGACCCAATAGAGGCATTAGCATTAACATAGCAATCATTTTTATTTTTCTATAAGCTTTCATGATTTCTAGTTTTTTGGTTAGTATTTTTATCGTCTTAAGTTCATTTTCTCATTGATGACATTTTGCAGTATCGCACCGATCCGATCTCTCGAATTCAAGTTTTTATCTACATAAGCGTATAGGCCGTCTTTAATTAGTTCAGTCGCTATACCGACATCCTTCATTGCACTAATCATAATTACTTTGCAGTGAGGATAATGGTGCTTAAATGCATAAAACAAATCGGCTCCATTCAGATTATCATCAGACTCATTGTTTTGAAGGAAATAGTCCAGAATTAATATATCCATACCATTATCCATTTCTTCAAAACAATCTTCAGCAGTAGTAAAGGAACTAATATCAAATTCTACGGAAGGATAAAAACTACTACTACAAATTGTTCTAACATATTTTGTAAGTAATTTGTTGTAATAAATATCATCCTCAACGATACCAATCTTTATTTGCTTTTTTGATCTCATAATAACTTTTGTTTTTATGGATATAGCAGTTGCTAGTTCTATGCCAATGAAATAAAAGGCAGTGTTGATGGGCTATTCAGACGCATGCCATTCGTAGGCAGCATTCAAAATGAAAAGATCATTTTCATTTTGAAAATTTAATACTAATTAAACGAGAAGAACTTGAAATTAACTAGCCAATAGTTTTTGCTTCTTTTAATAAGCGATAAACTGTGGTCTGACCAATCGCTAGTTTGTCGGCAACTAATTTAGTGTCGCCGTCGAACTTGTTCATATAAAATTGAACGATTCTAATATTATACTGCCTCAACGACATTTCTTCGGTAAGAATATCCGGTAATGCATCCTTATCACCTGATAATGTGATATCCTCGGAACTGATATTTGCTCCATTAGTCAAAACAACCGCTAACTCTACTGTAGATTTTAGTTCACGAATATTTCCCGGCCAATCATAAGAAAGCAATTTCGTTCTTGCGCTTTCTTCCAGAAATTTATTTTCCAAATTATTTTCGGTGCAAAAATTCGAGATAAAGTATTGAGCCAGAATCAAACAGTCGTCACCTCTATCCCTTAATGGTGGAAGGTGAATAGGCAGTCCTTTGAGCCGGTAATACAAATCTTCCCTAAAATTTCCTGTATTAACTTCATCCAGAAGATTTCTATTCGTAGCAATGATAATCCTACAATTAATCTTGATGGTTTTCTCACCACCTATTCTCGTCAATTCTTTCTCCTGAAGGACTCTTAACAGTTTCACCTGGGAGTTCATGTCCATTTCACCTATTTCATCAAGAAACAGTGTTCCATCCTGGGCCATTTCAAACTTACCTTTCTTAGAAGATACAGCTCCTGTAAATGCGCCCTTTTCATAACCAAAGAGTTCGCTTTCAACCAGATCTTTCGGTATAGCTGCCATATTGATCGCGACAAAAGGCTTCTCCTTTACTTTGGAATTATAATGAATTGCTTTAGCCACGACTTCCTTTCCTGTTCCTGTTTCTCCACTTATGGAAACGGTGATATTCGTGTTGATTGCTTTATCCATCAGATCAAAAACACCTCTGATAGATTTACTATTTCCCAAAATTGTTTTCTCAAAGGCATATTTTCCTTCTACTTGTCTTTGAAGAGAAATCACCTTCTTCTGTAAATCAAAACTTCTGAAAACCTGGTTGGCCTTAGCTAAGATTCGATCTTTGATATTATTCGATTTAATCAGGTAGTCGAAAGCACCCTGCTTTAATATTTCAACGGCTGTTTCAATATTGTCTTGCTCGGACACAACAATGACCTCTATATTAGGATCACGCTCTTTTATGTTCTTTAAGAGAGCAAGGCCGTCCATGTCAGGTAATCTAAAATCGACAGTTATTAAAGAAGGAGCTTCATCGATTGCCAGAAGGGTGTCTTTGGCATTTCGAAAACTACGAACAGTAAAGTCAGGATTAAGGGAGAGGCTATGCACAAGTAGTTTGTTATACCACTCGTCATCTTCAACAACAAATATAAGAAATGGTGTTTCTGGCATATTTTACTTTAGATACAAATAAAGTTTAACCATTAGTTTGATTCTTAAGCTCTTCTTGAACCAGCATGATTATCTTTTCAGATTCTACTTTCACTTCATTAATAAGAACTTCTAATATGGGCAATTTCTTGCTTGAACGCGCTATGCTTTCAATCTTTTTAAGATTTTCATATAAGTTATCGGCAGCAAGATGCTTACAAGGTGAGCTTATTTTGTGAGCGGTTTCAGCAATTATTTGAAAATCCTGTTCTTTAATCCCTTGTTCTAAATCAAGTACTCCTAACTTGGTTGAATCAACAAATATTTTGAGTAAGTCATAATAAAATTGTGGGTCGTCATTACTTATTTCTTTCAATTGACTAAAATCCACAGATCCATCACTATCTTCTTTTTTAGGGGGTTTATGGTTTTCAGAATCTACCGTTCCATTTGAAAACAATGTTTTCTTAATAATATTGATCAATTCAACTTCTTTAAAAGGTTTGGCCAAAAAATCAATCATTCCGGCTTTTTTGTATTTTCTGCGATCTTCTTCAGTAACGGCTGCAGTTAACGCAATAATCGGAACCTCTACTCCTAATTCACCGTGATGCGAGACAATTTTAGCTGCTGCTGTTACTCCATCTACCTCTGGCATGCGAGCATCCATTAATATAAGGTCATAATCGTTCTTCAATGCCTCATCGATAGCTTCTTTTCCATTCTTGGCTTCGGTAAATGTCGCGTTGTATTTTTCAAGTATACTGATCAACAACTGCCTATTAAATTTTTCATCATCAACAATAAGAATTCGCTTCTTGGACAGGTCGATTGATTCATGATTAATCAGTTGATTTTTAGGTAAGTCTTCTTTAGTTCCTATATCATATGGGATCTCTATCGTAACCTGTGTTCCTTTATTTTCTTCACTATCAACCTCTATTGTTCCATGGTGCAATTCAATGAGTTTTTTGGTTATCGCAAGTCCCAAACCTGTTCCACCGTAAACCTGTGAGGTACTAGCTTGCGCCTGCTCAAATTCGTTAAATATCCGATCTATTTTATCAGGATTCATACCTATTCCGGTGTCGGATATCCGAATTCTCAATCGTGTTTGTTCGTGATCAGTTAGAATCGATGAGCTTTTTATTTCTATACCACCTTTATCTGTAAATTTTACAGCATTTCCTATAATATTGATAAGAATTTGACGGAGACGAAATGAATCGCCAATTAATATTTCCGGGACTTCTGAATCAGAAGAGGCGCTGATGTCAACCGCCTTATTGTCACACATAGGTGATAAAAAAGAAACAACTTCATTGATGATATCCTGCGGTCTAAACCCTTCTCTCAGTAACGTTAATTTGTTGTTTTCTAACTTGGTAAAATCTAGTACATCATTTATTAGGTTCAATAAATGCTCAGATGCCTTTTGTATTATCTCGATTTGTTCTCGCTGTTTCTGAGTTAAGTTTTCTTTAGACAATTGATCTGTATATCCGGAAATAATGTTCATGGGAGTTCTTATCTCATGACTCACAGTGGCAACAAAGTGTTCTTTCACTTTAGCCAAATCTAATGCTTCTTTTTTAGATTTTTTAAGCGCTTTTCGATAGCGGTGTGTATTTCGAACGAAACGTACAATCGTATATGACATCACTATCAACAGAGCTGAAATAACAATACAAAAGACGATTATTTGAATGTTTGTATAATTAACGGCTTTCCGCACTTCCATTGCCTTCTCAATGACTTTTTTGCTGCCGTATAATTCAAGATTAGAAACCAGTGTTTGAATCTTTTTGGTTGCAACTTTATCAGAAAGTATGAGATTTAATTCATGTTCAATCAATTCCGCCTCTTTAGATGTCTCTTCTGCTGTTATCTTTCTGAGATCATTCGTAATACTCTCAATTGCCTCATGATCGTCTTTTGATTTACGTCTAAGTGGATTCCATTTAATTATTCTAAGTCTTCTGCCCTGTTCACCATTTAATTGATCGAAGTTCTCAGAGACCTTTTCAGAAACTTTAGTTAGCGCTTTCTCAACTCTAAATTCATTCTGAATCGCTAATAGCTCGTCGAGAATATCAAATTTTAAATCAACATAGAATTTTAACGAGTCGACAATTTGATCTGTTTTGTTTTCATTTTTAACCAATAATTTCAATTCGGACACCATACTATCAACTTCCAGATCTAATTCGTGATAGTTATCAAGCATTAAGGTGTCATGTGTCAAAGTATAGGTCTTAACGCTATTTTCTGCCTTTGTAAGATCATACAGAATTTCCTTGGCCAACACAGTTTTAACATCCGGCTTTGCAGCTTCTGTGACAACATCCAATACATTCGAAAATCTCTGGTATGTCAAAAGACCGACGATACTTACCAGCAAGAGTATTATCGTGATAATTCCAGTGATTTTCCACGTTATAGATTTGTGTGGTTTCATATGATCAGTTAGAGTTCTAGTGATTTAAAACGACGATAAGTTATTTTATATAAGTTACTAAAATTTAATCATGTATGCTAGAATCAAAGCTTATATCAGAATGATTCAAGCACGATGCCACAAATTTTTTGCCATATTATTAGATGACAACGATCCACAATGTTAGGAGAAAATAGAATATATAATGAGTTATTAATAATCACCGCAATCACTTAAGTCTAAACGATGTGAAATTTAAATTCTTAGTGGGTTCTAGCTATTCGATTTCAGTTAGCGTATACATCGTTGAGTAAAATAAAAAAGGAGCATACGAATTATGCTCCTTTAAATGAAAAACTGAATTGGTCAATCTAAATATTCATTCAATTCAATCGGAATTTGAAGATCAATATCTCCCAGACTTTCAATCATTCTATCAAAATCATCATCATCCATAGCTGCATAAGAAAAGGGTGATGAGCGATCAATTGTAAACCCTAAATCGTTTCCAAAAATTTGTGTATCGGCATTCATAGTTATTTGTTTTAAAAAGTTTATGAACTGAAGTTAAGCCAACATAAAGTGATCAACTACTATTAGTTTCCGACCGTGAAGATTTAGTTTTCGACTGTTATAGAACTAGCTGTTTTTTGCACTAAAACAATGATAAAAGAGGTCTCCCAACATACATTTTTGAATATCCTGAAAAGTTAAAGTCATGGATTAAATCCGTCTTGTGACATTTCTAATTGAACGGGAATTATTGAATTGCTTGATCAAAACGAATGATAAATTCTGTCCCTTCGTTCTCAGTGCTTTTGACTTCAATTTCTCCACTCATCATTTCGACGTATTCCCTGGCAACTGAAATTCCCAGTCCTGTTCCGAAAATTCCATCCGTATTAGACGCTCTAAAGAATGGTTGAAACAAAAGATTCAAATCCTCCTCTGGTATACCAATTCCGGAATCCCTAATAGATATTTCTATACGTCGATCAATGATGCCCACCCTCACTTTGGGCGGCTTTCTACCTTGAGAATACTTGAAGGCATTAGATAGCACGTTTGAAATCGCTTGTCTTGCGAGATTGGGATCAACCAGTACAATCCCTATTTCTATTTCAGACTCAAATGTCGTGTTTCTTCCATCATCTTGAATGCTACTAATTTCCTGAGAGATATCTGCACAAAGCTCAACGATATCTACTTTTTCAATATTGGGCTTGATTGTTCCGGAATTAATCTTGCTTAATAATAAAACCTGATTCATCAAAGCCGTCATATTGTCAATTTGTTCGTTAATTCGATCTTTACATTTATTATAAATAGGTAAAACATCTTCCCGAATTGCATCGTTATGCATGTCCAACAGGGATACATTCGCCTTAATTACGGTTAAAGGAGTTCTGAATTGATGAGAAGCTGTTGAAACAAATCTCGATTTTAAATAGCCAAGAGCTTTTTCTTTCTTAAGGCTATCTTGAAGCACCACATTTACCGATGCAATTTTTCGCTTTTGGATGAAAAAAACCAAACTAAAAATTACAAATAAAATAGACCCTAGTATCAACCAATTCATGATTCGTGCTTGATTTGAAAACCTGACATCGTTTAACACTCTTTCGGTCTCATTTCGTTCCAGTTCGCGATCTCTCTCAAATCCAAGTTGCAGACGCTCAATTTCGATTGCTGTTTTAGCATTTTCGAGCGAATCTGACAATTCATCATACATTAAATAATATTCATAGGCCTTCTTAAAGTCTCCTTCGTCTTTATACAAGTCAGCGTATAATTTATATATATCCCTAAGTTCTAGCTTTTGTTTTTTTTCGGTTTTCAAGATCAGACGTTCAGCTTCTTTCAGTAGCTCAAGTGCCTTAGTGTTATTATTATTTAAATAAAATAGTCTTGCTCTATTTTGATAATTTATTGACAGTAGGTCGTAATCTGGTTTATCTCGTTGACTTAAATAAATATATGATTTGTCAAAGTACATCATAGCCGACTCGAAATCATATCGCTCAGAATAAATTGAACCAATATTATCCAGAATAATTGCCGCCCGCCATTTCAAATCATGCTCTTCTGCAATCCTAAGAGCTTTTTTATAATATTCAAGTTGCAATGATTCATCCTCCAGAATACCATAAACATTTCCAATATTATTGAGCGAAGAAGCCATTCCATCTGCATCATCGAGCTTAACGAATTCATCAAACGCTTGATTGTAATATTGAAGGGCCTTGCGCTGGTCACCCTCACGTTTGAAGACAGACCCTATGTATCTCAGTAACCATGCCTTTGTGTCATTATTTAAGTCAAGACTATCATAGATTCTTAAACCACGAATAAAATCCTTCATGGCATCTTTATACTCGCCTAAATCGTAGTGGTACCTTCCTTTAGTACATAATAATTCAGTTATTTTCTCAAATTGATTAGCGTCTGAATAATGATATACTGCTTTTTCGTAATAGTTCACCGCATCACTGTATATCCGATAATGACGGCTAATATTAGCCAGGTTTACGTAAGCATTTCCAATTGCTGCCGAATTGTTATTGTTTTTTGCAAAAACAACCGCTTCACGGGCAAAATCATAGGCAGTAACACTGTCGTCTATGTTCTTCCAGGAGGATTTTATCAGAACGTCAATCCAATCATCCAGATCATTCGCATATGTGGAAAGCGAATAAAACAGGTTAAGAATAACTAGAAGAAAAACGTTCTTCATATTGGCGTAGTAGTTTGAATTTGACCTGGTATAGAAACAGCTAGATTTATTTCCTAATAAATCCCCTTCTATCAAAACTAGACTATATTAAGCTGAATGTCAATACGTACATTCACCTAGTCTGTACTAATAGATGAGTCTTCTATTTCCCTCTGACAACCTCCGAATATTCATCACCAACACACCTGTTGTTATGGTGACAACTAATTCTGTAATCAAAATTCACACGCTTATTGACAAGATGAAATCAAAATGGATTATAGCACACGGTATACTTCTCGGGATCGTTTCAATTATTTAACTATTAGCTTTGATCTTCTCGCTTCACCTGATTCGTTCGTAACAGAAACATTATAGATTCCAGGATAATAATTATCTAATTCAATAGACACACTGTTATCCGGGGAGTTTAGATATACTATTTTTTTTAGTCGGCCGGTATGATCAGTTATCCGAATGTCTTGGTCTGAAGTCTTTAAACCTGTAATAGTGAACTTTTCCAGGTCATTAACCGGATTCGGGTAAATCATTATTTCTTTCGACTCTGTTCGAGTAAATACTGAAACTATTTTAGATTTATAATACTCTCCGTTTACATCATACTGTTCCAACTTATAATAGAATACAGGCTCGGATTTATCGAAGTCATAATCATTGAAGATGTAATTAACGACTGATTCCGAATTTCCCTGTGCCTCTATTTTAGCAACTTCAAACCAATTATAACCGTCCTCAGATCTCAACACAAGAAAATAATCACTGCTGTGCTCACTAAAGGTTATCCATACAATTTCATTGTACCCTTCCCTACTAATTGCTTTAAACTCCGCTAAAGTTACTGGAAGACCTATTGCGTAACAGGTATTCTGTGCTGTTGAGCAGTCCTCCGTAGACGGCATTCCAGCATCAAACCCATTTGAACACCACCGAATATCGCTGCTAAACGCACCAGGTGCTCCATTATTGGTCATATTTCCTCCGGTGGTTTGTGCTGAACCACTGCCTGTAACCATACCCGTAGCGTAGTTTTGCCAATTGCCAGAAGTTTCCACGCAACAAGAATCACAGATAAATAATATTCCTTCATTATTAATGTTTCCTCCGAAGAGTTCAACATTAGAACTCTGGAACAAATTGAATTCTCCATTCAGATAGTTGTCAAAATTGCCTGAAGGCAGGTAGAATAGAGATCCATAAAGATTTAGAATACCGTCATAGTTTTGAAAACGCCCAGAAATGTGAGTTATACTAGGGTAAAAAATGTTGATTTCTGCTCCCTGAGAACCACCGGCTGATGTCACGCCATTAATTAATTTATTGATTTGTAGGTCGCCATAAATATTAAGCGAAGTGCTTGCACCAGATGTCGATAGGTTAAAATAATTACTGGCCGTACTTGGTAGTAATGCGCCGTTTTGACTTATAAAAAGATTGCTCCCACCACTGATGGTGACATGGTCTGTCATGTTCAATGGGTGATAAACACTTATATCTGCTCCGGCGGAAGGGGATGGTGGTAAGCATCCACAAGGTGTAGCACCTCCATCAGTTGACCATAAGCTGCCATCAGACCAGTCACCAGAATTAATGGTTTGATATATCTGTGCCATGCTTACAAGGGAAGAAAAGCAGATCACAATCGAAAAAAAAATTCTAGTACACATAACGTTTGATTTAAACTATCCTTTAATTACTATTAGCTTCATTGTTTTGAACTTTCCAATTTGTCCGATATACACGAGATAAACATTCGATAGTAATGGCAATAAATTCAATCTAACACGGCCATTATTATATCCTATCAAGTTTTTTCAATACATTCTGATTATCTATCAGATAAGTATCTCCCACATTATTATTAATTAAGAAGTAATAATTTGAAATAAAGGTGCAACCTTTGCTTTGTTAATAACAGCAACACTTTCCCATTGCTATGTTTCAGTATCCCAAAGGGAAATGTGGCTTTATTAAATTGGAAATACAATTGAGATTTCTGTGCCCTGGCCTAAAACACTTCTAATAATAAGTTCACCTCCTTGTAATTTTGTGAACTCGTTGGCCATAGTAAGACCGAGGCCAGGACCTTGAGTACCTTTTGAATTGGCACCACGATAAAACGGTTCAAACAGATGTTTTACTTCTTCTTCAGGAATTCCGATTCCATTATCACATACAGTGATCTTTACACTAGAGTCAGAATAAACAAGCTTAATTTTAACATTATCTTCCGTAGATGAGTATTTTATCGCATTATAGACAAGATTCGATATTGATCTGCTTAACATTTTATCATTCAATCGTACTGGTCTTGGAGTGCCACTAATTAACAGATCAATTTTGATCTCCTCTTCTTTTGAAGAAATTCTTCTAATCACATTTTCACAAAGAGTATCCACCTCAACATCATCGAATTCAACTGAAAAGTCATTATCGCCGAAACTATCAATAAGAAGAAGTTCATCCATTAAATCTGTGATTTCATGAATGTTCTCTTTAATCCGCTCACTTGAGCGTATGAATTTTTCCTTCAGATCCTGTTTTAATTCATTGCTAATCAAATCAATTATGCCCAAATTGGATTGAATAACAGCGAGAGGTGTTCGAAATTCATGAGAAGCTCTGGAAATAAACTGGGATTTTAGGTCAATGAGTAATTGCTCTTTTTTTCTCAATTCATTTTCTTGTTGAATTCTTTTCTTACGCTGAATACTGATAATGGTAACGAAGGCGATAACGAGCAAGAGTAAAACAATAGTCACGTTCGTTATGATTTGATTTATTCTAATGCGTTCATTAAGTTCCCTTAACTCTTGTTCTCTTCTACTTATTAGATTGTTTACTTCATCGGATGCTTTCAATATCCCTTGTTCCGCTTTAATCAAATCTCCTTCCAGGTCATGCAATGCATCATAATAGAAATACACTGAATCACTCTTATTACTTTGCCTATATATTTCTATTAGGTTTTCATAAATTTCCTTATAAATGGCATTATCCGGGTTTTTTCTGCCTTGATCTAACTCAAGTGCTAAGAGAAAATTACTTTTAGCTTTATCATAATCCCATTTAGCCATATAAAAATTACCCCAGACATTATAAATATATTGTAATTGATGCTTAGAGTTCGAAATTGAACTGAGCTGAAACGCCTTATTTAAATAGTATTCAGAAGAATCATACATATTTAAATGCAAGAAGGAGCTTCCCATGTTTGTCATGACAGTAGTTAAACCACTCGTGTCTTTGAGATATACCTTCAATTGCTTGGCATCCCTTAGCAAATCTAAAGATTCCTGGTAGTTACCACTCTTTATATCTATTTCACCAATGTTGTTTAGGTTATTCGAAATTCCTTTTAGATTACCTAATTCCTTATTGATTTCTAAAGATTTATGCCAATACTTTTTTGCTTCTAAATAATAGAGACGATTGAAGTAAGAGCCACCTATGTAATTGTATATTTCTTGTTCAAGTAATTCTGACCCCTCAATTCTGTAACATGCATCGATTGCATGGAAATACTGCTTAAGAGCCAACTCATCCATAGAAAAATCTGCATATATTCTTCCAATTGAATAATACGTTTCAGCAAGATCCAAAGAACTATTGTCGGCCTGAGCAATCGCCTTATTGAATTTATCAATCGCTTCGTCATACTGCCCGATCTCAAAAAGTTCCTTACCTTCATTAATAAAGGATTCGACAACAATCGACTGACTATAACCAGTGATTGTTGACAGTAGCGATAGGTAAACTATGAAGTTTTTCACAATTCCAATTTAATCATTTGAATAATCTTCTGTTCTAATTATTAATAAAGTTTTTCAACATAAGAAAGCACACCTTTGTATGATGCGCTTTCAAATCGTGATCAATACTAACCGTTATTTTTTAATAAACTTTTTTGTTTCGACCAGGATCCCATCTCTTTCAAGTGCAATTATATACACCCCTCTTAGCCAATCTCTTACATTAAATACATATGACGCGTTTTCTACTGACATATCGACTACTGCTTTACCTGTATTATCAAAAATGATGATTCTATCACCTGTTACATTTTTTACATGCAATATGTCACTCGCTGGATTTGGATAAACTTCAAATGCTGAATATTGTTTCTCTTCAATACCAACTGTAGGATCAATTACAATTTCAAATTGATAAAGTGCGCCTACTCCAAAAAAGTTATCCTCTGATGATACGTAATACTTCGATTCATCAGTAAAGCAAATCCCTTCAATTTGAACAGAATAGGATTGAGGAACGAATAATTCATACTGCGTTTCAACATTGAATTCAATCTTACTTTGAGTTGAAATATCATAAGAAACTTCCGCTAAAAAAGGCGTTCCCGACAAATCATATCCAATTACTGCGAGTTCTTTATCTCCTACCATGGCCATGTCTGTAACCATCCCGTTGAATTCAAGGCTATCTACTTTCGTCGCTATATGATTTCCGGGAGTTTTTGGAACACTATAAATATAGCACCATGAGCTCTCCCAGTTTTTGGTGAAAATATAGAGGCTGTCGTTTAAGCATACCGAAGCTTCAGCATCATATCGGGTTTGACCGAGTGTTTGACTAAATGCTATCTGATCTTCATATTTAAAGTCAATTACCTCTGCTTTTACAAAGCTCGATGTCAGGTATGAATCCATAGGTATCCTGTAGAATTTGAGGTCCTTTCTGCTCCCTGAATTATTTCCGTAATCTCCAACATACAAATATTCATCATCTACGGATAGTCCCTCCCAGTCGACATTAAACCCGTTGGTTATAGTAACGACTCTAAGAATTTCGCCTGTGACTTCATCGATTTCAAAAATCTCGGTACTTCCACCTGAATCATTAATCGTCAGGATTTTACCATCGAGAAACAGTAAGCCTGAACTTTCATTAATAGTTTCATTTAGTTCCGTTACAGGTGTGAGCTGCTGACCGATCAATGTCATCGGCACTAGTGCAATTAATGTAAATAACTTTTTCATGATTTTTTATTTTAAATATCAATGATTTCACCCGATTACATCACCAAATATTTCCTTTCGACCTATGTTGGTTTCCAATCGTAAATACAATTTTCAATCAATATGGGAAATAAAAAAGGCCGGTTTAAAACCAGCCTTCCAGATTAATTATCTCACATCTAATTTTTCCAGATTTTGTGAGGTGTAGGATCGTTTCCGATATAAATGAGATACATTCCTGTTTCACAATCACTCATATCAATCCATTGATTCCCTTTCGAAAATTTCCCTCTCAAGACTACTTTACCAGATAGTTTCGCAACAGTGTAGGTATCAGAGTTAATTACACCTGTGCGTGGTTTAACTGTTATTGGTCCCGATGTTGGGTTTGGAGCAACTACTGGTGGGTTATCTTCTCCTTTTTCACAGTTGGAATTCTCATCACTATAAGTTGTCGTCTCATTTTGACTACTAACAAGAACAATTCGATAATAGTTCTTGCCTGTACCCGACAACGTGAAATCCTGAACATTATAGTACGTCTGAACTCCAGGCCCTCCCATTGGAACGACCTCCTCAACATCCTGCCACGTCAATTGATCATCGCTTCTTTGTAGTACAAACAAAGCTGTATTCTGCTCTGTAGTTGTTTCCCATTCAATATCCGTGTATTCATCAAAACAACTCGCTGTAAGCTTTGTGAATTCAACTTTGGCTTCCTGACCATTGCTAGTAAATGACACCATTGCTGTCAATCCAAATACTAAGATTAAAGATCCTAATTTGTTTCCTTTTTCTGTTTTCATAATTATTGATTTTATTATTAATTGATACTATTTTATAAGATTTACATGTCCTGTTATTCTCTTTCTTATGTTATCCGAAGAACAAGAAATGTATTCGGCTATCCACTGGTATGTTCCGTCCTGGGCAATTGAACCATCGAAATATGATCCATTCCAACCCTTACTGATGTCGTATGACTCGAAAAGAATTTCACCCCATCGGTTCATTATGGTCAAATGCCATTCATATAACTCCAAGTCGACAACAACATTAAATACATTATTATACTTATCGCCATCAGGAGTAAAGGTGTTTGGAGCAAAGAGGTTAAAAGGTTCAACATAAATCTCTTGAATACTCGTATCTGAACATCCATGATCTGAAAAAACAACCTGCGTAATGTAATGGCTTCCATCATTCTGATAGGTATAACTTGGGTGTTCATCCGAGCTGTGTGAATTAGGTTCATTAAAATCATAAAGGAATTCAGTTGCCCCCTGTGCATCACTAAAAATCTGTACTTTGGAATTACATGCATCTATATAATCAGTATCTAAAGTGAATCCTGCAACCGGTGTTTCTTCAACGTATATAGCATCCTCCTGCAAAACATACAGCGTATCGTAACATGGAGCTGGACCCAAGACATAAAGTGCAACTGAATAAAATCCAGGAGTCTGATATTCATGCACCGGATTTAATTCAGTTGAAAAACTACCGTCGCCAAAATCCCAGTAAACCGAACTAAATTCATTATTAGAACTCTCCATTGTGAACGATGAACTCAGCGGTGAACAACCACTGGAATTTTCAATTGAAAAATCTATGGACGCGTTCTCTTCAATGACGAGTGTTGCAGATAAAGTGGAGTCATGATTACATATTTCAGAATTATAAAGTGTGAGAATTATTGTTTCCTGTCCTTCATCAATTCCGTCCTCATGAGCATCAATGTCAATACTACCAATGGTCTGTCCTGCGGGGATAAATATTGAGTCAGATATGAAGGTGAAATCAACTCCATTTAATGCTGTTCCCGAAATCAAATAATAGTAGGTAATGTCTTTATTTATTTGCTGAGCAGGTTTCGTTATGACAAATTGCCCGTCAATACAAGATTCGTTAATAAGTTTTCCGCCATTGTACGAAATTGACGTGATATCCGGATTTAAGCTCCGGTCACTGAATCCGGAAAAATATCCCGCAGCACCTCTTGCTCCCATGCTTGTAGTCATAGAGACATATACATTGTTATCACTTTTAATATTTATATCTCCAGTTATACCAGACAATTTGTAAACCTCCCATTCTGTATTTCCGGGAGTCATGATTGCGCTGGAGGAAATCGTATTGTTATTCACCCAAACTGTACTGCCTGATTTAGCTATAATATCTATTGAAGCCGTTGCACCGTTAAAGGAATCCGTCTCATGAATAGTTACTTCATTTAATCCACTACACGTAATCGGTGGAATAAAATTCATCCCCAAGGTATAAGAAGCGGATGGTGAACCATTCGTAGTTTGGTACACATAAACAGGTAAACTGGTGTTTATGCTCATCAAGTTATCCGCGTTGAAAAAGTAGGCAGGTACAATAAAGAACTCACCTGACTGAAGTGTTGCTATGGGCGAGGTAGAACCATTAATGAAAACTTCTGTTTCGTCTTTGTCTGCAATTACGATTACGCGTTCACATTCTTCGGGTAAATAGGAATATCTCTTGGATAGTATGTACTTGGTGCCCGTTAATTCGACTGGCACAATTTGATCCATTCCGATATCTCTATACCCAAGGTTATTTACCTGATCAGAACCACCTGTCCAGGAACCAGAATTAACAACAATTGGTCGGGTAGATTCGATTAACACACCGTTCACTAGAGTATCATTACCATTATTGAATGGCTCATCCAGATGAGTAGCAATGATGTATGACTCATATTTGTTCAATGTGACCACAATATCTTCTGAGGTATTACCAACGGTTGGCGTACCATGAAAAATGACTCCTGGTTTTATATCAGAAAAGGTTATGACTGTATTGTCTTCCACAGCCATCACGCTTATCATATGCGATTTAAAACCAACATCATTTGGTCCGGATTTAGTTGTATACATATGTCCACTCCTAAATCTGGTGCCCAAGGCATGACTACCTTTCGCTGTTAAAGACATTCCCTGAAGATCAGACGAGTGTCGGATATTTGCAAAAAACGGGAAGTTAGCTTTTGCGATAATTCCATCCGTAACCAAAGGTGTATTTAATCCTGTTGAATCAACTATCCCGATACAATTGTATTGGTATCCGAGCCAAATCTTTTTTGGTGTATCCCTGGATATTTGGACATTCATGATTAATGATCCGTCGCTTTCAACAACATTTACAATAAACGTGTCCATAACATTGGTCGATAAATGAAGATAACTTCTTCCTAAATCTAGCGTGCTATTGGTTCTACTATAGAATGGTGGTATATAATGGACCGTATCGTATTGAGCGAAAGTATCAATCGATAACAAAATCAAATTTGACACGATCAGTACTCGCAATAAAACCATATTAAAAAATTCTTTTTTCATAGCGTCTGTTATTAAACTAGAGCTAATGTAAAGTTGTATCAGGTGCTTTTTTAGTACCTTCTTCCGTAAGTCGGATCTCAAATTCCCAACGTTACAATCGCAAGTCATTCTTACCAGATTTGAAACCGATATCGAAAGCAGAAATAGAAAAAATCCCTTCCGAAATGGAAGGGATTTTTTACTTGAATGACTATTATCAGGGTGAAGTAGAACAGAGAGGTGCCTTCAATTGATCAACAAGGCATTTGATGGATCACCCGGCAACCTCTCTGTATCGCTACCATACCGCTATTACATCTTCTGGAACTTCACAAAGTTCATTTGTTTCACTGTTATAGTCCCATTGTTTCAAGACTTGTGCTGTCGCAGTTATGCGATAAAGGGTGTATTTAAAGTCGCGACAAGGAACGTCCTTATCTACAATAGAATACCAAATCGGTTGATTAATATTATTCTTATGGCCAAATTTTAAATCGACAGATTCAAACTCGCCATTTGCATATTCACGAACCAAGGAATAAACCGACGACTCTTCTTCGTTCTGAATTAGGATTTTGAAGTAGTTTCTATCAGAAATCGAACGTGCTGATATTTCAATTATCTTCTCAGTTAAGGAAGAATCATTTTCCAGTATAAGATCATTATTACTTACAACAGGAACGGACATAAAAAAAATTGATGCAAATGCTTGAGAAACACCTACTATCAAAGTCAAATAAATAAGAAATGCTTTAATCATGGCTGCTAAATTTTAATGTTAATAATTAAATCTAGTGCATGATTAAGGGCTAGCCATGCTAAACTTTCCAATCGCTAAAGAAATCTTTCCGAACGGGCATATGGCCTGGTTCGATAAAAGGTAGAATGTTTCATTACTTCTTTGTACGTATTTATACTAGTTCTTATAGGTGTTTATACGGATATTGTAATATGGACTCATTCTAGACAGAGCTATAAGTCTTATTTTTCAACGAGTTAGAAAATACACCCCAAAGCCTAGCTGTAGAAATAATAAGTCAAGTGAAATATATTCCTTAAATTTTCTGTTTAGTACTACTAATTATTTAAAAACAACATTATGGCATTTGATGGAAATGAAGGCGAAATAATAGATCTTCGTACCGCAGGTACGTGGACCAGCAATTATCAAGAACAAAATGAAGGTGGAGTAAAAGCTCACTTCTATGGTAAAAACAAGTTAAACCAGATCCTGAATCAAACAGGGTGTGTGGGTATTCGTATCTACAGAGCAATTGACGATGTAGGAGCGGATGTACTGGTGCTCGTGGGTGTTGACGGTGAGGAAAACAACATGGAAGGTGGAGTGATTCTTGAAAATGGTACTCCTTGTCCACCTCGTTGCGGAACCAGCAGTTCTTTGTAATTTTAATACATGCAACTATGGGTCTATGATATTCTCTTATTAATATCGTGGATATTCTACGCAGTAGCAATTACATCACTATTAGTATTAAAAAGCAAAAGTTTAGTCGGTTCGACTTTACTTTTGCTTATTTTTTTAGCGATTGGTCTTATAGTCGATATAACAAACATTTTGTTAATTGAGAATGGAATTGGAACAAATGTTCCGGTAATATTATACCCCATACTTATAGCACCTGTTTTATCCGGAATTTATTCCAGGGAGTTGCAGATACCATTCATCAAACCTGTTTTGCTTATTTTAACGGGCGGATTTTTAGTAGTTGCGATAGTTGATTTTATTAGAACATTTGATTTAATAATGATTAACAATTTCTATATATACGTGGAAATAACGATTCTGATATTATCAATTGTTTATTTCTTTGTTGAGTTTGTCCGAATGAAAATACCAGACTTAACAAAGCACTTCTTCTTTTGGATCAACTCTGCGCTCATGATCTATTTCGGTTCGAGTTTCTTTCTTTTTCTATTTGAAAGTATAATCAGATCAGATGATTATCTCTTTAATTATACCTGGCCAATTCAACTGATTTCGACAATAATTATGAATTTGGTAATAATAGTAGGAACATGGAAGACGCGACAAGTATAATTCTGCTTGTAATATCAGGCAGCGCTATGATGTTTATCCTTATTTTGGCAATTATTCTGTTTGTGGTAATTTACAATAGACGTATACGGGAAAGAGAGGCGGAGCACTTGATGACCCTGAAAAGCAAGGAAGTTGAGATGTTGAAAGCGGTCATTAACGCCGAAGAAACGGAACGCGAAAAACTCGCTGGTAATTTACATGACGAAGTAGGTCCACTTTTATCTGCTCTAAAATTTCGTGTTACTAAATATCAAAGAGATTTGAGTAAAAACGATTTTGACATTGAACTACTGGAAGCTGAGAAAGACAGAATCGATGATATCATGCAAAACATTCGAACTGTAAGTCATAATTTAACACCTCAATTCGTCCTAAAGTTTGGAATCGTTGAAGCATTACGAAATTATATCGGTAGCATGAATGAATCAGGTTATCGATTTGAAAGCTCGGTTAAGGACCCTGAAAGTATTTCAAAACAAATTCAAACCAACATCTATCGAATTACGCTTGAACTGATTAGTAACTTAATTAAGTACGACAAGCCCGGTTCACTGACATTATCATTAATTAAGTTTGAAAGAAAGATACTGATAGACATAACGCATGACGGAAATGGAATTGATCAAGATGAATTTGATCGATTTGCAGATGAATCTAAAGGTCTTGGACTTGATTCCATTAAATCCAGATTATTACTGATAAATGGAGGGATAAAATTTTCGAGAAACGAAAGTGAAAATGCTAGAATAGAACTCACTATTCCAACTGAATAAACATGAAGAAAAAAATTACTATAGGGGTTGCAGAAGATCATTATTTAGTCAGACAAGGCATGGTAATGTTGCTCCAAGACGAAGAAGAATTGGAGGTATTATTCGACGTTTCAAATGGAGAAGAATTGTTGGAATGTTTAAAAAGTAAAAAGGTCGATATAATCCTCATGGATCTTGATATGCCGGTTCTAAACGGTCAACAAACTCTAAAAATAATTAGAAAAAAATACCCTGCAATTAAGGTAATCATGGTGAGCATGTATTATTCAGATGAATTTATTTCACAGTGCATACAAAGTGGTGCCCGTGGTTACTTACCTAAGAATTGCAGCATAGAAAGGGTCGTTGATGCAATTTACGCTGTCCATGAACAAGGTTATTATTTTGACGATAAAGTATCTAAAGCTTTGCTTGTTAAAATTGTAGAGGACAAAGAATTTAATCCCACTTTTAGCTCTGATGTACTCAGCAGCAGAGAGAAAGAAATATTAGAACTCATTTGTCAAGAGAAAACTAATAATGAAATTGCAGATTTGCTCTGTATTTCAAACAGAACAGTAGAGGCGCACAGACAGAATATACTCAAGAAAACAAACGCAAAAAATACAGCTGGAGTTGTGATTTATGCAATAAAAAATGGTTTATATCATATTCCTCCGTCAGGAATTTTAGAATAAAACTTATTTTGACGAAAAATAAAATTCTACCTCCACCCTACGGTTTGTCTTTCTGTCTGATTCTGATGCTTCGGGATAAATGATAGGACTGGTATTACCATATCCGCTGAATTTTAATCGGGATTTATTTATTCCGTTTTCAACAAGAAACTTATAGATAACTTTTGCTCTTTTCTTACTGAAATGCTGGCGGTTTTCACAGCATACATGCCCCATAATATGAGCAGATAATTCGGGCTCACTTTCTAATATTCGAAGTAATTTTTTCAGCTCTTCTTCCTGACCCGATTTAATATTAAATGTTCCAGCTTCAAACTCAATATTTAGCACTAATGGTCGTGCATATAGGCCAGGTGACTGACTCTGAGAACGTTCATCCTTTTTATAATCGATCACTTCTTTTGTTGAACTGGGTTCACGTGCTATGTTCGCTACCTGCAACTCTTCAACTTTATGACTCACGACATTGGCTTGATTATTTATTTCAATGATATAATAATATAAATCAACCCTGTTCCAGTTAACTGGTTTAAAATTCAATTTGTTAATCTGATTCCCCCAACATCGTACAGCTGGTTGCTCACTGGCCATTGATATTAATTCTTCTATCATCTCGACTCTCTTAGCACAGATTTCAAATGCTAAATTTTCGTCTCCGATTTCAGCGAATGAATTGATCTCGATGATCTGAATTTCATACTTAAAAGGATCGCGATACTTCTTGCAAAACTGCTCGAGGTCCCTTGTGGATGAATCTGAAATTGACAGGGAGGTATCACTAAAATAAATAGAAATACGCTCTACCTTGGCTTGCGTTGTAAATCCTATCAGGATCAAACATAGAAACAGTGTTGCCTTCATAATAATCCAAATAACGGATATCCTATTAATTGAATGGCCTTACTTTTACCCAACGTCAGGTATGATTTTCCCAAAGTATAATTCGAAACATATCTTATACTCTGAGCCCGTAATTATTCGTGTTGATTAGAGTCGAGAACAGTTTAGAACGGTTGGAAGTTCGGAATGTTCGTTTGGAAGTTACTGCTCATTTATCCCACGACACCGCCGTAGTTTGGTCACGGAAATTAATTCAAAAATTAATGGAAATGAAAAATCTAAAGCTACGCGGAATCTTATTTGTTTTGATTATTACAATAAGTTCAATATGTAATTCTCAAGTGGATACCAACGGTATCTGGGTGACCATCAACCAACCAAAAGATATCCCAACCATGGTTGAAGGTAAACTTCGTTCAACTAACAATGACATTCAACAATTAATCAATGACTTTAATATTATCGAGGTTGAGCAAGCTGTACCTGCATCTCGACGGGAGTCATTACTCAAAGTATATGAATTTCAATGCATCTGCGATCAGGATAAATTTTTAGAAGCAGCGGCTTTAACACGAGGATTAATAAACCCTGAGCGCGCACCAGAATATGAATTGCTAATGACTCCAAACGACTATAGCATTGCATTTTCAAATGACTATGCACTTAATCTTATTAATGCACAGACAGCATGGGACTATACAGTAGGTGATACCAATATTATTTTAGGAATTTCGGACGGAGGTTACTATGAAAACCATGAAGAGCTTGTCAACGAATACGTCTCAGTTTACAATTACCCAAACGCCCCAGCACAATATAAAAATCATGGCACGGCAGTAGCGACTGCTGCAGCCGGAGGTACAGACAATGGCGTTGGGAAAAGTTCGATAGGTAATCAATGTAAATTAGCTCTAACCACTATGAATTATAATAAATTGCTTACACTTTCAAACAATGGTGCAAGAGTGGTAAATGCAAGTTGGGCAGGAAGTTGCTGGTATAGTCAGTATATCCAAAATATTATTGATGAAATATATGATAACGGAACCATTATTGTAGCCGCAGCAGGAAACGGTGGAACTTGTGGTGGGGCTATGAACAAAGTTTATCCCGCATCTTTTAACCACGTCATTGCAGTTTCCAGCATTGGACCTAATGATAATCACGAACGAACAATTGGAAATCCAGCAACTACACATCAACATAATGATTCTGTTGATATTTGTGCACCTGGCTACGACGTGCCATTGGCTGTTGCACCTGGCTGGTATCTTATTGGTAACGGAACTTCATTCGCCGCACCTATCGTGACAGGTACAATAGGACTAATGCTATCGTTGAGACCTTGTTTGACATTTGAAGAAGTAGAAGCTATCCTAAAAGCAACTGCCGTTAAAATAGACAGTCTAAATCCAAACTATGCAGGTTTGCTGGGTGCGGGCAGACTTGATGCAGGGGCGGCATTGGCCTACGTCGCTTCAATTCCACAATTGAATGTCGAAATTGGACCCCAGCAAGCCGCAGTTTGTAGCAATTCAGTAACGACTTTAACCGCTACTCCATCCAATGGTACAGGACCCTATCAGTTCTCCTGGAGTTCAACCGCGGATTCAACGATAAATGGAATTTCTACACAGTCAATTGATGTCACAGTACCCGGAGATTATTTTGTCGCAGTCACCGACTCCAAAGGCTGCATGTACGCATATGATACAATACAAGTGGTCGATTACTCCAATGATGCTTTAGTAAGTGCTGGTCAGGATATGACCATTTGTTCGGACCCGGTACCTGCTGTTCAATTAACTGGTTCGGCCCCCATCACTGGATCAGCAATCTGGACAAATTATACCGGTACATTCAATACTAATGAGAGCGACACAATCGCCATTTACACACCAAGTCAAAGTGAAATTCAAGCAGGCCAAGCTGAGCTATGGTTAGTTTCACAGAACAACTTAAACTGCCCGGCTGATACGGACTACATAATTATCAATTTAACAACATTTGATGCTAGCATCACTTCTGTAAACAAAAATGTTACTTGTAATGGTATGGCCGATGGATTAATTGATTTAACGGTAACAGGAAGTTATGCTCCATTTTCTTTCAATTGGTCAAACGCCTCAAGTTCTGAAGATTTAGATAATTTAGGTCCAGGTTCATATAATGTTGTTGTAACAGATTCAGTGGGATGTACTGCTTCGTATACTACTTCAATAATAGAACCAGATCCGCTGGTGGTGTCTGACACCGTTATTTCAATTTTCAATGGAAATAACGTAAGTTGCTATAATAGCGAAGATGGGTCAATCGATATTAACGTGATAGGAGGAACTGCTCCATATCAATATATCTGGTCTAGCTCGAATACGTATCTGACAACCAATAATACACAAGATTTAAGTTTAATACCGGCAGGTCAGTACAAAGTAATTGTTACCGATTCAAACGGGTGTACTCTTGAAGAAACATATGATTTAACTCAACCATCTGAGTTGAATGTAATTCTTTCTTCTACTCTCTATCCTTCTGGAAATAACATTTCATGCAACGGATTCTCTGATGGGGCTATTGATTTGGAAATTACCGGAGGCACACAAAACTATTCTTATAATTGGACGACTTTAAACGGTTCCGGCCTTGTGTCAATAAATGAGGATCAACAAGGTTTATCAGGTGGTTTGTATAGCGTTGCTGTCACAGATGCAAATGGATGCACAATTTCTGATTCAATAGTGCTTACAGAGCCTGACTCTCTAGAAGTATTAAATAGCGTATCCATATTTAACTCAGGTAACAATATTTCATGTACTGGACTTGATGATGGAACAATCGATGTAACTGTAAATGGAGGGTCTTCCGGATACGCATACCTCTGGACAACGCTTGACGGGAGTGGACTAAATAATGGAAATGAAGATCAGACAGGCTTGTCAGCCGGGACATACAATTTGACAGTTGAAGATATAAACGGCTGCATGACTTCAACTGTAATTACGCTGACTGAACCTGACTCCCTTATCGTAAATATCAATGTTTTGTCTGATTATTATGGTAATGCGGTAAGCTGCACAGGAAATAAAGATGGGGAAATCGAAGCAAGTGTAATAGGTGGTAGTCCTGGTTACACCATTAATTGGTCGTCAAATCAAGGAATAAATGGCTACACGCTCACAAATCTGGGAGAAGGAACTTACACAATAAACGTTACTGATACGAATGGATGCGTAAACTCAGCTTTCGTTACACTGGAAGGTAATCCATTACCAAATGCTAATCCTGATGCTCCTATAAGTGTTTGCGAAGGGGAACCTATTACGATTAATTCAAACGGCAACTCTTCAGAGTCATGTCTTTGGCAACTCAATAACGGCATGTTATTGAATGACTGCGGACCAAGTACTTTTTATATTCAAAGCCCTGGCTGTTACGATGCAACTTTAATCGTTACCAACGAGTTTCAATGTGCTGATACTCTGACTATTGAAGATTATATCTGCGTCATAGCTAATCCTGTAGCACAGTTCAATTATATTAATAATGAGGTGACCATATTAAACCCTGAGGTTGAATTTATCAATGAATCAGTTGGTGCCGTAACATACGAATGGAATTTTGGAGATAACGCTACAAGTTCGGATTTAAATCCAATTCATCTATTTCCGGAAGAAGCCGGAATCTACCAAGTAACGTTAACTGCATTCAATGAACAGGGATGCGAAAATACGACTCAATTAGATGTAAATATTCTCGATGAGTTGCTATTCTATGTACCGAACAGCTTTACGCCAAATGGAGATGAATACAACAATAGCTTTAAGCCTGTCTTTGGATCTGGCTTCGACCATGAGAATTATCAACTCATGATTTACAATCGATGGGGGCAAGTCGTTTTTGAATCAAGTAATTTAAACGTTGGTTGGGATGGCACAACACAGAATGGTGATCCGGCTCAAGATGGAACATACACGTGGAGCATGAAACTTCAAGCTAGCACAAATACGGTCGAGCGGGGCAAGCCAGAAATGTATCACGGCCATGTAAGTATAATTAGATAATCATTTAACGGATATTAAGTGTCATCGATAATTGATTGACCCTTAATATGTAAGAAATGGAAATAGAACATTAAAACGAACAAAAGTGCTATCTGTTTGGAAGATGAAAGTAAACGCTGGGAAATATCTGTAGCTACCATCTTAAGCCCTGAGTTATCTTAGCACATAGTACGAAGCTTAGTTTTAACAAAGCCTGGATTGAACCCATGTAGCTTGTTGTAAATACACATCAAAACTGGTTCAAAAACTTCATAACCAGCTGGTTGGATGGGTGATATCCAGGTTTTCTATTTATGTCTTCAGTATTCTCATTAACTCCTCCTTCTTACGTACTGAAACAGGTACAATAGAACCATCCGACATTAGCAGCTGCCCCCCTTTTCCTCTAAGATATTTATCTGCATAATTTATGTTTACAATTGATGACTTGTGTACCTTGATAAAGTTGTTGGCCATTAAAATATCTTCAAACTCCTTCATAGATTTTGACACTAGAATCGTCTTTCCTGAATTTAAGTGAAAATGGCAGTACGCTCTGTCTGCCTGACATTTAATAATGTCATCAAAAGGTACTAATATCAACCCTTCTTCATTTGGCAAAGCAAGTTTATTAAACCCTTTAAACTCCTGTTGATTAGACACAGTTCCCTGACTTTTTTCAAGCAGTTTTTTTCTCTTTTCGAGACGCATACGAACAACTTCCAGTAGATGTGTATGATCAAAAGGTTTGAGTATATAGTCATCCGCGCCTAGACTCATTCCCTGTCGAATGTCTTGAGGTTCAACTTTGGCGGTTAAAAATAAAAATGGAGGAACTACTTCATCTTTCATTCTTTGATTAATTGCACCTAACAATTCAAACCCATCGAGCTCAGGCATACTGACATCACAAATGACTAAATCTGGTTTTTCGTTCATGATTGATTCATATCCTTCTTTCCCATTAGATGCCAGTTCAACCTGGTAACCAGCCAAATTGAAAATTTCACCAAGAGATTCTCTGATATTCATCTCATCCTCAACTATTAGTATTTTTTCCATTTTAATTGTTTTTAAATGTTATCATTATTTCTGTGCCAGATCCTTCCTCACTCTCGACTTCAACTTCTCCACCAATAAGTTCAATATACTCTTTGGCAATAGATGTGCCCAGTCCCGTCCCGGTAATATCCCGGGCATTCGCCGCCCGATAAAACGGGACAAATAAATGAGGAAGAGCATCATTGGGTATTCCAATCCCCTGATCTTTTACGGCGATTTTAACTTTATGTTTGTTAAAAGCTAGTTTCACTTTCGTTGTTGAGTTTTGCGGTGAATACTTTAACGCATTGGAAATGAAGTTTGACAAGGCATGTTCAAATAGTTTTGAATCAATTTTTACATCAATTGGTTTTCCTTTAATCTCCGTTACAAGCTTTTTATCGGTGTTTAAATCTGCAAAGCTCTTTGTAATGTTGTTGCATAACTCTACTATATCGGTTTCCTCAAAGCGTACTTTAATATTACCCGCATTTATTTTTCCAAGAATAAGAACTTCATTCATTAAATCCGTCATTCCTTCGATCTGATCTTTAACTCTATCGTATACTCTCTCAAATACTGGCTTGAAACTATCACCCATGTTCTCCTTCTGCATATCTAATATGCCCATACTACTTTGTATTACGGATAGTGGAGTTCTAAATTGATGAGAAGCCATTGAAACAAACCTGGACTTAAGCTCCCCTAATTCTTTTTCCTTCTTCAGAGAAACTGCTAATTCCTTTTGAGCATTTTCTAATTCCTCTGTTCTTTCTGCCACCATATGCTCGAGAGCTTTCGTAAAAGCCTCCTTAATTTTCATCGCTTGTAAATCCGCCTTCTTTCTCTCACTAATATCCATAATGATGCTCATAACACCTATGAATTCTCCATTCGAGTTATAATCTGGTTGGGAAGATATATTTGTCCATAATTCAGAACCTGATTTTGTAATAAATTTAGTCTCAAATTGCCCACTTTGGCCATGCTTTCGGTAGTTCATCTTTTTCCTCAGTCTTTTGCCAGTAGCTTCATCATGTAGAAAATCATAGCAAATCTTACCAACTAACTCAGATTCACTATACCCTAACATCTTACAGAGCCCTGGGTTAACCGATTTTATTCGCCCAATTGGATCTACGTGCAAAATGCCTTCGGACATCCCTTCAAAAATTCCTCTAAATCTTTTCTCACTTTCTTTTAATAATTCCTTATCACGAATTTCCTCGGTCATATCGCGAATTATAAGAATAAGGCTTTGAACAGTTCCTTTATCACCAATAACTGGTCCTACGTACGTACCAAGAGTAATTGGATTTTCTACATCATGTGTTCTTGTCGTAACAAAATAACTGGATTTACCTGATTTGAATACCTCACTCAGTTTCTTTCTTGTGAAGCTTTTGTCCTTTGGGTATATATGACTAAATGCACTAGAGCCAATAATATCTTTTCTTTCCAGACCAAAAAGATTCTTATTGATATATTCTATTTCAAAGTTCTTTCCAATTTTTAAAATCACATTTGGTGCATTTTCAGTGAGCGACTTAAACTCACTTTCACTTTTACGTAGTTTTTTCTCTGTTTGAATTCTCTCTGTAATATTGGAGTGTGCAATGACTGCGCCTTTAGTATCAATTCGTGGCGTAACACGCATGGTATACCACTTCTCTTGTTGCAAATTATTGCACTGATAATCATGATAAAAATATTTGTATTCTCCCTCAATGACTTTTATAATCGCATCATGCACATATTCCAGTTCAGAATTGGATTCCATTTTTATCTTTAAAATTTCTTCCAGATAATTTTCTCCTCTAGATATGGATTGTAAATTCTTCTCCGTGTGGATGTTTACATACTTATCCCATACTTGATTTGTCTCAACTATCAATCCGTTTTTGTCAAGCACCGCAATATGTGTACTTAGCGCATTAAGCACAGAGGCGCGAAATTCGTTTGACTCTCGTATTTCATCTTCCTTCCGTTTAACCAGCGCTCGATCATCAATTTCTTTTAATGCTCGTAAAATTGCTATTGATAACTTTTTCAAGTTACTCTTCAATACATAATCAGTAGCACCTGTCTTCAATAATTCAACTACCTCTTCTTCACCAATTGAATCTGATAGATAAATGACTGGGGAGTCCTTAAGGCTTCCTCTAACCAATTTCAAACTTTCCAGCCCTACTAAACCTGGAACAGCATAATCTGCTATAATTAAACCGTATTTCTTGCTCTTCAGATGATTCAATAAAGTCTTCTTCTTAGAAACATAAGTCACCTTAGCGTTGGGCATCACTTTTTCAATCTCACGACGAACACGATCTGCGTCGCTCAGATTGTCTGTAATGTGTAGGATTTCAATTTCTCTTCTCATAATTTATTGCGATAATTAAATCACACTAATACCAACGACATTATTTCAATAGGTGCCTGAATTTAAAGGTAGGTTGTTTTCGTCTAATAAAAGCGTTTAATAGTTAATAGTCTCGATTCTTACAAAGAATAACTGACAGAAAAGTAAACAAATAAATCTTCATCTATTTAAATCAATCTGTATTCCGTGTAAACTCTATTAATATAAGGACTTTAGTTTAATTTATTTTGTACGATTTACTTCCATTTTTAAACCTAAATTATATTTTGATCGAAGGCATATTTAATATGAAAACTTAAAGTAGGAGATTGTTCATCTAGGTGTTTTTACCTATGCCGAATGGTACTGGAGTTAGAACGTACTTACTTTAATTACTTAATTGAATACTAATAATCAGATTTTCACTTGATATTCAATTATTTGCTGATTTTAGACTTGGCTGGCTCCTTTAAGCACAAGGTATCAAAGTTAAAATTCGAAAGTTTTTAGCATTGTTCGTTGACAAGTGCAGTTTGATCAAGTCTACTATTATAATGAACATTTAGGTGATTATACGTATTGTCTTTGTAATTAAACCGTTGTAGCTTTATCCCTAAGACGTACCAATGTGTTCGAGCATCTCTCAGATGCTGAAGTTTACCGGCTCATTGAAAAAAGACGAAAAACTGATGCTATGGAAGAATTCTACAATTTTACGTTGAACAAAGAAACCAGAACAAAAAGGTTCAGGCTTGAATATCCTTATCTTACTATTAAAATCGTTGATCTTTCAATTAGCATGAAAAAAGGTAAAGAGCTAAATAGTATGCTGGATGAACTATCAGAATTAGCGCTTGAAGTGTGCGCTTCTAACTCAAAAACTTCATTGAAAAACATCACAAGTTTACCACTAGGAATGATCATAAAACAAACCACTTTAGATAACGGATCTGCCCTCGAATTTCCAAAGGAGAATTTCCTGTCAGAGGATTTGAAATTTCCGAATTACGACTGTGTTACTATTTCAATTTCTGAAGATAACCTCGTTAATGAGAATTATAATCTCGTATTTAAATGCGAGTTTGATAAAATTCTGGATAGTGATGATACCTACGAACAAGAATCCTTAGACAATATATTCTATGATGCTTCTCTAAACAAACCTTCGAGAGCATAGTGATTATACGGTCGCTTTAAACAATAATGAATACCAACAGATCGCACTACGGTAGATAGAACTCGATCATCACTGAAGTGAGTCAACAAAACCGTTACGATATTTTGCCATTTCTGACGTACTGTATTCAGAAATTCGACCCCTGTAACCTGTTCTAACATATGATCACTCACAACGATATCTATTTGTTCCTTTTCAAGAATTGCTTCAGCTTCAAACTCGCTTGACGCCAGGAAAATTGAAAATTCAAATTTATATCTCATCTGAAACAATTTGCGGTTGTTTTTGTCTTTATCGACATACAATATATTAAGCCTCTTTTTTTTCATTAGATACACCATAATTATTCTTATAAAAAGGCACGCTAACCGCGTGCCTTTGACGCTAATCAAACTCAAACTAACCGCTTAAGTATTTGCTATTCCTTTATTATCTTAAAAATTTTCTTACCTCCATCGGGTACATGAACTATAATCAGGTACTGCCCCGCAGAGCCTTCAATGAGCAAGTCAATTTCCTCCAGATTTCTGAATTCTCTGCTGGATAATATCTGCCCCTGAATGGTTGAAACATCTACTTTAATGTGATCGTAAAAATTGTTGAGATCAATATGAATATTACCTTTTGTCGGATTTGGATAGACCAAGACCGTCTCCAATTTATCATCTTCGAGTCCTAAAGAGTTTATGATATAGCAATTTGTCGTGTCGTAGCAGCCATCCATGTCAACAATAACAGCGTAGCTTCCATTATTAACTGGTGAAAATATTTGATTGTTCTGACCGACGATAATTTCGTCCAACCCACAATCGTACCAGCTATAATTTATTTGGCCTCCTGAAGATATGTTCTCTGCAAAAAGACTTGTTGCATTTAAATATTCGACATTAACATCGAAATCCGTAATCGTCAGTTCTAGGTTATACGTTGAATCACATCCATTAACAGTGGTATAGCTCTCAGTGAATAGACCGCTTTCTGTATATATTGTCCCGTTAACAGGCCAGACATATTCCTTGCAAGCTTCAACTTCTTCGGTGCTTTCGAAGCTTTCATTAATCTGTAAGTTCAGGGTAATAACCGAATCACAACCCGATACGCTTGTCAACACATTTGAATAGGTTCCACTTTGTAGGTACATAATTCCGGTCTCAGGCCATAGATAACTATCACAGGATGCTACGTTTATAGTTGTTGGTGGTACATTATAAGACGGAGGGAGATCGAATGCTTCTATCTGATCAACCCGACTATCACTTGATCCCTGGTCTGCTGAATAGCCTAAACCTCTGTTCGCAAACGCATTCCATAGTAAGCACTGATTCGCACCGTTATATAAAAGTTGATCCGCTTGTAAAATAGCATCGCGACCATCCACAAAACCGGGACTGCAAGGTTGAATCTTCATACCCGTAATTATTAACTGCATAGCGATATTATTTCCTCCGCTACCATTATATAAATCGCTATCAAAACCATATTTATCAATAAGTGCCCATGTTATATCCCATAGGATGGTTGCCCACACAAAGCCTGTTCCGTGCGGTGCACTTAGATTATTTATATCGTTCGTGCTTCCATAAGTGTAGTTGTTAATTTGAAAATCCGTACTATAAGGAGCTGGACGAACACCCGCACCGGTAGAACTGTCCCCCATTACATACGTGCCGAGTGGGCGGGCGTCCGTTCCATTATCTCCAGATTCTATTGTTAACGTTAATCCTAACCAGTCGGACCATCCTTCGCCCATCTGTTCCTGATTTTGTAGGCAGTTCACATTCGAAGCTCCTCCGGTAAGTCGACTCGAAATCCCATGACCATACTCATGAGCAATAACCACATTATCGTAACTGCCATCCTCAGATATATCTTCACTTTCAAGAGAAGCAAATATCTGTTCTCCACTTTCTAATCTTGATAATAGTTCCTGACCAATGTTATAGTCGACTAGAATCGAAGGGATTGTAATTGCGGGATCCGTTCCTCCCATCGAAAACATCCAACTGTTTGCTGTGTTTATAACAATTGCGGCGATAGCCCCTGCATTTTGTGCACGAAGCACTTTGTCGGTAAACATGCATCCACCTTTAACAATAACTGCTATGTTGCCATTTAGTTCATTCAGGTTTACTGGATCTTCGCAAGCATCATGTGCATTACCTTGTCCATCAACTAAAAGAATCAACTCGGATGATATTGGATTTAATGGTACTGGATTACCAAACTTAGATTCATAAGAAACATAACTGCCAGCAATTACATTAGGCGACAGTATTGTCAGAAATTCTTCGACCTTTGCCTCCCAGGTATACATCTCCATGCGCGGACTCGACCCTTCAGGAGGAGTCATAAATATGGCATTATTGAACCAGGCTCCATCGAGTGCATCTGCCATCACCTGATCTTCATCCAGACCACCATTGGTGTAGTTATTCTTCTGAAAATTGCCGGCAATCTCATCAAATCCGTAATGATACGTTATATCGTGTATCACATTATTCATGTAAAACAAATTGGTGATCGAGGCATCCATTGATGAATCGGGCTCTCCCATTGGATTATAGTTAAAATCAAAGAGTAAGGAAGAAGTGCCATCTGAAGAATAGCCGTTACCATTCATTCCATCTTCGTCTTCCATGGCATAAACATTATTGCCTCTTGTCGAAGTAAAATCATTGCCAGAATTTCCATCGATATCATGCCAGCCAAATGGAGACGCTACGGAGTCAGCGGGATCAACAACCAATGAACGACCTCCGAAATTTGGACTTTCAACAGGCAAAGCAAATACATTGTACACAGGTGCTCCGCCGATCTGAGATGGTGGCATTAATTGCGTATTGGCATGTATTTCTTTGTGATCACAATGATTGTGTTGAGGATCATTCAAACGGCATTTTTGAGCCCAGTCATTTATTACTAAAAGTTCTCCGGTCTCTGTATCTACACACACATCCCACCAATGATCTCTATTTATCGATTTGATATTAAAGTTCCAGCATAATCTAAGTTCAGCTTCTTTCTGGTAGTATACTTTAATGGGTTTTATTGTGGTTTGAGAAATATGAGGGGCTGAAAAAGTGTCGCCATCAATTGTTCTTTCAATTTGACCCTCCAACGTGATGTTTTTGTATAGCTTGTTTGCTGCTAGAGTAATGGCTTTCAGTTTGTCTACAAGAATGTTTTCATCGATAGACTTTGAGTACATCCCTCTTATCAGTCGATCTCCAGATAGTATCAACTCCTCATCACTTGCAACAAATGTTCCCGAACTATTATAAACACCAATACCATTTACTGTTTGACGGATATATATAAATTCCAGTTCTTCTTTTGTCGAATAATGACGATCATAGATTTCCACATCTCTTATATCTTGCTCTTCAAGTTCAAGCTTTATTCGATTTTCGTGAAGGAACCTTTCAATTCTTTCATCACTCGTTTGGGATAAACCAACTCTAATTCCAGAGACTGCAATTACTAAAAGTACTATGTTGAATATTGAATTCATTTTGTTCACTTTAATTGTTTCACATAGCCAAAGTAGATCGAGTTGAAGGAATAATAACCTCGAAATTTTCTTACGATCAAGTTGAGTTTCCCAGTGAACGAAGTGCTTAAATCCCTGTGTAGAACAATATTGACAAATAAAAAGCCCCGGTATAATACCGGGGCAGACTCAAACCAAAACTAACCTATGAAACTAACCACTACTATGAAAAACTAACCATTTGAATCTATCTCTTTATTTCAATCAATCTTTTATCCGTATCGTTATATTGCCATCTCTTAACGACTTCACTTTCTTGTTTTAATACATCTACTCGAGTAATTGAATATTGACAATCATGAACCATTTCATCATAATCTTCAAACTCATATGTTCTCAAAGATTCACCGTTACGAATTTCTCTACACTCAATCAACTCTACTTCGTCCTTGTTATTTCTTCGCTTTAATGCGTAATAACCTGTCCCATAATCATTACTCATTGTAATTCTAAAAAGGACTTTGTCATTTTGAAGACTGGCTGTTGCATTAACACACTTCGATCTCTTCGAAAATGAAATATTCACATTAAAGTTGCTTCTGTTACTAAATGAAGTTGTTATTACTCCCAGAATTGCTATCGACATAAATACTATCATAAATCTCATATCACGTTGTTTTCTAGAACCAAATCTAGATCGATTTAATTCGATACGAGTGTCATATTTTCCGAACGTAAGAATGGAGTTTCCCAAATCGATTATATGCATGTATTTAATCATTCCTGTGAAATCACAGAAACGAACAATTCAGGTATATAAGAAATTTAAACTCTTATTAGGACAACAAATAGATTTGATTTATTCCGATTCAATGCATCTTTTGGCATTTATAAGAGACTCCTTCATGAATTTCTTGTAAACAAAGGTTAGAAACAAAGACAGAATGGCTCTTTTAAACAGATTTTTATAATGAAATGAATAAATCCAGGTAATTCGAGTTCGTCCATCTATTTTATCAAACCACAACTGGCCGTATGCCGCTCCTGAAAGTTTCTCCAGAAAATTACTGAAATGCTTGATTGAATAATTATAACTGGCAGGCGCATCAACGTTTAGAAGCTCTTCTTCCGCAGAATCTCCACTTTCAAAGAAAACCTTTCTTTTAGCTCCGACATGATCATATGGTCCGTTGATGATTTCACAATGCGTAGCTCCTGGAATAGGTCCCGATTTTTTCAACCATAAAGATAAATCATCACTACTTGAAATAAAGTCGTAGGCTGTTTGCAGATCACACGATACTTCTACACTTACTTTCCTGCTTAATACATTTTTATTTGGAATGCCTGTTGATTCTGTCATGTCGTTTGTTCTAAAAAATCTGGGGAATCATTCGGTTCTTTCATTGGAATATCATTCTTTTCATGTCGGTATTTCGACATACCTTCATACGCAACCTTTCGTGCACGATTAAAGCTGCCGAGTGGTTTATGAGCTGGAAGTGAATGCCATGGGTTAAAGGATAAATTGTCCCCAAATTCCATTTGTTCTTGAGAATCGAATCGCTGAGGTACGATACGCAAGGTTGCCAGCTTGACGAAAGGAGATTTCCATGGAACGGTAGGGTCTTCAATAGGCATCTCATCCGCATCTGTTTGAAACTGAACCATAAAATCGAACTGAGCTTCATGCGAATTTAAGGTCTGGGCTAAATTGATTTTAAGATAATCCGGATCAGTCGTGTTCTCGTTAATGAGCGTATTGTTTTCCGAAGGCTTTAAAAAATATTTCACTGCCCGATCTTCAGTGCCGAATCGATAGGCTTGTGTACTCCAATATGGAGTTTCCAAAGGATTTACACATTTGATTAAGGACTTTAACATACGTCCCGCTAATCCCCAGTTGAAAGGTTTCAAAAAGAAAAACAGCAGCGCGAATTTGCTTTTTGCCGTTAGTGCTTTCATTGCGCCGCGAAATTCTTCAACATTTTTCGAGAAGAAAGTCTCGCTACTCATTAGCAGAAAATCTTGCGTAGTTTCATGCTTTTCATCTTCCAGAAGTTTGTCACCGGGGACTCCCATTAGTTTCAACGCAATTCCGCGAATATCCTTTTTCCCATCTTCCTGAGGTACGGTACTTGCGTTAGAAAAGCGGACCCAAGTATGATACGTCTTTCCAGGAACGAATACACCTACTTGCAATTCTTTAGGCAATTGCTCTTCTATCTCGAAAGCGGCCTTTACACATCCGTGCATCTTTGTGTGAACTTGACGCAACATTTTCTTATTCCTGTAAAGATCATCCACCTGCGCTTTCATTTCACGCATCATCTCATCGAAAATTTCCTTTTCATCGGATTGTGGGTACTCTTTTCCTAATTCTTTTCCAGTCATTTCAATACGTGAATGCGGGTTAAAGATATTGAATTATATTTACCCTTAGTGAGGTGAAAACCAGGCAAAAACTAACTCGATGAAGCACATCTTATCTTCAACCACATTCAATATATTCAGTGGCCTCGCCTTATTAAGCTTTGGCATCTACGATCTTTACGAAGAGTTTTTAGATCCTTCTCACGTACACGCCTTTATTTTTATTGCCATCTTGTTGATGATAAGCGCGGTACAACACGTACACGAAGGATTGCACAAAATTCTGGGTTTTTCTAAAAAAGAATCCATAGCACAATTTCTTGAAAAATGTAGCGGATTCTTCGAGCACAAGGGAATGCAGATAGCAATGTCTTCAATAGTGCTAGTCGCTGGAACTTACGGAGTGATCACCAACGTGGATGAAATCTATTATCGATCCATGCCAATGACTCTTGGTATGTTCATGTTAATAATGCCTCTACTCGGTGTAGTCAACAGTACCAAAACGCTTGCTAATCAACGCAGAAGTTAATTCAATTTTGTTACTAGGAATTAAACCGGCTGAATATTAATTTTAAAATCGTAATCCAAAACCACTATATTGAAACAATCAGCTGTACTTCTTCAATCATATATTAAAGCAGATAAAGTAGATGAATTAGCAGCCATTCTCGATAAAATTGGGAATCCTGCCAGTGGTGAAGGTGAATTCTCCTTTAAGCAAATAAATTCTGTTCATTTCGCCAGATGGGTCATTGCACCGGCAAACGAAAAGTTCAAAGCCAGTGTTATCTATTCAGCAAATGTAGATGGATCTCCCGAAGCGCATTTACACGAACTTGTAAAAGAAGTTTCGAATGGACTAGATGCCATCTTATCTTGTTGTGAGGACTACCCCGAAAATCCAACCAACGAAACAAGGCTTTCATATCTAAAAAAGAATTCCAGGAGAACGACGACTTTCTACGTGGGAGCTCCGGGAAGATCCGTATCTCAAGTACATGAAGAGGCAACATTTCATGAAGACGTAAAAGATTTCGTCGCTATTAATGGAAAAAAGTGGCTGTCGGAAAGAGAAGCATATAAGGCAATTAAGGACTTCGCTAGGTCACATGAAAAGGCGAACGATCTGAAAAAATTGAATCCACCACCCAAAGGCAAGGGTCTGACAATGATTCTCTTTTTACTTCTACTGATCGTACTGCTTCCCCTTATTTTACTCGCAATAATTGTTTTGTTCCTTTTCTTTGAATGGCGTGAGAAACCTTTCGGCAAACTAATAAGTCAAGTGCCGGAAGAACACATCACGAAAATGAAAGATCAAGAAGATGTCATTTATCAAAATCAACTTTCGCAAGTTTTTGAGACCAAGCCGGGGTTGCGAAAGCTAATTCTCTTGTTCTTCTTATGGGCAACCAATTTTGCAGCTAAAAATTGGTTTGTTAAAGGGGATTTAATGGGGACACCAACGATCCATTTTGCTCGCTGGGTTTTTATTGATGGTGGCAAACGTTTCGTGTTCTTTAGCAATTTCGATGAATCATACGATGGCTATCTTGGTGACTTTGTTGACAACAATGGATGGGGTCTCAACGCTATCTACGGAGCTGCTAAAGGTTACCCACGAACTTACTTCTTGTTTGGAGGAGGCTCGTATCATTTGTCAGAGTTTCTCGGTTGGGGTCGAATTACACAGGTTAAATCAAATGCATGGTACTCAGCTTATCCCTGGTATGGTCAACAACAAATCGTTAATAAGACTGAATTGAGACATAATTTATTAGTAAGGGATTCTCTATCAGATAAAGAAATCAGTGAATTATTAAAACGAATATAAAGCCATGGCAATTGTAGAAAATCCGCGTACTTTAAATCTGGACGACATTCAGGGAATGCTGACCTTAGGTTATTCGAACCTTTATCAGACTGCCTATGTAAGTCTAAAGGTATTGGATAACTCGGCAGCTAAAACATGGCTTAAACAGCAATTACCGCTTGTCGATTCGGCAAATCATCAGGTGAAGACTTCGAGAACAGTTCATTTTGCATTTGCCGCAAAAGGACTTCTTGCACTTGGGATGAAAGAGGAAAATCTATCAAGTTTCCCGTTACCTTTCCGTGAAGGCCTCAACACAGAACATCGGACCCGAATCTTGGGAGATTATGGAGAAAATGATCCGAATAATTGGAACTGGGGCAGTAATAATGCTGAAGAAATCCTGATGATCATGCATGCAGCAAGCGATGACGATCTGGATCGCTTCATTCAGGAACAACGAGAAGGCATTGAATTAAATGGAGGGTTAGAAATTGTGAGAGTCATACGGGGATTTTTACCTGAAGACAACAAAGAACCCTTCGGTTTTCACGACGGAATATCTCAGCCTGTTATTAAAGGATCCGGTAAACCAGGACCCAAGCACGACATTGTCGCAACGGGTGAATTCCTTTTGGGTTATCCAAATGAACATAATCAGATTTCATTTTCGCCAATCATTGAAGTGGAGCAAGGAGAAATGAGTTTACTTCCAAAATCAAATTTATTTCATGGAAAGCACGATCTCGGAATGAATGGGTCGTTCATGGTATTCCGTCAGATGGAGCAAGACGTGGATGGATTTTGGAAAGCGATGGAGGAGAAAACCTTAAATGAGGATGGTAGCATCAATGAAGAAGCGAAAATTCGACTGGCGGCTAAGTGTATTGGGCGATGGCCTAGCGGTGCATCCTTAGTTGAATATCCGGATAAGGATCCTGGAGGTGATCAGCATTGCGACGATTTCGGTTATGCGGAAACTGATCCCGATGGTCTGAAGTGTCCTTTTGGTTCACATTTGCGTCGAAATAATCCACGTGATACCTTACGCTGGTATGGTAAGGAACAATCTTTAAAGATTACGAAACGTCATCGGATAATACGTCGCGGAAGAACTTATCGTGAAAATGATAAAACGGGTTTACTATTCATTTGTTTCAACGCGGATTATGAACTGCAATTCGAATTCATTCAACACGTATGGGCAAACAACAATCAAATGCGACACCTGACGAATGATGTCGACGTAATCATCGGCATGCCTGGAGAAGGCAATCCACACAATGATAAACGCCAATTCACGGTTGAGAATTCACCAGTTAAAGAATATTATTCGGGGTGGGATCAGTTCGTAACCATCAAAGGCGGTGCGTACTACTTCTTTCCATCCATAACAGCTTTAAATTACATAACAACTATCTAGATGGAACGAAAGATTGAAAATCTGGTATTTGAAGGTGGAGGTGTATTGGGAATGGCCTATGCCGGAGCCTTACAGGTTCTCCATGAAAAAGAAATACTCAACAACATCAAACGTGTGGCGGGGACCTCAGCTGGATCATTAGTAGCTATGGCATTGAGTCTAGGCTATAACGCGTCCGAGATTAAAGACATCATTAATAATACCGATTTTCGAAAATTTGAAGATCACTGGGATCCCTTGCGAATCGCAACTAAATATGGTCTACATAAAGGCGATTTTCTATTGAGATATATTGAAAAGATGGTTGAAGACAAAACGGGAAACCCCGGATTAACTTTTCGTCAACTCGCTGAAAGTGGAAATCATGAACTTAAGGTATATGCTTGTGATCTGAACACAAGTTGGGTAAAAGAATTTTCTTTGGAAGAAACACCAGATGTTCGTATTGCACACAGTGTGAGAGCTTCTATGTCGATTCCTTTATTTTTCTCCGCATGGCAGTTTCCTAATGGTAATCCTGATAACCACATATACGTAGATGGTGGTGCGATATATAACTACCCGATCGAAGCTTTTGGGACTTGCGATGAAACATTGGGATTCTTTTTTAAAAACCCCAACAAGCAGGTGGCTACTGATTTTCACTATGGTCATATTTTGAAATACGTGGAAGTTTTATTTAAGACTGTTTTGAATGCTCAAAAAATTGACTTCATGGAGAATCAGGAGCAAGTCGACAAAACGGTGTTTATTGATACACACGGTATTTCACCAACAGATTTTAAATTGGACGATGAAAAGAAGGCCAGGCTATTTAAAGCTGGCCATGACGCTACCTACGCGTATTTAGAGAAGAATCTGAAAGTATCATGATAATTACGTACATTAGTCGGAAGGTGACTACTATTACTCGCTGATAATGAGCAAACAAGAAGCACAATTGCCTGAGATGAATCGACTCTGGTTGCATTTTCTGGATAAAGATCTGGAGCAGGAGTTTCATCTTTCCTATGAGAAGGAAATCAGGTCCCCCCTACGCTTTGGAATTATCATCTCGATTGCTTCGTGGTTAAGTGGTATTCTGCTGTTCTATTATACTGCGCCAGATAAACTATGGTACATGGCTCCAGTCATACTTCTTGGTATAGTTCCTTTTTTTTCCTTTATTGTTTATGCCACATATAACGATCGATTTAAGGGAAAGATACATCTTATAGGTGCGTTGTCGAATGTGTGGGCTGGACTACTTGCTATCTACGTTTGTGGCGAATTTCCAAACGGTTCAAGCTTCACGGTACCGGTTTTAATATTTATTTTGTTTTTCGGATCATATATGGTCCGTTTAAGATGGTTGGCAACTGTAACAGTATCGTTCATCTATTCACTAGGTTTTCAACTTTACATGATATACTTTACGGAGCTTACGATGGACACAGTCGCCCTGTATGCGTTTATCATGTGGCTCACATGGGTGTTCGCAGCCATGGCTGGACGCGTATCAGAACTCAAAGACAGAATTCGTTTTGCACAGCGAAGAACGATTAACCAACAGCGAAAAGTCATCGAAAAGGAAAAGGAAGAATCTGAAAAGTTACTCCTTAACATTCTGCCGCCATTTATTGCAGACCGACTAAAATCCGGAGAAAATATCATAGCTGATAAGCATACAGATGCATCGATTCTTTTCGCAGATATGGTTGGATTTACACAGCTTTCAGCCAATATGCCCGCCGATGCACTCATTCGGATTCTGAATCGTGTTTTTTCGGAATTTGATCGTTTGACTGAGGAATATGAACTGGAGAAAATCAAAACAATTGGTGATGGATACATGGTTGCTGGCGGACTAATCAAAGGACATGAAAATCACCTCTATCGGATTCTAAAGTTAGGTATGGCCATGATTCACTTTATTGACGATGATGAGGAACTGAAGGATATGGGAATTGAGGTTCGTATTGGTGTTAATTCAGGACCTGTTATTGCCGGAGTAATCGGTACACACAAATTCTCTTATGACCTCTGGGGTGATACGGTTAATACCGGTAGTCGTATGGAGGCATATGGCCAAACTGGTAAGATTTGCGTTTCTGAAGTCGTTAAACTTCGCATGGAAAAGCACTTTGAATTCGAAAAGAGAGAATTAATTGATATAAAAGGAAAAGGACCTACACAGACTTATTTCCTTATTGCAGAAAAAGAATTTTAAATTCGTGCGATGAATGACCCCAAGGACTGGAATCGTAATGATCTCAATGAACACCTCCAGAAAGCTGCCGAAATCGAATTCTGGACAATACCACTATATTTAACTTCGCTCACTTCAATAAAAGGTCTGTCCGAGCTAAAACCTAGTGAATACCCGCTAGACGCAAAACTAATTCTATCTGTTGTCATCCAGGAGATGTTGCATTTAGAACTGGTAATGAATCTTTCTAATGCACTTGGATTCACACCTGTACTCGGTAAGCCCATTTATAATGTTGATAAGGGCATTCCTTTTCTTCATCCGGAAGCAGATCACATACCAAATGAAATAAAAGGATATCGTGCTATTCCGGGACCTCTATCGGAGGAAACACTGAAACTCTTTTGTGCCATCGAACTACCTGCTGTTGCTTCTTCTAAACCCTGGAAAGAAAAAGCCTATTACGAGTCAATTGCAGACTTATATGCTGGCTTGAAGGAAGCTGTGGTTCACCTTTGGGATACTTATTACATTGGGAAGGAAAAGAATCATTTTCAGAAATGTTCATTCAACAATTACAGAACCGCAAATCATGACGAACTAGGGTTCAGCCAGACCGTTAATTCTCTGGATCAAGCCTTAAATGTCATTGAGGCAATTGTCGAACAAGGAGAAGGTGCAGATGCTGAAGGTCATGTACCGTTGCAATACGAACCCAAAGCAAACCTGAGTAATTACGACCCCGGATTTTTTAAAGCCAGCTGGAGTCATTACCACAAATTTCATTTCTTATTGGTTCATGCGAATTCTTTGTCTAAAACCCATGAATTGGAGCCACTGAATGCTAATACACAATTACAATCAAAACTAACCAGTTCATTTGATAAATTGATCTTGGCGACCAACGAAAGTTTTCGAAAATCAGGCACAGAAATGACAAATGAATTCTGGTCTGAAATGGACGCCGTTCAGAAAGCACTATTTGACTTGTGGAAAGCCGGAATTACTCCCCGCTGGTGATAATTTCCAGTCTAGAATTAAATTGTAATAAACGAATATTGACTACCAACTGAAATAGACTGACTATCAAGCGTTAAAACGGGGATCTCTCCATCATTCTCTAGGAGGTGCTGAACAAATTTTTTCGAAAATATGCTGAACGTATCAGGATAATAGGTTGCTGCGATCATGTCAATTTCATCCGTCTTACAGAATTCAATGAAATTTTCAATAAAATGATCCCGTGGTAATAATTCCACCGACGATCTGATACCTGCGTCAAGCAACAGCTTTCTTGTCGTGTTAACATTGATTGCCACTTTCTGCTGAAGACTCTCATCTTTATGCGCACCACCGACTAATACGATTTCTGCTCCAAATTCTGAAGCTATCTTAGCGGCTGCTCTAACAATTTGAATACTTTCTTTCTCAAGGTCAATTGTCATCGCAATCTTTTTACAATCTAGTTTTTTAGTGTGGTCTTGAATAGTTATGAAAGGCACTTTACTTTCACTTATTACATTAATGGCCTTTGCTCCCAGAAGTTTTTTCAAACCATGGGCACCATGCGTTCCCATGACAATAAAACTAACTTTCTGGCTTTCCGCTACTTTCCCTATGTCCTTTTCAATATTTCCAACGATTATGGTAGAATTGATTTCTACACTAACGTCGCATTCTGTAATCAACTTATCCAGTAATAAACTAGCTGAAGTTCGATCTGATTCACTCTGAATAATGTGTAATAACTCAACGCTATAATTGTTCCTTTTCGCCAAATTAACAGCAAAATTTAACGCATTAATGGTGGCAGTTGTAAAGTCAATTGGGACTAGTAATTTTTTCATTAGTGAAAGGTATTAATTCCTAGCTAAAATAATAAACTGCGCTTTAATTTAATTAACAATTCGTTAATTAGTTCACATAAATATTTTCATCTAGTTGGTGGCCGTACTGGCAGTTATTGACTTGTTACTACCATTTCGCTCTGTTAGATCTGAAGAATTCAGTGATAACATGTAATAGAGAAGGAATAAAGCTGTCCTAATAGGCCAACAAAAGGCTTTATCGAATAATCTAGAACTTATTAACGCCTACGATTTCCAGGCCTCTCCTATCAAGAATCTCAACACCTCCATTGAAATAGCGAATTAACTTTTTTTCCTCCAATTCCTTAAGGATCAGTTTGGTTCGTCTACTTGAGACCCCAATGATAGAGGATATTTCGCTCAACCTGTAAGTTACTTGATTGGATTTAGTGAGTTTCGAGCTCTCGACCAATAATGAGATTAATCTGTTGCGCGATGACTTATTTGCTCGATTCTTAACTCTTACGGTTACCGCATCAATTCGCTTACAAAAATCCTGGATTACCAATTTTGAAAATGTTTCATTCGTAATAAGCTCTTCTTTAAAAATGGATATAGGAATTTTATAAACTACTGAATCTGAACAAACTTTAGCTGTGAACCTATATGCACTTTCAGAAGATAAAAACGAGGAAACTCCTACAAATTCGTGCGATCTTGCCGACCATAAAATCAGTTTATCAGAAAGGATGAATACTTCGCCCTTTTCTATGTAATAAATCGAATCTACAGCATTGCCTTCTTCGAATAATGTTTTACTCCGTTTTAAAGATTTCGGTTCCAGCTTATACTTATCTATTAACTCAGAATATATGTGATTAGTTTCTTCCATCCTTGACAATCAAAGTTGATTGCAAGATATTCGAGAAATTTGTATTATAATATGATTCATATCAATGTTTAACATGACAGAATCGTTAGCCTCCAAGGGTACTTGCGATTTGTATTAGTCGCTTTTTATCTTTGACCATTATCTTTTTACCCTCCATCTCGATACAACCATCTTCCTTCAAACTCGAAAGAGATCTAATTGCGGTTTCGATAGTTGTACCAACGATATCAGCATATTCGGATCGTGTTAGATTTACATCAATATTTCCGTCGTCGTCTACACCGAAACAATCATCAAGCAATAGTATTGCCTCTGCCATACGCTCCAATACCGTTTTCTCCGAAATGTTGATTAACTTTTGTTCAGCATGTTTCAAGTCTTCTGAAAGGAGCTCCATGAGATTAAAGGATAATTTTGGATTCTCAATTATTACATCTCTGAACTTATTTTTATCCATTAGACAAACATAACTGTCTTCCACGGCTACAGCAGTTGCTTTGTACGCTTCATTACCTAACAATGATCGATAACCTAACAGGTCACCTGTCTTTGCAAACCGCACTATATGTTCTTTACCATTCTCCCCTAATTTGGTCAACTTCACTTTCCCTTTGTAAATACAATACAGGCCATTTACATGATTGTCTTCGTAAAAAATAATTTGCCCTTTACGGTAAAAATTACCGCCTTTCCCTTCGCTAATGGCTTCCTTGTAATTCATTGGAAGAGAACACAGTATGCCATCCCTGTTGTCACATTGATCGCATCTCGGAACATTTAGTTTGATTCGTTTCTTTGCCATAATCTTCAAATACTCAAATTTAACCATTCATCGAGCCAGATACACTTACAATTGTTTGTCTTTTTTATGATATATATCATATTAATTACTGACCGAGTTGAATAATTTTGATGTTGAACAAACGAGAATATGATATCTCCAGAAAATGCAATTCATAAAATTGTAGAATTCACACCAACAATGCCGCGTGAAGAAATGGCCTTACAGCGCGCTTTAGGACGGATATTAGCAGAGGATGTTATGTCTCAAATAGACATGCCTCCATTTGACCAATCTGCTATGGATGGTTATGCTGTACAAAATATTTCTTCAAATGCGTTTGAAATTATTGGAGAGCATAAGGCCGGAGATAAACCGACTTATGAACTGCGTGAGAATGAGGCTATTCGCATTTTTACCGGAGCTATAGTTCCCGATTCTGCATCTGCAGTTGTTAAGCAAGAAGATGTTAAACGATCGAACCATGTTATTAATGTCAATGGTAAACCAATCGTTTCGGGAGCAAATATCAGATTAAAAGGAGAGCAGATTAAAAAGGGAAACATTGCAGCGAAGGAAGGTACCCCATTACAAGCGGGGGCGGTTGGCTACCTTAGTACCTTAGGGGTGACCGAGGTCGTGGTTTCCAAACAACCCACTGTAACCATAATCACAACGGGGAACGAACTTGTTGCTTCTGGAAATGAGCTGAAACCGGGTCAGATTTATGAATCCAATTCCATTATGTTATCTGCGGCACTTTTTCGCGAAGGATTGAAGCCAAACATCGTAATAATTGAAGACGACAGGAATATCACACGACAAGTTTTGAAGGATGCTATAGAAGAATCCGACGCTGTCTTAATCACAGGAGGTATATCCGTTGGAGATTATGATTTCGTATATGATGCTCTGCAAGCCCTGCAAGTGGAAGATATTTTCTACAAGGTTGCTCAAAAACCGGGGAAACCACTTTATGTTGGTAAAAGAAATCAAACGATGATTTTTGGATTACCCGGGAACCCCGCAGCAGCATTGACATGCTACTATCTATATGTGACACCATCATTAAGGAAAATGCAGCGTCATCAATCTCCTGAATTAGTCAGAGCCTATGCTAAAATTGACGAAGACTATCATAAGCGAGGGGGATTGAGGAATCATCTGAAAGGGCAACTTAAGGGTGAATTTGTAACAATTTTGCCCAAACAGAGTTCAGCAATGCTTGGAGATTTTACGGATGCAAATTGTATTGCCATCCTTCCAGGTGAGGATAAATTGTGGAAAAGAAATGAATTGGTAGAGGTTATCCTGCTTCCATATTAGTTGAGAAATCTAAAACAAAAATTATGCAGGTTAAGTTTGTCTATTTTGGAATGATCGCAGAGAAGCTGGGTGCTACTGAAGAAATTCTGGAATTATCAGAAGACACTCAAAATGTACGGAATTATATCCTCAACAAATATCCCGAATTGAATACGATGTCATTTTCTATTGCAATAGATCAAGAACTACAGGATGAAATTGGTGAAGGTGAAGTATCTGAAATAGCATTACTCCCTCCATTCGCAGGCGGCTAATTATGACTGTGCAAGAAGAAAAATATTACAGTAGACAAATTTTACTTCCTGAAGTGGGAAGCAAAGGTCAGGCATTATTGCGAAATGCTCGTGTACTTGTAATCGGAGCGGGTGGTTTGGGATGTCCCGTACTGGAGTTTTTAGCGCGCGCAGGTGTTGGTTCATTGGGAATTGTGGACGGGGATGAAATAGATGTTTCAAATCTGCATCGTCAATCTCTTTATACGTTTCAGGAAGTTGGGGATCGAAAAGCAAAGGTTGCCAAACAGGTCCTGCAAAAGATAAATCCATACATCAGCATACAAAGCTACCCGGAGATGCTGACGAAGAATAATGCACTTGACATCATTGATGCATATGACATCATCGTTGATGCAACGGATAACTATCCAACCAGATATCTGGTGAATGATGCTTGTGTAATACTCAACAAGCCATTTGTTTACGGCGCAATCTATCGTTTCGAAGGACAGGTAAGCGTTTTTAATTACAACGGAAGTGCAACGTATCGTTGTTTGTTTCCAAATTATCCTGAAGCAGAATCTCAAACAAATTGTGCTACGGCAGGAGTAATTGGCATTTTACCGGGAATCATCGGTTTAATGCAAGCGAACGAAGTCATTAAGATCATATTAAACAGTGAAGAGGTACTGAGCAATCGTCTTTTAAGCTACAATGCGAAATCAGGTAAAACCAGTACGATCAATTTACGTCGTGATGACGCATTTGATTATAGTATAGTTAAAAAAGAAGATGACGGTTTGAATCATACCTATTACAACCAATTGTGTGAATCCAAAAAAGAAATTGATACCGAAACATTACTTTCAATGATTGAAAAAGCTGTCTGCTTAATTGACGTCAGAATGCCGGATGAAACACCGGAATTTGATCATTCATCTGTGGTTTCTATTCCGCTGCATGAAATTGATACGGTACAAGAACTTCCAGAAGCTGATTTGTTTGTCACTTTTTGTAAATCCGGGATACGAAGCAAATCCGCGCAGGCTATGTTGCAATCGCAATTCCCGACAAAAGAAATTTTAAACTTAAAAGGAGGTATTACCTCAGAACTTATAGAATTATGGAAACTAAACCCATAAAAAATTGTTTTAGAGATGGAGCTATCTCCAGCAGCTTTATAGGTGACTCTATTGGCAAACATCAAACAAAAACCTCAATCGGAGCACACCAAATCTTTTTAGGTCAGGTACGAGCCGATGAAATTGATGGTCAAATCGTGACCGGCATCGAATATTCGGCACATGAAGAAATGGCAAATAAAGTGTTTCAAAGGATTCGTGAAAAAGCTTTTGAACAATTTGACTTGACTTGCATGCATATATATCATAGCCTAGGTTTAGTGCAAACCGGCGAGATCTGTTTATTTGTATTTGTATCGTCAAAACATCGTAAAGAAGCAATGCGTGCTGTCGAGTTCGTAGTTGAAGAGATCAAATTTAAAGCACCGGTATTTGGAAAAGAGATACTGAAAAATTCTGAACACGTTTGGAAAGTTAATAAGTAGGATGGTAGAAATTACACATAAGAATACTACACTGCGCACCGCGGTTGCAGAAGGCATTGTAAAAGTTAGCAGACAGGAAACAATCGATTCAATCCTTAACAAATCTGTTCCCAAAGGCGATGTCTTCGAAATGGCAAAAACAGCCGGACTATTTGCAGTAAAGAAAACTTCAGACATGATACCTGATTGTCATCCCTTACCGGTTGAATATACCCATGTGGATTATGAAATAGAAGGCTTATCCGTTAGAATTAAAATGGAAGTAAAGGCAATCTACCGAACTGGAGTTGAAGTAGAAGCCATGCATGGAGTAAGTGTTGTAGCTTTGACTATGTACGACATGCTCAAACCTATCGATAAAGGTGTTGAAATCAACAACATTCGATTGGTTTCAAAAAAAGGAGGGAAATCGGACTGGAAAAAATATGCTGATCAAGGACTTAATGCGGCAGTGATCGTTTGTTCAGATACCATTTCAGCCGGGTCAAAGGAGGATCGATCAGGCAAAATCATTAAAGAGAAATTAGAAGGCTTTGGTGTAAATGTAGCCGACTACACAGTGATTCCGGATGAAGTTGAGGACATTCAAAAGGTTCTTAATTCACACGTGGCGAAAGAAACAAATCTAATTATTTATACAGGTGGGACAGGATTATCAGTTAGGGATGTCACACCCGAAGCACTGGAAGACTTACTCGACCGCCGTATTCCTGGAGTTGAGGAAGCTATCCGTAGTTATGGACAGGAGCGCACACCTCTCGCTATGCTTTCAAGAAGTGTCGCTGGTGTTAAAGGAAAATCGTTGGTTTTAGCGCTACCCGGTTCTTCCAAAGGTGTGGAAGAATCAATGGATGCTGTTTTTCCGTCTTTACTACATCTGTTTAAAATATTCAGGGGGGCTCGTCACGATTAAGTTTATAGGTGGAATTGATGCAACAATTGTTAGCTTGCAAAAGAAGAAATGAGCGTTTATAATTATAATAGTAATCATAAGGTAATTACCGCTATGGTGTTAATTGCTGGCATTTCTATGTTTCATTTCTTACGAAAGGAAGAAAGCGAAAACGACAAAACGTATGAAAACGGACAAATCAAATATAGTGGCAGTAAACAAGATGAACTTAACCACGGTGTTTGGACATGGTATTTTCCTGATGGGTCCAAAATGATCGAAGGTCGTTTTATTAAAGGCAAACGAGAAGGTCTTTGGAAGAACTATTACCCCAACGGTCAAATTCAAATGATTTCAAGTTATCATGAAAATCATTTACAAGGTACCTTAACAACGTACGACTCTCTTGGGGTTGTACTGAAATCATATGAATATCGAATGGATACGATATACAAAGAGCTTACAACTGAATCACTGTAAGCTCTTTATTATTAACCATCAACCTAATTTCTTTGCTAAAGTGGCAGTTCAAAACTAGTTTTCCATTTCTCTTTAGTAAACGTATTCACGCATGTAACCCACATGAAATTGTGATCACCTTCTTTCTTCATCCATCTATCGGTAATATGGCCTGCATCACCTTTCTCATTCTTTAGTTGATCACCAATACGGGGTAAAAAAGGATATAAAATAGTGAGTCTTTCTTCTTGAGTTTTCACTAAAGTGGTAGCTGTTTCGAATATAATTTCTTCAAATTTTTCAGCAACCATTTCTTCGTTCATTTCATCCTTTGCTTCTTCTTTCAGATTAGCCGACCAGTTAAAGAAAAGATCTGTTGCTTTTCTTCTTAGTTCAGGTCTAATATAAGTTGGGAAAGGTGAACGAATATGTTCACGATCGTTGAACCAGAAATCAAATGTCTGTTCAACTAATTCACTTCTTTCTACTGTATCTTTTAATAGTTCGTTCATCATATCTGATAAGATTAGTTAATTACAGCTTCATCGCCTTCGGAAACAATATATTATTTTCCAGATGTATGTGATGATGAAGGTCTGCTTCGAATTCTTTCAACACTTTATATACTACTGTATAGGTCGCGCATGCACCTTTAGGAAGTTCAAATCCATTCGTCAAATCTCTAATCTGCTTCATGAAATCACCAGCAATATCATGCTCCATTTCCATTCTTGAAATTGGATGTTCTATGGAGCTCCCACTAAACGTCGAGTCGTCGTCTCTTGATAATGAAATGATTGCCGGAAATAGTATCATTTCTTCCTTCTGCATATGAGATAACAATTCATCCTTCAACTTCCCGAATATTTCTTTTATTTCGATCAATTCCGGTCTCCAACCACCATGCACCATTGCCACTTTAGAAACCAATGGCTCTAATTCCGTCAACGTCTCATTCGTGTACTTATGATGTTTATTGACAATAAAAGCAATTAACTGATCCAGGGGTAGCTCATTGAAGTCTGGTAAATCTGATGGGGCTTCATCCAGAATATATAACTGTTCAAGCACCCCCGCTAAATCAACCCCTGCTTCATTACATGCTTGCTCCACAGAAATATTCCCGCCACAGCAGAAGTCAATTCCATTTGATCGAAAAACCATTGCTTTTCGATAATCCCGGGCAACAATCTTACCCACTGTTAATTTTAAATAATCATTCTTTTCAACAACCTCTTTCATCTCTACTAATTTTAATTAATATTTATTTAAATAAACTGATCTTATAAATTTACCTCTATGATATCTACGTCTATACCGAAAATATCGATCAGCGAATGGAACCCAACTCCTGCCAGGAGGAAAATGATGAGTATATTCAGAAAGAACATATTTATCTCATCTCTTCTTAGGTGAACTACACCTGCCCCTGCCATCACCATAGCTAAGCCTGTTGCAGCCATTGGTGTTAATATTGGTAAAATATCCAGTCGCCAGGGAACTACTAAGCCAATTGCACCTATAACCTCCAGAAATCCAAAAAACTTCAGTTTAGAAACAGTATAATCATGCGCCCAAGTCACCCTCTTTTCGATTTTTTCAATAGGTAAAAACATTTTTAGACTTCCAAAATACAAGAAGACTACAGCAAGCCCTATTTGAATAGCCCAAATAACTGTGTTCATAATATCCATTTCATTCAATTTTAAAGTGACTAATAACTTAATATTTATATGATTAGCATCACATACTACGCTTAGGATATCGAGCCTTTCGCGACATATACAACAAAAATAATACTGAGTCTAGTCAATATATATGATATATATCATCTTTATCTCAATTTCATATCATATTAAAAAAAATATTAGGCCAATACTTTTACTTCAAGAAATTATATGATTATGAAAGAACAGGACAAATTCAGGTTATTTGATTTTAAACAAGAGCGAGTTAGGGTGCTACACTACACATGGATCGCATTTTTCCTTACATTTTTTGTTTGGTTTAATATGGCTCCCTTGAAGACGGCAATGGTTGATTCATTCAGCTTCTTGGATGCAGCAAACTTCAAATCTCTGTTATTATGTAACGTTGCACTAACAATTCCGGCACGTATCATTATTGGTGCATTAGTTGACAAGCACGGACCGCGGGTGGTCTTCTCGGGTCTAATGATCCTTACTGTAATCCCAGGATTATTATTCGCTTTTGGTAACTCCTTCTTACAGTTAGTTATCACACGTCTTCTCTTGAGCTCGATCGGTGCAGGCTTTGTGATTGGAATTAAAATGACTGACAACTGGTTCCCGCCTAAACACATTGGTCGTGCAGAAGGGTTTTATGCAGGTTGGGGTAACTTCGGTTCCGCAGCTGCTGCAGGATTGATCCCTGTAATTGGACTTTCCCTAATAGGTGGACAATTCGGTTGGAGATGGGCAATGGCCATCAGTAGCATTGTTACTGCAGCCTATGGTGTTTTCTACTACTTCGCTGTGAGAGATTATCCAACAGGAAAAGCTCCGAAAACGAAGACGAAAGGATCAAGCGAATTACCTGTTTCTTCCTATGCCGGACTTTTTAGTTCACTTTTTTGGGCAATCCCCTTATATGCGGCGCTAGGTTTACTTGCGCGTAACTTACAGAAACAACAAATCATCGATCAGGAATATCGCGCAACTATCAATTACGAAAACACGGATCAATACTTTACAGATGCCGATGCTGTACAAACGTTGACGGTAGGAGGCGTTAATAATTTCTATGTAAAAGGCGACGAGGTTCGGCTTTATAAAAGTGATGATAAAAACGAAGCGGCATACCTAATATATACGAAGGATAAAGATACGGTAGTAAGTGACGAGATTCGAGCAAGTTTTGAAGCAAGTAAGCGCGTAGAAGTTTATAAGAAAGGTAAGCTTAAAGTCAAGTACAAGAAAAAAGGATTCATGAAGAATTACGACATGCTTGCTATGCAAAAGAAGTATAACAAAACAGAAATACAAGAAGCATACGCATCGGCTGGATTAAGCGGGTTCTTTAAAGATGGAGAAGTGGTCAGAACATTTAAAAACATGTTTAGCCTCAAAACAATGTACATCATTTGGGTTATTCTTGGATTGTTCTATATCTACAAAGCCATATCTATATTACGATTCAATATTCCACGTCTAAAAGCCGGCATACCGGAAGAAGACAAATATCCATTCAGTAGTGTCGCAGCACTTAACACGACCTATTTTGCCAATTTCGGTGCGGAACTCGCGGTTGTCTCCATGTTACCAATGTTCTTTGAGGGCATCTTCAACATGACACCTCAATTGGCAGGATTCATAGCGATGTCCTTTGCCTTTGTAAATCTCTTTGCGCGTCCGCTTGGTGGATATTTATCAGATAAAATGGGGTCACGGAAGAAAACGATGCTTATGTATATGATCGGTATCACACTAGGATTTTTCTTAATGGGATTGATCAGCAAAGTTTCAGGTGTTGATGCAGATGGCAAGACACTATTAGCTCCAATGTTCGATGGAAACTGGTGGATCGTTGTCTCTGTTATAATCACCATGTTCTGTTCACTATTTGTGCAAGGTGCAGAAGGGGCAACATTTGCAATGATTCCATCAATCAAAAAAGAGCACACCGGGAAAATAGCCGGAATGGCTGGAGCATATGGTAACGTTGGAGCCGTTGCCTATCTATTCATATTAACTCAAGTAGATTACAAAACTTTCTTCTTTATCCTCTCTCTTGGAGCCGGAATAAGTGTTATTGCTTGTTTCTTCCTGTTGAAAGAACCTAAAGGATCATTTGGAGAAGAAGAGGAGCTGGAAGAAGATATAAATGTGCAAGAGCTGGAACCAGCTTAAAATAAGAACAAATAATTATTAATAAACCTAATATATTATGAGTGTTAACATAGAAAAATGGGACGTTGAAGACGAAAGTTTCTGGCAGTCCACAGGAAAAAAAATAGCAAATAGAAACCTTTGGGCTTCTATCCCTGCTCTCTTACTCGCATTCGCCGTATGGATCATGTGGGGCGTGCTAGTAAAATACATGAAAGAGTTTGGTTTTAATTTTGGCATGACCGATGGATTAGAGCCAGGGTCCGATGCTTATAACGCCGCTTTAGCTGAGGTGAACAATCTGTACTATACATTACCTGCAATTGCTGGTCTGGCCGGAGCGACATTAAGACTTCCCAACTCATTCCTGATTTCCCTGGGAGGTGGTAGAAATGTGATTTTCTTAACTACCGCTTTACTATTGATACCGGCAATTGGTACCGGAATTGCTTTGAGCGACATTAACTCGCCATATTTGTTATTCGCTTCAATGGCACTGCTTTCGGGATTTGGTGGAGGTAACTTCTCCTCTTCGATGAGTAACATTAGTTTCTTCTTCCCTAAGAGAATGCAAGGTTACTCTTTAGGAATGAACGCTGGTCTTGGTAACCTGGGGGTTGCTGTGATGCAGAAATTAATTCCATTCGTAGTAACCTTCTCATTGTTTGGAGGAACTGCCGGAGCTATCGCAACAGCAAAAGGAGCTCCATTCGAAGGAATGCAGAATGCCGCATGGGTTTGGGTTCCATTGATTGCGATTTCATCATTAGTTGCCCTCACTCGAATGAACAATGTTTCCACAGGAACACCTAGCATGCCTAGTACAGCCTCCGGATTATCAAAGACATTCTATATGGTTTTGCTCGGCCTTATCTCCGCTGGTGTAGGAGCTTATTTACTTATTGGTCTCCCTTGGGGCAACTGGGGATTGAAGGATACAGCGATGTGGATCGTTCTGCCAATCGTAATTATTTTGGCCGTTTTGTTAATGAAGCATGCAACGCCGGGAGAGATCAAAGGAAATTTGAAGAAACAATTTTCAATCCTAGGCGATAAGCACAACTGGATCATGACTATTATCTATACCATGACTTTCGGGTCGTTTATTGGTTATTCAATGGTATTCCCAAAATTGGCGCAAGATATCTTTGTATATACGAACCCGGCAGATCCTGAATGGGCGAATCCACATGCTCCAAACATTATGCTTTGGGCATTTTTAGGACCTGCGTTTGGAGCCTTGATACGACCAGTTGGAGGTATTATTTCAGATAAAGTAAATAGCGGAGCCAAAGTAACCATGTGGAGTACAATCTTCCAGATTATTGCAGCACTTAGTGTAGCTTACTTTGTTGTACAGGCTAAAGGATCAGATTCACCTGAGCAATACTGGTGGCCGTTCTTCGCATGCTTTATGGTCTTGTTCTTATGTACAGGGATCGGAAATGGATCAACATTTAGAAGTATTCCTTACATCTTCTCTAAAGAAAAAGCAGGTCCTGTACTAGGATGGACAGCTGCCATTGCTGCCTACGGAGCATTCATTATTCCAAAGGTATTCGGTCAACAAGTTAAGGCCGGACATGCAGAATATGCACTGTATGGATTTGCGGTTTACTATGTGATCTGTCTTATCCTTAACTGGTGGTATTACCAGGGTCCTAAGCGCGAATTTGATAACCCATAAATAAATCAACTGTGGAGCAGTTGAATATATAGATCAACTGCTCCACATTTCTTAAAATAAAACAACTGTTATGAAAAATTTCAAAAAACTAGTATTAACGGGTATCGCAGGACTAATTACAGCGACATCATTTGGTCAATTTACCTTAACGGGTGAAGTAAGGCCAAGGGCCGAGTTCCGAAATGGTTACAAAAAGCCTATGGACTCGTCTCAAACAAATGCATTCTTTATTGATCAAAGAACGAGGGTTAACTTTGGATACAAGCATGCTGATTACGAATTCTTCGTTGCGTTACAGGATATTCGTGTTTGGGGTGCGACAGCTCAGTTAAATACCTCAGATGCATTTCTTGCTGTTCACGAAGCATGGGGAAAGGCTTACCTGAACAAAGATTGGGGTCTTAAATTTGGTCGTCAGGAAATCAAATATGATGACCATCGAATCTTTGGTAACGTGGGCTGGGCGCAACAAGCGAGAAGTCACGATGGTGTACTACTGCAATATGCCAAAGATGATTCTAAGTTAGATCTAGGAGTTATATTCAATCAGTCCACGGCCGGTCTGGTAGGTACTGACTATACTGGTCCAAGTAGTTATCGGGATATGTATTATGCGTGGTACAATAATAAGTTCGGTGATAAGGTAGAAATGAGCTTGTTAGGAATGATGCTTGGTCGACAAGTAGATCACATCGATACAGCAGGTAATCCATATAAAACGATTAATTACGTAGCAACCTTGGGAACGCATACTAAGTTCAATTTCGATAAACTGAAAATTAACTTCAACGGCTTCTTCCAGACAGGATCAGATGTCAACAGTTACACCGATTCAGATGGTGTTGAAGGGGCAATGGATTACTCAGCTTACTTGATCGGATTGGATTTGAATTATGCGATCTCGAAAGAGTTTAGTGCAGGATTAGGCTATGAAGCGCAATCAGGTCAAACAAGAACTGATACAACTGATGGTTACAACAGTGTTAACCATACTTTCAACCCTTGGTTTGGAACGAACCACAAGTTTAATGGCTTTATGGATTATTTCTATGTTGGAAGCGGACATGGCGCAGCCGGCCTGCAGGATGCTTATCTAAGATTAAAGTATAAAAAAGGTAAGTGGGCATTCGGACTTGACGCACACATGTTCTTGACCGGATTGGGTGTTGAGATTCTTGACAATGACACATACATATCCGAATTTAATAAGAAGATCACCGCAGGTGATGCTGCAGGTGCAGCCGCATTGGATCCACGTGATTTCACATATGATTCCGGACTTGGAACAGAGCTTGATTTTCAAATTAACACGCAAATAAATAAAAGCGTAAAATTACAAGCAGGTTTTTCATACATGATGGCAACCGAAACCTTGTATTATTTAAAAGGAGTTCAATATTATAACATCGATGGTGCTGGAAACATGGCAGAGAGAGATGTTCCAGCTAACACTTGGGGTTATATAATGATTACATTCAAACCCGATTTTTTAAAAGAATAAGACATAATAGTAGTTTGGGTTAAAGAAAAGGGAGGCAATTGAATTGCCTCCCTTACTACTTTACATCTATTCAAGAGATGAAGACTTGTCGAAATATTAATTGATGTAAAATGTTTTTATAATAGTAATAATCTACCATACTTTTTCTTCCTAATTAGTTACTTATAGCGTCGCTTCCACTCGCGATCAAGTATCTCATATTCACGCAAGGTCTGCCCACCCATGGAACTATTTTCTTCAGCTCTTCTTATCAGGTACGGAACAGCTTTCTTCAACTCACCATATGGTACATACTTAGATGAATTGTATTTCGATAATGCCAAATTATAAGTAAGGTTATCACTCATTCCGAAAAGTTGTGAAAAGAAAACACGATTATAATGATCGGCAATATTCAACTCATCGATCAATTTCACGCCCAATTCTATACTTTCCTGATTGTGTGTAGCTAAACATGTATACACAAATGAATGATTCTGAAGACAGAGCCTGACAGCTTCATTATAAGATGCATCTGTCTCCTCTTTGGAGCTAAACACCGGAGATCGCCGGTTTTGAGACTTTGCCAACTCCCTTTCCTGTTCCAGATAAGCTCCACGAACAAGTTTTAAGCCCAACTTTACACCTTCTTCCCTAAACTCGCTGATTACCCGATTCAGATATGTAATTCTATCAGTCAGATACAACTGAACCGTATTAAACACTATAACCTGATCCTTATTGAATTTCTTCATGAGATCTTCAACGATACCATCAAAGTATCCCTGGCTTAAATATTCCTCCGCATCGAAATAGACATAGACATTTTTGCCCTTAGCATACTCGCAAATTTCTTCCATACGGGTGTGAAGGCTTTTAATTTCGGGTCTTTCTGAAACATCAGCATAGGATAAATTGTTTTTCGCAAAATCAAAAAGGCATTCACAATTGGTCAGGCTTGATGGCTTTACGCCAATGAACTGCTTTGGTCCTGATTCCGAACATAGATCGATATTACGCAATATTTTCTTCTGATTCTGAATAAAAATCGCTTCTGAATTTTCTCCTTCCGCAACATAGTCCAAAACGGTGTTCACATGAAATGTCTTGAGTTTATTCATGGTTCCAAGTACCTCTTCGCTGTTCTCTCCTGCACAGAACACATTGAATACCGTATCCCGAATAATAAACTTAAACGGCAAATTATACTTAATAACACTAGACGCGAGAAAAGTTAGCACTCTGGACAATGCGGGTCTCTTTATTAATCCAAAAACGAATCGATTCCTACGCAAATCTCTATCCGAAAGATGCCTGAAAGCTGTCTTTGTGTTATTTAAATCCATTTTTATATAGAGACTTTATTATTGTTCGGCAAACACTCAAACTTTGCTGTAAAATGACGTAAGAACTCGGGCTCTTCGATTATTTTGAGTCCACTTGTTTCTTCCTTGCGTCGCAAAATCTCTTCGAACGTTTCAATCACATACTCGATATGGCTTTGCGTATAGACTCTTCTGGGTATTGCCAGTCGAACTAATTCATAAGGAGCAGGCTCTAATTGGTTGTTATCATCGTACTTACCAAACATCACAGAACCAATTTCGACCGTTCGAATACCCCCTAATTTGTATAATTCGCATACCAAAACCTGTCCCGGATATTCATAAACCGGTATATGTGGATAGAGTTTTTTAGCATCAATGTATACAGCATGTCCACCAACCGGCAACATAATCGGTACGCCCAGTTCATGAAGTTTACGCCCCAGGTACTCCGTACTTTTAATTCTATACTCCAGATAATCTGGTTCAAACACCTCTTTTAAACCAATGGCCAAAGCCTCCATATCTCGTCCTGATAACCCGCCATATGTAGTGAATCCTTCAGTGATAATAAGCAGATTGGTACATTCTTGCGATAATTCCATATTTCGTAGCGCAAGGAATCCTCCCATATTAACTAATGCATCTTTCTTAGAGCTCATAATGGCCGCATCAGATAGATCAAATGTCATTTTGGCTATATCCTCATACTTAAAATCAGCATATGCGTTTTCCCGATGTTTTATGAAATATGAATTCTCGGCAACCCTACAGCAATCAAGAATTAAAATAATATTGAATTCATCACATATTTTTCGAACTTCCTTAAGATTAGTTAAGCTAACTGGTTGTCCGCCCCCACTGTTATTAGTAACTGTCATAATGACCCCGGCAATATTTTCAGGGCCCTTTTCTTGTACAGTTATTCGAAGCTGTTCGAGATCAATATCACCTTTAAAAGGAAAATCAGAACTCATGTCTTTCGCCTCCGGAGTGGGCAAATCGATCGCTTCTGCCCCTCTAAACTCAATGTTGGCTCGTGTTGTATCAAAATGAGTATTGCTTATAAATACTTTCCCGGGACCGCCAATCGTACCATAGAGAATTCTTTCTGCCGCTCTTCCCTGATGAGTCGGTAGGATGTAATCCATTCCGGTTAAGTTACGTACTGCATTTTCCATTTTCTTCCATGATCTGGATCCAGCATAAGATTCATCTCCAACATGTATTCCTCCCCATTGTTCAGCACTCATCGCTGAAGTTCCACTGTCTGTCAGAAAATCAATTATCACATCATCAGAATTCAATAGAAAAGGGTTGTAATGCGCCATCTGAAGCAATTTGCATCGCTCCCGTTCAGAATTCATATTAATGGGCTCAATAGCTTTTATCCTGAAAGGCTCAATAATTGTCTTATGTTTCATGCTTCGTACATTTTGAGTATGCCTTGAGAAAACTTAGATCGGTAGTTTACACCTATCCCCTTAATTTCCTTTCGATGATTAAAGGCATTCAACCATCTTATTTTTAATATTCTCGTTTAATGTTATCAATTCATTTTGCATAGAAACACCTCTGTCTTTATTGTACCAGAGTTGAACTGCCTTTTTAATTTCTGGTGAACTTCCACCAGATTTTTTAACATCTTTCACCAAAATCTGACAGGCTTTTGGTTGAGGACCCCAGACATACAAATCATTGGCTTCTTCATCCCGCACAATTAAAATTGGAATAGAGCGAGTTCCATTGGTCAGATATTGTTCAATGAGATTACTCGAATCTCTAAGCTTTATGTCAAGGTGAATTTTCTCTGATAGCGAAGCTATTTTATTCAACATTGGCGCAACATTAGCAGCATCGGAACACCACGGCTCAGTAATTAAAATCCAATTCTGGGTGTCTTGAATACCCTGGAAGGAATCAATTGTTTCCTTCAGGAGTTCACCGGTTTTGTTCCAACGTTTAAGCCGCGACCAATTCAATTTAACATATTCCAAATATTCTTCACTGTCGTATGGAGGATCGTTAAACTTTGACGTTAAGATCTCATTAAACTTCTCCATGTAATCATTCCATTTCATCAAATTCGTTTTCTTCAAATTTCAGAAATCATTGACTAATATTTTGTGATTTAAATCATACTCAAAAATGATCAGTTGATCTACAGAGGAAGATCAGTTCGTGTATATAAGCTAAGTTTATTCATTATTAATCAAGCCATTGAACTCGGTTTTCTCAATTGATTTTCTATTCTCAAAGTTTAAATTGCTTTTTGTGTAAACGTCTTGCTTTACTAATAGATCGCATGCTGAGGCAAAAAGTGATATATATCATATATTTTATCTGTTTTTTTATTGTCATTTGTAGTAGATAGTTTAGTTATGAAAATTATAGACACAAAGACAGGCAAAAGAATTGGAAATACGACAGAGCTCGATGATAAGGCGATAAAGAAAAAGCTGAAAGAGGAAGATCCTATATTAAGAAATGCGGATAAGGATCAGAATCTTGAAGAGTTTTCGGCAATGGATCCTCCTGATGCTTATTCGAAACAACATACCATTGGTTCTTCGTATGAATTATATCATCCTTTTATCAAGGAATTAATGGATGAACATAAAGAGCTTAACGAAAAGATAGAATCATTCGATAAGGCTCTGAGTGGATTTAAAGAGAGTGGTTATCAGTTCACTAAAGAGATTATTGATTCGTTCAATGAATTTTTTACATTTTTTGACAATCACATTCAACCTCACAATGAAAAGGAAGAGAAACATTTCTTCAGAATTTTACACGAGAGGTTATTAGAATCCGGTGAACACAGTCCGGATGAAGAAAATCCAAACTCGGCCGTTCAATTAATGGAGGATGATCACAACAAGTTCATTCAACTTGCTACACTTTCGTTTAACATGCTTGGATTAGCAACTCGCTTGCCTGATTTAAACTCAAGGGGAATTACTTTCGATCTCGCCTATAATAACGGACGTGAATTAGTTGAATTATTAAAATTGCACATTTATCGCGAGGACGAAATTCTATTTCCACTTGCACATGAGTTACTAAAAGATGAGGATTATCATCAGCTCACATGATTCCTGACAATCAAATAATAGACGGTTTTAGTCGTGTTCACGATTATCTGAGAATTTCACTAACAGAAAGGTGTAATCTTCGCTGCACATATTGTATGCCGGAAGAAGGTATTCAATTGCGAGATCGCAAAGAATTTATGTCAGGAGAAGAATTAATCGTGATTGCTAAAAAATTCGTCGAACTGGGAGTGAAAAAAATAAGACTCACGGGAGGAGAACCGTTAATTAAGAAGAATATTGATCAGATCATTCAAGGGTTGTCAAATCTTGGAGTCGAACTGGCGATTACAACGAATGCTGTCCTTCTTGACCGTTATATCGATTTGCTCTGGGACAATGGAGTTAGAAACGTAAATATCAGCTTAGACTCACTTAAAGCCGATCGATTTAATAGTATTTCCAGAAGAAACTACTTTGACAGGATTAAGAAAAACATTGGATTAGCAATTCAGCATGGGTTCAATATCAAGATAAATGTCGTTCTCATGCGTGGTGTTAATGATGATGAAATAATTGATTTCATTGAGTGGTCCAGAATTGAACCAATCCAGGTCAGATTTATAGAATTCATGCCGTTTGATGAGAATAACTGGGATTGGAATTCTAAAGTTTCCCAAAAAGAAATCATGGATCAGGTGTACTCGAATTATGGCACTGAGAACATTATTCGATTAGAGGATGAGAAGAATAAAATCGCCAGAAATTATATGGTAACTGAATCCAGAGGTTCATTTGGAATTATTAGTTCAATTACAAACCCATTCTGTGATACTTGTAACCGAATTAGACTTACTGCAGATGGTAAAATAAAGAACTGTTTGTTTTCTCCCAATGAAACGGATTTATTAGCTGTAGTTCGCTCCGGTAAGATAGAGGATCTAAAACCTTTAATAATTGATTCCGTGAAGAAAAAGAAGAAATATCACGGGGGAATTGATAGTTTTGAAGAACTGAAAAGTGACGACATTGTGAATCGAACAATGGTCTCAATAGGAGGTTGATGAATCAAATACTTGAAAAATACTGTATCGAAGAATGGCATGAACTAATTGCTTATCACTGCGATGTGCTAACATTCGACCCTGGCGAAGTCATTTTCAATATTGGAGACAAAACAAAGGGGTTATTATTAATCGATAAGGGCAAAGTTAAAGTCCTTACATCCGGGACTTCTAATAAGGAACGAATTATCCGCTTGGCTGCAGACAATGATATTCTTGGACACAGGGGGTTTGGAGGTAACTGGACCTATTCCATTAAAGCCGTAGCTCTGACTAAAACGATGGTGACTTTTCTTCCTCTTGGTTTGTTCAAAAAACTCATGAAAACAAATCCGGAGTTTGCTTATTACATGACGATGTTCTTTGCTGAAGAATTAAGAGATTCTGAAAGGTTAGCCAAACAAATGCCGGTTAAGAATAAAGTAGCTTCCGTCATATTGCAATCTTACAAGGTCTTCGGTCTTAATAATGAGTCCGATAACAAACTCGCATTCACTCTATCCAGGAAAGACATTGCCAACAAAGCAGGAACTACTTATGAATCTGTGGTTCGGGTTTTAACAGACTTAAACAAGGAAGAAGTGATTGAAACTAAAGGCAAAGACATTTGTCTCAAGGACATCATTGCTCTGACAAAATTAGCTGACGGAGATTAATTCTCTTCGTAAATCCTATCCCATTCAGCTTGTATCGATTTCGGAAACATGAGATAGATTAAATCTTTCCAAAGTACCTTCAGAAATTGAATTGACATGAGCGCAAGACTTATTCCCAGGATTACACCAAAAGCAACGAAGGTCATATAAAGATAGCGGGATTCATAATGCAGTTGAGAGATCATCCTTCCATCTGTTTGCTGCATCCAAATGGCTTTCTTAATACCAAGCGCTATTAATATTCCCCAAAAGCCGAGCAGGGCAACATTCAGCAAATAGAACAGATTCTTAGCTCCTTTTAAAGAGATCTTCAATTTTCGATTTTCAGTGATATAGCTAATGGAAGCAAACAGGATCATGGTATTAATACCAATAGTTGTTCCCATGGAATGAGCTACCGTAATATGGGTCCCATGCGTGAAAGAATTAAGATAAGGTATGGAAATAAGCAGAGCCATAAATAAGTTCATAAATACCCAAACATCACTCGCCATTAGAAATAAATATGCCAGTCGAAATCGATCTTTAGATTTTTTATCTGTCGAGCGACTCCATAGGTAGATCATCCTTATGAAAATGATCCACTCTGTCATGCTGATCCCATAAGCGACATATCTTACCCAGGGCATAGTTGGAAGAGCATAGGTATGATGCGCCCAACCGAACATCAGATTTGTTAAGCCCAGAAAATAGAAAAAGAATAGAAGCCTACCTCTACCGGGATTTTTGTCCTTTTTGATCTTGGCCATAATGAATATCGCCGTACCATACACCAGCATATTCCAACTACCCACAAAGGATCCATAGGATTTCCATTGGACCGTCATGTCTCTGATAAAATCACTTCTAAAATGACTGAACCACCAGAAGTTAGCCTCACTTAGGTGAAAAATCATAAAAACAATACCTGTCCCCCACATCCAATAATAAACAGGCCAGTTACGAATTTTGCCCACAATTGATTTAAAATAGTTGAAACCAAATAAGCCCCACCCTACTAAAATTGGTATTATTAAAATTGGTGGAAATTCAAGGTATTCTCGCCCTCCCATCTTTCCTAAGAAGAATGATAAGACGATACAAGCAAAGGTGAAGGCAAAAACGACATAATGTGTCATTGCTACTCTTACTGAACGTAATCCCAGCTCTTCACTTATGTAATAATAAACTCCTCCTGTTGCAGCAAGAATTATCCAGGAAATTACCGAAGTCGTATGCATTGGACGTAATTGATTAAACGGGATGACGTCTTTGAAAAAATCCGGCAACACATAGTTGACCGAAATTAGCACACCCGCCAATGCTCCCAAAATCAATAAGAGTAAAGCAGAAATAATGAACAGGCTCCCTATTCTTCGCTCCATCACTTATAATTTAAATTACCCCAACCCCATTTCGAAAAATGAACATCCCTAATCGGGTAATATCCTGTCCTGTCTACATGACTCAAAAACTCATAGAGCTGTTTTTTCTCTTCATCAGTGAAATCAAATTCGGGCATGGCTCCCATTCCACCTGAAAACATCATATGCAAATATGCTTCGTTCTTCATTGAGTCTGATGTAACGTTTGTCAAATCTGGACCCAAATAACCACCAAGTCCATAGAATTGATGACATGATACACAGTTGTTTTTTTGCCAAAGTCTTTCACCTTCAATGGCGGTAGCAGACATGACGGAATCTGTTGACATGCTACTTTGTGTATAGATAACGATATTATAGATTGTTACGATCGTAACAAGAGACACCATAACAGTTATGTTGAGTGATCTTTTACTCATGTCGCAAATCTACATATCACTACTAGCCTATCATATGATACATATCATATATTAATGTGTTCTGGTAGTTTATTAGTAGTAATACATGTTCTTTTATGATTCATATCATATATCTGCTCTATGTGATAGCTTATTTTTGTATTAGCATGGTGAAGAATGTAAAAGAAGAAATACGTCGACTAAAGGAGGAAAAAAATGCGGTCATTCTGAGTCATTATTATCAGGATGAGGAGATTCAGGAAATTGCCGACTTTATCGGTGATTCGCTTGATTTATCCAGAATTGCAGCCAAAGTTGATCAGCGAATCATTGTTTTCTGTGGAGTTCATTTCATGGCTGAAACGGCTAAATTGTTAAACCCAACTAAAAAGGTACTACTTCCTGACTTAAATGCTGGTTGTTCACTTGCAGATAATTGCTCTGCTTCCGATTTATTGGCTTTCAAACTAAAAAATCCGAAACATAAGTTAGTGACATACATCAATTGCTCAGCCGAAGTAAAAGCGATCAGTGACCTTGTGTGTACAAGCTCAAATGCCAAAAAAATGATCGATTCATTTCCGGTTGACCAACCCATTATCTTCGCCCCTGATAAAAATTTAGGATCATTTTTAAAAACTCAGGTTGATCATGAGCTTGAACTTTGGGATGGTGTCTGCGTTGTACATGAAGCATTTTCAATTCAGAAAATAATAGACATTCGGCTTAAATACCCGAACGCTTTTATCATAGCACATCCTGAATCGGAATCCAATATTCTCAATCTTGCACACTTCATAGGATCGACAAGTCAAATGATCAACTTCGTAACGGAACATCCGGAAGATACATTCATCGTTGCAACTGAAGCAGGTATTTTGGCTAAAATGAAAGAACTGGCTCCTAATGCGACCATTATCCCGGCTCCTGTGAATGAAGATAATACGTGCGCTTGTAGTGAATGTGCCTATATGAAGGTGAATACATTGGAAAAAGTACTCGACTGTTTGCGTAATGAATCTCCTGAAATCAGAATTGACGCTCACATCGCAGATCGTGCTCGCAAACCCATTGAAAAAATGCTAATGCTATCACAATGACAACTGATATACTCATAATCGGATCCGGCATTGCCGGTCTAAATACCGCTTGTCAGCTAGCTAAGCTAAGACCTGATTTTGAAATTGTGATTGCTACCAAATCAACATTAGAAAATTCGAATTCTGCTAAAGCGCAAGGAGGAATTGCCATACCAAAAAATGACCCAGACAGTCTTCAGAAACACGTCGCCGACACTTTTCTTGCAGGGGATCAATTCGCGGACCCCAAATTGATTGAGGATATCTTGAAAGATGCTCATAGCGTTTTGGAACAAATGGAACTGTATGACTTACAATTCGACATGAACTCATCTGGCACTTTAGATAGAACCATCGAAGGAGGTCATTCTGAACGAAGAATCGTACACGTTAAAGATTTTACGGGTAAAGCCATGATTAATGCCATGATTAAAACGCTGAAAGGGTTTAAAAACATTACTATTCTGGAGAATCATATTTCAATTAATCTCTTACAAAATGAAGATCCTTCACATGGCTTCTCTTGTATAGGATCTACGTTTGTATCAACGATTACCGGTGAGGTCAATAATATCTTCGCCAAAGCAACCATCCTTGCGACTGGGGGAATCGGATCATTATACAAATCTTCAACAAACATTGCAGGAACAAACGGCGAGGGTTTAGTTTTAGCACATGATATTGGCGCTGAATTATCAAACCTCGAATTTGTACAATTTCATCCAACGGGTCTTTCAGCACCCAAGCAAACTGTCCCCCTAATTTCAGAAGCACTACGCGGTGAGGGTGCGCATTTGGTCAATGAACAAAATGAACGATTCATGTCAAAATACGACCCCAGGATGGAGCTTGCCCCTCGCGACATTGTGTCCAGAGCAATTGTTTTTGAATTAATAAACGATGACGCCAAACATGTTTATCTGGATGCAACACATATGAACACAGATAAGTTTATGGATCGTTTTCCTGAAATCTATAAAATATGTTCGGAAGCAAACATTGACCCTAGAACTGATCGGATTCCAGTAGTTCCTATTCAACATTTTCATTGTGGTGGTATTGAGACGGATACAATGGGTAGAACTAATATAAACTCCTTATTTGCCTGTGGTGAATGCGCATGCACATCATTGCATGGTGCCAATCGCCTGGCTTCAAATTCTTTGCTGGAAGCTCTGATCATTTCAAAACGGGTAGCAGAACTAGTATCTGAAATACCTGATTACTCTAGCAAGAGTACAACAACTTCAAAGTACTCGGCGTATTCCTTGGCCGATAATATGTACTTCGAAAAATTAAACCTTGAAATTCAAGATATTCTGACTAATGAAGTAGGCATCATAAGGACCAAAAACGGTCTCAATTATTCAATGGAAAGACTTAGGGAGATCGAAAACGCAATAAATCAGGCAACTCCTGAAGAGCGGTCGCTTCATTATCATGTACTAAAAAGTAAAGTAAAGTCAGCAATGTTCATTACACAATCTGCTCTTCTGCGGGATACAAATTGTGGCTGTCATTTCAACATCAATGACCAGGAGCAGAGTCAACAAATTATTTCAAACACAACAGACCAAAATGGGCACTTTTCTGTTCGATAAAATCGTGTTTGGTCCTATTAAAAGTAGGCGCCTGGGTAATTCTCTGGGAATTAATCTACTCTCAACAGAACATAAGGTCTGCAATTTCGATTGCATTTACTGCGAATGTGGTCTCTCGAGCAAAACAATTCCGGTTAAAGAAAAATTCTGCCGCATAGAATTACTTTTTTCGGAACTTGAAAAAGTGCTATCCTCGCAACGTGAAGTAGAAATAGATGCTATAACATATGCTGGCAACGGTGAACCAACCCTTCATCCTGCTTTTTTATCGATCGCGAAGAAAGTAGAGAACCTGCGTGATCGTTATAGTCCAAATTCGAAAATAGCATTACTCACTAACGGAACAACTATTAATAAGCCATCTGTACAACAGGCATTTGAACATATCGACGATATTTTAATAAAACTCGATGCGGGCAATGATGAGTTAATCGCAGAGATCAACAAGCCCCTGTCTCATTTCGGCATCGACAAATTGATAGCCGGTTTGAAACAATTAAAGACTCGTGTTAAAATACAATCGATGTTCCTTGAGGGTTCAGCTGATGGGAAAGACATCAGTAATACGACCAAGCAGAATGTCGATTCATGGTTAAACTGGGTCTCTCAAATTAATCCGGAAGAAGTCTACATTTATTCGATTGACAGAGATACCCCGATATCAACTTTACAGCCGGTCGGTCCTGATAAATTAGAACAAATTGCACAAAAAGTACGCAAGCTTGGAATTAAAACTATAGTAACATGAACAATTATTTAATCCTCCCCATCGTCGCTTTCTATTTGGGTTTTGCCTTTCTGGTAGTGTTTTTATCAAGAAACCTCAACGGTACAACCGTCAAGAGTCGAATCCTCGTATTTAGCCCGATCATTCTTGGGTTTATAATGGGTATTACTTTGCTCTTTATGATCGTCGCTACATCTTAGGCTCATAGATGGCTCCGGAGCTTGGCGTTTCTCTTAGCTCAACTCGAATCAATTCGGGTAGCGAAGGTTTCAACTTATGAAACCACCAGATACAGAATAGTTCGCATGTCGGATTTTCCAGGCCTTCGACTTCATTAATAAGTTTGTGGTCTACCAATTTCAGAACTTCATTTACAGTTTGCTTGATCTCTCCAAAATCAGCAACCCAACCCGCTGGTTCATTCACTTCACCACGAAGAACAATCTTTAAATGATAGGTATGACCATGAAGCTGTCTGCATTTATGATTAACCGGAACATTAGGTAAATAATGGGCGGAGTCAAATACAAATTCTTTATAAATTTCAATCATAGCTTTTTTTCCTTTTGGCGGTAAACAAACTGAAAGTAACTGCCATTAACAGAAGCAATGCGACCAACTGATGTAACACCCCAAGCTCAATAGGAACGGCATAGATCAGGGTCGTTATACCAAGTAATATCTGGATTATAAATAAGGTCAGGATTAGTTTTAAACCAAGTTTTTGACTTACAGAAAGGTTCCATTTTCTGGATCTGATCAGAACGAATACAAAGTAAGCGAGTATGACAATTGGCAACCAACGATGAATGAACTGAACCCAACCACCATTTAAAAATAAAGAACTCATCCCTTCCCTGTCTATATACATCATCATTTCAGAAGGTAGCCACGAATCGTTCATTTTTGGAAATGAATTATACATTAATCCTGCCTTTAAGCCAGAGACGAATGCACCGTAAGTTACTTGAAGTAAGAATAGTATAAGTAGTAAGGAAATGTGCTTTTTAAGTTGAGAATGACCAGAGCGAACCTCGTATTTAATTGACAGGGCAGTGTAGTATATATACAAGACCAACGAAAGAGCTGTAATTAAGTGAGCAGCCAACCTAATGTGACTGACATGAGGAATGTCTTTTAATCCGCTTTTAACCATAAACCATCCTAAGACACCCTGAAAAAGACCCCAGGAAAAAATAATGAGAACGCTTCGTTTTAACTTTTTATCAAAGTAACCCCGTAGCCAATAATAAACGGCCGGGATGAGGAAAACCAAGCCCAGAATTCGACCTAATAAGCGATGCAGATACTCCCAAAAGAAGATCTTTTTATAATCCTGTATTGAAAAGTCACTATTGTAGGTACGAAACTCTGGTGTCTGCCTATAAAGATTGAACGATTCCTCCCACTCCTTCTCAGACAATGGAGGAATTGCTCCAACAATTGGTTCCCACTTGACCATCGACAAACCAGACTGAGTTAATCTGGTAATGCCTCCTACTACTATCATCAATCCAATTAACACACAACCCAATACCAACCATCGAAAAACAGCTTTTCGCTCTCTACCATATGATGATCGGACCTTCATTTACGTACTTCTTAATAATAATTCGCCTCACAAAATTAGAGCATTTGATAGATTGAATATTGATCTATATCATACTTATAACTGATTACACAGCAAATTGTGCATACAATCAAATTTATTTTAGAAATACCAGTTCGAAATTGAACTTATTTAGTAGCTACCATTTTTAAAAGACGAAATTATGATTGCAGGTAAAAAAAATTCCGAGACTAAAGACAAATCCCCCTTTTTCACCTTCGAAGAAGTGCTTCAAAAAAGTATGGAGTATTTCAAGGGCGATGAATTAGCAGCTACCACATGGATGAACAAATACGCCATAAAAAATAATAATGGGCAATTCCTCGAAAGATCTCCCGATGAAATGCACAAAAGAATGGCGAAGGAATTCAGTCGAATGGAAGAGAAGTTTACCGATAATGCATTGGAATTTGAAAAAGAACATCTTTCCACCTATGGACAAAAGCGGAAGAAGTTGACCAGTGATGCAATCTATCATTTGTTTAAAGACTTTAAATATGTTATTCCACAAGGCAGTGTTATGTCAGGTCTCGGCAATAATCATATGCTTTCATCTCTATCAAATTGTGTTGTAATGCCTGAGATTGAGGATTCTTATGGGGGAATCTTTAAAACTGATCAACAATTAGCTCAGTTGTTCAAAAGACGCTGTGGTGTAGGAATTGACTTGTCATCATTGCGCCCAGCTCATTCTCCTGTAGAAAATGCAGCAGGAACAACATCAGGAGCTGTGTCTTTTATGCATCGATTTTCAAACACTACCCGCGAAGTTGCACAAAATGGCAGACGAGGGGCGTTGATGTTAACCATGGATATTGCTCATCCCGATATAGCAGATTTTGTTACGGTGAAGCAGGATTTGTCAAAAGTTACAGGAGCAAATATCTCCGTCCGCTTGTCCGATGAATTCATGCAAGCGGTCCAAAATGACACTACTTATACGCATAGGTGGCCGATAGATTCTGACAATCCACTTTTTACGAAGACAGTACAAGCAAAAGAGCTATGGCAAACGATTATAGATTGTGCCCACAACACTGCGGAACCTGGACTCATATTCTGGGATCGACAACACCATTATTCAACCTCATCTATTTATCCAGGATTTAAAAATACGTCTACAAATCCATGTTCCGAAATAGCAATGCAAGGAGGAGACAGTTGTCGACTTATTGCTATAAACCTATTGAGTTTTGTTGATCAACCTTATACTGAGAAAGCGACATTCAACTTTGAAAAGTTTTATGAAGTGACATACGAAACCCAACGATTAATGGACGATCTGGTAGATCTGGAACTGGAGGCAATTGATAAAATATTAACCAAGGTCCAAGCTGATCCGGAGCCGGATGATGTCAAACGAAATGAGATTGAAACATGGCAATTATTGCGTGAAACCGGAAGAAAGGGCCGAAGAACAGGATTGGGTTTCACAGCGCTTGCAGATACAGTTGCGGCATTAAACTTAAAGTTTGATTCGAATGAAGCAATCGATGAAATCGACAAGATAATGCGCGAAAAATGCAAGGCGGAGTTCGAAAGCTCAATCGACCTGGCAGTTGAACGAGGAAGCTTTGAGATATTCGATCCGGAAATTGAAAAGCAATCAGAATTCATCCAAATGCTTGAGGAGGAATTTCCGGATGTTTATCACAGAATGATGTATCATGGAAGAAGAAATATATCGATTAGCACAGTTGCACCAACCGGAAGTCTAAGTATGTTAGCTCAAACTTCTTCAGGAATTGAACCTGTGTTCATGACCCACTATACAAGAAGACGAAAGATCACAGATGAGAACGACAAAGTAGACTTTGTTGATGATATGGGAGATAAGTGGCAGGAATTCGATGTTTATCATCCAGGACTAAAAAAATGGATGGATCTTTATCCTGATAAGCGTATTGAAGACAGTCCGTACTTCGGATCGACAGCTCCTGAAATTGATTGGCAGCAACGAATTAAAATTCAGTCAGTGGTCCAAAAATATGTGACTCATTCCATAAGTTCTACCATCAACCTTCCAAATGACGTGACCAAAGAAAGGGTTAGTGATATCTATCTCGAATCCTGGTTGCAAGGATTAAAAGGGATAACGGTTTATCGCGATGGCTCTCGATCAGGAGTAATCATAAATAAGGAAGATGCTCAGTCTATCAATTCAGAAATATTAGACACGAAACCTCCTAAACGTCCGGATATCCTTGAGGCTGATGTTATTAGATTTAATAATAATCATGAAAAGTGGATTGCAGTTGTAGGTCTATTAAATGATCGGCCATACGAAATATTCACGGGTCGGGCGGAAGATTCGTTTTATCTGCCAGGCTTTGTTGAAAAAGGATTCATTCTGAAAAATAAATCCGAAAACGGAAGTTCCAGATACGATTTTCAATACTGTGATAAAGAAGCTTACAAGGTTACTATTCAAGGATTGTCGAGATCATTCGACAAAGAATGCTGGAATTATGCGAAACTGATTTCCAGTGTCCTAAGACACGGTATGCCACTACCATATGTTGTCGACCTGGTTACGAACCTGGATTTACATCATGACAATATCAACACCTGGAAAAATGGTGTAGCCAGAGCTCTCAAAAAATATATCGCGGATGGAACGCTGGCTCCTGATCATGTTTGCCCTTCTTGCGATGATCCGGATGGACTTATCTATGAAGAAGGTTGCCTCAAATGTAAAAGTTGTGGTCACAGTAAATGCGGTTAATTCGCACATAAGTCAAACAAAAAAGGGACGCATTAGCGTCCCTTTTTCGTGATTAGTGAAATCTATCGATACCAATCAATTTGGATCAGATAGATCTGGGTTGTTGATAAACGAAGAATCTGTAAGTGTCTTAAGAAATAGAAGGAGGTTTTCTTTCTCCTGCGCAGTTAAGCCAGCACCGCCGGATTGCACCTTTTTCATCAGTGGATCAATTGTTTCTGACCATTGTAAACCACTGGAATAAAACTCGATAACTTCCTCGAGCGTCTGATACCTGGCATCATGCATATAAGGGCCTGTGAGTTCAATGTTTCTTAGTGTCGGAGTCTTGAATTTACCCAAGTCGCCCGGATTATTCGTCTCCTCGTATCTACCATCATCCGGGAATTGATCCAAACCATTATTGTGAAATAGATTGTCCGTCATTAAAGCTCCCCCATGACAGTGAAAACAATCGCCACGTTCCGAAAAGAAAATATCATAACCATCCCATTCCTGTGGCGTGAAAAATTCCGTTCCCTGAAGCATTCCATCATAACGGGAACGATAGGAGTTTAACGTTCTAAAGAACTGCGCTAAAGCTCTGGCCGCAAGCTTTGTAGTGATTTTACTCGTGCCAAATGCCTCTTTAAACATCGCAGGATATTCTTCATCAGCCTGCAATACGCTTACATCAGTTCCAAAAAAGTCTTCAACTTCAAACAGCATGATATCTTCCAGCTCTCCTTGTACATGACCGTTCCACAAGAAATTAGTGGAGAAACCAAGGTTAACATGTGGCATACAGTTACTTGACGGTGAGCTGAACGAGTTTTGTTGATTATGACAAAATGAGCACGACAATGATTGAGAAGGATGTAATTTTACATCATAATAAAGCTTCCTGCCTAACCTGATTCCTTCCACTGTCAACTTATTGTGAGAAGGAATTTCCATGTCCGGAAAATATGATGGAAAGCTTAAGTGATGAGGTGTTGGATTGTAATTTTGAATACGATCATTCTTACAAGCTGTTACAAGACCGAGGAGAATCAGACTAAAACAACCAATAAATAATCTATTGAATTGTACCCAAAGTAAAGACATCTGTTCCATTTTCCATTAGTGTTTGTTGTGCGGAAGAATTGCCCATAATTCCTCCACTAAATACATTAAAGTCATATAAATTAGGTTGCTGAAACCAGTTTTCAATATTCATGATAATGGGAACATAAACATCATTGTCCGTGATCGTGAACGATTGATTCACCGTCACTTTAAAACTATATGGTACTCCTAACAATCGACCGGTGTGAACAGCGTAGTTATTAATGACACCCGAAGAATCATATTTTCCTTCCAGTTTCATGTTGTGATATCCTCCGCCCATAGGAGTTGGCCATTCCATCAATGTTTCCGGTGGATTATTAAAATAACCGGTGATATTGTAGGCTTCAGCTACACCAAATGTAAAGCCAACACCTGTATAAGACGTATTCGGAATAGCTTGTTTAAAATCAAGTACAACACCCGTTCCTTCCCTCACATCGACATAGTGAATATTCGATAGAATAATCGAATCACCTGACGTTTGGTACAATACCAGATCAGAAATAAAATATTTCAGTTGCTCAATGCTGAAATCATAGCCAGCCGGATGCGTGTAGGACAGCGAATCAAAATCGAAGGATTGTGCATTTAATTGATGCTTGAATTCAACACTTGAACTGTAAGTAGGGTTTGGATAGATACATGATCCATCATCCTTCTTTGCTTTCTCTGAATAATTTGAAGCTGTTGGATCGGTACAGCCCTCCTTTTTGCAGCCAAGTAGAAAAACTATCAGTGCTGCAAACACTAAAATCTCACCCTTCATCATACTTTGTATCCGATTATTGTAAGGCAATTTACCACATGTTCAAGATAAATTCTATGATGGGAATCATATCGGATATTGATAATAGCTCAAGCTGATCGTATCCAGCTCCATCTGAAAACCAAAAAGCATGAAAAAGAAAAAGGCTCTCCGATGGAGAGCCTTTGAGGATTTGCCTTTCGAGAATAGAACTAATGATTTCTAGGCTTTTTCCCGAAAGTATGCCTAGTGGAGGATCTAATTGCTTTTCTGTTCCAATTCCAAATTACTATTTGATATTTTCTCCAGAGATAATCTATCGGAGCTACTAAAAAGTGCATAAATCTTGTGAAAGGAATTATTGCAATTATCGCGAAAGCAGAAATTACGTGTAATTGAATCCACCAAGGCATTTCCGCAACAGCTGAAATATCAGGATCAAATGAGAATACTGATCTCAAGTAAGGAGTTAAGACACTCGCAAACCATGATGAACCCCATCTAACGTAGTAAGCAACACCAAGTCCAGAGATAATTTGTGTCAACAATATTGTGTACACCACCATATCCATTTTATTAGTCACTACTAACAGGGTTTTGCTTCTCAATCTTCTTACTATTAATTGAATCAGACCCCATAAAGCAGCTAATGCGAAGGCAAAAGAAGCCAGCTCAAGGATCAGTCTTCTAACCGGTTCTCCGTTCCATGCAATCACCGCTGATGGAACCAGGAAGGCAATTAAGTGACCGAAAAACAAGACTAATAATCCCCAGTGGAATGGTTGTGAACCTCTGAATAATTTCTTTCCTTCTAAAAATTGAGTGGAAAGAGAAGACACTTTAAAGCCTTTTTTCTTGTATCGATAGATACTACCGACCAAAAATATTCCGAATGCGAGATAAGGAAAGGCTAAGAACATCAGCTGATCGATCATTCCATAATTACCTTCTAAAAGTATTTTTAGAATAAATATTGCTGCTGCCGCAATGATAAGATACATAGAGAAAATACCAGGATAGTTTTTTACCTGATGAGGATTCGCGTGAACTCCAAGATTATTCATTTCTCTGAACACTCTGGTTTTAAAACGATAGGTAAAGAAAAGTGCAAAGGCAATTGCAATTAACGCGTACAATACATATTTGAAATTTATACTGTACCCTGCACCCGTGTCAACCGAGGCACCATCTGAACCACCTCCGCCGGAAGTTGTTGCAAGCTCTTCGCTAGATACTCCGTTCTCTTCGATGTACTTAATCAAATCTGCCATTTCTTCGTCAGATAGATCATAATTCGGCATCATTATTTTGTTGTACTCCTCGAAAATTGCAATCGCATCCTGATCACCCGAATTAATTAATTCCTGAGAATTTCTAATCCACTTCGCGACCCATTCCGGATCTCTTCTCTCCATCAGACCGTTCAATCCTGGACCCGTCATCGACTTGTCACTTAACATGTGACATGTCATACAATTCGTATTGAATATCTCCTCACCCGTCTTCGCCGATACATTGGTTCCAGACATAATGAAACTTAGGAATAACAGCATTGTAGTTAACTGATTCCAAATTCTGTGCTTGTTAAACATGAGATTCCTTTTCATCTTATTCATTCTTATATTAATACCTATTGTCTTATTTCTTCTGGTTTGGGGATAGTAGTAGAGCACGAAGTATCACAATTTCCACTCAGCACCGTGCCAACTGTCCCCCCAAGTGTTGGAACTATTTCCGGGTCATCGAATCGATTTTCATTATAGTCAGCATTCACAACTACCTGTAAAGCTTCGATTGCATTTTGGTAGATGTTCTTGTTTTCGACATCTTCCATAATTACGACTTTCTGTTTTTTCCTTCGAACCTTATCTTTCAATGCCATTCTAGACTCTTCAAATTCCTGCAACATCTTTTTTATTGCCGGTTTCATGATCCGTTCTCCGAATTCTACAAGAAATTCTTCATCCTGATTTTGGGCCATCATTGTCAGAACATTTGGCAAATTGTCAGCTAGTTCTTCACCACAATCATTGTTCAGTTTTTCCTGTTCTTTTTTCATCTGAACTAAAAACTCACCGCGTTTATAGTCTTCCGCGAACAAGACATAGCCGATATCCAAATAACAAATTGCTTGAATATGAAAGGTTTTGCCAAATATTTCTTCGATCTCAAAATCACTGTGAGACTTGATATACTTAACAAATGGCTCAAGCTTTTCAGCTGCTTCCGGATATGCTGTCATCAAATAACTATGACATTCTTCCACACGCTGCTTATAACCACTCATCGGGTATCGAAAAAGCTCAGCTATATGTTTATATTGATTTCTCATTTCAATGATTTTTATAATCCTCTTGCCGGTCGTTCCTTAAATCCGAATCCGGTTTCACCTTTCGCATCCGCAGTTGCTTCTAGCATCTCTATAGATTCTTCACGATGTGCTGGCGGTATCACGAATCTTTCTTCAAATGTTGCCAACGATGTTAATCTGAATATTGCATTTGCTGTATCCGGACCTATCTTCGATTTTGCCATTAAATTTTTGACATCTTCTTCCGGAAGATCTCCAACCGTAGCATTTCGACGATGCATTTTTACAGAAAGTAATTTCTCATATACATCTCGTATGATGTTTGTGTCACCATTTGAGAACAGTGATGCAAGATATTTCATCGGTACGCGGTTGTGGTCAATTCCAGGGAATAGATCTTCTGAAGTAGTTTGATAAATTCCCTTCTCATCTACTTGTGCCATAGCAGGAAGCATTGGCGGTACGTAGAAAAGATTTGGAAGTGTTCTAAACTCCGGGTGAAGAGGTAATGCAATTCCCCATTCCTTAACGAATTTATACACTGGCGACTCCTGAGCAGCTTTAATTGTTGAATCATGAACACCTGCTTTACGAGCTTCCTCGATCACTTTTGGATCGTTCGGATCTACGTATATATCCAAATGGTTAAACAGTAGATCTTTGTCATCAGACGCTGCCACATTTGCAATCTTATCAGCATCATAGAGCATAACACCCAGGTAACGGATACGTCCTACACAAGAATGCATACATGCCGGTGCCTGACCAGACTCTAATCTCGGGTAACAAAGAATACATTTCTCTGATTTACCAGTATGCCAGTTATAGTAACTTTTCTTGTAAGGACAAGCTGTAACACACATACGCCATGCACGACATCTTTCCTGATTGATCAATACAACTCCATCTTCACCTCTCTTATACAGTGCTCCCGATGGACATGATCCAACGCAGGCAGGGTTTAAACAGTGATTACAGATACGAGGAAGGTAATGGAAGGTCATTTGCTCCAATTGGAACATTGCTTCCTGGTCCACACGATCCAGGTCTTTAAAGTTTACGTCATTTCTCGCGTAATCTGGAGACCCACCTAAATCATCATCCCAGTTCGGACCTGATTTTATATCGATCGGTTCACCTGTTACCAAAGAAACTGCTCTACCAATTGGTTGATCGTTCCCTTCAGGTGCTGTAAATAGATCTTGATATTTATACGCCCATGGGTGATAATAATCTTCTAAAGTAGGCATGTTCGGATTGTGAAAGATGTTCTTCAACCCTTTCAACTTCCCAGCTCCTTTTAGCGAAACTGTATCTCCGTTCTTAACCCATCCTCCCTGATATATTTCCTGATCTTCCCATTTTGTAGGATAACCGGTTCCTGGTTTCGTTTCGACATTATTCCACCACATATATTCTGCTCCTCTACGATCCGTCCAAACATTTTTACATGCGACCGAACAGGTGTGACACCCGATACATTTGTCGAGGTGAAAAACCATTGAAACTTGTGCTCTAATATCCATAATTCTACTATTTGTGTCTGCTTAATTCTATTAATATTCTACCTTTTCCATTTTTCTTACCAACACGTGGGTATCTCTATTGACACCAACCGGTCCCCAGTAATTAAAATGATAAGTAAATTGTCCATACCCGCCACACATTAAGTTTGGTTTCAAATGGACACGCGTGAATGAGTTGTTCATACCTCCCCTTCTTGGTTCTCCATTTTTACCTCTTCTTTCTTGTGATTTCGGAATATTATACGTTCTCTCAACCGCGTGATAAACAATACATACTCCTTTCGGAATCCTTGCTGATACACAAGCTCTTGCCACGTACGTACCGTGGTCATTATAAACCTCAACGTGATCATTATCATTTATCCCCAGTTCGGCAGCATCTTCTTCACTGATCCAGCATGGTTCATTACCACGTGACAGCGTCAACATACGAAGTGTGTCTCCATATGTAGAGTGAATGTGCCACTTACCGTGCGGAGTCAAGCAATTCAGCATTTTAGCTTTACCGTCGTTAACTGTTTTTCTCAAGTCACCATACGCTTCCGGTGTTGGAGATGGTTTGTATGTTGCCAAATGTTCTCCAAATGCGATGTATGCATCGTGATCCAGGTAGAAGTGCTGACGTCCGGTCAATGTTCTCCAAGGAACCAGCATGTCAACATTATACGTGTATGCCGCATAGGTTCTGCCGTCATGCATTAAACCTGACCAAAGTGGTGAAGAGTTATAACGTTTCGGCTGTGCCTGCAAATCTCTGTATTCCATTTCGATCTGCTTGTACTCAGTTCCGAGGTCAGCAATTTCTGCAACACCGATCTTCTTCGCCATTGTTTGGTATGCGCGTTCTGTCAATTTACCATTGGTCAGAGTAGACAACTTAAGTACCGCGTTGATAGCTTCCACATCATCCTTCAACGATGGGTACTCCGTACCGTCATCCCATTTGGTAATGTGCTGTCTGTGTTCCAACATTTCTTCGTAAACATCTGCGCACTCATAGTGGTTACCGTGAGCACCTAATCCGTTTTCAGCTACCCCTTTACCAAGTGATATGTATTTGTCATAGATCTTGGTATAATCTCTATCCTTGAATACAATTTTATGCATTGTCTTACCAGGGATTGCCTCACATTCGCCTTTACTCCAATCCAATAGTCTTGGTTGTGTAATTTCATCGGCTGAATCATGAGATAAAGGAACGTTTACTACATCCTTCATAACATCTGGTAAATATGTTTTAGCCATTTCACTCATTTTCAAGGCTAATCCTTCGAATATCTGCCAGTCAGATTTTGACTCCCAAACCGGAGGAATAGCTTCAGATAGCGGGTGAATGAACGAGTGCATATCTGTTGAGTTGATATCTGCCTTTTCATACCATGAAGCGGTTGGCAACACGATATCAGAATAAAGAGCTGAAGTATCCATACGGAAGTTGATATCAATAACAAGGTCCATTTTACCTCGCGCACCTTCTTCTTTGAACGTGATATCTTTTACGATATCACCAGCTACTTCATCCGCGATTTTGTTTGTGTGCGTACCCAGATAGTGATCCAGGAAGTACTCGTGTCCTTTTGCCGAAGTACCGATCGCATTCCCTTTCCAGATAAACCAGTTTCTAGGGAAATTGATTTCTTCATCCGGCTCAACAATGGAGTGTTTCAATTCTCCTGACTTCAACTGAGAAACAATGTAATCTCTCATCGCATCATCTGTCGTATGACCTGCAGCCTGTGCTTCCTTAACAATATCAAAGTTGCTCTTGTTATACTGTGGGTAATAAGGCATCCATCCATTACGAACTGCTTTCACCGCCCAATCTGCTGAGTGCATGTTCGCCAGCTCATTATCCGGTGCAGAGTTATAGTATTTTTGGTTGCCATCATATCTCCATTGAGAAGAGTTTATGTAATGCCAGATCGGACCTTGTTGTAGTCGAGGTGCTGTACCCCAGTCTTTCGAACTCATGATTGTAGCCCATGAATCCATTGGAGCCAATTTCTCCTGACCAACATAGTGGTTCATACCACCACCGTTCTTACCATTACATCCCGTTAACATCTGAGCCATGATCGCTGAACGATACATGAGGTTATTATGGAACCAGTGGTTGATTGCTGCTCCAACGATCACCATACATTTACCTTCTGTTGTTTCCGCTGTGCTGGCCCACTCTCTTGCCAATTGAATAACTTCTTTTCTACCTATTCCGGTGAAAATTTCCTGCCATGCAGGAGTATATGCCTGGTCCTTATCATCGTATGAATCCGGATACTCACCTTCGAGACCACGACCCACACCATACTGTGACATAGTAAGGTCATAGATAGTTGCTACCGGAACTTTACCACCATCAACTGTATCTACATATCTTACAGGAACTCCACGCAGTGCTTTTTTATCCAGACCGAATTCAGTAAACTCAACCTGAAGAACTTTATCACTTTTATCGATGAAAGTTAATTCCGGATCGTATGGCTTATCTGTTTCACCATCTTCAAACTTCATGTTCCATTTTCCTCCTTCACCATCCCAGCGATGACCCATACTTCCTTTAGGCATTACCAGGTCACCAGAATCCGTGTCAAAGTTCAGGAATTTCCACTCTCCGTTCTTAACGTCTTTGTATTTTGAAATTCTATTTGCCCGGATCATTCTTCCCGGAAGGAATTTGCCATCTTCTTCATGCAATTCAACCAGGAATGGACAATCAGTATATTTCTTCACATAGTCGATGAAGTAAGGAGTCTTTTTGTCCACATGATACTCTTTCAGGATCACGTGTGTTACAGCCTGCCAAAATGCTCCATCCGAACCGGCATGAACCGGAATCCATTGATCAGCGTGTTTTGCCACCATGCTAAAGTCTGGTGACATAACCACTGTTTTTGTTCCGTTGTGTCTAGCTTCTGAGAAGAAGTGAATATCCGGTGTACGAGTCATACCTAGGTTCGCTCCCATGGAAACGATAAACTTAGATAAGTACCAATCTGCACTTTCACATACATCCGTTTGCTCACCCCAAATCTCAGGATATGCATTCGGTAAGTCACAATACCAATCGTAGAAGCTTAGGTTAATACCCCCGCACAATTGAATGTATCTTGCTCCGGACGCATAGCTCAACATACTTTTTGCAGGAATCGGTGCGAAACCTGTAATTCTGTCTGAACCATACTTTTTAATTACATAAATATTTGCTGCAGTGATCAGTTCTGTGATTTCATCCCAGTGAACTCTTCTGAATCCACCTTTTCCTCTGGCCCACTGATAACGTTTACGTTTTTCAGGATCAGCCTGTAAATTTGCCCAAGCCTGGACAGGGTCACCACCACACTTTTTCTTTTCTTCGCGATACTGATCTAACAGAGCTCCCCTAATAATTGGATATTTAACACGAATGGGACTATATAAGTACCATGAATATGATATCCCTCGTTGACACCCTCTTGGTTCATAAGGAGGAACTTCTTTGTTAAACTGTGGGTAGTCCAGTTGTTGCATTTCCCACACAACGATACCATCCTTGACGTGAATTGCCCAGGAACAACCACCAGTACAGTTTACTCCGTGAGTACTTCTGACAACTTTATCGTACTGCCATCTGTTTCTGTAAAACTCTTCCCACTGTCGTGTTTTCGGGGAAATTATATCTTCTATCCAGCTCATATTTCCTTATATTAATTCGTTAGAATTTCTTTTTTAATGATAATTAATGCTTGGCATCCCAAGCTTTACTTTGGCGGACAAAAATGTCCTTCTTAACCATATGTCTTTTACGTTTCCACCAGAGAATATTGATCAGCAAAATAATCGCGATTAAACCACCGATTCCTCCTGTAAGAAAGTAACTCGCCGCTGATTTTTGGCTCTCTTTATTTTCAGCAGTTTCCTTGAAAAAAGCCGTCAATGACGCACGTTCTTTTTCCGTTAATTCGTGATTCTGATAAGATGTTGCCATAGCAGGGAATGGAGGTGCTGACAACCACCCTGTAATTCCTTCACCCATCCTTTCGTAAACATCCGATAGATCTTTTGCGAACAATCCTCCCGGGATCATGTTTTTATGATTTACATTATGACATGTTATACATGCTGGTCCTCCCTTAATAAAACTTTTAGACCCCTCAAAGTATTGTCGACCAAGTTTAGAACTGGCTCCGGTCATACTTGCGACAACTTCTTCAGAATCAGCCTCTGAACTTGTTGCAACATCAGCACTATCAACACTTTCCTGAGCATAGCTTGGACTCAGAAAGGCTAGGCCAATGATACATGCTCCAATTTGTACTTTCAATTTCATCTTAAATAATTTGACAATTAAATCTACCTCAAAGGTGTGCATGATAAAATGGTCAAACTATGATTTATATCATATTATTGACTGATATTTACCAACTCAAATTGATTTGAATTATGTTAATTCCCTGAATTTATCGGAGTTATATGCATGGATTGGAAGAGCCGAATTATTAGTTCCGATGGTGTATCGGATAAGATATTGTCAGAAATTCGAGGTCTTGTAAAACAAAATAGAGAATAGGGGCTTGGATCTTCAGGTTAATTGAAAGCTATTTGCTTTTTGTCGCTTTTTCTTAACTTACAATCGCAAAACATTTAAAAGACGCGGGGGTGGTATAGCTACAAAACGTTAGTAGAAATAAATGAAGCTTTATTCATACATAGTACTTCTCGCTGTAATAGGCATGTCAAGTTGCTCAAACAAACACAAAGAGGTTACCATATTCTCCATACCAAATGACGCAACACCTTCAGAACTAAAAGAACAAGGATTTAGAATATCCAGAGATCTGAACTTTGTAAACGAAGTCGATAGCGAACATAATGGTAAGATCGAATACTGTCAACTTGATTTAGTATATGCTCAAGTGAATATAGATTACGGTGAAGATACAACACGAATTAACCATTATTCGATAAACATAGACTTCAAGCCCTTTCAAGAATTGACAGGGAAAAAAGCTAAAGCTTATTCCACTGTCAATATAGATGGGTTTAATTACAAAGCTAAAGTTAACGACGATCAGATGTCGTTATACTTAACAAGAATTGGAAAATAAGTGGCACTACTCGTAATTGCCATATTAGCCATTGCTGGGTTAACCACTACAATTGGATTATTGATCTTCCATATCCTTGCTCTCATTAGTAAAAAGTGTGAATTGTTACCTAAAGTCGCTGTTTCCGCATTAGCTGCATTCGTGATTGTCATAAACATTAGTCTTTTACACACTTCAGCACTAGACAATCTATTTAAACATTTTATATTCTATAGCATTCTTACGAATTACATTCTTACGGTTGCATTTCTTCGAAAAATATATCGTGAGAAGGATGAGTATTTTCCGCTAAATGACAGATTGCGCAAAAGGAGTAACGTCTTAGCACTTGTCCTTTACGGTCTTGTTTCCATCATTTTTCTTTATTTCTCCGTACATGGTCTTTATGTTGGATGGCAGGAAATCATGTCGTAATTCGCTACCTTTAAAACAAGATGATGAAGCCTAATAAATACACAGTAATGATACTCACTGCTATTGGAGCAATGGTTCTTGGTGTTTTCTCCATTTCATTAATGAATGAATATGGTTGGACCCTTTTCTTTCTTGTGCCTGTATTAATTGGCTTTTTTCCATCATATATCATTGGGCGATCAAAGCAGATCAAACCAATAGAAGCGTGCGAATACAGTTTCATCACCTTTGGAATTGTCATTTTGTGCTCGCTGGTTCTTGGCTTTGAGGGATTAATCTGTATTGTCATGGCTGCTCCGATAGGAGCGTTAGCCGTATGGTTAGGATCTTATCTGGGATATTTAGTGTCGAAGAAGAAATGGAGTAATAGAAATATAAGTTCCGCGATCATTCTCTTCTCTATAGGATTCCTCAGTTTTGACCATGTCAACGAACCAACCCCAATGATACCTGTAACAACTGAGGTAATAATTAATGCCCCAATTGAGGAGGTCTGGAACAATGTTGTGACTTTCGATAAAATTGACGAACCAACGGATTGGATATTTAGTACGGGTATCGCTTACCCAACAGATGCAACAATTGAAGGGTCTGGAGTGGGCGCAATGAGATATTGCAATTTTACTACAGGTAGTTTCGTGGAACCAATAACGAAATGGCAGGAGCCAACACTTTTAGAATTCGATGTAATTGACCAACCAGCTCCTATGAACGAGTTCAACCCATTTTGGGACATTCACCCGAAACATTTGGATGGTTATTTTCTATCACATAGAGGCCAGTTTAAGCTAAGTATTATTGAAGACGGCAAGACCAAATTGTCAGGCACAACCTGGTACTCTGTTGATATAACACCAGAGTTTTATTGGAGTATGTGGTCAGATTTTATTATTCATCGGATTCACAAAAGGGTGTTGAATCATATTAAGATTGAATCTGAAAAATAATCATGAATTACTGTAAATCAAAGGATCTAAAAGGTAACTTTAGTGTGTATTAACACACTCTTGATCCGATTCTTTTCCTCTTCGGAAAAATTATTCCCGGAAAGATCTAGCGTGATTAGTTTTTTCATGTGACTCATGTCATCGGGTAGCCGTGTCAATTGATTGTTTGACAAATTCACATCGCTTAACTTACCAGCAAAAGGAAGGGCTTCCGGAAATTCTGTCAATTTATTATTAGAAAGGTCAAGTTCTCTTAATCTCAGATGACGCCTTAAGGTTGTTTTCACTGAAGTTAGGTTATTGTAAGAAAGATCTAGTTTTTTTAAATCCCTCGTTCGCAATGAAGCAATTTTCGTTAGGTTATTATGTGAAAGATCCAATTCCTTCAAATACTTCATATATCGTAGTTGATTCGGGAAGTCAGACAAATTATTATTCGAAAGGTTCAATTCGACAAGGTATTTAAGCTTTTCGAATTTGGCGGGTAATTCTTCCAGCTCATTATAGGAAACATCTAATTCTTTTAAATACTTTAAAGTGCTTATACTACTTGGCAAGGAAGACAAATGATTATGACTCAAATTCAATTCTTTTAACGCGTACAATCTGAGAACCCAATTGGGAATCTTGTCAAGATTTTCATGACTCGCATCCAGAATTCTAACCTTTCTTTTTCTATAACGAGCATTTTTTAAGTAATAGGTTTCATAACTTCTGCGACCAAAAGTTCCTCCTGTACATCTATTACCTGACAGTTTCAGTCGTATATCCGGTAAAGAGGTAACCTTACCATTCTTACCGAGTTTAGCCTGAATATTTTCAATATCCTGATCAATTGTATAAATTCCTCCACCGGTTGTATTAGCGAGGTAAACATAGTGTTGGTTGACTCCCTGACGCTTTTTATACCCGCAAAGAATTATCCTAACCGGTACACCGATTCTGTCGGCTAATTCAATGTCCCGGACACATGCATTGTTGTCAGCAATGAGCACTATTTCTGAAAACCGAGGGTACTCATCCATTGTTTCCAGAATTGCTTCGATGTCATTTTCGGGACCATCGCCACCCCCCCCTTTAAGCATGACCAGATTAAACAAATCAATCAATTGTGGAATATTATCAGCCTCTTCAGAATAGATTCCTTCCGTCATACCAATTTCCTTATCTTCTGTCGACTTATGATCACCATCATTAAATAAGGTTAAAGCCTGAATGCCCGATTCCTCAAAATTTAAAAGGTGCCATTCTAATACTTGCGCCCCGTAACCGTACATACTCCCGGTCCAATCATTAATAACTAACATGTCATTCCACTCCGGATGACGGTCAAGCACTTTCCTAACAACGGGATCTGAGGTTGGAAATCGCTTGATAAATGCTTCCACCTCATCGAGGTATATATTGTAAGTCGTGGAATCTATCTCAGACAAATCAATATCTGGTGCAGTTTCAATGCTTTCTTCTAGGTAATGTTTGAGACCAACAATTTGAACGTCTAATGACTCGTTGGCAAGTTCAGCTTTAATAGAATCTGGAAGATGATAATTCTCCAGTAAGTATGTTACATTAGCTTCAATCTCCTCAAAACTCATTTGTTCCGACACAAGTCGTTCCTGTTCAACATTAATTGTTTCGACCTTCGTTAGATTAAGTGACTCTTCAATGGGCTCTTCCTTTTCAAGTTCATACCAGACAACAACTCCATGAAAAAGCGTGTTTACCTGTTTGTCATTTTCACAGTGCGTTTGGAGAACCTTATTCCATTCCAAATCTTCACTATTTAAAGCAGGATCCATGGCAAAAGTTGCCCGTAAGCGATTAAACAGAAGTGGATATATCTCGTGGTAGACACCCTTTCTCAGAGGATACTTCGAATAGACGATATCAACTCTGACTGGTATTACCGTATCACTTATATCAAGCCATTCGGCCTCATTGACAAACTTGGACGACCTGAATCCGTTTTTGAGATAAATACAGTTTGTATTTTTCTTCTCATACTCATGAATTTCAATCGTATTTAATTGGTTTGCGATTTGTTCGCCATATTCAGAAGGAGATTCCAATAATGCTTCGTCGAATTTTAACTGGGCATTCGATATGAAACTCATATTAATTAGTATCCCCGTGATAATGTATATGTTGTTCGAGCGGAATTTCATCAAGTGAATGTTTTATTATAAGGCAGGGATGTAATTAAGTAACCACCTTTTCACTCAATTTATTGCATGCCAATTATCATATCCTACTTATCACTTATCAATCACCTCAAAATATTTGGAAGTCGTGTTACCATCTTCGCTTACAATTGTGAGTTTATGTTTCCCGACTTCCGGTTGGAATTTAAGTTGATGAAGCTCTGTTGTTTGTCCGTAAAACTGATCATCCAAATGCCAGAACAGAGTTTTGGAAGCCCGGCTGCACGAAGCCTCAAAGATCACATGCGTTTTCTGTTCGTTGAGATCGACAGGTAAGTAGACGCGTTGATTGTTTCTCGGGTAAATAATTGCTAAGGAATGATCGTTCAAGCGTGATGTACAGTTGGATCGATAGCTCGGCAATGACTTGTATTCCGGGTGATTTGTCCGATAAAACTTTTCAATAGAAGCCGGTACAATAAACCAGGGCTTGTGCACCATATTATCTGGTATTTCACAATCTGAATCAACCCGAAACGATTCTGACTGATCCAAATGGATGAGTTGGTGATACGGACAGCCATTCGATTCAAGCACAGTCTTAGGAACAGATTTTAACTCACTCTCCGGGCAATGCAACGAGGCTCTGTGGCCACTTTGTCGGCAGATTTTAACTTCCTTAAATCTGTCAAAGGGTTTACGAAACCAGCTCTTTGCTTTGGGTAGATCATTGAACACATCAAATAGGATCGGTGCAGCTGCGGTGACCCCTGTTAATCCCGGTCGACCCTCTCCATCAGCATTACCAACCCATACAGACACGACATACTTTGGCGTCACTCCAACAGCCCAAGCATCACGAAAACCAAAACTCGTCCCGGTTTTCCAGGCAATTTTCTGCGAGGAGGAAAAGAGTTGCCAGTTGTTTTCGGCATCCGGACGATTAACCTCCAACATGGCGTCAAAAGTTGAGTAGATACAAGCACGGTCGATCTTTAAGTCGTCCAAGTTGGGTTGCAGAACGACAGTTGGATCAAATGAGATCGATTTGCTTTGGCCGTACTGTAGTTTTTGCGCCATGCGGGTGTACACATTTCCGAGATCGAATAGGGTGACCTCGGCTCCGCCAAGTATCAAACTCAATCCATAGTGTGATGCAGGTTTATCCAGTGTAGAAAATCCCAAATCCCTCAAGTCACTATGAAACTTAGTGATTCCGTATCTATTCAGTAAATGAACCATTGGGATATTCAGACTACGCGATAAAGCCTGATCTGCATGTATTAGTCCGTCGAAATTTCCCGCATAATTCTTTGGAGAAAAGCCGCCGAACTTCGATGGTATATCTACCAGTAACATACCCGGTGTTATCTGACCGGATTCCTGCGCCTTAGCATATAAAAAGGGTTTGAGGATACTACCTGTGCTTCTTCTCGCTGTAATGCAGTCAACGCGATTTGCGTGTTCTGATCCCGATCCTGTGGAATTTCCAACATACGCAATGATCTCGCCAGTTTCGACAGATGTAATCATAACGGCTGCATTGAATATCTTGTTTTCCCTCAATAATTGCATGTGATTTTCCAAAGTCTGATTAACCTGATCCTGAAGTTGTCCATTTAAAGTGGTGTGGATCGTCAGACCCTTTTTACCGTTACTGATTAATCGATTCATCAAATGCGGAGCTAAGCGCGGCAAAGCCAACGGTCTGTCCGGCAGCGGTTCCATTATTGCCGTTTCGTATTCCAGCTCATCTAGTTTGCCGATATCCAATAGTCGTTTCAATAACCTGTTTCTCTTCTCCCTCAAACGTTCATGATTTTTACCTGGATAGATCAGACCCGGTGCATTCGGTAAAACGGCTAAGGTCGCGGATTCAGACCAGCTTAATTGATGAGATGGTCTTCCAAAGAAGCGCCAGGAAGCGGCATCCAGACCCACAACATTGTTACCAAAAGGAGCATGTGAACTGTAAAGCTTTAAGATTTCATCTTTCGAATAGCTCAATTCAATTCTGGTTGCCAGGACTATTTCAAGTAATTTTTCGGAATAGGTTCTGGGCGGATTTTTTCGCATCAAGCGGACGAGTTGCATGGTGATTGTACTACCTCCACTGACTCTTTTTCCCGTACTTATATTCTGATAGACCGCGCGAATCATCCCTTTAATACTAACTCCGGCGTGGTCAAAAAAACGTCTGTCCTCAAATTCTATAATGCATGTCTTAAACTTCTCCGGAACTGAATCGCACTCCGGAAACCTCCATTGTTCATCATCAGAAATATGAGCTCCCAATAATTGACCTTTGTTGTCAAGCAGAACTGTCGATGTACTATCCTGGAACAACTTCTCAGGAAGACAATCATAGTACCATAAAGCGAAACTGAACAGACACAAAAGGTACATCCGACGATTGAACCATTTGATCCGGCTTCGCAACACGTAATAAGGTCTTATATAAGCTAAATACATACACTATGCTTTAAAGTAAATATCCAAACTTTGAATCACATCATGGAGTCGGTTTTATTATTTGTACCTATTTCTTTAGAAAGCGTTTTCTATCTTTGATTATATTAGAAACACTGTGAAATCCCTGCTTAATTTTCTGATTGCTATTCTGCTACTACTTCCAGTGGTTGGCCGGACACAGCAATACAATTTCAGGAGTTATAATGTGGAAGATGGTCTTGGTCAGTCTCAGGTCTACACGATATGCCAAGATCAGCGAGGTATGTTGTGGATGGGAACACGTGGCGGAGGTATCAGCATTTTTAACGGATTTAACTTTAAATCGATTTCTAAGAAGGATGGATTGGTCAGCAATTACATCAACGAAATCATCGAAGATTCGAGTGGTATCATCTGGATTGCGACGAACAGTGGTTTGATGCAATTTGATGGTAAGAAATTTCTCTCTGTTCATCTGCCGGGAAATGAAGCGATTGTCGTTCACGATCTCTTTCTGGATGGCAAAAGTCAGGCTCTTTTCTGTGGCACCAACAAAGGAGTGTTCAAAGTAATTAATGGTAATGCTTCCAGAGTCGGTGCTAATCTGGGAGTGAACAAAAAGGTCGTAAGTGCTATCTATTTTGATGAAGACCAGTCCCTTTGGTTAGGAACAAATAATGGCTTGTTTAGAATCATTGATGATCGTTTGATTGATTATTCAGAGGAATCGGTGTATATGCGAAATGCTATCACCGTCATACGCAAAGACGATAAGGGTCATTACTGGTTCGGAACCTATGGAGATGGCCTGTATTCCTATAATGGATCCATGTTCTACAGAATAGACCCTGGCCATGAGTTGTACCGTCAAACCGTTTTTGATGTCTATTTTGATCAGGATAAACTGTGGATCGCTACACTGAAGAACGGTGTTGTACAATACGATCGTAAAACGAAATCTTTTAGCGCCATTTCCGATAAGGAAGGGCTAAGCAACAACCACGTACGTTGTATCATCAAGGATTTGAACAATAACTTTTGGTTTGGAACTTCCGGTGGAGGCGCTAATCTATTTTTAGGTAAACAATTCACCACTTATGATCAAAGTTCCGGGTTAGCAGGAAATTATATTTACAGCATTCTCCGGGATTCTCAAAACAGGCTCTGGATAGGAAATTCTCAAAAAGGGGTATCCGTTTTATCCGAAGAAGGATTTATCAATTATTCAGGCTCATCAGGTGAATTCTTCAATGTCAAAGTAAAATCTATTGCCGAAGATCACGAGGGAAATATATGGTTAGGGACAGATGGGCAGGGCGTTTATGTGTATGACGGTAATGAATTTACCGCTGTCACCGAACTGGACAGGGCTTACATCAAACAGATCAAAGTGGGTCCGAATGGTCACATTTGGTTGGCCACAGCCGGAAGTGGTATCATCGAAGTGTCCAGAAAAGACAAGAACCTTTTAATCGAGAAGTGGACCACACAAGAGGGCATTTTATCGAACCGAATCAATGCACTTCATTTCGATAAACAGAATAGACTTTGGTATGGTACCGCTGAATATGGTATCGGATGTATCAACTTGGATCATAGACCAATCGATCGATTTAATACTGAAAATGGACTTATATCAAATATGGTGAGGTCTATAAGTGAAGACAATAAGGGACAACTTTGGATAGGCACTGCTGATGCCGGAGTTTGTTCGATTTCGATCTACGATAAACAAAAGAGTATTCGTGGTGTCAGTCAATCTTCCGGACTTACTTCAAATAACGTTTATCTGTTAACGACTGATAGCGATGGTAATGTCATTGTAGGAACTGAAAAAGGATTGGACTTTGTTTCCTTTAATGAAAGTGGCGCGATAACCCAGATTCGGCATTTTGGAAAGCTTGACGGGTTTACGGGTGTTGAAACCTGTCAGAATTCGGTCTGGAATGATGCCAATGGTTCTATCTGGTTTGGAACGATTGACGGATTGAGCCATTTTAATCCGGCTGAACTCGTAGCCAACAGCGAACCACCTATTCTATCCTTCACTGATTTGAAAGTATTTTATGAGAGCTATCCGGAACAAGATCGATATCTCGTTAATGGTCGGCAAAAACAAACACTCATTTTACCCTATCATCAAAATCACCTGACCTTTGATTTTATCGGAGTCAATCTGGCCAGACCAGCTGAAGTGACTTATATGTGGAAGCTCGATGGTTTTGATGAAAACTACTCCCCTGCTTCCTTTGAAAGGAGTATTCTTTATTCCAATCTTAATCCGGGTAAATATACCTTCTATTTAAAGGCGGCAAATGAGGATGGTGTGTGGACAGAAGAACCGATGAAGTTCGAATTCGAAGTTCTTGCTCCTTTCTGGCGCACTGCCTGGTTTATCGGTTTGATGATCATGCTGGTTCTGATCATCTTAATCGTCGTGTTCGCGTTGTCATTGAAACGTGTTCGTCGGAAGGCCATGCAACATCAGCAGAAAATACAGTTCGAAAAGGACTTTCTTGAGCTGCAACAAAAGGCTATCAGACTTCAAATGAATCCGCATTTCATTTTTAATGCGATGAATTCCATTCAGAGCTTAATTGGCTCAGGTCAAGAAACCGAGGCAAGATATTACCTGGCAAAATTCTCCAGACTTATGAGGCAGATTCTGGACAATTCAAGAAAGGATGAAATTTCACTGGAGGAAGAAATCAATACATTGGAAAACTATCTTTTAATCGAACAATTCTGCAATGGAAAGCGATTTAATTATCAAATTAACGTTGAAGAAAATTTGGAAACAGACTTCATTAATATACCGCCAATGTTGATTCAACCTTTTGTAGAAAATGCGATCAAACATGGAATGAAAGGACGTCCCGAAAATAGCCTTGATGGGTTGATCTCCATATCATTCAAAGAACAGGACGGAATTTTGGAATGTGTCATTGAAGACAATGGAATCGGGCGGGAGAAAGCCATGGAGCTAAAAGAAGCCAGCAAAGAAACCTATCATGAGTCAACCGGTCTGGAAGTAACAGAAGAGCGTCTTGAGCGATTAGACATAAAAGATGGTATTGAGCCACTTGAAATAATTGATCTACATGAAAATGGTAAACCTGCGGGTACAAAAGTTATATTACGAATACCAATAGATTAGTCATGAAGAAATATACAGCGATAATCATTGACGATATTGAACAGGCACGAACGACGATCAAGCAAGACCTGGCGACTTATACCGAAGATTTTGATGTAATCGGTGAGGCCGGAGGTGTCATCGAGGGTGCTAAATTGCTAAAGAACGCCACTCCTGATGTTCTTTTTCTGGACATTCAAATGCAAGACGGCTCCGGATTCGATCTGCTCGATCTTTTGCCCGAAATCCCATTTAAGATCATTTTTATCACAGCTTCAGACGCACATGCCATCAAAGCATTTCGGTATGCGGCAATTGATTATTTATTGAAACCAATCGACCCGGATGAGCTACAAAATGCGTTGAACAAGTTCAGAAATTCAGGAATCAACGAAAATGAAAAGTATCGCTTTCTAAATGAACGGCTTAAGAACTTTAATAAGCCCAACGAGCGATTGGCGCTACACTCACAGGATAAAATCCAGATTGTGGAAATACAGTCGATCCTTCGATGCGAAAGCAGTGTGAATTACACGACCTTTTTCTTTAATAATGGAGACCAGGTTGTGGTGACAAAAACACTCAAAGAATTCGAGGACCTGCTTTCAGATCAGGGGTTTTTCCGAGTACATCAATCTCATCTCATCAACACGAAATATATACGGGAATATGTCAAAACAGATGGTGGGCATTTAATGCTCTCAGATGATACCATGATACCCGTTTCTGTGCGTAAAAGACCGATTGTCATGAAGATGCTGGAGAACATATAGGAGAAGAGAACAAGTCCTCCTCTCCTAAAATCAATCTACTTTACGGTTATCCACTTACCTGGAATTCTTGCGTGTATCGCGTGATCATACATCGCTTCCGAGTACAACGTTGGATGATAGTAATGGCCCTTGTATGTGGCACTCAAAATCACCCGAATTGTTTTAGATTGTCCCGGTCGTAAGTTGTAGTAAGACAATACACGATCATCCCGAATATCCTGATACCGTGCGTCGTTCACGACTCCTTTATTTCCAAACAAGCGTGTATTATGAATCTCCCAGCCACTTGGAAATATCTGATTCAAAGCCATTTGTTCATAGTACTCATCCTTCGAAGTGTTGGTCAATTGCACTTCAGCAATAAACTCCGTCCCTTGCTCAATGGTGGTAATATCAATCCTGTTACCTTCCAAATCAGTGTAGTTTAAAGACATGTTCAGCTTAGAGAATTCCTTTTTCTCCTTTTGCTTGAAAGGCACTTTTTCCGTTGTAACAGTTATAAATAAAGGACTTATTCCTTTATTAGTGATGGAAACAGATCTGTTTTTAACACCACCCTTCTCAGAGATTCTAACCGTTCGCATCTTTGATCCTATCGTACCTGACTTGTGACTTCCTCCATCAATGCTGTATTGATAAGATACCGATTTCGATTCGTCACCAAGCTGGCAATATTTCGCAATGGCTAGCAGACAATAGGATGTTTCCTGCGTGCTCATCCATCTCTTCGATCGCATTTGTTGCGCTATGTATTTCATCGTCTGAAGACCATCATTCTTCTGATTCAATATGCCCTGTACTTCAAGGATTATTGCTTTATCACGTAAACCTGAACCAAATGATCTGGATAGCTCCTTGTAATAACTTACATCGGTTGTTGCACTCTTCATTAGTTTCTCGGCTGCTTCTGCCTGTCCAATGATAGCATAGGCACTTGCCAATCTCCATTTTGCGACATTCGATAAATTACGTTGTTCCCTGAGTCTGTTCATTGCACCAATTTCCTGATTGTTGCAAAGTGCCAGTAGATACAAACGGTATGCCTGTGTTAGCTGGTCTGACGAACTCTCTCTGCCTCTTACGCTCGTCGACAAGGTCCAGTTTCGCGCCTTTTCCCGTTGATGAGCAATCCATTTGTTTTTCATCCCTGAAGGAAGTCGGTAGCCGCGCAATTCAGCTTCCAGTAAAAAATGTCCTGCATAATTTGTACCCCAGTCGGTGGTATAGTTTTCCCCTGGCCAATAAGCAAATCCTCCATCGCTGGTCTGGAACAATTGCAGTCTGTCAATTCCAGCACGTATATTATGGTCTATTTGTTTCTTCTCTTTATCTGTTAGAATAAGCATGGAACTCAAATAAAGCTGCGGAAAGACTGCACTGGTAGTTTGTTCGACGCATCCGTGCGGATAGTGAACGAGGTAGTTCAAGCGCTTTTCCAGATTGATCGCCGGGAGTGTTGAAAATTCGATGGTTCCCGAATTCGTTCCTCGTAAGCCATCCATAATCAACTTTGCTGAAATAGTTGAACCTGCAGCTAATTCGAACTCCTGTACTTCGTACACTTCAGGGTTAGATGGACGCACGTCTACTTCTATCTCCTGAATGGCTTCTTCCGTGCCGGATCGCGCTATGATCTTAATTTTTGCGACTCCAAGAGCTTCTTTCGTCTTCACTTTGAAGTTCACTACCTCATCTCCTTCCTTGCTGAATTGAATTGCTTTCTGTCTGCTATCCACCAATTCGAGCATACCGTTCGTTTCAATTTGAATATTGACGTTCTTAACGTGCTTTTCCATAGCGAAGACATCCACCGGAAGGGAAAATTCTTCACCTGGTCCGAGCACTCTCGGAACCGTTGCCAGGAGCATCAATGGCTTCTTGACAGTCACCGTTTTTTCAGCATTTCCATACGCTTCACGATCTCTTGCAACAACCATTACTCTGACTGAGCCAACATAGTTCGGAATATCGATCCAGTGCTTTTTAGATGCTCCCGCAGGTAGTTCGAAGGGACCAATAAATCGTACCATCGGCTTAAATCTGTTAGCTTTCGGACCATCTCCCACAACTGCTGAACCATCTCCACCAATACTTAACAAATGCTCGAGCTTACCTGCATATGCACCTATGACATCTTCATACATATCCCAGGTTTTTACCCCTAATGCTTCCTTCGCATAGAAGGTGTTCCAGGGGTTAGGTGTTCTAAAATGGGTCAGATCCAATAAGCCTTCATCTACAATAGCCAATGTATAGGTCATTTTTTTACCCTCTTTTTCCTTAATGGTGATGGCTGCTTTCGATTCCGGTCTGATCTTGTCTTTCATAGTTATAATCGGACTCAAATGAGTTGCCGGATCATCTACCATTATTGGCATTACGCCGTACATACGGATCGGGAGATCGTTCTTTGTCGCATGGTGTGGCTGTATAAGGGTTACATGAATAAATGCGTTGGGAGCCATCGCGGCAGTGGTTGTAAATTCGTGCGTAGTTTCACCTTTAACCGTTTCAATCCAGAATTTATCAAGCACTTTTTCGCTGGTTTCGATAGATACCAGGGCTCTCCCTTTCGAAGGTGACGGGAAACTCAATTTCACCTTTTCACCCCGCGTATAACTTTTCTTGTCGGTGGAGAATGTAAGCATTGCCGCATGTTCGTTCTCGCTTCTGTTTACGCGACTCCAATACGGCCAATCGAAATGCACAACCTTGCCCGTTTGATGTCTTCCATGCTGATCGGTGGCAATAATGAGATATTTCCCATATTCGTTATCTGTAGTCTTCAAATAGAATGACGCCTTGCCGTTAACCGTGTTTACCAATGTGTCTTTATAAAGAACTGCTGCATTTCGAGCTGTGAAAGATGTGAAGTCCTCATCCCCGTCGTACCACCAATTCCAGCTCAATTTATAGACACTCACCTTCACCTTCTTACCCTTAACGAGTTTCCCTTTTTGGTTGACCGTAACAATTTCAAAACGGTGCTGCTTATTCGTTTCGAGTGTACGGTCATAAATAGATCCCTTAGGAGATGCTATTCCCACATAGGTGCTGAATGGCGAGTACGATGATATCGTTCTATCAATACTAAATTCACCACCTTTCTCAAAAACCTTCGTAGTATAAAATGCCTGAAGCATTCCGGATGCTTCCTTCATTCCAGTCAGCTGTGTCTTGAATTTAGCCTTTCCTTCTTCATCCAAAAGCCCGTTAAATACTACTCGATTATCTGCTCTTCCATTTCGCACGGGAGAATCAAAAATGAAGTCTTTAAACTCCTTAAACTGCGTTCGCATCGGTGATAGTCGTACCTGAACCTCAGCTTTGAGATCCTTCGCACTAGCCCCATGTAGCCATTTGGATTCGAGATAACAAGAATCGCTGTGGCTCGCATGTTTAACATCCAGATAGATCTTTAATCGATTTGGCTTGATCGTCTCTACCCGGAGTGATTTGGTATATGTCTTATTACCAACTTTTATATGAGCTCGATACGTTCCTGTTCGGGCATCTGCCGAAGTAGCGCATCTAAAATCATAAACACCATTGACATGTTTGGTCTTACTTTCTTCCTGGAGTACATTACCATTCGGATCGATAAATTTGAAGCTCACCGGATGACCCAACGGTAGCGTTTTGTTCTTATCCTGCAACATGAAATTTACGAACAAGGAGTCACCGGGTCTCCAAACTCCCCGATCTGCATAAATGAATCCCTTTACTCCTTTTTGCACCACGGTTCCATCTACATCAAACTTGCTCATTGAATTAACTTTTCCGTCAGTCAGTTTCAGGTATCCCCGCTGCTGACCTTTCTTAGCAATCATTAGAAAAGGCTTCTTTTTTAACCTAACGGAAGCCATTCCCCGTTCATCGGTACTGACCTTTGCGATAAGTTGTTTGGTATAATCGTAGAACGAAATGGAAGCGCCTTGAATCGGCTGAGTTGAAACCATGTCAGACAGTATAATATGCGACTTCTTGTTTTCATCCAGCTTAAAGACGATTCCAATATTGGAGGCAAGAATATTTCGCTTCACTGCTCTTCCATAATAGTATGAATCTTCACAAGGATCATTGTCATCATAACCATAATTCCACGTGCTGTATCCATTAAATCCATAGCGATGCCAGAATCGTTCATTCCAATCAGCAACATCTGAGCTATGGTCAGTTTCCCCTTGTTCTTCATCTTCAAACGCACAATCGCAAACGGCATCTTCTTTATCATACTTGATTGCCACTTCGTATATCGCACCGGGTTCTGCCTTGATTAACTTCCCAAGGTCGATAATGTGCGTATTCCATTGTTTGAGGTTTTTCTTTTTACCCTTCTGAAGATCTATTTTTTCTTCAGCGACTATTGTTCCGAAGCGAGTTAGCTCGCTGTTATCATCCAGGTCATTCACTTGAAGAAAGTGATGAACGTTGTTTTCGTGAATACGGATCACGCGCACATCAACTGACTTTAAGGCAATTGCCTCGAATGGAAAGATCAATCCCTGGGAATTTGGAAGTATCGATCCTTCACCCAACAATCTCACATGTGGATTTGGTTCTCTAAAGCGAAGCTGACGCGTATACGTCTCGTTCATTCTGTAACCAGCTATGTTCTTAACGCCGGTTCTTACTTTTAGCTCTTTATAACCAAGGTATCGATTAGGCAGGTATATCTGTAACACATTGAAGTCGATCTTGTAAGTCAGGTCTTCAATCCCATCGATGGTTACAATTCCCTTCAGGTTTTGTCTTGCCTTAAGTGGCTCCGAGAAACGAAGCTCTACCCGCTGATCTTCTTCATCAATCACTTTTGCCTGACTTACGGTGAAATCACCAAGCGAGGTAACCGTTATTTCCTTCTGACCTTTTGAAAAAGAATGAATGTTCACGCCGTCCCATGACACCAGTAACTTTTGCTCCCGATCAAGACGTTTTATACTATCCACAGTAAAGTTCAATCGATTTCCATAATTACGCGCCTTAAACTTCACCGGAAGATTTTTACCATCTATACTTACGTTGAGCGTTTTCTTCAGCTCGGTCGTGTCCTCATAATCAGAGGTAGATATCGTTCCGGTTAACTTCTGATATTCGATCTGATAACGGTTGTAGCTACTCAATCCATCAACGTCGACATCTATCTTCTGGTCGAATGTGGCAAACTGAAAGACAAATTCCTCGAATCCAGACTCAACGTTAGTGATACTTTGAAGATTAAAATGCACGGTATAAAATTGACTAACCGGTAGGGGTTCTGCAGGCACGAATTCAATGAGCCGATCACTTATGGCGATAGCTTTTCCTTCTACTGCAGGTTCAATTTCAAACAACTCATTGAGCTCTTCCTGAGAATAATCTACCAAGCTTTTTGATTCCTCAACCAGCTCTATACGTATGGCGTCCTTTCTTTCCACCATACCGGAGGTATAACCTGAGATGTATTCATTAAAGCCCGGATCGATATACACGAGTTCGGGATTGGTTGGACCGCATGCATTAATCGTAATGATCACCACAAGGATCACTAGTGACTGGATAAGGATTTGGAATTTTTTCATGGCGTCTATTTTTATCCAAATATCCAGAACTGGGTCTACTTATATAATATAGTTCTCTTAGACGCTAAGATCGATTTATTAAGTGTTTGGAATTTGTAATTATTCGATTCGGGGGTATCCTTTAACATTGGGCATCATTTGATATAATATGTGGTGGTCTTTATATAATGGGAGAAGACTATCCAATGGAATTCCCAGGAGCAATAGCACTAACGCATACCCTCCAGTAGCAAGCTTTATAGTACCTCTTTACTCCTCCTGCTCAAAGAGAATAGCAAATGCGCTGAAATCCGACGAATGATTTAATAATATTCGAATCGTAGCAATTATTGGAACGGCGATAATCATTGCCAAAACACCTCCTAAGGCTCCCAGGATGACCATACCTATGATAATAGCAAGCGGATTTAAATTAATTGACGTACCAACAATTGCCGGTGTGATATAGTTTGCTTCCAGAAACTGAACAAATGTATAGAGACTTAGTACGGCTACCGGATACCAAATGGACCCCAACGTAATGAAGGCTATAGCCGCTGGCACAATAGAACCAATTAAGACTCCTATGTACGGGATCACCATTAAAATAGCTGTCGCAGTACCAAAGAATATCGGATGACCAATGCCTATAAAATAGAGGCCAACGGAATTTAATATCGCTACGATGACAATCACGATAAATAAGCCATTCACATATCGCCTGAGCATTTCGATTAACTCTTCGACCACCTTTTGTCCATCAGCCAGATTATCCGCCTTCAATGCACGGTTTAAAAACTTACTGAAAACAGTCCGGTATGACAGCATAAAGAAAATGTAAATCGGTACCAGAGAGAAGAATACAACTGTTGATTGAACTCCGGAAAACAATGAACGAATAATCTTGCCTGAAGAAGATAATATCGATTCAGATATTGAGTTAATCGGCTCTTGCATTGCAGGCCCGGAAAGCCCAAGTTTATATCTTAAGTTTTCAATAAGTGAACCCATCATATCCATTGTTTTAGATCCGGACATAGAATTCAGCTCGCTTGTAATCTGGTACCCTTCTATGGTCAGAAATAAAATGACCGCGACAAATATCAAACTTAGAAATAAGGTGATGAGGAAAGCCGAAACAAAGCGGTTAAGACCAAATTTATCTAGCCGATTAGCTATGCTTGATAGTCCAAGTGCCACAAATGCTGCAAAAAAGATTGGAAAGAATATGTGACCCGCGAAGTACAGTAATACCACCAGCAGGGACAGTAATATGATCGCTTTAAAGTTTCGATCGAATTTATTCGTGTGTAATGTCATTGTTTCAAAGTTACTATAATTCGTTAAGACAACTCTCTATTACAAATTCAACTATTCATTTTGCAGCTTCGATGTACTTTCATTGTCAAACTATGTAAGCTTTGTCCGTTTTTGTTAACTTACAACTACAAATAATTACTCTTCGATATAGCAAGTATCAGTTTGTAATCGAATTGAACATGTCCAAATGGTATTAAACAATAAACCTGTATCCTAACATTTAATAATGACAGATTTAATTGATGAAAATTTAGATGACATTGGTAGAGACGATCAGCAACCTGCTGAGAAAATAGCTCACTACAATGATAACAGTGTTTTTGTCAAAGGACTTATTGGGATGATCTTATGTATTGCACCTGCGGCCATTATCGGATTAATCCTGATCAAACTATCACTGGATGATGCAAAAAAAGCTCGTACGGATATCAAGGACAGCCCCAATAAATACCTCTCCTCTTCAATTAAAAAGATAAACAGTGGTCGAATCATGGCATATATAGGTTTATTTCTCTTTATCGGTGAAATAGTAACACTTGTAGCCATTATGAGCATGCACTAACAGGACTTATCATGATAACACCATTCCATTTAGCCATACCAGTAAGGGATCTGAACAAATGCCGCCGATTCTACGAGGAGGTTTTAAATTGCGCAGTAGGCAGAACTGACGAAAAGTGGGTAGATCTTAATTTGTTCGGACATCAATTAGTACTTCATGAAAAAGCTTCAGAATCCCAGATGGAAGAAGCCATTTCGAATCCGGTGGACGGAAAGGATGTACCCGTACCTCATTTTGGGGTTGTGCTGGAATGGGATGACTGGCATGCACTAGCAGAAAACCTTGAGTCAAAACAAATTAAATTTGTGATAGAACCCTACATCCGTTTTAAAGGTCAGGTTGGCGAACAGGCGACTATGTTCTTTTATGATCCGGAAGGCAATGCGCTGGAATTCAAATCATTTAAGGACCTAAATCAGCTTTTCGCTAAATGAGCTTCGACATCAAACACCAATCAAACAACCGGTCCAGCTAATTGCGAAAGCTTCAAGTTAATTAACCTTGTTTCTTTTAGTTGCGAAAAATTTATTTTGTAAGGATCAATCGTGTTATTCGTCGAATTGATTTTAAAAGTTTATTTTAGTTCAAACCAAAAATTAATCAAAATGAAAAAGGAATTATTAAAAGTTGGATTTATGCTAATGTTAGCATTAGTTACGACAGTATCGCTTAACAGCTGTTCTGAAGGTGGAGAAGCTGAAGGAGACAACGTAGAAGCAGATGCAGAAGAAGGAAAATGCGAAGAAGGTAAGTGCGAAGAAGGAAAGTGTGAAGACGGAGAAGATAAATGTGAAGAAGGGAAATGTGAAGAAGGAAAGTGCGAAGGAGATCACAAATGTGAAGAAGGGAAATGTGGACATGGAGATGAAGGAGAAATGAAGTGCGAAGAAGGAAAATGTGAAGACGGCAAAGACGCAGAAATGTAAAATCCTCTTCCTAAAGGAATACCGAGCCGTTTTTTATAAACGGCTCTTTTTTTCTTAAAACGTGAAAGACCAGGACTGGAACATATCGAGAAAGAACTTTGTCAGGACAATGTTATTGGGCGGATTGGCCCTTCAATTACCCTGGCTTCAGAGCTGCACTGATGAACATGGCTTTCCTATTCCAGCCAATCTTGACCCACTTACGAAAGACCAATTTGTTACACTTCAGCATTTGTTACTGATTCTGTTTCCCGATGACGGCAACGGACCTTCAGCGATCGATATTCATGCTGATCAATACATTCTATGGGTGTTAAATGACCCTGAGCTTGACCCGAACGAGAACAACTTTATCATAGAGAAACTGGACTTGTTTCAAGAAAAGTGTGCCGAATCCTTATCAATGGATTTCAAGTCATTATCTATCGCTGAACAACAAGATTTCGTTTCAACAATTTCCAGGGAAAAGTGGGGCAAGAGATGGATGTCCCGTTTGCTAACACTCATCTTTGAAGCATTGCTACTTGACCCATCATACGGAGGTAATTCCGAAGAAGTTGGATGGAACTGGCTTGCTCATAATCCAGGTTACCCGAGACCACATGATAAAATTAGATACCCCAACATTCTAAGCCTCAAACATGAAGTATGATGTCTGTGTCATAGGAAGTGGTGCGGGAGCAGGACCTGTCATTTATGAGCTGTCTAAAGAAGGCTACAAGGTCGTGGTTCTTGAAAAAGGTCCCTGGTTTAAAACGGAAGATTTTGCGAAAGACGAAATGGTCGCAACCAGACGGAGTGTTTATACTCCCAATTTGCGAGATGAGCGTCATGTGCTTGTTAAAAAAGAAAAGGACGGTAAATACTGGAGCAAATCTACTTATTCCAGCGGAAAGGATTTTTGGAATGGAAGTGCTATAGGTGGATCGTCCAATTTCATGAGCGCTTATTTTCATCGGCTCAAACCGGTCGATTTTAAACTGCTAAGTGAATTTGGACCCATTGAGGGCGCTAATGTCACTGATTGGCCGATTTCCTATGAAGAGCTGGAACCTTATTATGCAAAAACAGAAAAGATCGTTGGGGTATCCGGGACTGTTAGTAAACACTCATTTCTAGAGCCTCGATCAACTCCTGACTTTCCCTATCCCCCTTTAGCAGAAAATATTTTTGCAAAATGGTTGGATAAGGGCGCCGAAAGGCTCAATTACGAGCTCTTCCCCACTCCGAGAGGAATCATTTCGAAACAGAAAGATGAAAGGCAATCGTGCTTCTATTCAAACTACTGTGGTAGTTATGGGTGCTCTTCTGATGCAAAGAGTAGTTCACGCGTCGCCCTGATCAATGATGCTCTCGCAACTGGTAATTGCACGGTCTTACCTAATAGTAAGGTTTACCATCTGGAAACTGATGGTAAAGGAAGAATCGTCAAAGCCAACTATTACGACCACGATGGCACCAGACAGGCCATAGAGGCACGTATCTTTGTCGTTGCTGCTCAGGCTGTAGAAACATCCCGATTACTCCTAATGAGTAAGAATGAAGAGTTTCCGAATGGTCTAGCCAATAATGCTGGTCAGGTTGGTAAGAATATCGTTTTCTCAGGTGGAGGAGTTGGGTCAGGACAGCTTTTCTTTGATGATCTCAGTGAAGAGGATGCCAGTCAATTGAACACACCCGGGTTATTCATCAATCGGGCATCACAACAATGGTATGTAATCGATGACCCGGATTTCGGGCCACGAATGAAAGGTGGAACGATAGATTTTGTTTCTGAACATGCAAATGGTGTAACCAAAGCCATTCGACAGAAATATGACGGCTCAGGCAATCTTGTGTTCGGCTCCGATTTAAAGTCTAAACTCAAAGCATATTTTACAGAGCAGCGTAAGCTGAAGTATGAGATCTTTGTTGATTGGCTGCCAAATGATAAGTGCTTTGTAGAATTGGATGATGAGGTAACCGATAAATGGGGAGACCCCGTTGCTAAAGTATGGTTGGGTTATCACGAACACGACCTGAAAGTAGGAAGATACATCGCAGAAAAAGCAGAGGCCCTGTTTAAAGAGATAGGAATGAAACATGTTTCCACAGGTATCAGTGGATCTGTTTCACCTAATTTACAAGCAGGGGGGTGTCGATTTGGCAATGACCCACAAACTTCGGTTCTGGATAAAAATTGTCGCGCACACGAGGTCGACAACCTCTACGTGACTGACGGAAGTTTTATGCCTACAGGTGGAAGCGTTACCTACACTTTTACCATCTATGCTAATTCATTCAGAGTAGCTGAATCGATCATCGCTTCCCTCAAATCTCAAGCATAAAAAAAGCCCTCTTTCGAAGGCTTTTTTTTAGGAATTAATATTCGCTATCTCTTTATAAATCGATGTGTAGCATTATTCTCATCAACAGATAAGAAATATACTCCACGAGCAAAAGCATCTAACTTGATGTTCGTTACATTGTTCTTGATCGTTCCTTCTTTAAGGATCTTACCAGTCACATCACGAATCACAAATCCTTTACCTAACTGTGAATCATCTACAGTAACGTTGATGTATTCATTAGCAGGGTTTGGATACAAGCTCACGAATGAACCATTAAGCTCTTCGATTCCGATCCCTGAGATATTGACAACATCTGTTATCGTATCACTTCCACAACCATTCGATACGATCAACGTTACCGTGAAGGTACCATTTGTCGTATACGTATAGACTGGATTTTCCAGAGTAGAGGATCCAATACCATCACCGAAATCCCATGACCACGAAGTTGCATCCACCGATGTACTTGTGAACGTGTAATCGTAATTGACATTTGATTGGTTAAAAGATGCTGTCGGAGGTCCTCCTAGAACTGTAATAGCCAATGTGCTCGGCGCACTTAATCCACAAATGTTTTCAGCCTGCACCTCAATTGTTCCCGATGTACCGTCATTGGTAACCGTAATCGAATTGGTTGTGCTTGATCCGGTCCAACCTGCTGGAATAGTCCATACATAGAATACAGAAGGATCATTTACTACTGAGTAAGCTGATGTTGCACTGTCACACACAGATGTCAATCCAGAAATCGCACTAGGTTGAGCTGCGGGAGCAACTGCCGTTACGTAACTAGGTTTCGTCAATGTTGTTTGTGAAGTACCATCACTAACTGTAAGCGTTACGTCGTAAACTCCAGGTGCAGCATACTGTATAGTCGGATTCTGTGCTGTTGATGTCGCTGGCGTTCCTCCAGGGAATGACCATGTCCATGAAGTTGGTGTACCACCAGTAGTCAAGTCTGTAAAGTCAACATTCGTGTTAGTACAAACATTTAGTGGACTAGCCGAGAAATCACAAACCAAAGAAGAGGAGAGATCGTTCCACTTCCACATACCTTCACTTGAAGCACTCGCGTTAAACCATCCTGACCATCCAACTGAAGGGTTAGTAAATTCAACATACAAGTGCTGCTCTGTATCGATAAGTGTCCATGTTGTGCCACCATCTGTACTGTACGACGATCCTGTCAATCCTGTACTGAATGCTGTATTTGTTCCTTCAATGAAACAAAGGCCATTGGTGAATACGGAACCAACTGTTGTCAGCTGAGTCCAGTTAGCACCACTGTCATAAGTTGCGTAAACGTTTCCGTTGTTATCGATGATCAATCCGTCTGTCGCGTTAGCGAATGAAATGTTTGCAGAGCTACCTGATGTGATGGCTCCACCGAAATCAGGAACTGGTGTGTTGTACACGGTCCATGTATTACCCTGGTCCGTCGAATGATATAGTCTACCCAAACTGGTAGTATACCACACACTGTTTCCAACAACTTCAATTTGACGGGTATACCCGAATTCGTTTCCATTCTGCGGGTTAGGAATATTTCCTCCCGGAACCGGAACCCAGGTCGTTCCTCCATTTGTTGTTGTATAAAGCTCAAATTCTCCACTGATCGGGTCACCCTGACAGAATCCGGTGTTCGCATCCCAGAAGTAAACAACATTCGTAAACGAAGCTGCATTGTTATACAGCGCTGTATTTTGTCTGTTCCAGGTTGTTCCACCGTTAGTCGTTTTCCAGATACCACCAACCTGACCGGCTCCCGTAGGATATACAGCAGCCCAGGCTGTATTAGCATCAACTGCATGTACATGTGAAATTCCCAAATTCGGATTACCAACACTTACGTTACCCGGTGTCCAGGTAAATCCTCCATCCGTTGTCTTAGTAAATTCCTGCACGTTTGCTCCACCACCGGAACCATCGTAAGCAGTTGCCCACACAATATTTGGATCAACAATAGAGATGTAATTAATTCCTCTGGTAGCTGTTGTAAATCCTGAAGCTTGCTCCAGCCATTCTCCATATGGAGGCACACTAACAGTGATATACCCCGGCTGAGTTAAGGTCTGTGTACTCTGGCTGTTTGTTACCTGAAGTGTCACATCATAAGATCCCGCCGTATTATACTGAATTGGCGGAGGTGTCTGACCGGTAAATGAACCAGGTGTTCCACCCGGGAATGTCCACTGCCAGTTTGTAATTGGGTTTCCACCGTCAGCAGAAAGATCTGTGAAAGTAACGAAGTCACCTTCTGTGATCTGCGTTGGTGTTCCTGTAAAGTACGGTAGTGGATCTCCTGTTAATGTACTCTGAACACATTGAAGTGCTGCTAATGCATCAATTCTTGGTCCTATATTCTGGTTGATCACAACCCCTGATGACAATAGACATGCTTCTACCTGTGCCGGTGTCATTGTTGGGTTCATACTCAACATTAGTCCAACTAAACCTGCAGCAAATGGAGTTGCCATAGAAGTACCTCCCATTTGTGCGTAGTTGTTTCCACCTGTTGTATAAACCGTACTGTAAAGACCACCGTAAGAATAGCCTCCCGGCGATGCAATATCAACAAATTGCGTTGCTCCATTGTAATTAGAGAAGCTTGATTTTGTATCGTTTGAGTTAACCGATCCTACACAGATCACGTTGTTATATCCACCCGGATATTGAACTGTTGTGCTGTTGTCATTGCCTGCTGCAGCAAGGAATACAATAGAAGGATATGCATTAATTAAATTCTGCATTGAATTACTGAAGCTTGTTGATCCGTAAGACATACTCACTACGTTCGCTCCATTCTGGCAAGCCCATTGAACCCCCGAGTAGCTATACCAAATACTTCCTGAGCTCGTTGCACTGTTAGGCGTAGCCTTTACTCCTATCAATTCAACATTTGCTCCTAAACCAACCATTCCAATACTGTTATTGATATCCGCAGTTGCAAGACCGCCACAGTGTGTACCGTGCGACCAACCGAAATCCTGACTGGCAGTTAGCGGTGGTGTTGCGTCATTATCGTTGTCGGCAACATCTCTTTCCGAGAAAGTTGTCAAATCCTGATGACCTCCGAAAACTGCGTTATCAACGATAGCAACCTTGATCGAGTTACTACCCTGGCTAATATCCCAGGCTGCCTCAGAACCAACTAATGTATGGTACCATTTTGAAGTTCCTGTATGCAGTGGATCGTTCGGTACAAAGTCAAATGTATAGATCGGTTCTTTTTCCGCATACTCAACATTTGCAATCTCAGATAATTCACGAACTAGTTCATCAATTTTATCAAATTCCTGAAACTCGATACGGAAGATGGTCATTAATCCATCCTTTCCTGTAAAATAACTTGGCTTTTCGAATTTTGTCACCGTTAGACCATCAAATAAAGTCTCTATATCCGGATAATCCGAAAGGTTCATTTGAAGACTGTAGTCATTTTTGTCTAGTTGAACAGGGTTAACGTGTTGAACCTGATCACTATTTAGTTTGAACATGATCGTACCATCCAAGAATTCCGGATTGTAAGTCTGTCCAAATGCTAGTTGGCTAACTAACAAAATTGAAAAAATACGTAGAAGTGTTTTCATTTTAGGGGTTTTATAATTTTAAGCAAAGCAAGATACGAAAATTAATCTGAAAATCAGAATGATAAAATTGTAGTTTTGCAGTAACGAATGCCCATGGATAACAAACGTACAGAGCTCGATAAATTAGGTGAATTTGGTCTCATTGATCACCTCACTGAAAAATTCAAACTAAAAAACAAATCAAGTGTTTTAGGTGTAGGTGATGATGCTGCAATCATCGAAGCAAACGATAAGGAGTACTTCCTGATTAGCACGGATACTTTATTGGAAGGAATTCACTTTGACTTGATGTATATGCCGTTGAAGCATCTTGGATACAAGGCTGTAGCTGTTAATGTATCTGATATTTGCGCAATGAATGGAAAAGCCGAGCAGATTACAGTTTCAATAGCTGTGTCAAATCGCTTTCCTGTGGAAGCACTGGAAGAATTATACGATGGTATTAAAGTCGCGTGTGAAAACTTTCAGGTTGACCTCGTGGGTGGTGATACAAGCTCTTCTCTTTCCGGTCTAGCTATTTCGATCACTGTGGTTGGTCGCGTAGAAAAGGACAAAGTAGTAAAGCGATCGGGCGCCAAAGAGAATGACCTGGTGGTAGTAAGCGGCGATCTCGGAGGTGCTTATGTTGGGCTACAGGTGCTGGAACGCGAAAAAGCCGTGTACAAAGCAAACCCTGATATTCAGCCCGACCTATCAGGTCATGATTACATCGTAGGACGTCAATTAAAACCAGAAGCACGTGTAGACATTATTAAGTTTCTCGATGAACTTGGTGTGGTGCCGACTGCGATGATAGACGTCTCTGACGGATTGGCCTCAGAAGTGCTACATATTTGTAAATCGAGCGAGGTGGGTTGTCACATATACGACGAAAAAGTCCCGATTGACGGAGCAACGTCAATGACGGCAATCGATTTCAATCTGGACCCAAACACCTGTGCTTTAAACGGTGGTGAAGATTACGAGCTTCTGTTTACAATAGATCAGAAAGATTACGACAAAATAAAAGGGAACCCACATATGACTGTGATCGGTCACATTACAGACAAGAATGATGGGAGATATTACGTGGATAAAAATGGTTCAGCTATCGAGCTGAGAGCTCAGGGTTGGAATCATTTCGAGGATTAACTCGCTTGCCTCATCTGATTATACTTCTCTTTTACCACTAATTCAAACGCTTTCTCTCTGCATTTTGACTCTGCCCAGGATTGAAAATCGAAATATTCCAGTGCAGCTGCTTCCAATTCATTGTTTAGCAGGATTACTTCTAATTCACGATTGAAATTCTCCCATAGGGTCTTTTCTTCAAAGACATCTTTACTCTTGATCAATTTCGAAGTAAAATGAAGAAAGGCCTTTTCGAATTCATACATACGACCTCGAGTTTTGAAGAAGCGTTGTGTGCTTTTTAAGCTATACGGCAGAAGGTCACCATTATTCAGTTCAATATGAATAAGTAGATCCAGTAGCTGTGAAAAACCGATAATGTCCTCCGTTTTATCAACTTCGCTATCATTCAGCACCCTGTTGATCCATTTTAAGGCCATATTGAAGTCCTTGTTTCCGATATAAACAACGGCGATCTTATATGCAAGAAATGCCCTTCTCATCGGGTTCAATTTAGACTTGAATCGCTCCAGGTTTTTCTCGAGCTCATCCACAAATGCAAGAGAGTCATTGAATGCACCCATTCGAATCTTAAGGTTTAACTCAATACTTGATATACTTGAAAATAGTTTGATTTCCAGATCTTCATTCATTTCAACCGACTTGGTGAATTTCTTTAATTGCGCTAGGTATTGAATTGCCAATTTGTGATTGCCCAAACGATCAGCCATATAGATAGCATTTGTCATCACTGAAATGTGCTTGTTTGGTTCAATATTTAATACATGATCGGGGTTTGATAACAGGCCCAGATTTACCTGGAGTTCTTTAAGGGAACTATCCAATTTTCTGATAGCAAAATAATAAGCACTCAGAATATGATGATACAAGTATCTCGCTTCCCCTGTTAAATCCTTATCCTCGAATCCCTCCAGGATCGTTTGACAGATATTATCATATTCAAGTATTTCACGTTCGCATCTGGCAACTCCCTTTTTTGCAAGTCTTTCAAATAATCGACTTTTTATCAGCCACAACTTATTAAAGCTGTTGAGTGAGTCCAGGCTTTTACTGTATTGTTCTTCGATCAAATCGATTTCTTCTGCGTCTACGTTGAGATAGCCACCTGTTTCGATCAGCTTTCTTCTTAAGGCATAGACCTGGATAAGTAATTCTTCTAATTGGTTCTTTTCGCAGAGTTTCTCCGCACTATTCAGTAATCTTCTGCATTGATCATAAAGTGACTTCTCAAACAAAATCTCTGCTCCGTGAAGCATTTTATATAATTGGGCATTGACAGAAGCGTTGGAATGATAGGAGTCTAATGCACTTAAGATGTGATCGTATAGTCGTTTCTTAGTAATTGAAAATCGGTTGATGAAGCTTTCTCCTTTAAAATCTTCGAACAGCTTATCCTCATCGTATGTATCCTGTTTATCCAGATAATCAAATAATCGAACGTAATTATTTTCGTCGCCAATGGTATGGCGAGCAGAAACGAGTTTAAAGTACCGTTTCTCCGATTTCGACATTGATTGGATCAGATCGTAAAGTGCATTTTTTACTTTCCCTGACATAATTCACACATTTTCATTAGTAGCAACTTCAATTTACCAATAATGATTATTGGATTTTTAATAAAACCTTGAACTGTATGAATCGTTTACTGAATGGTTATAAATAAAAAAGCCCCCTGATATTCAGGGGGCTAACTTTATATATAAAATTTTAATTATTTATTTCCTTTACCTTTTCCGCTTCCGTCCGGATCTTCGTTTGGATCAGTGATCCCTCCGTTTTCTCCTGCAACCGGTGGGTCTTCATTTCCACCTGAACCGGCTCCGTTTTCTTCGCCTCCACCTTCCGGACCTTCACCCGCTCCTTCTTCAGAAGCACCACGTGCGTTCGATTGACCCGTTTGGATGAATTCCTGCGAATCATTTAAACCCATCCGATCTGATCCATCATCCCAAGTAGGAGCGATCATCTCATCCGAGCTTACCGGTGTAATGTCTTGCTTTTGGCACGATACGAATAACACGCCAAAAACTAAAACTGATATGTAGATTAACTTATTCATAGCTAACGCACTATATCAAAAATAGGCTAAACGTCTTAATTTTCCAAATAAGAAGTGGTTATTTTGATTAAAACGCGTGTTCCATTGATTAAACCGTTTTCATCAACTATTTCAATGGGACCAATCAGTTCAATATGATTATCCGATATTTTCTCGATTAATTCAATCCGTTTGGAGGTTATTTCCATCCCCTGAGACTTGTGATCACCTTCCATTGTGGTTTTGCCTTTGAGTGACTGGTTGACACCAATACCGTTATCTTCGATCAAGATATTAAGTTCGCGTCCTTCCTGATAAATTTTAATCGTAATATGTCCCATTTTGCTCTCATTTGGTAAAATTCCATGAATAATGGAGTTTTCCACAAAAGGCTGCATGATCATGGCCGGAATTAGTATGGCCTCGGTATCTACCTTGTCAACATCGATGGTGTAATCAAATCGATCCTTAAAACGCATGGACTCAAGTGACAAATACAAGCGAATACGCGAAAGTTCTTCTTCCAGTGTAATGGTGTTTTCATTTGCATTTGCTGCATCCAGGTTTTTTCGAATGAGCTGAGCAAAATTAGTGAGGTACTTATTCGCTGAGAGTTTATCCTGTGTATTGATAAAATACTGAATCGAATTAAGGGCGTTAAAGATGAAGTGCCTGTTCATACTGGCGTTTACGGACTTTTGTTCCAATGCTAGTAAGCGCGTTTTATATTCCAGCTTTTCCTTCTCATTCATTTCATTGATCCTGCGAACTCTGAATTTAAAAAATGACCAAATGATGAGCGCCGTTATCAAGACCATCAGACTTATAAACCACCAGGTCTTGTAATACACCGGCTTGATCTCGAATGGAAAAGTTACCACTTCCGACATTCGTCCATCCAGATCAACTGAGCGCATTTTCAAATTATACTCACCTGCCGGAAGGCTGGTAAAGGTAATGGTGGAGATGTCAACTAGTGGAGACCAATCTTCATTCATCCCTTCCAATAAGAATTGGTATCTCAATCCACGATGATGGACGAGAGAAATCCCGTCCAGTTCAAATATCAGATTGTTCTTAGAATAGGGTAAAACAAGTTTAGTCGGCAACCCAGCCGGTGTTAATTCATCCGCATATTTATTATAATCAAAAGGCTGATAATTAAGGAGAATTGATTTTAAGATAAGTGCCGGAGGGGATGCCGGAATTCCACCTACATCTATATGATAGCAAATGAGTCCTGAAGCCGTTCCAAACCAGAAATTACCCTCATTGTCAAAAAATCCCGAATTAAGATTCGTTTCGAGATCAATAATCCCGTCTCCTCTACCGTAGCGTTTAACCTTCGGTTTATCTTTATCCAGGTCTGTCAATACAAATAACCCGTTATTCGTCCCGACAAACAACATATTATTCCTAAAATTCAGGAAGTTGACAATATTTGAAGCCGGATCATCCAGCAGGTCTATCCTTTTTATCACTCCCTGATCGATGCTGAATAAACCTTCTTCCGTTCCGCACCACAACTTATCATTATTGTCTTTCTCCAGATTGTAAACAACTTGATTTAGATTGTGAACAATTTCGAAATTCTTGGTTCTTAGGACAAAAACACCCAGGTTGGTTACACAGTATAGTGAGTCATCTAAAACCGCAAAATCTCTGACGGTTCCGATATACCTGGATTCCTCAGATCCCAATCTTTGGAATTTATTTCCATCATAGTAGGAAGCACCTTCACTTCCTCCGAGATACATTTTGTCGTTGTCAATCCTGTAAAAAGCTGTGATCTTCTGACCCGGAAGACCATCATCGAAACCATAGGACTTTATATCACCGCGGTCATCAACCGAGTAAAGACCTGATTGGGTTCCAAACCAATCCATGTTGTTAATATTTTTTATGGCAGCCCAAATCGGGTAATCATCAATGTTTAGCCTGGTTATCGTTCCATCTGGATCTTTTTGAATAACGCCCATATCGAAAGTTCCAAAGAAATAGGAGCCGTCATTCTTCTGAAAACCGCACACGAAAAGATCGGAAGGTAATCCGGTGCTTTGATCGTAAAATTTAAACTGTTCTCCGGTATACCGGAATAAGCCTTTTCCCTGAGATCCTATCCAGAGGTTTTGGTCCTTATCCTCAAAGATACAACTGATCATGTTAACCGGAAGGCCATTCTTCTCATTCAGAAAATCGATCTCACCTTCCTTACTCACTCTGACGATACCTTCTTGTGCATTCAGCCAGATCGTGTTATTCATATCGACGAAGCAACCTTTAATTGTCTGCTCCAGTTTATCTGAGCTGTACTGCTTAATTTTACCGGTTTTTAAATTTTTTACATAAACACCATCTGACCAGGTCGCAAATACCATCACATCTTCGTTTCCTGTAATTCCCGAATAGTTGTTAGAATCGAGGTCTCGAGATAATTGAAAATCCTTGCCATTTCTGGTAGTTAATATCCCTCCGCGGGTTGCCAAGTACATCTGATCATCGTACGAATAAATTCCTCTTACGCGATCATAATCCGCATTTCCCAGTGGAATATTTTTGAGTTTGTTACCGATCACTTTAAATAATCCGCCGCCATTGGTGCACACGAATAGTTCCTCCCTAAATCTTATGATACCTGATACTTTACGGGATTTATCTGTTCCATCAAAGGGAATCTGATCAACCTTTTTATCCTTAATAAAGGAAATGCCTCCATCGTGACCTATCCAAAGGGTGTTTTCAAAAAAATTAAGCGTTGTGATTCGATTATTTACGAGCCCTTGATTCGTGGAATACGTTTCAAATTTCTCGCCATTGAATTTAGCCAGACCTCCGAGCGTACCCACCCACAGATAACCTTCAGCATCCTGCGAAATAGCAGTCACCTGAGTTTGAGGCAATCCTTCTTCCGTACTATACGTAACGAAGGAATATTTCTGAGATAAAGCTTGAAATGATCCCAAAAGGATCAGCAGTACCGCGAAGATCTTGTTCATTAAGACTCTTTAAGCATTTTTACAAATTCGGATACCCTGTTTCTGGCAACGGGAACACGGATATCACCATCCAATAATACGAAATGCCCATCTTCATTCAAATATTCTTTTAATCTATCTAGATTTATTATATGCGACTTGTGTACCCGACAGAACTTTGCCGGATTCAAAAGATTCTCGTAAACCTTGAGCGTTCTGGTATCCAAATACCTTGTTCCATCTTCAAAGTATAGCACCGTACAGTTTCCACTCGCTTCGAGATGAGTAATGGTGTCGTCATCAATTATTTTCAACCCTTTGGTATGACTAATAGCGATACGATTACTCTGCTTATTATTCAACAAGTTCTGAGATAGATCCTGGAGTGATTGAAAGTATGTATTGTAGTTTTCAGGATTGTTAGCGTACAATTCCTTTGTTTCAATCAATCTTTCTACCGCATTACGGAGTTCTTCAATATCCACCGGCTTCAGTAAATAATAAACAGCGCTTGCATTAAAAGCGCGAATCGCGTAATCCTTAAATGCTGTTACGAATACGACTAAAAAATCTTTGTTTTCGATTTCATCCAGTAATTCGAATCCTTCAGCTCCGGAAGGCATGCGAATATCCAGAAATACTACATCTGGATTTGATGATTCTATAATAGCTTTCGCCTGATCTTTGCCCGATGATTCACCGATCACTTCAACTTCCGGACAATACTCTTCCAGGAGCATGCATAGATTCTTCCTTGCAAACTCTTCATCATCAACAACAATCGCTCGTAACTTCATAGATTTGGGTTTTAGTAGTTGGACAATATCTAATATACAATAAAATCAAAGAGCGAAACGTGAGATTTACACCGAAAATCGCACCCTGATATCACATCAAATGAAAAGGATTACACTTCGCTAAATCTAAGCTACCGTTTAAGTTTTTTATTTGAAACAACTTGAGAATACGCTGTATATTAGAAGTGTTGCTAATCCTTTAAACCTTATTTATTATGAATTCAAATTTACTTTCTACCCGCCAGTTTATCTGGATATTCAATGATAACGGAAACTAGTTTAGTTTCCGTTTTCTTTTGAAAGGAATTCCGCTAAGCATCTTTTGGTTTCATCCGTTGTTTCGAAGAGAGACATGTGGGCTGATTCCAGTTCGCATACTTCACATCTCATTCCGGAAGTTCTTTCACGCATCAATTCCAAAGGAACTATTTGATCGTGCTTACCCTGTATTATCAATAGTTTGTCTCCCAGCGAATCGGCGAATTCAGAATTATCTTCTCTATTCATAATAGCAAATGATGCATCGCCAATATTTGCCGGACTCATCTTCTTTGCATCAGCAATGAGGTTTTTTATCAGTGAATCATGTTTCTCCGGATCCATAAATAGATTAGGAATAGCTTCAATTATGAAGTGATCCTTTCGACTCTTCACCAACTTGGCTACTCGCTGACGATCCAACTTTTTTTGTGGACTATCCTCCCAGAAATTTGAATTGAGAAGGACGACACGATTACAATTCGAGTCTATTTTTACCAATTCGAGTGCGGCATAACCTCCCATCGAGTGCCCAACGAGGTCATACTTTCCGAGACTGAGTGAGTTAAGTGTCTGAAGAAGTATCGCGGCCATTTCAGCGATACTTATACAGCTGACTTCTTTTGAAGAACCGTGGCCGGGTAAGTCAATGGTGATTTTCTCAAATCCGTCCAGGTTAATCTGTTCCCAAATAACAGAACTTTCCAGAAATCCGTGGAGGTATACGACGGGGCTTCCTGACCCTTCCCTTAGGTATGCAAGCATGATTAGCTGTTCATCAAATCTTCGATATGATCGGCTTCTATCGGAATATCACGCATCAAATTAAATGGCTTACCTTTTTTCTGGACAACCAGATCATCTTCGATCCGAATACCTAAATTTTCTGAAGGAATATATATTCCTGGTTCGCAGGTAAAGACCATATTCTCTTTGATCGGTTGATCGTAAAATCCAAGATCATGTGTGTCCAGCCCTATGTAATGTGATGTGCCATGCATGAAGTACTTTTTGTATGCCGGCCAGCTGGGGTCCTGATTTTTAATATCGGTCTTATCAATGAGTTTCAACTTGAGCAGCTGACTTTCCATGATCTTGCCTACTTCTTTATGATAGTCGTTGAGGATAGTGCCAGGCACCAATAGTTTTTCTGCTTCTTTCTTCACATGTAGAACGGCATTATATACTTCTTTCTGACGCTTCGTGAACTTGCCATTAATGGGAACACATCGAGTTAGATCAGAAGAATAGTTAGCATATTCAGCACCCACATCCATTAGTAACACGTCACCTGATTTAGTCTGAGCATTATTCTGTATATAGTGCAGAACACAGGCATTTGCTCCAGATGCTATAATCGGTGTATAGGCGAAGCCCTTCGATCTGTTACGAAGAAATTCATGTATAAGTTCTGCTTCAATTTCATATTCCCAGACTCCAGGTTTGATAAATCCCAGCACACGTTCGAATCCCGCTTTTGTAATGTTACATGCCTGCTGCATTAAATCTAGTTCAATTTTATCTTTCACTGATCTGAGCTTGTGCATGATCGGAGCGCTCTTTCTTACTTGATGAGCCGGATACTGTTTCAATACGCCTTCTATAAAACGATCTTCTCTTGTTTGAACCGTCGTGTCAGCACGAAGGTGTTCATTCGTGTTCAGATAAATATTTTCACTTTCCGCCATAACCTGCTTGAAAATAGTTTCGAACTGATCTAACCAATAAACAGTTTGAACACCTGAGACTTCTGTTGCGCTCTCTTTATCCAGTTTCTCACCTTCCCAAACTGCAATGTGCTCATTTGTTTCACGTACGAATAGAATCTCCTTATGATGAGGATTTGCAGAATCAGGGGCAAGAACGAGGATGCTCTCTTCCTGGTCCACTCCACTGAGAAAGAAAATATCGCGATGTTGCTGAAATGGTATCGTGCTATCTGCACTTATTGGATAAATATCATTGGAGTTAAAAACTGCAACCGATGATTTAGCCATTTGCTTCATGAAGTTCTTTCGGTTCTTGACAAATAGTTTGTTCTTGATTCTATCGTATTTCATTCGGAATTATTTGAGCTGAAAATTAGCGTTTATGATTGGATTAAGGAAGAAAGACTTGATACTTTTTTAGATCGTAAATACTTTACGTTCTTCTTTCTGATCTTTGGTATGAACATTAAAAATTATGGCATGAATAACACAGGTAAAACAGTTGAATTAGGAGCGATCATTTTCGAGTCGAATGATCCGGAAGTTTTGGTTAAAGGGGCCGTTAGAGATGGGGTTTTCAGTTACATTACTGAATATATAATTAACCACACACAATTGAATAAGTTAATTAATCAGATCCAGAAATTAAATGATGATACAGATGTCAACAAATTAATTCAGCGCGAGGACCTCTATAATGGCAATATCCTGTATTCTGCTGATCTTTCAATACTTAAAAATAAGAGTCTTAATCTTGGTGAATTGTTCAACTTGACAGCATTGAAGAAAATTCGCGCTTAATTCGTCTAAAAAACCCAACCAATAGGCAACCATTAACGTTTTTTTGCGTAACTTAGATGATATGTTATGCTTTGCATATTTGTAAGGCACTAACAGTAAACTGCTGAATTATGATGAAAAAAGGGATATTTATACTAGGAGTTATTGGTTTGGTGATCAGTTCTTGTATCAAGCACGAGGTCATTCCGGCACCAGTACCTAAGGTTGATCTATATTGCCATTTTGCTGGTAATATTCAGGGGGATTCTACTGAATTAACTCAGAACGTTGATTTCTACGATGGTGTTGCAGGGATGAACTATGAAGAATACTTTGGTACGGCTTCGGCTAAATACTATTTCAATATGCAATCGACCACTGAAACTGAGGCTATCGGTGTAATGCTTGGTAGTATCACATGGAGTATTGCTTCCGGAAATACGGCTCCGAATCTTGGTACATTTAACGAATTCTGTCTTAATAACGACATGCCTCCTTACACCATGGATGCAAACAATGGATTTATGGTGATGTATACAGATGCAAATGGTATTCTTTGGAATTCTGTTGATACGGTACCTTCAAATCAGGATGTGAAGTTCACTGACATCGTTCAGGAATCTGACGAATGGGGAGATTACTCGAAGTTTACTTGTAACTTCAACACTAAGGTCTATAGAAAATGGTGGGATCCTACCATACTTCCAAATGGAGCATGGTTATACGATTCACTTTCTATTACAAACGCTGAACTAAAAGGTTGGTTCCAACGATAAGAGCTTACCAATTTCAGCTGAAGATTCAAACATGAGTCAAAGCTTGAAAATAGCGATTATTGGAGATTATAACTTTACTTATAATTCCCATCACGCAACGAATTTAGCCCTGGATCATTCAGGGCATTTTCTTGATATAGACTTAAGTTATTATTGGGTAAAACTCAATGAAGCTATTAAGCTCAAACCACAGAACTTTGAAGAATATGATGGGATTTGGATAGCTCCGGGACCCATCAATAACGAGTTCTTCTTGCATGGTATCATCAAAACAATTCTAAGTAAAAAGACACCTGTACTTATTACCGGTGAAGCTTATAGAATCTATTTGGAAGTGCTGGTTAATACGTATCAGCTAAATAAGAGCAAGGAAAAACTAATCTCTGACAATCTTGTAGAAGGAGACCACTTTGAAAAAATTGAAGTGCTTCCTCAATCCGATGAGTTTATCAAACTTTACGCAAACCATTCGAAGGTCGAGCTTACCTCTTCCAGATACAGTCTTTATCCCAAACTCATTACCGCGCTTCAAAACGACATTGCCGATGTTGAAGCTTATAATCAATTCGAAGATCCGGAAATTGTAAGTTTGAAATCACACCCATTCTTTGTTGCCTGTGGTTTTTGTCCTCAAATTTCTTCGACGAGGGAAATTCCACATCCACTTATCTATACCTTTCTAAAGGCATGCGCCGCTCAAGAAGAAATCCAAATGAAAAAATTTGGCTAATCGAATAAGGACTGATCTTCTTTATTGTTGTGTATATCTTCAAAGACCTGGTCTATCTTTTTGTCAGGACCATCTGCCGCTTCTACAGCAAGTGTATCACATCGTTCATTTTCAGGATGTCCCGCATGACCCTTTACCCAGTGATAACTTACATTGAACTTCGGATGAATTTTGAGATACCTTTTCCAAAGATCACTGTTCTTTTTTCCCTTAAAGTTCTTTCGTTCCCACTGAAAAACCCATCCCTTTGAGATGGCCTCGACAACGTATTTAGAATCTGAATAAATCTCGACCGGATATTTATTCGTTTTTAATGCTTCTAACGCCACAATCACGGCCAATAATTCCATCCGATTGTTAGTCGTTAATCGAAATCCCTGAGACAATTCCTTTTCTTTTCCGTTGAACTTCATTACAACGCCATACCCCCCCGGACCGGGATTTCCTTTGGAAGAACCATCTGTAAAGATTCTGATCATATGCGCTAAGATAACTGAATTCAAATAACACTAAAATATACTTTGGAAACTTTTTTTACTTTTTTAGTTTCCATTGTGTATTTCTTTTATAAATTTGCCGACATGGATGAAAAAAGATTGGAAATTTTAGAACGTGCTTCCGCCGTGTATATGAAATACGGAATCAAGAGCGTGACGATGGATGATCTTGCCAGAGAGCTCGGAATCTCAAAGAAAACGATCTATGTTCACTTCAAAGACAAAAACGAGCTGGTAAGGTCGATCATTCAGCTAAAGATTGAAATGGATAAGGCTATTTGCATTAATTGCGTACAGCAATCCGAAAATGCCATTGACGACCTGATTCAAACAGGCAGACTCGTGGCTGACCATATTGGAAATGTAAACCCAAGTGTATTTTATGACCTTAAGAAATATCATCAGGATGCATGGCAACTTATGGAAAATCATAAATGGGATTTTGTCCTGACTATGATCCGCGACAACATCAAGCGAGGGATAGAAGAAGGGATCTACAGAGCTGATATTGACATAGAAGTTGTTGCACGATTATACGTTGGAAGCACCGATCTGATATTGGGTGGAGATGCATTCCCCTGGCCTGAGTTTACATTCGAGCGGCTGTTTAAGGAAATGGTTCGGCTACATATCATGGGCATGGCGAATGAAAAAGGAACTAATTATCTCAATAAAAAATTAGGAAATGAAAATGCTTAAGAAACTATTCGTCATTTCGATTGTGTTCAGCGGTTTCTCACAAACACTACTTGCACAGGATGATAAATCATTCACGCTGGAAGAAGCAAAAGCATATGCACTGGAACATCATTATAACATTATCAATGCGGACAACGAAGTCTTAATTGCCAGACAAAAAGTGAATGAAACGATCGGAATGGGTCTTCCTCAGGTTAGCTTTACTGGAAACTTCAGCAACTATCTGAATTTACCTGTTCAGGTAGTGGATGCCTCATTTATTAATCCAAATGCCCAGCCCGGTGAAACGATTTCATTTCAGGCGGGGACCGATTACACCGTAAGCGGAATGCTTCAGGTGAACCAGCTAGTATTCAATGGCAGCTATCTCATCGGTATGCAGGCAGCAAAGTATTATGCTAATTTCCAGGAATCTGTTTCTCAGCTGACAAAAGAAGAGGTCGTGTTCAATGCGATTCAATCCTATCAGTTAGCAGCAATCGCCAAAGAAAATAAAGCTTTCGCAGATTCAATTGTAGTCCTGACACAAAAAGTGGTTGATCAACAATCGAATTACTTTGAGCTCGGACTGATGCTTCAGGAAGACATGGATCAACTCTTGTTCTCACTTCTTACAGCTAAAGATGCTGCTGTTACTGCGCAACTTCAACTGGATAATGCAATCAATTTATTTAAGCTTTCTATCGGATATCCCATTAATGAAGAAGTGATTATTGAAGAAAGTCCCGAAGACCTGAAAGATAAAAGCGCAATAGCTAAAGGCGACTTTCATCAAAATCTGCAATTTGAAATCGCCTCAAAACAAGTTGTTTTGTCAGAGTATAACCTAAAGAATAATCGCATGGCTAACGTGCCGACGTTAAATGCATTTTTTCAGCACGGTTATAACGCTTATACTAATGAGTTCAATTTCCACAAAGACAATTGGTTCGATCAGACTTTTTGGGGTTTACAACTTAATGTGCCAATCTTTTCCGGCTATCAACGAAAGAACCGAATCGCACAGGCTAATGTTCGCCTAATGAAAGATCAAAATAAGCTGGATCAACTGGAACAGACCTTACAATTCCAGGAGGTCCAGGCTCAAAACAACCTTCTTGGAGCAAAAAACAAGCACGAGCTTCAACTGGAGAACATAAAACTGGCAAGATCAATCTACAATAACACCCTGACAAAAGAACAAATAGGGAAAGGAAACAGTATCAATGTAACGCAGAAACACAACCAGCTAATGATGGCACAGGCGCAGTATCTTGGATCTCTCGTAGATCTGTTACAGGCACAGTTAGCATTGGATAAACTTTATAATAACATCATATCAAACGAGAAATAATGAAACTCAATTCAACTACCATTTTTATCCTCATCGCATCAGCGAGTATTTTGACCGCATGCTCAAATGATGAAGAGAAAAAAGAAGAAAAATCTCATGAGTTCGTAACCCTCCAGGATGCAGAACGAAAAACATTTGTTCACAAAATTATGGCGCAGGGAAATGTAGAAACTGAACAGGATGTATTGCTCAGCGCCGAGCTTGGTGGTGTGATTACCGCCGTGGATGTACATGAGGGTCAAAAAGTTTCTAAAGGGCAAGTCATAGCTCAAATCGATGCATCCGTACTAGCATCCAATTTGGCTGAACTACAGACACAGCTAGAGCACGCTTCTTACATGCTTAATAAACAGAAAGAGCTCAATGACCGAGGAGTCGGATCAGAAATGGAACTTGAATCTGCAAAAACACAGGTCGAAGCTTTACAGGCGAGCATTAAGTCACTTAGCACTCAAAAAGGGAAGGCAACTATTACCGCACCTTTTTCCGGAGTTATCGACCAGGTTTTTGCTAAGAAGGGTCAAATGACGGGTCCTGGCACTCCAATAGCACGACTGGTAAATAACGATGCCATTGATATAGTTGCGAGTATTTCAGAAAAGCACTACGCAAATATTAAAATTGGCACAGACATTATCGTTTCGTTTCCGAATTATTCTGACACCACGATCAAATTAAAGGTTGATCATATTGGAAATTATATCGAACCAACGAATAGAACATTTAGAATCATTTCCAGAGTAGAAGAAAATGATTACTTCCTCCCAAATATGCTGGCAGAAGTCAGTATCACAGATATGATGGTGGACAGCGCTTTGGTTATACCTGCTACCGCCATACTTCGAGACCAGGAGAATAATGATTTCGTATATGTAGCTACGGAACAAGACAGTGCCTATAAGGTTAAGAAAACCATTGTCAATGTTATTCAACGATATAAGGGCGACGCATACATTGAAAATCAGGATAAAATTAAGGCCGGGACAAAACTAGTTGTTGGTGGAGCGCGCGGAATATATGAAGGCGCTTTAGTTAAAGAATTAAGTAAATAAAGACTTAATAATGAAACAAGAAAAAAAAGGATTTGGTCTGTCAACATTAGCCGTTAATAATCGCAAGACGGTATTTTTGATTGGTCTTATAATAATTTTGGGAGGAGTTATGGCATATACATCAATGCCAAAAGAAAACTTCCCTGAACTCCAAATACCGGAAATATATATTGGTATTGCTAAACCGGGATCATCTCCGGAATACATGTCGGAAAAGATTGCCCGGGCTATCGAAAAAGAAATTGGCGGCATCAAGCTAGTTGATGAGATCAATACGAATTCCGTTCACGGTTATACAACAATTCGGGTTAAGTTCGATTTTAAAATTAACGTCGACAAAGCGCTTCAAAAAGTGAAGGACGCTGTCGACGATGCGCGAACGAACAGTGATTTCCCGGATCTCCCCGTCGAGCCGAATATTTTCGAAATGGATCCGGCGGATATGCCAATAATGAATATCAACTTACGAGGCGATAACGCAGCTTTATTGAAGGAAATTGCCGAAGAACTGGAAGATAGAATTGAGGACCTTCCCGAGATAAGCGAAGTTGATACGCGCGGTGTTCAGGAGCAGGAGATGCGAATTGAAGTAGATCCGCTCAAAGCCCAGGCAGTTAATGTAACCATCGATGATATCGAGAGTGCAGTCAATGCAGAACATCAAACCATTCCCGGCGGAGAAGTATTAATGGACGGAATCCGTAAAACCATTCGAATCGAGGGTGAATTCAAAGATGCAGATGAACTAAAGAAAATTATCGTCAAGCAAGACGACTTCTTACCAGTAGCCTTGGAGGATGTTGCAAAAGTTAGCTTCGGCAATGGAGATACAACATCATACGCACGAGAATTTGGGGAACCCGTTGTGATGCTTGATGTCAAAAAACAAGGTGGAGAAAACCTGTTAGTCGCTTCGGAGAAAATCAATGAGCTGATTAAAGAAGCCAAAGCTGAGCGGTTAATCCCTGGAAGTGTGGCGGTCTCGATCACGAATGATCAGTCAAACATGACCCGGGATATGGTTTCCAATCTTTTGAATTCAATCGTATTCGGAATCATTTTGGTAGTAGGAGTTCTTTTATTCTTCCTCGGATTGAGAAATGCCCTATTCGTAGGAGTCGCAATTCCGCTTTCTATGCTCATGTCATTCCTGGTATTAAATGCTATGGGCGTTACCCTAAATGTAATGGTACTATTCTCGTTAGTACTCGCATTAGGTATGCTGGTTGACAATGGTATTGTAACAGTCGAGAACATATATCGTCACATGGCTGAAGGCAAATCTGCTTTGAATGCTGTAATCGAGGGTGTGGGAGAAATTGCTATGCCTATTATTGCTTCTACTGCGACTACCCTTGCAGCATTTATACCACTCGCTATCTGGCCTGGAATCATGGGAGAATTCATGAAATTCCTTCCGATTACCCTGATGATTGTACTCGGGTCTTCTCTGTTTGTAGCGCTCGTTATCAACCCGGTGCTCGCAGTAACTTATATGAAGATAGCAAGCAACAAACCAAATCGTAAGAAAGCAATTAGAACGTCGATCATTCTCACCGGCATCGGGATCGTATTTACCATTTTAGGTGCAATCACCTTTGGAAATCTACTGATCGTCATAGCGATACTCGGAATAGTCAACCTCTTCATACTGTATCCGGGGACTGTCAAATTTCAGAACGGTTTTTTACCCAAACTAGAAACTGCATATGAGAAGTTCTTGACGTATGCGTTGGAGGGTAAAAGACCAAGGCGGTTCTTCTTCGGAACGGTTGGTTTATTCTTTCTATCCTTTGCGCTAATGATCGTTATTCCACCTAAGATTGATTTCTTCCCGGTAAATCAACCTAAGTATTCTAACATATTCATCTCTCATCCTATCGGTACGGATATCAGTATAACTAATGAGACAACATTGGAAGTTGAAGAACGATTGAATGCTATTCTGGCAGAATACATGGATGAAGATGATACTACCGGAATTCCGCAGGATAAGCAGATCATATCATCTATAATATCACAGGTTGGTGAAGGTACCAGCGATCCATCTCGCGGAGTAGCAATGGGAAACACACCTCACAAGGCGCGTATTACTGTGAACTTTACAGAATTCCAACATCGTCGTGGGATTAAAACCTCCGAGATTTTAAAGAAAATCCAGGATGGGCTTCGCGATAAGTTTACAGCGGATATAGATGTTTCTGCTTCGAAGGATGAACAGGGCCCGCCTCAGGGAGCTCCCGTGAACATAGAAGTTACCGGTAAAGGTGAGTATCGCGACCTTATCACGGAGGCGACCAAGATTAAAGGTTACCTGGACACGCTTGACATAAAGGGAGTTGAAGAATTGACGCTGAACGTTGAAGCCAATCGTCCTGAAATTCCAATACGCGTGGATCGCGATCAGGTAAGAAAACTGAATGCTTCAACTTATCAGGTAGGGATGGCCATTCGTAAAGCTTTGTTAGGTCAGGATATTACTACCTACACAAAGGATGATGAGTCATATGATATTGTTGTCCAGTTTGATAAACCCAACAGAGAAAGCCTCGATGCCTTGTTGGATCAAAGGTTGATCTTCAGAAACAACACAGGTAAAATGATGAATATACCTGTGCGATCTGTTATTGAAGACCCAGTCGAACAGTCTTCATTTACTGCGGTCGTTCGAAAAGACCAAATTCCGTTGGTGACCATTTCCTCTAATATTACTGAAGGTGAAAATGCGAATGAAGTAGTTGCCAAAGTGAAAGAAGAAATGGAGAAGTACGTAGTGTCAAATGGGCTAAAAGAAGGAATTAATTATAAGTTCACAGGACAGCAGGAGGAACAACAAAAAGAAATGGCATTCTTAAGTAGTGCACTTTTGATCGCTGTGTTTCTGATCCTTGTAATTATCGTTGCACAATTCAATTCTTATTCAATGCCTTCTGTTATAATGATAACCGTGTTGTTATCACTCATCGGAGTATTATTGGGATTAGTTATATCCAGACAGAACTTCGTGATTATGATGACCATGATCGGAGTTATATCACTCGCGGGAGTGGTGGTTAATAATGCAATCGTACTCATTGATTATACGAATCAAATAAGGAAACGTAAACGGGCAGAACTTGGGTTAGGTGAATATGATCAGCTCCCTTACAAAGAGATCGTGGCTTCTGCAATTGAAGGAGGAAAAACAAGATTGCGACCGGTACTATTAACCGCAATCACGACCATTCTGGGATTGATCCCGTTGGCCATCGGTTTCAATATTGATTTCTTCACACTATTATCGGAATATGATCCAAACATTTTCTTAGGTGGTGATAACAATATTTTCTTTGCTCCACTTTCATGGGCGATCATATACGGTCTCACCTTTGCAACATTCCTCACGCTGGTAATCATTCCAGCTCTCTATTTATTAATGTACCAGCTAAAGGTATGGATCTACGCTAAATTTAATTGGCAAATAAGGAGCAATATTTAAAAATCGCTCCGGATAACTTAAGGGTGAAGCAGTTTGTTTCACCCTTTTTTATACCCTATTATGTAGCTTGAAATATCAAGACAGCGGATTGATTAAGTAGATTTTTTGTCGATACATTAGGGAGTTTGGTCGAAAAGATGGAATCTTTGCGAATTTTAGGATTCCAAGAGTTGAAAAGCGTGATTTTCGTTGAATGGCTAAATTTTTACTATGAACTATACGTATTTATCCGCGTACGAATAAATCTATATTAACTATGCACACATAAGTTTGTAGAATGGGTTAAATCTGGATTTTTTTTCTTTCAGGATCTGTATGTCGTCCTTACATTTGTAGTGTAAAGATTGATTTTAGTAATTGATATTCAATCAAACTAGAAGTCTTTTTCAGTGAATAGTGGTTAGGTTAGGTTATAAGTAAAGCAGCTCGCCCGAGCTGCTTTACTTTTTTTATCTAGTTTATATTCGGCGATAACCACTTCGCCATTTCATCTACATTTAAGTTCTTTCGATCAGCTAAGGATTTTACCTGATCCATATCGATTTTTCCGACGCCAAAATACTTGCTTGATGGATTCGCAAAATACCATCCTGATACACTTGCTGTAGGATACATGGCAAGACTTTCTGTTAGTGATACGCCTGTTCGCTTTTCGGCGTCAAGCAATTTAAACAAGGTAATCTTTTCGGTATGATCCGGACAAGCAGGATATCCAGGAGCAGGACGAATTCCTACATATTTCTCTTTAATCAGATCGTCGTTATTTAAGTGTTCCTTTTTTGAATAACCCCAAAACTCTTTTCTTACACGCTCGTGAAGGTATTCCGCAAAGGCTTCAGCCAAACGATCCGCCAATGCCTTCAATAATATCGAATGATAATCATCATGCTCAGCTTCAAACTGCTTTATTTTCTTTTCTATCCCAATACCGGAGGTCACCACAAAGGCGCCGATATAATCCTGTATGCCCGTTGTTTTCGGTGCAATGAAATCCGCCAATGCGATATTAGGAACGGACGCTGCCTTCTTTCCCTGTTGACGAATAGTATGTTGAATACCAACAAGTCTATCGGGATCCTCAGGGTCGTAAATCTCAATGTCATCTCCTATCGCAGATGCCGGGAACAAACCTACAACTCCTCTATGTTCAAGCCAATGTTCTGAGCCAATTTGCGCCAGCATTTTCTTAGCATCGGCGAACAACTTCGTCGCTTCTACTCCTACAACATTATCATTTAAAATGTCAGGATACTTTCCATGTAATTCCCATGTTCTGAAAAAGGGAGTCCAGTCGATATATGGAATCAAATCATCGGTAGACGGTGTAACTGTATGTATCCCCAGCTGCTCGGGACGAACGATCTCGTCTTCGTTAAAGTCTATCTTCAGTGAGTTAGCACATGCAGCCTCATACGATAAGAGCGGTTTCGCCTGACGATGTTTTTCGTGATGTTCCCTAAGCTTTTTATAATCATCCTTGAGGTTTGCAACAAAGTCCTGCTTTTTACTCCCTAATAATTGCTCCACAACCGTAACTGATCTGGAAGCATCAAGTACGTGAATGGTTTGATCCCTGGTGTAATGCTCTTCGATTTTTACCGCTGTATGAACTCTGGATGTAGTCGCTCCTCCTATTAATAATGGAATATTCAGGTTTGCTCGTTCCATCTCTTTCGCAACAGTCACCATTTCATCCAATGACGGAGTTATTAATCCACTGAGCCCGATCACGTCAACTTCTTGTTTGATAGCCTCATCAATGATCCTTTCATGTGGAACCATCACGCCCATATCAATTACTTCGTAATTATTGCAACCGAGTACAACTCCAACTATGTTTTTACCGATATCGTGAACATCACCCTTAACAGTTGCCAATAGAATTTTTCCTGCACTTGAGCTGACTCCATCCTTCTCCTCTTCGATGTATGGTAACAGGTAGGCAACGGCTTTCTTCATAACCCGCGCAGATTTAACAACCTGCGGTAAAAACATTTTACCACTTCCAAAGAGGTCTCCAACCACGTTCATTCCATCCATCAATGGACCTTCAATAACTTCAATTGGTCGATCGTGTTGCAGTCTGCTTTCTTCCACATCTTCCTCGATATAATCAGTTATGCCTTTGACTAATGCATGCTTTAATCGTTCGTTGACATTATTTTCACGCCAACTAAGGTCAACCACGCGAACCTTCCCTTCACCTTTTACTGTTTCAGCATATTCCAATAAACGCTCGGTAGCATCGGACCTTCGATTTAAAAGAACATCTTCTACATATTGAAGCAGTTCTTTATCCACATCATCGTATACTTCCAACATAGATGGATTCACAATTCCCATATCCATACCATGCTGAATGCCATGATATAAAAATGCAGCATGCATTGCTTCGCGAACTACGTTATTACCTCGAAATGAGAAAGACACATTGGATACACCACCGCTAACATGTGCTCCCGGTAAATTCTCCTTGATCCACTTAGTCGCACGGAAAAAATCGAGCGCATTATCATTGTGTTCTTCCATACCGGTCGCTACCGGAAAAATATTCGGATCGAAAATGATGTCCTCCTTGGCAAATCCAACGACATCAACTAAAATCCTATACGAACGTTCACATATTTCTATTCTTCGCTCATAACTGTCTGCCTGACCGTCCTCATCAAACGCCATAACGATGACAGCTGCACCATAACGCTTAATCTTTTTTGCTTGCTCGATAAAGATATCCTCGCCTTCTTTAAGTGAAATGGAATTCACTACTCCCTTACCCTGCACACATTGAAGCCCTGCCTCGATGATCTCCCATTTTGAGCTATCAATCATTACGGGGACTCTGGAAATATCCGGTTCAGAAGCAATCAAATTCAAGAACTTGACCATCGATTCCTTCCCGTCTATCATCCCTTCATCCATGTTGATATCGATGATTTGAGCCCCTCCTTCAACCTGATCTCGCGCAACACTCAAGGCTTCTTCAAAATCTCCTTCTTTAATAAGTCGAAGGAACTTTCTTGATCCAGTAACATTCGTTCGTTCACCAACATTGACAAAATTGCTTTCGCTTGTCACGATCAATGGCTCAAGTCCCGATAATTTCAAGGTAACTATGCTCATAACACTGCAATCTTTCTAGGTGAATATTCCTTAGTTAATTCTGTAATTGCCTTGATATGATCCGGTGTGGTACCGCAACATCCTCCGATGATATTGACAAGTCCTTCATCCAGAAAGGATTTGATCTGCTCTGCCATCATTTCCGGTGTCTCATCATATTCGCCAAATTCATTTGGCAATCCGGCATTTGGATGGGCACTTACAGCAAAACTAGATTTCTTGTCTAACACCTGAAGATAAGGTCTCATCATCGAAGCGCCTAAAGCACAATTCAATCCTACTGAAAGCAGGTCCATATGTGAAACCGATATTAAAAATGCCTCTGTCGTCTGACCGGTCAGTGTTCGGCCACTTTGATCCGTAATCGTCCCTGAAACCATCACCGGAATTTTGAGACCTCTTTCCTCCAGGATTTCATCAATTGCAAACAAAGCAGCTTTAGCATTGAGTGTGTCAAATACTGTCTCAACTAATAGTAAGTCCACACCTCCATCCAGCAAGCCATTAACCTGTTCCTTATAAGCATCCACTAATTCCTGAAAGGTAATCGCCCGAAACCCCGGGTCATTTACATCCGGAGAAATGGAAGCTGTTCTGTTCGTAGGACCAATCGATCCTGCTACGAAACGCGGTTTTGATTGATCTTTGGAAGTGAATTCATCTGCAACCTCTCTGGCTATTTTAGCACTGTGATAGTTAATGTCGTAGACGTATTTCTCAAGTCCGTAATCAGCCTGTGCTATAGATGTGCCGGAAAATGTATTGGTCTCAGCAATATCGGCCCCAGCTTCAAAATATGCAGCGTGTATTTCCCTTATTACATCTGGTCGGGTAAGCGACAATAGATCATTATTCCCCTGCAAAGGATGGTGATGCTCTTCAAACCAACCCTTTCTGAAATCTTCCTCTTCCAGCTTGTATCGCTGGATCATGGTGCCCATCGCTCCATCCAGGACTAAGATTCTCTTTTCTAATTCTGATTTAATATCCTTCATTCATCTGCAAATATAAAACCATGAAGTAAAGGATGAGTAACTTATCTTTTCTGTATTAAACAGATCGGAATTGGCACCTTTTTCAGTCTGAATAGGTTGCCAAGGTTTCACAGGGCCTTTCCCTCCACCTTTCTTCATAAGTCTATTTGAAAGAACACTACAAAGTTAAGTGATTATTGTTTTAATCAAAGGAATTCAACGGGTATTCCAAGTCCGTAATCAATTTATTATATTTGATTGCGAACCTCAGCTACTATGAAAGTCGTCAATGAAAATAACACTGATGTAATTGATCAGCAGAATCTGCAAAATTGGAAGGATGTCCGTAATGACCCCGCCGGCGTTCTTGAATCCGCTACGGAAATATTGAAGCAGGCTCAGGAAATTAATTATAGCAAAGGAGTTGCCTGGGCTGAAGGCAATGTTGGAGCGGCGAACATCTGGTTATCCAATTATGAACAGGCACTTGATCATTCCACAAGAGCACGGGATTTACTTCATGCAGCAGGTGAATTAGAACATGAGGTCGATATCATCTATAATCTTTGCGCAATATTTCACTTCTTAAGCGACCACGAGAAACAATTAGAATATTCAAAAGATTCGCTTGAGTTGGCCAAACAGATCGGATATCTTTCTGGTCAGGCGAGTGCTTACAATGGAATCGGTATTGTTTATTACAGCACGGGGCAACACGAAGAAGCAATTGAAGCACTGGAACAGGGAAAAAAAATTGCTGAAAAGATTGGGGATAAGCATATTCTTATGCGCATAGTTGATGGAATAGGGCAGGCAAATTTGAATCTAGGCAGGTATGACGAAGCCCTCAGACATAAAATGGAATGCCTGGAAATGGCCCGGGAATTAGGTGAAAAAGTAGTACAGGCCTTCGCTATGGATGGAATTGGCGAGATCTACTACAATAAACAAGACTACACGAACGCACGAAAGTATTGTCTTCAATCATTAGAACTTCGGCAAGAACTTGGTTTTAAATCAGGTGAAGCCGAGTCCACATTGCATTACGGTCAGATCGAACTTGCTTCAGGTAATGTTCAAGAAGCCAATAAACAATTACTTGAAGCTATTCGTATTGCTGATGAGATCAAAAATTATGAGATAGTTGCTAAAGCTCATAAGTCCTTATCAGATCATTTTGAGAAAACCGGTGAGGTCGAATCTTTTATAGACCATTTCAAAGCCTATCACGCAGCAAGAGATAAATTCAAGCAGGAATCAGAATCCAAAAAGTTGAAAACCTTTGAGTTGAAAGGAAGGCTTGAACAAATGGAAGAAGAGCGGGTTCAACTTCAAAAGAAAAATGAAGAACTAAAAAGTTATTTCGAAGATGTGGAGATCTTAAGCAAGATCGGTAATGAAATCACAACAAATCTTTCTGTCAATGCTATTAACTCGCTCGTTTATGAGAATGTCAACAAGCTTATGCCTACTGATGGATTTGGAATCGGGGTGTATGAAGCTGAAAGCAATGAGCTCATTTTCCCTGGCTATATTGAAAAAGGAAAGGTATACGAATCTGCCGTTTACGACTTAAACGATAATGATCGGCTAGCGAGCGTTTGCTTTAATAAGGATCAAGAAATTCTCATCAACAACTTTGAAAAGGAACACGCCAAATATGTCCCTCAAATGATGACCCCAAAGATTGGAGAATCTGTCCAATCATTAATTTATTTGCCACTTAAAATCAAAGAAAAAAAGATCGGTGTAGTTACCATTCAATGCTTCACAAAAGATGCCTATTCTGAATATCACCTGAATATCATCCGAAACCTGGCAATTTATATTTCAATAGCCCTTGAAAATGCACGATTGTACGAAAACATGGAAGACCAGGTAGATAAACGAACGAAAGAACTCGAGCAGAACCACAAGAACATGGAGCTCTTGAACAAGATCGGACAGGATCTGATATCCACGCTTGATTTTGAAAATGTGATCGAACGACTCTACAAAAATGTCAACAAGCTCATGCCTGCAACGATCTTTGGGGTTCGCCTGCTAAATGAAGAGGATAATACAATTGAATACAAATATGACTATGAAAATTTCAATCGGCATGAAGAAATTGTAGTATCCATGGAGGATGACAATAACTACTCCGTTTGGTGCATTAAAAATAATGCGGAAATCTTCATTAATGACAATGAAAATGAATATTCACGATATGTTGAAGAGGTTAAAGTTGTAGCCGGAGAATATCCCCAATCCCTGATTTTTTACCCACTGCGTAGAAACGGGAAAGCCTTTGGTCTTATTACCGTTCAGTCACTCGAGAAAAACGTTTATACGAACTATCATCTGAACATTCTGAAAACACTTGCTCATTATTCTGCTATCGGTCTTGAAAATGCAAGGCATTACGAGATCATGGAAGCGGAAGTGAAAAAACGCACCAAAGAACTCTATGAAGCTAACGCGACCATCCGCAAGAAGAATCAAGATATTACCGACAGCATTAACTATGCAAAAAGAATTCAGTCAGCTTTAATGCCTGACGATACAGAAATTACCAGATCCTTTGATTCATTCTTTTACTTATACAAACCAAAGGACATAGTAAGTGGAGACTTCTACTGGTTCCATGACTTCGGAAACATCGTTGTAGCTGCCGTAGGAGATTGCACCGGGCACGGTGTTCCCGGGGCATTGATGTCGGTTATTTGTGTGACCCAAATCAATAAACATGTGAAATCAGACTCGGTTCTGTCTCCAGCACGTGCCTTAAAGCTGATAAATGACGGAATTGTAGAAACCTTGAAACAACATGCGGTCAATGTAAATTCTTATGATGGAATGGACATCGCCATGTGTGCATACAATAAAGAGAGTGGTATTCTCGATTACGCCGGAGCATATCGTCCTCTGATTGTGATCAATAATAAAAAGCTGACCGAATATGAGTCAAATCGATTCTCCTTAGGAGGCGACATCATTGATCAGGAGAACTTTAAGCAACATCAAATCCAATTGCTTCCGAATGATCACGTCTATATGTTTACGGATGGTTATCCGGATCAATTTGGTGGACCAAATAATAAAAAGTATTTATCGAAACGCTTTAAAGAAATGTTGGTTGATATCAGTCATCATTCATTTGATAAGCAACGTGAAATTCTAGAAAAGAACTTTAATGAGTGGCGAAAAGATAACGAACAGGTCGATGACATCCTGGTCATGGGATTCAAGGTTTAATTCCTTACTCTGAGCATAATTAACTAGTCGGAGGATAAATTTTCTTGGCGTATATTTCTGATAGTTGTCGTATATTGTAATGCCTTATGAAGCTAGGTATAATCATATTATACTTGCTGGCTGCAAAGTTCAGCTTCGGTCAATCTTTTACAAGTTCTGACCTCCCAATTGTATTAATCAACACACAGGGAGGAGTGCCAATCGTTGATGATCCAAGAGTTGTTGCTAATATGGCTGTAATTGATAATGGCCCGGGCAACATGAACTACGTAACTGATCCTCCAACGAATTATGACGGTCGCATTGAGATTGAAATCAGAGGATCCACTTCACAACAATACCCAAAAAAGAATTACGGTTTCGAAACGCAAGACTCAATGGGATTGAATTTGAACGTAGCCTTACTTGGCATGCCCATAGAAAATGACTGGATTCTTTATGGACCATACCCGGATAAGACTTGCATTCGGAATGTACTTACGTTTCATTTAGCGAGAGAGATGGGACATTATGCCTCAAACACCCGTTATTGTGAACTGGTAGTCAATGGAGATTACAGAGGACTTTATGTCATGATGGAACGCATAAAAAGAGATCTGAACCGAGTAAACATACTAGATATTCATGATCCACTATTCAATGATACCATAACAGGTGGTTATATCATGAAGGTTGATAAGTTAACGGGGGAAGTTGGATTTTCCTGGGCATCAGACTATGATAATGAGGTATTGTTTCAGTTTCACGACCCTGAATACGACGAAATATATACCCCTCAGACCAGCTATATGGTCAACTATGTCAAGGAGTTTGAGGATGCCATTAACGGACCGAATTTTGCCGATCCGAATGTAGGTTGGCCTTACTATATCGACATGACTTCGTTTCATGACTTCTTTATACTTCAGGAATTAGGACGCACAGTTGATGGGTACCGCTCGAGTTCATTTTTCTACAAGGACAAAAATTCATTGACTTGGAATTCCAAAATTGTAGCTGGCCCCATGTGGGATTTTAATCTTTCTTATGGGAATGCAGATTATTGCAACGCTTATTTAACAACTGGTTGGCAGTATGATTTCGACAACGTCTGTAACTTTAGTACAGCTATTCCATTTTGGTGGGAGAAACTCTTGCAAGACCCAAATTACGCTAATGCGCTTAGATGCAGGTGGGAAGAATTGAGGCAGGGTCCACTAAAGACGGAGTACATGCATCAGTTCATTGACAGTGTCGCACTTAAAATTCAGAGCGCGCGAATCAGAAATTTCCAGAAATGGCCAATCATTGGCGTCTATGTGAATTGGAATGGCTTTGTCGGTCAAACGTATCAGGAAGACCTTGATTATTTTAAGAACTATATAGAACAGCGGGCACTTTGGCTGGATGCTAACATTCCGGGCAATTGTAATCTATCTGTTGGCGAGGAAACATTTGTTCCGGAATATCACAAATGTTGGCCGAATCCTTCAAATGATCAGGTCAATATCGGTTATAGCTTATTTACATATAGTGATCGTGTATTAATTGAGGTGTATGATCAAAGTGGAAAGCTGATCTATCAATCGGAAGTGTTGAATCAATCCCCAGGAACCCATGTGCACGAATTTTCTGTAAGCACTTTCGATCAGGGCTCATACTTTTATCATGTAAGCGACCAAAATGGCACGCTATACCATGGAAAACTCATCAAGTATTAATCACGAAATGAATTTTTTAATTCATTTAACAAGAATTGATCAAAATCAGTTTATATCGATATATTATTAGCTAGTTTAGCTTGTATTTGGATGCTATGTTTCAAGGTAAAGTTGTTCTAATAACAGGTTCTGCACAGGGGATTGGCGCAAAGACTGCCGAGTTATTTGCACAAAAAGGTGCCAAAGTAGTGATCAACGATATTGTTCCGGAAAAAGTCGATGATAAGGTCAATGAGATGGAAAACCTGGGATATGAAGTGATGGGGGTGGTCGCCAATGTCGCGAATTACGGATCCTGTTTACACATGCGTCTGGAAATCATTAGAAAGTGGGGGCGAATTGATGTTTTAATTAATAACGCCGGAATTTCATCACAAGGTTATATGGAAGATTCTTCGCCTGTTGTTTATGAACAATCCTTCCGTATTAATACGCTTGGCAGTTTGTTTCCGACCATGGTCATGTTGGATGAATTAAAGAAGACCAAAGGTTCCATTCTATTTATTTCATCATTAGCAGGCATCCTCGGTTTACCAGGGTTTTCTGCTTATTCAGGAACGAAGCGTGCAATTGTTGGTATTGCCGAAAGTCTTAAAAATGAACTCGTTGATTATGGAATTTTCGTAGGTGTCAACTATCCCGGATTCACGCAAAACGACAAGGACAAGAAAATTGTGGGACCAAGTGGAAAAGCTTCAACACTGGCTGCTCGTACCAATGTAAAAGTAATACCTGTCGAAGTAACTGCTTCACGCATTATTCGACAAATCGAAAAACGTAAATTCAGATCTTTCTCGTCAATGAAAGGTTATTGGATCTATACGACATATCGCTTATTCCCGGCGTTGTCACTCTGGATTCTTAAGATTAATCGACAAAAAATAAAAAAGAACTTCTAGGGCTTATTCGGATCAAATGTAAATGCGTTTGCTACTCTCCTTACCGTTAGAATCAGAGAGGTATTTAATGTCTATGTGCGATACTTTCGGCATGTCTAACAAGGAATCTCCGTTCTTGGTGACATTCAAATGAATGTTCCGAACAATAACATAATCATCTCCTATTTTGGTGTAAACGCGATAGTTACCAGCTTTATCTTTTTTCAAATAGAAGTTCCTTTTATTATAAGACACGAATTGAAACATATATGTACCCTTTTCTTTTTTGATGTACTTCAGTCCGTACGCAAATTTGCGCTGAATACCGTTTAACTCTTTTGCAATCCCTCCTTTGGAATTTCGAATCCAATAGGGATGTATCGGGTCTGAAAAATCTAACTTTCCCTCCTTATCCAGGTTTAAGTCATAATTCAACAAGTCATCATCCAGATTTCGGGTAATATTGAATAAAGTAACATCCTCATCACTATGCGAAAGAAAATACAAGCTAAGGCTTGGTACAACTAACACCAAGAACATAACCACAGCTATTCTCCTTTGATTACGTTTCATTCCTTTTTCCTGCCCAGCGAAGTGATTCACAGATTGAAAGAAACAAAAAAGGTCCCAATTAGGGACCTTTCAGTGGTGATGGACAGAATCGAACTGCCGACACATGGATTTTCAGTCCATTGCTCTACCAACTGAGCTACATCACCGCCATTATTGGTGCGGCAAATTTAATAACTTCTTTAAAATTTCCTTTACTTTGTTCCGATTTTTTTTGTGAATCAAAAGAGGCTAATATAAGATCTATGCGAATAGAAGAAGTCAAGACAAAAACAGATATTCGAAAGTTCCATAAACTTCCTTTTCGGATCTATAAAAATGATCCGCATTGGATTCCACACCTAAAACAGGATGTGGAAAAAGTATTTGATCCCGAAAAAAACAAACTGTGGAGACATGGAGAAGCTAAACGATGGCTCCTTTACAATGATAACAACGAGGTTATAGGTCGCATAGGTGCCTGGGTCAATCGTAAAAATAACGAGCATCCTGCAGGATGTGGTTTTTTTGAGTGCATAGATGACGAGAAAGCAGCTTTCAAACTTTTCGATACTGCTAAAGAATTCATTGAATCTAAGGGTGGAACCCAAATGGACGGACCTACCAATTTTGGTGAAAATCATCAATATTGGGGACTTATAACGAAGAACTTTGAAGAGCCCCCATATTATTTGCAAGGGTACAATCCCGAATACTACGTGAAGTTCTTCGAAAATTATGGCTTCCAGGTTTATTATAATCAGGTTATTTTCTATCGTGACATGTATGACCCGTTACAAGAAAAATTCAAGGATCGGGCAGATGTACTTCGCGCTGACCCAAGGTTCAAGGTAGAAAGTATGGACAAGAGCCGATACCTGGATTATGCGGAAGAATTTCGAACAGTTTATAACAATGCCTGGGCAAATAGACAAGCCGGTTTTTCAAAGATGTCTTCCATTCAAGCCAAAGCATTGTTTAGCAGTTTAAAACCTATTGTAGATCCATCAATCATCTATTTTGCTTATTACGACAATAAACCGATCGGAATGTATTTACAGCTTCCAGAAGTGAACCAGGCGTTCAAATACGTTAAAGGCAATTTAAACCTGATAGGTAAAATCAAGTTTTTATTCCATAAAAAAAGAGGTGCAATAACACGTTGCTTCGGAATGGTCTTTGGAATTGATCCCGAATTTCAGGGTCGGGGCGTTGAAGGAATCATCTTCAAATTTATGGAAGACACAACCGTAAAAGAAGGGAAATACAAAGATTTGATTATCACCTGGATTGGCGACTTCAATCCAAAGATGATCGCAATTGTTAAAAATCTGGGTGCTAACAAAATTAGGGAAATGGCTACGTATCGCTATTTATTTGATCGAAATGCTGAATTCAAGCGGAAACCGATCGCTGGAACTAAATTGAATCGAGAATAGATTTCTCAAAAAAAATGACGGTTCTAGCCATAGATATTGGAAATACGTTGATCAAGGTCGGAGAATTTGACAATGATAAGCTTCGCGATGTCCATAAACTCAACGAATCAGAATTGAAAGACGCTATTGGATCTGGTCGCATTACTGACGCGGATGTATCAATTATTTCTTCTGTCGTTCACCCAGCAAAATTGAAGGAGATTTCGAACCTCTTTAAGAATACCATTATTATCGATTCAAATACTTCACTGCCATTTAACAATCACTACCAAAGTCCGGAAACACTTGGTATAGACCGCATATGCAATGCAAGCTACGCCTTTGCTCACATGAATACGGAATATGCAGTTGTTATCGATCTGGGAACCTGCCTAAAGTTCGATCTGATTTCAAAATCTGAAGGTTATCTGGGCGGGTCAATATCTCCGGGCATCGATCTGCGATACAAATCGTTAAATGAACACACGGGTAATTTACCGCTCGTTTCCAATAAATCACATATAAATCACGTTGGTACTACCACTGAAGAAAGTATTCATTCAGGCGTGATTAATGGAATACAGGCTGAAATAAGGGGTCTTATGGACGACTATTCGCGGGATTACAAGGACTTAACTTTTTTTGTGACCGGCGGAGATCTTTCAAACTTTGATTTAGGCTCAAAAAATGACATCTTTGCAGACGAAAATCTTACCCTTAAAGGATTATATGAAATTTACAAGTCGAATTCTTAAACTGCTTCTGCTGCTGGCAATAACCTTACCTGTGGAAGCACAGACCACTGTAAATTCAGTTAATTCGCCCTATAGTAGCTTTGGTCTTGGAGAAATGGGAACACTTGATCATCCGGTTTACGTTGGGATTGGCGGAAACAATATTACCTGGTGCGACTCCACTGTTCTGAATTTCTATAACCCTGGGTCATATTCTTTTCTGGCAAAGGGAACTCCGTTATTCTCAACCGGGATAAGCTCGAGACTTTCAATTTTTTCAGAAAATGGTAATCGCTACTTCTCTAACATAGCCTCTGTAAATCACTTTGCCATGGCATTTCCGATTTCATCGCGTTTTGGTTTTGCATTTGGTTTGAAACCATTTTCGCGTAGAGGGTATGACTTTGTATCGGGCGATAGAATTGATGAAGATTCGATTATTTATGTTTATCAGGGTAATGGTGGTGTTAATGAAATATTCTTCGGTTTTGCAGGAAACATCATCAATACAAATAAACTGAAACTTTCTCTCGGGGGTAATTTTGGCTATCTGTTTGGAGAATCAAGCAATATTCGAAGAGCTGCCTTATATAAATCAGCAGGGGTGCTATCGGGCTATGTAAATGAAAAAATTACCGATGTCAATTCAATACACTATGAGTTCGGGACCAACTTAGTTTATAAGGTAAATGAAAAGCATCAGTTGTCGTTGTCATTGGTAATGGATCCGCAGCAATCCTTGAATAGCAAGTTTCAAGAGCGACTGTATTATTCACCGAAAATTTATGACATTGATGAAACCAGTCAACTTATGACATCAAGTGATTCTGTTGACCGAATTCTTACAGCACCCGAAATGACAGTTGGTTTTAACTACAATCTATCATTTCCGGCGAACAAGAATGACCGAAAGTTGAGCTCAGAATGGGCGTTTCACGGATCGTATACAACAACCGACTGGGAATCATACAGTAATCCATTTGACTCGATTGCATTGCTTAGTTCTTCAAGAATAGCATTCGGAATTCAGTTTACCCCTGAAGTGAGGGCTATTGAACAAAAGGAACTTACCAAGACTTACCAGCTAATGAAGTATCGAATAGGTGCCTACCAATATAGCCTGCCATACTCGATCGGTTCAGAACAAGTGACTGATCGCGGAATAACGTTTGGGTTGGGTATTCCTATCCTAATTGAATCCTCCTTATCGTCTGTAAATCTGGGATTTGCAATCGGCAACAGAGGTGTAGGAGCCGAAGATGTCCTCAATGAGAGCTATTATAGCCTCAATCTTGGCATAACTATTGCTCCTGGAAAACTACGTAAATGGTTCCGTAAACCTAAATTGAACTAATATAAATTGATGAAAATGTATTTGAACAAGTTGTTATTTAGCGCTTTAGTACTGTTTGTTGGATTTTACACGGTAGCACAGGATGACGAAGATCGTGAATGTAAACGAATGAGATTTCTTGGATCTAAGGCGTTGGAAGTGGAGAATTATAAAGAAGCTGCAATTTATTACCTGAAAGGGGAAACGATTTGTGGCAATTTTGAAAAACAGCAGTACGACATCCTTGCTGGTTCACTAGGACAAGTAGTTAATAAGGAAAAGGATGAAGCAGCGAAGAAAGCTTATATGGATACAATTTGTGGTGTATTTGACCGCATGAATGAAAAAGGATTTTACGATCAGAGCAATGACCTCATGTGGGCATACTACATATTGAATAGCTCGAATGTCGATAATGTAAAAGCTGATTCTTTATTTGTTAGAGGAATTAAAGCCGCAGGTAAAAATACGCCTGAAGCATTTATATCCTATTACTATTATAACCTGTACGTTTTGTGGAATGCGGCGAAAGATGATAACAAAGCCAAGCTCAAAAAACGAATCATTACAGAGTACTTCCACATGTCTCAACTGATTTCTGAAGGAAATATGTCAGCGAGAACTCAAGAAACGATCACTCAGTATTTCAACGTTGTTGTACAAAGCTGTGAGGATATTCTTCCTGAATTAGGTGAATTCATGAATTCATTCCCACAAGATCCGGAATTGAAGAAGAGTACGGTAATGAACTTTATCAGCTTGCTTGAGAAGAAAGAATGTGAAGATGCACCTGAGTACATTCAGTTAATCGATACATTAGTTTCTGTTGATCCAAATTCTTTTGAAGCTCAATATATGAAAGCAAAAGCCCTGGAAGCGAAAAACAACTACAGCGGTGCGATAGGAGCTTATAAAAAGGCCAAGGAAAATACAAATGAAGAAGCACAACAAGAATCAATCGATTATTCAATTGCTCGGTGTCAGTATAAAATGGGGTCATTCACTTCAGCCTACAATACAGCACTGTCTGTAAAAGGCGAAAACAGAGGTGAAGCTTTGGTTCTTGCCGGAAATGCAGTTGCAGCGAATGCTAATAATTGCGGAGCAAGTACCTTCCAAAGAAAGTGTAATTACATTTACGCTGTTCAACTCCTCGAGCAAGGTGCAGCATTGGGTGCATCTACCGGTGGCGCAATAGGAAGATACAAAGCAAATTATCCTACCGAACAAGAGTGTTTCGAGAATGGTAATCCGTCATCTGTTACACTTGAATGCTACGGCGTGAGTGTTTCACCATGTAACTAATGAAGATATTTTCATCAATAGGTTTATTACCGGGTATACCTGCTATTTTTATGGCAGGTATATTTTTATTGAGCTGTGAAAATGATCTGGATACCATTCAACAGGTAAGCTATGATCCAAATGCTCCGGATGAAGTCACACAAAACCTCAATGTTGTTTACAACGATTCTGGATACGCTCAGATTCAGATATTCGCCACATTAGCAGAAACCTATTCGAAGCCACAACACATAACAAAACTTAAAGAAGGACTCAAAGTTGATTTCTATTCCGGTGAAGGCGAAGTGGTATCCAGACTAACTGCTATCAATGGTGAACTCAATTTCACGACCGGCAAGTTTACTGTTCGGGATTCCGTCGTTTTGCATAATTTGGAGAAAAATCAGTTTCTCGAAACAGAGGAATTACACTGGAATCAAATCGATTCAACGATTTACACAGACAAACATGTAATCATTCGAACCAAGGGTAAAGGCATTACCGGGAGGGGTAAAGGATTAAGAACAACTCAGCTTTTCGACACATATACCGTTCTGGAACCGGTTGGCTCATTAAATGTCGATGAAGATTAATTATCTTTACACCAAATTCCTTTTATGCGGTTATACAATAAAGTAATGCTTTTCGTGTGGTTGGCAGCAGCCTTGTTGTCCTTCCTGGCCATCACCTATATGGGCATCACGGAAGGGTTTAGAACCTGGGTTTATTACTATGTCATTTCACTGGTCTGTGCAGGAATGTATTTCTTCAGAAAATTGATGATAAGAAGAATGGAAAAACACATGGAGTTTCTCGAAAACCAAAAGAAAGAGGAAAATAAATAACCGCTTATCCCTTCTGACGATAACTCATCGAGGACATAGCTGTCTAATCATATTTTATTATCGTTTCCTTCAATTTATAAAGTAACTTTATGAGGTTGTAACATTTTCAATGTTAAACTGTATTAATACTGATGTTTGCAAGGTATACCATATTGCTAAGTTGTCTTGTTTTGTCGGTTTTTGCCTTTGGTCAATTCCAGGTCAAAGGAACAATCACCGACGAACGCGGTGTTCCCATTCCTTCAGCAAAGATCTACGTAAAGAATGCAGCCGACCTGCGTACCGTAGCAGATATTGACGGAAATTACGAGATGTTACTTTATCCGGATGAATACTTTTTGGTCGTTTCAGCTGCCGGCTACGAAGATCGTGAAGCTTACCTGACCGTAAGCGATGGACCTGTTGTCAAGGATATAAGTTTGTTCCCGATTCAAATACAGGATATCGAAAACGTAAGTGTGTCCGCGAAAAAATCAAATCCGGGAAGAGAGATCATGCTTGAAGTGGTTAAAAGAAGAGATAGCTTCAATCTATGGAACTATCCTCATTCAGTGGAGGCCTATATCAAAGCAACGGAGAAGATTGATCGTGACGAAGAAAAAGATGATCGCAAGAAGCGACGTGACGAAGAGGAAAACACGGACCCTAATGGAATTGAAGATCCATTTGCAGAACAACGCAAAGCAAACGAAGAGTTCGCCAGTAATATGAATCTGATCGAAGTTGATTTGATCAGACACTATGGTGGACCGGGCAAAGTCAAAGAAATAAGAAACGGATTCGAGCAGCGCGGTGAAAAAAGAAATCACCTGTATTATACAACTACGGTTAAATCCAATTTCAATTTCTTTGAAAACCTGTTGCACCTGAATGACCTTCATCAGACACCCGTTAGCTCACCTATTTCGGGCCCCGGAATTTTATCCTATAAGTATCGGCTTGAAGACCAATACGAAGAAAATGGTATGCTGATCGACAAGATTAAGATCATTGCACGAAATACAGCAACAACCACATTAAGCGGATATGTCTATGTGATTGATTCACTCTGGTTAATTCAAAAAATTGATCTGAGTATGGAGAAAGGTAATCTGCTCATTTATGATTACTTCCAGATCTATCAGGAATATGACCACCCGGGAGATTCGTTGTGTGTTTTGACCCATCAGAAACTAACATATGGTGTAAAGTACAAAGAATCAGAGCACACTTGCAGCACCATTACTAACTTCAATAATTACAATTTCAATCCGGTCTTTCCCAAGCGCTTTTTCAACAACGAGCTCTCTTCTACGGAGGTCGAAGCGTATGATAAGGATAGTTTGTACTGGAAAGAAAAACGGAATGTTGAACTGACACCGGAAGAAATTAAGTTCATTATAATAAAGGACAGTATAGCAGATTATCACAATAGAAAAGAATATCAGGATTCGGTTGATGCGATATTCAATAAAGTAACTGCGCTAAAAATTCTGTGGTGGGGAGTTGATCACCGAAATCGAGAAAAACAAATGCAGTGGACAATCAACTCTTTGGCTGGATTAATAAGACCCGTTTATATTGCCGGTCCACGCGTATCGCCCGGATTCTTTTTCTTTAAAAAATGGGAGGATGAACGTGCGATAGATTCTTACACTGAAACTTCGTATGGATTCTTAAACTCAGATATTAAAGGCCGTACGAACTGGGATTTCCGTTATGCTCCATTCCACTTTGGAACGATAAGCGCCGGGTTCTCGCATGACTTCGATGTCATACGTGGGTACGATGCGATAACTCAGATCTATAAGAGAGATAACTTCATCGAAAAAACAGAAATTGACGTTGGTCACGACTATGAGCTATTCAATGGCTTTTTCCTCGAGACCACTTTAAGTTTTGCAGAACGTCGAAGTCTTAAGGACTATAGATTCCTGGGCGATGTTTTGGAAGGAGCTGATAGCATTCTACCCAACAACGACCCAACAGAATTTGAATCCTATCAGGCCTTGATCTTCGATGGATTGATTAAATATACACCCGGTCAGAAATATATGCGAGAAGCATATCGAAAAGTAATACTGGGATCCAAGTGGCCGACGTTCTATTTTGGTTATGAGAAAGGAATCGAAGGACCATTTGGCAGTGACGTTAACCACGATTATATCCGGGCTGGTATTATGCAAACATTTAAGATTGGAACAATCGGTACTTCAAATTACCACATCAAAATCGGGCAATTCATCAATACGAAAAAGGTGTACGATGCGGACCGTAAATTCCAGCGACGAAGCGACCCTATTTGGTTCTCGAACCCGCTGTATTCCTTCCAGGGCCTGGATTCAACACTTGCTACAAATGGAGCTGTATTCGAAGCTCACTTTGTACATCACGATAATGGGGCTATCATCAATAAGATTCCCTTCATGAAAAAAGCACGAATCGGTCTCGTGTTCGGTGCCGGTTATCTGAACGTGCCGGAGCATAATTGGCAGCACTGGGAAGTAGTTGGCGGTATCGAAAGGAACTTTAAACTTTCCAGAAGAAGACTTAGAATCGGCTTCTACGGAGTGCTCTCTGATGGAAATCATATCAACCCTACACCGGACTGGAAAATTTCGCTGGCGATCTTGAATAATCGTAGCATGAAGTGGAATTTCTAATATTCTTTCTTCAATCCCCTTGATGTTTTTATTTTTATAGCAACTAATTCAAAACAGGAAGTTATGTATGGAAAACTCAAGGATCACCTTCAGGCAGAATTAAAAGCGATTGATGAAGCTGGAATCTATAAGCGTGAAAGAATAATTACCACACCACAAGGCGCAAATGTATCGGTGAACACAGGTGATGACGTGATCATCATGTGTGCGAATAATTACCTTGGACTTTCCTCCCACCCTGATGTAATTCAGGCGGCTAAAGACACTCTCGACACCCATGGTTATGGAATGTCGTCTGTAAGATTTATCTGCGGAACACAGGACATCCACAAAGAATTAGAACGTAAGATCGCGGAGTTCTATGGAACAGAAGATACCATACTTTATGCTGCCGCATTTGACGCTAATGGAGGTGTATTCGAACCCTTATTTACCGATGAAGATGCAATCATTTCAGATGAATTGAATCATGCATCAATCATTGACGGTGTACGTCTTTGTAAAGCACAGCGTTATCGTTACAAGCATTCCGACATGGCTGACCTCGAAGAGCAGTTAAAAGCAGCTCAGGCACAACGCTTCAGAATCATTGTTACCGATGGTGTTTTCTCGATGGATGGTGACCTGGCTAAAATGGATGAGATATGCGCTCTTGCAGATAAGTACGATGCTTTGGTGATGACAGATGAATGTCACTCAGCTGGTTTCATTGGAAAAACCGGACGTGGGGTACCTGAACATTTCGGCGTGATGGACCGAGTTGATATTGTTACCGGAACACTGGGAAAAGCACTCGGTGGCGCTATGGGAGGATATACAACAGGACCCAAAGAAATCATTGACATGCTGCGTCAGAAATCACGACCATATTTGTTTTCCAACTCACTTGCTCCAGCAATTGTTGGGGCATCCATAAAGGTGTTTGACTTATTGAGTTCTACGACAGAGCTAAGAGATAAATTAGAAGACAATACGAAGTATTTCAAAGAGAAGATCATGGCAGCTGGATTTGATATCAAGCCCGGTGATTCTCCTATCGTGCCCATCATGCTTTATGATGCGGCTCTTTCTCAGAAGTTTGCAGATCGATTGCTTGAAGAGGGCATCTATGCAATAGGTTTCTTCTATCCGGTAGTGGCAAAAGGTCAGGCAAGAATTCGAACACAGATTTCAGCTGCACATTCAATAGAAGATCTTGACAAGGCTGCCGCTGCGTTTATTAAAGTAGGTAAGGAACTCGGCGTTATCGAATAATGTCATCAACAGATATAGATCTTGCGATGGAGTCCCTGGACGCTGAGATGATTCGACACAAAATTGATTCGAAAGCTATTAATATGGCTAAGTATCTCAAGAATCATTTTGCCTGTTATGGTATCAAATCTCCGGTTCGAAATGAAATCCAGCGCAAATGGTTTACGGAACTGAAGAAATATGATCTCGACCCCTGGGATATTGTTTATAATCTTTGGGCAAAAGATCAGCGTGAATATCAATACATCGCAATTGATTACATGAGGAGGATCCCGAAGAAGTCAATTGATAAAGATGATTACAGAAAATTGGAAGAACTTATCACAACGAAATCCTGGTGGGATTCAGTGGATGGATTGGCGACAAATCTGGTTGGCCGTTATTTTGAGAAGTTTCCGGAAATGAAGGAACAGGTTATCGAAAAGTGGCGACATAGTGATGACATGTGGTTGAACCGAACCTGTCTGATCTTTCAGATGAAATACAAAAACGATGTCGACTTTAAGCTCTTAAAAGATCTGATCCGACAATACCAGCCGGTCAAAGAGTTCTTTATTCAAAAAGCCATTGGCTGGAGCTTACGGCAATATTCAAAATTTAATCCTAAGGGTGTGAAAGACTTTGTTGAAGAAGTCAATCTGCAAGGTCTGCTCTAAGAGAAGCAACTAAATACATATAACATGGCGCTAATTAAAAATTGTCTTGACAAAGAACCTAAATGGGGTGTTGACTGCTGGTTTGCCGAGAACGCAACCATTGTTGGAGACGTAACAATGGGTGATCACTGTTCCGTCTGGTTCAATGCTGTCATCCGCGGAGATGTCAACTCCATTCGAATGGGAAATAAAGTAAATGTGCAGGATGGTGCCGTGATCCACTGCACCTATCAGAAAGCAGCAACCACCATAGGAAATAATGTTTCCATTGGCCATAATGCCCTGGTTCATGGTTGTACAATAGAAGACAATGTACTCATAGGTATGGGTTCAATCGTCATGGATGATTGTTATATCGAATCGGGAAGTATCATCGCCGCTGGTGCTGTTCTTCTGGAAGGAACGCGTGTTGAAAGTGGAAGTGTTTATGCCGGTGTTCCGGCTAAGAAAGTGAAAGAAATTTCACCCGAATTGTTCGAAGGTGAAGTGATGCGTATTGCGAATAACTACTTGAAATATTCCGGTTGGTTTAAAGAAGATCAATGATTCAGTGATATATGCATTGACTCCACCTTCTCCCCGAAATAATCACTTGCATTTCGGTCAAATTCTTCCTTGCTTTCCGTCGTTAGAAAAGTAACCGTTCCATTCTTGGTACATTTGGCATCCATCCATGGATGTCGCCTTAGATAATCGGCTATACCATTAGCAACGATTTTCCCCTGAGAAATTACTTTCACATGATCCGGCACTAGTGATTCAATATACTCTTTAAGGACCGGGTAATGTGTACACGCGAGTAAGATCGTGTCAATCTGATCGCATTCCTCTAATAATGCCTGGACGTCCTTAGAAATAAATTCTCGTCCCGCATGCGTATGGTGTTCATTATTTTCAATCAAAGGCACCCATAAGGGACAAGCCTGCTGATGCACCTCACATTGAGGCGCAAATTTACCAATCTCAATTACGTAAGACTGCGAATTAACCGTTCCTTCTGTGGCAAGAATACCAATATGATTAGACTTGGTAAATTGGCTTATGATCTCTGTGGTAGGTCTTAATACACCCAAAACTCGTTTGTCCGGGTCGATGTGGGGTAGATCCTTTTGCTGGATTGTGCGAAGCGCCTTCGCAGATGAGGTATTACACGCGAGAATAACCAATTCACAGCCCCTATCAAATAATTCCTTTACCGCTTCAAGTGTAAACTCATAGACGACATCAAATGATCTGGTTCCATAAGGGGCTCTTGCATTGTCTCCCAGGTACAAATAATCATACTGAGGTAAACGCTCCCGAATGTCAGAAAGGATCGTTAAGCCTCCATATCCTGAATCGAAAATTCCAATTGGTCCCATCGACTCAAAGCTAACAAAAAAAGGCTGTCAGATATCCGACAGCCTTTCCAACAAATCTTAAATATTTTTATGGAGCTACATCCAACTTAAGCAACTCTGTGATCACTTCGTCCGTGATATCCTCTCCACCTTCAGAATAAAGTAAAATGGATTCATCTACTACGTAGGTAAGTTTCCTTCTATCCGCAACCGTTTTAATTGCTTTTTGTACAATTTTCAGAATCGGATCGTTTAACTCCTGTGAATAAGCCTGCATCTCAACGCTTAGAGATTGCTCTCTTTCCTGTAACGCCTGTTCCTTTTTCATGATTTTCTCTTGTTCGATTTTCATGATAACCGGCGACATATTCGGCTGATCTTTCTGATAGGTAGCGTATGCTTTATTTAAATCAGCTTCCATCTCCTTCAACTCCTGTATCCCCGCCGCTTCAAACTCCTGAAGTTTTTTCAGCGCTGACTTTCTCGATGGCATTGTATCCAACAATGCTTGCGAATTAACGTGTCCCATTCTTGCCTGGGCCATCAATGTTCCCGTACTAAAAACTAAAACAAGTGCTAATAATATACTTTTCATTTTTCTTTTTTGTTTATTCATCTATCTCACCGTGATGCCGAGTTCTTTTAACACGCTATCACTGATATCATACTTACCGTCTGCATAAACCAGATTACTCTGATTTGCTTTATCGAAGACGAAGCTGTAATTACGCTTCTTTGCTACTGCTGCCATCGCATCATAAACCTTGTCTTGTATTGGTTTTATCAGCTCCTGACGCTTGTTGAAGTAGTCTCCTTTAACACCAAATCTGGCTTTTTGCATCTGCATGGCTTCTGTCTCCAGTTGATCAATCTCCTCTTTTCTTTTCTTCTTCTCTTCTGCAGGAAGCAATACTTCTTCTCTTGCAAAATTATCCTTCTTCATTCGAATTACGTCGTAACGCTTTTCAATTTCTTTCGTCCATCGGTCGGCTAACTTATCGAGCTTCTCTTTGGCCTCACTATATTCAGGCATGTTATCCAGAATGTAGTCAGAATCGATATACGCATACTTCTGACTCAAGGCAATTCCTGTGCCAAAAAGAAGTGTGAGGGCTAATACAATTGCTTTCATATTTCACATTTTATAAAGCCGAACGGCGAAAATAACACTTTTATTGTCAACTAAATCACTATAACTCACCTAGATTCATGCCAATTGTGAAATTCAGCTTGAAGTGATATCCCTTTTGCTGAATATCTAAATTGTGATGTTGAATTTGCGTATCATTCCAACTCCTATAACCATCTGCCCATTGATCCAACTTATCAAAGCCCCAACCTGCATCCAGTCCAAGCATACCGAACATTGGAAGGAAAACACGAATACCAACACCGGCAGAACGCTTCACATTGAAAGGATCAAATTTCTTGAAGGATGGGAAAGCATTACCTGCCTCCACAAATGCAAGTGTATAGAATGTCGCCGATGGATTCAACGAAATCGGGTACCTCAACTCAAGTGTATATTTGCTTATCAACGGATCTCCACCTGAAGAGCTGACCGCATTGTCTTCATAGCCTCTCAGTGCAATGATCTCTCGACCTCCTATCTGGTTTACCCCGGTAAGACCACTACCTCCAAGCGTGAATCTTTCAAATGGTGTAAGACCTTTATTGTAGTTATAAGCACCCATGAGTCCAAACCCAATCCGTGGCATTAATACGAGTTTCTTATTATTCGTAAGCGGGAAGTACCATTCTGCTGTAAACTTCAACTTGTAATATTCCAGAAATTTATATCGCTCCTGATCCGTAAATCCTGAATAGTCTTCAACTCCATCAAAGTATGAATAAGGGACGGTGGACTGCGCAGAGAACTTCAGATTGGATCCTTCCGTCGGATAGATCGGTGAGCTGATCGAATTTCGCTGTAGAACATACTTCAATGAAATGTCATTCGCATAACCATTCTGAAAAATGAGGAATCGAGGATCATCCTTAACTGCATAGTACGAATAACTTAGTTCATAGTATGCCTGGAACCAGTCATCCGGAAACTTCTTTCTACGACCAAATCCTGTACCCACACTTGTAATCCCGATCCCGTTGTAGTTTTCATTACCAGGTAGATATCCATTACCCAAAGCCGTGTGATTGATCCAGAATGATAATGAATTAGGCTTCTTACCACCAAGCCATGGCTCCGTAAAAGATAAATTATACCCCTGGTAAAATCGTCCGTTTGTTTGGGCGCGAATCTGCAGTCGTTGACCATCTCCCGATGGTAATGGCGACCACGCTTCTTTCTTAAAGAATTTACGCGTACTGAAGTTATTGAAAGTTAAGCCAAGCGTTCCTATAATTCGACCTCTCCCATCTACTCCAGTTCCACCATAACCTCCTGATAATTCAATCTGATCAGAAGACTTCTCCTCAACCACATATTCAATGTCAACGGTCCCGTCCTGCGGATTCGGCATTGGATTCACCTGGAATGCCTGTTCGTTGAAATAGCCGAGCTGGGCCAGTTCACGTTGCGTTCGAATGATATCGTTTCGATTGAACAGGTCGCCGGGCTTTGTTCGTATTTCTCGTCGAATTACTGCTTCACTGGTTCTTGTATTTCCGGTGATAATAATACGTTTAATGCGAGCTTCTTTACCTTCAATAATTCGCATCTGATAACTGATGTGATTATCCACCACGCCCGTTTCAACCGGAATTAACTGAAAGAACAAATACCCCCTGTCCATATAAAGGGATGATATATCTCTTCCATCCTGACTCATAAAAAGTCGTGTTTCGAGCAGTTCTTTGTTGTAAAGATCTCCGTACTTAATCCCCAGTATAGTATCTAGAAAAGTTGAACGGAATTTGGTGTTACCTATCCACTCGATATTTCCGAAATAGTATTTGTTTCCTTCATCTATATTGATGTCAATTCGAAGGTTTTTACTGTCTGCTAAATAAACGGTATCGTAAGAAATCTGTGCATCACGTAGTCCAATTTTATTGAACTTTGAAATCATCGCTTCTTTATCTCTTTTGTATGCTGTCTGTGAAAATTTCGATCTTTTAAATAATCGCCAAAACGCCTTTTGTTTGGTGTCCTTCATGGCCATCCTCAACTTCCATGTCTTGATGGATTCATTTCCCTCGAAATTCAGTTCACCAATTTTTACCTTTTCGCCCTTCTCCACATTGATCACAAAGATCTCCGAGTTGTTGATCAGCGTATCTATAATGCTCTTGATGTTCACACTTACGTTGTAGTGACCCTTCTCTCTGAAATATCCTCTTATCCTATTTTCAGTTGAGAAAATCAGGTTTTCAGAAATTGTCTGACCTGAAAAAAGGCTGATCTCTTCTCTTATCTTATCCGCTTCACGACGATTAACGCCAACAAACTTAAATCGAGACAGCTTTGGTCTTGGTTTCACTTTGATCACTAAATACAGCACTCCGGCAATTTCCTTTTCCGCAGCTATCTCCACATCAGAAAAGATTCCCTCGTTCCATAAATTGTTAATCGCTTTCGTGATTTGATCTCCGGGAACTGTTATCGTTTGACCTGACCTAAGACCTGCAATCAGTTTAATTGCATTATGATCATAGTTATCTGCTCCCAACACTCGTATCGGACCTAGCTCATACTGCTGCGGTGTGACATAATTAATGTCAGGGCCTCCTAACTCCGTTACCTGAGAAGTGGCATTCAACGCCATGAAAGCGAAAGTTAATAGTGTTATGTATTTGAAATATCGCATGTTCATTTTGTTATTTGCGCTGATGTCATTCCGAATCTCCGCTCTCTTGATTGGTAGTCAAGTACGGCTTTGTAGAGATCTTCTCTTTTAAAGTCCGGCCAGAGAACCTCTGTAAAATGGAGTTCTGCATATGCGATTTGCCATAGAAGGAAATTACTTACCCTATGCTCACCACTGGTTCGTATTAATAACTCCGGATCGGGAATATCCTTTGTATTCAAATTGAGATCGATGGTTTCGTAGCCGATATCGTCAACCGACATGTTACCATCTTTGACATTTGCAGCAATCTTTTTGACAGCTTCCAGAATTTCCCACTTAGAGCTATAGTTCAATGCGAGAATAAGATTCACACCCGTATTATCCTTCGTGCGGTCGTATGCGTCCTGAAGTTCCTTTTGAGCTGAGTCCGGCAAACCGGAAGTTTCGCCGATTGTAGAAATAACTACGTTACTTTCATTTAATTCATCAACTTCTTTTGCGATTGTTCGGATCAATAGATCCATCAGACCTTCGACCTCCGCTCTGGGACGATTCCAGTTTTCCGTAGAAAAGGCATACAAAGTCAAATACTTAACGCCGATTTCCTGGGCTCCCTTTAACGCTTCACGAACAGATTCAACACCGATATTATGGCCAAACAACCTGTCCTGACCCTGTTTTTGGGCCCAACGACCATTTCCATCCATAATGATGGCTATGTGTTGTGGTGTTTCGTTTAGATTGATCTGTTCCAGAATATTCATATAACTCTGTAAAACAACGAAAATAAACAAAGAATCGTATCAATGCTCTATCTCCGATGTTTGCTTAACGTAGTTTAACAAAAAAGAGGGCTGTTCTAAGTCCCTCTTTTTCAAATTTCTAGTTACTCCAATAATTACTCAGCTAATACGATCACCTTGTTATTCTGCATTTCGATGACTCCGCCACGAATCGCAACACGAATCACCTTCTTATTAGATGAGTCTACTACTACTGCTTCGTTGTCATCAAAAGACATTTCCTCAGTGAGATTAACTTTCACATCACCTTCCGCTAAAGCAGAGATGACAGGAGCGTGATTATTCAATACCTGAAAAGACCCATCAAGTCCCGGAAACTGAACTGCTTCAGCTTCTCCTTTGAATATTTCTTTTTCCGGTGTTATTATCTCTAATTGCATACTAAGCTAATTAAGCGTTTTCCGCCAACATTTTTTCTCCGGCCTCAATTACGTCTTCAATTCCACCCTTAAGGTTGAATGCCGCTTCCGGATACTGGTCATACTCACCGTCAAGGATCGCGTTGAACGCCTTGATCGTATCCTGAATATCAACTAAGACTCCTGGGATACCAGTAAATTGTTCTGCAACATGGAATGGTTGAGAAAGGAAACGCTGAACACGACGTGCACGGTGTACAACTAATTTATCTTCCTCAGATAATTCATCCATACCGAGGATCGCAATGATATCCTGTAGCTCTTTGTATCGCTGAAGTGTAATCTTAACACGTTGCGCACAATCATAATGCTCTTCTCCAACGATCTCAGGAGTAAGAATTCTCGATGTAGAATCCAACGGGTCAACCGCAGGATAGATACCAAGCTCAGCGATTTTTCTTGAAAGTACCGTAGTCGCATCCAGGTGAGCAAATGTGTTCGCCGGTGCCGGGTCAGTCAAGTCATCCGCAGGTACGTAAACCGCCTGCACAGATGTAATTGATCCATTCTTCGTTGAAGTAATTCGTTCCTGCATCGCTCCCATTTCAGTTGCCAATGTTGGCTGGTAACCTACCGCTGATGGCATACGACCGAGAAGTGCCGATACTTCAGATCCTGCTTGTGTGAATCGGAAGATGTTATCTACGAAGAATAATATGTCACGACCTTTTCCGTCTCCTTCACCATCACGGTAATATTCCGCCAATGTCAATCCGGAAAGAGCAACTCGAGCACGTGCTCCCGGAGGTTCGTTCATCTGACCAAAAACGAAAGTCGCTTTTGATTCTTTCATTACGTTAAGATCTACTTTACTCAAATCCCATCCACCTTCTTCCATTGAATGCATAAAGTCATCACCGTATTTGATAATACCAGACTCAAGCATCTCACGAAGTAGGTCATTTCCTTCACGTGTACGTTCACCTACTCCTGCGAATACAGAAAGTCCACCGTGTCCTTTCGCGATGTTATTGATGAGCTCCTGGATAAGTACCGTCTTACCTACTCCGGCTCCACCAAACAAACCAATCTTACCACCCTTCGCATAAGGTTCAATCAGGTCAATTACTTTAATACCTGTGAAAAGCACTTCCGTTGCAGTTGAAAGATCTTCGAATTTCGGCGCTTCTCTGTGGATTGGAAGACCGTTTTCATTGCTGATTTCATTGATCCCGTCGATTGCTTCACCAACAACGTTGAATAGTCGACCTCTAATCTCCTCACCAATTGGCATCTTGATTGCACTTCCGGTAGAAACTACTTCCATACCTCTCGTGAATCCATCAGTTGAATCCATGGAAATAGTACGTACCGCTGTTTCACCAATGTGAGACTGTACCTCAAGTACAACCTTTGTTCCATCTGACTTGAAAACTTCAAGAGCATCGTAAATATTAGGCAACTCAGCACCTTTATCGAAACTTACATCAACTACAGGTCCAATTACCTGTGATATTTTTCCTTTGATATCTGACATTACTTGTCTTTTAGATTATTCTCAATTTTGGCTGCAAATATACTGGTTTTATCCAAACTAAAAGTTGCAAAAAGGGAAAAATCTTTTCACAATTCGACGGAAGTAATTCACAGTTCGACACGAATGGTCAGAAAGTAGCTAAAGGTTCTTTTTAATTAAGTATTTAACCGGTAAATACGAGAACAGGATACTGAGTGCTGCGACCAGTGTAAAAATCAATAATGCGTCTCCAAATGAAATGCTGATTGGAAAAGATTCGCCACCGGAATTTGGCATCTCGAGAAAAGAGAAATAGAGCTGAGCAAAACAGATCAAATAACCCAAAATAAAACCAAATAATACTCCCTTGCCTGAAATGAGCAATCCTTCGATAAAAAAGATCTGAAAGATCGTCTTTCGCGGTGCTCCCATGCTGTTTAGCGTTTCTACATTAGCGCGTTTCTCTACGAATAGCATAGTAAGTGACGCCACCAGATTGAAGGCCGCCAGTATGAAAATGAATAGAAGTATGATCAGAACGATAATTTTTTCAGACTTACTTGTCTTAAATATCAATTCATTCTTCTCAAAGTTTGTTTTGACAACAAAATCATTGCCTACACTTGACTTGATTAATTCTTTTAAGTGCTCATTACTAACCCCTGGCTTGGCATCTACATATATGGCTGAGATCTTATTTTCCAAACCCAGCATCTCCTTACTAAGCTCAATTGGAACGATATAACTACTTGAATTAACATCCCTGTTATAATTGACCCTGCCAGCCACGGGAACAACTCTCGAACTAAAAGGATTTCTACCTGGACGGATCTTTAGTTTTTTCTTCGGCACATAGCAAATCAATGTTTCTTGCATATCATCAGTGGTAACGTACGCATCTAACTGATCCAGTAACGACGCGCCTACCATACTAAAATACTGACCATCTCGATTTAGATAAACTTCTCCATCCAAATCCACAAGGTGATCATTCATTCGGGTAATCTCTAAAAAGCTCGAATCCACACCTATCATATTTGCGTGTACCCACTTTTCCTCATGCTTCAATAAAACGACTTCTTCAATTGCCCGGGAAATATTTTCTACGCCATCTATATTATACAGCGCATCTATATCAATTCTGCTTTCTGTGAAGTGTTTGCCTTTTTCAACCCGGATCGTAATATCTGTATCGAACTCCGAATATAGTCGCTCAATCATTTGTTCAATACCGTTGAATGCCGACAACAATATGATCAGAGAAGCAGTGATAATGGTAATTCCTACGACCGAAATCCTGGTGATCAGATTGATCACATTCTTTTTGCGTTTTGTTTTCAGGTAACGCCTGGCTATGTAATAAGCAAAATTAATGGCTCGCTACTTTTTAAGTAATTCGTCGATCTCGATCGCGTAGTCCAATGAATCGTCCAGAAAAAATAATAACTCCGGAATCTTCTTCATGTTTTTTAAGCGCCTTCCAATTGTTCCGCGAATGGTACTTTTCCTTTCGCGAATGTTTTCCAGCACTTCATTTTTATCTGGACCTGCGAAAATACTTAAGTAGCATTTTGCGATCGATAGATCTGGAGTGATGCGCACCACCGTAACACTGACCATTGCACCCAGGCAAACCTCACGTGCATTCTTTTGAAAAAAAACAGAAAGCTCCTCCTGGATCACACTCTCTATTCTGTTCTGTCTGATTGAACTCATTTAGCAAAAATAATAATAGTTAATCGCCGTTATACGCTCAGGAAAACAAAAACCTATCTTTGTGCAAAGATGAAGGACATATTAGAAGTATATCGATACACCTTTAAATACAAGTGGACTGCTATTACTGTTATACTTTGTAATCTTGGTTTTGTAATTTTCAACCTCGTTTCTCTTGCCTTATTTATTCCCTTTCTGCAGGTAATCTTTAAGCAGGGTGAAGCTTTGGAAGTAGTGAGTAAACCAGTTTACAGTGGTAACTTCTCAGGTTTTTTCAGCTATTGCGGCGATTGGTACAATTACAAAATGTATGAAATGTCATCCGCTGACCCGAAAGGCGCTCTTCTGTTTGTCTGCGTAACCGTTGCCATCAGCTTCTTTATGAAAAACCTGTTTCGCTATGGAGCTATATGGTTTCAATCACAGCTTAGAATGGCTGTAGTAAGAGATATTCGCGACATGCTATTCGAAAAAGCGATGCGATTACCTTTATCTTATTATACAGATGAGCGTCGCGGTGATCTGATGGCAAGAATGCAAAGTGATGTCGGCCAGATTGAAAACGCCGTGATTGCCGTCCTCGAACTTATTTTCCGCGAACCGATTTCCATCTTATTGACAATAGCTGTGCTTTTTTACTGGAGTCCTAGTCTAACCATATTCGCGTTGCTTTTATTACCGCTTACCGGTTTGATAATAGCTGTAATAGGTAAAAGTTTAAAGCGCACCGCGAAGCAAGGACAGGAACAGATGGGTGTTTTGTATTCAGCAATGGACGAAGGTCTAGGTGGTATTCGAATTATTAAAGCATTTAATGCTATACCACAAGTATTGAGATCATTTAAGGCTGCAAATCTTAAGCATCAAAAATTAATTACGAAGGCCTTTCGAAAGAGAGATCTTACCTCCCCGTTAAATGAGACGATCGGTACGCTCGTTATGGTGTCAATTGTTTGGTATGGAGGATCACTTGTTCTCGACCCCGAAGTCGATTTTAGCGCTGCAACTTTTATGGGATTTATAATCGTTTTTTCACAGTTGATGAGACCAATAACCGGAATATCTCAATCAATGTCAAATATAAATCAGTCACGGGCTTCCCAAGATCGCATCAATTCAATCCTGAATGCAGATGAAAAGATTTATGAAACTGATAATCCAGTAGCTTTAACAGAGCTAAAAGACGCTATAGAGTATAAGAATGTATCATTCTCCTATGGTAACGAACCAGTATTAAAGAACATTTCTTTTAAAATTCCGGCAGGTAAAACGGTTGCTCTTGTTGGAGAGTCTGGCAGTGGAAAATCTACCATCGCTGATCTACTGCCAAGATTTTACGATGTCAGTAATGGTGAAATTCTATTCGATGATACGAATATTAAAGATGCATCCCTTCTAGATCTGAGAAATCATATTGGAATTGTTTCTCAGGAGTCCATTCTGTTTAATGCTTCGGTTCGAGAAAATATTGCATTTGGAAATCCCGATGCTAGCGAAGAAGAGATCATTCAGGCAGCTAAAATTGCCAATGCTCACAACTTTATTTCAGAATTGGAAAATGGCTATGACACCAACATTGGTGAACGAGGTAACAAATTATCCGGTGGGCAAAAGCAGCGGGTAAGTATAGCAAGGGCTGTGCTAAAGAATCCGGATATTCTCTTGCTTGATGAAGCAACTTCTGCCCTTGACACGGAATCTGAAAAATTAGTCCAAGATGCGCTTGAGCATCTTATGAAGGATCGAACCAGCTTGGTGATCGCTCACCGTTTGAGTACAATTAAACAGGCTGATGAAATTATCGTTCTTGCCAAAGGTGAAATTCAAGAGCGAGGAACCCATGAAGCACTTATGGCTTCTAAAGGGATCTATCACAACCTATGTGCGCTTCAGGGAATTATTTCGTAAAGTTGATGTAATCCGACGGGTTTACTGGCGATTGTCTAAACCATAATTCAAAATGCAGGTGAGGACCATCTGAGTTTTCACCGGTGTTACCAACGATGGAAACGGGATCACCAAGTCTCACTTTATCACCCATTTTTTTCAAAACCGTTTTGTTATGCTTATAGACCGAAATGAATCCGTTTGAATGATCAAGAATAACGATGTATCCATCCTTACGCGTATATCCGGCATAGACAACTGTACCTGCCAAACAAGCTTTGACGGCTTCATCTTTCTTCGTTACCACATCTATTCCCGGGTGAAGCTTTTTATCGTATTTCTGACTTACCACACCGACTACCGGGCTGGAGAAATAAGTTAATGGCACTTCGTCATTTCTACTGGTCATTCGGATATCATCTTCCACCTTATCTGAAAGTTCTATTTCACTCTCCGTCTGCAATTCACTTATGGAGTCAAAAAGATTATCACCGTGTTCATAAAGCGAATCGAGATCACTGTTAACGGGTACATCACCACTCAAAATGAGCTTAATGGCATTCACATAGCGCTCCTGATTTTCAAGCTGTCTGGTCAGGTCTTCGATCTGTTCTCTATGTGTTTCCAATTTCTTCCGTTCAATGCTTTCGTCCTTCCCAGACAAATCACCAAAAAATGAACTAAATAAATATGCCAGCAAAAATGCAAGAAGAAAAACAACCAAAAGAACCAAGCTTATCACCCGAAAGCCACTGCTCGTAAAGCTCCAGACCTCTTTAAAACTTTTGGGGTCTTCCACGGAAAACTTCAGGGAGCGTTTCGATTTTGTAGCTATTCGTTTGAAGAAACTCATGGATGCAAAGAAGAACAAATTGAACGTATCATACAAATATTTTGTACCGGCTTTCGTTAACAAAGTATAACAAAGTACATTTTGGCTTAAAATTTGTTCCTAAAAGGGCAAACGAAATTGCTAATTTTACGTCTAATTAGATACATGGGCCGTATTTTCGGAATATTACTACTTGTTTTTCCTCTGTTCACATTTGGTCAGTTGATTACTAGTACTGCACAAACACCTGCTCAACTGGTGCAAAACGTCTTGCTCGGTTCAGGAGTTACTGTGTCCAATATTTCATTCAACGGTAGTTCGGTTCAGATAGGAAGTTTCGATGGAACAGGTACCAATCTAGGTTTGGCTAATGGTGTAATCATAACAACTGGAACTGTTAACAATACACCCGATGGACCTCACGGACCGAATGATCAAGCAGGTGCAGGAGTTGATCTGGGAACACCTGGGTATCCTCCTTTAACTAATCAGATCGGAGGAGCTCCAACATTCAATGCTGCTGTACTTGAATTTGACTTTGTGCCTTATTCGAATACTGTACAATTCAATTATGTCTTCGGATCTGAAGAATATCCCGAATATGTAGGGTCTCAATTTAACGACGTTTTTGCTTTCTTTATATCAGGACCCGGTATTGCCGGTCAGCAGAATATGGCATTACTCCCGGGAGGACAACCCGTGGCAATAAATAATGTGAACTCAGGATCTAACCCTGCGTATTATGTGAGTAACGGAGATGGTTCTCAGGCTCCCTATAATAGCTCACCCACTTACATTCAATACGATGGTTTCACAACGGTCCTAACGGCAGAGTCCGATGTACAATGTGGTCAAACTTATCACCTTGTTATTGCGATTGCAGATACAGGGGACGGAATATATGATTCGGGAATATTTCTCGAAGCGAACAGCTTATCATCAGATACACCTGTAGACATTACATACGATGTCTCTCCACAGTTTTTTACCAACCCGGATATAATGGCTGAAGGATGTGTGACGACAACGGTTACTTTAGAAAGAGATCCTGCTCAATCAGCTTCTCCCATGACTATACCAATAAATATTAGTGGGACAGCTACTGAAGGAGTTGACTATTCCAATATTCCAAATTCAATTACTTTCCCTGCAGGAGTTTCACAGGTACAATTCTCGTTTGACGCGTTTCAAGATGGTATAGTTGAAGGACAGGAAACGATCATTATAACTTTCCCGATTGTAGACCCATGTGGCAACGTGAATCCGATTGTTTTGGAATTATATATCGAGGATACCGATCCGGTAGAGGTTGAAATCATAGGTGACCAAATGAATTGTCCTGGCGAAACAGTAACGCTTACGGCTCAAGCAACAGGTGGACAGCAGCCATACACCTATTTATGGAGCACAGGTGAAACCACCCAAAGTATAGATGTCACACCAGGGTCAACAACCATTTATTCGGTTAGTGTCACGGACGCTTGTTTAAATGATACAGGCACTGATGACTTTGAAGTTATTGTACCGGTGTTACCCCCACTCACGCTAAACCCTACACCGAATATTACAGAGATATGTCCTTACCTTCCCGCCACTTTAGAAGCTAATGCTTCAGGGGGGTCCGGTAACTATACATACCAATGGTCTTCTAATTTTGATCCCAATTTAGGAACTGGATCAACACTACAGGTTGTTCCGTCTCAAACAACTACTTATACTGTAGTAGTGCAGGATGATTGCGGTAACCAGGTAAGCGCAAACATTGTATATACAATTACAAGCCCTCCTCTTGTTCTTGAGATGAGTCCGGGCGTTGAGATTTGTCCAGGAGATTCAACATTCATCTCTGTCACACCAAGTGGTGGATATGGAAGCTATTACTATAATTGGGTTCACAGTGGAGAAAATACAGCCGGAGTTTGGGTACATCCTGAAACAACAACGACTTATACTGTAAGTGTATCTGATGAATGTCAAACATTTGCAATTCTTGGCACAACGACCGTAACAGTCATTAAACCAACAGCTGATTTTACTACAACCAGTACTGTGTTCTTCAATGGACTGCCAATCACATTTGAAAATCAATCCCAAAACGCAACCAATTATGAATGGGAATTTGGTGATGGTAATTCATCTACGAATGTCAATCCGAGCAATACGTACTTGGAACCGGGCACGTATTATATTACACTGGTAGCTATCGATGACAAGGGATGTACTGACACGATTAGAAAGCCGATTTCCATTGAAGAAGAATGGTATATATATGCTCCGAACACTTTTACACCTGACGGTGATCGTTATAACAATGACTGGAGAGTGATTACCATTGGAATTCGTTCGATGAATACCAATATATTTAATCGTTGGGGTGAAACAATCTACACCGGTGATCAGGTAGAATTCATTTGGGATGGAACCTATAATGGCCTTTATGTCCCGGATGGCACTTATACCTATAAGATTCAGTTTGAAACGAACTCAGGCAGAAACCGTACGATCCACGGTCACATCAACGTAATAAAGTAGCGGAATTAAAGGGATTTAGTTCGTCCACCATCTACCGGTACATTTATTCCATTAATATAAGAAGCGCGATCCGATGCAAGGAAGGCAATCGCTTCTGCTATTTCCTCAGCTTCCGCGATTCGCTGCATGGGAGATGCTTTGGCCATCTGTGCAAATATTTCATCCATTGACTGATCTGTAGATGAGCTTTTATTCGCAGCAATACTTTGAAGTCTGCTCGTGTTCGTAGCACCAGGCAACACATTGTTGACGGTAATGTTGAACTCTCCCAATTCATTTGCAAGTGTTTTACTCCAATTGGCTACGGCTCCGCGAATGGTGTTTGATACACCCAGATTTGGCAATGGCTGTTTGACGCTGGTCGAGATTACATTTACAATTCGTCCCCATCCTTTTTCCTTCATTTTAGGATAAATAGCCTGAACGAGAATATGATTGCAGATCAGGTGCTGATTAAATGCACTAATAAACTCTGAAGTCTCGGCTTTGATAATCGGACCACCCTTCGGCCCTCCCGTATTATTAATAAGTATGTCAGGCGAGTTGCCTTTCTTAATGTATTTTTCAATCTCCATTTTTAATTCCGCGGGATTGGAAAAATCAGCCATGATATAATCATGCTTCTGATTCTCAGGACAAGGCAATTCACTTCTTACCTCCATCAATTTTTCCTCGTTACGAGCCAATAAAGTAACCCGTGCTCCACGCTCAGCGAGCAGTTGAGCAGTTGCAAATCCGATTCCTTGAGTGCTTCCACAAACAATCGCATGCTTACCAGACAATTCCATAAATTAATTCATTTTTCGACAAAAGTATCGAATCCTTCGACAAGTATAAATATAAGTCTTTTACATCGCTTGGTAAAACCGATTTAGAATAATCGCTGAATTCGATTAATGCTTCTTTCCGCACGATAAATCCAATAAGCGTGTTATATTTTTAACATCATGTGTTAGTTTGGTAAAGATTATAAAGTTTGATCTTTCACTATTTTATGTTAACTTATTCGGGGTTAATTTTGTAACCACGTAATTTTATTTAATTCAAAACTAAAATAAGAAAGAGATGAAGAAACTTTTACTAATTAGTACTCTGGTGTTTAGCAGTTTAGGTAGCGCGTTCGCTCAGTGTCCCGCTCCCGAAATTGCCCCATGGTTTGACGATCTTGAATCGATGACAGCAACAACAGGAACAATTAATCAGAATTGCTGGGTGGAAACTTCACCAAGCGCCTACGACTGGAACATTACCGGGACTGGTACTACTCCTTCTAGTGGTACAGGTGCGACAGCCGCTAACAGTGGTACGAGGTATTTTTATACAGAAGCATCTTCTGCATCTGGAGGGGATCCAATTCTTACTTCTCCGCAGATTGATGTTTCCGCACTTACAACTCCGGCGATAGAATTCTACTATCACATGTTCGGATCTGTAATGGGGACATTAACAGTTGAAGCGTGGGATGGTCTGACATGGAACATTGTAGATGTTCTTGTCGGTCAACAACAAGCTGCACAAGCAGATCCTTTTGAACTTCGAGTTGTGCCTTTAACGGGGTACACTGGAATTATACAGTTCAGATTCCGTGCTACAAGTGCAGGAACCTTTCAAGGAGATATCTGCATTGACGATATAGCGATGGTTGAAGCACCTACTTGTCCTCAACCAAATGGACTTGGTGCAACTTCTACCGCTACAACCGCAGATTTATCATGGGTTGAAACAGGTACTGCCACGATGTGGAATATTGAGTACGGTGCGGTTGGATTTACACCAGGTACAGGTACAATGATTACAGGGACAACTAACAACCCTGAAAACGTTACTGGATTAACTCCTTCAAGTGGTTATGAGTTTTATGTACAATCAGATTGCGGTGGTGGTGATCTTTCAAACTGGACAGGACCATTCTTTTTCCAGACTGCATTCCAGGCACCTCAGGGTGTAACCTGTGCAACAGGATTCCCAACATTCGTCTTTTCGGATGATATGGAAACCGGAATCGGTTGGACCGGAAACATTGGTACAGCTGCCGGAACATGGGATTTTCCAACGGCATTCCCAGGAGGAAACTCAACGAATACAGGACCTTCAGGACCGGCAAGTGGAACAACATATGCAGAATACGAAGCTTCAGGCTCAACGGCAATTGCATCGATGGTAACTCCAATGATCGACCTCACAACAGGTGCATCTGAAGCTGAATTATCATTTTACATGCACGCATACGGAACTGAAATAGGTACATTAAACGTTGGCGTTGGTACAACACCAACAGGACCGTTTACAACAGTATTTTCATGGACAGGTCAGTATCAAACTGCCGCAACAGATCCATGGGAGCAAATTGGTGTAGATATTTCTGCATGGCTTGGCCAACAGATCTACGTAGATTTTTCTTACGGTGCAACTGGACCAAGCTTCTACGGAGATTTGGCCATTGATTTAGTACAAGTAGAGACATGTATTACTTGTCCTGCGCCAAGTCCATTTAGTTTGATTACAGCGGACACGTCAAATGCGGAAATTACCTGGACTGAAAATGGTGCAGCAACGACTTGGCAAATTGAATATGGACCGGTAGGATTTACTCCAGGAACTGGTACATCTTTCTTCACAACCGAAAACCCAGATACATTAACCGGGTTAACTCCGCAGTCTTTCTATGAAGTATATGTGCAGTCAGTTTGTGGTCCTGGTGACTCATCAACATGGACTGGTCCAATTACATTTAACACATATAACCAGGGAATCTACATGGTTTCAGATAATGACTGTGGCCCTGGATTCATCGATATAAGTGCTACAGGACAAGCAGGTGGATTCTTTGATGATTTCGAGCTTGGATACACACTTCCATTCTCACTTCTTTATCAGGGAACACTCGTGAATGATATTACGATTGCTGATAACGGAGCAATACTGCTTGGTACTTTGACAGCTAACTTAGGCTGGAGTAACCAACCAATAGCAAGTGCTCCTTTTATGGGTCTTTATGCTTGGTGGGATGATATAGAAATCGATCCTGCAAATGGTGGAGAGGTGTATTACGAAACAATCGGAACAGCACCAAACCAAACATTTATTGTTCAGTGGGACCAACAGAACTATTACTTCGGACCACTAGGTGAAACTATTACCTATCAAATTCAAATTGAAGAGGCTACAGGTGAAATTTATTTCATCTACGACGATTCTGAATTTGGTGGATCTGATGCATTTGCCGATAACGGTAGTTCCGCAACAATTGGTGTTAATGGGCCTAACCAGGATATCCAGGTATCATATAACAACACCACGTATTTAACCAATAATTCGTGTGCACACTTCTACTATACAGATTGTCCAGCACCGGTTAACTACACCGTTATTTATACGACAAATGATGAGGCTGGCATCTCTTGGAACGCTGGTCTTGCAGGTGAAACTAACTGGACTGTTATCTACGGAGTTGAAGGTTTTGATCCTTTGGTTTCTGGAACTACAGTTACAACAACTTCACCAACCGCGGTACTTACAGGATTGGATGATATTACGACTTACGATGTGTACATCTACGCTGATTGTAGCCCTACGCTACAGAGTGATAGCATCATTGGTCAGTTTACAACGCTTCCAAACTGTTCTGATATTACAGGTTTAACTGCAGCTTCGGCTACAGATTCAATCTTCTCAGGATGGAACTGGGTTGAAAGCTCTGGTGTAGGTACGTATCCATCAACTGGATTTAACCTTCAGTACGGATTCATGGGATTCGGATTGTACGATGGTACGGAAACGATCG
>JASBTZ010000011.1 GCA_030148165.1 Bacteroidota bacterium
ACTGTAGGTAACATAGTTACCCGACAGGCTTGGCCACTCATTACGATAATTCAAATTGAATCGAGGGCAACCATAAGATCCTGCAAATGCCGGATTTAAGTATAACGGGTTTGCGTAAAACTGAGTGAACTGGGGATCCTGACTGAATCCATTAAACCCGATTAATACAAACGTGATATATAAAATAAACTTCCTCATAATTTACATGCTATAAATTCTTTTTCCTACTCTACTTGTTTTTCCAAGGAACTTCAATGTCAGCTGGTGTGACAAAAAGTTCTCATCCATCATTCTACTCAAAGAATAATCTGCGTTGTATTGAATTGCGAAATGTTTAAACTTCATTCCAACTGATGCTGCAGGTTCAAGCTCTGATGAGATGGCTCCACCCACAGTAATCCAATTAAATCTGTAATTCATTCCAAGCCATAGTTCATCCAGGTTACCATAGCTGTGGTACACCAAATAAGGTGACAAGGTCATTACTTTATTTCTAGATTCTAATTTCTTCGACTCCCAATCTGTACCAATTGTTGCGAACACTTCTGTAGGTGCTGTTTTTGGACTCGCATAATCATTGCTGAAAATATTGTCCTGATGATTGAATAAGTTATCAGCCTGTACACCAGCAAAGAACCACTTTGTGTTTACCATTAGTCCGGCGCCTAAATCTTTATACCAAAGCTGCTTTCCAATTGGAGTAGTTCCGTTCGGGTAGTAGTCTTCCACATTTCCACGATTCATTTCTACTTGTTCTACTCCATCCATTTGATTGTGATCTAACAACTTACTTCCCATTTTCATGCGAATAGAAGGTTCAACTGAGATCACATTCGAAACTGAGAATTTAGGCGAATACGTTAGCGCAACATTTCCGACATGTACTCCTCCATTGTTCAGCATCGTATGTCCAAGCTGCACTCCAAATCCACCTCTCATACCGTAAGAATAGCCATCAAGTGCTATCTGATTGTACAATTGTTCGTTGGAAGTACCTAGCCACTGAAGTCGACTCAAAGTCTGAACTCTTGTTGTAAGCAGCGTACCTACAGCTCCAAAATTCACATCCTGAGGTAGTACACCAGGAATATGATAATGAGGATCGCGTGAATTTTTAAGCGCAATTGGGTTGTCCATCATGCGCTGAATTGATCTCGCCATTCTATCAAGCCGCGTCTTCATGCTTAGTCGCTTCGTCGATGCTCCACCAGCTGAATTACTACTATAATATCTTATTCTGTTTTTATCTTCGAAAGCCGAGAAATCGATTGGTCTCGCTTGATGTGTTCTCAGATATCCTCCTGATCGATCTGTATAGAATTGATGTCCACTTTGATCTGAGTCATAAGATGTTGCTGTAATATTATCTGTACCTTCAAAAGGATAACTTATGTTTCCGTTGCCCTCTGTACCTCCTGAATAGAATGAGTTAGCTGTCACTTCCGAGCGCGATGAATGTCCATTTCGATTGTTCTCATTTGCATTCATCTCTGACGTCACTCCTTCAGTCGTTGTCACAGCTGTCGTATTCTGATTATTCTGAAGCAGGCGATTTGCCTCTTCGAGTTCAGCTACCTTCACCTTTAATTCATTCACTTCAAGTGCTAATCGCTTAGTTTCCTCCACCTGATTGCTTGTAGATTCTACATTGCTTATTAGCTCGCCACTTGCGCTATTGGCGAAATCACCCAGGTTATAGTATTGATAGCATCCTAAAACCGAGATCATAAAGATTGCTGTTGCTCCTATAGCCGAATACATCGCAACTGGCTTTCTGCGCATGTGCTGATCTTGCTTCTCATAAACATGAGTAGACTGATCAACCTTAGCCATTTCCCATGCGTCACGCTCAATATCCAATTCGGGATGATTCAGCAAAAACATCTCCAACTCCTCGATCTGAGCCTCTGAAAGATTTCCCTCAGCTAGTTCGAATAACCAAAGGTCTATATTTGAAAAAGAGGGTTTACTCATACCAGTTCCATCAATCCTTTTAATTGCTTCTTTATCTTATTTCTAGCTCTAAACAGATAGACTTTCACTTGCGATTCGGATAGCTCGAGAATCTGACCGATCTCTTTATAGCTATACCCTTCGAGGTCGCGAAGTAAAATAATGCTCTTCTGAATCGGTGGTAAGATACTTACCGCTCGATCCACCACTTCCATCGATTCAAACGAACGAGCCTGATTCTCTACAGACTTAACATACAATTGAAGCTCCGGTCGCAGCTGCATTCTACCTTTCTTATTTGAATAGTTAATCATAGCATTGTGTGCCGTTGTAAACATCCAGGATTTAGCTTTCAGATATTCCACCTTCTTTCTATGAATCCAAAGTTTCTCTAAAACATCCTGCACAGTATCCTCTGCATCCGCTTTGTTTTGAAGAAAACGTAACGCATAACCGAACAGGTTGTTCGAGTGTTCACTTACGACGCTATTGTACTCTTTTCTATTCAAATTTTGTTTAGATCTTGCAATTAAAACAATTTAAGACCCGATAATGTTACACTTATAACTAATAGTTAGTCATTTTTGGTACATAAATATACATTGGTTTTTTATTTAAAGCTATACATCGAGTAAAATAGCTGCTTTGTCGAACATTTTTTTCATCAATTTTTATGTATCTTTCATTCTCTTTTAATTAAACAACTATGATTGAAGCGAAACGACTATTTGATCTGCCGCATATACAGCTGAAAAAATTCCCAAATGACCGCATGTTCGTGTCGAAAATTAACGGTGAATGGAAAGCTGTTTCAACCTCCGATTTTTTAAATGAATGCATGCAGGTTTCCAAAGGTTTAATAGCCGAAGGCGTAAATATTGGTGACCGGGTGGCAATCGTTTCGGATACCCGTTACGAATGGAACCTGATGGATATTGCCATTCAACAAGTCGGGGCTATTGTTGTTCCTATTTATCCGAATATCTCAGAGAACGACTATCGCTATATTTTTAATGATGCTGAGATAACACTTTGTGCCGTATGGAACGATGAACTTGCACAGAAGATCAGTAATATCAAATCAGAGACTCCTTCGCTTAGAAAGATCTATACGTTTGATCCAGTTAGTGGTTTTGACCAATTAGACAAATTGAAGGAAGCCGGAAAAGATATTGCGGAAGAACAGGTATTTGACCGGATGAAAAAGCCACAATACGAAGATATGGCTACCATTATCTATACTTCCGGAACAACAGGAAATCCAAAAGGAGTAATGCTTTCCCATCGAAACATCCTTTCTAATGTAGAAGCTTGCGAACCACGTATACCAGCTGACCATAACTCGCGTGTTTTATCATTCCTGCCTGCATGTCACGTTTACGAACGTATGTTGCAGTACCTCTATATGCATATCGGATGTTCCATTCATTTCGCGGAGAGCATGGAAACGATTGGAGATAATATTCGCGAAGTAAAGCCTCACGTATTCACCGCTGTTCCGCGCCTCATCGAAAAGGTTTACGATAAGATCATGGCGAAAGGAGATGAATTGTCAGGAATTAAAAGGTCTTTATTTTTCTGGGCTGTTAAAACCGGAGAACAGTATGATCCCGTGCACAGAAGTTTCTTTTATAACATCAAGCTTTGGATTGCGAGAAAACTAATTTTCAGTAAATGGCAGGAGGCTTTGGGTGGAAATGTCCGTGCAATTGCTTCAGGAAGCGCCGCATTACAGCCACGTTTGGCGAGAATATTTATGGCTGCTGACATTCCTATCCTGGAAGGATACGGTTTAACAGAAACCTCACCCGTGGTATCAGTTAACAGCTTCGATGAAGGAATTCGAATAGGTACAGTTGGAACGCTTATTGACGGAGTAGATGTCAAAATTGCAGAAGATGGTGAAATTCTGGTGAAGGGCCCTAACGTCATGATGGGTTATTACAATCTTCCGGATGTTACTGAAGAAGCAATGGAAGATGGCTGGTTTCACACCGGAGATATTGGTGAGTTTCAGGAAGAAATCTTTTTAAAGATCACCGATCGTAAAAAAGAAATTTTTAAAACGAGCGGAGGTAAATACATCATTCCACAAGCTATGGAAAATAAGTTCAAGGCATCCCGATTCATTGAACAGATCATGGTCATTGGAGAAGGTGAAAAATTTCCTTCTGCGCTGATCGTTCCGAGTTTTGAATTCCTAAAAGAATGGGGTGAACGTAAAGGGCACGATTTTAAAGATATTAGCAACGAAGAACTCATTAAGAATCAGGCTGTGATCGATCGTATCCAGGAAGAAGTATCTGAAATCAATAAAAACTACGGTAACTGGGAGCAAATAAAATGCTTTGAATTATTGGCAAAAGAATTCACCGTTGAAGGAGGCGAATTGACGCCTACGTTGAAGTTTAAACGTAAAGTGATTATGGAGATGTATAAAGATCAGGTAAATAAGATCTATAAAAACTAAGGCTTATACGTTGTGATCTTTACGCGGCAATGCTGAAACTTAGGATAGTAAGTCGCGCCTTCGAATTCAAAATCAATCACGTAATTTCTAATCGCGATTTTCGTCGGAGTGCTCTTGATATTCCCTTCAATGAATTTGGCATCCGTAACTTCGCCTTCACTATTGACAGCTAATTCATAGATTGCAAAACCATTCACGGTTCCCTCAACTTTAAAATCGGATTCGGTCAACAACTTACGACCTTCCGTAACGATTGTACCGCTTAATACTTGTCCAAACGAACTGGAGCTGATCAATAATGAGAATAGGACTAATGCTTTCATCAATGGTTTTTCCAAATCTAATCAATTATTATGCAAAACTACTCCTTAGGCAATTCTTCCCCAATCAGGCTTCGAATTGAGGACATCCAACATTCTTTTTCGAATACCTGTATTCTGCTCCATTTCTAATGCTGGATCTATTGTTAGAATCTTTTTTGCTGCATCTCTTGTAACTGACACCAGATGGCCGTCCGTGGCAATATTAGCAATCTTTAAATTCAATAATCCGGATTGCTGCGTTCCCATAATATCTCCCGGACCACGTAGCTGCAAATCTACCTCAGCTATTTCAAAACCATCATTGGTATGTACCATTGTCTGCATTCTCTTTTTAGACTCCTCGGATAAAGCATCTCCGGTCATCAGAATACAATACGATTGATCAGCACCTCGCCCTACTCTACCTCGTAACTGATGTAACTGAGAAAGTCCAAAACGTTCAGCACTTTCTATAACCATAACGGTAGCATTTGGCACATTTACCCCTACTTCGATAACGGTAGTAGCTACCATGATGTCTGTCTCTCCTTTCACAAAACGGTTCATTTCAAAGTCTTTGTCATCCGGTTTCATTTGCCCATGAACGATACTCACTTTATAATCCGGTAAGGGGAAACTTCTGGTTATTGCTTCATAACCGTCCATTAAATTCGCCAGATCTAGTTTTTCAGATTCCTTAATCAATGGATAAACAATATAAATCTGTCGCCCCATTTTAATCTGTTCCTTTAAGAAACCAAATAAACGCAGTCGATGTGACTCATAGCGATGCATGGTCGTAACAGGTTTTCTTCCCGGAGGTAATTCATCTATAACGGAGACATCCAGATCACCATAAAAAGTCATTGCAAGCGTTCTGGGGATTGGTGTTGCCGTCATGATTAAAACATGTGGGGGCAATTTATTTTTCTTCCACATCTTCGCTCTCTGAGCCACTCCAAATCGATGCTGTTCATCAATAACTGCTACCCCAAGATTTTTAAATTGCACTGTTTTTTCTAAAAGTGCATGTGTCCCGATTAGTATATCGATCGATCCGTCTTCCAGGCCTTCATGAATTCCGACACGATCTTTCTTTTTAGTTGAACCTGTCAGTAATGCCACTTGCACATCCATTTCTTTCAGCATTTCACTTATTGAATCGAAATGTTGATTGGCAAGTATTTCCGTGGGAGCCATCAAAGCAGCTTGATAGCCGTTGTCTAATGCGAGTAACATCGTCAACAAAGCTACCAATGTCTTGCCACTTCCAACGTCTCCCTGCAACAGTCGATTCATATGGTGGCCACTGTACATATCCTTGCGAATCTCTTTCAATACGCGCTTCTGAGCGTCTGTCAATTCAAATGGAATGTGTTCTTTGTAGAAGGTGTTAAATACCTCTCCGACCTCGGCGAATACAAATCCTTTTGATCGGTTCATGGATATATGTTTGCGAACAAGCAATTCCATTTGCAGGAAGAAGAGCTCCTCAAACTTGAGTCGAAACTGGGCAATTCGTGCCTCCTCCTCACTTGCCGGATTATGAATCCATGACAGTGCCTGATTAACCGGAATCAGTTTATACTGCTCCATGACACTTGTAGGTAGAAACTCTTCATAGATTCCTTCGACCTGAGGTAATAGTGTCTTGACTAATTTTTCTATTCCCTTCGTATTCAAACCTGCTGAGCTCAACTTTTCTGTACTGGAATAAACCGGTTGAAATCCAGTCGAGGTAGAATCATCCACTGTCGACATTTCCGGATGAGGTATGTTCCATTTTGCCCCATAGAGTTTTGCCTTTCCGTATACGATGATCTCTTCATTGATCTTGATCGACTTCTTAATCCAGTTCGCACCTTTGAACCAGACGAGATCGATCATACCGGATTCGTCCTGAAACTTAGCAGTCAATCGCTTCGAGTGTCCTTTGCCCGTTTCTTTCAATTCTACGATACGACCTTTTAATTGCGCGGGACCGTTCAATCCGGGCAAATCAGCTACCCGATGAAATACTGAACGATTAACATATCGGAATGGGAAATAGAACAACAGATCTTCAAAGGTGTACACCCCGATCTCCTTCTTGAGCAGGTCCGCCCGGTTCGGACCAACACCTTTTAAATATTCGATAGGCGTTAGAAGGATTTTGTTCATAGGATAAAACTAAAAAATCCCCCTTTAAGTAAGGAGGATTTGAATTAGAAACATTTGCTAATGTTATTACTTGGCTTCCTTATAGAGCCTTAATCCTTCTTCAAGCCACTTTTTGAACACATTATAGTCCTTGTGATTATCATAGTCTGCTGAACCATTAGCAAGGTCTTCACCATTTGGTCCCAGCATACGATAGTATGGCTGTGTATTTGTTTCATATCTAGAAGCCTGAATATAGCTCCACTTATTTCCGATGGACACCAATTCCATATTTCTGTCTTCTGTCAGTTTGACTGTTTTTTGTTCCTCTTTTGGTAGTTCCCGTTTGTCGTCTACATATAACGATGCGATGACAACTTTATCTCGAAGGATTTCAATGACACCCGGTTTACCCCAAACATTGTCTTCCATTCTTCTACAGTTTACACATGCGTGACCAGTAAAGTCAAGTAGAAGTGGCTTATCTACTTCTTGTGCGTAAGCCAAAGCCTGATCAATATCATGAAACACCATCAGTCCATGAGCCGCCAGGTGCGTTCCTTCCGGACCAGCATGTCCTCCGGAACCTCCTCCACCACCAAAACCGGAAGGCGATTCGCTATATTGCATAGGAGGTGGGAAACCACTAATTATATTTAAGGGTGCTCCCCACAAACCTGGAATCAGATAAATCACGAAAATCACGGTAGATGTTCCCAGTAAAGTTCTTCCTACCGATAGCTTTTCAACGGGACTATCATGTGGTAATTGAATAAATCCAAACAAATAGATCGCCAGGACTGCAAATACCCCAATCCAAATTGCCAGGAACAACTCTCTTTCAAGAAGATGTGCCTGAACAACCAAATCAGCATTCGATAAGAATTTAAATGCGAACGCAAGTTCCAGGAATCCAAGAAATACTTTCACGGTATTCAACCATCCTCCGGATTTTGGTAATGAATTCATCCAACCCGGGAAGGCTGCGAATATTGCAAACGGCAGTGCTAATGCCAGTCCGAAACCAAACATACCAACTACGGGCCCGATTCCACCACTTGTGGCTGCCTGAAAAAGTAATGGTCCCATAACAGGTCCTGTACAAGAAAATGATACCAGCGCCAAGGCCAAGGCCATGAAGAAGATTCCAATCAATCCTCCTCGATCCGATGCTTTATCAGCCTTGTTCAACCAGGAGTTAGGAAGACGAATTTCAAATGCCCCCATAAATGAGATGGCAAATATCACTAGCATCGCAAAGAAAATCAGATTGAACCACACATTTGTTGAAAGTGCATTCAAAGCGTCTACACCAAATATTGCCACAACCAAAGAACCAAGTAATACATAGATGAGAATGATACTGACTCCATAAATTATTGCATTTCTAATTCCCTGAGCCTTTGTCTTACTAGTCTTTGTAAAGAAACTAACCGTCATTGGAATCATTGGAAATACACAAGGAGTAAACAGCGCTGCTAATCCTCCCGCAAATGCCAGAAAGAAGGTCATCCATAATGACTTTGATTTACTATTCTTCTTTTTCTCTGATTCCTTGTCTTCTTGTTCCTTGGCTACTTCATCTTGCTGCCAAGCTGGTTGGTTTTTATCCAACTTATCTGCAAGGGCAATTACTTGCTTATTGAGCTCCGTATTCGCCATCAAAGTAGCAGCATTATCCGCCGATTCTATTAAAGCTACCGCATCATCATAATCTTTGGATGTCTCCACCAAATTGAGAAGCTCCTTCGCATCTGCAACTTCAATATTATTAGCGAAACTGAATGCAAAAATGCCTAAAACGAATACAAGTGATAATACGATTCTATTCTTCATGCTGTCCTCCCAATGTTAAATACTTCTTATAGAATGCTACGCTGTTTCCTTCAGGAACTTTATACCATTCGTTATCAACCTTTACATAGATGTTACCTTCTTTGTCTTTCGCCTCATCTCCATTTTCCTCCACAAACTCAAGAGCCGATTCTTCTTCATCATCTCCTTCCTCTTCAACCCCTTTCACCTTAACAGTAAACTCGGCATCGTGCGGTGGCAAACAATGGGTGTCATCACAGGTCTGAAAGGTGAAGGTTCCTTTAATTGTGAAATCCTTATCGCTAAGAACTTTGATTTTCTGTTTCAGCTTTACCGTATTCGAATGGTAATACAAATCATCTCCGGTCAGTTCGTCGTGTTCAAATATTGGTTTTGGTTCCGTTATTTTACCTACAAGTTTAAATTTATTCGAAGACTCCAGTTTAATTGTTGACGGAATTAAATAGCTTCCCTCAGGTAAATGCGCGGCGTAAACATGCCAGTGCTCTTCCATGGTAATGGTTCCCACTACCGTCGCGTCTTCTCCATCCTGTTCAACTGTAAACTTCCAGTGGACCTTATCCTCCGGAAATTCCAACTGCGCATTTCCTGTAAGGCTTGAACACAATGCAACGAACAATATTAACTTTTCTAATCCTTTCATTTTATTCCCTATCCATTTTAATTGCGAAGTCTACATCTCTTGGTGGCAGACACATATTATCATTGCACACCATAAATGTGACAAATCCCTGAAGCACTGTCGTCTTATAAACTTTAACTTTTTGTGTAAACACCACTTGTTCCTTGAAGAAGTTCAATTCACCCTCAAAGTTATCATCATATTCTTTGATCG
>JASBTZ010000012.1 GCA_030148165.1 Bacteroidota bacterium
GATGCCGGTTCTTGAACCTTGCCGACAAACTTGATGTCCTTGTTGTCATTAAAGGTAAAGGAAGTAGGGATCGGTCCTATTTCATTATCAATGTGTTGACTGTACAAATGCCAACCTTCGGCAATCATCGCTTTTGCTTCAATTTGATCCGTCTCGGCGTTATACGAGAAATCCCAACGCACACGATCCTGTGAAAACAGATACGTGCACGTTAAAAGAAAAATGATAATTAATGAACTTTTCATTCTTTGTGTCTGACTCAAATCAATGCAATTCAAATCTACAAAGAAGGAATAAATAATTGAACGGATAAATTAAAATATCCTTGAAATCCCAAATGTGTATTTATGGAGGTATTAAGCTTTTATCTCAACGATTCGGTCAATTGGAATCCAAATACCACCTTTCAAACAAATGTATTTTGCGCCATATGCCCAAATGGTAGTATCGACACGTTTTAAACCTTCGTCGTCTTCAAAAATAATAGAGACTTTACCACGATAGGCATTACCCAACCTGGTTGCACTCGCCAATTGTGCCTGTAAGTTCGGATGTTGATCTACTTTTCTATAATCGCTGAAAGATAAGGAGCTGATGATCTCCTTCTCGACTAAAGTCGGTTTTAAAGTTACTTGCATAGTTATGGAGCTTGGTTCAGTATTAATTTACTAAAATTCAGAACACACAATGAAGCAAATGAATAAAATCGAGTTCCGAGTGAAGATTTTAACGTTTTTAAGGTTTAAACTCCATTCTTGCACGTGCACTAACTGACTGATCTGCAGTCATTCCTGCCTCGTACATGTACCTTCCTGCAATTGCTATCATTGCCGCATTATCAGTACAATACTCGAACTTTGGGATGTAGGTGTTCCAGTGTAATTTCCTGCCTGTTTCCTGCAATCTTGAACGTACTTCGCTATTAGCACTTACACCACCTGCTATGGCTACGTCCTTCACGTCATATTCCTTCACAGCTTTGATCAATTTATCGAAAAGTATGTCGACAATCGTTTTTTGTATAGAGGCGCATAGATCTTCCAGATTTTCTTTGATGAACCCATCCTCCTGCTTCTGTAAAAAATAAAGAATCGATGTTTTGAGTCCACTGAAGCTATAATCTAATCCATCCATCTTAGGTTTGGAAAATTCAAACTTTTCCGGGTTACCCTTTTTTGCATACTTATCAACTAATGGTCCACCCGGATATTGAAATCCCAGCATTTTAGCCGCCTTATCAAATGCTTCACCGGCGGCATCATCAATAGTTGTCCCAACAATGTCCATGTCCAAATGATCTCGAACCAATACAATCTGCGTGTGGCCACCACTAACCGTCAGGCAGATAAAGGGAAATTCAGGTTTCTTTTCTCCGGCATCATCGATGAAATGAGCTAAAACATGGCCGTACATGTGATTGACATCAATTAAAGGAATGTTTTGTGCAAGCGCAAATGATTTCGCAAAAGAGACACCTACGAGTAAGGACCCCAGTAATCCCGGGCCTTTTGTAAATGCCACAGCATCAATATCGTTTTTATCAACTCCAGCCTTTTTAATGGCCTGATCCACCACCGGCAATATGTGCTGCATGTGGGCTCTACTGGCTAATTCAGGAACAACTCCACCAAAATCACTATGAACAGATTGCCCTGCCACTAAATTTGAAAGAATGGAGTCATTTTTGAGGATAGCAGCAGAAGTATCGTCACAAGAGGATTCTATGGCTAGAATTATGGTATCTTTTCGTGGCACTTTACGTAGATTTGTACAGCTGTATGGCGAAATTACTTAAAATAACAGGACGCGCATTTGGAATTATCCTTGAATGGGTGCTTATCTTTGTCATTTTATTTCTGTTTGCAGTACGCTCCAGTCCGGTTCAAACATATCTCGCTGAACAGGCAACTGCTTATTTATCAGAAGAATTAAACACCACTGTTAAAGTAGATCGTATTTCAATTATCTTCTTTAGCGCAGCCGTCATAGAAGGATTCCTGGTTTTGGATCAGCAAGGCGACACCTTAGCTTCTGCAGAAAGTATCTATGCAAACGTTAATGATTTAGACATTTTCAAGCGTAGTTTCAAACTGAAAAATGCAGAGGTGGACAAACTCTTTTTGCATGTCCAGAAGGAGGTTGATGGCACTTTCAACCATCAGTTTATTAAGGACTATTTCACGAAGCCAAAAAAGAAAAAGAAGGACATCTACTTTACGCTTGATGAAGGCATCGTTACGAATGGACGTTTTCGTTACGATGATTACACCAAACCGGTAAAAACCAATTATGGCATCGATTACTTCCACATCGCGACACATAATATCAATGGTGCAATTGAAGAAATGACCTTTATTGACCACGTTTTTACGGGACAGATCAAAGAATTTTCGTGTAAAGAGAAGTCTGGTTTTGAATTAAAAGATCTGGTTGCTGATGCTTCTGTTTCATCCGGAGGTGTTTTCCTTAATGAACTAACGCTGGAGACGGAGCGATCGAAAATTAAATCATCCAAGTTCAATCTGCTTTCTGATACATATACCTCCTTTAAATATTTCGTGGACAGCGTTGAATTCGATGCTCGTTTGAGCGAGAGCAATGTCAACCTTGACGACGTAGCATATTTCGCATCTGCACTTAAAGGGATGAACGACAACATACGCTTATCAGCGCGATTGAGTCAGCGTGTACCGAATCTTCGAATATCTGATTTTGATTTGCGCTATCGTGAACGCACACAGTTGCAAGGAACGATCAATTTAACCGATTACCGCAATTTCATGGAAGGAGACTTCCATGAAAAACTGAATTATGCTTTCGTAGACTTCAACGAGATCGAAGAGTTACGACTTCCCGATGCATCTAAGGAACCCTATCTCGTACTTAATGAAAAGATCAAACGTTTAGGACACTTCGAGACCGAAGACATTCTACTCAAAGGCAAAACCGATAAATTCGTTCTGTCAGCTAGTGTGATCCATACTGATCTCGGGGCGGCTCAACTCATCAATGGCATCGAGTTCACGAAGGATGAGCAAACTGGTGGTTACAAGTTTATGAATGAAAAGGAAAGTAACTACGACGTGAAATTTTACGAGCTTCAGTTAGGGACCTTAATAAATAAAAAAGAGATAGGCATATTGGATGGTAGTTTTGCGGTAAGAGGATTAATTAAACCTGTACCAACTTATATCGATACGACTTATGTTGTCGAATTCGATGCAATTAGCGGAAATGTGAAACGTTTTGATTACCTCGATTACTCATACAAAGGCATTACTATCCATGAAGGGGAATATCGTGATCAACAATTTACGGGAAAAGTAGATGTTAAGGAGGATAACCTTGATCTTACCTATGATGGTTTCATCGACTTCAAGGAAAATCAGCATATGGTTTTCACCATAGATATAGCGGATGCCTTTTTGGACAACCTGAATTTTTCCGAGCGTGATTCCTGGATGCGATCCAAGTTTGTTGTTGATATCCATGGAAAAACTGCTAACAGTATGTATGGTAAAGTACATATGGATGGATTCGTCTATAATCGCGAAGGAAAAAACATACATATCCCTTCTTTAGATCTACTCGTTAAACGTACAGACTTACAAGATGAATTTATTATCAGCAGTTCTATTGTTTCGGGAAAGATTGTCGGCAAAGTAGATTTTAGTCGAGTCATTGACGATTTCAAATACCAATTTGCCCAAGTCTTCCCTTCGCTTATGAGGAACGAAAAGATCAAATCACACAATGCTGAACTCGATGAATTCTCGTATGACTTGACTTTTCATAACACTGAAGAGGTTCTTCATTTGTTCTTCCCCGACCTTACCGTTGAAGGTGAGACCTCGCTTAAAGGATATTATTCTGGAAAAGAAGGGAACTTCAATGTTAATCTCGAAGATGCAGATCTCACATACAAGGGAGTTAAATTCAAGGATGTTTCGTTCAATCAGATCATTGATTCTGTGAGTGTCTTGGGAACGTATTACGCTGATCAGGTTATCTTTAATGACTCGCTCAAATTTTATCATGCTGCTTTTGAAACAAAAGGTGGAAAGGACGACTTGTATCATACATTGAGATGGGAAGGAGAAGATACCACTAGCTCTCTAATCGCCTGGCATACAACGATCAACGACTGGAACGATTACAAGTTCTTATTAGAGCCTTCTTATTTCTACATTACAGATCACAGGTGGGATATTGCCCATGAATCAACGTTGCGAATCCTTGGTGACACTATCGCAGTAGATTACTTTGAATTAACGCGGAATAATCAATTAGTCCTGATCGATGGAATCATCTCTTCTAAACGGAGTGATCACCTGAACTTTAAAGTCAACGATTTCGAGATTGAAGAGATCAGTAAGTTCATCACAAGTGACTACCCCATGAAAGGAAAACTAAATGGTTGGGGCTATTTGTCCGATCCCTTCAATCAGATCGAATATGTGGGAGATGCTTCCCTTATTGGCTTTCATGTGAAAGGTCGTGAAGTCGGAGACATATTCATACAGTCAGACTGGGACAGCGATGAACAGAGTATCAGTGCACGAGGTGATTTGATCTACAAGGGAAATCAAACTTTTGATTTTGACGGCCATTATTATTTAGATCGCGAATATGATCCACTCGATTTCCGGCTCAACTTCGACTATACAGATATTCAGTTTGTCAATGCCTTTCTAGATCCGGACATTCTCTCAGATATCCGGGGCATTCTTGTTGGAGGAATTCAGGTATGTGGAACGATCGATAAGCCAACCCTGAGCGGTATTGCAGAACTAGAGAGTGGTAGTGCTTATGTAGACTTGCTCGGTGTTCACTTCGGTGTGGACGGTCCTATTGAGATTGACAATTATGGATTCTACATGAACAACATCCCTGTTTTTGATGAAGAAGGAAATGCCGGCTACCTCATTGGTTCCGTTTATCACGATGACTTTACCAACTTCAACTTCGATCTTCAATTTGATCTGGAACGAGATGCAATCAATAAAGACCCATTGCATCCGTGGAAGGTGGTTCCACTGAAGAAATTCCTGCTGCTGAATGCAGCCTACACACCGGATCAACTTTTCTATGGTAAAGGATATGGAACCGGAGACGTCAACATATTCGGTTATACAGAAAACCTTGAAATCACCGTAAACTTACAAACGCAAAAGGGCACAAAAGTTAATGTTCCAATGTATGGAATTGGTGAACTGGATGAGGAAAATGATTTCATTGTCTTTCAGGATACGATCGCTGACACAACCAAAGTCAAAGAATCTTTATTTGACTTCTCAGGTGTTGACCTCGACTTGAATTTTGATGTTACAGAAGATGCTGAATTAAAGATCGTCTTTGATGAGCAATTGGGAGATGAATTGGAAGCAACTGGTAGCGGTGATATTTCCATTCGATTGGATAATTTTGGCAATGTACGAATGGATGGACTTTATACCGTAGAGAAAGGGATTTATCATTTTGCCATGCGTCCAATCGAAATGGGTCCTGCTGTCAAAGAGCGCTTCTTTATCGAGAAAGGTGGAACAATAAACTGGACAGGAGATCCATACAATGCCAATTTGAATTTGAAGACTTATTATAAAACTCAGGCTGATGTTTCTGATATCAGTCAGGATTTGTTAGCATCAGAAGTCAGTAGAGACCAGCCGATTCTCTGTTATTTAAATCTGACAGAATCTCTGTTAAGACCAACCATCGAATTTGACATTAAGGCACCGCAGGCAAGTGACGTTGATAGACAGCTGATCATGCGAGTAACCAGTGATCAGGATGAATTAAATCGTCAATTCTTCTCCCTGTTGATTTATAATCGCTTTCAACCTTTGGCAGGTACGGAACGAAATGCATCAGCAGCTGCAAATCTCATCACGAATCAAATCAATTCCATCCTGTCGACGGTTTCAGATGAATATCGCCTGAATGTCAATTATGACAATGACTTCATTAGTGGCGATAAACAATATGAATTTGGTTTTTCAACGGGATTCCTCGATGAACGTTTGATCCTGTCAGGCAGCTTTGGTGTGGAGACATACACGGAAACAAATGTGGACGAAAACCAAAATGAATTGATTGGAGATATCAACCTGGAATACCTCTTGAATGAGACGGGAACCTTCCGGGTAAATATCTTTAATGAATCGACCGATAAGTCTGTAATTATCCAGAACGACCTCGGCAAGTTCACGCAGGGTGCCGGTCTGACTTATAAAGAAGACTTCAACTCATTCCGCGATTTCAAATTGATTCAGGCCTTTCTGGATCTCTTCCGGCGAAAAGACAAACGAAAAGTGAAGCGGGATAATGAACGTCGTCCGGTACCAAAAGATTCCGGTTCAATTGAACTGTTGAAACCAGAGGAAATTGAATGCTCCTAAGTACGGATAGTTTAAAAAATTGGTACTTTCGTACTTGTCATTCAAAAGTACAAAGCAGGTATGAAAAAAGTTCTGATAGCTAACCGAGGAGAGATTGCGAGAAGAGTCATTCGAACGCTTAACAAGATGGATATTGCCAGTGTAGCAATCTATTCTGATGCGGATGCGAATGCACCACATGTGTTGGAAGCCGATGAAGCTGTTTACATAGGAAAGAGTCCATCCTCTGAGAGTTATTTGAAACAAGATGAAATTCTCAAAGTTTGCAAGGATCTGGGAGTTGATGGAATTCATCCCGGATACGGTTTCCTTTCAGAAAATGCGGAATTCGCACGTAAAGCGGAGAAGGCAGGCATCACTTTTATCGGACCTTCTGCAGAAGCAATGGAAATTATGGGTGACAAGCTCAGTGCGAAAAATGCGGTTAAAGAATACAACGTGCCACTCGTTCCTGGAGTTGACAGAGCTATAACAGACACTAATGAAGCTAAAGAGATCGCGGAGAAGATCGGTTATCCGGTTTTAATCAAAGCATCTGCAGGTGGTGGTGGAAAAGGTATGCGTTTGGTTGAATCTTCCGATGAGATTGAAGAGCAAATGCGAATGGCGCAGAATGAGGCGCGTTCTTCTTTCGGAGATGATGCTTGTTTCGTAGAAAAATTCGTTACCAAACCACGTCACATTGAAATACAGGTATTCGCAGACAAGATGGGGAATACGGTCTACCTCTTCGAAAGGGAATGTTCGGTTCAGCGTCGTCACCAAAAAGTGGTGGAAGAGGCTCCTTCTGCTATCCTGACCGAAGAACTAAGAAAGAAAATGGGTGAAGCTGCCGTGAATGTTTGTAAAGCGTGTGACTATGTTGGCGCTGGCACCGTGGAATTCCTGGTCGATGCGAACATGGACTTTTTCTTTCTGGAGATGAACACACGACTGCAGGTTGAACACCCGGTGACAGAAGAGATCACAGGACTGGATCTGGTTGAATGGCAGATTCGCGTTGCACGTGGAGAAGAATTACCAAAGAAACAAGAGGAATTAAGCATCAATGGTCACGCCATTGAAATTCGCGTTTACGCCGAAGATACTTTAAACGGATTCACCCCGGATATCGGAACGCTTGATCGCTACCGTGTACCTTCAGGAAGAAGCGTCCGGGTTGATGATGGCTTTGTCGAAGGTATGGAGATTCCTATCTATTACGATCCTATGATTGCTAAACTGGTAGTCTGGGGTCACGACCGAAAGAGTGCTATAAAGAGAAGTATCATTGCTATCGATAACTATCAGATCTCTGGAATTAAAACAACGCTCGATTTTGGCAAATACGTATTAAAGCATCCTGCTTTCATTTCAGGGGACTTCGACACCAATTTCGTAAAGCATTACTTTCAGGATCCAACCATCATGTATGAGGCGATGGAAGAAGAAGAAGATGCGTTAGTTCACGGAATTAATCAGATTTGGGACGATATACTGGAGACCAAGAAAGAAGAATTTGCATCCCGCGAGATCAGCAGCGGATGGCGTAGAGAGCGATCTTAGTGTCTTGCCCAATTAGCGTTGAAAACTTTTCGCAAAATCAGGAAGACAGGCTCTTGACTCTTCCATAAATCCTGTTAAATTTACACTTCAAATTTCATAGCAAATGAACTTACACGAATTTCAGGGAAAATCAATATTAAAGAGCCACGGCGTTGCCATACAGGAGGGAAAAGTAGTCTATAAAGCAGAGGACGCATTAGCGGCAGCAAAAGAACTAACAGCAGAAACAGGAACTGACTGGTATGTAGTTAAAGCACAGATCCATGCGGGAGGTCGAGGAAAAGGTACAGTAGAAGAAACAGGATCGCACGGTGTTGTACTGGCTAAAGGTATTGACCAAGTGGAGGAGAAAGTTAAGGGAATTCTTGGAGGTCATTTAGTAACTGCCCAAACTAATGGTGTTGGTAAGAAGGTAAATCAGGTCTTGATCGCTCAGGACGTTTATTACCCGGGAGAATCTGAACCATCTGAATTCTATATGTCAGTGCTATTAGATCGTGAGAGAGGTCGCAATATCATCATGTATTCTACTGAAGGAGGGATGGATATTGAATCCGTTGCGGAAGAAACTCCACATTTAATATTCAAGGAAGAAATTGACCCACGCGTTGGGCTACAAGGATTCCAGGCTAGACGTATAGCTTTTAACCTGGGATTATCCGGACAAGCATTCAAAGAAATGACGAAGTTCGTTTACTCACTATATGCTGCTTATGAAGGATGCGATGCTTCCATGTTTGAGATTAACCCGGTATTAAAGACTTCAGATGACAAAATCATTGCAGTAGATTCGAAAGTTACATTAGATGATAACGCATTGTTTCGACATAAAGAATACGCAGAGATGCGTGACAAATCGGAGGAAGATCCAACAGAAGTTGAAGCGGACGAAGCAGGATTAAACTTCGTTAAACTTGACGGAAATGTCGGATGTATGGTAAATGGAGCCGGATTGGCAATGGCCACCATGGATATTATCAAACTATCGGGCGGAAACCCGGCTAACTTCCTTGATGTTGGTGGTACGGCGGATGCAGAACGTGTTTCCAAAGCATTTAATATCATACTAAAAGATCCGAATGTAAAAGCCATTCTGATCAATATCTTCGGTGGAATTGTACGATGTGATCGTGTAGCACAAGGAGTGGTTGATGCCTATAAAAGTATTGGTAACTTCCCTGTCCCATTAATCGTTCGTCTTCAAGGAACAAACGCCGAAGAAGCTAAAAAGCTAATCGACGACTCTGGACTTGATGTTCACTCAGTTGTGTTGCTTCAAGAAGCAGCTGATAAAGTGAAAGAAGTTCTGGCTTAGTTAATTAATTTAAAGAAGAGCGCCTGCTGTTTACAGTGGGCGTTTTTTTTATGGAATAACGCTATCTTTGCAGCCGGATGCATTTACTCAATAGAAAAATGATCATTTACAAGACGCCTGAAGAAATCGAGATCATGCGTGAAGCCGCTTTGGTTGTCTCACGAACCCTGGGAGAAATAGCGAAAGTTATTGGTCCCGGTGTAACCGGAAATCAACTGGATGAGCTCGCCGAAGATTACATTCGTTCTCAGGGAGCCGTGCCCGGATTTAAGGGATTATATGGCTGTCCGAGTACGGTTCTGGTATCGGTAAATGAACAGGTAGTGCATGGATTACCTTCGGATATTCCTTTCAAAGAAGGTGATGTAGTGGCGGTAGACTGTGGAGCAGTTTGGAAGGATTATTACGGAGACCATGCTTATACATTTCAGATCGGAGAGGTTGATCCCGAAGTAAAGAAACTATTAGAGGTTACTCACGAATGTCTCAATATTGGCGTGGAAGCTGCTAAAGTCGGTAATCGCATAGGAGATATCGGTTTTGCTATCCAGCAACATGCAGAGAAACATGGATACGGTGTTGTGCGCGACCTGGTAGGTCATGGCTTGGGTAGATCTCTTCACGAGGAACCACAGGTTCCGAATTATGGTCGAAAAGGAACCGGCAAGAAGATCCAGGAAGGTTTGACCATTGCTATTGAACCCATGATTAACATGGGAACAGAAAAAGTGATTCAGTTGGACGACGATTGGACCATAGTAACGGCTGACGGCAAGCCAAGTGCGCACTTCGAACACGATATTGCGATTGTGGATGGAAAGCCGGAAGTACTTTCGACATTCAAATACATTGAAGAAGCGTTAAGCAAGAAATCATGACACGCGAAATACGGGCGATTTTTCTGGCATTACTCACCTTATTCGTTTATGCGGGGCTCATTTTCTTTACCGATGGAAGTTTCATCTTCCCCTACCCGATCAATGAATTGATTTTTGCTGCAGTTGTACTTCAATTCTGTTATTGGGAACGTCATCTGAAGGTAAAACTGCTCTACCCGGTTGGTGTAGCTTTTCTGGCAATCTTCTCGACCGATGTTAGTTGGGAGATCATATTAAATCAGCAACAACTGGAGCAGCTTTTTGCAACTCCCTGGCCTCGCATAATTCGCATTTCATTTTTAATTGGGATTGTTTTTTCAGCAGTAGCCATTGTGTTGCATCAGGATAAGTGGCAGGCTCGCTTCATGGCCATATTTGGCATGGGGATGTTCATAACCGGTTACGCACTTGATTTGGAACACATTCATTACTCCTACTCCATGTGGTATTCGCTGGCCGGTGCATTATTGATCGCGATTGGTGTTTCGATCGAACCGAAATACGAACCCTTCAATTACCTATGGATTTTAATCGCCGGACTTGAGTTGACGCATGTCTTGACGTATTTGCTGGCGTAACAATCATTCTTGTTTATAACTCAGAGAATTTGTGGAAAACTGATCCTGAATCTTTTAGGCTTCAGCGGTTGATTTTCATAACTTGGGATTCCCTACTATTTAATTAAAATTATGTCTGAGAATCTTACAGCTATCGTCTCGAATCTCAAGAACTTTCTTCATGACAAGGAGGAAGTTATACTCTCAAAAGGAACTTTAACTTCTGATCTAACGACTATAAAATTATTTCATCGACAGATTGATGATCTTGAAGATTCCGCAAGAGAGATTGAATCCTATTACTCCGACAACAAGAACATTCTGTACAATTTTAATAAACGTGTTCTGGAGATTCAACGCGAGATAGATCAGTTCGAGTGATAAAGCTGAAGGGCTTAAAAGATATTTAAACGAGAAACCCCGCCGTATCTAGGATACAGCAGGGTTGTTCTTTTTTTGTCGGGGTGGCAGTCGCCACGATTTTTGCTCTGTATCCCTTTGTTAATAAGGGTTTTATGTTTTGGAATTTCGTCAATTCACTAATTTGTTCACTAAATTTAGTGTATACCTATCGGAAGTTAATTTCGATAGGTTGAAGGTAGGAAAAATGACTAAGAAAATGGGGGTTGGTTCATCAGACTTATTAACAGTTGTACAGGGATTCAATTTTTAGTGGATGATAATCTTCGAGGAAGCGATCACATACTCATCATATAAGAAGCTCACAATGTATATTCCAGGAGTCAAATTCTCGAGATTTAGTAGAGGTTTATAAGGTTCGTTATACACTTTGGTCCCATCAAGAGAATAAACTAATGTGTAATCTATTTCTTGATTGCTTTGAATATGAAATACTCCAGATGAAGGGTTTGGATATAAAAGTACTCTAGGACTGTCAATTGAATTTTCTTCAATTCCAACGATTTTAAGATTTTTATAGAGTATTGTAACGTACTCAGCTCCATTATCACCACAAAGAATTACATCCTCATCAGAATCATTATCAAAGTCAAAGAAATGAACTTTACTATCCAATACGTTGTCAAATGGGAGGTTTGACTGTAAAATAAATGTTCCATTGCCAATATTTAGATAAAGCTCCGTTAGTGGCAGATTATTCACATCTTCACCAACTATCAATAGGTCTATATCACCGTCAAGATCAACATCGGAAGTTGTAACGTCCTTGTTATTGTAATAGGTAAAGTTAGTGGTAAAAGTTTCGGTAAAATTTCCTAAACCATCGTTTGTATAAGTTCTTATTAACTTCGGTCCGAAAGATTCGATCAGGATTATATCGCTATCCAAATCATTGTCAATATCTGCGAATATTATTTTACCAACAGGTAATGAAGTAATAAATGAAGTGAAATTTGCCGTACCATCATTTTTATAAATTGTCTGGTAGTAATTACCAAATCCATCGCCACCTGAAATTGCAATATCCAGATCATTGTCACCATCAATATCAGCAGATGAAATGCTAGCGCTAAGATCCGGTAGTGGACTAAAGGCATTTGTAAATAGCCCATTATTATTAATATAAAGATCTGTAAATGTTGAAGTGCTGACAGTTGAGCCACAAATCAGTATGTCATTTTGCAAATTAGAATTTAAATCTCCAACTAATATATTTCCGACCACACCATTGAATGTAGAATTGGTATCCTCTGAAAAGACTCCTGTTCCATCGTTTGTGAATAGCTTTGCCACGTAATTAAAATCGAAATCCTTGCCAACCACAATTAAATCCAAGTCTGAATCTCCATCTAGATCAGCGAGTTCGGTATCTGTTGGCCAAAGATTATCGAAAACAGTGTCCATAACGAGGCTAAAATCCCATAAGTTGTTATTATGATAAAATGCCATATACATTCTTGACTGCTTGTCTTGCCCCGTCATTAGGAAATCCAAATTTCCGTCACCATCAATATCCCCTGATGCTAAATCTGCCCAACGTATTCCATAAAAACTATTTGTTGTAGCTTCATAAAACTTTCCTTTCCCACTATTTACATGCAATTCAGCGGTATAGTTATCAAAGTTTTTTTTGCCATTTAAAAACAGATCTAAATCGCCGTCTAAATCAACATCTAATAGCTTTACCTGTGAATTACTTAATTGGCTAAGGCTATATGGTGGTCCATATGAGAACGAACCATCACCGTTATTAAAATACAAAAGTGAGGTGCTATTTCCATTTGTGCTTACCCCTGAAACAACAATGTCTGGGAAGCCGTCATTATCTATATTACCTATTTCAAGATCTCCAAAGACAACTCCATTAATTGAGCAAGACATTTCGGTAAAATTACCTACTCCGTCATTTATATATCTCCGAGTAAGGGTGTCTCCAAGTTCGTCTACTCCTGTAATAATTATATCTGAACTATTTGTACCATCGATATCAGCTACTGCCAAACTTACATTTTGATAGCCCATGATAGAGTTACTAATATCCTCAGAAAAGTTCCCTGATCCGTTGTTTACATACAGCTTGGTTAATCTTTGAGATGAAATTGATAAACCCGAAATAATCACGTCCATATCATTATCATTATCAAAATCAGCTGCTGCTAATTGAGATAGCATAACGGGATCAAAAGGTTGAATCAAAGCTTGTGTAAAGTTTCCATTTCCGTCATTCTCATACAGAACTGTTATGATATTAAACGAATTATCAATTCCGGATAATATCAGATCTTGATCATTGTCATTTTCAATATCTAAGAATAGAATATCTCCATCTCGCAATCCGATAAAATTTTGTGTTATATCTTCTGTAAAATTGCCTGCACCATCATTCAGATAGAGTTTTGTAATCTCATTTGTTGCTCTTCCCAAGATGAGAAGGTCAACATCACTGTCTCCATCTACATCAGCAGATTTAATTGAACTGGCATAGACTCCTGCGAATTGATTTGAAGTAAGCGAGTAGTTTCCATTTCCGTCGTTAAAATATAATTCTGTGACAGTAGGGCCTAAATATCTTAAGCCACAAATGATGATATCCAAATACCCATCCTGATCAGCATCGAAATAATGACTAGAACCTTGAGATGTTCCATTAAAATCATGAATAAGTTGTGGCACAACTGGGTAGGCCACTTCTTCAAACAAAACCTGACTCATAAGGCAGTTATTCGCGAAGAGTAATATGAATAGTAGTCTCATTTTCATGTTAATAAACCAAGTTACGAAAAATGATTGATCTAAAATAAACTATACCGATATAGTAAATTCTTGCTATTTTTAATCCAATAACCAAAAACTACTATTATGAAAACGATATTAGCAATCGCATGTCTTCTCATTCTACTTACAAACGATTGTTTTGCTCAGTCTGTAAAAGGCATTCCTAAATCTCTTATGCCCACAACTGTTACGAATGGAACTCCTCCATCTTTAGACTCAATATATACACGGTATCGAGACTTGATATCAAATCCAGACACAAATCTGAGACACGAAAAGAACAAGGCAAGTAGGTGGATGTATTACACCTTCGGAAACTATGACGTTAACTCAAAGTATGACTATAACCATGATGGATACAGCGAGGCGCTAAAAGCCATCTATAATTCCAACCTGAATTGTGGAGCAAATGATCCCGCGAATTGGGTCAGTGACGGACCTCAGAATATTCCAGAAAGTTATCAAGGAGCTCCAGGGGGATGGGTGGATGCAGTTTATAATAATCCCAATAGTATTAATGAGTTCCTGGTAGGAACAAGAACCTCAGGAATTCTTAAATCCGATAACTTTGGTGATAATTGGTATCCTGTCACGGATGACACAGACTTCCCAGTACTTGGGGTTAGACAAATTATAGCTGACCCTAACAATCCTGAATATCTAATTGCAATTACTGGTACGGAGTATATAGAAGGTGGAGTTGTTTTTAGTAATAACGGAGGCGATACCTGGAATCAAATTAACCAATCAACCCCTCAGTTCTTTTGGCTGGATTATCATCCTACGATCCCAGGTTTGGTTTTTGCGGCTGCAAAGTCTGAGATTTGGTATTCACTGGATTACGGTATGAATTGGTTTGACTTGCCAAGCATGGTTAACTATCCTGATCATACAAATTTCGACAAGATAATCGTTCTCGAAGACGAATTGTACGTAACTACTGAATATTGGTATGGACCGGGGTGCAATTTGTATAATGCGAGTTTAATAATATCACCTGCAAATGTTCTTCTATTTTGGCAAGGTGAAGTAACTGCCAATTTTATCGGGTTAAACCAAAGTGAATTTTGTGATTTTTCAAATAAAACTCATAACAATCAGAGATTCCTTATTGAATTTGTTACAGGAAATGGATCTATAGTAACAGTCTTTCAGACAACTGATCAGGGGACTTCATTCACAGATGTTTCAACTCCAGGAATGCCACCTGGAAGATACTATAAAAGCGAATTAATCGCTTCTCCCAATGATATCAATAGATTCTATATGGCATCGACATTTATGATGGAAACATTTGACGTAAACTTAGGTGGCTTGGGTCCTTTTCAGGATACACCAGGCGAATTAGGTCATCACAGTGACTATAGGTCATCGCACATTATTAATAATAACGGCATGGATAGACTCACTCTTGGAAATGATGGAGGGATTGCGTTTGTCGAGAATGCCTTTACACCAAGTCCAACAATGCGTTCTATTTACGGCGATTTATCTGTGAATTTGGTACACACATTTGATTATAATGAAAAAACTGGGAGAACACTTTATGCTTTTCAGGATCACTCTCAACGCTATAAAGATGCCAATAACACGTATTCAGGATTAATCTCACTTTCGTTCGAAGGTTCTACCGCAATGATACAAGAAGGGCATAATGATGCTTTTGTTGTAGAAAACGCCTATAACAGCATTAGAGACAATGGCGGAACCACAAGATCAATCGTGTATGATTATGTTAATGGACTCAATTATCTTGGTATTAGTGGAAATTGTTTTCTTGGGGGTTATTTTTATCCAGGACGACATTATCCTGTCAAATTCATAAGAGGCTTCGCTAAAGCCAATAGCGAAACAGAAGCCTCAGTTGGATTAAACAGAGATATTGATATGTCCAAAAAGGTGGCTATTCCAAATTCCGGGATGATTGGAGCGGTTGCATTCTGTGAAAGTAATCCGAAGTTTATGATGGCGGCTGAATTCGAGCGTATTGATCAACCGTACAAATTGTATCGATCAGTAAATGAGGGAGATACCTGGGATGATATGTCGACATGGAACAATAATCAAGGGCCGCTTGTAAATCTTTCAGGTGTCGGCACTCAACCATTAAACGAACAGTTAATTTGGAATCATGTACGAGCCATTGAATTCGATCCTTATTCTCCAAGAGTAATTTACCTAGGTATTGGAGGAGTGCATAGATATAACGGTGTCATTACCGATGAGCGCTTTAGAGTAATCATGTCTGAAGACGATGGAGCGACATATAAGGATATCTCAGAAGGTTTACCGGCATTTCCAGTTGAAAGGCTACTAAAGGTTGAAAGTGATAACGGTTTGATGTTTTGCGGCACTAGTGTAGGGGTGTACTATAGAACAGATAATATGAATCAGTGGGAGTGTTTTTCAAAAGGACTGCCTAAGGCTCAAATCACTCATATGCAATATGATTACTGCGAAAATGTACTGTATGTTTCAACCTATGGAAGGGGGATGTGGAAGACACCCGTTCCAGTAGGTATTAGAGATGAAATTACTAGTGAGATAGCAATATTGAATCCCACCGTTTGGGACAAGGACTATAGAGCTACTCGAACAGTTAGGGTTTTGGAAGGTAATACATTAGAGATACAAGGGGATGTCTATTTTGATAAGGATAAAAAACTGATCGTTGAGGCCGGAGCTCGATTAATCATCAACGGAGGGAAACTTTCTAATGTTTGTAATTCATTATGGCCTGGCATTGAAGTGCACGGAAACAATGGTTTGATTCAAAACTCTGTCAATCAGGGTGTGGTTGAAATGAAAAACCAGGCTGTAATTGAAAATGCCGTGGATGGAATTAGAACTATTGCCACGCTACCTGGCGGTGGATTGGACTGGTCAAAAACCGGAGGAATTATAAAGATCTCTGAAGGAAGTTTCATCAATTGTAAACGTGGAATAGAGTTCATGAAGTATCATAATTTGGCTCCGAATGGCAATGAACTCAATAATCAAAGTTTTATATATAACTGTGATTTTATTATTGATGAGGAACTTCCTGATGGCAATGTGCCATATGCTGGAATTTCAATGTATGATGTTTTAGGACTCAAAATACGCAGTTCTAGTTTTAAGAATCTAAGACCGGATATTAACAATGTACAAGAAAACCTTAGAGGTAGTGGAATTCATACAATCGACGCAAGCTATAAAGTTACATCTGGTTATAGTCTAGGTAATGGTGCTCCTGTGCTTGGAACGGAAAATTATTTTCAAAATCTTTGGTATGGCGTGCTGGCAACAGGTGGTACATCTCCTTCGAACATAAGTGTTAAAGACAACTATTTTATTAACTGCGCTAGCGGGGTTGGACTAACAGGGACAAATTACGGGTTAATCGCAAGAAACGATTTTAAAATTCCTGGAGGAACAGGAGTGTTTTTTGATGATCCTGTGAGTGGAGCGGGATCATACGACTATGCGTATGGAGTTTATACTGCTGGAGCATGGGGCTTTAACATTCAAGGAAATGGATTTGACACTTATCTACCTTCAGGGTATTCGAAACAAGCGACACATATCAAAAATTCCAGTATCGTGACTGGATCTAAAGTATACAACAATGAGATTGTCAATTTCGCATTGGGTACAAGATGTGCAATAAATAATTCAAATTTGATCATTGATTGTAATCAGTACATCAAGGGAATTTCTAGTGGGAATGTATGGGATATATATAATGGAGGAGACCTTGCTGACCAAGGGATTTGCCAAGATGCAGAGCAGGTTAATAACGAATTCGTAGGAAATTGCGACAATACAAATCTGTATCAAATTAAAAATGACGGTCTTCCATTCTTATACAATTATCAGTTTATGACAATTGATCCAAGTTGCCATAATTTAGGGGCTAATGCTATAGAATGTTCACCTTCCTTAATTGATAATCCTTGTAACGATGAGTTGCCTCCTGATATTCCATTTCCAATAGGTACAACCATAAGTGATTTGCAGGGTGCATTGCTGAATCTTGAAAATGAAATCAACGCATCAAAAACCATCCTAAAAAATGGAGATGCACAATATCTTTATGATGCTATTAATACACAAAGTGGGGCGCAATTGAAAAATACACTTTTGCAGGAATCACCTTACTTAAGCGATGGTGTTTTGATAGCCTATCTTGAAAAGGTGCCAACTCCACCTTATGGTTACTTGAAGTCTATCATTGTTGACAATTCGCGAGTAACGCAAGAAGTAATGGATGTAGTTAACACCAAACCTTTTCCTGCAGGCATGTATAATCAAATAGTTGCTGCGCAAGATGAGGTTTCAGAGCGAAAGCTACTAGAGAGCCGCATTAGGACTTTGAACGCACAAAGATTGTCAACGATGGATCAGGTGGTTCGAATTTATCTTGATACGAATTGGTTAGATAGCGCTTTAGTGTTCCTGGAAGATGAAGGGTCCATGCAGGCACTCTGCGCCTTAGTTCCGTTAGAAATGAGGCATGACACAACAAGAGTCACCACACATATTACAACGTTACGAGGAGTTGCAGACTCTTTAGAGTTAGTTGATTCGACTGATATCATGATTTCGGAGTTACGTAGTTTTTGTGATTTTCATGAACGAATGAAAAAAATAACACACCAATATGGTGGCTATTTTAATTTAGCTCCCAATGATTTAGCCTTCATTGAGAATATTGCTACTTCTGATTATGCCGTTTCTGATAATGCTCAAGCCATACTCGATTTTATTAAGCATCGTTTACCGGTTTATGAAGATGAGATTGCATTGTTGGCTGGTGGGAATCAACGGGGTTCTAACTCTAACAACAAAACGAGTCTTGGGACAGATTCTAAAGAGACAATCCTTACAGTAGTACCAAACCCATCCACAGGCTCAGTCGTCTTTAATATAAACTCAGAAGTAGCTGACCATGTGATACTGATTTCCGATCTATATGGTCGCAGGATTGCAAGTGTTCAAGTAAATGGAAACAGTGCAGAATATAATTTTATTAATGTAGCGGAAGGAGTATATATTGTTCGTTTATATAAAGGAATGGAATTACTCGAATCAGTACGCGTATTGTATGATAAATAATTGTCTGAAATATCTATTTGTAATACTGGTGTCAACGCTGCCCTGCAAAGGGTATGGACAATACCTAAATCAGGTAAATCAATCTGATACTGTACACGATGTTTTTGAAATGCTCAACTGGGACAGTGGGACACTTTGTGGTCTCGGTTGGACGATAGATACTACAGATATTCCTACACAATTGTATAAATTGACTTTCAGAAAATATGACGCTAACTTCAATGTAACACTAGAAACTAAGTACGGAGATACAATTTATGGGTACTATACTACGAAGAGTTTCGAATATTTCGATGGCTATTTCTACGCCAACGTCATTAAAACCAAATTAGGAGTAGCAGATTCGTTGTGGGGGGGGCTCGTCAAGATAGACACGTTGGGTAACGTGCTTTGGGAAAAAAAATATTTCATGAATTATGCTAAAGTGAAATTACTTGACCTAGCACGTAAAGGAGATAGCTTAGTCATGTCAGCCGCACTGATCGGAGCTCCAAATGGAAACCAGGAACAACAGGTTTTAGTTTCTATGGATACTTCAGGTAATATTGGATGGATAGATTATTATAGCCCCTCATTTTATCAATACCCTAGAAAATTAAGGGCAACAAGTGATGGAGGATTTATTTTAAGTAGTCATTATGTAGCTAATCCTAATAACAAAAAGCCCGCGATTTTAAAACTTGATTCTCTCGGCAACGTAGAATGGTCTAATATCGTAGGAGGTAGCGTGGTAGATCACGCTTTGTTGTTCATAGGCGAGAAACCTGACGGCGGTTTTCTTGGGTATGGTTTTTCAGAAGATCCAGTAAGCTGGAGAAAACGTAGTTGGCTAGTAGATCTAGATCAGAATGGTAACATACTGAAGGACACCATTTATGATTTTTCAGTGGGCTACGATATTTTCGGTGTAGGTGCGCCAATATTTTATAACAATGGTTTTCAGTTGTTAGGAGCAATTTACGAAGATCAATTTTCCAATAACGCAATGGCCTACGTAACTAGAATAGACAGTAACTACAATGTGCTTTGGCGACATGATTATTATCAGAGGAATTTTCAAAATGCACTTTTACATCAGTGGAAAATCGGCGGTGGATTTACCATGTTAGGAGGAATAGCATATAAAGATTCACCATCGAACACTACAGATCAGTGGTTTATGATCATTGATAGTAATGGCTGCGATGTGCCACTCTGTAATCTTGGAATTGATGAACTAAATTTCTCGGTTGATAGAAAACTAATGAGGATCGTAGATTTCATGGGAAGGGAAACAGAGGATGTTCCTAACACACCATTAATATACATCTATAGTGACGGAACTACTGAGAAGGTGTTTCGAGTAGAGTGAGGTATTTGTTGTATTTTGTTGAAGTGAAGCAATTAATAATCATATTATTACTTTCATTTCAGGGATTAACACAAGGGGTGGATTGTGGAGAGCTGATGGGACACTTTAATTTTGAGGTCATGCCAGACACAAATTATTTTATTGTCATTGATACAATATCAAATCCGAATAATATCTGGCAAATTGGAGAATCTCAGAAATCTGTGGTTAATGGTGCTGTGTCTTCTCCAAACATTATAATCACCGATACGATAAATCCTTACGCTATCAATGATACATCTTCGTTTATAATTAAGTTTCCTGATATGGGAGGCTATTCTGATTTTGGCACGATTGAAATTGAAGGTTATTATAATGTACAGTCTGATAATCCTAACGATTTCGGCATGATAGAAGTTTCGTTGGATAATGGAGTAACCTGGATCGATGCAATTCAAAGTGGTTGGGTAAATTGGGCTTTTGGACCGCCAATGTTGTCGGGTAATTCTAATGGATGGCAATATTTCTATGGAGACGCTAGTACATTGGCAAGTTTTTTTAACGGTTCAACAGGGGATACCATCAAATGGAAGTTTAGTTATCTTACAGATGGAATTCAAGATAGTTTAGATGGTTTAGCCTTTGATGATTTGCGATTCTGTAATTGGGCAATTGGTTTGGAAGAATTGTCTAAGACTAGCAATTCATTGACAAAAATAGTTGATTTAATGGGTCGTGAATCGGAAGACTTACCCAACCAATTGCTTATCTTCATCTATTCAGATGGAACTACTGAAAAAGTCTTTAGGGTTGAATAGAATTAGTCTTCCTCATCCTAATCCTCATCCTCATCATTTCCTCTTCCATAAGTATACATAGTTGATTTTAAATGAATCAATCAGCTGAAAGAAAGCAATTAGTATAGTGTGAATGTCAGGGCGCCCCACTTCGAAGGTTGAGCCTAAAAGTTCGATTAAACTTCGGTTTTAGAAACTTACCACTTTCTCAGGTCACTAGAAATTCACTAAGTAGATCAAACCAGGGCTTTGACAATAGTTATACGAATTATACGGTTTCCAGATTCGGGTTTAATAAGGAAGGATGTATCCCCGGAAAGCTTATCCACCAGACACCTTCGAAATGGAGTTGAGTATAGTAGTAAGTCGTTCTCTATTACCTGGTTAGACTTAATGCTATTAATCCAACCTTTAACAAGATTATACTCCTTGCTATGATGGAATCGAATGTGGAGATTGATAACGGCTTGATGTCTTGATTTCTTTTGGCAAAATGGGCACGAATTGGAATGTTTCATAGGAAGGTCTTTATACTAAAGATCATAAAGAAAACTGTTCGTCGGGTGGCTATTTATCATAATGTGAGTTGTATTTATCATAATAAGGCTTCAATGATGAAGAGGAGTGTCCTTTGATCTATTGTTCAATAAACTCAAGTACTTCATCAACACTTTTCTTAAAAACCCTACCAATAACTATTTCTTCATCACCCACAGTAATCGTTTTTGAGCTGTACTTAGCGATTTGATCAATGCGGACGATATGAGATTTTCTAACTTGAACGTATTCAATAGGATCAGGTACTAACTGAATGAAATTTGAAATCTTATGCCTTATAACAAACTGATCATTTATTGTCTTGATTTGCAAATAATTTCCTAATGACTTGGCAAAAAGAACATCTCTAGAATTTATAGATATTATCTCTCCTTGCTGACGAATTGAGAACGTCATTGATCTTTTATTCAATCGCTTTAAAATGTTTCTTAAAATCGCACGAATTACATCTCTATTATAGCTTAGGATACGAAATCTAAAAAACAAATACACCAATATAACCGCTACAAATATGATAGAAGCGACAAACCACCACGACTTATAATAAGGGGGGTATATCACGAATGAATATTCAATAGGATTACTTTGAGGATTACCTTCAACTATAGCTTGAATTAAAACTTGATAGCTTCCAGGACTAAGTGAACCTAGATTTATGTTGCCAACATTAGTATACTGCCAATTTGGGTCTGTTTTTCTTAATTTATAACGATAGCTAACAGTGGATTTGTTTTTTAAAGAAACCGCTTCAAATTTTATTTGAATGTTATTCTGATTGTAACTCAGCTTGTCTTTATCGAAATTTGAACTTTCATTGACTAGAACTCGGGTTAATATCAAGGGATAAGAATTTTTAATCTGATTAAACTTGATATCTGCGATCGGAATAGCTCCAACGCCAATCGAATTAACTACCCAAAGCGTATCGTTAAATAGTTCTACATCCAAAATATCATCAGAAGCTAATCCATGCGATTTATTCAGTGTATTAATGGAAAGAACTCCGTTCCCTGAATAGGCGATTCTATCTAAGCCTCTTGATGTACATATCCAGATTACCGTATCATTCTGAATATATACATCGTTAATGAAATTACTTGACAAACCATTCTCCTCCGTTAGCTGACGGTAAGAATTGGAATAGATGAATAGACCGCTCCCTTTTGTTGCAATGTAGAGATTAGATTCTGTAGGCTCGAGATCACTGACGGTAGAATTAAGACCTTTGATTGGTAATTTACGTTCAGTTGAGTTGCCTTTATCATATAGATAAACTCCTTCCTTCTTTCCAACGTATAAGCCCTTTTTAAAATAACATGCATCGGTATTAAATCCAGATGTAGCATATTTAGACAACCTATCCTTTTTATACTCAACTATTGCATATTTCCCTGTTAGCAGCACAAAATCCTTATTCTCCTCTGATATATTTCTTACGTATTCGCCTACATCAATCTTTCGATCACCAATTGATAGTATAGATATATCCGAAACTACAAATTCATTATCGCCAAATATGCCAACTAAAGAGTTCTGCGTTTTTTCCGAAGTATGTATGAGATTGATTTCATTTCCTTTAAATTTCAATACCTCCCCTCTTGAAGTAACGAAATTGATCGATTCTTTTATTCCTCGAGAAATGGAAACAACATTACCGTACTTTTCAAATTCAAAGTGTTTGGTAAATATACTTGTTGATCTAAATAGTCCATTATTAAGAGTTGAAATCCAATAGTTGTTTTCTGAGTCTAATAAAATGTTTGTTACCGATTTTCCTTTGAGATAATTCGAAATTGAGTTTCCTTGAAAATCAAATAATTCAAACCCTCCACCAAGATAACCTACCCATATGTAAGAATCGTTAATGATTCCTGCGCGTAGTGGCCGATGATTTTGTTTTATAGTAAATTGTATGTGCCAGTTTTTCAAGAGATAGACCTTATCCCAGGTAATTGCAAGTTGAACATTTCCTTGTTCGAATAATTTAAAGTAAGATAAATTACCTGCAGTTGAATCCAATTTAAACACGCTAGATTTGAAGTGCGCTAGCGTATCGATACTCCTGTAATGGAATAGTTCATCATTTCCATCCTTGTATACAAGCACACTAGGTCGAGACGGGCTTTCTTTTGAAGGTCTCGACAGCAATTTACCATCCTTTGAGATTCTGGCAACTCCGTGCCCCAACATATAACTTAATAAAAGATCTCCATTTTCTGTCACATATAAATCTTCAATAGATAATTCAGTCGAAGCTGACTTAATTACTTTATTATTCTTATGAGGCCATAGTTCACGTCTTTTTACATTGACAATAAAAACTTCATTCATTGAACACGCCAATAATTCTCCGCTAGGTTGGGGAAAAAATTGAAGTATGGGTTCAATAAATTCCTTTCCATTCAATCTTATTGATTGAAACTCAAGACCGTCATAGCAAAAAACACCCATTTCAGTTGCAATCCAAAGCTTGTTGTATTTATCTTGATACAAGTCATAGATCGCGTTACTGATTAAATTATCCTCGTGTGAATAGTTTTGAAAAAGTGTACTCTGACAGTGAGAAGAATGTGAGGAGAATAATGATAATACTACTACTGCCATTCTATATCTCCAGAATAGAAATGTCTTAGCAATTAAATATGCAGTGTTGTTTATCACAATTATTATTCTGTTTATCACTAACCTGTCGTTATATTGGAAGAATAGGCGAATCTATAATACAATTGTATAGAAAAAAAATGAATTCCGGATCTCGTACAGTTCTGCCAGATTGTATTACCGAAATTAAGAAGTACCTTATATGAAATCAATTACTTGTTTTTTTGTCGCTCTTTTTTGCTTTTGTTTGAATACAAATTCTCAATCGCAATTAACGAATAGTTTTAAAACGAATTACAACCACTTCTTTTTTCCCAATGAAGGCCAAATTAAAGATGCGGACGGAAATTCTGCTCAAGGGGTAAAATTTAGCTGCCAATCAAATAATCTAAAAGTCTTTTTACAGTCAAATGGCTTGTCGTACCAGTTTTATTCTAAATCAGATGATTCATTATTGGCTACTTTTCGTATTGATGCAATTCTTGAAGGAGCGAATAACGATCCTGTAATTCTCACAGAAGAACAATCGTCGCATTATTTAAATTTTTATCCGGGTAATTTTGATCACGTATATGGGTTTCGAAAAATTACTTATAAGAATGTGTACCCATTAATAGATTGGGTGATTTATTGGAATGAAGATCAACTTAAGTACGATTTTATAGTCCATCCCGGAGGTAATTACACCGATATTAAAATCAAGTATAGCCACGCTGACGAGGTATCTATTGAAGCTTCAGGAAAACTAGCGATTGTTTCAAGTTTGGGAAGGATAATTGAAGATGCTCCTATTTGTTATCAAAATGGGAGAACCATTAATTCAATGTATGCCTTGAATGACAACATCTTATCTTTTAATCTTGAAAAGACTAATCCTAACTCAACCTTGATTATTGATCCTGCTATTGATTGGGTTTCGTACGTTGGAGGTACAGCTCAAGAAGCTTGCGAATCTATTGCTGCTGACTCAGATGGGAATGTTGTTACTGTAGGGAATACGGATTCTCCCAATAATATAGCGTTTGGTGGTTATCAGAATTCACCAACGCCTATTGGTGATGCGTATATCATGAAATTTGATTCTCTCGGGAATTTACTTTGGGGAACCTATTACGGTGGAAGCTGGGGGGAGAGTTTTAAGGATGTTGCAATAAATTCGAATGATGAGATTATTGCAGTTGGTTATACTCAAAGCTCAGGTTTGGCCATCAATGGCTGGCAAGACACTTTAAGTGGTACTGGAATTAATGGATTAATATTGAAGCTTGATCCAGCTGGAATACCCATTTGGTGCACCTATTATGGCACAAGCGGCACTTTTTGGTTCGAGTCATGTGCGATTGATTCAAATGACAATCTATACGTGGCCGGTAGAGCTCAGCAGAATCCAACAATGGTTATGAGTGGATTTCAACCAAATTATGGTGGTGGAAATGCGGATGGGGTTCTTATTAAAATGAATGATTCAGGTAATTTACTTTGGGACACCTATTATGGAGGTTCAAGTGGAGATGAAGGAACAGGTTGCGCAGTTGATATACAAGGTAATGTATTTCTAACTGGTGAAACATACTCGTCGGCTGGAATTGCCTTCAATGGTTTTCAAATGTCTTATGGAGGTGGCGGAGACTCATTTATTGTCAAATTTGATAGCCTTGGAAACAGACTTTGGTCAACGTACTATGGGAACGCATTCGCCGCAGATTATACTTCCTGCGTAGCTGACAACAATGGAAATGTTTACCTAGCGAGTGCAGTCGCATATGGTGATAACTTAGCATTCAATGGTCACCAAATGACAAATGGCGGGGGTGGCGTTTTTGATGCCTTATTAGTAAAATTTGACAGTCTTGGGAATCGTCTTTGGGCTACTCTCTACGGTGGTAATCTTCCAGAATTAGGGTGGGATTGCGGCACAGATTCCTTTGGCAATGTCTATTTAGGCGGCATGGCTCAATCAACATATAATATTGCCTTCAATGGTTTTCAGAATACTCAAGCGGACACCTTAGTCGATCAGGGAGATGCTTACATAGTAAAATTTAATTCTTCGGGAGTTCGTCAATGGGGATCATACCTAGGAGGCCCACATGAGGAATTAGGATTTGGCATGTATATTTCACCGATAGGTCAAATTTACCTCTGCGGTAGAACTAGATCAGAATATAATCTTGCTACAGGAGGCAATCAAACAACCTATGGTGGTGGATCTCATGATGGATATATAGCAAAAATCAATCAATGCGTACCAACTACCAGCTCTATGTCTGAGACTGCTTGTAATTCATATCATTGGATGGAATCTGGGCAGACCTATACGAATTCTGGTAGCTATAATGTTATACTTCAAAATTCCGCAGGGTGCGATTCTATAATTACGCTAAATCTAACCATAGACGCTGTTGACAATAGTATCACACAGTTGAATGATTCAATCCTTGAGGCAAATTCGATGGGAGCACAATATCAATGGTTGGATTGCAATAATAATTATGCGCTTATTTCGGGCGAAACCAGCCAGAGTTTTATCGCCACCTCTAATGGCAATTACGCGGTTCAGATAACTGAAAATGGATGCATTGATACGAGTGTATGTATACCTATTACAACGTTGTCAATTGTTATGAATGAACAAGCATCTGTCGCAATTTCACCTAATCCTACCTCAGATAAAATTTACGTGGATTTAAATGCTTATCACGAACGAATTACCATTAGAATTTACAGTCCTACGGGACAACTTTTAACCAGAGAATCGTACGAATCGATTTCCGAAATTGAAATTGATATAAATCCCATTCCTGGTCTATACATAGTGGAGATTCTAGAAGAATCAAACTTAATTAGCAGAAAACGAATTATCAAAATTTAAGCTGCGGATTTCGAAGTAAACTTCCAGCATCCGTCCCGCTTAATAGTTTATTCAAACAGCTAGATCAATAGAACAACAACAGTGTTAAATAAACTCAAAACAATATCTAAATTGAAAATAAAAACGATGAAATCACTACTACTTATTTTTACCTGCTCGCTTGCTTCAATAGGATTTTCACAAGCAATTCAAATCGAATGGCTTCGCATGCAGGGAAGCGTATCTTTCGATCAAGGGGCGTACGATGCTCACGAAACATCTGACGGAGGATATATCTATATCAGCACCATCAACTCGAGTAATACGGGTGATGTAACCGGAACACATGGCCAAAAAGAAGCCTGGATGGTAAAAACAGATGCAGCCGGTTTTATAGAATGGCAACGAGCCTTAGGCGGGCCCGATCTAGAAGATGGTTATGGTGTCCTCGAAACCATCGACGGCGGATTCGTTGCTGTTGGAAGTGCAGGATCAGACACCAATGATGTTTCATTTAATTATGGTGGTTGGGATCTTTGGGTGGTAAAGGTAGATTCGCTTGGTAATTTACTATGGGATGCGCCTATTGGAGGCTCAGCAGAAGACAAAGGTTATGGAATCTATGAAAATCAGGATGGAAGTTTGGTCGTTGTAGGACATACAAAATCTAATAACTTCGACATTACTTTAAATCAAGGATTGGCGGACGTTGTCGTATCTAAACTATCCGCGAATGGCGCAATTCAGTGGGTGAAAACTTTTGGAGGATCTAGTGCAGACTACGGTTTGTCTATTAATGGCACCAATGACGGTGGATTCATTGTTGCAGGTCAAACATTCTCCAGCGATGGAGACATCACTTCTAATGCTGGTTTCTATGATTCCTGGTTACTCAAATTGGATTCAATCGGAAATCTACAATGGCAAAAAACATATGGAGGTAGCGGGGATGAAAAAGCGTATTCTGTTCAACAGACTTCTGATGGAGGATATATCATTGCTAACGAGACCGATTCAAATGACGGTGACATTTCCTTCAATCATGGAGGCTTCGATTATTGGTTGATCAAAACGGATGCTTCAGGAAATATCGAATGGGAGAAAACCTACGGGGGTACAGATTATGATGTTGCTCAATCAGTAATTGAGACTAGCAATAATCGATATTTCTTGATAGGTCTCGCCTACTCCATTGATGGAGATATTTCTTCTCCCAAAGGAGACCTTGATGCATGGGTATTAATCCTTGACAACACTGGGAATATTCTAGAAGAACGATCAATCGGAGGTACTGCTGCTGATTTTGGCGTTTCTATAAGTGAAAACGCCAATGGTATGTTCATCATGGCTGGTGCTTCTGAATCAAATGATGGCGACGTTTCGGGATTAATTGGGAACAGAGATATTATGATCACCAAACTTCGAATTCTGGCTAATGTAGGACTTGAAGAAGTAGCACCAAGCTCACTCGAAGTGATAGAAGTTTACGACTTGCTTGGACGAGTTACTAAAACTCAACCAAATACACTTTTGATTTATAAATACGAAGACGGCACGACAAAAAGAGTTTTCAAAGTAGAGTAAACGAGTGGTGACTAATAACACAAGCTCCTTATAATAAGGGTCATGATTCTTGAGTTAATTACTTGCTTAAGAAAATAAAAGAATGATACGAAGTTGCGTTCGAGTCATTTCCTCACTAACATACTTCAATACACGCTCAACAGATTGGTTTGCCGACTATTCGAATTTCAAATGAGTAGATTAATTATTTGGTCTCAAACGATACAGATAAACATTATTAACATATGAAATTCCGGCTTATATTACTTTCGGCCATTTGTGTATTGAGCTTCTCTACTAACGCAAAAGGAATAGAAGGCACTTACTCCTTGACTGGAAAAGCGTACGCTGCCAACGAAGAGTTAATACGAAATAGTGAAATTGAAGTTGAAATCAACGGCAGTAAAGAAATGGTAGAAACTGACAGCCTTGGAAACTATCATTATGAAGTGGATTATAAAATGGTCTGTCCATCAGAATTTAAAGGAATCAGAAGACGCAGGACAGACAATAAAATTAACCCGAAATACATCACGTTTAAATACGCCGATCAAAAAGTGCTCGTGAAGAATAAATGGCGTAAATACAAATCTAAGAACGAGTGTAACCTGGATATCAGATTTAAAAAAGCTGATCTTTTGACCATTTACGAGTTTGGACCATACTTTGATACTGGATCTACTTGCGAAAGATCAATCAGAGCAAAGTATGGATTCAAAACTACATGGGGAACATGCATTGCCACCAAACGGATGCTAAGAAATAATGCACGAGTATATCGAAAAATTAAAAGAATACATGGCTATAATTGGGAAGAGAGGTACGAAAAAGAGATGGAACAATGTCAGTGATCAATGGGTAGACAGTTAATCATATTAGGTTTTATTTTGACTCCACTTGTTGGAATAGGACAAGTTGATACGCTAAATCAAATAGATGAGGATGGCTTAATGCAAGGTCATTGGATCTATTATGGTAAAGACCGACCAGAATCTGGTTATCCAGAAAATGGAAAGATCGAAGAGGGCACTTATTTGAATGATCGTAAGGAAGGCATTTGGATCAAATATTACCCGGATGGCGTTACACCTAGATTAAAGGTTGAGTATCATAACAATCGACCAAATGGCAGCTTTTGGAAATATGACATCAATGGATCGGAGAAGGAAAGTGGTGAATTTGATTATTCTCAATTCAAAAAGAGTCAGCTGGTGCGGGGAAATCATTCTGGTGTTCACGATCTGCCGCGTGATTCAGTTACTCAGAGGGATAAATCTCCGACGATTCAAGGCTGTGTAGTTGGCTCAGGATTTAAGGAGGATGGATATAACAAAGTTTTTAATGACAAAGGCGAACTCTGGCAAGAAGGAGAATTTAAGGACAAACAATTATGGAACGGCAAGTTATACGAGTACGATGATGATGGTATTCTATTGAGAATAAAGATCTATAAAAACGGAGAGTATCATTCCGAAGGAGAACTATAACACTATCCAACGTTCTAAGTTTGACAAAGGGCAAAACATACCATTTATTAAGCATGCAATTTCTTCAATTTTTGCTGTTTCTTTCTTGCTCCATGTCATCACTGGGACAGCAGTCATACGAACAGATTTTTAAAGATAGCATCAAAGAAATAACATGGTCCTGCGGAATCGTGTACTTACCATCACCTCATACGGAAATGATGAGCTTAACAGCTACAGCTGATAATGTTAAAGGTGAGTATATCGAACACAAAGAGTCCAAATTATTTAACAGAAGTAAGAAACGTCGGCTGAGAGTGTCAAAAGAGGAGTTCACTACGTTGTGTCAACGCTATTATGAATTAACCGAACAGATAGTTGAATTCCATATCACATCGGCGGATAAGGACTCACTGAGAGCTTTTTTGAAGCAAAGGACATATGATGGAAAACCCGTATATAAACTTAGCGTAGCGCAATTAGAAAAACACCTGAATAACGATAGTATTCAAGTCGATATGACCGTTTTTGAAATGGATAGTTTAAATGGACTTTTCTCTGGAATGGTGATCGATGGCGCTCCTTTTCGTTTTCAGGTCGTGACTACATTAAATAGTAAATCAATTCTTCACACTTATGATGGGAACCTAGCGGGTGGTGACCGATATCGAGATTTGGGAAATCATCTTATTTTCAGCACAATAAACTCAGAATTTGAGATTTTTAAGCACTTACCATTGGAAGATTATTTCTCACGGTCTAACTTTTTACATGCTGCTCTAAGATACCTTGAAGGCAAAGAAGGATTATTGGAATTTACACCTTCAATTCCACCCAAAAAGGATAAACTATGATATTTGTATCTTGACTGTAAACATTGTGATTATCAAACGGTTGTTTTTATTTCTAGTTGTTGGCTTTTTATCGAGTTGTGGCAAAACCTATACTCGATATTCACACTTACATCACTTGCCTTATAGTGTAAGGTTAAAGATCACGGATAAAGATGAATGCATTATAAAAACATTGTCGAGAGACAAGCAATTGAGACGGAAGAAGAAATACACATATTTCCCATGTACAAAGGTCGATGACGCATTAGTCAATGACAGTTGCTTGGTTTTTATAGAAGAAGGCAACGTCATTTATTTTAAAGGCTCATTCTGGGTAAAAAAGAAAAGTCCGGACTCGCTTATCGTAAAATACACGAATACCGACTTAAACTTTTAGTAGATTAACGACAATGACATTAACCAAAACATATGAAACGGAATCTCAGAAATTAGCCAAGGCAATTGATATTGCGGTTGATGCATTTACTCATGTATGCCCTAAGAATTTCACCAAAGAGAACCAAGACCATTTCATCAAGACCTATCTTAAATGGAAAGAATCCTGTTTAAACCCAGAAGCTAAATATCGTAACCTTCAATCTTTGAAATACGATATCAATAACGTATTCACGTATTTTCAAGAAGGTACTGGTCCAACCGTTGAATATTTTTGGGGCAAAATAGCTGAGGCAGGTCTGTATTACAATCGCGAGAATAGAATTAAAAAAATACTTGATCGAGGTAAAATCAGGGGAAGAGTAGAATTCGAATGCGTTGTTGATATGTTTGTCGTAGCACAACAAAACGGAATGATCACAAAAGATGAGGCCCTGCGACTAAGCGATATATTAAAGAATTATGAACTAAAAAATAAAAACGAATGAGATCGATCTACTTCATAATTATCGTTGTTTCTACTTCAGTTGCATGCAAACCTAAGGAGAAGGATTGTAATTGTCATTGTTTCGACAGCAATGGAGCGGTTGTTATTGATACAGTATTTCATGCTACCTCAGACATGGCCTATCAACAGTGTGAAGGGCTTGAATCCAACACGAATGTCGCAGATTGTGCGATTTATGAGTAAGGAATGAAAGTTAGTTTTATCTACATAGCGTGTTTATGTTACGTTCTTACCTTCACAAGTGCCGGATTTTCGCAAAACAGAGTTGAAGGTAAGTATGAAGTTGTTGCTTCGAGTGGTTGTGCTAATCACTATAATTTTAGAGAAATGTATAAACTTGAATTAAAGACTGATAGTACATATATCCTCGAGTACTTTTATCAGGTTAACAATCTTCAGAAAAGAGGTAAATGTGGCTGGGAACTTCAATCGTATAATAAGGACTACGGTGAATGGCGTATTGAGAAAAGTGACATAATCGGATTTTCAGACAGTCTTAAATTGGTAATTGTGGATAACACGTTAGAGTTGAATGACATACCGATGAAAAAGAGAAAAGGGTACTTTTTCTTTAGACGGAAAAAGCCTAGAGAGCAATTTTAATAGAAGAAAAATAAATTGAAGTACTTTCTGTTTAACATAGTGTTTGCTTTTAGTGGAAACTTGTGTGGTCAAACCCAGAATTTGCCCTGCTTTACGGTGATCGATGATTCAATGAAGAACTACACGGAGCTCTGCATTGAAGATCAATACAAGATTCAACAGTTCTACAAAGATCAAGGTGCTATTCCGATGGAAAGGGCCCTGGAGAAAGTAGGAAGAAGAAATGTGATCGAATCTGTCACTTACAAGAAACGCGACGAATTCGAAAATAATGTGTGGTCAATTGTTTGTGATTATAGGGTAAGTGCACCCAAGCGCTACGGAGGCTTTACGACCTTGCTGAAATACCGCGTGATAGTTGTTGATGCGACTACAGGAGAATGGCTTTCGAAAAAGAGAGTAAAAGTGTTAAATGCCTATTAAAGATCATTGCGGCATACTATTGCACATATCATTTTTTTGAGCTTAGCGTTCATGACAGCAGCTCAGAGTAACCGTTCCGCCAATTCTGTCAATCAACTGCGAGTTGAATTTATTGATGTCATAACACGAAAACCTCTAGGGGATCTACATTTCACACTGATTGTCAACTCTGATACTTCGAACATTTATGTTGAATCTCCATATAATTTGAATTTTGATCTTAAGGATGTTGGGAATTACAGTTGTCAGGTGATGAAAAAAGGATATGAGACTTTATTTCTTGAATTTGAGAACACAAGTGAATCTACAGAACATATCTTGGAGTTTTATCTTCCCAGGACGGATCTAACCAAGGATGAGAAGAAAGAGGCACACGGACAATCACTTCATTTACCAGAACCTTCTGATGAGCTGTCAGGAGGATTTCAGAAAGTAAGAATTACAAAGAGGGAGTTTATTGTGCTTAGGTACAGAGCATATCTTGATGATAGCTCAACCAAACAATATGAGTTCAGAAAGGTTCGAACAAGCAAGTCTGCACAGAAACCTGAAGCGACTAATAAAATGGTTGAATACGGCGGAGGGCGAATAGGTTTTTCTGCTTGTCATTTGAAACTTTACGATGATTCAACTTACTATTGGCACGAATGGACTCACGCAGGCTTAAATTTAAACGATACCGGAACTTGGAGTGAATTGAACGGGCATTTCTACTTGCAATCGGCAATAAAAAGGAAACAAAAAGCAACAGATATCATACGTTTTGAAGCTCAGGAATTCACGATAAATGGAGACACCTTAAGACTGATCCCTAAAGATCCTAAACAGATAGACTACTACAGCGAGTACTTTACTTTGATGAATCGAATAGATAGTGCTGAATTCAAACTGATGCAAAAGAAATTGGTTGGTTGTTGGCGTTCCAAAAATTATCAATTCATATATGAGACTAATCTTGGTAGCGAATACAAAAGTCGTGTGCATTCATCTGCTCCGGTCTTCAAATTGGTTCTTAAAGATGAAGAAATCTATTTGGAGTGGATCGAACTCACTGGAGGCGAGAATTATCAACGCATTTTGTCTCTCACAGAGAATAAGCTCACGGTAGTGAATGAAGATGGGATAAAGGTAGTTTATAAACGAAACAGGGATTGTTCTTCAAGAATAAAAGGGATGTAAGAATATGGTTTGACTAGTGGTAGTTATTCTTTTCAATGTCAAATGCTAATGTTTTCAAGACTTCTAATGAAAGGACGTTCTAAATTCACGAACTTGTTCACTAACTTTACCATGCTATTCCATCATGGTCGAATCTAGATTAATATTTTTGAAGGATAAAACAAGAGGCGTATTAGTCCACGATTATTCACACCGATCAATTAATTTATATGTACGCATTTTTATATCGCAATAAATTTTAGGTTTTTTCCCATCAATTAAGACTTTGTCTCGATTTACAATCTTACCATCAGTTGTATTCTCTCGTAAAAACTTTGTAAAGTCTTTGTCTTTGAATTTACAATACACAATTAGATCAGGATAATGAAGCTCTAGATAATTTCTGTCATGGCGATAAGCTGCTATCACAGAGTCTCTTACTATCGCTGTTTTACCCACAACACCAGTTGTATACACTTGACATTGTCTTATGTTGAAAAGACCATACGATGCTCCATTAGTGTCTAGATAATAGAAACTGTACTTAATAAAAGTACCATCTAGATTTAAATAGTCTATTCGATTTATTGTATCTAGGGTATCTTGCGCTTTCGCAGAATTAGTTGAGCAGATCAGCGCCACAATAACAAAAGCAATATTTAATATATACATCATGGAAAATAACGTTTTGGCGCTAGGCTTCGTGGGGCATTTTAGCAGCAGTGGTTGATAGCCCCATGAAGCTTAGCGCCTGTTAGTAGCATATTATTTTCTTTATGTGATTACTGCGATCGATTTTCAATATAAACTCAGGTTAAAAAAAAGGGCAATTCAATCATCTTTTCATACACTATCCATACATTATCTATGCACTGTCTATATTTACAAGATGGATTTGAGTTATTCCTTCACCATACGTTTTGTAGATATGAAGCGACCATCTGCAATTAACGAGTAGGTATAAATTCCTGAACTAAGGTCGTCAGCATAGACATTTATTTGACCATTACCACGTTCTTTTATTTCAACTGTGTTGATAAGTCCTCCTTCATTGTTGTAGAAATGAATTTGTGCTTTACCAATTGATTCAGGTATGAAATAGGTGATGATGGTTTTTTCAGCAAATGGATTTGGGACGTTTTGATTGAGTACTATAATTTCCCCATTTCGAAGTTTAACATCAATGCTATTCGCTAATCGCTGCTGTTCAACTTGTGAATTCTGCTCGGGTGTACGTAAATTAGTATTGCAGATTCCTGCATTATTTAAGCAATTTTGCATGCTTGATAATTCTAATGCTAAAGAATCAATCATAGCTTGCTGTTCTTTCATTCCAGCAATTAGGATCGGTATAAACTCTTCGTAATCCAAGCCTAAAAATTCGATTGGCGGAGCAATTTGATTTCCGATAGAATCAAAGATCGGAGGATGTACATTATTGTTCACAAGCTCTGGTAGCACATTTTGTACATCTTGGGCTATTAGACCAAATTGATTGCCGCTATCTAAATATAATGAAGGATAAGCAAGTTGGTCGAATTCAAAGGTTTTGGGCATTAACTGATCTATAATATTCAGGGCGTTGAAAACATCCTGGATGTTTGTTTTAAGATTCGCATCAGAAGGGCCGTATGCATCAGAAATAAACACGTCACCATTAAAGAAACCCGCATAGTTTGGTCCACCTAATGCGCCACTTGGATCCGGCGGCCCACATGTAGCGAGGACAGCATAACTAAATCCTCCTGTTGGCGCAGAGGCCGCGTCAGCACGGACAGCGACGTTTACACTTGTTCCTCCCGTTGCTAATGCCGTTATCCCTGCATTATAACTGCTTTGACCGTCGGCTACAGCTTCAACCCCGGTTAAAGTTCCAGTAGCATCGCAACTAGCGAAGAATCTTCCTGCCTTACCTTGTATGGTGTTAACTGAGCCTGGAGGGATAATACCCCAAACCCCAACTGGAACACCCGCATTACTCCCCTCGAAATAACCACCAACATTATAGTTCTTTAGTAAAGTCTGTGTACCGGAAGCTTCTCCATAGACTCCACTAAAAATATTAGGATTTCCGGGAGTAATGACATCAAGAATGTCGGTATTAACGGCATGAACAGCTGATGTACCTTCGTCAACAACTATAGCTGGAGGATGTGTTTGATGAACGCTGAGTTTTCCGGGCAACATATCAATACAGCTATAGCCTATTCCAATATGATTTAAACCAAACGCATCATTGTTTTCAAAATAAAGTTGGAAATTATTTAAATCGAAGTGTGAGTTATCCGATAAATCGGCTGCACCTGTTGTATTGGAACAAGCAACCGGAAAACTTGGTGCAGACCAGTTTCCAGTGCCGTCTAAGTACACATTTGGATCTTGTGGAAAATCCAATCTTCTTACGTCAAGATCATCCAAATTTCCAGGATTGTGTCGGACGCCAATGAACAAAGCATCTTTAGGGTTGGCGATTTGAACATCACGGATGCGTAAATCACCATTTATGTCGAATCTAGATGTAGGACCAACAGTATTTACGCCAATATATCCTTCGTCTGCTTGACCAATATTAGCATTAAAATGCATGCGAATTGGGCCAAAGGAGCCAACGGAAATTTGTAGTGGACGATCTTCAAATTGCTGAATTCTAGCAATTTGTTGAAAGCTTAATCCAATTCTTACACCGCTCTGCATTGGCGGTACTGACCCTCCTGTAGTGTTGTCGCTGGTGAATTGGATATAACATCCATCTGTACCGGTACCATTATCTGTTTTGTGCAAATGTAATCTTGATTGAGGTTCAAATCCTGCAGGAAGATCATTACCGAAGGCCACTCTACCTCCAATTACGCCATTCCCTCCTTGGGTAACAACCATACGTTCGAATCCGTTTGTGTGAAATCTTATAGGTAAATTTGGTAAAGTACCTAAAATATTATTTGTTGCGTTCACGCCATCTGGAGGAGGAAAGGCAGGATTTCCGCCTAATCGCCAGTGACCGGGGCCTTGGCCTAAAGAAGTAAAAATTGAATGAGCCAATAATATGGCTACGAAAATTGCTTTTTTCATATCAGTTATTTTAGTGAATAATTAGTATTCTTTTTGAAAAGATAGATTGCGCGCTTCCAAGTTTTAAATAATAGATTCCACACTCAATATTGGCTACATTTAATGAATTTAATCCGGGAAATAAATTTGTTGTGCTCATCACTATTTTACCCTTTGAATCGCGTAGTTCAGCACATATGTTGTCACCTATGTCTGGAATCATAACATTTAATTGATCGATGGCAGGGTTAGGATAACAGAAAAGATTGGCTAAAGCGTTTAGTGTATTTACCCCAACTGAACTTATACATGTTAATGAATCATCAGAGACACACACATCATCGATGTAATAGTACGAATTACAGTATGTATTTGTATCCATTATCTGAACGGTTGTATTTGGATCGTCAAAAAAGTTGCCTATTGTGATATACTGATACGCCGAATCTGCGATTAATGTACCTGAAATAGTTGTCCATCCAGCAGTATCAGTCACAATAGCAGAAGATACTATGTGGGCTTCATTTCTGATCAGTGTTGGATTCGGAATTCCAAAATCAAATTCATTCACAGAAAATAAAATTCCGATATTATTTGTCGCACAATTGCAGTAAATAGAATTACTTAGGCTGAGGTTAATTTTAATTGAAACAAAATATTTTGTACCAACGGTCATTGGAATAGAAAGTGATCTACCTATATATTCCCTTGAATCGCAATATGTACTATCTGAACATTGATATCCGAATACTGGATCACCAAAAGTGCCTATCGCTACGTATGCGTTACCAGAAGACGGTTGCTGATAGCCTCCCCAGTTATAGGGCACAGAAACGTCCGGAGATACAGAGCAAGAATTGAAGTAATCAGGAGAACCGTATGCGTCCCACCCAACACAATTGTAGAGTTGATCATCAGAAGTGGGACATAATATCATGTCTTCGAAACTAGGATTGGGAATAAGGTTGGATTGACCCCAACTTAGCGTTAAGCTAAAGCAATAAAACAATATCAGAAAAACTTTCGTCACTGTAGCAGTAATTCGATTATTTTTGAAAATACGAATTAATTTCTGTTAATCATCTTATTTCTAACAAAATAGGCGATTACACTTATTGAATTTTAGCAATAAAATTGAATGCCTATTTGAATTGCCCCTTTTATCTGTCTACCATGGTTTACTCTGGTATTATTGCTACTAACTTGTTTATATGCACCATTAAAGTAATACTTTATGGTATATATACGACCATTTTGGTCGACTACGCACAACTTCAGTAGTGCATATAACCGTTGTCTGTCGTTTGTAAATGGCTCTTCATGGTGCGATTCGAACCTTTTAGCCCGAATGCTTTAAACGTAGGGGACTCGTAATTAGCAGAGGGGTCAATTCACGAATTCGTTCACTCAGTTAGAAATACCTTTTCTGTAATGCCGTTTGTAGCTATGTGGCCGGAGCAACTCCTCAAATATCTTTTTTTAAGATAGAATATCTGTGCGAGTCGGGTTTATTCAACGATGAATGAATGCTGAGATGAAGTGTTGTTGCAGTTATATGAATCAATATAACTCGTAGAACGAAGTAGATTCAAATGTTTTAGTGACCTAAATTTTTGAGGAACGAATATGGTATTTCAATTATTGTGGAATTCTCTAATTCAACAACTGCACTACCCCCCTTAAGCTCGATAACCTTTCCTTTGTACTGTTTACCAATTTCGCCACTAAAGTTAACTTCACCAATGTGTTCTTTTAAATCTTTAGTGTATGTAAATACAACAGTATCGTTTTTATGAAACCCTTTAATTTCAGCATCTTCTGAATAGTTACCCCAAACATCACCGGCTACAACGTAATATATAGCAACATCTGCAAATTTGGATCCTTTGATTTCATTCACTTGATAGACACGTAGGTTGTTAATATACTCACCTCCTGGCACACTTTTAACAACGTTGTCAATAGCTTCGTTCAGAGATTTTGCTTTATATGAATCCACGGTCTTAATTATTGGATTCTTTTTCTTGATCTTCCCATTTTTATTTGTTGAACTTGCGGCTTCCACATCTGTTCTGCTTAATCCGGCGTAACTTTTCAGTTTATCATATTTTTTAGAATACTCGATATTCCTAGTCGATGCAGATGTTAACTCTCCTATTGGAGTTATTGTGTAGTAGGTAGAGCATGAGAACATGACTAGTGAAATAAATGGCAATAACGCAATTGATAAAGTAAATAATCTTTTCATGGTTAGAAAATTTAGTCTGTCAGACCCGAACAGGGTTAGTATAAAAAGTCGGCGTGGGTCTGAAACCTACCTGCTTTCTAGGTATCGCCAGATACCCATTCCACAAATAAGCACAGCCCACGCCTTACCGTGAGCGTTGCACTTATTATTCTTGTGGAATTAATAAAACTGGCGATTTTAGAAAGCAAGAATAAAAGCTTACGCTAACTATATTTTAATTTCTGTTATTCTATAATTTCTGTTTTTAAGTCGACACTAATTTAAGCTATTGTTTTGATTTGAAGAATTCTTCCTTATGCTATTTATCGTATAAAGGTCCTCATGAATTTTTTTATTAATAGCACTTAAGTAAAGCTTAATTTCATTTAAATTGTATGTCAGTTTTTACCTGTGCATGATATTTCACCACTCTAAATGTCTTGATAATATAATTGAATTTGAAAACTTCAGAATTCGGCCTAACTCATCAAAAACCTTGCGGTTAATAACTGAATGAACTAATGTGGTGTGTGAAAAATCCAATTTAGCCATTATACTATATACAGAAAATTGAATCTGGAACGAATTCCACTTTTCCTATCCTATGTCTTCCAAACTATTAAAAGTATCGATAATAGAGAAGATTTTATCAGACTGTTGTTCGTTGAAAACACCATCAATACCTAATGAGTGATAGTTTTTAAATGGTGCATCGTAGAGTTTTGCAGGATCTATTTTACCGTTTTTTGTGAGGAATAATTTCAGTGTATCAAGGAATTGAATTTGAACTGAATTCAGCTGGTAGGCATTAATAAAATCTGCAAAAGCTGAATTAACTTTTTCTTCCGATAACCCCATTAGTGAGATTATGAATTTGATCAGGTTCAACTCATGACCTATTTCGCTTTCAATCTTTTCCTTTTGTAATTCATCATTGAACAGTAATTGTTCTAGGGATCTTAGTTCCTGTTCAGTGATTGTATCCCCCCTCCTAATACGATCGATCGTTAAATTGTTACTGTTTTCCCTGATGATCTGTTCCAGTCTGTGAACATTATTTGGAAAGGGTGATTGATATTCTTCTTCGTCTTCATTCCAATCTTGTGTTGTTTGCTTAATCTCGTACAATTCATCTTTGAAATCACTAGTAACGTACTTTTGATCTTCCGGATCAATATATTTTAGCAAGTCTCTTATTCCCACCCGAATTTTTTCCAAATGATCAATACCATCTTCTTCCCAAAAAGCTTCTAACAAAGGTTGTTTTATTGTCTCTTCTTTCGCCTTTACTTGTGGGATTGAAGTTTTACGTAATAGCTTCTTAGATAATATTGCGGTTTTTGTGATTGGTATGCTGTACTTTGTAACAAACTCTTCAATATCATGTGATTCCAGCTTCCTTAGAATCAAGTTAAATAGAAGTTTGTCGTAATAGCGTGATAAGTCTGATTCATCATGACGTGGCTTAACCAAAGGTGCTAATTCATCAGAAATAATTTTACAATCCTGTTTGTTCAGATGATTCCACAGTTCACGATTGTCGCTTCCATAATCCAAAACCGTTTTGATCTTCATTTTAACGTCAAACCTGGTTGAGTCTAAAGAATGAATATCATTGTATAGCCCATCCAGTAAAAACTGTCTATATGATTGCAGGTCTTCATTGTTTTGAAATTTACCATCTGCTAAATATTGTGCTAATTGAAGTCTTAAGCTGAAGACGATCTCTGTTAAGCTTTTTTGTGTATTGCCTTCTATCCCCATTGGGTTTTCAGCAAAAAATTCAAAATTACCACAGAGATCAAATATTAAGAAGTGTGTTTTATCTTGTCCCTGTCCAAACAAATCCGGCCTCAAACGAGAACCTCTACCGATCATCTGCCAAAACTTAGCATAGGACTTGACAGGTTTGTAGAACACAAGGTTAACACATGAAGGAGCATCAATCCCAGTATCCATCATATCAACAGAAATAGCTATTTGAGGTAAGCGTTCTTTTTCTTCATCACAGAATCTTTGGATGAATTCTTCGGCTTTAGGCTCGCCATGAGTAATCACTTTAACATAGTCATTTCCGTAAAGTTCCTTATCCAATTCCAGGAACATGTCCTTTAAGAAATGAGCATGTTTTTTATTTCTTGCAAATATTATTGTCTTACCTAACTCATCACCGGAACGCTTTTTAACTCCAAGTTCAGTTATCTTTTTTAGTGTTTCCAGAGCGGTGTTTTTGTTGAATAGCCATTGGTTTAAAGCGTTCTTATCAACCCATTCTTCACCAGTCGCTTCCTCACCTTCCAAAATCTCTTCTTCAAACTGCTCTTTCTCTTCTTCCGAAAGATCTGCGTATTTAATTCCTGATGACAAGAATTTAGTAGACAGTTCAATTGTATGATATGGGACCAGATGTTTGTTAGCTACAGCCTCTTCAAATGTGTACGCATCAGTAGGAGATTTATCCGGCAATCCAAAGACCTCATAGGTGTTTCGATCGATGCTATTCTTGGGAGTTGCTGTTAACCCAAGAAATAGCGCATCAAAATATTCAAATATGGCTTGGTACTTCTTGTAAATGGAACGGTGTGCCTCATCAATAATAATCAGATCAAAATGACCTACACCATAGAAGCGTTTTTCATTCTCTCGGGAGCCATCAATTAACCCCATCATCGTTTGATATGTAGAAAAAGCAAAACGAGCTTCCGGATTGTCTTTTTCTTCCAACAAATTCACGCTTTTGTGTTCAGGTAAGAGTTTTACGAAGTTTCTTTTAGCCTGACTAACCAGGCTCTTTCTGTCCGCAAGAAACAAGACCCGTTTTGCCCAGTTACATTCCAATAGCAGCTTAGAGAATGCAATCGAAGTTCGTGTTTTACCGGTTCCGGTAGCTAAGACTAATAATGCGCCTCTATTGGTGCCAATCAAATTACCGTTCGTTTTATCAGTGCCCGCAAAATGCTCCGCAATACTTTTTATTGAGCGCATTTGATATGTTCTACCAGCAATACTTGTATCGATTGGAGCTAAACGAATATCTTCTCTGTTTTCACGACGAAACATGATTGTCTGAAGCTCCTGCTTAGTATAAAAACCATGTACTCTTCTTGAGCCTTTATAGAATTGATCATCCCAAAGGAATGTTTCAAAACCATTCGTATAATACATAACCGGGCGACGCCCATACATCTTTTCAAGACAATCAGCATAAAGCTGTGCCTGGTTTTCTCCTTTGGAAGCGCTTTCCATTGTCTTTTTAGCCTCAACAAGTGCTAAGGGGTCTCCATCATCATCCCATAACACGTAGTCTACAAAACCCGTTTCTGTGATGTTAGTGGAACTAGGCATATACTCCACTTTGAATTCCTTGTCTTTGGCTCCTGCAAGATCCCAACCGGCTTCGCGTAATGAAACATCAATGAAGTACTTTCTAGTCTCATACTCATTTCGCGGATGCTTCAATTCATCAAGTTCATCTGCGACGTCCTTATTCTCTTTAATCTGAGCCTGAAGTTCTTCGATTCGCTTTTTGAAGAGCTCATTCTCTTCTTCAAGTTTCTGATTTCTTTCCTTCGTAAATTTTAATTCAACCTGAAACTTGTTCAGGTCCTTTTCAAAGTTCACCTGTAATTCGTCTAATTGACGTTTCGAAAGAGCTGCTTTACCCTCTGTAGGAATTAGTGTTCCATCGAATATTCCAGGAAGGTCAATTGATTCTGAACTATAAGACTTGGCAAACCACTTAGTAAAATAATACAGGTTTGAAATCACTATATCTGAATCAGTATCAGATACGGGTTTGTTGTGAATAGCAAGATTACCAACCTTACGAATAAGATCAATCTCGTTGTAGAGTTTGAAAGGAAACTGATCCTTAAAATCGTTACTCTTCATTAACGAATTCAGAGAAGTGTCATAGGGTGTTTCTAATTCACGATCATTATTGAACATCCAGTTTACAGCCAATTCCAATGCCATACGAGCATAAGCCAAAGAAGTTCGAGGGTCTGTTACCACCAACTCTTCTGCTTTGGATGCACGCTGAAATAATTCAGCCCATTCGCGTTGTAGGAAATGGAAGTTAGAATTCATTATTCAATATGATTTCTTGTACTATAGTTAGGGTTTACCTTATAAATTGTTTCCCTGAATTTATTATGATCTTCCAAAAATGCCAAAATATAACCTTCCATTTCTTGGAAACACTCTTGATATCTGGGATCATGACTAGGTAATCCGGGGCAGAGTCTATAAAAATGTCCTGTTCCTCCTGGACCAAAATTGTTTGGCATAAAATCAATTAATTTACCCAGATGATCCGTCATTGATAATTGAAGAGTTCTGAGCGTTTTATGACGGAGTATGTTCTCGTCTCGTACTAAAATGTTGTAGTAGTCTTCCAAATAACCAAGTTGATTATTGAAGAAAGAATGATTCGATAACAAACGGTCGTAAAAGAAATATATGAGATCATCAGGTGAAGTATAATTATCCAGTTCGTTGATAGCCAATGTATCCAACAGTTTTTTCCTATCTGAGTAACCGAAAAATTCATGGAATAACAAGTATAATCCAATAATAAGAAGTATCATTCCAGTGATGAAAACAATAATCTGAAAAACGGATGATTCATTATCACAGATATTACCGTCAGACAAAATGTAGTCTATCAACTGAATGAAAATCGGCAACTGAGTACCAATAAGAATGGCAGCAACCCAAAGTAGCAGTAAGCCTGCCTTTGTTTTCGCCCCCCTAAAAAGTAGTTTACTAATCAGGGCATCCTTTAATCTTTGACTCATTATTGCCATTTTAGTCATTTACGGGTTTAACCATTCTCGATCGGGCTTCGCTAATAATCTTGCATTGTTATATGCCCAATCCAATGGTAAGATAGTATTTGCACGATAAATTTCATTTTCTCTTGCGACGACCAAGGCTAAATCTGCCTTTTCAGGTTGTTCTAAACAAAGTGGCAACAGCAATTGTATACCACCATTATAAAATTGAGGGATGGCGGTTTTATAGTTTCTTCTCACTCTCTTCAGAGCACTATCGATCGCTGAACGAAGACGTTCCATGATCTGATCGTCTGAAAGCGTTTTAAATGACTCCGGAAAGCGATCCTCGCGATCATCTACGATATGTTCAAAGTCAGGGATAAGTCTTCTGTTTACATCATACAATAAATCAATTGGGTCGGAGAAATAATGCGCTAGTTTAGGTCGCTCTTTGAAGTGTGTCATTATACGATCACTTTCTCGCTCAAACTTAATGAACTTCCATGGTTGAGAATCCAAATTCAAGTATGAATATGTTGGCGACGGTGGACGGTTAACCTCAAAATAAGCGAATATTTCTTCTTGCTTGGTGGTAACCAGACCTGTGTTGAAAGCGGCGTACTGTCGAACACCATTTTGTTCAGCTATTTCAATCTTCCCCTCTTTCTTTAATTGAATGAAAGTTTGATGAATGTAGCTGTCAAGAACAGGTTTTTTACCCGTTTTTTCATCTAAATAGTCCCATTCTTCTGGTTGAGCAAGTATCGCTAAATCATCAATAGCTTTTTCCCAATTACCGAGGTAAGCAAATTTTTCCAAACCATTGCGGGTATCCAGGCATATTACATTGTCTGCACTTAGCCTACCATCATCAACCGGCGTGAATTCGACCAAGAAATCTTCTCTTATCTTTTTAAAGCCATATTGACCTACAACCTGTGTGTGATGAAACCAATATTTTTCGTCTTCATGTTCAATATATCCCCAGCCATCAGACATTTGATATTCCTGTATTACACCTCGTTTACGTTCAATTGACCGAGTGACATTTGTGGCACTTTTTCCTTTATCAGTTTCTTCCAATTCAAACTCAACAATCTCGCCCTCATAAAGTGCTTTACATTTATCTTGAACCTCAGAATTATGAACAAAATATTCATTCAAATCTTCATCAAGAATTTTCCCGAATCCCCGAGGGATATTAAAAAAAGAGACTTTTCCTTTCATACGCTTTACTTTTTCAGTGTTCTCTACAAACTTAAAACTAACTTGTGCAGTCGAACTGCATTTAATAATTTATTTGCTACAATTCTCCATTAAACGCCTTTTGTAAAAGGCTGTTAAACAAATCTTCTGCTTTATCTAAGCTGGCTTGTGCCTTTGTTTGCTGACTTTTCAAAATCTCAACTCGTTTTTCGAACAGCCTTTGCAAATCGATGTGGGGAAGTGGAATGTTAGTTCCTTTCATAGCCCCGACATTAAAATGTTTATGTATTCCACCAACAGACTTGCCAGCAACTAACTCTTTACCCCTTTCAGAATTTAGAAAATGGCATAAATAATTCGCGTTAAGTTTTGACTTGTCAACTCTTACGATGATCAAATCGATACAGTTAATTCCATCTAGTTCTTTGGTAATTAAGGCAGCTGTACCTGTATTTCCAGTTCTAACTACCACGACATCACCGTCCTTTAATATAGACTTCTTAAGTTCATTCTTATGTGTCTCTTGAGAGAAATAAACGACATCACTTAGATCTATTTTAAAAGGCTTGACATTTAGTGATCTTAATGCAATCACGCCTTTATCAACGTAATAAGACGCAGGTTTTATTACAACACCAACTGAAATTTTCACGCAAACATCTTCTCCTTTATATTTCTCCCACCCCTTTGGGTTCGTCACCGGATCCCCAAACATATCCAAGAATAAACTTTGGGTAAGTTCATCGTATTTGGCAATGAGGGCTTTGGTTTTTTGGCGGTAAGCATCTGCTGCGTCTAAAATGGCTGCTATCTTTTTTTGGATGGGTAGTGGGGGGAGGGGGATATCGAGATTATCAAAATGTTCACTTTTAAGATTGTTAATATTGGCACCCTCAGCTAATCCCTTTATTGTCCTTTTATAATATTCTGTTTCGAAATAATGTTTGAAATATGATAAATCTATTTTAGATATGTCTGGTCTGAGTACCTTACAAAAGGCTCCAAAACTTGCGTTCATGTCTTGTGAAACCATCGCGGCCTTACCGACAATTGAAATACTGCCACTTGATGCAGCAATTAATACATCGCCTTTTTTTAATAATTGCTTTGGTTTTACTATTCGTTTTGGAACATAAACATAATCTTCTTCAAGAATTTTAGATTCTTGAATATTACCAGCTCTTAGTACTGGAATATAATCTTGAGAATATTCATCAGTAGAATCCTTCTTTGAATATGAAAGACCTCTAATTTGGAACATTACATCTTTTAACATCATCTCAACAACTCCTTTAAAGTTGACAACGCTTCTGTTCTTTCTTTGTCCAGCTCCTCGATCTGTTTGATGATGACATCAGGAGCTTCGTATTCGATTTCTTCATACACAATCTCCTTGTAGCGATTAATGGAAAGATCCCAATCGTTTTCTTTGATATCTGAGAAAGGAACAAGGAAGGATTGGTCGGTTCGACTTCGACTACGCTCAGCCACCCCGTTTCTCTCAGCAAATCTGGCGATGATGTCCGGTAAGTTGAACTTGTCGTGTAGTGCTTTTTGTTGTTCCTCTGACAGTTCGTCAGCTCCTTCACCAAAGGCAAAGGCATCAAACACTTCTTCCGGAACTAATAGGTTTCGTTTGTCGTCCAGGGATTTACCATCCGCTTTCATGTCGTAGAACCACACGTTGTCTGTGCCACCTGTACCTGTTTTGGTAAAGATCATGATGGCCGTGCTTACTCCTGCATAGGGTTTGAAAACCCCGCTCGGCATGGAAATTACTGCCTCCAATTTGTTGTTTGCAATGATCTCTTCGCGAATGCTTTTGTGGGCTTTTCCACTTCCAAACAGTACTCCATCCGGTACGATCACTGCACAACGCCCACCTTTTTTGAGCATTCGCAACATCAGGGCAAGGAATAGCAATTCCGTTTTGGTAGTGTTGGTTACGTTTTTAAGTCCAGGTGCAATACTTTCCTTGTCAATAGTTCCTTTGAATGGAGGGTTTGCAAGGATGAGCGTATAGGCATCGTGTACCGTATTGTCTTTACTCACTGCATCCACATCAATGATGTTTGGCTCTTCCACACCGTGTAGGTATAAATTCATGGAAGCAATGCGCAACATGGTTGCATCGAATTCCATTCCGTTGAACATTTCTTTGTTGATGTGGTTGGAATCCTTGTCGAGGTCGGTAACACTGTAGTGTTTGTCGATGTATTCTTTTACCGCTACTAAAAATCCTGCGGAACCTGCTGAAGGATCACAAGCAGTATCTTCTAATGTAGGCTTCATCAGCTCCACCATTAATTTAATGATGTGTCGAGGTGTTCTAAACTGACCTGCAGTACCGCCACCTTCGAGTTTCGAAAGCAAGTATTCGTAGATGTCACCTTTTGTGTCCTGGTTAGACATATTGATGTTCTCCAACTTCTCCATCACCTGATCCAATACCATTGGCTTTGAGATGCCAAAGGTTGCTCCGCGCATATAGGTTGAGAACAGGCTCTTTTCTTGACCCAATGTTCGAATGAATGGGAAGATACCATCAACAGTATTACTAAAGATCATGTGGCGCGCATTCACATCCATTTCTTTCAGGTTCTTCCAGCGGAATTGTTGCTGATCTTCACTGAAGATCGGGGTATATTTAAAACCTCTTTTGGCCTTTAACTCGTTTCGTATCTCAGTCTCATCCAAATCTTTAATGAAGATGAGGTATGTGAGCTGTTCAACTATTGTGATCGTGTTAGTAATACCTCCGGTCCAAAAGGTGTTCCAGATCTGATCGATTTGTGATTTTAATTCTCCTGTTATCATGGGGGATGCTATTCGTATTGATTATTTGTTAAAGATAAATTTAATGTGTGCAGTATAGGTGCATAGTTGAATTAAATCTTCTGAGCTGATTTAACCCTAGTCATTGTTTGGTTTCGACGATGATCAAAGTAATCTTCCAATTCAGCTTCAATTCTGTCATTTTCATTAAGTGAATACTGAGAAACAATGTTTGCCGGTATAATGCAACTGTCCGCTCCATTGTTTGGTCTAAAGAAGGCAAATCCTTTTTGATAGTTAAAGTTAAATACCACCCCCAAAACTAAATTACTGTCGGTAATTTGGATTTCAGTTGTACTTTCCCAATTTTCTTGTTTTGGATTACCATCGACATATATTTTGAACCAAGTCAGAACATCCATAAGTTGATAAACAAGACTGGTTACCAGGTAACTGTTTTGAACTATTCTGATGTGTTGATCAATGGCAGAACGGTGAGATCCGGCTTGCGTGTAAATCAACAACCCTCTAATTAAATTTGACACTTCGGCCGGAAGGTGAGTCTCATCAAGATGCTTGAAGCCTTTCTCTTCAAAGTAGTTACCGTCGCGATCCTTACCTGCGAGAAATTTGCTTGATTCATTTAATGCTATACCAGATTGTATGAACTCAGCCGGCAACAATTTATACTTATTAAAGGCGACAAAAAGGTCTTCGATTAACTTTCGGATCGTATTGAAGTGATCGTTCGTATTACCAGAATCTTCGATCTTTAATAGGCTGAGGAGATCTTGTCCTGCTGATTCACCTATATAGCGTTCGGTACACACATCAAAGGCTCGTTTATGTTTGAAGCGTAACTGTGTGTCTTCTTGTTTATCCGCCGCAGCTTTGATATCAACAAAAAGCTGCTCTATGTCGTTATCATCGGCCTTTTTATATACCTTAAGAAAGGCTTTTGTGAACTGGCGATCATCGTATGCTTCTGCTTGGCCGGTTAATACAAATATTTCGAACTTTTTGGGGAGTTGTAGAATTCTCTCCTTCGCACGGTGAACGTTGTCGGTATCTTCCGATCCTGCAATATCACTATCACTTTCTAAAAATTTTGCATCTAAGAGAACTCCATCGTAAAAGGTATAATTTCTCTCCAATTCATCTATACCGTCTAACGATTTGAATGGTACCAGGTTAATCCCGTTTCGTTTAGCACGACCTTTGGTTCCTGTCAGGGTTTCATGCTCATCATCAATCCATAATACATTGTATTCCATACTTAACCTATCAATTTTATCTTAAACTTAAATTCGAATTCAACCGGGTAAACATCCTTATCATCAAGATGTAACTCCCAATTTGGATTTCCAAAATATGTGGCTATCCTATTAATATCATATCCCCCTAATCCTGTTCCTTTCACGGGATGCGCAGTTGTATATTTTGTGGTGAATTTTTCTTGGGTAAAATTCTTTGGAAAAGGATTACCATTATTCCTAATACGAACAAATAAATAATCATCCTGATCCACCAATTCGATCACAACTTCATTTGTTACGTTTTTTTCGGGAAAAGCATATTTATTTGCGTTCGTAAGTACATTATCCAACAACACCTGTAATAGTGTTACATTGGTTTTAATTCCTCGGGTACCAAGTTCCTGACCCTTCAGTAGAAATTTCTTAAGCTCGAATTTGAACCCATTATTATTCAACGATGAAACAAAGTTGTTCAATTGCTTAAGTGAAATCAAGGATAGTGGGTAATCGTCAAGGATCAGGCCGTTCTCACCTTTTTCAAGAATCTCCGTCATGTGTCCGACATCTTTTTTGATTTCCTTCAATGCCTCAATTACATCTAAACCATAGAACTTCTTGAATTCATTATTAATTGACTCTATCGACTTCTCATTCTTTGTCAAGAAATCAAGAATATTATCTGCCCAATCCAATATATTTTGTCTTGGACGACCTAAGGAGTGTTTTAACGATGCAAACTCATCGAATTTCTTCAGGGTTTGACCATGTGCTAATGCATTTCGTTCCGCCTCCAAAGACTTGATCTTATCGGAAAGTTCAAATAGCCCCTGAACCTTACCTTCCTGTTCCTGGATGGAAGGAAGTTTAACTACAATCTTTAATATGTCTGCTTTCCTGATAGATGGAATACTTCCGGTGGTGCTATAACCTTCCAGCTGTTCTTTAACGTAGTCGGCATCTAACTCATTAATTAGATAGGTGCTATTGACTTTCGACGAGTCAATAAAAAAGGCTTCTATATCATTTGAAATATAAATTGGGATGCCAACATACTTGAAGTAAGTTGGTTTCAAGGATTTCCATCTCGTAGCTAATAAAAGACAAGATGAATCAATACGTTTAAACCCAGGTCTGGTAATATGTCCAACATCTATTTTAGAGAGATCAAGAGAACTGTTTAAAGGGTCATTGCTTAAATCCCGAATGCGTACAATAGGTCCAAGCTCATTCACCTCGGCCCTGAATCCCCTGAATGGCTTTATGATGTCATTTAACTGTACGCCATCAATATTTTTGAATCGGTATCGATCTCCAACCAAACTATAGTCATCCTCACGAATGCGACCAATATCAACAAACCATGAGTAGTTATTTTCACTCGTATCTGCATAGATCCCCCCTAATTTGTAGTCATCCAGTGTCTTTTTTTTAGTGGAAGGATTATATAAAGAATCTGCATTGATGAAACGGATCATACCGCGCGTTTCTTTCTGCTTGTTGATAATTAGGATACAAGTTTTTATTCCAGTTCCCTGAAAAATTCCTGATGGTAGTGAAATTACTGTTTCTAGATTTCCCGATTCAACCAGCATTTCCCGAATCTTTTTATCGCCAGATGCATTCGACAAAAACCCAAGAGGAAGAACAACAATCATTCTACCGGATCTTGTCAATGAACTCAATCCTTTGTATAGTAGGAACTGTTCAGCAGTTTTTACGAAAGGTGGGACATCGAAATCATTGTGGGAAATCCTCGCACGAAATGGTGGTGTAGAAACGATTAAATCAAATTTTCTATCGGGCCAGTTGGAAATCGAATTGTCACATGAAAACCTTGAAGTTCCAGGTCTTCTTGATGCAATTATTCTCAAAGCACCAATTGCCCATGTTCTTCTGTTAAGTTCTTGTCCGTAATAAGTACTTCCATTCTCAAAAGAAACACCATAAGATGCCAATCCAGCAAATGGATTGAATACTTCATCAGAATGCCTTTCTTTCGTAAGACCTGATATAAACCTTGATAATTCAAGAGGCTGTAAATGCTCAACCCCACGAACACCTTGAGATTCAATTATTTTATGAAGAACACTATCAAATATGCCTGGAAAGTGATCATCAAGAACTTTTTTATTGATTGATCCGATTACACCTAATATTCTGTGTAGTCCATCGTCTTTAATATGTCTGAGGATAGGAGAAATCTCATTATGAATCTCAATCAAATCATGTCTCGCGTTCTTTCTATGAAGCTTTTCATATACCAATCTCTCAAATTCAATTCTATCTCTAGTTTCGTAAATGAGTTGATCAGAAAGAATCCCTTCTCGATAGTATGAAAGAAGTAGAAGCACAATATGATAATCTTCCGGACGAACTGCCTCGTTTCTAAGTACATTAAAAATGTCCCAAACGCGTTGCATAACAGCTTCTATTGGATTAATATCATCAAGTGTAAATTCTCTCATAAACTTGTTCTAATTGGATTGTTTCAAATATCAGATTTTTCTGTGCAGTATAGGCGCACTCTTACTGATTAATTACTTTTTTAGCTTCCTCAATTAGAATTGTTTTCAAATTGGCAGGACTAATTACCTGGACATCTCCACCAAAAGACATAAGATAACTTGTGAATTCTCGGTTTATCTTTAGATTTAAATGAATTCGGCCGTCTTTAAGTTTTTGAGATCCATGAATGGGCTTCGACAACACATAGGGAAGACGATGCTCCGAAAACTCCAGGACTATGTCTTCAGCAAATTGATCTTCAGGATTGGTAACACCGATTATATCCTCGAAGTATTCCTCGAAGTCTATCTGGCAATTTACGTAAGAGTTGGATAGAGACTCAATTCCTGCAATTCTATCTAATGCAAGATTTTGAATTTTGTTGAATTCATCATTCAGACCAAACAGGAACCAACGATTATTATACTGCTTCAAGTGGTAGGGGTGTATGATGTATTCGATAGGTTTTTCCATTTTGAAACCTTGATATATGATCTTTAGGACCACTTTAGATTTAATGAAATTGTACAATTCCTGTAGGTGTTCAATTCCCCTTAAGTATGGATTATGATCAAAACTTATTATCTCATTGTTTTGTGCTTCCAAGGTGTCTCTTAGTTTAGTTTCCAGTTCGGCCATCCATTCGAAATTTGGAAGGCCTTTTATTCGACCAAAAATTTCAAGAGCATCTGATATCTGCTCCATTTCTTCAGGGTTAATTGGACTTTTCTCGATACTAAAACTATCGTCGTCATACCGATAATATACCTGTTTACCATCTCTCATAGATTCAATGGGTGCAGTGTATCCAGCGTCACTTTTCATGAAGGTTATATCATCGAATATTTGCCTTCTAGAAACTGTAATAGCCTCACCGACATGTTCAGAAATTCCATTTGAACAGGCATCAATCAGATCATTAATGTAGAACCGACGGTATTTATTGCTAAAGCAGCGGTCTAGGATCTTGTATCGGATGAGAGCTCTTTTATTAGTGGCCATAACTGTTTGTTAATAATGGGTGTTAAAATAGTAAAAAGGGGGAGTAGCCCTCCCCCTTTTTACTTAAGCGTAGCTTGATAATTTCCAAACTACCGCTTTTCCAGCATAAGGAGGCATCGTATTCCCCTTTGCGATTGGAGCTGTCGTAGTTGGTGCTCCAACTACTTTCCATACTCCGCTCTCAGGGCAATTTTCACCTGTCTTTGCTGTCGTGCCAATTGGTTTTCGCATGACGGATCAAATTAACATTCCTACCATAGGGGCAGTACCTCGAGTGATTCAGGGTACTCTCAAAACACTCACTCATTATATTTTGCGAATCACTGAAACAAACTTAAACTGAACCTGTGCGGTGTAACTGCACTGGAAAATTAAATGTGAAGAATTAATTACTACATAAAGTATGGTGTAATAATTCTGAATCATCCCCACCAAATTGACAAAAATCTCGCGCTAAAAATTAATTATAAGGCTCGTAAAAATTATCCAAGTTACTCGTGTAACCCCAGTACACAAGAGTAAACGAGAGCATATCCATGTAATTTTTACGACCGCCTCGAGAATTAATTAAATAATTATTGGAAATTCCCGAAAATTAATTTTCCGCCTGAAATTATCGGAATTAATTTTCATCTGAATTTATGGATTCAATGAGACCAAGAAATGATTTGAAGGTGTCTTGTTTCGTATTTGTTTGAAATATTTCATCTCTTTCGCTTAGCTCAATGATTTGAATGCTCTTTAGACCGGTTAATCGATAAGCGAACCTACCTAATGCGAAAAAAGATTCTCCATTACGTATTACTGATTCCCCATAATCACCATACGAAAATCCTCGTTTGCCAATTAGACGGAATTTAAAACTTGTCTCTCCAAAGATTTTAAAAAACTCTTCGCAGAGATCGCAGTCAAGAATATAGCGATCTATAAATATATGACGATTGCCTTTGATTTTGTTCTTTCGAAGGTTGTGGTATTTATTTCTGCAAGGATCAGAGCAAAATTCCTGATCGCTTCTTACAGGCTCGAACTCCTCATTACAGGAGTCGAGCTTACAAATGTATTCTTGCTTCATTTCGTGGGTTTTGTTAGTGGAAGGATACTGTAGTAGACCTTCCCATTAATTTCCTTGGCCTCTATTAGGCCCTCATTTTTCCAATTCAGCAGCGTACGAACGCTAACATCATAAAGCTCGGCTGCTTTCTTGCGGCTCACCCAGTAAATTTGCTGGGGAGCCTGCAAGGAGATTTTCTCTAAAGCGACTTCGAATGATTTAATGAGTCGCTTAAGTTCCGCTGTGTTTTTCATCACGATCCGGTTTAATTACCCTGAGTTTTACAGGATGGTTAATACTAGGTTTCTCCCTCATGTGATCGCCAAATGCCTGCATATCACCAAGCAGTTTCTTATCAATGAGTCGTGAATAGTGTTGTGTCATTCTTATATCGGCATGTCCTAAGACATGTTGAATGGTTACAAGTGGTACGCCCGCTGTTAGAGCCAGCGTCGCGAAAGAATGGCGCGCGCAGTGACTGGACAATGGCTTATCAATCGTGGCAAGTTTGGTAAGACGCTTTAAGTTTCGATTAAATGTTTGATTACAATAAACCGGTAGAAGCGTTCCTTTTTTACGTGCCAGGTAATGGTTCTTGTATTTGTTCAGGATTTGGAGGGCTTCATCGAATAAAGGTGTAGTGTAGGCAATCTTCGTTTTCTTTCGATTGCCTCGAATTACAAGCTGTTCTCCCTGGCGTTCAATCTGATCTTCTGATAATTCGGCGAGATCAGAATACGAAAGCCCGGTTAGAGCCATAAAGAGAAACATGTCGCGAGTAAGTCGAAGCGAAGAGGAAATGTTTTCAAGATCTCTTAGATCATCGACTTCTTCTTCCGTTAGGAACGTTCTTGGCTTTACTTTTTTCGATAGCTTAAGCCCAAGAAAGGGGTCGTTTTTGATCATCTCATACTGTTGGTAGTGAGAAGTAAAACGCTTTAATCTTTCGAAGTGCTTAACGCGGCCATTATTCTCTGAAGAGGTATTCTCCATCATCCACTGATTGAACTGATCGATAAACATTCGATCGTATTCTAGGATCGAAATATCTTTTCGACTATAGCAGTCCTTAATAAATCGAGTTAGAAATTTCTGGGTCGTGTAGTAGTTCTTCAAAGTCCCTTGAGATAGGACGCCTCCTTTGACTTCTGTTTCCAGGAATCGAAGGAACTTGTCAAACAGTGATAAGAGATTCATTGACTTAATTGTTTTGGTCTTAAAAGCCATCTTTACATCTGATGGGTGTTTGAGTCTATCATGCCTTTGAAGCTCAAAGGCAAATCCTTTAACCTGATCGAGGAACTCTTCGAGTTTTTCTTGCTTTTGCTTATCTACAAGCTTTTGCTCCTTTGAATTGTATTCGTATGAATTATTAATTGAGATTCCAGTACAAATCTCCGATTGTTTATTTATGTATTTGATTCGAACGTATAGCGCAACAGCATCCCTTTGCTTTCGTGTAATAATGCTAAACGTGATTCTATCATTGGTTTTCATTTTAAAAGTATTGAGTTAACATGAATTCATTAACCCTACCTTCAACAAAGGTAAGGTACAATTACTCACTGCGCAACTCACTAAGCAGCTCTGAAGGCCCCGTCACATCTACATTTTTGTAGAAAAAACACATCGTAATTATGTTCCTTTTAAGCCTATTTTTCCAACCTATTTAGAATTTCAGCAGGATACGAAACGATTTTTGACAGATTCTCTCAAGGGTAGATCACAACACAACAATCCTGTTATTTGAATGCGATTTTCGTGCTCCAATCTTTCTGAAAAGCAGGATACGTAAGGCATGGAAATTATTTTCGAAAAAGTAGAGCGTAAAATGAAAGCCAAAAAGAGGTCAAAAAAAAGTAATATAATTTTTCAACAGCGTTTTTGTTAATTCAACAGCTCGTAAATGATTTCCGGTCATTTCCCGTAATGGAATTTCATGTCGCGAAAAAAGTGAGTAAATTAGTGAGTTGGCGGATTTGTTAGGGTCCCCTAACAAATAAAACCCGCATCTGTAAAGGGATACAGAGCGGGTTTCTAACAATTGTTGTCGGGGTGGCAGGATTCGAACCTGCGACCTCCTGGTCCCAAACCAGGCGCGATGACCGGGCTACGCTACACCCCGAACAGTCTTTCAAAAACTCTCTGATCGTCCTCAGAAAGTGCGTGCAAAAATAAGGAATTACTTTAATTGTACAATCTTTATTTTGCAATTCTTTGCGGTGAGAGGGGGATTACCCGTACCTGTTGCACAGGTACGGTGGTCTCCGCTTCGCTTCGGCACGAACCCCGTTGGGTTCTCATCCAAAGTCACCTTATTTCATGGCGGTGAGAGGGGGATTAC
>JASBTZ010000006.1 GCA_030148165.1 Bacteroidota bacterium
AATTGAATCGAATTGATGAAACTTCATATGACAGAATGTATGGAAATAAATATTGGGGATACGCAATTAAGGACAATAAAATTGCTCTTCTCAATGATGAGGGCAACTTTATTAGTGATTTTATATATACTGGTCAATGGAATGATTACGTCTCATCATCTGAAATTATTCTTGCAAGAAAGGGTAAAAAGTACTTAGTACTTCGAAAAAACGGTGATCTTATTTATAAAGTAAAAATGAAATAAACACTGTTGCTAACAGCACCTACACCCCATCGCACAAACCTTACTCTCAACAACTAATTCATTTAGCTCAACTATTCGTAACTTACAATCACAAAACATTTAAAGACGTGCGGCGGTGCGTAGCCGCAAAACGTTAGCACACATTAAATTACCACAATGGGAATATTTGACTTCTTGAAAGGGAAAAAGGAACATCATATTGATCTATTTCCAGAAATTGATTCTGTATTTGAAACAAATATTGACAAAGCCAGAGAGGTGTTTTTTCCCATATGTTCAATCCGCCTGGGCGTTATCAATAAAAATTGGGGAGATGAAAAAATACACCTGATTCAATATAATGAGGATCCCTACAATGAAGCAACTGCTGCCTATTTTACTGAGTATTGTAAGGACAATATGATTGCTTTCAATCTTCGTAATGGCAAATATGAATTCAAGACAAGCTTCAAATATTTTGACTTGCAAGATAATTGGAAAGAATGGTTTGAAAAGACGAAAGAAACATTCATCAAATCAAAAGAAGAAGCCAGACAAAGTGGTGAAAATGTGTACATAAAAGGAATTCCAATTGGTGGAAAACCGGAATGGCTACAGGATGATGAAACCCCGCTAGACCCTGGTGGCAAACCGATGCATTTTATCACTGAATTTGACACGCATTGGATTTGTGATGACTATTGTGAGAAGAGACTATTCCTTTTCTATAGTCCAGAGTATAGAATTGCTGTGCAGTTATACCAAATAACGTAAACGTGTGCTAACAGCGCCTATGCACCACCCTGCTTATTTCGTATATTGGAGAACGGCAGCGCGATAGCATAGCCGCAAAACGTTAAAGGTAATAACAAACGCACAAACCACAATTTACTCATGAACGTGGAAAAACTCGCCATATTTGGATTCATCTTCTTACTCACTGGCTTCGCAATATGCCAAGGAAATTTTGATGACAAATCTTTCGTGGGTTATTGGCTTGAAACATCAGATGGAAGCTTTGTACGTGTTGACACTATCAAGAAAAGCGAGAAAGGATTTCTTCTTACAGAGCACGAAGTACTTTCTCGTCAATCAAATTGCCGAGGAGATAGCTTGTGCTATTTCTATGGCGGTTGGTGGTCATTTGGCACGGGTCATTTCGATATTCAGTATGAAAATCACATTGATCGAAAGGAAATTATCGAAAGGTTTGAATATGTTGGCAATGTAAAAGATGAAGTTAAAAGAGTCGGTTATGAAGAATATCCTTTAATGAAAGACACTGATTTTCTAGGATACTGGAAATTGATTGTAGAGGATACTAGTGATGTGATATATGAAAAGTGCAACGATATTGAATCAGAAGAATTTGCATTTCAGATCAACGATAATGGATCTGGTAAAATATTTAAAACGAAGAGTAATAATGAAAGGATAACTATGGAATTTATGTGGTGGCTCGGTGAAGATGGGAACTATATTGGTATGCGATTTTACAACAGCTTAACAGATTTACTCAATATTGAGGGTTTTACAGCTATTCCTTTTTCCAATCCAATAAGGATTCGCAGGACAAGGTTTGATGCGTTTAGCGAATAATTTACCTATATCAGCACCAGAGCAAGCGAAGCTTGCGAAGACTGAAGCTCGAGCGAGGATGTCGCTCGAAAAGCTGAAGGAGTGTTGGCAAATCACTATCTTACAATCACAAAACATTTAATGACGTACTGCGGTGCATAGCCGCAAAACGTTATAGGCAATGATCCGCACAACCAAATCACTATTAAAACACAATGGCGATATATAAGAAGTTTACAGAAAACAACGAATTATACTTGTATATCAATGGTAAATTGATCTACAAAAAATGGCTAGGTACTGGTCAATCTAAAGTTTTTGATATTATGGCTTATGACAGCTATACACTGAAAAGTTTCCAAGATTTACACGTAGAATTCGATCAAAAATTACTCGAAATTAAAGCAAAAGTTAAGCTCTTGCCTACCAAGGACGGTGGACGGAAAACAGGATTCATCAGTGGATACAGACCAAACCATGTATTTGAGTATAACGAAAAGGGAGAACTGTTACATACGTATATTGGTGATATAATTTTTGACGGAAACAGGACAATAGAACCTGGTGAGGAGAAAGAAGTAACTGTCCGTTTTGTACCTTCTCAGCCAATTGAACAATACTTGCAAAAAGGTAGAATCTGGTGGTTGCATGAAGGCGCTAGACTGATAGGCGAAGCGGAAGTGATTTAGAATACCTATAACAGCAAATAAACAAAAGCGCCAAATTCATTATACTTGTTAGGCGCATTTGCCTATTTGCAGAACGTTATAGTGTACTTTGTAATACACCCCTCAGATCAGAAATGACAATTTCACAAAAGCCTAATATCATTTAGATACTAATAAGCTGATTGGCCAATAATAAATGGATTTAAAGAGGAGTGTATCAATAATTTTGTTAGATTATTAATAACAAACTAAAAATATATGGCTACTCGTAACGCAAGCGCAAAATGGACCGGAACCCTCAAAGAAGGTAACGGAGTAATGAAATTCAGTAACTACAACGGACCTTTCACTTACGCTTCAAGGTTTGAATCAGGTGAGGGTACGAATCCTGAAGAACTGATCGGTGCCGCTCAAGCTGGTTGCTTTTCTATGTTTCTTTCTGCATTAATTAGTGGTGAAAATCTTCAACCTGAAAGCGTTGAAACAATTGCTAAAGTCCACCTTGAAAAGGACGATATTGGCCCACTGATTACCACAATCGAACTTGATTGTAAGGTTAAATGTGAAGGATTGTCTCAATCAAAATTCGAAGAGCTAGCTAACACCAGTAAGGAAGAATGTCCTGTTTCCAGACTTTATAAAGGCGCTGAAATTAAATTAAAAACTACCTTATTATAAATCACTTTTTCTCTCTAGAACTACAAGAGCGACAGTATAGCTGCCAAATGAATGAAGTGAGGTCAGCTTGTCTTATCCTTATTCCAGGGAAGAAGAGCAATCCCCATTCTTAAATAGCAACGATCAATAATTGATGTAATGATCAATGCACAAACGATGGCAACTCCAAAGTATAATGTTTGGGGCGTGTCCAAGAAATAACCGGTAAACGATATACCAAAAAGCAATCCTAGAGTTAAACGAAACTGTCGATCCACACTCCAGCCCATTGCTTTCTTTTTATCCTGAAGGTTCTCTATGTGACGATCAAGCAAAATAACATGTTCAAAACCACTCGACAATAAACGCTCCTTTGCTTGGTTAGCCCGGCTCCCACTTTGGCAAAGTAAACATATCACGTGCTCACGATAGTCATTGTACTGATCAATGTGAAACTGTGTAAAAGGTAAATTTACTGCTCCATCAATACTACCGTCCCGAAATTCCTTCGGCTCCCTTACATCTATTATTACAGCTGTTTTCATTTAATTCAATAGTAATTATGATTTTGTCAAATAAGGTTTTAGTGTAGCAGTATAGCGCGATAAAGATACAGATAATCATCGCCGATCAACAAATTGCTATACGAGAATCGCTTTTGTAAAGGGGGTAGCGAATTTCCTTGATTATAGTTAATTTAGAATGTGAGACGGTGCGCAGCCGCAAAACTTTAGTAACAAATACGCTATGGGGTTTACATATAGAAAAACTATTCACACCAGCGCTTCCATAAGTTCCGTGTTTGATTTTGCTGTTTCAGCAGAATTGAGAACTAAGTGGCAAAAGCATCTATCAAAGTCAGAGTTATTAACCGAGGGTGAAATTAAAGTCGGAAGTAGATTTAAAGATACCGGTAAAGGTGGTGAGATGGTTCTTGAATATACGGAGCTTGAAACAAACAAAAGAATTCGATATTCTACCGTTGAAGGCAAAGGAATGAACGTAGACCTAAAATGGGATCTGAAAGAAACATCGAATGGCACGGAAGTTAAAGTAGAGATTGAAATGCAGCCGAAAGGCTTTTTGAAATTTATGTGGCCGATTATAGGAAAACTTCTAATTATTCCTCAAGTAAAAGGTGATTTCAAATATCTGGAAGAAGAACTTAAAAGTTTATAAGGACACACTGTATAGAGTCGAAATTCGAAAAGCGATTTGTAAACATAGCGCATAACCTTAATAGTGATTAACCTATGAATTGCTTAACTTTACTATCAGTAAAAACTCAATCTTATGAAAAGATTTACACTTTTATTCTTAACCCTACTTGCTTCATTTTACGTTTCATCGCAAACGCCAATATATGAAACAGGAGTAGGCAGTGGTGATCCCTGGACAGGTTGGACAGCGGATTCATCAAATAACTGTATCCTTTCGAGCATAGATTCAACCTACTACTGGGATTTTCTTTTTGACACTCAGAATAATTCAAATTTTACATCCAGTCTGGCAAAAGTATTGGACCTAACCATGTACAGTAGCACCAAATTTGTTTATAAACTGAACTGGGCGGCAGATTATCTTGACTATCAAATTGCAGTCTCAGCTGATAGCATTAACTGGACCTACATTGTCAATGAGTCCGGTGTAACGACGGCTCCAGTGACCGATTCGGTAATCGTTTCTCAACCTGTCAATTTCATTGTCATTTCAACACATGGCGAAGTACTGTCTCCAATGTTTCCATTTGGAGGCACGACGTATCACTATCTAAGAATATTTGATGCATCAACAAACGGTCTTGAACCGATAACGAATAATGAAAAAGAGCTTGTACGGATCACTGACATGTCAGGACGCGAAACAGCGGATAAACCCAACACTTTACTGATCTACATGTACAGCGACGGCACTAAAGAAAAAGTTTTTAAGATGATGCCTTGAGCCGGTTCAATGGTTGAGTAAGAAGTATCTACGATTGCCGTCAAATTGAAACCTTCAACTTTACGAATCATATTACAGCAGAAATAATTATTTTGCAGGCCATGCAGGTAAAAGATACCATTATTGGAATTTTTCTCATGCTTTTCAGCATTGCGGATTACTCATTTTCTCAGGTCGTATTCCCTGAAAGAATGGAGGGATGTAAAACATATGGTTTCGGATTCGAAAGTGATTCTACCGATGCAAAGTTGAATTCCATAACCTTCATTAAAGATCTGAAGGTTCATCTGGGAGAGGATATCGTCAAGAAAATGCGTGGTAAAATACAGCTCCAGATTATTGTTGACACGGACGGGTCATCATGCCTGTTGAGTGTAGACAATAAAACGAACGTTCCCACCGAAGAGCTCAACCTGAAACCATGGATCGAGGAGAATGTTAGTTGGGGGGCTCCATCAAAACAGGTATCAGCCGTGGTGGTTTTAAATTTTGCAGATCTGGGAATTGAATGTAAACGAGCCGGAACCAACAAGAGCAGAGGCTGGCACTATTTGATGAATCGATAGTGAATACGAGCCTATAACTTGTTACTTTTCTTTACATTGAAGTTCTATATTTGCAGAACAAACTAAGATAAGATGGATATCATACAGATTATATTTCAAATTGCACTGATCGTAGTACCTGCGGGAGCTGTTTTATTGACAGCTATTTTCTTCTTGCGAAAGGAATCGGAAAAAGAAGTGCGTAGCTTGAGAATTGAACTACAAAGGGAGCGACAGAAGTATTTTCTTCCTCACCGTGTAGAGGCATATCAACGTGCGGTGCTATTGATGGAAAGAATCCATCCGAACAATCTCGTTATGAGACTTCACAATCCGGGCCTACCGGCAGCCGCTATGCAGGCTAAATTACTCGAGGGAATACGCGAAGAGTTTGATCACAACATTGCTCAGCAGATCTTTATCAATCCTCAGACCTGGGAAATTGTTAGAAGATCCAAAGACGAAACTGTTAAGATCATCAACTTGGCTGGAAATCAAATGGGACCTACATCTGTGGGTATGGACTTAGCGAGTAAAATCTTTGAAATTGTTGGAGAAGTAGGCACCATGCCTACCGAAATTGCTGTTGCAGCACTCAAAAAGGAATTGCAGGAATTATTCTAGTTCAATGCGTTGATCTTCGATTTCGATCACGTCACCAGGGATCAGTTTTGCTCTTCTTCGAAACTCTACTTCATTATTACGAAGCACCAATCCTTCATCGACGAGGAATTTAGCATGTCCACCGGTTCCGGCAATGCCGACAGCTTTTAATAGCTGTATCAGTTCAATGTAATCTCCCTCGATTTTAAACTTCTCCATGCTTATCAAGGTATTGTTTGATCAATAGTTCCGCCCCCTGAAAGGAAGTTAATTCGCCGTTGAGTATTTGCTCTTCAATACGACTTCTCATCCTGGAAAAATCAGGATTGTCGAAATACTCGCGAAGTATCATTTCCTTAAGTGTTTCTCTAAACCAGGCTTTGTCCTGGTTCTTTCTGTTACTTTCAAAGAAACCGTTCTGCTTAACTAATTCAATGAAGTCCTCTATCAGCTCAACTACTTCTCCCATCCCCTTATTTTCTATCGCACTGCACGTTAACACCTGCGGTTGCCATTCATTATCATTTGGGGGAAACAGATGAAGTGCATTTCGATATTGGCTTGCAGCTTGTTTCGAAGGTTTTTCATTATCGCCATCAGCTTTCGTAATAACGATACCATCGGCCATCTCCATAATTCCCTTCTTTATTCCCTGTAATTCATCCCCTGCTCCACTTAACATGAGAAGTAAAAAGAAATCAACCATGGAATTGACAGCAGTTTCCGATTGACCAACACCAACCGTTTCAACAAGGATATAATTGAATCCGGCAGCTTCACATAGAACAATTGATTCGTGTGTTTTTCTCGCTACACCACCAAGCGTATCACCAGCCGGAGAAGGTCGAATAAACACTTCGTTCATCGCTGAAAGGTGTTGCATTCTCGTTTTATCCCCTAAAATACTTCCTCCGGATATCGCACTGCTCGGATCGATAGCTAATACAGCGATCTTTTTTCCCTGATCCACCAGCAATTTCCCAAAGGATTCTATAAATGTACTCTTTCCAACACCCGGCACTCCTGTGACGCCAATCCGAATAGAATTTCCACTTAATGGCAGACACAGTCTTAGAAGTTCATCTGCGTCTTTTCTGTGCTCGGGATTTGTGCTTTCAATAAGTGTAATCCCTGCACTTAACATGGCCCTGTCACCACTTTCAATCCCTTTGAAAATGACCTCAACAGATAGATATTCTCGCCTATCTTTTTTCTTCTTTATCCAGTCCTTTGGATTCAGGCTATCCATGATATCAAATTTAAGCTTTCCAATATCATTGTTGATATAAATTGAAAATATATTAAATTTGTTTAATTATTCAACGTGATTGTTAAACATTGAAGGATCTTCATTACAGTATTAAAGACCTCGAAAATCTGACTGGGATTAAGGCGCACACCATTCGGATTTGGGAGCAGCGTTATCATTTATTCAATCCGAAAAGAACTGACACGAACATTCGCTATTACACAGATGAGGACGTAAAAAAGATCCTTAACGTGAATCTTTTATACTCAAATGGATATAAAATATCTAAAATCGCGCAGTTGAATGAAGAGCAATTTCTTGCTGAAGTGCAATACAATCTATCCGACAATTCTCATACCGGTGCAAAAAACGTAGATAAACTATTGACGGCCGTTATGAGCCTGGATGAGCAGGCAGTTCAGAGAATACTCAGCGATAGCGTAGAGCAGCACAAGGTCATGGGAATGTACGCAAAGCTCGTAATACCGACACTCCAAAAAATAGGAGAGCTATGGCAGGTCAATAGTTTGTCCGTTGGTCATGAGCATTTCTTTTCGAACCAACTGAAGCGCTTTATGAATGTGAAGATTGACGAACTGAATGTTAATCCAACCAAAAGCAAAATCATTCTGTACTTGCCAGAGAATGAAGAACATGAAATTAGCTTGATGTTTTATCATTACTATTTGAAAAGTCAAGGCTGCTATTGCTACTATCTGGGTCAAAATCTTCCTCTGTCAGATCTGGCAGTGCTTTATGAACAAATAAATCCTGATTATGTGGTAACGTCGTTCATAACACACATGACCAAAAAGAATTTCAAGAGCCACTTGGATGATCTTCTCAAAATAATTGAGCCATCGAAATTAATTTTAAGCGGCTCGTTAGTTTTTTCTTGCAGCGATATAATTCCGACTTCAATTAGAATCATTTCCAAAGAAGATGATTTAAATAACATTTTCAAATAGTATTGTATTTAGGTTAAGATGGAGAAAGTCATACTGGTTAATAATAGGGACGAAGAAATTGGAACGATGGAAAAACTTGAAGTACACCGTAAAGGATTGCTACACAGAGCTTTTTCAGTTTTTATTATTAATCATGATCGTGAATTACTACTTCAACAGCGATCATTTGATAAATACCATTCAGCAGGATTGTGGTCGAACACCTGCTGCAGTCATCCTAGGGTTAATGAAGACATTATTACCGCCGGTAGTAGACGACTGCAAGAGGAAATGGGAATAAGTGCCGATCTAAATAGCTTATTCAGTTTCATCTATAAAGCGGAATTTCCGAATGGATTAATTGAACACGAATTCGACCATGTCCTTTGGGGTATATCGAACGAAAAGCCTCGGTTAAACATCGATGAAGCGAACAATTTTAAATACTTAGGTCTGGATCAGATCGAATATGAATTAATCAATTCTCCAGATTCGTATACAGTTTGGTTCAAATTGATCTTTAAGCAATTTTGTCGTGAATTAGACGAACACTATCCTGTATGAAACGAATAGGTCTTTTATCTGATACGCATGGTTATATCGACCCGAAGATCAAAAAGCATTTTGCCGAAGTTGATGAGATCTGGCATGCCGGTGATGTAGGAGACATTAAGGTCATTGATGAACTCAGAGCATTCAAACCACTCAAGGCTGTCTACGGCAACATCGACGGGACAGAGATCAGAGCTGAGCTACCCGAGTTTGAATCTTTCCACTGTGAAAATGTCAGGGTTTTAATGACACACATTGGCGGAAAACCTGGAAAATATATGCGTAATGCTGCAGAACTAATTCAGGAACACAAACCAGATCTGTTTATTTGTGGTCATTCACATATTTTACTGGTCAAACACGATCCCCGATTTAACATGCTGTGGATGAACCCGGGAGCTTGTGGTTACAAAGGATTTCATCAGGTTAAGACGATCTTAAGATTTACAATAGAAAAAAACAACATCCGGGATCTGGAAGTAATAGAACTGGGAAAACGGGTTTGAAATAAAATTTTTAGCATTTCTTTGCGTTAATCATTCCAAATGAAAACGAAGCTACTTTTCTTTTTACTATTTATGAGCTATCTCTCAAACGCACAAATCGGCGGAGAAAGTGCTTTCCCTTTCCTGGACCTTAGCTACAGTGCCAGATCAATGGGATTAGGTGGCGATTTCATTTCAGCGAACGATGATGACATCAGTATAGGAGTTGCCAACCCATCTCTATTGAGTTCAGACATGGCCAACAACATTGCCTATAATCATTCAATGATGGCCGGTGGTATCAACTATGGTATGGCGAACTACGGATACAATCTCAAGGATAAAGCGACGATGGTCTCGTACATAAAATACATCAGTTACGGAACTTTTGATCGTAGAGCTGTAAATGGTGTTGCTGAGGGAACCTTTTCTCCTTTTGAAATGGTTGCCGGAACCGGCATTGGAAAGAACCTAAATGAAAGACTTTCGATCGGAGCTAATCTTAACTTGATTTTTTCTCAATTAGAAAGTTATAGTTCATTCGGCGCAGCAATAGATATGGCAGGTACTTATTATGACCCTGAGCTTGATTTAATGGTAACAGCCCTGGTCAAGAATGCGGGAATGCAATTCAAAACTTACGTAAAAGATGGGCAGAGAAATCCGTTACCAGCAGAGATACAATTAGCCGGGAGTTACAAATTAGCACACGCACCATTTAGATTTACACTACTGGGTCACCACCTGAATACCTGGGACATCTCTTATCAGGATCCGAACTTAAAACCAACTGTTGATCCCCTTACGGGAGATACTATTCCTGTTAAGTATCCCGGGTTTGGAGAGAAGCTGGCTCATCACTTTAGCTATCAACTTGAAGCACTCATATCAAAGAACATACATTTCCGTGTTGGATTTGATTATCATAGAAGAAGAGAACTAGCTCTTGAACAGCGACCAGGTATTTCCGGATTTTCCTTTGGTTTAGGCTTGTATTTCAGTAAGTTCAGTCTTGATTACGGTTTTCTGATCTATTCCCGCTCAGGTTTCAACAATATGATTACGTTAACAACGAATCTTTCAAAATGGCGTAACTAAAGGGCTGCATAGCTAAAGTGTTCTATTTAGAGCAGTTATAAACTGCCAATTGTTGATCTTTTTTTGTAACCTTTTATTGAAAAACATAGTACATTAGCCAAAACCAAACAAATTAATTTAATTATGAAAAAGTCAATTTTAGCGGTTGCTGTCCTTATCGGAGCAACTTCATTTGCACAAGAAGAATCGTATCTTCCGGAAGCTGACGATTGGGCTATCGGTATAGATGCAACACCATTCTTGAACTATGCAGGTAACCTAATTGGTGGTAATGACGGTAACGTAGCTCCGACTTGGAACTACTTAACTACAAATCAAACGATTTCTGGTAAACTAATGGCATCAGAAGACATGGCGTATCGTGCTGCGATTCGTCTTGGATTCGGTTCTTACGGTGAGTCTGGAATCATGGTAGCGGATAGAAATCCAAATCTTACTGCTCCAACTTATCCAGCATTACCAGCAATGGTTGAAAACTCTTGGAAAGGCGGTTCAACTAACATTGGACTTAGTGGTGGTATCGAGTATAGAAGAAATCACGGAAGATTAGTAGGATTCTACGGTGGAGAACTAGGAATCTCTTTCTCTTCTACTAAAGCTTCTTATACTTATGGTAACGCACTTGCTGGTGATCCAGACATCATTGCAGTTGATCCTACGGATGACTCAATGAATGGTGGTGCAAACATCATGACTGATACTTACGGAAACAACGCACGTGTTACTGAATTCTCTTCAGGAACTACTATGGCAATTGGTCTTCGTGGGTTCATCGGTGTTGAGTATTTCGTATGGCCACGTATTGCATTTGGTGGTGAGTTCGGATGGGGTCTTGCAATGGCTTCAAACGCAACTAACACGACATCTATCGAGTCTGTTGGTTTCAATGGTACTGCTAACATAGTTGGTACTCAGGAAATCGAAGGATTTAAAGCGTCTAGCTTCGGAGTTGATACTGATGCAATTAATACAGTATTTGGACCAGCTGGTACATTAAGAATGACTTTCTACTTCTAATAAGAAGTCTAATAATTTTTAAAAGGGTGTCTTCGGACACCCTTTTTTATTTTCTTTGTATTCATGGCAGACAAGGATCGAATCACTATAGCAATTGATGGCTACTCCTCCTGCGGGAAAAGCACGCTAGCCAAAGACCTTGCAAAAAAACTCGGTTACATATTCATTGATTCTGGAGCCATGTATCGAGCAGTGACACTGTACGCTGTTGAAAACAATCTCATAATGGGTGATGAAATCAACCATAGCAAACTCGTTGATGATCTTGATAAGATTAATTTATCCTTTGAAAACGAATCTTCTGGTAATTTGCCCGAGATGCACTTAAACGATAGAAATGTATCTCAGGAAATAAGGAGCAAAGCGGTTTCTGATGCCGTTTCATACATTGCGAGAGTTCCTGAAGTGCGAACAAAACTGGTAGCCATCCAACGAGAGATTGGAAAAAACGGCGGTGTAGTTATGGATGGTCGCGATATTGGTTCCGTCGTCTTTCCGGATGCAGAGTTAAAAATATTCGTTACTGCCAATATTGAAACAAGAACTGATCGGCGATTTAACGAACTTATTGAGAAAGGATTACAAGTTACAAAGGAAGAAGTAAAGCAAAACCTTCTCAAACGTGATCACATTGACAGCACCAGAGAAATCAGCCCTTTAATCCAGGTTAACGACGCTGTCTTAATAGACAATACACACCTTAATCGTGCAGAGCAATTAGCAATAGCATTACAACTAGTCGAGAGTAAACTAAATAAACAGAACTAAGTTTTATTGTGATTAAATTAACATCACGTGATTTTTTTCTATATTAGTCTTCTAATTCTCGAACCACATGAGCACAATCAGTAAAATTACCGAGGACATTATCAATAGAAGTCCTTTCCTTCGGGAGGCTATGACTGAAAATCTGATCAATGTATCCGCGCTTGCCAGAAAGATAAAACCGGAAATTGAAAAGGAATCTGGAAAAGAGATCAAAGAAGGAGCTATTGTCATGGCAATTAAGCGAATGACTCCCGGAGTTTATCATAAGCTTGACGTGAAGATTAAGAATGTGATTGGCGGTATCGGGGACTTTCTCGTTCGAAGCGACCTTGTTGATTTCACTTACGAAAACAGTGAATCGTTAAGAGAGGCTCAAAATAAACTGATTCAAACTATTGGTGAGGATAGTGACTCATTCTTTACGCTATCCAAAGGGATTACTGAAACGACCTATATTTTGAACTCGAAATATGTGAATGAGGTCAAGAAGTCCTTTGCAAATGAACGACTAAAGTCTCACAATAAGAATTTGTCATCCATTACGGTTAAGCTTCCGGAAACGAATGTGGAAACTTATGGAGTTTACTATTACATCATGAAACATTTAGCCTGGGAAGGAATCAACATCGAACAGGTTATTTCTACAGCAAATGAGTTTACGGGGATCGTCAATTCAAACGATATTGATGACGCCTTTAAGATTTTAATGCACTTGAAGCGAAATATTTAAATAACCGCTTCTTCGCTTTTACACTGCTCTTCAGGCTTTGCTCCGCACATTCCACATGTTCCGCCTTCTTCGCGAACGAGCGGATTATTACTTGCGCATGTACCGGCGAATTGACCATCTTTTTTCGCCCAGATTTTGATTGCAATTCCTGCGAATGCTATGGCCAATAATAATATAGAAATAAGAATTAATTCCATCATTTTAATCTTAATACTAAGATACTCAATTTTTATCGATCAGTTCACCCGAGCCAACCTGGGTTAACTCAACTGTAGTTGGTTGCCCAACATACCACACGTCTCCATCCTGATTAATCTGAACCCGCAACAGTAAATTATCCACATTTACCATTACATTTTCCTGTGTGCTGGAAATCACATGCATTGAATCCAAAACGTTAAGATCATACGTATTTCCAAAACCATTACTTCTTACTTCTAGTCTCAAATAATCAACATCACCATGTAGCGTAAAATTACCCCAGCCATGAGTTACAGTAACTTGCAACTTAGGAGATAAGACATTGAGATCTACATGACCAGCCCCATCCCTAATAATAAAGTTTAACTGATTTAAATTCAACTGATTAAGACATGATAACTCTTTAGTTCCTTCAAAGAGTATTTTATTCACATCAACCAGATGCAATTCCACTTCAACACCCTTTTTATAGCTTCTCAGAAAATTACATTTATTCTCATTCGTAATTCTTAATTCACCATCTACTACCTCCGTTATAATGTGTTTCACCATATTTTCCCCGGATCTGATAATCACCTTATTTATCGAATCCTGCACCAAGGTATATTCGATATGCGGCCCCATGAATACAGATGTGAAGTTGGTAAGGGTACGCTCATCAGCCGTAACCTCCCCATAACTTTTCGAACAGGTTCTGTCTTCTGCTTTTTTACAAGCAAAGAGTGAACTAATTAACGATATGTATAAGAGGTACTTCATTTTTTGAATGTATAGCCAATCCCGTATTCTATATAGTCAGCGCGCGCCCAATGCGATTTTAGTACCAGGTTTATATTAATTCCATTATCAAAGACATATCTCAATCCAACGCGATGATACAAGGCATCTTCAGGTTGAAACATATCTCTCACATAATACCCCATTCCTATTACCGCGTGTAGTCGATCCATTGGTATAATGTAACCGGCAAAAATTCCCAGTTGAATAATGTCTGCCTGCGTTTTCGGTACATCACTTTGATAAGCAAAGACCGCCTGTTTTGAAATCACGTCAAAAGCCAGCTCAGCAGCAACACTTCTTCTGAAATACCTTCTTCCTGTAAAGCTAAGAGCATATACCAAGTGTTTTCCTGTTCCTACCGGAAATACCTCTTTATAGCTTACAATGCCGATCCCTCCTATTTCCCAGTATTTCTTGAATTCAGGATGTACAATAACACTATCCGATTTACCATCTTTTATCTGATAACTATAACCCAAACTTAAATAAGGCAAATTGAGGCCCAGATTAGGCACTTTAGCAGCTCCATTAGAGAAATGGGTCATATCCGCTGCCAATACGATCGAGCTCTTGTCAAATGTAAATCTACTTTCAAGTGCCAAACAAACCATTGCATTCAAATGAGAAGAAACCGGAATACTGAAAATATTCGTTTCCTGATCATAAACACGGGTGCCATAACCCATGCCGGCTCCCATTTTACCGGAAAGTGTATAACTCTTATACCTTAAAAAAGGGTAATTAATAAAGCCATAAACACCCGCGTAATATCCCAAAAGCTCTCTATTTCCAACACTTCCAAAAAATCCGGAGATTCCGTAAATGGGCATGTGATAAGCTTCATGCCAGGCCTTGCCTCCCCTACTTTGTTTATATAGCGAGAACTCCCCTGCAAGTGCATGTTCTGTCGGAACATGAGCAATGATTGCACGGTGTGCAGCAAGAAAACCTCCTTTCATTCTGAATTCAAGCCAATTTTCATCCTGACCGAAAGAAACAAAGGAGAGAAACATTAGCAAGAATGCAGCGCTTAATCTCATCGGTGCAAAGGTAATAATTGTAATTTTGAAAATAAAAGTATGGACAAGCGATTACAAGCCTTCGAACGATTGCTAAATATCATGGATGACCTCCGTGAAAAATGTCCATGGGATAAAAAGCAAACCCTTGAATCCCTTCGTCATCTGACCATAGAAGAAACATACGAACTTGCTGACAGTATAATTGCAAATGATATGGAAGCTTTAAAGGGAGAGATTGGTGATCTTTTCCTGCACCTTGTTTTCTATTGTAAGATCGGGGAAGAGAAAAACGAATTCGATGTGACCTCCGTTCTAAATGCAATTTCAGACAAACTTGTACATCGTCATCCTCACATATATGGGGATGTTGAAGTTACTTCGGAAGAAGAGGTTAAAGAGAATTGGGAAAAGCTAAAGCTTAAAGAAGGTAAAAAGTCAGTTCTGGAAGGTGTACCTGCCTCTCTGCCAGCACTAGTCAAAGCAACCCGAATTCAGGAAAAAGCAAAAGGCATAGGCTTTGAATGGGATCATCGCGAACAGGTCTGGGATAAAGTTAAAGAAGAGCTTGACGAGCTGAAAGAAACCATTGACAACAATGAATCTCAGAAGCGACAAGAAGAGGAGTTGGGAGATGTTCTATTTTCTTTAATCAATTATGCTCGCTTTATCAATGTGAATCCGGAGAACGCGCTGTCCAAAACAAATCACAAATTCGTTACGAGATTTAAACGAATGGAAGAACTCATGACCGAGGATAATCTATCCATGCAGGACTCCGACCTTGAAACAATGGACTCATATTGGAATAAAGCCAAATCAGAATAATCGTAAAAAGAACCATTTACTCAATGAATCTTACCGTACAGTTTCTCCGAACCATTTAGCTCGATAATTTCACTGATTAATCGTATCTTCGGCCCTGCAAAGGATTTTTTTATGAAACTGTTATTTACTCTTACTCTCTTTCTCCTTACATCCCTTTCCGTATACTCGCAGGAATACACCGTTCGAGGGGTATTATTCAACAAAGAAAATGGTGAGCCGATGCCATACGAAAAAGTTCGTTTGATGACGATGGACAGTTCGACTATTGCCGGTGCTATTACAGATGTAGATGGCTTGTTTTCCATAGCGAAAGTCGAAGTAGGCAACTACATTATTAAGATTGAAAGTTTCGGTTACGAAACAGTCACCAAGAATATTGAAATATCAAAAGCGAAGGGAATTTCTGACTTTACCTTCGAGATGGAAAAGGACAAGTCGATCCAGGATATTGAAGGCGTAAAAGTCAGCGGAGACCTCAAGCGAAAACAAAATGAAGTATTGATCTCTCAGCTAAAGCTTGATAAAAAGGGGCTGGAGAGAATTCCAAGTGTTGGTGCCGAAAACGATATTATTGCTGCGTTTAGCGTTACTCCCGGAGTTGTTACGACAGGAGATCAGGGTGGACAGCTTTACGTGCGAGGTGGAACACCGATTCAAAATAAAATCTTACTCGATGGAATGACGATCTATAATCCATTCCACTCAATTGGATTCTTTTCCATTTTTGAAACAGAACTCGTAAAGAACGTTGATATATACACCGGTGGGTTTGACGCCATGTATGGAGGAAGGATATCGTCAGTTATGGATATCACTTATCGTGATGGAAACAGCAAAAAATTCAGTGGAAAAGTCTCTGCATCACCGTTTATGGCTAAAGCCGTACTCGAAGGTCCTATTAAAAAGAAAGATGGACCAGGTGGAGTATCCTACGTATTTTCTGCTAAGCACAGTTTAATTGACTATTCATCTTCAACGATCTACCCAAATATCAATCGGGACACCACACTAAATTCAGAGGGTGAGCAAGTTGTCTCAGCAGGGATGCCTTTTAATTTTACGGATCTCTATGGTAAAATTACAATCAAAGGAAGTGGAAGAAGCAAAGTAAGTTTCTTCGGATTCAGCAATAACGATAATGTAAACTACGATGCCGCAAACATTACCTGGAAACAGGGAGGTGGAGGTGTAAACTTTCTTATGGTACCATCCAGCTCTCCCCTATTTATCAGAGGTCACGTGAATGGAAGTAGCTTTTCTACACAATTCAATGAAATCATAGCTGTTGGAGATACACTAAAGCGAGAAAGTTCGATTGGAGGCTTTGATCTCGGTTTTGACTTCACCTATTTCTTAGCGAATGAAGGAGAGTTCAATTACGGTTTCAGCGTAAACAGTTTTAGCACCGACTTCGTTACCTTCAGTGAAGTAAACAGAAAAATACAGTTGCAAAACTGGTCTACTGAGATTGGCGCATACATGAACTATCGACTGGTAACGACGCGTTGGGTTATTCAACCAAGCTTTAGAGCGCAGGCGTATGCTTCGTATGGTACAGTCTCTCTCGAACCGAGATTTGGAATGAAGTACAATGTGAACGAGAAGTTCAGAATAAAAGCTTCAGGAGGAAGGTATTCACAGAACTTCACATCAGCATCATCTGATAAAGACGTAGTCAATCTATTTAATGGTTTATTATCTGCGCCTACTAATGTGCAGGATGTATTCCTCAATGGATTCGGTAATGAAAAGAATCCTCAAAATGGACTTCAGTATGCATGGCACGGAATCCTTGGTTTCGAGTATGACTTCACAAAGAAACTGTCGCTAAACCTGGAAGGATATTACAAGTACTTTTCACAGCTGAGCAACATCAATCAGAATAAGATTTATGATGATGTTTCAGAATTTGAAGATAAACCGGATGAACTTAAAAAAGACTTCCTGATTGAAGATGGAGTTTCTTATGGAGCCGATCTATTGCTTAAGTATTCTTCAGAAAGATTGTTTCTCTGGACCGTTTACTCCTACGGTAAATCAACCAGATGGGACGGATTTCAATTCTACGCTCCTGTATTTGACAGAAGGCACAACGTTAACCTGGTTGGAACTTATCTCTTTGGAAAAGAAAAAGACCTTGAGCTAAGTATTCGTTGGAATTACGGATCAGGACTTCCGTTTACTCCTACTATTGGCTTCTACGAATCACTTAATTTCGCAGGTGGTGTAACAACTGATATAACTACTGAGAACGCAGATGATGTGACGCCTATTCTTGGAGAATTCAACTCAAAAAGACTTCCAGATTACCATCGTCTCGATGTAACGGTAAAGAAAAAGTTCACTTTCAAGAATCAGACAGTATTAGAAGGTACAGCGAGTGTAACCAATTTATACAACCGTAAGAACATTTTCTACATCAACAGAATAACTAATGAGGAAATCCTTCAATTTCCGATTCTGCCTAGTCTTGGTTTAAGCTATAAGTGGTAATTACTTCTTCCAGGCTTCAAACGCCTTCTTCTGAGCTGCATTTGGCGACTCTTGTTTCTTGATAGAATACGTCATGTAGAAATTGCGATTAACCTCAGGGAGCGTTAATTCCATCAAAGCACCGAAACGTTGGATCGTTAGTTTTTTGATGTCCTCATCGAAGTACTTTAGCCACTTCTCCAATTCTCCGTCACATACGTAATCGTTCACTGCAATGATGGAGTCTTCAAGCATTAATCCTCCGGTTTCAGCAGGACCGCCCGGATACATCGCTTTAACAACGAATTCTTTTCCATTTCTTGTAGTCTTCATACCCAACTTCGCTTCTTCGTACGAGTCTGACGGTACATGAACTAAGTTGAGTCCCAAATAATCCAATGCTTCGGTGAGAATCGATTCGTAAGGCTTATTGCCATTAACGAAATCACTAAAGAAGTCATCCCAATTCTCACCCGAAATAGATTCCAGCAATTCTTTATAGTCCGCTTCAGAAACGCCTTTGTCCTTTAATGCGAAATTGTGATAGAGGCGCTTCATCACTTCATCTAACCCATACTTGTCATTGGTCGCCTTGCGTAATCTGACATCTGTAACAAACGCCAGTAAGCAACCTTCGGTATAAATGGATACCTTTCTATTGGGCGTACCTGATTCATAACCATCCAGCCAGGTGTCATAAGAAGATTCAGCCACGGAATATGAAAGTCGACCGAAATTGTCAAAGTGCTTTTGAAGTTGCTGATTAAATTCCTTGAAGTATTGTTCTTCATCAAAAACGCCACTCTTGAACAGGAACAAGTCTCCCTGATACGTTGTGATACCTTCACAGATATAACCCAATCGAGAATAGTTTTCCTTCTTAAAATCATAGGGATACATTTCAATGGGTCGAATAGCTTTCACATTCCAAACATGATACAATTCATGGGAAGAAACGCCCAGCAGATCTTCATATACCTCATCAAACATGTCATAACCCGGTCCAAGCGCTATCATAGTCGAAGCCAGGTGCTCCACTCCGTGGTATCTTCTAAATGGAAGAACCTGAATAATGAAATGGTATTCCTTTACCGGAAACTCGATGAACTTTTCAATTTGCTTATCGCTAAACGCTTTGAAGTCCTTCAATACCCTTTCCCAATCAGGTTTCACTTCACCGTTGAACCATACATTGAATTTAACACCTCCTGACTCATAATGATTACGCTGAAGATTAGCGGAAGCAACAAATGGTGAATCAAACAGTGTATCAAAGTTTTCTACCTCGAATAATCCATCTTTTTCATTCATAGAAGTAGCCACAATCCATTTTTCAGGAATACTTAGCTCGATCTGGATTTTACGATGAAAAGTTTCTTCGGTATAAACACAACAATTGACAGGGTTCACATAAAGCTGATCATCTGACAGATATGATGAACCTGCATTTAATTCCGCCGCATAATATTGATATTCAACTCGAATGAATTCGGTGGAAGAAGTGTCAACTTCCCAGGAATCCTTGCTTGACTTATAGGCGCTTAGCTGCTTATTCTGATCATCGTAAACCTTAAATGATTTTACATTTTTCGAGAAGTTACCTAGCTCATATCTCCCCGGTCTCCAGCTTGGAAGCTCAATAATTGTGCTCGCCACTGAAGTCGGAAAAACAGCTGTAATCCCAATGTATTGCTGATTAGCATTATCCGATTTAAAGGTAAACTTCGTCATAGGTGTTTATCGATTTGGTATACAAATTATATTATCGTGTTGTGGCAGCTCTGATCTATGCTTTATTTCAACCAAAGCTGATTTACGCTCCTTTGTTCCTTTTAATTTATATAAACTATAGAATCCAAAAGCCTCAATAAAATTAAGAATTTCATTGGTGTTTGAATCGAACGATCGTTCTTCCGAAACCTCTATAACTAAAGTCGGTTTGCTTTCAGAAATGATGTTCCCTGCACCAGACAATACCTGATATTCAAATCCTTCTACATCTATTTTGATCATTTCGACATTCAAATCCATCAACTCCTTATCGAGTGAGTTTTGTCGCACTTCAAAGCACTCTGCTCCTTCCTGATAAGCCACTATTGAAGCTTGTCCACGATTATTTTCGGTATTAGAATAGATCCTAACAAATCCGTCTTCGTTGCCGACCGCCAGCTGACGGGCATCAATGTTCGACACTTCATTCAATGTTATATTGTTCTTCAATAAGTCATACGTTTCGGGATGAGCTTCAAAAGCAATCACACGACTATTGGGGAAATTCTTTGCTGTGCTAATTGACATCAATCCGATATTCGCACCAACATCAACAAAGGCTCCTTTACCCTTATAGTGCGTGTTTATAAAATGAAGAATTCCTTTCTCATAAGTTCCCGTTTGATGCAAACTTAATTCTACCCCTTTGTCTTTCGACGGATCGATTATAAACTTAAGGTGCTGGGGGGTAACAAGAATGTATCTGCCAACTTTCTCCGGAGCCGGCAAAAACCATTGCGGTAATTTTACAGATAACTTGCGGATTCCTTTTACGTCAAAATCACGTAAGAAGCTGATTAACCGATGTCTAAATGGATATTTACGATTGATCAGATCATTCATGACAGGTCCTAAACGTAGTGTTCATCCTGCAATTTAGCAATCTTTTCGTCTTTCAGATATGCGTCGTATGGCATCATTTTATCAATAACTCCGGTCGGTGTAATTTCGATTATCCTGTTCGCAACGGTATTGACCAATTCGTGGTCATGAGAAGTAAACAGTAATGTTCCCTGGAACTCAATCATTGAGTTGTTCAATGCCGTAATTGATTCCAGATCCAGGTGATTGGTTGGCTCATCCATCATAAGAAGATTGGCTTTAGCCAACATCATTTTAGACAGCATACAACGTACTTTTTCCCCTCCTGACAATACATTCGCCGTCTTCATAGCTTCTTCACCTGTAAATAGCATACGCCCCAGGAAAGTTCTTAAATAAACCTCTTCTTTCTCTTCATCGGTCTGAGCAAATTGTCTTAACCAATCTATAAGGGGAAGTTTATCAACAAAGAAACTGCTGTTATCATTGGGTAGATATGCAGTAGAAATTGTTTTTCCGTAATCAAAAGTTCCTGAATCTGCCTGAACCTTACCATTTAGAATTTCAAATAAGGCGGTAACAGCCATGGAGTTCTTGGATATAATGGCAATTTTATCTCCTTTGTTCACAGTGAAAGTCAAATTACTAAACTGCGTAACGCCGTCTAAAGATTTACTCAGACCTTCAATATTTAAAACCTGATTTCCGGCGTCTCTCTCTTGATGAAAAGTAATCCCCGGGTATTTACGGCTGGAAGGCTTAATCTCTTCAATATCGAGATTATCCAACATTTTCCTTCGACTGGTAGCTTGTTTCGATTTCGCAGCATTCGCTGAGAAACGGGAAATAAATTCCATTAACTCTTTCTTCTTCTCCTCTGCCTTCTTGTTTTTATCAGCGCGCTGCTTCGAAGCTAATTGAGAAGACTGATACCAAAATGTATAATTACCCGTGAATAAATTAATTTTTCCAAAATCAATATCACAAACATGTGTACAAACAGTATCAAGGAAGTGACGGTCGTGAGAAACAACAATCACGGTATTTTTAAAGTCCAATAAAAAGTCTTCAAGCCAACTGATCGTTTTAAGGTCAAGGTCGTTCGTAGGCTCATCGAGGATCAATAAGTCGGGATTACCAAAAAGTGCCTGAGCAAGTAACACACGAACTTTCAAATCATTCGGAATATCTTTCATGAGTGTGTAATGCTTCGACTCATCGATTCCGAGATTGGATAACAAGGTAGCAGCATCAGTCTCCGCATTCCAACCATCTAGATCAGCAAATTCTGCTTCCAGCTCAGCCGTTCTCATACCATCTTCATCCGAAAAATCCGCTTTGGCATAGAGCGCGTCTTTTTCGGTCATAACCTCATATAAACGCTCGTGACCCATGATCACCGTACTCAATACATTATGCTCATCGAATTCAAAGTGATCCTGTTTAAGGACCGCCATTCGTTTACCCGGCTCCAGGGACACATGACCAGAAGTAGGATCCTGCTCACCCGTTAGTATTTTCAGAAATGTTGATTTACCTGCTCCATTTGCTCCGATAACTCCATAGCAGTTACCGTTAACAAATTTCACATTGACGTCGTCAAATAAAACGCGTTTTCCAAATTGTAATGAAAGATTCGATACCGTTATCATTGCTCAAATTTGCTGCAAAGATACGGAATCTATAATGAATTACCGCATCCACTTCAGATTCCGTGAATACATAAAAATGAAGATGCCGGATAAAAGCAAGCTAATTACAACAGCAAAGGTCGGAATATGAGCTGGTGGTGAGAAAAGATACAATTGCACAACAGTCAAAAGGCAGTATGCGATGTATAGTTTAAAACCTAATTTTACTCCCTTAAACATCTGAATAGCGCTGTACAGTCCTAGAGCTACAACCAGTGTACCCACCATCATGGCTATCATGAAGTTATTTGCCATATCCTGCGCCATTAATTGTGATTTTTCCAGCTGTGTAACCATCCAATCCGCACCGAGGCTCTTCAACTCACTGATGGACTTCGCCATCTCAACCTTATCTGCCAATAGCTGCTCTTCTGTTGGCTTACCACCGATCAAACTGAAAATTGCTATAATCAGGTTGAGTCCGGTCCATATAAAAGTGAGTACACACAATACCGTTAAAAATCCCGGTCTTGGTTCTCTCTCATTCGAATCTAATTGTACTTCTTCAGTCATATCGTTTAGTTAAAATTTGCAGAGCGTACAAACTGAACACTCTTATCAATTATGTTGTGCATCAGCTGATCTTCTTCTACAAAAGGAATCCTTTGTCTAAATTGCTGACATATATCTTCTACCCTCTTAGATGATTTCTCCTTTCTAAAATCAATTGCCTGAGCTGCATTCATTAATTCTATTCCCTGAATTCTAAAGCAATTATCAATTATTCGATAAAGCTTCGTAGCCGCATTTGCTCCCATACTCACATGATCCTCTTGCCCATTACTAGAATCGATCGTGTCAATCGATGCAGGTGTACACAACTGCTTGTTTTGGCTTACAATGGAAGCCGCCGCGTATTGAGCGATCATAAAACCTGAATTAAGGCCTGGATTAGCTACCAGAAATGCCGGTAAGCCCCGTGTGCCCGAAATCAGCTTGTATATTCTTCGTTCCGAGATACTACCTAACTCAGCCAATGCTATAGCCAGGTAATCCATATTGATTGCTAATGGTTGTCCGTGAAAATTACCAGCGGAAACAACATCATCTTCTTCTGGAAATATAGTTGGATTATCAGTCACCGCATTAATTTCTCTTTCTACAATGGTCTTCACGTGATCCAGCGCATCTTTCGATGCACCATGAACCTGCGGAATGCAGCGAAATGAATATGGATCCTGAACGTGTTCTTTTTCTCGCTGGATCATCTCACTGCCTTGAAGGATAGCGAAGATCGCTTCAGCCGTCTCAATTTGCCCCTTTTGATTGCGAATCTCATTGACATTTGATTGAAATGGGTTTAGTCTGGCATCATATGCATCTAGCGAAAGTGCAGCAATGTAATTGTACTGAGACCAGAGCTTATATCCATTGGATACTGCATGAGATGCGTACGCACTCATAAACTGTGTTCCATTTAGAAGGGCCAACCCTTCTTTAGATTTCAATTCTAACGGTGCTAAATCCAACTTGCTCAATAATTGTGAGGAAGTCATTCTTTCGCCCCTGTAAAACACCTCTCCCTCTCCTATTAAAGGCAATGACATATGCGCCAGCGGTGCAAGATCACCCGATGCTCCGAGGCTGCCTTGCTCATAAATGACAGGTAGGATATCCTCATTGAAGAAATAGATCAATCTTTCAACTGTCTCTAATTGAATTCCTGAGTTACCCTTTGATAAGCCCAGCACCTTAAGCAAAAGCATTCGCTTCACAATTTCAGAAGGAACAACTTCTCCTGTTCCACAAGCATGTGATAACACCAGGTTCCTTTGAAGCTTCGTTAAGTCTTCTTTGCTTATTGCTGTATTACATAGTGAACCAAAACCCGTATTGATCCCGTAAATTAAAGCATCGTTTTCATTCAGCTTGTTGTCGAGATACGATCTGCATTCCTTGATCGCCTGAACCGTGTCATCTGACAACTCGATCTTCGCACCACTATTGATTATGTGGTCGACATCAGTCAAACTGATCCATTCCTTTGAGATCTTATACTTCTCCATTAATGCGTTAAATGCGTTATTATTTCTTCGAGGCTCATTGTCTGCTGTTCACCGCTTTGCATATTCTTCAATTCGATTACTCCCTGTTCCAATTCCTGTTCGCCGACCAAAGCAATGTACTTCACTCCTCGGTCATTAGCGTATTTCATTTGTTTCTGCACCTTAACAGGCGATGGATATATTTCACTCGAAATGTTATTCGCTCTTAGGTCTTTTATGAATTTTAAACAGGCATCCTGTTCTTTTTCTCCAAAATTAATGAAGAGCACATCTAAAGAGGCGTCAACATTTTTAGGGAAAAGGTTTAATTCGTTCAGTACATCATAAATTCTATCTGCTCCGAAGGAAATACCGACACCAGACATATCTTTCATGCCGAAAACACCAGTCAGATCATCGTAACGACCTCCACCGCATATACTTCCCATTTTTACGCCGTTTGCTTTTACTTCGAAAATCGCTCCTGTATAGTAATTCAACCCTCTTGCTAAGGTGACATCAAATTCCAGTTTGGCATTTTTAAGTCCTAGATTTTGAACCATTTTTATAACCTTTAGCAATTCTTTTACACCTTCTAATCCAATATTACTGTTAGCGAGATATTCAGTTATTACTTTCAATTTTCTTTTTGTACTTCCTCTTAAATCGAATAACGGTTCTAGCTTCTTTATAAAACTATCGCTGAACCCACTTTTGGTAAGCTCATTCTTGACACCAACAACCCCGATTTTGTCAATTTTATCTAAGGAAACTGTTATGTCAATTATTTTATCAGAAGCATTTAGCACTTCAGAAATTCCTGCCAAAATCTTACGATTATTAATTTTTATCGTAAAATCTTTTAAGCCCAGATTAGAAAGCACTTCATCGAAAAGCAAAATAAAATCAACTTCATAAATTAAGCTATCACTTCCGACCACATCAGCATCACATTGATAAAATTCTCTGTATCGCCCTTTTTGAGGCCTATCAGCTCTCCACACTGGTTGGATCTGGTAACGTTTAAATGGAAAAGAAAGATCATTTTGATGTTGAACCACAAATCGTGCAAAAGGCACTGTCAAGTCATACCTTAGTACTTCCTCCGCCATTCTATTAACAAATACATTTGTTAATTTGTCTAATGCCTTGTCACTAATTTTATTGGTGTTATAGTCTATATTTAGTTCCTTAGAAATAATATCGATTGTAGTTTCTGTGGCGTTTAATAAAGGTCTCAATTTATTTCCTCTTGGAAAGATTTTAAACATTAATTGGTCACCTTCTTCACCGTATTTCCCCAACAAGGTGGAAGTTAACTCGAATGAAGGCGTTTCAATTGGTTCAAAACCATATTTGCGAAACGATGCTTTGATCGTATCGAAAATGTAGTTTCTCTTCGCTACTTCATCGGGTAAAAAATCCCTTGTCCCCTTCGGTATTGACGGTTTTTGAGCCATTCAATTAATTTGTCAGCAAATTTATAAAATCAGATGCTTTCCTTGCCCAGCCAGCGCAAAACATTTTCATTCCAAATGTTATCTGCTTCAGTTTGAGTTAGAATATTCACTTCTACGGCAAAATCAATCACCCTGCCCGGATATGATCTGGCCACTCCTTCCATCTCTCCTAATGGATACGGATCATCCAATCCTGCAACAATTTGATTCGGTCCAACACGCGTCTTAAGAAGCTGCAATGTGTAGGAGTCGTGAACCAGTGTGTCGAAGAATAGGTTCGGATGTCCTAGCGAGGCACGAGGATCTTTCGCATCTGTAAATAGATCTGGTCGACCGTCATAGCCTTGCAATCTTCTTCCGTAATTCGCCTGACCTAACATACAACCGTGCGCAAAGCATGTTCGGATATTAGGGTAAACATTTACATAATCCTTCAGCGCATATAGATGTAGTGCATCCGCTGTTTGCGCCATCATCCAAACCAAATGAAATCGCCAGTAAATATCCTCCAGCTTGACCATTTTTTGTCCATCATAGGGATGAATTTCGATGGCAAGACCTAGTTCATTCGCCAATTCAAAAATTGGAATGGTATGATCATCAACGACACACTTCCATTCATCACTATCATCCAAAAAATGTGTCGGTAAGCACAATAGCGTCATTCCCTTATCAAAACATCTTTGAATTTCATTTAAGGCGTCATCGATATATTTAGGTTGTACAACGAATCCACAAGAAAACTTATCCGGACGACGCTCCTGTACACTGAAATTGAAATCATTTTGCCAGCGAATGGCGTCAAATGCTTCCTGCTTCGACCAACCATTACAATAAAGTTGAGACAAGTTAAGCATGACGGCATGGTCAATTTTATGGTCGTCCATCCAGTGAAGCTTCTCATCAAAGAAAAAACTCTTATCCGTTATTGGACGTGACCAGTTTCCTTGTCGCATAAATGATTTATCATCATCAACCCAAAACAATTTCTTGTCCTTCATAAACTGAGGTATTTCACTCGGTTCCGGTAGAATGTGACCATGTCCATTGATGCGTAACTTCTTCATATAATTGTGTCGTTATTACTTAAAATACATCTCTGCGCAAGATACTATTATTCTCATAGTTGAGACAAAAAAAAGGGTGCCTTTCAGCACCCTTTTTCATACATTAATTGAATCTATTTTCTAAGCACAATTCTCTTCACATAAGTTTGAGACTGAGCTTCAATATTCATCATATAAGTTCCATTTGCTGCTGATGAAAGATCAACTGCAAATTCACTGTTTGTTACATCGTTTAATTCATAAACAATTCTGCCTGCAACATCTGTCACATAAACTCGAAGAACGTCTTCAGCATGCATTAACTGAACATTGAAGTTTCCGTTACTTGGGTTCGGGTAGATTACGAATTGTACATTTCCGTTGATGTCAAGACCCATCTCAGATGGCACTACGATGTTATTGATTGTAGTAGTACAACCGTTTGCATCCGTAATTATCACTGAATACGTCCCACCAGGCATGTTAGCCGGATCCTGTACTGTACTAGAGTATCCACCTGGTCCTGACCACTGATAAGTAAATGGTCCTGTACCACCTGTTACCTGTAGATCAACTGATCCGTCACTACCAAAGTATTCCGGAGTAATCGTTCCTGTAGATCCAGCCAATACAGCCGGCTCAGTGATTGTTCCATTAACAGTAGTTTGACATCCATTTGCATCTGTTACAGTCACCGTATAGTTGCCAGCAGAAAGACCAGTAAATGTTCCTGAACCTTGAGGGCCGCTACCGATATCGTATGTGTATCCCGGTGTACCCGTGTTGTTTCCATCAACCGTCAACTGTCCATCAGTTTGTCCATTACAAGAGATGTCAGATTCCACAATAGTAGGAGCCAATTGAGTTGGACCACCAAGGGTTATCTGGTAAGGAGTAGTACAGTTATCACCATCAACAATGAACACTGTGTAGCTTCCCTGTGCCATTCCAGAAGAAGTGCCTGAAGGTTGTGGTCCACTACCGAAATCGTATGTCGTACCAACCATGTTACCACCGGTCTGCGTAATAGTTACCGAACCTGTATTATCTCCGTAACACAACTCTTCAACAACAGATGAAGAGAATGTAGAACTGCAAGGCGCAGCCACACAGAAATTTAATGTATCCGATGAACCGAAATCCGAATTCGTTGCAGTCATTTGCGCAAGAACATTTGACGCTGCATCTTCGATTACATAATCACCGTCCTGCGTACAACCCCACTGAGTACCATACATTCCATCACCCCAATCGTCGTAGATAATGAACTCATAGCAGTCTACGTTCAAACACCAGTTATAAACAATTGTTGATTCGTTTGGAAGTGCTCCAGGATCGCTCTGCGCTGTTCCGATTTGCATTCCGCCAGGAGGTATACCCGTGGTGTTTCCACCTGATTCTACCACGGTAGAAGTACCATCAAGTAATTCCCAGTAGATCTCCTCACCATAACAGTCTGTTGTTAATGTAAGTGTTACTAGCTCGCCACCAATTACAATTGTAAAGTTTGAAGAACTTGCGTCATTTCCTGTGTTTGAATCAGGCACGCCGTTAGGGTTGTTCGTAGAAGCATTAAATACGTGAGGACCAGCCGTTGTTATCATAGACGGAAGTGTAACGTTTGTAGCTGAACCTGGAGTGAGTGTCCCAGTCCAGTTATAAGTTTGAGCTCCAGCACCGTCAATATCGTATACGATGTCAACTTGTGTCAGGTTATTATTTCCATAGTTATTCAAGGTCACTTCCGGAATAAAGTTATCACCGCAAATCGTACCTGAAGGGGTAATTATTGCAGAAATACCAGCATCATCCGGGTTAGGTGCAGAACATACAGTAGAAGTTGTTAATGACCCACGGCGCGGAGAATTCGCCAATACAGTCATCATTCTTGTCTTCTGATCTAATGTAAATGTGTTCATACACGCATCATCCGTGTAATCCATGAAGTTTTCAACCATATCCTGAGAACCACATGAAGTGGTATTCGGACATCCAAAGTTTGATCCGTCTGAATTCGGTGTATCTGCACAAAAATCGTCTACTGTACATCCTCCATCACCCCAAATGTGACGTAATCCGATCCAGTGACCAGCTTCGTGTGTTAGTGTTCTACCTTTATTATATGCTGCTCCTGGTGAACCTTGTGGATTCGCTACGGAACCAAGGGAAGAGTAAAGAATTACACATCCATCTGTGTTCGCAGCTCCTCCTGATCCAGGCATCCCTGCTAATCCGGAACTGCTCGGGAATTGTGCATAACCAAGAAGTCCTCCAGATAGGTTTCCAACCCAAACATTAAAGTAATTATCCGGGTTCCACTGCGTTGCAGCCTTCATAGTGTTCTCAAAATCATTTTGAGTAAAAGGACCCTGTCCATAAGTAGTGATTCGGTTAATTCCAGGTTCCGCAAGCGTACCACCCAATGGGTCCTGAGTTGCCAGACAGAATTCAATCTCGCAATCAGCTGATTGTGCATACGGGCTACCAGCTAAATCTCTAAAATCAAGGTTTAATTGATCTACCTGATTAATAACCACGGATTGCGGAACGTTTTCAGCTCCCGCACCATCCGTGAAAATGTGGAAAATGATCGGAATAGTAACAACCACTTTTTTGCTTGGATTCAATGCTTGCTGTGCTTTGTACTCAGCAATTTTCGTTTGAAGCCATGCTTCTTCTTCTTCAAGAGTTGGCATATCAGGATACTTCTGCCTTAACATGGCATCAGCTTCCATCGTTGCACATCTGATTTGCCCGTTCGGGGCAACAACTGAATTCGACAAAATTTCTTGGTATGGATCAGCTTTATCCTTCTTTTTGATAGGATTAAGCTCTTGTCCAAAAGCAATGAATTGTGACGAAACTAGAGCCACTAATAGTAAGGCTCTAAGAGAGAATCGTTTCATAGTTTATAGTTTACATTTGTTGTTAAGGCATTAAATATATGAAATTATTCGTTTAGAAAAAAAATAAATTGGACCACTAAATCAGTTTAGAAAATCAAAAAAAGGAGGCAGTGCCTCCTTTGTAATTTATACATTCTAATACTTTATAATCCGATCCTGCAATAATGCTTTGCCGTTATTAATCACAAGGTTATAAACTCCAGGAGCAAATTCCTCCATGGACAATTTAAATGTCTCATTCGAAACATACGCTTCAAACACCAATCTTCCTGCAGCATCATACATATCAATTTCCCCTATATCTCCATAGGATGCTTTTACCTCCAGATAATCAGTAACAGGGTTCGGGTAGATGTGATAACCATTAGCTGACAATGAAGTCAGCCCTGAACAGTCTTCAACTATTATATCATTCGAAGCAGAATTGGAACATCCGTTCCCGTCAGTATAGGAGTATGTAATCGTGAAGACCCCTACTCCAGAAACACTTGGATCAAATACTCCTCCACTCACTCCCGTACCCGAGTATGTCCCTCCTGCAGGAACTCCTCCCGTAAGAGAGTATGAAGCGTCTTGAAGGCAAACTCGACCTAGTGTGTCCAATGTAACCGATGGTAGCGCATTTATTATGACATCAACCTGATCCGTATTCGCACATCCGTTGCCGTCCGTACCTGTTACAGTATAGGTAACTGTACCCGGCGCCTGAGTGAACGGTACGTTATTCGTAACGCCGTTATCCCATACATACGTAAGCGCTCCTGTTCCCGAAAGAACAATTGAATCACCTTCACAGGCTACTTGGTTCGGACCACCATCTACAGTAGGCAGAGGATTCATGGTAACCGTTGTTGCTGTGGAAGTTGATGAACATCCATTACCATCTGTATAAGTAACAGTATAAGTTCCCGCAGTGTTAACCGTGATCGTTTGCGTTATTTCACTCGTGGACCAGACATTTCCGGAAGCATAGTCAGAACTCAAATCAACTGATTCTCCATCACACAGTGTCGTTGAACCACTTGCCGTAATGACCGGTGCAGTCGGATTAGCATTTACCGTTACGGTAATTGGAGATGATGTCGCGGAGCAACTATTGCCATCCGTATAGGTAACTGTATATGTTCCGCTTGAATTCACCGTAATTGTTTGCGTCGTTTCACTCGTTGACCAAACATTGCCACTGGTGTAATCTGAACTAAGATCCACTGATCCACCATCACAGAATGTTGTGGCTCCACTCGGAGTAATTACCGGCGCAGCTGGTGCAGCAGGATCATTCAAGGTTTCCGAAATGGTATTTGAGCTACAGCCTGTAGATCCATCAACGAATGATATTGTATATGATCCTGCTGTCAATCCATTAATCGTATAAGGTAAGGTAGTCGTTCCCGAACTTCCCGAAGACGCTCCTGTCCAGTTCACAATTCCGGTACCGGTACCTGTTATTTCAATGGAACCATCGGAAGCCCCACAAGATGTCGGATTAATCACATTGGCAGAACTAACTATTGGCAGCGGATTTACCGTTACATTGACCGGTGCTGAAGCCGCTGAACAGCCATTTCCATCTGTATATGTCACCGTGTAAGAACCGGAGCTCGTTACATTGATCGTTTGCGTTGTTTCACTTGTTGACCAAGTATTACCAGATGTGTAATCAGAAGTCAGATTCACAGATCCACCATCACAAAATGTAGTTGGTCCACTTGGTGTGATCACCGGTGCTGTCGGCAAGGCGTTAACTGTTACGTTCACAGGTGCTGAGGTTGCCGTACAACCATTGCCATCCGTGAAGGTAACCGTATACGTTCCTGAAGAAGCAACTGTGATAGATTGTGAAGTTTGACTAGTTGACCACAAATTCCCACTTGTCTCAGATGACGTTAAAACTACGGATCCTCCTGCACAGAATGTAGTTGGGCCTCCCGCAGAAATTATTGGTGCCGTCGGTAACGGGTTTACGGTCACAGTAGTCGGTGCAGAAGTTGCCGTACAACCATTTCCATCGGTATATGTTACGGAGTACGTCCCTGAAGTAGTTACCGTTATACCCTGAGTCGTTGCAGAAGTCGACCAGACATTACCGGAGACATAGTTAGAAGTAAGGTCTACTGAACCACCACTACAGAAGGTTGTCGGTCCACTGGCTGAGATTACCGGAGCAGCCGGTTGAGGGTTAACCGTAACCGTAACCGGAGCGGACGTTGCCGTACAACCATTTCCATCAGTATATGTCACGGAGTAAGAACCTGAACTCGTTACATTAATCGTTTGCGTCGTTTCCGCCGTTGACCATACATTATTGGTTCCGTAACTCGAGGACAGATCAACAGATCCACCTGCACAGAAAGTCGTTGGTCCGCTCGGGGTAACTACTGGTGTACCCGGATTTAAGTTTACAGTAACGGATACTGGTGCAGATGTCGCCGAACAACCATTTCCATCGGTATAAGTCACCGTATAAGATCCGGAACTTGTTACGTTAATGGTTTGAGTAGTTTCTGTTGTTGACCATACATTTCCGCTTCCTTCCGAAGAAATCAAGTCGACTGATCCACCATCACAGAAAGTTGTTGGTCCTGCCGGTGTTATTACCGGAGCAGGCGGAAGTGAATTAACGGTTACCGTTACAGGAGCCGATGTAGAAGAACAGCCAAATCCATCAACATAGGTAACTGTGTACGTTCCGCTTGTATTAACCGTGATTGTTTGTGTGGTTTCCGTTGTTGACCATACGTTACCTGTAGCATAGCTGGATGTAAGATCAACTGAACCTCCCGCACAGAAAGTTAACGGACCACCTGGCGTAATAGTAGGAGCGGCGGGAGCTGAAGGATCTGTAAGTGATTGATTCACAACATTTGACGCACATCCAGTAGCACCGTCAACAAAAGATATGGAGTACGATCCTGAGAAAAGATTGGTAATCGTATATGGTAATGTTACTACACCGGAGTTACCACTGACGGGTCCAGTCCATGATACAACACCTGTTCCTGACCCGGTAATTTCTATACTGCCTGTTGCTGTCGCACACGCTGTTGGATCGGTTACCGTTCCAACCGCAATAACAGGAGCTGGATTAACAGTAACTACAACAGGTGCTGATGTAGCGGAACATCCGTTTCCATCTGTGTATGTAACAGTATAGGTTCCTGAAATTATTACGTTGATACTACTTGAAGTTGAACCGGTTGACCAGGTATTACCTATTGCCTGGGAAGAAGTTAATTGTACACTTCCGCCATCGCAGAACGTGGTAGGACCACTTGGTGTTATGGTCGGTGGAGCCGGGTTACTATTCACAGTCACCGTTAAAGGAGCTGATGTAGCCGAGCAACCATTACCATCCGTATATGTAACCGTATAAGTTCCTGAAGAATTAACTGTGATCGTTTGAGTAGTCTCCGTCGTTGACCAGACATTATTCGTTCCGTAGCTCGAAGTCAAGTCAACTGAACCTCCTGAACAAAATGTTGTTGGACCACTAGGTGTAACCGTCGGAGAGGTCGGTAACGCATTAACTGTTACGTTTACCGGAGCAGAAGTTGCTGAACAACCATTCCCGTCCGTGTATGTGACAGTATAAGATCCCGAACTAGTTGCGGTTATAGTCTGTGTCGTTTCTGTTGTTGACCAAACATTCCCAGATCCGTAATCAGAAGTCAGATCAACAGATCCACCATCACAGAAGGTAGTTGGACCACTAGGTGAAATAACCGGAGCAGCTGGTAACGCGTTGACCGTAACGTTTACTGGTGTTGAAGTTGCTGAACAACCGTTCCCATCTGTGTATGTAACAGTATAAGACCCTGAACTATTTACGCTTATGGTCTGGGTAGTTTCTGTTGTTGACCAGACATTTCCAGATCCATAATCAGAAGTCAGGTCAACTGATCCACCCGAGCAGAATGTTGTTGGACCACTAGGAGTTATAACCGGAGCCGCTGGATTTGGGTTTACTGTTACTGCAAGAGGTGTCGATGTTGCTGAACAGCCATTACCATCGGTATAAGTTACTGAATAAGACCCGGAGCTATTCACAGTAATCGTTTGAGTAGTCTCTGTTGTAGACCAGACATTATTTGTTCCGTAGTTCGAAGTCAAATCAACTGATCCACCAGAACAGAAAGTGGTGGGTCCACCAGGCGTTACCGTTGGCGGCGTAGGATTCGCATTCACCGTTACCGTGATTGGTGATGAAGTAGCCGAACATCCGTTGCCATCAGTATAAGTAACTGAATACGATCCTGAGCTAGTTACACTAATACTCTGGGTAGTTTCTGTTGTTGACCAAAGGTTTCCGGAAGCGTAACTTGAAGTCAGATCAACGGATCCACCAGCACAAAAAGTGGTTGGTCCATTTGGTGTAACTGTTGGAGCGGAAGGATTTGGATTGACCGTTACTACAATATTCGCAGAGCTTGAAGAACAACCGTTTCCATCGGTATAGGTTACTGAATAAGAACCTGAGCTCGTTACATTAATCGTCTGTGTAGTCTCGGTAGTTGACCAAACATTATTCGTAGCATAGCTGGAAGTCAGGTCTACTGATCCACCTGTACAGAATGTAGTTGGCCCACTTGGCGTTACTGCAGGAATTGCAGGCGATGCAAAAATATCTACTGTTACATCAGAGGAATTCGGACAAGTACCATTTGTTGTATATGTCACCGTGTAAGAACCCGGAGTTGATGAAGCCGGATCGATTTCACCTGTAGATGTGTTTATAAACAATCCTGCAGGTGAACTTGAGAAAGTACCTCCAGCCAAACCGGTAATTGTTGCCGGTTGCAATCCATCGTTTTCACAATAACTTGAGGCAGTATAATTGAACGATGCATCATCCAAAGGATTTACCGTAATACTCTGAACAGAAACATCTGCCCCTCCATTTATGGAAAGGGTCACTGAAGGAGTGCCTGCGCTACTATAGGTAACAACGTGAGGCCCAACTCCAGTTGCCGTCGCTGGCGTTGCTCCAGCTCCGAAATTCCAATCCCATGACGTTGCACCAGTTGAGTTATCCGTGAAGGTTACGTTTTCTCCAACACAACTAGGGTCCGGGTTAACTGTGAAATCTGCAATTTCAGAAGGCAAAACACCTGTTAAATTGATATTATCAACATATAAATACTGTCCCCATCCTGAAATATTTCTAAACAGGATTTCAACCTTGGAATTGTTTACAAATGGAGTCATATCAATTACTTCATTCCTCCATGTTGCCGGGTTAGTATATCCCGCCGTCTGATCCGGATCTGTAGCCAGAACAGTCCCTGCTTTAGAGTAAACCGTGTTCCATGTCTGGCCACAGTCAACAGAAACAAGAACGTCTAATTGATCAAAATAAGTTCCGTTATAACGAGCGTATGCCACGTCGAATGACAATGTAGCAGAAGTATAACCAGTGAAGTCTTTCGGCTCAACCACTATATCATCCAGATCACCTGTTGTGTTGATATTATAATTATCTATCACTGCTGAGTTACCTGCCGTAGGCGCAGTTCCTTGCGTTCCTGAACGAACCCACGTAAGAGCATTACCACCATTATTTAAAGACCAGTTAGTTGGTGGAAAAGTAACAGCAACAAATCCTTCAACTATAGGAGGTGCCGTTCCAGGGTTCAAATCGATTGTAAAATTCGATAAGTCATCGTCATTTGCCGTATTTGAATCCGGCACTCCATTGGGATTTTGAGTAGAAACATTAAATACATGTGGGCCTGTTGTAGGTGACATCGTCGGTAGTGTTACATTCGTATTTGTTCCGGGAGCCAGGTTACCTGTCCAATTAAATATTAAAGGTGCTCCTCCATCAATATCGTAAACAATATCTACCGATGTCAGATTGTTATTCCCGTAGTTATTAAGGGTTACAATGGGATCAAACGATGCGGTACAAATAGTTCCTTGTGGTACGATGACTGCCAGGATTCCGGCATCATCAGCATTCGGCACGTTACATGCGGTTGAAGTTGTTAAGCTACCCCTTCGAGGAGAGTTAGCTAATACCGTCAACACCCTGGTCTTCTGATCATTAGTAAATGTATTCATGCAGGCATCATCCGAATAGTCCATATAGTTCTCAACCATATCATCCGGATCGGCTGTTGGCCACCATGGACTTGCAGGAGTATAAGAGTCTGTACAACTATTTGTTGTTGGGCATCCGAAGTTGGACCCGTCAGATATTGGCGTATCATCACAGAAGTCATCTACAGTACAGTTTCCGTCTCCCCAGATATGTCTCAGACCTAGCCAGTGACCTGCTTCATGCGTGAGTGTTCTTCCCTTATTAAATGGTGCTGCTGGAGAGCCTTGTGGGTTTGCAACTGAGCCAAGAGATGAATAGAGAATTACACACCCATCAGTATTGGCTGCTCCACCCGAACCTGGCATTCCCGGTAATCCTGAACTACTTGGAAATTGAGCGTAACCTAGCAATCCACCAGAAAGATCGGCGACCCAGACATTGAAATAATCATCAGGATTCCACTGTGTAGCTGGTTTAAGTGTGTTTTGAAAATCAGCCTGAGTAAATGGTCCATCCCCGTAAGTTGTAATTCGATTGACACCGGGCTCCGCTAAGATACCACCGAGTGGATCCGTTATGGCCAAACAGAATTCGACTTCACAATCAGCTGCGACAGCAAATGGGCTCCCTGCCAAATCCCTAAAATCGAGATTTAGCTGATCAACCTGATCCTGACATACGGACTGTGGAATGTTCTCTGCACCCGTTCCGTCTGTGAAAATGTGAAAGATGATCGGAATGGTAACCACCACCTTCTTTGATGGATTCAATGCTTGCTGAGCCTTGTATTCAGCTATTTTTTGTTGTAACCACTGTTCTTCTTCGGCCAGACTAGGCATGTTAGGATTGTTCGCTCTGAGGATTGAATCCGCTTCCATCGTGTAACAGCGAATTTGTCCATTTGGAGCTTTTTCGGCTTTATATCCGACCGACTGAAATTTTGAAGATTGTGATGGGAGAGGATTCGCTACTTGTCCGAAAGTTATTGAATAACTTAGCGATAACGCCACTAACAGCAGCGTTCTACTGGAGAAAAGTTTCATAGTTTTTAGTTTAGCATCCCTAAACTAGAAGAAAATCGGTTTAGTTCAAAGGATTCAAACCAAAAAGGTTTTCAACAGAATTGATAGTTTTCAACAAATTTTATTTGGAGAAAAGCGAGTCTACGAACTCAACGCGATCAAAAATCTGAAGATCTTCCATTTGTTCACCAACACCGATGTATTTAACAGGAATCTTCATTTGGTCAGAGATTCCTATCACAACACCACCTTTCGCTGTACCATCGAGTTTCGTAATGGCAAGAGCTGTTATATCAGTAGCGGCAGCAAATTGCTTGGCTTGTTCAAATGCATTTTGCCCAGTTGATCCATCTAATACGAGCAGTACCTCATGCGGAGCTCCCGGAATTACTTTGTCCATTACTCTCTTGATCTTGCTAAGCTCATTCATCAGATTCACCTTATTGTGAAGTCTTCCGGCCGTATCAATGATCACTACATCTGCATTTTGTGCTTTTGCTGACTCCAGGGTGTCAAAGGCGACCGAAGCCGGATCGGCTCCCATGCCTTGCTGAACGATGGGCACCCCTACTCTTTCCGACCAGATTATCAGTTGATCTACTGCTGCAGCACGAAAGGTATCAGATGCACCAAGAATTACTTTTTTACCGGCAGATTTAAACTGGTGAGCGAGCTTTCCAATCGTTGTTGTCTTACCAACTCCATTCACTCCTACAACCATAATCACGTGAGGTCCCGCTGAATTAGATGGAACTAACTCTTGTTGATCTACCGAGGCATTATTCTCTTCGAGTAGATTTGTAATTTCTTCTTTTAGAATCGTGTCTAATTCATCAACCCCGAGAACTTTATCACGCGCCACGCGCTCTTCGATACGGTCAATGATCTTTAGTGTTGTTTCTACACCGACATCAGAGGTAATGAGCACTTCTTCCAACTCATCAAGCACTTCGGCGTCAACAGTAGATTTACCAACCACTGATCGAGCGAGCTTATTAAAAAAGCTCTTCTTCGTCTTCTCGAGTCCTTTATCGAGTGATTCTTTTTTTTCTTTTGAGAAAAAGTTAAAAAGTGCCATAATGTTAAACAAAAAGAGCTTCCAATAATAAGGAAGCTCATTAGTATGATAATGCTAATAAGAACTAGTTCTTATCGAACCATTCTTTAACCTGGTCATTGTGTACGATCTCTTCCTTAAAGGTATATCCACCAGTCTTGTCCGACTTAGCCATTTTAATCACCTTTGTGTGCTCTTTTCCTCCACCTTTCTGTAGGGATGCTACTACTTTCTTTGCCATGACTCAGCTTATTTAATTTCTTTATGAATTGTATAACGCTTAAGGATTGGATTGAATTTCTTAATCTCCAATCTATCCGGCGTATTCTTTCTGTTCTTAGTTGTGATGTAACGAGAAGTTCCCGGCATTCCAGAATCTTTATGCTCCGTACATTCCAGGATCACTTGAACTCTATTTCCTTTCTTAGCCATCTTAAATTTCTTTTATCTTATTTGATGTATCCTTTAGCTCTCGCCTCTTTTACACACGCGTAAATCCCTTTCTTGTTGATGGTCCTCAACGCAGAAGTAGAAATCTTCAACGTAAGAAACTTATCCTCCTCAGGAATGTAGAACTTCTTCGTTATTAGATTCGGATAGAATCTACGTTTCGTCTTACGATTCGAGTGAGAAACGTTATTTCCTACCATTACTGATTTTCCTGTTATCTGACAAACTCTAGACATCTCAAATAATATTATTCTTTAGATAAAAAGCGGGTGCAAAGAAACCAATAAATTCGGAAACATACAAGCAATAACTAACTTTTTTCAACTTTTATGTCCGATAATTCACATCTCAGTAAATTCAAGGCAGTTAACACTGTTCTTCGAATATTTCTTCCTCTATCATTTCCAAATTGAAATCGCTTGCTCCAAACGCCTTTTTCGCTTGCGATTCCTATCCAGACTGTGCCAACAGGTTTTTCATCTGTTCCACCATCGGGACCCGCAATACCCGACGTAGCAATACAGTAATCCACGCTTAATTTTTGTCTGCCGGTGTTTGCCATTTGCTCAACTACTCTCTTGCTCACTGCTCCATCCTGTTCCAGGGCATCACGCTCCACACCGACCACAGATTCTTTAAGCTCATTTGCATAACTAACTATGCTTCCCATGAAATAAACCGAAGAGCCCGATATGCTCGTAATTTCAGCTGCAATCGACCCGCCTGTACAACTTTCAACCGTACCAATCGTTTTATTTTGGTCCTTTAATAATTTGCCAACAAGCTCACTCAATGACTTCTCCGTGTTAAAAGCATAGTGCGGTACTTCCTGCTCTATGCGATCCATAAATTGATCTATTCGCTTTTTTGTATCCGGTTGGTCATTACCGCTTAGCCTTAGACGTATAAGTCCCGGTTGTGGCAGGTAAGCCAAGCCAATTCCTGCGTCACGTATTTCATCTTCAATATTGGCAATTCGTTCTGCTAAAAATGACTCTCCGATTCCCTGAACCTGCATCGTCTTGTAAAAAGCTTTCTTCGCTTTAAACTTTTGCTCAATCATTGAAAACCCTTCATTTTCCATGATAAAGTGTAGCTCATACGGAACGCCCGGCAAACTGATCAATACTTTGCCATCCTGTTCAAACCACATGCCCGATGCTGTTCCCAAATCATTGCGCAGTATCGTTGCCGCTTCCGGTAGGATAGCCTGCTGTTCGTTTACCTGCAACATTTCTAATCCACGGTTTTCAAAATAGCCTCTTACATGATTCAGCACATCCTCATTCATGACTAATTTCGTGTTGAAGTATTCAGCGAGAACTTCCTTTGTAATATCATCTTTAGTTGGACCAAGTCCACCAGTAACTACAATCAGCTCGGCATCGTTAAATGCTGATTTAATCGTGTTCAGAATATCATCACGACCATCCCGAATAACCGTCGTACGAGTAATATCAAATCCGCGCATAGAAAGATTCTCCCCGATCCAGGCCGCGTTTGTATTGACGGTCTGACCGATTAGTAATTCATCACCTATCGATATTATTTCAACCTTCATGCAGTCGTTTAAATTTCATAATCGATTCAATGTGTCCTGTATGCGGAAATTGATCAACCAAAGATAAGGATTCAGCAACATATCCTTCTTTGTGAAGCGTATCGGAGTCTCTTGCTTGTGTCGATGGATTACACGAAATATAAACAATGTTATCCGCGCCAAGTTGAATTACCTTCTTTAACGTTTTTGGAGCAATACCCGCCCTTGGAGGATCCAGAATGATTGTTTTAATCTTACCAGCGTATTCGGGAAACTCACTGAGAAATTTACCAACATCAGCGGCATAGAAATCAATGTTAGCTATTCCGTTTTGAATTGAGTTTCGCTTAGCGTCTTCGATGGCTTCCGGAACGATATCCACGCCTATGATTCGAACATCGCTACTTCTGGATGACATAATCTGACCAATTGTTCCTGTCCCACAGAAAAGATCCATCACAACATCGTCCTTACCAATTTCTTCTTCAAAAACATAATCTAATGCTTTGCTGTAAAGCAGTTCAGCACACTTCGGGTTCGTCTGAAAGAAACTCTCCATGGAGATTTCAAACTTGAGACCGAGTATTTCTTCCGTCACAATCCCTTCACCGTATAGCAGACTATATTCACCATTTTCAATCTTCGCCCGATCAGCGACATTATCATTAATAGTGTGTTGAATTCCGGCTATACGATCTCCCAGATTTGAAACTAGAAATTCAACAAAAGCAGCTCGATCAAATGATTGAATACCATCTGATGAGGTCACTAAATTCACCAATAGTTTGTCTTCGGAAAACGACTTCCTTACGACGATATGCCTAAAGAACCCCTCTTTCTTCGGTGGATGCCATGCCGGTAATCCACTGTTTTTTAGATGCTCCCTTATATCCTTTAGAAGCGTTTCCCACTGCTCATCAAACAGTCCGCTTGGTTTATTGAGTGACTCTACCTTCCACCAGGTTCCCCGTCTTTTAAATCCAAGGGCGAAAGCATCATCAAGTTCTTCATTGGTTTGAGGAATATGTTCAATACAAGAAAAACTATACTCCATCTTATTACGATAAAACATGCTTGATGGAGACGAGATAAATTCATCAAACAAACTGTTAGGGTCACTAATTCCTCCTATTCTTCTAATGACCTCAAGTGTTGATTGCTTCTTTACCTTTTCCTGTTCTTCAATTGGAACAAAAATGTAGGGTGCTCCTGAAATTTCCTGAAACTTGTTGACTTGCTCAATTGGTGAGCGTGTGATAACCTCTATTAATGAAGCTTCTGCAAAGCGCTTCTTTTTCTTCTTGATCTTTGCGCTTATTTTTTGACCTGGAAAAGCGTTTTCAACGAAAACAATGTATTCGCCATCTGCGCTAGGAATCCTGGCTATACCTTTTCCTCCAAAGGCATAATCCACTATATCAAGCTCAACAATTTCCGCCCGATGAAACATGCCGCTATATCATTCCTTTGATAATCCCCTTATCGGAAGCTGCAATAAAATCAAGGATCTGCTGCCTGTAATCAGAGGGACTGATCGTATCTTTGACCTCCTGAATTCCTTTTGAAATTGAATTATTCATGACATACAAAATACGATAGATATCTTCTATCTCTTTAACTTTTGCATCATCAAAACCTCTTCTTCTAAGTCCGATAGAATTTACACCTGCAAAACCAAGCGGTTCTCTTGCTGCTTTCACAAAAGGTGGAACATTCTTTCGAACCAATGAACCTCCTGCAACGAATGCATGTTCACCTATTCGTATGAATTGTTGCGTTCCCACCTTACCTTCGAGAATAGCATTATTCTCTACGATATTATGCCCTGCGAGGCCTACATAACTCGCTAGTATCACGTTATCACCTATCTCACAATCGTGTGCAATGTGCACGTAAGTCATAAGTAAGCAGTTACTTCCGACAGTTGTTTTTAAACGATCCTTGGTTCCTCTATGAATAGTTACACATTCACGAATCACTGTGTTATCGCCTATCTCTACTGTCGTATCTTCTCCTGCAAACTTGAGGTCCTGAGGTACGACTCCTATTACGGCACCAGGAAAAATCTGACAGTCCTTGCCTATTTTTGTCCCAGGATAAATAGTAACATTCGGATGAATAACAGTTCCATCTCCAATTTCGACATTTTCAAAAACCGTAGAAAAGCTTTCAATCGTCACGTTTTCTCCGATAATAGCCTTGTCGGAAACATTTGCCTGTTTACTAATCATTATTCTTTATCCTTTACAATTTGAGCGAGCATTTCGGCTTCGATTACGGGCTTACCATTCACATAACCAGCTCCTCCCATATTCACAAGACCTCTTCTGATCGGAGAAAGTAGCTTAAGCTCAAATACCACCGTGTCTCCAGGTAATATTTTCTGTTTGAATTTAACGTTGTCAATCTTCATGAAATACGTCGAGTACAGCTCCGGTTCATCTACCTTACTAAGTGCAAAGATTCCTCCGACCTGAGCCATTGCTTCTACTTGCAATACTCCAGGAAATACTGGATTCCCTGGAAAGTGTCCTGTAAAAACAGGCTCATTCATAGTTATGTTTTTCACTCCAACTACCGAATTCTCTGTGATTTCCATCACTTTATCAACGAGTAGAAACGGAAAACGGTGTGGCAACATACGTTCAATATCATTGATATCGTACAATGGCTCTTTCGTGAGATCAAACTTACGGATACCGCCTTTTTCCTTATTCTTCATGTACTCCTTAAGTACTTTTGCGAATCGAACATTTCCCGAATGTCCCGGTCGTGCTCCGAGAATATGGGCTTTGATTGGTCTCCCAACCAGTGCCAGGTCACCTACAATGTCTAATAACTTGTGTCGTGCGGGCTCGTTCTCAAATTGAAGCTTTGTACTATTCAGAACACCAATTCCTTCAATAGCTATGTCCAGGTCCTCCTTCCCTAATAACTTAGCAAGTCGATCCAGTTCTTCCTGACTAACGTCATCTCTTTCAACCAGAACGATCGCGTTATCCAGATCACCACCTTTGATTAGATTGTTTTTTGCCAGAAATTCCAGTTCACGGAGAAAAACAAAGGTCCTGCATTTTGAGATCTCTTTTTTAAATTCCCCTATGTTGTACATCGTTGCGTGTTGCGTTCCAAGTACAGGTGATTTATAGTCAACCATTACGGTTATTCGATAATTGACATCCGGCACGGCCAGGAATTCAATTCCCTTATCGACATCTTCCCAAGGAATATTTTCATCCAATTCAAGGTATAATCGTTCTGCTTCCTGCTCCTCATAACCAACAGACTCTATCGCATCAACGAAAGGAGCAGAGCTACCGTCCATAATAGGAATTTCGGGACCATCTATTGTGATTAGTGCATTATCGACTTCACAGCCGTAAAGGGCAGCCAGAACGTGTTCCGTGGTGTAAACTCTTGCACCGTTTTGCTCAAGAGTTGTACCTCTATCGGTTGCTACAACGAGGTCACAATCCGCCTTAATAGTTGGTTTTTCTTCCAGATCTATTCGTTGAAATTTATAACCATGATTCTCAGGTGCAGGTAAAATCTCTAGTGTCACTTTTTCACCGGTGTGCAATCCAACCCCAGCCAATTTCACCGGCTTCTTTACAGTTCTCTGCTTATCTGCCATTTACTTCTGATCTTTCGTTAGTTCTTTGATTTTCTTTTCCAATACATCTAAACGCTCTTGAATGCGCGGAAGCCTTCTGAAGCCCAGATATGATTTTTTATACTCTTTATTGTTAAATGCAGGCGATCCCATTACAACCTCATCATCAGATACGTTACCACCGATTCCCGATTGAGCTGCAATTTTAACACGGTCTCCTATCGACAGGTGTCCGGCCAATCCAACCTGACCACCTATAAGTACGTTTTTTCCAATCTTGCTTGATCCCGCAACGCCAGCCTGAGCAGCTAATGCCGAATCTTCCCCAATCACTACGTTATGACCAATCTGTACTAGATTATCCAGCTTCGTGCCACATCGAATTACAGTGCTTCCCATGGTGGCTCTGTCTACTGTGGTGTTGGCACCAATGTCTACATTATCTTCCAGAATCACATTTCCTATCTGAGGGATCTTTTGGAATTTTCCATTCTGATCCGGAGCAAATCCAAACCCATCCGAACCAATCACGGCTCCCGAATGTATCGTGCAGTTCTCTCCTATCTCACAATCTCTGTAAACGGTAGCTCCTGGATGGATTACAGTGTTGTCTTTGATGCTAACATTATTACCTATTGTGACATTGGGATGTATTACCACATTATTACCGATATTCACATTCTTCCCTATGACGGCAAAAGCGCCTACGAATACATCCTGTCCAAGTGTTGCTGTTTCGTCTATAAACGACGGAGTTTGAATTTCTGGTTCCGGTCGATTCATGGTATCATACACCTCCAGTAACTTTGCGAAACAAGCATATGCGTCATCTACTTTAATGAGGGTTAGCGTTTCCGGTAATGACTTATTTGGTTCGAATGTATTGTTCACAATACAGATACTTGATCCGGTTGTGTAGATATACTCTTCGTATTTTGGATTTGCCAGAAAAGAAATATCTCCTTCACTGCCTTCTTCAATTTTCGCCAATGACGTTACTTCGATAGAAGGATTTCCTTCAATATTTCCATTAATTAGCCCTGCTATCTGTTCTGCCGAAAATTTCATGCGTCAAAAATATAAAAAACCTTCTTAGTATAGGTGTGAACGAACATATTCGACTGGTCGTTGGAGCACCTACTCACATTCATCACCTTCGAAGTATAAATTGATAACATCCAGTTTGTTCTTATACCAGATCACTTTTGCTCCTATCAACAAGCTGTCCTTTCGAAATTCCATATAATGTTCCGGTTTTGGTGACAGGTTTAGTGCTGATTTAGAAAAATCAATTCTGCCGCCATCTTTAAGCCCATCAAGAATCTTTCTAGGATCAATAAGACCTAATGCTTCCTGCTGACATGTTAAAACTTTGTTTGAATCTACGAATACTAAATCATCATCCAATGGGAAGTGAAAAAGATTACCATATCCACTTTGGCTAGTCTTAATTTCTGATGCCACTCCTTCAAAGAAAACTTCCGAAATAAAACTTTCTTCCGGAAGTGTGAAGAAATAATTCTGACCGTCTTTTGTTAAGAGGTATACTTTAGAATCTGCTTCCTTTTTACTGGCACCGAAATCAACGTCCCCATCATTCAATACATTAACGAGATCCTCTTCACTCAGTCCCAGCTCAGTCATTTTCGCTTGAGATTCATCTGAAATCACCAACACTCTATCCAGGATCGCATTTTTAACCCTGTTTTCAGGTAACCATGAGCAGCCGCGATTTTTGAAAAAGAAAAAAACGAAGATCAGACCTAAACCGAATCCTATGCCGTAGTATTTAAGTCTTCTCAATAAGGTGCTATTCATTTCATAAATTTTGCGTGAAGATACTTAAAACAAAAAAGCCACCGGAAAAATCCGATGGCTATTTAAATTTCATTTCTGCAAATTAAAGTATCGCATCCAGCTTTTGGGTTAACTGCGACTTAGGCACTGCCCCAACTGATTTATCTGCTACTTCTCCTCCTTTTATAAATAGAACTGTAGGAATGTTTCTAACACCGAACTGAGCTGATACTCCAGGATTGTGGTCAACATTTACTTTTCCAATGATCGCTTTTCCATCATATTCCCCGGCCATTTCTTCGATTACCGGACCTATCATTCGACAAGGACCACACCATTCAGCCCAGAAATCAACCACTACTGGTTTATCTGATTTCAATACCAACTCTTCAAAATTTGCATCTGTAATTTCTAATGCCATAACTTTCTGTTTTTATCTGTTTTAAATACCACAGTGGTATAAAATTAAATTCTTTGATCTACCTGTCAACATTTTTGCCAAAAAAATAATCCGGCAATTTTGTCATCCTAAGCATTCTTTATTGTCATTTTTTTCATTGTTCGCTGATTTTCTGTCACCAGTGAATAAAAGTAAACCCCGTTCTCTAGCTGCTTTGAATCAAATCGAATAATATTCCCACCCGGAGTTGCTTTTTTCTCCGCAACACATATTATGTCATTTAGCTCTGTGTCAAGAATTAATAATTTAAAATTAATGTCTTTACTTGTTGTAAAATAGAACGTTAGCTCTCCACTAGCCGGATCTTGCTCAAGAGCATACAACTCACAATAATCCGTTCTCACAACCTTTCCCCTTCCTAAAATTGACAATAATTTACGATAGAGGATCACCACGATCAATAGACCTAATGAGACATACAATATACCTAAAAGAATCTCACTCCAATTATAACCCAATAATATCATTCCTACAGTGCTATTAAGCCTTCAATTTTATTTGCTTCTTTGTACTTATCAATAACAGCATCAGCACTTAACATCAATTCTTTAGCTGAAATGCTGACATACTTATTTGTTCTTGACGGCTGCATTCTAAGGTCTGTACCATCATCAAACAGAGCAGAAACCAGTGCAATCGATTTCGGGTCATTTTTTACAATAAACTTAAAAAGGAATATTCCAGGCCACTCTTCTAATTCCAACTGGGCTTTTAAGTTCTTGAATTTATTGTCCACCTGATCAAATTAATACTGTCGCCACAAATGTAATCGTTTAATTTCTTCCGTAACTGAATTAGTGAGACTATTAAAATCAATATCCACAAAGGAATTAATTCCAATTTCCTTCATTGCTTTCAAATCGCGCAAAATACTCATTGGATCTTGCTCGCTGGATAGCTTTATATCAGGATCATTCAACTCATAATAAGAAGTAACATGATTAGCCAGTGACCGCTCGAGTTCCAAAAGTGCCTGCACACCCTCACTGACCTGCATGCCACTCCTAGCAGCAAAAATGGATTCTTTTAGTCCATTTTTAGCTTCGTAGTACAAGTTAAACGTATCGAGCAAATTGTCATTAAACGAGGGGGCGTCAAAGCTGAAAGGTTCTTCATTTGACCCAACTTTTTCAGCAAGGACTGAATAGGCCTCGATCAATTTATCAAGCTTCTCAAGTTTCGCTTTGAAGACTTTAGAAATTACCGGACGTGTAGTGAAAAACTGTTTGAAGCTAAAAAGTTTTTCGCGATAACAGTCATCCAGGTCAAAACTGCAATCCTGAAAATAAATTTTGGCTTCGTCCTTCGTCAATTGGATTAATTAATCTTTTTATTCTTTCGCATTCGAATATTGAGGAATTCGACCACAAGTGAATAAACCATCGCGAAATAAATATATCCCTTTGGTATGTGCTGTCCAAATGCCTCTGCAACGAGAATAACACCTATGGTCACCAAAAATCCGAGTGCGATCATCTTAATCGTTGGTCGCTGATTGATGAAGTCCGAGATCTGCTTCACGAACAGCAGCATGACAGCCATCGAGATGAGTACTGCCAGATAGATGATTATCATCGGACTGTGACCAGTTTCCTGTGCTAATCCATTGGTCATACCAATCGCAGAGATGATCGAATCAAAACTGAATACGATATCAATCAGAACAATCTGGGTAACCACACCTGATAGTGACACTTTTGAGTCGTCAATTAACTCTTCTCTACCAACTATATTATTGTGCATCTCAATCGTACTCTTGTATATAAGGAAAAGTCCACCGAACAAGAGCACGAGACTCTGTCCTGAAAAATCAAATCCGAAAAGCGTGAATAAGGGAGCTGTCATGCTCATTATCCATGCTACAAGCGTAAGAAGTATCAGGCGCATCAATAAGGCCAGAATAATCCCAATATTTCTCGCCTTACGCTGATTTGCAGGAGGAAGTTTATCTGAGACTATCGATATAAATATGATGTTATCGATACCTAAAACGATCTCCAATAGCGATAGGATGATCAGGTACATCAAGCCATCCCAGGTTGTCAATATCGTAAAATCTAACACTTACTTAATTTTAGATCACGAATATAATTGAAGAATTTTAATAGATGCTCTTCATTTGAAACATCTCGCGTATCCACCTCAAGAATTTGGGCTTTGGGGGACAAGAGCAGCTGCCTTAGTTTTTCTTCCACTGACGCTTCACTGTTGGCATATGTATAGGTCAAACCGAACGTTTTAGCCATTTGCTCAATGGAGAAATGATGACGTGCTTCGAAGTAGCGCTCCAGCTGATCGGACGTTGATGGTCCGTCAATAATTCTAAATATTCCTCCACCTCCATTATTGACAACGACGATCTTGAGGTTTTGCGGAAACGCGTTATTCCACAGACCATTGCTATCATAGAAGAATGACACATCACCTGTGATCAGCACATTCAATTTTTCTTCAGAAGCAGTTGCTACTCCCACAGCTGTACTCGTGGAACCGTCGATGCCACTAGTGCCTCGATTGGAAAAATACTTAATGGAAGGAATGGGATCAAATAGTTGACAATAACGTACAACTGAACTGTTAGACATATGCAAATAAGCCCCTTCCGGTATACTGTCCAAAACAACTTCGAATGTTTTGAGGTCGCTATGATCAACTCCTAACAAGAAGGCCGGCAGGGCATCTGCAATTTGTAGATCGCGCTGTTTCCACTTATTTCCAAAGGTAGAGTTGTGTCTCATTAAATCCAGCATTCCGAGTTCTTTGAGAAAAGTATGTGGTGCCATTCTAAATGACCTGGATAATGCCCTGTATGTGTCCATCTCCGGAAATTCCTCCCCGATTTTCCAATGTTCCAGGCCTTTGGTTTTGCGTAAAAAGGCTTTTATTTTTTTGGAGATAACCGCCCCACCAATAGTGATCAAGAGATCGGGTTGAAATGCTTCAATCTCCGATTCATCCATGGATACCAATGTCCTGTCGATACAGTGAATAAATCGCTTATTAACCAAGTTGGAGGTATTCTCAACAACAACAGCCACCGAACTATCTTCAGCGATCTCACTTAATAAAAAACCGAGATTACGTGTTTCATTGATCTGCCCACAAAGAATCAACTTCTTTTTCTTTCTGGACCAGTTGTCCACGATGTATTCCTTGTCAAAATCCGATAGCGCAGTTCTCTTTGCTTCCTTATCAGGAATATCAAAACGTACGGCTTCGATTCTTTCTGTATCATAAAGGGGCTCAGAGAGTGGGCAGTTAAAATGAACCGGGCCTGACCAGTTGGATGTACATAAATTCATCACACGACTAAGCTCTTCAATAAATCCCGTATGATCTGAATCTTCTATAAATTCAGGGACAGTTAATTCCGCCTTAACATGCTTACCAAAAATTCCTTCCTGCATAATGGTCTGCCCATCTCCATGATTGATCCATTCCTTTGGTCTGTCTGCACTTATAACCACCAGTGGTACACATTGGTAAAAGGCTTCTGTAACGGCAGGAAAATAATTGGCAACCGCGGAACCAGAAGTACAGCAAACAGCCACGGGTTCTTTTAGTTCGATTGCCATACCAAGAGCAACAAATCCAGCCGAACGCTCATCGTGAATAACGTGTGTTTCGAATCTTGTGTCTTGATCAAAAGCAATTACTAATGGTGCATTTCGCGAGCCAGGTGAACAAACGACATGCTTAATTCCGTAATGTGCACACAGTGCAACAAAGCTTTGGATACCGGACTTATTGGTTGTATAAGACATGAGTTGCAAAACTACATCAAATCAATAATCTGAAGAAGTGTTTTAGCTTTATTTTGAGTTTCCTCCCACTCTTTTTCAGGTATTGAATCCTTTGTTAACCCACCACCGACATATACTGAAATTGAATCATTGTAGACTTGCATACAGCGTAGGTTTACATACAATTCCGAATCGGAACCGAGCAGACCCAAGTAACCTGTATACAACCCTCTTTCATATCCTTCATTCTCTATGATGTGCTGAACCGCTCTATCCTGCGGAATACCTGCCACTGCTGGTGTTGGGTGAATCTTGTCCACAATATGATAGTCGGAAACATCTGAATTAAAGCGAATATCAGTCCTAAGGTGTTTGACGGGTCCTGCAATGGCATCATAACGTTCACTTAAATCCATCTTTTCCACGCTCAAAGCACTTAGTCGTTCTTTTAAAAAATCAACTACATATGCGTGCTCTTGGAATTCTTTTTCAGTCCATTCGACTTGAGATTCTGTTTGACGCGTACCTGCGAGTGCCATTACATGTTTCTCTTCGCCTTTTGACTTGATTAAAACTTCCGGGGAAGCGCCAATCCAGGTTCCGAACAATTCGCTCGAAATCAAATACACAAAGGCATCCGGATATGTTTCACAAAGTTCGACGAAGTATGAAGTCGGATCGATTTTATGCTGAATATTAATACTCCTGGACAGAATTAATTTTTGCAAGTCATCAGATGTTAACTCACGAATAAACTCTTCTGCCTGCAAGAGATAGCTGGATTTATCCATATCACCCATACTATTATTCAAAAAATGCAGCTGTTCTGTAGTGCTGTCCTCTTCGAAAACATATTTGTTTTCACCACTGAAATTGGTGACCACGAAACCACTAACTCCAACAAAATCATTTACCTTCTTGAATCGACCAATTAGAGTCTGACTCTCATTTCCTGGTTTTTTATATCGAAGAATATCACCCATTTACTTGCGAGGCATAATCATCAATGTTAATCGGCCTGTGCATATTAGCTTTTCGGTCGATTCATGATGGATATCAACTTGCCAGACATGTGTTTTAGCGCCACGATGAACCAATTTACCTGTCGCTATGACAAAACCGTCTCTGGCACCTGATATATGATTCGCATTGATCGTCAGACCGAGAGGTATGTGTTTTTCGAGATCCAGCACCGTAGCCGAGCCAATCGACCCTACGCTTTCAATCAACGCTGCACTGGCTCCTCCATGAAGTAAGCCTAGTTGTTGACGGGATTTATCTGTTACGGGCATTTTGATCTTGATCAAGCCTTCCGAAAAATCGATACACTCCATTTCAAGCGCTTCCATGAGTGTCCCGCTGTTCATTTTATTTATCTGTGCTATCTGTTCTTCCTTTGTCATATCACAAATTTAAGCTTGTTTATCATGATACACAGTATAACCTTAATAAATATTCAACAGATTTCGCCGACCCTTATCCGAATACATTAAATTCGCCTTATGATCCAGGAATCTGTTTCTTTAAAGCCCTACAATACCTTTGGGATTGATGTTAATGCTAAAAGGTTTGCACAATTTTCATCAATTGCTGAATTGCGAGATGTTTTGGCCGAATTGAAGGGTGACCAATTGCTTGTGATTGGCGGGGGAAGCAATCTGCTATTAACAAAGGACTTTGACGGATTAGTTGTTCGTAACCAGATCAAGGGAATCGAAGTGATAAAAGAAACTGACGAGCACGTATGGGTGCGCGCAGGCGCAGGAGAAGTGTGGCATGACTTCGTTGTGAAGTGCATTCAGATGGGATATGGAGGTGTAGAAAATTTATCCTTAATTCCCGGTAATGTTGGTGCAAGTCCCATGCAAAACATCGGGGCCTACGGTGTCGAGATCAAGGATGTGTTTGATTCACTTGAAGCTTACCATTTAAAAACTGGTAAATTGGAAACCTTTGATGCAGACGCCTGTGATTTTGGCTATCGTGAAAGTGTTTTCAAACGATCGTTAAAGGGAGAATACATTATTTGCTCGGTAACGTATCGGCTTGATAAAAATCCAACGATCAATACTAGTTATGGTGCTATCAAGCAGGAGCTACAAGCGCTAAAAGTTTCAAATCCAACCATCAAAGATGTGAGCCAGGCGGTCATCAATATTAGAAGCCGAAAGCTACCGAACCCGGAAGTGATTGGTAATGCGGGAAGCTTTTTTAAAAATCCCGTGGTCGATAAAGATCTATTTGAAGAAATCAAGTCGGATTTTGAAGAGGTCCCCAACTACCCGGCCCCAGATAATAAGGTCAAACTCGCGGCTGGTTGGTTAATAGAAAAAGCCGGGTGGAAAGGTAAACATATCGGAAATTATGGTGTTCACAAGAATCAGGCGCTGGTCCTGGTGAATTATGGAGGTGCGAGTGGATCCGAAATCTACGACCTTTCCGAGTCGATCATTAACGATGTGGAAGCGAAGTTTGGAATTCGATTAGAACGAGAAGTCAACATTATTTAAAATCACCATTGATCTTCCGTTCCTTCCTCTTTGTTAGTGCGATCAATCAGTGATTGCCAATCATCACTTTCGTCATCAGAATCTTCTAATATGTATCGGTATTCGCCTTTGGATATCTCGAATCGTTCTATCTCCTGCCCGGTATATTCTTCGATGGCCTTAAGAAGTTCCTCCTCGCGATCACTACAAAATGTCAGAGCCTGCCCCCGATTGGTTCCTCGTCCCGTTCTACCACATCTGTGCACATAGTTTTCAGGATCATCCGGAACGTCGTAATTGATAACAAGCTCCACGTTAGGTATATCGATGCCTCTTGCTGCAACATCCGTGGTTATCAGAAGTCTGTTATCCCCGGAACGAAACCTGTTTAGAATGTCAAATCGTTCCTGTTGCTCCACACCACCATGCAGTCCCTCTGAATCAATTCCGACACGCTTCATGGCTTCCACCACTCTTTCGACACGGACCTGCGTTCGTACAAACGCAACAATCTTGATCTCCGGATACTCCTTGACAATATTTTCCAGAAAGAAGCGCTTATCGTCCATGTCGACAGACATCACAGCGTGATTGATGTTCTTATTGATGAAGTCCTTGGGAGAAATTTGAATTCGAATCGCATTCCTCACCAGGTCGTAAGCAGCTTTCTTTACTTTTTTAGAAATCGTTGCAGAAAAGAATAAGGTCTGTCTTTTCTTCGGGATGTGTCGTTGCACATCGATTATGTCTTTAGCGAAACCCATATCTAACATAAGATCGGCTTCATCCAGGACCAGGTGTTTCACCTGATCAACTTTTAAAACACCCTGAGAAATGAGATCAAACATTCTACCAGGAGTGGTAATAAGAACATCAATTCCCTTGCGAATTTTTTCTATTTGCGTGTCTTGTTCAACTCCACCGAATAGTGCCAGACTCTTAATATTTAGTTCTTTACCAATTGACTTAAATACTTCGTCGATTTGCAATGCTAATTCACGTGTTGGCACCATTACCAGACATCGCAAAACTCCTTGCTTTTTATCTCTGATTAGCTGATCCAGGATTGGAATAACAAATGCAGCAGTCTTACCTGTGCCTGTTTGTGCGACAGCCATAACATCTTCACCATCTAAGATGTGCTTAATCGACTTGAATTGAATATCCGTCGGCCTGTTGAATCCCAATTCACGAAGCTGGGTCTTTATCCTTTTGTCAATATGATAGTCGTCGAACTTCACTACTTCCCAATAAAAAACCGCTCGCGATGCGAACGGTTCTGCAACTATTAATTAGTTATTAATCTTCCTTTTCGCTTGGAACGAGGATTCGTCCACAATGCTCGCAAGTAATTAATTTTTTCTTTGTTTCGATATCCAATTGTCTTTGCGGTGGAATCTTGTTGAAGCATCCTCCACATGAATCTCTATCGACAGGAACTACTGCTAATCCGTTCTTAGCACTTTCTCTCAAACGAGCATAAGCATTTGCAATTCTTGGATCCATAGCTTTGAGCGCTGATTTTGATTTCTTATCCAGCTTTTCCTCTTGCGTTTGAGTTTCAGCAATGATCTCATCCAACTCAGCTTTTTTCGTTTTCAGATCTTCAGCTCTGAACTCTTTTCTCGCTACCGCTTCTTCGAGAATTTCTTTCTTTTGCTCAATCTTAGCTTTAGCCTCTTTGCTTTTCTTCTCGTTAAGTTTAATCTCCAACTCCTGATATTCTATCTCTTTTGAAATAGATTCGAACTCTCTATTGTTACGAACATTATTCTGCTGCTCTTTGTATTTTTTGATTGCTGATTCGGCTTCCTTATTGGCATTCTTTCTATCAGAAATATCAGTTTCGAGTTCTTTTATCTCGTCGTTGATTTTAGCAATACGCTTCTCCAATCCTTCAACTTCTGCTTCCAGATCCTCCACTTCCAACGGCAGCTCTCCTCGTACCGTTCTGATTCGATCAATCTCTGAATCTATTCTTTGAAGTTCGTATAAGCTATCGAGCTTCTCAGCAACAGTCAAATCTTTTTTCTTAGCTGTTTTCTTAGTAGCTGCAGGCTTTTTCTCTTCTACCTTATCTGAGGCAGTTTTCTTAGTTGCAGTCTTCTTTGCAGCCGTCTTCTTCGTTTCGGTCTTCTTTGTTGCACTTTTTTTTGCAGTCGCCATGCGCTAATAATAATTTATAGGGTTTGTATTTACCTCTGTTAAATGAACGGCAAATTTAGGAAATTTTTTCGTCAATAGATCAGCTAATAAATTAGAAGTGAATTGCTCACTCTCATAATGTCCAATATCTGCAATCATGATTTGACCATCTGCATCGAAAAAGTCATGATATTTAAAGTCACCCGTTATGAAAACATCGGCTCCTGAACGCTTTGCATTGTTTAGCAAGAAACTACCCGAGCCACCACAGAATGCAACTTTCGATATCTTTTTACCAAGCTTTGCCGTGTGACGTATGGCTCCACAATGGAATGCCTCCTTCAGCATTTTTAAAAAAGATTCCTCTTCAATTGGTTCCTGTAATTCTCCTATCATGCCACTCCCTTCGAATTGATTTACATTTTCAAGCGGAATAACATCATACGCTACTTCCTCGTACGGGTGTGCATTTTTCATTGCTACAACTGCCTTATTCATCAAGTGCTTACTTACAAGGACTTCAACTTTAATTTCACTTACCTCTGATCGCTCGCCAGTCTTACCTTCAAAAGGATTGCTACCATCTAAGGGCATAAAAGTCCCTGTTCCGTTCATCTGATAACTGCACTCAGCGTAATCTCCAATATTTCCTGCACCGACCTTAAACATCGCAGACAGGACATTCTCAGCATGATCTTTCGGAACATAACACACCAACTTACTCAGAACTCCGGATTTAGGCGCTAGTACACGAAGGTTTTGTAAGCCCAATCTTTTCCCAATCTCATGATTCACACCCAATCGATAATTATCAAGATTGGTGTGGATCGCATAAATCGTCAAATCATTTTTTATCGCTTTAATGAGCGTGCGCTCCACATAATTGCTTCCGATTAACTTCTTCAGGCCTGAAAAAACAATGGGGTGATGTGCAATTATCATATTGCATCCTTTATTCAAAGCATCTTCAAGAATTTCTTCAGTACAATCGAGAGCAAGCAAAATCCCATTAACCTCAGCCTCAGGATTACCAGTGATTAACCCTGCATTATCGTAACTTTCCTGGCTACTTAACGGCGCCAGGCTCTCCAGATAGCCTGTTATGTCTTTTACTTTTAACATAATTCAATAATTACAATTGCATTCCCAAACGAATGTTGAATCCCATGGCGCGTGCAAAATGCTTGTGGGGGTCGTTAGTTCCATAGCTGGATCCCAGCTGCATTCTGTATTCGGGAATGAAAGCCAACACCCATTGGTCATTAAATCTAACGAAAGCACCAAGATTAGCAACTGCACTAAAAACAAATGAATTCATATTTGGTTTCATGGTAATGGTCTGAGAACCAGTTGCATTTAATGAATCAATCCAATGTTGATCTTGTTGATAGCCAACAAACATTTGCGGTATTATACCAATGGCTGCAATCAGTCCTGCATTTTTTCCATATTGATAACTCACTTTTATTGGCATAGACATGTACGAATACGTTGTCTTATAACTAAAACTCGTGTCTGTATCACTGAATTTGTAGCTCTCGCCATTTCTGATGTATGAGATACCTCCTTGCCAGAACAGGTCCTTTTTGATTCTACTCTTAAAACCAACGCCGTATGACCAGGTATCCAGGTAAGATTCATTGGCCCGTTCACGAAGAGAATCACCAAATAAACCGTCATTTATTTCCAACACTCTGTTTGTCCTGGACCAATTCGCGTAGGCAAAAATCTCGGTATCCCAGATTTTATCTGCCTCAGGGATATCAACTTCCTCTTCGATTTCCGCAACAGAATCCGATTCGCTGGTAATCGTTATTTGACTGTTAGATATCTTACAAACACCTAACAAGAGGGCAAAAAGTAAGACTAGTTTCTGGCGATACATAATTTAATGCGTGGTTGTCATATTACTATTAACGCATATGATAAAGTCTGCGCGTCCTTCGTTCTCTTCAAGTAACTTGCTTACATCGTCTTGAGAGACCGTGGAAATTGTCATAAAAGATGCATCCGGATCTTCTTGCTGAACGTACCACATGATTCCCTGGAAGTAATCGGAATGATATGCACCATTAAAATGCAATACAGCGTCTCCTTCCTTTTTCAATTTTAAAATGAAGTGACCCATCGTTGCATCCTTCAGTGCCTGAGCTTCCATCAGATTTCCTCCTCCCATGTGAGCAGCCATTGCCAACAGTTCAGCATATTGAGAAAGCGTCGTGTCTATTATAAAGTCCAATGGTGCAATCCACGATTTTTCTTCTGTCGACAGGTCATTCAATGCTTCTCTTCCTTGTTTAAATAAAAGGCTGGCATATCTTCTTGGAACATTTGAAGCAATCACTCTGAGTGAGGTGTCCTTTGCAAATTCAATCAGTGGTTTATAATCAGTTTTATAGTTTGGCCAGAGACGGCAGCTATCTTTGAATTCTTTTGGCTCGACATTCCCCGCCAAATAATCATTAATAAGATCCTGTTGATCCTGTTCGAACATTTCGAATGCCAACACAAGGTTCTGACCTTCATTCGAATGCATATACCTCATCAACTCATATTGTAACCAATGTGAGATAGGATTGTTGTGATATTCACCAAAAAAGACGTAATCCATGTCTTCGGAAGCGGCAAACATCTTTTCAACTTTAACTTTTTTACCTTTCGAATCAAAGATTTGATAAGCCTGAGTCTTTTGAGCAAATAAATTAAAGCTTAATACTAAGCTGAGTGCTATGATGTAAATTTTCATTTATTTTGTTTTTTGAATGGAACACAAATTTAAGCGATTTGTGGACTTTAAGCTAATTTAAGTTGAGATGCTGAACAAATCCGATCTGTTTCCCGAACATCTGCGTTCTTTGTTCAAGAAGTTGGGGATTGCAGTATTGATGCTCTATCTCACAAGAATCATATTTTATTTTTTCAACCTTAGTTCATTTCCGGGAATTGGAATTAGTGATTTTTTAATTGCTATTTGGTTCGATATAATTACGGTTAGTTTACTCTTTCTGCCTTTTTACACCTTGTTTCTTTTACCTGTGCCATTTCGCGCAAACAAGTGGTATCGAATATTCTTTAAGGTATTATTTCACACGATCAACACAACCCTTATCGCCTTTAATTTACTTGACGTCGAGTATTTTAAATTCACAAGTAAACGATCCACTTTCGATCTATTTACGATGGTCAGTACTGGCAATGACTTCAATCAGCTCATTGGAACCTTTATAGGGGACTTTTGGTTTCTAATCATCATATTACTTGTATTCATTTTGTTAAGTGAATGGCTCTATCGGAAAACAGAAAAGCCACAGCTTGAAATGGAACGTTTTGGATATGTAAAACACACGGTGGCATTGATTGCTACTATGGCAGTGCTCATTATATTCAGTCGAGGAGGATTTGGGTTAAAACCGGTAGGAATCATCGAAGCCTCCAGGTATGTGCAGCCCGATCATACAGCTTTCATTTTACCCACTCCATTCACTTTAATCAAGACTATTGATCAGGGAGGCCTGGAACCTGCAGAATATTTCCCTGGGGATGGTGATAAGGCTTATTTCTCGCCTATTAAAACAAGCGATCCACAGCAAATCTTACCAGACAAGACAAATGTCATGATCATAATGCTTGAAAGTTTCGGGAACGAATTCGTAGGAACTTATAGTGGGAATAAGAGCTATGCTCCTTTTCTTGATTCGATATTGAGTCATTCTTTGTATTTCAAGTATGCCTTTGCAAATGGTAAGAAATCCATCGAAGCGGTTCCGGCTGTCATTGCTTCACTTCCAACGTTCATGGATAACCCATATATTTCATCACCATACGGAGACAACGAAATTAAAGCACTTCCGGAGATTCTTAAAGAGCATGGGTATGAATCCGCTTTTTTTCATGGGGCAACGAACGGCTCTATGCGTTTCGATGGTTTCGCTGCTATTTGCGGTTATGATCATTATTTCGGAAGATTTGAATACGATAACGATGATCATTTTGATAAGACCTGGGGAATTCTCGACGAATACTTCAATCCATGGACAGCTAAAAAACTGACTGAGTTAAAAAAGCCCTTCTTTGGCACTTTATTTACCTTATCCTCCCATCATCCCTTCTTCATCCCTAAACACATGCGTAAAAAGGTCAAATATGGACCTCAGCCAATATGCGCCTCCGTCAGCTATGGTGATTATGCACTTCGAAAGTTTTTTGATGAAGCAAAAAAACAACCCTGGTATGACAATACCTTGTTCGTTATTTTGGCAGATCACACACCGGGGTCAAATACACCTTTATACAACCAGCGAACTCATTTATATCGAATACCTATCGCCTTCTATCACCCCGGTGGTAAAATTGAAGCAAAAGCGAGTGATCATGTGTTCCAACAATTGGATATAATGCCCACCATACTTGATCTTTTGAATATCGAAACAGAATATTATGCATATGGAAATTCATACTACTCAGATAACCCTGGTGAAGCTTTGACGTATCTAGAGGGAAGCTATTATTACTTTTTCAACAACAAAATGCTAACATTTTCGAAGGATCGGGCACGAAATTTGTTTAACTTTACAACGAATGAAGTTGAACCTTTGGATTCAATTTCGTACTTTTCAGAAGGATTAACTGTAAAGGAATTGAGGATCAAAGCGATTATTCAAAGATATAATCGAGATTTGATCAACAATGACACCAGTATAGATGAAGGAAAAAATTAGTTTCATAGTAAACCCTTTTTCAGGAGTAAGTAAAAAGGAAAATCTACCTCAATTGATCGAGGAGCACCTTGATCATGAGCGGTTTGATTATGACATTACTTACACTGAATACAGTCAACACGCCAAGGAATTAGCTAAAGTAGCTGCGGAAAAAGGTGTGAATATTGTCTGTGCTGTGGGTGGTGATGGATCTGTACATGAAGTCGGAACGGCTTTGATCGGAACTAAATCCAAATTGGCTATCATTCCTTCCGGATCGGGAAATGGTCTTGCTCGTCACTTGCATATTCCTTTAAATCCTGTAGAAGCAATCAAGTGTATCAATGACAGCAATTCAATCGTGATGGACACGGTACTTGTGAATGACAAGTCCTTCCTTGGTGTTGGGGGGTATGGATTCGATGCCTTAATTGCACAAAAGTTTGCCAAGAGACACAAAAGAGGTTTACGCGGATATATCTCACTAATCATGCGGGAGTTTTTCAAGTATAACCCAATCAATGTTTCTATTGACCTTGACGGAAAGGTGAAAACTTTGCCTGTTGTGCTCTGTACTGTGGCTAATTCATCCCAATTCGGAAATGGATTCGTGGTGTCGCCTAAATCAGACGTAACGGATGGTGAAATTGAACTTTGTATTTTAAAGCCATTCTCAATTTGGCACATTCCAATGTTGGTTTACCGATTCTTCAGGAAAAGCAGTCATAAATCCAGGTTTTCCGAAGTAATCCCTTTCAAAAAGGCAAAAATCAAACTTTCTGAAAAGCTGGCTCATTATGATGGTGAACCGATTGAAGTAAAAAAGGAACTGAACATCAGTGTTGTTCCACATAGTTTGAATATCGTTATCGGTAAGCAATAACCTATGCCATTTCTAGAAGCGGATCTCAATAAGATTCTTCCTCTATTGAACAGTTTAAATAAGGATTCTAAGCCTCTGTGGGGAAGCATGTCTGCCCAGAGAATGATCGAACATCTTTCAGACACAATCGATCTTGCCTTAGGGAAAACAACTGTCAAACTTGAAATCCCTGAAGACAGAGTAGATAAAGCACAGGCATTTCTATTTAGTGAACACCCGATGCCTAAGAATTTCAAAGTCTCTTTCGCGACCGAAGAAATGAAACTCAGAAACGATCATATTTCTTCTGCAATACAAGAGTTTGAACGTAAATGGAAGCAGTTTGAAAGCTTCATCGATCAAAATCCGGGTTTTTCTAATCTTCACCCAAACTTTGGAGAATTGAATAAAGACCAATGGATCAGGCTTCATCGCAAACATTTGACTCATCACATGGAACAATTCGGTCTTGTGAAATGACAGCATTGTTACTCTACCCTATCATTCCAGCGATAGTAATGGGAATACTGAACTGGATTTACTGGAAAAAAAGAGGCTACAACTCCATCCCTCAGCTTTTTGTCGGGATACTAATCTTTTACGGGATTTTCTATGCCTTGTTTAAATTTCTCTTAACTTGATTCATTAACTTTAGCAGTCGAGAATGAAGCCCATCAATTATCATATAAAAGGTGTTATTGAAACATTCAAGGCATTTGCTGCCGGTAAGTTTCTCATCTATTTTATTCCTGGCGCAGTGATAACCATTATCTACCTGTATCTGATTGGTGTCACTAGAGGGTATCAGGACGCCATAGATCTTAACACAGGATATTCTTGGGTCGACTGGGCTACGGGATATGTGAAAGAAGGTATAGACTGGGGCTTTAGTGGACTCTACGGATTACTGGAGTATTTATATGCATTCATTATACTTACAGCATTATCTCCATTTAACACGTCACTTGCTGAAAAATTTGATAACTCACTAACCGGAAAGGAATTTGAATTCAATCTTCTAAGGCTTATTAATGATTTTATTCGAATGATCTTTATCGTAATCCTGGCCATTTTATTGGAATTCTGTTTTATGATAATATACTGGATGCTTTCATGGATCTTTGGTCTTGATGCGATTGATCCGATAGTTGAATTTATTATTGCCTCATTCTTCTTCGGGTTTTCCTTTTATGATTTTGCTCTAGAACGATATGAAAAGGGCGTTGGAAGCAGTTTGCACTATGCCTTTTCCAATCCATTGTTGATGATATTAACAGGTGCCATCTTTTTAGGAATCTATCAAATTCCTGTGGTCGGAATCCCGATATCAGTTGTCCTCGCCGTTATGATCTCAACAGTTGCATATCTATATTCCGAGAAAAAACTACCTAAAGAAAATACTCCAAGTACAGATAAGAACTTAGATAATGTTTGAAGAATTTAACAAAGTAAGTCTCGAGCAATGGCAAGTAAAGATCGTTAGTGATCTCAAAGGAAAGAGTCATGAGCTATTGGAAAAACAGGATGATATCGAAGGCATATCTTTTCGATCGTATTATCACCATTCAGAATACTCAAAGAAGAATGATCAACCCGGTCGCTTTCCATACCACAGAGGCTTCAACGAGCCATCAAACGACTGGGTAAACACTGCTTACATTTTGATTGAAGATGATTCAGCAGCCAATAAGACAGCTGTAAGCAGGTTAATGAGTGGGGCAACCGGACTTTGGTTTGTTCAGACTGGCGACACTAATTGGTCAAAAGTACTACAGGGGATTTCATTTGAACACATTAATACGCAATTCAGTGTAACATCACAAGAAGATCGAACTACCGTGCTGCAATTGGTTGACCCGAATCATATGAATCGAATTAGATTCAACTTTGATCTGATACAAGAGCAAAGCATTTTTCCGGATCTATCAGAGCAGCAGTTTGCGAACTACACGATTAACGGATTTGCTGTTCAACAAGCTGGAGCAAATACCTGGCAGGAACTTGCTTTTTGCCTCAACGCTGGTCATGAATCATTATTACTGCTAATGAAATCCGGAATGAGCATTGATGAAGCCAGTGCTTGCATTCATTTTCATGTAGGTGTTGGTAACAACTATTTCTTCGAGATCGCTAAACTCCGCGCGCTTAAACTGCTTTGGTCTAATATTATCGATGCCTATTCTCCGGAACATAACTGTACTTATAAATCGAATATAACAGCGGTCATTGGACACATGAATAAATCATTAGCAGATCCGCACACAAACTTATTACGACAGACGACCGAATCAATGAGTGCGATCTCAGGAAGTGTAGACGAGATCGTTATTCTCCCTTACGATCTTTACGCTTCTGAAGGATCTTCGGAACTAGCTGAACGGATGGCACTGAACATTTCATTAATATTAAAAGAAGAATCCTTTTTTGATAAGGTAACTGACCCCGCAGGAGGTAGTTACAGTGTTGAAATGGCTACTCAGGCTATCGCTTCGAAAGCCTGGGAGTACTTTAAAGAAATGGAATCTTTGGGCGGTCTGACTACAGATGAATGCCTTGATCATTTTAAATCAAAGGTTCTGCAAACAGCTAAAATTAGAACAAGAAAATTCCAGAGTGGCGAAACAGTAGGTATTGGAATGAATAAATACACATCCGATTCGAAGAGCTCAGTGATCTGGAAAGGTTCGGACTCATATCTCGGATTACCCGCACTGATTCTTGAAGAAACCATTAAAAACAAACTGCATGAGAGCTGATTTTTCAAATATTGATTATCAGGAAGCGCTGCGAGGAGCTGATCAGCAAAGCAGTAAAAATTTTATCACTTCCGACGGGGTTGAACTGCAGAATTTCTTTGACGATAGCGATATCTCAAAAACGGATCACATCGGCTTTGTATCAGGCATTCCACCTTATCTGAGAGGACCCTATAGCTCCATGTTTGCTATAAGACCCTGGACGATTAGGCAATACGCAGGTTTTTCGACAGCAGAAGAATCAAACGCCTTTTATCGCAGAAACCTGGAAGCTGGTCAAAAGGGATTATCTGTGGCCTTTGATCTGGCAACCCACCGAGGATACGACTCCGATCATGAACGGGTAGTTGGAGATGTTGGAAAGGCTGGGGTCGCTATCGATTCCATTTTAGACATGAAGATCCTTTTCGATCAGATTCCGTTAGATAAGATGTCTGTTTCGATGACGATGAATGGTGCCGTTATTCCAATCATGGCATTCTATATCGTTGCTGCTGAGGAACAAGGAGTTGACAAGGCAGAGCTTTCCGGTACGATTCAGAACGACATTTTGAAGGAGTTTATGGTGAGAAACACCTACATATACCCTCCTCAACCCTCAATGCGGATCATATCGGACATTTTTGAATACACTTCCAAATACATGCCTCGTTTCAATTCGATTTCCGTTTCGGGTTATCACATGCAGGAGGCAGGCGCTACGGCAGCTATTGAACTGGCTTATACGCTTGCTGATGGCTTAGAATATCTTAGAGCAGGAATTAAAGCCGGATTAGCTATAGATGATTTCGCACCGCGAATCAGCTTCTTTTGGGGTATTGGGATGAATCACTTCACAGAAGTTGCTAAAATGAGGGCTGGTAGACTTTTGTGGGCAAAAATCGTAAAGAGTCTGGATGCGAAAGACTCCAAGTCATACGCACTAAGAACCCATTGTCAGACATCCGGATGGAGTCTAACTGAACAGGATCCCTTTAATAATGTTCCAAGAACCTGTATAGAGGCACTTGCGGCAGCATTAGGTGGAACACAATCATTGCACACGAATGCACTTGACGAAGCTATTGCACTACCTACCGATTTCTCAGCGCGAATAGCAAGAAACACCCAGATTTATTTACAGGAAGAAACGGGTATTACTCAACACGTTGATCCACTGGGCGGAAGCTACTATGTGGAAAAATTAACCGAGGAGCTAGTGAATGAGGCCTGGAAGTTAATTGAGGAAATCGAAGAATTAGGCGGAATGGCTAAAGCGATTGAAACCGGAATGCCGAAAATGCGAATTGAAGAAGCTGCCGCAAGAAAGCAAGCCAGAATCGATTCAGGTAAAGATGTCATTGTCGGTGTCAACCGGTATCAGGTCGAAAGTAATGAGCAATTCGAGATCCTGGAGGTCGACAATACGAAAGTTCGTGAATCTCAATTGACCAGATTGGCAGAATTGAAAGCTAAGCGAGATAACAATAAAGTTCAAAAGCTACTTAATGAACTAAGCAAAGCTGCTGAAAGCGGAAACAACAACTTGCTTGAAATAGCGGTTGAATGCGCAAGAGAAAGAGCATCGCTCGGTGAGATCTCGATGGCCATGGAAAAAGCTTTCGGACGTTATGAAGCGACTATCAGATCGATAAGTGGTGTATATTCAAATGAATCTATGGAAGATCAGGATTTTAATAAAGCAAAAGCTCTAGCTGACCAATTCAGTCAATTGGAAGGAAGAAGACCACGTATTATGGTGGCAAAGATGGGACAGGACGGTCATGACAGAGGTGCAAAGGTAATTGCAACCTCTTTCGCGGACATCGGATTTGATGTCGATATTGGTCCTTTATTTCAAACTCCTGCCGAAGCAGCGAAACAAGCTGTCGAAAATGACGTACACGTGGTAGGAGTATCTTCTTTGGCGGCTGGACATAAGACCTTAGTACCAAAAGTCATTGAAGAACTTAAAGCTTTAGGTCGTGACGATATAATCGTTGTAGCAGGTGGAGTGATTCCTCAACAAGACTATGATTTCTTGTTTGAAGCAGGAGTTTTTGGAGTTTACGGACCCGGAACTAAAATCTCGAAAGCCGCACAGGATATATTAGAGCTATTGATAAAAAGCTATGAATAACAATCAATTATTTAGAATTTGTACCTTTATGAAAACTATTTCGGCACAGTATTTGAAAACTTGCATGAAAACTAAGAAAGACATGAAAACATTATTTACCTTATTAAGTTTTGTATTCCTGAGTCAATTATCATTTGGTCAGGCTCCTGATTACGATGATCTTAAGATTCTCTATGCTGATATGAACTACGAGAAGCTAGTTAAAGAAGCAACAAAATATACGGAGGACGACAAAACGAAGAAAGATATTCTACCCTATATATGGTGTGCAAAGGGCTACTATAAAATCTCCAAATCCGGTAATACGGATGACGATTTTAAAAATGCATACAAGGATGCGCTTAAGTTTTTGTCAAAGGCCTTCAAGTACGATATCAAATACAATGATGGTGTTACCATTGAAGAGGAACGCGAATTCATAGATGAGCTTCAAATGTCACTTGTAGAAGTGATTGAAAGCGAAGTTTCTCAGGGTGGTTTTGGTTTCAAAAGAGGTTATGCCTGGGGGATCAAATACAAAAAGATCACCATGCATCCGGTAGGTTCTCTATACATGATGGGAGCTTGTAAAGCTGAAGACAATGATAGAACCACAGCAAGAACGCTATGGCGTGAAGCGGATGACTCTCTTGCTAACGTAACTAGCATGGATGATTGGAGTAAGGCTGATCTTAGGATTCTTAAGTTGGGCATCCTCTACTCTGCTTCTTCGTTAAAGAATAGCCGTCAGGAAGATGCTGCACGAGAACTTCTTGGAAAAGCCTCTCAATGGTTTGAAGAAGACGAAGATTGGCAGCAATTATATGATATGATAATCAACTAAATAGAAAAGCCCTCGATTGAGGGCTTTTTTTATATCTCTATTCCTACAACACAGACATCGTCGATCTGTTCAAGCTGACCTTTCCAGTCCGTAAAGGACAACTCAAGAAGTTTTTTCTGCTTGTCAAACTCGTATTCATCAAGAGCTTTCAACATATTTCGAAATCGTTTTCGATTAAACTTCTTTACGTTATCGCCACCAAACTGATCAGTATACCCATCAGTAAATAAATAGAACCGATCACCTTTTTCTAAACCGAATTCAATTGTTTCAAACACTTTTTCTACCTCGTCACTGTATCCGACACAGCTGCTGCTTCTCGGAATTTCATACAGCTGCTCATCCCGTATCATGATTAGTGGTCTACCAGCGGTACAACATGAACCGGTTAAAGCTGTAAGATTGAATTTACATAATACGATGTCCATGCCATCACGGGTTTGTCCATTGGTACGGTTGTCGTTGAATAAAGCAGTCAATTCCTCATCCAGCAATTCAATAATCTTAGCAGGATCTTCCACTCCTTCTGTTCGAATAATCTGCCGAAGTATGGTATTGCCTGCAATGTTCAGAAGTGCTCCAGGAATTCCGTGTCCAGTACAATCAGCAACTGCAAAATATACAGCGTTATCATAATTTGCAATCCAATAAAAATCACCACTAACGATGTCCTTTGGTTTAAACAATACAAAGGCATCTTCGAACACATTTCTGAAGAGCTGTTCATTTGGTAATACCGATTGCTGTAAGCTTCCGGCATATCGCATGCTCTGTTCCAGCTCAATTGTCTTCTTCTCCAAAGAAGTAAGCTTCTCCTGTAAGTCTTCTGCTTCACCAACGAGGCTAACAGAAGCTTTTACACTAACTGTTTCCATCTTAAATACTTAATAAACTTGAACTTCCGGGTTTGATCTGAATGAGCTCCGGCACTCATTTTTATTCGCTATTATCTAGTCCAAATGGAATAAGACATATGCATTTCACGCCAAATGTGAATGACGCAATTAATGGGGTGCATATTAAATAGCCTTTGTTGCATGGTGCCAAAATTAGTATAAGTTTCCAGTTATTGGTCCAACGCGTAAAAGAATTTTATCGTTTTGTATATTTAGGGGAATTATTGGACCATGTTGAGATCAATTCTTTTAGTAACAAGTTTTCTAGCGCTGTTCACAGCCAACGGTCAAACCTATGACCCCTTCTTTGGAAGTGTTGTTGCCAATTACAATTACGACAGCATTTTAGCAAACTTGAATCAATTTGAAGCTTTTGGAGTTAAAGAGGTTGGAACGACAGCTATTTCAAATGCTCAAAACTGGATCGTAGACAAGTATACGAGCTACGGATATACCAATATTACAGTTGATTCTTTTACTTACTTCGGGAACACAACAGCGAACATCATTATTGAAAAACAGGGATGTCAATATCCAAACACCTATGTGATCGTTGACGGTCATTACGACACTAAAAATGGTCCGGGAACGAATGACAACGGCTCAGGGACGGCAATTATTCTGGAAATAGCCCGCTTGTTGAAAGAAGTTGATACCAAGTATAGCATTCGCTTTATCCATTTTTCCGGCGAAGAGGATGGTTTAAAAGGAAGTCAGGATTATGTGAACACAGTTGTTATCCCGCAAAGTATGGATATTAAAGTTGTATTTAATATCGATGAGGTGGGTGGAGTTGACGGCATGATTAATAATACCATCGTTTGTGAACGAGATGAAGGTACACCGCTCTTTAACAATGCTCAGTCGGCTGTAATAACAGACGAATTGGTTGCTTGCGTTGGCTTGTATTCGAACTTAAATACGACCATTTCCTTCGCCTATGCATCCGATTACATGCCATTTGAAGAGAATGGAGAAATCATCACCGGATTCTATGAGTACAATGAAAGTCCATATGCTCATACGAGCAGTGATATACTCGCAAACATGGATCCGGCATATGTGCACGAAGTAGGCAAAGCTGCCTGTGGAGCAACGATGCATTTTGCCGAAGCATATGATATGACTTCGATTCTTGCCGAAGCTTGTGATTCTTACATTTCTCCAAGTGGTAATTATACCTGGACATCTAGCGGTGTCTACAATGATACCGTAACGACCATAGCAGGTTGTGATTCCATTCTCGAAATTGATCTTACCATCAATACAGTAGATGCGTCTGTAACTCTCATTGATAGCACCATATTTGTTTCAAACACGAATGCTGACAGTTACCAATGGGTTGATTGTGATAATGGATATGCCCCCATATCAGGAGCAACTGGCACACAGTTTACACCAACTTACACTGGAAATTTTGCAGTGATCGTTACGACAGGGTCGTGTACTGATACAAGTGCCTGTAACTATGTTCAATTAAGCAATATCAATACTTTGCCGGAAGAAGTAATTCAGGTGTACCCCAACCCTGCTTCAAATGAATTACATATTTTTTCGGGTAATTATACTGAATACCACTGGACAATCAGTGATGTTTCAGGAAAGGTCATATCAACAGGTGAGCAATTTAGTTCTGAACAAACAATCAATATAAGTAGGATGCGATCCGGTTTCTATTATCTAAACATTCGACTAGTAAACGGACAACATTATCGAACACGCTTTGTGGTTAACAAGTAACCAACATTCCGTTATTTAAAACCTTTCGGCACATCTTTCTTTGAATATGGAAACTACTATATCTTTATAGTGTGAAACGATTTCTTCCATATATCAAAAACAAGTTTATTCTTGCGACGTGCATTTTTCTTGTCTATGCATTATTCCTGGATGAAAATGACATCTTCACGATTATTACTGAAAAGAGAAAGCTAAGTAAACTGGAAGAGCTGAAATCGGAAACGCAGTCAAAACTGGACGAAGCAAACAAGACCCTCGCACGTTTGAAGCATCTCTCCGAAGTGGAGCGTTTTGCACGAGAAAAGAAATTCTTCAAAAAGGATGATGAGGATGTTTTCGTAATCTTTTATGAATAGGAATTATTGAAAATCTGACTCTTCATTAAACTCGTTGAGTTCATCCAGATCAACAATTTTGACATCATTAAAATAGTAGTGAGCAATTTGTCGGTATGAGTATCCGGCCTTTGCCATTTCCATTGCACCTTCCTGGCAGAGTCCGACACCATGACCAAAACCTCTTCCTTCCAGTACGATCATATTACCCTCGAGTGAAACATTAAAGAATGTCGATTTCAAGCGAAACTCATTTCGTAAATCTCGCAATGGTATTCCCAGAGATGGATGAATGAAAAAAGCCATTCGTTGATCCTGCTTAAACTGAGATGCAAGCTTTCTCATGACCGGATCCTCTATTGGAAATCCATACTCTTTTTTTAGAAAAGCAAACCACTTACTTGCTTCGATCTTTTTAGTCCAGGTCGCCTGCCAGGTTTTAGTGCAGAATGTGTCGATAAATGTCTCGCAGTAAGGAACGCTGGTATTCCAGACATAAGATGCATCACAGGTCTGACCACCACAGTTTGCATGGAAATAAGTTGTCAGTGTCTTGTTGTTTTTATCAACAATAACTTCCCCGGAGGTAGAGCGTACGGCTTCACTAATTGGACCTTCTTTTTTTAACATGTTATGATACGCCTGACAATGAACTCCGTCACACACAGAAAACCCTTCTTTTTGATGTCTCCGAAAATTTTGCATGGCATAAGTCCGGCACATCAGGGCCTGAACTTTATAATACTCCAGATGTCTGCCTCCTCCTCCTTCTGAATAAATTACTCCATCCAGGTAATTATTCATATCAACAAGATTAATTACCTGCAGTCGATTTGAAGAACTACTAATTTCAAAGTTGTCTCTGTAATGATGAGTTTTAGAACCTGGGGTAATCGATCTAAGTTGCATATAAGCCGCATCCTCGTTGCTTATCAACCTGATTGTATCTCCAATAAAATTACCCAAACGGTCATGGTGCATTGACACCTTAGAACCATTTAATTCGACTGAAAGAAATGCTCCTTCTTCAATTATTCCTATTTCCAATGAATCCAGAAGCAAGGTATAGCTGCCCTTTTGAGAAGTAAATTGCGCAGAGCGAATCTTGACAGTACGCAAAAGTCCCACTCGAAGCTCTTGAGAAAAGCTGAGTGTAACATTTAAAAAAATGATAATGATCAATAAACTTCGCACCATTCAAATTTACGAGGCTCCAGAGCGTAATTCCGGACCTTATCGAATAGTTTTCAACAAGGATTGTGCAACTTTTTGACTAGCACCGCCCGCACCAAGTCTGGCGCGCAATTTGTCGTAATTATTAAGCATGTTTTCCCGATAACTATTATCGTTTATCAGCTTATCCAATTCAGCTCTTATATTCTTCGAATTGCACTCGCGCTGGATAAGTTCCTTAACAACTTCTTCGTCCATGATAAGGTTAACTAAGGAAATATAATCCACGTTCACCAATTGCCTGGCTATCTGGTAAGAAATAGCGGAGCCTTTATAACATACTACTTCCGGCACGCCAAATAACGCTGTTTCCAATGTCGCAGTTCCTGATGTAACTACCGCGAATGACGCATTTGAAAGTAACGAATAAGTCTGTCCAAAGACAACTTTGGCGTCATCATCTATTAATTCCTTGTAAAAATCAGCCGGAATAGAAGGTGCTCCCGCTATAACAATTTCAAACTGTTCATATGCACGAAGAGCTTCCATCATGATGGGCAGCTTCACTTTAATTTCCTGTTTTCGTGACCCGGGAAGAACTGCGATTATCTTATTATCGTTTATTCCATTGTTGTGCCTGAAACTTGCCGCCTCTTCCCTGCTTTCAAATTCATCAATCGCATCTATCAAGGGATGCCCCACAAACTCTACCTCGTAATCAAAATTCTGGTAAAATGGCTTTTCAAAGGGTAAAATGACGTACATATGATCGACATATTTCTTGATCTTTTTAACTCTTGACTGCTTCCATGCCCATACCTGAGGAGATATGTAATAATGCACCTCGATGTTATTCTTGTGAGCCCACTCCGCTATTCTCAAATTAAACCCCGGATAATCAATCAATACGAGTGCATCGGGTTTAAACTCCAGAATATCCTCCTTACAAAACTTCATGTTACCCAGAATCGTGCGTAGATTGGCAACAACCTCAATAAAGCCCATGAATGCGAGGTCCTTTATGTGCTTTACCCTTCCCTCCGTTACTGCTGACATCAAATCGCCTCCCCAATATCTGAATTCAGCTTCAGGTTCTTCTGCAATCAATGCTTTCATCAGATTTGATCCGTGCAAGTCACCGGATGCTTCACCGGCAATTATATATATGCGCGGTCCGCTCATCTACTAAAAAAATTTGATATAAATAACGTATGGCGCGTATAGCATTGACCCCAGTATAATTCCCATCGCCACATTATAACGTTCCCGATTGAGAAATATGTAAAACCAGATAAGATTTGACAGTATCGAAAGGGTCAGGATCTTCACACGGTAATCAAGTATGATCTTAAATTTCACCCAAAGCTGTGAGTAGTAATAATCACCAACCCAAGTAAGAATTAAGAATACAAGAGGGACAAAAAGCAAAGGCAAAATGAAGCCAATTATTAATCCCTTCGTATGATCCATCGTCCAATTTCTCAGATTCATAATTCCCAGTTTTTAATTTTATTAAGCGAATCAAAGGCAGTCATATCAAATTTCGTTGGAACGATCGTTGTAAATCCTTTTTCGATCCAGTATAGATCTGTGTCCTCAGCCTGCTCTTGGTCACGAAATTCACCTGTTAACCAATAGTAGGGTTTATTGAACTGATCAAGTCTTTTGTCAAATCGATCTTCCCAATAAGCATGTGCCTGTCGACAAACCTTAATTCCCTTGTAATCTTCTATTGCTACATACGGAACATTTACATTCAGGCAAACGCCATCCTCCAAACCATTCATTAAAATGTGTTTAGAAACATTAGTAACAACTTCCTTTGCAATACTAAAATCGGCATCCTGATCAAATGAACAAAGTGAAAAACCAACACTCGGTATGCCTTCCATCGACCCTTCAACAGCCGCTGACATCGTTCCGGAATAAAGGACGTTCGTTGCCGTATTTGCGCCATGATTGATACCCGAAACTAAAAGATCCGGTTTTCTATGCATCACTTCATAAACTCCCAACTTCACACAATCAACCGGTGTTCCTGAACATGAAAAAGCATCCTCGATTTCGAATGCCAACGACTGCGTCATGCGAATTGGATCATGGATTGTGATCGCATGCCCTGTACCTGATTGCGGTGAATCAGGTGCGATCAGAACAACGTCGCCCAATGACTTAACTGCGTCATACAAGGATCGAATTCCTTTCGCCGTGATTCCGTCGTCATTGGTTACAAAAATTAAGGGTCTTTTATCGCTCATATACGAATGTAACTACCGAGAACACGAAAGTAACCATTCTATTATAAATCTTTCTATTTATTTAAATTGTAATCGATCGCTTTTTAACTATTTTTGCCTCACTCATTAGAGAAGAGAATTTTAAGAGACCAATGACCACGAATCAACTCATAGATATTGTTTCCAAAATCACGAAAGAAAACATAGACTATGTCGAGTCTAAACTTCTAAAGCTATCTGAAAATCAGTTAAACTGGCGACCTAATCCCGGCGTCTGGTCTGTTGCTGAAGTACTGGCGCATTTGAATGCTTACTCTAAATATTACCATCCCACTTTCACGAAGAAAATAAAGAACACGCGCTTTAAATCTTCAAAAGAGGGCTTTATGAGTTCTCCATTAGGTCGTTCAGCATGGAAATCCATGAAGTTGGGAAGAGCGAATAATGTAAAGCGTAAATTCAAGGCTCCTAAAGGACACAATCCTTCGATAGATGCTCATTTGATCTCGGGAAACGATGTTGTTGATTTTATTGCCGAACAAAATGATCTTCTTGAAATCATCGATAAAGCGAAAGACGTGAACCTTAGAAGGATCAAGATTCCGATTTCCATTTCAAAAATTGTGCGATTAAGATTGGGAGATGCCCTATTATTCGTTGTATATCATAATCAGCGACACATTCAACAGATTAAGAATCTGGTCACAAGTCCAAATTTCCCTAAAAAATAATGGCCGAACTAACGGGATATTGTTTTGTAAGCATTTCTCCTGTACGTAAGGAACAAGCTGATTCCAGTGAAATGGTAACACAATTGCTGTTCGGTGAACCAGTGAAAATAATGGACGTGCAAAGTCCCTGGATGAATGTCAAATCGTTGAGCGACGGTTATGAAGGATGGGTCGATCTCAAACACATAAAAACACTTTCGCAGGAAGACACAATAACCTGGCAAGGCGAAAAACAGTGTCTACTGGCACGGGAAGCCGTGTTAGAAACCCCACAAGGAAAGCAGGTTATTTGCCGTGGCTCCTATATTTCAGATAATTCAGTGTTTCAGATTGGAGTCAACCACTATCGAATTGATCCGGGACAGACTAGCTATTCGTCCTTGATTGACCTGGCGAAAGAATATATGAATACTCCCTACTTATGGGGTGGTAAAACACCCTATGGTATAGATTGTTCCGGATTTACTCAGATCGTCCATCGTTGCTTTCGAATTGAGCTCCCTCGAGATGCTTCCCAACAATATGAGTTTGGTTCAGAAGTCAGTTTCGAAGACGCTCGCGAAGGAGATCTTGCCTTCTTCGAGAACAAAACCGGTAAAATAACGCATGTTGGGATATTATTGGACAATGAGAGAATCATTCACGCCAGCGGACAGGTTCGAATTGATGAATTAAAAAAAGAAGGGATTTATAGGTCTGACTTTAAGAGGATCACTCATCTGATGGCTGGGATCAGGCGTTTGTAAATAATTCGACATATTTGTAAAAAAAGGAGCATGAAGATACTCATAACAGGTGGAGCAGGATTTATTGGTAGCAACCTCGCTAAAAGGTTGGTTATAGATGGGCATGATGTTGTCGTGCTTGACTCGTTGCTAAGAGGTAATAAGCTTGACAAAGACACCTTCTCAAAGATAAAATTCATCAAAGGAGATGTTCGCGAACTGGATGTTGTCATTAATGCTTCAGCAGGCTGTGATCTGATATTTCATTTTGCTGCTGTACTTGGCGTTGACATTGTTGCCGATAACCCGGTTGAAACAATGGATGTAGAGGTTATTGGTACACGAAATGTAGTTACCGCTGCGGAAATAAACAATATCAAGAAGATCATGTATGCTTCGACGAGTGGTATTTATGGTCACTCTGCAATTGAGAGCAGCGCCTTAACGGAAGAAGTGCTAGTAGACCCTCGAACTTCGTACGCAATGGCTAAAAGGTATAATGAGATCTATTTAGCTTCTCATCACGAAGAGAAAGGGATAGATGTAACATCCTTGCGCTTTTTTAATGTTTACGGATCAAATCAGGATAATCGAATGGTGATTCCTCGTTTCTTTGAACAAGCTCTCAGAGGGGATAATATCACAGTTTTCGGTACGGGAAAACAAACGAGAGACTTTACTTATATAGACGATACCGTTGAAGCATGTATTCGACTGATACCGGTTAAAGGATGTCACATTATCAATATTGCTAATGAAGCAGAATGGTGTATCGAAGACGTGGCTAATGAAATAAAAGGGGTGACAAACTCCGATTCAGAGATTATCTACATCAAAGCTCCTAAAAAGCGTTATGATTATGAGGTAGAGCGACGTGTTGGAAGTTCGGAAAAACTCATGGAGTTAACTTCTTATAAACCGCTGACAACCCTCAAGGAAGGAATCAAGAAGATTTACGAAATTAATTATCAATAAACATGGCTAGAGACACTCAACTGTTCGATTTAATTGAAAGGGAAAAAAACCGTCAACTTCACGGAATAGAATTAATTGCAAGTGAAAACTTTGTAAGTGAGCAAGTGTTAGAAGCGATGGGAAGCGTCCTCACAAACAAATATGCAGAGGGTCTTCCTGGTAAAAGATATTACGGTGGATGTGAAGTTGTCGATGAAGTAGAAAACCTGGCTATTGAAAGACTTTGCAAATTATTCGGTGCTGAATGGGCTAATGTTCAGCCTCACTCAGGTGCTCAGGCAAATGCCGCCGTGTTACTGTCATGTTTGAATGCAGGCGATAAAATACTTGGTTTCGATCTTTCTCATGGTGGACACCTTACGCACGGTTCTCCGGTGAACTTCTCCGGAAAATTGTACGAACCACATTTCTACGGAGTAAATAAGGAAACAGGACGTGTGGATTACGATCAGCTGGAAGAAGTTGCGCTTAGGGAAAAACCGAAACTTATTATTTGTGGTGCTTCAGCATACAGTCGTGATTGGGACTACGAACGTATTCGAAGTGTTGCAGACAAGATCGGAGCACTCGTTTTAGCAGACATTTCGCACCCGGCGGGACTCATTGCCTGTGGTTTATTGAATGATCCTCTCAAACATTGTCATATTGTTACAACCACTACGCATAAGACTCTTAGAGGACCGCGAGGTGGCGTTATAATGATGGGACAGAATTTTGATAATCCTTGGGGAATCACTTGGAAAAACGGCAACGCAAGATCCATGGCCTCAATTCTTGATGCGGGAGTATTCCCGGGTACTCAAGGAGGGCCTTTGGAACATGTAATTGCTTCTAAGGCAGTTGCTTTTGGTGAAGCGTTAAGTCCGGAATACAAATCATACATTGAGCGGGTTAAAGCAAATGCAGCTGAAATGGCGAGCGCATTTGTTGATATGGGATATGCCGTGATTTCAGGTGGTACTGATAATCATTCTATGTTGATCGATCTGAGATCCAAATCGGTTACAGGTAAAGATGCCGAAAACGCATTAGTAAGAGCTGATATTACCGTTAACAAAAATATGGTACCTTTTGATACCGAATCACCCTTCGTTACTTCAGGCATCCGAGTAGGAACATCTGCAATTACAACACGTGGTGTTGAGCTCGGCGAGATTAGCAAAATCGTTGAACTAGTGGATAAAGTAATCACGAACATCGATAATGATCACGTTATCAATGAAGTTCGCAATGAAGTAAATGGATTGATGTCGCATCGACCATTATTCAAATGGTAAAAGCAAGTTAGGGCCTCCAGTATCGAAAGCTCTGGTCTGGATTCAGATTATCTATAAAGATTATTTTAAACATCTCTCCTTTTGCGGTATGGATCATCTCCGTGATTCCATTGTCAATTTCAGGAGTACGCTTATTCTCATTGAAAAACTTTGTTTCCATTAACTCGTATGTGCCATCGATGTACTGAAGAAAGATAGACACAATCTCGCCGTTTTCCAACCGTGCTTTACCGCTAACGCAGGTGCTGTTCATGTCATAGTCAAAAAAACTAACTATGACATTTCTATGCATACCATCTTCAATCCTTGTTGAACCTCTCATTTCAAACTCGTACGACATACACGTATAGCAATCTAATGGGCAACTCAACGGCACAGAAGCTATTTTATATTTCTTCGGTTCGGGTTTGAGGTAATCGATAAATACAATCCTGAACTCTTCACCATTGTCTGAATAGATCATTTCACTTATACCGTTACTAATTGTCGGCGGTTGATTATCTACGTTGAAGAACTTGTGATCATACGAGTCATAAGTGTTATCATTATACTGTAAGAACACGGACGCAATTGTCCCGTCCTCCACTCTTACCTTGCCCGAAATGCAATAACTATCAACACCCTCAAAGAAGCTGATGACAACATTTCGATGCCATTCGTCCGGAACTGGATAGGCACCCCTTCCCTCAAATATCTTTTCCAACGTATTAAAACAACCCGGATCATGTTTGTATTGTACTTTAAGATTCACCTTATCACAATTATCCTTAGCGACATCAATCGTTCCCGTCCAGGTCTTCACTTTAGATTTTGCCACATAATCATAACTTCCCACAGGTAATTCAAAGCTGAGACAAGCACTGTTTGTCTCTCCACATTCCGGAATAAAATGCTTTTTGGGATAGTGTCCCTTAATTGAGCCTACGAAGCGATCTTCGAGGAACAGATCAACCACTCCTATATTTTTGTCATTGACATGAAATACAACAGAACCAAACTCTGAAGGCTCCTGTTCTGACTTTGAAAGTGACGCCTGATACAAAGGAACGGGGTTCATTTTTTTATCTGACAACAATCCTTGCAATTTGCTATTGGGAACAACCAGGTTTAGTTTTTCGCCTTCCACTATGGACATAACGGTAACTCCAATCAGTTCACCGTCAATATTTAATAAAGGACCTCCACTACTACCGGGAGCTACAGTCGTCTTTATCTCAAAGAACGTATGTTCATTGATAATTCTTTCTCCTGAAACGGTCCCAGAGTTAAACTTTGCGTTTTCATTAAAGGGATTGTCAAAGGCAAAGACTCCTTGATCGATTCCAATTTCTTCGCTGGCTATTGGAACAGGGCTGCCTTTTAGTCCTTTTACTTTTAATATGACCAGATCCGTTTGTTCATCTTTGGCAACATAACCTAAGATATCGTATTCAACAACCTTATTACTGAGATTACATGTGGCTCGCGTTGCCCCTTCAATAACGTGATAATTCGTAACAATCAGACTTGGCTCAATGAAAAATCCCGACCCGATCCCTTTATCGGTAGTTACCGTTACTGTAGAATTTAATCTGGTCCTGTTTACCTCAGATGCGTTCTGTGTGCGTCCGGTAAAAGACATAATTAAAACACCAAGTACAGCTAATATGTATTTAGCAAAGCAAGCCACTTTTGAGATAGTAATATTGGAGGCTCGTACTATAGATCAGAAGGATCGAAATCAACCTCTTTCAACTTCTTCTTCTTCGGTTTTATGGACTCGATAAAAACGATTTTAAATGATTCACTATCCGTATTAATGATCATTTCTGTAATTCCGTTAGTAATTGTTGGAGGCTGTTTTTTAGTATTATAAAAAGTTCCTTTCATCGGCTCGGTGGAACCATCTTCATATTCCATGAAAACACCTGTAATAAATCCCCTTTCAACTTTTGCTTTTCCGGAAACGCAGTATTCACCTGATTTTTCAAAGAAACAGAGAACTACATTATCATGCATTCCATCCGGAACCGGGTTAGAACCTCTTTCTTCAAAGGCCTTTTCCATTTTTGAATAACAATCCTGGCCAAATGAAGCGAAGGTGATAAATGTTCCGAAGAACAGCAATAGTAATCCTTTTTTCATAGTTCGTTTGTTTGTTGTGAGCATGGCTCGATTTTCAAATATAGCAAGTTTGGTTCAAATTAAACCGGCTGCTGTTTTATTATTATTTATTTTTGAAAAAATTCAAATCGATGGCTAAGAATCAAATAGCAGACCATTTTTCGGAGGCGATAGAAATTTTGCAAAAATTTAACACGGTTTCGAATTTCGAGAAGATCGAAAATGCCGGAATAATAATGGTAGAATCGATTCGAAATGGCGGCAAGATTATTAGCTGTGGTAATGGTGGATCCATGTGTGATGCGATGCATTTCGCAGAAGAATTAACTGGTCGGTACCGAGATGACAGGAAAGCTATACCAGCGATTTCCATAAGTGACCCGAGTCATATTTCATGTGTTGGGAACGACTACGGATTTGAAGCAATATTTTCCCGATTTATCGAAGCAATGGGAAATACAGGAGATGTTCTATTAGCTATATCTACATCAGGAAATTCAAGAAATGTTTTGGAAGCTTCAAAGGTAGCAAAGGATAAAGGAATGAAGGTTATTGCTTTAACCGGAAAAGATGGTGGTCAACTCGCTGACTTGTGCGACATTGAGATTCGTGCTCCATATTCTAAATTTGCCGATCGTGCTCAGGAGATACACATCAAAGTTATACACAGTTTAATCGATTACGTTGAAAACAATCTCTAGATGATTGGATACATGAAATTGAATTAACTATTTTTGCACCGAATTTTAATTGAAAAAATGGGAACAATCGCTCAACTATTTGAATCAGGAGAACATAGCTCAAAGAAAGGAATGTTTAACAACCTCGTAATGATCGCGAGAGTAGATGGAAAGATCGACAACGACGAGATAGATCTGTTAAATCGCTTTGCAGAGCGACTATCACTTACTTCTGAACAAGTAAAAGAGATCATTGAAAATCCGAATTCTTACCCAATGATTCCACCGGTAAACAAACGAGAACGCCTTGAGCGTTTCGTTCAATTCGTTCAAATGACGAATGTAGACGGTGTAATTGACCCGAAAGAAGAAGCTTTGATCGGTAAATACGGCATTGCACTCGGCATTGATTCAGAGAAGCTCGAAAACATCGAACAGACTGTTATCAATGATGTAAAGGCAGGGGCTTCAATGGATGATATCCTTATCAAAGTTCTCTAGAATTCCGGACTTGTAAATAACCTGTTGAAAACTCAGCTTCCGAAAGCTGTTATACTTACCGTGCTGATTGCAATTATTAGCTAAATTTGTTCTTTTAGACTATAGCGATGGCTACCGAAGAATTACAAGAGCAGGTAAAGAATATCTTCTCGGCATATCTTGAACAAAACGGACACAGGAAGACTCCTGAACGATTCGCTATACTCGCAGAAATTTACAATTACGACGGGCATTTTGATATTGAGTCACTCTATGTGGAGATGAAGAATCAGAATTATCGGGTATCGCGAGCAACGCTTTACAATACCATAGAGTTATTATTAGCGTGTAACCTGGTGAGAAAACATCAGTTCGGTTCGAACATAGCTCAATTTGAAAAGGCACATGGTTCAAAGCAACACGACCACGTGATTCTTACAGACAGCGGCGAGTTACTTGAATTTTGTGACCCTCGTATACAAACAATCAAATCAACCATAGAAGATATCTTCGATATAGATATTCAACACCATTCGTTGTACTTCTATGGAACCCGTAGAAAATCAAAAAAGAAATAACTTGAACCTGAGCTACGAAATATCAATAGAAGATCCGGTAGTCGTTTATAACCTGAAAGGGAAAATCACAAACGAACTGGAATACGAAGCACTCGAGAAAGAGGTGTTTAATCTATTAAATCAGAACTATTATCGAATCGTGTTTGATTTGGAAGGATTAACGCATACCAATTCGTCAGGTATCGCTTTTTTCATGAAGACACTTACTAAGTCGCGAATCATGGGGGGCGACCTGATACTAATAGGCGTTCAGGGAAACGTGAAGAAAGTATTTGAGATAGCTAAACTTGATGAAGTATATACGATATATGAAAATCTGGAGGAAGCACTAAATCATTATAAAGCATTACAATGAAAGTAGACGTATTACTTGGCTTACAGTGGGGTGACGAAGGAAAAGGAAAGATCGTCGATGTACTGACACCAAAATATGATATTATCGCTCGTTTTCAAGGTGGACCAAATGCTGGTCACACGTTAGAATTCGAAGGAATCAAGCATGTATTACACACGATTCCATCGGGAATTTTCAGAGAAGGAGTCATCAACCTTATTGGAAACGGTGTCGTGATTGACCCTGTCATCTTCAAAGGTGAACTTGAAAAGCTGGCTCCATTCAATCTTAACATCAAGGATCGCCTGCTTATCTCTAAGAAAGCGCACCTGATCCTTCCTACTCATAGAATACTTGATGCAGCTTCTGAAGCGGCTAAAGGAAAAGACAAGATCGGATCAACATTAAAAGGAATTGGTCCTACTTACATGGATAAGACAGGTAGAAACGGACTTCGAGTTGGAGACATCTTTTCCGATAATTTCATGGACAAATACAAAACATTGGTGTCGAAACATAAAGACATGTTGAAGCGATTCGAGGATTTCGAATACGATCTCTCTGAGCTTGAACAGCCTTGGTTGAATGCTATTGATGAATTAAAAGAATTGACCGCGGTTGATAGCGAGCAATACATCAACGACGCTATGAAGTCGGGCAAGAAAATACTCGCGGAAGGAGCTCAGGGAACCATGCTTGATATTGACTTCGGAACTTATCCGTTCGTTACCTCTTCCAACACAGTAACGGCTGGAACATGCACCGGGCTCGGCGTTGCTCCCACGCGTATCGGCAATGTGATTGGAATATTTAAAGCTTACTGCACACGTGTTGGTAGTGGTCCTTTCCCGACTGAGCTTAACGATGAAGTTGGAGAAGCTATCCGAAAAGAAGGACGTGAATTCGGAGCTACAACGGGTAGACCCCGAAGATGTGGTTGGATCGACCTTCCGGCATTACGCTATGCAATTATGATTAATGGAGCTACTGAGCTATCCATGATGAAAGCAGATGTTTTAAGTGGATTTGAGACTATCAAAGCATGTACCCATTACTTAATTGATGGTGAACGATACGATTATTTCCCTTACGACGTTAATGATAAGGAAGTTATTCCGGTCTATGAGGAAATTCAAGGCTGGAATGAGGATCTGACCCAGTTAGATTCGTACGATAATGCACCACAGGCATTGAAAGATTATGTGCTTTACCTGGAGGATAAACTGGAAGTTCCAATAACGGTGGTTTCGGTTGGTCCCGATAGAACACAGACACTTTCAAATAAAGTAATGGCTTGATAAGAATTAAGTACATATATGTAAAAGGTGCGCTTTTAATGGGCGCATTTTTTTTGATGAGCTTTTTAAGTTTTAGTCAATCGAATATACTGGAACTTCTTCCGGGTTCGGAACGGCTGGAGTACGATAAAAAAACAGGAATGCACCGACTATACGGTAATGTCAACTTCAAGTACCAGGGCAATATTATGTACTGTGATTCGGCCTATTATCTGGAAAAAAGAGAGCTTGTTTATGCTTATGGTCATGTACATATTAATAAAAAAGATACGCTCAATTTATTCTGTGATTCCCTGTTTTACAATGGTCGAACTCAAAAAGCGAAATTATGGGGAAATGTCCGCGTAAGGGATAATGAATTCAAGTTAACCACGGATACTCTTGACTACAATGCTCGCAAAAGTGAAGCTTCATATAAACATGGCGGAAGAGTCGAAAGTATTATCAGTAAAGAAGTATTGACCAGTAAGGTAGGTTATTTCTACCCGGAAAGTAAGAACTTCTACTTTAGTAAGGATGTTGACTATCAAGGTGCCGATATTCATATGGAAACTGACACGCTTCAGTACTTCTATTCTCAGAAAAAAACATATTTCCACGGTCCAACCAAAATTATTACGAACGAAGAAACCATGTACTGCGAATATGGATGGTACAACACTAATACCGCTGAAGGTTCACTTCAAAAGAATGCCTCGATCACCAGACCCGGAGAATTTATTTCGGGCGATACCCTGCTCTACAAACCGGAAGAAAGATTGTCTATTGGAATCGGAAATGTATACTTCATTGACTCCTCTGAAAACCTTTCTTTCAAAGGTGATTACGCCTATAATTCCGATAGCCTCGAATATGCGTACGTAACAGGAAAAGCCATCGCTACAAAATACCTGGATGACGACACACTTCACTTACACGCCGATACTTTGTATCATTTCGCTGCAGATTCTATTAACGAATTAAAAGCATATTACGGAGCTAAGATTTACTCAAGCAAATTTCAGGGAGTCGCAGATAGCGTCATCTACGCAAACAATGAAAACAAAGTAGCTTACTTTGGTAATCCCGTGATCTGGACAGAACATACGGAGATGAAAGGAGATTCGATCTACATGAATATCAGTGACAGTACAATTAGTGAAGTGACCGTATATCAAAATGCTTCTATCCTCATGGAAGTAGCCGTCGATAGCTTCTACAATCAAATAAGTGGACAAACCATTGTTGCGTACTTCAGAGAAAACGAGCTACACCGGGCAGTTGCCAATGGTAATGCTACAACCATCTACTTTCCCGAGGAAACTGTTACGGAGGATTCGGTGACTAAGATTAAACGAGTTGGAATGAACCGTCTGTATGCAAGTAATTTACGTGTTGATCTGGATAGTGGAGAAGTTGTTGGAGTGTCATACATCGAACGCCCTGATGGTATTATGTATCCGATTGACCAGATAAATGAAGAGGAACAATTCATTAAGGGGTTTAATTGGAAGGCTGCTCTACGACCAAGATCGTTAGCTGAACTAACGGGTAAAGATTAATCCAGGTCTTTAACACCTTTGCGTACCACGCGCTGGACTCCTTCCACCTGTTCAAGCTTTTGCATTAACTGATTCAAATGTTCCGTATCATATACCAGAACGGTTAAATTTCCTTCGAAAATTCCATCATCCGTTTCGAATGAGATGGATTTCATGTTCACGTTATGCTGGTTTGATACAATTTCTGTCAGGCGATTTACAATTCCAACACGGTCTATTCCATAAACAGAAATTGCTGCGACGCTCTCCTTAAGATCACTGTTCTGCCATCTTGCCTTCACACAGCGATAAGCCATTTTTGACATCAAATGCTCCGCGTTCGGACAATTATAACGGTGAACCTTAATCCCTTCATTTACGGTAATGAATCCAAAAACATCATCACCCGGAATCGGATTACAACATCCCGCCATTTGATATTGAATATTCTTGAAATCTTCACCAATGATGATCTCATCGTGTTTCTTGTCGATCTTAGAATAAACATCTGCTTTACGACGGGTTTTGACGCGCGTACTCTTCGGCTTGGGAAGACTCAGCATGCCATTCTTGTTCTCCAGCTCACGCAGCTTCGTCAGATCCAGTTTACCTTTTGCAATTCTAAAATAAAGCTCCGTTGTACTCGGTACCTTATAGTATTTATCTAAAACACTGAGGTTTTCAGAACAGAATCGGATATTGTGTTGTCGAAACTTTCGATCAAGTATTTCCTTCCCGTCCAAGGCAATCAATTTACGTTCTTCGTTGAGTGACGATTTGATCTTCTGCTTAGCACGAGCTGTTACAACAAATCGAACCCATTCCTCATTTGGCTTTTGTTTAGAGGAAGTTATGATCTCAATCTGATCACCACTTTGCAGTTGATAGCTTAGCGGAACAAGTCGGTTGTTCACTTTTGCGCCAATACAATGGTCTCCAATATCTGTGTGTATGTCGTATGCAAAGTCAAGAATGGTAGCTCCGGTGGGTAATACGCGCAAATCACCTTTTGGCGTAAAGACATAGATTTCATCATTAAACAGATTCAGCTTGAATTCATTTACGAAATCCATTGCACTTAAATCCGGATTCTCGATTAGCTCACGAACTTCTGCTATCCAACGATCAAACTTTGATTCTTTCGTTTTAGATTCCTTGTACTTATAGTGCGCGGCAAGACCTTTCTCCGCGATCTCATCCATTCGGCTCGATCTGATCTGAACCTCAACCCATTTACCGCCTGGCGACATCACGGTGGTATGTAATGATTCGTATCCATTTGCTCTTGGAGTCGATATCCAATCGCGCAATCTATCCGGTGAAGGCTGATAGAAATCCGTAACAATACTGTACACACGCCAGCAATCCGGCTTTTCAAGTTCGAGTGGTGTATCTAATATAATTCGAACCGCGAATACATCATATACCTCATCAAAAGGAATTCCCTTAGATTTCATTTTTCGCCAAATCGAAGAAATCGATTTCGTTCGTGCTTTGATATTAAAAACGTATCCTTCATGACTTAATGCTTCTTTTATTGGCGAAACAAACTTTCGAATGAATCGGTTACGAGCATCCTTCGTGGATTTAAGCTTTCGTTCAATATCCGCATAAATTTCCGGCTCCATATAACGCAGGGCCAGATCTTCTAATTCACTTTTGATTGAATACAGACCAAGTCTGTGTGCCAATGGCGCATAAAGAAACTTTGTTTCGGAGGCAATTTTCAGTTGCTTGTCTTGTCGCATGCTTGACAAGGTTCGCATATTATGTAATCGATCGGCTAGCTTGATCAGAACGACGCGAATATCATCCGAAATAGTCAGAATCATCTTCCGGAAATTCTCCGCCTGGACAGACGCATTTTCATCGAAGACTTCCGGGATTTTGGTCAGACCATCAATAATCATTCGGACCTTCTCTCCAAACAGATCTTCTACATCTTCCAATGAAATGTGGGTATCTTCTACCGTATCATGCAATAGAGCGCAGACGATGGAAGTAGCTCCCAAGCCCATTTCTTCCGCACAGATGCGTGCAACAGCAATTGGATGATAAATGTATGGTTCACCTGATTTACGACGCATATCTTTGTGCGCCTCGACCGAAACATCAAATGCCTTACGAATCAGGCGAGTGTCTTCCTTACTACGATCCTTTATGGTTCGCAACAGTCCTCGAAACGCATTCAGAATCTCTTTGCGTTCCTGTTCAAGATCAATATTTAACTCCTCACCCATTTATTTTGCAGGAAGTACCTTGGTGGAGACTTCTCCAAAGCCAATGCGTACACCATTTGATTCGCTATATCCACGCATGATCACTGTATCGTTATCCTGAATGAACTTGCGTTCTGATCCGTCATCCATCTTCAATGGCTTGGTGCCTTTCCAGGAAAGTTCCAACATAGAACCATACGAATCTTCAGTTGGTCCGGAAATAGTTCCTGACCCCATCAAGTCACCGCGACGCACATTACAACCATTCACCGTATGATGAGCCAGCTGCTGAGCCATCGTCCAGTACATGTATTTGAAGTTTGAACTGCAAACTTTATTTTCATTTCCGTTGTCAGGCTTGATGTATACTTCAAGATTAATATCATAAGATTTTTTTCCGTCAAATTCAAGATATGGCAAAACTTTCGGCTCCTGTTCAGGTGATTCAACCTTGTACGGTTCCAATGCATCGAGGGTAACAATCCATGGCGAAATCGATGAAGCAAAGTTTTTGGCCAGGAATGGTCCTAACGGAACATACTCCCATTTCTGGATATCACGTGCAGACCAATCATTGAATAAGACCATACCAAAAATAAAATCTTCGGCTTCCCTTGTTGAGATCGAATCTCCCATTGGCTTACCATCGTATGTAACAAATGCCATTTCCAATTCAAAATCGAGTAAACGACATGGACCAAACACCGGATCTTCATCTTCAGAAGGTTTTGTCTGTCCTTTTGGTCTATGCACAGGAACGCCCGAAACAATTACAGAACTGGAGCGTCCGTGATAGCCCACAGGGATCCACAGCCAATTCGGTAAAAGGGCATTGTCGGGATCTCGGAACATGGTCCCAACATTCGTTGCATGCTCCTTACTTGAATAGAAGTCGGTATAATCTCCGATTTCAATTGGCATTTCCATCGTTACATCAGCAACTGGAATCAAAGCCTGTTTCAGGTGGTTATCATTCTGTCTGATTTCATGATTTTTCTCCTCGAATAATTCAGCGATACGATTACGGAGGTTTCTTGTACCCTCTTTTCCTTTTCGCATCATGTTATTCAAAGTATCCGTATCAAAATCCTCTAATCCAAAATGCAAATCAGCTAAATATCCCAAATCAAATAGAACTTTTAGATCAATTACCTGATCACCTATTCTTGTAGCTACCCTTTTAGTATCTCCCTCCGTAGAAATGATACCGAATGGTATATTCTGTATTGGAAAATCTGAGTTTTCGGGTACTTCTAGCCAGGATTTGTGTTCTGGATTATTTGCTGAAATCATAATATCGTTTTCTTTTATTTGAAATTAAACATTAAATCTGAAATGCATGACATCACCGTCATTCACAACATAATCTTTTCCTTCCACGCGTAATTTTCCTGCATCGCGAACTGCTGCTTCACTTCCGTATGAAACGAAGTCATCATAGCTCATTACTTCTGCTCGAATAAATCCCTTTTCAAAATCAGTATGTATAACACCTGCGGCCTGTGGAGCAGTCATGCCTTTTTCGATTTCCCATGCCCGCACTTCTTTTTCACCTGCCGTAAAGTATGTCTGCATATTCAGCAAGGCATATGCTGAACGAATAAGTCGATTCACTCCTGGCTCATCAAGACCAAGTTCATCCAGGAAGAGCTGACGTTCGTCATACGTATCCAGTTCCATGATGTCTGCTTCTATCTTTGCGCCAATAACGAGCACCTCAGCATTTTCATCCTTTACGGCATCTTTAACCGCTTCCACATAACTGTTTCCTGTTTTAACTGATGCCTCATCCACATTACACAGATACATCACAGGCTTCGAAGTGATTAGATGGAATGATTTAACAATCGCCTCTTCTTTATCCGTAAAGTCAAGTGAACGTACCGAGTGACCTTCCTCCAATGCAGCTTTTATCCGAGTAGCCAATTCATTTTCTTTCAACGCCTCTTTGTCGCCTGACTTAATCACTCTACTCAAGGAATACAATTTCTTTTCGATTGATTCCAGATCTTTCAATTGAAGCTCGGTATCAATGATCTCTTTATCTCTGATAGGATCAACCGACCCATCCACGTGTACAACATTTCCATCATCAAAGCAGCGAAGGACATGAATAATCGCGTCTGTTTCCCGAATGTTAGCAAGGAATTGATTCCCCAGACCTTCACCTTTGGAAGCTCCCTTTACCAATCCTGCAATGTCAACAATCTCCATCGTTGCCGGAAGTACTCGTTGCGGCTGAACTAATTCCTCGAGTTTGAGTAATCTTGGGTCCGGAACGGATATAGTTCCAATATTTGGCTCTATCGTGCAAAATGGATAATTAGCCGATTGTGCCTTCGCATTGGATAGGCAGTTAAAAAGTGTTGATTTCCCGACATTCGGTAGTCCAACAATTCCACATTTTAAAGACATTGAATTGAATTTTCGACAAAGATAATTGAAAGATAGAAAGCGGGAAATTTTCCAGTATATTCGTAAAAAATAAGTGACATGAAATTTTCTACGCTACTCATCTCCTTTTTTATTTCCATCAATGCTTTTACTCAGGATGATTCCACAATTCTGAGAAACATTTACGACATGGCGCTATTACAAGGTAATGGTTACGAAGATCTAAGAAGCTTATGTAAAGATGTCGGTGCGCGAATCACAGGTAGTGCAGAAGCGGAAATGGCCATTGAATGGGGTAAGGCAAAAATGGAAAGTTACGGTTTTGACAATGTGCGTCTTCAGGAGATCGAAGTGCCGCATTGGGAAAGAGGTACGAAAGAAGCAGGATGGATAAAACTCAAGGACGGAGAACTTATTAAAGTAAACATGCTTGCCTTAGGTGGTTCGATAGGAACAAACGGGGTATTAGAAGGGGAGCTCATCGAATTCAAATCGCTTGACTTACTGAGAGAAGCAGACAGAAAAGACGTTGAAGGTAAAATTGTCTTTATCAATCAGCCAATGGATGCTAAGCTCATCAACACATTCCATGCATATGGCGGATGTTATCCCATTCGAGGAAATGGTGCTGTTGAAGGATCAAAACTGGGTGCGAAGGCGGTCATCATTCGTTCGCTAGGTTTACCGGTAGACCCACACCCACATACCGGATCGATGCGCTACGCGGATAGCGTCGAAAAAATACCAGCCGCAGCAATTTCAACGATGGACGCTAACATGCTTTCCGATCTACTAAAAGATCGCAAAGCCAATTTTGTTATGGAGATGGATTGTCGTTCTTATCCGCCGGTTAAATCCTACAATGTCATCGGTGAAATCAAAGGAACTAAATACCCAAAGAAGATTATTGTTGTGGGAGGTCATTTGGATTCCTGGGACACGGGAGAAGGGGCACATGATGATGGGGCTGGAATTATTCATTCACTTGAAGCCTTTCGAATACTAAAGGAATTGGATTACAAACCAAAGCACACCCTACGTGTCGTATTCTTTATGAATGAGGAGAATGGTAACATGGGAGGTAAAAGCTATGCCAGTATTGCCAATGAATTAAAAGAAAACCATGTTGCTGCTTTAGAAAGCGATCGTGGAGGATTTACACCACGGGGATTTTCTTGTGACGGACAAGTGTGTCACATCGACCTTATGCAGAAGTTTGAGCCCCTATTTGAGCCTTACGACCTTCATGTATTCGAAAAAGGCTACGGAGGAGTCGATATTGGGCCATTACATGATTATTTCCCGGAAATTCCGCTCTATGGATTTGTACCTGATTCACAGCGATATTTTGACTTTCATCACGCACCTTCAGATGTCTTTGAAAACGTTAACAAGCGTGAGCTTGAGCTGGGCTGTGCTGCAATGGCATCGTTCATCTATCTCTTAGATAACACTATCGAACAAGCTAAAAACAAGTAGATTATACACTTTTATAATCTTTTGCCTGTTAATAAAAATACAGGGTTTAGGACCAGATTATTCGAAAATACAGTAGTTTTGTAGCGAAATTAATGATCTGCAACAGTGTGAAAGCAGATGTTGCGGAAAAACAAACTTTTTATGGCATTGGACATATTTGAAAAGATCAAAGTTAACAGAGGACCATTAGGACAGTATTCCAAAGGTGTTCACGGTTATTTCACGTTCCCTAAACTGGAAGGCGAGATAGGTAACAAGATGATTTTTAGAGGCAAGGAATGTTTGATTTGGTCAGTTAACAATTATCTCGGACTGGCAAATCATCCTGAAGTTAGAAAAGCAGATGCTGATTCAGCAGCGGAATGGGGGTTAGCATATCCAATGGGATCGCGTATGATGACCGGTCAAACCAGTGAACATGAAGCGTTAGAGGCGGAAATCTCTGATTTCATGCAGAAAGAAGACACGATACTCTTAAACTTCGGTTATCAGGGTATGGTCTCTGCTATCGATTCTTTGGTTGACCGAAATGATGTGATTGTATATGATAGTGAATCACACGCATGTATTCTGGATGGTATGCGTCTACACGCAGGGAAGAGATTTGTGTTCAAGCACAACGACATGGACAGCTTCGATAAGCAGATGGAGCGCGCAACGAAATACGCCGCTACAACCGGAGGAGGAATACTTGTTATTACCGAAGGAGTATTCGGAATGGCAGGAGACCAGGGGCGATTAAAGGACATCGTGGAATTCAGAAAATCCGGAAAATACGATTTCCGCTTATTTGTTGACGATGCTCACGGATTCGGAACAGTTGGTCAAACAGGTCAGGGATCAGGCGAAGAACAAGGTGTTCATGATGAAATAGATGTCCTGTTCGGAACATTTGCGAAATCAATGGCTTCGATTGGAGCTTTCATTTGTGCTGAAGAACATATTGTAGAGTATTTGAGATACAACATGCGTTCACAAGTATTCGCTAAATCACTTCCAATGCCGTTGGTTGTTGGCGCCAGAAAGCGACTTGAATTGCTTCGTACGAAGCCTGAACTAAAAGCAAACCTTTGGAAGATCGCTAAAGCGCTACAGAAAGGACTTACAGATGCAGGTTTCGATATTGGTGTAACGAATTCGGCTGTTACTCCTGTATTCCTTAAAGGGAATCTTGCAGAAGCAACGAATCTGACCTTTGACCTTCGTGAGAACTTCAATATTTTCTGTTCGATTGTAATTTATCCGGTAGTGCCGAAGGATGTTATCATGCTTCGTCTCATACCTACAGCAGTACATACGCTGGAAGATGTAAACTACACGGTTGAAACTTTTATTAAGGTGAAGGCTAAACTTGATTCCGGCGAATATCGCACGGAAGAAATGGCCACCGTAGAGGTTGACAAAAAGAAATAGATTAAAAGCCACTCAAGAGAGTGGCTTTTTTTATTAGAATTTTCTTTTCTGTTTATTTCGACGACTTACGACTAACTCCTTTTCCAGCTTGTTGCCAAACTCGTCTTCTACCTTAACCAGGTAGAGGCCATCATTAAAGGGCTTCGTCCATAATAGTATATTATTCGGTCCTGATGCAAGGGATAATTTACGCTCATAAACAACAACTCCTTTGCGATCCATAACCGTCAAAGTACCTTTCGAAGCAATCATTGAATCAAAGGAAAGATTAACCTCTTTGTTAGCCTTGCCTTTTGAGGACAGTAGTAGCAATCCAGTTAATATTGGTTGACGAATATCGATCATATCCAAAAAGGTTTTTTCACCATCCTTATCTACGCGAACAATTCTAAAATATTCGGATGGAGCTTCTGGCATATTGATGTGCGAGATCTTATATGAGTGTGATTCCCGATGACTCTTCAAGGATTCAACTATGGTGACTTCGGACCAAACTTTCTGATCAATAGATTTCTCAATTATGAAATGGTCACCGCGCTGTTCGGCATTAACGTCCCAAGTAAAATGAACTACTCTATGTGACTGAATGGCATGAAATCCCTCAAATTCAATTGTTGATTCTTCAATGCTATCCCCTTCTTCAATTGTTGCGAAGCAAAACAACCCACTCATTAGCATGATTAGTGATATGAGATAGTTGTACTTCATGAGTGCGGGGACTTAAGTGATTTATCATAAATAATTTACAAATTATTATGTAGGCATAGTTAATAAATCAACATACGCACTCAGTCAATGAACAAACAGGCACTCAACTCGAATATTGTTATGCGTGCATATATTATAATTGAGAAATAAGAAGATCGATCTCTTCTTGTGAATTGAACGAATGCAAACAGATTCGCAAACATTCCTGCCCTTCCGGAACGGTGGGATTAAAGATTGCTTTGGTGGCTATATTGACTCGAGCTAAATTTTCCACCTGGCGAATCAATTGATCCTTTTCACCCCGTATGATTTGAATAGGGGACCTCGGATCAGATAATCGCTCCATATCGACCGTCTTAGAAACGAAATAATTTATATTCTCGAAAAGCTTTTCTCTCTGTGATGTGATATCCATATTGGAAACAGATTCCATTCGAACATAGCTTGACTCTGGAAGCGCAGTTGAGTAAATAAACGGCCTGCAAAAATTGATTAGGTAGTCGCGTACCTGATCCTCAGCAAGCACACATGCTCCATGCCCACCATAGGCTTTTCCGTATGTAATTAGTTTGATGAACACAGACTTATCAATCCCGAATTCATCTGTTAACCCTCTCCCTGAATCACCGAAGATTCCGCCAGCATGTGCCTCATCGACAATTAAATATGCTTTTGCTTCTTCAACAGATTTTGCAATTTCACATAGAGGAGCAATATCTCCATGCATCGAATAAAGCGACTCGATTACGACATAACAAGTCTGAACTGAATACTTTCCGAGCAATCGCTGTAGATCTTCCACGTCATTATGCCTGAACGAATAGGATTTCGCATGACTCAGACGAACACCATCGCGCACAGAAGCATGGATATATTCATCATAAAGAACGATGTCGCCTTTTTGTGGAATAGCACTCATAATGCCGAGGTTTGCGTCGTACCCCGAATTAAAGCATAAAGCGCTTTGATAATTATAAAACGAAGCCAACGAAGCCTCAACTGATTCCACCACCACTGAATTGCCCGAAATCAATCTGGAACCAGTACTTCCACTAAGATCGCTTTCGACTTTAAAGCTCGATAAACCCAGATAATCATTGGAAATAAAATCAATAGCTCCATCAAACGAAGAAAGGGAACGTAATGTCCCCTTTGATCCTCTATCTTCTAATTTTTTATGAAGCTTTTCGTCCAATTATTTCACCGTTACAATTTTACGTGGCTCAAATCCCTCGGCTTCCTTTTTCGCTTCCATGAGTTCTTTCTCTCTAGCCAATGCTTCCGCTTTTTTCTTTTCGTTGATCGGATCCGGATTAGAAACGGGTTTGTCACCATCTTGGAAAGCCAGCTTAGGTGTTAATCCAAGAATCCTAAACATCTCCATATCCTCATTGTACTCTGGATTAGGTGTTGTCAATAATTTATCACCTGCAAAAATCGAGCTGGCTCCGGCCATAAAGCAAAGTGCCTGTGCCTCCATATTCATTTTAGTTCTTCCGGCGGATAAACGAATGACAGATTCAGGAAACGCGATACGACTGGTAGCTACCATTCTGATCATTTCCCATTGTTCGATCGGCTTTTGTTCTTCTAATGGCGTTCCTTCCACCGCAACAAGAGAGTTTATAGGTATGGACTCAGGAGGAGTTTCCATCTCCATATAACTGAGAAGTAATCCAACTCGGTCCTCCACAGCTTCACCCATTCCGATTATACCACCTGAACAAACCGTCAAGCCCGCTTTTCTGGCATTATCGATAGTATTGAGACGATCATCGTATTCACGGGTAGAAATAACGTCGCCATAAAATTCCTTTGATGAATCAAGATTGTGATTATAGGCAAATAAACCGGCATTCTTAAGTCTCTTTGCCTGATCCTCTGAAAGCATTCCCAGCGTACAACAAACTTCCATATCCAGATTGTTGACAGCCTGAACCATTTCAACAACTTTATCGAAATCTCTGTTATCACGAACTTCTCGCCACGCAGCCCCCATGCACAACCTGGATGAGCCATTAGCTTTAGCGTTTTTCGCCTGTTCAATAACCATATCTACATTCATCAATTTGTGCGTATCAATGTCTGTCTGGTATCTCGCAGCTTGTGGACAATATCCGCAATCCTCGGGACACCCTCCTGTTTTGATGCTCAACAATGAAGACATCTGAACTTCGTTCGGATTATGAAATTTTCGATGAATCGTAGCAGCTTCGAAAACAAGCTCCAGTAATGGCTTATTATAAAGAGTGAGTAGTGCTTCTTTGGTTCTGTATTCAGGATTTATTTTCATCACTTAGTTTCTTCACACAAATATAATGAACTCGGTTAAGAGGAAGCAATGAATTGAATTACTTTGTTAACAAACAGGCTGCGTAAGCTTTGATTGCTTCTGCTCTTCCAAACGAATCAACTTGTTCGTGCGTAGTTGCTTTAATGGAAACCTTGTCAATATCCAAATGCAATGTCGATGCGATTACCGCTTGCATTTTTTCAATATGCGGATTGAGTTTAGGATACTCAAGGACTACCGTACAGTCCAAATTAACAATTTCGCATCCTTCGGCAGTAATCAGGTCGTAAACTTTATGAAGTAAGACTTTGCTGTCTATCCCTTTGTATTGAGGATCCGTATCCGGAAAGTGATAACCAATATCTCTTAGGTTAGCTGCTCCAAGTAACGCATCGCAGATAGCGTGTAATAAAACATCTGCATCTGAATGCCCAATAGCACCAATATCAGATGGAATTTCAATTCCTCCGACATATAACGGAATATCCGGTCCGAGACGATGAACATCAATGCCGTATCCGATTCTAAAATACATGATTATTCCGGGTTTGACTCCGTGCTTGGAACGTTAGATCCTCCACCGTCACCCAAATCCATTCTAAGCGTAAATCGAAGGGTGTTTGCCAGTGGGTTATTTCTTTTCAGAGCTGCCAGATAAGAAATATCTACGCCGAATTTATTGTACTTAAGTCCAATACCCGCATTGATAAACTGACGAGCCCCTTTATTCGGTGCTTCATAAAAGAATCCTGTTCTCAGTGCAAATAGGTTATTATACCAATACTCCATTCCAAATGCGATATTGATCTCCGTAATCTCTTCTTTAAATTTCGAGCCACTTACAACCTCGTAGGTTCCATCCGCATTTTGAATGTAATTCCCTGCTTCATCTCTCGCTAATTTTCCAGGGGCGTCGTAGAACGACTGAAGCATTCCCGATATCACACCAATATCATTTGTTTTACCTGCAGCCAGCTCATATTCTGCGTCATCATTTAAGACGTATATAGGAGGAGTTGGAACTAATAGTTTTTGAATATCCAGCGAGAAAACCACGTTGTTATACGCATCGAATTTAGCCAGAAACGAGTTTCCTATTTTAAGATTTTGAGGTAAGAAATCACCAGGACTATTCGATCCTACATTGGAATATTGAATTTTGTTCCCGATATTATTGATTGTTGCAGCGAAGGTATACGTACCCTTCGTTCCAAACATCTTCGCCTGATCATTCAAATAAGTAAATGAAACATCCGCAGCACCTGCTACACCCGGCTTCGTCGTTACACCGGCAACCACCATTCCACCTGTCAAGTTGGAGTAAATGAATTTTCCATTCAATCCGACACTCGTTTTAGGTGAAGTTTTGAAAGCATAGGAACCGATCAATGCGTACTCACTTGGCTTATCTTCTCGAGTTACATTACCCTGATCATCCGTAAAAGTTATCTCTCCCAGACTGAAAAAACGCATTGCTCCACCTATCGAATGCTTATCATTTAACTGGTAATATCCAGAAAGATAGGATAAGTGAATATCATTAGTCAATTGTCTCAACCACGGCGTATATGAAACGCTAATCTCAGATTTTGATTCAGCAAAATTTAAGATCGACGTATTCCAATAAATCGAAGTAGAACTAGCACTTAATGCTGTACCCGCATCACCCATACCTCCCGCTCTTGAATCAGGTGTAATAGCAACAAATGGCACTGCCGTTGTAATCGTATTCAACTGTAAATCATCATCAGTAGCAACTCCACTAGTTGGTTGAGCCACAGCCGAGAGGCTTCCAAAGAAACAAATTGATATCGCGATTATTCTATTCATATATACATTAAATAAAGAGACCACAAATATACGGAATTGTTACACCTTTATAGTGTCTATTTTAAAATTACCAGTTTTTCCAGGTGTTCGCCTTCTTTTCCATCTGCCGTTTTGGCAATTAAGCGATATACGTAGACTCCTTTAGCTAACTGATCTCCAAACTCATCGCGACCATCCCATTCAATCCCTTCAGATCTGAATCCTTCCGTTAATACATATCGATTAATAGTCTTCACTAATCGACCAGATATCGTGAAAATTTGTATTTGCACTTCAAGCTGATCACAAACCTGATTATGCTCGAAATAGAATTCTGTGCTTGTGGTAAATGGATTCGGATAATTCAGAACATGATCCAACGCCATTTCTTCTTCTTCCTGAACTACAAAATCAATACTCGCCTCTGATGAATTATTGTTGACATCCCAAACTTTGATCGTTAAAGTATGATTTCCAGGCTCCAATTCTGAGAACGGATACCTGATTTCTCCGGATTGATATGAGTCCAAATCAGCAATGTAGAAATCGTTCAAAACTATCGGTTTTGAAGTTTCATTGTCCAGTATCGCGACAAGATCGTGTCCAATACCATTTCCCACTGTATTGATACCGTTCTCATCAAATAACTTAGCAAGCAATATTGGGGTTTCATCTGTAATTCCACCGTTAACAAAAGATTCGTCATTAAGGAACAAATCTATTTCCGGTCCGGTATTATCATTGATTCCATTTGGATCTATCCCACCAATGTAGAACATCGTGTCGTAACCAATGGCATCTGTCTGTCCATTCTCTGCATAATAACTAATCTTTCCGAAATCAATTGCATAATCAATGTCTTTCGGCACTACGAAACTAAACTCAAAATAGCCGTTTGCAATCGTAGCTTTACCTGCATAAACTTTATTCGTTTGCGTTTTGAAGGTCGTTTCAGGTGAGGCAACCGGACCATCATTACTCAATGTTTGTTGTACCTTAGGTTTATCGTAAACGGAAGGCATCAAAACGCCATTAAAGGAGTTCTGAACATTCGAATTCCAGTCTTCAATATGACCTTTCACGGTTACTTTACTAAGCGCCCAAATCGTATCTATTGTGATATCCGGATCCACACCATTAATGCTATCTGTCACGATATTAAGCTTAGGTAATGCCAACTGAAGCGCCGGGTCACCGATAAGCGTAAAACTTCTCTTGTTATCACCACCAACGGCATTTTTAGTCAGACGTATTATTTCTCCGAATGTCAAACCTTCGAAATTCGCGTCTCTTTTAAATACATTCCTATAAAACTGATTACCGATCATGGTATTCGTACCAAAGTAAACTGATCTCGTGGTAGTCATTAATGCGATCGCTGCTCCATATGGATTGATAGATGCCCATTCTCCCGCCGAAACCCTGTCAGGATCATCAAACTTCGTAAACTCGCATGTCGAGGACACCATTAACGGCATCACATCAATATTTTTCCAATCCTGTATCATTGGAACAGTTAAAATTCGCTCTTCAGCCAATCCAACTTCACCACCATGACCAACATAGTTCCATACAAGCACACCTCGCTCGATCATTTTCGTGATAGCCTCATTGACTTCAGGATACCGTTCTCCTCCAGCAGTAGTAACCTGTTGGTATGCATCTGTATAGATCTTGATGCAATTCATTTCGGGAAAAGAATCTTTGACGTAAGCTGACTGTGGTTCAGTGTCAACATCAATAAAATAGTTCCCTTCTTCATCGTCGGCCACCTGAACGTATTTTGTTCGCCAATCACCAAATGTTGTAGAAGAGCCATCCTCGCCGCAACAACAATTGGTCGTTGTATTATTGTAAAGACTAGAACCATTCATCATGTAATGCTGGATCTTGTCAACCTGCTCTTTTGCCATTGTGTTATCAGAGACAAGTAGACGACCGACTCCAATATCAACCTGATCGGCAGAAGACATCGACTCAGTTGAATCCAAGATTCCGAAATAATCGTCAGACGGCATAGCAGCAATATGATTTTCAGAATTTAATACCTGATAGGTCAGTACATAATTATTATTGTTCGGCACTCGATTCTTAGGGTCATATGTACCGTCGCCAAAGAGTAACAGGTGTTTAGGTCGAGTTGATGGCGTTAATTCACCACGATCCCAGAACATTTTTGCAAAAGTTCTTATGGCCGTTGCATCCTGCATGCCGGAACTATATTCATTGAAGATCTGTTCTGTGGTAACCACATGTGTGGAGGTTCCTGCATTTTGATGAAGTGAAGCTAAGCGATCAGCCTGACCTTTAAATAATTTATTCGTGACGATCAGATAATCCGCTTGTGGAAGGGCGTGAAGATTTTGATGATCAACAGGCCCTATTCGTTGCGGCGTCTTAAAAGCAACCCCATCGCTTACCACAAATGTTCGGAGATTGTCCGTGTTAAGTGTAAAAACATAATCGGATCCAGAAGTGTTTCCTTTTACTACTTTAGGTTGATGACGATCGGTGACTTCCCAAATAAATCCATTTGTCGCAGGATAATCGATAACTGTAAATTCAGTAACATTCCCAATACCTACACTCGGAACATCTCTAAAACTGAACTCACTATTATTAAATTTAATTGAGCGTCTGCAATTAAGCTGAACAAAATCCAGATAAGTAAGAACATCCGGTGAATTTCTAGTTATACTGATCGTCAGAGGAATGATACTGCCCGGATTGTTGTATTGCATGATAGCAGAAGATCTGCCATATTCAGAAGCAGTTGGTAAACTGTCTGTATATATCACTGTTGAATTCACGCTATAAACCTGCTGTGTACCACCTAATATTTTAGCATTTGATGCTATCGCAGTTCTGAATATAGCAGGGGATCCGGACACAACATCCGGAACGGTAAACGAAACTGTTCGTGTTAATTGTGTGTCAAATAATTCACCATACCATCGTTGGCCTCCATTTACAAGTGAAACGGCGTCAATTTCATGCTGTTCAAAATAATTATAATCGGAAACCGTGTGCGTAACCGGATCAGTCGTCGACATTACATCATTAATTCTTAAAGGAGCTTCGCTCGGATTAATATTGATAAAATAGCACGACACATCCGAATATATATGCGTTGTTCTATAAAAGGTACTGTCAGACTGATACCAGCGATGTGGACCCCACCCGTAAAACAATATGTAATCATCATTATCGAAGGAGCCATCCGATTCACCGACGATCGTGATAGCGTTCTTTGCCAGGTCGTCTGTACGAGGAGCAGAATTTAGCTCCGGTAAAAGTCCATCACCATTACCATAGATATTGATACTACTTGGATCAATATTTTCTATATCTATCCCTAAATTTTCCAGGAATTGTTTGTCGATCTTGTAAATACCGTCCTGTGTTACAGAAATCTTATACCAATCACCAGACCCAACGGCAAGAACAGAAGACGTAACAAAATCCTTTTGATACGCACCAGCTTGATACGCACCAGCTGATGGCTTCGGAACATATTTAATTAGTAAATTAGATATTCGATGAATAACTCCATTGGAAACAACGAATGGGAAAAGATTCAGTACAACATATGATTTATTCCTGTCATTCGTGATTTTCAAATCATAAGAAGGTTCTTTGGGAACCTGAATCTTTTGGTCTCTCAAGTACATTACCTCTTTTTTAGAAGCCGGTTCCGTTACTATTTCAGCTAACTCCGGACTAACAGAGGAATAACTAACAGCTCTTTTATAAAAGAAATTTGGTCTGTTCCCATCAAGGTGCTGACCTTCTATAGAAGGGGTGTAAATTTCAGTTCCTTTATAGTTAATTAAGGTCGGTTCGTTCCACTTAATTTGTAGCTGGTCACTGCGTTGAGCGAACACATTCGATTGCGTAATAATCAAAGTAAGCACCAGTAGTGCTAAAACCTTAGATATAATTTGGGGTTTAGTTCTCATAAATGTATTAGTCATCAACACTTGATTGTTCGTCAAAAAAACGTTGGAAACCTTTGATTATTATACTCGAATTGCAATATTTGTAACTTTATCTAAAATATGCCGTTAAAGTATATTCGATAAACCAAAGTTATATAACCTAAGCTTGATGATGAAATTTAAGCAATTATTAACTGTTTTTGCGCTATGCCTGATAGCTGGAAATGCCTATTCACAGGATCCCCAGTTCACTCAGTTTTACGCAAACCCGTTATACTTAAATCCGGCATTTGCAGGATCTTATGGTTGCCCTCGATTCAATTTGAATTATCGTAATGAGTGGCCAAGCCTGTCGGGTAACTATGTTACCTACAGT
>JASBTZ010000008.1 GCA_030148165.1 Bacteroidota bacterium
CACGCCATCGTCCTCGACTGTTTCGATACTAAACCCAACGGTTAACTTTGAGAACACATCGGTTAATGCGACAAGCTATGTTTGGGACTTTGGAGATAATAGTCCAACGACAACGGAGGAGAATCCAACACATAACTTCCCATCAGATGAACCGGGCAATTATGTAGTTGAATTAATTGCATACTCAGATCTTGGATGTACGGATACAGCATGGATAGTGATTACTGTTAATGAGGAGTTGATATTCTACGTGCCGAACACCTTTACTCCGGATGAAGATGATTATAACCCTGTATTTAAACCTGTATTTACAAGTGGATACGATCCATATGATTTCGAGTTATTGATCTTCAATCGATGGGGAGAAATAGTTTGGGAATCACACGATCCGGATGCAGGATGGGACGGAACCTACGGAGATGGCTCTCTAAACAACAACTTTTTGTATGATGGGGAAGTTCAGGACGGAACATATACCTGGAAGATCACATTTAAGACAACCATGTCAGATGAACGCATTCAGGTGGTTGGTCATGTCAATGTGATTAGATAAAATACGTACTTAAATACACATCGGATGAAGGGGATGAAAGTCCCCTTTTTTTCTACCAACTCATTAATTGTGTTAAATATTTAAACACGTGGTTGGATTTTGTGATATATACTGGATTAGCGACGGTTTCTTTCTAAGGATAGTAACTTTGTGACAACTATACTGTTTTAGTAACGTATTACTAATGTCCAGAAAACTAATATGAGCAAACGAAAAGTACTTGCATTTTTACTCCTTACCTTCATAGCGAAATTTAGCTTGGGTCAACAAATGGACCCTTCAGAAAATTGGCAAACCTATTCGACTTTTGACGGTATAGAGGTATCATTTAAGCTTGATAATTGCACAGGTGTGCAAGGTATTAATGGAAATGAAGTGAAACTGGTTCTTAGGTTTTCAAACACAAGCCAATCAACAAAAACTATTAGCTGGCGCCCGCAATGGTATAGGGATGGTTCATGTGTGAACTGCCAAAATATCAATAGCAATGAATTTGATTTTTCCCTTGAGTTACAACCAGGTGAGGTAAAAGAAGGGAGCGCTTGTAACAAAGACAAACGCTTCTATATGTTCTCACATTGGAAGAATGTCGTACAAGGTATGGATCATAAGCGCCTCACAAATTTCGAATTTATTAATACAGAAGTAACAGAGAATCTGTAATGAAAAAAGTAGTTGGATTATTAAGTTTCTTTTTATTCTTCATAAGTAGTTGGGGAAATGCTCAATGCTCCGTTGATATTGGTCCTGATGTTATCATCAATTGTGGTGATTCGGTAACAATAACCGCGATGGGATCAGGTAATGTCCCACTACTCCTGACAGATTTCAATAATAATCAGGCTGGTCCGGGATGGGCGTCAACCGGAGGCGCACAATTTTCGCAACCTTGTGGTCCTGGTGTAAATAATACCCCCTATTACTGGGCTTCAACTTCAGCAGGAACACCAGCATTAACAACTGTTGGTTTTGATGTTAGTTGTGGTGCGACCATTACTTGGGATATGGTGTACTCCGTTCAAGGTGGCGCATCGCCATGTGAGGGACCAGATTTACCGGATGAAGGTGTCACTTTTGAATACTCATTAGATGGAGGTATAACATGGATTCAGCTGGGTTATTGGGATCCAAATGGCGGAAACGACCCATTCCTGACAAATTGGAATAGTTATACAATTACAATTCCACCGGGTGCGTGGGGGCCAAATACAATGTTCCAGTGGATTCAATATAACTCTTCAGGTACATGTTGCGATAACTGGGGCATTGATAATGTATTAATCGTGCCGGGACTTTGCGGTGTGAATTGGGTGTATGATTGGTCAATGATTCCGGGAGCACCGGATTCAATAACACAGACAGTGGCTCCAATGACAACTACACAGTATTCGGTAATTCTAACAGATGGAACAGATATTTGCTATGATACTATCAATGTCATTGTTAACCCATTATTAGCTGCAGCAACTACTTCGGCAACGGATCTAACCTGTCCGAACAGTGCAGATCTTGACGTACAGTTTACAAACAATAACGCTGGTTCAATAGTAGATGATTTTGACCCCACTATAGATATGGCTATGTGGTCTGATGTTCAGAACGGAACTCCCGGTACAGGATGTACTTCGATGTCGGGTAATGCACTGCATTTTAATGGTGCAGGAACTAGACAGGTAACAACGGTTCCGATTAACACAACTGTATGTGGTATGGTAGATTTCTGCCTCTTTATGGGTAATACAGGTTCAGGTGGTGCACCTTGTGAGAATGCCGACGCAGGTGAAGACGTGGTTTTTGAGTATTCAACAAATGGAGGGGCTACATGGACGATTATCACAACATACGCACATACGCTTTGGGATAACAACAACAGCTGGCAGTGTTTTACGCTTCCAATTCCGCCACCTGCTCAGACTACCAACACCATGTTCCAATGGAGACAGTTGAGTAACAGTGGTAATAATATGGATAACTGGGCATTGGATAATGTAGATATTGCATGCGCACCTCCAGCATTTGATTATGTTTGGACACCGGCAACAGGATTAAGTTCTGACACAGTTCAAGCGCCTAATGCATGTCCGGTTGATACCACAACATACACTGCAACTATTATGGATCCTTCATCAGGATGTTCAGCTCAAGCTAGTGTAACGATCAATGTAACTTGTATGTGTATGTTCACACAGTTTACAGCAAATGTGAGTAATTGTCTGAATGGAAATGAATTTGAAATTACAGGAGAATTTGAATACGTAGAAGATCCGGGAACAGGAACAATTGTGGTTGAGGCCACCAATTCTTCCGGAACAGTCACTCAGGTGTTTAATCCACCATTTATTACACAACAGTTATTTAATTACACATTAACGGGTCTGATTGCGGACGGTTCTCCGGTTACAGTAGAAGTCTATTTCTCAGATGATTTATCATGTACGAGTCAGATTGTAGATGTATCCCCCGTTTTACCGACACTAACAGCAATCACCGGAGGAGGAATTTATTGTCCGAACGATCCGATTACAGACATAACTGTTGACGTAACCGGTAATGGTCCATGGACAGTTGATTATACATTAGATGGAACACCTATGACTGCCACTGGAGCGGGTACATCAATTTCATTGGGAAGTGCACCTGGAGTATATCAAATCGTAACGGTAAATGATTCTGCTTGTACGAATTCAGCAGTAGGACTAGACTCAATTGTTATTCATCCGGAACCAACGATTATTGACATGTTTGGTGGTGACACTTATTGTCAGGGGGATTCAATCTCCAATATCGAAATTGACATGACCGGAACCGGCCCATGGACAGTTAATTATACGATTGATGGAAATGCCACATCTGCTTCTGGTACGAGTCCGGTACAATTGGGTACACAACCGGGGGTTTACGTGGTAACTTTGATTTCTGATGCGAATTGTTCTTCAAATGTGAATGATACTGAATCGATCATTATTTCACCGGCACCGCCTGTATTTGCAGGAGCAGACTTTATTTCATGTGATGGTGATCCAATTACTCTTACAGCTACCGGAGCTCAAACATATGTATGGAATAATGGGGTAACGAATGGTGTTCCTTTCGTACCGTCTGTGACAACAACCTATACGGTAGAAGGAACGGACGCAAATGGTTGTATTGCAACGGATGCCATTACAGTAACGGTAGAAGCTCTTCCAGACCCTCAATTCTTTGCTGACACTTTGCTGGGTTGTGATCCTCTAACAATAACTTTCGTTAATACTACTCCGGGTAACATGGCTAATTGTGAATGGAACTTTGGTGATGGAGGAACAGGAAATAGTTGTGATACAATCCAAAATATATACAATGGTAGCGGTTATTTCGATGTAACGCTGACAACCACATCGGTTAATGGTTGCGTTAATTCCATAACATATTCGGATTACATATATGTGGAGCAAGTACCAGAAGCGCTGTTCAATGTTTCAAGCCAGATTGTAATGAGTCTGGATCCGGAAGTGGTCTTTAGCAATCAAAGTACAGGAGCTGTTAATTACTTATGGGATTTCGGTGATGGTTCTCCTACAACAACTGATGTGAGCCCTTCACATGCCTTCCCGGGAGAAGTAGATCATTCATATCCTGTTTGGTTATATGCATATTCGCCAATTGGCTGCGTGGATTCTATGCGCTTGTATATCAAGGTGAACGAAGAAGTGATCTACTATATTCCGAACACTTTTACACCGGATGGCGACCAGCATAATCAGCAGTTTCAGCCAATCTTTACAGCCGGATATGATCCGTATGACTTTAATTTGAAGGTCTTCAATCGTTGGGGGCAGATTGTATTCGAAACCTACAATGATGAAATTGGTTGGGATGGAACTTACAATGGCGTGCTTGTTCCTGATGGAACGTATACCTGGAAGATAGAATTTAAGACGAGCGCTACGGATGAACGAATGATGATCTCAGGTCATGTGAACCTCATTCGATAAATTACTTCTTTTTTCTTCGTGCTCTCTCCTTCATAATTAGAGATAGCTCTCTACTCGTCTGACCAGCGACTGATGTATTTTCCTCAGCTCTTCTTATCAGATAAGGCATCACCTCTTTTATTGGCCCATATGGAACATACTTCGCTACCATGTAGCCATGATCAGCCAGGTTGAATGAAATATGATCGCTCATACCCAAGAGCTGTGCAAAGTAAATTCTAGGGTCGTCATTTGTAATTTGATGCTCTTTCATTAATTCTGTCAGATACAATGAACTTTCTTCGTTATGAGTTCCGGCGCAAATAGAAACCCTGTCAATGTGATCGATAGAGATCTTGAGTGCCTTGTTGAAATCGCGGTCAGAAGAAGCTTTGTCTGGCTGAATTGGGGAAGGGTATCCCTTTTCTTCGGCACGTTCACGTTCTTTCTCCATGTAGGCTCCTCTGACTAATTTCATTCCGAGATAATAACCGTTTTGTTCAGCTTCTGCAATAGCCTCGTTTAAAAAAGTAATTCGATCATGGCGATACATTTGGAGCGTGTTGTAAACGATAGCTCTCCTTTGATTGTATTTTTCACTCATTTCAGTGACGATTCGATCGATCGTGTCCTGGATCCATGACTCTTCTGCATCAATGAATACGGGTACATCAGCATCTTTTGCTGCACTACATATTTCATCGATTCGTTCGACAATTCGCCGATAAGAATTTAGTTCTGATTCGGATAAGTTATCTATAGAATCATTTGCCTTTTCCAGAATTTCGAAAGTTGCTATTCCGGTCGTTTTAAATACTGCAAATGGAATATTAGGATTCTGTCTTGCTTCTTTGATTGTCTCTAAGATTTCATTTAGCGTATTATCCAAATCATCCTCGCTTGTTTTCCCTTCAACGCTATAGTCCAGAATCGTTTTAACATTTCGTTCAGCCAACTGTTTCGATGTATCAATGGAGTCTTTTATGGACACACCACCACAAAACTGTTTGAATATCGTCCGCTTAATTATACCCTTAACGGGCATACGGGTTTTCAAAGCGAAATTAGTCATCCATTTACCAAAGCGAACCATACTCGTACTTCCGACCAATTTAAATAGCCAATAAGCACGTTTAAGATCTTTATCCGATTTTCCCCGGAAAGCGACTTCAGTATTTTCGAACGAAATCATACGCAAAAATAACCGCTTTTGAATATGGTGAAATGATTCTCATCAACTTTTTAATTTGCGTGGGACAATTCTCTATTTTTGTATGGATTAAGCGATATGCAAATCATAGAAACAAATAACTATCAAATAGAATTCGGACCCCTCGCTGAGTCAGGTCTTAACGATCTGTTAAAGGAGTATTATAGTGAAAGAATCAAACTTATTCTCGTTGATGAAAACACGCATGAAAACTGTTTGTTCTATCTATTAGAATCAGTCAGCGAATTGCATGGTGCCGAAATCATTCAACTACCTTCCGGTGAAGAAAACAAAACGTTGGAAGTAAGTGCTAACGTGTGGGAAGCATTCTCCGAATACTTGATCTCCAGAGGAGACATTCTAATTAATCTAGGTGGAGGGGTAATATCTGATATAGGTGGATTTATTGCCTCTTGTTATAAGCGTGGAATTGATTTTGTCAATATCCCAACTACCTTATTAGCGATGGTGGATGCTTCAGTTGGAGGAAAAACAGGAGTGAACCTTGGACCATATAAAAATCAGGTTGGTTCATTTGCCTTTCCAAAAGGAATCTACATGGATACAGTTTATCTGGACACATTGCCCGAAATAGAGATATACAATGGTTATGCGGAGATGCTTAAACACGGTTTGATCGCAGATAAAGAATTGTTTGACAGCATTTTAAATGCAGCTAATTCAGGAGAATTACCTGATGATGAAATGATAATCGAGTCGATTAAGATTAAACAGCAAATCGTCGAAGAAGATCCATATGAGCAGGGGGCAAGAAAAAAATTGAATTTCGGTCACACCATTGGTCATGCAATTGAGGGACATTTTCTGCATAAGATGAAGATTTCTCATGGCCATGCTGTTGCATTGGGGATGGCTATGGAAGCATTCTTGTCTTTTAAGGAAGAACTACTATCCAAGGATGATTTTGAATATGTGGCTAATTCCCTCCTTGCTATCTACGAATTGCCAGTGTTTTCAGACGATGATATACATGAAATGATCGAATTGCTCAACAATGATAAAAAGAATGAATCCGGAAAGATAATGTGCAGCCTTCTGGATTCATTGGGTTCATGTGCATATAATATTGAAATTTCCGAGCAGAAATTCCTCGATACCTTCATGCATTTTAAAAATCTAAATCTAAGTCTGAATTAGTTTAAGAACGATCTAATTATCTTTTAGATTCAGAAGTTTATCTTTTAAATCCTTTAGTCTGTTGATCACCTCTTCGTCTTTACTGTCATCGATTTCCTGAGGTTGATCTTTTTTTCGAATAGCTTTTTTAGCTCCATCCAGGGTATATCCTTGCTCCTTTACAAGTGAGTAAATTCGGTCGATTTTGGCGATCTCTTTTGGTGTAAAAAGTCTGTTACCCTTTTTGTTTTTTTTAGGCTGAATTGTAGGAAATTCCTTCTCCCAAAAGCGAATAAGGGAGGTGTTTACGTCGAACATGTCTGCGACCTCTCCGATCGAGTAATATAACTTAGTTAGTTGATTTTCAGTTATTCGCGACAATAGTTAGAGCTTTGGTATCGAAGATAATTATTATTTCTCAGTTTGAGCAGTGGAAATTATTTTTTGTTTCTTTAGCCTATGTTCGATGATACAAAACCGGTTTCGGACCTGATTCGCAGAAGAAGGGAGTGGATATTCTTGTTAATGGCAGGAATTTTTCTTGGTTCGCTGGCTATGCTCAATATACTTGGTGTTTCCCGGTTTATTGATCTTTCAGATTTTTTTGGATTTGATTCCGAATCGTCCATACGTTTTGTCATAGCCGTTGGCGTATTGCCCTACCCAATTACTTTTTTATGTACCGATCTTATATCGGAGCTCTATGGTAAGAAGCGGGCATCCATGGTTGTTTGGATAGGTTTGATCTTAAATATTTGGGTATTGTTCATCATGTGGTTAGGTGGTTGGATGCACCCTCCGGCGGAACTACTTGCGGATCAAAGTCTGCCGGTAACCGTTGAAAACGGTGCTGCGGTCATTCCACACGATTACGCTTTTTATCACATGCGAAAATTAACGTTCGGAGCTACACTATCATCAATGATAGCATACTTATGTGCTCAATTCGTTGATGTGCATGTTTTTCATTTGATTAAAAAGAAGACAAAAGGTAAAATGCTTTGGTTAAGAAATAACGGATCCACCTTAACAAGTCAACTGGTCGACTCGGTTGCTGTAATTTTGATTACCCATTTTTATGCTCACGCACTTCCCATAGATCCTGCTGATGACCTCGTAATAGTACTTTGGTCTTTCATTCTGAGCAGTTACCTATTTAAGTTTTGTTTCGCATTATTCGACACGATACCGATTTATATTCTCGTACCTTATCTCCGTCGTTATCTTCAAATTGAAGACGAATTACGTTTTTGAATTTCGTTTCTGAAGATGCCAGATCAGGAAGAAAATAGCGGTAAGTGCGAACACTACTCCTATTAGGAAAACTGTCAATAAGGAAGCTAAAGTGTTGTCGTAGCTAATTAATGTTATAGTAGATCCGGCCATGATACCCCCTTCGAGTGCAATGAACAGGGTTCCTGCACCAATACCTCTTCTATCAAATGTCGACAAATCCGCTGTCCATGCAAATAGGGTAGGACTTGATATTCCCGTCGATACACCGAATAGAATGGCACCAATCGTATACATGATCCATTCCGTTGAGAATGCGATTGTTGTCATGCTGATAGCCATAAAACTCATTCCTATTACCAGTGTAGGTCTCCTTCCAATTTTATCTGAAAGGCTACTGGCGAAAAGTCTAATGAGAATAGTAGAAATCATGTAAAACCCAAAAAACCAACCCTTATTAGAAATTCCAAGAAATGTGGACAGATCTGGTGTAACTACGAATACTATACCTGTTGAGATAGCTGAACAAAACATGACCGTAGCTGCTGGTCGGACATTTGGCTCAAAGATTTCGTTCCAACTGACTTTGATGAAATCAGTTTTAAATCGTTGTGGTTGAGGAAGCGTCTCACTTAAAAATGAAATCATAATTCCCGCTAAAAGTGTAAAAGCTGTACCAACCATAAATAAGCTATTCAGTCCCCAATTATCAACAATCCATGAGGAGAAAAACTGACCGGATCCGATGCCAACCGATATAAAGGTTCCCCAAATACCCATGCCGATACCGCGACGGTCTTCGGGGAGAATATCGGTGATCAGAGCTGTGGCACCAGTTGGCAGAAAACCTGCACTGATACCATGAATAAAACGTAAAACGAGGAAACTAAACAAACCCGTAAGCGGATAGATCAAGCTGACTATTGATGCAACAATAACACCCATAATCATTACTTTTTTTCGGCCGATCGTATCGGATAATTTTCCTGAAAAGGGTCTGGATAGTGCAGCAGTTATCGAAAATAGAAAATAGATGAGTCCTTTGAGGTCAGCTCCTCCCAGGTCAGAAATAAAATCATTTAACTCGGGGAGGATCACACTGAAACTGATCATGAAGAACATAAGTGCTAATGATAGCAACCAAAAGTTCAATGGATATCCTTTGAGTTTCATCATGCAAAAGTACAGCTAATTCACCAATAAACGTTTAAGTCTGGTTGTAAGGAGACTCAACTTACTTCGTCAAATGTGACATGAGAAATTTTATATATCTAAGCGTTATTTTTACGATTCTAGGCGTCTATTATTCCTGCATAAAGAATGCTGAAAAAACTGATAACATTGCAATTGCAAGCGAGATTCAGCAAGTTGAAGATTCATTAAAACTGTCCAGGTCTGATGCTGAATGGCGGAAGAAACTATCAAAAGAGACATTTGAGGTAACTCGCAGAGGAGGGACAGAGAGAGCTTACAGTGGTAAGTATTGGGATCACCATGAAAATGGAACGTATACATGCATTTGTTGTAACAATTCACTTTTTTCGAGTAAAACAAAATTCGATTCGGGAAGTGGTTGGCCAAGTTATTATGCTCCGATTAAATCGTCTAATGTTAAATTGATAGATGACAAATCACTGGGTATGCTTCGAACGGAAGTGCTTTGTGCCAAGTGTGATGCACATTTGGGTCACGTATTCAATGACGGACCCAAGCCGACCGGGAAAAGATATTGTATCAATTCTGTTGCACTGGATTTCAAATCGAAATAAAGATTCTTTTACATTTGTGACATGTCTGATAAAGCAACATTTGGTGCCGGGTGTTTTTGGTGTATAGAAGCCTGTTTTAAGGATGTCGATGGCATTCTGGATGTTAAGCCTGGTTATGCCGGTGGAGATCCTTCCAGAGCAAACTATGAGGATGTTTGTAAGGGAGACACAGGGCATGCAGAGGTAGCACAAATTACCTATGATCCTGAAAAAGTGAGTTATGACAAGCTTTTGGAGCTATTTTGGTTTGTGCATGATCCTACACAGCTTAATAGACAGGGAGAGGATATCGGTTCGCAGTACAGATCTGTGATATTCTATCATAACGATGAGCAGAAAAATTCGGCGGAACGATATAAAGACCGATTAACGCATGAGCAGGTTTGGGATAAGCCAATTGTTACGGAGATAACCGAATTGGATACGTTCTTTCCTGCGGAAGACTATCATCACAACTACTTTGAGAATAATCCGGGCAACATGTACTGTCAATCCGTTGTTCGACCCAAAGTAGATAAATTTAAGTCCGTCTTTTCACATTTATTAAAATAAAAAGACCCGCTAAAAAAGCAGGTCTTCATACGTTTAACTTATCGTTGATTAGTAGTCTAATTCATCAAATTTTTCTAACTGATCAGGAGTAAGGATACTGCTCATAGCTCTCCTTCTGTCGATAAGGTTACCTTTTATGTACTCTTGCTTTTTGTCATCAGTTAGATCAGCATTTTTTTGTATAGCAGCAATTTTCTCAGCTACTTTCTTATTCAGAAAATAAACATTCGGTTCTTGTGCATCAGACAAATCAAGGGCTGTCTTCATACGATTCGTTTGTAGTTGAGCGATATCATCCGGAGTTCCGGTCTGATATTCTGCTAGTAATTCTTTCTTTATTTCAGGCTGTTCATTCACCTGAGAGAAACCTGCACTGATTCCGATTAGGAACATACTAAGTACAATAGATAGCTTCATTAATTTCATTTTTCAGTTGTTTTGAATTCAACAATTGCAGGATTTAATGCTAATCCCTCAACTTATAGATGCTAATATATCGAAAAAGTTGCCTGTTTCATAGACATTATTCTATTTTAAGTACCTTAGATAAAATGCGATTTCGGACAAAAATATTCTGTTTTCTTCTGCTTTTTTTGGTGGCTTGCAACCAATTGAAAGGGATTAGCTTTAACAGAAAGGGTGATACACTTAACTTGAGCAGGAGAGGATTAAGCGAACTTCCGGAAGAAGTTTTTATGAATCCGGACCTGAAAGTTCTCAAATTATACAACAATAAACTAGATTCCTTACCGGAACGAATAGGGGAATTGGAGAATTTGGAAAAATTATATCTGGGCAAAAACAACTTAAAGACTTTACCCGAATCGATTAGTCAACTTAAAAACTTAAAGTTGCTTTCTATTCAATACAATGATCTCGAAGAATTGCCTGCCGGGATAGGAGAAATGACATCTTTGGAACAACTAATTCTCAATAATAACGACTTGAAATCGATACCCCCGGAAATTGGGAACTTGAAAAATCTACAAAATTTAGCTCTTAAGTTCAATGATCTGAGATCCATACCCGAAGAAATTGGCGATTGTGAACGATTGCAATTCGTATATCTGAATCGAAATAATTTGCAGGGTTTACCAGAGTCCATAGGACGCTGTAAACAACTTAGAGAATTGCATGTTTCTTATGCAGGACCGTTGATGGCCTTACCGGAATCTTTATGTGAATTACGTGGAATGGATTTACTGGAAGTAGATCGTTCCGTAGCTATTCCTCCATGTCTTCTTGTTCAACAAACAACTCGTCTTCAAATTGTTTGGAATTAGATTTTCGACTCATCACAAGAAAAAGGACAAGATCATAAATAAAATGAGCTGCGATGCAAAACCAAAGTCCATAATATATGAGGCCGTAGCTGATCACTACAATAAACGGTAATACCACCAGTCCATATAACGACATTTTCCAATCAAAAGGATTTATGTATCCGTGCAGTCCAACAAAAACAACAGATGTTATTATCGGTCCAAGGTATAACTGTACTCCGGCTCTAAATAATATTTCTTCACCAACACCGGCACAGATTGACAGAAAAACACAATCGATGATCGACAGGTCCATTTTCTGAACGATTTTTTCAATTCTATTGGGCATCGTCTTGAAAACTCTTAATTGCATCAGTAGCAATGCGAGCAATGCGTATACGGTTCCGAAGGCTAATCCGAGTCCTACGTTGATCAAATTAATATTATCGAGCTCAAGTGCCAGAATGGGTGGCTTTGACTCAATGAAATAATAGGCCAGGAAGGTTGGTATGGGAAAGACCAATAAAGTAATCAATCCGAGTAGATAAAGGGATCTTTTTGACATTAACATCGTCTGCTATCCGAATCTTAGGTGCTTAACGGTATGTCCGTTATTGATAAGTTGTTTCAATGATTCGATTCCAATTTTCAGATGATTATCTACAAAATCGGCAGTTACCTTCGAATCACTTTCGCTTGTTTTAACTCCTTCCGGCACCATTGGCTGATCTGAAACCAAGAGTAATGCCCCTGTAGAAATTTCATTAGCAAAGCCTACTGAAAAGATGGTGGCTGTCTCCATATCGATAGCCATGGCCCTGATTGTATTCAGGTATGCCTTGAAATCATCGTCATGCTCCCAAACGCGTCTATTTGTAGTATAACAAGTCCCTGTCCAATAATCCAGGTCGAAATCCCTGATCGTAGTGGAAATCGCCTTTTGAAGCGCGAATGCTGGTAGAGCAGGGACTTCCGGAGGAAAGTAATCATTACTTGTTCCTTCACCGCGGATGGCAGCAATTGGTAGAATTAGGTCACCTACTTGACTCTTTTTCTTGAGTCCACCACACTTCCCGAGAAATAAGACTGCTTTTGGACTTATAGCAGAAAGTAGATCAATACAAGTCGCTGCGGATGCACTTCCCATACCAAAGTTGATGATAGTTATCCCATTCGAGGTTGCACATGACATTGGCTTTCCTTTACCCATCACCTCTACATTGTGCAGCTTCGCAAACTTTTCAACATAGTTCTGAAAATTACACAGTAGGATGTACTGGCCAAAATTCTCAATTTCTTCGCCAGTGTAACGCGGAAGCCAATTCTCTACAATATCTTGTTTTGATTTCATATAGTTGATTTCTGTAAAAATAAAAAAAGGGAGATGTATCATCTCCCTTTGATGGATTCTATTTACGATCAATGTCGACCAAATACGTGAATCTTAGCTTTTGCGCGTGCTAAGTTCTTCGTGTCGTAAACGAATGTAATCTTTTTAATAAGTCGCTTGTTGCCTGCTAAATCAATCACTCTACTACCACTCGCTTTTGAGAAATTATGTCTGAGTGGGATTTCTTGCTTGGTGCCGTTCATATAGTGAACAACCATTTTATGCATATTCAATGCTCCACCGCGTACGACCACCCTAAGTTTAGTAAAAGCCCCTTCATGAGCACCTACAATGATGTCGTCTTTATCTAATCCATAATTAACAACCCGACTTCCGAGTCGTTCCCATTTTTGTGCCTGGCTTTGGAACGAGATAAATAAGATTCCCAATGCTAATAGTAATACTAATCTTGATTTCATGATACGTGAATTTGTATAGTTAGATGAATAAAGTTACGAAAGGTTTAATTTACTTCAACTCTTTCTTTGCTTTAGCTGTTCCAATAGTGGATGTGATAAAGTCAAGGTCTAGTTTAGGTGATCTGGCAGGAGAGTATTCACGACCATAAAAGATGATTTGTAAATGCAATTTGTTCCATTTGTCTTCCGGAAATAATCGTTTTGCGTCCTTTTCGGTTTGAACCACATCTTTACCATTGGTGATTCCCCAACGTGTTAGCAAACGATGTATATGCGTGTCAACCGGAAAGGCAGGAACATTAAAAGCCTGAGCCATGACAACAGATGCCGTTTTGTGTCCGACTCCAGGTAGATTTTCTAGATCAGTAAAGTTCGAAGGTACATCTCCACCGTGTTGATCGATAATGATATTCGAAAGGTCAAATATCGCTTTCGATTTTCTCGGCGACAATCCACAAGGCCGAATGATCTCCTTGATCTCATCGACTTCTAATTTGACCATATCATAAGGATTGTCAGCTCGATCAAACAGTATGGGAGTGACTGTGTTTACTCTGGCATCTGTACATTGCGCCGAGAGCAATACTGCTACCAGAAGTGTATATGCATCCGTATGATCGAGCGGAATTGGTGTTTCCGGATATAGCTTTTCAAGTTCGCGAATGATATATGCTGCTTTCTCCTTTTTAGTCATTTTAGACGGAATCCATTTTTTACGAATGCGAGAAATTCACGAAATTGCTTTCTTGAAGTAAGTGTTTTCTTCATTTCATGCAAGGTACCACCTTTCGAAGCGTCAGGATTTATTTCTTCAGTTGATTTTTTGGTAGCATCGTCTGGCTTCTGCTTTTCATTAATCTTTGGATCCTGCTCCATTTGGTCCATCACTTTAAAGAAATGATCTTCCATTTTAGAAAGTTTATCTGCCAGATCAAATCGTTGTTGTGCTTCTGATTGATAGCCTTTCTGCTCCAGAAGCATGCCGAGATTATTGTGTGCAACCGCATCGTTTGGATCCAACTCGATCGCCTTATTATAATCCTCGATTGCTCCATCCAGGTCACCAAAGTTATTTTTGGCGTATGCCCTGCACGCGTAACGGAAGGCATAATCGGGTTGCAGCTCTATAGCTTGATTAAGATCAGAAAAACACGCTTCAGCATTTTTAAGATGTAAGAATGCCACACCTCGGTCCGAATACAGATCCGGGTGTTCGTATTGTTGTATCAACTCTGTATAGATCGCTATAGCAACTTCAACATTACCTGCTTTAAGTTCTTTGTCGGCTGATTCGTGTTTTTGGTTAATGAACATTACTTAATTTCGTTGTACAAAGTTATGGACTTTCCGCAATACAGAAAACTCAACAACGATCAAGTTTATTATAGGATAAATAGTGAGCGTGATTTTAACGAATTAAAAGTAGTTGGCAATACCGTTCAGCACTTTCACATAACCGCCAGTCAGTATCCTGAAATATTGAGAATACAGGAGATGTTGTCCTTTAAGGTGGAACATATTATTACTTGCGAAGCATCGGAGTATGAGGAAATAGCTCAAAGAATTACCCATTATCAATAATGGAATTGCTTTAGGAAAACCCCTTGTTTTTATTACATTTATTGAAGCTATTCTATTCCGTTAATGAAGAATAATACTCACTTCCTGCTGCTGAGCGTATTCCTAACTGCTTTTATGGGATCCTGCACTCTTAATTCTGAACAGGAAGCTTCGTTGAACAAAGCAATGAGCAGGTATATCGAATCCAGAAACGACGAGCAGCTTCTTTCGTATGTTGCTTATACATATCCGTCCGCTGTGGCATACTATAAAAATCAGGGTGATAGTGTTTTCGTTAAGAGATTTACCCTTGTCGATTCAAATGGTATGGTTCCGTATATCCAGGATGGGAACATTAAGACGATTAAAAGCTCGGGTGATCATATTCATGTCAAATATCGATTCTTGTCGATCACTGAGGAATTATTTGACATTCAAAGTGAAGAGATTTTCATTTATGCTATCTCAAAAGATGATGGGAAGACCTGGTATTTTCTGGATGAGATTGATTACAAGAATGATGAAATTGTCGATTCTGAAAACAGATTAATCTATGTGGAGGGCTAAATTAATAACCGTCGTTTCGATATTTATATCAGTCAATACGTTCTCACAAGGCTGGTACCCTTCCGGATCAAGGTCCATGAGTATGGGAAATGCTTCAGTGACGAACGGAGATGTCTATGCATTTTTCAATAATCCGGCAGCGTTATCAGAAGTGGAGGAGTTACAATTTGGTTTGTCGTACGAAAATCGATTCCTGTTAAAGGAGCTACAGACACAAAGCCTCGCCTGTGCCGTACCACTTGCTAAAGGCGTATTAAGTGTTGGGGGACACGTTTACGGATACGATCAATTTAGATCTTACAAGACCGGTATAGGATATAGTATGAAATTAGGTGAACATTTCATGGCAGGTGTTCAAATGAACTATCAGGGGATTCAGCTCAATCAGAATTATGGGTCTGCGGGAAAGATGACCGCAGAAGCTGGATTACTTTTCTACATATCCGACGACTGGAATGTTGGTGTCAGTGCCTTCAATCTGGGTCGAACTGAATTGCTGGATGAATCTCAAAACAGTTATTCAGACCGATTTTCATCGATCATGCGTCTTGGAACGAGTTATCGTTTTTCAGATGTTTTTAGAATTTGTGCAGAAATTGAAAAAGATCTGGACTTCAAATCGAGAGTCAAGCTGGGATTGGAATATCAAATTATACCGGACTTTTATATCCGGTCTGGATTTTCAACAAATCGACCGGAATTTGCATTTGGTTTTTCATATCATTTCAAACGCATTTATTTAGACCTGGGAAGTTCCTATGATCAAATACTGGGTTGGTCACCTAACTTTTCATTCACCTATGCACTTGTCAAATAATGATGAGGTTTCGGAAATATCTGTTTAGCATTTTATTGATGTCTGGACCGTTATTTAGTCTTGCACAAAATGAAACGGAGAAACAGCTAATCATTCAATCGAGAATAGAGTTTATCTCAGAACAACTGGAAACAGAAGATCTTGACCTCACCGATGTGATTGCCCAACTCAACTACTATTTTGATCATCCATTGAATTTGAATCACGCATCAATGGAGGAATTGAGACAGTTAAACCTATTGAGCGATATTCAGATTAATGAATTATTGCTGCATAGAGAACTTTATGGTAAACTGATTTCTGTCTACGAGTTGCAGGCTCTAGAATATTGGGACATGTCAACTATTAGGAGAGTCTTACCTTTTATTAAAGTGGATGACAAACTGGAACAACTCCATGTTAACTTGAAAGAGATCATACGAAACGGAGTCTTCGAAGGGTTTGTACGCTATCAAAGAATACTTGAAGATAAAAGTGCCTACCAAAGCGTTTCTGATTCTATTCTTCAGTCAAGTAATTCTTACTATCACGGTGATCCGAATAAGTACTATACACGATTCAGGTATAGTTACCGCACAAACTTCAGCATTGGATTGACTGCCGAAAAGGATGCCGGAGAAGAGTTCTTTCAAGGTTCTCAAGCGAATGGGTTTGACTTTTACTCTGCTCATGCATACTACGCAGGCGGAAAGTACTTGAGAACGGTAGCACTGGGTGATTACCAGATTCAAATTGGTCAGGGATTAGCGCTTTGGTCAGGATATGCATTCAGGAAGAATGCGGATGTCATGAACATAAAACGATCTGCTATACCCTTACGTCCATACAAATCGGTTGATGAGACTCGATTTTTTCGGGGAGCCGCATGTGAATTGGGTTTAGGAAAATTTGCCCTAACAAGTTTCATTTCATACAAAGATGTGGATGCTACAGTAACGATGGACACATTAAGCAATGAGGAGATCCAGGCCAGCAGCATTAATTTATCCGGATTGCATAGAACAAATAGTGAGATTGCACGCAAGAACAGTTTGTCAGAATTCATTTTCGGATCGAATTTCAGGTATAAGAGTCGCTCATTCGATTTTGGACTCAGTGGAATCTACCAGTCATATGGGTCGGCATTTATTAAAGATACAACGTCCTACAATCAATTTGATTTTAGAGGAAAGGAAACAACCGTTTTCAGTGCTGATTACAGTTGGGTGCGTCGAAATGTAAACTTCTTTGGGGAACTGGCTTATGCTGATCATTCTTCAAGCATTGCGGCATTGCAGGGAGTCTTGATTGCACTGGATCAACGGGCATCTGTATCTTTCTTATACCGCTACTATGATAAGGCCTACCATTCGTTTTACAATGCAGGCTTTTCAGAAGGAAGTAAAACACAAAACGAGCAAGGTTTGTATAGCGGAATGAGATTGTCATTAACCAGAAAACTGTCCTTGAATGCGTATGTCGATCTCTTTAGTTTTCCTTGGTTGAAATATCAGGTCGATGGACCGTCGAAAGGTCATGAATATCTCATCCAACCTACTTATAAACCAAATCGAGAGCTTGAAATATATTTCCGATTCAGAGAACAATCGCGTGAAAAGAATAGTCGTATTTCCGATGGGAGCGTAACAGAATTGGAAGCAAATATTCAGCGAAATTATCGCTTAAATTTGGCGTACAAAGTAACCGAATCTGTTCGTTTAAAGAGCAGGGTTGAATACGTGACTTTGTCAAGAGAATCTCTCGGAGATCAGGACGGGTTCATCATTACACAAGATGTAATCTACCGACCAAAGTCAAGTCCTTTGGACCTTAGTATGAGGTATGCACTTTTTGATACGGATAGTTACGACACCCGGATTTACACCTATGAGAATAATGCCCTATATACTTTTTCGATTCCAGCGTATTACTACCGTGGAAGCCGCGCTTATGTACTTTTACGATACACCTTCTTTAGAAAACTGGATCTGTGGATCCGTTATGGTGTGAGTGTTTTTGACAACCGCGACTCGATTGGTTCCGGTCCTGAAGAAATAAGTGGTAATCGTAAAACAGATCTAACTATTCAGCTCAGATTAAAGCTCTAGTATTCAATGTCCAGATTAAAAGTTGACTTGAGAGAATGGAGATTTGGATTCTTCCGAGCCATCTTGGTAAATTTGTCTTTTCCCGAAATGTATTTCACTTCCTCTCCGGCATTTTTACTCATTTCAACTACAACATTCACTGAATAATTTTTTACCTTTTTTCGAAGTTCGCTTACAAAGTCGTTTATCAGTGGTGTACAGATATCAAACTGTGCCTGATTGTCAACTTCCAGAACGTATAAGTGTTCTTCCTTAACTACAGGATCGCGCTTCACCAATGCACTAAAGAATGATTCATGACCTTCCTTTTTATGGACAAAGGCAATTTGTCTCCAAAATCGCTTAATATCGTCAATTGAGTATGCCTCTTTTGGCATATCATTGATGTTGATTGAACTTTCCGGTGCAAGATCCGGTGAAAGCATTTTCTTAATCGATAGCGTAGAGCTTTTGAGTTTGCCGGTTGGTTCTTTGAGACTTTTGATCTTCGGCTGTTCCTGGACAACAGGTTTATCTTCTTTGATAACCGGTTTGTTTTTGACTTTAGAAGCTTTCTCACGTAGATCCTGATCAGGAAAAGGAATGATCTTAACCTTGTCCGTCAGGCATTTTTTTTTTCTTGCTCCGCTTTAATGGAACACAGTTGCATGAGAGCCATCTCGACCAGGAGCCGTTGATTCTTAGAAGCTTTATACTCCACATCTGCCTGGCTGAGAACACCCAAAGCCCGAACAATGAAACTACCATCTAACTCTTTAGACTGTGCTACATAGCGTTCCTGTGTTGACTCTCCAACTTCAAGTAACCCTGCGGTACGAACATCTTTGCAGACCAGTAGATTTCTGAAATGATCCGCGAGTCCTACAATGAAATTATGAGGATCAAAACCATGTTCAATAATATCATTGAGTAATAGCATTGATCCTGGAATATCTTCTTTGAGTGCATAATCGACAATTCGGAAATAGTAATCGTAATCGAGAATATTTAAGTTGTCAATGACATTCTGGTAGGTAATCGTATTACCGGAGAAGGTTACTATCTGATCAAAGATCGACAGTGCGTCACGAAGTGCTCCATCTGCTTTTTGTGCAATAACATGTAACGCTTCACTTTCTGCGTCAATTCCTTCTTTCTTGGCGATTTCTCCTAAATGCTCTGCTATGTCTTTAACCTTGATACGATTAAAGTCGAAAATCTGACAGCGTGAAAGAATTGTAGGAATAATCTTGTGTTTTTCCGTCGTCGCCAATATAAAAATAGCATGCTTTGGCGGTTCCTCCAAGGTCTTTAGAAATGCATTAAATGCACTTGTTGACAACATGTGAACCTCATCGATGATATAGACCTTGTAGTTTCCTAGCTGTGGACCAACCCGAACCTGATCGATCAGATTACGGATATCTTCAACAGAATTATTCGATGCAGCATCAAGTTCATATACGTTTAATGATGCCCCGGAATTGAAGGACTCACACGATTCACATTGATTACATGCCTCGAAATTTTCCGTCAGATTCGAACAGTTGATGGTTTTCGCCAGAATCCTTGCAGTAGAAGTTTTACCTACTCCGCGCGATCCACAGAACAAGAATGCCTGAGCTAAATGATCGTTTTTGATTGCATTTTTGAGCGTAGCCGTAATCGACTTTTGGCCAACAACCGTATCAAAGGTTTGTGGTCTGTATTTTCGGGCCGAAACAACAAAATCACTCATAAGAACAAATATACTTGAAATCTGTACTCGATCTTATAACTGTTGATAACTCATGGTAAAATCCATGGCAATGTGCTTGTTTTTACTCCAGAATTTCGATGGAATCGATGCTGTCTCCTTGCTCGATGTCATCAACTATATCAACCCCTTCTATGACCTTGCCAAAACAAGTGTGATTTCTATCCAAATGGGCTGTATTGTTTCGCGAGTGACAAACGAAGAATTGTGATCCTCCTGTATTTCTTCCAGCGTGAGCCATTGATAAAACTCCCCGGTCATGAAATTGATTATCTCCTTCTGTTTCACAATCGATGGTGTATCCCGGACCACCCGTACCAGGCATGCCATGCGCTCCTTCACGAGTATTCGGACAACCACCTTGAATAACGAAATCAGGTATTACGCGATGCCATTTAAGACCATCGTAATAACCATCTTTCGCAAGCTTAACAAAATTAGCAACAGTCTTAGGAGCATCGTTTTCATAGAACTCTACAGTCATGTCTCCTTTATTCGTATGTATAATTCCTTTCATCTTTTTTTTCTGCAAAGATAGGTTCTTGTCGTTTTACCGATCAAATCATCAGCTAAATTTTATTTTTGTTCTATGCAGCGGTATAAATTCCATCGATCCTTCACGGATATTTTCAATGATCAGCACGTAAGTCTTGTATATGATCAGGAACGTTATCTTTCATTTATTCGAAATAACTTCAGTCTTGATGCATTTGAAGACCAGATTGAGCTGAAATCAAATCAGTTTGAAAAAACGAAGCGCGAAACATTGGTAACGGCGTTGAAGGAACAGTATCGCGAAACAGACATTGATGATTGTGTACAGAAAAACATCGACGCTTTAATTAACGATAAAACCTTTACGATAACTACCGGTCATCAACTTTCGCTTTTTACCGGTCCATTATACTTCGTCGTCAAGATCCTTCATGTGATCCGGCTCTGTGAGAAATTAAACGAACAATATCCGGAGAATCACTTTGTACCTGTCTACTGGATGGCCACAGAGGATCATGATTTTGAGGAGATCAATCATTGCAACATCTTTAACAAGGTGATTAAATGGGACATAGACGCAAAAGGTCCGGTGGGTAGACTGGATGCACAGCTCGATGAGGTAAGGGATGAGCTTCACGATTTATTTCAGAGGAATCCCGAAAGTGAAATCCATCAGTTGATAGATAAGTACCAGGGTCAGAACTACGCGCAGGCAATGCGAAATCTGGTGAATGAACTTTTCGGTGAACATGGTTTGGTTATCATCGATGGAGATCATGTCGATCTGAAACAATCGTTTAATAATATAACCAAAAAGGAATTAACAGAACATTTCTCTTATAGCGCCGTGGTGAGCACAAGCAAACGCTTAAATCAACAGGGTGTTCCGCCTCAGGTAAATCCGCGAAAGATTAACTTATTCTATATAGATAAGGGTATTCGGTCGCGAATAGAAGCCACTGAAACAGGCTATTCAATAGAAGGAGTTGGAGAATTTAATGAAGTTGATCTCTTAAAGATGGTTGACGAACATCCTGAGCGATTCTCTCCCAACGTCGTATTAAGACCGGTTTATCAGGAATTTATTTTACCAAACCTGGCCTATATAGGTGGAGTGGGAGAAATATCCTATTGGCTGCAGTTAAAAGATGTTTTTGAAGCAGTTGATCTTTTGTATCCGCTGATACAGATAAGAAACAGTGTGCTATGGGTCGAACAGGCCGTCACAAATAAACGTGAGCGTTTGGACATACAGCTGGAGGATGTTTTTAAAGATGCGGATCATCTCAAGAAGAATTACGTGCAGTCGAATGAATCGGACTCACTGGATTTTGAGGAGCTGGACTCTCTACATTCCAAACTGGCGAAAGTTCTTGATCAATTGGTGAATGATGTAGATCCCGGTATGAATAAGTATGCCCAAGCTGAAATTGCCCGTCTTGACAAACAAATTTCGACGATCAAGGAGAAGATGATCCGTGCTTACAAGAAAAGACATGAAGATGCTATGAAAGGTATTGACTTCATAAAAGATCGCTTGTTCCCTGATGGTCAACTACAGGAACGCAAGGTAAATTTCTTCCAGTTCTGTCCGGATGGCGATTATCGAAATAAACTAGGCATGTTGTATCGAAGTATTGACCCCATTGAAAAAGATCTGATCGTAATTCGTGAATGACAAAATAATCGGCCGTCAATTGCGTTTGTAAAGCTACATTTGCCGCATGCAGAAACTACTTCTAATCTGTTTATTCCTGTACGGAACCTTCGCCTTTTCTCAGACTACCGGGATCAAAGGTCGATGTACTGATTCCAGAGGTAAAGCTGTAAATGTCGTTATCAAGTCAAGAGCATCAGATGAAGTTGTCTGGACGGACTCACTTGGAAATTATCAAATTACATTTAATAAGGCGGGCTTGGTAGAGGTGTTCTACAAAATTCCGAGTGCCGATTTGGATACGGCCATCTCCTACGTTTTAGTTGAAGGAGAGATAAGCCTGGTTTCGGATATTAAGTTTCCATTTCAAGCTGTAGACCCCACTATTGTTATACGAAACAGAATTGAACCATTTGGTCTCAATGATATAAAATTAATTGATCTTGGATTGCTGCCAAGAGGTGGAGTCGAAAACCTGCTTATCTACAGCGGCATCGGTGTAAGCTCGAACAATGAATTAACTTCTAACTACAACGTAAGGGGAGGAGCTTATACGGAGAATCTGGTATATGTTAATGGCTTTAAAGTATACCGACCGTTTTTGGCGAGAGCAGGTCAACAGGAAGGAATGAGTTTTATCCATAGTGCGCTGGTTCAGTCCATTCGTTTTTCTGCAGGCGGCTTTGAAAACAGATACGGTGATCGACTTAGCTCGGTTTTGGATATTGAGTATAAGACACCGGACTCACTACGCGGTTCAGCAATGGCTTCCTTGTTGGGTGTTGAATCTCATTTGGAACACAAAGTCAACTCACGATTAAACTTCTTGGTGGGAGCCAGATACCGGTCTAATGGCTACTTATTGAACTCACTGCCAACTAAAGGTGCTTACAATCCTGTTTTCTGGGATGCACAGTTCCTTACTAACTATGCCATTAATGAAAACTTAACATGGTCTGTTCTGGGACATTTTTCATCAAATAATTATCGTTTTTCACCTCAGACGCAACAAACCGATTTCGGTACAGCTAATGAAGCTTATTCTTTTACAATCTATTTTGAAGGTAACGAACAAACTCGCTTTCAGACTATGATGGGAGGTACTTCCTTAAGTTGGAATGCAGGTAAGGGAACAACACTAGACCTGTACGCTACGGTCTTCAATACAGATGAGCGCGAGTATTTTGATATTCTCGGCCAGTATTACATTAATGAGTTAGAAACGGATCCTTCCAAGGAGGAGTTCGGTGACTCTATTTCGGTTCTGGGTATCGGGTCTTTTCTGGATCACGCTAGAAACAGATTAAACGCAACCATCATAAACATATATCACCAGGGAATGGACACGCTCGTTCGTGGGTTTAAAGATACGTCAAGAACGAAGTTTAGGTCACATGTCCTTAAATGGGGTGTCAATTATCAAATCGATGATTTTACCGATGTTTTGAGCGAATGGCATTTGATCGATTCAGCGGGCTATTCATTACCTCAACAGCCAGAAGATGAAATAACCTTGTTCGAATCTATCAAGAGCGAGAACACATTGGACGCACAACGACTAACTTCGTTCATACAAATGAATTCCTTGTGGTCCCGAACACAGAAGAATAAAATAGTCAGCATTCGAAAAAAATATAAGGACAAGGAAGGAGATAAATATTACAAAACCTATACTGATACCATTCCTGAATCAGCTGCGAGATGGGCCTTGTCATTTGGGACCAGAGCAGGGTATACAACTGCTAACGAAGAGTTCTTTCTTACTCCGCGCTTGACGTTGAAATACTATCCTCGTACTTATATGGTTGAAAAAAACAAACTGGGAATTGAGCAAATCAAGCGAAGGAATGTGGAGTATCGCTTTTCAACCGGGCTTTATTATCAGCCGCCTTTTTATCGGGAATACAGACAATTTAATGGTGATTTGAACCTGAATGTTTTGGCTCAGAAATCATTACACCTCGTAGCCGGAACCGATGTATATTTCAGCATGTGGGAACGGGATGATCCATTCAAGTTTACTGGGGAGATCTATTACAAGTATTTATGGGACGTCAATCCATATGAGATCGAAAACGTTCGTACGCGTTATTATGCAAGCAACAATGCCAAGGGTTATGCTTATGGTCTTGACCTGAATGTCAATGGGCAGTTTGTAGAAGGAATAGAATCATTTTTCAAACTGGGATTTTTGTCGACCAAAGAGGATATTCTTGATGACTATTATTATGATTTTTACAATGCAGCGGGAGAAAAGATCATCTTTGGATACAGTGAGGATCAGACAGTTGTGGATAGTGTTTTAGTTGAACCGGGTTACGTGCCACGACCGACAGACCAGTGGGTAAGTTTCAGTACACTCATACAGGATAGAATGCCCGGCTTTGAAAGCTTTAGTGTTCAAATGGGCTTGCAATACGGTTCACGATTACCGTATGGTCCACCTGATTTCTACCGATACAAAGATACACTCCGAATGAAGTCGTATTTCCGGGTTGACATAGGCTTTTCGTACGATTTTCTGTACAAACAAAAAGAAATGAAAACCTTCTGGAATAAACGCTTCACCGATGCGATCATATCGTTTGAAGTCTTCAACCTTTTGGGAGTTAACAATGTTCTATCAAAACAGTGGGTGCAGGATGTCTCAGGAAAATATTATTCCATTCCGAATTACCTGACGCAAAGAAGGTATAATCTTAAACTGATCGTTCGTTTTTAGTCAGCGTGACGTTCAACGTATCGAATGATCTGCTTCGCGATGTCTTTCTTAGTAGCATTTTCAATTCCTTCCAAACCTGGAGATGAATTTACCTCAAGTATCATGGGACCTGAATTGGATTGAAGCATGTCAACACCTGCAATTCCAAGCTTTAAAACACGCGCAGCTTTAAGGGCAGCATTTTCTTCATCTTCGGTTAGCTCTACCAGGCTTGCTGTCCCACCTCTATGAAGATTCGAGCGGAACTCTCCCTCTTTAGCCTGCCTTTTCATAGCGCCTACTACAACCCCGTCAACGACGATAACACGTAAGTCTGCACCTTTGGCTTCTTCGATAAATTCTTGAACAATAACACGTGCTTTTAATCCCTGAAAGGCGTCTAGAACAGATTCTGCAGCAGAGCGAGTTTCCGCCAGCACAACTCCTACACCTTGTGTTCCCTCCAGCAATTTCAATACACACGGAGCACCACCAACCTGATCAATGATTCGTTTAGCATCCTTCGAAATATTCGTGAATGCTGTCTTTGGAAGATTTAGTCCAGCGCGCGAAAGAATCTGAAGGCTGCGTAATTTATCTCGGGAACGAACCAAAGCTTGTGATTCGGTAGCCGTGAAGACTTTCATCATTTCGAATTGTCGAACTACCGCTGTTCCATAAAAGGTAACGGAAGCACCAATCCGTGGAATAACCGCATCAACATCCGTGAGTTCCTTTCCCTGATAAAAGATTTTTGGCTTACGACGTTCGATTACGATATCACACTTCGTATGATCAACGACCAGCATTTCATGGCCTCGCTGTTCGCCCGCTTCTTTCAATCTACCCGTTGAATAGAGTTTATTATTTGTAGATAAGATGACAATCTTCATATCAGTGTTTCTTTTTTGTAACGTCTACTAAAAATTTATTTGCCAGAAATCTTCTCCCGATTAGGATTGGAAACTTCATGTCCGCCCTATCTGTGAGACTAAATCGTATATCGAATACTTTATCTTTAATTTCGATTTTAGTTTGAATGATAAATCGTTTTTCCGTTTCACCATTCGAGCTTTTAACAGTTGTTTTTTTAATGATAGGCAACACAAAGGACTTCCCGGACGAGTGGTGAGAGCTATCCAGCGGTTCGAATTCTACGTGATCTTCATCTACCTGTTTGACGAATGCACAATGTAAACTCGAAGTGTAGGCTCCTGTGTCAACCTTGACGAAGACCTTATTAAGCATTAATTCCGGAAAATTTGCTTGCTCTGTTCTACCAATAATATCTAGTTCTTTCACTGCTTTTTCTAAAAATCAGGTGGCGAATGTATCAAAAAAAAGTATCATAATGCACGTGGTATCAAAAAGTTAACATTTTGACTACAATTAAGCATATTATTCGATTTATACAAGACTTCTAATTTTCATCGGAATATCGAATAGTCCTTTGTTTTCATTAATTTTGAGACATGCGCTATTATCTCGTATTAGGAGTCATTTTCTTGTCCGTTTTCAGCTTCTCTCAAAAGGATTCGGAAGATTCTATTAGAATTGAAAATGAAATCGATTCACTTCGCGGTGAACTTTACTCTAAGTCGATTAAGCTCATGGACAGTGTCCGTATAGCTGATTATGATCGTTTGGCCAGATTAATGAGTGCAAAAAAAGACTATCACTCGGCAATTCAATATTACGACACGATCATCAATAATTTTCCTTCAATGGATTATGAAGATAGGGTCGATTTTAGACGACGACAGGCCCTACTGTATAAAAACATAGGAAAGACAGATGTTGCAATCGAGCTTTTACTGGATTTGGTGGCTGAAGTTGAAGATAAAGGTATTGATCATTTGAGCGCCATGCTCAATAACCGAATCGGAGTGATCTTTCTAAAAATGGGTGAACTGGGCAGTGCCGAGTATCATTTAGGAGAGAGTATAGAATTTGCGCGTAAAATAGATGACTTTGAGACGGAAGCATCCAGCCTCATGAGCATGGGTAATCGCTTCAAGAAAGAAAACAAATTTGATCAGGCAGAAGCGAATTATAATGCGAGTATCAAGATTTGTGAAGAACATGGTTTTAAAAAGCTCTTGGCAGGTAACTATAACAACTTCGGAAGTCTACTGAGACTTAAAGGCCAACCGGATGAATCACTGGAGTATTACAACAAAGCTGTTGAGATCAATCAAGAAATGGGTAATGATTTGTGGTTAAGTTACAATTACAATAACATTGGAAATATCTATAAGGAGAAGGGGAGGTACAATGATGCGTTGCGTTATTTCGGGATGAGTAATGAGATCAAGATTAAAATGGAGGATCGAAGAGGTCAGGTACTCACCATGCAGAATATAGCTCTCACCTATGAACTGATGGGTAATTACATTGAAGCTTATAATTACTATAAGAAATTTGAAGAAATGAAGGATTCTCTTCATACAGTGGATCGGGTTGAACAGTCAAAAGAATTAGCCGCACAGTTCCAGGCAGAAAGAAGAGAGGCAGAAATCCTGCAATTGACCATGCAGGACGAACTCCGCTCAAAAGAGATTGAAAGTAAAGATGCCCGAATTCGGTATTTCGGAATAGGAATCGTTCTTATTCTTGGAATTGTTATCATACTCTGGAGATCCGTAATGATCCGTAAAAAAACCAATGATGAACTCGAAATAAAAAACGAGCAGATTGATGAGAAGAACAAAGAGATTATTGACAGTATTAATTATGCAAAGCGGATTCAAAAATCGATTCTTCCGAATGAGGATGCTTTACAGCGATTGATTCCTAAACACGCCATTCTTTACAAACCAAAGGATATTATTTCAGGTGATTTTTACATCTGTGAGGATGTCGGGGACAACATTTACTTCGGGACAGTTGATTGTACAGGTCATGGTGTTCCGGGTGCTATGGTGAGCATTATTGCCTCCAATAGTTTCAGTAAGATGATTCATGAGCTCAATCTCGTTGAACCAGGCGATATACTTAATGGACTGGATTTGGACGTCCGTAGAAAACTGGAAACGGAAAAAGAAGAGTCATCCGACGGTATGGATATGTCGGTTTGTCGATTGAACAGGGACCTTGGAGAATTGGCATTTTCCGGAGCTTTTCAGAACTGCTGGCTGTTTAATTCGAAAGATGAATTAAAAGACCGGTCAATCCCTGAAACAAACACGGTTAAATACGAGTCTGACAGTAATATGCTAATAGAGTTTAAAGGAATTCGTAAAGGGATTGGTATGTCTTCGGATCAAACAAAGTTTGATCAGGTTAAAATAAACGTTAAACCAGGTGACAAGATCTTGTTGTCGACGGATGGCTTTCAGGATCAGTTTGGCGGACCGCATAACAAGAAATTTAAGGTGAGTCAGATGAGGGAAATAGTCCTCAATAATGCTGATTTACCTCCGAATCAATTAGTAGACACCCTGAGCAATTCACTGAAAAACTGGCAAAAGAACGAAGAGCAGGTAGACGATATCTGTGTATTCATTGTAGAAGTTTAAACAGACTAGGCGATCGAAAGTGCGTAATTGGCTCCTTTATATTTTAGTTCTGATGATTTCCACCTGGTCATTCGGTCAGCGTTCCTACAACATTAAAATGTTGGATGGTGAAGTTGAGCTGGATGGTGAATTGAACGAAGAGCAATGGCAGAAAGCAGAAGTTACCGGGGACTTCATTATTAAATTCCCTAACTATGGAGAAAAGACAAGATTCGATAGTTACGTTCAGTTATTCTATGATAACGAGGCAATTTATGTAGGAGGAGTGCTGGTTGACTATGAGCCTGATTCGGTGAGCTACACATTGTCTCAGAGAGATGATGCTGGTAATGCTGATTGGTTTGGTATTTCTTTTGATCCTTACGCGACAAATGTCACTTCCTTTGCTTTTATAGTTACTTCAGCTGGAGTAGAACTAGATGCCATTGAATTCCTTTCAGGTCCGGATTTCTCATGGAATGCAGTATGGAAAAGTGCAACAAAAAGAAGAGATGATGGTTGGTCTTTTGAAATGAGAATACCTTTTTCGGCGATAAGATTTCCTAATAAGAATGTTCAGAATTGGAATTTCAATATGGCCAGACAGGTTCGAAGAAATCGGGAAGAATCTTATTGGAACCCGGTAGATCCAGCAGTATTTGGTGAGATTACTCAGTCAGGTAAACTTGTAGGAATTGAGAATATCGAATCTCCCATTCGATTATCATTTACGCCTTATTTAACCGGCTATCTGGAAAATTCATACGATGAGAGTTTGGATCGACAGACCTGGAAACAGCGACTGCGAGGCGGAATGGATCTAAAATATGGTTTGAATGATGCCTTCACGCTGGATTTAACCATGATTCCGGATTTCGGACAGACAACATCCGACAGGCAGGTCTTGAATCTGGGTCCTTTTGAGGTGAGGTATAATGAAAATCGACCGTTCTTTATTGAAGGAATGGACCTTTTTGGGGCCGGTGGGGTATTTTATACCAGAAGAGTTGGGGGCACACCTTATAATCAATATGCTGCTTATTCTGAGTTGAATGCCGGAGAAGAAGTTATCAGTAATCCCGATCTCGCCCCTTTGTACAATGCAGCAAAGCTTTCCGGAAGGATGAAAAATGGATTAGGGCTGGGTGTTTTTAATGCGATTGAGGGAGAGTCATTTGCTATTATTCAAGACTCTATGGGTAATGAACGTCAGGTACGAACAAATCCGCTAACGAATTATAATGTTTTCGTTGCTTCCCAGAATTTAACCCAGAATAGCAGTGTTACTTTCACTAATACAAATGTAATGCGTAGTGGATCCGCAAGAGATGCGAATGTGAGCGTATTAGGGTCATCGGTTTATTCTAAGGACAGATCCCATCAGATTAATACCTCCATTAAAATGTCATCCTTGTTCGGGGAAGCTGAAACAATCTTTGGACATGCATTCAACACCTCGATAAGCAAGGTCTCTGGAAATTGGGGCTATACCTTATCCTACGATGAAATCAGTGATACCTATGATCCAAATGATCTGGGATTTCTTTACAACAACAATAGCAGGAACTATGGACTGAGATTTAGATTCAATGATTATACTCCTGGTAAGAATTTATTGCGTAAATGGGGTGGTATTGGCATGAGTTATGGAGAATTGTACAAACCTAATCGTTACTCATTCTTTGGTTTCAATTGGGATGTTGTTGGGACAACGAAGAATTTTATTTGGACCGGATTTAGTGGGGATGTTTTACCATTTGGATCTCTGGATCATTTCGAATCAAGAACATTCGGTAAAGAAGTTGTCTATGGGCCAAGCTATCGGGTTCATTGGTTTATTTCTACGGATTATAGTAAAACATTTGCCTGGGACATGAGGACATATGTTCGGGATTTTACGGATAGCGATCAAATCGAATATGGTTTCAATGTAGAACCGCGTTATCGGGTGTCTGACCGAATCATGCTAATTTTAGAGAGCTCTGTGGATTTTCTCGAAAAGAACTTCGGATACGTACGTATTCTTGATGAAAATTATGAAGGACAGATCATGTTGGGTGTCCGCGATCGCGTTGTTGTCGAGAATACCTTCAGAATGGACTGGATCTTTACAAAAAGAATGGGAATGGATTTGCGTGTTCGCCATTACTGGCAGCAAGTCGATTACCGATATTTCGATCAGTTGCTTGATGATGGTGTTACGCAGCGATCGGATTATAATCCACTCACAGAAGAGGGATCGAGTTTACATAACACAACATATAACGCCTTTACTCTTGACTTGAATTACAGGTGGGTGTTCATGCCGGGGAGTGAATTGAGAATAGTCTACAAGAATAATATATTCGATTCGAAGGTCATGTTAGAAGATAGCTATTTCAATACATTCGAAACACTCTTCGAACAACCTCAAATCAATTCAATATCGCTGAAGTTTTTAATTTATGTAGATGCGATCTATTTGCGTCGAAAGAAAGTCTAATCCTCGTGCAGAATCTCTACAAGCTCTACGAGATAAGTCAATTCACTTTTATTTGTCCCCGCAACGGCGTTTGCAATTTTGGTTGCAGAATCTATGATTCGCTTGTTGACAGAATGGGTGAATAACGATGGGTTCTTTGTTCTGAATTCTTTCAAATCATCCAAAGCATCCGATATCTCAATGTCATTTTCGTAAAGATAATCTACAACGAATTCTATTTGAAATGCAGAATCTGAACCGAAAGTATCAAATGTATCTTCTGCATCGAGCCAAATATTCTTTACAATCTTTTTGATCTCGTCCATTTCTTCTGGACGCACATTTCGGTCTGCTTGTGCAACACCGTATAGGACATTTCCAAGTACTCGATAAAAGGCCACCATTTGTTGATCGTTAGACATATACTTATAGCTTATCTGTTTAACATTACCGGCATTACCAGCATTAGGATATCTTCATCTTCCGCTGATTCCATCGGTTTTAGTAACCCGGCTCTGCTTGGCTCACTCATTTCCAGTTTTACCTCAGTAGACTCAAGGTTATTCAACATTTCCATCAGGAATCGCGAGTTGAATCCGATCTCCATATCGTCACCGTCAAAATTACAGGTTAAACGTTCATTTGCTTCATTATTAAAGTCAATATCCTCGGCAGACAAAGACAATTCTGAACCAGCCAGTTTTAACTTGATTTGATGCGTTGTTTTGTTGGCAAAGATCGAAACCCGTTTAATCGAGCTAAGAAACTGCATGCGATCAATAGTTAGCACGTTTGGATTTTCCTTTGGAATAACCGCTTCATAATTTGGATATTTTCCATCGATTAAACGGCAAATCAAAATGATATCGTTGAAGGTGAATACAGCATTGGAATCATTGTATTCCAGTAATACTTCTTCGTCACCTTTAAGATTTGTTTTAAGCAAATTCAAAGGCTTTTTAGGAAGAATAAAAGAAGAACTTCCTGATGCCTGCGAATCGGTTCGCGTATAACGAACCAATTTGTGTGCGTCTGTCGCAACAAAGGTGATGCTTTCCGGAGAAAACTCACAAAAAACACCGCTCATTACCGGCCGAAGGTCATCAACACCTGTGGCAAATAGCGTTTTATTAATGGCACTTGCCACAATTTCACCTGATACCCGAATTGAACTTGTGCTTTCAAGTGTAGGAACCTTAGGGAATTCATCTGCGTTGAATCCAACCATCTTGGACTTACCGTTATCATAAACGATCTCTACAGCCAATTTATCCGAATCGACTACAAACGTGCAAGGTTGATCAGGAAGTGCCTTTAAAACATCCAGGACAAGTTTAGCCGGAATTGCAATCCTTCCTTCTTCTTTGGCATCATCAACCTCCATACTTGTTCGCATCGTGGTTTCAAGATCAGACGCCGATACAGTTAGTCTGCCATCATTTATTTCGAAAAGAAAATTATCGAGGATTGGCAAGGTATTACTCGTGCTCAATACACCTGAAATTCCTTGTAAATTCTTTAATAGGCTCGCGCTGGATATAACAAAATTCATTACGATCGTTTGAATAGTTTTTAACGAATCAAAGCTATCAAATATGAAGTAATTCTCTGAAGGAGCAAATTACCTTTTTCGTAATAGTTATCAACAAAATGTTTACTACTTTATTCGTCGATTGGTCGGACACCGTCAATCGTTTCAACCCCTGAGAGATCCAATGGGAAAAACAGGTCTCCGAAAATCAGCTTGTTGAATACGAAATACTGACATTTGACGAGTTCGCCACTCGGAAGCTCACACCAGAAACGGTTTCGATCTATATCTTCTACATCAGTCATTCCTGCTTGTTCCGGCGCCTTGGTAATAATTCGATAACACTTGAGTAATTTGCTTTTTCCGGACTTTTCTGTGACGTTCAATTCAACAAACGGAGTAGTTCCTTTAATGCTATCAACTTGTTTCTCATTCAGGACATAGTTGGCAACATCGTAATGAACCTTTTTATATTGCTGCAGATAACGGAATATCATCGCTGTATCAACTTCAGAAAGTTCTTTGTTACCTTGATAGACGTGTAATTCCGAACCATTTTTAGTGACACTGAATGAGCGTTGAGGCTCATCATTAAATTTCACTTCTACCTTACTGATGTCTGAAAGTGGAATAGCGAAGATGTTTGTGCATCCCCATTTCAACGGATCTGCGAAAAATCGAGGTTCTATGATTCCGTGCATGCCCTTGATCTTCATTAAAACCGGTAAATCACTCTTGCCTGATTCTTTCGACTCTAACAGCATAACCTGGCCATAGTGATCTTGCGATGTTGGTCCGATGAACCACGTTTTGGTCCACTCTCCATTCTGAAAGATTTCTACTTTCGTATGGCTGACGGACATCATATTTGTGAATCGTTCATGCGCATTATCCGGCAGATAGCCTTTGAATTCAATATTTTTAAAGGCCTCCAGAATAAATTCTACACTTTCCTGTACGATGCAGTTTCCATCTTTATCAGTCCACTTGTCCTCTTGTTTATGGATTTCAAAGACACGATTAAAGCCATCTGTGATAATTACTTTGTCAATTGTTTCAATATCCGGAATCGCGAAATCGAACAACTCACTTTTAGGATCAGACTGACCACTATTGCTGATCAGGTTTATAGCATACCATCCGAGAACAACGATTGCAGCAAGCATGATTATTAATCCAACTGTTTTTTTCATAATAGAAATTCTTAGTGAGCAAATTTTCGTTTGCGAATGTAATGCAGTCCAATGCCAAGAATAAGGATCAAAAGTAAGGGTAGATTTAAATTTAAAATCCGATAGTAATTCGCGCTTTCTTTCACTTTCTCGTTATCAATTTCATGTTGTTCGATCTGTCTTGAACGAATGTCAAGAACGGAATTATCTCCCATCATGTAATCCGCAAGATTTTGCATGAACTCCTGATTCCCGAACATATGCTGCATTCCCATTTGAGCGAGCTCTTCATCATAAATCAGGTCATTGAATGCTTTCGGACGATACATAAAACCATCTCCCATTTTTTCCGGCATCGAATCATATTGGTTCGCTAACATACGACCATTACCGATGACAAATACTTTTCCTTCTTTGACACTTTCTTTCTTCATGCCAATGTCAGGGTTGTTGGCAAATTCTTCAACCAAACGATTCTTAAAGTGGGAAGTGAACATTCCTTCGGCAAGACCAGCAATGCATTTCTTATTATTCTCATTGTCCGGGTCCGGTACGAGTTCAGGGTTCTTCCCATAATTCAATGGCATTCCCAGACTTACCAACGGCGCCAATCCAGTTACAGTCGCATTTGTACTTGATGTCAATATAGGTGTTAAGGCAACACTTTCATTTTGATTTACAAATTGAACCTCACTCGTATACTTGAGGTCAACCGGCTCTACGTTTCTGGCAATGGGGTGGGAGGTAGGCGTAGCAACGACGTGGAAGAACCAGGGTAACATCGCCTTGTCTGCCATGGGCACTCTTTTCGGCACACATCTCGCGTCAATGACATAGTTATCGTTGATTTTTAATCCATAGTCAAATAGAAGATTATCAATCCCGAGGTCATAGCGAACGGTATTCGTCTTCCCATATGCATCTAAAGTGTCTTCCGGTAAGAACAATTTGTCGATGAAGCACATCAGTCTCCCCCCATTCATCAGAAACTGATCGATCAGGTATAGGTCTTTATCGCTGAATTTCTTTCTAGGACGAGCGATGACCAATCCATCGAATCGTTCAAGCGCATGAATCGAATCGTTAAGGGTAACATCATTTACTGCATAGTAAGGAGTTAACAATGCCCTTACTCGTTGTGTTTCTGCAAAGGTTAATTCTCCATGCCCTTGCAGGAATCCAATTCGCGGTTTCACTTCTTGCGTAGCTCTTCTAAGTGAAGAGACCAGCATATATTCCAGGTTGTTAATCGCATTGTGAATAGTTCTTGACAGATCATTCAGGTGCATTGGCTGACCACTTCTTGACCCCGGTAATAGTTGGACAGTATTCACTGTTGATCCGCCATATTCAATGAGCGCTCCGGGCCACAGTCTGATTTTACTTTGAGATCCATCTTTCATGTAAACAACATCCATTGGGAGAATGCCTCTTCCTTTATCCCAGAGGATATCATGCAATTCGCGATTCTCTTCTTCCGTAGCGTTCTCAGGGCTCGGGTTTATAAATTGGTACTCAATACGATCTCCCGCGTGCTGTTTAAATTCAATTAACTTATCCTCAATCGCATTTCTGAATCGACTTAATTCTGCCGGTAAATTTCCCTCCAGGTATATCTTGATATTGAGTCGGCTTTTAAAATTATCTGCCTTCTCAAGAAAGTTAATGGTACTCGGTGCCAGCGAAAAACGCTGATCCTCTGTCATGTCAAATCGCTTATAGACAAATGAACTGATAATATTAATCAGGATAACGCCGGCAATTACGATCATAAGAACCGTATAGCTGTAGATGCCTGATAATATTTTCTTTTTGTTCGACATTATTTCTTGAGCGATTTTACTACCGTCAATGCAGCATAGATGAATAGGATTATTACTGTAAGGAAGTACACCACATTTTTCGTGTCAATGACCCCTTTTTTGATGGCTTCGTAATGATAGGAAATTCCACAATATTGAATAACGGAATCGAATCCTCCCATTAAATTATAAGAACCAAGGAGTGTAAATCCATCGTAAAATAACCAACATAAAAACATCGCCAAAATAAAAGCTACGATCTGACTACTGGTGAATGAAGATGCAAATATTCCAATAGCAATAAATGTTGATCCAAGAAGAACCAACCCTATGTAGGATGTTAAGGTTGCTCCATGATCGAATGTTTCCGGATTAAGCGCTAATTCGTACATCGAATAATAGTAAATCAATGTCGGTAGCAGGGAAACGATCAGCAAACTAACTCCGGCAAAGTACTTCGCCAAAATGATTTTTAAATCTGAAATAGGGCGAGTAAATAGAAGTTCTATTGTTCCCGTCCTTCTTTCCTCTGCAATTGATCGCATGGTAATCGCAGGGATCAGGATTAAGAAGATTAATGGAGACAGATTAAAAAAAGGAATCAGATCTGCTTCGGAGCCTTCCAGTAAATTGGTGTCATATGAAATGATCCAATGGAACAATCCCGCTGAAATCAGGTAAATCAGGATAAAGATATATCCGATAATTGAACTTAAGAAGCTTCTTATTTCCTTAAAGTATAACGCTCGCATGAAGTGAATTCGAAATTCAATTCAAAAATAAGATTTACAATTGATTCAAGGTCTTAAAAAACGTGAACTGCACCAATCATTTATTAAGAGGTGCATGTTAGTTAATGGATATGCGCGGTACAGCCTACTTACCGAAAATGCGCATTATTTGTACTCCGACATATTGCCACCAGGGTGCTGAGTAGCGAAGTCTGGGTTTTTTCACTTCAGCTGCTCGCACTACTTTGCGAACGATACCCTTGATGGATTTTACTTCTACCAAGCGAAATTGGCGCTCTTCTTCTTTTCGGAGAGCGTCGATATGATCATAGAACAATGACTTCTCATTCATCCATTCATATTTCGTAGAAATGATCTTTTGATTGAACCCAGTATGGTAAGCTCCCGGTTCAACCAGCGAAACATGCACATTTCGATTTAAGCGCTTAAGTTCTTTTCGCAAAGACTCACCGGCACAACTCAATGCAAACTTGGTCATGCTATACGCCCCAAGAAATGGCATAGGTATTCTTCCCGCTAGTGAACTGATGAAAATAACCGTTCCTCTTTTTTTTGCGAGCATGGGTTTGATCACTAACTGGGTTAATTCAATGATGGCAAAAACATTGACTTCAAAGTTATTTCGTAGTCGATCAGGATCCAGTTCAGCTAAAGAACCGCTCTCACCAATTGCTGCATTGTTGATCAGGACGTCCAGATCGAAGTCAAGAACTTTTGTTCGGTCTTCAGCAGACCTTACGTCCAATTTGAAAATGTCCATTTCCAACTTAGCATTTGTCGCTTCCTGTTGGAGGTTTATACTTTGATCCTCATTTTCCGTTGTAGCAATAACATGATGACCTCTGCGAGCCAATTGAAAAGCTGTCTCTTTTCCGATTCCGGATCCTGCACCGGTGATGAGTATTGTCTTATTATTTTTCATAAAAAAAGCCCACTTAATGAAGTGAGCTTTAAAATAGGTAGAATCTATTAAAGTTTGATCACCTTGTCCGTCCAAAGGGGTTGACCGTTCGTGTCAGTTAGGTTAATCATGTACATACCGGGTTCCTGTAAATCAAGCGAGTAACGATTTGTACCGGAAGGCAATTCCGAATTTGCAATTACAGATCCATTCAAACTGATTACCTGAATGTTAAGTGCTTGATCATTATTCCATGTTACAGTCGCAGCGCCTGAGGTTGGGTTTGGAAATACCTTTGCTTCGAATTCATCAAAGAAAAAATCGGATCCGTCATCCGTACCTGTAAGTCTTCGACCATCTCCACTACCATCATCAGACCCATTATTATTTCCATTTCCCTGACCTGGATTACTTGGATCGTTGTTTCCATTGTCATTACCGTGTCCGTTATTACCGTCATCACCATTACCAGCATGTGGATTTCCTCCATTCCCACCGTTGCCATTGTTTCCACCATTTGGTCCATGACAAGCAATGTCGTATGTGTAAGCAAGTGCAGCTCCCGCGTCTAATCTTCCGGCACCTAGTTTACCTGCGTATTCAGGATTTAAATGATCTATATTCACTGCTGTTGCCTGAAGAATTTCCAGTACATCTTCATAAGTCAAGCATGGTTTGATAGAAAGCATCAATCCGATAGTTCCCGTTACATACGGCGCAGCGAACGATGTCCCGTTACCCGTAAGATACCATCCCGGAGCAACAGTTAGAGCAACGTCGTAACCAGGCGCGCAGATATCCACTGATTTATTATGTTGATGAGTTGTTGCAGGATTTCCAATTGTTCGCTCGTGATTATCATTCGGTCCGACACTTGATACGGCAATAACATGATCAAGAGCGGCCGGGTAAACTAATGCTTCCGGACCTCCGCATGTACTTCCGTTTCCAGCTGCAGCAACGACTATTGTTCCATTATTGTAAACTTCGTCAATGATAGCTTGATAGTATGAATTGTATCCACAACCAACCGACCAGCTGATATTAATCACGCGTGCACCATTATATGATAGCTGTAGGATTTGGTTATAACCAATTGTATTCAATGCGAGCTTACAGTTATATCCGATTGAACTTTTTCCAACTCCGTTATTGGTAGCGCCACCTGCTGTAGTTGCTACAGCCGTACCATGATAGTAAAATTGAGTTGATACATTTACGTCGTTTTGGATTGAAACATATTCTCCCTGAAGCTCTTCGTGCGCATTAAAAAAACTTCCATCTGATATACCAAGAATGACACTGGTATCTCCTGTAGAGTAATCCCATGCTTTTTTTGCATTTATAAGATCCAAAGCGTAATCATTAGAAAACTCAAGGGAGTAATCATCTGGAGTTGACAATAATTCATACTCCGGTGCTCTGAATGGATCACTCAAACTTGTTGAGCGCTTCATTTCTTCCGCAAGTGCATCCTGGTTACAAAGACAATCTACCTGATATACTTTTTGCAGGTCCTTATTTCGACTTGCAGGAAGTGCTTGTTCTACACTTATAATATTATAGCGATTGATTAAGTCCTGGACTTCAAGGCTATTTGATTGTAATCTTCCGTTAACAACTTCTGGAACATTTGATAAATCTTCGAATGTTACCCACAAGCTTTCAGTGTCGTTTTGTGCAAAACCTGCACCTGTTTGAATGATTAGTGTGAAAATGCTGATTGTTATTAAGCTCAGATTTTTCATTTCGTTAAGTTTTGAGTTTTAATGGTTTAAAGTTGATCTGCTATTTGCGACAACTATGCCAAAAACCCAACGATGAGCTTTCTTTCTTCAAATCATATTATCCAATTAACGAAAACGATTTAGGAATGAATATTTATCCTTTAACATTTTGGAATGGTAAAGGACATTTAATTAACAAAGTGGTGATTAAGCTATTCTGCGCGGAAAATTCTTTCCATGGACCCATCACTATATAAGTAGATGAGAATCTTGTTCGGCTCCTCTGTAATCTCGCGACCCATTAGATCAACAATGCGAATAAGTTCTTTTTCATCCGATTGGATAGTGGAGATTCCAGCAGAACAATTAAAATAAGGTCGGGTTTGCGTACGCCAATTGGCATTTGTACCGTACAATATCCCGTTGTTACCATTTACGATGTCTCCAACCACATTTCCGGTACCTTCATTAAATGTCCAGTAGGTGACAAGGTGAGGGTCCGTTGCTTTCGGAAGACAATTCGAATACATGACAACATCATCAGGCTCCATGGCTGTATACCAGACACTGACATTATCAATAAGCGCGTTTAAATAATCGTAGGGATCACCAAGTGCGTGACCAAAAGTTAGGTGACCACTTGTTCCACCAACGGGTTGCTTTAAATATATTTGTGTGCTAATCAGTTCACTTTCTTTATATAAGTGAATTCGCTTTTTACTGGATTCCCTAACCAGGGTAATGTGCGTCCACTCATTGAATGGTATTTCCACCGCAAAGTCAATTTCCTGCTTATGCACCACTTGATACTCGTCTGAATATTCATGTCGATACCTTAGTGTGTCTCCACCCGGGGATATTTCCACGGAATAAAGGGTGTTGTACAAGGTCAAAGATGAGGTGTCATCTCCCAGGCATATAATTTGACTCCAATCGGTGGTATCTTTCATTCGGATATCGAACATCAGCGTTAGATTTCCAAGAATTCTTGCATCTGGGCAGTTTTCGATGTGTACAAAATCACTTTGCCCCCAAAATCGAAGTGAGTAGGTAGACTGTGATCGTGCAGCGAAAGCGATTAACAAAAATCCGACGAGTAGAGGCGTAAGTTTCATGACTTCATTGTTATAGTCAAATGTACGCTCGGGGCTATATACAAAACATGACTTAAATCATGGGAAAGTAGAACCTTTCTCAATCAATAAGCACTATCATTTGTTTTCGAAACCATTGAAATATGCACTCACGCTCCATGCTTGAGGTTTTTCTGCAAACCAGGGCTTGATGCTAGGCCAGATCTCACCGAATTGTTCTGAGTTCCGGTAGTTCTCCAGTGCTTCTTCAGACTCCCAGTGACTATAGGTCATAACTATATGAGGTCTTTCAATGTCTTGATAAAGCTTCATGCCATAACAACCCGGAAAACTGTTAACGACATCTTTTATACCATCAAAAAATTGAAGGAAGCTATCTATCTTATCTTTTTCAAATTCCAGTTTAACGATTCGAGTGATCATCAGAACAGAGATTCAATGGTTTTTCGTGAGCCTTTCGGTGTGAACTCAATTCTGATTATGTCATTTAATCCAAGTCCGAACAATTTATCCGCACCACCTGTTCCGTTGGCAGCGGCTCTGTTAATAGCAATTTCCAGGTAACCATTTTCATTGAAGATAGCCACCTTTTCGCCCTGAGGAACTTCGTTGTATGTTGTTGCTATTGAGTCAATGAAGTAATTCTTACTCTTGAAGTAAATGGTAAACGGAACTTCTTTTCCTATTCTATCAAAGAGCTCCTGATGAATATTGGTAATAAGGTTTCCATAGTTATCAATGTGGATGACATGTCCCTTGATAAGATCTGTCTCAGAAATTGCAGCTGGCGTGAATGCCCGAGCGAAATGTTCCTGCGGAGAAGCAATCTCTTCGATCTTCTTACCATTGAGTAATTCTATCGCTGCCTTACACAGGATATTCTTTGTCGGAAACTTTAATAATTCCTTATTACTAAGAACATCATCAATTCGATAAAAACCTTGATGTTCCTCTTCCATGATTAATGCACCAAAAAAACCATTGTCATTTGAAATAAAGATCTGGTCCTGATACTTCATGATGGAAGGAAATGTTCCTCCGGAATTTCCAAAGTTGATACTTGGTTCGCTATCTACTCCAATAACATGAATACTTCCTGCAGGAAAATCCCTGAGACATGAAGCCACCTGATATGCTGCCTCACCACTGTTAAAAGGAGAAACATCATGGGTGATATCAATTATTCTGACATCTGAAACACTCGTAAGCAGGTATGCTTTCAGTGAAGCAACATAATGGTCTTTTAGACCCATGTCCGTAGTGAGTGTTACAATTTTCATACCTTGAAAAATCGGTTATTTGAGCCGAATTATTTTCTAACTTTGGTCAAAAATAAGGTTAATAAAGGTATTAAATAATATCGTTAATAAAATTCTGTATTGCTAGAAAGAAAGATTGAAATCACTGGTATTAATCCGGCAGAATTATTCGGATCCAACAATGCCAAACTTAAACACATCAAAGGTTTTTTTCCTAAGCTAAAGATCTTAGCAAGAGGTAATATACTGACTATAGCTGGTGAAGAGGAGGTAATGGATGAATTTGAACGGAAGTTTGAATTAATCTTAACTCATTTTCACAAATTCAATCGGGTCACCCTTAATGACATTGATAACCTGATGATGGAAGATGGAGCCAGTATGCTGAGCAATGATAAGGGTTCAGAAACGATTGTTCACGGAAATCAAGGTGCGCATATTAGAGCGAAGACGATTAATCAGCGAAAACTTGTAGAGCTCGTTGAAAAAAATGACATGGTTTTCGCGGTGGGTCCTGCCGGAACGGGTAAGACCTATACGGCTGTGGCATTGGCTGTTCGTGCATTGAAAGCAAAGGAAGTCAAACGTATTATCTTGACAAGACCCGCTGTGGAAGCTGGAGAAAATCTGGGGTTTTTACCCGGTGATCTTAAAGAAAAATTAGATCCTTATTTAATGCCATTGTATGATGCATTAAGAGATATGATACCTCCTGAAAAGCTCGCGGATATGATCGAATTTGGAGTAATCGAAATTGCTCCCCTGGCATTTATGAGAGGTAGAACGCTCGATAAAGCTTTCGTGATTTTAGACGAGGCTCAAAATGCGACTAAGATGCAAATGAAAATGTTTCTGACTCGTATGGGTATGACGGCGAAATTTGTCATTACAGGTGACATGTCTCAAGTAGATTTACCAAATAAACAAAGATCCGGACTTGCCTATGCACTTGATGCCTTGACAGAGGTAGAAGGAGTCGGAATTGTGCGAATGGGTCAGGCTGATGTGATCAGACACAGTCTGGTTAAAAAGATAATTGTTGCTCTTGAGGAAGAAGAGAACAAAGAAAAAGAAGACAAAATCAAAAAAGATAAATGAACGCAATAACGAATAGCTCATTTCAATTTAAAGGGCAAACCAAAGTATACAATGGTAAGGTTCGAGATGTCTATACGCTTGATAATGGATTGCTTGTCATGGTAGCATCAGATCGAATTTCAGCCTTTGATCATATTTTACCCAAAGGAATTCCTTTTAAAGGACAGGTATTGAATCAGGTTGCTACGATGTTTCTTGAAGCTACCAGGGATATCGTGCCTAATTGGTTGATTGGAACACCTGATCCATCAGTGGCTGTTGGATATGCTTGTGAACCGATAAGGGTCGAAATGGTTATTCGCGGGTATATGTCGGGACATGCAGCTCGAGAATATAAAGCTGGCAAACGGATGCTTTGCGGTGTTCGTATGCCGGAGGGTATGATCGAAAACGATAAATTTCCGGAGCCCATTATTACTCCTGCAACGAAAGCAGATGAAGGACACGACGAGGATATTTCCAGAGAAGATATCTTAGCGAAAGGTATCGTTCCGGAAGATGTCTATGTAAAACTGGAAGAATACACACGCGCTTTGTTCCAACGTGGAACAGAGATGGCGGCCAGACAGGGATTGATCCTTGTGGATACCAAGTATGAGTTCGGCATTCGCAATGGAGAGATTATGCTAATTGATGAAATCCATACACCGGATTCCTCACGTTATTTCTATGCGGATGGTTATGAAGAACGTCAGGCAAAAGGTGAACCTCAGAAACAATTGTCTAAAGAATTTGTTCGCCAGTGGTTAATTGAAAACGGATTTCAAGGCCTGGAAGGACAAACAATGCCTGATATGCCGGACGAGTTTGTTCAAACGGTTACTGATCGCTATATCGAATTGTACGAAAAGATCACGGGTAAACCATTTGAAAAATCGGACACTTCGAACATAGAACAACGGATTCAACAAAACGTTGATCGATTTCTGGAAGAGACCAATATGGAAGAGTTGAGTTAACCCAACTTGTCCGCTCGTTCCTGAGCCTTCTTCATAATATCATTGGCCTTTTTGTCACCTTCCGCCTCAATCTTCTGAGCTTTGGATTCACCTTCAGCTCGTATTTTCTTAGCTGATTCCTCTGCCAATTTTTTCTTGATCGGGTTGCTGCCAGCAGCCTTAATCACCTCATCCGCTTGCTTGTTGGCTTCAGCTCTGGTTTGGTCAGCTAGATTTTTTGCTTCCGCTTTAACTTTATCCGCTTCTTTTTGTGCGTCGGCAAGAATCTTCGCTTTCTGCTTTTCGATCTCTTCATTCACGTTGTCTTTAACTTCTTGTATAGTCTGCTTAATCGTATCTTTAACTGTTTCCGTAACAGAATTGATTAAATCCTCTTTGAAGTCTCCTGTAGCCTTAAGAATCGCTTCCTTGAAGTCAGTTGTTATCTGAGGATCACTCACATCTCCAACTGCTTTCACTTTTACCGGAATAAAGGCAGGCAGCTTACCAACGTCTAATTTTGGTACGAGGGCATTTAATTTACCCATCGCAGCTTCCACTTCTTTTATCATGGATGCAGGAATTTCTTCCTTCGGCACTTGCAGATCAAAATCGTAATTCATTTTCTGATCAAGCGTTGTGTAGCCTGAAACCGTTGTATTGATGTTGCCCAATTTTATGTCAAACGGCAGGACAGCAACCTTACCGTCGTTTACTGTAAACTTCGTTTTGAAGTTCTCAAGCTTTTGACTTGAGAAATTATTCAATTTGGTCACATTCTCGATCTTATTAAAAACTTTGATGTTTTTAATGGCAAGTCTGTCAGAACGGATGTCACCAATACTTGACAGTGAGCTAAGGATAGGTTCAAATGAAGGAGTGATCTTCGTTTGCATATCGAAGTTTGATGTGATCTTTCCTTCTGCAAGTTTTGCCAGCGGCGCTATTTTCCCTACCGTTACAAAATTACTTGCAAGATCCTGTATGTTAACATTGGCAATGTTATAACCGAAATCAACCTTTGGATTCTTGTGATCTTGAGTATTGTACGCTCCTTTTAGTCCAACTGTTCCTCCCATGGTGTTCATGGTCAGATCTTCCAGATAAATAGTCTCATCTTTCATTCGGATGTTACCCTTCAGGTTCTTTATATCGATTCCATTGTATTTAACATTGTTCATGGATGATGCCAGTTTGAAATCGATATTTTTCGGAACAAGGATTGGCTCATCGCTATCTGAGCTAGCTGTGCTCTCAGCAGTGCTTTCCTCAGGACTTCCTGCTTCATCAGCCGGAATGAATTCATCCAGGTCCATATGATTGCTGTGGAAGGTAAAGTCACCTTTGAGCACTTCATTATCGCGCAGCAGGTATCCGAAATAATTGCTCAATTCACCTTTGACATGGAAATCCGTTTTCCCCATTTTTGCATCCATGTCGTTTAGCGCCAGTCGTTCAGGTGAGAATACAAAATGCATCTTATCGATTGACACGTCGTCATCCAGTGAAGTTGAACTATACTTCATATCGCTTACAATCAGGTCGCCTGCCGCTTTGAATTTTTCGAAATCACCTGCTTCCAGGTCAGACATCTTTCCGTTTATATCGATGTTAGCATCTAAGATTCCGTTGTAGCTTTCTCCTTCTGTCGGTGGAACATAATCTTTCATAGTCGCCAGATCGAAGTATGCTACAATTTTAGATTTTAAATATGGGTCAACCAATAAATTATTCATGAATAAATTTGCATCGATCTTGTTCTTGCCCATATTCGCATGGAATTTAGGCACATCCACCGTCATTTTATTCATGTCAGAACCACCTGGGTACTTCGAGGAAGCACCAACTTGAATATTAGTAATCTTACCTGGCAGATCCGGATAATTAATAGATGCATTTTTAATATTCATTCCAAAGTCCCAGGAAGGAAGATCTTCTTCATTCATTTCTCCCTTGACAACTCCATTTAAACTTAAAGACCCTGATGTAGCCATGCTCTCATATCCCGAATGATAGAATGCAGGGATTAATGACAGGAATTGTTTGAACGTGGCATCTGACGCATCCAACTTGAGATCCATTTCATCATGATCTTCAAATATTTCGTACATACCATCCACTGAAAATGCTATTTCGTTGAGCTTGATCTCATTTTCCTTAAGCGTGAACTTGGATGATTTATCTGTGAATTCCATCAAAATATTGACAATCGCTTCCGTTTTAACCTGGGTCAAATAACTAATGCCATCCATTCTGTACGATAAATTATTCATCTCCGTAGAGGTTTCAAAGTCGATGACATCTGCAGTAAGATCACCTTTACCTGTATGTATCAGGCTATCCAGCTCAGCGTACATATTAAGTGATCGGTCATCGTATTTAAGTAATGCGTTGTTGATGCTGTAATCCTTAAGAGAGAGTTTGAAGCTAGAAGGTTCTTCCAACTCTTCATCTGTTTTGAGCGAATCTGGCTTCACAATATCGTAATTGGCAGTTCCGTCCTCTAAAACTCTTACATCGAAGGTCGGATCATATATGTGGATCTCATCGATTTCAATCTGATCACCTGAGATAACATTCCAAAATCCAATATGCGCTTCAGCTTTTCCAATGCTGGCCAAGGTAACTCCTTCAAATTCATTTAAACCTGTGAGCTTAGCGTTGTACAACTCAACGGTCATATTGGGGAAGGTACTAAAGAAGGTCAGATCGAAGTCCTCCAGGCTTAATTCAGCGGTTAGGTTTTTATTCACTTCTTTGATCACCATCTCTTTGAGTTCATCTTTGAAGACAATCGGAACGATAATAATTGCAGCGATTAATAACACCAAAATAATACCAAGTACTTTGAGCGTTTTTTTGAGGATCTTCTTAACCATTTTGAATGAAATTTTCAGTTTGTTTGAAAGTACTATAAAGATAACGAATGCGATTTGGAAATATCGTTTTAATGGCGATAAATAATCTAAAATCTTTAATTGAAAGATTGTGTATCAATTTAACAAAGTAATGTAGTCAATCATATTATCTTTGTTACCCAAATCGAACAGATGGATAAATTCGCGCGTTACCTTTTTTCTATGAAAATGATGGCATTGGGAATGTTCATTTTCCTGGCTGCTATCGCAGTTGCGACCTTTGTCGAATCCGCATATGATTTACAAACAGCTAAGATCTGGATTTATGATGCGCTTTGGTTTGAAATACTATTAGCATATCTCGGAATAAATCTGATTGCTAACATTTTTACGTATCGTATGTATCGACGCGAGAAGATCGCTGTTCTCATGTTTCATTTAGCTTTTATTGTAATACTAATAGGAGCAGCTGTTACGCGCTTTGCCAGCTTTGAAGGACTAATGATCATCGATGAAGGAGGTCAGTCGGATTTCATCTATTCTGCAGAACCTAAATTGTGGTTTAAAGTCAACGACGGCAAAAAGCAATTCACCTATGACGATAAACTATATCTAAGTGAATATGCGCGAAATGACTTTGACATTTCATTTTCATTCCCGGGTAGAGCAAATGATATCAGTATTGAATATGTAGATTTTAAGAAAAACCTGGTTGACTCTTTAATTGTTCATGACAGCATTCAAGATGCAGCTTTCGAAATCGTGACAAACGGAATGAAGTCGAATTTTCTTACGAAGAATAATATGCTTCCGGTTGGTAATGCGATCATTTCATACAGGGATGGAGGCTCTCCTGCGGATATTCAGTTATTCAAGGAAGGACCCAAGACCATGATTTTGACGAGAATTCCCCTGCGTTCAATTTCAATGTCTCAGCTACAAAGTCCGGGTCAACAAGTGCATGACTCGATGTATGTGGAGCTACCATTAGATACAATGGTACCTTTTCAATCTATGTCGCTCTATAGCATGCAGGACGGATCTCAATTCATGTTCAGAGGGGTTAAAGAACATGCAAAAATGATGAAACTTCCTTCGAAGATCAAGAACGCTGGCAAGGACATCTTAACTGTAAAAGTAACAGACGGTGATCATGAAAAGATTGTCAACCTGACCGGTGGAAAGGACGCGATTCCGGAAGAAGAATTATTCATGCTCAACGGCTTGACTTATGAGATGCAGTATGGCGCTATCCGAATACCCTTGCCATTTTCCATTGCGTGTCGAGACTTTCAACTTGAACGATACCCGGGTTCGGAATCACCTTCATCTTTTGCAAGTGAGGTGTCAATAATCGATAATGAACGAAATTATAAAAGGGATCAGCGGATCTTCATGAATAACGTTATGGATTACCGTGGGTATCGTTTCTTCCAATCGGGATACACACCGGATGAAAAAGGAACCAAGCTGAGTGTCAATCACGACTGGTGGGGAACCAACATTACCTATTTAGGTTACTTGATGATGGGAATAGGTATGCTGTTATCTCTTATTATGCCGGGAAGTCGTTTTAGAGATTTGATTAAAATGACTAAAAAAGCGGCTGCTAAGCATAAAAAGATTGTGAGTTCACTGTTGTTTGTAGTCGGATTATCAACGGTTGTATATGGTCAGGATAAGGTTGTTACTCATGACCATTCATCACACGATCATTCCACAGAGGTGACCCGTCCAAAGACCGATCCGATATTTCGAATCATGTCGGCTGAGCATTCAGAGCAAGCCGCTTCGCTTTTGGTTCAGGATGCGAATGGTAGAATCATTCCGCTTCATACCATGTGTGATCAGATATTGAGGAAACTTTATCGGGATAATTCTTATGAAGGTTATAATGCTGTACAGACCGTATTTAGCATGCACATGTATCCGGATCATTGGATGGAGCAGGATATTATTTATGTATCTAGTAAATCGAATTTAAGAGAGCGATTGGAATTAGATGGTACACATACATCATACAATAGTCTTACCGATTCAAATGGAGATTTTATTTATTTGGATGAGTATCGTAAAGCACATCAAACACTGGAATCAAAAAGGGGAGAGTTTGAGAAGCAGTTGATCAAATTGGCTGATAAATACGAAGTAGCCCGTGCTGTTTTTGGTTGGAGGTATATGCGTGTTATTCCATTGAAAGAAGATTTAAATAACACCTGGATCTCACCATTGAATCTAAACTATCTTCAAAGTGATCCGGACGGGATTAAAAAGGGTATTCGGTACTTATCATCCTTAGATAGTGCGTCTGCTAATTTTAAATCTTATCGAGATGCTAACAAGGCATTAGAAGGTCTGGTCAAATATCAATATGATGTCGGAAAGGATGTGGTTCCTGAGAAATCTCTTGTTGAAATGGAGATCCGATATAATAACATGAATATCTTTGGCAGTAGTTTCAAGGGTTATATCCTATTCGGATTTCTGGCTTTGTTGATCTTTTACATAAAGATATTTATTAGACCTAAGCCGTCAGTTGAAAAGATTTTTAATCGGATTACAATAGGAATCACAATTCTGGTATCACTCATTTTTATTTATCATGGTTATGGACTCTATATGAGATGGATGATATCCGGTCATGCGCCATGGAGTAATAGTTATGAAGCCGTTATTTTTATCGCCTGGGTCAGCATGGCTTTCGGATTGGTTTTAGGTCGAAGGAATGCCGTTATACTAGGAGCAGTGGCTATTCTGGCCTCGATGATGCTCTTTGTAACCGAAATGAATTTGCTCGATCCGGACATCACACCATTGCAGCCCGTACTTAAATCATATTGGTTAATGATCCACGTGGCAGTTATTACAGGAAGTTACGGCCCATTGGGAATAGCTTGTATTCTCGGTATCATGAATTTGATTCTCTATATCTTCCGAACACAGCGCAATGCTGAACTAACCAACATCTTTATCAAGCAGATCACCTATGTTTCTGAAATGTCAATGACAATTGGTGTGTTTATGTTGACCATAGGAACATTCCTCGGAGGAATCTGGGCGAATGAGTCATGGGGAAGATACTGGGGTTGGGATCCAAAAGAAACATGGGCGCTTGTGGGAGTGTTGACTTATGCTGTAATTCTACATTTGCGTTACATTCCAGCTTTAAAAGGTAAGTTTCTGTTTAATGCGGTCAGCATGTGGGCGTACTCAGTTATTTTATTTACGTTCTTCGGTGTTAACTTCTATCTGGTTGGATTGCATTCATATGCTCAGGGTGAAGGATTGGGAAAAATTCCAAATTCTCTTATCTTGACAGTGGTGATCTTTATTCTGTTTACAGTGGTTGCCGCATTACGGAACAGAAGCTATAATAGAGATAAAGAGAGATTAAGGGCTATTGATGAGTAATCAGGTAGACATATTGGCTTTCGCAGCTCATCCGGATGATGTTGAATTAGCAGCGTCCGGAACGATTATGAAGCATATTGATCAGGGCCGTAAAGTTGTTATTGTCGACCTCACCGAAGGCGGTCTGGGATCCAGAGGCACGATTGAAAAGAGATATGAAGAAGCAGAAGTTGCTTCAAAAATAATGGGCATTACTAATCGGGTAAATCTCAAGATGAGAGACGGTTTTTTCGAGATCAATGAAGTGAACAAGATCAAGATAATTGAACAAATTAGGAGGTTTAAACCAACGATCGTATTGGCGAATGCAATCAGCGACCGACACCCGGATCATGGGCGAGCGGCTAAGCTTGTAAGTGAAGCTTGCTATTATGCAGGATTATTAAAAGTGGAAACCTCCTGGGAAGGTGAAACACAAGATGCTCATCGACCTAAAGCGATCTATCACTACATACAGGATTATCATCACGAGCCTGACGTTGTCGTGGACGTCAGTGATTATTTCGATAAAAAGATGGAAGCGATTCAGGCTTACGGTTCGCAGTTTTTTGATCCGAACTCCAATGAACCGGAAACGCCGATTTCGGGTGAAGATTTTTTAGATTTTGTTAAGGCACGAATGATCGATTTCGGACGTCCAATAGGTGCTCGTTATGGCGAGGGGTTCACTGTCAATCGGTACGTGGGTGTGGATGACCTTTTCAATCTGAAATGATTAACGCAATTCAGTAATTGAATCGACTTTTCCCAAATGCTCAAAGCTTTCGCCCTGCTTTAATCCTATGAGCATCTTGCCAAGTGGTGAAACAGGAGAGAGACAGAAGACGGTCTTATCTCCGATAGAAACCGGACCAATCGAAACCGACAAAAAATAAGTTCCATTCTTGGTAGTCACAAGACTACCCTGTTTGACTGTGAAATCGGCTTCTGAACAATCAATCTGCTTCAGAGCTGCTCGCATTTTGATAAGCGGTTCGATTTGTTTTCCCAAACGCTCTTGCTCAAGGTGTAGCATCGCTCTACCGGTTTCGTGTTTGTCTCCTGCTGTGCTTTTAGAATTTGATCCCAGACCTTGCTGTAGCTCATCCAGTTGCTCCTGCAGATCGCTCAACTTTGATTCAATGGATTCGATTGCTGCCTGTTTAATATGTGTCTTATTTAGCATACTTATGAATCAGATCATTCCATCTTTTTAGTATCCCCTCCTGACTGAACATATGCGCATATTCGCGGATCTCAGATGGCTCATAATGCTTCTCTCCTTCGATCAGACCTAGCATGGCTTGAGCTAAAGCTTGCGGATTCCTTATTTGTACATTGACTCCAAGAAAATCAGGCATGTGTTGAGCAATACCAACCGAAGTAGATATGACAGGTGTTCCTGTTGCCCAGGCTTCGGCAACCACTATTGAAAATGATTCGTAATCTGAGAATAATACAAAAGCGTCTGCTTTTTGATAGAAAGGTGGCATGTCCTCCCATCTTTGAGGGCCAACGAATTTTACTTGTTCCCCTAGTTTTTTTATCCGAACACTTTCTTCCAGGAATAAAGGATCCTCGTCACTAACGATTGTTAATTCAAACTTATCTGTCGTTTCTTTAAGAATAGCACAGGCCTCAATTATTCCGATCGGATTTTTAGTTTTATTATCAAGTGTTGATACGTGCAGAAATCGGGTAATATCAGATTGTTCTTTCGGCACATAATCAAACAAGTTCATGTCTATGTGATTGCCAATGATGCTTATATCCGAATTAGAAAAATCGGCTTTCATATCCTCACGCAGTGCTGGTGAGACAGCAACAATTCCATCTGCATATTTCTTAACGCTTTTTAATACCACCCGTTCTTTCCATCCCCATTTCTTTCGTTCTTCAGCCCGAAAGTATGATCCATGTTCAACATATATCAACGGACAATCAAAATGTTTCTTAGCTGAAGCGAAGATGAGTCCCTTTGGAAGTAAAATGTTTCCAATAATAAGATCAACATTTTCGACTAGAGCGAATCCCATTTGCAAAGCTAGATCTGCATATCGTTTTCTGGTGATGAGTGTGCTCCCCTTTTGATAATGCACGATAACTTCTCTGAAACCCTTGTGATCGAAAGTTTTGACTTGAGGTTCCTGAACGACGTCAGAAGTTTGTATATCGAGTAGGGTGACCTGGTATTCTGTGGATAAAAGGCTTGCCTGCCGTTCTATAAAATTGCCAAGATATGGGCTTTGCTCAGTCGGATACCACGAGCTTAGAATTAATATATGCTTTTGTTTTGACACCATTCATTATGCCACTATGCAAGCGTTTTTTCGTAAACTGACTTCACCTGTTCTATTGCATAATCGACTTCTTCTTTTGTTGTATAGCGGGAAAAGCTAAATCGAGCGTTTGGCCTGGACATATCTGCACCTATACCAGTTAAAACATGAGATCCTGAATTGGCTCCTGATGAACACGCGCTACCGCCTGAAACCGCTACGCCTTTTAAATCAAGAGTAAAGAGGAACATGGATGACTTCTCATTTTTAGGAAAGCAAACATTTAATACAGTATATAGGGATCGCTCTGGATCGATTTCTCCATGGAAATCCAAATCATTGAAATATGCTTTTAATTCATTGATCATGTGAGTCTTCAATTCCTGTACGTATTTTTGATGTGCATGAACATCTTCATATGCTAAGTCCATCGCTTTGGCCAATCCCACAATTCCATAAATATTTTCAGTACCACCCCGATGACCTCTTTCCTGAGAACCACCGTGAATGATTGAATTTACTTTCGTGTTCTTATTAACATATAGAAACCCAATACCTTTTGGTCCATGAAACTTATGCGCAGCACAGGTAATAAAGTCGATATCCAATTCCGACAGATCGAAGGTGTAATGTCCCATTGTCTGTACGGTGTCAGAGTGAAAATAAGCGTTATATCTACGACATAACTCGCTAACTTCCTCTAGTGGTAATAGGGTTCCAATTTCATTGTTTGCATGCATTAATGAAACCAGGGTTTTCTCATTCGATTGAAGTAACTTCTCCAGATCGTTCAGATCTACGTGACCTTTCTCATCTATTTTGACAAGAGATAAACGAATTTGCCCCTCATCTGTTATCGCCTTTGCGGTAAGTCCAACTGCGTGATGCTCAATAGGAGAAGTAATAATATGTGTCACGTTGAGGTCATTAACGGCTACTCGTAAAGCCATATTATCTGCTTCGGTACCGCCCGAGGTGAATATAATCTCAGACGGTTGACATTTTAGATACGCAGCAATTGATCTTCTCGATTTTTCAATCTCTGCTTTTGCCGCTCGTCCATATGCATGTGAGGAAGAAGGATTGCCGAAAACATCTTTCAATATAGGGATCATCGCTTCTGCTACTTCTGGTGCTACAGGCGTTGTAGCTGCATTATCCAAATATACTTTCATGTTGCAAATAATAGACTGGACAAAGATACTTATTCTTTGCCTATCAGGTGACGCATATTGAAGTCACCCTTAGGCATATTCTTTAAGTTTTGCATGAAGAAGAGGCTTTTTTCAATTCGTTTATCTACGGATTTGGATTGGCTAATCAAATAGATGATCGCTCTTCTTTTTCCTTTACTGAGCAGTTCAAAGCGTTCTTTGGCTATTGGATCCTGTTCCAGGACTGCTTCAAACTCTTCTGGAACAGGCATTCCGTATTCTGAGTCATCCCGTTCGATTTCTACTTGTACAACATCGCCTATATTAACGCCTAATTCCGTCATCCTTTTTGTCGATATGCTGATGTATGCATTTCCATCGCCCAAAGCAACAGTGCCGCCATTCCAGGTTAGTTGATTATTCACAGTGACAATAATACGCTGATTATAGACGGAGCCCTGATCATCTTCCAATCGAATTTCTTCAAGTACTTGGATCGGAATGGTCAGATGATTCAACTTAAGTTTATCTAATCTCTGAATAGTACTGGTGAATCGTTTCTTCATAGTGTAGATATAAATTTAATAAAAAAGACCCCATCGGTGACGGGGTCTTTTTCCTATGAAAACACAACACTACTCTCTTATGGGGTTGTGACCTTTTTATATCCTTTTTCTTCTGCTTTTTTGCGAATGCTTTCGTTAACAGAACTTCCAAAATCATCTTCAGTATTATCGGCCAATTTTGCTCTTTCTTCGGCGATAAACATTTCCCTTTCCTGAGCGAGTTCGGCTATTTTTTTCTGATATCGAATACGATCATCTTTCTTTTCCTTGTATAGCTCAATTTTTTCGGTAATCGTTTTACCCTGAAATTCCTTCGGTAGCTCATCTTCTTCAAAATCACTGATCGATCGTCCGTTATCAACTGCATCGATAAAGTCCCAAGAAGAGTTTTTATAAACCGCCCCTTTGGATTTTGCAATGGACCTTTCTGTTTTTACCGAAGGTGACATTTCAGCTGCATTTGCATCTTCCGAAACCTGCATTTCTTTTTTATCGCGACCTCTAACTCCATAACCAAAGTAGGTTGCGTTCAGTGAATCATTTAATTGGTTGATTTGAACATCATAGGGTGTTTCAATGTGAGCAACGCGTTTGTTTGCATCAATATTGAAGTAATCACAATTGCTGCAGCTTGAGCCAGCTTGCCATTCCAGATCGATTCCAGCCTGATAATCGCCACAGAAAATAGTATTGATGCAAACTCCTTTTTCGGCAGCTTTTTTACATTGATCTTTATAATTCACTGGACCCTGAGCAAATGATTCATTACCGGCAATATAGATCATTCTTAGATCCGCCGGATCAGCTGACCAATTCAGATCATCAAGTGATCTTCCGATCACAGCACCACAGTACTCGTCACCACCATTGGTAGTGAGCCCGAACAATAATTTGGACAGTGTATCCAGGTCGTCTGTTAGATCCAGGATTTGTTGGATGTAGTTTTCTGTTTGTGGAAGGCCGGAATTACCATATTGATACAAGGCAAACTGAATTTCCGGTACTTGCCCATCATAACGTAGATCAGAAATTTCGTTGATGATATTCCAGAGTCTGGATTTAGCCTGATCGAGCAAACCACTCATACTGCCCGAGGTGTCAAATAGAATGGATACCTGGATTTTTCTGGGATTATTGTTTGGTTGTGCGTACAACCCAATTGCTATCAGTGGAAATAACAAGGTCAAGAGTAATTTTTTCATAACTGATTTTTATTTCCAATACAACTACTTTGATGTTTGGTTCAATGAATTCAAAAAAACGTGAATTATTGGATTCCAGACATTGGATAATCACTCGAGAAACAAGTTTTTGTATGATTTATATCATAAAATATGAACCTGAATTCGAATACATTTAGTTCAAATCGATTTTTATGAAAATACTTCTGACTATTATCTCAGTTAGCCTTTCCTTTGGTCTATTGTCTCAGACTAATGCCCCGGATATTACACCGGTGGATTGTCAGGGGAACCCCCATAACTTATATAATGAGCTCGATGCCGGCAAAATAATTGTGGTGGGTTGGACCATGCCATGCTCAGTTTGTGGACCACCGCTTCTTTCTGTACATAATGAGGTTTTAAATTATGCCATTAGCAATCCAGGCTTGGTAGAATTTTGGATGTTTGATGACTTCTCGAATACAGATTGTGTTACCTTAAAAACATGGTGTACTTCGAACGGGATTAACAGCGCAACCTTCTTTTCAGATAATGCTATGAATATGCAGGATTTTGGTGGAATTGGAATGCCAAAAGTTGTCGTGTTGGGATGTACTAGCCACTATGTTTATTATATAGGTAACAATAGTTTTACCGGAGCTGAGGTCGGTGCGGCAATAAATGCTGCTATGGCGGATCAGGCTAACGGGTGCATATTGAGCTTGAATGAAGAACTTGATTCTGATTTGATTCTATATCCAAACCCTGCTAACAAAACCATCCATCTATCATCTGATAAGATGAATCAACTTGAATCGATCTCCATCTTTTCAACATGTGGGTCGTTATTGTCGGAATTAGATAAGGATGAAATTGTTGGAACTTCAACTGAAACAACTATTGACGTTTCGCAATTAGCTGAGGGGAGTTATCTGCTTCGCTTGAATTATATGAATAGCGTTGAGATCAGACGCGTACTTATTGAACGTTAGGCATGAAATGGATTTTAGTAATAGCATCCGCTGTCTTGTCAAATAGTGCATTAGCACAAGGCTGTTGTTCAGGAGGTGGTGGCAATCCCATGGCGGGCAATGCTTCAACTGGCGTTTTACCTCAACATCAATACGAACTTAGGGTTACTCATCAATATAATGAATCCAGCAAATTTCTTTGTGAAGACCGCGATACCGTTGCCTTTTTTGAAAAACTGCATAGTAATTACGCGTTTCTCAAGCTTGATTATGGTTTGAGTGATAATTTGACCTTAAGCTTGGCTGCCGGTTATTATCTAAACAGAACAATCACCGAATTCTCGGAGAATGAAGCTGGCGAGCGGAATCAACTTTCATCTGGGGGTATTGGTGACCTTATGATATTCCCGAGATACAACATCATCTCTAAGAATACTCTAAGGCATCGGAATGAGCTAACCATGGCTCTAGGTCTTAAAATTCCACTTGGAAGTCACGACGATACCACATTAATCGGTCATTCATATTTTGTTAACATGAATGGAGGGACACCTTTTCTGGATTCAACTGAGATATGGCAAACTTTGCCACCTACCATTCAAGCAACGACCGGTTCGAATGATGTCATGCTTTATGCAAATTACCTTCACGGGTTTAATCGAAAAAATTTACGTGTCTTCGCTAATGTGTTTTACATCAGAAAAGGTTGGAATTCACTTGGTCAAAGGTTTGGCGATTTTTCGTCTTTTGCGATTGCTGCTGATCAGACGATCTACAAGAATTTTGGCATCATGCTACAATGCAGTGCTGAACATACCGGAAAATTAGAAAGTCATAAAGATGTCGATCAACTGGGACTTTACGGTGTCGATCAGGAGTCAACAGGAAGCTTTAAGTTTTCAGTTCTTCCGCAGTTGAGATATTCGTTTAGAAATGGAATGACTGTGTTTGTTAATTCTGATATTCCAATTTACCAATACATGAATGGAACCCAAATCGGTGCCCAGGTATTAGTGACAACAGGAATTAATTATCGCTTTTATATCAATAAAAAGCATCTCCCACTAGATACTTGTGTTGCGGACGCTCCAGGAGTGATAAGAGATGTTTTCAAAGTGTGGGGTAATTGCGATATGTGCAAAGAGAAAATAGAGGAAACGGTCAATGCAATACGCGGAGTTGATGGGGCATTGTGGGATCATGAGTCCTTACAATTGACAGTCATTTATAAAGAAAACAAAACAAGTCTCGAAGAGATTAAACAAGCTTTGGCGGAAGTAGGCTACGATACCGAAACGCATCGTACATCAAAAGAGGTTTATAACGCTTTGCCTGAATGTTGCAAATATAAACGGCCTGACTAAAAGGGAGCTTTTGCATTATTAAATTTCTTAATTTTAGGTGAATTAAGAGTCTACTACCATGAAACTAATTACACAGCTTGTATTTTTCTTGTTTATCATGTCAGGATCCTATTCTCTGGCACAATTCCCGGGTTGTCCTAATGTTTACGCAGGACAAGATTCGACACTTGATTGTGGTGTACCTTGTATTGATCTGAACGCCGTTCCATTTGATGCTGGTGCTACTACCAGCTATGCAGTTAATTCAATCCCATACAGTCCTCCTGTTACATTTGGTCAGGCGGGAGGAACTCCGGTTTCTGTCGGAACAGATGACGTATGGAGTGGAGTGATTAATCTTCCTTTCGATTTTTGTTTTTATGGACAGACGTACAATCAGTGTGTAATTGGTTCAAACGGTTGTATTAGCTTTAATACATCCTATGCATTTGGGTATCATGAATGGTCTTTTACCGCAAGTATACCAAGCCCGGTATTAGTGCAATCCGGAGATATTTTCGGTCCATATCACGATATAGACCCTTCAGTTGGAGGCTCTGTTCAGTGGTATTTATTGGGAACGGCTCCTTGTAGGATTTTTGTTGTTACATACAACACGATTCCGATGTTCTCTTGTAACAACCTTACTTCTTCTCATATGATTGTCTTATATGAGACCACGAATGCCATCGATGTTTATGTTGAGCTTAGAGAAGTTTGTGGCACCTGGAATGGTGGAAATGGCGTTATTGGCGTTCAAAATCCTACTGGTTCACAGGGGATTGCAGCACCTGGAAGAAACACCGGACCATGGGGTGTTACGACACCTGAAGGATGGCGATTTTTACCGAACGGTGCGCCTATTTACACAGTAGAGTGGTTTGAAGGTGCAACTTCCATCGGTACCGGAAATACAGTTAATGTTTGTCCTACTGCACCGACGACTTATACCGCTGTTGCTACTTATACCTCGTGTAACGGAACTGTGATTGTGGAGCAAGATGACGTCACGATTACACCTACGCCTACTGGAATGGTTGTAAGTGAAGTTAGCAATACACCAGCCAACTGTTCTGCGTCGGATGGTTCGTTCGAGGTATCAACAACTGGTGGTACTGGGCCTTACACCTATTCCCTTGATAATATCACTTATCAGGGATCAGGTCTGTTTACAGGACTCGCGGCTGGGAATTATACGGTATTTGTGCAGGATGCCTTAGGTTGTATCACGACCTATAACATTACCGTCCAGAGTAACTCGAGTTTAACGCTGGATTTTACTTTAGTACAAGATGTGTCGTGCAATGGTGCGAATGACGGTTCAATATCTGTTGTAGCTACAGGAGGAACCAGTCCTTATTCATTTACTTTAAATGGAGGAGCGTCACAATCACTACCTGACTTTACTGGTCTGGGAGCTGGAACATACACGATTGAAGTAACAGACAATGCTGGATGCACGGCTATTGTGGACACTACCATTATCGATCCAGCTCCAATGATTCTTACGGTAGTTGGAACAGTCAATACAACCTGTGGCCAGGCAAATGGTGAATTAGAAGTTAGTGTAAGCGGAGGGTCAACCCCATATTCATTTTCGATTGATTCGGGAACGACGACTCAGGGTTCAGGAGTTTTTACGGGTCTTTCAGCAGGAACTTATTCGGTTGTGGTGATCGACAACGGTGGATGTATGGATTCAATTGATGTGATCGTATCAGCAGATCCATTCCCGGTATTATCGGTCTTCAGTGTAACAGATGCTACTTGTAATGGTGATTCAGATGGTTCGATCACGTTAAATACGTCAGGAGGAGCTTCACCTTATACCTATACGATTAACGGTGGTTCTTCTCAATCATCTAATGTTTTTTCTAATCTACCTGCCGGCACTTATACTTTTGAAGTAACGGATAACAACGGTTGTACATCAACGGTTAATGGCATCATAAACGAACCGAATGCTATAACAATCAATATGGGAGCTGATTTCTCGATTTGTGTGGGAACGCAGGTTACCATTAATGCAAATGCAAGTGGAGGAACCGGAACGTTAACTTATAACTGGAATGTTGGTGGGAGTTCTTCAACAGTGACTGAAACTCCGGCTTCGACCACGACCTATACGGTTACGGTTACAGATGCAAATGGATGTTCTTCTCAGGCGAGCCAGGTGGTGACCGTTCTTCCATTGCCTGTCGCAGACGGCATCGCTAATCCGAACACGGGTTACCCACCATTAACGGTAGTGTTTAACAATACCAGTAACAACGGAGCAACCTATACCTGGAATTTCGGGAATGGTTTAACACAAACTACTTCCGGAACAACCAACGTCACGACAACCTATACAGATCCGGGAGACTATGTTGTGGTCTTAACTGCTTCGAATGGAATTTGTGAGGATACCTGGACTACCCTTATAGTGGTGATACCTTATGATCCGGTGGAGTATAATATTCCAAACATATTCACACCGAATGATGATGGTAATAATGATCTGTTCGAGTTTGACGTAAAAAATGCAGCGAATGTAGAATTTACGATCACCAACAGATGGGGTAATGTAATGTACGAGGCTGAAGGCCCGAATCCTGCATGGGACGGAAAAACTAAGGCAGGAGACATGGCTGAAGATGGAACTTACTTTATAACTTATAAGATTGTAGGTTTGAACGGAGAAGAATTCACTGGTCATACATTCTTCCAGCTGATGAAGTAGTTTGTTTCGATTTACGTTACGGAACATATCCTTTTATTTTTAATAAATTGAAAGCATCAAAAACCTCAGAATTCTACTTTCAATTTTGTTGGTATCACCATTTTTTCTTAATGCTCAAACAGCGCCCCAACGTTTGTATGTTCAGGTAAAACCAAAACGAGTAGACCTCAAAGAAGATGCATCGGTCAAACCATATGTACTTACAGTTGACAATGATAGCGTCTTCTACCATCAGGTAATAAGGTCTCGAGAATCGATTAAAGCCTATAGTGTGGACAAGGGATTTAGTAGCAGTGACGCCACCTTTTATGATATCGAGGATGTTTTAAGTTTTGGTTCGGTTATGCGCTACAGTTCATGGGAGCCAAGGGTATATCAGGTAATTGTCCGCAGAGATTCCGGCTTCGGTAATAAGGAAACCCTGTCGAATGATAGATCGAAGCCAAGAAAATTGACAACTCGTATCGTTTTGTTTTTTGATGGTGAAAAAATTCTTTTAACGAAAGAATATACTGGTAATGGTCACCAAATACTCCTTAGTGGTAATTATAGCGAAGATGAATTTGAAGTAAAAAATCACCCATTTACATCTATTAATAAGCTTGTCAAAGAGGAATTCGGGACAAACAAAGAACTAGTTAGCATTGTTAACAGCTCCAAATCTTCGAAGAAGCTTATAAATGTTCATGAGTATTATATGAACAATGTTTTCAGATACTTTTAAGCTGATTTTCAAGTATTTTTTCTGTGAAAGCGTGTAAGTGCTGTTAGTAACATTTTATTGTTCAGCTGCTGTATCAAAAGAATAACCAATTCCAATTCCAACACCTAATACTCCAGAATCTTCCTGATTATTATACGTGTCTTCGTAGTGTATTAAAGTGGTTCGGCGTTGTTGATTGGATAATCCAGCGTACATATAAAGATCAATAAAGATGTTTCTGTAACTTATTCTATTTCTTAATTCAAGTCCGCCTCCAAGTAAATCAATTTTCGCACTCAAAATATTAAACGTATTTTCATTTGGTTCTTCATAAATTATTTCGCCAGAATTAGAATCCCATTCTCCTATATACGACTTTTGATCTGTTTCTGAGTGGTTGAGTAATCGATCCCAAAAAAAATGAGGTTCAATAAAGAGTTGATAGCCAATGCCGTTGTCACTCTTTACATTTGCGAATTGAAGTTGAAGACCAGTTTTTAATCCTAGATAATCAAGATGAACCTTTGACTCATATTTGCGCCAATAGAGGACATTAGGACCGTAAATTGGATTTCCGTTGTATGTTTCCTGGTATTCGGTAGTTACCAAATCATGGATTCTTAAATATCTGAATTCAGCACTAAATCCGACTTTTGGGTAATGTGGTAATTTTGGATGTTCTGGCAGCAGGTAATCACACCGGATACCGTAGTAATCATTTAAATACAGGTTTCCTGAGCTGCTATTATAAAGCTTCGAATCATTGGTCATGTAACCATCTTTGTTGTGAGTTACAAAGGCTGACAGTGACAGTTGCGCAGTTATATGGTGTGCGATAATAAGTAGCGATATAGTTATCCAAATTTTCACGTATTAATTAAACGATGACACTATTGTATTGGTTGAGATGGTTATTGTAACTAGCGTTTTGCAGCTATACTATCGCCACACAGCTTGTCCGCCGTAGGCGGATCTCTACATGTTTAGTGATTGTAAGATAATGATTTGCCAACACTCCTTCAGCTTGCTGAACCTCCCGCTCGAGCTTCAGTCTTCGCAAGCTTCGCTTTGTCCTTCAGCTTTTCGAGCGACAACCTCGCTCGAGCTTCAGTCTTCGCAAGCTTCGCTTGCTTAGATATAGGCAACTTATTGTTGGATATAGTAATTAACGAGATTCCACACCTCATTACTATCAAGTAGTTCTTTACGTATTAATCCAACATCCTGAGAAAAATAGTGGTTCGTTGATTGATTTCCTTCAACGTAATTCTTCAGTTCATGTATTCTAACCGTTTGACCAAACGTGGTTGACCCAATTGTGTAGCTATCCATGAGGGAGTCTATTGTAATTAAGTTTTCACTAAAAGTAGAGTTAAAAGCATAATCATATTCTCCTACACTTGGAATGAAGATAAAACATGGTGCTTCATGGACTAATACGCTGGGTATAAATATAGATCTCTTAACCTTGAGACAACGCTTGCAGATTGCACCTTGATTAGGGCAGTCACCAGGCGATGATTGCGCAGATTCTGGCCAATAGTGATATTGATAGTCATAGTGAACACTATATGTTCTAACATCAAATTCATAAGTATTAGAATTATCCCATTGTTGAAATACGTATACAGAATCTCTAATACCAGAGGTTTCTTCCTCATACACCCACCATGATCCTATTTTAAAGTCAAAGTACCGCTTGATGTCCTCAATTGGCTCACATACATCACCAGCTCCACAATCACAATTATCTTGAGTGGTTTTATCCTTTTTACAACTAAAAAGAATAGCAAGAACTATTATTACTATGAACCAGTGATTTTTCAAGCCCTATTTTTCTGATTTATTAAACGTGACACGCTCTGTGTACGTTGGTAATTATTGTCTAGAACGTTTTGCAGCTACACCATCTCCGCGGTATTTTCACCCTGAGCGCAGTCGACGGGTAAATGTTTTATGATTGTAAGATAATGATTTGTCAACACTCCTCCGGCATTATGAGCGACCACCTCGCTCGAGCTTCAGTCTTCGCAAGCTTCGCTTGCTCTGGCGCTGTTAAAGGTTTTTATTTTATGGTAAATAAGGTATTTCATTTTTGTCATTCTCATTTGTCTTAGACATCAACTCAAATTGATCCTTAGTCAGAAAAACTGCATGTAAGTCATTGCCACCATATAGCAGATAGAACTGCTCATCTATATTTTTTTCTTTCAATATGTTGTTGACAATTCTGAAAAAATTACAAGGTCCTGAATCCCAAAATTTCCCATTCGATAATTCTTCATTTGAATAGAGTTTAATTTTTTGTCCGTTGATTTTAATTTCGAAAGATTGCTCATAATCATCGGTAGTTTGAACATCTAATTTTAACTCTTTTTTGGTCAATTTTTGATTCAATTGAGGTAGAAAGAAATCAAAATTGAATTCACATAATTCTTCAGCATCAATATAGGTTAAAACACCATCACTATAAAAGTCAAACTTACTATCTGCCGTAACCGAATTATTTTCATTAACCGTGTCGCTCTGTTTACTTATGTCGGATTTTTGCGAACAACTCACAACCATCAATGCACAAAGTATTATCAGGGGATGTCTCATTTACTTTAATTACCTATAACGTTTTGCAGCTACACTATCTCCGTGGTATTTTCACCCTGAGCGCAGTCGACGGGTAAATGTTTTGTGATTGTAAGATAATGATTTGTCAACACTCCTCTGGCATTACGAGCGACCACCTCGCTCGAGCCGTAGTCTTCAAAAGCTTCGCTTGCTCTGTTGCTGCTATAGGCATCAATTATTCTGTTATGAGTTTTCTAAAAATAAATTCATCAATGACCTTAACTGTGTCTATTTTGATTTGGTTTGTCTTGCCGCTTTTGGTTTGTCTTACAACAGTTTTATATTCTGAGGTCTGATCTAATATTTTAATATCATGTGGATAGTCATAGCGATCAATTGGATTAAACGTCAAGAAAAAAATGGGCATAGAAATAATAATGCCCAGCACAATCCCAAACAATCTAATATCTGGCACCTTGATAGTTGCTAGGCATATTATTGACATCACAATAGAAGAGTAATGAACAGACCAAAATAAATTGTAATAAATGGGAGCTATAAACTTCCATCCGTCACTGAACCAAATAAAAGCATACGTGAGCACAGTACTTATAATAGAAGTGAATAACAGAATTTTGTAGAAGACTTTCACAGGGTTCTATTTCAATTGCGTATAACGTTTTGCGGCTACGCAACGGTGCAGCTCGCAATTGAGTTGTTTTTTCTAAGATACGAAAAGCGATTTAGCTTTGAGAAGTCAAGCGTTAGCGCCAGCCAATTTGGGTGAGAAGGATTAATTCATCGTAGAACGAAGGCTACGAAGGGGTGTAGGTGATGCTATACTCACTTTTCAATTTGTTTCAGGCATGTTTCAACAAAGGAGGCGTATTGAACACTGCGAGTATATAGTACATAAAGATCATCACCTTGAACACTTATATATAGAGGCATTGGATGATATTTTTCCTTCCACCATAATTCAAGTTGTGCCATATCTTTTGGATTTGATGAGTCAATCTTCCAATGTTCGAAACCAAGATCTATACCTGGATAATCTCCTAGCGAGTCAATTTTAGTAAAATAATAGCCTTCACCATTTATCAGCGCACCACTCTTATTCATGGAATGCAAGCTTTTGTCTAATTGGTTGACAATTCCATTTCTTCCATCCGAAAATGGTGTTTTTCTCAAATCTTGATACGCATATGCAGCTAGTTGCTTAAGTCTTATTGTGTCAATAATAAAGCTATTTGAATCTAAATATTTTTTTAGTCTGGCTATTGGAGAATTCCAGTTTAGATCTTTTGCGTCACCCAAAGCCGTTGCACCCGAAGTACCATCCGATTCCAGATTTTCGAGATAGACTTTTTTATCAGATATTTCCGGACGTGAATTTTCTCCGCACGAGCAGATAAAGCCCCCCGTTATTATAGCTATGCTATACGAAACTATATGGTGTGCTTTTATCATTGAGTATAACGTTTTGCGACTATGCTATCGACGCACGTCTTTAATTTGTTTGTGATTGTAAGATAGTGATTTGCCAACACTACTTCAGCTTGCCGAACCTCCCGTTCGAGCCGCAGTCTTCAAAAGCTTCGCTTGCTCTGTTGTTGTTAGTTACGCAGTTCCTTTTCAAGTTCGATAAATCGTTCAATTCCCATACCTCTTTTTAGTTGTTCCTTGGTTACACGCTCACCGAATTGGAAATAACCATCTTTATCTCTGGCGACAGAGGTAAATCTGGAAGATGCTTTGAATGTTTCAATATCTGCATCCAACTTGCCACTTCTGAAATGATATATTGAAGAATGGTGTCTAGCGAATTCATTATTCAACATCTCGAAATCGGATGTGTCCTCAGAAAATAAATAAAGGTTTCCTCCATCGCACCGTGTATAGTGGTTATAGATATTGTTTTTATCCACGTAAAAAGATGCACCGAGAGACCTGAATGTATTTGTGTCAATTATTTTGTTCAAAGAGATCGAATCATATAGAATGGTAATAAACTTATTTGGACACATTTTGTCTTCACCCTCTAATTCGTCCTCTTTGAATACGTAATCAGGTCTAGTAGGAAATCCAATTTCTCCATTCGCATCTATATATAATCCGCATTCAAGTATTTTCCAGCCAGATGGATTTTTCTGAGACTTCACCTCTTTATTTTCATCATTTGCAGTGTTGTGCGATGGATTATTACACCCGAGTATAACAGCGCTTAATATAAATATGGTGAGTGTGCATTTTGTCAACTTGTCTATTGCTACTATCGGTTCGACGCTAGGAACCGTGCGGTTCTTAACTAAAATTTGAGTTTTGAAGATAGCGATATTTTTCCAACTAGAATTTATCAAACGAAGCATAAGCCCAGCATCGTTTTTAGCGGCTGTTATGTGTAACTTTATTCCAAATTATTATGTACGATTTCAAATTTCCAACTTTTCTTATTTATCGAATCCAAGAATTCTGTCTCAAGTGATAAAACATCACCGTTGACCACAGCATAATGATATTTAGTTTCGTGTTCGAGTGAATAACTAAGCACAATAGTATCAGAATCGTTGAGGCGATCCCAATTACCTGAATAATATGACCATCCGAATGCAGTATGGGTAAAAAGGTCAAATAATTTTTCCTTTCTTATTTTAAGATGTGTACCAGTTTGTGTTCCTTCATATCTTGCATAGAGTACGATTTCTTTTTTTCTCAAATCCGATGAATTTCTCTTTACAATCCTATCCTGTTTGGAAACCGGACCAAAAATAAAACAACCTTGAAGTACAAACATACTAATCAATAGAGTCGCAATAATGAATGGCTTTCGAGTCATAATTCTAATTACACCTAAGGTTTTGCGGCTATACTATCGCTACACAGCTTGTCGCCGTAGGCGGATCTTTAAATGTTTTGTGATTGTAAGATAATGATTTGTCAACACTCCTCCGGCATTACGAGCGACAACCTCGCTCGAGCCGCAGTCTTCAAAAGCTTCGCTTGCTCTGTTGCTGTTAGTAAGTCGTTTATATTCCTTCAATACCTTCTCGAAAAGCGATACTACTTGTTCCTCCCTGACCAATAAATAAAACACAGTTCACAATCTCTTCTTTAGGGATTTTTAATCTTTCAGCGTGCTTATTAATGAATTCGTCAGAATATAGGTGTTCATTAACAGCTTCGCTTATTTCTTCTCTACTTGTAAAAGGATAATGGTTGATTTCTAATTTCCAAACTGTACGTGAATTGTCCGTTAGGAAGTTTCTATATTGATTGATCCCCCATTCAAAAAATTGTTCCATGTATGAGTGGTAAGTGAAAAAGTCAATACTGTCCATACCGATGGGAATAACAAACCCTCTCATGCTGTTATAGAAATTGGAGTCCAAATACCCCATGGCTTTCAATTGAGTAATGGAATAAATAGTAGAGTCAGTTTTTACATGTAGTTCAACTACAAGGTCATCTATCTTAATACTATCTACAAAAACTTCAACCTTTATATCAAGTACCTCTTGGGCTTCAGATTGACATGATACAAAGAAGAGTATTCCAATCAAAAAATTTGTCATGTGTTTTCTTCGAGTTTGGGTTTCTATGCTTATAACGTTTTGCGGCTACGCCGCGTAAGGCGTAAACACAATAATTGTTTTCTTAAATATAAGTTATCTGGTTGAGAATGAACTATTGTACAAAGTAAGATGTTCCTAATGAGGCGTAGGTGCTGTTATAAGCAGCTTATTTCAACCACCGTACTATTCCCATATTGCCTTTACTTTTTTCAGGAGCTAAAAAAGTAAAACAAAAAGAGCCCTTGCGCTTGTATAACATTACCACCTGTTATGAGCCACGTTTCGCGAATTCGAAGAACTCACTTCGTTCAAACTGCTCCGAATTCCAGGCTTCACTTAGGCTAACAGGTGCCGGTAATAACATACAAGGCGCCCTGTTTTACGCTACACTTAATATTAAGAGCAAGCTGCGAGAGCTTGCTCTTATATAAGTTAATAAAAAACAGCGTCTGTTTTTTACCGCTTAAGGCTCTTTTTAAATCCTGGTAAGTAGTGGTGTATTTCGAAGGTGGTTGTCCGGTTTTGCCCTTCCGGAAGTGGTCAGTCATGTGGGCAAAACACTTCTAATTGCTTATAACTAGTATATATGCACTACAAAATAGTACATAATGTCCTTTATTAGCATATTATGTACTATAAAATGCATCGTAATCGCTGAGCGTCAATAGTAGTCTGAATGTGTTTGATTAATCATTCTTTTCAATTCAGTGAACTGATCTAAACTGAATATATCCAAACATACTTTTTACTTTTTCACCCAATAATAGACTATCAAATAAGGCAGTAAAAATTGATGTATTGGGATAATAACTGGGATAACAAATCTGTATTCCAATTAATAAAGAAAAATTGTAGCCCCGCCAGGACTCGAACCTGGATCTAAAGTTTAGGAAACTTCTATTCTATCCCTTGAACTACGGGGCCAAATTTGCAGAAGTAAAATTAAATATTTACCTGTAAGCTTGAGTAAAGATAATGCTGCAGAAGTTTAAACGGTCTTAGAAAACATGTTTGTCCGATCGCTCTGGACTTTCAGATCCTGGTCGAAAGCCATGCAGCAATTCCGAACAAAAGGGATGCCTGTTTCGTTGATACGCACGGTATCACCATCTACCCCAACGAGGCCGTCATTAATCATATCTTCCAAATTGTCTTTGATCGACTGGTGGATGGACCTGAAGGGAGAATCCGGATTGAACCTTGTTTCAAAATGACACATGAGATCCAAAATATACCCCCTGATTTCGAGATCGAGATCTGATAGGACATGGCCTCGGAAGATCGGGAGTTCCCCATTGTTCACCTTCTCCATATAGGATTCAACATGCTTGTCGTTTTGAGCAAAGGCAAACCAGCTGTCAGATATGGCTGACATACCTAATCCAAGCAGGAATGATGTCTTCTGGGTAGTATAGCCCATGAAATTTCGATGCAAGCTTTTGCCATGAAATGCAATGGCCAAATCATCATGTGGAAGTGCAAAGTGATCCATGCCAATTTCTAAGTAACCAGCATCTTCCAGCATGCTTTTGGCAACTTCATAAAGTTCCCTTTTTTCAGCGTCTTTTGGCAGGTCGCTTTCGTCGAATCCGCGCTGTCCCACCCCTTTGATCCACGGCACATGAGCGTAGCTATACAAGGCAATTCGATTAGGCATCAATTGAAGTGTTAGCTCAACGGTATTGATAATATCGGAGCGTTTTTGTTTTGGTAATCCAAACACAAGGTCATGACTAATCGATCGGTATCCGAGTACTTTGGCCTGATCATGCACTTTCTTCACAGCCTCGAATGGTTGAATTCGATTAATGGCTTTTTGCACAACCGGACTATAATCCTGAACGCCGAGACTCAATCTTCTGAATCCAAATTCGAATAAAGAAGTCAGGTGTTCAGAAGAGGTGTTATTCGGATGTGCTTCAAAACTCAGTTCTACTTCCGTCGGGTCTACACTATACTGATCAAACAATCCTTTAAGCAATCGGATTAATTCCGACGGTTGAAAAAATGTTGGTGTTCCTCCACCGAAATGTAATTCTTTAATGTTTGGTTCGAAATCGAGACTTTCGCGATGAAGATTCCATTCCTTGATCAAGGTGTCAATGTACGGTATTTCTACACCATGGTTTTTTGTTATTCGCTTGTGACATCCACAAAATGTACATAGGCTTTCACAAAACGGCAGGTGAACGTATACACTGATATCAGTCGAACCAAATTGTGTCCAGTTTCGATTTATGGATTCGATCCATTCACTGCTTAGCAAAGGGTCGTTCTTCCAAAATGGTACGGTCGGGTAAGACGTGTACCTTGGTCCGGGAACATTGTATTTTTTAATGAGCTTTTCCACCTAAGCCATTTCGTTTATGTACAAATCTAGCGTATGTTGTAAGGATAAAAAATGACATACGTCAATAACTCGTAGGAATTTTATAAATTTGTAATTATATTATTAGGGGATGTTAGACAAATCATACAAACACGTAACATGTGAGAATTGTTTATCAAGAAAGAACTCGTTGTTCGGTTCTTTTTGCAACGAAGAAACAGAAGATCTAAATGATCATAAGACATGTTCGTATTACAAGAAAAATCAACCGTTATTTATTGAAGGCAACACTCCTCGCGGAGTATTTTGCATCAATGAAGGTAGAGTAAAGATTTTCGCTAGAGGAGAAGAGGGCAAAGAACAAATTATTCATATCTCAAATTCCGGTGAAATAGTAGGCTTTAGAGCCATGTTTAGTGGTGAACCATATAAAGTAGCTGCTGCAACGCTTGAGGAAAGCAATATTTGTTTTATTAGTAAAGAAGACTTTTTGAATCTTGTTGATTCAAATCCTACGCTTCGAAATGGAATTATGCGTGAGCTGTCAAAAGAATTGGCGGACAGAGCAACGTTTATTACAAACATGGCTCAGAAATCAGTTCGAGAACGCCTCGCATTCACTTTGTTAATGCTTGATGACATTTACAAAGATGACATGATCAACCTATCGAGAGAGGACCTTGCTAATTTTGTTGGAACTGCTACAGAGACGCTTATTCGCCTGTTAAAGGATTTCAAAGAAGAAGACCTCGTACAAACTCATGCGCGTAAGATTGAGATTCTTGATCGCGACGGTCTACTTAAAGTAGCTGGAGCGTAGTTACCAGATTGCATCAGGATATTTACTAGGGAGGTATTGCATTTCTGTCAATATCAATCCCATATATTCTGAGTGTATACCGTTTTTACCTCCAGGAAGCTGAAATTCATTATTTGGTTTTTTCAAATGAGCCAGATAAAGAACTTCGTTGACCTTAAGATTCCAATGAGATTGGACTTCTTTCAAGTCAATACTCACACCACTTTCTCGAAGATTGAGGTCTGCCTCAGACGCATTAAATAATTCGCCCGTATACTTCCAAAGTTCATCGATTGCGTCCTGAGCACGACGATTTGATTCTTCAGTGCCATTGCCAAAACGCAGCATCCATTCAGCACTCCTTCGAATGTGATAGGTTGCTTCTTTTAATGCCTTTGTTGCTACCGCCGCTAGATACTTATCTCTGCTCTTGGATAACTCGGTATGAAAGTAATAGTTGAAAACATCAACGAAAAACTGTCTTACCATGATATATGCAAAGTCCTTATTGGGCTGTTCAACTAGAATCGTATTAAAATAATCTCTTTCCGAACGGCGGTAAGCCAAATCATCTCCGCTTTGTCCCTTGCCATTTAGTTTAGCAGCTTCATTGTACAATGATTCTGCCTGGCCAATAAGATCCAGAGCAATATTGGTACACGCCAGGTCTTCTTCGAGAAATGGGCCCTTGCTTGAGTTTTCGCTTAGCCGATAACTAAGGATTAAAGCGTTATCAGCTATCTCGAGATAGTATTTTACTTTATCGTCCATAACTACATTTGTTTCACGCCATCCGGGAGATCATAAAAAGTTGGATGTCTGTATACTTTATCGTGTGCTGGTGTAAAGAAAGAACTCGCCTCTGAAGCAGTTACAGCCACGATAGCGTCGCTTGGAACCACCCAAAGAGCTATTCCTTCGTTCCTTCTGGTGTATACGTCTCGTGCGTTTTCGATGGCCATTTCTTTGTCGTATGCATGTATACTTCCTGCATGCTTGAACGGTTGGCCAGGCTTCGCCTGAATGAATACTTCCCAGAGCTTTCCTTGATTTTCAGTTGATTGCATAGCGTTAAATTATATTTTGTATCGTGTAATTATTTCCACAAAAGCTGAATTTGTCTCCTGCTTTTTTATTGGCCATTATTGGATAGATTGGTGATTCCTGGGAAATTCCGACGACGTGAACTCCATCACAATCGAAAGGGATCGTCGAAAATCCAATAAAGAAGTTGAATTTGTCCGTTTCAACGAAGGCACCGCTTGTTACGGTTGATTTTGGACCAAAGTCGATCGTTTCCAGTTTTTCAAGATTGCGTTGTGCCTTGTTCAACTGCACTTTGATCATCTGCTCCATTTCGCCAAATTCATATTGACGAGCAGTATCTTCCGGATCAATGGTGTCACCTTCGTCGAGATCTACAAGGCTATGCTTGCTAACCTTGTTCTCTTCCAGCTCCTTAACAATATTCTGCTGGATTTCGACCAGTGTATTTTTTAATAACTCCTTATTCATTGGTTATTCGTTTTAATCTGATATGCATAGGCGCACTCTCGTACCCATTTCCCATTTTCATGAGCGTTTATATGATGATCCAATCGTTGCTTATTGCATGGTCCATCTCCTTTAACAACCCTCCAGAATTCATCCCAATCGATGTCACCATGCGCATACATGGGCTCACCCATCTGATCCTTGCCAACAACCTTCAGCTGATCGTCCGGAACTTTAAGACCGATTAGTTCAGCCTGAGGAACCGTTTTATTGATAAATTTTTCGCGCAAGCGATCATTTGATTCACGCTTGATTTTCCATTTCATGGCATTGCTTGTATGGGGCGAATCCGTATCATGCGGTCCAAACATCATGAGTGCAGGCCACCACCATCTATCGATAGCATCCTGTGCCATTCGTTGCTGATCTTTGGTTCCTTCCATCATTTTCCACATGATCTCGTATCCTTGTCTCTGATGAAATGATTCTTCTTTACAGATACGAATCATGGCTCTGGAATAAGGTCCATAAGATGTTCGTTGCAGCGATACCTGATTTGTAATGGCTGCTCCATCTACCAGCCAACCTATTGCTCCAATATCAGCCCAATTTAGTGTGGGGTAATTGAAAACACTCGAGTATTTTGCTTTGCCTTCGTGAAGCCATTGTAAAAATTGATCTCTACTAACGCCAAGTGTTTCAGCTGCACTGTAGAGGTATAAACCATGACCACCTTCGTCCTGAATTTTCGCCAACAATATCTTTTTTGCGCGCAAGGAAGGAGCTCGGGTGATCCAGTTACCTTCCGGTTGCATACCAATCACTTCCGAGTGAGCATGTTGTGAAATTTGCCGAATCAAATGTTCGCGATATGCATCTGGCATCCAATCCCTTGGCTCAATTTTCACTTCAGCCTCGATCTTTTCTTCGAATTCTTTTAATAATTGCGCTTCGTCGATTGCTGCTTTTTTCATACTAGTGATTTGTCAGTGAAACAATAGATCAAAAAAACAATAAATGCCAGCCTTACGAAATGACAATTTCAAGCTAAAAAACTGATAAAAGTCATGTTTTTGATAAATCCTTCAAAGTTTGCGACCTGAGTCACACTAAGATCGATCGATGCTACATATATTTGGATCAAAACGGATAGCATGTTTGGGAAAGGATCAAGGCTTTACAGTATTTTCAAGATGAAGTGCCCTCGTTGCCATGAGGGAGCGTTTTTTATTTCCCGGCCTTATGACCTAAAACACGCGGGTGAAATTCATCAAAATTGCCCTAAATGCGGGTTGAAATATTCTAGAGAACCGGGCTTTTACTATGGAGCAATGTACGTTTCTTACGCTTTGGGCGTGGCTTTGTTTGTAACATTATGGGTCCTGATCAACATGTTCTTCGATACGATAGGTACGGGTCTTCAAATTTCAATTATCATCGGGATATCATTAATTCTAACTCCTTATATTTATGCTCTGTCCAAGATTATTTGGGTGAATTTTTTCATTAAATATGATAACAAAAGAGCAAGAACAACTGATTAACGAGCGAATAGGCTTCCTTTTCGATAAGGAGTTGTTGGATGAAATAATAGGAGTTGGCATGATTAAGTCTTTCGACGAAGATAGTGTCATCATGGATGTTGGTGAAAGCATCTTTTATATTCCCTTTGTGATAAGTGGTTCGCTTAAAGTTTCTCGAGAAAGTAAAGACGGGGAAGAATTATTGCTCTATTATATGGAGTCGGGTGATACATGTGCTATGACGCTGCAGTGCTGCGTAACAAAAAGTAAAAGTCAAATACGGGTTACAACGCTGGACGAAACGACCCTTCTTATGATTCCAATGGAATACATGGAAAAATGGATGGAAAAGTATCATTCATGGCGTCAATATATCCTGGATAGTTACCATTCGAGAATGATGGAATTGATGGATACCATTGATGCGATGGCTTTTATGAGGCTGGATGAAAGATTGCAGAAATATCTTGTTGATCAGGCTAAATTGAAGGGAAGTCTGGAAATTCACCACACCCATAAGCAAATAGCGGAAGATTTGCATTCTTCGAGAGTTGTTATTTCCCGACTTCTGAAGCAAATGGAGGTAAAAGGTCTAATCAAATTGCGGCGAAATAAAATAATCCTTTCTACCATCTAAGCACCACGGATAGCTAGATTCAATTTGAACAATAGACGGGCATGGTTAATATTGGGCTGTTGTTTTAAAATTTGAATAAAAATTCCTTAACTTTACCTTCGTATTAAAAACTTTTAAATTCTTATTATGAAAAAACTAATACTATCATTATCTGCGGTAGTTGCTTTGTCAACTTCTTATGCGCAGTTATTTACAGCTAGTGATGCTGCTGCATTTGGAACTTTTTCAGCTGCAGACCTAGACGGAGATTCTCTTACTTGGGGTATTTATGACCTTACAGGTGTTGGTACTCCATTTGATGCTCAGGCTGAATGTGCTATTTCATTCTCTTGGGATGCAAACCTTGGACCACTTACTCCAGACAACTTGTTGATCTCTCCTGCAATTGATTGTTCAGGACAGGCCTTAGTTAACCTGGCGTGGGCTTGTGGTAACCCTGAAACTACTGCTTCGGGATGGTACGAAGAGCACTATGCAGTTTACGTTGTTACTGATCCTGCTCCACTTATCGCAGGAACTTTCCCAACACCGGTGTTTGAAACAACACTGACAGGAGGTGAAACTATCTTCAACGAGTCTGTAGATATTTCTGTGCAAGCGGCTAACCAGTCAACAGTATACCTTGTGTGGAGACATTACAACTGTACTGATGAAAACTGGATGTTCCTGGATGACATCAACGTAACCACTACTGGTGGACTTGACGAAGAAGTTACTATTGCTAAGGTTTTCCCTAACCCGGCAACAGATGAGCTAAAAGTTATGTCTAACGTAGAAGCTACTAGCGTTTCTATCATCTCGATGGAAGGAAAAGTTATGACAACTGTTGACATGAACGGATTCGGAACTACATTGAATGTTTCTGATCTTAACACTGGAGTTTACTTCTATGAGTTAACTACAGCTGACGGTCAAGTTGTTAGAGATACTTTCGTTAAGAAGTAAGAAGATTACAACTTAATAAAAAAAGGGTAGCCGATTGGCTACCCTTTTTTTATTGGTAGAGAATTAGTTTATTCCGTTATTCTTCCCGGATAAACTTTCAATGCTTCTTCCAGGCATTTAATAGCTTTAATAAGGGATTCTTTGTTTAGTACGTATGCAATACGGGCTTCTTGCACTCCTTTACCCGGAGTAGCATAAAAACCACTTGCCGGAGCCATCATGACCGTTGCTCCTTCATAATCAAACTCTTCAAGCAGCCATTGACAAAACTTTTCTGTGCTGTCAACTGGAAATTTTGCAACGCAATAAAAAGCACCTTTCGGCATTGGGCAAAACACCCCAGGAATCTGATTAAGCCCTTCAACCATGATATTCCTTCTTTCAACGTATTCTTCAACTACTTCATCAAAATAGGATTGCGGTGTATCCAGAGCTCCCTGTGAAGCGAACTGAGCTATAGTTGGCGGTGAGAGACGAGCCTGAGCAAATTTCAAAGCAGCACTCATTACTTCTTTATTTCTCGAAATTAATGCACCTATCCGAGCCCCACACATAGAGTAACGCTTGGATACTGAATCAATCATGATTACGTTGTTTTCAACTCCTTCCAAATTCATTACAGAGTAGGGAACAGCACCGTCATAACAAAACTCTCGATAAACTTCATCTGCAAAAAGATAGAGATCGTTTTCTTTAACGATGTCTCTTAGCCTTTCAAGTTCTTCTTTAGAATATAAATAACCAGTTGGATTTCCGGGATTACATATGACGATTGCCTTTGTTTTGCTTGAAATTTTCTTTTCAATTTCTTCAATTGGAGGGAGAGCAAAGCCATCATCAATTGTTGCCGTTACCGGCACGACAGTTAGCCCAGCCATAACAGCAAATCCGTTGTAATTGGCATAGAAAGGCTCCGGAATAATAATTTCATCTCCCGGATCACACGTAGACATAAAGCCAAATATCAACGCTTCGGATCCTCCTGTTGTGACTATGATGTCTTCATTTGCAATGTTGATGTTATTTTTTCGATAATATGCAGCCAGCTTCTCTCTATATATGGGGAATCCCGCAGAGTGGCTGTACTCAATGACTGTTAGATCTGCTACCCGAACTGCGGCTATAGCTTGTTCAGGAGTTTTTATATCTGGTTGACCAATATTTAAGTGAAAAACAGTTTTCCCCTGCGCATATGCTTGTTCCGCAAATGGAACCAATTTACGAATAGGTGATTGAGGCATTTGAATAGCCTTGCTAGAGATATTCGGCATGATTTAAATTTTAAAGGATAAAAATAACAGATTCTTCTATTTCAATTGTCAGGCCCTGGTTAATTTGTTACTTTGTCTCATGCGATATTTCCTGATCTGCATATTACTTCTCCTAATGGCCTGTAAAAATGAGCCGAAAGCTAAAGCTATTTCTGATGATGAAATGCTTCTCATAAAAGATGGAGATACTGACCAACAATTGAGGAATATGACAGATTCGATTCTGTTATTGTCCAATTTTGTGTCTATACAATCGATCGATACCACAATCATGATTGACCTGCGTTATGCAAGCGAAAACAACTTTATGGAGATGCGGCTATATGATACGTTGCAGACCGCATACCTTCAGAAAGAAGTAGCAGTTCGTTTATCGCTTGTACAGAAATATCTGGATTCTATTCGACCAGGTTTTCGGCTGTTAGTATTTGACGGAGTAAGACCATTGAACGTGCAGCGAGAAATGTGGGAGGCTTTGGATACGGTGCCGATCGCTCTTAGAGGAAAGTTTGTTTCAAATCCTTCTCTGGGGAGTGTTCATAATTTCGGTGCGGCTGTAGATTTAACCATAGTTGATTCATCAGGCACGGCTTTGGACATGGGGGCGGGATATGATGATTTTAGAGGCATTGCATTTCCTTCAAAAGAAAAGATCTATCTCGATTCTGGTTTGCTTTCCGTGCAGCAATATCAAAACAGAGTATTGCTTCGTCGTGTAATGGCTAGCCAAAAATTCTATAATATTCCCAGTGAATGGTGGCATTTTAATGCCTACTCACGATACACAGCGGAACGAAAATATCCTATTCTATTAAGTGAAAGCGGTGATGTTGAATGGTCCAGTCGTGTTAAGAACTTTGTGCAATCACGGGATTCAATCCGTAAGGACACGAGTGCAATCACTCCAGAATAAAACGAACACCCAGGTATGCCCGAGCACCTTGATTCGGCGCATAAACATAACTTGGATCGAATGTCAATGCGTATGGATTTTCACCTGTTTGAAGAACATTACCCTCACCATCGTATGAAACATTTTTATCAAACGGATCATGCGCACGTGCAATTAGAAAACTGGTTGATTTTGCCGGGGTCCAGTTTAAGAGGTTCTTAACCCCTCCGTAAAATTCCCACTTTGACAATCCTTTATAGCTAATCTGAATATTTTGAATACTCCACCAGGGTGAATAATCAGAACGCGGATCCAATTCATTTAAGACCGGAAGGCGCATAGGACTATAAACGTTACCGGTATAATCCAGACTGATTTTATTCTTGAATTTATAGCTTACAGACCAGGATCCTGAAAAATTCTCAGTGAGAATTTGAGGCGTCTTAATTCCGTTGTCAAAGCTAGCTACATCCATGAAGGTACATCCGGCGATGACATCTAAGTTCTTAAATAAGTTTACCAATTGAAGATTTAAAGTAATCCCTTGATCAACAGCATAACTATCGATGTTATCGTAAATAATCAGGTCCGGGTCCGTATCATAATCGGCGATAATTTTGTTGGTGAAGTAGGTGTAAAAGAACGTCAAATCCAGATTAATTAACTTCTCCTTTTTCGTTACACGACTAAAAGTATAGTTTAGGTTTGCATTGTAGGACTGTTCCGGCTTAATCCCATCAAGGATAATAACGTCTCTGGCACCTGTTAATGCTGCGTGATCTTCCGTATAAATATTCACTACGCGATATCCTGTACCCGTATTTAAACGAATAGATGAATGGTGTTTGATATCTAATTTGTATCCGATTCGAGGAGTAAAGATGCTTCCATGGAGTGAGTTATGATCGTATCTCAAGCCACCTAGAAGCTTATTCTTCTTATTGATTGTGATTTCATCCTGAGCAAAAAAACCGGGTAGATTGGTTGTGACGGGAGCGTTTATTGGGATGGAATCACCCGATTCTGTCGCTGTGGTATTGTCATCATACTTCATATATCGGTAAGCAGAACCCAATAGCAGGTTGTGTTTGCCAACTTCTTTCTGCCAATGAAGCTGTCCAAAAGCAGTGAACTGATTAGCCATAAAAGCAACATCACCGTAATAGCTGTCCTGCACATGATTGTTTACTGAAGTAGAAAAGAAAATATCTTCTTTTAAGGGTAGCTGATACTTGCCGATCAATTCCCAGCGCTTTGTATATATACTTTCGCCGTAGATACTGTCGGTGCCTCGAAATTGTTTGCTCCAGTTCGTTTCACCTCCCCAGCGATCCTCGTACAATACGCGTCCAGCTATTGAAAACACCCGGTAGTCTTTTCGGTCAAAGTTCCATTTTTGGAATATTGAATACCGCTCCTGTAATGTTACATCAGTAAATCTGTCGTCATTAACATCTTTGATGTAATCATAGTTAAATGCATTCAAGCCAGTCAGAACATGCGTTTTTTGCCCCAATTTATTTTTGATTGCCAAATCTACATTTGTTTCGAGCCATGATGAAGTTCTGACGTCAACTGCTATCCGCGGTGCTATGCCGGAATTCTTAGTGATAATGTTGATGATACCGCCAATTGCTTCGCTACCGTACAAAGTAGACGCAGGACCCTTAATTATTTCTACCCGCTCAATAATCGAATTCGGAATTCCGAACAAGCCATAAACAGTAGAAAGACTACTTACAATAGGCATTCCATCAATAAGCACCATTGTGTAAGGACCTTCCAGACCGTTAATATGTATATCTCCCGTATTACAGATGTTACAGTTTAATTGTGGACGAACACCATTGACATTTTGAAGCGCGTCAAATATGGAAGAACTTGGATTCTTTTGAAGAAATTTTTCAGAGAGAACTTCTATGTTGACAACACTAGCCTTTTTAGTGACAGCACGAAGCGTTCCACTTACAACCACTTCATCAACTTCAAGTGGTGATAGGGAATTTAAATTAATCACCAATGCTTGGCGAAAGGGTAGTATGATCGTATCCTTATACAATTCATAGCCCTGAGCAAAAACTTCGATTTCGAAAGTACCCTCCTTATCGTGTTCAATTATAAATTTCCCATCGATATCACTCAGCGCATTTGAAACACCTTTAATCTTGATCTTTGCAAATGGAACAGCCTCGTTATCAGACATAACAGAGCCCTTCAGTGTTTCCTGAGCAGTCAAGTGGAAACCGAATAAAATAAAGGATATATGAATGAAATATTTCATTTAAGTACAGCAAAACTAATAAAGTTAGGCTAGACTAACTAATAAGTTAGCTTTTTTTTGATAACTTCGAGTCATGTTGTCGTTCACAGAAGAGAATTACCTTAAAAGCATCATTCAGCTGACCATTTTTGATGACGATATCACGGAGGTCGGAGTGAATAAGCTTGCTGAAAATTTGGGAGTAAAGCCGGCCACGGTAAGTGACATGGTCCGTAAGCTTAAGGATAAAGGATTGGTGAATTATCAGCGGTACGGAAAAGTGTCGCTAACAAAGGAAGGCCAACTCAAAGGAATGCTGGTCGTTCGTCGACATCGACTTTGGGAGACTTTTCTACAAGAAAAATTGGGTTTTAACTGGGATGAGGTGCACGAACTCGCAGAGGAATTGGAGCATATACATTCGAAGAAGCTGATTGACCGGCTGGATAATTTTCTGGATAATCCGTCCTTCGATCCACATGGTGATGCCATTCCAAACGCACAGGGAGAGATAATCATACCGTATAGGAAGACCTTATCGGAAGGTGAAGACGGCAAGTCCTATAAGATTGTCGCCGTAAAGGATAACAGTCCGGAATTCTTGAAATACGTTAATAGACTTAATCTGGCAATAGGAGATAAGGTGAGTGTTGTATCCAAAGAATCTTTTGATCAATCTATGACTATTCATTTTAAGGATGAAAATAAAGTTGTTACACCAAAGTTTTCGGAGAACGTTTTCGTTGTTTGTTCTCACTGCAATAAAGCAAAGGAGTGCAAATGCTAATTAGCGCAATTTATCTTCGTTATACACTTTGATGAAATGATAGCCTCGTGGATCAAAGCCTTCGCTTTCGAAAAATCCATGAGCAGCAGTATTGTGTCGGTAGGAATCCAGGGCCATCATGTTGCAATTTGCTTCACGTGCTTTTTTATCGAGGTATTGAAATATCTTGTTGGCGATTCCCTTTCTTCTGTGATTTTTTGAGACGACCACGTTATCGCATTCCAGATATTTCCCGCACCAAAGCTTCGAGCCGATCCAATAGGCTGTCAGTCCTATTATCTCACCATCTTCAATCATAACAACCTGACCATAATTGTTCGGAATCATCATATCCAGCTCATTCGTATAGTCTTCCATGCTTAAAGACGGGTAGAATTCATGCAACAAATCATAGGATTGCAGCATCTCTTCTTTGGTGGTGAATTCCTTTAGCTCCATTAATCTTCCAGAATTAATTCATTGTAAAACAGTTCATATATACGGCGATATTCATCCGCCCATGAGCTCGGCTTTTTAAACCCGTGTGCTTCAACTGGAAAGATTGCCAACTCCCAGTTTTCTTTTCCTGACTCTATAAACTTCTGGGATAATCGAACGACATCCTGAAACTGGACATTGTCGTCAACCATTCCATGTAACATGAGCAAACGATCTTCCAGGTTATCTGAATAATAGATAGGTGAGCTTTTTCGATAAGCATCCGGATCAGTTCCCGGATAGTTAAGTATATTGCTGGTGTACTCGTGGTTGTAGTGAAACCAATCAGTTACAGAACGAAGTGCGGCCCCACATTTAAATTTACCCGGTTCTGTTAACAACGCCATCAGTGTAATAAATCCGCCGTATGAGCCTCCATAAATTCCTATGCGATCGGGATCGATGTTCATAGAATCGATAAGATACTGTCTGCCCAGAAGTTGATCTCTCAGATCAGCTCCACCCATGTGTCTATAAATAGCGGTTCTGTGATCTCTGCCATATCCTTTGCTTGCTCGATAATCAATGTCAATCACCGTAATTCCGTTATCCCTTAAGAGATTGTGGAACATGTATTCTCGAGAATAACTGCTCCAATACTTATGTGCGTTCTGAAGATAACCGGCTCCATGAACAAAAATCACAGCAGCGCCGTTCGGATGTTCCGGTTTGTATAGTCGGGCGTAAATATTATTGCCCGTTTCATCAGGAAAAGTTATCACTTCCGGATTGTACCAGTCATATGAATTGAACTCTTTTGATTTTGAAGAGGTAATTCTATTCCTATAGCTCTTCGATTCATTTTTCTGAACAAACAAATCCCACGGCTCGGACGGTAAGGATGATGCCAGGTAGGCAATGTGTTTTTTATCCGGTGAATAGACGATTCCTTTAACACTGGCAGAGGTAATCCACGGGTGATATGACTTTTTACGCACTTGATAGAGATTGTAGTAGCCAGGGTGATCCCTGTTTGCGAGAATATCTACCCAGCTTTTTTCGGCTCTTAGTACCTGATGAACCTCCCAGTTGCCACTGGTCATTTGTTTCTTTTTTTTCGAGTCAATATTTAAATAATATAAGTGTGAATAACCGGTTTCTTCAGATTGAAAATAGAGCGTCTTGTTATCAGGTAGCCAGTCCAGCGTACCACTGACCATATTCCAGCTACTTATTCCCGGTCCACCAATCCAAGCTTCGTCGTGTTGATGATCAAGTACTTCAATTTCACCGTTTGAGAGGTTTAGCGAAACAATCCAACGGTCTTTGTTGTCATATGACCGAACGTCAAGTGCGTTATGTTTAGCATCTTCTGAATAGACCAATTCATGCATGATGATGTTACGATCGGAATCGTAAAACATGGAAGTATCGCCATACTCCTTTAAATACTGTGGTTTTGTACGAATATCGGGCAATACGCTAAAATCTGCATAATAGAGCGTGTCTTTTATCAAATCATAAATGCCCAGCCGATGATTCGGATCTTTATCAGAAACTTTCGAACGGGCTTTGGATGTGTAGGTGTGACCGTTCGATGCGATGTGATGTTCAACATGCGTATCTTCGTTTTTTGGATAATCATTCACGCGAAAGGTAAGGTAACGACCATCCGCTGAAATCTGAATATTGTTAACCGAGTTTTCCGAATAGTAGATTATAGGAATTTCATCATCCGCAAATAGATCATGATTTTCTTGCCACTCTTTTTTCTCTTCAATATCGCGTAAGAAATTGAAATGTTCCAGTTCTTCCTTCTCCAGAGTATTGAGTTCTTTGTCTTTGGGTTCAGAACCATTTTTAAAATGAACAAGTTGGGTAATCGTGTTTTCCTCAGGATTAAACGCAAAGAGATCATTCGAAGCCTGAAAATAGAAAAGACGCTTTACCGGACTGTATTGAACGTTGCGAATTCGGTCCAGGGATTTTATAACGCGTTTAACTTGTTTACTTTCGAAATAATAGCAGAAGAGATCGCCTCGAAGAGAATAAACTGCAAATTTTTCATTTTTATTCTCTGTAGCCAAGCCATTGTTCAAATAAAATTCCATGGTAACAGAATCTACTTTCTTGGTTTCGAGATCGTAGACGTATGTAGCGTTTTCTGGTTGATCATAAGGGTTCCAATCGAAAAGGATTTTCTTGCTGTCAATGGTCCAGCGAACATTGTCCGGCTGATGCCCTACAAAACTATTGCCGCGCATTATTTCACGCAGATCCAGCTTCGATTGATTTGGAACGGATTGGGCAAATGAAGTTTGCCATAACAATGTGAAAAGCGGAAGAACAGCAATCAGTTTCATATGGATTCTATTAGAGAGTTTGAATATACGTAATATGAATTTTATGAAAAGACTATAATTTTGACGAAAGACAAAGATCAAAAAACTCCTGATTTACTAGGAATTATATTGATTAATGTTCTATCTTTGCCGTCCCGTCTCGAGAAGGCGGATTATTATTAACAGGAGTTTCGAACTCCAAATTATAAAAACAATCATATGGCAACTAAAATTAGATTGCAAAGACATGGTAAGAAAGGAAAGGCTTTCTACCACATCGTAGCTGCTGACAGCAGAGCGAAAAGAGACGGTAAATTCATTGAGAAATTAGGAATTTACAATCCAAACACAGACCCGGCAACAATTGATTTAAACTTTGACAAAGCACTTGACTGGTTACAGGTTGGTGCAGAGATGACTGATACAGCGAGAGCTATTTTGTCATACAAAGGTGTGCTTTACAAAAACCACCTGATCAATGGTATCAAGAAAGGTGCATTGACAGAAGCGGATGTAGAGAAGAAATTTGAAGCCTGGTTGAAAGAGAAAGAAGAAAAGATTGCGAAGAAAGCAGATTCTCTTGGGAAGAATGCTGACAAAGCGAAAGCTGATCGTTTGAAAGCGGAAGCGGAGAAAGCGGAAGCAAGATTGAAAGCAATTGAAGCAAAAGCGGTTGAAGCTGAAGCACCTGCTGCTGAAGCAACGACAGAGGAAGCACCTGCTACTGAAGAGACAACAGAGGAAGCACCTGCTGCTGAAGAAACAACAGAGGAAGCACCTGCTGCCGAGGCTGAGGAATCGACTGAAGAAGAAGAGTCGAAATAAGAAGCTGAATGGATAAAGCAGATTGCTTTCATTTAGGATATGTAGCGAAACTTCACGGATTTAAAGGTGAGGTTTCGCTTTTTTTTGATGTAACCAATCCAGGGGATTACGCGAATCTGGATGCGCTTTTCATCGACATCAATGGCCACTTAACACCCTTTTTTATAGAATCGATCCGTTTAAAGAACAAAGGATTTGCCTCTGTCCGATTGGAAGGAGTCAATGATGAAGAAAGTGCAAGAAGACTGCTTCGCAAGGATATCTATCTTCCTGCACAGATATTGCCAGAACTAAGCGGTCTTAACTTCTATGATCATGAAGTGGTTGGGTTTAAAGTTTTAGATGAAAAGCATGGAGATATTGGCGTATTGGGACAGGTTATTGATTTTAAGGTGAATCCGCTACTTCAAATCATCAAAGGCGAGAAAGAGATTCTTATTCCTTTACGCGAAGGAGTAGTTACAAAAGTAGATCGCGAAGCAAAAGAACTTCATATTACATCTCCGGAAGGATTGGTAGCGTTATATTTGGACTAATGTCCGTTTTCCATTTTAAAGAATTCTCGATAGAGCAGAGCAAGTCGGCTATGAAGGTCGGAACCGACGCTATGGTGCTTGGATCGCTGATAGAGACAGAAGGGCATTCCCGGGCATTGGATGTCGGAACAGGAACAGGAGTGTTGTCATTAATGCTCGCTCAGAAAAACCAGTTACTTTCTATCGATGCTGTTGAAAAGGATAAGCATAGCGTTGAAGAATGCCAAAAGAATTTTATTAGTTCAAAATGGCGTGATCGTTTGACAGTTCATCACGCTGATCTTGCACAGTTTGTTAGCGATACTAAATTCGATCTTATTTTCTCCAATCCACCATACTATGATTCTAAGATGATTGGAACAGATAGGAGGCAAGCTGACACCAAACATACTGATTCATTACCAATTCCTTTGTTCATATCCAGGGTCAGCGAGTTTCTTTCGGAAAATGGATCTCTGTGGATAATAATTCAATCCGAATTTGAGAACAAGTGGATTAACGAAGCTGAATATTGCGGACTGCACCTAACCAATGAGATTAGGATCCGTGGTAAAGAAGGTGGCGAATTTATTCGAAAGGTACTTAGGTTTAACCGTCAACAGACTCCCTTTGATTCATCAAACTTAACTATCAGGACGAATGTTGGTTCATATACTGAGGAATACAAAGAACTCACTAAGTCATTTCATGGAACAACATTATAGGTCACTTACTTCAAATTTTTCTTTTGATTCATTAATCCCCAAACTATAGTGGCGGGAATTACTACTAGTGTAGGGAGGGTAGAGGCCAATGGTTTTGGTGTGCCCTTGAGATTGTGGATCAAATACGTCAATCCGATTGAAAGGATGGAAGGTACAATTACGGCAAAGATCAGTCCTTTTAATTTTGGTTGAACTTCCAAAGCGAACCGTTCGCACATCTTCATGATTATTCCACCGAACAATAAGGTATAGGCGGCTTGTTTGAATGCTGCCGTGAATGAAAGACCAATAGGAATGCTATCTGAAAAATTTATAAAAAAGACCGTAATGCCCATCACCAGTGCGCCTGCTATTGCCATCTTATAATCGATGTACCGACTACCATAGGTAAATAACCGTCTCAAGCCCTGCATATCGCTAAGCTAATAAGATTCCTAAAGATGATCTATTCCTTGATGGTTTTATCGATGATCACTCCAACTTCCATGACCATCACAAGAGGATCGTAAGGCATGTCATGTTCTACTTTGAAGGTGTATTTACCGGCTTCATTAAAAAGAACGCCTTCTTCTACCAGGTGTTCGCTATCCCAAATGTCATAGCCTGCTTCTCCCATGTAATTACCATCTTCATCCCTAATCTGTAACTCATAGGTTTTGCTCAATTCATCACCGCTTGGATTAATATGGGTCACTTTGATTTTCACTACGTCGAACGGATAACCTGAGGCATAACGAAAAGCAAGACTGATGTCATAGGGTATCGAAACGTCTTCGATTTCAGCTTCAAAAGTTCGGATATCTTTTTTCAGCCATTCAACATCGGGCGATAAATCCTGGTGTTCTTCGTAGATCCGGTTTCCATCTGAACAAGAAGTCAGAAGTATTAAAGCGAGTACAACAAATAAGTAGTTTTTCATAGACATTTATTAAAGGTAATGCAATTAGGCGCATAAAGAAACAATTTGGCATGTAAATTGTTAAGGGTGTGGCAACTAAAAAACTTAACTATGAAAAACGTAATACTAATATTTTGCCTGTTCTCAGGTTTCTCTTATTCACAAAACTGTTCACAGGTGGTTTATCCAAACATGCCGCCGAATAATAATCACATCTACACGAACATGACCGTTACGGATTCCGCAGGAGGAAATTATTATGTCTGTTCGGGAGTGACTTTAACTATGACTTATTCGGCCGGTTGTAACTACCAGTTGGAAGACAACGCCACACTCATTATTCAGGACCACGAGGGAGACAATGTTGTAGCGAAAGGTAATTGTACGATAACTGACTATTCAACAACCATGATTGTAGTTAGTATGGAATCGACAAGTACACTTTCAAAGCCTAATGACCCTTTTAATTATGTTGTTTTCAACTGTAATCCTACTGTTTTCGATTATTCAATGGTAGGAGGGAGTTCACCTTGTTCCCTGGACGTTTCAGAAAATGAAATAAAAACAAAGCTATTGCCTCACCCTAATCCTGTTGAACGAGATGGTAGCATTACTATCAATGTATCTTCAGTGAAAGCTGAGATTTATAATACGTCAGGAAAATTACTTTCATCGTACAACACAACTGGAAAGGATCATATTGAGCTAACAGGCCTGGAAAGTGGCACGTACCTTTTGGTAGTTACTTTAAATGACGGAAATCGTATTAATTCGAAGATAGTCGTTAAGTAATTACGGTTTAATCACGTATAAAGGTCGGTCTTGTACCGGCCTTTTTTAATATAGGGAAGGATAAGTTGTTGGATCAGCTTCATGCATAATGGCATATGCCTTTTCAACAATGTCTTCTATACTTGGCTTCGAGAAATAGTCTCCATCTGATCCATATGCCGGACGGTGATCTTTGGAACTGAGTGTCTCAGGAGCCGAATCCAAGAAGTAATAACCGTTTTGTTCAACCATTATTTTGTCGAGCATATAACCGGTAGCCCCGCTACTAACGTCTTCATCAACTACAAGTAGTCGATTCGTTTTCTCCAATGAATCCACAATCACATGATCCACATCGAAAGGTATAAGCGTTTGGACATCCACCAATTCTGGAGATATTCCAAGTTCTGCCAATTGTTTAGCCGCTTCCACACATAGGTTGAAGGTGGAGCCATAAGATACGATTGTCAAATCAGATCCTTCCTGAACAATTTCCGGAACACCTAAGGGTTCTTTGAATTCCCCAATATTTGTTGGAACTCGTTCTTTCGAACGGTAACCATTTAATGGCTCTATCACGAGTGCAGGTTCCTCTGCAGCCATAAGGGTGTTATAAAAACCGGCAGCTTTTGTCATGTTTCTAGGAACACATACGTACATACCTCTGAGGGCATTTACAATCATTCCCATCGGTGAACCACTGTGCCAGATTCCTTCGAGGCGGTGCCCTCTGGTGCTAACAATTAGTGGAGCCTTCTGACCACCCTTCGTTCTGTACTGAACAGTTGAAAGATCGTCGGACATTACCTGAATAGCATAAAGTAAGTAATCCAGATATTGAATTTCAGCAATTGGACGAAGTCCACGCATAGCCATGCCGATTCCTTGTCCAACAATGGTGCACTCGCGAATCCCGGTATCACCAACCCTCAGTTCACCGTACTTTTCCTGCATGCCTTCCAGTGTTTGATTCACACCTCCGATGTTTCCGACATCTTCTCCGAAGACTAATGCCTGCGGGTATTTTTCTAATATTTTATCGTAGTTATCCCGAAGAATAATTCGACCATCTGTCATTTCTTCTTCATCAGCGTATGTCGGAGCAACTGGCTCAACATTCATCGCAGAATCGTCATTCTCACTATAAAGTGAAGAACTGTATCGGTCGTGATTCTCTTCCAATTGCCTTTTAATCCAGGCTGACAAATTAGCTTTCGCATCTGAGTTATCATGTCTGGCTAGTCGAAGAGCTTTTCTGGCAGCACCCATAATGTCCTTTCGGATAGGGTCCATCGCTTTTTCCAGATCTTCAGCGATCTTTAAAATGAAGGTTTTGTTTTCGCTACCTTCTGCTGTAGCTTTGATATGGGAAAGGGCTTCAGAAAGATCACTCTTGATGTCTTCGAGGAATGCTTGCCACGCTTTGTTTTTATCATCGCGAACTTGCTTTTTCGCTTCTTTTTGAATAGCATCTAATTCTTCTTCCGTAGCTATCTGAAGTCCACCTGCATCGAAGTTGAGAATCCACTCTCTGAATTTATTGATACAATCAAATTCAGTTTCCCACTGTAAACGCTCTTCGTCCTTATATCGCTCATGTGAACCACTCGTAGAGTGCCCCTGTGGTTGATTAACTTCTTTGACGTGAACGATAACCGGTACGTGTTCTTCGCGTGCTAGCTTAACGGCTTTCTCATACGTTTCTACAAGGTGTGGATAATCCCAGCCTTTGGTTACAAATATTTCATAACCCTTCTTGTCCTTTGTGCGTTGCATTCCTGCAAGTGCTTCCGAGATACTTCCCTTTGTCGTCTGATATTCTCTTGGAACAGAAATTCCATAACCATCATCCCAGACAGACATCACCAAAGGAACCTGGAGCACACCGGCAGCGTTAATCGTTTCCCAAAAAGGCCCTTCGGAAGTTGAAGCATCCCCAATTGTTCCGAAAGCAACCTCATTACCGTTGTCGGTAAATAGTTCAGCCTTATCGTAATCCTTTATATTCGGATGGTTTCTGTAAACTTTTGAAGCCTGAGCTAGACCCAGTAATCTTGGCATTTGCCCTGCAGTAGGAGAAACGTCCGCCGAGCTGTTTTTTTGCTCCATCAAATTCTTCCATTCGCCATTTTCGTCTAAATTCCGCGTAGCGTAATGTCCACCCATCTGTCTTCCGGCAGACTGGGGTTCATGCTCAACATCTGTATGAGCATATAGACCGGCAAAGTACTGTTGTACATCTAAGAGGTCTAGCGCCATCATGATGGTCTGATCACGGTAATATCCCGAGCGGAAATCACCATTTTGAAATTGTTTGGCTAACGCCAGCTGAGCTACTTCCTTTCCATCTCCAAAGATTCCAAACTTCGCTTTTCCTGTCAACACCTCGCGACGACCAAGTAAAGACGCTTCTCTGGAAATATTGGCAAGACGAAAATCATTAAGAACTTCTGTTTTAAATGCTTCGAAATCCACATTTTCTTTTACTTCAGCTGCTGTTTCTTTTGCCATATACACTACGATTTACGGAGTTGCAAAGATAGTGATTTTAAGCTAAAAGTAAAAGGTAAAATCGTCTGGAATAAACATTCAATTCGAATAGCTAATTTTACCATATGGGTTTTAAAGAAAGCTGGCAGAAATACTATCCATATTTTGTTGATGTTTGGCAATACATTGTCATAGTTTTAATAATGATTCTGGCCCTCATCTTTTTTTTATAAGTCCTGCGGATATTCGTATCTTGCATAAAATTAAATACGTATGAAAAGCCTATATCTGCTGGTAAGCATCTTATCGCTTAGCTTTCTTTCTTCGGCTCAACTCAATTTAGATTCAATAGGATATATCGACCTGAATACAATGCATAGTCAGGGACTTAATGATATCTGGGGTTATGTAGACGAGTTTAACAATGAGTATGCAATTGTCGGAGGGACGAAAGGGACCAGTGTGGTTGATATCTCGAATCCGGCAAACCCGGTTGAAGTACATTGGGAACCCGGAATGACTTCCACATGGCGTGATATTAAAACCTGGGGCGATTATGCCTACGTTACGACGGAAGCTGATAATGGTTTATTAATTATGGACTTGACTCCGTTACCCGGTGGACCGATAACGAATACAGCTTTGTATACTGGACCGGTTGGAAATTCCTGGGATTCTGCTCATAATATATATATTGATTCAGCGGGCTATGCCTATATCTTTGGATCAGATCGTGGCAATGGTGGCGTGATTATTCTCGATTTGAATCCCGATCCAATGAATCCTGTGGAGGTAGGTGTTTTCGATGATTGGTATACACACGATGGATTCGCAGACAATGACACACTATATGCTGCACATATCAGCGATGGGTTTATGAGTGTGATTGATGTAACGGATCGCAGCAATCCTATTCTACTGGGTACAGCGAATACACCGGGAAATTTTGCACATAACATCTGGACTAAAAATGGTCAGTATGCTTTTACAACGGATGAGATAAGCGGAGGTTATATCGGAGCATTTGATGTGTCTGATCCGTTGAATATCATGGAGATCGACCGAATTCAAAGCTCACCCGGAATGGGAGTGATTCCGCATAACACACATGTTTTAGGGAACCACATTATTACCAGTTATTACTCAGATGGAGTCGTTGTTCATGATGTTACTTATCCGTACAACTTGATTGAAGTAGGTAATTACGATACCTATCCTTCACAAACACCGGGTTATGAAGGTTGTTGGGGTGTTTTTCCATTCTTTCCTTCAGGTTTGATAGTTGCGGCTGATCGTACTGAAGGAATGTTTGTGTTGAACCCTACCTATGTACAGGCTGCCTATCTGGAAGGAATAACAACGGACGCATCTACTACGAATCCACTGGATGGCGTTCAGATTACTATTGCCGGAGGTAATCAATCAGAACTATCCGATTTCAACGGATTTTATGCTACCGGAATGGTAACTGCAGGAACTTACTCAGTAACTTATTCCAAAGTCGGATATTATCCCCAAACGATTTCTACTACGCTGACGAATGGTGTTATAACCGTTGAAGATGTGGCGTTAACACCGATTCCGCAATTTGGATTTAATGTGACTGTCCTTGAACAGGGAACGAACGATCCGATAGATGGCGCACAAATAACGCTGGTTGCTAGTTTAATCACTCATACAGGAGTGACAAATGCCACGGGTCAGGAAAACTTCTTGCTTTATTACGAAGAACCTTATGATGTTTACATCGGAAAGTGGGGTTATATCACTTATTGTACGAATATGATGATTGATAACGCTACCGGTACCATTACCGTGATTTTGGATACGGGCTATTACGATGATTACACCTTCGACTTTGGATGGACCGTTAGTGGTGATGCGGTGACAGGAATTTGGGAAAGGGGAGAGCCATATGGAACTTCAAGTCTTTCTAACCCGGATGAGGATGTTACGGGTGACTGTGGGGATCAATGCTATGTGACCGGGAATGCGGCATCTTTGAATGCAGACCTAGACGATGTGGACGGAGGAACAACCACCTTGAAATCGCCTATGATGGATTTATCAAACTACGTAGATCCATATTTGCACTATGATCGACAGTTTTATAATTTATACGGACCAATGCCACCACCAGATGACACCTTGAAAGTGTTTATTTCTAATGGGATTCAAACCGTACTGATTGACACGGTTGGATACGATCCTGGATTACATTTTCAGTGGATCAATAAGAATTTGAGAATATTGGACTATATATCACTGACATCTACGATGCAGGTTCGATTTGAAGTTTCAGATCTGGACCCTGCAATCAATATTACTGAAGCAGCGGTAGATTACTTCTATATAACAGAGGAAGGCCCGGTAGGTCTGGAAGAATTGGAGATGGAATTTGCGATGTATCCGAACCCGGCTTCACAACTTGTAACGATAACTGGATATGGTGATCAGCAGAATTATCGGTTGAAAAGTACGAATGGAAGTGTCGTATCAGAAGGATCATTACATGGTGAATCTATGGAACTTGATGTGTCAAAGCTTCACAACGGAATTTATTTCTTATCGATTGGAACGCATACCGAAAAGCTTGTGATAACTAAATAGACGAATTACCGTATAGGAAACATTAATAACTATTTTTGCTGCACGTAATCATTTGCCTTGAACAATAAGATCGATATATCAGTTGTGATTCCCCTACTGGACGAGGCTGAATCGTTGCCTGAACTTCATCAATGGATTAAGCGAGTTATGAATGAACATGGCTATAGCTATGAAGTTCTATTCATAGATGATGGCAGCAAGGATGATTCATGGAAAGTGATAGAAAGTTTATCAGACCAGGATCCATCTGTTTCCGGAATCAAATTTCAACGAAACTATGGTAAGTCTGCCGCGCTTCATATGGGATTCGAAGCATGCAAAGGGCAAGTTGTGATCACCATGGATGCGGACCTTCAGGATTCGCCGGATGAAATACCGGAACTGTACCGAATGATTACGGAGGAGGATCTGGATATTGTATCGGGGTGGAAGAAGAAGCGCTATGATCCAATCTCTAAGACCATACCAACGAAACTTTATAATTGGGCGGCAAGAAGAATTACAGGCATTTACCTACACGATTTTAATTGTGGACTGAAGGCATATAAAAGTGCAGTTGTAAAGAGTATTGAACTCTATGGCGATATGCATCGTTATATACCCGCGATAGCGAAATACGCAGGGTTTACAAATATCGGAGAGAAGGTTGTTCAACACCAGGCACGAAAGTATGGGAAAACCAAATTCGGATTAAACCGATTCCTGAACGGACCTTTAGATCTTATGACTGTCGCTTTTCTAGGAAGATTTGGCAAGAAACCGATGCATTTCTTCGGTGCGATAGGAATGTTGTTATTTATGATTGGTTTGGGCTTTGCGATTTATCTCGGCGTTGATAAACTATTTATAGATAAATCAGCCCGATTAATCTCTCAACGCACCGAATTTTACATTGCTCTTACTTCGATGATAATAGGCTCTCAGTTCTTCCTGGCAGGATTCCTGGCTGAAATGATAGGGAGGAATGCCGCACATAGAAATGTATATCTCGTTGAAAAGACCCTGAATGTCGATTAAAGATTGGCAAATAGATGATTCCTGGACGCTGTTCCTTGACAGGGACGGTGTGATTAACGAACGGGAATTCGGAGGCTACATCACAACAAAAGAAGATTTTAAGTTTATTCCCGGTGTTCTGGAAGCATTGAGTGACCTTGCTTCAGTTTTCAATCGATTAATTATTGTGACGAATCAACAAGGTATCGGAAAGGAGATCATGACCGAGCGTAACCTTTTAGCCATTCACGACTATATGATTAGCAAAATAGGCAAGGCCGGTGGTCGGATTGACGACGTGTTTTTTGCGAGTAATGTAAGAGGGGCTTCCGATGATATTCGAAAACCAAAACCGGACATGGCTATTTTGGCAAAAACTAAATATCCGGAGATTGATTTTAATAAATCGATTATGATAGGAGACACTGACAGCGATATTATCTTTGGAAAAGAAATTGGTATGAAAACTGTATTGGTAAGGTCCGAGGAGCATATTACAGAAACACCGGATCTAATCGTGGACAGTTTGAGTGAATTTGTAAATAAACTGGAAAAATGAAGAACATCTTATTTTTCATAGCATTGATTTTTGTTGGCCACAGTTTCGCACAGATAAATCAGGTTGATTCTCAAGGGCGTAAACAAGGTCAATGGGAAAAAGTATATCCCGGCACGCGTGTATACCAGTATCGCGGGCAGTTTAAGGATGATAAACCGGTTGGTCGTTTCGTTTATTTTTACAAATCATCCAAGAAAAAAGCAGTTATTATTCATGCTGATGACGGTAGCCGATCGGAAGCATTTTACTATCACCCGAATGGGGTATTGATGAGTACAGGGATTTACAGAAATTATAAGAAAGATAGTATTTGGCTAAATTTCGGTCCTTCCGGAAGGATAAGCAATGCTGAAACCTATAAAAATGATTCACTTGACGGAATGAAAGTGGTCTATTATGTTCCAGAAGAGTTGAGTGATAAATCGAGAATTCCACATGTAATCTACAACTACAAAAATGGAGCTTTGGATGGTGAAACAAAGGAATATCACCAAAATGGCAATATCAAACAAACGGGTCAGTACGCTAACAATAAAAAGGTCGGATTGTGGATCGAATATCATCCCAACGGTCGAAAGAGTGTGGAAAAAAGATACAAAGACGGTCTTAAACACGGTTGGTTTAAAGTCTATAATCCAACAGGAAAACTCACAAATACGCAATACTATTATTACGGAAAGTTATTAGAGGGGGAGGAATTGAAAGAAAAACTTCGGCAAATGAAAGAGTTAGGTATTAATCCTAATGGCTAACAACTTTTTTACCGTATCTTCGTTTTATAGATAAATGAAGAAGTTTCACAGCTATATCATTCTACTACTGACGATGGGATTCATCGTATCCGCGTGTAAGAAAACACCTCCGCCTAACTTTCATCATGGCTATTTTGGAATGTTTGAAGGAAAATACGTCGTATATAACGTTATGGAAATCGAGCATGATCAACCCGTAGACAAGCACGACACGATCTATTATCAGTTAAAGACACGTTGGGGCGATACAATAATCGACAATCAAGGACGAATTGCCAGAGAATTTCATCGTTTTAAGCGTAATACACCTGCTGATTCATGGGTTTTGACGGACGTATGGATGGGTGTCATTGACGGCGTAAGAGGAGAATTGGTCGAAGAAAATGAACGAAAGGTGAAGCTGGTATTTGCTCCTACACTTAGTAAACAATGGGATGCTAACGCTTATAATATGTTGGGAGAACAGGATTGCTACTACAGAGATATTCATCAAGACACAACGATCAACGGTGTTCTTTTAGATTCTACGTTAGTTGTAGAGCAAGACGATTTTGTTTCATTGATTGACACGGTCCGTAAATACGAGGTCTATGCGAAAAACATCGGACTTGTCCATAAATACTCTAAAGACAATTTCTACCAATTCTCTACCGGCAGCGAAGTATTTAAAGGATCAGAGGTATATTACACCTACGTATCCGATGGTTATGAATAGAAGCTGACAACTCCATAATTTATAAGATTGGTTAACTTCGCAATTAATGAAGATTGCACTTTTTTCAGCGTTTTACCCTTATCGAGGCGGAATAGCTCAGTTTAGCGCTATGTTATTTCGGGCATTGGAGAAAGAGCATCAGGTTCAGGCTTACACCTTCAAGCGCCAATATCCACAGTTTTTATTTCCAGGAAGCAGTCAATTTGTAGATGACACTGATTTGGCCGATCGCATTGATGCGAAGAAAATTCTTGATACGGTGAATCCTATTTCTTACCGCACTGCAGCGAAAACCATTAATGAAGGTAATCCGGATATCTTCATCAGCCAGTATTGGATGACTTTTTTTGGTCCTTCGATTGGCAAGATGACCAAGTCGATTAAGAAAGATTGTAAGAAGATTGCCATTCTCCATAACGTTATTCCGCATGAGAAACGATTTTTTGATCGCTCATCCAATAAGTACTTCCTGAAACAGAATGATGGTTTTGTTGTGATGAGCGATGCCGTACTGGAAGATTTGTTATTGTTAAAGCCCGATGCGAAGTATCTGAGAATTGACCATCCTGTTTACAATCAGTTTGGAGATAAAATGTTGAGGAATGATGCACTGGAAGAACTGGGCCTTAATACAGAGAACAAGTACCTGCTTTTCTTCGGCTTTATCAGAGATTACAAAGGACTTGATCTTTTGTTGCAATCCATGAATGACCTAACAGATGATGTTCATTTAATTATTGCCGGAGAAGTTTACGGGGACTGGAAAAAGTATGAGGCACAGATTGATAACAAGAATTTAAAAGGAAGAGTTCATATATATACCAAGTACATTCCGGACGAGGATGTACGATTGTATTTTTCGGCTGCGGATGTTTGTGTTCTTCCTTATAAAAGTGCAACCCAGAGTGGAATTACCGCAATTTCGCACCATTTTGATCTTCCAATTATTGCAACTGATGTAGGTGGATTGAAAGAAGGGGTGGAAGATGGACAAAAAGGGATCATCGTTGATCAGCCGCATGCTCATTTGATCTCCAATGCGATCAAGCATTATTTCACCGGAAATCTGAAAGAAAGATTCAGCGAAAAGATCAAAGCTGATAAATCTGAAAACAATTGGGATAAGTTTGGTGAAAAGGTGGTCCGTTTCGCTGAAGAACTCTAATTCTCAAAGACTTTGAAATAGCTAGCTTTTCTATTGATTTTAATAAACGTAAAGTCTATATTTGCAGGCTCAATATTTACTTAACTATTTTACGAAAATGCGTAATAAAGGATTTTTTTGGTTTCTAACGATCTTACTAACAGCAATCTGTATCTATCAACTTTCATTTACATGGGTCTCAACTGATGTGGAGCGAAAAGCTGAGAAAGAAGCTGAACAGAAAGTAGCGGAGCTAAAAGAGAAAGCGGCTAAGCACGGTAATAAAGCATATCTTCCAAATAGTCAGGAAGTCGATTTTTCAAACCCTGAAGCAGAGGAGCTTGCAAAAGCTGCGTACATCAACCAAATATTAAAAGACAAAGCGGAGACCCCAGTATACCCGTTGTTCGGAACAGCATTTAAAGATGTCAAGCAAAGAAGTTTGGCATTCGGCCTGGACCTTGTAGGTGGTATGTCTGTTACCTTGGAAGTATCTATTCCTGAACTCGTTAAGAGTTATGCGCTAGACACGAACAGTTTAACGTTTAGAAAACCTTTCGATGCAGCGCTTGATGTGTATCGAAAAGAAGGAGGTGATTTTGTGGATATTTTCGTAAAAAAGCATAATGAACTCAATAAGAAAACCGATCATCTAGTTGACTTATTCGCACACGCTTATATTGATGAATTAGGAAGAAAGTCTACGGATGATGATGTTATCGCTTTCCTGACAGAGAAGGAGTCAAAGGCAATGGTCGGTGTTGAAGAGATCATGAATCGACGTATCAACCAGTTCGGTGTTGCACAGCCGAATATTCAGAAAGATCCGGCTAACAATCGACTTTATATTGAGTTACCGGGTGTTCAGGATGAAGCAACTGTGGAGAAAAAATTGGTTGCAACAGCTAATCTGAAATTCTACGAAACGTATTCGATCAATGATATTGCGCTGCAGTGGCAAGATGCAATCAACATGTCTCGTACGGAAGAAACCGATGAAGACGATGAAGAAGTAGAGGAAGAACCAGATACAACTGCGGATAACAGTGTAGAAGTGATAGACACCGCGGCTGATATAATAGATACGACGGCTACACCAATTACTGAATCATTGTCTTTAGATGCGGAGCTTGGTGGTGAATCTGGTCAGAAAGACCTTAGCACTTTAGTACAAGGTGTAGGGAATTTTGGAGGAGCGATTGGTTATTGTACTTCTGCAGACAGACCGGATGTTGATAGAATTTTAAATCGTAAAGACATCAAGAAAAGATTTAGCGAAGACAATATTATTTTTATGTGGTCTGCTGATCTGGAAATAATCAATCCGGAAACAAAAGAGCTTGGATACTATTTATACGCTATTACGGTCCCTGCAAGTGGAAGACCTCGAGTAGGTGGAGAAGATATAAGCAGTGCAAGTCGTGATTACAATCAGCAGGAAGGAAAGGTTGTAGTTTCATTGACTATGACCCAGGAAGGTCAGGATAAGTGGGGTCAAATGACTCAGGATAACGTAGATGATTTTGTAGCAATTACAATGGACAACGTTGTCTACAGTGCACCCCGCGTTAATGACCCGATTCTTAACGGTAGAACGGAAATTTCAGGTGGATTCTCTATTCAGGAAGCGGAAGATCTTGCAGGTCTACTTAATGGTGGTGCATTACCTGCGCCTTGTTTGATCAAAGAGCAAACGAAAGTAGGACCAACGATTGGTAAAGAAAATGCAAGAGCCGGTTTGATTTCATTTGCTGCTGCACTGCTTCTTGTATTCATTTATATGATCTTCTATTATGGAAAAGCAGGAGTCATTGCTGATATAGCATTATTCGCTAACATCTTATTCATTTTTGGTTCATTAAGTTCATTTGGTGCCGTGTTGACATTGGCCGGTATTGCCGGTATCGTATTAACAATTGGTATGGCGGTCGATGCAAACGTCCTCATCTTTGAAAGGGTAAGGGAAGAACAGGCAGCCGGCAAGGATGTTAAATCAGCTATTGATACCGGATTCAAAAAAGCTTTATCATCGATCATTGATGCGAACGTTACAACGATGCTGACAGCAATCGTTTTGAAGGTATTTGGATCGGGTCCGATCGAATCATTCGCGACGACCTTGATCATCGGTATCTTTACATCGGTATTTGCTGCACTTGTTATTACTCGTTTGTGTATGAACTGGTGGATGAACAAAGGAAAAGGTATCAACTTTGAATCAAAGATCACCAAGGGAGCATTTAAGAATCTCAACTTCAACTTTGTTGGAAAAAGAAAGATCTATTACGCGGTTTCGGGAGTTCTTGTTGCGTTATCTATTGGTGCATTGGTTACTAAGCAGCTGAATCCAAGTGTCGAATTTTCAGGAGGTAGAACATACACAGTAAAATTTGACAAGGCTGTTTCAAATCAAATTGAATACATGAGAAATGAGCTTCAAAATGTATTTGTTGAAGATGGGAAGAAAGCTTCTGTGGAGATCAAAACGAAAGGAAGTAGTTATACCGTTGAAATCATGACAAACTATATGTTGGGTGATGAGACGGCTGGTCCTAAAGTAAAGACGGCGCTTACAAATGTATTCAAAGAAAACAACGATAAATTTGGATCATATTTAATTCCAGAAAGCAGAACCGTTTCACCAACTGTTTCGAAAGAATTGGTGACATCATCTATGATAGCTATTGTACTTTCTTTGTTGATTATCTTTACGTATATATTGATGCGATTCGGAAGATGGCAATATTCAACAGGGGCAATCATTGCGATGACACACGATGTTATTATAGTGCTTGGAATCTTCGCAGGGTTGCATGGTATCCTTCCATTTAACATGGATGTAGACCAGGCATTCGTCGCAGCGATCCTGACCGTAATTGGTTATTCGATAAACGATACGGTAATTGTATTTGACCGTATCCGTGAAAACCTTGGATTACATAAGAGTACGGATGAAAATGAAAACATTAATAATTCATTGAACTCCACCCTTTCTAGAACAATTAATACATCGATGACGACATTTATTGTGTTATTGATCATCTTCATTTTCGGTGGAGCAGCGATCAAAGGATTTATCTTTGCATTGATGGTAGGGGTTCTGGTAGGAACATACTCGTCTGTTTGTATTGCAACTCCGGTACTTATCGATTTCTCGAAAAAGGTAAGAACGAAGTCACAAGGATAATCAATTAGAGATACAAATATTGAAAGCCGCATCATGCGGCTTTTTTTATGAACCAAACGATCGGCTTGGTTTTTGCGTCTTATTAATAAAGAAACTTGGTTATGATTGTGTTTGTTGGAATTATTTTGGTTGTAGTTGTGAGTAACTGGGTATATCACTTTATGATTAATCCATAAGATTGATTACTTCATGAGATTTGTTTTTGCGCAGGAACAGGTTTAATATTGTCCTCGCATCCCGATCGTCATTAATGATGTCTACATATTTACTCCACTGATCAACCGGTTTAGAGCGAAAATGGTAAGGAGCATATCCTATACCAGCAAGAATCCCATTTTCTATATAAATCAAGCTACGTTCATTTCGTTTACGGCCCTTATCAACCACATAAAAGGTAGCCTCATCCATGTTTAACTTATCGATTAAAACCTTGCATCTCCTATTATAGGAGGTAAATCCTTCTTCTTGTATACAAGCTCCGGAACAATTCTTCAGCGTATATTGAAAACACGCAGAACTTGTTTTGTATAAGTCGCAAAGTTTTGAACACAAGTTGTACTCTTCTACAAGACGCTCCATGTAATTGGTCCCCTCCTTTCTTGAAATAAAGGTGGTCAGAGGTGTCAATGTTACTTTAGCCAATCGATCAATATAGAAACGTATATACCCGCCTTCATCGGTATAATAGAACAATCCAAAAGGAAAAGAACTCCTTCGTAAAGACTTATTATAAATCGGCTTGTGGTGTTTGATCAACAGTGATTCTTTTAATAAGGCGATTAATTCAGAACCCGTAAGTTCAAATTCTATCCGAGCTATTTCCTTTTGCATCTGGATCGCTTTCTTCGTCGTTGAATTTCTCAGATGCTGATCAATTCGTTTACGGATATGGATGCTCTTGCCGATGTATATGATCTGGTTAAATTCATTGTAGAATTTATAGACACCAGTCTTGTTCGGTATTTCTTCAAGAACATTGACATCCAGATTAGGATGAAGCTTTTTCGGGTTGAGTTCTTTCTGGATAAAAGTGGAAAGGTTATTTGGATCCTTCTCGAAGAGTAAAGTAAACAGTTTAGCGGTGGCAAAGGCATCGCCTCCTGCTCGATGTCGACCTTTTATCTCAATATCTAAGCTCCGTGAAAGCTTGCCAAGACTATATGATTCGTGTCCGGGTATAACGTAGCGTGATGCTCTAACGGTACATAAATGGGGTCTTCTGTAGTCGTAACCAAGATTTCGAAATTCATGCCGGATAATTCCATAGTCGAATCCAACATTATGCGCAACAAAAACACAGTCCTCCGTAAATTCGACAATCTCTTTGGCTATTTCGAAAAACCGGGGTGCGTCCTTGACCATGTGATCACTAATTCCGGTTAATTGAACAATGAAAGGTGGAATGGTAATTTCCGGGTTAACCAGTGAAACGAATTCGTCAATCACATCTTTCCCATCGTGCTTATAAATAGCGATTTCGGTGATCTTTGAGTCCTTTGGACTACCACCTGTTGTTTCGATATCTACAATCGCGAAGTGCATATACAAATATAGGAAATGCTCAACGTATTTTATTTACGCTTCAGGAATGCACAGTACATAATCCTATTTGACCGCTCATCACGAATTACATACGATCAAAGGAAGAGTAATGAGTGCCGACCCGGAAACTTTTATCTTTAAAATATTAATTACCAACTGGATGGATAAGCGAACACAATTTATTTACCGACTTATATTTGGATCAGTGATCATTGCTGGTGTGATTTTCCTTTCTTTCAGATATCTCATGAAGGGATCACCTGTTATTAAGGTCTTAGCTCTAGGACTGATCATTGCAACGGCATATCTTGTAGTCGATTATTTAATCCGAAAATCTAAAGAAAAATAATTATGAACGACTTTAAACAACAAATGCCAAACTTCAATATTGATCCGAAAAAAATCGGAAGATATGTGCTGTACGGTGTAATCGGATTAGTCTTAGTAATCCTGTTCTTCATGTCATGGCAAAGTGTTGAACCAGGTGAGCAAGGATTCGTCTATCGTCCTTACGGCAGTGGGGTAGATTTTAAGGAAGATACTTTTGAAGAAGGTACCTATTTTATCGCACCTTGGAATGATCTGATAACGTATAGTGTTCGGCAAAACACGGCGAAGTATAACTCAACTGTTATGGATATCAATGGTACCAATATTGAAGTTGATATCGCGGTGCGATATGCAATTGCGAAAGGTAAAGTTGCTGAGCTTCACATGCAGCATGGACGGAACTTCATCGAATTTATCGATGATAAATCGAAAGGTGCAATCAAGGATGTTATTGGTCGATACACTTACGAGCAGGTATATAGCTCAAAGCGCGAAGCGCTTGAGGGTGAGATAGAAGATCTACTTCGTCCTGACTTTCAGGAAAACTTCATCTCTCTTGCTTATGTTGAGATCGCTGATGTGAATTTGCCTGCAAACATCGCTCAACAGATAACCGAGAAAGAAACACAGAAGCAGAAGAACCTGACTGCAAAAGAAAAGCAAAAAGAACAGGAATATCTTGCAAACGCACGTATTGAAAAAGCAAGAGGAGATTCCTCTTTGGTAATTTCAGCTCGATTTAAAGCCGAGGCAATTCAGTTGGAGGCGGAGCAAATTTCAAGAAACCCACAATACATTGAATTGAAGAAATGGGAGAAATGGGATGGAATAGGTTCGCCTTATGGTGAGAGTAACGTATTCGGTGCAGGAGTATCCGTATTAAAAGGATATAAATAAGATATTACAAGAATAAAAAGAAAGGGAGGCGCGAGCCTCCCTTTTTTATTTAATTTTTCATCTGGTTCTTACTGTTGATTGGTTTCTTTTTGTTCATCACATTAAAACCTACGCTCATCCCCAGTAATCCACCTCCTTTTTGAGATGAGTAAAAGACGTTTACAGGAATATTTAACGCTCCGGCCTTAAAAGTTCTTCCCGCTCCAATCACGAAGGTTGTATTGAATTTCAAGACACCTCTTGTATCTCCAAATTCCCGATTAAAATGGTAGCTTCGGTCAACGTCTTCAGGCTCCATATTGTAATAAGCAAATGTTGTATCATTAGTCATCTCGTTCCAATCTTTGGAACTGTAATAGTTGTTTTTATCACCGAGAAGACCTTTTGTGTCAAAAAATCCTGCGGATACTTTTTTAAGACCGAATGAAGGACCGAAAGCGAATTCCCATCCTGATTTACCAAATCGAAAACCGTTTAATAAAGACACAGAAGGCATAAACTGACCTTGCTCAAGTCCTCCTATATTAAAGATCCCTTCGATTAGCGCAGAAAAATTTTCAGTACCTACATATTGCCCTTCTATCTGATAACCGATCATACTGATACCGGGAAATATATTGAGCCCACCCTGTGATGTTGAACGTGTAGCGAATTCGTTGTAAGTCCCCGCCATGTAGGCAAATCCTACGCGTGGACCGGAGTTATTGATCTTCCCTACATTGTTTGATGTAATCACTTCATTCTTAAAAGTAAGACGTTCGTTTAGTTCCTTTTCGACAGGAATTCCATGCATTTCCTTCAGTAGAATTTCAACCATGCGCTGCATCTCTGCTTCCTGGTTGTCAAACTCTTTCAATCCAGATTTATAAATCTTTTTGTTTGCAACATCCACGATTTTAATGTTGATGATAATTTTATTTGCGAATGCATCAAAACTACCTGACACCGTGTAGTCAACATTGATTTTCTGACCGAGTTGTGCTAGGCACGAAGTACTAATACAGTTGTCGCGAAAATTAGTATCCTGATCATAGGCGTCGACCATATCGAACTCGTCGTACACGGTGTATTGTTCAAGTTTGATCAACTCGAGTCGGATTAGTTTTGCTGCTATCTCAGGAGTTGCGTACAAACCTGTAACATTTGGATTGGTAACAGCTATGCTTGATTTACTCTGTGCATTTCCTGCATAGTTAATACCTGCCATAATTGCGATTGTTAAAATGATTGTTTTCATGATTTTTGTTTTTATGAGTTATTATTTATTTGATTCAAGATCTTGATATGCCTATTATTATTAGGATTTGTCCGGCTATCCCACAAATAGTACCTGCAGCTGCTCTTCCCGCTCTTTTCTTTCGAATACCTCTGCGGAAAGCACGTTTCTCACTTATTGTTGCGTCGGGATTCTGCTCTTGAAATGAGCGTTCGTAGTGTTTAGTCCTGAGTGTAGGTGCCGTTGCTATGATAGCATTGATTGGAATAGAAAACACATTAAATATGAGGCCTGTTACAAATGATCCGGCAAAAGCTCCAGGTGCTTTAAATGAGGCGTTTGCTTCATCTTCGATTTGAATAAGACTCGCGTGACTATCGCTATCTATTATGGTTACTTCCTTTGTCGGAAGCGAAATAGATTGATTCGGTTCAACAGATGTTTCGATTGTATCGATCACTGCTTTTTCGGTCGCCTTGTTGTTTTTTTCAGATTTTTCTTCCGTTCCCCAGGGGTTCTCCTGTTGTGAAGTAGTTACCCACGGGTTTTCCTGTGCTCGTACATTTGATGTTAGCAGTATAGTAACTGTGACGAGTAATGAGATTTGATATTTTCTGTACATAACTTTTGGTTTTTGTATAGTCCAAAAGTATGTGCATATAACGCATAAATATTACTGAATTAAGCGTCTAATAAAATTATAGTTGTGAAACACGCAAATATCTAAGCTTGATCTTCCAATTCGAGTTCAATGCGTTTACGGTAATGATTCACCATATTTTTTAATTGAAAAACAAATTTGTCTCTTTCCTTTTCATTGATGACACTGATGGGGTTCGAGTTGCTCAATTGGCGTTCGATAATATTTTCGGTGTCCGCTAGGTAGTTCGGATCGCTGGTGTGCAAAGTAGACATCATATTGTGTCCGATAAACAAGCCCTTGCTATCTTCTGATCGATAATATATGCTTGTACCAGGATTGACAGTGCCATTAAGAAATACTTCATACTCACATCCGTTGGCCGGTGGTTCAGTATAGGCGTTGTATTTTTTCCCTACCGTCATTTGTGCATTCAAATGATCAATGTAACGATCCATTAATTCTAGTAGATATAATGCGAAACTCGGATCTGCGAACTGGTGAGATATGAAGTTAGAATAGATTTCCCTTGCTAAACCTCTCAATAATTCCAGATCGTATATTTCTTTTGTCGGGATCTGATTGTAGTATTTGATAGCTTCTAGCCCTACTTCGAACGATTTTGCCGGAATCTTTTCGTACGCATATTGTATATCTTTATATGCTTCTAACTTAAGATAGGTCTTTGCCCAAAAGAATAATTTGAACCGAATTAAATGGGGAAAACTCAACATTTGAAGAAAGGGCATATTCGTTACGGTTATAATCATTTCGGGATTTCGCTTGGACTGAATTTGTTTAAGTGAATCCCTGATTTCCGTTAAATAGGTATGCATGCTGAAATCGTAAACTGCTAAGGGTTGATAGCTGAATATAGCCTGGTGTTTATTTACTCCGTAGACTGCGTCCATCGAAATGCGAAACTCACGACACAACTTTTCCAGTTCATTGATGGTTAAAAGTGTTTCTCCGCGATATCTTCTATAGACAGCGTCCTGGCTAATATTAAGAATGTCTCCAACGATATTACCCAGAGAGTCTTTGCCTTGTGATTGTCGTTTGATTTCTTCGAATATGAGTTTTTGGTAATCCGGTTTCATAATTCAAAGTATTTATTGCATTTGCGTTGAAGGATCTCGATCAATTCAATTGAATAGTACGTGTAGCTATCCGGAATGTCCAACACTATAAACTCTTTTCCATTTGAATCTAAATTCTGTTCGATCCATGCTTTATGATCATGCTCCATCACAAAGATTCGATCAGCCCAATCTAGTAGATCCTGGGAAATAAAATTGGAGCCGTTGATTTCACATGCACCTTTGTCAATTCCTGCTGATCTGAAATCAAACAAATTAAATTGTTCGGAAAAGAAATCTTCTGCAGTTTTAGATCGATCGACATTAGCTTTACAGATGAATAGTGTGTTTTTCATTTCCCTAAAATAAAAAAGGTACGCGAAAGCGTACCTTAATTTATTAAGTTATTATGTCTGCATTAATCTCCGAACCAAAATCTGAAGTTTACTCCAATTACACTATTATTAATTGTATTCCCATTGTCTTGATTGGTCGCCATGTTTGCTAAACCAAGCCTGTATGAAACACCGACCTCAAAATTTCCAAATCTCATTCCGGCTCCAGGATACACACCAAAATCAAAGGCTGTCACAATGTGTTCATTATCGTCATTGCCAATTTCATCATTGTCTGTATCAGAGCTGGATGAGGTAGATGATGATTCGGTTCCGTTATCATCAGTTACCGTAGTTGATTCTGATTCACCGATGGACTTACCACTAATGGCATAGCCCAAATAGGGTCCACCTTCAATGAATAATGTTGCATCGCCAAGCGCCAGGTTAATACGCAGTGCCAACGGCAGTTCAATATAGTTAAGAATCAATCTCGTATTTGTAGTGACTGTAGTTGTACTCGTGACACCAAAAATCGGCCCTATAGTATAACTATATGTATCTTCAAATTTGACTCCTTTCTGAGAGAAAAGCAATCCTGTTCTAAACGAAAATGCATCACTCATTTCATAATTGAGGGCAACTCCGGCATTTAATCCAATTAAGTAGGATTTATTTTCATCATAGTAAGGACCATTGTCAGATTCAAAATTCATACGCCCTAAATTCATACCTGCTTGCGCGCCAAACGATAACTGAGCCGAAGCGCTCGACGTAACAAGCAATCCCATCGTCATTAATGTAATAAGTCTTCTTTTCATTATTGTTGTTTTAAGTTTAGCTAAAGCTACGAAATAAACTGGTCGTAATAAAAAAAAAGAGGAGCTCTTGTGGTCTCCTCTTTGTTGCTAAACTAACTTATGTACTAATCCCAGTGTCGATATTTGCCGGATCGTTTCAGATAACCATCTTCAATCGGATATCTTTCGTTGTAATCGTCGTGGTTATCATCGTCTCCACCAAGTTTGATTATCCTATCATCAACATGAACGGATCCGCCATTTGGAATCTCAATTACTACAGTTACTTGTTGAGCTCTGAGTTTGTCTTTGACAGGGTAGCGGTAGTAGGTGTCCAAAATCAATAGATTGCTATCCAGATTGATATTGTGCTGTATATTTTCCGCTCTGTTCACACTCGATTTATGACTTCCACCTCGTGCTTCGAAAAGCTCGTGGATATGAAAGAGTGAATCTGCAGATTGAATATATTTAAAACGAACGCCGTACTGCGTGATGTCCTTATCATCCATTTCAATCAATCCGAAATCATCTTGACTCTTTATTTTCATTCCCGTTTTACTAATGGGTTCGTTTGTTTTGGCTCGTACAAATAACTCTGTGGTCTGGATGCTTCCAATTTCTTTTTCCACTTCGCCACCCGCTACAAAGTCTGTACCTGTTCGCATGGCTATGTTCATGCATATAAAGAACCCAATAATGCCGGTAATGAACAATACCAAAAGGCTTAGTTTCGACCAGGTATTATTAATTCGCATGATGAGCATGCTTCCCAGTGAGAAGAGGAAGAGGATGATACTAAATCCTGCCATTAACATACCTATCTTCAAAATGGTAAAATCTCCGCTATTTGCTAAAACAAGATCCCCAAGTTCAGGAAATGAAATCAATCCCTGCTCACTCTGAACCGGGATAAAATCAAATCCACCAATCATGAAGATGAGGAATGGGATTAATAACATTAGACCGAAACCGATCAGTCCGATTCCAATAATTGAGGCAATCACCCGACCTACTCGCGATACACGTTTTGAGTATTGATCATCATTTCGAACTGCGCGAGAAAATTTACGTCCTTTCTTCGTGATGTTCTCGGCAGCATTTTCCACCTCTTCGCGAACAGTCTCTACGGTAATTGGTCTTCCTTTCATTCTCAACTTGTCAATGGTACTTTTCGCTTTAGGTATGATGATCCATAAAATGATATAGAGTGGAAGTCCGAATCCACCGAATAGGAAGATCAGAACGAATATTGCTCGTACAATCACTACGTCCCAATGAAGGTAGTTCGCTATTCCGGCACATACACCCGCAAAAGTTGCATTTTCGGTATCTCTGAATAATCTTCTTTCGCTATGGTGTCCATACTGCTGGTATGTAGATGATCCCTGATCTTCTTCGTCTTGTTCAACGTATTCCTCCGGTTCACCGAGCATTGCAATGATTTCCTGGATATCGTTCATCTCGATAACACTTTTACTGTCATTTAATCTCTGTGAACAAAGTTCTGCGATACGCAATTCTATATCCTCCAGTATTTCATTACTGTCTTTCGCAGTGGATAATACTCGTTTTAATCGTTCGAGATAATCCTGCAAGAGTTCGTAGGCGTCTTCCTCGACGAGGAAATTTAAACCCTTAATATTTACTGAAACTGTCTTTTTCATCGCTATTTGTTTTGTGTAATTTTGGTGACCGCCTGATTTAACTCTGACCAGGTGTCTTTAAGTTCATCTAAAAATGCTTTACCCATTTTGGTAAGCGTGTAATACTTGCGCGGTGGACCTGAAGGTGATTCTTCCCATCGATAACTAAGAAGCTCTGCATTTTTTAATCGTGTGAGTAGGGGGTACAAGGTTCCTTCCACAACAATAAGTTTTGCATCCTTCAGGGTGTCAATGATCTCTGATGGATATGCTTCCTTCTTATCAAGAATGGATAGAATACAGAATTCCAGAATTCCTTTGCGCATCTGTGCCTGGGTGTTCTCTAATTTCATATTCAATTCTTTTTGTCATTACAAAGATATATGTAAAAGATTGTATTATGCAATACATAGTACTATAAATTTATAAAAAAATAAATGAAAAGCTCTACATCCTTTTAAAGATAATGGGTACAACGAAATGTTAAATTTTTGAAATTAGGTGGTTCGCTTGATGAAATTGCGCCGTGCAATATGATAAGCAGTCGTTTTCCCTTCCAGGTTTAAATCAATTACTTCGAGAATTTCGCTTCGAAGTTCGGGGTATTTGTAGACATAATTGATCAGGTTGTAGATACTATACACGTGCAGTGCTACCTTGTTTGATGGGTCTTGAACGAAACCAATCAATAGATCGATCAGTTCACTCTCACGGTAATCGATCAATTCTTGTTGGTACAAAATGTTAGTTAGGTTTCGAAGAACGCTTTGATTATCTGACAGAAACAAAGTATCAATAAACTGTTTCTGATATTTGCTCAGATCTGTTTTCTGTTTTTGAAGATGGGTTAGTGCGTATGAAGCGTATTCACTTAATGGATATTCCTCCTGGTTAATAACGATCTGCACTAGGTCGTCCAGTTTTCGTTGATCTTTTTTGAATGGACCGAGCAATTTTGAGCGATCCATTGCCCATCTGAAATTTTCTTTGAGGAATTTGCGAACTTCTTCCACTTGAGGACTACAGCGACTTCAATTATTACTCATCGCTTTCAAGGACATCGTCGTCCTCCATTACTTCTACATCATCCTCAATTCCATCAACATCGTCGTCGTCGTCATCATCATTATCGTCGGATGTACTTAATTTGCTTGCTTTAATAGTTGATGCCGGAATCAAATAGATGTTCTCGTCGTCGTCGTAGATAACCCCTTCCTCAATCTCTCCTTTGAATGGGAAAGATGCTTTTTCCAGATTACCTCCGAGATAGAGGTCATAGATCGCTTCTTGCTGATCGTCGTTAAATTTTTCGAATGACTTAATGACCTTATTCATCGTATTTGGGTTGCGTAAATCTTGCTTTGTTCGATTAACTAAATTTATAGAAAAAAAGAATTGAAAGTAATAATAAGCAAAAAATAAAAAAGCCTCCAAATCGAGGCCTCTTCAAAATATCTAGTTTTTTTAAGCGGTAACACCTAAAACTTCTGCCATCTTAGCTCCAATCGCTGCAGGTGAATCAACAACATGAATTCCACATTCGCGCATGATTCGTTTTTTAGCTTCAGCAGTATCATCAGCGCCGCCGACAATTGCGCCTGCGTGACCCATTGTTCTTCCTTTCGGTGCTGTCTCTCCGGCAATAAAACCAACAACAGGCTTTTTATTATTTTCTTTCACCCATCGTGCTGCGATTGCCTCGAGATTTCCTCCAATCTCCCCGATCATAACTATGCCCGAAGTTTCCGGATCATTCATTAAGAACTCAATTGCTTCTTTAGTCGTTGTTCCAATAATTGGGTCACCTCCGATTCCAATCGCTGTAGAAATTCCCAATCCCGCTTTCACTACTTGATCAGCTGCCTCATAGGTAAGTGTTCCTGACTTTGATACGATACCGATCTTTCCTGGTTCAAAAACAAATCCAGGCATAATACCCACTTTTGCTTGTCCGGCTGAAATAACTCCAGGACAGTTCGGACCGATCAAGGTACAGTCGTAATCCTGAATGTACTCATCTGCCTTTACCATATCTTTGACAGGAATTCCCTCGGTAATGGCTACTATTACTTTAATTCCAGCATTGGCTGCCTCCATAATGGCGTCAGCAGCAAAAGCAGGAGGAACAAATATGATGGATACATCAGCCTCGGTTTCTTTAACCGCATCTTCTACTGTGTTAAATACGGGCCTGTCCAAATGCGTCTGGCCTCCCTTACCAGGAGTAACACCTCCAACCACGTTAGTTCCATACTCGATCATTTGACCTGCATGAAACGTTCCTTCACTTCCCGTGAAACCCTGAACAATTACTTTCGAATCTTTATTAACTAATACAGCCATTTATGCGGTTTTAATTCTATCGTTATCTATTAAGCGTTTCAAAAATAAAAGATTGATTCGTTTTATCAACGCCACACTCCAATTATTAATTAACAATCTGTCAAATGACTTCAACAATTTCTAAGCTGAATATAAGAATGGAGTTCGCCGGGATATCATCCAGTTCGCGATCTCCATATGCGAGTTGAGGAGGAGATATGATGTAGGCTTTTCCTCCCTCATTCAAATCGAGCATGATTTCTTTCCATGCAGCAATAAGATCTGACACTTGAAATTCTACAGGCTCCTCTGTTTTAGCATCGAAAACAGTTCCATCTAACAGCTTCCCTTCATAGGTGAACCTAACGATGTCTTTATACTTCACTTTTCGCCCTTCACCTTCATCAATGATCTTATAGTACAAACCGGAATTGGAGCGTTCACAATCCAAACTATTCTTCTCAATATAAGCTTTGATTTCCTTGTCGAAGGCATCAACCTGATCTTCTGAATAAGTCTTACACGAAACTACAATCAGCCCGATTACTATGCTTAGGTATAAAGGTTTCATATTTCAACTGGTGTTACGGTATAGCCCTTTTTCTCTAATAATCTTATAATTCCAATGGGTCCACCTAGGTGTCCTGCGCCAACGGCTATAAATGCTCTATTGTCTTTGATAACGGCTTCGATCTTGGGAATCCATTTTTCATTTCGGTTATCCAGAAATGCTGCTTGTTTGTCAGCTATTGTTCCTCCCTCATCAAGTATGATCATATATAGCGAATCGATTTGTTGCCGGCTATAAACCTGCATCATTTCCTTTGTTAACTCCAGACTCTGATCATCTTTTCGAATGGTCTCCATGACAATTTCATTCATCTCTGAATCTTCCAGGTCATCAAAAAGTGCCATCTGTTCTCCTATCGTCTCAAGACCTAGTATTTCGATTTTGTTTTCATCTGCAAGCCGCTCAAAGCTGACTTCGTAAGACTCGGTCTTCCCCATAAAATGCATTTGTACAGCCATCTGAACCACAACAAAGGGTTTCATTTTAGAAAAGCTTGCATCAAATCCTTCTTTAGATAATCCCATTTCCGATTGAGCCCAGGTATATATGCTATCCATCTGAACATCGGAGAAGAAATCATTGAACTTCCCTTCTTTAAGCACCAAATACTCCATAGCTTCTTGTGGATCAGGTAAACCTGCAAGTTCCATTATTAGTACATCTGACTTAGCAACAAGTTTTTCGAGCTTCTTTGGGAAAAGGAAATATTCTTTCTCAATCAGATGCATGGTTCCGAACAAATAGGATTTCTCTATCCCATCACCTTTTACTTCCCACAATAAAGAGCTTTCCGTCATCGGATACGGGGTGCCTTCCTCTTGAGCATAACAAAAAACCGTTACGAGATAAAATAAAGCAAAGAGCTTTAAGTGCGTCATTCTATTTGATTTTTAAACTTGCAAGATAATGACTTTCTTCCTCAAGGAGAAGCTCAAAGTCAAGTCCGTTCCTCGTGGCTACTTCCTTCATCGTAACGGAATCAATATAAAGCCAGTCGAACCAGTCAGAGACGTGATCTTTATAGATCATTTGAAATCTGAAATTACCGTAATAACTGTTTGCGAGATCTGTCCAGATGCTGCCATCTTCATTTTCATATAGATATTTAATATTGGTTGAATCAAAGATTAATTGTCCCCCAATATTGAGAAGGGATTTTGCTTTAATTAAAAATGAATCCAGCAATTCGAGTCTACCCGCAATTCCTATTCCGTTCATCATGAGTAATATCGTGTCATATTTCCCCTGTACATTCATGAAACTGATGGAGTCCGCCTGAATGTTCTGCTTTCTAAGGTAATCGACCGCGCCTTCGCTCGTATCGATACATTGAACGGAAGTTACCTTGTCCTTTAGATATTTGGCATGAATACCGGCTCCGGCTCCAACGTCCAGAATTTTACCGCTGCATTTTGACAAAGCCAGTTGCTCAATTGCCGGCATTTCTTCAAATGAACGGAAAAGATAGGATGAAGGAATGACGTCGTCATCACAGATTTCTGATTTTACAATGATGTCGTGATTTACACCAGTTTCGGCATATTCCTGAATAGCAGCACCTATTGGGTCGTTAGACATGATTAATAATCATATTCGTCATAGCCGTCTTCGAAATCATCAAAGCCAAATTCGTCATCATCCTCTTGTTCTTCAGCATCAGATTCAAATTGTATGTCTTCATTCCCACTTCGGGATGATTCGTTAGGCGCTTCGCCTACGGCTAAAACAAGTTTAGGTTGTTCAGGTGCTTCCTTTACCACCTCGATCAATTCGATCAGGAAGATCCACATTCGAATAAAGTCGTGAACAAGGATCATCTTTTGGTCGGGATATTCGATAAACTCACGGATAGTAGAGCTGTTCATAACTCCTGGCAGAATCTGTTCCGGATCTTCACCAAAGCTCATGTCGAAAAGACTTATTTCATAACCCTTATCCCAATTGTTGTTGGACATATAAAATGAAGCCATCTGATCTTCAGTAAACTCAAATGAATCCAGGATTGCCTTATAAAACGTCTCAAAATTCTCTTCGTCGTTTATGACAATATCCCTGAAAACTTCATTTTCACTTGAATCCAGTAGTACTCTAAACTTTAATCCCGCCATGTGTTTCCCTGCCTGTTTGTTGTTACGAATGGATTACTTTTTAGTTTCAATGCCCATTTCCTCAGCAATTTTCATCATGTATGCCATTGCCTCGGCCTTGTCATTTTGAATATCTCCTTCCAGAATTGCTTCCTTAATTCTATTCTTAATCGTCCCAATTGCCTCAGATGGGCCCAAATCAAATATTTCCATGATTTCCTTTCCATCAATAGGAGGCTGAAAATTTCTTACTCTGTCTTTTTCCTCAACTGCACGCAGCTTTTCCTTCACCAATTCAAAGTTCTTCTTGTACTTACGCACCTTATATTCATTCTTCGAAGTGATATCTGCATTGCAAAGGATCATCAAATCATCAATATCATCTCCCGCCTCAAATAACAGACGTCGTATTGCTGAATCCGTTACGGAACCCTTAACTAATGCTATAGGTCTAAGGTGAAGACGAACCATTTTTTGGACGTACTTCATCTTTGAATCTAATGGCAGTTTTAGGCGTTTAAAGATTTTCGGAACCATACGTGCTCCGATTTCTTCGTGACCGTGGAATGTCCATCCCACTTCGGGGTCGAAACGCTTAGTCGGTGGTTTGGCAATATCATGCAATATTGCTGCCCATCTCAACCATAGATTATCCGTCGCTTTGGAAATGTTATCCAATACTTCCAGCGTATGATAAAAATTGTCTTTATGCGATTTGCCATTTTTTGTTTCAATTCCGTATAGTTTGACCATTTCCGGAAAAAACTCATGCAATAGTTTCGTTGAGAACAGTAACTTGAATCCTCTCGAAGGTTGATCACACAAGATGATTTTATTGACCTCGTCCATAATCCGCTCTCTTGAAATTATTGCAAGTCGATCTGCATTGTCAGCAATTGCTTCCAGACTTTTATGTTCGATCTTGAATCCTAGTTGTGTTGCAAAACGAATTGCCCGAAGCATTCTCAATGGATCATCGCTATACGTTTGAGCTGGTTCCAAAGGAGTTCTAATAATTCCTTTCTCCAAATCTGCTAATCCTTCAAAAGGATCGATCAATTCACCGAAGTTATCCTGATGAAGACTTAGAGCCATTGCATTTATCGTGAAATCCCGTCGCCTTTGATCATCAACCAACGTTCCGTCTTCAACAATGGGTTTTCTTGAATCACTCCGATAAGATTCTCTTCGGGCACCGACGAATTCAACATCAAGATCTTTATACATGAATTGAGCCGTCCCGAAATTCTTATATAAGGACACCTTTTTAACACGTAGTTTGTCTGCACATGCCTGGGCCAGGTCGAGTCCCGAGCCGACCACGACAATGTCTATATCTTTACTTGGCCGCTCTAATAAGAGATCACGTACATATCCGCCAATTACGTATGCTTCCAGATTTTGTTCAGTCACGATCTGAGACGCAACCTTGAATACAGGATGATTGAGATGATCTTTCAGATTATTTGGCATCGCGACGGCAAAGATAATCTAAACAGTCCGCTTCTCATTATTTTCGAGCTGATATTTCTTTCTTTAAAGGAGATTATTTCTCAAACGTATACAACATGCTGGTGCATTCTAAATATATGTGCTGAGGAATCCCTTTTTTGAGACTCACAGTGGATTGACAGGCAGACACATCATCACAACCGGCATAGTTGAAATCTAATACACCATCCGACATGGAATGAGGTAATTCGCAGCTATCATTTAAATAGTAGTTACCCACATATTCGTTATTAACGGTGTAGACTAGAATTCGATTAGTTGCTGTTTTATTTTGCCCCCAAATCCATCGATAGGTCATAATCTTGTATTGAATACCATCCTCAGCCACGAAGGATCCCAAAAAGTGTAATTGGGTTTCATCTCCGCCATCAACAGTCCACTCGCCAAATGTATAGGTGTTTTCAGTATCTACGCTGTTGAGTACTTTGAGACGCATACTGTCCGTTTCTTGTGCAAAAGAATGAATGCTTATCAGGCATGCTAGATATAAAATGAACTTCATGGTAAGGTATTTAATATTTAAAAATAACCAATATTTACTACTTCCGAATAATCTGAACCTCACCATTCAGTCCGATCTTGATGATCTGTGATGCTTTGCTCATTTTTTCATCGAGGCGTTCTTCGACTATAGCGTCGACTCCCTTTTTAATGGAATCGTCGATTTCGGAATACGATTGTGGAATGGGTTCATTTGAAATGTTGGCAGAAGTACTTACAATTGGTTTCCTTAATCCGCGGATCAATTTCAAACATATTGGATCTTTTGTAATGCGGATGCCAACGGATCCATCCTGAGCGAGCACACTTGTAGCAAGTCCCACTGCATTCGGATAAATGATTGTCAATGGCTTTTCGGCGAAATCAACCAGATCATAACATACTTCATGGAAGTCAGGTATGTAACGCTCGAGCATAGAAAACCCATCTACCAGTACAATAAAACTCTTGCCTTCCGTTCGCTTTTTTAGCTGACTGATCTTTTGACAAGCTTCTTCATTGCTTGCATCACAACCGAGTCCCCAAATGGTATCAGAAGGGTAGAGGATCGTTCCCCCTTGTCGTAATACTTCAATTGCTTTATTCATCTTTTAACAGATCGGGTCTACGTTCTTTGGTTCTTTTCAAAGCTTGATCTTCTCTCCATTTATCTATAGCCTGAAAATTACCACCTAGAAGTACTTCCGGAACTTTCCATCCATTGAATTCAGGAGGGCGCGTATAGACTGGTGGCGAAAGAAGATTGTCCTGAAAACTGTCCGTTAATGCCGAAGTCTCGTCGTTAAGTACACCGGGCAATAGTCGTACAACACTATCCACTAATACGGCTGCGCCAAGTTCTCCACCGGAAAGAACGTATGAGCCAATAGAGATCTCGCGCGTGATATAATGTTCACGAATTCTTTCGTCAACTCCCTTGTAATGACCACAGAGGATCATGATATTTCCCTTTAGGCTGATCTCGTTGCAAACGGATTGTTCAAGCAACTCGCCGTCCGGAGTCATGTAGATAATCTCGTCGTATTCACGCTCAGAATTAAGTTTGTCAATGACGGCAGCAATGGGTTCGATCGTCATGACCATACCGGCCCCACCTCCATACTGATAATCATCAACCTTATGATGTTTGTCCGTGGAATAATCTCGAATATTGTGAATGTGAATTTCTACCAGCTTTTTGTCCTGCGCACGCTGAAGAATCGAATCTGAAAACGGGCCCTCAAGCAGTTTGGGTAAGATGGTAAGTATATCAATTCGCATTAGGCAAAATTAAGTAAATTCGTTGAGCAACGAATAAACTGCAAATGAGATCGATCCTTCTTTTTTTTCTACTTCTGAGTAGCTCAATCTGGGCTCAATATGACGGCAACACAACACCTACCTATCCGGAGCTGGTTAAGGCGTATGAAGAACTGGCTAATGAGCACGATGAAATAGAATTGTATAATATGGGAGACTCCGATTATGGATTACCTATCTATTTGTGTGTAATCAATGGATCTCAGGATTCTACTAAGACGTTTGAAAAAGCCAGAAATAATACAACGATCCTCATTAATAACGCTATACATCCGGGTGAACCGGATGGCGTCAATGCCTGTCTGATTTGGATAAATAATTGGATCGATGAAGGAAAGAAATTGAATGATTTACCTGTTTTAGCGATAATTCCAGCTTATAATGTCGGTGGTATGATGAATCGTTCTGGGACGAGTAGGGCTAATCAAAATGGTCCGGAAGAGTACGGTTTTAGAGGTAATGCTCAAAATCTGGATCTGAATCGCGATTTCATCAAGATGGATTCGAAGAATATGTTCACCTTCGCCAGGATCTATCACGCGCTGGACCCGGATGTTTTTTTAGATACGCATGTTTCGAACGGTGCCGATTATCAATATACCATGACATATATTGCATCCGTTAGGGAACGAATGTCCCCTTCTATGGGTGCTCTGATGCATGATGATCTGATTCCCTATTTGAAAGATTTTTCATCAGAGCGTCATTTTGATCTAATACCTTATGTCAACCTGAAGAAAGATGTTCCGGATAGTGGTATTGTTGTCTTTAATGACCTTCCGAGATATGCGATGGGGTATGCGCAACTCATGAATGCCATCTCATTTACTTCTGAAACGCATATGTTAAAACCCTTTCCGCAACGTGTCCAGTCGACGTTGGTTTTTATAGAAGGATTGATCGAGTGGACTTCGAAGAATCAGAAAGAGATTGAACTTGCCCGCAAAGCAGCTGATAAGTGGGAACGGAAAATGGCGCAATATTACTATGGATATAAAGATACAGAAGAACACGATTCGATTCAGTTCCATGGGTATGAGTTCGAATACCTGACAAGCCCAATCACGCAAAAGAAAAGACTAAAGTATCATCAGGATCGACCATATACGAAAATGGTCCCTTATTATAATAGGTACGAACCTTCAACATCTGTTTCGATCCCCAAAAACTATATTGTGGGCGCGCAATGCGACAATGTCATCCGCAGGATGCAAGCGAATAATGTCGACATGTATGTATTGCAGCATGATTCTGTTGCGACCGTGAGAAGATATCAGATTCATAGATATCAGAATGGAAACAACCCATATGAGGGACACTTTCTGCATACCAAGACTTATGTAGTCAGAGATACAGTGGAGGTATTGCTTAAGGCTGGAGATGTCATCATTCCAACTGATCAAAAGAATCGACGCTTTATCATTTCCGTGCTGGAGCCGGACACACCAGACTCTTATTTCAACTGGAACTTTTTTGATAACTACGTGCAGCAAAAGGAATACTTTTCCCCTTATGTGTTTGAGGACCGTGCGCTTCAATTGCTGGAGGCAGACCCACAATTAAAGGCTGAGCTGGAACAAAAGAAAAAAGAAGATTCCGAATTTGCAGATTCTTCCTGGGATCAATTATACTTTATCTATAAGCGAAGTCCCTATTTCGAGCCGAGCTTTAATGTCTTGCCGGTTTATGGTGGTTTTTAGTCCTTAATATCGATTTCGGCGTGCCAAAAACATCTGTTTTTAACTGATTCTTAACAATTAGCGATCCACGCTAAACCGTTTTTATTTTTCCGCTCTTGTAAAATGTTCATTTAGAATGTGGTTTTGTTCAAAGTGCTATTTCTTGGCACAGCTTTGGCAAAGTGGTAGTCAGAAAAACTTTAAACCATATAAAAATGAAAAACCTATTAACTATCTTATTCGCAATCAGCGCTTTGCAAACAATGGCTGCTACTTACACAACCATGGCAAGCGGTAACTGGAACGACCCATCTATTTGGTCAACTGACGGAGGAATCACATCTTGTGGATGTGTGCCATCTGTGCCAACAGCAGGAGATGACATCTTTGTTTATCACAATGTAACAATGACAACACACCTTGGGGTATCCGGAGGAAGTTATATTTATGTTGATGCAGCTGGAAGTCTTTACGGACCAAGCTATAACTTAACCACTTGGGGAAGTTCAACTATTGACATTTACGGTCCTTGTACATTTCAGAAATTGATCAACGGATTTTCATCCGGCCTGAACGGATCGACTGTTAACCTTTACTCTATTGTTGAAATCACAGGAAGAATTCAGCTATATGCAGGATTGACTACAGTTGATGGTGGACTGCTTTACTTACCTTCAGGTAACTTCGACAACTACGCAAATGGAAGTTTTATTACTGCTAATGGCGCTCAACTGGAGCTTTATGGAGGTAATATTTCAAATGATGGTCTGATTGATATTTGCTCTGATTGTTGCCTGGAAACAGTAGGTAACTGGACTAATACGGCAACAGGGCTTGTAGCAGGATCAGGTTCAGCTCAAACTACTGGAGGTAACATGAATAATGCAGGCGTGTTCTCAGCTTTAGTAACATGGTGTTCTGCTGGTTTCGATGCTGGTATGCCAGGTACGGAAGATTGCACATCTGCTGGAACTACTTGTGGTTTGGTTACGCTTCCTGTAGAGATGGTATCATTTGATGCAGTGAACAGAGGAGAGTATAACGAGTTAAACTGGGAAACGGCTTCTGAGCAAGAAAGTGATTACTTCATGGTACAGCGTTCAACTGATGGATACAACTGGGTGGATGTTGAGAAGATCGATGCAGCTGGAACAACGCAAGAATATCGTTACTACCAGTTCAACGACTATGAAATTGCTGACTTGACATATTACAGATTAGAGCAAGTTGATATCAACGGGAGACGTCATCTGTCTTATCCGATAAGCGTATCGCGAAGTGTGAAGGAAGAATCTTTACTTCTTTACCCGAACCCGGTAAGCGGAAGCTCTGTAAATGTTTCAGGTATTCAGGATGGTGGACAGATCAATGTCTACAATAACGCCGGAACAATCGTTACTTCCATCGAGGTTGCTAACATTTCACTGACTAAAGTAGAAATCGATCTTAGTCAGCTGATATCAGGAATGTATACAATTGAGCAAGTGTCTCTATACGGAGATGTTCGAAGAGCTAAACTAATCGTTCGATAAAATTAAAATACACATCAACGATTTTAAGGGGAAAGGGAAGACGTGAGTCTTCCCTTTTGTTATCTGAAATATTTCTTCAACTTCAGGAATTGTTTTTCAAATAATTGATAGCTGATATAAGCCGTGATCCATGTCGAAGCTAAACTAGAAAAGAAGAATAGTATGAAATCCCATGGGCTATCTGTCCACCCTCTGATATCAAAAAAGATCGACCAATAGTACAGGTAGATGCAATGAAACATATAAAATCCGTAGGAAATTTCACCGGACAGATAGAAGCCTCTAATCCTGTCAATTTTATAAAAAGAATGCTTCGAGTATACCTGTTCCATAATCATGAATCCGAAGAACAAACTGGGAATTATTCGATGAAAGACTTTCGCATATCCAATTAATATGTGTCCGTCGAAAAGGATCATCGAAATACCTAATAGATAGCAAGCGATGATGATAGGTTTTTTCAGCTCCACAAAGTAGGATTGTATTTTATTCGAGAAAGCCAGCAATCCCATTAATCCTCCAAAGGCAACATCAGACATCACGGCGAATGTATGGAAATAAAGCGTCCTTGGTTCATCGTGTTTCAAACCATGGAAAACGATTGAGCCGAGAATTATCAACGAGAAAAAGACGTAATAGAATCTTTTATCGCGAAAGCTAAAGATGCCAATAAGAACTCCCCAGGCTAAATAAAATTGTTCCTCTACGGAAACAGTCCAGGTAGCACTTAAGAAATTAATACTGTCGTTCATACCATGAATAAGCTCGTCAAAATTGGACAAGAAAAGAGCAAAGCGCCAAAACTCATGCACCGTTTCGATACCATAAGGCAGATGTGGAAACACAAAGAATCCGAATAAGACTATAAGGAAGTAAAGGGGCCATACACGCAGCGTCCTTCTCATCAAGTAACGTAAAAGATTGATCTTTCCTTTTACGTCATTTTCCCAAAGTAATAAGTAGGTTATAAGGAATCCACTCAAAGTAAAAAACAAGTTGATTCCAAGATGACCATTAACAGTCAACTGACGCAATGTCTGGAATATCTCGCCGTCAAAAAAGTCTCCCCAAATCTCACGATGCAAGGTAAATGCGTGAAAAACAAATACAGCTAATGCGCCTATGAAGCGTAATCCCGTGAGGTTTTCAAAATGAGGGCGTTTAGATATTTTACCTGTTTTTTCGATTACGACTTAAGTCTTTCATTAATTTTGTCCCAAATTAAGGGAAAAAGCTCAAGTATGACATACGATGTAGCAATAATTGGAGGTGGAATCGTTGGTGCAGCTACCTTTTATAAAATGCAAAAGGAGTTTCCACATCTCAAGATGATCCTGATCGAAAAAGAAGAGGGGTTAGCAGATCATCAGACCGGACATAATTCAGGAGTTATTCACTCCGGATTATATTATAAGCCAGGTTCATTAAAAGCTCAGAATTGTAAGAAAGGACGATTGGAACTGGTAGAGTTTGCAAAGGAGCATGGAATCGATCATGACGTATGTGGAAAGGTTGTCGTGGCTACTGAAGAAAAAGAGCTTCCTTATTTGGAGAAGATTTACCAGACTGGATTGGAAAATGAGATCGAAGGTCTAAGAAAAATTACCGGTGAGGAAGTAAAAGAATACGAGCCGCATGTCGAAGCCATAGCAGGATTGCTGGTCCCGTGTACTGGAATCATTGACTTCCGGGCTGCTACGAGAAAGATGGTGGAGCTCGCTCTGCAAACACAACCGGATAGCAAACTGGTTCTCGGAGAAGAAGTAATTGGTTTGGAAGATATTGAAGGAGGAACGCAGATTCGAACGCCAAAGAATACCTACGACGTAAAATATCATGTTGTCTGTGGAGGTTTACAAGCTGACCGCCTGGCACGTAAAGATGGAGTTAAGCTAAGGGAACATGTAGTGGGCTTTCGGGGTGATTACTACGAACTTACGGAACAAGGAAAACACAAGGTTAAGAATCTGATCTATCCTGTTCCTAATCCTGATTTCCCATTCCTGGGAGTTCATTTCACACGTATGACTGATGGTGAGATTGAATGTGGGCCAAATGCTGTATTCACGTTTAAGCGGGAAGGATATACTAAAACAGCATTTTCACTAAGGGATACCTGGGATGCATTGACCTACATAGGCACCTGGAGATTGTTCTTTAAAAACATGCGTTTCGGGATTAATGAGTATCGAAGAGCATTTTCTAAAAGGCTATTCTTAAAGACCCTTCAGCGAATGATCCCATCATTAACAATGGATGACATTCGTCCGGGAAGATCGGGCGTAAGAGCTTTACTTCTCAGTGTGGACGGTGATACCAGAGATGACTTTAGAATCGAATACCACGATCATGCTATTCATGTACTAAATGCTCCATCACCCGCTGCAACGGCTGCCTTAGCTATTGGGGGTTACATTCTGGAAGAAGCGAAGAATCACTTCAAATTATCGTAGATTTTTTACCCTTCCTTTCTCCGAAAGAAGAATCGCCAGTGGTCTGGTACCATCGAATTGTGCAAAGATGATAATGAGTGCTACAGTAATCGGCACACTCAAAAGCATTCCGGTAATACCCCAAATAGTACCCCAGATCGCTAGTGAAAGAATGGCAACGAGCGGACTGATGTTCAATGTATTTCCCATCAATCGAGGTTCAACCAGACTTCCGACCAAAGTGGCGATCGTTCCGATACCAATGAGTATAATGAAAAACGGAAGAAATTCGCCGAACTGAAGTAAGGAGAACAACGCCGGTAATACGGTACCTATAATCGGTCCCACAGAAGGAATAAAGTTCAACATGAAAATGAGGAATGCCCAGAATAGAGGAGAATCAACACCAACGGCGAGAAGAATGATATAACTCAATGAAGTGGTCAGTATTGCAATGATTGATTTCAAACTAATGTAGCTCGACATCGCTTTATCCACCTTCTGCATAATGTTGAGGTAGTCATGGTACTGTTCCTCCTTGTTGAAAATAAGTCTGAACTTACGTTGAAACAGACTTTCTTCAATAAAAAGGAAAATCACATAAAAAACGATCATGACCATGTGACCTAATATTTCTGAAAGTGAATTAAACAATGATTTCAAGTAGGATGTAAAATCAAAATCCGTCACAAATTGCGATACTTCTTCCTGTATGTCAATTTTGAAATATTCATTCACTTTAGCTGATATAACCTCTACATTGGAAACATAATCTTTGTACGAAAGTGATAGATTTTCGATGCTCTGCATGAGCACTTTAGCCGCCACTAGAATCAACCCGAATATCAGAAACGAAGCCAGAATTGATTTTATCCAGGTAGGGATATAAGTCCGGATAAATCCCACCTTGTCAATCAGGTTACGGGTTTTCTTAACCACAAACCAAATCAATAGGGCAAATACAAATGGAAGAAGGATAGATTGACCAACATTCAGCAGCACTAATACCAAGGCTACTGTTATCATCCACGAAGCAGTTTTGTTTAAATTCACAGTAATTCAAAAATAAGAATTAAGTCGACATAACTTACTTCAAACATTGAAAGGCATATTCTATGCGGAGGTGAGCACCCGAGTTTTTTTCTGTACTAATTTCTAGTTCAATCGTGTCAGCATACCAATCATTCAAATATGCAAAATCGATCTCACCTTTTTTAATGATTGCCGTATTTCTTGGTAAGTGACCATCGCCGATAACAAAGCCCAGGTTTTCTTTCGAATGACCATAGATCTCCAATTCGATTGCGAACACATTTCCTCGATCAGCCGGCTTAACAAATGTGAGGGTTGTGTCTTGAATTAGATCGAATTCAACAACTTCCAACGAGTGATTCTGGTAAAACGGCTTTAAATATTTGTTGTAAGCCACGATTCCGGTTATCACAAGTAAGCACGTGATAATCAATGTAGTAATATGGTAATATCTTGGTCTGTTCGGTTTGGTCATGAAAATAAAGTTTCCAAAAAGCTTGGAGATTAAAAATCAAATTTAAAAGATTTGTAACGTCATTTCCACATCGGTGGATCAAAATGATTTATAAAGAAGAGGTGAGAGACAGGCTCTGTGACCCTCTGGCAACCAACTTTAAGTTCTTAATTGAATTGGAAAATCGGTGCCAAATCCTGATTCGTCAGAAGGCGAAGAATATAAATTAATTGATTATGGAAATTTTACATTCTTATCAGAACTTAACGGGATCCACCGGATCAAGAGACTTTTTTAAAGATTCAGCTTTAGAACATCGAATGTGTTCTTGTATGTGCTGTTGTCGCTGCTAGTCATTGCGCGACATAGCAATTTCCTGACCCTGTACTCCAGGGAATACCCCTTTATATCATTTTTAAAAGCATACAATGAATACATTCACACATACAAAACCATTTATACTAGAAAATCAGGAAGAGATTAGTGAGCTACACATTGCTTACCACACTTATGGTCAATTAAACGAAACTGGATCCAATGTAATCTGGGTTTGTCATGCACTAACTGCTAACAGCGATGTTTTAGATTGGTGGACTGGTCTCTTTGGTAAAGAAAAACTCTTTGATCCGGACGACTATTTTATCGTTTGCCCGAACATTTTAGGATCGTGTTATGGAACTACCGGTCCTGCAACTCCCTTGAAAAATCAACGTCCATTACTGACTAATTTCCCTCAGATTACGACACGTGACATGGCGGCAGCTCATAACCTGTTGAGAGAGCATCTTGGGATCGAACAAGTCAAAATTCTAATCGGCGCTTCGCTTGGGGGGCAACAAGCGTTGGAGTGGTCGATTCAGAAACCGTCTTTGTTTGATGAATTGATTCTCATAGCGACAAATGCCAGACATTCTGCTTACGGAATTGCATTCAATGAGAGTCAGCGTTTGGCATTACGATCAGATCCAACATACGGCAATGGAGATGTCGATGGCGTTAAGATTGGATTACAAGTGGCTCGATCCATCGCGATGTTAAGTTATCGTAGTTATGACGGATATGAAAAATCACAGACTGATTTTGACGAGCGAAAGGATGGATTCAGTGCTTCCGGTTACCAACGGTATCAGGGATTAAAACTGGCTAATCGGTTTAATGCATATTCATACGAATGTTTGACTGTAGCTATGGATAGTCATAATGTTGGGCGTGGCAGAACTTCTGTTCAAGATGCTCTGCAAAAGATTTCAGCCAGAACACTTTGCATTGGAATTAGAAGCGATCTTCTATTTCCGCCCAAAGAGCAATTAGAAATCGCATCTCATGTCGAGAACTCCTATTACATCGATATCGATTCAGATTATGGCCATGATGGATTTCTGATCGAATATGAAAAGCTACATCTAATTATAGAAGACTTTATTAAAAATGATTTTCGCAAGCATCGTCCAACAACACTAAAGGCATTTGTAAGCGAAGAAGTAATTGCAAACTAGAAAAACAAAATAAAAATGAGTAAACAATTAAAAATTGGCCTGATCGGATTCGGATGTGTTGGATCGGGATTGTACGAGGTATTGAATAAATCTAACCTATTTGATGCTGAAATCACCAGGATCGTGGTGAAGAATCCTAACAAGGAAAGAACCATTGGAAGAGAAAATTTCTCGTACGATGTCAACGTGATTCTTAATGATCCTGAGATCAACGTAGTAGTTGAATTGATCAATGATACGGAGGCAGCGTATCACATTGTCAAGGAAGCATTAAGCCGCGGTAAAAACGTGGTTTCTGCGAATAAGAAATTAATCGCTGAAAATCTCGAAGAGTTGGTAGGTCTGGCAAAAAGAAATCAAACTTCTTTCTTGTACGAAGCGGCTGTAGGTGGATCAATTCCGATTATCAGAAACCTGGAGGAGTATTATAACAACGATACGCTTAATTCCATTGAAGGGATCGTTAACGGAACAACAAACTACATTCTTTCAAGATCGAATCAAGGTGTCGATTATCAATCAGCTCTGACAGAAGCTCAGAATTTAGGTTTCGCTGAAATAGATCCGAGCTTGGATGTCGAAGGCTTTGATTCAAAATACAAATTGGTATTGCTGTTGAAACATGCTTTCGGATTGAGTGTTGTTCCTGAGGAAGTAATCAATATTGGTATTAGTTCACTATCGAATAGTGCTATTGAATATGCGCAGGAGAAAGGATACAGAATTAAACTCATTTCCAGAGCAGAGAAAATAAGTAACAGGATAGTGGCATTCGTAGCTCCGCACTTTGTTGGACCTGATCATTTTGCCTACAACATTAACAATGAATTTAACGCAGTTATTGTCGAGGCTTTATTCAGTGATAAACAGCTTTTTATAGGTAAAGGGGCCGGAAGTTACCCAACGGCTAGTGCTGTCTTGTCGGATATCTCCGCATTGAAATATGACTACCAGTATGAGTACAAGAAAGAAAGTGATCAGTTAAATCTCATTCACGATAATGATATATATGTCAACGTATTCGTGAGCAGTAACTCAATTTCTTTCATTGAGAAGTATGAACTGAAGGAGCAAAATGAAATTTATGTATCGCGAGACTCTGTCTTTAGAACAGGATGGATAAAGCTGCGCGATCTGGATCAAATTGGAAGAGATTTGAACACTTCTGTAATCATACTTCCGGGTAGCTTCAAATCAGAGAGTGAATTCAAGAGTAAAGGCGAAAAAACGCTTTTAATCGAAAATACCGGAACGTAATGAACAACTATTTAGCATGGTATATAGCAGGTCCCTTGATCGGACTTATGGTTCCGATTTTACTTATAATCAGGTCAAAACAACTTGGGATATCATCGGGTCTGAGATGGCTGGGTTCGCTTCTGACCCCCGGTTTATCCTATTTTGATTATAACAGAAAGAAGGATTTCTGGCAGATCGAATTTACGATTGGGATCTTATTGGTTTCAGTACTCTTCGGAAGTCTGGGTTTGATACCTGAATTTAAGGGAGATAAAGAAATATTGATTGCAGAAAATGCACCTGTCTTTTTGGTAGGAGGAATATTAATAGGCTTCGGTTCTCGCATGGCTAATGGTTGTACAGCCGGACATTGTATCATGGGTACCTCGCAGTTTTCGACGGCTTCAATAATTGCAACGATATTCTTTTTCATTGGGGGATGGATCGCATCTAACTTTTTAACAAGCATAATTTTTTAAAATGAAGACACTAATAACCATTGCTATGGGAATGATCTTTGGATCTATTATAATCGCCTCAGGTGCATTTTCCTGGTCGGTAATTAATGATATGTTTCATTTCAGATCGTTTCATATGTTCGGGCTTTTATTTTCCGCTATCGCAACGGCAGCCATTTCACTTATAGTCATTAAAAAGTGGAAAATCAGAGACATTACGAAGCAGAAAATTGAAATAAAACCAAAACCCCTGGAATTGAAGAACAATGCGATCGGTGGATTGATCTTCGGTATCGGATGGGGAATTACTGGTGCTTGTACTGCTCCGATATTTATAATTTTAGGTATTAAATGGTACATTGGTTTGAGTCTTTTGTCAGGAGCAATAATTGGCGTTGTGTTGTATGCCTTATTGAGACAGGGATTCAAACTCAAATTAAAGCTTAAACATGAAAGTAGAATTAGCAAGGCGTAATGAGCGATTTCATTTCGAAGCAAGGGACTCGGAAGGTCGAATCATTAATATGGACTGTGATCCTAAAAACGGAGGAGAAGGAAAGGGAACGCGACCTACGGAGCTCTTATTAATGGCAGCAGGTGGTTGTGCCAGTATTGATCTTGGATTAATACTAAGTAAAATGAGACAGAAACTGGATGATTACAAGGTTGAAGTTTCCGGTGAGAGACACACCGATGAAGGCAAGGCATTTAAATCGATCCATTTTTCCTTTAAACTTTGGGGAGAAATTGAAACGGATAAATTGGAGAAGGCAATTGAATTGACCATCAATAAGTACTGCTCTGTAATTCTAAGTCTCGACCAGCGAATATTAATAGACTACAATTATAAGATCAATCCAAAATGAAACAGGAGACCGAATTAATAAGAACCCAAATAGAACGGAGTCAAAACAATGAAAATTCTTCTCCACTTTATCTAAACAGTAGTTATGCGTTTGCGGATTCGGAAGATATGCGTGCGCAATTTGCGGAGGAGAAAGAGGGACATGTTTATTCCAGATACGCAAACCCTAATGTGGCAGAGCTAATTGAGAAGATGTCCAAATTGGAAGGCGCTGAAAATGGTTGGGCAACAGCAACCGGAATGGCTGCCGTTTTCACCTTGTTTGGTGCTCTTTTAAAATCGGGCGATGAAATCATATCGTCCAGATCTGTATTTGGTTCTACGCACAAGTTATTTACGGAGATCTTACCAAAGTGGAATATTCACACTTCCTACGTTAACTCGAACGATTACGAGGCATACGATTCTGCCATTACTGAACGGACGAAAATCATCTATATCGAAAGTCCCAGTAACCCCGCCCTTGATATCATTGACATTGAAAGAGTATCAGTCATTGCACGAAACAAAGGGCTGTTATTAGTGATTGATAATTGTTTTGCTACGCCATTGTTGCAGCAACCATTGAAATTGGGAGCAGATGTATCGATTCACTCTGCCACAAAATATATTGATGGTCAAGGTCGAACAATGGGAGGGTTGATTTTATCCAGTAATGAGATAATCAAACAAGTGCGTGCTTTTGCTCGGCATACGGGGCCAGCCATGAGTCCATTTAATGCCTGGGTGCTTTCCAAATCATTGGAAACATTGGATGTGCGTATGGAACGGCATTGTTCGAATGCGCTTGAAATTGCGGATCGACTTGAAGGGCATAATGCCATAGAATGGGTGAGATATCCTTTTTTAAGATCACATCCTGATTACGAAATCGCTCAACGGCAAATGACAAAAGGAGGAGGTATTGTGAGCTTTGAATTAAAGGCAGGATTGGAAGCAGGTAAGAAGTTTTTGGATAAGTTGCAGCTGTTTACCCTGACAGCTAACTTGGGTGATGTTCGTAGCATTGCTACACATCCGGCATCCACAACACATTCAAAACTTACGCTTAAAGAGCGAAAGGAAGTTGGAATTGGTGATGGACTGGTTAGACTCTCCATCGGTTTAGAGCATGTCGACGATCTTTGGGAGGACATTTCGAACGCTCTTTCGTAAACAAACGTGTTGGCAGATTTAAAACCTTATCTTTGTCGAAAAAAATAAAAGATGTCAGAAGAAATAACAAAAGTAAGTTATTGTGTAGGATTGAGTCTTGGTAGCAGTTTGATGCAACAGGGTTTGAAAGATTTACAGCCGGACGCCATTGCAGAAGCTATTAATGATTTGTTTACAGGAAACCAACCAAAGTACTCTCCTCAGGAGGTTAACGAAACCGTTCAGAGTTATTTGCAATCTATAAGCGAAGAACAGTATAGTTCAAATAAAGAAGCCGGAGAGAAATTTTTAGCTGAAAACGCCAATAAAGAGGGTGTGAATGTAACGGATTCGGGATTGCAATATGAAGTTATTGATGCAGGTTCTGGTGATAAGCCGGCCCCAACCAGTCAGGTTACAGTGCATTACCATGGAACGTTGATTGATGGAACAGTATTCGATAGCTCAATGCAGCGAGGAGAACCAGCTACATTTGGTGTTAACCAGGTGATTCCGGGGTGGACCGAAGCATTGCAGCTTATGCCTAAAGGTGCGAAGTACAGATTGTATATTCCGCAGGACCTTGCCTATGGTGCGAATCCTCACCCAGGAGGACCAATTGAACCATTCATGGCGCTAATTTTTGACGTCGAATTACTTGAAATAGCCTAATGAGAAGTTTTTATATAATAGCCCTGACTTCAGTTTTACTCGGGGCATGTGATGATCCCGTTGAAACGGTTGATGTTGTTGAACTGGAGACATATGAAGATCGGTTATCCTATACCTTAGGAGCGATGAATGCTGAAGCACTAATGAGTAGCCCTGATCCAAACGTTAGCCGTCTCGACTTGGAGAAGGTAATCAGTGGGTTTGAAAACAATTATAACGATGGGTCAATTGAAGACTGTAAGGCCACGTTTGAGAAATTTTACGGTCCTTATTACACGGATTTTGACACTACCTACTTGAAAGAAGGATCCGAATGCCGTGGAAGGGAAATTGCGTATGTACTTTATAGTGATATGGTGACCTTTGATCGCTTGAAAGATATAAAGAAGGATAAGCTTTTAGCCGGATTCAAGGATGGTCTTTACGATCGAGATACTTTGATTAGTGATATGGACCAGCGTCAGTTGATTAATGAATTCTATACAGGGATTATGGCAGATGCATCTTCTAAGATGTTCGAGGAAGCACGTAAAAAGGAAAATATCCGTGAGATCGATGGAGGCATTATTATTGAAACGATCAAAGAGGGAACGGGAGGATCACCAACCGACCAGGATGATGTCAAAGTAGATTACATTCTGACCAATTTCATGGGGGATACTGTTCAATCCAGTTTCGATTTCAGAGAAGATAAAAACAATATTTCGGAATCACCGGCATTTAATCTGCAGGGAGTTTTTCCGGGTTGGACGAAAGCTTTTCCTGAACTAAAAAAGGGTGGCATCTACCGTTTGTACCTTCCGTTCGAAATGGTGCAACATCCGGATTTTCAGGGTCAATCGGTTTGTTTCTACGTAGAATTCTACGATTATGGACCGGCATTTACTTTAGCAGAGCGACCTCCAGGGATGTAGTTATTGAATTGAATTTATTGATTCAGCAAGTGCATTAATTACTTTACTCATCCGATTGAGGTCCAATGTTTCAATTGTATCGGTCATTTGATGATAGTTTTTATTGCGATAAAATGCTGTATCTGTGATCATAACCGCGCTAATGCCATACTTCCAGTAATTGAGATGATCTGAGAAATCTACACCCGGTAAATTAGCAGGGCCTGTAAATTTTTTAGTTTTGATTCGCTTCGTTCGCTTATATTCCCCGGAGAATTTTCGGGTGAACTTACCCTTACGGAATTTTCTTACGAGCGTTATATAATCACCCTTTTTACCATAGATTAATGCAAGGGGTCTAACTGGATACTCTTGAGACCCTCTGTTGGTATCAAAATACCCGATCATCTCCAGGCAAACCATTCCATAAATAGTTACATCATTTTCGATCATGGACTTTGCATGTACATAGCTTCCCATGTTTTCGGTTCGAAAATGGGGTGGTTCTTCCAGTGTGTATGCTACGATCTCTATACGATGAGATAACTCTTTGCTCTTTAACAGTCTGGCTAACTCCAGTAAACCGACTACTCCAGAGGCATTGTCATCTGCTCCATCCTGTTCTTCACATACATCGTAATGAGCACCTACTACAATGGTCTGATCATTTTGAGACCCAAATACACAAATGACATTCTTATACTTTTTACCATCAACAATGTAAGTTTGGTAATAGCTGGTATCCGCATATTTGCTAAACTCTTGGTAGATGTATTCTGCAACCTGATCCAAAACATCAACATTAAGATGATTTCGGGGTTTTTCAGTCTCAATAATAGATTGTAAATGACCGCGAATAATTGATGTGTCAGCTTCTTGTGCCTGAACGCAAAGAATGACGAACAGTAGCATAGACAAGGAAATTGCTTTCATGATCAACTCAAGGGAAAAAATATAGCAATTCGATAGAGGACAGGTATAACAACTCCGGTATTATTATTCTTCATTACATATGGTTGTAACGGACTATTCGGATTTGGGTTTGTAGGGTCGGCAGGATTTGGTCGATCCAGGATATCGTAAAAGATTCCGGCATTTAACCTCCAGCTTTCGTTAAATTCTTTTGAGAATCCACCACCTACAAGACATGTCGATACCCAATTCCCTTGTTGGTTGGTCAAGTATCCATTATTGGTATACGGAGATTTGAGTACTTCAAACTCTATTCCGCCAAATAAGACTTCAGCAAATCTTCCATGGATAAAGGCTCCTCCACCATATATGCTGTAACGACCAGAGGTACCCGTAAAGTTGTTGTTTGCCCATGCAATTTGATAACGCACAGAAGGACCCAATATAATTTCCTCACTCAGTTTGACTCCATATTTTAATCCTACTCCAACTGTTCCACTATTAAATGCCCCGGAAGACGCCCAAAACGTTCCGTCAATACCGAATTCAGTTCCGGCAACTTCCTGACTAAAGGAGAAGAGTGAATTGCAAAAGACTGCTATGGGGATTAATAAATTTCTCATCATGTGGATCAAATATAAGTACTTTTTAAAACGAAAATCGTTCACGACCCTTGAAAAAGACAGACGTTCTCTTATATTTGAAAGAAAAAAACCATGCGACTACTAGACGGAAAAGCAACAGCAGAAGAAATCAGAAGAGAGCTTAGAAAAGCAGTAAATGCAAGACGTGAAAACGGTCAAAAGATACCACATCTTGCAGCGGTACTGGTTGGAAACGATGGCGGGTCACTGACTTATGTTAACGCAAAAGTAAAGGCCTGTGAAGATATTGGTTTTGAAAGTTCGCTAATCCGCTATGACGATGATGTGACTGAAGACGAATTGCTTCGTAAGGTTGATGAATTAAATAACGATCCGGATATTGATGGATTCATTGTTCAACTTCCTTTACCGAATCACATTGATGAACTAAAAGTAACCGAAGCTATTGACCCGACTAAGGATGTCGATGGATTCCATCCAACCAATCTGGGTAGAATGGTATTGAATTTACCTTGCTTCTTACCAGCCACACCAGCAGGTATAATGGAATTGCTAAAACGAAACGGAATTAAAACTTCGGGCATGGATTGCGTGATCATCGGAAGAAGTAACATTGTAGGAACACCGCTAAGTGTAATGTTGTCCAGAAGTTCGGAACCCGGTAACTGTACGGTAACACTAACACATTCAAGCACGAAGGATCTGGAGGAAAAAGTGAAGAAAGCCGATTTGATAATTGCCGCGATTGGAGCTCCTGGTTTTGTTACTGCAGAAATGGTCAAAGAGGGCGCAGTTGTCGTCGATGTTGGAACTACGCGTGTTGCTGATGAAACAAAAAAGAGGGGGTGGGCTTTAAAAGGAGACGTCGATTTTGAAAACGTCGCGGAAAAATGTAGCTTTATTACACCGGTCCCTGGGGGTGTTGGACCGATGACTATCGCATCGTTGATGATCAACACGCTGAAGGCGATGGAATTAAATAATAAATAACCAAACAATTTAGAAGACATGAGGAATTTAAGATCGATTATTGCGCTAGGAATTATCGGGATATTTATAGCATCTTGTTCGAATACCAACAATGTTGTAAGTAATAAACTGATATCAAAAAGAAAGTATACTAAGGGCTTTCACTTTAATAAGAAGTCACATTATGGAACTCAGGGAGACAATGTGGCGGAAGAAGATTTTAATAAAGAAAACAAGCGGAATAGCGAGGGTCATATTCATTCATCTAATACCAGGATTGAAGAGACTTACGTGCCGGATAATACTACAGTAGCTGAAGAAAACATTGAAACAGCTGAGCAAACGAATGTCGAATCACCAAATAAACAATACACGACTGATGGAGTTGAAGAATCTGGTAAACAGCTGGAAAACGATATCAGAGAAACATATAAAGGTGAGTTAAGCGCTGAAGCAGAAGATGACATCGAAGTCAATCAGAATCAGCAGAGTAATAGGCCTGATACGAGTGATCCGGTAATGCTTATTTTGCTGGTTATATTAGCAATTATTCTACCTCCTTTGGCGATACTGATTTATGAAGGCGCAACAGGAATTTTCTGGATCGATTTAATTTTATTTTTACTTGCCTGGGGAGGATTTTGGTTCTTCCGACTTTCAGGTCTGTTAGGTTTAGCTGCAGTGATTATAGCACTATTAGTTATCTTTGAGGTGTTGTAATTGGGATAACAGAATTATCAAAAAGGGAAGTTTACGCTTCCCTTTTTTAATGTTTATAACCTTTGTAGCGGGGTCTTAACGCCATCGACCAGGGAATAACAAGACATCTTATCTTTAAATACAGTCGATTTGAAGATGGATTTATTTAAAAGCATACGCACACATTCCTGAATTCCTTCAACAATCGATGGGTGAGGATGTACAAGTTCCGAAAGAACTTCAATAGGCGCGTTCATTTTAATTAGAAGCCCAACACCTTCAATTGCTGTTGAAGCGTGCTCACCGACAGCGCGCATTCCTAATATTCGCATTTCAACATCGTTGGTGACAATGATTTTGAAGAATCCTTCCGTTTTTCGCATGGCCACTGCCCGGGCAATTAATGAATAATCAATCTTAACAACTTTTACAGGGATATTCTGTTCGATGCATTTTTTCTCATTGAGTCCAACAGAGGCTACTTCAGGTTTCAAGAACATAAGTGTACAAACATTGTCGTAACTTATTCTGGTCGTCTTATTTCCAAATATTCTTTCAACAGCATGTCTTGCTTCAATTTCCCCCATATTTACAAGGGCTATACGACCAGACACGTCACCTACGGCATATATATGATCGACGTTGGTTTGCGTATCGTCATCTCCAATATGGATACCTCTTTTCGACATGTGCACACCGGCATTTTCAATGTTTAAACTATGAATGTTTGGCACCCGTCCAATCGATAATAAAGCCTTTTCAACCCGAATAACCTCTTCTCGCCCATCTGTGTATTCCAATTCGTATTCAACCATGTCACCGACTTGTTCAAGTCGTTTCAGGTTGGCGTTATGATGTATCGTTACACCTTGATTTTCCAGGTTTCGAGCAACCATCGAGATGATGTCATCATCTTCAAATGGAAGAATCTTGTCCTGACGATCGATCAGGTAAACCTTAGTCTTTCCAAAGTTTGAAAATATCGTTGCGTACTCGCAGCCAATCACCCCAGCACCTACAATAACCAAACTTCGGGGATAATCATCGATATGTTCAATTCCATCACTGGTTAAAATATGTTTTTCATCTACATTTAAATGATCGAGCTTTCTAGGTCTACTTCCGGATGCGATAATTATATTTTCTCCATAGACAACCTTTTCATTCTCTAGCGATTGAATCTTGATCTCATGTTCATTGATGAAACTTGCTGCTCCTCTTTCAAATTGTAGAAGACCACTTATCTCTTCGTTCTGTAGCAACTTGATGTGACAAGAATATTGAAACTTCCGTTCAAAAATGGCCTCTCCAACTATTTTTTGAACGTGTTCCCAACTTAGCTCATAAGGTTCCCTGCCATCGCGCAGAAGGAATGTATTGATGTAGTTAACTCTGTTGGAAACTTCCCACAGGGTTTTGGATGATAAGGCACCGTTGTATACTCCAGCTCCACCAACCCGTTTACTTTCGATCAGGCAAACACTTTTACCAAAATCAATTCCCCTCATTGCGGCTGCATATCCAGCTGGACCGCCACCAATAACCACAAGATCGTACTTCTCCATGAATAACTAAATTAGCGCTAATATAACGATTCTGATAGTCAAGGGAAAATGGATGTTTTACAAGAACTGGTTACGGATAAGAAAGAGTATGATGAATTAAATCGCTCTCTTAAAAAACTGAAATCTGGAAACACAAAAGACCTGGATAAAAAGTTTCATCAATTACATGATGAAGCATTCGACAGAATTGACTGTTTAGATTGTGCAAATTGCTGTAAAACAACTAGTCCTATATTCAGAGATGTCGATATAGCAAGACTTTCAAAACATCTTAAAATGAAACCGGGTGTATTTATTGACACCTATATGCGATTGGATAATGATGGAGATTATATTTTAAAACAATCTCCTTGTTTTTTCCTGGGCGAAGACAATAAGTGCTCTGTCTATGATCATCGACCATTGGCTTGTAGAGAATATCCGCACACAAATCGAAAAAAAATGTATCAGATTCTGAACCTAACAATGAAGAATACACAGGTTTGCCCAGCGGTGGCAGGTATTGTCCGCGAGCTAATTAAATCAAGTTAATTCCAACTTTTTTTCATTAAATTCGTCTGTATCTACAGAACACCAGACGAAACTATGAAACTTATATTCCGATTATTATCGTTACTAATAATTCTATCCCTACCATTTGCAACATTTGCACAGCGTGCTAAGGATGGAAATTATACCGTGTCATCAGCGAATGATGTGGTAAACACATATACCTATTTAACTGCAAATGCTGCGGTCGGCGCTACGTCGATCACTGTCAATAGCAACGCCATGTCAGGTGGTGTATTTGCAGGCAACCTGGCAGCGGGAGACTTAATTTTAATCATCCAGATGTACGGAGCAAATGTGGATATTAATGTCTGGCCTGTAGTTGGCTGGGGTGATGTCTATACTGTTCCTGATAGTTATTTCAATCCGGGGCCCTTTGGTACAAATCCGGAAACATTCGGACAAGTGCTCAATTATAATCAAGCCGGTAAGTTTGAAAGAGTTGAAGTTGCAAGTGTGTCTGGCGGTAACACGATTAATTTACAATGTGCGCTTACTAATAATTATGTCGCTACAAAACGAGTTCAAATAGTTAGAATTCCTCGTTTTGACAATCTGACGGTAAATGCGGCAGCATCTATCACTCCGTTGCTTTGGGATGGAATGACTGGCGGAATTGTAGCTGTAGAGGTTGATCAAAACTTAAATATTAATGCAGGTGGCGACATAAGTGCAGATGCGGCTGGGTTCAGAGGTGGCGAATTAGACCCAAACCCAAGTTTGACGGGTCAGCCGGGGGTTGCTTCAGCTAATAGATTTTTAGGAACACTTGATGAAGTCCAGGGTTCCGAACATGGTGAAAGTATTTTTGGATATCACGCGGAATATGATGCCGTTTACTCGAGATGGGGTAAAGGGGCAATCGCTAATGGTGGTGGAGGCGCCGGATATCAGAATTGCGGTGGTGGCGGAGGTTCCAATATTCAAGTTGGAGCAGGTCCATACACGGGTCACGGAAATCCGATTGGTTATCCCGGCCCCTGGTCATTAGATCCGACAGCTACCGGGTCTTCTGGTGGTGGACGAGGTGGTTACGCTCTTTCACAGAACAATTCGAATCCTACAATTAATGGTCCCAACAATACCATTTGGGGAGGCGATACAAGAAAGAATAACGGAGGATGGGGAGGACACCCTTTAACTTATGACCCTACGCGACTCTTCTTTGGTGGAGGTGGAGGTGCCGGAGATCACGATAGTGATCAAGGTGGAGCCGGTGGTCGCGGAGGAGGAATCGTCTATATCGTTAATTATGGAACGATTACCGGAAGTGGTACGATTGAAGCGAATGGTGAAGCAGGACAGAAAACCAATCCCAATAACCAACCTTTAGGTTTCAACGCCTACCGTGGTAATGACGGAGCAGGTGGCGGTGGAGCAGGTGGTTCAGTTTATATAGAGAACGCTACAGCTGTTCCTGGCACGATCTCAATAAATGCAATAGGTGGAGACGGTGGAGACCATGATTTATTGGTTAATATAGCACAAACTCCCGAAGCTTCTGGTCCTGGTGGTAGTGGATCTGGTGGTAGCATCGCGTTTAACTCAGGAGCTCCAGCTCAGGATGTATCTGCCGGTGCAAATGGTACTTCTAATTCTGCCCACATGACCCAGTTTCCACCAAATGGTGCAACAGAAGGTTCTGCAGGAGCAGCAAATTTACCAGCCCCTTATTTTGATCTTCAGATAAATGATACAACAATCTGCACAGGTAATTCGGTGGATCTTACCGTAAATGTTCTTGGAACGTTACCAGGAGGAACAACGATCGTTTGGTATACGCAGCAATTTGGAGGCGCGCCAGTTGGTTCAGGTCCAACATATACGACTCCTGTTTTAGTAGCAACAACAACATATTATGTGGGAACTTGCCCGGGGACGTTTAGAATTCCGGTGGTTGTTACAATTATTACTGCACCGAATCTCGTGATCACTGACCCTGCAGCTGTTTGTGCACCTGCTACGGTTGACATCACAGATCCTGCTGTAACGGCGGGAAGTGACCCTGGTACTCTAACTTATTGGGATGATGCGGGAGCAACAATTCCTACAGCGACTCCGGGAGCAATTGCTACCTCAGGAACTTACTATATACAATTAGATGCAGGTGGAGGATGTACATCGATCCAGCCAGTAAACGTTACGGTGAACCCGGTTGAAGATCCTTCGTTTACCATGACTCCGACTTGTGATGGCGGAACTGCAACCATTACGGGTGATCCGGGTGGGACTTTTGCCTTCAATCCGGCTCCGGGAGATGGTGCGATTGTCGATGTCAATACAGGGACGGTATCTAATGGCACTTTAGGAACAACTTATTTTGTCGAATATACAACGGGTGGACCATGTCCTGCTAGTTTGACTCAGTCAGTAACAGCATTTACGGATCTTACCTATAGTGTTACTATCACGGATGAAAACTGTGGAGGTGGAGATGGAATTATTGATCTTGTTGGACAGTTAGGAGCAGGTGGTCCTTACCAGTATTCAATTACCGGTGGAGCACCGTATTCAGGTTCAGGAACCTTTAATGGTTTGAGTGCCGGGGCATACAACATTTCGATTCTGGACGCTTCCGGATGTGAGGTTACAGGAACTGAAATAGTAAATACCTCTGGAGCTCCGACTATTGATTCGATTGTTGGAGTAGATCCAACATGTAACGGAGATTGCGATGGTAGCATTACTGTTTATGTAAGTGGTGGAACGCCTCCATATTCTTATCAATGGTATGACGGTTTAAGCAATCCAATCGGCCCAGATAACATGACGATCACCGGATTATGCGCTGATAATTACAGTGTCGAAGTGACAGATGCATCGGGAGGATTGGTATTTTATTTCGATGAAGATTTTGGAACGGATGGAGCCGCTTGTACAAGCCAGGGAACTGTTGCTGCAGGATATAATAGTGGAGCGGGAGCATGGAGCGTTACGTATACCGGAGCGAACGATCCGGAAGCTAATATTTGGTTTGTCAGTACGATGGAGGCAGGCGTTGGAGCAGGCAACTGTGGTGATGGTTGTGGAGTAACTCCAGGTCATTTAGATAGAACACTTCATTTGAGTAACGCGGCAATTCCAGCTTTCGGATTAGCTGCCGATCAGGGTGCAGCCTATAACGCCGGCGGCGGATGTCCAGGATTCTTTTGTATAGCTACTGATAAACGAGCCGAATCTCCGGCAATTAATCTCGGAGGTACTTCTATGACTTTGACATTTGATTACATTCATCAGAGTGATGGGACAGATGAGTGTGAGTTACTTTATTATGACGGAGGTGCCTGGAACAGTTTAGGGATCCTACCAAATACAGTAACCGGAGCATGTGCACCTCAGCATACATGGGCTCAATATACCTGGCCAATTCCAGCTGTGTTGAATGGAACGCCTAACTTCCAAATTGGATTTAGATGGTTTAATAATGATGATGGAGCAGGAACAGATCCATCGGTAGCAATAGACAACATTCAAATCACGGAATCATCAGGAGGATGTCCTGCGGTTACAAATACGACATTGACAAACCCACCACTATTAGTTATTACAAATGTTGCTACAACAGATCCAACGTGTAATGGAGATACGGATGGTTCCATTGATATTACAGCAAGTGGAGGCACGGGTGTACTGCAGTACTCTGTAGACAATGGAACGACTTTCCAGGGCGGTAATGTATTTACTGGTCTTGGAGCAGGAATCTATGATATCGTAGTAGAAGACGCCAATGGTTGCCAGGCGACAACTCAGGCAACTATTACGAATCCGCCTGCCGTTGCAATAACGAATGTTGCTACGACTGATCCACTTTGTAATGGAAGTACGGATGGTACGATTGACATTACGGCGACTGGAGGAACAGGAGCACTACAATATTCAATTGATAACGGAACAACATTCCAGGCAGGCAGCTTGTTCACCGGTTTAGGTTCAGGAACGTATGATATCGTTGTAGAAGATGCGAATGGCTGTCAGGCAACTACTCAGGTGACGCTTACAGATCCTACAGCTGTTACCATTTCTAATGTTGCTACAACAGATCCATTATGTAATGGTTCATTAGACGGTTCAATAGATATCACAGCTTCAGGAGGAACAGGAGCATTGCAATACTCCATTGATAACGGAACAACATTCCAGGCAGGTAACTTGTTTACTGGATTAGGTTCAGGAACGTATGATATCGTAGTTGAAGACGTGAACGGCTGTCAGGCAACTACTCAGGTAACACTAACAGACCCGGCTGCCGTTTCGATCACAAATGTAACTACTTCAGATCCACAATGTAATGGCTCACTTGATGGCGGAATTGCAATTACAGCCTCAGGAGGAACAGGGGCATTACAATACTCCATTGATAACGGAACGACTTTCCAGGGCGGAAATATCTTTATTGGTCTTGGAGCTGGAACCTATGATATTGTAGTTGAAGACGCGAATGGCTGTCAGGCAACTACCCAGGTGACGCTTACAGATCCTGCAGCTGTTACCATTACCAATGTTGTAACAACAGATCCATTATGTAATGGTTCTTTGGATGGCACGATAGATATCACAGCTTCAGGCGGAACGGGAGCATTACAATACTCGATAGATAACGGAACGACCTTCCAGGGTGGAAACGTATTTACTGGTCTTGGAGCAGGAACATATGATATCGTAGTTGAAGACGTAAACGGATGTCAGGCAACTACTCAGGTAACACTTACCGATCCTACTGCGGTCGCAATCACAAACGTATCCGTGTTAGACCCATTATGTAATGGTGCGTCAGATGGATCTATTAGTATCACGGCATCAGGTGGAACCGGAGCTTTGCAATATTCAATTGATAATGGAACGACATTCCAGGCAGGAAACAGCTTTGTTGGATTAGGAGCTGGAACCTATGATATTGTAGTCGAAGACGTAAACGGATGTCAGGCGACTACGCAGGTGACGCTAACAGAACCTACAGCTGTAAACATTTCAAACGTAGCGGTATCAAACCCATTATGTAATGGTTCATTAGATGGCTCAATAAATATTACGGCATCCGGAGGAACAGGAGCTCTTCAATATTCAATTGATAACGGAACAACATTCCAGGGAGGATCATTATTCTCTGGATTGGGATCAGGTACTTACGATATTGTAGTCGAAGATGTGAATGGTTGTCAGGCTACTACGCAGGTAACGCTCACGGATCCTGCGGCTGTTACCATCACCAATGTTGCAACAACCGATCCGGCATGTAACGGCAATACGGATGGTTCAATAGATATCACAGCTTCAGGAGGAACAGGAGCATTACAATATTCAATTAATAATGGAACAACCTTCCAGGCTGGAAACGTATTTACAGGATTAGGAGCTGGAACCTATGATATTGTTGTGGAAGATGCGAATGGATGTCAGGCAACAACTCAGGTGACATTAACCGATCCCGCAGCGATTAACATCACAAACGTCGTAACAACGGATCCCACATGTGGTAATGCAGATGGTTCAATTGACATCACTGCGAGTGGTGGTGCCGGAGGACTACAATATTCGATCGATAATGGAACCACATTTCAGGGTGGAAACGTATTCACAGGGCTAGGCGCAGGAACGTATAATATTGTTGTTGAAGATGTCAATGGATGTCAGGCGACCACGCAGGTAACTTTGTCTAATATTGGTGGTCCAACTATTAACGGTGTTGTAACGGTTGATCCGACCTGTAATGGATCGACGGATGGAAGTATTGATATCACAGCCTCAGGTGGAGCGGGAGTTCTTCAGTATTCAATTGATAACGGAACGACATTCCAGGGTGGAAACGTGTTTACCGGTCTTGGAGCAGGAACGTACGATATCATTGTCGAAGATGCGAATGGTTGTCAGGCCGTCACGCAGGTTATCCTTACTGATCCTGCAGCTGTTTCAATTACAAATGTTACTTCAACAGATCCAACATGTAATGGTGATACAGATGGTTCAATCGACATTACTGCATCCGGAGGTACTGGTGTTCTTCAATATTCAATAGACAATGGAACGACATTCCAGGCAGGTAATGTATTTACTGGCCTTGGAGCTGGAACCTATGATATAGTGGTAGAAGATGCGAATGGTTGTCAAGCTACTACTCAGGTAACCTTGACGGATCCAGCTGCTATAATAATTTCAAATGTCAACACTGTTGACCCTACTTGTGGTAACACAGATGGTTCGATTGATATTATTGCATCTGGAGGAACCGGAGCACTGCAATACTCTATTGATAATGGAACGACCTTCCAGGCAGGTGGATTATTCGCAGGTCTGGGAGCCGGTATCTATGACATTGTTGTAGAAGACGCAAATGGTTGTCAGGCTACCCAGCAGATTACCTTGTCCAATGCCGGAGGTCCTGTAATAAATAATGTGACTGTTACTGATCCCCTTTGTAATGGATCAAATGATGGAAGCATTGATATCACGGCATCCGGAGGAGTAGGTACCCTTCAGTATTCTATCGATAATGGAACGACTTTCCAGGCAGGTAATGTTTTTACCGGTCTTAGTCCTGGCACTTATAATATCGTTGTAGAAGACGCAAATGGTTGTCAGACGAGTACGCAGGTTACTATTACCGATCCGGCTGCTCTCAGTGTAACTGAAACGATAACAGATGAAAATTGTGGTCAGAGTGACGGAGCAATCAGTCTAACAGCCTCAGGCGGAACAGGTTCTTACACGTACCTATGGTCTCCGGGAGGTGAAACAACAAGTAGTATTACTGGTGTTACAGGTGGCTCGTATAGTGTGACAGTAACGGATGGAAATGGTTGTACCTTTAATGGTAACTATACGGTTAACACTGTTGGGTCATTGCCGGTTTCAGCTACGCCTTCCGTAACAACAATTAATGCCGGAGAAACTGTTCAGTTAAACGCAACAGGAGCTACGACCTATACATGGTCACCTTCTACAGGCTTAAGCTGTACAAGTTGTCCAGATCCAATTGCTTCACCAACGGAAACTACTACGTATGTAGTTGTTGGTACGGATCCATCGGGTTGTACGGGGTCAGATAGTGTTTTGATTATTGTGGACGAAACCTGTGCTGATATTTATGTTCCGAACATGTTCTCACCTGGATCAGCGAGTAATCCTGATAACGAATATGTCTGCGTTTATGGAGGATGTATTTCTCAACTTACATTTAGGATATACAATAGATGGGGAGAGTTGATCTTCGAAACAGAAACTCCTTATACAGTCTCCAATGCGGACATGAGCGATGTTTGTTGGGATGGAACTTATAAAGGGCAACTCGTTCAGAGCGGGGTGTATGTGTATACGCTTAACGCTGTTCTGACAAATGGCGAGACAGTTGAACAATCAGGAAATATTACAGTAGTTAGATAATAGTAAGACAATGAAGATGAAAAGACTTATTCACTTATTTATTTGCTTGTTGGTTACCGGCGTATCGTTCGGTCAGGATATTCATTTCTCGCAAATGGAATATTCCCCAATGACACTTAACCCTGCTTTGGCTGGTGCGAATGCTACTATGCAGGGAATCATCAATTATCGGTCACAGTGGAATAGTGTTGCTGCACCATTTCAAACGATGGCCGCCTCTTTTGACGGGAGATTCAATCCCAAATCCGCAGCAAAGAATGGAATTATTGCGGGAGGAATCAACTTCTTTAATGATGTGGCCGGATCAAATAAAGTGACGACGAACAATGTCAATCTGAGTTTAGCGTATCACTTAAATCTGGATAGGAAGAGCACGGTGGGATTGGGAATCTATGGAGGGTTTGGTCAGCGATCAATTTTAGCTTCTGATGCACAATGGAATTCACAGTACAACGGCCTAGCCTATGACCCATCAATAGCTGGTGAGCTGATTGATAATAATTCTTTCAGCTTTTTAGATGCTGGGGCAGGATTGTTATATAACTATAAGAAATTTACAGGTTCAACATCACAGCGCAATCAACGAGCTGTAACAGGTGGTGTTGCCTTCTATCATGTGAATACACCATCTTATTCGTTTATTTCAACTAGCGACGAAAAGCTTTATATGCGATGGTCACTTTTTGCGAACGGGTTAATTGCTCTAAATAATTCAAATGGTGCTGTGCTTCCGGGAGCGTATTTTAACAGACAAGGAACGAGTATGGAAATATTATTTGGTACATACTATCGGATTTCATTGACGGAGAGTTCGCAAATTACAGGTCGAGTAAAACCATTCTATCTTCATTTCGGATTATTCCACCGATGGAATGATGCTTTGATTGCCAAAACAATTTTGGAATGGAACACGATATCTGCTGGATTCGCTTATGATATTAACACATCAACGCTTAATTCAGTCTCAAGAATGAAAGGCGGGTTTGAGCTGTTCCTTCGTTATAACCTGGAAACTACAGGTGGATCAATGTCTAGTTTTAGATAATTAAAAGAAAGAATTCAGGTGCCACAGGTTAGAAACAATACTGCTTCCATAGCGTTACGAGAGATTTTTCAGGATAAATGCGATGAACTTTCACAAGCGGAAGGCTCGTCCGTTGTCTTATCTCATTTAGGCACCTTTTCGTTGGATCTCGTTAATGCGCTCACCGATCGAGTAGAGTTTCTGATGATCTCTTCCGGAGATAAGAAATTAGTGATTAAGCGCATGTTTACCATTCTGATAGAAGGCTTAAATAATGTGCGTAAACATGGTGAGCTGGATGCAAATAATGAACAACTTGGATTCGTTATCGTCAATCGAAGACAGGACGAATATGTTATTTCAATGGCTAATCTCGTCCGATCTGATACCAAGGATGACCTGATTGAATACATCGAACGAATCAATAAGCTTACGCGAGAACAAATGGAAGAAAAAATGCAGGCTGCATTGGATTATGAATTTGTTGATCATGGAACTGGAGCAGGATTGGGGATGATCGTTACCCGAGTTAAAACCGGTAATAGCTTAAGTTATGCAACCAGTAACGTGGATGACGGTCTTGAGTTATTTGTTTTTGAGGTTAAGTTGTCGAGAGAAGAATAATTTATCCATTATGACTTCAAAAGTATTCGATTATTTAGGTACATTTGTTTAGAATGAATCTAAATAGGTTGGATAAGCCATTCGAAATATCGACGTTTAATCTTGATTCCGAGCTGCAGTGTTCTAAAAAAAAGAAGTGCTGTAAAAAGTACAAGAAGAAGGGCTATTTCTGTAAAAAGTGTCCAAAGGCCTAACCAATTAATAGACTTGAGTAAGAAAAATCGCAAACATATTGTTTATTCCACAAACCCGGACTTCGAATACGATTACAACGAAGATGATGAGTTGGAGACAAAGGATCCACAGGATCAGCTACTCTACGTATCTATCGACAGAAAAAATCGAGGAGGAAAAGAAGTCACGTTGATTGAAGGGTTCGTTGGATCAACGGAAGATATGAAGGATTTAGCAAAACTTCTAAAAAGTAAGTGTGGTGTTGGTGGAGGAGTGAAATCCAGTGAGATTCTAATTCAAGGTAACTTCCGCGATAAAGTTGTTCAAATCCTGTCTGATTTGGGCTATGGGGTTAAGAAAAAAGGAGGATAAAAAAGAACTGCCTGACCTCACTTGAAATTCTCTAACCAAAACTAACGAGCAACTTTGTAAGATCAGACAGTTAAACCAAAAACAAACGAAAACAATTAGTTTAAAGACTAACTAATTACTTCACTAAGATATGTCTTAAAGTCAAATTTTTTACAGCCATTATGTAAAAGGTATCGACCATTGAGTTAAACGCTTTTATCAGCATTTAACCGTATAAAGATATATAATAAACCGATTTAGTAAAAGCGCTTTTGCAATAAAAAAGTTTATTTTTTTTTCACTACTTGTTAATTCAGGATGTAATTAGTTTATCTTTGTTCCTGATGGAAAGACAACTCATTCTGAATGCCAAACATTTTGAGCTTACATTAAATCGTCTTTGTTATCAATTAATAGAATCTCACAACGACTTTTCGGAAACAGTATTGATTGGTCTTCAACCTAGAGGCATCAATGTGTTGACACGCTTGAAAGAGCGTCTCGAAAGCATACTTGGTCATTCAATCGTGTGCGGTAATCTCGATATAACATTCTATCGCGATGATTTCAGAAGACGCGAAACACCTTTAATTCCAAGCGCCACGAATATTGACTTCGTTATTGAGAATAAAAGAGTCGTCTTAATAGATGATGTATTATACACAGGTAGATCAATTCGTTCCGGACTGGACGCACTGTTGGCCTTTGGTCGACCGGAGCAGGTAGAACTGCTGGCACTTATTGATCGAAGATTTAAAAGACATTTACCCATTCAACCGGATTACGTCGGTAAGACAGTGGATACATTGATCTCGGAGCGAGTATCTGTTGAGTGGAAAGAAATTGAAGGAGAAGATAAAGTGATATTATATACACCGGAAGCAAATGGATAGTTTAAGTGCAGATCACCTGATCGGTATTAAGGATCTCAGCTCAAAAGATATCGAGCTTATTTTTAAAACAGCGGATGCTTTTAAAGAAGTAATTAATCGACCTATTAAAAAGGTGCCTTCACTTAGAGATATAACCATTGCTAATCTCTTCTTTGAGAACTCAACCAGAACCAGGCTTTCCTTCGAATTAGCCGAGAAGCGATTGTCTGCTGATATCGTAAATTTTTCAGCGGCAAGTTCATCGGTTAAAAAAGGAGAGACACTGGTAGACACGGTCAACAACATTCTTTCGATGAAGGTTGATATGGTAGTCATGAGACACCCAAATCCGGGGGCTGCTAAGTTCCTATCAGAAAGGGTTGATGCGAGAATAGTAAATGCTGGTGACGGGACACATGAACATCCGACCCAGGCGCTTCTGGATTCTTATTCAATTCGCGAAAGACTCGGGTCCATTGAAGGTAAGAAAGTGGTCATTGTAGGAGATATTCTTCACTCACGCGTAGCGCTTTCTAATATTTACGCACTGCAAAAGCAGGGTGCAGAAGTGATGGTTTGTGGGCCAACAACCTTAATTCCTAAATACATTGACAAGCTTGGTGTAAAGGTTGAGCACAACCTCAGAAAAGCACTCGAATGGTGTGATGTTGCCAACATGTTGAGAATCCAACTGGAAAGACAAGACATCAAGTATTTTCCTTCGCTTAGAGAGTACTCAATGCAATTCGGGCTGACCAAAGAAATTCTGGATTCACTTGACAAAAAGATCGTTGTAATGCATCCCGGACCAATAAACAGAGGGGTGGAGATTACTAGTGATGTTGCAGATTCTGACCAGGCAATCATACTTCAACAGGTCGAAAATGGTGTGGCGGTTAGAATGGCAGTGATATATTTATTAGCATCAAAGATCAAGAGATAAATTTTGTACATTTGGTTGAAACAAGAATACGTTCATGGACTTTATAGTAAATCAGAATAACAGCACGGCAGTAGTTAAAACAAACGTTGAACGTTTAAACGCTTCTAATGCATCTGAATTGAAATCAGAGCTGGTCTTTCTCAACAAGAGTAGCGTGAACAATATTGTGATTGACATGTCTAAAACCAAGTATTGTGATTCATCAGGGTTAAGTGCAATTCTGGTAGCAAACAGACTTTGTAAAGACACGAACGGTAAATTCATTCTTTGTGGACTGCAACCGAACGTTGAAAAATTGATTCAGATTGCTCAGCTTGACCGTGTTCTGGTTATTGAGGCTGACGAGAAAAACGCATTGTCAAAGATCAATTCGTGAGCTTTACGGTCCGCATATTAGGTAGCGGCTCCGCAATTCCAACATCCAGACGAATCCCAAGTTCTCAGCACGTGATGTGTTGTAGTCGAAGTATTTTGATCGACTGTGGTGAAGGTGCTCAATTACAATTAAGGAAATTCGGAATCAAATTTCAACGTATCAACCATATTCTGATCTCCCATCTTCATGGTGATCACTACTTTGGCTTAATGGGACTTCTCAGTACGATGCACTTATTGGGAAGAGTAGTGCCAATCAATATTTATGGTCCACCGAAATTAGAAAGTATTATCCAAACAATATTAGAAGCTGGTGAGTCACGTTTCGCCTACGAAATAGTTTTTCACGCTATCAATGACGACTTTTCAGGGAAAATATTCGAAGATGAAAAAATTGAAATTCATACTTTTCCTATGATCCATAAGATTCCCACCCATGGTTTTCGTATAGTTGAAAAATCAAAACCACGTAAATTACTGGCCGATCTAGCAAAAAAAGATGACGTTCCGGTGGAATGTTATCATCGATTGAAGAACGGTGAAGATGTTAAGGTTGGGGAAATACTGTATCGATCATCTGACTATACAGAGCAAGGCGATCCTTCAAAAAGTTATGCGTACTGTTCAGATACCATGTACAACGAGCAAATGCTGAAGGAAATACAAAATGTAGACTTGTTATATCACGAAGCGACCTTTGTGGAACATCTTAAGGATAGGGCGAAAGAAACGAAACATTCCACCGCGATGGATGCTGCAAACATTGCAAAAAAAGCTAAGGTGGGTAAGCTGCTACTGGGTCATATAAGTGCGCGGTATGACAGTGGTGATATACATCTGAATGAAGCACTTACGATTTTTTCGCAAGCTCAAGTTGTGGAAGACGGGGACATTTTTGAAATCGAATAATTCGATCGCCTCTTAAGCCCTTAGTTTTTAACTGATTTTCGTGAATAAGTTGTGCAAAACTTCACTGGATTCATGCGCATAGGTTGATTATATTTGAAGTTCTCCAAAATACATACGAAGATGGCGGAAAATCAATACACAGAAGAAAACATCCGATCCCTGGATTGGAAGGAGCACATCCGTCTCAGACCCGGTATGTATATCGGTAAGCTGGGGGATGGGTCTTCAGTAGATGACGGGATTTATATATTGGTTAAGGAAACGGTAGATAATTGTATCGATGAATTTGTCATGGGGAATGGCAAAAAAGTCGATGTAAAAATCAAAGACGGACTGGTTAGTGTTAGAGATTACGGACGCGGTATTCCTTTGGGAAAAGTAATCGAATGTGTTTCTCAAATTAACACGGGAGGAAAGTATGATTCAAAAGCGTTTAAGAAATCAGTTGGATTAAACGGTGTAGGTACGAAAGCTGTGAATGCCTTGTCGAGCTATTTCATGGTTTATTCGGTTAGAGACGGAAAGAAAAAACAGGCTTCTTTTGAGCGTGGCGAATTGGTTGAAGACCTGAAAGAGACTACAACGGATGAGCGAAACGGAACCTATGTTGAGTTTAGGCCGGATGAACAAGTATTTAAAAAACATTCATTCAAAACAGCTTATCTGGAGAAGATGTTTTGGAATTACTGTTACCTGAACAGAGGTTTAACAATTAATTATAACGGTCAAAAATTTAAGTCGGAAAATGGATTGAAAGATTTATTGGAAGACAACATGGACGGAGATCCACTTTATCCAATCATTCATCTGGAAGGAGATGACATTGAGGTGGCTTTTACACATGGTAAGACTTACGGTGAGGATTACTATTCGTTTGTCAATGGACAGCATACCACCCAGGGAGGTACACATCAAAGTGCGTTTAGGGAATCAGTCGCTAAGGTTATCAAAGACTTCTACGGTAAAAATTATGAGTCATCAGATGTTCGTCAATCGATTGTAGCTGCAATTTCTGTAAAGGTGATTGAGCCTGTTTTTGAATCGCAAACGAAGACGAAATTAGGATCGCTGGAAATTGAACCAGGTGGTAAATCGATGAGAGCCTTCATCAATGATTTCCTCAAAGAAAAACTCGATAATTTCCTGCATCGAAATCCCGATATTGTTGAGATTCTTGAAAAGAAGATCAGACAGTCAGAAAAGGAACGTAAAGAACTTTCCGGAATTCGTAAAATTGCTAGAGAGCGCGCAAAGAAGGCAAACCTGCACAATAAGAAATTACGGGATTGTCGCGTACACTTGACCGATCTCAAGCATGATCTAAGGGAAAAGACGACGCTATTCATAACAGAAGGAGACTCCGCAAGTGGGTCTATCACGAAATCAAGGGATGTGAATACTCAGGCGGTCTTCTCGCTGAGAGGTAAGCCATTAAACAGTTATGGATTGACAAAGAAGGTGGTCTATGAGAATGAAGAGTTTAATTTGATTCAGGCTGCACTTGATATTGAAGACGATATGGACAACTTGCGATACAATAACATTGTAATTGCAACGGATGCCGATGTCGATGGAATGCACATTCGGATGCTGTTATTGACCTTCTTCTTACAGTTCTTCCCGGACCTGGTAAAGCGCAATCATGTCTACGTATTGCAAACACCTTTGTTCAGGGTTCGAAATAAGAAAGAAACAATCTATTGTTACTCAGAGGAAGAACGGGTAAAAGCAATGGAGAAATTAGGTAGAAATCCTGAAATAACGCGATTCAAAGGACTTGGAGAGATATCCCCTGATGAGTTTAAAAACTTCATTGGCGAAGACATTCGTTTAGAGCCGGTTGTGCTATCAAAAGAATCTTCAATCGACGAGATACTTTCGTACTATATGGGTAAGAATACACAGGAGCGACAAGATTTTATCATCAATAACCTTCGCGTTGAAGTTGATGTGGAGGAAACAGATGACGAATTAGAAAAAGCATCGTAAAATGGCAGAGGATAACGAGGATTTGGAGGGAAATGAATTAGGCAACGATGATTCGAATCAGGCTGATCACACCGATGATAAGATAACACCGGTAGGTGGTCTGTATGAGAATTGGTTTCTTGATTATGCTTCCTATGTGATTCTGGAACGAGCTGTTCCTTCTTTGTATGACGGGTTAAAACCGGTGCAGAGACGAATCATGCATTCCATGAAAGAGATGGATGATGGCCGTTACAACAAGGTGGCGAATATCATCGGTAATACCATGAAGTATCACCCACACGGAGATGCTTCCATTGGAGATGCCTTGGTTCAGCTAGGTCAGAAAGATATTCTCGTTGATTGCCAGGGAAACTGGGGCAATACATTAACTGGAGATAGTGCAGCAGCTCCGCGATATATCGAGGCAAGATTATCAAAATTCGCCGCGGAAGTTGTCTTTAACGCCAAAACAACCAATTGGTTAAAGAGCTATGATGGTCGAAATAACGAACCGGAACAGCTGCCCGTTAAGTTCCCACTGCTTTTAGCTCAGGGTGCAGAGGGTATTGCGGTTGGAATGGCTTGTAAAATTCTACCTCATAACTTTAACGAATTGATCGATCAGTCGATTAATCATCTTAGAGGTAAAAAGGTGACATTATATCCTGATTTCCCGAATGGCGGAATGATCGATGTTTCCAATTATAACGATGGTCTGCGAGGAGGCAAGGTACGTGTAAGGGCAAAGATCCGAAAGGAGGACAAGAAGACGCTTGTGATACACGAGGTTCCCTATGGCACAACAACTTCATTGATCGAATCGATCCTTAAAGCCAACGATAAAGGAAAGATCAAGATTAAAAAGATCGAAGACAATACGGCTGCTGATGCTGAAGTGATTGTTCATTTGGCAACAGGAGTTTCTCCGGATAAAACGGTAGATGCCCTATATGCCTTCACGGATTGCGAAGTTTCTATTTCACCTAACGCTTCTGTTATTGATGGGGATACGCCTCGATTTATGGGGGTGACGGAAATCCTCAAGGTGAACACGGACAACACCTTAGAGTTACTTAAAAGGGAGCTCGAGATTCGATTGGATGAATTGGAACGTCAGTGGCATTTCTCAACACTTGAAAAGATCTTTATCAACGAGGAAATGTACATCGACTTTAAGCTGTATTCAGATAAAGCAACGCTTTATGAATACTTATATAAAGCATTTAAGCCATTCCAGAAAAAGTTGATCCGCGAGATTACTGATGAAGACCTGCACAAGCTCACGCAGATACCGATGATCCGAATCACACGCTTTGATGCAGATAAGGCAGATGATAATATTGCTAAGATCGAAGGAGAAATTGCGGAGGTAAAGGAGAAGCTTGCGAATCTCATTGAATATGCGATCGATTACTTCAAGGAATTAAAGAAAAAATATGGCGGTGAACGCGATCGTAAGTGTGAGATTAAAACATTCGATTCCATTGCTGCCAAAAAAGTGATCATTGCGAACAGAAAATTGTTTGTCGATTACGATGAAGGATTTATCGGATACAATCTCCGCAAAGCAGAACATGTTGCCGATTGTTCTGAAATAGATGACGTTATCATTTTCTTCAACACCGGTAAGATGATGGTGACGAAGGTGGCTGATAAGAAGTTTGTCGGTAAAGGAATTATGTACGCAAATGTTTGGAAACGCGGAGACAAGCGTACGGTTTATCATATGCTTTATCAGGATGGCAAAGGTGGTCCTACGATGATGAAACGTTTCAATGTGAAATCCATTACCCGTGATACGGAGTACGATCTAACAAAAGGATCAAAAGGATCCAAGGTTCTTTACTTCAGTGTCCATCCGAATGGAGAGCGAGAGGTCATTACCATTGTTCTTAGGGCCAGACCGCACTTGAAGCGTCTGAAGTGGGATATCGACATGGGAGAGCAATTGATCAAAGGCCGTAGTGCTGTAGGAAACAGAGTAACGAAAGAGATCGTATCAAAAGTTATTCAGAAGGAAGTGGGAGGTTCTACTCTTGCCGCAAGAAAGATTTGGTATGATGATGTTGTGCATAGACTCAACGATGAAGGGCGTGGTAAATTCCTTGGTGCCTTTAAAGGAGATGATAAGATTTTGACCATCTATCGAAATGGTGAATATCGTTTATCTCCATTTGATCTTGCGACTCACTTTGATGAAGATATGATCCACATTGAGAAATGGAATCCGGATCATGCGATAACAGCAGTTTATTTTGATGGTGAAAAAGAACTGCACTATGGTAAAAGATTCTTATGTGAGATCACAACTGATAAGCGAATTCCTTTTATCACCGAATCAGAAGGCTCACATTTGGACCTGGTGTCGACAGCATACAAACCTAAGATTCGCGTGGTTTATAACAAGCAGCTGAAAGCAACTAAAAATCTACCGGATACCGTGATAGAAATGGAGGATTTCATTGATATTAAAGGGATGAAGGCACAAGGTAATCAGATCACGAAGCTTAAGGTGAAAGAAATCGTTGTCGATGAACCGGAAGATGGCTTTGAACCATGGCCTGATGAAGTTCAGGAGGAAGAACCAGATAATGAGACCGAAGAAAATGACGAAGGGGGTGCTGAAAAAAAGGATAATGGCTCCGGTGATGAGGAGTCAGTAACGATCGAGTGGGAAATCAATACAGATGATGACGGTCAATCCAAACTATTTTAAAGTCCCGTTACCATTTCTTTCTGTCAGCTGATTCCATAGATTTTCCTAATTAATTGAATATCTTTGTTTCGGATGATTTCTCTCCGTGAATGAGGAAAGGATAAGCGTTCTCCGAGATGAACGTATTATTTCAAAAATTACACGGTATGAACGAAACTATGGAAAAATTATCGTCAAAAGACCTGATGAATTTGGAGGACCGTTATGGAGCTCATAACTATCATCCTCTGGGAGTTGTTATCGCACGTGGTGAAGGCGTGCACGTTTGGGACGTGGAAGGAAAGAAATATTACGATTTCCTTTCAGCGTATTCAGCAGTTAACCAGGGACATTGTCACCCGAGAATTGTTGAAGCCATGATTGATCAGGCAAAGACTTTAACGCTCACTTCAAGAGCTTTTTATAATGATGCTCTCGGTCCTTATGAAAAATATGTAACAGAATACTTCAACTACGATAAGGTCCTACCTATGAATACAGGGGCAGAAGCAGTTGAGACGGCTATTAAACTATGCCGTAAATGGGGTTATGAAAAGAAGGGAGTAGATGAAAACGAGGCAAAAATAGTGGTATGTGAGAATAACTTTCACGGAAGAACAACGACTATTATTTCATTTTCAAATGACCCGGATGCGAATAAGAATTTTGGCCCTTATACACCTGGTTTTATTAGAATTCCATATGATGATATTGACTCATTGGCTAACGCTTTAAATGATGATAATGTCGTTGGGTTTTTAGTAGAGCCTATTCAAGGTGAAGCCGGTGTATTTGTTCCTTCAGAAGGCTATTTATCGAAAGCAAAGGAGCTTTGTGAAGCTGCAAATGTGCTGTTTATAGCTGATGAAGTACAAACTGGAATTGCGAGAACAGGAAAGTTATTAGCTGTAGAACACGAAAATGTTAAACCGGATATATTAATATTAGGGAAGGCACTTTCTGGTGGTGCGTATCCTGTTTCAGCGGTATTGGCAAATGATGATATTATGTTGGTTATTAAGCCCGGACAACATGGTTCCACATTTGGAGGTAATCCCGTTGCTGCGAAGGTAGCTATAGCTGCCCTGGAAGTTGTTCGTGATGAGGAACTTGCTGAAAATGCGGAGCGTTTGGGACAGCTTTTCAGAGCGGAAATGCAAAAGATAATTGATCAAACGGACCTGGTGGTAAAAGTAAGAGGTAAAGGGCTGTTGAATGCAATTATTGTTAATGATACGCCTGATAGTGATACGGCCTGGAATCTATGTTTGGCATTAAAACAGAATGGACTTTTAGCCAAGCCAACACATGGGAATATTATTCGCTTTGCACCTCCATTGGTAATGAATGAGGAGCAATTATTGGATTGTGTTGATATCATTCGTCGCACTATTAGTGAATTCAAAAAATAACGCAATTCCTCCCGTCTCAGGCGGGAGGTTTTTTCTTTGTGAAACCCAATATTGAAAATAGGATTCGACAGTTGGAAAATGAACTTCGCGAGCTTAAATCACAGGCAAATGCGAATGCTCAGGATCCCACAACAGTAATTGTTCCGGATGAGATTAGCGAATTGTTTGGCACAATCGAAGTGATGATTCGTGAATACTTTAATGATGTGAATTTTGATCCTAATTCGGGAGAGATTACCATTCACGGTCAACGCTATGTATTATTCAGGTCGGATTCATTGAGTTATGAGTTTTTAGATCTGATTAAAGAGCGCTATTCAAATCGACCTGAACAAGAAGCGATCAGTATTGGAAATAATTTCTTGTATGATAATGCCAAAGTAATCGGTAAGAAAGATGCCATTGCATTTCACAAGAGCCTGGGATTGGCTGAGCCGATTGAAAAATTATCTGCCGGACCCATCCATTTTGCATTTACAGGTTGGGCGAATGTGGAGATATTTGAAGACAGTAGACCCACACCGGATGATAACTACTTCTTATCCTTTCAGCATCACAATTCCTTTGAGGCACAGTCCTGGATAAAAGCTGGCAAGAAATCAAATATTCCGGTTTGCACCATGAATTGTGGTTATTCAGCTGGGTGGTGTGAAGAGAGCTTTAGTTTGGCGTTAACAACGGTGGAAATAACCTGCGAAGCAAAAGGAGATGACGCATGCACCTTCATCATGGCTCCATCGGATAAAATTGAGCAATACGTTGGGGAGCGAGTTGATTTGTCAGAAGTTGAACAATTTGAAATCCCCGTCTTCTTTAAACGAAAGAATATCGAGGAGCAGCTGAGGGAATCGCTTGATCAGAAAGAAATGCTGATACGCGAGATTCATCACCGGGTAAAAAATAATCTGCAGGTCATTAGTAGTCTTCTACGGCTCCAGATGGATACTATTGATAATAAGAAGTTCAAAGAAGAATTTGAGGCAAGCATCAATCGGGTTAACACAATGGCCGTAGTACATGAGTTAATGTATCAGCGCGAAGATTTCGATAAGGTTAATTTGAGTTCGTATCTAAATGAATTAACGAAGTCATTGGTTCAGCTCTATGCACTTAACAACGAAGTTAAAATCGATATAGACGTGGAGGTAGATGATGTTGAGGTGAACCTGGAACAATCAATTCCACTATCACTCGTCATAAACGAAATTACATGTAATTCGTTCAAACATGCATTAAGAGAAGGGCAAGGTGCGTTCTATTTGCGGCTGGATCAACAGGATGATACGTACTTGCTGACCATTGGAGATACAGGTCCAGGTATTAGTGATCAGAAAGGAAGCAATGGATTAGGACTCGCATTGATCAATATACTTTGTGAGCAGTTGAATGCAGAACTAAAAGTAAATAATTCCGAAGAGGGATTGGAATATCAGATATGCTTTGAATTAGAGGATTAAGTCTTGTACTTAGTATATTTGCAAACAAAAAAATCAATTAAGAAGTGGCGAACAAAATCAAATTTGGAACAGACGGCTGGAGAGCGATTATAGCTGAAGAATTTACGGTTGACAATGTGGCAAGAGTGTCTTTGGCAACTGCAAAATGGGTTAAAGAGAATTACGAGGATCCAAAGATTGTTATCGGTCATGATTGTCGCTTTGGAGGAGAACTATTTGTGGAAACCGCTGTCAAGGTATTTGTAAGCGAAGGAATAGCAGTAAAGATGGCAGTTGGATTTGTTTCAACACCAATGGTGTCTTTGGCTGCAGTTGAGTTGAAATGTTCGATCGGGGTCGTTATCACCGCAAGTCATAATCCACCATCTTACAATGGCTTTAAGTTAAAATCGGAGCACGGCGGACCATTGTCTCCGGAGAAAGTTCAGGAAATTGAAGACATCATTCCTGACGAACACGGTTTAGACTTGAGTCAACTCAAATTAGATTCCGATCTCGTTGCAGTGGTGGATCTTGAAACCATGTATGTGGAGCATGCTAAAAACAACTTCGATCTAAAAGCAATTGAAGATTCAGGTCTTATCTTGGCTTATGATGCCATGTATGGAGCCGGTCAGAGTGCACTCAGAAGACTTCTTCCAAACACTAAGTTGTTGCATTGTGAGTACAATCCTTCATTTATGGGGCAGGCACCTGAGCCAATCGCAAAAAATCTAAAGGAGTTAGAAGCCTTCATAAAGAAAGAAGGAAACATTGATTGTGCTCTGGCGACGGATGGCGATGCTGATCGAATTGGCTTATACAACAGTAAAGGTGAATTCATCGATTCTCATCATATTATTTTACTTCTGATACATTACCTCGCGAAATACAAAGGTCAGAGAGGTAAGGTCGCAACGGCTTTTAGTACGACACCGAGAGTAGGGAAAATGGCCGAGCATTACGGGTTAGATTCTGAAGTGGTAAAGATCGGATTTAAATATATAGCAGGATTAATGGTCGATGAAGACGTTCTTGTTGGAGGAGAGGAATCTGGTGGTATAGCCGTAAAAGGACATATACCGGAGCGAGATGGAATCTGGATGGGATTAATCATTTGGGAATTCATGGCGAAGTCAGGTAAGTCACTGGACGATCTGATAAATGAAGTATATGAAATCGTGGGGCCATTCAAATTCGAGCGAAATGACCTCCATATTACGGAAGACCTGAAAGAGAAGATAATAGAGAATTGTAAGAATGACGCTTATAAAAACTTCGGAAGGTATCATGTTCAAGAAGTAGGAACGATCGATGGTTACAAATACTTCTTCGATGAAAATAGATGGGTGATGATTAGACCATCCGGTACAGAACCAGTGCTACGAACGTATGCCGAAGCGCCAACCATGGATGAGGTAAGGGAGATCCTAAGAATTACCGAAGAAACAATTTGCCAATAGATGAGTTCAACCATTGGTCATATCTTTCAATTGACGACATTTGGAGAGTCGCATGGCAAAGCTATAGGTGGAATTATCGAGGGGTGTCCTTCGGGAATTGAACTGGATCTGAACGCAATTCAACTCGAACTTGACAGAAGAAAACCGGGTCAGTCCGACATTACTACACCTCGAAAGGAATCAGACCAGGTTGAGTTTTTATCGGGATTGATTGATGGGACAACAACTGGAGCACCGATTGGGTTTACTATCCCAAATACAAATACAAAATCAGAAGACTACGATCATTTGAAGGATACATTTCGTCCTTCACATGCGGATTATTCTTACGACAAGAAGTATGGAGTTCGTGATCATAGAGGAGGAGGAAGAGCAAGCGCGAGAGAAACAGCCAATTGGGTTGTAGCAGGGGCGATCGCTAAACAAATTCTAGGTAAGAAGAACGTTAAGATCACCGCTTATGTAGATCAGGTCGGGTCTATTAAATTAGAGGGTGATATCGATTTTGAAGTAATTGATAAAAACGAAGTTCGAACCGCAAACCTGGAAGTGGCAACTAGAATGAATGACCTGATTGATACGATACGGGATGAAGGTAATACGATCGGCGGAAGCATTGCCTGTAATATCATTGGAGTTCCAGCCGGATTGGGCGAACCTGTTTTTGCTAAGCTGTCCGCATCGCTGGGTAAAGCAATGCTGTCGATCAATGCTGTAAAAGGATTTGAAATTGGATCGGGATTTTCAGCGGTGGCAATGAAAGGATCAGAACACAATGATCTCTTTAATGAGGACTTCTCTACAAAATCAAACCACTCAGGAGGTATACAGGGAGGAATCTCGAATGGTATGCCCATTAACTTTCGCGTAGCTTTCAAACCGGTTTCGACGGTCATGCAACATCAACCTAGCGTAGATAGTGATGGAGCCGAGATCACATTGGAAGGAAAGGGTAGACATGACCCATGCGTTGTTCCACGTGCCGTAGCTATAGTTGAAGCCTTAAGCGCAATCGTTCTTTTGGATGCTTACCTGACAGCTAAGACAAACACTATTTAGACTCGTCTTTTAAACCATGGTCTAAATAAACCTTTCGACCACCTTTCGAAAGAATCAACTCATCGCGAGATATTTCTTCAATGACATAGGTTCCGTCATCCGAAAGTTCGGTCTCTGACGTTATCGTAATTGAACGATCTTTTTTATTAAACTCCCATCTGCCTTTTTTGTTAGGTTCTTCACCGATGCGTCCACCCGTCATGGTGTTGTCTTCATTCAATTGAATATACTTGTTTCGCTTTTCCTTAGGATATCCTTCATGCCCTTCTTCGATCTTATATATTTCCCAGTAACCGATCAATTTTGAACGCATACTCTTACATGCACTGGAACTAAGCGCCAATATCAAAAGCATCATGATCGTACTATAGAGTATATTCTTAGTCATTGTTTCTTTTCTTAGGACTTAACAAGTCAATTACACGTTAGACCGATTAACAACAATCCGGCCATAGCAATTAAGATAGCAATTTTAAAAGCAGATGATACATCTATTTTGTTCTTGACCATGAGATTTTGTAACCAATTATCAATAAATTGATATACTTTATAAACTTGCTTATGAAATTATTGGCCACTTCTATAGTCTTGTTTACATCGGGATGGTTTTTTGCACAGGAATCCATCGACTCTATCTATTCAAATGGTATGCTGAACGGTCATTATGAATCGTTCTATTCGAATGGCATTAAAAAAGCTTCGGGTGATTTCGTTAACAATCAGAGGGTAGGAGAGTGGAAACTTTGGGACTCTACCGGAGTATTAAGAATGCAACGAACTTACGAGGATAATTTGAATTTTGAGATTGAGTTGGCACTTTCACCGGAGGGAAATCATATTCCAGACTTAGAAGGATATACCCACAAAAATGAACGACCCAAAACAGGATTATTGAAGTTTGATTTTGTGGAAGAAGCGGATGTTGCGATAAGTAAACGCCTCTGGAGAAGAATTGACGCGAATGATCTTCATAATGACTTGTTCACTATTGTTATGAATGATGTGATAGAACATGATGCGAAAGTTTATCATCCAAGCTACGATGATTTAAGGGAACGATTAGCAGATGATTCGGTCGCTATTTTAGAAGATAAACAAGCCGTTGCATACAAGATTAAGGAGGATTGGTTTTACGACAAGAAGAGACACCTTGCTGAAATTAGAATGATCGGAGTTTGTCCGGTAGCTGAAATTGACGGCAGGGAAAGAGATTTATTTTGGGTATTCTATCCGCATTTGCGCAAGATATTAATTGATGAAGGAATCAATGATGATCAACTGGTGTTGAGAAATTTCAAAAGTACGATCATAAAAGAGTCAAATGTGAATGATCGAAGTCTCGCCGACTATGAGGAGGACCTTGAAAAAGCAAACAGACGAATAGCCGCAGAGCTTATCGATATGGAACACGATCAATGGTTAAACGAATTGAAATAATGGACACAAAAAAGGCGGACACTTGTCCGCCCTTCAATTTATTTACGCTATTGAATTAATTCTTGATCAGCTTGTATTTTGCTGTACTCGATCCGGAATCAATCTCCAGATAATAGAATCCATCCGGTTGAGACGTAATATCTAGTTTCACAGATACATTTTGATCATCCGTATGAAGCGTATTGATCTCTTTACCATTAGCGTCAATCACTCGTAGCGTGTATGATTCGAGCGTGTTGTTTTTAAACTCGACGGTAAATAATCCTTCGCCCGGATTCGGATAAATTGTTAATCCTTCAATTGAACCGTATTCTTCGATATTTGCACAAGATTCAACGGTGATAGAAGTGGAGTCCATACCGACGCATTCGGTTGCTGTATCAATGTATGTGTATACAACCCAGAACGTTCCGATACCACTTGCGTTAGGGTCGAAATTACCTCCTGATACGCCTGTTCCTGAATAAGTTCCATTTGCAGGTGTTCCACCCGGAAGAGCAACAGGATCATCATAGACGCAAATCGTTGAGTCCGTGAAAGCACTTAATGAAACTGACGGAGCCGGATTGATAGTCACATCGAAAGATGAACTATCCATATTTCCAGACTGATCTGTTACGATATACCATACTGTTGTTGTACCAACATTAAATGATGTACCACTGGCATCTCCACTTCCTGAACCGGTTGTTGCTCCGGTCATATTGTAACTTACCGTTTCACCACCGCAGTTATCCCAGGTCGTAGGAGCGATTCCGTTAACAACAGGATCACATTGTGTTATGTTTGCAGGAGAAGTTACTGTTGGTGCGATCGAATCTGTAACGATCACATTAAACGAACAGAAAGCAGAATCTCCAAAGGCATTAATAACTGCGTAAGTTTCTGTAGTTGTACCTACCGGGAATGTTCCTCCAGTACCAATCCCTGAAACAAAGGTAGTTGTCGTTCCACCACCATAGGTGATTTTAACCATACCATGACCTAAATTTACTCCACCTGTATTATTTTGGTTGGTACCACCATTGAAAGAAGCGCCTCCACCTCCAACACCGCCACTTCCGACGCTATTAGAACCAGCACCACCACCAGAGTAGCCACCGCCACCGCCACCAACGACGTATCCGGAACCATTTCCACCTCCACCGAAGCCACCAATTCCAAATCCAACATTGGCACCAGCTCCACCATTAACAAAGGCATCTCCACCAGAATTTGCAGTCCAACCATCAGCGCCATCAGTTAGCAATCCACCTCCGGCACCTGAAGAGAATGAGCCACCGGCAGAACCGCCATTTCCGGCAGTACCGCCGGCACCACCACCACCTGTTCCCATGCCTCCGGTTGTTCCAACCTGACCATGTTTATTTGGTGAATCAAGAGCTGCGGCTGAACCACCGCCACCACCAGCAACAATGAGTGGGTTATTAGACATGTCAACGACGAATGTACCGCCGCCTCCGCCATTACCACCAGTTGAATGATATTGCTGTCCTACTAGAATCTGAAGCGTTTGGCCTGGTGTCACTGTGAAGTCACCAATCATAATAGCACCAAGGCCCGCTGGCACCCCAGAACTTGTATTATTACTTCCTTGAGCCCCACGAGCTTCAATCGTTACGGAGGTAACGCCTGCAGGAACTATCCAGCTGTCAATTGTTCCCGTATAATTGAATATGATCGAATCCAAGTCACAAGGATCATAACCCTGAGGGATTGTATAACTCACCACCGCATTACACGTAGAGTCGGCATTCACATATATGTCTGCCGGACATGTAACCGTTGGACATTGAGCAAAAAGTGATCCGGTTGCCAGAACACTTATTGCAATAAGTATATTTTGCGTAATATTTTTCATAATTTGATGATTATAAGTTAATGTCTACTTTAAATTCCGATAACGATTGACCCGGTTGAATCTCTATTAGTCGAGATGCGTCAAATATTTCGATCGTCACTCCGGCGTCTAATTTGTTATGAATCGAACCAAAGTACAGTTCCGATCCTGCGTAAATAGTCCAATCAACGTCAACCATATCATTGGTTGAATTCGTCAGGCTAAGCACCAAATAGGTCTTATCGTTCATACTTCTGGAAGTTAAATACGCATCAACTCCATTTTCGGAAGCTGCCAAATAAGCTGTTTCAAGATTGGATTCTGATTGCTGTGTGTTCTCTGATTGCGCAAATGATGTACTCATCATTGACGCGGCGAAGAAAAAGACACACGCTCGTAAGCATTTTTTCATAGTAGTAATTTTTGATTGAGTAGTAAATTTACAATGATTCTCGAAAGAAAAAAATGATCTTTTGTTAAATCCTAAAAAACAAAAACCCTGAGATCTTGCGAATCCTAGGGTTTTCTATTCCTCCAGCCATAGAGGCGTATTTTGTTGGCGGTCCGGACGGTCCTGTTCGGACCGCAAAAATGGGCTTTTCGTAAGTTTTCGTAAGTTGATCTAAATTTGCTGTATATCCCTTTAATACTGGGGGTTTTTGTTGATAAATAATTATTTTTCGTTAATAAGAAAAAAGTTAAAACATCCCCGGTTCCATCCCCTCATATTATCTTTGGGGGACAGATTATGTCAGGATTAAAATTCTACATAAGAGACAAAAATGCCAGGGTTGATTCTTCAATTCAGATGGTGCTATACTATGATGGTTATCGCTTGAAAGTGTCAACGGGAATTAATGTGCCTCCTGCCTATTGGAATGCAAAAAAGCAACGGGCAAAAGTATTATTGGAATTTCCGGATGCAGTGATTATTAATGATGAGCTGGATCAAATGGAAGAAGCAATGAACTCATTACTTAGAAAATATCGTGATTTTGGATATTACCCCGTTCCGGCAACACTGAGAAAGGAGTTCCTTGCACTGGGTGGAAACCCATTGAAAGATCGCAGGGATAAAACATTTTGGGACTACTTTGAAGAGTTTATTGTCTATAAGGAGAAACAACTAAGTGATATTCGTGATTACAATAACTCACTGCGTAAGCATTTGGTAAATGCAGAGAAAAAAATGGGTAGAGAGCATCGCTTTGATCTGATTGCGAACCCGGAGAGTGATTTTGCCGAAAACTGGAATCACTACTTGCTTTATGAAGCGATAAATAGTGAAGGTAATCCGGGGCTAGCAAGAAACACTGCCGGGAAGATGAATAAATGTTTCAAGGTGTTTTTGAATTGGTGCTTTGATCGAAATATCATTCCTCGATTTAGTTTGAAGAAATTTCCGACGGTACATGAGGATGTGGATAAGGTGTATGTGACCGAGGAAGAACTGGAATTAATTACTGAAGTAGAGTTGGAAGACGAATTGGAGCAAATTGTTCGGGATCTTTTCGTAATTGGATGCGAAACCGGTCTGCGTTTTTCCGATTTCATCCGAATTGATTCGAGAGATATTCGAAATAATCAGATTCATTTCAGACCGAAAAAGACCAGGAAACAAGCGAATAACAAAGTAATTATACCAATTAGTGAGCGATTGGATGATACATTAAAGAAATACGAATATAACCCACCCTCATTCAATGGTAAAAGAATTACGCAATTCAATACAACCATTCGCGAGGTATGCAGAAAAGCAGGTTTGACAACGGATATTGTCCGGTACAAACACAAAGGTGGAGTAGAAGTGAAGGAAGTTAAATTCAAGTTCGAGGAAATTTCATCTCATACATGCCGTCGGACGTTTTGTACACTCAAATTTTTAAAGGGAATGCCTGCCCAAGCCATCATGAAATTCAGTGGGCATCGATCGGAACGGAATTTTTTGAAATATCTGAAATTGGATGCGGAGTTGACGGCGAGTAAGTATGGGGAGTTTTTTTAAAAATAATATTACCTAAGAGATTGTAGTGATCTTAATTATTCGTTCTACTTTTTATAAATAGAAATAGCCTAATACATTTTTCTTAGATTTGATAGGAAGTTGGACCTTAATACAATATTCGATGCGCACAGACATAATTAAATATAATTTTTCAGGACATGAGACCTTTCATTGTAGAGGGTTTTGGTTGAAGAAGGGGTTTGACTATGCAAATAAACCCGACGCTGTTTTTAACGATTCAGCAGTTGTTGAGTTAGGTGTTGGTCGAAATATGGTTGGTTCTATCCGCTATTGGCTAAGAGCTTTTGGATTGTTTGATGGCAAAGATCAATTGAATGAACTCGCTCAAAAGATTTTCCAAGACAAAGGGTTAGACCCATATTTAGAGGATGAAGGAACATTATGGCTTCTTCATTATTCACTCATCAGAAATAAGTCGAGAGCATCAATTTATCATTTGATCTTTGGTGAACTAAGGAAAATCAAACCAGAGTTTACGAAGCTTCATTTCAAAGCACTTGCGCTAGAAAAGGATAATTCTGCCAACGAGAACACAATTGACAAGGATTTTTCGGTCTTTATCCGGACTTATTTTTCGAAACCATCTAAGGATATCGAAGAGAGTTTTTCTGGATTATTGACTGAACTTGGTCTATTACATGATTTGGGTAGAAAAGATGAACTCAAAAATCCCGTATATAGAATAGAAAACAGAAGGCAGCTTGCAATACCAAAGGAGATTGTTCTATATACAATACTTGACAATGAAAGCTATGGAGACTCTATTAGTTTTAATTCTTTGTTTGAATCACATGAAAGTCCAGGCAATGTCTTCTGCTTCAACAAGGATAACCTTGAAACCATTTTAACTGAAATAGAAAAGGATTTTCAAGGAGTTGTTTATAAAAATGATGCTGGAATCAAAGAGTTACAATTTAAAGGTGATAAACCTAACAAGTACAAAGTATTAGAGAAATATTATGGCCAGTAATTATAGTCCATCAGTAAATATTATTCGTGATGAAGAATCGAACCTAGATTACTTTGTAACTCCAAATGCACAAAAGTCTGTATTCACAATTTTTAATGAATTTAAAAAAGGCATTCATTCGTTTACTCTGATTGGGTCTTATGGAACTGGCAAGTCTTCGTTTCTTTGGGCATTGGAGCAGACACTCAAAGGGAAGAGAACTTTTTTTGATTTATCCCTTCCCAAGGAAATTCAATCTGTGGAGTTTATTAATGTGGTTGGTGTATATGAGTCCATGATTGACCATTTTCATGAATTATTAAATGTCTCTAACTCCCATAGTGGAAATCAAGAGTTGTTTGATGCCTTATTTCAAAAGTATGAAGAAGCGGGAAAGGATGAAGGACTCTTAGTCATCCAAATTGATGAGATGGGCAAGTTTCTAGAATATGCTGTCAAAAACGACCCTGAAAGAGAATTATACTTTATACAGCAGCTTGCAGAATTTGCAAACACCCCGAAGCGAAATATATTATTCATTTCTACACTTCATCAAGCATTTGACACCTACGGTACTGAATTATCAGAGGTAGAAAGAAATGAATGGAGAAAAATAAAAGGTCGCTTGAAAGAGCTTCCATTTAATGAGCCCATTGAACAACTCTTGTTTTTAGCTGCAGAAAAGATTAATTCGGGTGAAGTTGATAACAAGATTGTAAAAAATAGTCTATCCCTTGGTAAGCTTATTGTAGAGCATAAACTATTCAAAATAGGTCAAGAGTTCTTTGAATCTTCGGCAAACCAATTATTTCCATTAGACCCAATTTCTGCTTACATCTTAACCTCATCTTTGCAGCGATATGGCCAAAATGAAAGATCGCTGTTTTCATTTTTATCAAAATTAGAGGAGCTTGAAAATAATAAGGCATTCGAGTATTTTTCATTGGAGAAAGTATATGATTACCTGTGGGGTGATTTTTACACCTTTATGTCCGCACGGAGTAACCCAGATTATATCCAATGGGCGTCTATAAGGTCAGCTATAGAAAGAGTTGAAACAAGGGTTGAAGAAAATCAAGAAATATCAGTTGTCATTGTTAAATCAATTGGACTGTTTGGTCTGTTTTCGAACAAAGGAGCTACGATCGACTCTAGGTTACTGACCAACTACCTCTCAACAGTGAAGCAGATAAAACAAGAAGTTATAGAAAAAGCTCTATCAGAATTAACGAGGCTCCAAATAATCCGTTTTAATAAATTTAATAGCTCATATAAGTTATTTGAAGGAACCGATCTTGACATTGAAGGTGCTCTTTTGAAAGCTGAAAATCAAGTTGAAAATGATATTGATATTGTTTCTAAGCTAAAAGAGTCATTCGAATTTTCAGTTGTCACCGCAAAAGCTTTTTCGTATAAAACAGGAACACCTCGACTTTTTGAGTTTAGAATTACACAATCACCTATTGATGAGATTCCAAAAGATGAAATAGACGGATTTATCAATCTCCTTTTTAACGAAGATTTATCTCAAAAACAATTAAAACAGATATCAAAAGACCAAGAAAATGCAATAATCTACTGTTTATTTCAAAATACCAGTGACATTAAAAGCTCTTTGTTTGAGATTGAAAAGTCAACAAAGGTTTTGCAGAATATTGATAATGATGATTTGGTCGCGAGAAAGGAGCTAAAGAACATTATTGAGAGTCATAAATCTTTACTCAATCATTATGTTAAGGATGCTCTTTACACGGATAAGGTAATTTGGCTTTGGGGCGGACGAAAGGTTGAAATAAATTCATCCAAAAATCTTAATCAAGAACTGTCAAAAATATCTGAATATGTTTACTCTGGTACTCCAGAACTTAGGAATGAGCTGTTCAATAAACACAAAATTTCTTCGGCTATTCATACAGCAAGGAAGAACCTATTCTTAGCAATGGCCGAACACTGGGATAAAAAGGATTTAAATTTTTCTGAATCTAAATTCCCTGCTGAGAAAACCATTTATATATCGCTTCTTAAAGATACTGGAATACATAAAAAGGTAGAAAATAACTATGAGCTGGTTTTACCTTCTGGGAATTCTTCGGTAAGTCAAATATGGGAGGCTTCAGAAGTTTTTTTACAGAGCTGTAGAGGTGAAAGGAAGAGACTTACTGAATTAAACAAGATTCTTGAAAATAAACCATATAAGCTAAAAAAAGGCTTAGTTGATTTTTGGGTTCCAATCTTCCTCTTTATTAAACGAGGAGATTATGCATTATATGGAGATGAAGGCTTCATCCCGAAAATTGATGAAACTAGATTACACCTCATATCAAGACAACCGAAAGAATATGAAATTAAATCTTTTGAGCTGTCGGATGCACGAATCAAACTGTTCAATAAGTACAGGGAATTATTGAATTTGGATAGTCAAGATACAATGACCGTCCAATCTTTTATTGAATGTATCGGACCAATCATTGTGCTCTATAAAAACCTCCCTGAATATTCGAAAAATACCAAGCGTTTATCAAAAGAGGCTATTAATTTACGCACAGCAATCACCAAATCCGAAGATCCAGAAAAGGTTTTCTTTGAAGACTTTCCCGAAGCATTGGAGTTTAGAAGTATTGATGTCTCAACCTCACAAGATACCTATGAACAGTACATCTTAAAGTTCCAAGGAACAATTTCGGAGATTAGAGGCGCTTACCCTAGTTTAATCGATCGCATTGAAAAGTTTATAACAGATGAGATTATTGGTGCTGATGTTCGGTTTTCTGAATATAAAGGTGTTTTACAAAAGCGATACAGAAAAATCAAAGATCATAAGCTGTTAAAACATCAGAAAACCTTTTTATTACGGCTTAACTCACCAATTGATGATAGAAATAGTTGGATTGAATCTATTTCACATGCGGTTTTAAGTAAACGCCTAGCAGATATACAGGATCCAGAGGAAGATATTTTAAAGGATAAGCTTCAACACCTATTTCAAGAACTTGATAATCTCCTTGAAATCGAAGAGATATCAGGAGAAAAGGATGAGGCATTTAAATTAGATATAACCACAAAAGGTGGTAGAATGCAGGGGTTAGTTATAAAACTGAATTCATCTAAAGAAAAAGAATTGGAACAAATCATGGCTAAGCTAGACAAAGAATTGAAAGGGGATAGAAACCTTAAAATGATGGCTCTAGCCAAGTTGTTAAAAAAAGAATTAGATAATGAGTAAAGTAAGACATGTGCTAGGAATATCGGGAGGTAAGGATAGTGCTGCTATGGCGATCTACCTCCGTGACAAGTACCCAGAATTAGAGTTTGATTATTACTGCTGTGATACAGGAAAAGAACTTGATGAAACATATCAACTTATTGATAATTTGGAATCCTATCTTGGTAAGAAAATCAAAAGGTTAATTGCCCACGAAGCAGAAAAAAGTAATGAAAATCCGTTTGATTATTTCTACAAGGTATTCAAAGGATACCTTCCTTCACCTCAAGCGAGATGGTGCACCAATATGATGAAATTACAGCCATTTGAGCGATACGTAGGGACGGCTCCGACGGTTTCCTATGTTGGTATTCGAGGTGATGAAAGCAGAGAGGGTTATGTGTCAAAAAAGGAAAACATTCAGTCTATTTTCCCTTTTCGAAGAAATATTTGGAGTGAAGATGTATGGAAAAAGTTCTTTGCCAATGAAAATGAAGAAAAGGCTTTAGACATCTTTAGTACTGTTAACGGAGCGTCTGATTTGGATAGGTTTAAAAATGCACTTTCCATTGAAATTCCAAAGGACTTTAATGAACGAGTTTTAGCACAAAAGAACTTACACAAGAAGATTGACTCTAGTTTGGATCTTTCAATTGCTGGTATGAACAAGGTCATTTTCGAATTCCTAAAGGATACAAATTATTCTCTCTCATTAGAAGATGATTTTCCCCTATTAGAAAATGAAGATGTATTAGTTAGGGATGACATTTTTAAAATATTGGAAGAAAGTGGTGTTGGAGTGCCAGGGTACTACAACAAAATTGAATATGAAGTGGATGGTAAAAAAGGCGAATATGCAAGGAGTAGGTCGGGTTGCTTCTTTTGCTTCTTCCAACAAAAAATTGAATGGGTATGGCTTTATGAGCAACACCCGGATTTATTCGAACAAGCTAAGCACTATGAAAACCTTGATGAGTTTTTTACTTGGAACCAGCATGAGTCATTGGATGAACTAACAGAACCAAGCAGAATTGAGCAAATTAAAAGAGAGCATCTTAATCGAACTGGTCGTGAGAAATCAAAAGGCTCGAAGTTCTTGCTTGACATTTTAGACGACACTGAAGAAGAAAGTTGTATTTCTTGCTTTGTATAAAAAATATTAATGGAATATAGAATTGAAATTTGGAGCATTAAAGATCTGGTAGAGAAGTATAATGATAGTGTCCTATCATTAAATCCACCATATCAAAGAAGATTTATTTGGTCTATTCGTGATCAACAGACACTAATAGATTCCATTCTCAGAGGTTATGCAATTCCTAACATATTTTTACATGAATATGAACCAAATAAGTATGAAATGGTTGATGGCCAACAAAGAACAAGAACAATTTTGGGCTTTATTAAAGGTGAATTTAAAACCTCGGATGAGAAACAATTTACAGAAAAGGAATTTGGTAAAAAACTGAATAAGTATTTGATTCCAGTGACAATTATTGAGAAAATTGATGCTGGAGAGACAATAGAGGAATTTTATGCACTAGTTAATAAATCTGGGATTCACTTGAATAGACCAGAATTAAAGAAAGCTGAACATTTTGACACAAAGTTCTTAAAACTCGCAACCGAATTAGCCGACTCGAAAGAATTCAAAAGCCTTGGATTGTTTACCGAACGTTCATCAAAAAGGATGACAGATTTAGATTTTGTGTCAGAGTTGATAGCGCAAATAAAAGTTGGAATCACAGACAAAAAGCTTAAAGTTGACCAGTTGTTTGAAAAAGATATTGATAATAAGGAGTTTAAAGAGCTTAAGACTAATTTCCAAAAGATTATGAAGGTCTTCACAGCCTTCAACAAAATAAAGGAAATAAAATACACTAGATACAAACAACGTAACGATTTCTATACATTATTCGGATTTGTTAGCAACAATCTAGATTTACCTCAAAAAGACCTTAATTATATTTATGAATTATTGGTTGAATTCAATAATGATATTATCCCCTCGAATGAAGAGTGTGAGCCATTCCAATTATACGCATTCCACTGTATAAGTCAATCAAATTCTAAATCAGCACGCGAGGAAAGACTTAAAATATTAGAGAATCTTTTTATGAACTCTAGCACAAAGCCTAATTCAACCCAAAAAAAAGTGTTGAAATATCTTAAGTTAACAGCGGATGACATGGTTGAAGTATCTAAGTTCCTAATGTTTGATTTAAAGTCAGTAAAAAAGTCAAAATTAGATTTACAATCAGCCAAATAGTGAATTTCAAATTTGGAAATATCAATCTCTCAAAAGATGATTACAAAAACATTATTCGTTATGAAAATGTAGATTATCTTATTAAGCCTTTGAGTGAGAACTACAATGGCAGTAAAGGCGGTAATTCTAACGTTTTTATACTAATTGACCCGGAGGATGAGTCTGAATCAATAATTAAGTTTTGTAAATATGACCTTAATAAACCAAACCCATTTACAATAAAAAGAATCGCTAGGTTTAATAGAGAAATTGAAGCATTAGAAGCAGCAAAAGAAGAAGGGTTTAATAACATTATCGATATTATTTTTGATGGATATCATACCATTGGGAATAAAAAATTCCATTACTACGTGATGGAAAAGGCAGATTATGATTTAACCGAATACCTAAACTCTGAAGAAGTTAGTAATCAACAACGTTTTCTATTGTGTTTAGATATTCTTCAAGGAATTAAAGAACTCCATAGCATCGACATTTATCATCGTGACATTAAACCCGATAATATTCTTTTTGTAAATGGAGTATGGAAAATCGGAGATTTAGGTTTAATTGATTACAGGGAATCAGATTTTGAAATTAAAGAAGAAGGAGAGAGGATAGGACCTATTGGTTGGTTATCGCCAGAAGCAATGAACAAATATCTCAATGAAGGTGAAAATAGGATAAACAGATATGAACTAGATTGTCTTTTAGATTCTGCGTCTGACGTTTTTCAGCTAGGAAAGGTGTTTTGGTATATTTTTCAAGGAAATATACCAATTGGTCAGATTAGGCGAGGTGACTTTAAAATAGCTGATAAGGTGTTATATAAGGTTTTCACCAAGATGATTAGACATTCTAAAAGAGAGCGATATAGTCTCAATCAAATAGAAAGTCAACTTAGTTCTAGGATAGAATTTTATGGTGTTTAATAATTTCACATTTTTATCCTTATTCCGCTATACTCTGCATCATTTCTTCCATTCCTCCAAAATTGAGAATGAAAGTTGAATAGTAGTGATCAAACACATCTTTCAGGTAGGTTCCCACATCTACAATTTCTAAATCTTCTTTACCCTCCATTTTCTGCTGGATTTGATAACCACGATTTTTGGTGATTGTGTATAGGAAAAGTGTATGAAAGTACACAGAAGTATAGTACTTCCTGTTAGCTAGCTCTATTTGCTCGGCATTTGGGTTTCTGTACTTCGATTTGAAGTTCATGAGAACGGTACTTTCCATGTTAACGAAAATTCTCTTCAAGCTATCACCCTCTGCCTCTGGTATCATTACTGTATCATAGCCTATATCAAGTCCAGTTGCTTCTTCTACATCCTCCCAGTTAACAGACTTGTCATCTCTTCCTTCGTTATCCTTGTAGGTGAACACCAAAGGGGGTAGGCCTAAAGGTTCATCATCTACCTCCGGCTTCGGTACTTTTTGCTTTGGTTTTTCTGGTTCAACTATCTGAACCATAAAGATTTCATCAAATTCCCCTCCGGGAGCTGTAAGGGACACTTTCATTTCTATTGCGTCACCAACCTTCAGTTTATCTTTTGGACTTAAAGTTAGTTTGATTGTTCCTTCGTGTGGACTTGATCTCACTACATTGAACAACTCAGTGGGTTCTTTTGGTGTACCCGGAGCAGTGCCACCGTCTGTTTCATTTTGTTTAACATTCAGAATAGCAATCTTGAACTCTCCCGGCTCATCAACTCGGTCGAAATAATCATTTTCAACATCAGTAGAAAACCTAATCGTTCGTTCACCGTTTAAAGGAATTTTTGAAACAGGGGTATCTCCCTTCTTATTATGATCAATCTTAAATTGACTTGGAAACCTTTGAGGTTGAAATGGTACATCTTCAAAGTCTTCTTTTGGCTTAACAGGCTTATTTATCTTTGGTTTATCTTGCTTAATATCTAGTTTGAAAGTCTGATTGATCAGTTTCATTAGATCAGAATCAAGCGGCATGTTTTTAGTAAAGTTCTTTAAGAGCTGTTGTGTATTTGAGGTTGTATCTATATCTACGGCTTGTTTACGCCTTTTCTCTATAAGAGCCAGTCTTCCATCCTTATTGCTCAATTTATTCCCTAAATACCATCTCAGTTGTTGGGTTTCCTCCCCATCCTTGAGCCTGTCTCTTGATGCCATAAAAAGCTCCTTCCTGAATTCGTAGTTCATTTCGGTACAATCAACATGAATAAGTAGGTGACTCTTAAGCAAGTTCAGTTTAAGTGACCTTGTAATAAATTCGGAGGTATAATGACCATGAACTTGTCCATTTAACGAGAACATGACACTCATGCTATTTTTAAAATACCTGTCCTGTATAATCTGTTTAGTTCTTTTAAGGTCATAGTCTTTCACCTTCGTTTTAAAAACGAAACAAGACACCTTCATTTTACCGAACAACTCATCCTCAAAGTTTTCGGAAAACTTGTCTTCTAAATATTCTTCTTCCTCCCGAAACAGCCTTCTTTTTAATCCGTAGAGGTCGGTAACTAAAACTTTATTGTTAGGATACCTTTCTTCAGTATCCTTTGTAAGAACAGGAAGAGCAGGGCTAAATAGATATTCGTTTATACTTTGATTTAAATCTTGTGCAAATGCTGAATATCCCTTCGGAAACTGATAGGAATAAAGTTTTATAATTGTTCCAGTTTTGAATCTTCTGTTTTCCAATCCAAGATCTAAATCATCAATTGGAAAAGATGGAATCTGGTCGTCAATCATTAGGTATTCATACCATGTTTCTTTGGCTTTATCTTCTTCTGTTTTAGGGTGTTCTCGTACGAGAGTAAAACCAAATTCACCATCATTTGTGTATCGCTTTGAAGCAATTAGCTGATATCGCTTCTTCCCGCAAAACACAACTGCACCACTTCCCCCCATGTTGTATTTACCCTGCACAAAGTGAATATCATTCTTATTTCCACGTAGTAAAGAAAGAAAGGTGTTCTCAAATTTCTCCGGGTGCTGTCCTTCGCCATTATCATAAATAATCACCGAGGTGGGATATTGATTCTTTTGATTCCTTGGTCCTTTCCCATCAGCTATAACCTGGATTTCTTCAGCTTGAGCTCTTTTCATTTGTTGTAAATCCCAGTTATTATGTGGAAAAAAGGTTTCAATGGCATCGTCCATAGATTTGGGTGCGGTATCTGATTTTGGATCAATCCCTTTAGTGTAACATTCTTTGGTTAAAATGGCATCAATTGAGTTTGTCACCTTTTCTATCAAAGCAGCGATCGGGTTAGCTTGTTGGTTTTTTACAACACCATAATTACTCTTGTTATCTCCTAGTGGCTTCCAGTTAGAATTATCAAAAATGGACGAGTTTTTGTCTATTAAGGCTGCTAATTCAGATTCATCTTTAGCGTCGAACAGTTTGAAAAAGAGCTCTTTGTTCTCCATGGGGTATTAAAATTTGAACTGATTTTTCTTTGATTTGTTAAGTTCACTTTCAAATGCAGATTCGGTTTGAAATAACTTCTCTTTTATTGCTTTAATCATTTTCTTTACATCTTCTTCTGAGTACTCGTAATTGTTCTTATTACTACATTTTGAAAGGCTGTCAAGATAATCAAGAATATTTTGCGTTCTGCGAGCTGCAACTTTTTCAAAGCGCTGTCTTCTAGTAGATTTTTTCATTAATAACTATATATTCATAAATGTAATGAAATATACAGTAATATGTATACATAAGTTAAATAAAGTTTAAACATGAGTTCGAAATAACCCCATCCCCCCAACCATCCCCTCATAAAACTCAATAGGCAGATAACCAATGATTTACGATCCGGATCAGCGGTCTGATAATAGACCGAATCTATTTATCAAATTGATCTCGATATTTTTTACGCACGTGATATACAATGAGTCCGCCAATAATCGCCATACCTACTGCGAATAGAACTCCTCCTAAGGCGTTGGCTGATGAGCCGTCTGAGGGGGGTGTAAATGAGTTGTCTGGTATAAATTCCATATTATTTGTATTTAAATATTTGTACATATTTTTTATCATCCGAAAGTCTAAATGCTAAGTCAAGTATGTGTTTATATCGATTGCCATCTTTACCGGTTAAACCTTTTGTTGCAACTTCAGGATCGAATCCAAGTTTAGTCAGCTTACCGATATAAACCCAATTATCTTTATCAACATTCTTGATTCCTATCTGAAGGGCCCTATATGAGATTATCATCTCATCAAACCAAGGCTTAAATTTCTCGTTTCGCTTGTCACGCTTGGCATTATTCACTTTGGACTTATGGCTAGGATCGAAGTACTTCTGATTCCTTCGTCCATAAAACTCGGCTCCACAATCGCATTCGCAGATCTTATAGTGCGGACCTCCTAATTGAATCGGTTCCATTTTACTTTGTTTTTCTGTTGTTTAACATTTCCATGATTTCATTTTTGAGATAATAAACCCTTCCAGCCATTTTTATCGGTTTGGGTAAGAGGCCGGCTCGTTTCCACTTGTCAAGAGAGACCGTACTTACGCCGAACATCTTGGCAAGGTCCTGACGACCAATGAGTGACTGCTTCATATCATCATCATGTGCCGATGGTTGACCAAAATCAAAATGTTCCTTAAACAGCTTCTCAAGTTCAATTTTCACTTGATTGCTGATTGCATCCTGAAGTTCCTGGACGGTGAGGGTTACAATATGTCTGTCATCATCTGAGTTTTGACTTAATTCCATAATGATGTGATGTTATCATCAACAACATTAGAAATTATTAAGCACAAAATTTTGCTATCCACCAATACCCAATTAATTACACTAGAAATTCCACCAAATTAGTTATGAAAAAGGGTAGTATCGTGGATTTGCTCCCGCCATTTTCTTGCTCACATTCTCCGGCAAGTCATTCTTAAATGATTCGAAATTCATTACAAGAAAACTACTATACTCCATCTGACGTCCGGCATATGACTCACCGTCAACATTAAGATAAAAATGATAAACGAATTTCATTAATGCTTGTTTGGAAACGTTAGCTGTTAAAAGTTTTCTCTTCTTTTTAGGGAACCCCTGGAAGTTACTCGCAATTAAAGTCTCGATATTTTGCTCATTAAGTATTAATTCACCTTTGCGATTTAAGGTGTTCAATTGCATAAAATACTTTCGGATTTCAACATTTGATAATTCAGTCTTGATTCTGTCATCGAAAACAGTCGATTTTTTTTCAGTTGAATCTGTCAATTTCGCCATGGAACTCCCGACGAATGTATCAATAAAATCTTCTATAAATGGTACATTTTCCTGATTGTAAGTCAAATTAGGAGGATCGCCTAACTGGAGAGGTAAGTCGGGTTCGTTCTCATTAACAAATTTTCTTTGCTCCCTGATCCAATTTGAAATTGCCGTTTTTTGGTCAATGCAATCATGACATATTAGCGTCTTTATAATGTCATTCAGCACATAGTGTTCAGTTTCATTGACAAATTGATTGTTGGGCTTATTGGATTTCTTCATCAACTCGTCTAGTACCAAAGGAATTTCGAAAGGTTCAATAAGTGACAATTTAATTCCTAACCAATAAGTAAAATCTGGAGAATTCGTACTTACGTAGAACACTTGCTTTTTTGCAATATCCGTCCATTCTTTTTGATACCCTTTAATTCTTGCGTAGTTGATTACCGCAAAGCGAATTCCGTTGAGATATTCCTCTTTTGGAATATTTGGTTTGAAAGAATCATTATTATATACCTTATTGAGTAGATCTCTATAGCATTCGAGTGAGCTGATGTCATATGGGCCGATTTTAAAAAAGAGGGGAGTCATTTATTAGTGTAATGGTGAGTGACTGTTTGAGTCAAATTTATAGCACTTTTATCCAAATAAAAAGAAATCTGAAATGAATTGAACCGTTTCCATTCGTATTAATACACATTGATACGTATTCAGCTCGATTTGTCATATAATTTTCTTTTATGGAGCGACATGATCTCGGCGGCCAATCAAATCAATTTTATTAGATTTAATCAGCCTCAAAGGGAGGAAGTTCAACTTAATAAAGGGTAATTATGGAAGCTGGTATATTTGCATTAATGGGAACATTGATAGGTGGTGGAATAACATACTTTTTACAGTGGCAAAGATATAAGCATGAGATAAAGGTCAAACAGGAAGAGAATAAGACCGATTTTATGGCCGAAAATACTGTCAAACACTTTCTAAATCACCAAGGATATACGGACCGATCATTTGAAACTTTAAAGAAGCATTTGGGGGGCTTTGAAGATGATGAACTTCGAAAAATACTCGTACGAGCAGGAGCTATTAGAGTTTACCGAGAAGGTGAAGAATGGTGGAGACTCCTATCTCGCATGGAAGAATTCCTTGAGAAGAAGAATCAAGCATGAAATCTATTTTTTAATCACATAATCTAATATGGCATCTATCTGCTCGTTGGAGAGTTCCTGGAACATGTGTCTGTTAGGTTTGTTTTCAGACATTATCTCCAACGCTTTCTGATCCCCAGATTCTGCCAATGAATCAGAATTTCGGATAAATTTATATATCCATTCGTTATTGGGCACGTTTGATTCAACAGATGCAAAGCGATTATTATTTTCTGAATGGCAAGTGAAACATTTTGTCTTAAATAAAGCGGTGCCGTCATTGTTAAGACTAGTTGATGATGTAGGAATCTTAAACACAGGAAAATCCCCGGAATCAATTGTTTTTCGAATCGAACTGTCTGGATCTTCAATATACCCGAACTCAATGAATTTGTCCAGAAGACGTATTGCCTCCGCATCTCCTTTTTCAGCAAGTGAAAGCATGATAGAGGAATTTTGCCTATAGCGTTCTAAATCTATTTGGTTTGAATTAGATAGGTAAGTTGTTATAATGCTAGCAATAAAGGCCAGCAGTGCTGTGATAATCGTTGCTGAGATTGGTGTGATTAACTTTCGTTTTGTTTGCTCCTTTTCTTTCAGTTCAATCTCTTTCCACCTAAGCTTCAGCTCTTCTTCCCTTATTTTCTTATCTAACTTGAACTTTTCTTCTTCAATATTCATCCTATTCGAATTTGATGATTTTGAATAATCTCGATATCGTGATCTATGATGTAGCTCTGTTTGATGAAACAGTTCTATTTAAAACATATCCGGATATTCCACCAATAAGAGTTCCAAGTACTTCGGGGGTTAATAGCCCTGATAACCCAAGTATTAAAATAGTCATTGTTAGTAAGAACACTGTTATTAATTGGAGAAGTGATGAATAGTTGATTTTCTTATCTGGATTGTTTCGAGAAAGCCATTCTGGGATAAGATATAACAAAAGAATAGTGAGGCAAAAGGCTGGTAACCCTACCCAAATAGCTAGTACGTTGATATCAAATTTATCATTCTCTTTATTATAAATTTCACTAAGCTTATATTTCGCATCCTTTATTTTTATCTCCTTCGATTTAATTTTATCGTCTATAGATTTAATGCAGGAATTAAGTTGAGTTGGTATCTCTGTCTTAAATGCAGTTACAACAATGTCCATATATGCTTCTAGATCCGTAACAGTTTGAAATATTAAGCTTTCCTTTGTTACTGCTAAGGTTCCATAATACATACTAAAACGTTGATCACGTTTGCTTATCCTATTAATAATTTCATTGATTATTTGAATAAATGACTGAACCTCGGAAACTACTTCACGAGATTGAATAGATTGTAGCCAGTCTAATCTGTATCTTAATTCCTCTGGTATTAAAGCATCTACCTCGGACAATAATCGCATCTCGAGCTTATATTGGGAATTTATCTCAGTACTTCTGAAATTCCTTTTATTTGTCTCTTCAATAGCAGTTTTTAAATCAGCGACAAGTTTATTCAACATGGAAAAATCATTGAAAGCTGACATGTAATTCGTAGCGCTTTCTATTTTTAACCTGAAACTTTCCAGTTCTTCAATGTCATTTTTACTCGATTCAATTGTTTCTTCGAGTTCATCCATTAATTGAAGGGTTTCAAACTGAGTTTCCGGCACTTCAAACTTAGTTTTGTTTATAGTTGGTTGTGTCGTAGTAGGCTCGGGAGACGTTGCATAACTTGCTGTTCCGGCTAAAACACTTAAAAGAAAAAATAGATTTTTATACATTTCGTTCGGTTTAAATTGAATTAGATTTTCTACTTAATATATTTAGCGTACACCCAACCTTCTACTCCGGTTCTTACTTTATACCAACCTTCTTTTTCTTCAAGAATTTCAACTTTGGTTCCTTGTGGTAGCGCTTCTGCGACTTTATCCATTTCTACATCAGGGCCTTTCCTAATATTTAATGACGATGCCACAACCTTACCAGAGATGATTTGAGGTTCGATTTCTTCTGTGTTCTCACTGCGATCAGATTCAAATATTTTTTCCCGGAATTTATCCAACGGAAAAGCCGGCCCTGGGTCTATCTTTCTTTTTGGGGATATTTCTTCATGACCAAGAATTGTCTTAATGTTATATTCTTCGATTAGGAGTTCACAAATTTCTTTACACTTTTCAATCTGCCATTCAGTATACCGATGCCAATATCTTGGTGTACTTTCATTGCGGTGAACAGCTTTGATTACTTCATCGTCATGATACTCTTTACCAAACCAGGAAATATATTTGTCTCCCGTTTTCGTCAGCAAACCTGCATTGTCTATTTCAATTCCAATCGCAAATTGATTGAATCCGACACGCCCATCGTACTCACTCCTCCCTGCATGCCACGAAATTGTGTCAAAAGGAACCAATTGCGTTATTTTTTCATCTCTACCTAATACCAGATGTGCTGATGCCTTTCTTGATGGTGTTAATAATGTTCGAACCGACGATTCCCTTGATCCTCCTGCCGTATAATGAAGTATTATCGTATCAGGCAAGCTCGTTTTGAATTTACCACTATGATTTGGTGATAGTTGGAAATCAGTGTTATCGTCAATGAGTTTGTGGTTGGTTATTTTCATAGTAGTTTGAATTAAAAATCTTTGGATCTAACTATACGGTTGTCGCCGATGGACTCGTAATTACGAATTATATGCTCATATGCTTTGGCAACTCTTTTATAGTATGACTTCTTTAAATGCAATTCATCATACCAATCTTTTTGCCCACTTGTAAGACCTCTGCTATCCACGTGGAATATTTTCTCATATTTTTTCGAAAAACCGCTAAGCATTTCATTGAATTCAAATATCATGGCAAACATGATTGATCTTTGTGCGTATTCGTCAATTATTCCTTTTATTTTCAAAGGTGTATACAACCAGTTTCCGGTGTCTAGGACACTATTCACTAATGGTTGAAGCGGTGTTCTAAACGATACTCTTCTCTTTGGACTTGGAACTGGATAATCATAGCCCTGTGTAATTGTGATCATTTCGCTGAACTTACTTTTTTCAGCGTATAGCTGCCCGAACATAAGACTGTATTGTAATTCGAAAACAGCGAGCAAAGCATAGAATTCCTTATTCAGATGCTTTTGAGCGTCGAGGATCATTTGCTTTTCCTTGTCATTCAGAATAGGTGAATTAATCTCACCTAGAGAATTGTATTTTTTCGTTTTAATCCTTGATTCTTTGCTAACCATAACCGCAAGTCGATGGTCTCCTACTAGATCATTTCCCCCGCCACTTATTAAGAATGCGTCAGGTGGATATGTTGTTAATCCTTCAATGTATTGCCCCTCATAGATGATATTCGTTATCCAGTCCCCCCCATAAGCATCGGATTTAATCAGAAAATCGTCATGATCGTTCAACCAGTCGATAATATCCTTCATAAAACGTGGAAATTGAAACCAGGAATCACCTTCCACATATAAACGATAGTATTTTTTTCCAAGCTCCTGCTTGTCAATTTTCTTTTCGTATAGTTTATTTCTATTTTTGGTTGATTTTCTATTGAGCTTGCCCAGTGTTCCTTTATTAGCATTAGATATTTCATGAAGTCGATCTTCGTTAATGTCATAAATTCTGCAAATCATTCCACGAAGATGTTTATAATCAATACCGACACTTATTAAATCTTGAATACCTCCGTCTTGAACAAAATGTACAGGGTCTGACAAAAGCTCATTGATTAATCGCTGTTGCTCCGAGGTGACTATCTTATCCATGACAATTGATTCTAAACATTATATTTCACCGTGTATGTGATCAACACCCCTTCAGGCAATAAATCAGTTATTACACGTACAATTATTGTAAACTCGTTGTTCGGATTGGTCGCGCCTAAATTAAGTCCGCCATCTCCATCGTTGAAAGTAACGGAACCTCCGATTGTGTTAATTGTTTTCTCATCTACACCACCCAAATTATCAACTAGTTGAACTACGAGGCTGTCAAACGTTTGCAGTGGAGGAACATTAGAGCTAAATAAATCTGTTATAGTTATTGAACCAGGGTAATTAGGTCCAGAGTTAATCTCTTGTGTCTCAAGAAGAGGTGAAATGCTATTTGAATTACTATCAGAGAAAGCGACAATATCAGATACATTTAAAACATCGATTGATGGATCTGAGGCATACGAAAGAGTATATTGGAACTCCGCTCCAGAATTACAGGCATCCGTAAATAATGTTAGTTTAATAATATACTGTTGATTTGGATCGTTGGGAGATAAGGTTAAGCCTCCATCGCCTTCATTATATGTGACAGAGCCTCCAACTGAATTAATTGTTTGGGAATATGAATTTCCATAGGAGTCTTTAACTTCGATTATCATCGAATCAAATACCTGAGTTGTAGGTAACGATGATAAGTCAGAAGAATCAGTTAATGTAAGTGAATTTGGTGCTGGATAACCATCATCAACAGTTGTGGTTCCAACAACTGATTTTGTTGTACTATTTCCATCAGTAACGCTTATTAGCTCAGTCAATGATAAAAGATCAAAACAAGGGCCTGCCACATATTCTAATGTTTGTGACTGAAACGCACCACCTACACATCTATCAGTAAACACAAGTGTTTCTATTGTATATGTTCTGTTTGGGTTCGTAGCATCTAATTGCAATCCACCATCACCATGATTAATAGAGATACTTCCACCAACAGTTGTAATTGATTGTGAGTATGTGTTAGATAAATCATCCGTAATAATAATTTTAATTTCATTTAAGGTTGTGTGACCATTAGGCAAATTACTGCCAATAATGTCAGTAAATGTCATTTGGTTAGGGTGGTTGCTACCAGCATTAATTTGTGCTGAAAGTAATTTTGGTTGTGAAAAGCTAAAATCATCTTGGTAACTAACTGGTGAACCTAAATCAAGTAGTTCGTTAACACCAATACCAATAATTAATGGATTGTCTTCAAGGTTTAGTAGTCCGCTAGAATTCTCTACTTGTACCCGGAACCTGTGTACAACAACGTTTCCATCGACATCTTTTCTCTCGAGTAGCTGGGTTTCTGGGAAATTGGTAAAATCCGGAGATCCAGAAACAAGAGGTGGATATTGATTAATGGATTCGTTTGATTTGATTTGATATATGTCTGTCCAATTTCCATTTTCATCAGCCATTTGCAAGGTGTAGGTGGCATTATATGCTACTTGTGGCCATGTAAGAACAACGTCTTCCAATGCATTTTTTGTTGCATTACCAATGCTTAATGCAATGTCAGGCGCAGGAGGATTAATCGGGTCAACTAAGCTTGTTATTTTGATGTTTGAGGGTTTCGACGGTATATGCTCTTCTGTGGTGCCATCCTCCAAGGTGATTTTTCGCATAGCAACTAATCTATAATGAATGTCTTCACCATATAGGGGAAATGGCAATCCGTTAAAATCATCAATAAGATCAAAATTACCAGTACCATCAATGTCTATTTCACCTACCAGGTCCATTGTTCGAACAGTTAATGCTTCAATGCTATCAATACTTCGGTAAATTTGAATCCTTTCGACTTCTTCACTTGAAATGTAGTCTTCTACCTTAAATGTAACCGCCGTTGGAACACTGTTTTCGGGATCTTCAACCTGAGTTAATATTTCCTTAATACTTGGGGCATCTGCAGGACTTGTATTTATAAGTTGAATTGGCCCAACTATAGTACTTGGATCACTCTTGATCTGACGGTCAGAAAGTTCAATAGCGTAGTAGAAATAGAAACTATTGGACCCTCCATCGATGTTGTAATCACAAAATCTTAGATCTCCACTTGAAAGTTTTCCTGCAAAAGGAAACGCATTATATCCAGCACCACCTGGAGGAATGAGATCATCATTTTCATCTCGAATTACCGGTGGTGTATTGCTGGTACGATCTCCTGTCACCAAATGCTCATATATCATTGGGGATTCTGTTTGTGAGACAAATGCCGAGGCTATCGCCTCTTTAACTGCTTGTTCCATTGATACATCAATTCCAAGTTCTGGTATATTGAATAACACTCCAGAACCGGGTGCATCGGAACCGTTAAACGGGTTGATCTGAGTCGATGCTGTAAAACTCTGGGGTAATATATAATCGGTATTATCCGGAATTGGAAAACGAAAAGTACTATTAGGATAAACCAGGAATTCTCCAATATTCGAACCTGAAGTTTCTAAAACGACATTTACTAAATCACTCCATTTTTGGGTGAAGTAGTTATCTGGTTCCGGTATCGTAGCCAGTTCTTGTATTATGGTTTGAACTGTTGAAGGAGAATATAGTGTATCGAGAATCTTACGTTCATTAGCTTTATAGACGAGCACAGAATACGGAATATTATTAAAGCTAATATCCATTGTATATGTCGACTTCCCATAGAAGTCAGGACGTGTTGCATATAGTGGTCCAGCGGGTGGGTTTGGTGGTTCAGGATCTCTGATTTCTTGTGCATTAATTGCAGCTGGTGTACCAACATGAGAAGCGCAGTCATCAACTGTCGGATCATTATTAAATCCGTCAATTGCCCGAATTCCTATGAACGTTTTTCTAGATCCTTCTTCAAAAGCGGGGAGAATTGAAGTTTCATTAAACTCATTTTGGTTAGGCCCAGATTCTATTTGAGTTTCATCTACTTTTAAATAGAGTAGATAGGACGGATGATAATTCACTTCTATGTTAGAGCCTGTAATTATTGGGACATATTCTCCTGAAGGCGTATAAGTCGTTGGTACGCCTGCAGGATCAACCTGGAATGTAGGATCAACAGCTACTAATACGAGGTTACCGCTATCTTCATAGACATTCTCGACGTTTAATTCTTTCATTTTAGGATCAGTTCTAGTATCCAATGGGGTAGGTAAGTATAAATCATCTTCGAGGACGCGTACTTTCCCTCTAAACCATGCAACTTCCGGATCAATATGAGGAGGAAGTGGGTTTCCTGTAAAAGTCATTGTATATACTCCTGTTCGGGAACCAGGAATCGGATCACCTGGGTTCGAACCACTGACAACATTACCAGGATTATAAACATCTAGCTCTTCTGCTATAGTGCATTCAGCAACCAATCCTCCAATGACCAGTTCAGTTGTCGTGCCATCAGTATTTTGTCTGATTTCTTTATATGATGGCTTAAGTTCATTAGTATAATCACCTGACAATGTTATCAGACTATTCGCTGTGTCATATGATAAAATCGCTACTTGTTTCCTTAGGCCGATACATCCAACATAACTATTTAGGAAAATAGATTCATTAACAACTACATCCGTTTCGCTACCGTTAGTAGTAACCGAGGCAATTGTGTAATCTCCATCATTATCAAGACTTCCAAATATTTTTAGATCTGTGATACCTGAAAAGTCCGTAGTAACATCTCCTGAGATAAGGAATCCATCATTGGTTGAATTGAAACCAATAACACGAAGAATTTTATTGAATTCAACCGATCCGTCAGTAACACTATCATCAACAGATTCCGCTACTTCAATTTCTGTATCTGCACCAGACAATGTGGATTCTAAAATGGTGTATTTTCCATCATTATTTGTAGATCCAATTATATCTAAATTTTCGTTTGAACTAAAGGATTCGAGGTAAACAGATTTCGCTAATTTGTTATCCCAATTTTCTGCGTTACCCATATTCTCGGAAACAAGGAAACGATCGCCAACAGAAGGGCTTATATAAGTTTCCGTAGTTATCCAAACATTTGATCCAGTAGGAGTTTCAACCGAATTAGTTTCTTTTATTTGGTGTAAAATAAATGTCGGATTATCACCAGCGGTGCTACTTGTATCAAAAACAGACTCTACACGGTAATTCGCTCCACCAACCGCAAATAGACTTTCCGAAAAGTGATCCTCAATTCCTGGAGCAATATTAGGTTGAACATTTTGGATAGGAGAGGTGCTAAGAATATCGTAAGGTCCAGTGGTAACCTGTATGCGGTTATCTGTCAGTTGAGTTATACTTAGAATTTCTCCTTTTACTATGCGTTTCTCTTGTTTATTAAAGAAGAACTGAGCTTTGTGTCCGAACTGATAAGCCTGGTGATGAATATAGTTCCAGTCGAAAGTAACTCGTAAGTAAGTCTTGTCGCCTGTTAGAGCATCATAATCCGCTTGTTCCTGCGAAGTTGTTAGAATTGGAGGCGACTCAGGTTGTACTAATTGAACAGCTAGGTTCATCGGAGGTAAGATGGTATTTCGCTTAGGAAATTCCGTATAGTCTGTGCATATTTCAGTACTTACTTCGGAAGGCCTTGAAAACCAGTTTACACTGTAAAGACCGTAACAGTGAATTCCTTCTTCCGTTTCCTGATGACTGTAAACGGGATTATCGCCGGTATTAGGTATTATTATTGTCTCAGCAATCCCGGAAGGATCATTATATGTCTGCTCATGAAGTAACTCGGGTTTAATCCATGGGCTTCCTTCGAGAGCATACTCCATTCCAAATGCAACCGTTTCTGTTTCGTCACAAAGAGAAAATTCAGTTGCGTTTTCAAAAAATGTTTCAAAGTCTTTTTCGAATTGAAAAGGGTCACGATTAATATTCACAAACCGGATATCCGCAAAAGAAGTATAACCCTGATCATCTGTAAGTAATATTGGATTCGCAGTTCCATTATCAACCGTTATTCCATAAGTTGGTGGGTCCTGGAGAACAGGTACAGGAGGATATTTGAAGTCTAAAATAGTTAAATGCGGCGTCATGTAAATATGCTTAACCGGTCTTGCACCTCCGCCATCTTCGAGGTCTCCCAGAGTGTCATATTCCATTAAGTAGATAAATTTATCATCAGGCTGAGCATTATTATACGCATCAATATGCCCAAACCCTAGCATTCTTCCCAAATGATAATCTAGCCCAGCCACCTGAATCAAATCAAAGTAGCTTATATCCATTGAGCTATTATCCGGTATGCTACCGATTGGATCTGCAGCAACGGTCTCCACAGCTTCATAATTACCGGATGTTTGAGATAGATCGAGATACCGCTCTACACCATAGCTTAATCCTTCAGAATTCGACCATCGATTTTGATAATTTGTAACGTTGACCTTAAATTCACCTGTTGTGATATTATCCTCATTAAACTTTGGCCATTCATTGTCGATTTGGAAAGTAGGAGAATCTTCAAGACGTTTATAAGCAATAGGTTGATTCAATGTAAGTGAGAAATCATTTATTTTTTCCCATCCCTCAACTTCGTTTGTACCCTGTAAGTAATCAATGTACGTGTACAATCTAAATCCGGTCGTAAAGACATTTACTCTATCAAATCTTACGTGATCAATATCTTCGCATAACGTAACCGGTGTTCCTGAAAAATTCGGTTCGGTAAGGATCCGTCGTTCGGTAATTTTAACTGAAGACGGGTTTGTAACGTCATTGAGTGAAACCGATTCGTAGCGCAGTTTAGCATTAGCGATGTCAGCTGGGTTTACTAAATCCAACATCCATTCTATTCTAAAGCAAGGCTTTCCATCCAAACGTACCCTGATTTCACCGGAATATGCCTTTAAAAAATCAAGTATTGATGAAGAGGGGTCAGTAGATGAGGCTTGTGTATCGTAAGCAGTTACATCCGGGAATGAGACAATAACATTAGCTGATATACCACCACTTACTCCAGCCGGGATAATATTTTGAAACTCCCATTCGCGAACTGCCCCGCTGACGTTAAATACATCGGGTTGCGTGTTGAAATCAACATCTGAATAATAATTTTCCTGAAAAGGTGTTCTATAAACTTTCACATAATCGTCATCCTTGTTGAAGTCATACGTTGCGGGATACAAACCATAATTTCCCGATAAAGAACCTTTCGCTATGTGTCTTTCCGCAAGTATTTGTCGGAAATCCCATCGAAGATGATACCCCGTTGGAGTATCGTCAGAATTGTCTGATCCCGCAGCTTGAAGATATACAAACGGAGATTGAACAAGTGTTTCCCCTGACAGATCGATGATCTTTCTGGGACAAAGCTCTTGTTTGTTGGGTTCATCCATCGACTCAATTAAAGGAATATCTTCTGCTTTTACCTGTGCTTCATTCTGTAAGACAGTCCAGTCAGAGACCTTAAACTGTACAGGATTAATTGTAGGAGTAGTAAGATCAGTTGCTGCACAAACTGTTAACTGATCATCAGTACGCAGGAGCAACCCTCCATCTAACTTCTGTCCTGTATCACCACAAACACGAATACGCTCATCTCCATTATTATGAATATGTAAGTCACTAATCAAGTGTTTTGAATCAGTATCTACCTCTTTATGCCAAATGGGAGTTAAGTTATTGTCAACCCTGGTATATCTGGAAGGGTCATTTCCTGAATACTGGGAGGCTATTAAATACTCATTCCCTCCTGAAGGCATATTAATAGCTGCTAGACGCTTAAATCCGTCATCTTTCCCAACTAATAAGTCCATCACGTTGACCGCTAATGAGGCCTGGTTTGGATCAAGACGATATATAAAGCTGTCCTGTGTTCTTCCATGTTCTCCGGTTACAATAAATTCACTATCAGTAATATGGAGCACATGCTTTGTTACCTGATAGTCCCCGTTTCCAACTAATTTTGACCATTGTATAAAAAGATCAGTATCCAATTGGATGAAAAAATTGTCCCAATCTCTCGCTTCTTCTGAGCCACCGTAAACTACAAAACCATTTGTGGTGCGAACTAAACCTGATGCCTTTTCATCACTGTCCGGGACAATGTTAATGGCCTTAACAGGATTACCTATACCATCAATTTTGACAAGTGCAATGTCTTCAGTACGTCCCTTACCCTTTATACGTGCACCAAAAACATAGGTGTCGTTTCCGATATTAATTAAATTCAGAAATGCAGTTACTCCTTCCTGTATGTATCTCTTAGACCATATCAGTTTTCCGTTATTGTCCGTTCGAACCACAATAGCCGTATCTGTATTCCTAAGACTTTCAACGCCAAAAATGAGAAAGTCGGAATTATCAGCCTGAATAGCATTAATAAACTGGCAGGTGCCTTCATTCAAGTGATACCTTTTGTTCCAAACAGTATTTCCTTCTTGAGAAAATACAGCAAACAATCCATCAGAAGCCATTTGTCCGACAATATAGCTTAGCGCCTCATTGTCTTGAACAACAATATCCTTAAAATGAACTTCTTTGTCTTTGTTGTAGTGATTTAAGAAAATAGACATATATCAATGGTTTGGCTTGTGTTCTTAATAATTAAATAGTTGCATTTATTGTAAATGTGACCGGTATAGATTGTACAGTAACATACTGTTGACCATCCCATTCACGGTAATCAAATGTGAAAGCATAGTCTCCAGCAGGCATATTAAGTGAACCATCACTATTGGTCACAAATACCTCCCGTACATCTTTCGAGAATATCGACTGATAATTACTTTCACTATCTCCATCTACTGAAAGGCGAATAGTGGTAGACATTTCTGAATCAGGTAATTTTGGATCATTAAATGGTTCCGGGCATCGAATCCAAATTCCAAGCAAATTACCGCCTGTATCCGTATTCCGAACAATATTGAATTCATTACTTATTGCCGGATGCAAAGTACCTAACTTAAATGCACCCTGTAAAACTCGTTCAATTAAATCAGCATAATCTTGTAGGAGATCATCATTTGAAGATGGAGGGATCATTCCTGACGCGAGTGTAACGTTTACGGAAGGAATAACTTTATTGACCTCAAAAATAGCCTCTTTCAAAACGGTTCCAGCTCCATCATCAGCTAGAATGTAACTGTTAACTTGTTCTTCGAACGTACCATAACGGGATGTTCTGAATGGATATCTATGAACCTCACGGGTGGTAGTCGGTGTTCCGGCATCTGCATCTCGCTGATATGTATTGCTGAAGATCGCCGTATAAAGTTTTAACGGTTCCAGTTCATTAATGTCAACTTGTGCGTTTACACTATTTTGATTCAAAGATTCCGGTGGGCAATCCGCCGGATCACTATTCTCAATAATGTTACCAATGGCTTGAATATCACTTCCTGCAATGGCAAAATCATCCAGTTGCCAGGTAAGGGATGGGACAGGTGGTGTTTGGGGTTCTATGGCATCTTGTATCAATACTTGCATATTCCCATTAACCTGACCATTATTAAATAATGGATCCCAATTTCCAAACATCGCGTATACGTATTGCTTTTTAAAGAACAACAAGAGTCTGGGATCCTTGTAAAACAGTGGTTTTGCATTTAATAAATCACCGTCAGCATTAGGATAAGAACGTCTGTAATCCACATAATGCTGTAACTTGCTGAGTTTATAGCTGTCTTCCTGGTCAGCATCCAACAAATTCTGATAATCCTCTCGTATTACCTCAGCATTTGTATCATCCAAATACTGATGGAAATGACCAATTGGTCCTTTCGTACGGAATCCATAGTAGAATGTATTGCGATGGTTATTAGAACCACCTCCACTAACAGCTTCGTTTGTTTTAATTGCAATCGCGTAAGTTGTATTTGGGCGCCAGATTGGTTGAAAGGTCTTCTCTATAGCGTCCATCATACTTTGTGTCTCTGCATCAACTTCTGAAGCTCCCGGAATAGTTTGATTATAAGTGTAATCTTCATCTGTTAAGAAACACAACTTGAACAAATATGTACTACACAATCCTCGACAATTAATTATGTTATAACAACTTGTTTTCCCTGTTAATGTAACAGTTGAACCGTTACTTAAAGTTGCGTCAATTAAGAATGAGTAATTAGGACCTACTACTAGGTTGTCTTCATCATGTCTTAAATTAGATAGTGATGTGATATCCGCCCAAGTAATTTCTGTAGGCGGAGCAAACTCAAATGTACAGTGGTATTTCCCTTCGTCGCTTATTGTGAATGTTAATTTAGAAGCCGTATTTGCAATTAGATTGTAAGTCACGGGGATTTTTCTTCCACCCGGGTACTGATAAAGTGCTGTATTCATGAATACACCATCATAAATAGGCTCTTCGTTGGTGCCATTTAATTGAAAAGAATGATTCAGTAAATCCTGATTAGTCACGAGCGTGTCGAAGAAAATCTCTAGTTGCTCGGCCTCCAAAGTTATTTCAGCATCACAAAGCTCTGGAATGGTAGTTCCCTGAGCACATTCACCATTTTTAATGACAATTTTGTCAACAAGGTTATCCGGATCCAAATACTGAACAACAGCATTGAGATCAGAAGCTGTAAACACATCCACTTGAGGTAATTGCTGTTCAATTACATCGATCCCAGATTCACTGCCCGAATCAATAACCAATTGATAATATTCAACAGTTACAGATTCAGCCATAGTAAACATTGTGAAATCAATACAGGCAACTGGTTCAGGGAATAATATTTCAAGACAATCCCCATCTTGTATTGCAATTGCAATGTTTTCACCGAGATGGGTCAAATTGGTTTGAACAATAGCAGCATCTTCTCCTTCAACATTAAATGTAATCTTCTTAAAGAAGTGTGGCTCGTTAGCTGTTACGGTAGCCAGATTCTTTGTTGAGAATGAACTTGATCTACCATCAACGGTGGATTTCATTCCTGGTGACTCAACTGTTGTGAAATCTTTAGTTTGTTCACGTCGTTCCTCTTTACGCCGAGGTAGATATTCGAATAAACTAACACAGCATTTTTCTCTTGGCTCCTCTTCACAAAAAATAGTTTCTGCGGTTACCCCATTATTTTCCGGAATAAATTCACCTGAAGCTTGAGTCATATAGCTCAAAGGAGTCTGAGCTAATAACCTGAGTTTATTGTATTTATTCGGTTCCTCAATTTGCCAGTATCCTTGTTTTAAATCGAGACTGTCAATGACAGCAGGATCGATAAACGGTAGATCATCCATAGGTGTTAATGCATCATAGATGTCATATTCTTCCCAACTATTACCTACTGGATCCCAGGCATAAATGAAGACGTCTTCGACTTTGAAATCATGTTTTACACGGGGTGTCTTTCCTTTCTGAGGAGCTATGTAACGAATATGATTGGCGCCACCGTTCTTTCCTATACGATCGGTACTCGCATTTCCATTTGGATTCATACCATTTTTAAAATCTACGTCAATGAAGGAATCCAATGGAATGATGTAGTCATCAAAACTGCCATTCCAAGCTGAAGAACTCGGAGGAGGAGGTACTGCAGCTGGATTTGAACTACCATGATAAAGAAGTCCTGAACTATTTTTAACGAAGTTAACCGCAAAGGTCTCCTTAGTTTGAATGTTCACTGCTTGAGCTGAACCTCCGGGATCATCTCTGTCTATTAGTCCAATTTCAGAAGTATCTACATTGTTATTGAGTTCCCATACCAATTCAATGTTTGCACAACGGTCTTTTCCTAGCACTTTGACACATACTTCAAGTCCTCCGGTGATAATAAATGGCTCTGGTGCTTCGGCTGCCAGCGATGCTCCGACACTGATACCAAATCCTAAACCGAAAATGCTTATTTCAACCCCACCGCCAAGGGCAATAGAACCTCCTAGTTGTTTTGGTTTGAACCCAACTTTAGCAGCAATATCTAAGTAAGCATATAGATAGACATATAATGGACCAAATTTCTTTTCTAATTCAAACCTAGCACCTGCTCCTGTACGTATGCCGTATGCATTAAGCATGAAGTAGAAATAAACGTCGAACAGGTCGAACAACCTAACCTGAATTCGATAGCTTTCAGGTAAATCGCGACCAATATTGAGGTACCATGCTGACGAATCTTTAAAGAAAAAGCCAAGTTCAAGAACACCCTGGACTGTCGCAATACTTCCTGGATCTTTATCATCCGGAATAAGATAATTGACCCCAAGTGCAGCTTCTATTGATTCTCGAGTTATGACAATAAGAGCAAAGAATGGTGGGTCATTCGGATCATTAAGCTTGATGCGTTCAGACAAGATCGCTGCCTGTCCCTGTAACATCAATAACTCGCGTAGTGAAAGCAACAAGAATATTTTGCTGGAAAACACCTTTCCTCCATCCGTTGCAGTTGCTAAAGAAACCCCAAGTCCAATTGCAAAACCTCCTATAGGATCAAATTTTGAAATCTGAACACCTTCCTTATAGTCGCTTTCTACTTTCGCCTTATAATACTTCCACCACGGTTCGGTTTCTGCTACACCTGCCGCATTCTTTGTTGCGACGAAGTGCTTTCCAAGAAGTCCCCTGAAACCATAAAGTCCAAGACCCGTATTACCTAGTGGAATAGCCTTTGAAATTTCAACCTCGAGATCAATTATGAAATAGGGAACCTTCGGATTAAATCGCATTGCCGCTGACCCACCTATTCCGGCTTGTGGAAGATCAATACTAACACCACCGGCATATTCCGTTCCTGGCAGTCCCGGAGGAGGATCTTTCATCGATAAGAATCCTGCGATGATTACAGCTGCGTCTTTTGGATCTGCATCACCCGGGATAATAATATCAATTCGGATGCTCTCTATCCTGATAAATATGTCTAATGGCAGGGTGTCGTTATCAGTGCTGAAATACACCTGTATTCCTTTTCCTTTTGCTTCAACTCCCCCAGGATCGACCTTTACTCCTCCATCGAATCCAATGTATTTATATTTGCGAAGTACATTTGTTCCTCCATTGTCATAATCCCGTTCAGTTGAACCTAGGTGTATAGCTGTTACTGATAATTCAACGGGAGGAAATTTTAGAGATAAAGCTTGTGGTAACTCTAAGCCTCCACCTTTTATTTCAAACTGTCCATCATCCCATATGATGATTTCCTGGAATTCTATTGCGGCTGGAAATAAACTTGAAATCGTTGAGTTTAGAAACTCCATTGTACCTGAAACAGAGAGATAAAAACGATCATCCTCACGGCCAATACCAGCTGAGGTTAAGTTAAATTGAAGGACATTTGGTATAACGATTGGTATTCCATTGGGTTCAGAAGCAGTTAAGCTAAAATCACCCTCTTGCCCTATATGGATATCAATGTTTATTTCAGCATCATTCCCACTCCCATCCTCAAAACCAGGTATTTTTATAGTCCCACCGATATCGGAGCCAATTATAGAATTCTGCTGAAACTCAAGTGCAAACGACGTTAAACAAAATTCAAAACCAGAACCGAATTTTCCGCAGATAAAAGGAGCGGGATCACCTGCCGTTTTTGCTTCCAATGCCAGAGTTCCAGAAATCCCACCTGTACCGACTAATAGGTTTTTAGCCAATAATTCACCTGTTGACCCAGGATCATCATGATTCCAAAATGCTGGAAACCCAATAGCCCCATCACCAATGAATACTCCAACAAAATCATCTGGTCTTCCATCTGCAATTGCTTCAGGTATATTTCTCTTTCTGCTAAGATCAATTTTCATGTTAGAAAATTGAAGAGTCAGTCCGGTATTCCCAATTTGAGAATAATCAAAATCTAAGTTTGAAGCATTAAAAAATTCAAATCCCTCTTCCGATGTATATTCTACTGAACCAATGTCAAAGGTTAAACGAGACTTCGTTTTGTCTTCTTCAGGAATCGGTGCATTTTCATCAATTATATCTCCATTAATATCTAATGGAAGTAACATTGTTCTTGGAAACTCAAGTGCAATATTAATGTCATCAATTCCAAAGTTAACTTTCGGAATAAAAAGGTTGATAAACTCACTAAAATCAAATTCCTGAACTAGACTTAAGAACAAGTCTTTTAGGTTGTCTAGAGCCTGGCTGATTCCTCCCTGATTTATATAATCTAATGCGAATTCAAGTATGCTAGCCGTTTGAATAGCTTCTAATAGCACATCCAAACGATTTGTGCCATTATCAACCGGCGGCACGGCTATTGATGTTCCGTATTTAGTGTTAAAATCGCTTATAAAGGTGCTTAGCGGGTTTGGACCGCTAATTAATGTGTCTAGTAGTGAATCGAAGATGTCTGCTTCCGAAATTTGAAATAATCGTTGAAGAATTTCAAAATATTCCTTAGGGTCTTCTGAAAATTGTGATAATTTTAATCCAGGTAACAGATCAAGAATCTCGATTCTGTATGTCATTCTTATATCAAATGAGGTAGCTCCAGATGTTAGAACGTCAGGATTTAATAGAACTTTGATCCCATTTGTTCCAGGAATTTCAAATCCGAGCTCGACTAGAACAACTACTGTCAATTTATAGAAAGCAGAACTCCCGTTACGACTCTTATCAAAAATTAAATTCCGGTACTTTACATCATTGAGTAAATCTCCAATATTATCCGATAAGCCCTGTAGGTTTGTTGGCACACGATCCAAAGGTAGAATTTCTGCGATCGACGGAAGATGCTCATTATTTGCCATATTCAGTACTTTTAAAAATTGACATTCTATTATCTTTTAACCAGCGCTTAGTCCACCAATTATTTTTATTATTTCTTCTCTATTGTAATGGTTATTGTATCTAACTATACCTGGATATAAGACGTCACCGGGGTCAGCAAAAGGAGGATAATCTGTAATTTGTGAGTTAGGATCAGATAATACGTGTGCTTCCCATAAGTCGACCCCTCTATTATTAATTGGATCACCACTGTGAATAGTTGGGTTTCCAGGCGTAGGGCAAGCGGCGGTTGGACCTCCTATTAAATTTACATCGGGTGTATCAGCATCATAATAATCGTAGAAATTTGGATAAGCCGTTCCTCCAGGGACAGGAAAGGGAATAGTCATATCGATATTAAATAATGGTTCATCATCAATAATATCATCTATTTCTAAAGCCGTAATTTTATCTTTCAAACTTGAACTTGCTCCTCCTGTTACAGCATCTTGAATCCGGATAGGTGAACGATTTAATTCGATCAAATTATTTCCTTGAACCCAGCCCCAGAAAGTTAGATTTATTCCTCCTTCTCTAGGTGCTGTAGGGTTTCTTCTTGCATCCATGGATGTGAAACTTGAGCCTACAGGAACATCTAGTTTATCATCCGTAACTATTAGTTCACAGTCTCCAGGATGGAGATTAGATTCATGAACAAATCCAGCAAAAGATCGATCAAATTCATTATCTGTATTTGGCGTATCTGGTGGCGCTAAATGTTTGAAAAATAAAGCTGTGCCACCAAAAAAGCCACTTTCATTTGTATATTCTTTCACGTGAAGCCATTGCTTCGTAGTTATGAAAACAAATCCCTTATCTGAATTGGTTAACGGTAAGAAGTTATTTTTACAATAATTAATGTATTCATTTTCGAACGCGGGTTCCAATGCAGGCGTGTTGCTACTATCTAAGAAATTACTATCAGCTAGTGAAGAGTCGTCATCAGGTACTCCTGAAGCGAAACTCATTAGATTATATCGCCACCTGTAATCATTATGATATTCAGAATCGACTGCATTGCTAATATAAAGGGCAGCTAAAGCATATCCACCTTCTGGTGCTACGGTATGACCATTGGTTCCAGTATACTCCCGGCCATAGAAACAGTACCGATCATCAAGCCCCATTAAATGGCCAAATTCATGAGCAAATACATTTTTATCTGATGCTGTTAAGATATCGTCACCATCTCTGTTTGGATCATTTTCCAGCGCAGGAGGATACTGACAATAAAAGAGTCCAGTTCTTCGCGAAGTTATATGAGATCGTTGGCTGAATAAATCGCGTACAGCCGTGATTAACGATTGTCCTGGCGAAATATATGAGTAATGAGAAGGACAGGCTACGGAACAGGTAATGCCATCACTTGGTCCAGAACCTAAAGGTGGTTTTTCGGGTCTTATTCGTAGTCTTAACAGATTACTTGAACCCGGGTTGCCATCTGAATCGTCGGGGTAATCTTTGATGTCTTGAAGTGAATAAGGAAAATTTTTATAATTAACTGGTCCCAAATTCGGATCAGGGTCGTTAATTTGCCACATTCCACAATTCTTATGACTATCCCAAACTAAATTGATATTCTCTATAACTGCGTCCCTTAGATTTCTAAGGTCTAGCCAAGTCATACCAATTCCTCTGGCGAAATGCATGTGGGCCTCAATTCCTGCTTTTGGAATTGTTCCGCCAACCGGATATGGAACATTATATGTTGCGACATCACCAGGTTGAAGATGCACAATGTGACCACTACCCTGAGGAGTTGGAGACGCAAGTCTTATGATGTTCGCATTCTGAGATGCATCATGACTATCGTAGCAGATATAATGATAGATCGGTCCAAACCCTGTAATTTGATCAACGTCAACCAGTTCAACATTTCCTGAGGTTCCATTTAATACAAATCCCCTCAGTATTACCTTGAATCTAATAAACTGTTTATTGTTTGCATCAAGATAAACCCCATCATTTTTAAATGACATATAAACTCTCGAACCTTTAACTAAAGGGCTTCCACTTCCATCTAAAAATGTATCTTCATAAATATTGGTTAGCGCCGTCCATTCAGCTGCTGTAAACCTGATTGAAGTAAAACCTGAGGTGAATTTCCTAATGATTCCAGCTGGTGGAATAACCGCTCCAGCTCGAGCTCTTGGATTTACTATGAGGTTTCTAAGATTTGGTGTGTTGCCAGTACCAGGATCAGTAAAATCCTCAACTGCGTCTACAGCAAGCTGAAAGGGGCGAAGGGTACTTGTAGCTACTCTATCAATAAAGGATGAAGCTCTTGAAACTTCGCTAAAAACATTGGCGTTATTCGGAACTAATGATACCTGATTAATCGGTCTGCCTGTTTCATCTGTATCAAATCTTCTTGTTCGTGATTCATAGGCGTTTGCAAACAATGTATAAAACAAAGGCTGTCCAACATCATCATATTCGATCGCAAGCCCCGTGTCTGCAAGGTAGTCAAGGCCATCAGCTTGGGTATTGTTCCAATATGCTGATTCCCGACAAGTTCTTACTTGTAAATTAGTTGATTTCTGCGGATCCGTGGAATTAAGTTTAAGTGGAATTTGCATTCGATATTCGAACGGACACCAAAGATTATCTAGATATTCTAGATCTCTAAGATTGGGAGTAGTACCGTGAGTATAACCTGCATCAAGCGGTGTTTTAGGTGGAGGGTCTTGTATTTCCTCTTGATTTTTTACTACAGTAATCGATATATGTTGAGCAATTGGAAAATTAGTTTTATTCGATCCTAACAGCCCTTCAGAATGTAAATAATGTAATATTCTAAATTGAATTGGATCCGAATAATCGGTATTTTCTGGGCCGCTTAAGAAAGTGAATTTTGAATCAGGATCTTCTAATAAATTAGCAGTTTTAATAGTTGATCGATTGAATTTTCCCGAATGGGCATATACTGAATAACAAGCACCGAAGTGTTGTGTTTTTTTAAATTCAAGATCCAACGTTACGAATTCATTCTGGTCAACATGTTGATCCGTAGGAAATGCCGAATAACCAGAGTCAACAACAAACACAGGGTATATTCTATTTGGCAGCGATATTCCATTTTTAGATGACTTAACTTCTTGTATACCTGGATTAGTGTTCCATTCAATTCTTATATCTTTCAAGTGAGATATGGGAGCGAAAGTTTCATCGCCGAATTGGTGAAAGTAGTTATGGCTATTGCCTCTTTCATCAAGCAATTCTATATAGACCCGGTTTTTATTTTTGAATAGCTTTCCATTGATTCCTTCTCCTGTACCGAGCATTAATCTTTGGTAAATCTCTATTTGAGCCTGCTCTTCATAAGATGCTCCGGCAATAACATAATTCGAGCTGGGTACACTTCTTGTTCCAACGGTATCATCATCCGCAGAGGCAATATCTGTCAGGTGTAGAACGTCGTGTGATGCATGCGCAAAATTGCCATAAAATGCAGCAGGGTCCATGAAGTTCAATGACTGTTCTGCTTGAGTTTCTTTTTCGAAATCAGATGTAACGCCAGCATCGAAATCTAATGACACCAGCCTGTTAACGGCCGCTTTTACTGAACCGCTGCTACTCGTGATACCGTTACCTATGATATCGCTTATCTTTGGCTCGAACCCCCTTCTGTCTTTTAAAATTTGTAAGCCATACATTACCATCGTTCTGTTCTTGTTAGGTAAATGAACGGACCCAAATTCTTCCTGTTTAGGAAACAAACCAATAACATCACCTGCTGAAACAGAAAAACCGCTATATTTGGGCGCATCAACAGGTGAGTCATTATTCCACTCATAGTGAAAAATATCATCAAGAAAACTATCTGATGAAAGAATAAAGCCATCTGGATTGGTCGCGATGAAATCATTAATTCCGCCTGGAGTGATCCCTATAATACTGCCTTTAGTGGGTAAAGTTCCACCGTTATCCAAGTTCGCTTGATTTGCAATAGCAATAATATCAACTCCATTCGAAGGGAGGTCCGGACTAAGAATATCATCTTGATCAAACGTATTTGGACCCACGACCTGGGTAGCCATATGTACTAAACTTGATCTTAATATCGATCGATATACGAAGTATTTGATTCTGGGATTTACTTCTGATTGAACAGCTGGCAAGAAAATCGCATCAACAAGTTGATTGACCCCATTGCCATCTTCTGTACCCGGTACTTCAATAAAAAATACCATTCCATCACAGATTGCATATGCTTTTGGATTCTGTGTTATGTTCTTCTTCGCGTAGTGCAATGATGCTGGACAAAAAGCATATTTAAGCTCATCTGTGTTGCCTACACCGTCTTCTACTGGCCCATAAGGCAATCCAAATAATGTTGAAACATGACCGGTCTGTTTATGCATTAAGTGCAAGTCGGAGAAAAAATGAAAATCCGCCATATATGAATAGTGTTAGTATGGTTTAAATTCTAAGCCCCTGCTGAATTCGTCTTCAATATCGAGTGATAAAATGAACTGATAGGAATAGCTAAGTGAGTAATAATAATTAATTATTTTATTCAATAATTCAATTGATATTACTTTTTGAAAAAATTACGTATTTACACGTAGAGCTTCTAAGTATTTACACGTATAAGAATGCTAACATTTTGTTAATCAGTCTTTTTTGGCATGATTTTGAAGGGTGATTTTACATAGTTTACAAAGTATTTATTGTATTGTTTTCATACCTTCATAATAAATTCTAATTGTCTTAGATAAAAAGAAAGCAAACTCAGTTATTTTGATAATCAAATGTTGAAGAGAAGATTCCTAGGAAAGAAAGTAATATTTAAACTTATTGTAGTGATGAGTTTAATCATATTCCATACGAATTTGTTTTCTCAAACAATTTTAAGGGAAGAGGGGGGATTCAAATTGTTGGGATTAAATAATGAAGTCGTTCTCGATCCAATTTATGACAGCATTTTCAACCTGAGTAAAATTAAAGAAACGGAGATTAGATCAAAATTCTTTGTTTTTAAGAAGGCCGACAAATTTGGATATGCGATTTTAACAGATTCTTTAAATGAAAAAAAATGGGTAGTATCGGATGCAAAGTATGACAGTGTATTTTGGGAAGAAGAAGTTGGAGCCAGTAACAGAATTCTTGAAGATAGGTATAAGTACCGAAGCCTTATAAAACTCAAATCAAACGATTTGACCGGGTTTATAATACTTAATTGGAATTATGGAAAGGACCATATTGATGGTCATATCAAAGGAACTGGCATTAAATCTGTCGAGTTGTTGGAGCCAAAATACGATGATGTCCTTATAGATAATATTCCAGTATTAATTCTTAACGGTAAAGTTGGATTGTACTTTTCGGATTCCAAAATAATAGAACCTCGATATGACTCGATAAAGGCAGTGCAAATGCCAGGTAGCCGATATTATGTGTGGATTAAAGATAAATGTGGAATTGCAACAATAAACCAGCTTTCATTGCCTGTTCAATATAATAAATCGGATCTTGAAATTGAGGATAACCGGGTTATTATAAGAACCATTGGACAAGCATTTGAAATATTTAGATTCAGTGATTCAACTTATATATCTATCCTCTATAATGAGAGTAAATTGATTAATAGTGATTCAATTTTTATTAGCCCTTCCATAATAGAAATTGATGGGATTGAATACTTGAAAGTTGAAGTTTTTCCTACGAATTTGAAATCAAGGTTAGGATCAGATTATTGGATTCCATCAAAAATATTATTGGCTGACCCGAAATCAGGAGAGGTTAGACACGCTTTTGACGAGCATGATCATTATTACATTTGGTCCTGTCAATACATTATATCCGTCGAACCCAAATCAAGTAGCAAGAAGAAAGTCCGACTTGAGATCACAAATCCGATCACTTCAAATTCGATTGCAAAATTCAAAGCTTGGTTAAACGAACCTGATTCATTTGTATCGATGATTGATATGGGGGAATATTGCCAAGTTAGCGTCATGCAACAAAACGGTTCGATGAAAACTATGGGTTACTTATATTATAAAGATGATGAGTTTACTACAACCAGAAAATAACTAGTTAATATTGGGTTATTATAAGTTCTATGCCGTATAGTAAGTACAATAGAATTAGTAATTGCATATAAGAAATTAGCCGGGATCTCCTTTAAGCAGGTTCGAGATAAAATTAAACACAACATTATGAGATAAAATAATTAATTGAAATCTGATTATCACAGTCAATGTGCATTTACTTTGATGACTTAAGACACCTTATATATTTCACTAAAATCGACCTAGATAAATTAATGGAACCGGATATTGCATTAAATTGTCAGTTCATACCTTTTTAAACTAAATTTTTGCCCACTACCCTAGTTAAATACTATTTCTTGATCAGATGATATTTTTGCAATCCCGCTGTGCAATGCATATATGAGAATATTAATACTGCTACTCGATCCAATTTTTTTAGAAATATTATAGCGATGATTTTCTACAGTACGTATACTAATATTAAGTTTTTTTGAAATTTCTGATCTACTTTCACCTTTACAAACCAATTTAAGAATAGCCAATTCTCTATCCGTAAATTTAACTGCTGTAGAAGGGCAAGTTTGAATCTCTTTTGCTTCTAACATTGAATAAATTAATTCTCTTGGAAAATCCTCAGTAAAATAAAACCCTTGTTTCCAAACTGCATGTATCGCGTCAATTAAATCGTCAATATCACACCCTTTTGAAAGAAAGCAATTCGTACCTTCAATAAACATATTCCGGATTAATTGAAGGTCATTGTGCATACTTAATACAATAATCTTTATTTGTGGGTATTTTTCTTTTATGAGTTTTAACGCATCCTGACCTGACATTATTGGCATATCGAGATCAAGAATTATTACATCTATTGGGTGTCTTTTTAGTTCAAATAACAATTCATTGCCATTTGCTGCATTAAAAACAACATTAAGTCCTTCTTCATATATCAGGGAATCAGATAGTGTTTTTCTAAAAATGGTATGATCATCGGCAATAGCAATCCTTAGGTTGTTTGGCATTCTAGCAAATTTTGGAATAGGCAAATAAATAACGTTAAAAGAAGAAGATTATTACCAAGATATAAGATTTGCAATTACTTATCGATATGAGTAGTACTACTCATTGACAATGAGCTAATTATCAAGTACATTCGGTTCGATTAAATATAAAAAGCAAATTATGTCAAGAGTAAGATTAGAAATTGATGAAGTGAAAATATATAGGCCAAAAAAGAGATGGAAATTATATTTTGTGATAATGACCGAACACCCAACGGATACTGACAAAATGATAATTTCAACACTTCCACAGGAACCTTTCAAGCTATCAAAACGTCATGAAAATGCATTTCAGTTCGATACCGATCAATCTGGATCTGAAGGACTATTCATTTTAAGTAAAGATATTCCTTCCGACAGAGAGCTAAATGTTCATATATATTTGCGCCATACTCGTAAATCAACTCGTGATCTTGGTGAAATATTGAAAGATGTTCAAGATGGCATAGGGGGTGATGCATTTGAAATTGTGACAGATATAGTTGGAACTACTACTGTCCCTTGGCTTGTAATAGCTAAGAAAGCCGTCCCTTTGGTAGGAAAGATATTAACGAAAATACCAGATCGCGATTTCGGATTTTTAAGTGCCTTTGAACGATTTGGAGATGAGTTCGATCAAGAGTATGAGATCGATAGAGAAAAGGATTTCACTGGAGATGCATCTTTGGTATATAGTTGGTCGATCGATGAAGGATAATCTATAAAGCAGTAAAATGAATTTTATAAACTATAAGACATAATGGGAAGAGATAAAAGAAAAGATGACATTCTATTTGATTGTTCAAATTACGATGAAAAATACTATGTCGCTAAATTGTATCCGGAAGCGTACAATGAGGTGATGGAATTTCTTGAATTAAAATGCAGAAGTAAAGACTTTTACCACTCGAATCATATGCACGTTTATAGGCAAATAAAACAGGAACTCGGATACGAAATTCCTGTATCAACATCCTCTAGATAAAGTAATATTAATGTTGTATGAACATTAATAAAAACACTGATTTCAGAAGGGGGTGTATACTTGCACTTGATAATGCGAAAAAGCACCTAGCTGCTGCAAATGCTATTAAAAGCATCTCTTTTGGAATGGCTAATTCTCATCTAATTCTAGCAGGAGAAGAGGCAATTAAGGCAGATTTACTTGATAGAACTGCAGTTAATCCACAGTGGTTAGATGAGGGCATTGATGAATTCTTTAGAAATCATATTCATAAACATAAAGAGAGTTTAAAAACCCAGTTTATGGGTTTATTTATTGAGGAGGTATTTGAAAGAATCATATCTACTTCAGAAATCCTTAATCGCTCTAAATTAACTAAAGAAAAAAAAGCAAGATTAGTTGACAAATGGACAAACAAAACTTCTAAATATTTAAGTGAAATCGAGTCTTCAGTCGACAAAAAATTGGAGCCAAATAAGACATGGTGGAATAATGCTAATAACAGTAAAAATTTAGGGTTTTACGTAGGAATAGTTAAAGATAAGGGTAACTGGATAGGACCATTTGATATTACTCAGGAACAATTCGAAAAAAGCCTTCAAGTTGTATCTCATTTCATTAATGACATTGAATTCCTCATAGAAACTGATAATTAATATAAACCAGAGAGTTTTCATTTAGTTTAATCTTTTTATCGCTTTAACAAATCGTACGTCAAAAACACTAATATGTTCAGGATGCCTTATAGAGTATTTTATCAAATCTTAGTTAAAAGATTTGTTTATAATCCTACTTTCCCGTAGAATATAATGCTAGTTGCCAGTAAAAGATACATCTATTAATGAAATAAAATAAATACTCATTTAAATTCTTGAATCATCGGTAGTTTATCAATAAACCTTACGAATAGATGAACCTACATGGCAGTGCAGATTATAAGGTTGGTTGTCACTGGCTTATGACGACACAATAAAGCACGGCTCTTCTGCGAAAGCAACAAAAGACAAGCAATTAAATTTAGTCGATAGCATTTATTCATCACGACATTGAAGTATTAGAAACGAAAACCTCAATGATGCCTCCAGAGGTTAAATATTTTGACATTTTACTTTAAATCAGAAAAGACAGCAAGTCATAAATACTTCCTCTAGTTTTTTCTGAAGTTCATCAAAATCTTCACACGGAACAAGTACATCATTGCTTCCTCTCGTTAAGCGAACTCCCTTGGTGCCATCTGTTGTAGATTCGTATGGAGAAATTTGCACACCACCAATCGTAACAGATCCGTCTGAAAAATCCCCATCAACACAAGCCTTCTTCTTAGCATCCTTCAAGGCATCCTCAAATTCTTCGTAATATTTACAACAAACTTGAATCTCATGAACATCACCAGTGCTAAAGGAAAAAATCATTTTAAGGGCAGGTCGGCCATCGCAGACCATGGACTTGCATTCAACATCAATGGTCATAGTTCCTGAAGGTATTGAAGGTCCAGTATCACATCCTGCTATAAATATCAGGGAAAGACATATAAAAATTGAAAATCTCATAATAGTATGTGATATGTGTTAATTAATAAAGAGGTTATTAAATATAAAAAAAATCTCCAGGATTTCTCCTAGAGGATTTTTCGTTTTTTAGCTCCTTCTGATACCCATATGGAATTGAGGGTTAATCAGGGCCAGGGGCTTTTACTTTGTCTTTGTGACCCCAAGCGGAGAAAGTTCAAACTTTTTGAACGATTTTGAGGCATTAATTAAATTCTGATGTTCCTTATTAGGAACGCTAATAAGTCGAATGCAATTAAGTCCATTTACAACAAAGTTGAAGATGATAAAATAGGAATCAAGGTTCGAGTTATAGCACTATCACTACAAAAATATAGGAACTAATCAGGTAGCCATTCTTGAAAAAGAGGAACTCTGTCAATTAACAGTGTCTCCATCAAATTCAGGGATTTCCACGATAAATTTGGTTCCCATGCCTTCAGGGTCGTCCTTCCACGATAATGACCTTTAATCTGTCCAATCGATTTGAACAACAATAAATTGTATATTAGATAGGTATGTCAATAATTATAAGAACCATAATAATACTGTTAGTGTGTCTGAGTTATACCAGCTCATATTCCCAGGAATCAAATGATACGAGTTATCTATCTCTTCTTCCTTCTATCGTAGTTAAATGTGACTATAATAAGGAGCTTGGGTGGATTCAAGTGGCTTCTATAGAAGCTGAACTGCAAGTAAGCAACTGCCCGATTGACTCTATACACGTGATAGCGTTTGACACCACTAATAGTATTTCAGATACGATTTTCAATTTATTCAGTAATCAAGTTCAGATAAATCCAGATAAAAATGCTTGTTGGTTCCCAGGTTTATTAAAAGCAGAAATATCTATTTATCAAAATGGAAGCATTGTTTCATTGGACACCTTTAATATTCAGGTTTCACTACTAGAATATTCAAAGAAGTGCGCATGTGGTTCCGGTAAAGATGGAACGAGCAATTCAGGAATTGTTGGATTTGGCAAAGCATCACTTGAGTATGATAAAAATCGAAAAAACGCTGAGAAGATAGGACTTAACAAAAAAAGGTACTCATCGGAATTCATTGAATACAACTACGACAATGGAAAAATTGTAAAAGTCGACAAATTGAACAGAACCAAAGGCAAATTTTATATTGATGAAACTCATTTATCAACTCGATTTAGTAGGAACAATAACTTTCCAGAAGCCAAGTATAATGTTATAAAAAATGAAGGTAGTATCACAGTGCTCTCTGCAGAATGTCGTCGTGAAGATGGAGACCTAATGATTTGGAAAATAGTGATTCAGGGAAAGCGAATGGACATCACAGCATCTTGGTACCGAGACGGAGAGATAAGAACTACCTATTTAGTCATGTCAAAAAATTAATGTACTGATTAATTGATTTTCAGTCATCCATATCTCTGTCCAATAGTTCTTTCAAAGTATCTCGTATATTTAGCACTAACAGCCAATACACAATAGCCTTAATATAGAAATAGTTCAAATCGATTTTCAATGAAACAAAACAAAGAAAGGATAGTAGTGGTAAGTAGCAGGGCTCAGTCTGGGCCTACAAATTAAATATTCCAACTGTAATTTGAGAAGTGATCAATTGTATTAATGAAATAATAATCGCTTCAATTTTTGAAGATGAAACACGAGGTATATAATTCAAGACCCTACACATTGACAATATACTTGCATCCGGCCAATCACGATACCCCAATTTTTGAGCTCCCAGGACAAACTCACTTTTTCCCGAATTCGTCAATTACATTCCCCTTATACATTTATAAAATGGTAGAATCAAATTGAACCCCTATGGACTTTTCTAAAGTGCTGTAAATTAGGTGAATTCACCTATTGACACGGACATTTATACTTCATAATTTCGGAGCATGAAGATTTCATTGGCTAATATTGGAGTATTTCATGATTATGAAATTATTCGAACAGGATTTTATTCATTTTTTATGAAGTATCAGGATAAATTTAATTTGTGCGCGGTTAGTGACACCTCTTTTTTGATTGAATTGGAATTAGAAAATCTAGATTTAATAATAGTACCATCTGCATTTTTTAAAGAAAAAAAATATAATCATCAACTGAAACGTGCTTTGGATATGAATGTACACATAATTGTATTGGGTGAATACTCAGATTCTGGAAGTATCAATTTTTTTCTAAGCTCCGGAGCTAAATGCTATCTTAAAGAGAATGAAAAATTGGATGTGATATATAGATCGATAAAAATTGTTTGTCAGGGAAGTTTATATTGTCCTTATGACATATCATTCAACACTTATAACCAAAAGTCACTAAAACCTACTTTCACAGAACGCGAATTAGAAGTGTTCAATTTGTTGAGACAAGAATTCACAAATCTACAAGTTGCCGAGAAGTTAGGTGTTCATCCTAAAACTATTGAGTATCACAGAAAAAATATTATCGAAAAATGTGATGCAAAAAAACTATTAGGTGCATTGGATTACCTGATTACTCAAGGACACGTGCCTATTTCCAATCAGTGATCAAAATATTGCACATTAGGGTTTGTCCTAGGTGATTTAGAATATTTTATATAGGTGACTATCACATTTAAACTAATACATTGCTCCATATTACTCTCATTAATTAATTTATATGATGTTAAAATATACAAGCAATGGCCTTTCTTATTTAGATGAAGTTGGTAACAACAAGGTATTCACGAGCAACTCTCTAACATACGTTTTTAAACCTGAAATTGGGCAGCGAGTAAAATATACTGCTAATACAACTTCAACAAAGTTGAGTACGGCGAATACTAATATGGATGGTACTGGAACTACTTATTCACTAATCACGGGAGCGACGACATACGGAACTTTAATTAAAACAATCACCATTAAAGGTGAGCAATCACTTAGTAGAGGCATGGTAAGGTTTTTTCTTAAAACAGAAAGCACTTATTCGATTGTAAATGAAATAGAAATTCCAGCAATACAAGAAACACAAGATCAATCGACTTTTGCGTTGTCTTTAAAAGTTGGATTTAGACTAGAGGCATCCTGGGAATTGGTTGCTACTACTCAAATTGGTAATAATATAATAGTTACAGTAGAAGGGTTAGATATTTCCTACCCTGCATAATTACAAAAAATAAATAAATATGGCAGCAGAAACTCATTACAGCGCGAATACGGGATTAGTAAAAATAAGTACCGCAAATTCTAATCTTGATGGAACTGGAACTCTTGGTAACGTAATTACTGGGGGTGACAATGGTACATTAATAAAGCGAGTAATAATCAAAGCAACAGATACTGGTTCAACCAGCACGACAGAAGGAATGGTCAGATTATTTGTGTACGATGGTTCTAATACAAGATTGTTGACAGAAGTTGAAATACCAGCAATGGGGCAAAGTGCGACGAACCCTACATTTAGAAAAACAATTTTACTCGATTTTAAATTGGAAGCTAACTTTATTTTAAAAGCCTCAACGGAAAATGCAGAAACCTTTGTTGTTATAGCTGAAGGCCTAGATTTTAGCTATTACACATCTAGTGTGAGACCTGAAAGCACAAACTACACTGCTAATACAGGAGTTCAAGGTATTACATCTCAAAACTCAAATTTGGACGGATCAGGAACAGTTGCAACATTAGTTACTGCTACTTCATCTGGTTTTGATGGTTTAGCAATTTCAAGTATTACATTAAAAGCATATACCGCAGTGACAAGGGGAATGGTGCGATTGTTCGTACAAAATACAAGTACCGGAGCGGCTAATACATTCTTATTCAAAGAAATTCCTATAGTTCCTGTTGATCCAACAGGAACATTTGAATCATTTGAAATGAAGATAGAATTTCCTGATACTTTTCAAATTCAATCTGGTTACAAAATAGTTGCCAGCATTGAAACTGCAGCAGACCAATTCATCAATGGAATAGTAGATGCAATGGATTGGAAGTATCCAGCTTAAAAAAGGCAAATATGGCAGAAGAAACAAAATTTAAAGCCAGAACAGGCTTAGTCACAATCTCGACAGCAAACAGTAATTTGGACGGTACGGGAACCATGGGTACGCTGTTAACCGCAGGTAGCAATGGAACATATATTAAATCCATAATTATTAAGGCACAAGAGGCTGTCTCAAAAGGAATGATCCGTTTATTCATCGATGATGGAAATGACCCTAAATTGTTTATGGAGGTTCCTGTTGAAAGATATGCGCAGGCTGGCTCAACAAAAACGTTCGAAAGGCATATTATATTAAATATGAAGTTACAGTCAGGATATATACTAAAAGTATCTACTGAAAACTCCAATATATTCAATGTAATCGCCGAATCAAATGATTGGAGTTATAACACTACCGCTGTAAATAGCGATATGACTGAAAAAACATCATCTGTTGGAGCGAGCGGTGTAAGCACAGCAAATTCAAACTTAGATGGTACCGGGACATTGGCAACAATAATTTCGGCTGGTGCACCCGCCTCTTATAGCGGTTTGAGTATAAGCAACATCACAATAAAGGCAACCTCGGGCACATCTACAGGCATGATACGGTTTTTTATCGAAGATGGAGCCAGTAACAAATATTTGTTTACTGAAGTATTAGTGCCTGATACAGACCGATCATCTGGATTGGATGAAAGTTACGAAAGAATTATAACTCTAATGGATGATCTAGATTTGCAAGCCGGTTATTCATTGATGGCATCAACTCAAATTGGTGATAATTTTGAGATTTCAGCAGATGGATTTGATTGGACTTATGCTCGTTAAAATCGGATTAAATGAAAATAAATAATAGAATATGAAGACAAATAAAATAAAAGTTGATCTTTCTTTGAACAAAAGAAATGTAGTTGATTTAGAAAATGATGAAATAGCCGGAATGGCAGGGTTCACAACCATGGGTTCATTACGTTCACTCTTTAATACTGCTAATTGCGGTGTTACACCATTCCAAAGTGCATGCGCGGTTAAAGTTTCCAGAAATGTTGACGGGGATAATGACGCTGAACAAAATTTGGGTTGTGACTAATGAATCTGATGGCTAAAGAAAATCAAGGGTCAAAAGAAATTGACTACAATCACTTACTTTCTGAGATTTCTAGCGTTTTGAGAAATGATAAAAGTCCTGGGCTTGGTCCAGGACTTTTATCAGGTAAGACGGGAATTGCTTTATTCCTGTTAAATTATTCAAATTTTAGCAAAGAATCGAGTAAGGATGTAGCCAGAGCAACCCAGTATATTACGGAAGTTTTCGATTCAATTAAAAAAGGATATAATTACCCCACTTTTTGCGATGGGATTAGTGGTTATTTATGGTTTCTTGATTATCTGGCCAAAAAAGAGTTCTTAGATCAGGAAGACGTGTCCATAACAAACGAGCTCGAAACTTTGGTTGCTAATCAAATGACTGAATCCTTAAAAGAAGGAAATATAGACTTTTTACACGGTCCCTTAGGTTTATCGGTATTTCATATAGCAAAATCAAATTCAAAGAATAAAATTCAAATTTTATCAGAATTTATTAATATTCTTGAATCCATCGCAAGGCCTGACACCAACGATTCACTAAAGTGGCTTGTCCCAATTGACGAAAAAGGAGGAACTGGCATCAGTAATGGAATAGCACATGGTGCACCTGCAATTATTCTTGCTTTATCTAAATGCTCTGAAATTCCTGAATTGAGACAAAAATCTCTTTCCCTTTTAGAAAAAGCGGTTAGGAACTTTTATATTATCAAAAACAATCATAGAAACGAACAGAGATGGTTTCCCAATTTATTATATGAAACCGGAGAAATTGTCGAAGGAAATAGGTTGGCATGGTGTTATGGAGACCTATCGATTGCTTATTCTCTACTCGTTGCATCTGAACGTCTTCAAGACAATAAGCTAAAGGAACTATCACTTGAACTTCTAACAGAACTGAGTCATTTAAAAAGTCGTAAAGATAATACAATAGGAATTTGTCATGGATTTACCGGAATTTCATATTTGTTTTACAAGGCTTACTCCCTAAGTAAAAAAGAAGAATTTAAATTGGCATCCGAATTTTGGATTAATCAAAATTTAATACATATTTCTCAAGAATTAGCCCGATTTAAATCAGGTGACAATTTAGATCTAAGCAAGACGAACCTAATTAACGGTTTTGCCGGGATTGGTTTAGTGATTCTGACTTTTATGCACCCTGAGATTTCTGACTGGGACGAGTGTCTCCTACTATAAATTTAATATGTTAGGATCTTTGGATTTAAATAGCCATCACTTCAATGATAAGCTAGTAATCAGACTACCGAAAAAATCAAGTGACAATATTAATATTGACGAAAATCAATTACTTTCTTTCTATTCAGCCGATGATAATTTAGAAGCACTTTATCTAGCTTCTCCCAGTCTATATTATTCGCTCAAATCATTTTTATCTGGTAAAAACCATGATTCAAAAAAGACTGACAAACTGTTCCTATCATTATACAAGTATTACGTTAGGATGCAAACGAGGTGCACTCCTTTCGGACAATTTTCGGGATGTGGAGTCATAAACTGGGGCGACGTATCGTCATTAGATAAGATATTATGGAAAAAAAGAACTTGGCTAGATATTGAAGTTTTAAACCAAATCGCACATATTATTGAAAAATCCTTTGAAGGAAGAAAATTAAATTTTTACCCTAATACCACCAAGTATAAATTAAAGGAAGAAATCAGATATATTGAAACATCCATTTTAGATGATAACACTCGAAAATATAATTTGGCAAGTGTGAAATCAAATGACTTCCTGGACTCGATACTTGACAAATGCAGTCATGGTCTATCCTATGCAGACTTGTTAGACGTTATTTGTGAATATGGTATATCTAGTGAAAAAGCCGAGCGATACATCGGGGAATTAATCAATATGCAATTAATAATAAGTGAAGTCCGCCCTAACGTGATTGGCGAAGATTATACTAGCGTATTGATTAAGTCTCTACAAGAAAATTCAGTTAATTCAGAAAAATTGCATGAATTATTTAGTTTGACTAGTCGAATCCTAAACTCAATAAATGCATTGGATGATAATCACACCAACGATATAGGTAGCTATATTTCTATAAAAGAAGAACTAGAATCAAAATTAAAGATCAAAAAAAAGCACATTTTTAAAACGGACCTAATTCTCCAAAAGAATAGCGGAAGTATAGAGAAAAATATTCAAGAGAAAATTGTAAACGCCATCGAATTTCTCAATTCAATTACGGAAAATGAAGTTGAAAAAAGACTAGATGATTTTAAGAATAAATTTGTCGAAAGATTTGAAGAAAAGGAAATACCGCTTGCGGTTGCGCTCGATTCTGAATTTGGCATTAGATATGGATTGTCAGGAGGAAAAAAAAACCCTTTACTAGATGAAATTTCATTTCCAACAAATCAATCCAAGCAGGACTCCATTCAATTTGATAAGTATGCCAAATTTATCGTACAGAAAATTCATGAATCGATAGTATCCGGTGATAAATATGTAACCTTAGATGAACTAAAAACGGAGAGAAAAAACCTCCTTTCGGATACGGTTTACGCTTTGTTCACCCTACTGCCGAACAATGAGGTTTTTATTAAACATGCTGGCGCAGGAACAATTTTAATTAGTCGATTTTCTCACAGTTCAGAAGAAATTAACGACCTCACGCAAGAAGTAGCCACAAATGAGAAAAGATTAAACAGTAATTCAATTATTGCTGATATTGGACACTTGCCTGGTAATAGAGCAGGTAATATCGTTTCAAGAAAATCAAGTACTGATTTTGAAATTCCCTATTTAACAAATTCGCTCTTTTCGCCTGAAAAGCGCATTCATGTGGAGGATATAGGCTTGAAAATTAGAGATAATCGAATTATTCTAACCAATCGAAATGACAATAATGAAATTATTCCCAAACTAAATGCTGCTCATGAATACAGATATAGTGAATTACCAGTATATTCCTTTTTGTGTGATTTGCAATACCAAGGTGGAAATGAAATTGTTGTATACAATTGGAATATTTTCCATGAAGTCTTTAAATATGTTCCTCGAATCTACTATAAAGGAGTCATCATGTCTCCAGCAAGTTGGAAAATTGGAATTAATGAATTAGAGGGCTACTTGAATAAAAAATCACAGGAATATAATTTTAAAAGTTGGAGGGAACAAAATCATATTTCTAGGTATATAACAATCAGTGAAGGCGATAACGAAATGCTAATAGATCTTGAAAACAAATTCAGTCAAGCATTATTTATAAATGAATTAAAAAGGAGAAAAGGCCTGATTATTTGCGAATCACTACGTCATTCAGAAAATATTGAAGTAGCGAATAAAAACAATTTCGGGCCCAATGAAATAATTAGTTTCCTACAGCTATCAACATCGAACTCGAAGTTGACTTTGGAAAACAAATTAGACACTATATATCCTAAAAGAGACTTTATTCCGGGAACCGAATGGGTTTATTTTAAAATAAGAGCAAACTTTGATTATATAGACAATTTATTAATAAATACTGTACAAAATTTAGTCTCTGAATTAACTAATTTGAAGTTAATAAAAAAATGGTTTTTTATTAGATATGATCAGGGTGGTAGTCATTTAAGAATTCGATTTGAGCTCACCAAGCGAACTCATTTATATACTGTAGTGCAAACTGTTCGAAACTATTACGAAAGTGATTTAAATCTTGGAATGATATCAAACATTTCAATAGATACGTATTCAAGAGAATTGGAAAGATACGGCATTCATTTAATTGAATTTGCTGAAGAGTTTTTCCATGTTGATAGTGAATCTATTACGAGGCTGCTAATTCGAATCAATGCTAATCAAGAGGTAAATCTTAGATGGAAAATTGCAATTAAATGCATAGCCGACTTATTGCATTCCTTTAATTATAACAGGAAATCTTGTGAATCAATACTCAAGAAGTTATCTGACTCATTTTTCAGAGAACATAATGGTAATAAAGAACTAAAACTTCAAATAGACAGAAAATATAGGAAGCTTAAGCCGCATTTGCAGGACGCCATTAATAATAACCACTGGCCAACTGTTGACGAAAAGATTATGGAGATCTTGTCTTGGCGAAAAGAAAAACTAAAGGCCATATATGATAAATTGATTCTTGAAGTAAATGAATATCCAGAAATTCAATTAGATGATATTGTTGTAAGTTATATTCATATGACCATAAATAGGTTGTTAATTAGCAAGCAAAGGCGCAGCGAATTAATGATTTATTATTTCATGGCAAAGTTTTATCGCGAAGAAAATGCGAGAATCAAATACAGTAAAACAAATAATGCTTGATATGCGAAAAGCTGGACACACAATTGATAAATTGATTTATCCTATAACTTCCAATGAATTCTTTAATGAGTATTGGGAGAAAAAAACTCTTTATATAAAAAGAGAAGAAAAGAATTACTGGAAAGATGTATTGACTCCAAAAGAAGTCGATGACGCTCTTTGTTCATTAAATTTAAGACTGGGTGAAGTTTCTTTGACGAGGGCAGCTGGAAACGTAGAATCAGATAAGTATACTATTAAAGAAAAACTTATAGATGTAGTTAAGTTATTTCAGTATTATCATAAAGGTTATACGATAATAATGAATCACATGGATCTGCGTATAAGAGGTTTAGCTGAATTGACTTCATCTCTGGCTAAAGAATTTTCAATGCCTCTTCAAACCAATTTGTATTTGACACCCCAAAATTCACAGGGATTTAATACTCACTATGACACTCACTGTGTATTTATTCTTCAAGTGTCGGGATCAAAAAAATGGAGAATTTATAAACGGAAAGTGGAATTCCCAACTGACGAATACGCCCCTGAACAAGGCGAGTATTCGGATCAAATGCCAGTGGAAGAATTTCAACTTGAACCAGGCGACATAGCGTATATTCCGAGAGGTATTCCACATGACGCCTTAACTGTTACCGGTGAAGATTCATTACATATTACTTTGGGGGTATTATCATACAACTGGTATGACTTAATGGGTTGTGTTCTAGAAATTTCTCAATTACGAAACTCAAACTTTCGAAAAGCTCTACCAATAGGATTTGCCTTCAATCAACCCATTGATGAAATTAATATTTCATATCGTGAATTAGTCAACAGTCTGAGTAGCGAGGCGTTTTTAAAGGAAGCTATGACGATGATGTCTGAAAAATTTATAAAATCCCGCAGATCAATTATCCATGGGCAATTAGCAGACAAGCCCACCTACTATGATAATCTCATTCTCAATCAATATTCAATATTCAATTTCGTCTATGAAGAAGATTTTATACGAATTAATGTGACAGAAAGAACGATTGTTTTCCCTATTTCTTTTTATGATCAGATAAAATTCGTCTTAAGTGGAAATGAATTCACAATTGACGAAATTCCGGGAAATCATGATCTAATTATTCGAATTCAGATAATTGATAAGTTAATAGACTATGGTCTTTTAAGAAAGGTGCCACAAGTAACTCATATATAAGCTGTATTAAAAATGAAATATATTTTTTTAATAAACTGCATTTTTATCTCTTTAGTAGCTAATGCAGACGATACAATTGTAAGAAGCTGGAACGGTATTTATCAAGAAATCGAGGCTGCAAATATCCGAGGTTGCCATTTTAAATTATCAGCTTTTGTTAAAGTTTCTGGTAATAGTTCGGAATCAAAAATGCACTTATTCCTAATTGGAAAAAATGCACGTGGTTGGGTTAAGCAACAATTCAGCGAACAACTACAAGCTAGTATAAATCAAGATTGGACTCAAGTTGTTGTTTCAGGCCAAATAAAAAATAGGATTAGTAAATTGAGAATTGGTATCTTAATCGAAAACGCTGGTGTTTATAAGATCGACAGTATCAATCTTCAATTTATCAATAATTCTGGCAATTGGAAGTCAATTGAAATTGAGAATGGGAACTTCAATCTTGAATTAGAAAATTCCCCCTGGATCTTATTCGATAATGTTCGAGGATTTGATTTTTCCGTGAAGTCCGATAGCTCTCGAAGAGGTTATTCAGTTTTATTGATTGACGGCAGTGATCACTATTCATTCGGAAAAAACCCCGCTTCTGGAAATTTTATTAAGGTTAATAATATCAAGTTATATTATGAATCATATGGTCAAGGCAAACCACTTGTTTTGCTTCATGGAAACTCTCAAAGCATAAGGAATTTTGAAAATCAGATCCCAGTATTTTCAGAATATTTTAACGTAATCGTTGTAGATACAAGAGGTCACGGAAATTCTGGAATCAATGACGATAAACTAACTTATGAATTGTTTGCTTCAGATGTTGAAGGATTATTGCTGAATTTAAAATTGGATTCTATCTATTTACTGGGATGGAGTGACGGCGGTAATACTGGTCTCATAATGGCGATGAACAATAAAATTAATATAGAAAAATTAGTGCTAATGGGAGCCAACCTATACAATCGCAGGGGATCTGTAAAACCATTGATAAATGTATTCTTAAAGGTGAAGCGCAGTAAACTTCGCAAAGCAGGGCAAAATACAACGATAGAATATAGGTTGATAAACTTGCTATTAGAGGAGCCAAACTTAGAAGCTGAAAATTTAAAATTAGTTAATGCGCAAACTCTGGTCTTAGCAGGGGCAAATGACGTAATAAAACGAAAACACACGAAATTAATAAACAAGCACTTGCCTAATTCAAAGATGATAATCCTTGAAAATTCAAATCATTTAGCACCAGAGAATAACTCAAGGCATTTCAACAAAATTGTTTTAGACTTTTTAACAGGGAGCTAAATGTTGTTACTGTAATTAATACACCTTTTCACTTGAATATGTCAAATAAGGGTTTCTCATAGGAGCTGAAAACCGCTGAACTTAATATTTATATCAAGAGATAATTTTAGTACGTATCTTCTCTTTTTGTTTCGTTCGTTCTCTTGCTTGGAAAACTTATTTTCAGATAAATCAAAAGAAACCGGGTTTTCATGTGTTCCTTTTACTAGTGAAATGCCAAATTGACCGTGATATTATTTGAGTTGGAATTTTATAAATAATTAAATTCAATAAAAATCAAACTCTTTCAAAATCGCTGAAGCCATTCCTATTAAGTATTTCAGAGAATTATATAAAATTTTATCCGCTTGGGGTATTGGCAGAAAAAAGCGCCTATCTATTAATGGACGGAGCTTTCGGCAAGTTTCGTGACCCCAAGCGGAAAAAGTTCAAACTTTTTGGATGATTTTAGAACAGTTATCAAATTTTGATGCTCTTATAAGGAAGGCTTCTAACCGGAATTCAAATTAATTCTTTCGCAAGGAGAATAGCGGATTGCAGAATTTGGCGTCTAGATTCGACCTCTAGGTGGGTAACCTACGCCAACGTAAGGGCTCACCACAAAGATTGTTTTCTTAAATATAGATTTTCTTCTTGAGTATGATCTGTTGAACAAGGTAAGATTTCCCTTATGGGGCGTAGGTGATGTTAGCGGTATTCTTTAATGGATAATCAATCATTAGTCCTTTATCTTAAATACAAACCAGCATCTATCATTTCCGGCAGATCTTTTTTCGGTTAGTTTAAAACCACTTTTTGACATTAATTCCAAAAACTCTTCCTTAGTCATTGAGCCTTTACATAAGGTTTTATTGTCGATTTCGGGATTTTTCAGCGGCTCATAAACAATTAGCCGAGCGTTAGGCTTCATAATGCGCTTTATGTCTATAAGGATACTGTCAGGGTACTTGAAATGATGTATAGCATCACGTACAACGACTTTGTTAAATTGGTTTGATGGTAATTCCGTAGAATACTCAGTACCAATAACGACATTAAATTGATTGGTAACTTCGACTCCTTTAATCCTTTCACATTCTATTTTGATACTATCTAAATATTCGAATCCTTCTGCATTAACATCATTCAGATAGAATACTACTGAATCGGAGAAAATCGAGTATGTCGCGGGAAAATACCCTTGAAAACTACCGATATCTGCAACAGTATCATGAGGCTTAAGTTTGATAAATTCCAAATCATTTTCTATCCATAGTTTTACAGTATCCTTTGTGATAGAACCTGCTCTAAGTCTGTTCAACCTGAAACCTTGATTATTACATGTTTGTGTAAAGGCAAATGATGAAGCCAATAAAAAGATTGATACTAAAAAAAGCCGACGATTTGTTGTATGACAATAGGATGTCTGCATCTATATTGGAATAGTTATTCTTTGGTTACCTCTTTCAATTACCGCTAACGTTTTGCGGCTACGCAACGGTGCAACGCGCAATCAATGTTGTTTTTCTAAGATAAGTTATTTGAGTGAGAAGGATTAATTATTCGAAGAATGAACTTGCACTGGAGCGTAGGTGCTGTTATAAGCAGCTTATTTCAACCACCGAACTATTCCCATATTGCCTTTACTTTTTTCAGGAGCTAAAAAAGTAAAACAAAAAGAGCCCTTGCGCTTGTATAACATTACCACCTGTTATGAGCCACGTTTCGCGAATTCGAAGAACTCACTTCGTTCAAACAGCTCCGAATTCCAGGCTTCACTTAGGCTAACAGGTGCCGGTAATAACATACAAGGCGCCCTGTTTACATACTGCACTTCATATTAAGAGCAAGCTGCGAGAGCTTGCTCTTATATAAGTTAATAAAAAACAGCGTCTGTTTTTTACCGCTTAAGGCTCTTTTTAATACTGGTAAGAGTGGTGTATTTTGAAGGTGGTTGTCCCGTTTTGCCTTTTCGGAAGCGGTTGTTTAACCGGCAAAACTACTCATTGCTTATAACTTATTTATATACACTACAAAATAGTACATAACATGATAAATTGGAAGACTATGTACACATTTATACTTTATTCTAGTTAGGTTGTCGGACAACAGGCTTCAACACGACTTCGCATTAAGCAGATTTAGAGGTATTTATCCGAATGAATTCGGATCAAGGTGAATGAATGGCGAATAGTGTTTTGCGGCAATACTATCGCCACACGTATTTAATTATTATGTTTCAAGAAAACGAAAGTCCGTTAGATTGACTTTTATTGGAATAAGGCAGTGTTATATGAACTTCGGTGACTTGATTTTCAGTTTCGATTCTAGATAGAATCATGTTCGGTTATCTGGAAGTCAGACTTGTATTTTTTCCTCTGGAATCTAACTCTCGTATCTTTTAATTCAAATTATTTAATCTATTTTAATCAAAAGACACCAAATCAGAGATTCTTATGCGTCTTCTAACAATTTACGTTTTATTACTTGTATCCTGTCATACGGTCTATTCACAACAAGGGACAAGTGAACAGCAATATACGATCAGTGCTTTGATCATTGATTCGATCAGCATGAAGCCAATGCCTTTCGTATCGGTTTATAAACTGCGCGATAAAAATGGAACCATCAGTAATTTTAATGGAAACTTCGTTCTAGAAGGTGTTCTTTTGAACGATACCATTGTTTTTTCCTATACAGGTTACGAAAAAAAACACATTGCAGCAGTCGATGCAATCGAGCATGACACAATATCTCTACTTGCAGAAGCACAGCTAATTGATAAAGTAGTAGTTCTTGCTGATAATTCAATGCTTTATGATCTTATATCGAAGTGCCAAAAAACAAAAATGCGTGATAAGCGAACAGCAAAAACATATTTGGAACTTCGCTCATTTCAAAGAAATAAACAAGTAGAACTTTACGAAGCATATTATAACGGCTCTTTCAAAGGGTTTGAAATTACAGGTCTTGAAATGAAGAACGCGAGATTAACATTTGCACCAATATCAAAAAGACTGATAAGTACTTCAGCAGATATAAGTACACAAATCGTCAAATATGACCTGTTCGGTGAAAGCAGCCTTTTTCCTTATAGTCCTTTTAATCTTGGAAAAAGAGAATTAAAGGCCATTTATAAATTGCATCTCCTTAAAAAGTACTACAATGACAACGATAGAACAATCTATGTAATCAATTTTGATCCACGCCATGATGATAACATTTTCTTCAACGGAACAGTCTGGATTGACTCTCTAAGCAATGAAATTGTCAAGGTAAAACTTGAAATTAAAGACACATTCCGTTATCCCTTTACATCTTTCTATGGAAGCTTGAATGAAGTCAACAATGTTGATCTCTCTATTACCAGAACATATCAACATGGTAAAAAACACCAGATGCAACTTCAGTCTGTTAATTACAGTTACGCATACGATTATTCAAGGAAAGTTGATAGTATACTAGGTGGACAAAACATACCTGGTTTGGATTCTACATTCAGAGTTTCCGCAGAGGCCATACTTTATATTTATGATTATGAACATAAATTCATACTGCCTTACTTCAATTTTACAGAATCCAGATTTACCGATTTTATAAAGATGAACGCAATACAAGATAACCCGGCATTCTGGCACTGCCTTAGAGAGTTTAAAGCCAGTTCAGATCAAGCTAAAAATGAACTTTTCATGTCAGATAGTACAAATGTATCTGGGAAGGTGTTATTGGGGTCGAAAGCAAATAAGTTTCAGGGTAATTGGAGCAGTTTGAATTTTCTACCAGGAGAATACATCAATTGGCATAAGGCTAAGCGTGTACGTTTGTGGGACCTCGGAAAGCGTGTGACCCCACGTGATTCAACCGTAGAAATAATTGATTACTATAATTTGGATGTTCAAATTTTTCTCGATGTCAACGAAGTTTGCGATTCTATTCAGGTAATTACCAGGACAATGTTTGACCCATTCAACACCTATTACAGGTATCCGATGACCGTAGAATCAGATGCATTCGTTAATATCTATTTCGACCTAATGGAAATACAGCGGCGCAAGCTTGACGCGCAAATTCGAAAGTGTGGCAATAATACCGTCAAAATAGGAAGGACATATAATAAGTTCATCGAAGATTCAAAATCGCTTGCATTTAAATACTTCAGAGCTGTTGATAGGGGAACGAATAGAGAAGAATTAAAATGGTGGAATGATCTGGTATTAAAGGAACTGGATATTGATAACTTTGCCATTTACGGACTGTATGAAGCTCCCTCAGAATAGATAGCTTCATCCTGAAGCATATATACTATAGTAAAAATGACCACAATAGGATTCAAACCTTGTATAGAAAGATGTGGCTTTCTGCAAAATAATACATCCCCGCATCCATCCCCCGAGCGAAAACGGATAAAAAGCAAAAACCCTTGAAAGCTAATGCTACCAAGGGTTTTCTATTCCTCCAGCCATAGAGGCGTATCTTTGTTGGCGGTCTGGACGGGAAACCATCTAGAACGCTGTGTCTCTTTATTTATAAGGAATAACGACTATGTCAATTTACTCAGGTGACAGAATAGGTGACATAAATATCAGTCCGTATTATTACAATTTGAAAGAACAATTCTAGGGCTAAGATACTGAATTGATGTAGAAAATAGAAGTAAACAGTACTAAATATTATAGCTTCAATGAGGATTCTACTTCCTCTTTATTTAAGCCCATGTAATCGCAGAATTCTGAGATGGAGATCAGTTGATGCTTGTCTTTGTTTAGGCTCTCTTTAATGCGCTGAATAATGAGTCTGCAGTGTCTTTGGCTAAGACCTGTGAGGATGGCTACATCTTTTGGGTATATCACGACTCTTTTCATACACTATCCATACTTGATCCATACATGTGCTATGGAGTTGGTATCTACAAAAATACACTTCAAAAGTGGTGTTTCAATGGACTAATTCGGTGCAAAACGGTTGTTTAATTATGATACGGATACGCTGATTTTGAGGACTTAAAACAAAGCTCAACATTTGTCTTGCATGCTGGTGAAATGGTCGACCAGAAAACGGACCTATTAATGCAAACGACATGTATCATGGCAAGACAAAAAGGTATAATCAAATTGACAGGTAAAGTAGGCGATTTATCGTTCTACAAGTCTAAAGATGGCTACCTCGCTCGTGAGAAAGGAGGAGTTGAAGCAGACCGAATCAAGAATGATCCGGCGTTCGTGAGAACCCGAGAGAATGGTAAGGAATTCGGAACATCTGCAAGCTCTGGGAAGTTGTTGAGAGATTCTATTCGAACTATGATGCAAAATGCATCGGATGGGCGTGTGACTTCACGACTTACCAAGATCATGACTCAGATTAAAAACATGGATCCGACAAGTGTACGTGGAGAGAGAAATGTGGGGGTTGGAATTGCTCAAGCAGGAGCTCTAGAGCTTTTGAAAGGGTTCAACTTCAACAAGCAAGCTGTGCTTGGTTCGATCCTGTTTAATCCTTATGCGGTAAACGTTGGTACGGGTGAAATCACCTTGGACAACTTTGTTCCATTAAATGAAGTAAGTGCGCCTGCTGGTGCCACACACATCACATTGCGTGGAGCATGGGCGAAGATCGATTTTGCAACTGGTGAAGCGGATGTTCAAGAAACAAACGCTGTTAACTTATTGCTAGACGCGACTTCTTCCAACGTTGTTCTGACTCCTGCAGCTGCGGCAGCAGGTACAGGAAATGATCTGTTCCTTCTCATGTTGGAGTTCTTCCAGGAAGTGAATGGTGCGCAGTATGTTCTTAAGAACGGTGCGTACAACGCTCTGAGCATTGTCGAAGCACAATAAGAAAGTTATGGCTAACGGTAAGTTTAAAGACAAGCTAAAGTCCTTCTTCACAAGATGTGGAGCTGAGACACCACCTTTCTTCAAGAAGCTTCGCACAATCGGATTGATGGTAGCAGCTGCAGGAACTGCGGTTGTTGCTGCTCCGATTGCTCTCCCTGCAGCAGTTGTTACAATTGGTGGATACCTCATCGTAGGTGGAACCGTAGCAACGGCAGTAAGTCAGGCAGCGATTGACGACTCGGAAGATTGTCCACTTGAGGATTCCCCATCCGGTTCAGGGGATTAGAATTGAGAACCCAAAAAGTTAATCGGTTCGCCCTGGTTGCTAAACCAAGGCGAACCATGTTTCAAATTGAAATGGAAAATAGTTCGAAAGAAGAAATTCAGATAAATGTAGCACTCAAGCCACGATTCAAGGCAGGATCTGACTTGAGTAATCGCGTGAATTCGGTTGAAGCTTCGGTGAAACGCAGACCTCGCTTTAAAGCAGGATCAGAGTTGAGTGGTAAGGTGAATCTAACCATCAACGTGGATCATGAAACTACTGCGGAAGAAGAGATCTTGACTTTATCGCTAAAACTATCTGAAGAAGCTTTGGAAGTTCCAGACACAGAAGCTTAAAAAGAGATCCAATGCAAATACATCATCATGATCACACAACCGCATTAGGCACAGTAACCGGAACGGTGTTCACCGTTGCTGCGAACATTGATTCGCACGATTATGCAAAGACTGTGATTCTCGCAGGAGTTGGAGCGATTGTGAGTTTTGCAGTGAGTATGCTACTAAAGTGGATTTGGAAGAAATTAAATTGATTGTTTAACCCTAAAAAATTGAAGAAATGACAAAGTCAAAATCTTTAAACCTGAAAGTAAAAGCGTGCAGACCACGTTTTAAAGCAGGTTCGGATCTGTCATCAAAAGTTAATCGCGTGGAGATTATCGTAAACGAGACAGAGCAGTTGGATGCGGATCGAGAGTGTATCGATACCGAATTGAACTGGGAGACTGAAGCTGAGTTGGCCGACTGTGGTCAGTAATTTGGCTTGATTTAAGTTCAGCGCCCGTTAGCCTTTGCTAGCGGGCGTTTTTTCATTCGTGATAATCAGTTTACCTTCCTGAACAATGATGTTTACCACATCGCCTGTATTAAAACCTGCATTTTCAAACCACTTACCTGCTAGGCGCAGTTCCGGAACTCTAGCATAGTTCCATCTTCGTTGTTGCATTTTTTCTGAAATCGTTAGTTTTCTTTCCATCGTCTTTCTGTCATTAATTATTAATCACGCGCAGAGGACTGCCGCCGCATTGCGTAAGCAACCAGAAGTGCGAAAGGTGCGACGATGAACAAGGTTTTTGGGAAAAATACTACCCGCAGGGTTGGAGATTTTTTACAAAACCCTTTGGGGCTTGACCTTGGACAGCTAGAACCTTTGGACTATTTTTGATTTGGCAATGTGATGGAAGGTGGTCTATTGAATCTACATCCTATCAACTATTAATAAATAGATTATGACAACAGATATCTTGGATGAGATGGATTTACCATACTCAAGTGATAAGGAAAGTCTCGAAACGATTTCAAATAATAAGTTGAAACCATTTTTTGATGTAGAAAAATTTGAGATTAGAGATGAAAAGGAACGTGACAAGGGAATTGATCTTAGTATTGAAGCAAAGAAGTTAAATGCTAAAGGACAAGTAGTCTATACCAATTTTAGGTTTGTGGTACAATTAAAAGCTACTTCTATAGATCGGATGAATGAAGATGGTTCAATTAGTTTATCAATTAGAACAAGTAACATAAATTACCTTCTTAATAATGGTATGCCAGCATACTATGTTTTATTTGATGCCACAAACAATCTATTCTATGTTAAGCATCTGAATGAATTTATTCAGGAATTAGAGAAATCTAAACCAGATTGGGTTAAACAGGAAAACCACACGATTAGATTTCATCAGAAATTAACGGATGACTTTCTTGATCAAATGCATGAAGATACGCTATCAAGAGGTGTCTTAAATCGTACGATAAATGAAAAAATACTTTGGAGTGGTAGTGGGTCAAGACTTGACTCTTCAATTTCGATACATGGCAATTTGGAAGTTACAGACGATAAAGACGTACAGACACTGATAGAAGAAGTTGGATTTCATTTGATTAATGAAGGAAGATGGAATGAAATATTATCGATGCATAACAATATTTCAGGTCGATTATCAAGCTCTAAGTTGTATAACTTAATTCTCGGTACGGCAAATTATTATTCCGGAAACCTAATGGACGCAATTTCTTTTTTCAGAAAAGTAAAATTGGCAGAAGGTGATCTCGAAGAATCTTTAGTAAAACACCTCAAATATTTGGAGGTTTCCGCTAAACGAATAGTGGGAATTTTTAATGAAGAAGAATATGAAGAAAGTATCACCGAATTAATTGGAGAAGATGACTTAGGATTGCATGCGCTTATGGAAAAGTGTAGAATGGACATATTTAAAGCAGAAAAAAGTGAGATTGCAGATGCACATATCAATTATATAAACAAACTTGACGAGATAATTAGGAACGAAAAATCAAGTATTGGAGTTAAATTGAATGCAGGAGCGGAAAAAATTCTATTTCTAGGATTATATAATAACCTCAGATTCGTCACATCGGTTTCAGCAATAAATGGGCATGAAGCAAATAATCCTCCAAATGCTGAAATGAGAGCAGAATTAGCCGTGTTAATGATTCAAGGCAACGCGAATTGGTACAAAGAGGTTCTTGCTTTAAAAGACGATGCAAAAGCGGCTAAAAATTGGTTTGCCTATTACACAATTCTATTGAATGAGGTCCAGATTAGGTATAAATTTTATGTCTATGCATCTCAGGTAAAAGTCAGAAAGGAATTGCCAGAATTCCCCAAGGTTGACATGCCCGACAAAGAGGAAACAATGAATGTATTATTACCGATGTTGGATGAAGCAGAAGCCTATTTCAATAAAGTCGGGCATATTCAAAACATAAGTGCTGTATTAGCATGCAGATATGAAATCATCCATTTCATGGACAAAGAAGATGATGCTGATGAAATACTTAAAAGATTAGAGCATATTGTAGAAACTTATGATGTAAAGGAGCAAAGAGAAAAGCTAAATTTCCTAAAAGTAAACGGTCCAACGCATGCCATAAATGAAAAACACATGGAAGAAACTGTTGGAAAAGCTGAAAAGATTTTTCAGGAAATAGAGCTTTTCCGAAACAAAATGATTGAACTTGATGAAAAGGAAAATCAACAGGAGTTACCACAAATTGAAGAAAGTTATATAATTCAACTTTTTCCGATAGGGTATTTTAAATTCCCACAGAATAAAAAGGAAGTTGTGTTTGACATATTACGTGCTGGTGACAATGCTAAAATTGCGTGTGACAATATTTTTTCCATTGGTGCTATACCTGTCGTCAATATATATTACAGCAAAATCGAACAAGAAGGATTTTTAGATGGTAAAATGGCCGATGCCGGATTTGATAGTTGGAAAAACCTATATCGAGTCAGAAAGGAATTTTTTGATCATGGGTTCCATAGAGTTGAATTGCAAAATTAAACCTTAAATAGTATTCGAGTTTAAAAGGAAAAACAGCCCTGAGCCAGTGTCGGAAAAACTGAAGGGTGAAGCGACCTTGAGGAGTGGAAACCTGAAGTGTGGGTGCAAGAGAAGAGAAGTAGAAAGTAGCGAAAGCGGATTGATACTGAACGGAACGCCGCGAGCCGTCGTGCGAGTTGAGCGAGGGTGAGGAGTGGAAAGTATGAAGGCTTTCAGCCGGAATACGTAAACGACCTATGTAGAAAGGGGACAAACGGAGTATGCGAGGCTTGGCAACTGCACTACACAAGTGAACGACGATTTTTTTATAGCGGGGACACTGCCGGAGGGAGAAGGTTGGCAAAAAATGAGGAGATAAACGCAGCCCGAGCGATTTAGCAGGCGAGCCTAACAATAAGCAGCGAGGGATGTAAGTAAGGGTATGAGGAACGAAATACCTTTACTACAGACCAAGTAGCTGCGACTGAGAGACGCACAGAGCGTGATGAGTAAAACAAGTGAAGTGAACACTCTTTGTAAAAGTGTGTGAACGAACGGTATATGCAAGTGCATAACGGTATCGGCGTTTAGCCTTATTGTGGTTTACCTTCACTTGCAGATATGTTTTGCGAATAAAGTGAGTACGGAACGAAGACCGATTTTCCTGTTTCATTCAATAATCATAAGATAGGATTTCAATTTTCTTGGAAATTAGAATTGTTATGAATGTGTTAAAGACTGATTTGACTAAAAGTTTTGATTTTAATTTTTTACATTAGTGGAGATGAAAAGATTTGCTGCGGCAATATTGATGGTGTTTTTTCTAGTCGGTGTGATCGGCTTGAAGTATGATGCGCACTATTGTGGTGGTGAATTAGTTTCAGATAATTTATCCTTTATTCCTAAAGATTTAAGTTGTGGAATGAAAGGAATGGATCAAGATCGATCAGACAACGATTTGAGTTTTGGTAAGCATTGTTGTGATAATAAGCATCTAAGCTTTCAAATCGATGATGATTACAATGATTATCAAGTTCAAGACTTCGGTACTAATGTAGTTGCGGTTATTCCACCAGCTGCTCTCGAATTGTCCATAGTTGAATTCTCCAATGTTGATTACAATTTCATTGGATATTCTCCGCCCCCTATTGAACGAGATATCATCGTTCTCAATCAAACATTCTTAATTTGATTATAGTGCCTTAAACCGATCGGTTTGGGCTTTTTGTGCTTCTGCACAATTAATATTCTCACAAAGAACTTCACTCTCATTGTGTTTAGTGTCTATTGTGAAAAATCAACTAATTCAACACAATAAATTATTTCTAATGAAATCTATTAAAGTGCTAATAATCTGTTTAATTCTAATCCAATTGACGCCGAGTCAATTGAGTGCACAAAACATTCCATCCATGCAATTAAAGAGTGTAGATGGCCAGGAAAAAAGTACAGACGAGGTTTTTTCATCCGGACAACCAATTTTATTGGTTTTTTGGGCTACATGGTGCAACCACACGTCGACAGGATTGACAACAATTCAAGATGACTATCTAATTGATTGGATTGATACTTATAACCTAAAAGTTATCGCTGTATCAGTCGATGATGTAAAAACTTCGAATCGGGCTATCACGGTTGCTAATACAAACGGATGGGATTTTGAGGTTTATCTCGATATTAACGGTGATTTTCGACGTGCCATGGGCGTGAATAATGCTCCTCATGTTTTTCTTCTCAATTCGGAAGGAGAGATTATCTGGCAGCAGAATGCCTATATGGATGGAGATGAGGACCGAATAGAACAATTACTAGAAGAAGTATCAAAAGATTAGAAAGATGTTAAACGGTATTGTAAAGTTTTTCCTGGACAACAAGCTGGTCGCGTGGATTCTCCTGGTTCTTTTTATTGTGTGGGGCCTTACTACTGCCCCTTTTAGCACGGATACAGAGCTAATTCCACGTGACCCTGTTGCAGTAGATGCTATTCCCGATATTGGAGAAAATCAGCAAATAGTATTCACGAAATGGATGGGAAGATCTCCTCAGGATGTAGAAGATCAAATCACATATCCATTAACCTCAACATTACTAGGCATACCCGGAGTAAAGAGTGTTCGGAGTAATTCTATGTTTGGATTTTCCAGTATTTATTTAATATTTGAGGAAGATGTTGAATTTTACTGGAGTAGAAGTCGAATTCTAGAAAAATTAAATTCTCTTCCAGCCAATTTACTCCCTCCCGATGTTCAGCCAACTTTAGGGCCGGATGCCACTGCATTAGGACAGGTTTTTTGGTACACACTGGAAGGCAGAGACAGTTTGGGAAATGCTACCGGCGGATGGGATTTGGATGAATTACGTTCTATCCAAGATTTTTATGTTAAATATGGATTACAATCAGCTTCAGGAGTATCAGAGGTAGCCTCGATTGGAGGTTTTGTACGTGAATATCAAGTTGATGTAGATCCTGAAAAAATGCGTACATACGATGTAAGCATGCAACAGATGATGAAGGCCATCAAAGAATCAAATCTTGATGTCGGCGCACAGACCTTGGAAATCAATCTTGCGGAATATTTCGTGCGTGGACTAGGATATGTAAAGAAACTGGAAGACATTGAGGCGTGCGTAGTTAAGGTAGAAAATAATATTCCGGTTCGAATTAAAGATTTGGCCAATGTACATCTAGGACCTGCTACTCGAAGGGGAATACTAGATAAATCAGGCGCGCCTGCTGTAGGAGGTGTGGTTGTAGCAAGATATGGAGCCAATCCTCTTGAAGTTATCAGCAACGTGAAAGAGAAGATAGCAGAAATTGAAGCAGGACTCCCAACGAAGACATTGAAGGATGGTACCGTTTCTAAAGTTACAATTGTGCCATTTTATGATCGAACAAAGTTAATTAAGGAAACAATAGGAACATTAGAAGAGGCGCTCACGCTCGAAGTACTTATTACGATAATAGTCGTGATCCTCATGCTTATGCATCTTAAATCGTCTTTACTTATCAGTGCTTCGCTACCTGTTGCAGTGCTTATGTGTTTTATTGCAATGCGATATTTTGGTGTTGATGCAAACATTGTAGCGTTGTCAGGTATAGCTATTGCGGTAGGGACAATGGTAGATATGGGAATTGTTCTCACGGAAAGTATGGTTACTCAGATGAAAGTAGCCCCTCCTGAACAGCCATTGAAAACAACGATTTATCTTGCCACGACTGAGGTTGCATCTGCGGTGGTTACCGCGGTGGCAACTACAATTGTTAGTTTCTTGCCTGTGTTCACAATGGTAGCAGCAGAAGGAAAGCTATTCAGACCTTTAGCGTTTACTAAGACATTCGCTTTATTATCATCAATTCTTTTGGCAATTACAATAATACCACCGTTAGCTGAAACATTATTCCGATTTAAGCAAAAAGGTAAAATGGCCAGTTATTTCTCGAATGGAGCACTTGTATGTCTATCAATGATCTTGTTGTTTACCTCCTATCCGTTTTTTGGATTATTTGGTTTAGTTGTAGGGTTTAGCGGATTGATTTCAACCTATGCGAAGGATAAAAAATCAGAGGTGTGGTTAACGAAATTCGAGTATGCTAAAAATATTGTCTATGCGATAATCGTGGCGTGGCTATTAGCTAAGGTATGGATGCCCTTAGGAGTTGAAAAAAGTCTTTTCACGAATTTCATATTTGTCGGACTAATAATAGGTTTGCTACTAGGTTTTTTCTTCGTCATTATTCATTTTTACGAACGAATTCTCCGTGCAGTACTTCGATTCAAGTATATTTTTATCGGTGTAGTAATTCTCATTCTGTTTGGAGGTTATCGAGTATTCAAAAATACGGGACAGGAATTTATGCCTGCACTGGATGAAGGATCTTTTTTGTTGATGCCAACATCCATGCCACATGCCGGAATGGAAATGAATGAAGCCAACCTTAGGTTACTGGATATGTCAGTTTCGTCAATACCGGAAGTCGAAATGGTAGTTGGAAAGGCCGGTAGGGTTGAAAGTTCTTTGGATCCTGCTCCGATGTCAATGTATGAAAATATTATCTCCTACAAATCAGAATACAAGACAGATGAAGATGGTCACCGCGTTCGCTACAAAGTAGATGGCAATGAGCAATATGTAAGGGATGCTAAAGGCGACTTAATACCGGATCCGAAAGGAAAGTACTACAGACAATGGAGAGATCATATTCATTCGCCCGATGACATATGGGATGAAATTGTTAAAGCGACCAATATACCTGGATTAACTTCTGCTCCTAAATTGCAGCCTATCGAAACTCGCCTCGTAATGTTGCAAACTGGTATGAGAGCACCAATGGGAATAAAAGTAAAAGGACCCACTCTTGAATCAATAGAAGAATTTGGTCTTCAACTCGAAATGTTCCTGAAAGAGGTCAAAGGCGTTAAAAAATCTGCTGTATTCGCCGATAGAATTGTAGGTAAACCTTATTTACTACTGGATATTAAAAGAGATGAAATCAGTCGATATGGTTTGTCAGTAATTGATGTTCAAAATCAAATTCAAACGGCAATCGGTGGAATGGTGATGACTACAACAGTTGAAGGTAGAGAACGTTATGGTATTCGAATAAGATACCCTTTGGAATTACGTAATGATCCTGAAAAGATTAATACGATCTATTTAAAAACTCCTTCAGGTTCACAAATACCTCTTGGTGATGTAGTAGATGTGAAATATGAACAAGGACCTCAATCTATCAAGAGTGAAGATGGTTTTCTCACCGGTTACGTACTATTTGACAAAGAAGATGGTTACTCAGAAGTTGATGTTGTTAATGCTGCACAGCAATATTTGAATAGTAAAATACAAGAAAACAAATTAGTAGTACCCCCAGGTATTTCCTATCGGTTTGCTGGAAACTATGAGCAGCAATTAAGAGCCAATTCAAGATTAGCCATTGTAATTCCGATAGCACTAATATTGATCTTTTTAATCCTTTATTTTCAATTCAAATCTGTGATGACTTCTTTGTTCGTGTTTACAGGAGTATTCATTGCTTTTGCGGGCGGCTTCATCATGATCTGGTTATATGGTCAAGAGTGGTTTATGAATTTTGAACTGTTTGGCACTAACATGAGGGATCTTTTTCAGATGCATCCTATTCATTTAAGCGTTGCTGTTTGGGTCGGTTTTCTTGCGTTGTTCGGAATTGCAACAGATGATGGCGTGTTGGTTGGAACTTTTTTAAAGGACAGTTTTAAGAGAAATAAACCTGAAACGATAGCTGAAATTAGAGATGCGGTAGTTGAAGGAGGTAAACGAAGGGTGAAGCCTGCGATGATGACTACAGCCACTACTATTCTAGCTTTGCTTCCTGTGCTCTCTTCGACTGGTAAAGGTGCGGATATCATGCTCCCAATGGCTATACCATCGTTCGGAGGAATGGTACTCAACATGATAACAATGTTTACGGTTCCGGTGCTTTATAGTTTATGGAAAGAAACCAGCTTAAAGTGGGATAAATCGGAATTTAAAAAGAAATGGTTATGAGAAGAATAACGTTTGTATTAATACTAATTGGATCAAGTTGTGTTGGCAGTCTTCATGCACAACCTCTCGATTCGATATTAATGTTGGTTGTAGAAAATAACGCCGAACTAAAAAGCTTGAAACTTGAGTTTGAAGCCGAATTAATGAAAGCAGACCAGGTGAGTCAGTTAGCGGATCCGCAAATTGGAGTTGGAGTGCCCGTTCTTCGACCGGAAACTCGTTTAGGTCCACAGATTATGATGGTATCAGCTAGTCAGATGTTTCCGTGGTTTGGAACTTTGAAGGCAAAGGGAGACGTCGTTGTTAGTATGTCAAAGGTAAAATATGAGCGCATAGAAGCTGAACGATTAGTGCTTTTCAATAAGGTTAAAATTGCCTATTACAAAATTCAATATTTAAGTGAAAAGGAACTAATTCTTCAAGACGTCCTTGTGCAATTACATGCGATGAAAAATATTTCGCTTGCTAAAGTTGAGGCGGGCCAAGCATCTTCTGCTAATGTTCTTAGAGTTCAATTAAAGATTGACGAATTGAACAGTATGATTGAAAAGATAGAACAGGAAAAGCAGAAGGAATATGCTATTATAAATGAATTAACAATACAACCTTGGACAACGGTTATTGTTCCAGACGGGGAATTTAATTTACCTGTTATTTCGTTTGATCTTGGTACATATCAGAATAAGATTCAAGCGGAATTTCCAATGATACGTATGCTTGATTTACAAAAAGAAGTGTCTCAGGAAAGACTAACGGTAAATCAAAAAATGGGTGCGCCAAAGATTGGAATAGGTTTGGATTATGCACTAGTTAACGAAAGAAGTGACATGGATCCATTGTATAACGGAAGAGATATACTGGTTCCTAAATTGATGTTGACAATTCCTATTTACAGAAAGGCATATAAAGCAAAGGAGCAGGAAGAACTTTTTGTTCAACAAGCTCTAGATTATTCTAAGGAACAACTCATAACGGAACTTCTATCCTTGCTTTTGCAATTTAAAGCAGATTATGATAATGCTGTAATCGATAATGAATTATCAATACAACAAATCGAGACATCAAATTTAGCATATAACATATTACTGGCTGATTATAGTTCGGGAGGAAGGGGTTTTGATGATCTTCTTCAAGTTCAGATGGAACTGTTGAATTATCAATTAAAAGAAAAACAAAGCTTGTTATCTGCTAAGATAGCAGTTTCGAATATTGAGCGAATAACTGATTATTAAAAATATAGTTATGAAAAGACAAATAATAATACCCATAATAACAGCGATTGTTGGAATATTTATTGGATTCTTGATTTTTTCTGGTTCTACCAATGAAGTAATGGAACAAAATACAGAGGAAAAAGCGCAAATCTGGACTTGTTCTATGCATCCACAAATCCGAAAAACCGAACCCGGTGATTGTCCGATTTGCGGAATGGATCTAATACCACTTGACGAAAGTGCAGGAGATAACCCACTTGTATTTCAAATGTCTGATGATGCTGTACGTATCGCGAACATTGAGACTACCGTGGTTGGTGTCGGCAATGAGTCCTCTGGTGTTTTAACATTATCAGGGAGATTAACTACTGATGAAACAACTGCATCCAGTTTAGTGACACATATTCCAGGTAGAATAGAAAAGTTGTTTGTGAGTTTTACTGGAGATCGCGTATACAAAGGACAGAAAATAGCACAGATCTACTCTGCCAATTTGATTAGTGCACAAGGAGAATTATTCGAAGCGTATAAGATCAAGGATACACATCCGGAATTGTTGGAGGCAGCTAAAAACAAGTTGCGTTATTGGAAGATTCCAGAAAGTGAAATCAATACAATATTGAAGAGCGGTGTAACGAGAGAATATTTTAACATCTACGCTGAACACAATGGTGTAGTTACAAAGAGAAAAGTAAGTGTCGGTGATTATCTGATGCAAGGCGGTGTTCTCTTTGACCTTCAAAATCTAAATTCTTTATGGGCCGTTTTCGACGTTTATGAAAAAGATCTGGAGGCTATAAAAGTTGGTGAGGAAATAATGTTTACAACACCAGCTTTAAAAGGAAAGACCTTTTCGTCGAAAATAGTCTTTATCGATCCACTGATCAATCCTTCAACGCGAACAACTTCAGTACGATTAGAAGTTTCAAACACGAGTAATTTGCTGAAACCTGAAATGTTTATCACTGGAACACTTCATGGTAAATCTTTGGATTCGCGGAAGCAAATATTTGTTCCAAAGAGTGCTGTTTTATGGACGGGAGAACGCTCAGTTGTTTACGTTAAATTACCTGGTACTGATATCCCTTCTTTCGAATATAGAGAGATTCTATTAGGTAGTTCTTCAGGTAAACAATATGAAGTGTTAGAAGGTTTAACACAAGGTGATGAAGTTGTGACCAATGGAGCTTTTGTAATAGATGCTTCCGCACAGTTGAATAATCGAAGTAGCATGATGAATCGAAATCTTTTAGGGGTAGAAACTTCTAAGTCAGCCATCAGCACTCCTGATTTTTCAAAAGAAACTCCTGCTACATTCAAAAAACAACTCAATGTTGTGGTAAGCACTTATTTGAACTTGAAAGATGCTTTGGTTGAATCGAAGAGCAACGAAGCCAAAACATTTGCGGAGCAAATGGAGAAAGAAACGGCTCGGGTAGATATGAAGCAGCTGAAAGGCGAAGCACACATGTATTGGATGGAAAAGGTTGATAAAATGAATGAGGCTATCAAATTGATCAATTCAGGTAAGAATATCGACCTTCAAAGGGCATCTTTTGATGAGTTGTCCGTTGAGCTTATTAGTTCTGCTCAGGCATTCGGTCTGACTGAAGACAAGCTCTATGTTCAGTACTGTCCAATGGCTGATAATAACAAAGGTGCGTATTGGTTAAGTAATCAAACTAAAATTCGAAATCCTTATTTCGGAGATCAAATGTTGACATGTGGAGAGATTAAAGACAGTATTAGGGAAAGAAAAGTTCAATCAGTTAAACCCGCTTCGATGCAGGGGCATAATCATTAATAATTTAAAAATTAAAGCAATGAAAAAAACAATTTTAAGTGTATTCTCCTTCCTTTTTATTGGGATGGGCGTAAAGGCACAACAACTTGAAACAACGACATTCACAGTTTATGGTAATTGTGGAATGTGTGAACGAACAATTGAAGGAGCCCTTGGAGAAAAAGACGGAGTGACTGAGGCCGATTGGGATCGAGAAACGCATCAAATGACTATTACATATGATCCCAAAAAGATCAGTATCGATGAGGTGAAAGAGAAAATAACTGCTAAAGGTTATGACACTGATACACATCGTGCCACTGACAAAGCTTACAATGGGTTACCTGGTTGTTGTAAGTACGAAAGACCGGAAACAAAAGAATAATTAATCAAATACATAGTACCATGAAAAAATCAATTTTTATAGGCCTTTTAATAGCTGGAAGTTCACTTCTTTTTGCAACAGGCTGTTCGAATACAACCAGCGATGACATGCATCATGACGATACAGAACACATGCACTCCACCGAATATGCGTGCCCAATGAAATGTGAAGGAGAAAAAACGTATGAAGAACCGGGGTCTTGTCCTAAATGCGGGATGGATCTGGTAGAGAAAAAATAATAATTGGTTGGGCCTCCGAGCGTTTTTAATTTAATTTTTTCATAGCTCTACAGGAGGCTCCAAAGCTCCGGGTATTCATTTATCCGGAGCTTTAACCAGGAACTTTGACAAATGAGATTACAACAATTATTTACCGTTTATATTTTTTGCACGCTAAGTTTAATGATGAGTGCGCAGACGAAGAATGTCTCACATGACGGAAAATTTCAGATTTCAGGCACTTCAGATTTATCTATTGATGTTGTAAAACTATTGCGTTATGAAGATGGGAAATTATTTCCATTTGATTCTGTCAAGCCAAACAATGGATCATTTTTATTTCAAGGAAATATTAAAGCTCCTGAGGTTTATTATCTTGAATTCGATTCGAATTTCAAACTGCCGATCTTTGTTGAATCTTCTGAGATGAGTATTATAGTTGAAGGATTTGCATCTGACAGTTGTTTTGTTTCCGGATCACGTATTCATGATGAATGGCTTTCTAAGCGGAACATTATTCGAACTTATGATATTCTGCTGGATACAATTCGAAACCAATATTATAAAGCCAAATCGGAAGGAAATGATTCACTAAAGGAAGTACTATCTAACAAGTTTGATTCTCTTGAATTGGATAAGGAAGCAGCAATTGATAGTATAATCAGTATCAATACTAAATCCTATGTTTCGCCCTACTTGGTAGTAAAATATAAGATGTATAGTGGAGATCCTACCAAACTAGAGATGTATAGAAATCTATTCGATAGTTCAATATTAAGCTCGCCTTATATTGCCCTGATTGATCAAAGGATTGAAAAATTGAATCTAACGAAGGTGGGGAACCAAATTCCAAGTTTTACATTACCTGATACTACTGGTAAATTAATATCAATTGAAGATTTCAGAGGACAGTATGTTTTGATCGATTTCTGGGCATCTTGGTGCGGACCTTGTAGGCGAGAAAATCCAAATATAGTGTCAGCCTATAACAAGTTTAAGGATGTTGGATTCACAGTTCTCGGTGTTTCTCTTGACAAAGAGGGCGATTCTTGGCTCAAGGCGATTAATAAAGATGAACTCGAATGGACACAACTAAGTGATTTGAAAGGATGGAACAACGAAGTTGCATATATGTTTGGAGTCCGAAGTATTCCATTCTCAATTCTTATAAATCCGGAAGGTGTTGTTGTTGCAAAGGGTCTTCATGGTGAAGACCTACATTTGGAGTTGAAAAAATACCTAAACAAATGACAAAGGAATTCAATATCAAAGGTATGATCTGTTCACGTTGTGTGAAGGTTTTAAAATCAGACTTCGCAGCAAATGGAATTGAGGTATTAGAAGTTGAATTGGGAAGAATTAAGCTTGACTATAATCCGGCTAAAATAGGCATATCTTTGATTGAGAAAATATTGATAGAGAACGAGTTTGAAGTAATTCACGATCAATCAGAAATTTTGGCGGAAAAAACGAAAAAATGGATTATCAATTTTATTTGGGAGACGGAAAACGCAGGTAAACTGTCTTCATTTTTGTCTGTTAAATTAAAAGTCAATTATTCCGCACTAAGCAAGAATTTTTCGAAACAATTCGGAAAGACTATTGAACGGTACTCAACACTTTTAAAAATTGAAAGAGTTAAGGAGTTAATTGATACGGGCAAGTATAATTTTAGTGAAATTTCACTTTTACTGGGTTATCAAAATCAGTCTGCACTTTCTAGGCAATTCAAACGTGAAACCGGATTAAGTATGCAGGAATACAGATTGAATAAATCGAGTAAAAGAATACCGCTCGATAGAATATGATATTCATTAACCATGATATGGTAAGCACATTAAAACGAGTATGTTTATTATTAGATGAATTTAAAAATTAAAAGTTATGTGGCACTATGAAGGACATCATTTTTGGGGTATGCATTGGTTTTGGTGGATTATCTGGATTGTTTTAATCATTTGGATATTTGCAATACCATGGGATATTCCAGGACAACGAACAAAGAAAGAAAGTCCATTGGATATTGCCAAAAGACGATATGCTGCTGGTGAAATCACCTTAGAGGAGTATGAAACTATTAAAAAGCAATTAGAAAATAAGTAACCTTTAAAAACAAAATAAAATGAAAATAAAGCACTTACTTTGGATGTTGGTTGGATGCGGACTCCCGATACTTCTGATATTTTTTGCTCCGGCAATCGGGCTTAATGACAACATATCATTGCTGATTTTCATTATTGCCATGTTTGCATGTCATTTATTAATGCCGATGCATCATCATGGAGGGCACAAACATGAATCAACAGATAATCAATAATAATCACTTAAACTGAAAAAGATGAATCACATTAATGTAAAGAAATTCGGACTTGCATTTGGATTAACAGGAGCACTGCTCTATCTCGGATGCATGATTTTAATGCTAACTGTTGGACATGATGGAACAGTTAAGTTTTTCAACAGCATATTACATGGAGTGGATGTATCCTCTATTGTTCGTATGGAGGTCCCGATTTGGGAAGCCTTAATTGGTATCATAGAAATATTTGTTCTAGGCTGGCTGGTAGGAGCTTGCATAGCCGGATTTTATAACGCTTCAATAAAAGGAAAATAATCATGAAAAAAATACTCGTACCGACAGATTTTTCAGATTGCGCAAGAGCAGCGGAAAACATAGCACTTGATATAGCGAAAAAAGCTAATGCAGAAATTCATTTTCTGCATTTAATCTTGACTCCACTCGACTGGGTGAAGCTTCCAAAAGAGAAGGAAAAGAACTTTCCGGAAGTTCTTGCAAAGATAGGAACAGCAAATGCTGAATTAGGTGAATTAAAGCGAAAAGCAGAGAAATTAGGATTACCGTGTGAGGTTCATATAAACTATGATCACGGACGTGATGAGATTTGCGATCACATCAAACATCATAATCATGATTTTGTAGTAATGGGATCGCATGGAACAAAAGGAGTTCGGGAATTATTGGGATCCAACACCCAAAAAGTTGTTCGTTATGCCGAAGTCCCTGTTTTAGTAGTGAAAGAAAATACATCATTTAGTAATTTGAACAAGATTCTATTTGCTTCTGATTTTGCGGATCATGCAATTAAGCCTTTTGGAAAGGTGGCTGAGTTCGCTCGTTTTATGCAAGCTGAAATAGTAGCTCTCTACGTTAACGTTCCGGGAAGATTTCTGGAAACGGATGAAATTGATGAGAGGATGGCGAAGTTTATTGGCAACTTTAGTGATGTAAATTGTTCCGCCCATCATTATGATGCACTTTCAATTGAGCGAGGGATCATTAAATTCTCGGAAAAGGTAGATTCTGAAATTATTGCAATTGCCACTCATGGGGACAGAGGAATCTTTAATCTATTTTCTTCCAGCATTACTGAAAAACTGGTCAATCATTCAACAAGTCCGGTTTTATGTATTAACATGAATAGTCTATGAAGAAACTACAACAATTGACAAAGGAAATAAGCGATCTTACATTGAAAATCGAGCAGGAATACCCTGAATTGTATCGTTATTTGGACGAGAATCCGATAACCATTCCATGTTGCGATCATCCAGAGGTTACCACTAAGAATTTCTCTGATTATCTCGATAGTCTTAGAAGTCTTCTTAATACACACATTGAAAACCAAGGAAGATGAAGAACAAGTTAATATACTTCATGCTAATTTCACTATTTTATGCTTGCGGAACAGGAGACGATAAGGAACAACCAGAGAACGACGTGCCGGATCATACGATTCACAATGATCTTCGAGATAATTTTTCCCATCAGGGCATTGTAATTCTTCAAGTCTCTTACAAAACGAATGAGGAATTGAAGGAACGATTTCAGAACATTCTGAATGCCTATTTAAATTTATCTGGTGCAGTGTTGTCGGAAACTGATGTGGATAGCGCTATTGAAGAAATGATCAATGAAGTGCAAAAAATAAATCCTTCCGAATTTTCAGATAAGGCAAGTGAAGCATGGAAACAACATCAAGAACTCTACCTGAAGAATCTTTCGGAGATGAAGCACATTTCAGGGATGGACGATAAACGCGCTTATTTGGGGCACTTGTCAGAGATCATTTACTGCACTTTAAAAAGTTTCGAATTCAATTCGGTAAAAGTCTATGTCAATTTCTGTGCTGATGTTTTTAACAACAACGGAGCTTATTGGATTAGCACATCTGAAGAAATAGAAAACCCTTATGGCGATGCGTATCAAGAATGCGGTAAACACAAGGAAATAATAAACGTGGGAGAAGTTCCTAAAATTCAGAAACCTGAACCTCACAAAGAAAATCAAATGCCTGCAGGACATAATCATTAATATGGTGAGAGCAAAAAACATATTGATCACTAAGGCTTCAGGTAAAAGCGTTCCATTTCATGAAGACAAATTTCGGCGCTCACTATCCAGATCAGGTGCACCAAATGATCTTATTGATTCTGTTGTAAATAAAATAAAGGCCGAACTTAAAGATGGAATGACGACTAAGGAATTGTATAAATCAGCTTTCAATTTGTTGCGTAAAAGCTCGCGACCATCAGCAGCACGCTATAAATTGAAAAAAGCAATTTATGAATTAGGTCCTTCAGGTTTCCCCTTTGAAAAATATATAGGTGCGATACTTGCCTATGAAGGTTTTGACACAAAAGTTGGTGTAATCGTTCGGGGTAAATGCGTCAATCATGAGGTCGATGTAGTTGCCGAAAAAGATGACCAACATTTCATGGTGGAGTGTAAATTTCATCACAAGCAAGGAATAAATTGTAATGTTAAAATCCCATTGTATATAAAATCAAGGTTTCTGGATGTGCAAGAACAGTGGCAGAAACGCAAAGGGCATGAAACCAAGTTTCATCAAGGTTGGATCTTCACGAATACACGCTTTACGACAGATGCAATTAAGTTCGGTAATTGTGCGGGGCTGCAATTAGTAGGATGGAATTATCCAAAAGATGGAAGCTTGAATCAACGCATCGATGAGTCCGGATTGCACCCGCTTACGTGTTTGACTACAATTTCCATTGCTGAAAAACAGAAGTTACTGAATGAGAATGTTGTCTTGTGCATGGAACTATGTGACAAACCCAATTTATTAAAAACGGTAGGCATCGATGAAACGAGACATAATAAAATACTGAACGAAGCACATGAATTGTGCGGTATGAAAAACGAATGATCATGAATGATAAAATTACAATTCACTTTTTAGGTGCTGCTGGCACGGTAACAGGCTCTAAATATCTAATAGACACGGGCGATAAGAAGATCATGGTTGATTGTGGTTTATTTCAGGGATTGAAAAAATTGCGAGTTCTAAATTGGGACTATTTGCCAGTTAATGTTGAAGAGATTGATGCCGTACTACTGACACACGGTCACATGGATCACACAGGCTATTTACCCAAACTTGTAAAGATGGGATTCAACAATTCCATTTTGGGTACATCTCCAACTTTGGACATTGCAGCCATCATTTTGCGGGATAGTGCAAAAATTCAGGAAGAGGATGCAGAAAGGGCTAATAAGGAAGGGTTTACCAAACATTCCCCAGCTGAGCCCTTGTATGATCTAATTGATGCCGAAAAGGCAATTGAACATTTTGAATCTGTTCCTGAAGGAGAATGGATGGATTTGTTCGAGGGCATTAGGGTAAGATTCCAATATAACGGTCATATTGTCGGAGCCACCTTTATTGAATTAGATATTTACGGGAAACGATTCGTTTTTTCCGGTGACATTGGTAGAAAAGAAGATCTATTGATGCGTCCTCCTAAGAAGCCTGAAAAGGCTGACGTGTTATTTGTTGAAAGTACGTATGGAAATCGATTACACAAAAAAGAGGATCTTGAAACTAAATTGAAAGACATCATCCTTCACACAGTAGAAAAGGGTGGGACTTTAATTATACCAAGCTTCGCCGTTGAGCGAACACAAACTTTAATGTACCTGCTGTGGCAATTACGTGAGAAAGGAGAAATCCCGGCAATCCCGATGATCATGGACAGTCCAATGGGAGCGAACGTTTTGAATGTCTTCCATCAGCATCGTGATTGGCATAAGCTACCAATTGATGATTGCACAAAAATGTGCCACACATTCCGCATTGTAAAGGACTTTAAAGAAACCTGGGAGGTTATTGGTAACAAAAATCCAAAGATCGTTATTGCTGGTAGCGGTATGATAAGCGGTGGACGAGTGTTGACTTATCTTCAGCAATACCTTAGAAAACCAGAGACTTCTGTTTTATTAGCTGGATTTCAAGCAGAAGGGACAAGAGGACGAGCAATGCTCGATGGTGCATCTGAGTTGAAAATTTATGGAAAATACTATGAAGTAAAGGCGGAAGTTTTTAATCTTCAAGTATTATCAGCCCACGCAGATCAGGTAGAATTACTGGATTGGATGAGCGACATTAAAGTTGAACCAGAACGAATATTCATTACGCATGGTGAGTCTCATTCCGCAGATATGTTCCGAGTCAAAATCAAAGACGTATATGGGTGGGATTGTACAATACCTGAATTGTACGAAATTGATGAAATTCCTTTGGAAGAATCTGCTGAAAAGAAAGTGGATCAATCCCATTAACTTATTGAAGGATAATTCGATGAAGCATAAGGAAATTATTACGAATTGGAATGTTATAACCGGTGGACCTTGCACGGGAAAAACGACGGTTGTGGAGTTATTAGCATCTAAAGGCTATAAAACAACGATCGAACACGCCAGACATTACATCGACACGCAAAAGATCAAAGGGAAAACGGTTGAAGAAATCAAAGAAAATAAAGAGCAATTTCAGCGCGGGGTGTTAAATATGCAAATTGAACAGGAGGCAGAACTAGACCCGGGAGACATTGTCTTTTTGGATAGAGCACTCCCTGATGCGATGGCTTATTATCAATTTTTAGGTCTTGAATATGATGAACGACTGGTTGAACAGTGTAACAAATATTGTTACAATAAGGTGTTTATTCTTGATCGCTTACCATTGATAAACGACTATGCTCGACTGGAGGATGAAGAAGAACAGATTCGAATTCACAATCTAATTATTTCTGTTTACGAAACATTTCCTTGTCCGATTGTTCATGTTCCGGTTATACCACCAGATGATCGGGTTAACTTCATACTAGAAAATATTTAATATAAAAATGGATCACGATAAACATAATCACGCAGAGCACATGGATCATAGTAAAATGAATCATGACATGATGGATCACTCTAGTCATAATCCTCCACACGGACACATGGGGCATGATCATCATAAGATGATGATTCAAGATTTTAAAAGGCGATTTTGGGTAGCCACTTTGCTGACATTACCCGTATTGCTTTTATCTCCGATGATACAGAGTTGGATCGGTGTTGATTGGAGCTTTAAGGGTGATAACATCGTTTTGTTTGCTCTTTCAAGTATAATATTCTTTTTTGGAGGATGGCCATTTCTGAAAGGCTTAGGTAGTGAATTAAAAAAGAAGACCCCTGGAATGATGACCCTGATAGCTATTGCTATTTCAGCGGCCTATTTTTATAGTGTAGCGGTAATTTTTGGATTCGTTGGAAAAACGTTCTTTTGGGAATTGGCGACTCTTATCGATGTAATGTTGCTTGGGCATTGGTTAGAAATGCGATCAGTTTTAGGTGCAAGTAAGGCATTGGAAGCGTTAGCAGCGTTAATGCCTAACGAGGCCAATTTGGTTCACGGAGATCATACGATGAAGGTTAAGGTTAGTGAATTGAAAAAGGACGATATCATTTTAATAAAACCGGGTGAAAAAGTGCCGGCTGACGGACAGATCATTGAAGGTGAAAGCGATCTGAACGAGAGTATGCTTACAGGTGAAAGTATGCCTGTACGCAAATCAATCGATGAAGAGGTAATTGGAGGTTCGATAAATGGAAGTGGTGTTATTAAAGTGAAAGTAAAGGGCATTGGTGAAGACACCTATCTATCCAAGGTGATAACGATGGTTCAGTCTGCACAAAAGCAAAAGTCCAAAACACAACGCTTAGCGGATGTAGCGGCAAAATGGTTAACTGTCATTGCATTGGTTATCGGTTTCGGAACATTTTTTACGTGGCTTGCCATGGGCAAAGAACTTTCCTTCGCGTTGGAAAGAATGGTTACTGTGATGGTAATTTGCTGTCCACATGCATTAGGGTTGGCTGTTCCATTGGTAGCAGCTATATCGACTAGTATATCTGCTAAAAATGGACTCTTAATTAGAAATAGAACTGCATTTGAAAGCGCACGCAAAATTTCTACCATCGTATTTGATAAGACCGGAACACTAACAAAGGGTTCTCACGAAGTGACGAGAATTGTTGTTTTGGATCCAAGTTATACAGAAGAAACTCTTTTAAAAACCGCAACTGCTGTGGAAAGTCAATCAGAACATCATATTTCCAAGGGGCTGGTAAGGAAGATGAAGGAACGAAATCTTGAATACCCAGCTGTATCTGATTTCAAATATCACGCAGGAGTTGGTGTCAGTGGTATTGTTGAAGGAAAGAAAGTGCAGGCAGGAGGTTATGTATTATTAAAGAATCTCAATATTGATGCTCCGGATGATGCAGACGAATCTGTAGAAACGAAAATATTCACCATAGTAGAAGGTAAACTTATCGGTTACATCACTTTTGCTGATCAAATCAGAGAAAGCTCGTATGGCGCAATAAAAGTACTTCAGGATAAAGGAATCAAGTGTTCTTTATTAACCGGAGATAACATGAAGGTTGCTCAATCTGTAGCAGCTGAATTACACCTGGACAATTATATGGCGGAAGTTCTACCTGATCAGAAACAGAATAAAATCAAAGAACTTCAGGAGAAAGGTGAATTTGTTGCGATGACCGGTGATGGTGTCAATGATGCACCTGCACTTGCACAATCAAACGTAGGAATTGCTATTGGTTCCGGAACTGATGTTGCTGCAGAGACAGCGGATATTGTATTGGTAGATAGTGACCCTAAAGACATTGCCAATTTGATCCTATTTGGAAGAGCCACCTACCGTAAAATGGTTCAAAACCTTGTTTGGGCAACTGGTTATAATCTAGTCGCCTTGCCTCTTGCCACGGGTTTTATTCCGGGATTAATGATCAGTCCTGCGTTTGGTGCGGCATTAATGGCTGTGAGTACAATTATTTGTGCGGTTAATGCACAGTTATTAAAATCCAGTATGACCACATAAATGGAGTACGTTAGAAAGAGTTTTAATTTTCTAAATCTACTTGTTTCTATCTCTGTCATAGTTACGCTTATTTGGTGGCATGGATTTATCTATCAGCCGCACAAATTAAATCCTCATATTCTCTACCTCAATGCTTGCTTTGGATTTTATCTACTTCAATTTGCGTTTCGAGGGTATATATCAGGAGATTTTAGTGCTTATCTGACACGATATCGAGGTGAATTTCTTTTATTCATCCTGCTCATTATTGAGTGGATACTAACATTGACTACAGATTTTTCATTAATCAAACTTCTTTCCGACTCGACCGATCTTGAAAATCATGATCATCTGTACATGCTGATACTTCATGTATGGCTTTTAATCTTTGTTGGAATCGAACTTGGAAAGGCTACTAGTCGAAACACCATTTGGAAGTTGTCACCTCCAATTCTATTTATACTATCTTTTTTGGTGATCATCATTGTTGGAAGCTCTTTACTTATGCTTCCTGAAATGACGATAAATAAGCAAGGTTTATCTTTTCAGGATGCACTTTTCACTTCAATAAGCGCGAATTGTGTTACAGGATTAACAGTAGTCGATACTGCAACCTATTTTTCAATGAAAGGTAAGGTCCTAATCTTGATTCTAATACAATTAGGTGGACTAAATATAATTGCCTTTGCAACTTATTTCATTTCATTCTTTCGGAAGAGTGTGCAGGGTACAAGAAATGTTTCAGCGTTAAAAGAATTGCTGCATACTGATCAACTTGAAGATACCAAGCAAATGGTCAAAATGGTAATCGTTACCACATTAATCATAGAATTTATAGGTGCCATTGTTCTTTACAATCAATGGGGTGATATTGAATTTTCTAATGGCGCTGAGAAAATGTTTTTTTCAATATTCCATTCAGTGTCCGCTTTTAATAATGCTGGATTTACTCTGTTTACTGATGGTTTTACCAATCCACTTCTTGATCAATCATTCAATATTCATCTTACGATTGCAATACTGGTTATACTTGGTGGGCTAGGTTTTACGGTTCTATCCGATTCGTACGGAACCATAAGAAACAGATTTCGAATTAAGTTAGAACTACAAAGTAAAATTGCATTGAATAGTAGTCTGGTGCTTCTGTTCATTGGTATGACCTTATTTTATTCGATTGAAAGTGGAAATACCTTGAATAACGAATCATATTCTGGAAACTTAATTACCTCATTTTTTCAATCCGTAACAGCAAGAACAGCTGGGTTTAACACGGTTCCTTTTGAAGAGGTGAGCTTAGCAGGATTAATCCTAATTATGGTTTTAATGTTTATTGGAGCATCCTCAGGATCAACTGGAGGTGGAATTAAAACATCTACATTTACGGTGATTCTATTTGCGATAATAAAAAGAAGGCAACGACTTAGCAACTATGGAAACTCGTTCTTGACAATGGTTCTCGTCAAAAAAGCTCTTTACATTTGTATTTATTCATTGGGAGTGATTTCAGTTTCCATTTTTATACTCTACATGGTAGAACCCGATAAACAATTAGTTGATTTATGCTTTGAAGAGATATCGGCGTTTGGAACAGTTGGACTTTCAACAAGTATTACTCCTGACCTCTCAATAGCAGGTAAAAGTGTGATAATGATAAGTATGTTCATTGGTCGTATAGGACCTCTGGCATTGGCATATTCTTTAATACGAACAGTAAAACCTATTGACAATAAAGCGGAAAGTGGTTTGATGTTAGGGTAACTACTAAATATTCAGGTTTTTAGGAATACAATAAATGATGCCATTCTGATTTTATCAACTGATTGTAGTTGAGTACATTGAGGCGAACCTTATAAATAAATATTATGCAAAAAATCGGACTATTTTTAATAGCAATTCTTACCTCCGCAATTTCATTTTCACAATGCTCAGTTGGAGAAGTAGAAGTAACAATGGTTGTTAATACTGATGATTATGGATACGAAGGATACTGGCAATTAATCCCTACAGGTAATGCCTGTGGTACAGGAACAATCGCTGAAGGTGGTAACACCGCTGTTGGATGTAGTGGAGCAGGACTTCAAAACCAAACACCTGGAGGCTATGCGAATAACCAAACGTTTAATGAAGGACCGTGGTGTTTACTGGATGGTCAGCAGTATGATCTGGTTTACACTGATGACTGGGGAGATGGTGGTTTTACTTTCGAAATTTATGTGAATGGTTATCAAATAGAGACATTCGATGGTATCGGTTTGGGTGCTACATTTACCTTTACTGCACAAGAACCACCAGCATATGACCTAAGCGTGTTCAAATCCAATCTGTACAGTTATGTCGAAATTGGAAATTATAATTTGAATGCACATGTATTTAATGGAGGAACTACTACAATTACATCTTATGATCTTAATTATACTGTAAATGGCGGTGCTATAAATACACATAACGTAACTGGAACTAGTCTGGCTAATTACATGGATGAAGATGTTGCACATAGCATTCCTCTCAATATTCCTACGAACGGTGTCTATACTGTGAAAATATGGGCTGATAACCTCAATTCAGGTAATGCAGATCTTTACAATTTAAATGATACACTTATAGTTTATGTTGAAGCAGGGCCAGGAAGGCCGAATTACCTTGACGGATATATTAACGCTTCTGTGACTATCGATCAAGTGGCAAGCTCAGCAAACTCTGTAAATGATCCTACAGATCTTGATTTTCATCCGGTGCTTACGAATAAGGAACTTTGGGTGATTAATCGTGGAACAGAAAATAGTGGAGGTAGTACAGTTACAATTTATGATGCTGGAGAACCAACACAAACATCAGTATATAAGCAAGATGGCAATGCTTGGCATTTTATGTCGTTACCAACAGGACTAGCATTTAGTAGAAACGGAAATTGGGCAAGTTCACCGGGTGTATACGACGCCAATCATAATGGTGGGGCGGCATTTACAGGCCCGTCTCTTTGGTCAAGTAATATGGGGATTTATGCACAACCTTCAGGTGGAAATGGAAGTCACTTGGATATGCTTCATTTAAGCCCCTATTCTCAAGGGATTGCATCCGAAGATGATAACGTGTTTTGGGTGACGGATGGCTATACCAACGATATTGTACGATATGATTTTGCGGAAGATCATGGACCAGGTAATTCATTCCATGGTGATGCTATTGTTCACAGATTTTCGGATGATGCAATTGCAAAGGATCCAAACAACGTGATTGTTAGTCATCTTGTTTTAGATAAGGACAAACAGTGGTTATATGTTGTAGATCACGGTGGACAACGTGTTTTTAGAATTGATATTACAACAGGGGCTGATATGGGTGGTACTCCAAACTATCCAATGAATGAACCCATTGCTGAGTATGCAGAATACACCGGATATACACAAGAATTGGTAGTGAGTGGATTAGATAAGCCAGCAGGAATCGATGTGATCGAGGATAGAATGATCGTGAGTGAGTATCAAACAGGTGAAATTATTATTTATGATATATCTACAATTCCCGCAGTTGAATTGGAAAGAATTAGTACAGGGTTGAACAGTGTACAGGGGATTAAAATAGGACCAGATGGAAGAATTTGGTTCGTTGATGGAAATTCGGATGGTGTATATAAGATAGAGACTGCTGACCTTAATGTCAATGAATTATCTGTAGACATCAATGTTTATCCAAATCCAAATGCAGGTTCTTTCATGGTGCACACAGGAACTTTGATTGAAGGAATTATTGAAGTAAGAGATGTGAATGGCAAATTGTTGAAAGAGATCGAAATTGATGGTGATTCTTCTGAAGTAAAACTGGACGTTGAATCAGGAATCTATTTTGTTTCGATATCTACTGAAAAGGGAAGGTCTTCAGTTAAAAAGATTTACGTGAAATAATAAACTAGAAAATGAAGATAAAGGCGGTTCTATTTGAGAATCGCCTTTTTTTGATATTTAATTTATTTTGTCAGTCACAACTTTTTAAAGGCAATCGTGAACGCGGAAATCAAAAACGATTTTCCTTTCATAATTGGAATAATGAACATAGTCACAAGAAAAGTTAGATGACACTAACAAATTTTATTAGATTTACATTCAAATCGTTTATAATGTTTAAAATTCAACTGTTTTTACTGCTAGCTTTCTCCATGATTGTTGTGATTCTAGGGTGCGATAAAATAATGCCCAATGCACCTGAAGATTTTGAAGTCCTTGATGGGCCAATCGAAGGATTGACTCAGGAAGAATTGAATAGGTTTGGAAAAGGTGACGAGGCTTTTGGTGAAGTGTTTACTTCGGAGAATGGTTTAGGACCAATTTTCGTAGCCAACCAATGTGCCAGTTGTCATGCTGGTGATGGTAAAGGGACACCATTTGTTCAGTTTACAAGATTTGGTCAAAGTGACTCAACGGGAAATCAATTTTTGAATTTTGGTGGACCCCAATTACAACATAAGGCATTACCGGGGTACTCGCCAGAAGTCTTACCAGGTGGAGCACCTTCTACAATGTTAATCGCGCCTGCAGTATCGGGTCTAGGTTATTTGGATGCAGTTGAAGACGCATTTCTCATTGCACTATCGGATCCGAATGATGCTAACGGAGATGGAATTAGCGGTAGGCCACATTATAATAATGTTCCATCTTATGTGATTTTTAGACCAAATTCTATAGAATCCAATGGAAAATATATCTGTCGATTTGGCAAGAAGGGTGCAGCGTACGATTTATTGCACCAGACATCCGGGGCATACAATCAAGATATGGGGATCACTTCTTTATTCGAACCTATTGATCCATATACCGGATTAGAAGTTGACCCTGAAGTTAGCATTGAAACCATTAATAATGTAGTTTTTTATTTGAAAACCCTTAAAGCTCCAATTCAACGCGATGTGAATGATCCAGATGTGATCGCTGGAAAAAACTTATTTAACCAGATCGATTGTGCGAAATGTCATACACCTACCTTACAAACAGGATATTCGCCGATAAGCGTTCTTTCATATCAAGAATTTTCACCTTATACCGATCTTCTTTTACATGATATGGGTCCAGAGTTGGACGATGGATACACTGAGGGGTTCGCTCTGACTTCCGAATGGAAAACACCTGCACTTTGGGGGTTGGGCTTATCAAAGGATTCACAAGGCGGTGTTTATTATCTTATGCATGATGGCAGGGCGTTGAGTATCGAACAAGCTATTGAACTGCATGGAGGTGAAGCCAGTAATTCAAGGTCACTTTACAACCAATTATCCCCGACGGAAAAGCTACAATTACTGAGGTTTCTAGAATCATTGTAGGATGAGAAGAAGAGAATTTATTAAGACTTGTTGTTTCGGAACAGGCGCAGTATTAATTGCGAGTAGCGCACAATCTTGCGGGATTAATTATTATGCAAATTATACGCGATCAAACTCTAATTTGATAGTTCCAAAATCGGAGTTTTGGAAATTTAAAAATGACAAGAAAATTAATCGATCCTTTGTACTTCTGGATGGTGGACAAGAAGGTTTTCCGATTTGTCTGCAAAAAATCGGTGATGATAATTACCTCGCTTCTTTATTGAAATGCACACATCGCGGATGTGAATTAAATGTAGGAGGAGGAATTTATTCTTGTCCATGTCATGGAAGTGAATTCTCATTAAACGGGGAAGTTTTAGAGGGACCAGCTGACACTAATTTAAAAACATATCAAACAAAAACTGATGATAAAAATGTTTTCATACTCAACGCTTAAAATTTCAATTAGCATTTTCTTTTTGAGTTTAAGCAGCGTGAATTACGCTCAAAAAGATACGCTCATTACAAGAGCTCCGGCGGATACAAGTTTTTATAAATTAAATATGGATGCTGTTTATAACAGGCCATTTCTAAATATCAAAAAAGTGCCAGTTGCCTTTGGAGGCTATTTAGAAGCAAACTCAATTTATTCTACAACAGATGGTGTAACTGAAGGTTTATCTTTTCAAGCAAGAAGATTAACACTGTTTATGTCTGCTTCGATCACAAAAAGAATTTCATTCCTTTCAGAATTTGAATATGAAGACGGGACAAAAGAAATCGGAATAGAGTTCGCGGCGATGGATATATCCTTTCACCCTTTACTAAATTTAAGAGGCGGCATAGTGATGAATCCAATTGGAGGATTTAATCAGAATCACGATGGTCCAAAATGGGAGTTTATTGAACGTCCTGATGAAGCCGTAGAAATGTTACCTGCAACATGGTCGAATGTTGGTTTTGGTCTGTTTGGTAAGGCATATAAAGGAAATTGGATATTCGGTTATGAGGCTTATCTGACGAATGGATTTGATGATTCTGTCATAGACAACGATCATAATAAAACCTTCATGCCAGCGAGCAAGGAAAACAAATCTAGGTTTGAGGAAAGTAACAATGGGATACCGTTATTATCTGGTAAAATTGCTCTTAAGAATCGCAAAATTGGCGAAATTGGATTGTCGTATATGGGTGGTGTTTATAACACGTTTAGGGAAGAGGGACTTATTGTCGATGATAAGAGAAGATTGGATGTGCTTGCGGTTGATTTTAATACTACACTACCTAAGATCGGAACTTATATTGTAGGTGAAGCATCTTATACCATGATTGACGTTCCAGGGACATATACTCAGCAGTATGGCAATAAACAATGGGGCATGTTTATAGATATTGTTCAGCCAATTTTAAGACGAAAGATTTTGGATTGGAACGATGCTTCTTTAAACCTCGCGGCGCGTTTGGATTATTTAGACTGGAATGTTGGTGTATTCAACGAATCGAATACCAATATAGGTGAAGATAGACTTTCGATCACACCGGCTATCAGTTTTAGACCTTCAAAGCAAACGGTATTAAGACTGAATTACCGCTATTCCTGGGATACTGATATACTAATGAATCCAAAGGTGCGTACGGCGACCTGGTTATTTGGTTTTAGTACATATTTTTAAAACCTCATGCGCTGAATTCGAACAGCGTTAAGAATAGCTAAAAGAGCAACACCGACATCCGCAAATACGGCTTCCCACATGGTTGCTAGACCTCCTGCTCCAAGAATCAGAACAACAAACTTAATGCCGAAGGCCAGAATTATGTTTTGTAAAACAATTTTTTTTGTGGTTTTTCCTATTCTAATAGCCGTTGCAATCTTTGAAGGTTGATCCGTTTGAATAATGACATCAGCAGTTTCAATGGCCGCATCGCTACCCAATCCTCCCATAGCCATCCCAACGTCTGCTAATGCGATCACTGGTGCATCATTAATGCCATCACCTACAAAAATGACAGTCTTATTTTGATCTTTGAGCTTTTGTAATTCGTTCACCTTATCTGCGGGTAATAAATTTCCTTTAGCCTGATCAATATTTAATTCCTTCGCTACTTGATCCACTACACTTTGTTTATCTCCTGAAAGCATTACTACGGTTTTGATACCTTCTTTGTAAAGTTGATTAATTGCATCATATGAATCTTCTTTGATAGTATCAGCGATTGAGATATAGCCAGAAAACTTATTATTTATACTCACCAAGACAATCGTATTAGAAATGGATTCCAGAGATTCATCAAACTCAACACCAAATTTGCGTAATAGCTTTGCGTTTCCTGCTAGAACGTCTTTATTATCTATCCGTCCTTTCAAGCCATGACCGGGTATTTCTTCAACATGATCCGCTTTGTAATTACCAATTCCATTTTGATTATATGCAACTATAGCCAGGGATATGGGATGGGATGAATATGATTCCAATTCACTAACAATTCCAATAAATTCTTCTTTATTTAGTTCTGTATTGACCTCAACTACTTCAAAAACACCTTTGGTTAAAGTGCCTGTCTTGTCCATCACAACAGTATCTACCTTTACCAAAAGGTCGAGGTAATTGGCACCTTTAATTAAAATACCATTTCGGGATGCAGCTCCCAGTCCTCCGAAATAACCAAGAGGAATAGATATTACTAATGCACATGGGCAGGAAATAACCAGAAAAATAAGAGCTCGATATAACCAGTCTCTAAAAACATAATCTTCAACGAAGAAATAAGGAGCGAATGTGAGGATAGTTGCCAACCCAACGACAATTGGTGTGTAAACTTTGGCAAATTTCGAGATAAAACGCTGAGTTGGTGCTTTTCTACCAGCTGCTTCCTGGACCAGTTTTAGTATCTTGGATAGTTTGGTATCGCTGTATTCAGCAGTTACTTTAATTGTACATACCTCATTCAAATTTATCATTCCGGCTAGTACTGATTCACCTTGTGAAATGTCACTCGGCATAGATTCACCAGTTAAAGAAGATGTGTTAAAGGACGCTCGATTTGACAACAACTCTCCGTCCAAGGCTACCTTTTCACCTGCTCTTATTTGAACAACCTGACCGATTTTAACTTCTTCGGGATGGACTGTTTTGGGCGCTCCATCTTCAAGCAAAGTGACTTCTTCAACCTGCAACTCTAAAAGTGATTCTATTGATCTTCTCGCTTTTCTAACTGCGGCTCCTTGAAATAGTTCACCAACGGAATAGAACAACATAACCGCAACACCTTCGGCATATTCTCCTAAAATTATTGCTCCAATGGTAGCAATGCTCATCAAAAAGAATTCATTAAATACGTCAAATCGAGTGATTAATTTCAGTGATCGCCATATTACTGGAACCCCCACCGGCAAGTAGGCTAATGCATAAATTAGGATCAGAAAAATCTCATCTAGTACTATTCCTGAGAGAAATTCAAAGTAGATCCCGATTATTAGAAAAAGGCTACTAATAATTGCCGGGATATACTCTTTTGCAACTGATGCGTTTCTTTTAACTGCCATATTAAATCATTTATTCAAATCCATCTGCGTACAGAATTTTTGTAGTTTTCGTATTCTTTACCGTTTGTGTTTAAAAGGTACTCTTCTTCTAGTCTAATTTGAAATTGTAAGGAGACGAATGTCATAATTAACACGTTAAAGGTAACTGCATTTGGGATGATTAGAAAAGTTCCGATGTAGGAGATTAGAATTCCTAAAAAGACTGGGTTACGGGAATATTTAAACATTCCACTTGTACAGAGCTCCGTCTTTTCATCGTAATTAATTCCGATACGCCACGATTTCGCCATTTGGTTTTGAGCTATTATGACCCAAATAAATGAGATAACAACGAGAGCTGCTCCGATGTGTTGAAGGATTTCCAAATCTAAATACCAAAAAGGAAGTAGGTATGAATAATAGTTGGGGAAAAAGGAAAATACTGCAATGGCAATCCAAAGTCCGAAGATCATGGTTTTATAGACGGTGGAGATGTAGTCATGCGCTGAATCTGATTTTCCAAAAACGAACGGGTTTACTCCCGTTCGTTTGTATTGGATAATAGACTTTATTACGAACACCTGGAGAAGATAAACCAAGGTCCCAATTGGTAGGGCGATTTGATAAAAACTCATGTTCGTTAGGTTTTAATTAGTGATCGTGTTCGTCATGATCATCATGGTGCTCATGTCCATCTTGATCATGGTCATGATCGTGCTTGTCGTTGTCACAGCTTGCGAACGCGAATGCTGCGAATAGAATAAATCCTGTGATTTTGATTGTTTTTAATGTACGTTTCATATGATTTGTATTTAAGGGCTTGCTAAAATTAATGTGAGTGTTCTGTTTCGCTTTTCTTCATTTCTGCCATGAGGTAATAGGCATTGTTGTAGGCGACTGTCATTTCGGTTGGAATGGGTTGTAGCGGTTTTATTTCTACCCATCCGTTATCTGTTCCTCCGATGTTAATTTCTATGGGATGGAATACCCATTCTTTGTTTTCTCCTTCTGTGATTTCTTCTCCTGCAAATATGAAGTATTTATCTCCTTCTTTTATGACGGCTTCTTCTGGTAACGCATAAGATTCTACATCTTCGGTGATTATGTGTCCGCTGATGTACATACCTGGAATTAGTGTGCCTTGTTTGTTTTCTATTTCGGCATGTAAATGAATGGCTTTTGGGTCTTGCTCAAAGGCTTTTCCTACGGAGTAAATCTTGGCTTCGAGCTGTGTGTTTGGAAGGGAAGCGATGGTGAATTTAATTTTTTGTCCTTCTCTAACTTTGTGCAAGTCGCTTTCAAAAACCATTAGATCGGCATGAATATGATCGATATTGACGATTTCAAACATTTCTGCTGATGGCTGGACAAATTGCCCTGTCTTTACTTCAACGGTTCTGATGTGTCCGCTTATTGGACTGGTAATGGCAACTTGATCGTAGATGGTTCCGTTCTGAATTTTGGTAGGGTTTAGTCCTAATAAACGCAATTTGGATTCGTCACCGCTTACTTGACTTTTCATCGCAAAATAAGCTGACTTGGATTGTTGGAACTCTTTACCGGAGGATACGTTTTCTTCGTATAGCTTCTTCTTACGTTCGTAATCAGACTTGAGGAATTCGAGTTGATTCCAGTTTGCTGCGTAATCGGATTGCAGGGTAATCAAATCTGGATGAGCTAAGTAGGCCAGTACTTGTCCTTTTTTGATTCTGTCACCTTCGATCACTTGAATGCTTCTCACGTTTGCTCCGATTATTGCTGTTACTATGGCTTCATTTTGTGGTGGTACTTCCAGTTGTCCATTTGCCTGAACGTAAGAGTTTATATTCCGATAACCGATTGTATCTACTTTCATTTCCATGGATTGGAATTGTTGAGCAGAAAGGTGTACTTTATCATCATGTTGTTCGTCTCCATGCTCACCGTGTCCTTGTTCACCATGGTCGTGTCCTTCATGTTCATCACCTCCTCCACATGATGAGATGAGAAGAGTTGTAAGGATGAACAAGACTGAGATATATTGTTTTGTTTTCATTGTTTTACTTTTAGTGGGTTATTTATTGATCAGATATTCAAGGTGAATAACTGCTTGATTAAATGCGTAGAGTGTTTTTAAATAGTTGAATTTGATCTCTAATGCCTGGCTCTCGGATTGTATAAATTCGAGATAGTTAATGGCTCCGGAGGTAAATCCTTTGTTAGCGTTTTCCAGTATTAATTCTGCTTGTGGAATTGCTTTGGTTTCATAGTAATTCAAACTATTGGTTTGTTTCAACAATTCGTTTAAATGACTTTGATAGGTGTTGCGCAACAGGCTTTCGTTGTAGTCGGCATTTACCTGTGCTATTTCTGATTGCAGTTTTGATTTTTGAATGTCTGCCTTATAAGATCCGAAGAATAGTGGGATTGATATTCCTGCTTGCGCCCCTGTAAATCGATCACTTGCTGTTGTTGTTCCACCATTCGCTGTTGTTGTTCCGATCAAAGATTGATTGAAGTAACCAATGGAAATGTCTGGAAGCATCTTGGATTTCATTACTGTGTTTTCCGCATTGGCAATGTCTACTTGATTTTGATACCAGGCAATTTGTGGGCTGTTTAAGATGAGATCAGTATTGTATAAGTCTGCGATCTCGCTTTTCTCAAGTACGGGTGGATGAAACATGTGTTGAATGCTGTCATTGATGAGAGCATTTAATCGATCCTGACAGATAGTAATGTCTGTTTCGATGAGCGTTAAATTGTTCTGTATTTCCATGACTTTTGTTTCTGCAGTTGCCATTTCGAGAAAATTGGATTCTTCTGTTTCGTAACGCAGTTTTGTTGCCTTGAGGAATTGTGTGTATAGGCTGTCCTGATAGTTCAACAATCGCTTACTTTCATGTAAAAAGGCTAATTGCGACCAGAGCAAGCGTAGGTCCCTCTTGAGATCATTTTGAGATATGACGACATTGATCTTACTGCTTTCAAGTTGCTGTTGCGCTAAATTTCGTTGCTTCGCGTATACGCTTGGAAATTGAAACTGCTGACTTACATCAAAGGCGAAATCATTTTCAAAACTGTTATATTTACCATACTGAAAATTGAACTCCGTTTTTCCAATATCCCAGGCACTCTTTGTTTCTAATTGCATTGCATCAACGTTCAGTTGGGATGTTGTAAGTTGCCCATTATTTTCCATGGCTAAACCAATAATCTGATCGATCGATGTGAGTGAATCGGTTTGCGCATTCAATGAATTTAATGGTGCCATGATAATGAGTATGGCGATAATTGTTGTGACAGGTTTTGGTTTCATTGGTTTCATTTTTCGTGATTCTACCCAACGATAGAGTATTGGAAGAATAAATAGTGTGAGTAAAGTGGCTGAGATCATTCCTCCAATTACAACTGTTGCTAATGGTTGCTGTACTTCAGCTCCTGCTGAGGAAGAAATAGCCATTGGAAGAAATCCGAGTACATCGGTTAGTGCCGTTAGTAAGATTGGTCTGATTCTTCTTTTTGCTCCTTTTTTGATTCTAAGATCAAGGTCATTTTCTCCTTCTTCTTTTAGTTCGTTCCAACCACTAATTAGCACAAGTCCGTTTAAGACGGCTACTCCAAACAGTACGATAAATCCTACTCCTGCGGAGATACTAAAAGGCATTCCTCGCAACCATAGGGAGAAGATTCCTCCAATTGCAGCTAATGGAATTGCCATGAAGATCATGATAGATTGTTGGAAAGAGCGAAGGGCAAGGAAGATGAGTAAGAAAATGAGTGCCAACGCCAATGGAACAACGTACTTTAATCGATTGCTTGCCCTTTCCAGATTTTCAAATGCTCCTCCGTAGCGAATGTAATAACCTGGTGGAAGGTCTAGTTTTGCATCAAGTTTGGTTTTAATTTCTTCCACAAGTGATGCAACGTCTCTTCCTCTAACGTTGATTCCAACATAGGTTCTTCTATTGGTGTTATCCCTACTTATCTGCATTGGACCAGGTGTGTATGCTATTTCTGCAACTTGGTTTAATGGGATTTGAGTACCATTTGGGAGATCGACAAAGAGATTTTTTAGATCATCGATTCCTTTTTTATGCTCTTGATCTAAGCGTACAACCAAATCGAAACGTCGTTCACCTTCAAAGATTACTCCCGCTTTTCCCCCTGCAAATGCGGATTGAACAATTTGGTTGAGGTCTTGTATGTTTAATCCGTACTGTGCGAGTTTGTTGCGTTTGTAGTGCACCGTCATTTGAGGCAGGCCAGTTGTAGCTTCAGCTTTCATATCTCCTATTCCATTTGTGCCGGCAATAATTTTAGAGATTTCTTCTGCTTTAGATGCCAAGACATTGATATCTTCACCATATATTTTAATGGCAATATCTTCACGAACGCCTTCTAAGAGTTCATTGAAACGCATTTCGATAGGTTGGGTAAATTCATAATTCACACCTGGTACTTTTTCAACTGATTTTTTTATTTCTTCTACGAGTTGATCTTTACCTTTTGGATTTGGCCATTCGCTTTTTGGTTTGAGAATAACGAAAATGTCTGCAATATCCATCGGCATTGGATCGGTAGGGACTTCCGCTACGCCTATTCTGCTGACTATTTTATCTACTTCAGGAAATTTGGATTTGACTATTTTTTCAATTTTGGTAGTCGTTTCTATGGTTTCTGTCAATGAACTTCCTGGTTTCAATATGGCATGAAAAGCTATATCACCTTCGTCTAGTTGCGGAACAAATTCACCTCCCATGTTAGAAAATGTGAAGTAGGCTCCAACTAGCAGTGCGAAGGCAGACAGTACAATCCATTTACCTCGTTTTAAAGCTCCACCCAAGATGGGTTCGTATCGTCTTTCGAGCCATTGAACGAAGCGGTCTCCCCAAGATTTCTTTTCTTTCTTATTACCTACTTTTAAGAACACTGCCGACACCATTGGAACGTAAGTTAAACAGAGAATCATCACTCCAATCATTGCGAACATGAATGTGAGTGCCATAGGTTTGAACATCTTTCCTTCTACTCCTTGTAGTGCGAGTATTGGAATGAATACAATTAGAATGATTAGCTGACCAAAAAAGGCTGAGTTCATCATTTTACTAGAACCTTTCAATGTGAGCTTATCTTTTTCTTGCTGTGGTATATTGGCGTTTTTCTTTAGGTAGCTGTATAGCATGAACACCGTAGTTTCTACTATAATCACTGCTCCGTCAATAATAATTCCGAAGTCGATTGCGCCAAGGCTCATAAGGTTCGCCCAGACACCGAAGTAATTCATCAGTATGAAGGCAAACAATAATGATAATGGGATGGTAGATGCTACGATCAATCCTCCGCGCCAGTTCCCTAATAGGAATACGAGTACGAATATGACGATCAACGCTCCTTCAATTAAGTTAGTAGATACGGTGCCAGTGGTCTGAGCAATGAGTTTACTTCGATCTAGTAGTGGTTCAATAATTACTCCTTCTGGCAATGACTTTTGTATTTCAGCCATACGCTCTTTTACTCGCTCGATAACGTCATTTGAGTTGGCTCCTTTGAGCATCATCACCATTCCTCCAACGACTTCTCCTTCACCATCTTGTGTGAGCGCTCCGTAACGAACGGCTGTTCCAAATTTTACAGTTGCAACGTCTTTGATAAGAATTGGAATTCCATTGACATTTTTTATAACTATGTTTTCAATGTCTGCTAGGTTTCTTACCAATCCTTCTCCTCTAATGAAGTTTGCTAAATGGCTCTTTTCAATGTACGCTCCTCCAGTGTTTTGGTTGTTGATTTCCAGAGCGTGATATACATCTGTAATTGTAATACCTATTGCATTTAACTCGTGAGGTTTAACGGCTACTTCGTATTGTTTTACATTACCTCCGACGGCATTTATTTCTACTACGCCTGGAACCATTGCCATTTGTCTGGCTACGATCCAGTCCTGCATGGTGCGTAAATCAGTGGCTGTGTACTGTCCCTTGTATTTTGGGTCGACTTTTAAGGTGTATTGATAGATTTCGCCTAGCCCTGTGGATATTGGTCCCATTGAAGGTTCTCCAAATCCTTGGGGAATTTCTTCCTTTACTTCGGTTAGTTTCTCTGCTACGAGTTGTCGTGGGAGATAGGTTCCCATGTCATCTTCAAATACAATGGTAACAACTGATAGTCCGAAACGTGATACCGAGCGTATTTCGGTTACTCCTGGTAAGTTGGACATCTTGACTTCGACAGGGTATGTTACAAATTGTTCTATGTCTTCAGTTCCAAGGTTTGGAGCTTGCGTAATTACTTGAACTTGATTGTTTGTGATGTCGGGAACGGCATCTAAAGGAACTTGTTTTGCACTCCAAATTCCTCCTGCAATTAATGCTATTGTGAGTAATCCAATTATCAACTTATTGTTGATGGAAAACGATATTATTTTATTGATCATTTTGACTTATTTATAAAGCGTTCTTGGGTCGAAAGGCTTTCCTTTCAACGATGTATTTCCTACTAAGAGGTTGTGCTATAAATAAGTGTATGGGGGTGCCCTTCCGGGTGAGGTGTCAAGTCCTTTTCGAGATAGAACTTGGAGGACATCTGAGTTGATTTTTACAGATGTATTTTCAATGTGAAATTGGTTGCCGAGTGTTGCTGTTATGGCATCCGTTGAAACCAAATTTTCGGTTGAGTATTTTACTTGATTCCCTTGTGGATTACATTCTACGTCACACGCGCTGTCGTGATGTTGGATGCCTTCAAGAAGACAGACGAGGTAATTTAAAAATCCATCATCAAAGTGATCTCCGTGTTCTACATGGCTGTGACCATCTGCTGAATGATCGTCAGATGCATGTGTGTGATGTACATGGTTGTGCGTTTCAACATGAACTCCGTTAGGGTGATCGTCTGTACAGTGTGGTATAAGATTGTGCGCAAAACCCACTGTATAAGTGAGGATCAATATCATTGATATGATGGTGCGCTTCGCCATTATTGTGTTTAAAGTTAGTAAATTTTATATATTCAATTAGTTAACGCTTAGCAACAGTCGCTCCCACAAGAACCGCTTTCCTGAATTGGAGGACACGGCACAGTTCCGTATGAACAGTAAACACAACAATCTCCTTCATTTGGTTTCAATAAGGCCTTACAATTCTCACATTCGTAGAACCAGGAACATGCATCAGTAGGCATTGTTTCTGTTTTGCTATGATTGCATTTAGGGCATTTAAGTGTTGATTCAAGAATAATTTCCTTCTTTTCCATTCTATCGTTGAATTAGTTCAGTTGCAGTATATCCGGTTGATTCAACTGCTCTCTTTATTACGTCTTGGTTCGTTTTTGTTTTGTCGTACTCGATGATGGAGTTGCCTTTGACGCATGAGGTTTCAATGCTCACAATTCCGTTCAAATCATTCACTGCGTGGTTCACATGATTTTGACATGCATCACAGGTCATTCCGTCTATCTTAACTTCTAGTTTTTTGATATTAGGTTCATCAGCTACTACAACTTTTGCATTGTCAGGAAAGAAGATTCCCGAATAGTAAGGGAAACTAATTGATAAAGCAGCAAATAAAGTCATGCTAACCAAGAACGTTCTTGTCTGATACCATTTCGGCTTTTCAATTTCGCATCCACAATCATCTACCGTTTTTGGTTTTAAATGACTGTACCATGCATAACCAATCGCAAGTATGGCTAATCCAATTAAGTAAGGTCTGTATGGTTCCATCCAAGATAAACTGGATGATGCACCACCCGCTCCGGCAATGGCTGCAATAACTGGGGGAATACAACAGGATGAAGCTGCGATTGCTGCAACTACTCCTGTAAAGACTACTCCTTTTGATTTTGTTGTACTCATGCTGTAATTCCCGTTAGTGATTCTATAATCGGTAGTAAAATGGATGCTTCTTCTTTGTTGATCGAGTAGAAAATAGTTTGTCCTTCTTTATTGCTCGAAATTAGATCCGCGTCTTTTAGCTTTTTCAAATGTTGAGATACTGCAGGAACAGTCATTTTCAATACGTCGCTTAAATCGCATGGACACATTTCCCCCTCCATATTTAACAGGAACAAGATTTTCAAACGCACTTCATTTCCTGCTAGATTGAGAACCTTTGCCTTTCGTTGCAATTCTGATTGAACTTCATCTAATGCTGTTTGACATCTACTTAGCTGATCCTTATCCGCACATTCGCGTATGCAATTTTCCATATTTAAGCAATTTCTTAAATACAAAGATAGATCAATATTATTGTTTAAGCAAATGCTTAAATACTATCTTTTATCTTTAGCATTTTGAGTGAAAGCAATCAAATTAAACATGGATCTAAATCTAGATCTAACCCTGTTTCCATATAGTTCTTCCAGTTCCTTGGAATTTAAGTTTGTTGTTCCGTGAGTGATGAACCCTTCTGCGATCATCAGATCATAACGTTGGAGAAGTATTTCGCCAATGGTGTTGCATTCGTTTCCGAAATAGTTCATGGTTTGTTCTACTCCGAGATCGTCCAGACAAATGATCTTTCTTGCTTTACCGTATCGCTGAAGGACTCCGAAACCATCCTGATGGAATTCTGAGGCTATGTCCCGGGATGATTTGAGGATGTATCTTTTCTGAGGATCATGGAATTCGCGAACAAGTGTCATAAGTGAAGTTTTACCGCAACCAACCGGACCACTTAGGAGAATCCCTTTTCTCAAGTCCAGCCCTAATCCTTTGCAACCTTCTTCGTCTCCGATAGCGTAAACTAATAGCTTGTAAAGAATTTCTTTGTCTTCGTTGTGTAGCCGGAAGTTCGTTCCGAATTTCTGTTTTCCTAGATAACTGAGATAAATGCATGACTTCTTAAAATTATACTGACGGACGCCGTTTTCAATTTCAAAAGGGATTGGTGGTGTTTCTGTAGTGTTTTGATTCATGACCAACCAATTTTAGCATCAGATTTATTAGTCCTCCTAGCTACGGCACGAGTTTGCCTGCTAGTCGTCTTCAGAAGCAGTGCTTCTTCTGATGAGCGTTTGAAATTATAGTGGCGAATGCCGTTTTCGATAACGAAAGGTAAAGGGGTTTTCTCGTTTGATTCCATCGTTAATATTGTTTGTTGTTGTTTGAATGGGTTTCTTCAATTCCTCCCCCTTAATCCCCCTCCGAAGGGGGAAGATTAAAGTGGAATGGAGTAATCTTTGTCTTGGTTCACATCCAAATAATTCTTCTTTTCGGGTTTTTTGAAGTTGGAACTTCTGCTGATCCAGTTGCGAGCTGCAGCTTTCCAATTTTTCATTTTTGCCTTACCACCGACTAACCAACCGTTTGACTCAAAATAGTTGAAGAAATTTTCAGCTTCTTTACTCGTAGATTCAGATTCAAGAAAAAATTCTTTGAGTTGTTCTATGGTTGGAGGGGAAAACTGTGTTTTCCCACTATCTTGTTTTAAAGGTTTAGAAGGTTTATTATTGTTTGTATTGTTTATATAAGGTCTCACGACTGTTCCTTCTGTTTTATCATCAGTTTTACTGCTAGTTTTATTTCTACTCTTACTGGTACTTTTATCGAATCTGTACAAGTTAATTTGACTTCCAACCAAAGGGTTATGAGAAGGGATATACTCGATATATCCCCACTCATGTAATTCCTTCAAACATTTGGTGTATGTGTTGACTGAACCAATTTTAGACACTCTCATCAGTTCGTTTCTACTCACAGAAAGTGGATTGAAGAACTTTGTGGAATTCCACAAATGAAACAGTGTGTAGTACAAACTTATGTGCCAAGGTTTGAGACGATTGTCCTCGGAAATTTTCAAGGCAATCGCCTCCAGGTGCATGATATAGTTTACTTCATTTCTTGGCATGTCTGAATTGATTAGCAGTTGCAACATGATCTGTCGATTTTCACATAATTGTTCTCAAGCATTTGTTCTACATCGACACGTTTGTAGAAGATCTTGCCGTGAACGCGACTAAAAGGAAGCGCACCGCACTTACGCAATCTAAGAAGTGTGCTTTCGCTCATGCCAAGGGCATGGCCAACTTCCTTTGGGTTCATCCATTGACTGCGTAGGTCCTTTGGTGTGGCAACTGATTGCAGGTCATTTTTGATCTGCTTGATCTCTGATGAGATTTGTCTGATTTGTTGAGTGTTTGTCATAATTTTAAGTTTGTCCTCCCCCTTAATCCCCCTCCAAAGGGGGAATTGAGAGATTGATGAGAATTAATTTTGTTGTTGATGATCTGCAGAACTTTCACGGTTATGCATGTTCTGATCCAAGATGTATTCGATATCCTTCTTCTTGTAGAAGAGTACACCTCCAACCTTGGAATAAGGAATCGTTCCGTTAATTCTTAGGTTCTGGAGTGTTCCGGACGATATTTGTAACATGCGTTGTACGTGATGGGATTTTAGCCAGACTGTTTCGGGTACTGATTTTTCTTTTTTCCCTTCGCGCTTATCTAAGTACGCTTTGATGTCTGCCAGTAGATCCCATTTGAATTCTTCTAGATCTTCTCTTGTTAAAATTTCTGTTGCCATTATGATTTGATTTAAATTCTTCGTTGATTCTTGGAGTATCAAGTTGTTTCCATCGTATGCATCCTTCTGGAAGGTTTTGTACTTGCTTATTCAAGTTTCGAACGAATTGTGTGTTCATGGCAAAATTGATGAGGTTTGATTTTCTTTTTTCACAAGTTCCTATCATCTTGGTATAAATAAATTTTGAAACGCCCTGTTTATGAGGGTTTCAGTTTTTAGAGAGTCAAAAACGCATTTTTACCCAAGTCGGTAGTGTCAATTTTGAGTGAAAATCAAGCGATTTTGCAACGGTAAAATGGGGGATGTAAAAGATTTGAGAAAACATACCAAGTTGGTATCATCTTGGTATATTTTATTTTTAAAACAACTGTTAATCAGTTAGTTGAAAAATTGAATAAAAGCAATCCCAAGCGTAGAACTTGGGATTTATCATTTTTAGAACTTCAAAGGGTTTTTGCGAAGATAATCAGCAGCCATTGATTCAATTTCTTCTCGTGTTGTATTTCGGTTCCGAAGTAACCAGGTGTCTAATTCTTCTCGATTAAAATATAATCGCTTACCATTCGGTTTATAATAAGGGATTGCATTAGCTGATGTCAACTTATACAGATGTGATACTGACAGCCCCAAATATTGACTTGCTTCTTCCATGTTTAGTACTTTCTTTTGAAGCAAGTTTTGATCAAGAATTAGGTTCTCGATTTCTTCTAATTTTCTCATTAATTCTTCCATATATATTAATTTAAAGTGAAAGGCTAAATTCGAAATATTAAAGTCTGACATGAAGATTGCTCAACGATTGGCCTACTGATATCAATGAATGCTTAACTTTATTTTATGGGACAAAGAAAGGAAGATTTAAAAAAAATGAGTGACAAGGTGCTTTCGGTTGGTGCGGTACATTCACTGATTAACTCGTTTATGCTCTTTCATGATGGAATGACACTAAGCCACTTAGGTCGTTATTCTCGTGCATACACTCTGGTACAGTTATCTATTGAAGAGGCAGGTAAGGCATTAATGCTTGAAGAGTTGGCGTTTTTCAAAAAGAATCAGCATGCATTTACCAAAATTGAAAATGAAACATTTGATGAAAAACTTGATAAAGTAGATCGTCTTTTTTTTAAGCACGAAACAAAAACTGAAGGATCAATGAAGTTTATGATTGCGATGATTAAAAATATGTTTCTTGATGGTGAAAGGGAAGAGGAAGAAATTAAACGACTTAAAAATGATATGGACTCTAAAGAATTAAATAACATGAAGAATTCAAGTCTTTATGTTGATCTTTCAAATAGTTCTTTTAAGATACCCTATGATGCTGTTTCTGAGAAGGAATTCTCCAAACTTCAAGCTCTTGGTCATTCGATACTTCATCATGCAAAGAAGTATGTCTTTAGAAGTGATGAAATAATTAGTGAAATGGGAGTAAACCCTGAACTTCTAAGGAAGCTAGATCCTTATTCCGAATCAAGAAGATTGAACCATTCTGTTGACCTAAATAAATATCATTCTAAAGCAGCTATCGATTGGTAAACGCTATACCAACCCTTCAATTTCCAATATCTTTTTGTAGAGGTCGCCTTCTAAACGACTCACGAATTTAATCTGGTCTTTCTTTCGGTTCGATATGTCATGAAATGCACGGTACAAATCACCAATCTGAATCTGAAATGATGATTCCAGTGTTTCACAAATATCCTTTAGCTCAGCTTCTCCATAATTGAAAGCACCGGATCCATGCAAGGCGTAAATCAATTCAACGAGATCCAAACGATTGGCCGTCCATTTCAATTTAGGTTTTGGAGGTCCAAAGGTAGGTTGGAATTCAGGTTTTGGAGATAAGTACTTTTGAAACAGGTCGAACGCCATAATATTAGCGGCAATACCATCATGAGAGGTGTTAAACTCCGGGTCGTCCTGTTGTTTTGAGCTGTGTTTTGAAAGTGCTCCTAAATTTTTTCCGCGCAAGAAGTAAATACGGTCTGTATGTGTAAGACCTAGTCGATAATACCTAACGAACTCCTGATTTTCTTTCATCATGTAGCGGAACCATCGTTGCTTTTTGTCAATGCAACTTTGAACTTCTTTTTTGTCATTGAATAGGCGTTGTTCTTCTATTTCGGCAAGCAATAAAAAAAAGATGAGGTACGAACTTACGCGAGGCTTCACGTATTTGAAAAAGTGAATTTCCTCTTCTTCGGATCTAAAACCTTCAACACTAATGCGCCTCCGGAACATAGTGAGAGTTTTCCGAATGCGCTTCGCTGCTTTTGTAGTTCTATTTGTAATATCTGGTTCCTCAGTGTGCAACTGCTCCAGCTCATCTGAAAGAGCCTTCGCAGCTGCGATGTATTTTTGCATATTATTACCTGGTTTAAATTGTTAGTAATAAGGTTTGCATATCGTAGCACAAATAAACTACCTGAGGAACGTAAATAATTTACGTGCTACTAACTTTTTTCAAATTATTTTGAGAAGGGAATAGTTTGTCTTTCAACATGCTCATATCTTCACTCACTTTACGATCTAAAACCTTCGCATAAATCTGTGTCGTTGCTAGCTTCGCATGACCTAACATTTTAGAAACCGTTTCAATCGGAACACCATTGGCCAAGGTAACAGTTGTCGCAAATGTGTGACGAGCTATGTGTGTTGTGATCTTCTTATCGATTGAACAAAGAGTCGCTATTTCTTTCAAATACTCATTGAATTTTTGATTACTGTTTACCGGTAAGAGTTTGTCATACTGTAGGCAATAAGGATCATCTTGATATTTATGAATAATCTCCAGGGCGATCGGTAGGAGAGGTACACTTTCTTTAGTACCAGTTTTTTGCCGTGTAGTACTAAGCCAATAACCTCCGTCAATTCCCTTTGTGATTGAATTATGCGTGAATTTGTAAATATCCGCATACGCGAAACCAGTATAACAACAGAAGATAAATACATCCCGGATCTCGCTTAGCCTTTTGGATTTAAATTCCTTATTGATCATTCTATCTAATTCCTCTTGAGACAAGATTTCTCTCTCTGGATTGGTATAAGAACAACGGAAGCTAGCGAAGGGGTTGTGCGTGATCCAATCAGCCGCTACAGCAACGTTCATTACACGTTTTAAGTTCTTGATATACTTATGAGCGGAATTGGATTGCAACTTCTTTTTCACCAATAGATAATGTTCGAACTCGGTTACAAATGAAACAGAGAGTTCATCCAAGGGCATGTCTGTTGTTTCATATCTGTCCTTCAAGAATGTCTCAATTTTCGTTCTTGTGTATTCGAATTTATCCAATGTTGCTTTGGCGCGTTTTCCAACTTTCACCATTTCCTCAGTTTTCGCTTTGTGATAATCGAAAGCATCCAATAGTGTTTTGGATTTCAATTTACTATCCTTTCCTAGAAATATGTTTTTTAGTTCGGAGGCTTTTAGTTTTTTGCCCAGGGCAATGTGTGTGAGGAAATGCTCTTCAATTTGATTGCGTGTTCGCGTCAAATAAGCGTTAATCAATTGGGCATTGGAAGCCGTGTTTCTGACTCGGGTTTGTTTATAGTCCCATTGTGATTTACTCACGTAGTGATTGGTGGCGACTTCGGACTTTTTACCATCGATGTAGATGCGGATGTAAATTGGATGTGTCTCATCCTTTTCTTTTTGTTCATTCAGTCTAAACCGAATGTTTAGTTTTTGATTCGTGCTCATGATTCACGTATTAATGGGTTAATAAATGTGAATCGCTCGATCAGGTGACAGATTAAGGTGATTTCTTAATCAAATCATGTAATGGCAATAATATGGGTGAACACTGAATTCCTTGTCAAATCTATCTTTCGAGGATTTCTGTCACCTAATATCGTCATTTAATTTGGTGACAGAATAGGTGACAAATTCTTTGTTTTTAATTGATATTATTTGTCGTTATTGAAGTGGGGTAAATTGGTGAATCCCTTTAAATTTGGGCATAAATGCAAAAAGCCCCCTTAAATAAGGAGGCTTTTAGCGGTCCGGACGGGACTCGAACCCGGCTCAAATACCGTTGATTTACAGTTATTTACAAACCCTTCTGCATACCTCCACCGATTAGCCCACTCCACTTATTCAATTCTGCATCAGGAATTAATGAACGAATTGCATTTAATTGCACTACAAATATAGTGAATTACAGTCCTTTATTGAAATTATAGTCCGGGTATTTTTCATAAAGTATCTACGGGTAATCCTTGGGTAAACTTTAGGTTTTCCATCTCCTTTTTTGCTTGTATATGAAGCAAAGGAAAGCAATAAAAGTCAATAGGAACAAGCAATGCAACGCTTTGGTGTTTAGGTCGTTACTTTGTTGTAAGTGATATTTATAAACCCTTAAAATCTATAAAATTATGGCACGTCAAAGCGGCTTGATTAAGATTAAAGGAACGTTGGATAACGTGTCCTTTTACAAAACCAAAGATGGGCATCTTGCCCGAATGAAAACATCAGTTGATGCAGATAGAATTGCAACTGATCCAGCGTTCGAGAGAACGAGAGAAAACAACAAAGAGTTTGGAAGTTCTGCAAGTGCAGGAAAACTCATGAGAGATGCACTGCGTCCAATGGCTTTAAATGCTGCTGATGGTCGTGTGGTTTCTCGATTGACTAAAGTGATGACAGCAATCAAGAATTTGGATGCTACGAGCGCAAGAGGTGAACGAAATGTTGGAGAAGGTATCACAGATCCAAATGCTATCCTAAAGTTGAAAGGATTCGAGTTTAACAAAGAAGCACTTTTAAGTGCGATTTTGTATAAACGAATGACGGTAAACACTGGTACAGGTGAAATTGTTATTGCTGACCTTATCCCTCAAATGGATGTTGTGTGGCCACAAGGTGCTACGCACGTTCAGTTTACTGCTGGATTTGCAAGTGTTGATTTTGTGAACGGTGATAAGGACCTTCAACAATCTGCTTCTGTAAACCTACCGATTGATGGAACACAAACAACGGTTACATTAACTCCTGTTGCTGCTCCGTCTGTATCAGGTACGAACTTGTACTTGCTGAAAATTGAGTTCTTCCAAGAAGTAAATGGTGTTCAATACACATTGAAGAATGGTGCATACAATGCACTTAGAGTTGTCGAAGCATTATAATCTGTCTGATATGAGAAAGTTAACTCTGCTTCAAAGAATCATGGCTCCAGTGCCAAAATTCTTCCAAAGAATGAAAATGCTCGGTTTGATCCTTGCAGCAATTGGAGGTGTTTTGGTGGCTGCACCGTATGAAATTCCACTTGTATTGGTCAATATCGGTGGTTATTTAATAGTTGCCGGAGCTGTTGCAACTGCTGTCGCACAAACTGCAGTCGAAGAAAAATAAATACTAACTCTAAAAATTATCAAAATGGATAAAGTAAAACAATGTGTAAGTGAGGATTTGACAATTGAATTGAAAGCCTCAAAACGTCCAAGATTTAAGGCAGGTTCTGATCTATCAGGCAAAGTTAATCTTGTAGCTATCGAAGTGAATCAAGAAGCTACTGACGATTCAGAAACGCTTGAATTGAGATTGATACTGAACTCAGAGATTTGTGAGAAATCCCGTCCAGGTAACTGCAAGTAATCCACTTGCGATTTTAGTAAAAGGGGAACTGTTCATTCGGTTTCCCTTTTTTATTCCCATAATATATATTTTGCCTTAATAATGGCTTAGGCAACCAATTGCGCTAAGTGAAACAATAAGACAAGGTTTTTGGAGAAAAAATACAACCTGAAAGGTGGAGATTTTTTATTCAAAACCCGAAGGGCTTGACCTTGTTGTTTGTGAAACGAGGGCTACATTTGACTAAGACAATATTTAAGGTATTAGATGAATCAGGAATGTGGTCGAGGATTATTTAAGTGCGGAAACGCAGGGAATCCAGCCTTGAGCCAGCGTTGGAAAAGACGAAGGGAAAGCCACGTAGCCTTACGAAGTGGCTGACCGAAGTGTGGGGCAAGTGAAATGAGGAAGAATGTAGCGATAGCGGAATACTGACGAATGGAACGTAGCGAGCCGACTGCGAGTGGAGCAAGGGTGGTGGCAGCAAAAGGAACCCAGAGGGTGACGGCTGACAGCTACTGTTTACAGCAGGGCTGGCGTGATTTTTTGCTGTTGTGTGTCGGGAAAGGCAAGGATAGTGAATGATTGGAACGCAACGAGTGTACAGGCATGAAATGGAACAATTATCGGCTACTTTGTAAGATTGCAAACTTTGCAAAGTTTACATAAGCACAAACAACTGCTTTTTATTTACTGCTTTTTGGTAGCCGGAATTAGAAATTGAATTAGGGTCGGATTAGTGAAGTGTAATGAATGAACTATGCTTGTGTGGGGAGTGGTAAGGTGCTGAATGGAAGGAGGTAGTTTACGGACGACTGAAAAGAAGCTCCTGAGAACGGGGATAAAACCTGCAAAAAACATGACAGCCCGATCAGCCCGCAGCGACCCGCAGGCGAGCATAACAACAAGCAGCGGTGACACCCCAAATAAAAACATCTGCTTTAGCAACCTTGAAAGGGGTTTGGGGTGGCAGAGTAGCTGCGAATGAGGTGCAGACTGAACCACAAAACAAAAACAACCGAATAGCCAACAAAGGAATGCTGACGACTGGGCGTATATGAGGGGTATATGCAAGGGCGTAACGAAGTGGAGTGCATTTTACCCTTGCAGATATGCTTTTTGTTTTAAGGGGTGAAGGCAAACCGAATACCTTATTTCCTGCGTTATGGAAAGTGCGTTGGCAAAGAGGTAGTGCATGATGAAGTGAGGAACGAACGGAAGAATGCTCTACCTGTGGGGTACTGAAAGTTGGTGATTGCAGTGAGGCACGAACGAAAAGAACCTACTGGAAGTACTGGAAAGTGCGGGGCAATCAATAATTGTATTCAGATTTTGACTCAAATAACAATACTTCATCAGGTTTAATAAACTCATCCAGTTTAGCAATTGACTTAGGATTAACAATCGGGGTACCAGCGATTAGCTTTTGAAAATCATTATTTAACCAGTCTGAGTTCCAAATTGATATTGCCTTACCGTTCACAATTTCACACAATGGTTCCTTAAAAGACTTCTTTACTGAAAGTTTAAGAATGGCTCTCTGCATCCATAACTCCAAATGTCCCGTATTAGGAATTTTTTCAAACTTCTTGAAGATCATTTTTAAAACTAACTTACGATTTGAAAGAGGGACAAGCGTCAGGAACTTGCTCAAAATTGCCATTGAGATTGGGTAAACTCTCGGATTCTTGTAAGTAATATCAACCAGAATACTAATTAAAACAGAAATATTTTCATTTGATTTTTTAATCCCTTTTACCCTTTCATATAATTTGATCATTGCTTTTTGTAGGCTGCCTGAGTTATTGTGTTGTTCTGATAGTGCATGCAGTAGTAAAAGGTGTTCCTGTAATGATCGTGTCGGTTTTCTGTTTCTTAACCAATAGAATTTGTCTGGTTTTATCGAATCTTTAACCACATTATTTGAAACAAGCGTTTTTTGAGCGTTCAAACGCATACCAAAGTCAATGAGAATCTCAGTTAAAAATTTCGTTATTAATTCCGCTTCCTGAGGATTGTTAGTGAAGATTCTATAATCATCTCTATACCTGAGTATTTGATAATCTTTGATCCCGGCTTTTTCTATTTTTTTTGAAAGTTCTAAATCAATGCTACCAAGAACCATTTCCGCAATAAAATCCATTAAGACACTGCCCTGTGGTATACCATTTGTTTGCCCAAAAGACATGCCTTGTAGATGTTTATCTATGACATTTCCTAATAGTTTGCCATTTCCTTTCTCCGCCTTGCCAACTGATTTTGTATGAAGTGCCCAAACTACAGAATGCGTATATATTGAACCGTAGCAATCCGTTATGTCCGTATGGAGTACATATTCGTATTTCAAAGCCAATTCAATTGAGTTTTGTTCGATTGAATGATACCAATGTGAAATTGTTTCGGCTTTATCGGACAGTTTACTTTCAGATACTATTGGAATACTAAAACACTGAATCTTCTTATTGTCCTGAAACTCCTTGAATTTGCTTTTAATGTAAGCCCAGTTTTTTGTTTCAGTTATTTCGTTTACCAACGAAACGTAAATTGCTGGGTGGATTAGTTGAAAAGGTCTCCATGCGAATTTACCATCCTTATTGTTCAGTAATTTATAGTTTACCTTTTCAAAATCACTCGGGTAAGTCGGTTTGGATTTTCCTTTTATTGTTTTTGAATTATAAAAATCGGATAGGTTCTTACCTTGCATTTTTTTAGAAACCTTGTCCAGTAATTTTTGAAATGTAAAATATGTTGGTAGATCAAAACTGAAATAGCTTTCTTCCTTTAATAGATGCTTTTTAGCATTTGATGCAGTTTGTGATAATAAATATTTCATTAAATCGCTATGAATAAATCTTGTTCAACTGTTCTTCGAGTAATATAGGCGTGCATTTTTGGATAGTTGATAATAAAACCCTCAAAACCTGCTGCCTTTAACATTAACACATAGACCAACTTATGTAGCGTTAATGAAATATGATATAATTCTTGAAACACTTCATCTTCATCACGTTCATTTACAGGTAAACTGCCATGCAGGAATTTATTTCTACCATCAACACATTTGTATTCATCCTTTGACAACTCATAACCAAATTGTTTGAATGGGGCAGTTAATTTATCCCTATTTGTCGGGCTGTTCCAATTGTTCAATTTACTTGATAATATGCGGTGCTCGTCATCAGAAAGATTGCCTTCTGATTTCAAAGAATCTAACAAAGTTGTGAAAGAACCCTTTATTTCATTATTCCATTTTGCATCATCAATAACGCTTGGACTTTCAATCCCAAACAAATCTTTAATTGTTGCTGAAACTGCTTCAAAAGCTACGCAATAGGATGCCGCTTTCAATTCCAATGGTTGATTGTTTGCTTCAAGAATGATTAATGATGCTCTTGAGAATTTATCTTCATTCAAAAATAACTCTACCAACTTTGAGAACACTGTTGATTTAAAAAAGATAAATTGGTTACTCCACTTTTTTATTTCTTCAGAGTCGATTTCAATTTTATTTGATTGGTAATATGGAACAAATACAGAATATGCATTTGTTGTAAACATTCCGTAGCCCGAGATTAAACTATCACGAATAGAAACAAACTGAAACTCAAGATTGTTGGTAAACTCTTTATCATCAGATGAAATGTAATACGATTCGCTTAAAAAAAGATCTCCTTTTAAAAAACCATAAACGTTCATTATGGAAAAAGCAATTTCCCTGAACTCAATTTGAGGTAGAGTTGTCGTAGAGTCTACACACCAATAAATGCGATCTTCTATTTTAAATGTGTAAAAATGAAATTCATTCTCGTTGACTTGGAGTTTAATCAGTTCTCTATTCCGAACATCAATATCCGCTTCATAGTGGAATACTTCAAAATCATTAAACGCAAACTGGTTTCTATCAATTGGGATAAATAAACGCTGAAATTTATTTGAATCAGGAGAGAAGGCAGGAGTCTGGATTTGATGAATCTTACCTGATATACTAATTCGGTAATCATTAAGATTATCATTAATGTTATCAAATATTGTACGCTTTTCAGGAATTAAGAATGTCTTCTTGAACTCATTTGTAATGCTGTATTGTGGAACTATGTCAATTAGAATGTTGTTTGCGTGACTTCTTTCATTTTTTTCAAGTTTAAACTCTATATCAAACTCTTTTCCGTTTTTTGAAAGGCTTACTTTTTTATTGTCGAAATAAGCTGCACCGTTACTAACAGTAAACACATTATTGTAAATGAGTTCTCCGATTAACTGAAGTGAATTGTCTAAATACTTTTTTACCATACTCTACAAAAACCAAAGATTATCTTTTCCGAATGGGGGGATGATGTCGCCTTCAAAGTGAGGGAATATTTCTGCCACCATTTCGGGGTATTTTATTGTTACAGGCAGGTTCTGTTGCTTTACTGATTTCCAGTACATACGACTGAACTGATATACCTGGTCAACTAAACTGTTTACTGTTTTGGTATCTTCCAGTATTGTTTCATCTGTGCTGCGAATTGACATTTTCACCGGAAAGGCATAACTGTCTATTTTATCCTGTGATGTACCGAAATATCTTGTGTTATTATTCAACAAGTACTGATAACGACCAATGTTAATGTATGTGCCACTAAGTGGAATCAATCCTTCATAATTGGTATCGAATACAACAATGTCTTCCGATTCGGTTTTATTGATCGTGATAATGATTATCGGAATGTCCAAACCTAAATTGTTCAACTCCTGACGGATTGGTTCCAGTTCTTTGTTGCTCATGGTTTTATAGAAGTGTATCACCAATCTTTTTACTTCTGAATGGTTGTTGGCATACATCTTCACGGCTTTACCTATTGAACCTGCTAATTTGTACGTATCATTTTCGGTGTAACACTCAAAACCTTGAAACAAGCCGTTATTTGAGAAACAAAATGCACTACCGATATATCTATGGCGTGATGTGTTCGGTTTGAATGCTCCAACGCCAACTATCAATTCATTGTATAATGAACGTTCTAAACGCCAAGGAATACCTTGCAACTTTGCAAGGATTGCAATTGCTATGTTTGGCAAACTGAAACCGAAGTTATTGTCATTTACTGTTTCGGTCTCTACCACTTGAGAAGTAACATTGTGTTTTAGTAATTCTTCTTTGATACGGTAGTAGTATGCTCGTTTCTCAGGGTCTGTTTCGTCTTTGGTTATTGGGGTAAGGTATAAAGCAATGTAACTTTGGTTTGGATCAATATCTTTATTGCTTAATTGTTGACGAATTTCAGGAACTGGATTGTCTGCATTCATAAACACAACATGATCATCTTTAGTAATGTTAATTGGAACTTTGAGAAGATTTTTCAATGAGGGAAACTGGCCAATTCCATCCATGAAATACTTATATAACTTACCTGCTGTTGGTTTGTCTGCTTCATGGTAAACGAAGAACAAGTTGGTATGCGCTAAAGGAGAAGTTCCGTAAGGACCATTATTAAGAATACCCAAATAAGGATTGACATGTGATTGATGTTGGCCGCCTTTTTTACCAAATATCAATTGATTGCTGCCCTGACTGGTTTTCTTTTCAATTATTGACTTTACAGGCATGAAACCTGTGCCATAAAGCGGAATGATAGCCTTGAACTCAGGAGTATCAAGATAGCTATCATAAAAGTGCTGAATATGGTCGTGGTAATGCTTGTATTTATTAGCAATACGTTTGTGACCTGTTTCCAATCCTAATGCTGAACGTAAAGGATTATTGATAACCGGATAGGTATTTCCTAAGTCTGCTTTAACGTCCTCTGGTAAATGCTCGTAATGGTATCTTTTCCCTTCGTGAATTACCCATTTAAATAACGTAGAATTTACATCTAACTCTAAGATTGTTTGATTCAACACTCTTGAATCTCCTTCGTAAGAAACCACTATTTCAGGGAACTTGGTAATGCGACCAATATTGACACGCAACATGTATCTGCTGTAAGTTGTCCAGGCGTTATTGGGTTGTTGGGTATGTTTGAACCATAACTCTACATCTCGAATGAAATTAGGGTTTGTAACGTCTGCAATGTTTGCAAAGTGCAAACTGATAAGATTGGTGTAGTAGTGTTTGGCAAACCTCTTACTTTTCCAGAGTTCAACATTGGTAACAAAATCAGCACCCTCAATTGTATTAAAGTCTGTGTACAAATGTTCAATTTCCTCATCCCAAAGTTCGGGGTTTGTATCTTTCAAGTCTAATGGCCATTCTGATTTATGCAAAGGTGAATAGCCCTCTTTCTGCTCTCGAAACAAGCCAAACTGTTTTTGCTCAACCGGATGGTTGAACGTAAGCATGTTGAGTATGAGGTTTTGATTTGACATTTTACTTCATTAATTCTCTGATTTTCTGTTCTTCTTTACCGCCCTCAATTAAATATGCCTCAACATCTTCATTTAGTTCTCCAAAATTCAATTGGGTTTGATAAGATTTGATTTTACCTGCCTTATGTTGGGCAGTCATTTGCTCGAAAACCTTGTTTTTGTACGTTGTATCATTATTGCCTAAAAGATGCTCTCCCTTACTTTCCATCAGGTAAACAATTTCAACCTTGCTATCATCTTTCTTTTTAGCCACTACAAAGTCAGGACGTATTTTATTCTCTCGCCATCCTTGAATAGCATACCAACCTCTTGCAACTCTATTTCTAAACCAGAATAAGATTGTCTCTTGCTTCTCGAGAATATTGATTACATCTTTTTCCAATTTATTGAGGTTGTCAAAATCTACGTCCTCATATAGATTGTGCTTCAAAGTTGGTGCAATACGACTAACGGTTATCGTGTCATTTTCAGGAACACGGAAACCCTCTTTTGGGTCGTCAATTATAGCGAGTTTTAGTTGTTCTGATTTAAGATATTCGTTAAAGATCCGTTCTTCCTCTGATTGTTTATGTTCTTCTGCGTATTGGGCTAATTGGGAAGAAATAAAACTGAAAAACTTCTTCAATATTTTTTCACCTAATTCAACTTTCAAAGCATCTATCCATTGCTCAGCTTTTTTTCTTGCTAAGAATGGATTCTCAATAAATTCACCTAAACGCCTTGAGAGATAACCAATGTTGATATTAGAGTAATACGAAGCAGATATTGTTTCTTCTTTTGGAGTAATACCTCCCTCTTTCTCAATAGTAACACTGAAGGTGCTTTGGTCGCTTTTTTGTTCACTAAGAGAGTTTTTTATCTTAGTCACTAATTCTTCTGATAAAGTCAAATCTTCAAAAGAGATGTGTTGCTTTACATCAATTGCATAATTGAACTTTCTTGATTTTTCACCTTTATCATCTACCATGACCCAAACAGGTAGGTAAAAAGCGTATTCCAGCTTTTTGAACTCATCTCTAATACCTACTGTTTTCTTAGGGTTAACTTGCGGATCATTTTGAACTTTAAGTCCAGAAACTAAATCCCCCAATCCTTCATCTTCGAAGCTATTTACAACTGTTTGCAACAAACTGGAAGTATCGCCTTTTGAATAATAAACATAGCTTTCGTCCAATTCTATTATACCAGTCTTTTTTGCATTTGGCTGACGAAGAATACGACCTATTAATTGGGTAACGCCTGTGTTTGAATTGACATTTGGAATTATCCCTAAAACGTAGGCAAAAGAACAGTCCCAACCCTCATTTAATGCATCACGAGTAATAATGTAACGGACAGGGCATTCGCGTGAAAGAAGGTTTATATCCTCTATATCGTTCTTATCAGATGATTTTATAGCAATTTCGCTCGGGTTTACCCCTTCGTCAATTAAATGTTCCTTTACATCTTCACTATGCACAAATCCTTTACCTCTTTGGTCTTTTCCTGTACGTTCGCACTGGATAAGTGCAATTGGACGTATATATTGTCCCGTTTCCTGACGTAATTCGATTGCTTTATCTTCTAACGACTGACGTTTGTCCATAATGTTTTGCAACATGGCTTTCCAGTCGTTTTCTACATTACCAACGGGTGGAATAATATGCAAATCCAACTTCACCATTTCTTCCTCTTTCAACTCTAATCCTGTAACCGTACAAAGATTATTCATGCCTACTTTTGGAGTTGCGGATAACCCTAATATGAGTTCTGGATTTAAACTGTCAATCGTTTCCTTTGCTAATGGGGTAAAAACTTTGTGGAACTCATCTATGATGATGAGGGGCTTGGAAACACGAACAGCATTACCCAAACTTGTAATTAGTTGAGCTTGTTCGCCATTGTTCCACATAACATCTAAGTTAGGTACTGCTTGAAGCCACTGATAATGCAAATCGTAGCGATTATCTTCCGGAAAGAAACTATCAAAACCTCCACTGTCCTTAAATACCCGCAATGATTCGGAAGTAGAACGGTTGGTGGACTGTGCCATCAGAAAAAGGATTACTAAATTTTCTTCAATATCCTGTTTTGAAATGGTATGTCCTTTTTCTGCTATTACTGTGCGACCTCCACTTGCCTGATCTAATAATTGACGGTATGGATGACTTTTATCCCTAAGGTTATTTACAGTTTGTTTATAGATGATTTCTTTTGGAACTACCCAGACAATTAAACCTGTTTTCTTTTGAGCAAATACCGTTTGATATTCTTTTATCGCTTCTACCGCTAATACGGTTTTACCACCACCTGTAGGAATTTTAAGATTTATACGTGGGTAGTATTTACCTAATCCATTTTTACAATTGTCTGTGTAAGTTAAGTTAAGTTTTTGAAATGCACTTTCAACATAATTCATACTTGCGGCAACCATTGGACGTTGTGGCTCCGGTATTGCAGAAATGATTGTGTCAAACTCCTCACGAGAAGCACGTGCTTGTGCAAAGAACTGTTTTAGTTCAGAAACTACTCTTTGTTGATATTTCTTTAGATACATAGCTCTTACTTCTCTTTCTTTTCAAATAAGTTATACGGAATTGATACGAACTCAATTTGCTTTTCTTCGAGGTATTCACTGTCTAAGAAACAAGCAGGGGCATAAACTACCATACGCTTATTGGTAGCGTGTTTTTTCATTTCTTCAGCAATATGCAAGTTGAGGGCTAAACGAGTAAGTTTATCAAAGTCTTGCTCATAAATGAGATAGAAGTTTTTAGGGCCATGCGTACCAACAAAGTGGTTTTTAGGGTCTATTTTCTTCACATCAGATAAATGCTCACCAGTAGCCAGGTAATACACATATTTAGCGAACTCTTCATACGTTGGTAGTTGACCTTCTAACATTTTCTCGGGATCTATAGCCGTACCAACACGGAAGTATTTAAACCCTGAATTATATTTGAATTTTTCAATTGCTTTCTGGTTCCTCTTTCGAGTAATATCTTTGCAAATATTTTTATCAGGCTCTTTATCTGAGTTCTCTTTCATTTGGATTAGAATGCAATTCCGTTGACCTTCATCCTCCTCATTTAACTCACATACAGCCTGTAACGTTGTTCCAGACCCTGCAAAGGAGTCCAGCACTGTTGAATATTTATCGCCTCCGATTTTTAAGATGTACTTAATCAGCTCTATCGGTTTAGGGTAATCAAAATTTACTCCCAATTCTTCAAGGCTATATTTCATTTGTTCAGTTGTGCCAAAATTTCTTAAAACCGAGACAATATGCTTTGCTTGTTCTCTTTCCTTTCTATAATAAACAACACCGTTCTCAGAAAGGTAAAAAGTAATACTGCCGTCTTTCTCCTGAACAGGCTTGAAGCCACTATCTATAAATTTTTGTAGTTTATTGACATTAGCCCAGCCAGTATAAACTTCACAATCTTCTTGTAAAGCGTTGTCTTTTAATCTCATGTCATTCAATCTAATGGGGTACTTGAGATTATATCTTTTTGTCATTTCTCTTGAAATAAAGCCTTTGTCGGAAACTTCAGAATAAAAGGCTTTAGGGACAATATGCTTAGCTAATGTCTTTTCGTCCTTTACGGTGGTTGGAAATCCCTTTTTTAACAAAACTTTTGAAGGAGGATTGGCGTTCCCATTTTTTGTGATGGAATTTTCAGCATAACCTTTCCACAAGTTGCTTTCTTCTCTCGTGTTAGGATCTACAACGTAACCAATAGCAGAATCAATCTTGATCGCTTCTTTGATATAAACCAATACATATTCGTGATTGACCTTGATATGAAATTGATTGTCACTGTGACCGTCATTATTCCAAATCAAGGTTGAGACATAACATTCCTCCCCAAATATCTCATCACATAATTGTTTTAGATTATGGTATTCATTGTCATCTATAGAAATGAAAATAAGTCCATCTTCATGTAACAAATCACGCAGAAACTTCAAACGAGGCGTAATCATACACATCCACTTATCATGACGAGTCAAGTCGTTTGAATCTACAGTCTTTCCGAGCCATTCACTAATGAGAGGGCTATTAACGTTGTCATTATATACCCAAGTTTGCTTTTTAGTATTGTAGGGTGGATCGATATAGATGCATTTAATTTCACCTGCATATTCAGGTAGCAATGCTTTTAACGCAATTAAGTTATCACCTTCAACAATTATATTTCCATCACTTTTAGCAGGTTGAAAGTGTAGTTCTTCCACCTCTTCCAACGTGTGGTAAGGTACGCTGAGATGGTGGTTCCAAATTATGTTCTTTCCTTTGAATTGGATTGTCGGCATTTTTTATTTTTTAATCTTTTTATAATTCGCTTCTTGTTCTGCTACTTTGAGGGCATCTAAACCAAGAGCCTCATTTTGTATTACTTCATACACCCTGTCGGCTAACCAGAGGGTAAGGAGTTCGTTTTTATCAAGTTCCAGTATTTTGGCTAATTGAATGACCTGTTCCCGTTTGGCTCTGCGCTCCCCACGTTCTATTTTGCTTAACATGGCCGTATCAACGTCCATTTCAGCAGCTACATGTCGGAGTAGTAGTTCTTTCGCTTCCCTTTGGGTTCTAATGGCATCACCAAACTTGTTCATTACACTTGTTTTATTCAACAAAATATGACTTGACAATAATTGACAAATATAATAGCGAAAGAGCGAAAAAGAAAGTAAATAGAGGAAACGTTTTTAACAATTTGGCAGAAACCACAAAACCTGCGAGTAGCAGGTGCATGTGGAGGGGTATTTAGTTGAATATCAACTTACTTTTTTGTAGTAGCCATATTCTTCGGGTTGGATAAATTCAGGTTGTAACTTCTTTAGCAGATTATCTACTGTACGTGCTGCCATTCGGAATTTTGTACCTAACACAACCGCTTCTGATCGTTTGAATTTTTCTGGCAAAGCATCAAAGAATTTACGCTTGTTATCGCTACCCTTAAAAGTTGCCTTTTCTTCTTGTTTGGGCAGGTTATTGTACATCAGTAAGCTATGTTCTAAATACACATTTGCCAAAGTAAGAGCTGAATTGAAATCTTCATCCGTACAAAATGGTTGAGGATCTGTGTCACCGTTCTCAAACTTACGAAGTGCTGTAAACAACATACAGAATCTGAATAGAATCAACCCCAATCTTTTTACAACACTTCCTGCTTCTTCCCCTGTGAAAATGGCTACTTCATTTAGCCAATTTTGAAAAGTATTGTTGATTTGATTCCATTGCTCAGGTGTTAACTGTACATCTGTCGTTGATAGATTTAAAAATCGATACAGTTCTTCAACATCATTAGATAATTTATTGAACAATGTTGTTAAGTTGATACCACCGCCCAACGGAGAAACATCACGCCATTTTTGTTCCGTCTTGAAGCTGTAAAAAATGAAACGGCTAAACAAACCATCTTCAGCAGATTGAATAAGGTTGCTAACCTGATTGGGTGTACCTGACAAAGCAACTGAAAGTTGTGGTTCCTTCACTTCAATGTATTCGCTATTGGTCTTACGGCTACACGATATTTTTTCGTGATGAAATGCTTTACGCAACATATCAGAATAACCACCCCATTCTTGCTTAAATACATTTCCCATTGTATCGGCTTCCGTTTCGCAAATCACCCCTTTACCATCATTCTGTTGCAAGTGCCACAATACTTTTGCATTACTCGTATTGGCAGGAATGTACAGCACATTGAAATTAGGCTCTTTTGGTTCTTCCAATTCTTCTGTGTCTGTTTTCTTGCGGGTACGCAATGCTTGTTTGTATTGGTTCAATTCCTTTTCATACTCCTTTCGGTTTTCATCAGAAATGCTACGCATATTCTCGTGAATCACATCTCCTAAATTCTTAGCAGACAACAAAGCACCTTTACCACTTGCAGCAGGAGCAATGATGAACCCAAACAGATTAGGGAACACGGTACGTTGCGCATATACGCCTGTAACATTTGGCAAACAACCACTCAGAATACATAATGCACCAGTAAGGAATACATCACGTTCCCTTTTATCTGGAAAGCCCGAAGCACCTTCTTTCAGAATTTGAGGTAATGCCTGGTAAACACTATCAGGAATGATTGGCGAAGTCAACAAATAATCTTCATCATCTTGTACTTTTTCTGTTTGTGCCATTGCAAATGATGCGAACTCTTGTGTATGATGTTGGTAAGCACTTTTTACGGATGCTTGAATTTCTTTCTCGTCCAGATCAAAATTGTTGTACATCATATCCAATGCATCTTCTTGCGGAATCCCTTTACGGTTACAATTAGAAGCCAACAGATAAATAAAGTTGTTGCGGTTGCCTTCAATGTATTGTTCTTTCTGTTCTGTAAAACGAATACATTCTTCAAAGACCGGTAAATAATCCGTTAACTGTGGAGGTTCTTTAGCTTTTATAGGTATTTCATCCGCTAATCTGACTTTGAAGTTTTCATAATCAGGATTAAAGACTGCTGAAGGGTCGTAAGACACAAAGCAAAGGCGTGTAATGTCTTTGTTCTTTGGGTCGAACTCAATATTCAATTCTTTACTGTAATACTCTGTAACTTGCTGGTATGCGATTGCATGATCTTCTTCGTCCGAATCAATTCCTACAATGATTTTTAACCCCTCATTGCTCGGACTGGCAAACGTAGCAACTGTATAAGGAATGTTAGCTGCAGCTTCACGTAGTACATTCACTTGTTCTGTATCGATATGGTCAATATCTAAAACAAGGTAATTACTATATGCCACCAAACAAACGAGTGTTCTGCCATTAGCGAATGATCCAGAGGGCGTAAAAGCAGGCAAGCCCTTTTTATGTTTGTCGTACAAATCCTGCTGACCTGCCTGCAAAGCTGAACGCAAGGATTCAACTTGCTCTTTGTATGCTCCATTTTTAATAGATTGAATTATATCAACCAGTGGCTTATCATCCACCACTTGGTTGAAGTTTTGAAATAGTGATACCTTACTTGCCATTGCTGTTCGATTTGTAGTGGTTCTTTAAATGTTCCTCAACGTCCGCAGCACGGTAGTAAATCTTAGACCCGATTTGTGAGTAGGGAATTACTCCGGTATCTCTGTAATGTTGAAGTGTCCGTTTACTGATGTGTAGTAATTGGCACACGTCCTGATTGTCTAACCATTTTTCTGATAATGGTGTAGATTCTTTTTGAGAAGCTAACTTGCCCTCAATTGCTTCCAGTTTGTTCATTAATTTTTGGAAGGCTTCCGATTCAATGGTAATTAAACTCATTTGCTTGAATTTTAATGTGAAACAATAATTATCGAAGCAAAATTGAGCAATGGAATAGCCGTAAACATTGACATATCAATGTGTCAATGACAGGTGTCAATCATGTCAATGAAAAAAATTAAAGAGAGCGGAAAATGCTGTCTATAGTCTCTTTATTTTTTGGATTGTGGTGTTTGGAAGAAGATAAATTCGAGTAGGTTAAAGGCGTACCTTTTTTAGATAAGAACAACCCACAATTGGCAATTAAGGTCAAGGTAAGATTTGAAAATGAAGAATCTAATTTATCAATGACGTAACGAACTTGTTTCGTTTCGGTATTGAACCGAATTTTAGGCAATGAAGCATCTAAATTTCTTGCCGTTAATACATCTACCATCTGCTGAGGTGAGGTAACATCTTCATTGAGTAATTCAATTTGATTGTTAAGCTGTTGGATGACAGTGAGCAAATTTGCTTTGTTACCGTTAAAATTGAAAGACACTCTGCTTGTTGGTGGAGGTGTAATATTTTCTTCAGTTGCAGGAACAGAAATTTTATCCAAAATCTGATGTAAGGCAGGATTTACTTTGTAAATACCTTCTGATGGTTGTTGCTCCTTCAGTAATTCAAAATACAGCTCATTATCTGTCGTCTGTGGGGTTTTAACATAATCTGCATAAAGATGTTCCACTTCAAAAAGAAAACGTACCAACGATAAGCGCAAAACTGACAGAATGTATTTTGTATCTGAGTTCTCTGCATCATTCTCCAATTGGGTTGTAGCTTCTTTTATATGGTATTTGATTGCTTCAACCGTGTTATTGATCAAGTAAGTTTTGTTGGAACTGGTTTCTGGTCCTGTGATAAACTTCAACAACAAATCAGATAAACGAGTAACCTCATTGAAGATTAGGTAATAATAAAAGCGACACTTTGCGTTTTGGGGTTGAGGTAACTCAACATCAATTAACGGAGCAACAATATTTGTTTGATTGTCAGAATCGTTCAGGGAATAGATGTCAAAATCTTCATCCGTCAGCAAATCCGTTTTCGGGAAAATACTTTGAATAGCAGACTTAAATTCATTCATTGAATTGTTCTGCTGAACGAATCCTGATGTCTTTATAAAATTTGCGTAATCTTTTTCATTGTGAGATGATTGCTTCCAGGGACGAAGCGAACCGAATAATATATTATTGAATATTTTTAATCTCACTATGTGTTTTGGATAATTCCATTTTTTACTGTCCACAAAGATACGCAAAACAAAAAAGCCACCCTAAAAGAGTGGCCTTTAATCTTATCCGAACTTGACACGCAAGACTTCCATTTCCTGACTTATCTTTTCATCTAGTACTTTGGCATATACTTGTGTCGTTTGTAGCTTCCTATGACCTAATAATTTCGATACAGTTTCCATTGGAATACCATTCGACAATGTTACTGTGGTAGCGTAGGTATGACGAGCTAAATGCGTGTGCAAAGGTTTTTTGATTTTACACAAATCTCCAACCTCTTTTAAGTAAGCATTCATTTTTTGATTGCTTGGAACTGGCAACAAAGTACCTGCAATACTTCTGCATGAGTGGTCTTTGTATTTGTTCAAAATATCTTCTGCCATTGGAAGCAATGGAATATGACACGGCACATCTGTTTTTGCTCTGTGGGTGTATATCCATCTTCTGCCATCAATACCGATTTGAATGTTTGATTCTTTTAAGTTGGCAAGATCCTTATAAGCCAATCCGGTGTAACATTGAAAAAGAAACAGGTCTCTCACTACGGCAATTCGTTCAATAGGCAAGTCTTTGTCATGGAGCGAACGAAGTTCTTGCTCTGATAGATAGCCACGATCGACCTGTTTCTGAGTAATCCTATAATTATAAAAGGGGTCTTTCCTGATATAATCATTTGCTAAAGCAATTCGGATAACCTTTTTCAATGCTTTAATGTGTTTCATTGCACTGTTGTGCTGACAAGCTGCAGTTGTCTTTAGATAGAACTCAAAACCAGTAATGAACTTGTTGTTTACTTCTGTGAGTGGTAAATCTTCATTGTGGTAATTGGTCTTCATAAACGTATTCAGATGCTTTAATGCAGCTTCAAAGCGTTGCAATGTAAGTGGTGAATATTCTTTGCCGACTAACATTTCCATGTTCTTGTTGTGTTCGGTAAAGAGTTCTTTCAATGTCCACTGCTTTTCTCCCAATCCTAAAAAGGAATTACGAAGCATCTTTGCTGTAATGGTTCTGCCTGATTCTTGCATTTGTCTGTGATGGTCATAAATCTGACCTCTAACGCTGTTGAGATAATCATTCAACTGCAACGCTTCATCACTTGTGCCTTTAGCTTTGTTCCTGGTAGTATCCCATAGTTTTGGGTTGATACTACGCTTCAATGAAATTTCTGCATTCTTACTGTTTACAGTAATTCTGAGATAAACGGGTGCGTCTCCGTTCTTTAATAGTTTTGACCTTTTTACGTAAAAAAGTACTGAAAATGTTGATCGCTCCATGACCTAAAATTTATAAGTTAAACATACAGCAACCGTTCAGAAACACAAAATGCAAAAGATTGAATATCAGTGCAATTACACCTTATTCGGTGGACTTTATGTTGAAAATCTATGTCCACCGATTTAACCACTGGCAAGTGGGTGAAATGAGGTGAAATGGAATGAAGGGAAAATAAAAAAGCCCTTCAAAATGAAGGGCTTTCGCTAAGTTGCTTGGATTTGCAACTGTAAAAGCGGTCCGGACGGGACTCGAACCCGCGACCCCATGCGTGACAGGCATGTATTCTAACCAACTGAACTACCGGACCAAGTTTCCGACCATTAAGGTGATGACAACAGTCATCTTGTGGAACTTGTTACACGCTTTTCGTTTAAAGCGTTGGCAAATATAATTCAAATTTCCATTTGCGACCAAAGCAATCAGGAAAAATATTTAAAAATTTACCATAAAAAAAGGAGGATCATCGACCCTCCTTCCATATTATTCTTAATGAATATTATTCTTTCACGAACTTAAGCACTTCAGTCTTACCATCGTAACTAATGTTGATGAAATACAATCCTTTGTCAACATCGTTAATATCCATGTGTAACTCAGGACCAGTAACCTCGTCATAGCGAGTCACCAAAGTCCCTGTTGAACTGTACACAGAAACCGAGTTCACGTCAATTCCATTCAATCCATTTAACGTAACGACATCCTTTGCCGGGTTTGGATAGGCCATAAACTTAGAATTGGTAATTGAAGATACGTTTGTCGTACAACTGGTAATTTGTATGTAATAGTAATCAACCACTGTCTGAGTAGGCTCACCTGCAGGATTATCCGGTGTCATCCAAGCCTCTGTTGTAATAATTTGCTGGTAACTTCCTATGTCAGCTTGAGTAGGGTTTCCATTAATTGAAACGCATCCTGTTGTTCCGCCTTCAAATGCACATCCATCCGGTGGACTAATTGTGTTTTGTGCGTCGTAACATGCATATGTGAACCCAGGAGGTAATCCTGTCCAGCTTACAATATTAACCGTATCAAAAACCATAGTAAATGGGAAGACGATCACGACAGTTGTATCGACAGGAACAATAATTGTTATTGTTTCATTGTATGGTTGGTCCGCACACGCTGCTGCCAATCCGGTCGCACTGTCTGGATAAACTCCTGGATCAGTGAATTGTGGATCCGGAGTGCATTGTGCATTGGCAGAAATGCCAGCTCCAAGAACCAAGACTAAAGAAAGTAGTAGTTTTTTCATTCTGATTTTTTTAAAAATAATAACCTAAAATACTTCTTTTTGAACGTAAACGGTTAAAAAGGGTTGAAAATAAACGAACATCATAAAGTGAATTAGCTGTAAGTGAGTTAACCATCAACCTTGTGTAGTCGAAGTTGCTTGTTATTTTTAAACTTTGACTTAGATCCAGCGGTCTATTATCTATCAATTGAAACGAAAAACTCGTTCTTGTCAAAAAAGTTTATCGTTAAATAGATGGTTTTTAACAACAAAATCCAAATGCAAAAGAAGCTCTATGGGCTGCTTTTTTCATGACTTTCCGCTACTAAACCGATTTACTATTTTCTTAGCTAAAGTGAATAATTTAACATGTATATATAAAACTGTGAATTAGGTATTTAGGTGTTTTTTTCCCTTGTTTTAATCGTTATCTTGTATTGATTTTATACTACTAACAATTAACATGCGACACCTACTTCTAATTAGCGCTATTCTCAGTACAGCATATAGCATCGCTCAGCATAATAATGAATTCTATAATGATGGGTCATTAGTTCATGTTCAGGCAGGAGCTGAAGTACATGTTTGGGGAGACGTGCATATGTATCAGGCGACTGGAGATCTTGAAAATTACGGGTTGATTAAAATGCAGGGAAATGCATATTCAGACAATTTGTTTCAACAAAGTGGTACTGGAGTATTCCGTGTAGAAAATTCTGATGTTAACAATGGGGAACGTCAATTTATTTCGGGAAGCTATGCAGTAAGAGGAGGTCAGGCGATGACAGGCGTAAATGATGGATCATTTTACGATCTGGAATTAGCGAATGATCAGGGAATAGTCTATCTGGTAGGTACAGGCTATATTGCGGATGTGCGGCATAGCGTCGATTTTTGGGCTGGTGCTAATCAAAACAGAATTTACACACACGATATTGGAATGATTGGAGCATATACTGATCCTGCTAATGGTGTTAATTACACAGGAATTTTTGGAATGATGAATCCAGATGCTGGTCTCAGTAACTTTATTAATAATACTGCAACGCTTAATGGAAACATGTCTGGTATTGACAACGGATATGTTCAGGGTAAACTCAGAAGGGCCATTGCAGCAGCGGGAGGAATCTATGGTTACCCACTTGGATTAGAACCTGCAGGTGCAGGAGCTCAAAGAGGATTTCAATACATTGAATTAGGTCCGGCGTTTAATAATTACGATGTCGTACTAAGTTATTTCCAGACAGCGAGTGACAATTCATTTGCTGTTCAGTTAGAATGTTCTGGTGAAACAATGGATTATTTCGGTGGTCTTGATCACGGAGAATGGATGTTCTCTGATATCACAACGGTAGGAACAGGAACTTATCAGGTACAGGTATGGCCTCAGGACGATAACTATATTATTGCACCTGTTTGGGGTATAACTAAAGATAACAGCTTCCAGGGTACTGCTAATCAGTGTGGACCGTCACCAGTCGGACTGTTACGAAGTGGATTTAACGCTTTCGCACTCAATCCAAGTGAATTTAATGTGGCTGCACCACTTTCAGCGTTGCCGGTACAGTTTGTTGATATTCATGCGGAAGGAATTGTGGATCATATCAAAGTAACGTGGAATGTTGCTTCAGAATTAAATGTTAGTCATTACGAATTAGAACGCTCAGAAGACGGAATCACATTTGATCATGTAACGGATATTTCGGCTGTAGGGACTACTACAACGCCACAGACATACAGTTATGATGACTATGACGTAAGATATTTCCAACAGTATTACTACCGTGTTAGAAGTGTAGACTTCGATGGTTATTATGATTACACGCCTACTGTAGTGGCGAGTATTTCGAAAGAAATGGATGGATTTGATGAAAGCACAGTAAATGTGTATCCAAACCCATCGCAAAACAATTTCGTGATGTCAGTGTTATCAAACGATGACAGACAAATAGAGATGGCAATCTACAATGTAGTTGGTCAGATCGTTGAGCATAAACAACTTTATATTTCAGAAGGGAATACAGTTATTAAGATAAATGCTGAGGATTGGGCGGTTGGTGTCTACAACATCGAACTGACAGATTTAGAAACAGGAAAGACAATAAACAAACGAATTATTAAACAATAGAAGAATGAAAAAGATAGTTCTATCAATTATCGCAATTAGCTTCGGAATAGGAGCGCAGGCTCAAAACGTAGGTATTGGAACTGCAACACCAACTGAAAAACTTCATGTTCAGGGTGGTGCAAGAGTTACCAGCTTATCTGGAGTAGGTAACAGACTGGTTCAATCGAATGCTACCGGTGTTTTAAGTAATGTTGCCGACGGACCTGCGGGAATGTTTTTGACGACAAACGGAGCAGGTAGTTATACCTGGGCCGCTCCTGGAAGTGCAACCGCTGAAAATGGTTTGTATGTAGGTGGTGGTAATGTTCGAATGGGTGGTCCACTTATCGAGAACACTACCGTAACATTGGGAGCTTATCAACTTACTTGGAACCTAAATGGTACAGGAGACTTTAATATTCAGGATGCTGGCGTTACTACTTTCCAGGTTCGTGATGACGGTATTTCATTCTTCGGAGATGATGTTTATTGGCGTGATATTGATGTGCTTGGAACAAATCTAATGAGTTTGATCGATGATGGTAATGATGGAAGATTGCGGATTTATGAGAATGGTGCCACTTCAGTGGATTTGGATGCGAATAGCTGGTTCATATTCAACGAGCAGGGATTGGATCGGGACTTCAGAGTTGAGTCTTCAGGAAATGCGAATCTCTTCTTTGTAAATGCAGGTGATAATGTAGCATCTTTCTCTGGTGTCAATTCGGCACCTTATGTGTTGGGAGCTGGTATTCCGGTTCACACCATGTATTACCCTATTGAGATTGGTTCAGATGGAAATAGTGGAGACCAGGTTGCGATCGGTTATTATCGTGGATCTGACCCGGAAGTTAATCCTGAACAAACAGGTGGATGGGGTTACGTTGGATACGACGTGCTCGGTGCAGGTGAAGAATGGTGGAGAATGTATTCGAATGGTTACATTAACACATCACAAAGAGAAGTTAAAAGAGACATTCACACGATCAATGAAGACAATGCGCTTGAGAATTATTTAGTGAATACGATTCGGAACATGAAGCCGTCACTTTATAATTATACTAATGAGCTCTCTGAACTGCAACCGGGACTTGAGAACCACTACAGACCTGCTTTCAGAATAGGACTTATTGCAGATGAATCACCAGACTTCCTATTGGATGAAGGTTTCTCAGGAGTTGACATCTACGGATTGGCTGCGTTAAGTTTAACAGGAGTTCAACATAACTTGAAAGAGATTGATGAATTGAAAGCTTCTAAAACTATTCAGGATTTCGGATCGGAAGCAATGAGCGGAACTGAAATGTGGGTTGACTTCACGGAAGACTTTGGTTCAGCAATTCCTGTTGTTACGGTAACTTCTAATAATCCGAACGTGGTTATTAGTGTTGTAGAGAAAAATGCAAATCAATTCAAGGTAATTGTTAATCAAGCTGTATCAGGACTACAAATTGATTGGATAGCAATGGCTAAGACCAAGTCAGCTAATGTTACCCCAGCACTTCCAAATGAATTGAAAGAAAAATTAGAAGTTCCGGAAGCGACTAAAGAACAGATTATTGAATTCTACGAGAATTTCGATGCGACGATAAGTCCAAACGGAAAGAACTAAGATTTAATTAATAGATAGAAAAGGCTGAAATTACTTCAGCCTTTTTTTATTGCCGGGCGGATGTCCCCAATCCCAAAAAGAAAAGCTTGTCATATTTATAGTAATATTGCAATGGCAAGATTTGTGAATGAGCGACAAACTTTACGATCATATTTTTATTGGAGCAGGACCTATTTCTATTCTGGAAGCTTTATCCAAAAAGGCGGAAGGAAAATCTGTTTTGGTAATTGATCGAGCAGCAAGGATTGGAGGAGCGTGGGGAACAACGATTCTACCAAATGGGGAAGACGTGGAGATCGGATGTCATATTTGGTCCATTTCCAAGCCAGTATTTCGATTCATTGATAATTATCTGGAGCTCGACATGAAGCCTCTGAAACCGCAACCGGTTATTTATAAGAATGGAAAAGATATACAGTACGACTGGAAGTCAAATGTATTAACGATGCGCAGGATGCTTACTAATCTCAAGCATGGACAATTAAAGCGTTTGATTATCGATTGGAAGTCGCCAGCATATCGCGTTGCATTCATCCCGTCTAAATACTTGTATCCGGTTAAGGGAGCCAGTACTTTCTCCAAAGCACTTGAAACTAAAGCGAGACAACATGACCTAACAGTCTTACTGAAAACAGAAATCGAAGAAATCAGGGATCAGGGAGAGTATGTAGATATCATAACGACTGATGGTTCTAGCACACGCTGTAAAGAGGTTCACATTACTTCCGTTTCAAATGTAGGACGGTACAGTACGCCAAGCAAATCTTTCACCCCAAAGCTGAATGTATCGAATTTCATACATGTACATTTTGAACTATCAGATGCACAAGGGAAGAAAATCTCTTATGTTCGTTGGGTTGAAGACGATGTCATTCACAGAATTAGTGACATTACAAATCAAGCTAAATCGGATGTAGAGCGATTAATAATCGTTGGAGTTTATCAGGAGGCATATGAAAGTAGTTCAGAGGAAGAGCTTCAGAAAAGGATTATGGTCAAACTTCGCGAAAATAATTTCATCGGTGAATCGACAGCGCTTACAAACTGGCAGTTCAATATTTTTCCGACGAACTATATGGACAGAGCAGAATTTGATTCTATTGAGGATGCATTTAATGGAAAACTAAAAATCCTGCCTTCTACCGATTTGATTTACGGAATGCACCACAGACTTAAGGATTGGAATCGATTACTTCTGAGCAGCGGCAAATAATATATACTTCCAACTCCCCGGAATGATCGGACTAATAGATCGATCAATGCTGCCTAAAATTCTTCTTTGTTTTTCACTTCGACCAAACGTGGCAAAAAAACCATGAGATTTATATTCGACAACACTAAATCTATCAAGCAATTTATTTGTTTGGTGATATTTCGGATAACACCAATATCCTGACCAATTGGTAAATTTTTTCCGAACAACAGTGTGCAATTTAGTTGCCTCCAGGTTTTCCGCAAAAAGTAAATAACCTCCGGGTTTTAAAATTCTGTACAATTCGGAGATTGCTTGCTCTTGTCTTTCAATGCTTCCGAGTCCACCAATAACGGATTTAAACATCACGATGTCATACGTATTGTCCGGTGCGGAAATTTGTGTGATGTCTTCTTTTGCGTAACTGATCTTTTCAGAAAGACCATATTTCTTATGTAGCTCTTGTGTTGTTTCGGGAAATTCATTGTAATCAGTACAAACAACATCAGCTCCCTGGCTAGCCAGCCATAAAGATAAACCGCCTTCGCGCTCACCAAAGGTCATTGTTCTTTTGCCATCAAACTCTTTGATGTATCTTTTCCAGAAGGGAATGGCTTTTGACCAATTCCTTATATCCCACTGAATGACATCATTAATGAATGAGGGTGATTTATTCAAATTAACTGTGTTTTGTTCTAATTCCTGATTGGTAAGATATATATTTTCATATTAGATTGAATTATCGTAATATTGCGATGAATTTATGGGTTTAACAAAAACAGATCTCTTTACAAGCGAGCAAAATGATATGGCTTTATTAGCTAAGGCATTCGCACATCCCGCTAGAATAGCGATATTGCAATACCTGCTTAAAGCAGATGCTTGCATTAATTCGGATTTGGTTCAGGAGCTGGGATTAGCTCAGGCGACTATCAGTCAGCACTTAAAAGAATTAAAATCAGCCGGGTTGATTCAAGGCACCATAGAAGGAGTGTCCATGTCTTACTGCATTGATGGCGAAAAATGGAGTCAGGCAAAAGAAACCTTTAACGAACTATTTGATCAACATTTAGCTTGTGGAGATGATTGTTGTTAATTGAAATTATTATGAAATTATCGGAATTTAAAAAATCTCTATTCGGTAAGCAGCAGATTGCTTTCGAACTTCCTAATGGCAGCTTGGTACCACGTCACTTTCATGTGACAGAAGTAGGTCAGGTTAATAAAAGATTTATTGACTGTGGAGGTACTTTGCGTGATGAAAAGGTCATCAACTTTCAGCTGTGGGAGGCAAATGATTATGATCACAGGCTTCATCCGGAAAAATTATTGAATATCATAGAGCTTTCAGAGAATAAACTCAATCTGGAAGATCTGGAAATAGAGTTAGAGTATCAGGGAGATACCATTGGTAAGTATGGTTTAGAAGAAAGTGGAGACAATTATTTGCTAACATCCCTTACGACTGATTGTCTTGCAAAAGATAAGTGTGGAGTAGAGATGCCGAAACAAAAGGTTTCATTAGCAGAGCTGGGAAAACAAAAAGAGTCATCTAATTGTACACCGGGTTCAGGTTGTTGTTAATGAAAAGCATCTTAGGCATATTTCCCCTTATTTTTTTGTTCTCTTGCAGTGAACCTGTTCCAGTCTATGAACCAAATGATGAAGTTCAATCCACTGAGCCGTATTTGATAATTCTAGGAAATGTTCAGGATGCCGGTTCGCCCCAAGTAGGATGTGAAAAAGAATGTTGCAAGGAACTGTTCGATAATCCGGATCCTTACCGAAGAGTTGTTGCTCTTGGATTGATAGACCATAGTGCACATAAGCAATTCTTATTCGAGGCTACGCCGGATTTTCCACAACAAATGGGTCAGCTAAATGCGGCTTCAGGTATAATGGGGGCACCGGATGGCATTTTTCTCAGCCATGCCCATATCGGTCATTATAGTGGGCTCATGTATCTTGGAAAGGAGGCAATGTACGCTAAAGAAGTTCCGGTGCACGTTATGCCAGGAATGCGTGATTTCCTGATTAACAATGGTCCTTGGGATAAATTGGTTCAGAATAAGAACATCGTATTAAGACAACTCGCGCAGGATTCTTTGTTAGCTCTTACAAATTCGATAAAGGTAGAACCTATATTAGTGCCACATCGGGATGAATACTCTGAGACCGTTGGATTTATAATCAGCGGACCGAATAAGAGGGCGCTATTCATTCCGGACATTGATAAATGGAGTAAATGGGAGAAGGATATTATTGATCTGATAAGCGAGGTTGATTACGCGTTAATCGACGGTACATTTTACGATGGAAATGAGCTTCCGGGTCGAGACATTAATGAAGTACCCCACCCGTTCGTTAAAGAAAGCTGTAAGCTGTTTGACACCTTACCGTTATCGGAGCGGAATAAGATCTATTTCATTCATTTCAATCATACGAATCCCCTTTTAGATCCTACAAGTTCAGAAAGCAGGTCCATCGAACAAAATGGATATCACATTGCACGAATCAATGAGAAATTAAAGTTATAACATGATCCTCGCACCCATAAAAAACCTACTCGATTCAATGAAATACACGGTCATTCCCGATGATCGGAAAGATGCTTTACAGCCATTGATCGAATATATCCAGGATAGAAGAATGAAAGAAGAGCCGGTACGATTGTTATTTGTTTGCACGCATAATTCTCGTAGGAGTCACCTTGCTCAGATTTGGGCCAAAGTTGCAGCTAAATACTTCGAGATTGAAATAGAATCCTATTCAGGGGGAGTTGAAGTAACTGCAATGAACGAACGGATTGCCCGTGAATTGGAATCTACCGGATTTGAACTTGGTTTCGATTCAGGATCAAATCCACATTACCAGGTAGTCTACAGCGATCCGGCTGAACCTGTCGACTGCTTTTCAAAGCTGTACGATGACAGCAGCAACCCATCGGATAACTTTGCAGCAATTATGACTTGTTCAGATGCTGATGAGAATTGTCCATTTATACCGGGAAGCGCTGCACGCATTCCAATACGATATGAGGATCCTAAGGCATTTGACGACACACCCCTCGAAGCGGATATGTATCCAGAACGTTCGATGCAGATCGCAAATGAAATGATGTACGTATTTTCAAAAGTTTGATAATGAAAAAGGAATTAGCAGGAGAATTTTTAGGGACCTTTGTTTTGGTACTGATTGGCTTGTCCTCAATTGTCGCAGCTGAATTTAAAGGCTGGTTGAATGAATTGTGGCAGGTAGCTTTCGTTTGGGGAATAGGGGTCAGTTTAGCTATATATCTTACACGTAAGTACAGCCACTCCCATCTTAATCCAGCTGTAAGCCTTTCTTTCTTGTTAATGAAAGAAATCAACATTAAACAGTTTTTCTATTATCTCTTTTTTCAATTTCTCGGGGCTTTCCTGGCGGGAGCTTGTTTGTATCTGATCTTTGAAAACGATATTCTTTCCTTTGAGGCAGCGAATGGAATTGCTAGGGGTGAAAGCGATTCCATTCGAAGCGCCATGGTTTTCGGCGAATTTTATCCAAATCCTTCATTTGCAAATGAAGTAACCGTTTCCCATTTTCAAGCATTCCTAATAGAAGGATTCGGGACCTTCATTCTGGCATTGGTTATCCTTCTGCTATATCGATTAGAGTCACTGCGCAACATATTCCCCATATTCGTTGGCTTGACTGTGAGCTGTTTAATTGTTCTGTTTGCCCCATATACACAAATGGGAATTAATCCGGCACGTGATTTCGGTCCGCGACTATTTGCATTTTTGAACGGATGGGGAGAGGCAGCTTTACCGGTTCCGCATTTAGGGCTTTTCACGGTGTATATTCTAGCTCCATTCATTGGTGCATTTTTGGCGTTTGGCGTACGGTTTCTATTGCTTAAACGAAAGAGATAATATCAACTGATAAAAAAAATGTACAAAGGCATTTCATACCACCAAAGAATGCCCTATTTTTAAACAATTAACTTAAAAACAAAAATGATGAGATTAACTAAAATTATTACTGCTTTTGCACTTATGATTGCAGCAGGAGGCGCGAATGCGCAAAGTTTCTTTGTGGAGGTAGATGCCGGGTATGGTTTTTCGAACGCTTCACAGGAGATTGATTACAATTCAGTTACAAATGACAATGGAACGACAACCAGTTGGTCTGATGAACTGATCGCGGGATCCTTTGGAAAGGGAATAAACATGGGACTAAACCTCGGATATATGTTTAACGAAAACTTCGGAGCCGGTTTGAATATGAATTATTTAATGGGAGCTACCTATGAGTTTAGCTATTCATACACAGCAGTAGGATACAATAGCTCAACTACCGGGACCTATAAAGCGAACATGACCAGAATTATGCCTTCACTGATCGTCCAGGGAAGTGGCGAGATTGCGCCATATGCGAGATTGGGTATTGTTTTGGGAATGGGCTCTAAAGTTGTTTACGACGAAGATTACAGCAATTCTAATGGCGATACCGAGAAATATATATATGAAGTAAATGAAGGTCTTGCAATGGGAACAAGTGCTGAAGTTGGTGTAAATGTAAAATTTTCAGAAAATTTATCTTTCATTGCTTGTTTGCGTGGTGTGAACATGAACTGGTCACCAAACCATGGGGTTTTAACAACTTATAATGTTAATGGAATAGATGTTTTACCATTGTTGACAACCAGGGATAAGGAAGCTGTCTACTTAGATGAGGTATCAGGTACAAGCCCAAGTACACCGAATGAATCTCAACCGGATGAACAATTAAGATTTTACTTGCCGTTCAGTAGCATTGGATTTAACATTGGTGTGAGATATACGCTTTAAATATTTCGGGAATCTGGAATTGAGGGACTGCCAGCGCAGTCCCTTTTCATTTTCCACGATAAAATGTACTTTAATGCTATGATCGAAATTTCTGAAGGCAATACAAATAATTATCTGGTACATGGCTTTTTCACGACACTTGCGTCAGTTATTCTACTGGTGTTTTCGGCACAGATTACGGTATTCCTGGTGATTCCGGCAGCCATAGTCCTCGCTATCGGGATATCATTGTTTACGGCATCAAATGGATTACAAATTGACCCATCCAAGTCAGTTTATAGGAAGTTTGGTAAAATTGGATATGTACAGTTTGGTGATTGGAAACCGCTAATAGAACCTGTAAAAGTCTACTTAAAAATGCATGCAGAAAATGAGCATCGAGGAATGGCTCCGTTGTTAGGGAAAGCAGCAGCGCTTAGCACAAAAACAATTACCTATGATATCGAGATACGCGATGCCTTAGGAGAACAACAGATAATTTATGACTTTCTTGATTACAACCAAGCGAAGCAAGCTCTTAAAGCCATAGGAGAAACATTTGAAATTCCTGTTAGCAATAAAGTTGCTGAGAAGCTTGCGGAAAACCGTAGTAAGCGAAGAAGGCGATAGATTTTACTCCCGCACAAGTTTAAATTGAATTACTTCTGTTTCAGAAGAAATCACCCCTAGGTAAATTCCCGAACTCCAATTCGAAATATCCAATTGATTACTGAGTCCACTCAAATTCTTGTTGTAAACCAACTCACCAGTTGTTGAATATATAGCCAGATTAAAGTCCTTTTCTAAAGAAGTTGCTATTGTTAGATTATGATCTGTCGGATTCGGATATACCGAAAAGCCAGCTTCCTTAAGTTCATCAACTTCCAACCCACAATAGAACAATTGATACAGGTTCGCATTTTCCAGTGGTGAGTTCGCAGGTTGCAGTGGTGTTTCAGAACAACCTAATTGCTCCACCAGGAAGTCACGCACGAAATTTATAGTGGTGTCCATGTAAGCGGAACTACTGACATACGGTGCGTGATTAGCACCATAATGAGTGTACAGTTTACTTGTAACGCCCACAGCCATTGCCTGTTCGTGTATCATACGACTTCCATCCATCCATATCACACTGAATCCTGATACGCTGGCAACACCTCGGTTATAAGGTACAGTACCGTCGACATTTCCATGCAATGAACACACTGGAACATCACCGGCTTCCATCCAGCCATAGCTAGCTAATGCACCCGATAAGTTAATAGCACCGGCGACATCGGATGAATATCCCGGATTACCGCTGGTACCTTCAATACCACCCATTGTGTTCAATTCTGAAATGGAGATATAAGGTTCTACCTCACATTCCTGATCGAGATATGCCAGATGCACTGCTGTTATCGCTCCGGCTGAGCTTCCACCCACATAAATCCTGGTGGTATCAATTCTATAGGTGTTCGAGGTGGCAGCATCCTGATAGAAGAATCGGGTAGCGGCCTTCATATCCTGAAATGCTCGTACAACCGCTTTGACCGCATTCACAGAATCAATGGGCCACATTCCTACGCGATAATCTATCGATGCGCAAACAAATCCTTTCTTTGCGAATGCGTCTGCCAAAGCAACAACATCAGGGTCCGTTTTACTACCTCCAATGAAACTCCCTCCATGTGCCCAGATAATTAATGGTCTTGCTACCATGACATCTCCCGTTGGTTCATAGATGTCCATGTTGAGTATGGTGTTGTTACCAATAAAATCGATGTTTTGGCCGAAGTTAACGCCACTTGTTACCGTTACGTTCGCGAATACGTCGCTTGCAAATCGACCTGTATCACAAGGTGTTTGTGCAATTAAAGCCAGTGGCAATAAAGCCAGCAGGCCTGATAAAATCTGTTTTTTGATGGGTAGTAGCATGTTTTGTAGTTTTATGGAAATAACACTCCAGAGTAATCTGTAATCGAAGCGTATGGTATTATGGCGTTGTATTTCTTATTAACAGCACGAATACATTCATTAGCCAATATTGCCATTCCCTTCGGAGTTGGATTTCTGCCATCTAATGAGAAAAATCCACCGGATACAAATTCACCCGAGAAGCTAACTCCATTTATTGTTAGTCCTAAACTTACTGAATTAAATACAGAATTAAAATCAGCAAGCGCAAAATTGTAGTTGTTTGAAATATTTCCAATAATTGTGTTGAACTGATCAGTCTTTGTATGGATTTCATTTATTTCGTCGAGGGAGAGAACATATTCATCCGGTATAGGAACAATCGACCCCATCCCATAACACTTCACTGAATCCAGCGGTATACCCAAATGGATCAGCTCACCCTCCACCAATTTACGTACTCCAAATGGTTCATTCTGATCTTCAACGGTAAAAGGATTGTCGCCTTCGACAAATGTTATTCCCAATGGATTAAATACCTGGTTCATTGTCGCTGCATTCGCTGAATCGAGTGTAAGTCCATTGTATGGTATCGTAGTAAAGTAAGGGAATTCGGTTATGTCAGGAATATTACACAGCACTCCTTTTGCACCGGAGGAACTAATGCTATTTACAATTGTTTCATAAGTTCCATTAAAACCAACACCTGCAATACCAACCGCGGAAGGGATTGGCGAGCCTGTACCTCCGGATAAAGCATAATTCATGATGTCGTCGGTACCCAGATCACACAGGACAAACGTTGGGTTTTGAGATGTTACGTCTGATAGAATAGCGCTTGAACCGCCGGACCGAAATCGATCATACCAGGGATCGGAATATCCCGGGCTTAATACGTTCAGGACGCTTATTCCTGGTATACCTATATTGTTAAAAGGACCTTGAGTAGCATAAAGATTTTGTGACCATGAACCAATACTTCCCTGGTTGGCTTTTCTAACCGGTGATAAAGAAGTTTCATTATTACAATCAGTCTTATAACCCATGATCAACTGGGATTGATCTTTCAGATTTATTCCAATTGACTGATCCGCTATCATCGGCTGATTATAAGTAGTTCCTCCGACCACTTCAAGTTGCGTGTTAAAGATTGCTCCCAATGAGTTTGACTGGCCGTAAACAGATAGCGCATCGTCCATGTATCCCGCAACACGGTCTCCACCAACTGAAACAAAAACTGTAGGGTCAACTTCACCGGACGCAACGGGCGGCATATACTCTTTCTTTTTACATGCAAAGAAAACAGGACTACTTAGTAATATGTAAAACAATGATCTTCTCATGATACTAGAATTGATAAGTTAAGGATAATCCAGGTGAAACAACCATGGTTTCATACCTTCCGCTCAGATTGGTTTCCAGATTCTTATCGTGTCTTGAAAACTGTGTGACCAGAACTGATGCATCGAGATTAAAATTGTCATTCAAGCGGTATCCAACGCCAGCTGTCAGGTTAATTCGATTTGCATCTGGTGTTTCCGGAGTAAGGTAACCATCCTGCACCGGCGTCAAAGCATAGGTCATACCCAGTCTTACCTGAAAGGCATCATTCAATGCGTATTGACCACCAAATCTAAAAGCAAAGGTGTTTTCGAACATCCTTGCCGATTTTGTATCCTCTAATGACTCCGTATTTTCCGCATAATCAAAAGCAAGCGTGTCATATGCTGACCAGGATGCATAATTCACGTCTCCTACTATATTTAATTTTTCTGTTGGGTGAACTTTGAAACTTCCTGTTATAACAGAGGGTAATGGGAGGGAAGAGGTGAAATCACCGGAAGGAAATTTATCGCTCAGGCTTTCGGGAACAGTAAAAGTGGCAGTCCCTTTTGATAAGTTCATGTCGACTTTGGAACGATAACTTACACCAAAAGAAAGCAGATCCATAGGAGCGTAATAAACGCCTGCATTGAAGCCAAATCCACTACCTGTACCATTCAGTTCGGCATTTGCGTAACTTCCATCCTGAAATTGTATAGGAATGTCTTTCTGAAGGTTGACCTGGCCGTAGCTATATACAAATCCTGCTCCTATGCCGAGTTTTTCATTGATGCGGTAACTTACGGTAGGTTGGAAGAAGATCGACATTAGCTTAATTCGGGTAAGTACAAATCGACCCATCCATTCTTCCTGCCATTGAACAGTACTACCAAATGGTGTATAAACGCCCAGTCCAAATGCAAGATCGCTTGAGTCTTTTAACTTAAAAGATCCGTAGACAGCGAAAGGTGTTCCTACGGGCGATTCGGTGTTTGCCTGAAGAAATGTGCTGTCTTCCGTAAAGGTCACATTTGAAAAGGTTGGTGTCATTCCAACAATAACCTGGTTCGATTCCAGCATAACAAGTCCACCTGGATTGTAAAATAGGGAAGAGGCATCTTGAATAAATGCAGATCCCGCACTACCCATTCCTTGTTGAACTTGTCCCTGTAGATTGACTTGGTAGCCTTGTGCAGAAACAGAAAGTGCGGCTATAATAAAAATGAGTGAACAGAGCTTGCGCATGCTTTAGTTTTGGGTTTCCCCAAATTTATGAAAAGTATGCGTACTCCTTAGAGAACGTTAATAACTTGCTTTAATCTGTTGATACTCCTTAGCGGATAATGTTCAAGTGACCACTGATCATTTTACGTGCATCGTTCTTCTCGAGCTTGAAATCGATCTTCCAGGTATAAGTACCCTGAGGAACTATTTCACCATGGTATGTACCATCCCAACCAACTTCAGCATTGTACGATTCGAACATGATCTCTCCCCATCTATTGAAAATGATCAAATGGAAGTCATATGGATCGAATCCAGAAACAAACACCGGTTGCCAGTTTTGATTATACTCATCTCCATCCGGAGTAAAGGTGTTCGGAATGAAATAGATTAATTCTTCCCATACCTGAATAGGAATATAAAGTGTATCTGTACAACCTAGTTCAGAGAATGCGATCAACATAACCATATAACCTCCTGATTCTTCATCCGGGAATAGGTGTGTTGGATTCACTTCATTTGAAATCGGTGAACCATCACCAAAATCCCAGACATATGTTACCGCATCCTGAGTAAGGTTCGTAAAGTCAACTTCGGTATTCAAGGTAGACAGAATGGTTTCTGTTGTAATAACGTTTGCCGTAGGAATTACATCACCAATGATGAGGGTATGAGTCACAAAAGACTGATTTCCACAATCATCAGTTATGCTGTAAGTTCTTGTAACTGTCTCTGGACAGAATCCGCCATCTGAGACTTCGCTATAGAATGCTACTACCGGGTTTCCACAATTATCTGCTTCATCCGTAACTACACTCGGGTCTGGTGCAGGCAGCGTAATAAACTCCTGTGTCAGTGGGTTACTGGCTGTTGGAGGTGTCTGATCATGCACCGTAATTGTCATCGATGATGTAGCTGTGTTACCGCAGTTATCTGTGTACGTCCAAGTTCGTGTAATAATTTCCGGACATGTTTGATTGTTCGAAACATCCACTCCGGTTACCATTCCTTGACCGTCACAGTTGTCCGTCCATTGAATATCCGTCATCCCAGGAATATCACTTGGACAATCCACCGTTATGTTAGCTGGTGTAGAGGCTAGAACCGGTGCTGTTATATCTTCAATGATAATATTCTGAGTTACATCAACATAGCTTCCGCATGTATCCTGAACACGATAAGTTCTTGTAATGGTTTCCGGGCAAGATAAGCCGTCTGATAGGTCACTTAACCAGGTAACGGTTGGTACTCCGTAGTCATCAGCCTCAGTTGTGATAACTAATGGATCCGGAGCTGGAACATCGGCAATACATTCAACATTGATATCCGGTGCGTTGCTTGCCGTTGGTGGCATATCTACGTAAACAGTAGTTGGATACTGACATCCAACGTTGATTGACCAGCCACAGCTTAATCCAGGGTTAACAGCCATTAACGAAGTTGCCTGACAAGTAAAATCTCCTGCATCGTTGTTATCAGCATTTCCTGTTCTCGAGAAACTATAAGGGTTTCCACCAACTCCTTGACAAGGCATTGCCGCACCAGCACCTACCCATTCAGTTCCAAGTGTAATATTAAACCCATTGATCATCGTGTTGAACCCAGCTAGCTGAGCGGCGGTCCAACCCCAGGCACAGAAATCAACTACGTTTCCTACGTCATCGATTACAATCGCCCATCCTGGACTTGTACCGTTCCAGAACATGTTCGAACCCCAGTAATTTGGGTCACCTGAATAATCCGTACGATAGTCTATCGCACAAGGCGCAAATGATGCAGGTAAATTCCAAAGTGTACTATTTACCGCATTTACATTTGTATAAGAGTTACTAATGGCGCATACCCATCCAGCCGTATTTACGGGTGTTGTGTAAAGATTTGTGATTTCGAGGTAATCTTCGTTGTTACCACCACCGAAGAATCCTTCAAGACCACACTCGGTAATTAAGATAGATCCACCACCACCACCTGCTTGTCCGGATACTTGCACAAAGTAAGTAACTGAATCCGTTGTTAGGTTCGGTGTGATCAATACATCGGTAGCTGACATTTGGTTGCCCAGGTCATCATACCATCCGATTGTTCCCGTATATCCACTCGCTGTGAGGGTTGTACTGGTGTTATAACAAATGTTTGTTATACCTGAAACAGAAGGTTGCGGAGTCACATTTACTGAAAACGTATCTGAAACTACTGTTCCCGGACATGCGCTACATCTTGCGCTTACTGTATATAATGTTGTTGTAGTAGGATTAATGCTAAATGCGGTTGAGGTTGTCCAGGGTTGAACCGTAGTGGCACCTGTGGTAACTTCAAATTCATAATTTCCTCCCGCACACGATCCGTTTGCCGAGAAAGTGACATTTGCAGTGTCCCCTTCGCATATTCCAACCGGTACGGGTTGAATAAAGACTCCTGTAGCTCCGCATTGCGCTGAAGCTGAATTCGAAAGGCTAATACCGGCAAATAATAGTAGTAGGTATGTTAAATTCTTCATCATCTTATTTATGTGATTCTACTTCAATGAGATCAGCATCAAACATGCTTAGGTTTAAATTGATCTCTTTCGCTCTTACCAACACTTTATCGATCTCTTCGATCGTAATCTCCAGGTCATCTAGTTCATTCGCACTAAGAATTTCATAGAATTCATTCAGTCTATTAATCAGATCTTCAACAATATAGCGTGCGTCTTCTGAAATAGGATCGTCAATTCCGAAGGATTGTTCCATCAGTATTTCATCCATTGATTTTTTACACTGAATTTCACTTGATTGCTGTGCAGATACTGTTAACCCGAGCAGGATCACCGTGATTGCGGTTAGTAGTAGATTCTTTTTCATATTGTTAGCTCTTGCTAATTGGACATGAATTTAGCTATTTATCAGCTGAATGCCAAGTCCTTTTATTATTGTTTTCATTAGATATAACGTAGATTTGAGTCTTAGGTTGCGTTGAATTCGTCTGAATTTGAGTATCTCGAGTGATCTGCTCCGTTGTTAATATGAAAAAATCATTATTTTTGCCGTCGCAAAGTCATTTTGCATCCCGGGTCGCGTAGCTCAGCTGGATAGAGCATCTGCCTTCTAAGCAGACGGTCACAGGTTCGAATCCTGTCGCGATCACTCTGATCAAAGCGCTACCCAATGGGTGGTGCTTTTTTTTGTGAGCCGAATCTGAGTTTGCTCAAGTGAGGATCAAGGAAAAAGCGGCTAAATCGCGTAGCGATAGTGCTTTGATCCACTGCACGTCGTTCGCGAGGGATCACGGAGTATTCCTGCTTGCTCAAGTGAAAACTAAGAGCAAACCCAACACTCATTCAATGTTATTCGTTAATTTGTTGACGTGAAACACCTTATTTTCATACTACTATTACTTTCGACTTTTCATTGCTTTTCCCAAAGTCCAGGATTGAATTGTGAGTTGGGCTTTAACAATAATTACAGACAGCTGAGTCAAGGCGTGGTCTTGGCAGGAGAACATTCCTACATGCTAGAACGCGAGTCCGTTGCAAATTCATTCTTTACATACTGTTATTTAAAAAAGATCGACACGACAGGGAATGTGCTTTGGTCCGAAAACATAATGCCGTCGTTTCACGAGTATACGGATATGAAGGAAATAATAGTCTCCGAAAATAATGATATATACGTCCTTGGTTGGGGGACTCAAATGTGTGACGTTGGTACTTTTTCTGATTTCTTTATAAGTAAATACGATTCAAATGGAAACGAATTATGGACCAGAACCTGGGCCGAACAAAACTGGTTTGACTTTAGTTTAAAAGGATTGAAGATGATTGGTTCCGGAAATTTAAGTTTGAGTTTCACTGACAACATTAACAACCCAAATGAGACCAGGATATATAGCATTAATGGTACAGGAAGTTTAATAGATAGTCTTATTGTATCCAAGCCATTGCTGGATGGAATAGATAGTCTTGTTGGCTTCAATAGAATAGGTTTTCAACAAGATTCACTTTTTGGTTTCGATAACTCAGGAAACACGTCTGTATCCAGATCTTTCAGTTCGGATATTCAGGATATCCAGGTTCTAAACGATTCACTATATGTATTGACGATTGACAGTATCTATGTGTTTGATTCGGGTTTTCAGCTTATTAATGGAACTGACCTGGTCGGTTATTCCAAATACAGCCACTTAAGTGTATCTACAACGAATGTTGAATTCGCGAGTAATTCAGGGGCATCTCTTTCTATTCATGTCTTGGATCATAACTTACAGGTTGTAAGTACAGAAACTATTGCTTTGCAATTGACTACGGAGGACCACTTTAACTATAATGATGAACACATTTCAATAGTACGCCTTCACGATTTAACTTCCTATACTGCAATACGGTACCTTGACTATTCAAGGAATTCATCTCAAAATACAGTTGTAAATACAACTGACATTGGTGTCATTGATCTGGTTGCGACACAAACAGAGGTGACATACGCAGGGAATCCGGGAGTTTACACCATTAAAATTTGGGCGGATGCCTTAGTAAAAAACTATGGTGATAATATTTTAGATGCATGTAGGATAAATCATGTTGTCTCTCCATGGGGAATTTGCAATGCAAGTGTTTATACCGAGCAATTTTCAAATCTAAATCTTCAACCAAACGATTCAGCATGGATTAGTTTAGGACTCATTCACTACGACACAGAATTCTTCGGAGACACTATTTCATGGGATGTTTGTGCGTATACCAGCCACCCAAACTATGTATCGGACCTGAATGTACCCAATGATGATTATTGCGAATTGTTTATATTGGGTTATGTCGGCATGAATGAATTAGATTTAAATAGCAAGAAGCTAGTTAGAGTAATTGACTTGATGGGACGTGAAACAGAAGATAAGCCCAACACTGTGCTGATCTACATCTACTCAGACGGTACAACAGAGAAAGTGTTTAGGGTGGAGTGATATTTAACTCCAGCATCATTTTTGCTGTAAACAGAACAAAATTGACAACATGAACAAACTACTGATACTACCCACATTGCTTTTATCGTTGCATGGAATCGCTCAAAAAGATACGGTCAATGTGGATGCAATGAGTCCCATTGAAGAAGTGTTTAGCGGCGAAACCGATAAAGAACCTGAGTTTCCCGGCGGTTCGCAGGAAATGATGAAATGGATTTCAGAAAGTGTGAACTATCCGGCGCAAGCTGTAAAAGACTCGATTGCAGGAAAAGTTTACGTTCAATTTATCGTTGAGAAAGATGGTACCCTGAGTGAAATTGAGATTATTCGTTCCCCTCATGTATTATTATCGGATGAAGTCACTCGTCTTGTAAAAGCAATGCCCAACTGGAGTCCGGGTAAATTTGAAGGCGAGACTGTTCGTGTTCGCTACATATTGCCCATTAATTTTTCATTGTAATAAAAAGGGAGCCGTGGCCCCCTTTTCAATTTTTAAAACAATCTTTATTGTTTAACGATCTTCGTTGTTTTTGAACGAGTTCCGTCTTTGTATAGAACAGAAACCAAATAGATTCCTTCTTTTAGATCAGCAATGTTCACAGAAGAAGAAGTTTCTTGGATGACAACTTTTCCGCTGATATCCGAAATAAGAACCTTTTCAAAGTCGTTTGCTGGAGTAATTACGTTAACAAAATCAGTTGCTGGATTCGGGAATACACTGAACGTATTGTTGTTTTCCTCATTCAATCCAACGTTTCCGGTTAAATAAGTACCGTATTGGGTAGTTCCTTGGAATGTAGTAAATGTGGTCATTCCGGCTACCGGATAATGAATTCCTGCTTTGAACCAAATATAAATCTGGACGTCGTAATCAAGTGTTCCACCTGAATAAGTATCTGTATAAATTTGGGTAAGATAAACTCGAAGAACATCGTTGTAGGTTCCGTTTGGAGTTATTAGTGTACCATAACCATCACAGTCCCAGGTTGTGTTCCCTGCTCTTGTGAATGGAAATCCACCAGATGTAAATGTAGCTAGGTGATCATCTGTTCCATTCGTTCCCATTGTTAACGGATATTCGAAGTAAGTCATGTCATTAGAGTAAGTAATAACCGTTCCACCTGCGTCCATTCCCCAGATATATTGTCCTGCAGCTGATTGATCCCAATAAATGGATGCACCTCCCGTTGGATCATCTTGTGAAAGGTTTGCCTGAGGGAAGGTTCCCGGAGGAGATGTGTAATCAATTGTTCCCGTTGCTTGTGTAGATACGGTAGAAATATCCCATGTTTGTCCTGCGCCTGCACTTCCCGGAGAGGTGTAGGTAGACTGAACATAGTCATATGACTCACCGATGTTACCGTTTAAGTCTGCGCCGGTTAAAGTTACCTGACCAAAACTAATTCCAGCAATGGTCAAGCTGAATAATGAAATGTAGAGTTTTCTCATGTGTTTGATTTTTAAATGTTCCTGTAAGGTACGGAAATATATATAAGTCCTATTCGGTCAGCGTCTTGCATTATCAAAAGAGCTGTGTGGAAGAATTATTTTACCGGTGCCTGTAACTTTTTCAAGACTTAAGCATCTTACTTATAATAATAACAGTTTCAACCGATGTCTGCATCTTGATAGAAACGTTTTCATAAGTACAGTTTATAGGTTAGGTATAGTTTTAGCAGCGCAGATATCCAAAGACCCCGACTTTGTTGGGGTCTTTTAGTTTACATTATTTCGGAGAGAATTTTTGCTGATTCCCTGAGTTTAATAAGTTCATGTTCCGTCAGTTCTACTTGTTGAATAGCTTTTACGCCAGAAGCAGAAATCATAGTCGGAAGGCTAATATAAATCGGATGGTTCAATTCCAACAATTCCTGAAAGAATGTATTGGTCTGAATTGACAACGGAATCATTACTTCGTTCCCTTCGATCAGATGGTCCATAATTATTTCTGCACACTTGGAAACACCGTACATCGTACCTTTCTGAGTTTCTCGGATTTGGAATGCTGCGTTTGTGGTGAGCTCAGCTGCCTTTGTCAGTAAATCGTTTGAAAAATGTTCATTTTGTTCAATTGGCAATCCGTTTACAGTTGTCATCGAGTATATCGCAACTTGTGAATCACCATGTTCGCCAAGGACAACAGATTCAAAATCTTCAGGTTGGTAATCGCTTAATTCAGAGAGATAATAGGATAATCGAACGCTATCCAGGAAAGTACCGGTTCCAATTACTCGCTCAGGAGGTAAGCCACTGTATTTTTGTACAGCTTGACTAATGAGGTCCACGGGATTCGTAATGATAATAATAAACGGATTCCGCCTAAGCCGACGCCCTTGAAAAATGGATCTTGTCAATTCAGTATTGCTCTCAGCCGTAGACAATCTTGATCCACCATGTATATTTGGAGTTCCGGCGGTATAGAAAATAAAATCGGCCTCATCAAACAACTGCTCATCATTTGTTTTAAGTTCTTTATTTGGATAAAGGGTCATCCCATGAGCCAAATCCAGGAAAGCACCGGATCGCTCTGGGTCTGGTTCCATTATATTTAGACGTACATTATGTCTATTGTTTAATAACAATAAACACAGGGTTGAGCCCACATTACCAAATCCTATGACAGTTACATTTAGCATAACAATAAATATGGTGCAAGGTCTAAAAAAAAGCGTGTTTGAAAAATGATTATTGTCAATTTATATATCGCCCAGTTTCTCTCCCTTGTTTTTTCAGGACCTGATTAAAATCATTCTTTTATACTTTATGTAAGACTTATTTTTGCGAAGTGGTAGAATTGACATTTCTGATAATAGGACTTTTGGGATTAATCGGCGGAACACAACTAGTGATTCGTGGTGCGATGTTTGTCGCCGACTATTACAAATTGTCACAAATGTTTGTTGGCGTGACAATATTGGCGATTGGCACAGACCTGCCTGAAATGTTTGTTGCGATAGATGGTGCAATCGAGAAAAGAACGACCGGCGTCGAAACATCAGGTATCATTATAGGAAATGCTTTTGGTAGTGCGATGAGTCAAATCTCTTTAATCCTTGGTTTTGCCGGATTGATCGGTACTCTGGTTTTTGCCAGGAAACATTTAATCGCTGATGGACTGATGATACTTTCGTCCATTGTTTTGGTATTTATTCTAGGTTTCGATGGACTGATCACACAGAAGGAGGGGATTATAATGATACTCGTATACCTGATCTATTATGTTCGGCTCTTTCAGCAGGAGAAAGTCATCAAAAAAGTTCATCAGAAATTCTCTTTAGAGCTTCCGGTCTATATTCTTTTTCTTGTTATTGGCTTGATAATACTTGCCTACGCGTCTAAGTTGACCGTTGAAAATGCAGTACTTATATCTGAACAGTTGCACATCAACCAGTCCCTTATAGGGATTCTTCTTATTGGAGTTGGAACAAGTCTTCCTGAGCTCGCTTTATCAATTGGAGCAGCGAAAAAAAAGGCATATAGCTTGTCGGTGGGAAATTTGATTGGCAGTAATATTTTTGATCTTCTGATGCCTATTGGGATTGGAGCAACGATTACCGAACTCGAGTTTGACAGGTCTCTAATTCTGGTTGATTTTCCGATAATGATGGCCGTTACTTTTTTAGCGTTGGCTTTCTTTTACAAAAGAAAAGGACTAACTAAGACCGAAGCAATCATATTGATCGGAATATTTTTAGTTTATGCTATATTAAAAATCATGCGACTCTGGTAAGTATATGAATTCATTTGATCAACATAGCCCCCATTTGAACAGTGTCGAAGATGTATTACACTCTTTCGATAGTTCCATACAAGGTTTGACAAGTGAAGAGATTGAAACACGTAGAGCGCGTTTTGGTTTGAATACTTTGCCTGACCAGGATTCTGTCTCAACGCTATTAATCTTGCTTCGACAGTTTAAAAGTGCTCTGGTTGTTATTCTGGTAATCGCTGCGGGTATCTCCTGGTATGTTGGTCAAAGTGTTGATGCCTGGGTTATTGTTTCGGCGATTGTAGTGGATGTCATCATTGGGTTCACACAAGAATATAAAGCTCAGCGGGCTGTCAATTCACTAAAAAAGCAAGTCGTTATAGCGGCTAAGGTTCTCCGAAATGAAGAATTAATCAATGTTCCTGCAAGTGAATTAGTCCCTGGAGATATTATCATTTTAGAAGAGGGTGATAGTATTCCGGCTGACGGACGAGTTATTCAGTCGAATGATCTGCGAACCATAGAATCCTCTCTTACGGGTGAGTCCATCCCAGTGTCAAAACACAGTAAGCAATTGTCGGGAGAAGTAGTTGTTGCCGATAGGAAAAACATGGTATGGAGGGGGACATTGGTTGCAGGGGGATATGCGAGAGTAATCGTAACAGCCACTGGTGCAAATACACAAATTGGAGACATCTCCCAGTCTTTGGACGAAATAATTGAAGAACGATCCACTTTTACCCGTAAGACCAACGCGTTAGCTGGGCAAATGGCTGTAATTGCCATTGTCAGCGCAATATTGATTTTTGTTACAGCCTATTTTATTAGAGGCTTTGAATTCAATGATGTCCTTCTTACATCGATCGCGGCACTTGTAGCGGCCATACCAGAGGGACTGTCGGTTATTTTTACAATCGTATTGGCAATTGCAGCTTCGCGCATGGCCAAACGCAATGTCATCATTCGGGAGTTTGCCGTCACAGAAACACTTGGGACAATTTCTACCATTCTTACTGACAAGACCGGAACTTTGACACAGAATTCCTTAGTGGTCGAGAAAATCATGCTCGCAGACGAAGAGTTTTCGGTCACTGGGAATGGTTGGAATCCGGAAGGTAAGATTATAACGCCGGCCGGTAGTGAAGCCGAGCTTACTCCTCAACTGCGAAAGCTAATGGAGATTGCTGCGGTATCGAACAATGCCCATATCTACCAAAAACCGGAGTCATCTGGTTATGAATTGATTGGTGACCCAACCGAGGGAGCATTATTAACATTGGCCCGAAAGGGTGGCATCGCAGAAGAGGAATACCTTTCAATTAAATTGGATGACATGCCTTTTTCTTCGGAAGTAAAGGCAAGGGCAACGCTAATTGGTGCGGAAAGAGGAAATGAACTATTGGTCACTGGTGCTCCTGAGAAAATACTTCATAGATGCTCTGCTATCTTAACTCAACAGGGAGAGGAACAGTTAAGTGACTCTCATGGCAGGAACATTCAAGATAAAATAGATCGATTGTCTGATAAAGCGTATCGCGTTATTGCATTAGCCTATAAACGAACCTCGTTCGATCAGGTTAGCAAAGAAGACATGGAAGATCTTTGCTTTGTTGGATTGGTGGGAATGATCGATCCGCCTAGAGTAGACGTAAAAGAAGCAATTGAAAAATGTAAAAGCGCGGGGATAAGGGTCGTCATGTTGACGGGAGATCATATCAATACAGCTGTGGCAGTCGCACGCGACACAGGAATTTTAAAATTGAATGAATCCGCTGATCGATCGGCCTTGACGGAGACAGATTTATTGAATTTAAATGAAGAAGAATTTGATCGAATCATCCAGGAAGTGAATGTTTTTGCCAGATTAACACCACGAATGAAGTTGCGTATAGCTGGTCGGTTACAGGCCGCAGGAGAACTCATTGCAATGACAGGTGACGGGGTAAATGATGCTCCTGCACTTAAAAAGGCGGATGCCGGTATTGCTATGGGAATAGGAGGTACCGATACGGCCCGTGAAGCGTCTGATGTGATTTTGACAGATAATAATTTTACATCCATCGTAAACGCCATTGAAGAAGGCAGAATAGCATTTAACAATGCAAGACAAACGAGTTTCTTCCTGATCACGACAAATCTTGCGGAGAGTGCAACAATTATGCTCGCCATATTGGTTGGGCTTCCATTACCTTTAACGGTTACACAGCTTCTTTGGCTTAATTTGGTGACGGACGGGATAACAGACGTAGCTTTAGCCACGGAGGCAGGGCATGGCGATGTCATGGAGAGAAAGCCCATGGATCGTAATGAACGAATACTGAACTGCGAGATCATACCATTTCTATTAATTAACCTCGTATTAATGACCGGCCTATCGCTTGGAACCTTTTATTTTTATCTGGAAGAAGGAGTCAGAATGGCACAGACGTGTGCTTTTATTGTGTTGTCGTTCACCCAGCTTTTTAACGTATACAATATGCGCTCACTGAGATTACCAATCCTTAAAATTGGATTCCTTTCGAACAGACTCGTGAATTACGCAGTCTTATTATCCTTGATCATGATGTATGTGATCATCGAAATTCCTGCTGTTGCAGAAATATTTAACTTCGAGCGAGTTAGTATATGGGACGCCACGATCCTGTTGGTGTTATCTTCCAGTGTTTTTTGGGTGACAGAACTATACAAGTCCGTTCGTAAAAAATAGAATTTATTACTGAAAAATAAAGCGATCACTGTGGACACTTTCACCATTGATTGCAAGATGATAAAAGTAAATGCCCGATTGCTCGTGATTTCGATTCAATTTAATCTTACCGTTGTTCGTCTTCTCGGTTCTAACCAATCTTCCCATTTGATCGAAGATTGAGATCTCGAAGTTCGGATTGTTGTCGTATTCAAAATTGACATAGTCTGTGGCGATATTCGGATAAACGTTGAATGCCGATTCATCGAATTCATGAACGCCCATATACATGTCAAACTCCCACCAATCTTCGAAATTTGTTCCGTTAGTGCCAAGACCATAAAACACCCTGTTATCAATGTTTGCTGCGACCGCCCATCTTCTTCCGTTTCCAGGGAAGTCACCGAGCTGGGTCCACGAATTAGTTAATGGATCATATCTCCAGACTTCATTGCCCGGGTCGTAGAAGGACGCATAACCACCCACAACAACTCCGTAACCGTTTTGTTCAAAGGCAACCGGCCTATAAGGAGTCGAGCCCGGATAAGGCGCTCTCGATGTCCATGAATCAGTCGAAGCTTTATATTCCCATAGCGATGTAGCCTGTTTAAAATAGCCATTACCTCCCGCGACAAAGGTTACATTACCCCAACCAGTGGTAAATGGTGTTGGACCCATCAAAGTCCATGTATCATTGGATGGATCGTATCTGTATAGATTATTCGTTGACCTACGAGGATAATAAGCGTAATTGCCAATTACAAATGGAAAGGTATTGTTAAAACCTGTTGTTGGAGCCGGGTTAAGTTGTGTCCATGTATTTGTGACAGGATCGTATCGATAATGTTCAGTGGGCCCCATCTGACCCATTCCAACATACGCAAAATTTCCAATTGATATACCTGTCAAATCCTGATCTCCTCCATCTGGAAAGGCTCCTGGAGCACCCGGATAATCTGCTTTTTGCATCCAGGTATTTGAAGCCGGATCATACTGCCACCAATCTTTATATCGTTCATCTGGCGGTAGCCCATTTAAATGACCTGTACCACAATAAACTTTTGTGCCAACGGTAACAGCCACAGCTCTGTGTCGTCCAAAGCTTTCGAAATCAGCTCGTCTCTCCCATTGGGGACTTTGTGCATACAACTCTGACGCTATCAAAGTGAGTGCTAGTAGTAGTATAATTCGCATGACTTTAATTATCTGTGCCTGATAAAGATAAGAAATTTACCCCTAATTAACATTTATTAATTCTTTGTTATTTGAACCATATAACAAATAAGGTGTAAAACAGTTAAACTTATCATTATGAAGAAAATACTCATTCCACTATTTGTCCTTTTAGTAAGTGTTTCAGCAACAGCGCAAGAAGACACACTGGTTCCATCTTTAGTAGATTATGATGCTTTCGTCGAACTCGTTCATGAAGTCGACGCACATCGTAAGGAACGGATTGTTACTATTCAGCAGTTTAATGATATGAGCAAAGAAGAGGATGTAATCATTCTCGATACCCGTTCCAAAGCCATGTATGATGCCAAGCATGTGAAAGGAGCAATCCACTTAAATTTTGCAGATTTCACGCAGGAAACCCTTGCTAATCTCATACCGGATCCGACCACGAGGATCCTCATCTACTGTAACAACAATTTTGATGATGATGAGATATATTTTGCGACAAAGGCCTACGTTCCGCCAAGTTTTGAAGAAGACGAGAAGAAGTTAACACTGGCACTAAATATCCCGACTTACATCAACTTGTACGGATATGGCTATAAGAACGTATACGAGTTAGGAGAGCTCATCTCGGTATTTGATCGTCGCATTGAATTTGAGGGAACATCGGTTCTTAAAAATGATCAGTTGGGTCAATAAAACCCTATTTATTCGATGAAGAGTGGTATTCGGTAATCTACCTAGTTAATTGATTGCTAACTTATTGAATATTTGTACTTTAAACTTGAATTTCGAATACTACCATTATGAAATCAAGTACACTCAAAGGCTTTGCTTCCATTGTATTTATTCTTGTTGTCCAATTTGCTTTCTCGTTTGATTCAAATTCCAAGCGGAAAGTCTATGATCACATGTATGAGATTAATATTCAATGGGAGCACCATAAAAGTGACTGTCCCGATGAACTCATTTCATTTCAATCAGATATTGACCGGATTTCCTATCATTTGGATCGCGTAATAGCGGATTTGCGCGCAAACACGCCCGAAGGATTATCTGCATCTGCATTGAAGAATCGAATTGACTTGTTGAACGAGCTTCAATTATATGCAAACACAAAAGTTTTTCCGACAAATCTATACCATAAAATGCGAACACCGTATTTCATTGATGACTTTGGCGTGCATTGCGCCGTAGGATATATGATAATGAAATCCGGCCACTCGGAATTATCAAACCGAATTCGCGACGAACACAACTACGATTATTTAAAAGACATTACAACTCCAGGTGTACTCGAATGGGCAGCGGAGCATGGTTTTACCTTCGAAGAACTAGCATGGATACAACCGGGGTATATGTCTCAACGATCTTTTACTCAGGTTGGTGGGGGAACTGATTCCACGGTGACAGTTTTATGCCGGCATGATTGGGAAGACCGGCTGATTTTTGCCGGTTTATTTTCAGAAATCGATGGATCCACCCCGTGCGATGGAATCGGATATTATAAAGATGGTCAGATGTATTGTCTCGGCGGTGGACTGGAAGGAAAGATTACGGATGTCTATGTATACCAAAATGAGGTTTATGTGACGGGTCTCTTTAATTATTTGGGTGTCGACTATTCGCTGGCAATGCACGATGGTTCACAATGGAATTTTATAAATATTCCCAGCCGCGAAGGCATGGAGTCGGTAAGTGGATTGGCAGATGCTCCGACCTTCAAGCAAGAAGTAATTATTAAAAATGATCAGGGTCTCGATGAACATGAGATTTGGCGGCAATCATATAACGGTAATTGGGAGCTTCAGGCTACGGTTTTTGGAGCAATGAATGGTTTAGCTCTAGGTCCGACACAGCTTGCATATGGAGGAATATATGACAGTCTTATCATGCATTTACCTGGAGGAGATCAAAACTTGGTTTCCAAAAATGCCTGCTTACGAGAGCTGTCAACCGACAGCTGGATACCCTTGTCCGGCACGCCTCCTGACACAGTTTTAGTGGTGGAAAATGTGGGTACACATTTTGTTTGGGCAGGAATTGGAAAGTTCACGGATCCGGGAACACCGGTAAATTATATGTCTTCAATTCATGCGGATACCTTGGCACCTCTTTGGGGGGATATTATTGTCAGCGGCCCATCGTCGAATCCGGATTCACTGATTATTGTGAGAGATATTGCCATGACTGGATCCATCTCTTTTGCATCATGCGGATTATTCGACACAGGCTTCATGTATTTTGGTAGTGGTTTGCAACTAGGTGATATGGGATTATTTCACACGAATACGGGAACAGGTAATCCGACAATGGGCTCTTCCGATGATATGGGTGTGTTCGGGAATGGAATTGAGGCTGTAGAAGTATTTGATGGCAAATTATTTGTTGGCGGTTATTTCCAGTATTTGTTCGATTCAGTTTCGAACAATTTTGTAATGCTTGACGAGCCAGTGATTGGCACGCTTGATCTTGATTCGGATAATCTGACCGTGTTTCCAAATCCCGCTTCCGAGTGCATTCACGTGCGATCATCCGAATTGATCGAACAAATAATTCTTACGGACATCAATGGCCGTCCACTACGTGAAATAAATTCTGAAGAAGATATTATTAGCGTCAGAGATCTTCCTGCCGGTAATTATTTATTGAAATTTGTCATGATAGACAAGCGGATCACCCATCGTAAGCTTATCATCCAATAGAAATCGATGAAAGCAATTGTTTTAAGTTTATTTATGCTGGCCTTGTTTTCACTGACCGCACAAGATCGGTGTGTAGAATTTGATGGTGAAGATGATCGGATAGATTTACCCGATCTGGACTTTAGCGGTTACAGCGCCGTTACGGTAGAAGCTTGGGTGAAGTTTGACAGTCTTCCTAGTTCATCTAACATGCAGGGTATTTATTGCGTGGATCCAATGAACTTTGGAGGTGCTATCTATTTACATTACGTGTATCTTCCCAGTCTGCCACATACAATTTCTTTTGGTGTTACTACAGATAGCAGTAGTCAGGCGCTTACTTATTTTATTAATCCGATGAACTGGACTGGCTTCTGGCATCATCTCGCAGGAACTTTTGACGGTGATTCCTCCAGATTGTATATAGATGGGGCATATATCGGTTCCATACCAAGCCCAGGGACAATCGTTCAAAGCACGAATAAACACTGGATTGGGACCTTGGATTCTGTTCCGACGTTTCTATCATACGACAGTCATTTGGATGGTAGAATTGATGAACTGAGGGTATGGGACAAGACACGAAGTTTAAGTGAGATTCAAGAGGATATGAACTGTGCTATAAGTGAGCCTAGGCCGAACTTGTTATTCGTATACAATTTAAATGAGACATCCGGTTCACTGGCGTACGATTCGAGTGGAAATGGTTTTCAAGGAGTACTCATGAACGGAGCAAACTTTACTTACTCGGAGGTGGCGCCTAACTGTGTACTTAAGCTATCGGAACAGGAGCAAAATAGCGTCATCATCCATCCCAATCCAGCTCGCGATTTAATTACGATCGAAACGGAACAGGAATTAACTACGATAGTTCTAATTGATGATAAAGGGCGGAAAATTAGACAGTTGATTGGAAAAAAATCGATCTCACTTACTGAGCTTTGTTCAGGCACTTACTACCTTATATTAGAGCTTGAGAATGGGGAGGTACTGCATTGCGCAATAACTAAGCAATAAAAGAAAATCCCCCAGTGAAACACCGGGGGACTAAACTACTATGAAACTACGTGTATAAACACACACATTAGTTAATGCACATAACGGGCCAGAATTGATTATGTGTCAATCAGCTCTGTTAATAAAGGTTAAGTATGTTAATTGAGGAGCAAATGACTCTTGCCACTTTCGAAACTTTCCTGTTCTTCAATGGGTAGTCCCCTGTATAGATCCCTATCAATTACTAATTCCAGTGAATCGATGCTCACTTGAAAGGAAGTGATGTTGTCAGCGCTCTTTTCATTCGGAAGAATAAAAGCGATGGCTTGTTTCTCTTTCACGGAATAAACTGTTTTAAAATAACGATAAGGAACGGAGACTTTGTTGGGACCGATGGATTCAACGACGGAATCTAGTATAGGTCCGGTGTAAATAATCAGCGAATCATACTTCTCAGCCCATTCACGTACTTGTTCTTCCAGTTTCTTCCAGACGCCCCGATTAAAGGATGGCGCCTGCGGGGACATATTGCTTAAATAGAATGATTCGGACATAGCGATAGGAGAAAAGGCCATGTCCCCAGCCGGACATAAATGTCCGCGATCATAACCCGAACCTTTATAATCGGCTAAACTTGCCGATCCTGTTTGGATCTTTGGATCTTCTCGAAAATTATCTGTTCGCCTGACTTTTTCACCTTCCAGCATTTCTCTTGTAAGAATATAGGTGACATAAGATGCCTGTTCATGTTCTTCAGAATAGTCTAGTGCAAAGTACGCATGTTCGACGCGTTGCTCCCCTACACCGTCATACCACCATTGCTTGTGAGAGTCAGTATTAGAGGCGCTTTGCTGTACAGCCACACAGGAAATCAACAGGCATATGACTACTAAGTATTTCATGTTCTTTAAAGATAATGTAATCGAATAACAGCACAACGAATTTTCGTCATTTCTGGCGTTTTATGCTTGATTTCGAATATTATGCCTACCTTTACCGAGAATTAGGGAAAACGATCCCGACAATCCGATACTTTTAAGCGTCTTTCTTTTTTGTGTCGAATGATTAGATTAAAGACACAAGATTCGGTACGTCCGATAATAAACGAAAGAGATTAATGTATGTCCAGATCACAGGAGACATTCTTCAAGAAGCAGCGAGAGAAAGAACGAGCTAAAAGAAAAAAAGAGAAAAGAGAAAAAAAAGAAGCTAAAAAGCAACAATCCGATAATTCAGGATTGGAAATAGATTGGTCGAGTGCGCCTGAAAACGTGACGCTGACGCCAGAAGAGGAAAAGCTCCGGGCCTCTAATAAAACCGGGGAGTAATAATATCTTATATCAATGAAAACAGGAGTTGTAAAATTCTTCAACAATGAGAAGGGATTCGGATTCATTAAGGATTCAGAATCAGGTAATGACGTGTTTGTTCACAAAACAGGATTGGTTGACCCAATTCGTGAGGACGACAATGTTGAATACGAAGTTGAAGATGGACCAAAGGGCGAGAACGCCGTAAACGTACGTCGTACTTAGTACCCGATACATTTTACAGAAGCCACCTCAAAGAGGTGGCTTTTTTTTGTGCCCAACAATTTGAAGCATCGATTTTTGATTTAAAATCCGTATCTTAATCATTCAAATTTTAACTATGAAACCAATCTTACTTTGCTGCACGATCTTTTGTCTTGGGCTGAACAGCTTGAGTCAATCGGCATCACCGGAAGTAATAGCCACCTCCGGGAGCCATATGGAAAACGGTAGCATGCAAATGAGTTTTACGATCGGTGAACCGATCACCCAAACGGAATCCAATGCAAACACCATTGCGACACAGGGATTCCACCAGACAAAACTTTCTGCAGTTGGATTCGAAGATCTGGAACCGGATTTACTAATAGAAGTATTTCCCAACCCGGCACAGGACCACCTGATGCTCACATCGGATCAATTACTAAATGATGCGAATATTCAGCTGTATGATGCTAAAGGATCATTGGTATACGATCATGCATTAGAAGGAACAGAGCATACAATCGATTTTAATTCGTATCAAACCGGAACCTATTATTTGAAGGTATCCAACGGAAACAGACCCATAAAAACATTCACTATTCAAAAGATTCAATAAGATGAAAAAACTACTAACACTGATAGCTATTATTGCAATCAACTATACCTTCGCTCAGGCACCACAAGGGGTGAACTATCAAGCCGTAATTCGTGATGCATCCGGCGTTGTAATTTCCAATAACCCGGTTGGAATTGAAATTGTTATTCGACAAGGGTCGCCAACAGGAACTGTGGTTTACGAGGAAACCTTTGCACCTACAACCAATGATTTTGGATTAGTCAACTTAGTGATCGGACAAGGATCGGTAGTCTCAGGGTCATTCAATAGTATTGCCTGGTCAGCTGGACCTTATTTCGCGGAAGTTTCGGCTGATCCGACTGGAGGAACTTCGTATGCCTTATTGGGAACTCAGCAATTGATGAGCGTGCCTTATGCACTTCATGCTGATTCGACGGCAAACTATATGGAAACGGATCCGATGTTTAACAGTTCTGTAGCTTCTGGCATTACGGCGACTGACACAATGAACTGGAATAATGACCAGGTTAATGATGCCGATTCAGATCCGAATAACGAGCTTCAAACGCTGAGTATCAGCAACGATACACTTTATCTTTCCAATGGGGGATTTGCCGTTCAGGCAATGCCTGTTTTGGAGAATACCGGAGGTCGTAATGAAGTTTGTTCCGGTAATACGCAACCCGGAACAGGATGGCAGATCTATAATTCACAAACGATTTACCTCAATGTGAATACGAGTGGATGTAATTTCAGCACAGTTCCTCGCTATTTTACAAGTATTGGTGGTGCAGGGTCACATTATTTACTGACAGGTGTTTCTGCAATTTATAATCCAACAACAACCGGTTTCACTATTTATGTTCAAAGAAATGATGGGACTCCATTAACTCCAGGTGATGCTGCGACTGGCCTGTGGTTTGTAAACTGGATGGCTGTGGGGCAGTAAGAGTAAAATTCTTTAAGTAAAAAAGGGCTAGTCAACGACTAGCCCTTTTCATTTATCATCGTTAGTATTTACTCGATGATAACCTTTTTTACAGATGTTTTACCGTCTGCAGTTAGGTGAACAAAGTAAGTACCTACTTCAATCATTGGCAATTCAATGTTTGCAGTGAACTGATCAGATGAATTAGATTCAACGCTTTCGTATACTACTTTTCCGTTCATATCAAGAACTTCAATCGTAATCTCACTGAATAGCGCGTTACTAATCGTAATGCTAAATGCTCCGTTATTTGGATTTGGATACAGAGCGATAGTGCTATTAGCATCAAGCTCATCCAATCCTGAACAATCCTGTACTGTTACAGAAACTGTGTCTGTATTCGAACATCCATTCGCATCGGTACCTGTTACAGTGTACACAACAGTTCCAATTGATTGGGTAAACGGAACACCATTCGTGATACCATTATCCCAGCTATATGTTACAGCACCGGAACCACTTAATGTCACCTGTACACTATCACAAACAGTCTGACTCGTACCAGCATCTACAGTTGGAAGCGGATTGACAATAACTGCTATTGAATCCGAATTATCACATCCATTTGCATCAGTACCAGTAACTACATAAGTGCTTGTTGCTGTCGGAACAAAAGATACTCCATCCGTTACGCCATTGTCCCAGGAATAAGTAGTAGCACCACTTCCGGTCAGCGTAACTGAATCACCGTTACATACTGTTGTACTCGACGCATTTGCAACAACTGTTGGTAACGCATTAACAAGGATAGTTTTCGTGTCCATGTCGCTACATCCATTTGCATCTGTACCGTAAACAGTATAGAGTGTCGTAGCTGTAGGAACGAATGGTACTCCATCTGTTACACCATTATCCCAAACATAGGTCATAGCACCACTTCCTGAAAGCGTTACCGTATCTCCAGCACAAATCGTATCCGCAGATGCCATTGCCACTACTGTAGGTAAAGCGTTTACAAAAACAGTTGTTGTATCCGTATTCATACAGCCGTTTCCATCTGTACCGGTTACGGTATATAAGGTAGTTGCGGTTGGAACGAATGGTACTAGATCAGTCACACCGTTATCCCATGAATACGAAACAGCACCTCCACCGACTAGTGCAATCGTATCACCAGCACAAACAGTGTTTGATGTTGCCGTTGCCGTTACGGTTGGCATTGCATTCACGTTTACAGTTATTGATGCACAAGTGCCTGGAGTTAAGCAAGGACCCGTACCTCTCACGAAGTAATCTGTTGTAGTAGTTGGATTAACTGAAATTGAGGTTCCAGTTCCTACCACGGTACCACCACAGCTACCCGAATACCATTCCCAGTCCGTTGCGCTGTTGAGAACACCTGAAGCGACCGATAATACAGTTGTATCACCTTCACAAATGGTTGTTGTGCCAGATAGCGTCGGAAGCGTAGGAGCAGCAAAATTGTCACAAACGGTAAAGTTTGAAATTGTCAGAACCCCTCTTCCGCAACAATCATCGATTGTCTGCACCTGAAATTCAAATACATCACCTTGACAGAGTGATAATGGACCAATGCTACCTGTTCCACCTGTGGATATTAATGTAGCAGCACCATTTATCGCGTAATAAGCATCATCAATGTCAGGATTGACATGGTTGTAATCAAAGCTGATTGTGGCACTGTAGGGCATCGTTATGGAATAGTTAGTGTATTCAGAACAGCATGCACCAGAGTTGTCATCATCTCCTCCTAATTCAATAGAAGCTGGAGCGCCAACAGTGTTCACATATCCATCACTTGGCGGCGAGAACTGTCCGAGTGTCCAGTTTGAAGGATCAAACTGATTTGCGAATCCGCTATTACAGCATGCAGGAGCATTGAAGTTAGAGATGGTCAAGACCCCTCTTCCACAGCAATCGTCATAATTTTTAACACGAAAACCGAATACATCACCGGCATTAACAGGAACACTTGAGCTTCCTGTTGCAGTCGGGTATGTTATCAATGTTTCCACACCGTTTACATAATAATAAGCGTCATCGAGGTCCGGGTTGACGTGCGACCAATCGAAAGTGATCGTTCCTGTAGCACATACGGTAATCTCATATGATTCCATTCCGTCACAACAATAGACGCCAGCATCACTACCGGCCAGGATTATCGATCCTGGAGCTCCAGTCACATCTACGTAGCCATCCCCACCAACTGTATTTGTGACAAATGTCCAGTTCGAAGGGTCGTAACTCCCCATAAATTGTGCTGAAACATTTGTTGCGAATAAGGCTAAAACAGCCAACGCAACGCCTGTTCTTAAAGTTTTAATTCTTCTCATTACTTGGTTGTTGTATTCGTTATTATTCCTGTCTTAGCTCTTTGCAATTCAGTAAAATGTCTTGACAGTTCTTCTTTTGTCTTTCCTTGATCCAGACGTTTTTGAATCAATTGTTCAAGCTGAGCGATTTTCGCTTCTTTCTCCGCCTGTGTTTTAAAAACCATTGGTTCTTCTCCTCGAACTTCTGTAGCTTGATTTTGAGGATGATTCTGAACCTGCGCATTGACAGCACATGAAATTGCTATCATTGCAGCAATAGATAAAATTGATTTTTTCATTTTAAAATTGTTTGTTAGTAATGCGCCAAATGTATGGTTTAAATAGACACGGATAAATGACTTTCATCAACAAATGGTAATTGTTAATAATTAGTTTATTTTTTCTTAACATTAGAAGTTGATTACTTATAGCTTCGTTGATTAAATCGAATACACATGCAAGTAACCATTGAGATCAGCAACTATCCACTTCGTGAAGATTACGAAGACGTGATCCTGGATTTTATCAATCGATGTAAGCAAAGTGATGTTACCATAAAGGTGAACGCAACAAGTACACATCTTCAGGGTGAATACGATACCGTGATGAACCTACTCCAGAATGAGATCAAGACATCTTTTGAAAAATACGGAAAGATGATTTTTGTCGTTAAAGTCCTGAAAGGTCAGCTAGACCTTAATTTCGAGATGTCTTAAATTTACACCATGCGCAGAATTCTATATCCATTGTTAATTATCCTGCTAGGCTTTACATCGAATGCACAGGAAATGTCAGTTGGACCGGAGGTCGGTCTAAATATTCTCCCGTTGACCACTAATGAGATAGGAAGTGATTATGGTCTGGGATTTCACGGTGGAATCAAATATCAGTTTACCATCAATGAGCAGTTTGCTTTGAGTTCGGGTGTTTATTACTCACAGCTAAGACATACTTATGTTGGTGCCGATACATCCTTACACAGTTCGATTGAATTACTGGATGGACTCATTCCTGAAGGAATAGATCTCAATACGTATACCGAGATCGAGGGACGGACAAGCTTAAATTACATCCAGCTTCCTGTTACCGCTTCCTATTCATGGAATGGCTTGGGCATTTCGCTTGGAGGATATGTGGGCTATCGTGTAAATGGACTTCGCAAGGAACGAATTGTTGAGCGTACCCCTTTTATGCAAATACTTGATATAGAATCCTTCGATACTACGGGATTCATTAGCATGTTCTTGCCACCACCGTTTACGGAGAACTACGAAACATTTAGTAATATGGATAACTATCAGAATTGGGATTATGGCTTGATCGGTAAGTTATCTTATCAAATGGATCCTGTTGTCTTTACAGCGACATATACATTTGGTTTACCCGATCATAGAATTGATTATGAAGGCGATTTAGAAGCTAACCGCTACTATCAGTTCAGCGTTGCTTATCTCGTGCCGCTCAAGAAATTAGTGCCCAAGGCTAGGATTGAGTAGTTACTTACTCCCAAACACCTGTGTAGCAAAGATGCGCTCCTTTTTTGGATTACTTTCAAAACCCAGATCGGCATACTGATAGTCCCGACTCATCATGTTCTGATAGTGCAGTCGCGAGTCCTTCCATAACTCAAACATCTCGTCGGCAATCTTTTCAATGTCTTCGTCCGTTAATGTAAAGTCCTCCACGTAGACATAAAGGATGTTTTCTCCCACCAACTCAAAATCATCGCCGGCAATGGCTTCCACACGCTTCTTAGGGCTTGAGAAATCACGGCTTCGCTGATTATGGGTCAATAGATTTGTTTTAGCCATGTATTCACTATGTTGTTGAGCGGACCGTCTAAGTGTATCGTTGAAGATGAGAGGATCGAGTCTCTTTTTTACACGTTGTTCATTGATTCGTTCGGATAATGCTTCGCGAAGCTGATCTTTCTGTTGATCACTGAGCTGTGAAATTCCCAGGAACGGAAGAAGAAATAAGTATGTTATGAATATACTTTTAAAGGACATCAATAAGCGCTTTCTACTATAAGAATGTATTCGCAATAAGTAACATTTGAACCAAGCAAGAATTTAAAAGTAGCATCCTTCTTTCATTAATGGCGTCGGGAAATCAATACATTACAACCCTAATTCAAAAACTAGTTTACTATCTTTATAGCATAAGTCTACTGCTATAATCGACGAGAAAATAAAATATGGCATGCCTGAGAAAGCTGTTCTATACGAGTTAATCGTGGAAACAGCAAGTGAGGGTATTTGGATCAAGAATGCCGACCACATCACAACCTTTGTTAATGAAAAAATGGCTACGATTCTTGGCTATTCCATTGATGAATTGATGGGGAAACGATTTGAGGAATTCGTTCATCCCGACGATATCCCGGAGATGGAAAAACGTCATAAGGAGCGTCTGGAAGGAAATACCAGTGGTTATGAAATTCGTTTGATTAAAAATGACGGTAGCACCATATGGACCAATATTAACGGTAGTCCTTTGATGAATGAAGGTGAGTTCATTGGTTCGCTGGGCATGGTGGCGGACATTACACAATTAAAGCAACGAGAATTTCAGCGGGAAGAGAATGAACGCAGGTATCGTTCGCTTTTTGAAGATTCTCCGGTGCCTACCTGGGAAGAAGATTTTTCGGAAGTTAAGAATTACCTGGATCAACTAAAATCAAAAGGTATAAGAGATATACGAGCATACTTCGAGTCAAATCAGCTTGCTTTAATAGCATGCGCTAGATTGATGAGAGTTACCGACGTAAATGATGCAGTTCTCAATCTGAATAAAGCTCCTGATAAAGAGTTTATGATCAAAAACTACCGTTCGCTGGCGTCAAGACGTTCGGCTGAATATGCCATCAGGCAGTTTGAAGCCATAGCTAATGGTGATAAATCCTGCGAATTCGATGCAGAGCTTAGTACCTTTGAGAATACGACCATTCACGTGCATCTAAAGTGGACGGTAGTTAAAGGATATGAAGATAGTTATGGTAAAGTATATCTCACTACGACGGACGTAACGGATAGAATTCTGGCTGAAAATGAGCGCCTTCGAAATTCAAATCTACAAAAGGAGCTCTTGCTTAAGGAGATTCATCACCGCGTGAAGAATAATCTACAGATCATTACAAGTTTATTACGACTACAGTCAAACAGTATTGATGACGAAAAGATCAAGTCTCTTTTCGATGTTAGCCTTAATCGAATTAACTCGATGGCCTTAGTGCATGATCTGCTTTATAAAGCAGAAGATCTTTCAAAGATCAATTTCGGTGTTTACATAGAAAAGCTGCTGGAGTCGTTAGTAGAATCTTTAGTTCGACCTGACTTTGAAATTAATACGGAGGTCGATATCGACGCTGTAGAGTTTAATATTTCCACCTCTATTCTGCTTGGGTTATTGGTCAATGAGTTAATGACAAATTCTATCAAACACGCGTTTAATGGTGCAGATCGAGGGAGAATATACATTCGTTTAATCGCTGAACCAGGTGAATTTTATTTACTTGAAATAGGTGATGATGGTTCTGGTTTCGATCTTGAAGAAGATTTCGAATTACTGGATTCGCTGGGCTTGCAGTTGATTCATAATTTAGTAGATCAACTTAACGGTAAGATTGAAAAAATGGAGGAGAGAGATGGTGCTCATTTCCATATCAGATTCCGCGAACTACTCCCTGAGAGTGTAGAAGCCTAATAACTGGATACAGGCAGATATCAAGAAGTTTTCTTCGTATTACTATCTTGCAATCATGTTTAAGCGTTTCATATTTTTTGTTGCGGCATTGCACGGTATCACTGCGTTCGGACAAGATCTATTCGAGCCGATTATTCCCAGGGAATACGTATGTGTCAAGACGAGTGAAACGATGAAAATTGACGGTCTGGCGGATGAAGCTTGTTGGTCACGTGCTGTCTGGACCGATCTCTTTCAGGATATTGAAGGTGATGCAAAACCGAAGCCCTATTACGATACACGTGCTAAGATTGTCTGGGATGATGACTTCATTTATTTCTTTGCGGAGATGGAAGAGGAGCACGTTTGGGCGGATATTGAAAAGCGTGATCAGGTGATCTTCTACAACAACGACTTCGAGATCTTTCTGAAACCTTATACGAATGCGACCCATTATTGTGAACTGGAGGTGAATGCCTTGGGAACAGCATGGGATCTTTTACTCATGAATGCTTATCGTGCAGGTGGTCCAATCGTGAATGATTGGAATATGGACGAATTACAAATAGGTGTTAATGTGGATGGGAAGCTCAACCACTGGAAGAAAAAAGATAAGGGTTGGAGCGTAGAAATTGCTGTTCCGTGGAGCTCCTTGGATGAGCTACTCTATGGAAAGAAACATAAACAGATTCCCGATCCCTGGCGATTGAATTTCTCACGCGTGCAATGGGAGCATGATATCGTTAACAAGCAGTATCAAAGAAAGAAATTTACAGACGAACATAACTGGGTGTGGTGTCAGCAAAGTGCAATCGACATGCACCGACCGGAACATTGGGGCTATTTATTATTTACCGATGGTACAAAAGAAGATCTTTATCAATGGCGTGACCTCGAAGCAGCCAGACAATATCTGTTCTATATCTATCGCGAACAGAAACATTATCGTAAGCAGCAATACATCAATAAAGTGGCTAATCCATCGTACGCGAGTTCGTTGGAAGCTTTGGAGCTTCAGCAATGGTTTGTTGATGGAGAAGAGCTTATTCCTCAGCTGACCAATACGCATTTTGGATTTGAAGTTTCGCTTGTGTGGAAAGGAGTGGAGCTGACGATTAATGAATCAGGTGAGCTAATGGAAGAGGAAATCGAACCTTTTGTGTTTGCTGCCTGGGTTCATGGAAACAAAAAGAAATCGGATGAAGAATGGCTAGCGGACTTTCGACGAGCGAAAGAGGCAGGAATCACCGATCTCTTCATTGGTGGAGGTGCAGATGAATTGAGACGTTACGTCGAGTTGACCAAAGACATGGGACTTAACATTCACGGTTGGGTGTGGACCCTGAATCGTCCGGGAGACAGCATTGCACGACAACATCCGGAATGGTATGCGGTGAACAGAAAGGGACAAAACAGCCTGGAGTACAATGCGTACGTTGGCTACTATCAGTGGTTGAGTCCATTCAGTGAAGGAGCACGGGAGCACATCAAGAATAATATTCGCGCCATTGCGGAAGTGGAAGGATTAAAATCCGTTCACCTGGATTACGTTCGTTATTGCGATGTCATCTTAGGTAAGGCGCTTCAACCCAAATACAATTTAAAGCAAACGACGGAAATGCCGGAATACGATTACGGTTATCATCCCATTGCAATTGAAGCGTACAAAGCTCAGACTGGTTTCAACCCGATGGAAATGGAGCATCCGGAATTGAGTACGGAGTGGCGACAATTCCGATTGAATGCGGTGACGTCCTTAGTAAATGAGTTAGCGGACATCGCTCATGCGCACGATAAAGATATTTCCGCAGCGGTATTTCCTTTTCCGGAGATGTCACGGAGCATGGTGCGACAGGACTGGTCGAGCTGGAATCTGGATATAGCCCTGCCAATGATCTACCACAATTTCTATGAAGAGAATCTCAACTGGATCCAATTTGCCACGGAGCAAGGTGTGAATGAACTGGACGGTCGATTCCCATTATACAGCGGTTTATACTTACCAGCTTTGAGTCCGGCAGAATTGGGCGAAGCTATTGAAAAAGCCCGCGCCGGTGGAGCCAAAGGTGTTTGCTTTTTTGAGTTGAAGGGCCTGAGTGAAGAACATCTGGAGGTCATACGTGCTAATGTGCGGGATTAATCCTTACCTTTAATTGATGCGAACTGTATTGTACATCTTACTGATTTTAATGCTGTTATCCTGCGGAACAACCGAAGAGTATGTCTACGATAGCTATACGGTTACTATAAGAAAGGAGGGCAAGATTACAGTTACAGGGAAGGCATTGGATGCTAAAGCAGGAGCTGTAGTCGAAACTGCTGATTCCGACATCTATTATGTGGATGGCTATTCCCATTGGGAAGAATCACATTACGGGAAACAGGTTGAAGTTTCGGGTAAATTGAAAATTCGCGAGACAGTAATCACCGACACATCCGTCATTATTCAATATGCTCCTCGCATGCAGATTATCATGCATCCTCGTGTTCGTATAATCAGCGAATAAATCAGTCTTTCTTTTTTAAGGTATCCAGCTCTTCGAGAATCCGATCCAGCTTTCTATTCAAATCGTCCTGGGATTGGGTGTGTTTCTTTTCCTCAGCCAGAATCTGGTCGTCCTTTTTACTTATGCTTCTGATCTCTCGTTCAATTTTCTCCTGAATCTGAGAAGTCATTACTGCGATGAACACGTTAAGGGTTATCAGTACGGTGAAGACGAAAAAGCTGATTACATAGGTCTCTGACACCCAATGGGGAATATCTGTCGCATTGGCTTTTAGATCGCGTAGAATTTCACTCCAGCCATTCGCCATCATATCGAATACGCTTGTAACGCTGGCGTGTAGATCAGAGAAATCAATCAACTCAAAGGTTCGGAAATCAAAGAGGTACATGCCGATAATGGCATAGACATAGATGATCAATCCAATGAGCATGAAGAAGGTGATCACGGTGGGGATGACCGAGAAAATTTTTCGTTCGATCGACTTAAGTGCCGGACTGAATTCAAATACCCGTAGGATTCGAAAAATCCTGAACATGCGCAGTAATAGGATTGTCTGTGGGTGATCCATATAATGGCGCAGAAAGGAGAGGTAACCCAAGACAACCAGTAACAGATCAAAGAGAATCCAGAACCAGGTCTCGATGATCTCTCCGTCATCCGGATTAGCGTGGATTTCCGCCTTTTTAACTTTGAAGATCTTTCTTCTGAGGGCGCTCGGTACGCGGGAAATCGGATACTCACGATAAAGGAGCCGGTAAATGATCTCAATTGTGAAATAGCCAACAATAAGGACATCACTGACCTCGAAAATTTCCAAGGCAAAGGGATTGTCACGGAAATAAGTCTCGATACCCAGTAAGGCAGCACAAAGAAAAATAACGATCGCGCTAATGAGGTTGAGTCGTTTTTCACTGATGACCGATCGCATAGTATTGAGTTAGGATTGGGGAATAAATATAATTAAATACCTTTTTTATCTTCTATTACCATCACTTTTACCTTTTACCCCGGTGCTCAATAATTTTTATCTTCGTTAAAAGCTAAAAGATGAAGAAATTACCGTTAATACTATTTGCATCGCTGTGTATCATTTTGATCTCGGCTAGAGTAGGGGTAACAAAATATCACACGTCGACATACGATCCGCGAAGTGGGGGTGCTGCTTTTGTGCTTGCTCAGGATTTAACAGGTGGCCCATTATCCACCGGAACATGTGGTAACTGTCACCAGGGAGGCACTTATAATACACAAGTTTCGATCAACGTGTATGATTCTACTCTGAACCTGGTTAGCGAATACATTCCCGGTGCTACGTATACCATTCAATTGAATGTGACCGTTGGCACGGGATCTCCATTTGGCTTTGGCGCACAAATGACCAGTCTTGACGGAGCAAATCAAATGGCTGGAAATTTCACGAGTGTATCAACGAGCAACACCCAATTGAGTCCGCTCGGACAAGTCGTATACCTAGAGCATAGCGGTACAAATTTGACAGGCGAATTAATGGCTAACTGGAAAGCACCATCCAACGGTGTCGGACCCATCAATCTATATGGAATAGGATTGGCGGTGAATGGTAATGGATCAACTTTTGGGGATGAGGTATCTGCTCCTTTGACTGTTACCCTAACGGAAGGAACGGGTATCTATTACAGTAATTCGGTGTTTTGTCAGAATCAGACAGATCCCATACCCAATCAGTCGGGCACGGGAGGTGGTACCTATAGTGCAGGAGCCGGATTGACGATCAATAGTACTACAGGTCAGATCGATTTGTCAGCATCCACACCTGGGACATATACAGTAACCTATACTTATGCAGGTGGTTCTACCACGACAAATGTGACAATAGCAGAAAACTACACGACAAGCACATCCGCTACGATTTGCAGCTTCGAAACGTATGACTTCCATGGTCAGATTCTGGATTCCTCTGATGTTGGTTTGAATACAGTTGTGCTACCAACTGTTGATGGTTGCGATTCGACGGTGAATCTTACCCTCAATGTGATCAATGCAGACAATGGGGTGACCCTGACATCGAATACACTAACGGCAAATCAAGCGGGCCTTTCCTATCAGTGGCTTGATTGCGATAACAACTTTGCAATTATTAATGGAGAAGTCAACCAGTCGTACACACCAACTGTTACCGGCAATTATGCAGTTGAGGTTTCGAACGGTTCCTGCGTGGATACATCAGCATGTATGAATGTCAACGTTATTGGTTTGGAAGAGCTTCAGCAATCAGAAGTTGAGCTAATCAAGATCATTGACCTCATGGGGCGTGAAACGGAGATTAGGTATAACACACCGTTGATTTTCATTTATTCAGATGGCACCAGAGAGAAGGTGATATTTTTTGAGGACTAGCTCTAGTTTTTTATTTCGAAGTTTCTTAACTTGAGTCCAATACGGCACTGAAAAGAAATTCTAATTTAAATCCGGAACGAATGATAAAACAGCTTTTATTCGTTATTCTAAGCACCACATTGGCAAGTTTATCCTGGTCTCAAAGCAGAACGGTGGTAGACAGCTATTACGATCAGGTCTTATTATGTAAAGTGAGCATCATTCTTCACGATCGGGCTCAATTGGGTGTTGGAAAAAATATTTTTTCTGTGGAAGCCGCAAAAGGAAATCCGGAGCGTTTTTCTGTCTTTGCAATCGGTGGAACGGCAATAAGTAAGGGTGTCATTTCAGGTTCATATACCTTTACGTTTACACCGGATTGCGAGGTGACCAAGCAGCAGGTTTTCATCATGTATCAGAACAATGACGGGTTGAAGGTAAAGTTGAAGGAGCTGGACCTGGATAAGATCTGTTCGAATACTTCCACAAAAGTGGTTACCACACAAGTAGTCACAACGAATAACGTGAGTACTCCCGATAACAAGGTCTATGAAAATGCAGATAGGGAGCCCCAATTTCCGGGAGGAGACAAGGCAATGAGTCAATGGCTCACGGACAATTTCTACTATCCGCAATCAGCTATCAAAAGCAAAACAGAGGGAACGGTCTACATACAGTTTGTCGTGGAGAAAAACGGTGAATTAACCAATGTGGAAGTGCTTCGTTCCCCTTCAACAGCTTTGTCGGATGAAGCGTATCGCTTAGTCGATAGCATGCCGAATTGGGTGGCTGGTGAAAAGAATGGTCAGAAGGTACGGGTGGTTGTGACGATTCCGGTTAAGTTTAAATTGTAAATCTTGTTTTATCCTTTTATTCAGGCTGTAAAGTTCTATAAGTCTTCATGAACTCGCAAGCTCGTTTAGCATTGCCCATTCCTGATACTTTGTCCAAAGCCACAAAGTATCCAAAAGGCTTTTTCTGTTCTTTTACCATCGCCGTAAAAGAACCAAAAGGTCTAGTCCGTATTGAGCCGTTCGGGAAACTCGCCTCAAGGAGTAAAGCGTCAAAAGAGTGTGACAAGTCACAAACGACAAGCGCTTTTGAGTTTTACTAACCTTTCGTCTCTTTTCTAATCCTCACTTCTCCAATCCGGACGTTATTAAGATGTGCATCAGCTCCGCCATCCCCCTTCCCTGCGCTAACGCTTGGTCTTCAGAAGCGGTGCTTCTTCTTCCCTCCAAAGGGGGAAATAAGGAATGTGCATCAGGTCCGTCCTGACTAATTCGAACGATCGAGTAGTCGGGAATTCGAAAAATCCAATGCCTAAAGTCTAATACCCATCATCTAATATTCGGAGATGTAGCACTAGACCTTTTCTTTGATTCTTTCTTTTTGGCGATGAAAAAGAAAGAATGTATGATTCAGGAGTTTAGAGCTATAATCCTCCAGTTTTGCGAGCGACAACTTCGCTCGAACTGTCGTCTTCATGAGCTACGCTCATTCTTCTTCACGAGCAGTATTCGCTCTCTTTTTGCTGCAATGGGAAACGAGCTTGCGAGTTCGCGAGGATAAATAAGAAAAATTCAACCTAAGCAAAAAGTGGCATAAAAAAGGTAAATTCATACCTCATGAAAATCCTAACAGAAGAATTAGTTTTTCCTTCTCTAGAAGAAGCTGCTGAATATGGGCTTCTTGCTATCGGTGGCGACCTCTCTGTTGAACGTCTAAAGCTGGCTTACGAAAGCGGTATTTTCCCTTGGTATTCGGAAGGAAACCCGATCTGTTGGTACAGTCCTGATCCGAGAATGGTTTTGTTTCCGGAGGAGTTGAAGATCTCCAAAAGCACGAAGCAGATACTCAATAGTGGTCGCTTTAAGGTGACCTTCAATCAGGCTTTTAAAGAGGTGATCCATCAGTGTAAGAACATCGATCGTAAACAACAGGGACAAGACAGCACCTGGATTACGGATGAAATGAAAGAAGCTTATATCCGTTTGCATCATGTCGGCATGGCGAAATCCGTGGAGGTGTGGGAAGGAGATTCATTAGTTGGTGGACTCTACGGAGTCGAAGTAGGGAAGGTCTTCTGTGGGGAAAGTATGTTCAGTAAGGTGAGTAATGCTTCTAAAATTGCGTTGATATCTTTGATTCAGACTGGTTCTTACGATTTAATCGATTGTCAAATATATAGTGAACATTTGGAGAAGTTGGGGGCTCGAGAGATTCCTCGAAATGAATTTTTATCTTTTCTAAATTGATTCTTTTGGCACTTTTACCTTGATGCAAAAGTGCGAAAAGATCAAGAAGCGTTGCTAGACCTTTGCCACGCACGGGCTTTCTCGTTACTGGCCGTCCCCGATTCGCTTGAGCAAGCTCAAGAGCCATCTTGTCGCGCAGACCACCCAGACGGACTGCATAACCACGGTTTGCAACACTTCGGTAATCTGAACAGATCTGGATCGAACGGATCCCGCCAAGAACGTAGCTAGGCGCGTCTAACGCTTAAACTGCTTATCCGTATTTTTTGTCCCCTTGAGGGGACTTATAGGGGTGACTGAGTGAAAGGAAATATTGTCACCCCTCTCGATCTCCCCTCGAGGGGAGAAGCCTTAGTATGCATCAACCTTTTTAGTGCTTTTCGCCGAACAAGGTCCTGGTAAGAACGTACCAAGGCGCAATCTAACGCTCAAACTGCTTATCCGTATTTTTTGTCCCCTTGAGGGGACTTATAGGGGTGACTCAGTGGAAGAAAAAATTGTCACCCCTCTCGATCTCCCCTCGAGGGGAGAAGGCTTAGTTTGCATCAACCTTTTTAGTGCTTTTCGCCGAACAAGGTCCTGGTAAGAACGTACCAAGGCGCAATCTAACGCTTAAACTGTTTATCGTATTTTTTGTCCCCTTGAGGGGACTTATAGGGGTGACTTAGTGAAAGGAAATATTGTCACCCCTCTCGATCTCCCCTCGAGGGGAGAAGGCTTAGTGTGCATCAGCTCCGTCCTGACTAATTCGAACGATCGAGTAGTCGGGAATTCGAAAAATCCAATCCCTAAAGTCTAATATCCGCCATCTAATATTCGGAGATGCAGCACTAGACTTTTCTTTATTCAGTAGTGTCAATTTCAGCGATCTTCATGAATTCGCAGGTTCATTTGTCTTCTTTCTTTGCCGTAATGGGAAAGAAAGATGGTTAGAGTAATGCGAAAGAAAGATGATTAAACGTTATCTATTATTCCAACCAAACGCTTTACGAACCCGTTTATACGAGAAACCCGACGTCATGCGGAAACTGCTCTTCATTTTGATATTACTTCTTTCGGCTAGCTCCTGTAGCAAAGTGGGCTCCGGGACTATTGTAATTGATCTTGAAGTGGTCGATGAGGAAACTGGTGCTCCGGTTGTTGATAGAGGCGTTAGTATGCATTATTCACGTTATGATGGAGGTGGTCATTATACCGACAAAAGTGTCTTCATAGGAACAACAGATCAAGAAGGTAGACTCAATGTCAAACGGAGTGTAGCACGAAAAGATGCTGGATTTAAGGTTGGTGTATATATTCCTTTACCGCAGATTCAATCGAACTATTTTAAGTCGGTAACAGTTTACAGAGGGAAAAAGAATAAAATCAAATTAGAGATTTAACTTCTGCCTTCTCGCTTGATTTATCGGATCACCGTAATGAACCCGCTTTTCGTTTCCTTTTCCCCGTCGGGGTAATCCAAATAGACTTTGTAGAAATACGTTCCGTCATTAACCGGTTGACCAAAGGAATTTGTTCCGTTCCATGCCGAAGAGACATCGTCTGTTTGAAATACGACTTCCCCCCAACGATTTACGATGATGATAGTGCCAGAGGCAGCGCAATTTTCACAGAAGTAAAGTAAATCGTTCTTCCCATCTGAATTCGGCGTGAATACATTCGCTTCTTCAAACACTCCGGTGTTTTCCGGTGTATTCGGTTCAGCTGGTACACTTCCGTTACAAACGTCAACCAGCTTCGCAATGAACATGTCTTTTCCTCCATAAGCAGTAAGCGTGGTATCGCCAACCGTTAGGGTTTGATCAAAATAACCAACCGCGTAGGCATCACAGCCATCACATGCCACATACGTTGCACGATCAGCTATCGGTCCGCCAGCCTGGTAGACCCAAACCCATTCTCCGGTAGCGTTGATCGCTCCAACAAAAGCCTGCGTGCTGTCTGTTCCTGCATTAAGTATGATGTCTCCAAATTTGGCCTCACTGCGGAATTGTCCGGAAACGATCACATTGCCACTTTGTGCAATACACACGGATGTTCCGCGATCACCTCCTTTTTTAGATCCTGCTTTAGTCGCCCAGGCCCAAACACCGCCCTTCGTCAATTTGGCCACAAAGGCATCTTTGTCATCTTGTCCCGATCCGTAATTGTTGAGGTCATCCATTCCAAAATATACTTCACCTCTGAATTCTCCCGTAACGTACAGGTGACCATCAACCGGACTAAATCTTATACCATCAGCCCTGTCATCCAAGGTGTCTCCAACGGTAACGACAAACTGGAAGTTTCCATCATTATCGTATTTGGCCACATAGATATCTTCGCTTGTTACGCCTGTTGCTGATGCCGTACTGGTTACCGTAGTAGAACCAAAAGGTTGTGTTCCGTAAAAACCACCACACACATAAACATTATCTTCGTCATCAACACAAATAGCATGATCGCGTTGTTTGTATTCACCACCAAAGGTTTTTACCCATTCCCAGTTTCCGCTACTGGAAAGTTTTGCAAGGAAAGCAATGGAATCCATAGGAGGGAGGCTGATGGTGATTGCATCAAAATAGGCGTCGTGATAATTTACATCGTCAATGTTGGAAAGAAACCCGGTCACAAAAATATTTCCCTGACTGTCGCAGGCTAGATCTTGCCCATGATCATCCTGATATAAGGTTTGTGGAGAGCCATTTTCATTTACACCGACGTTTACGGTTCCATCATAATTACCGGCATTCTTCATCCAGACAATACTTCCATTTGGGTCAATCTTCGTAACAAAAATCTGATCTGTATAGCTGCTTGGCGCATAAACTGACAAGCCTCCCCAATCCAGACCACCCCAGCATGTCCCGGTGACATAAGCATTTCCACTTGGGTCTACACATAAACCAAGGCCGCGGTCATCGTAATAATTAAGCGCATTGGTTACCCAAAGAAAATTACCGTTGGGATCCATTTTGGCAAGAAAGACCTCTTTACTGCTGCTAAAAGAAAAACCTGTATTGAACGGACCGAAATCAGCCTGTTCATTATAATAGCCAGTGAAATAGACATTGCCGTCCTGATCAACGACAACAGTTGATGCTTTATCCGACTTCAGCCCACCTGCTTTTCGCACCCAGTCCCAGGACTGAGTATAGGCATTTAAAGCCAGGAAGATGGTAACAATTATGCCAGCAAATTTGGGAATCATACGCTGTTATTAAGAACGTAATTACTAAACGAAAAATCTTAGCAATTAGTTGTCGGAGGTTGTGTATATTATTTTGGCTTGAAACGTCTGATACTTTGGCTTGCGCTCCAAAAGAGCCCTGAGGCTCTCGAAGGGCGAGTTCATAAGGACAACTAAAAACTAAAGCTACTCCATAAAGTATCCAAAGAGCTTTGCGCTGAAAATAGGGTCTTTCGAGCTTTCGTCGAATAACGTTCGACGGGTCCTGGTAAGAACGTACCAAGGCGCAATCTAACGCTTAAACTGTTCATCGTATTTTTTGTCCCCTTGAGGGGACTTATAGGGGTGATTTAGTGAAGGGAAATATTGTCACCCCTCTCGATCTCCCCTCGAGGGGAGAAGCCTGAGTATGCATCAGCTCCGCCCTGACTAATTCGAACAATCGAGTAATCGGGAATTCGAAAAATCCAATCCCTAAAGTCTAATATCCATCATCTAATATTCGGAGATGTAGCACTAGCGCTTTTTTATTCAGTAGTCCTAGTTTTCAGCGGTCTTCATGAATTCGCAGGCTCATTTGTCTTCTTTTTTGCCGTAATGGGAAAGAAAGATGATAAAACATTATATTTATTTCCAACCACTATGTCCTATCAAAAGAAATACGACCAGCGTGTACACTCTTATCAAACCCTTCGAAAAGCGGTAGGATATATCGGGATTGGTTTACCGGTAGTTATGTGGCTGTAT